>CAWAKE010000003.1:0-1403392 GCA_963782535.1 uncultured delta proteobacterium | reverse complement strand
CTGGTAAGGAGTCGTCGCATATCCGGCATTCAGGCATCGAAATCCGGGAGTTGAGAACATGCCCAACACTTCCGAAGAACTGACTCAGCGAAGTTACTATGCTGAGACGTCGCATCGCTACGACAAAATGCACGTCGCGGAAGACGATGAACACTTTGTTTCGCTGTCCTATATCTCAGCATTTCTCCGAAAGCTTGGCGCCCGGACCGCCCTCGACGTCGGATGCGGTACGGGCAGAGCAGCGCTGTACCTTCGCGAGAACAATCCGGAACTAACTGTGTACGGTGTCGAACCAGTACCGGAGTTGCTTGATGTGGCTGTCACGAAGGGCGTGGAAAAGCAGTCTTTGGTGAATGGCAGCGGTCTGAATTTGCCTTTCAAAGATAAAGGATTCGATGCGGTAATCGAATGCGGAGTCCTGCATCATGTGCGAGAACCGAAGCTTGTTGTCACTGAGATGATGCGCGTCGCACGGATAGCGATTTTCCTTTCCGACAGCAATATCTTTGGTCAAGGGAAGTTGAGCCTTCGTTTTCTCAAGCTGGCAATGTACAAGGCAGGTTTGTGGAAGTACATAAAACTGCTTCAGACGGGCGGAAAGGGTTATACTATCTCCCCCGGCGACGGTCTAGCGTATTCGTACAGTACCTATATGCAATACTCCTGCTTACGTGACTGGTCAGATCGCGTAGTTGCGCTACCGATCAGCGAAAGATGTCGCGGACCTCGAGCATGGTCACCGGTGTTATCGGCAGCAACCGTTTTGTTATGCGGGATGCGCGACACGGCGGCGTCTATTGAGGTCCGCAAATTATAGTGACACCACGCCAAAGCTTAAAACCCGTCCAAATGTGATCATTCAAATGTTCGATTTGTCCCTATATTATGCGTAACTCAATAGTATTTCGAATAAGTCGTGAAGCTCGATTGCGAGTACATCGATAACTGGTCGCTATGGCTGGCCGCCGAGAACCCATACGCGAAATACACTCCTGGCAGACGACGAACTCTATGTTTCGCTGCCAGAGCGGACGGAGGGAACGCGAAATTGGTAGACGCAGCAGAGCGTTTTTATCAGAGAAGCCATGAAGCCCACAAACGGATGGCCGGAGGTCCTGGCTCGATCAGCGTTAGCAGAGAGCTCTCTAAACCTGGGCATAGATACTATTGCGTTTATGAGCATCTATTGAAGAGGCCAAGTGCATCTGTCGTGGACCTTGGTTTCGGCACAACGCAATTTCTCGGTGACCTCGCAGGGCTATGTAGTAATTACACCATCATAGATGTGATTGACCGTACTAACGGAATCGCGTTGCCCAATAATACGTACTTCAAAAAGGCCGACTTAAATCAGGATTTTCCGTTCCAAGCGGAGACCTTTGATTGCACTGTGGCAATGATGATTGTGGAACATCTGTTCGACCCATTTCATTCTCTCCAGGAAATCACCCGGATTACGAAGCGAGGTGGTAAGATTTTCATCAATGTCCCAAATATTGCCGCAATGAAGTGTCGTGTACAATTAGCTCTGGGAAGACTTCCGGTGACGAGTTCGCGTGACTGGTTCGAGAAGCACGAGTGGGATGGGAATCATCTACATTATTTTACGGTAAAGGAGTTTACACGGCTAGCCCGGCTGCAAGGACTAAGGCTGGATGCCATTTTCACAGTGGGCAGACTTCCTTGGTTGAAGAGGATATCGCCGGGGCTTTTCTGCCATGAGATTAGTTATGGATTCTCACGACCGTAGGATTGGATTACCATACGATTGATATTTTCTTCTTTCAAAGCTGAAAATGGCCTCGCCTTCAATCTGGCGGACGATGCGTGGTGCGAGTCCGCATGCCGCCAATACCGCGCTCACAGCGGCGACCAACATCTTGCTTGCGGGACTCGGGGTTGTAAGCGGCGTCCTCGCGGCGCGTCTCCTTGGACCGCATGGCCGTGGCCAGCTTGGCGCGATTCAGACTTGGCCGTCATTCGTCGCGAGCCTCGCGATGCTCGGGATGCCGGAAGCCTTGGTCTATTATTCCGCACGCGATCCGTCCGAAGCCGGGCGCTACCTCGGTTCTGCCATGGTGGTCGCGTTGGTATCGTCCGTTCCTTTCGTGTTGGTGGGCTACCTGCTGACGCCGCTGATGCTACATGCGCAAGCGCCCGCAATAGTGCGCGCGGGCCGCTGGTACTTGCTGCTGGTGCTAATTTTCGCCTCCGCTGGGTTGCTCCCGAATCCGCTGCGCGGCCGCAGCGACTTCGCGTCGTGGAACCTGATGCGGATCATGCCGAACACACTGTTGATCGGCGTACTGATGCTCGCATGGTGGTTCTCGCGAGCCGTACCCACGTTCGTCGCCGCAGGCAATCTGATTGCCCTGGCATTGCTCGTATTCCCGTTCGCCGCGATAGTCGTGTGTCGAATTCCGGGACCGTTCGCTCTCGACTCGACCAAGCTGCCATCGATGCTCCGCTATGGATTTCCATGCATGATGACCGGCATGCCTCAGATGCTGAACCTGCGCCTCGACCAGATGCTGATGGCGGCGCTGCTGCCACCGCGCGATCTTGGTCTCTACGTGGTCGCAGTCGCATGGAGCGGCGCCGCGGCGCCTTTTCTCAGCGCGGTAAGCGCGGTGATGGCACCGGCGGTCGCATCCGCCGCCGACACCGCTCACGGCGCTCGACGCCTGGCATCTGGTGCGAGGATAACGGTCGCGCTCGCCATCGTGCTCTGCCTCATTCTCACCGCGTTGACACCTGTTGCTCTCGTGATTTTCTTCGGTGAGCTCTTCAGAGCCTCGATTCCTGCGGCTCTGGTACTGATACCGGCGGCTGGAATTTTAGGCTTTAATTTGGTGCTGCAGGAAGGGCTTCGAGGGATGGGGCGTCCGTATGCCGTCTTGCGCGGGGAACTCGCAGGTCTCGCTGTGACAGTGGTCGCGCTGGCAGTTATGCTGCGCCCGATGGGCATCATGGGCGCCGCGATCGCTTCATTACTCGGTTATTCGACAGTCACTGCGGTGTTGCTGGCTAACGCTCGACGTGATGCGGGGATGACGCTACGAGAATTGCTGGTGCCGCAATTGAGCGAACTCAAACTGACCCTCGGCCGGCTGACTGGCCTGCTTTAGGCTGATGAAGCGCTCGTGGTAGAACCGCGATGTTAGCGTACGGAAAACCCTGCTATTGAGTTACGCATAATATAGGGACAAATCGAAGATCCGAATGACCATATTTAGACGGGTTTTAGGCCCTGGCTCGGTGTCACTATAATTTGCAGGCCTTAATAGTGTGCGGGTGCTACTGCTGATGCCTGACGTTTTTGCAACTCACGACGTTGTGATCCGGTTGCCATTCGATGAACGCTGCGTGCCGGAGTTCGCTCGACGATCCCGTCGAGGCGGGTCGCGTTCGTATAGTAAAGCTCATTTTCCTCATCTATTGGCTCTTGATATTCGAGGGCGCGTTACGCAAATGGGTACTGCCCGAATTCCAGAGGGAAATCTACTTCATTCGTGACCCCGTTGCACTAATTGTCTATTGGATGGCTTTACGCCAGCGCTTGTTCAAGCAATGGACGATGATCCTGTCTATCACGGCGGTGATCGCGTGGCTTTGCGTACTCGAAGCTGTGTTCCACGCGGTAGATGGCAGGTGTGATCTTCTCCTGACGGCCTTCGGCCTGCGTAGCTATTTCTTCTATATCCCGATGGCACTTGTAATCGCGGAAACCTTCGATCGAACTGATCTCGAACGCCTCGTCAGGCATACCTTGCTGTTGTCCGTACCGATTGCGGTAATCTCAATCTATCAATCAGTCGAACCCGCAAGCGCGATAATTAACGTAGGTATCTCCGATAACCCCGCGAATCAGGTACATCCCCTGGGAGTCGTGGGCGGCATTGTGCGTACGGCTGGAACCTTCACCTCCAACGAAGGGCAAGCGCTGTTCGTGTGCAGCGTCCTGGCGATGCTGCTCTGGGTCTGGATGTTACCCGCAAACACTCGACCGGTGGGGAAGATGACGCTCCTTGTTGCTACCGGAGCCGAGTTGGCGAATGTGGCCGCCAGCGGCCAGCGTACCATCTTCGTCATCGGGGCGATTATCATCTGCACCGCACTGATCGCGGGAATGTTGATGCGCACCAGAGGATCCTCGTGGAGCGTGATACGCGCATGTGCAATCCTGCTTGTGGTTGGGGTTGTTTTGGGCCCACGACTCTTTCCGAGGCAACTGCATGCATTAGCCGAGCGTAGCGCGCAGGCTGCCGAGGGCGATGCGTGGTACAATTACGGCATTGTCGGACGTGCGCTCCGCGACTTCGTTACGTTCGGTAGCAGCGTGTCTTCCGCACCACTGATCGGCTATGGTATCGGCGAAACGTCGAACGCCGGTAATATTCTCCACCGAACCTTCACCGGATGGGTCGAAAACGACTGGCAGCGGCATGTCGTGGAGTTGGGACCTGTCCTTGGAATCATTTTAATGATACTCCGAATTGCGCTCGTGGTCTGGTTAGGAGCCAATGCGTGCCGCGCTACCCGAATAACCAACGACGCGCTCGGGCTATTATTGTTCGGGTTTATCGGTGTCGTCTTGCTGTATGGCCAGATTACCGGCCAAGGTAGTGTGAATGGTTATGCCTGGCTGTTCGCGGGCTTATGCATAGTGGCAAGCTCCACCGCCGGCGATGAGGCTTTTCTGTGAAGGTTAATATTGCAGTGTGTGGAAAGTTCCACTATCACAACTATGTCCGCTATGTGGATGAGGTGGGTCTCCTGAACCGCGTCTATTATTCGCACAAGCGCTCCACGGATGCGGCAAATCTGGGAATACAGCGCGACAGTGCGGTTAATCTGTGGCCTAAAGAATATTTGATTCACCTACATGGACTATTGACCAAGGGCCGACTCGTTGCGGAGTTGCACCCATACTATGCCGATCTTTGGCAAATGGGGGCGTTACGGCGGTGGGTTAGTTGCGACATTCTTCACCTGATGCTGCACGGCACCGGGCTAAAAATGATGCGCCGTGCAAGGGACGAAGGCGCCAAAGTGATCGTTGAACCGGTGAACCAGCATCCGCAGGGGATGAATGAAATCCTGCGCGAGGAGGCGGAGCGCCTCGGCCTGAGGGCGCGACACGCGCGTTACAAAATTCAGGAGCGCCAGATTGAGGAATCGCTCGCGTCTGATTTTCTTCTGACGCCATCCGTCGTCGTGCGCGATTCGTTCGTGAAGCGAGGGTATCCGTCGTTGCGAACAGGCGTGCTTCCTTACGGTGTGGATTTAGCCCGCTTCCATCCGCTTGTGGAACAGGCCAAACCTGACAGAACCTTCAGGGTTATTTGCGTTGCGCAGGTCTCGCCGCGCAAGGGTCAAGTGTATTTGCTGGAAGCGTGGAAGAAGCTAAATTTGCCCGATGCCGAGCTGCTCTTGATTGGCTCGCTTTCACCTGAAATGGCTGCGGTGCTTCGGCGCTTTCAGGGCACCTTTCGGCACATCCCATTCGTACCGAACGATGAGTTGCTCGAATATTATGGACGTGCCTCGGTGTTCGTACTGCCGAGTTTGGAGGACGGCTTCGCTGTGGTAATCGGGGAGGCGATGGCTTGTGGACTGCCCGTAATTACAACCCATAACGTCGGCGCAGCGGACATTGTTTCTCACGGCAAGGACGGGTTTGTGGTTCACATTCGCTCGCCAGATGCCATAGCCGAGCATTTAGAGGAACTTTACAGAAATCCGGAATTGCGCGTCGAAATGTCGCGTGCGGCCCTGACCAAAGCGCGCAATGAATTGGGCTGGGATAAATACGCTATCCAGCTGTGCGATTTCTACCGCTCCGTCCTCAGGAACGACCGACGGCCGGAATCCGCTGCGGACGCTCAGGCTGCGAATGGTTCCCTGATGACGTGAAGGTGATCTCCGTGAATAATATCGAACGGAGCTACCTCATGGATATGGCCGAGCAGGGTTACTCTCCGACTGCGATCGGCCCCTTCCATAGGATAATGGTCCCTTATGTGCTGCAGTCTTTACAGATCGCGCATGACGAGCTTGTTGTTGATGTTGGCGCAGCGCAGGGACACGTTGCGATTTCGGCAAGGGAAGCAGGATACCGGAACGTTATCGCATTGGATATCGATCCCTACAATTTTCAAGTCTTCCAGCAGAGTTATGGCATCAGATCACAGCTTTGCAACGTCGACACTGACGCCCTCCCATTCGGCGACGGAGAGATCGCGGCCATGGTTTGCTTTCATCTGATTGAGCACTTGCGCTCGGTGGATCATTTTTTGCCAGAAGTGCACCGCGCGCTGAGAATCGGTGGCGTTCTCGTTTTGGTCACTCCGGATTGGCGTAAACAATACAAAACGTTCTGGCGTGACCCCACCCACAAACACCCTTACGATAAGGAGAGTATTGCGCGTTTGCTGCGCATGCACCAATTCGTGCGAACGCGAACGTCTTCTTGGGGGCCGAGGTATGGGGCCGGAAGGGTCAAGGGTTACCGCTGGTTCCCGACATTGGGAATGATAGGTGCTGATTTGATGGCGGTGGCTTTCAAATAGGTTGGGCCGTCCGGCTTATTGGGCGTCTCGCTTGCCTTACGATGCATCCAGTTTCTGATGGACATTGACTTTGCGAGCTAATTTGCCACCGCGAGTTCTGGTTTACCGCCTCGGCAGCTTGGGCGACACCGTTGTGGCACTGCCGTGCTTTCATCTGATTGCGCGATCTTTCCCAAACTCCGAGCGACGCCTGCTGACAAACGTGCCGGTGAGCCCCAAGGCGCCGGCTCCAGCCTCAGTACTCGGCGGTTCAAATCTCATCGATTCTTTTATGTCCTATCCGCTGGGATTGCGAAATCTGATTGGTCTTCGGCAGTTGTCGCAAACGATCCGGAAGTGGAAGCCCGACTTGTTGGTTTACTTAGCGGCGCCGCGTGGCATTGCCAGCGTGATTCGCGACGCATGTTTTTTTCGGGCCAGCGGCGTCAAACGGATCGTCGGGCTACCATGGCCTCCGGCTCATCGCCGGCATCTGCGGGATGCGGAGGGCGAATTTTACGAACCTGAGTACGCAAGACTCGCACGATGCTTAAGTATACTCGGCGACGCGCACCTGGACGAGGATCCAAGTTGGGATATCAAGCTTTCCCCTGCCGAACGGGCGCGCGCCCACGATTTACTGCGCAACTGGCCGGGGAAGGACCGTTTCATAGTTTGCTGTGTAGGCACCAAGGTTGAAGTGAACGATTGGGGTGTCCAGAACTGGCGAAAACTCCTCGCGAAGATAGGAAGCGATCACCCCGGAATAGGACTGCTGCTCGTCGGCTCGCCGGAGGAAGCGGTGGTCAGCGGGCAGGCCGCCGCTGGATGGCGCAGCTCGACTCTCAATCTCTGCGGTGTAGCGAGCCCGCGTGAGACGGCGGCGTTGCTTAAGAGGGCTGCACTCTTTCTCGGACACGACAGCGGACCCATGCAGCTAGCGGCCGCGGTGGGAACCCGATGTGTCGCGGTTTTCAGTGCACGCAATCTCCCCCGAATCTGGTTTCCTCGCGGCGAAAACCATCGCGTCGTCTATCATCACATGTCTTGTGCGGGATGCGGTCGCGAGCGCTGTGAGGAATTCAAAAAGGTGTGCATTGCCTCGATTGGTGTGAACGAAGTTTACGAGGCCGTCGCGGCGTCACTTGTCAAGGCTTCCTGATATGCGAATCATTCACGTAATCCCGAGCCTGGCGCCTCGCGGCGGAGGCCCCCCCAAAGCCGTTATCGAGATGTGCCGCCAGCTGCTACGCCAAGGTCAGACGGTCGAAATCTATACGACCGATGCCGACGGCCCTAACTCCCTCGACGTGCCGACTGCTCGGCCGGTCGTTACGCGAGGAGTGCAGGTTACCTATTTTTCTGCAACACACAATGAGTATTACAAGGTTTCATTAGACCTAGCTCATGCGCTTAAGAGTAATGTCCGTCGCTATGACCTCGTGCATATACATGGTATATACCAATTCTCTGCGACGACCGCGGCGTATTACTGCCGAAAGTACAACATCCCATATGTCCTGCGACCGCATGGAGCGCTGGATCCGTATATTTACCGACGCCATCGGTTTCTTAAGTGGCCATACGAAGTACTGTTTGAACGTCGCAATCTGGAGGCCGCATCGGCCGTTCATTTCACGACTCTCGAAGAGATGGAACTCGCACGGTCACTCGGGTTGCGTTTCAATGGCGCGGTAGTCCCACTTGGCCTCGAAATTGACGATAACACCCTCCCGGATGATGGGATCGTTGATTCGGCATGGCCCGAGCTGGACGGTGAGAAGGTTGTGCTTTTTCTCGGTCGCGTAAATTTCAAGAAGGGACTGGACATTCTGGCTAAGGCATTCGGCAAGGTTCGGCGCCGTCGACGCGATGTGCATCTCGTTATCGCCGGTCCCGACAACGACGGTTACGAGGCGCAGGTACGGGAATGGCTCGCCGACGAGGATGCGCTCGATGCTGTGACTTTCCCCGGCATGGTGCTGGGGGCGAGAAAGGCCGCGCTGCTCAAGCGCGCAGACCTCTTCGTCCTTTCGTCCTATTCGGAAAACTTCGGTATCGCGGTTGTTGAGGCGATGGCGGCGGCGGTGCCGGTGGTGATCTCAAACCGGGTCAACATCTGGCGTGAGATCGACGGCGCGCGAGCGGGGCTGGTGGTGAATCCTGATGCAGAAGAGGTAGCGAACGCGATGCTCACGGCGCTCGATAACCCGCAGCTAGCGAAGAAGATGGGCGAGCGCGGCCGGCGCCTCGCGCGCGACGGCTTTTCGTGGCAAACGGCAGGTAAACAACTCGTGTGTCTCTACGAGCAAATTGTGTCCCGACGTTCTTCCATCTTGACACCTGGCACGCCAGCGACAGCCCCCAGTCGGTTCAAGGTGGGTTCAGAAGTGGCCCCGCGATTTTGAACAGTGCGATAAGTGGAAACTCCGGGCAAGCTGCTGGGCCGAGGCAGGCTGGGCAAGAAGGAGTTTTCGATGGTTAAAAAATCAGGGCGGCGCACCCGCCGCAGCACCCGGCGGAGTTCGAGGCGCGGGTAGCGTTGGCGGCGTTGCGCGAGGACCAGACGCTGGCCGAGCTGGCCGCACAGTTTGAGGTTCACCCCAACCAGGTCACGGAGTGGAAGCGGCAATTGCTGGAACACGCCGCCGAGGTTTTCGGGGGCACGCAGAGGTCGGAACCGGTTGATCTGGCTCCGCTGCATGCCAAGATCGGGCAGCAGGCGCTGGAGCTGGATTTTTTAGCACGCGCGCTCAGCAAAGCGGGCGGGCTGGGCGCCAAGCTACGATAGACCGTAAGCATCGCTTGTCGGTAATGCGCCAAGCTACCCTGCTGGGCCTTAGCCGGGGGTCGGTGTACTACCCACCGCAACCCACCAGCGCCGCCGATTTGGTGCTGATGCGGCGGCTCGATGAGCTGCATTTGGAGCATCCTTTCATGGGCGCGCGGATGCTGCGCCGCCAGCTGCTGGCCGCGGGCATCCGGGTCGGCCGGCGTCATGTGCGGACGCTCATGCGGCGCATGGGCAGGGAAGCTTTGTGTCCGCAGCCCGGCACCAGCCAGCGCCAACTGGACCACAAGATCTATCCCTAACTGCTGCGCCATTTAGCCATCACCCGCGCGAATCAGGTCTGGGCGCTGGACACGACCTACATCCCCATGGCGCGAGGGTTTGTTTACCTCACCGCCGTCGTGGATGTGGCCAGCCGCTTGGTGCTGGCGCACAAGGTGGCCATCACGATGGAGGCGTGCCATGCCAAAGAGATTATTGAGCAGGCCTTTGCGCGCTATGGGGTGCCCGTGATCGTCAACACCGATCAGTGCAGCCAGTTCACGGCCGAGGAGTTCACCCAGGCCGTGCTCGCTAGTGTCACGTCTCGTAAATAAGTGCAGCATTGCGGATGCTGCGTTTGATTTGAAGGGCGGATTTGGTCCAGCGGAAGGGTTTGGCGTTTTCGTTCCAGTTGGCCAGGAAGCGGGTGATGGCCTGTTCCAAGCGCGAGACGCTGTCGAAGCTGCCGCGGCGAATGGCCTGCGCGGTGATCAGGCCGAACCAGCGCTCGACCAGGTTGAGCCACGAGGCGCTGGTCGGGGTGAAGTGCAGATGAAAGCGCGGATGGGCGGCTAGCTACTGTTTGACTGCGGGATGCTTGTGGGTGCCGTAGTTGTCGCAGATCAGATGCAGTTCGCGGCCGGGGTAGCGCTTGGCCAAGGACTCCAGGAAGGCGATGAACTCGACGTGGGTGTGACGCTTGAAGCAGCGCCCGTGGACCTTGCCGCTGGCGGCCTCCAGCGCGGCGAACAGGCTGGTGGTGCCGTGGCGGGTATTATCATGGGTCATGCGGGCGGGCAGCCCGGGCCACATCGGCAACGCCGGTTGGCTACGGTTAAGCGCCTGAATCTGCGACTTTTCGTTCACGCACAGCACCAGCGTCCGCTCCGGCGGGTCGAGATAGAGCCCGACGATATCGGCCAGCTTGAGGTTGAACTGGGGGTCGGTGCTGAACTTGAAGGTTTCGACCCGATGCGGCTGGAGCCCATATTTCTGCCAGATACGATGGACCGTGGCCGGCGACAGCCCGACCTGCTTGGCCAAGCGCCACGCGCTCCAATGGGTCGCCGCCTTGGGCTTGCGCAGCGTCGCACTGATTACCGCCTGCTCCTTGGCCGAGGTAATCCGCCGCGGGCGGCCCACCCGCGGCCTGGTGCGCAGCCCGTCGAGCCCCGCGCTCCGATAACGCCGCCGCCACAGACAAACCGTGGTCTGGGTTACCCCAAGCCGTGCGGCCAGGCCGCCGACACTCTCGCCCGCCGCGCTACCCAGCACGATGCGCGCTCTCATCGCCAAGCCCTGCGCAATGCTCTGCGCACGCAGCCAACGCTCCAACTCAGCTCGATCTGCTCCGCTTACTTCCACCGAACATCTCTTCACGCCCATGCTGAGTAGACGAACAAACCCTACATTTACTTCAGAGACATTCCACTAGCGGCTGCCAGCTCTCCAAGGACGAGCGCGGCGCATGGCGGGACAATGTGTTCATCGAACGCCTGTGGCGTAGCGTGAAATACGAATGCGTGTACCTCAAGGCCTATGACGGCGTGAGCGCCGCGCGCTCTGACATTGGCCGCTATATGGACTGGTTCAATACCGACCGGGCGCATTCGCGGCTCAATGGCGCCACGCCCCAACAGGCCTATCTGGCCTTGGTGTCAATACTGGAGGAGGCCGCATAGAATGAAATCCGTCGTGCGCCCGGGGTTGTTCCACCGCGGCGGCCGATCCGTCGCAAGCGCCGCCCGCCGCCGTGGACAACTCTGCACCTCGCTCAACCCACCCGGAACCCACTTATTGATTCCTGTATAAGATAGTGACAGGAGCAGCGGGACGCTGCTAAAATGGTGGCATGGGTAATCCGGCAGGAGTGCGGCGGGACTTCGAAGCCCTGGAACGGCGACGGCTGAAGGCGGCGCGATTGCTGCGCCAGGGGCTCGGTCAGTCTGAGGTGGCGCGCGCGGTGGGCGTACATCGGCAGTCGGTCTGCCGCTGGGCTCGGGAGCTGGGCGAATCGGGGCTGCGGGGCTTGCGCAAGGCCGCACGCACCGGCCGTCCGGCAAAGCTCAGCCCTTCGCAGTTGCGTGCGCTTGAGCGTGCGCTCCAGCGCGGGCCCGAGGCGTGCGGCTATGTCAGCGGATTGTGGACCGCCGGTCGGGTACGCGGCCTCATCGAGGACCTTACCGGGGTGCACTACCACGAGGACCACGTCTGGCGCATCCTGCGCAAGCTTGGCTGGACTTGCCAGCGTCCTGTCGGGCGAGCGTTGGAACGTGATGAGGATGCGATCCGGCACTGGAAGAAGGCGGCGTGGCCGCGAATTAGAAAAAAGCACTCTGCGAGCGGCGCACCATCGTGTTCATCGACGAGAGCGGATTGAGCGAACGACCACATCGGGTACGGACCTGGGCGCCGCGCGGGCAGACTCCGGTGCTTCAGCACCACTTCAACTGGAAGTCGCTCTCGGCCGCCGCCGGCATCACGTGGTGGAATTTCTACTTCCGGCTTTACCCCGGCACCATCCGCGCCCCGCAGGTGGTCGATTTCCTCGGTCATCTGCTACGCCACTTACCGGGCAAGCTTCTGGTGATCTGGGACGGGCTGCCGCAGCACCGGGCCCGGCTGGTCACAGATTTCATCCGTGCACAGCAGGGCCGGCTCGTCATCGAGCGCTTGCCGGGCTACGCTCCGGAACTCAATCCGGTGGAATACATCTGGGGCTACTGGAAGCATCACGAGTTGCCCAACTTCTGCCCACGCGACTTCGCCCAGCTCAGCCATCACGCCCGCCGCGCACTGGCGCGTATGCGCCGCCGGCCCACTCTCGTAATGGCCTTTTGGGAGCAGGCAGATTTGTTCCCCTTGTAACTATCTTATGCAGGACTTAATAATCAATCGGGGAAAACTGTTCAAACAACCGAGACCATTTTTTTCAGCGCCATAAAAGCCACGGTCTTGTTTATCATTCCGATTCACCGTGGGGAAGGCGTCATCCTGTGGCCTTTTCATAGCCGTATGCTTCTGTGGATATCACAATAGTCCAGGGTCCCTTCTATCCCGTTCCGCCTCTTCTTGGGGGAGCGATAGAGAAGGTATGGTTCGACCTCGGCCGCGAGTTCGCACGGCGAGGTCACCGGGTGGTGCACATATCTCGCAAGTTCCGCGAGCTTCCACTAATGGAACGGATCGAGGGTGTCGAGCACAGGCGTGTTGCCGGCTTTAGCGCACCAAAGTCAAAGGTGCTCTATCGGATTCTGGACCTCATTTACTCCGCACGAACTCTCTCCGTATTGCCGGCGGCGCACGTCGTGGTGACCAACGCGATATGGCTGCCTATTCTGATCAGGGATTCACGTTACGGAGCACTTTATGTGCATGTTGGCCGTTTCCCAAAGAAACAGATGCGGCTTTACCGGCACGCGGCTCGCCTGCAGACGGTCTCCAGCGCAGTAGCGCGCGCGATTGCTGACCAGAGCCCGCAGTGCGCCAATAAGGTTCGCGTGATCCCCTACCCGGTGGCTCAGGCTACGGAGCCAGCCGAAGTTAGGAAGTCCTGGAGCAGCCGAGGAAACACTGGCCTTTACGTCGGGCGCATCCATCCGGAAAAGGGAATCGAGATCCTCCTCAAAGGATTTGCACGATTTATCGCGTCGAATGATTCCACTTGGCGACTCTCGATCGTTGGTCCTTGGGAAGCGAGCGCGGGCGGCGGGGGGAAAGAGTATTACGAACGCCTGCGTGCCATCTCGAAGCCGCTTGATGGCAGGGTGAGCTGGGTGGGCCCAGTATTTGACCGTCAATTACTCGAGGGCCTTTATCGCACGGCTCGCCTCTTCCTGTACCCTTCGGTCGCCGAGACTGGAGAGAGTTTCGGCCTCGCTCCACTGGAGGCCATGTCGGCCGGCTGTCCCGCTTTGGTTTCAGCCTTGGGATGCTTCGGTGATTTTATCACGGAAGGGAAGACCGGTTTCGTCTTCGACCATCGTGCGGACGATCCTGCGGTTAGTCTCGCCCACAAGTTGTCGCAGATTACTTCCGCACCGTCGACTTTGGCTCGTATTGCCGAGCAGGCTTGCCGTACGGCGTCGCGTTTTGCCCTCGCGCACGTGGCGGGAATGTTCCTTAACGACTTCGAAACCCTACTGACGCAGCGCGGAAAATCCAATATTGCAAGCCAGCAATGATGTTCGCGTGGCAAACATATTTTGGCTCGGAAGAGGATCGGCGTCGCACAGAACTGGACACTCGTCTCCAGTCCTTTTACTCGTGCGTGGATAACTACGAGGCCTTCCAGGACGCCAATTGGAAGCCCGAATTCTGGGCGCCGGTCCGATCGGCGATCGAGACCTATTCGGAACAACGCCGTTGCAAAGTGCTGGAGATCGGTGCGGGCAAGACTGCCTTTACTAAGTATCTCGGTCACGTTTTGAGGAATCGTCTGGAGTTTCACGTCCAAGACATCACCGAACGAAATCGAGCATATTTGAACACGGTTGCCGACAAAGTGTATTGTTGCGACGTAACCGCCATTCGAGAGTCGTACGACATCATCTTCAGCACGTTTGTCTACGAACACATGACGCAACCGCGGGCGACGGTGGGCCATCTGCTTGCGCTATTGCGGGCGGGTGGCAGTATTTTCATAGCGAGTCCCAGGTATGACTTTCCTGGCTACCTCTCTCCGTCGGTTCGACACCTTTCCCGTGCGACACAATTGGCCATCGCCTTGCAGCTTTTACTCAGAAGACTACGTGCTCTCCTGGGCGGTTCGCCCCTCTTCCTGCTCCATTTTGATCCGGCGGCCTTCCATGGCCCGTGGTTTCGAGACGCGGACGCCGTCCATTGGCCGTCGCTGTGGGACCTAAGACGCGAACTGGCGGGCCGCGCCGACATCAGGAAGCTCCCGATTAGAGCCCGCGGCCTGCGCGGCCGATGTTGGGCCCGCTTTCTGTTGCTTTTCGTGCGTATCACTCATGTGCCAAGCACATGCGCATGCGTCGAATGAACATTTCGGTCGTCATTCTTAGTTACAACTCGTCGGCCACGATTGGTGCCACTATCGAGAGCGCCAAGCGAGTGTCTGACGATGTTCACGTTGTGGATTCATTGAGCTGTGATGACACGCGTCAAATTATCGACAAATCCGGCGCTCGGTTGGCAGTGCATCCATTTGTTAACTATGCAGCGCAACGAAATTGGGCGAGCGCGAACCTGCCACTGAGGCATGACTGGGAACTCCATTTGGACGCGGACGAACGCCTCTCAGACGAGCTGATTAAAGACTTAAGCGAGCTTCAGGAACAAAGTGTGCCGTTAGGCATAAGCGGTTACCACGTCGCCAGGCTCGTTCGATTTCTTAACCGCCCGATTCTCCATGGCGGAATGTTTCCGATCTGGCACCTACGGCTTTTTCGACGCGGTCAGGGCCGATGCGAAGCGCGAGAGTATGATCAACACTTCGTCGTAAACGGTGCTACTAGCAGACTTCAGGGTCCGATAATCGATGACATTAAAATGTCAATGGGCGAGTGGGTCATCAGACACAACCGCTGGTCTGATGCGGAAGTTCGCGAGCTGCTCCAAGCTAACGCGACGGCTGCCGGCGAAATAGTGCCACGCTTTTCTGGCAGTCCTATAGAAAGAAAGCGGTATTTGAGAGGGATATACTATCGATCACCGTTGCTTCTGCGACCATTCGCGCTGTTCATTTACCGATATGTATTGCGGGCCGGGTTTCTGGACGGAAAAGAGGGCGCAATTTTCTTCACTCTTCAAGCATTCTGCTACCGGTTTCTCGTCGACGCTAAACTTTATGAACGTGCCCTGACGAAGCGCAGTGGCGGTTCTGAGTGATCATCACCGATTTTCGAGAAGTATCCAAAGACCGGACAGTCGCGTCGCCAACAGTCGACCAGCTGATGCGTCAACATCTTGAGCCGATTCGCATGCGTTATTACAAATGAGTAACATCTATGGCAATCGCATTACTTCGTATCTGGTTTGGAAATTACTATTGCAGCGGCCGAGGTTTCGACGCTTTGTGACCGCAATGGTGGTGCCCAATCGAACCCAACGAGTGGAGTTGCTTGGGGCGAAAATATGCATACACCGACGGGACGAGATAGGTTACTGGAGAGCCAGTAGGCAACAGCACGGAAATGTGGTGTTCAGGGATGAAGTGCCTACTCTACTGCGGATCGCGCAAGCGTCGGCCGATGCGTCGAGCTTTGTTGATTGCGGCGCCAATGTCGGGTTGTTCACGGCAGTGATGCTTCCATTGAAGATCGCTCGCCCCAGTGTGGAGTTTTACGCGTTTGAACCGAATCCCGAGGCATTCGCGCGTTTACGCGAGACGGTTGCCGGGAAGGATGTACACCTGGAAAATGTCGCGCTTTCGAATAAAGAGGGATATCTGGAGATGGTAGGCGGTGCGACTTCCGGAGTGTTTGGTGTTCCGGGCGGGCCGTTTCAAGCGGGAGCGATGCTGAAGGTTCCGGCGAAGCGCCTGGATTCATGTTCTTTTGAAGGTGACAGCCTATTCTTGAAGATTGACGTAGAGGGGCACGAGCTTGAGGTCTTGGAGGGGGCGAATGGATTATTCAAGCAGGGGCGGGTTTCCGGAGTATACGTGGACGGAGCCAAAAAAGAGCAGGGATGTCTGGAATTCCTGAGAAAACATCGACTTGCGGCGTTTAACAGCCACTCCTTGGAATCGTACAAGCTGGGGGATTGCAGACTGCTCGCGTTACGAGAGCGGTTGTAGGACAGTCGCGGATTGAGTTCGAGTTGAAGCGAATCGTGGGCGAGCGCAATAATGAAAGCGGAAGGTATTTATTGAGGCCCCCAAATTATAGTGACACCACGCTAAAGCTTAAAACCCGTCCAAATGTGATCATACGGATATTCGATTTGTCCCTGTATTATGCGTAACTCAATAGGTCTGCCCATGGCGCAGTATCATACCAGTCTGACGCCTGGAATTAAATAAATAATAGCGGGATATAACACTAGTGTCCCGAGTCATAAATACATTGAATAATATATAAGACTCCAGCGTCTCTTGTAGAGGAGAAGAGAGGCGGATGCGGACAGGGCGACCGATAGCACCATTGAGCCTGACGGTTGAAGAGCACGAGAGGCTGGAGCGTTGGGCGCGGCGGCCCAAGAGCGCGCAGGCGTTGGCCCAGCGTTCGCGCATCGTCTTGGAGTGCGCGGCAGGCAAGCCCAATACGGCGGTGGCGCGCAAGCTCGGGCTGACCCACCAGACCGTCGGCAAATGGCGCCAGCGTTTTCTGGAGCGGCGGCTGGATGGGTTGCTGGACGAACCGCGCCCCGGAGCGCCGCGCCAGGTCGGTGACGCGCAAGTTGAGCGAGTGGTGCGTTTGACGCTGGAGAGCACTTCCGCCGACGCGACGCACTGGAGCACGCGCGCAATGGCCAAGCGCAGCGGGCTGAGTCAGACCATGGTCAGCCGCATCTGGCGGGCGTTTGGGTTGCAACCGCACCGAGTGGAAGGTTTCAAGCTCTCCAAAGACCCACTGTTCATTGAAAAAGTCCGCGACATCGTGGGCTTGTATCTTGATCCGCCGGACCGGGCACTGGTGTTGTGCGTGGATGAGAAAGCGCAGATTCAGGCGCTCGATCGCAGTCAGCCGCTGTTGCCGATGCGCCCCGGACGGGCGGAGCGCCGCACTCCGGACTACCTGCGCCACGGCACCATCAACCTGTTCGCCGCGCTCGACGCCAAGGCCGGCACCGTGATCGGCGAGTTCCATCAGCGCCACCGCGCGGTCGAATTTCGCAACTTCCTTGCAACCATCGACACCGCGGTGCCGGGCGACCTGGAGCTGCATCTGATCCTCGATAATTACGGCACCCATAAGACCCCGGCCATCAAGCGCTGGCTCTTGCGCCATCCGCGCTTTCATCTGCACTTCACGCCGACCGGCGGCTCCTGGCTAAACCTGGTCGAGCGCTGGTTTGCGCTGCTCACCGAAAGGCAACTGCGCCGCGGCGTTCACCGCAGCATCCGCGAACTGGAGGACGCGATCCGTACTTTCCTCGGACACCACAACCACCATCCCAAACCCTTCATATGGACCAAAACTGCCGACCAAATCCTCGACTCGGTCGCCAGATTTTGTAAACGAATTTCAAACTCAGGACACTATTGAGGCATGCAAAATATAGTGACACCGAGCCAGGGCCTAAACCCCGTCTAAATGTGGTCATTCGGATCTTCGAGTTGTCCCTATATTATGCAGGACTCAATAGGTTGGACCCATCAACTAGTCATATTCTCTGCCTAAGAGGTCATATGACGAAGGGATGAGGCGCACGTGGTGGGGATGGTTGAGCCGCACTTCGCCTTTTCATCCAAATGGCCAAAGCCCAAATCGCCAAAGGAATGATTGACTTGGCGATCGCTCGGACAAACGCACTCGCTCCTTAACAACCCGTGGTGAAAGTGGTCGCGGCTACGGAGTTGCCGGTGGTGGTGATCGGCGACGGAAGCCAGCGCGCAACAGCGATGATTGGCTGCCATGCGAAAAATGCGACCAGCCAGCGTCGGGGAGCACCCAGGAGCAGCAAAAGCGCGGCGATGACGGTCACCGGGCGGTCCTGCAACCCGCGCGGCGTGCCGATGCCGATCAGGTGGCGCATGACGAGCCCGAGATTGAAACCGCCCGCATGAATCAGCAGGCGCTTGAGGATATTGTTGTGGCCGCGCAGATGCGTGCGGCGCATTCCACCGGTGTCGTACAGATGCGCGAAGGAGCGTTCGGTCCGTTCGCCCCGTTGACGCATCAGCCGGCGGCCGCGCGCTCCGCGGATCCGCCGACGATTGGCATACACCGGGCTCTGGGCCTGAGGCTCTTTTGACCAATCGCGGCGACCACGGTCGGGCTCCGCGACGTACGACCGCAGGCCTACGGCTTCCAGCTCGACCATAATCTGATTGCTGCGATAGCCCTTGTCGGCGATGATCTCTGCCAGCCGCTGAGGTGTTTGCACCGCGGCTTGCGTGTCTTCGATCTGCTCCGCCGCAGCAATGACCGTTTCGATGATCGTCGTGGTGTCGCCCTGGTCGGCGTCCTGCAGGGTGACTGCAACCAACGCGCCGGTCTCCAGGTCCACCGCATGCTCGGCTTTGTGAGCCAGGTGCGTTCGGCCATCTTTCATCTTCGCGATCTTCGCGTCGGGATCCCACGGATATTTCCAATCCTCGTTCGAGGTTTTCTTCTTGCGCTTGCGGTCCAGCCGCGCCAGCTCCGCGCGCGTGGGCGCCGCGATCCCCGAGGCCTGCGCGAGCGCGGTCAAGAACTCCTGATAGCTCTCCCCGGTGTCGCGGCGCACGATGCTACGCATGGCCGCGTTCGCCTCGAGCATGGTGGCGTCAACCGCTACCGTCTTGCCCTTGAGCAAGCCCGCCGCCACCAGCCGTTGCTGCACCCAGGTGAACACGGCGCGGTGGCTCTCGAGGTCAATGGCGCGCCGCGTCCGCGAAATCGTCGAATGATCCGGCGGCGCCTCGTCCACCGCCAGCCGCAGAAAAGCGCGCTCCGCCAACGAGTCGCTGGCGCGCCAGGCAATCCCGCGTTCCGAATCGATCCCTTCAAAGTAGCCCACCAGCAGCAATCGGAAGTACCGACCCGGCGCCAGGTTCGGCCGTCCCATCACCGATGCATAGAACCCGCCGCACTGGCCTTCGACAAACCGATCGAAGTCGGCGGTCTCGAGCAGCGCATTCAGCCGCGTGTAGAACGGATGCCCCGGCGATTTTGGCAGCTCCGCCGTCGCCACCCACATCGACCTTTGCTCACTCTGTCGCGCTCCCATCGCCATCCAACACATTGTATGACCGCCAAACGATTCCGGCGATCCTTCCAATCGTCATAGACTTTCACCACGGGCCGTTACGGTGAGGTTTACGAATGGTCCCAAATAAGAAGCTCAAGGTGGTCAACGGCGCGCCCAAAGTGCAGGCCGGCTCGTCGCTTCCATCCAGCCATGAGACCCGGCACCCTTGGCGCTCGCGGATTGCTCTGCTTTTCCTTGCGCCCTTGCTCGCCCTGATCGGGGTCGGGGCGGTGGCCCGGCCGGTACGCGCGGCCACTAATCCGTCGCCCAATATACTGTTAATCATCATGGACGATATCGGAATCGATCAGTGGGCGCTGTTCGGATACGGTGGCGGCAGTCCCGCCGCGATGCCGAACATCACGGCGATCGCAAAATCCGGAATCAGATTTCATAACTTCTGGTCGATGCCGGCGTGCTCGAACGGACGCGCCGCCCTCTTTACCGGCCGCTATCCATTCCGCAACCATGTCTTTACTGCGCTCGGCAACAATGATCTTGCGAACTTCATGGTCAACCCGAATGAGACGACTTTGCCGACTTTGCTCAAGCAAAGCGGATATAAAAGTGCTCTATTCGGCAAGTTCCACTTGGGTATTCAGAGTCACGACCCATATGGCATTTCGATGGTTACGGCGCTCGGCTTCGATTATTTCGACGGCTGGCTCGACGCCACCGGCGACCCTTCGTCGATCGACCAGACCGCGGGTGGTGTTGCGCCTGCTGGAACCTGGTCATGCGGCTTCGTGCGCGACGCGGCCCACGGCGGCGCGGATACCGGCGCATGTTATGCCGGCGACGGCACCTGCCAGGTGATCACGAAGTCGGGGCCCGAAGCCCCCGGCCGCGTGTGCCTGGACGGCGGCGGGATTTTCGACCCGGACCAGTCGTGTACTGACCCGGTGCCCGGCTACATAAACTTTGCCACACTCAGCGCACATTACGTTTCGCCGCTGGTGATCGACAGCGGGAACGGGTCGGTCGAACAGGTGCCGCCGACCGACATTCGCTCACGGACCTTTCGCGGGACCGAGGTGATCGACTCGGCGATCCACTGGATTAACCAGCAGCCAAGCGGCTCGCCCTGGATGGCGAGCGTCTCGTTTGCTACGACCCATACGCCGGTAGAGCAGCCGCCGGCATCGTTGCTGCCCTCCGGAGAACCAGACAGCAGCAATCTCGACTGCTCTGACGTCGTTGCGCAAAGAGTGCTGACCAATCAGATGGAAGAGGCGCTCGACCATGAAGTCGGGCGGCTTCTGGTTACCACCGGGCTCGCCACTTACGGGCACGGTGGCACCATAATTTATCAGCCGAAAGCGACCAACACGATGATCGTCCTGGTCACCGACAATGGCAGCCTGGGGAGCGTGGTGAAGTTGCCATTCGACGCGAAGCGGTCGAAATCGACGGTCTATCAAACCGGCGTATGGAATCCGGCAATCGTCGCGGGTCCCGAGGTCAGGCGGCCCGGGCGGCAGGTCAACGCGATGGTAAACATGGTCGACATATATCAGCTGATCGGCGAACTCGCGGGGATCGACGTGCACGCAGTCGTCCCCCGCACGGTTGACGCACAGTCCATGCTTCCGTATCTGCGCAAACCGCACGCGCGAAGCGTTCGGAAATCAAACTTCACCGAGATCGGAACCAACCTGCACGCCAACGGTCAAATCAACCAGCCATGCCAATACAACTCGACTACTTGTACGCAAATCGCACCAACCCAAAGTGTGTGCGAGGACAACGGCGGCATCTGGTGGGGCGCCGGGGCGACCGACCCCAGTACCGCGGGCATTCCGTCGGAGGGATTGGCGCTGTGCTGCGACGTCGCCATCTGGCAGGCCGCCCACGACCAGACCATATCAACGGATATCTACCCGTTGGAGGCCTATGCGATCCGCAACAAGAATTACAAGCTGGTCGTAAATGACTACCAGTCCTACGACGCAGCTTCGAACTCGTGCGCTAGCACCTCGTCGAAAGAGTTCTACAAAATTAACGAAAAGACACCGATTCCGATGCTCGACCTCGCGGGATCCAACCTGCTCGCGAACGGCGCAAAACTCACTCGTCGGCAACAGAAGAACTATAATTTCCTGGACTCACAGCTGACGACACTGCTGGCTTCGCAACCCTCCTGCCCCGGCGATGTCAACCTCGATGGCACCGTGAACTTCGCGGATGTCGTTGACTGGCAAATTTTCCAGGAACTCTCACTGGGAAATTCCAGTTGGGCCGATGTCAACCTGGATGGACTCACCGACGGTGCCGACTTGACCATCATCCTGCAAAACCAGGGAGCCTGTCCCGGCTGACATCGAACCGCATACCTCAGCCGTTCAACCGTCACCCGGGCCAGTATTGTGAACCTGTACGCGGATTTGACAGCGAGCGATAATAACTATAGTCGCCACGTTCGACTGGTCGATCCGCTTGCGCGAAGGGCCGCATAAACTCGCTTTAAACGCTCCGGGAGAGTACTGCGATGCGCTATTTTCTGAGAATTATTCCTGTTCTCGCGGTGATTCTGATTTTTACGGCAGTCTCTGCCTTTGCCTTCCATCTGGATCCCTTGCCCGATCCGGAGCCGCCCTTCGTGATCTGCCAGAAGCAGCGCTACGCGCTCTGCGCCGCCGCGAGTTGCTTCGTTTACAACGGATTGGCTTATTGCAAGTGCGATATCAAGAAGGGTGGCAGTATCAGCCTCCAGCTCAGCTATTCGACTCCCTCCGGCGATCAAAATGTCTGCGACGCAAACGCGCATGGCCGGCGCAACGGCTATATGCTGAGTACCTTCAGCCTTCCGAATAATGTAAGGGCAGGTGGCAACGCTGCAGTTTACACCTGTCCCGGATCGGCGGACGCCGGTGGTGGAGTCGTCGCCCCTGTTGCCTATGGCCAATGCGACGGCGGCTTTTGCTTCAAAAGCACTCGCGGTCAGAGATTTCCGGGCTTCTCTCAGCGCTTGCGAAATAACCAGATTATCTGTTCCTGTCCGATCTCGACTGACGCGACAGCCGGCAGTTCGGATAGTTATGGCTATCAGATATTCGGCGACTACAATCCCAAAGCCCCGATCGGAAGCCGCTGCGATCCGAATGCGTGCTTGCCCTGCAGCGTCCCCAATCCTAGTTCTAATGGCGCGGCTATTATGGTCGGCGCGCCAACCGGAAGCGGGAAATTTCTCACGCTGAAGCTCTATGGACCTCCAATTCCGGACATCAATGAGTGCCTGTGCTCATGCCAGCCTTCGGGTCCCGGCGGCGCAATTGTCTGCACAGCGGGAGAAGACCTCACTGTGCCATAACCGCTCGCCGCGGTGACCAACCAACCTTCCTGATAATTGTGCTACGGTCCAGATTCGGTGCGTCCACACGGCGAGCCGTCAATATCGGGCACCTGTAACACATGGAAGAAGTGATTATAGATTTGCCGCAGTTCAAGGCCGACGCGCTCTCCGATAGGCATTCGTCTCATCATTGTATGTCGGCGGCCTCGGATTCGGTGGCGCGGCATCGCGTCGGTTGGGCGCTCGCCTGACGCGCTCGCGCGGAACCTCGATTGTCCGGGTTAAATTGTTCTTGGCGGTTCCCTTTAATGCCGTTGCCCTGTTTTGAAGATCACGCTTATCTTCAGCCAAGGCATTTCGGCATTCGGATGCGGTATCGTAGCTGCTGACGATATCCCACTTCGATAATTGCGCATTGATCAGAGAACATTTGCGTCCCGAGTTCCGGGTCTTGGATCTGGGCGCAGGTTCGGGGAAGGGCGGGCCGGTCAATTTCCAGGGCGAAATACGGGCTGCTATTGGCATAGATCCGGACTGGTACATAAGCCACAGTCCGCGAATAGATTATGCCGTGCTGGGTCTGGCCGAACGCCTGCCGTTGCGAGATGAGAGCTTCGACCTATTGAGTCCTGCATAATATAGGGACAACTCGAGGATCCGAATGACCAAATTTAGATGGGGTTTAAGCCCTGGCTCGCTGTCACTATAATTTGCAGGCCTCAATAGTTTGCTGCGACTGGGTGATCGAGCATCTGGCCCGACCCAAGGTCGTGGCAGTCGAAGTCTTCCGGGTCCTCAGGCCGGGAGGTTACTTTATTTTCCGGACAGGCAATCTGTGTCACTATAGTTACGAAATTGCTGCCGCTACCCCCCACTGGTTCCACCGTTTGGTGGCGAACAGGGTACGCGGGCTTCGTCAAGATAAGGGCGATCCTCATCTCACTTACTTACCGGATGAATACCCGGCGCGCCGTGCGACGCTGCATCAGTCAGGCGGGTTTCGTGGAAGAAAATATTTTTATGGTCGAGACGGAGCCGAGCTACCTGATGTTTTTCGCACCGTCGTTTCTGCTGGGCGTCGCCTGTGAGAGACTGGTGAACGGGGCTGAATTATTTTCCGCGTTGCGCGCCTGCATTTTCGGATGCTTCGGCAAGCCTCCGACGATTTCATGACCCAGCCCGCAGAAACGGAGCAGCCGCTCGCTCAGGATGGCTCCCGTTCGCGGCAGCGCCATTTCTATGACGAGGAGTGTGACCCGGAGTTCGAAATCGCGCGGCCGCATGGATGCGGCCGGCTCTACGGGTTTCTGATCGAAGATAAATTCCGTACGGGGATTGCCGTGCTCGGCCTCGATATATCGGGGATGTCGGTACTGGAAATCTGTTGCGGCTCCGGCATGATGGCGGAGAAATTCGCTCAGGCCGGCGCCAAGGTGACCGGAACCGATTTTTCGCTCGCGGCGATTTCCCGCGCGCAGGAGCGGTCGGGGCGTTATCACTTTGACGCGACGTTCCTGGTGGCCGACGCTGAGAATCTTTCGTTTGCCGACCGCAGCTTCGATATCGTCGCCGTGCATGACGGCCTCCATCATCTCGACAATCCCGAACGGGCGATCCGGGAGATGGCGCGCGTCGCGCGGCGCGGTGTGCTGATTCTCGATCCGGCGCAGGCGGCACTGACAAAACTTGCAGTTGGGCTCGGCATCGCGGTGGACGTAGAAGAGGCCGGCAATCCGGTCAAACGCCTCGCGCCCAAGGCGGTTGCCGCCATCCTTCGCAGGGAAGGATTTGAGCGGATAGCCTTTCGGCGGACCCTGATGTACTACCCGCACGAACCCTACCGATGGTTCGCATGGTTCGACAATCCGGTTCTGTTTTTTCTGTTCCAAGCTGCGTTTAGCAGCATGAATATGGTGCTGGGTAGGTGGGGCAACAAATTGTCGCTGGGCGCCACAACTATCTCTTCAGCCGGATGTGTTGCAAGTTTGGCGCGTGTGGCTGGTAATCTGAAAAGACCGTGAATAACGCAACCCGACCGGCAATATTCAAATGGCGGCAGACGGCGCCGGAACTGATTGTGTGCGCCGTGCGCTGGTATCTTCGGTACTCGCTTTCGCTGCGCGATGTCGAAGAATTGCTCGCCGAGCGCGGTCTGGCAGCGGATCACACGACCATCTGGCGTTGGGTGCAGCGTTACGGCCCCGAATTGGAACGGCGGCTGCGCCGTCATCTCAAGCCGACCAACAAATCCTGGCGCGTCGATGAAACGTATATTCGAGTGAAAGGCGCCTGGTGTTATCTCTATTGGGCCATCGATTCCACCGGTGCCACCATCGACTTCCTGCTGTCCGCGCTGCGCGATGCGGCGGCAGCCAAACGCCTATTCCGCAGGGTGCTGAGCGATCCATTGCATCCGCAACCCCGCGTCATCAATACCGATAAGGCCCGTCTCTATGGCTCAGCGATTGCCGCCGTGAAAGAAGAAGGAACCCTGCGCCGCCGTTGCCGGCATCGACCGGTCCAATATTTGAACAACATCCTGGAGCAGGATCATCGCGCCATCAAACGACGCGTGAAGGCCAAGCAGAGCTTTCGCGAGTTCCGAGCAGCAGAGCGAACCATTGCGGGATATGAGGCTATACATATGATCCGCAAGGGGCACACGCGGTGGGTCAGCGGTGATGATGTTCGCCAACAGAATCAGTTCATCGACCGGCTGTTCGAACTGGCGGCCTGAAACCTCACCGACGGGTTTCTGTCGCACCCTCCTCAGTCGCCGCTTTCAAAGTTGCAACACTTCCCTTCGAGGGCTATCTCTGCATCACCGGCCATCATCGAGCGCGGGTCACGATTCCATATCTGGCGCCGGTCAAGCGGCATCCCGGTTTCGTTCGCCGGTTGATGGCTGAACAGCCAGCGGACCAAAGTACAACGCCAATCTCGGAGCGCAATCTCCGGAGACCAAGCGAGCCGGTAATCAATGGTGCCACCGGTCAGCAGGCGCCTCCGGGCAGGCGCCTGAGGGCATAAGAGCGATGCTGGTGATGTCAAAAGGAGCGCTCAGCGCCAAACAGGCCGAGACCTACTACCAAGAGAAATACTCCCAGGACGACTACTACACCGAGGAGCACCAGGTGGTCGGACAGTGGTTCGGACGAGGAGCGCAAGCGCTCGGACTCGCAGACGAGGTTTCGCCGGAAGATTTTCGCGCCGTCTTGCACGGGCTAAGCCCGGCGAGCGGCGAGGTGTTGGTGCCAAACGCCAAGGGAAGCGACGAGCGCCGCGCCGGATGGGACGCGACGTTCAACGCCCCCAAATCGGTTACCATCCAGGCGCTGGTTGGCACTGATACACGGCTTGCACAGGCGCATCGCGCGGCGGTCGAGCGAGCTCTTCAGGAGCTTGAGCGCTACGCGCTGTCACGCCAGCACGGCGGACACGAATGGGTGATAACGGAGAACGTCGTCGCGGCCCGCTTCGACCACATCGCCGCGCGACCTTCGCGGGACGCCGATGATGGCTATGGCCCCGACCCACATCTCCACAGCCATGTCGTGATTGCCAACATGACCCGGCGTCCCGACGGCGCGTGGCGCGGACTCGACCCGGTTGAGATTTACTGCTCGCAGAGTTTCGCAACGGCCGTGTATCGCTCCGAGCTTGCGCGTGAAGTGCAGCGCCTCGGCTATCGGATCGATGTGACCGGTGCGGACGGCCGTTGGGAGCTTAGGGGGTATACGCGCGAGCAGGTGATGGCCTTCTCGCGTCGGCGCCAAGACATAGAGGCGGAGATGGAACGCCGAGGTCTAAACGGCGCCGCTGCCGCACAAAATCTTGCTCATCAAACCAGACGGTCCAAGGACCGCCGCGACGAGGAGAGCCTCAGGGCCGAATGGCGCGAACGCGCGCGCCAATACGGGATCGAGCTGGCCCCGCCGGCCGCTTATGCGCCACCGGCGCCCGAGCACAGCAGAGTCGAGGATGCGCTCGAATACAGCGTCGCGCACAACACCGAACGCGAGGCGGTAATCGATCGCCGCGCGCTGGAGGCAGCGGCGCTCCAGCATGCGATGGGCAAAGCCGATCTGGCGCAGGTCCGGAGCGCGGCGGATGCGCGGGAAAGGGATAGCAATTTGATCCGGATCGATGCCGCAGTTCGCTCGCCGCAAGGCGCGTATACCACGCCCGAGATGGTCGCGCTCGAAAGAGAAAACCTCGACTGGATGCGACAGGGCCGGAACGCCGCGAAGAGTATCGCCGGTGTCGAGGAAGTGCGTGCATGGGCCGCGCGGCGCGGGTTGCGCAGCGATCAGGCCGCGGCGGCCCAAGTAACACTGACCGCAACCGATTGGGTCACCGCGATTGAGGGCCGCGCCGGCGCGGCCAAGACCACGACGGTCGGCGCCATTCGCGAGTTCGCTGAGGAACAGGGCTATGCCGTGCGTGGCTTCGCGCCCACGACGCGCGCCGTCAAGGCGCTTGGCGAAGCGGGCGTCAGCGCCCGCACCGTTGCGAGCCTCATCGAAAACCCCCTCCCGAAGACGCACAGCAAGCAGCTTTGGATTGTTGACGAGTCTAGCCTGCTCGGGACGCGGCAGGTTAACCGCCTCTTGCATAAGGCTCGCGAAGCACGCGTTGCTCGGATCGTCTTCGTCGGCGACCAGCGCCAGCATCATGCGATCGAAGCGGGACGACCACTGCAACAAATGCAGCAGGCCGGAATGCGGATCGCGCGGCTCGACACGATTCGCCGCCAGCGCGATCCGGAGCTGCGCAAGGCAGTTAATCATGCGGCGAATGGAGAGATTGCCGGGACGATCGGTATCTTGGAACGGATGGGTCGCATCCGAGAGCTTAGCGACCCTGCTATTCGATACTCATCAATTGCCGGAGAATACGCTGCCGCTACGGCGGCCGGCGAGCGTGTGCTGGTGGTCAGTCCGGCCAACGAGGAACGGCGGCAACTTAATGCTGTTATCCGGCAGGCGCTGAAGGAGCGCGGTCTGATCGAAAGTCCCGAAGTAGCGCACGCGGCCTTGGTGAATCGCGATCTCACCCGCTCCCAACGCGGCCACGCCCAAAACTACGAGGTCGGCGATGTCGTGCGTTTCGCGCGGATCAGCAGGCGGATTGAGAAGGGCGCTTACGCAGTGGTCGAGCGCGCGGACTCTGATGCCAGGCGGCTCTCGGTAGTGCTGAACGACGGGAGGCACCTTGATTATTCGCCCAAGCGGCTTTCGGGAGTTGAAGTCTTCCGCGCCGAGCAGCGCCAATTCGCCGCCGGTGAGCGCATTCAGTTTCGTGCGCCAGAGCGAACCCTCAAGTTCGCCAACGGTGAGTTCGCAACGATCGTCGCAATCGATGAACGCACGGCCAGAATTCGCACCGAGGATGGGCGTGTAGTCGAAGCTCAGGCAAACTGTCTGCGCCACATCGACTACGGCTATGCCTCCACCTCGCATTCGAGCCAAGGCGCAACCGTCGATCGCGTCATCGTCAACATCGACACGATGCGCAGTGCTGAGCTCGTCAACCGCAAGCAGTTTTATGTTTCAATCAGCCGCGCCCGGCATGGTATCAGCGTCTATACCGACGATGGAGAGCGATTACGCCAAGTCGTCAATCGGAGCCGCGAGAAGTCCACGGCCTTGGAGCACATTGCGGTAAAGGTGAGTCATGGCTTCAAGATGATTCCAGAGCGCACATTGCCCGTGCAGAACCGCAGCTATGGAATCCGGCGATGATGTGAGCCCCGAGCAGAAGAGAACTTCTCATGCCAGCAAAGCCCAAATCGTTCCATGGTTCATGGCGGATCGTCCGTATGGATGAATGGGATGAGGAATATCTGGATCTTGTCGAAACCGCCTGCATCACGATCGATAAGCGCGGCCAAGGCGATTTTCTCTTTGGCGCTGTGAAGGGATGGCTGGATTGCAGATTCATGGAACGCGACGGACTACCCTTCGTCGAGTTTTCCTGGGAGGGATTGAGCGAAGGCGACAATGTGTGTGGCCGGGGATGGGCAAGCCTTCAATCCGACGCGAGTCTCGAAGGGCACCTATTCATCCACCTAAGCGACGATTCGGGTTTTGTTGCGAAGCCCAAAAGTCCAGTTAAGCCACCGCAGAGGCGGGCTCGTGACGAAGAAGCATGAGGTGACTCTCAGGCAGAGCAACCGAGGCATATGTCCGCCCCTCCAAGTCACAGAACTCGACTTCGAAGACCCCCGACGCAAGCGTCTCTACGATGGTCCCCACCTGCCCTCGACGAAGTCCTTTTTCTGGCTCGTCTTGGGTAAGTGCAACGACATCCAGTAGTTTCATGTCAGAGTCCTCGCAAAATGTAGCAACTCGTCAAGCGTGGAAAGTTTTCATTTACAAGCACGATCCAAGAGGAACGCACCAGCGCCCGGCGTTCTGCATGCTCCAGCGAAAAATCTATCACATAACGATGACCGAATCCGTCAACTTCGCCAGCAACGGCTTCGTGATTGCAAGCCGCCGCTCGCAGCCGCTCCTGCAACATAAGGCTGTCGGCCGGGCCGATTCCCAGCACCGCACGAAAGACGCGCGCCTTATGGCGACCTTCCGGATGAGCCGCACTCAAACAATAGTCGCGCAATTTCGCGATTTCGACCACAGCTTTCTCGCCATTGGGCAGCTTCACGGTTCGGCTAGCTTAGCGCCTTCCAAGCTCCATCGAAATATGGTGGCCACCATGCTCCGCGCACGGCTGCGTGCCACCGGCAAGCCGGGCGCGCTGACGCGCTTGTCACGCGGCCCTGCGAGCTGCGCATTGGCGGCGACTCGGAAATTTGGCGCCGCCCTCGGTTCGGTTGAGAGGGCGTGCGCTTTAAAATGCTCCTCGCATGGAGTCCGGACGACGTGATCCGCGCCTGGGTGTCGATATTGCGTCCGAGGAAGCGTGGCTGATGACACCTGCATGCAGGCATGATAATTTTGCAGTTCGCAGAACCGGAGTTGCGGGAGGGGTATGAAGACATTTGGCGAGCTGATTGCGGAGGGGCGGAAACGAGCGCAACTCACGCAGCGCGAATTGGCAGCCCGGATTAAGATGGAGGACGGCCGCCCGATTTCCGCACCGTACCTGAACGACCTCGAACACAACCTACGGCATCCGCCGCGCGGTCACCTGATCGAGCAGTTCGCCAAGGAACTCGACCTCGAAGTTGATTTGCTTTATTTTACGGCGAAGCGCATGCCAAGGGATATCGAGCCTGTGGACGCGTCCGAGGATCAAGTCCTCGCCGCATACCGGGCCTTTCGGAAGGAGCTCAAGACTAGAGGGAAGAAGCGATAGGGAGCGAAGACCATGGAATGGCTTCGGGACACCACGGGTCGTTTTAGCCGTCGTCCCTACTACCAGCAGACTTACCTGGACCAGCAGTGCGAACGGCTCCTCTTTGACTTTCTCAATGACCTTTACGGACAGATAACGATACCGGTTCCAAACGGCGCGTTGCTGAAACTTATCGAGCGCGACGCCAAGGAACTGAACGTATACGCTGACCTCGCGGAAGGTATCCACGGCGTCACCTATTTCGACCCGCCGCGCAAGCCAAGGGTTCAGATCGCCCGCGAGCTGTTCACTGAAAGCTGGCGCGTGCATCGGTTAAGATTCACGCTCGCTCACGAATACGCGCACGTCCGAATTCACGCCCCTCTTTACAATTCTGCCGGCATTGCCAAAAGCGAAGATCACGAGTGTAAGGGCGAAGAGATCGAGCCATCGGACCATAAGGTGGACTGGATGGAATGGCAGGCTGGTTACGCTGCCGGGGCATTGCTGATGCCGGTGAGCCGCGTGAAGCTCGCGGTCGAAGCATGCTTTGGAATGGGTGGCGGTTCAGAAGTTCGCGCCGATTCTTCCAAGGCCACGGACCTCAAGCAGCGCGTGAGCGAAGCGTTCACGGTGTCTGAAGAGGCGGCCGGAGTGCGTCTGTCCCAGCTTGGCTACCTGCAATAACGTCGAACGCTAAGCGGAAGTGGTGATCGGGCGGGTTTGCAACGGTCTCGGGATTCTGCTATCAAATCTGCATACAGATTAGCAAGTGAGATCCCGCCATGAGTGAAGTGCAGGACCCAAGTGAAGAAGTGACGGCCTTTGTTCCTGTCGAACGGTTCGAGCCCTCTTACATCACGGTCAAGCAATGTGCCGCGAGAGTTGGGCTTTCCTATTGGACGATCTATCACTGGATCGCCGACGGCAAGCTTACGAACGAACGCGGCCTGCGCCACGCCGGACGTAGCGTGAGAATCGAGTGGCGGGTGTTCAAGGATGCCCTCGATCGGGGAGAGCTAATCTAAAGTGCGGTTCGTCCGTTTCGAAAGCACGCCGTACCGTGCCGCAGACGGCAGCGTCCGGCGACGCCTGCGAGTAGCGTTTCTCTGGAGAGGCCCGGAGGATTCACGACCCCGCCGTTACCGGGAATCCACGCGCCTCGATGATAATCGCGCCAATCGCCGAAGCTGGGGTGCGAAGCTCAAAGAAATCGAACGCGAAATCATCGCCGGCAGTTTTGATCCGATCCGCTGGTTCCCATGGAGCCGCCGGGCTACCGACCCGAGCGCAGAGAGAGTCGAGACCGTTGGCGATTTTGTCCGCCAGTACTTGCAGGAGCTTGCCGGACTCAGGGAGCGAACCCGAGAGGAGTACCGGTTCATTTTTGAGGCTCACGTGCTGGCATCGAAGTTCGCGCTCGTGCCGCTGGCCGAGCTTGATGATGGACATATCAAGCGTCTGATCCGGGAGCTCGAACTCAAGCAACTCCCGCGCGGTCGGCAACTTCAAGCCAGCACAATCAATAAGATTCTCGCCCGCATTCGCACGATGGTGAACGTCGCATTCGACCGCGGCCTCATCCCGCGCGAAAGGGGCAATCCGGTGTTGTTCGTTAAGAACCTGAAGAAACCGCCGCGGCGCGTCGAGCCCTTCACGCCTGACGAACTGCTACGTATCTTCGCTGCAAGCGAAGGCCAACAGCGGGCATTTTACATCACGCTCGCGTTTACGGGTTTACGCCCGAGCGAGGCGCTTGGGCTCTGCTGGGATCGGCACCTCGATTTCGAAAGGGAACTGATCCTCATACGGCAGCAACTCGTTGACGGAGAGGTGAGCGAGAATCTCAAGACCGAGAGATCGTTGCGCGACGTTCGCATGTTCAGACCGGTCAAGATTGCGCTGGCGTCACTCGCGATGCAGAACCGGCTGCGAAGTGAATTCATTTTCTGCAACCGGTTCGGGAAGCCGCTCACCGAGGCATGGCAGGGCGACGCGCCGTGGCGTCAGACGGTCGCGCGCGCCGGCGTACCCTACCGAGTGCTCTACAACTTGCGGCACAGCTACACGACGCTGATGCTGATGGCTGGCAAGCCGATCCAGTGGATCGCGCATCAGCTTGGTCACGTGGGGGTGAAGAAAATTGATGAGGTGTACGGTCGCTGGTCGAACACGCCCGAGGAAGAGAAACTGGACCTTGAGCGCTTCTTCGCGGCGGTGATCGCGCTGCCGCGTGCGGCGCAAAGTCGGCCGAATCTGCCCAAGTTCTGCCCAAGTGAAAAGGCGAAACTCTTCGACGAGTCAGAAAATCCCGACTTTACAGGCACTTATGGAGCAGTTGGTGCCCCGGCCGGGAATCGAACCCGAACCGCCGTGCCGCTTCGCGCCGGCTCAGCCCCTCCACGTAAACCGCCCGCCGCACCTGTCCGTACAGTTCCACGCCTTTCATCCCTCCGCCCTCTGCTCATCTTCGCAGAAGGCTCACACACTGATGGTGTTTTACTCCGGCGCGACCACACCACCCCGCCGCTTCTGTGAGGGATTTTTCCACCGGCGCTTACACCATCCTTGCGGCGACCGCGTAGACGGCTGATTACCGACTGAGCTTTGACACTCCCCCTTGCGGTGGCACGGCTGCGAATTTGAATGTGACAGCCAAGTTGACAGCCACGGCGATGGACCGACAGCCACGTTGCGAACGTGGGCGGACTGCTATTCCTACGATTTACAACGCGTTTGACGCGGGCGGACATGTATCCTTCTACCTTTCACGTCGGTAACACGGGTTCAAATCCCGTCGGGGACGCCAGTTCGGAACAGAACTGCGAACTGTAAACGTGGCTGGCCGTGTGCCGGATGCGGCCGTAAGCGTGTGCAGCAGATTGCTTTTCGATCCGATGATTCTGATCTCGCCGTCGGCCACTTCGACTCGCTGAGCGAGTGCGCGCAGATGGTCGCGGCGATAGCCGCCGCCAGCAATCCGTATCCGCTCGCGAGCCGTGGCAGCGAACTTCCGCACCATGGCCGGCGTGATGGTCTGATGGCCGTTGCTTTCGAGCGCGGCTGCCGTTCGCTCCGCCTCGGCTTGGGCTTGATCACGGATCGACTTGAGGCCGGCGATACGATCCTTGAGCGCCGGGTCATCGAGATCGGCCACGCCGCTTTCGATGGCGTCGTAGAGCCTCTTAAGCCGTAGATCGGCTTCCGAGGCCCGCTTGTTCAGTTCGGCGATATGCTCGCGACGGCGCTCGGCGCGCTCCTGCCGGCGATCGAGGACGGATGCCAGCACTTCCTCAAGCCGCTCGGGTTGAAGCAGCCTGTCTTCGATGTAGCCGGCAACCAGGTCGTCCAATTTCTCCATCGGGATCGAACGGCCCTTGCAACCGGTCTCGCCCTGACGCGCTTTGATGGAGCAGGTGTAATAGCGATAGCGCCCGCCCTTCCCGGTCCTGAGCGTCATGGCGCCGCCGCACGCGGCACAGAAGCAGATGCCGGTAAGGAGGGTGGGGCCGCTGACGACGCGCGCCGGCGTGACCTTCGGGTTGCGGGCGCGGAGATGCGCCTGCACGGCGTCGAAGGTGGCCTGGTCGATCAGCGGCGGCACCTCGGCCGTCACGACTTCGCCAGCCGGCTTCTGCCCGCTCTTGGGGCTGCTCTTGTTGAACTCGTGATGGCCGATATAGGTCGTTCGAGTCAGCACGCGATGCAATTGCCCGATGCCCCACCGCCCGCCGTCGCGGGTGAAGATGCGGCGGGCGTTGAGATGGGTCGTGATGTTCTTGACACCCATGGGGCCAGACGTGCCGTCCCCTTTCAGCGCGAGCCGATAGATCAGCCGAACCGTGTCAGCGTGCAGCGGGTCGATTTCCAGCTTCTTCTTGACCTTCGCCCCGCGCTGTTCGGCCGCGACGACGCGATAGCCAATCGGTGGGCGGGAGCCGTTCCAGAAGCCTTGCCGGGCATTCTCCTTCATGGCCCTGAGCGTGTGCTTGCCGTTCTCCTTGGACTGGTACTCGTCGAACAGCGCCATCATCTGGCGCATCATGACGTGCATCGGGTCGTCGCCGATCTCCTGGGTGATCGAGACCAGCTTGATGCCGTTCTTAGCGAGCTTGCGGACGTAGAACTCGAGTTCGAAATGGTCGCGGAAGAACCGGCTGAACGAATGAACGAGCACGATATCGAACGGAGCGGGCTTGGCTGATCCGGCTTCAATCATCCGCTGGAATTCGGGCCGGCGGTCGTTCGTCGCGGTCGAGCCCGGCTCGACATAGGTCTCGACGAGCTGGTAACCGCGCGCGGTGCAATAGGCTTCGCCCTGCCGGCGCTGGTCGGGAATGGAGATGTCGTGCTCGGCCTGCCGCGCCGTCGAGACGCGCAGATACAGGGCGGCGCGTAGCGGCACGGTCATGGCAAAGCTCCGTTCAGATTATCGGCCGGACCGGAACAATTCGTCGAAGAGGTCGCCGAACCACGCCTCGAACACGTCCACCTCGGCCTGCGTAACCGGAACGTGCTCGGGCCAATCGTCCGTGACGGTCCACGCAGAGAGATCGTGCTTTGGCGGCCGGCCGATGCGGGGCCACGGCTCCAGCGGGATGTAAAGGTCGCCGGGCAAAACGCCCAGGCTGAGGCGTGGACGGGACATTCCGTCAGCATCGCACCGCTCGGTCTCTGAGCGAACGACCGATATCTATCCCACGACACGCTTTTCCCTCCCGGCAAATCGGTGGTGAAGGAAGCGCTTGCGCTCATTTCGAACCTTGATCGCTTGGCAAGCCCTCGCCGGACCGGCTGGCGGCGGTCCGGCCTGCTCGCGCCCGAGCGGTCATGGCTCAGCTTGCCTTGCGCGCCAGCGTGAGGGGCAGGTCTAGTTCCACCCGGTCGTGCATCACCTTGGGCGTGATCCGGCCCCGCTCGCCCCGTTCCAGGCGGACCAGGCCGTAGCCTTCCATGGTCCGCAGCGTGCGCGACAGGTTGGATTTCGCCTTCCCGGTGATCCGGGCCAGCTCGTCCAGCGAGCCGGGCGCCTTCTCTGCAATGACGCGCAGAAGCTCGCGGTTACCTGCGGACAGCACCTTGGCGAAGGACTCGGTCGTGGTGAACCAGACCTTGGGTTCATCAACGGCAACTCGCCGCTCACCCCGTGCCACGGCCATGGTGCGAGCCTTCATCTCCTCGTAGCTGGCGATGCCGACCTTCAACGTCGTCATGGTATCACCCCTCTCTCGCGCAGCACCGCGTCCACCATCTCCCAGAAATCGCCGAGCAGCGTTGCCGCGTCTCGGTACTCGTAAGCCCTGATCGTCCGCAGCCGGTGACGATGGTCCTGTGGCTCGCCGCGCTCCTGCCTCGCGACCGGATGGGCGTTGTCGAACCCGACCAGCCGCTCGCCATTCGGGCCGTGCAGCGTGAGCGAGTAATCCAGCCCGTGCGGCTTCTCCGGCGACACCGGCGCCCGCGTCACCACGAACCGGACCCAGTGGCCGCCCTCCGGGTCCACCACGAGAACCTGCCCGTCGAGGTCGAGAAGCACATCGAGGGTCGGGTCGCGTGGCTCCGTCACGGCGCATAGTTATCATACTGAAGCAACAACCGCAAGGAAAACGGCTGTCTGAGCATGGATGGCGCTTTGTTCCTTGATATCGCTAGCGTTCTGGGAGAAACGGCTGGCAGTGCCTTCTTGGCGACTCGCTTAAAACCTCAACTATCCCAACGACATACGCGGGCCGGACGGCCAAGCTTTTCCCTTGCCGTCCAACTTTCGCCGATGACCAGCCACCCGAAAGCAACACCGGATGGCGCAAATGACACTGTTACCATTGGCGAATTCGCAAAAGCGCCAGCACACCCTTTCGGCGAGGGCGCTATAACCCATTGATCGGACGGCAGAAAGCGCCCAACGACAGCAACGCTTTTATCTTGCCGTCGCTGAGCCGTCCTCACAGCCCGCGAAATCCGCGCGCTACTCCCCTCCCGACAGCCCTCGAAACAGCTTGGAGAAAAGAGCTATTTCGCCCTAAATGGACGCATGAATCGCCACGGGGTGCGGCCATGAAAACCATGTCAGCACGGGAGGCCAAGAACGCCTTTGGGCTGATGATAGACAACGCGCGTGCAGAGCCAGTGCTGATCGAAAAGCACGGGCGCGGCGTCGTGGTGGTCGTGTCCGTGGAGGAATATGACCGCCTTTCCTTGCAGACGAACAGCACAACAAAGCGCAAACAGCCGGCTGCGGAAAGGTCGAAACAGGACCAATGAAGAGGCGGCGGGTGTGAAGCTGATGAGCTTGTGACAGCCGTGGCACCGCTGGGGGAGACGTTTAGGTGGCGACCATAACCACGAACTGCGTATTCCGGGCGAAGTCGGCCACCGATTCCGGAATGAAGTCGGCCACTGATTCCGATTTGATCTCGGCCATTCCGATTTGAAGTCGGCCACCCCCAGGAGGGGTGGCAAGCGCTCGACCGCTGGGCGGCGCATTGGCGCTCTCTGCTCGTCAGCAGTGACGAACGGGGGGGAGCGATGCCAGCGGAGAGAGTGTCGATGCGACGCGTACGCGAGATTTTGCGTCTGAAGCACGGCGGGGCGAGCGACCGGCAGATCGCCCGGTCGCTGAGCCTGGCGCGCAGCACCGTCGCGGTAACGCTGGAGCGCGCCGCGGCGGCGGAACTGCGCTGGCCGCTGCCGGCGACGCTGACCGACCGCGTACTGGAGGCGATGCTGTATGCCGGCCATGGCGCCCAGCAAGGGGCGCGGCGCAAGGCCGAACCCGATTGGGCGTATATCCATCACGAGCTGCGCCGGCCCGGCGTGACGCTGATGCTGCTGTGGGAGGAATATCGGCAGCGCGAGCCGGACAGCTACGCCTACAGTCGCTGGTGTGAGCTGTATCGCGCCTGGGAAGGTCGGCTGTCGCCGACGATGCGCCAGGTCCATCCCGCCGGCGAGCGGATGTTCGTCGATTACGCCGCCCAGACCGTCGATGTGATCGACCCCGGCACCGGCGAGGTGCGGCCGGCGCAGATTTTCGTCGCCGCGATGGGCGCCTCCAACTACACCTACGCCGAGGCGACGGCGACCCAGAGCCTGCCGGATTGGATCGGCGCGCATGTCCGCGCGCTCGCCTTCATGGGCGGCGTGCCGGCGCAGTTGGTGCCCGACAACCCGAAGGTCGGGGTCGATCGCGCCAACTGGTACGAGCCGGGCCTCAACCGCACCTATCTCGACCTGGCGACGCATTACCGCACAGCGATCCTGCCGACGCGCACCCGGAAGCCGCGCGACAAGGCGAAGGTCGAGGTCGCGGTGCTCGTCGTCGAGCGCTGGATATTGGCGCGGCTCAGAAACCGGCGCTTCTTCTCGCTGGCCGAGCTGAACCGGGCGATCTGGGAACTGGTCGCCGACCTCAATGCGCGACCGATGCGCCGCCTCGGCGTCAGCCGGCGCGACCTGTTCGTCGAACTCGACCAACCGGCGCTGAAAGAGCTGCCGGCCGAGCCCTACCAGTATGCCGAGTGGCGGGCGCGGCGGGTCGGGCTCGACTACCACGTCGATATCGACGGGCATTACTACTCGGTGCCGCACCGGCTGATCCGCGAGCAGCTCGACGCGCGCATCACCGAGCGCACGATCGAGCTGTTTTGCCGGGGCGAGCGTGTCGCCGTGCACCTCCGCGGCGGCGGCCGCGGCCGCCATACGACGATCCCCGAGCACATGCCGAGCGCGCACCGGCGTTATGCCGAGTGGACGATCGAGCGTATCCGAGCCGATGCGGCGGCAATCGGGCCGAGCACCGCCAAGCTCGTGGCGCTGATCCTGGAAAGCCGGCCGCATCCGGAACAGGGTTACCGGGCTTCGATCGGCATCCTGCGCCTGGCGCGCCATTACGGCGCCGACCGGCTGGAGGCGGCCTGCGACCGCGGCCTCGACATCGGCGCCCGCTCCTACGGCTCGATCCAATCGATCCTCAAGCACGGTCTCGACCGCCGCCCGCCGCCCCAACCGGCCAGACAGGGCGAGCTGTTGCCCGACCATCCCAATATCCGCGGCCCTCGCTACTACCACTAACCGATTAGGGAGAATGGAATTGCTGACCCATCCGACTGTCGAACAACTCCATCAACTCGGACTCGCCGGAATGGCGCGCGCCTTCGCCGAGTTGGACGCCAACCCGACCAGCACCGCGCTGTCGCACGCCGAGTGGCTCGCTCTGCTGCTCGATCGCGAAGCCACCGAACGCTACGAACGGCGGTTGCGCGGCCGGCTGCGCTTTGCCCGGCTGCGCCACCAGGCCAGCATCGAGGATGTCGATTACCGTGCCGCCCGCGGTCTCGATCGCACGCTGTTCCAGGCCTTGATTGCCGGCCGTTGGATCGAGCAGGCGCAGAACCTGATCATCGAAGGGCCGGCCGGCGTCGGCAAAAGCTGGCTGGCTTGCGCCCTCGGCCACAAAGCATGCCGTGACAACCGCACGGTGCTGTACCAGCGCATCCCGCGGATGTTCGGCGATCTCGCGCTGGCCCGCGGCGACGGCCGATACCCGCGGCTGATGCGCGCCCTCGGCGGCGTCAAACTGTTGATCCTTGATGATTGGGGCCTCGAACCGCTGGGGCCCGAGCAGCGTCACGACATGCTGGAAATCGTCGAGGACCGCTACGGCCGCGGCGCCACGCTGATCACCAGCCAAATCCCAGTCGACCGCTGGCACGACCTGATCGGCGAGCCCACCCTCGCTGACGCCATCCTCGACCGTATCGTTCACAACGCCCACCGTCTGCAGCTCAGCGGCGAAAGCTTACGCAAGCAGAACGCGCCGAAAATCACCGACGCTTGACCCCGCCCAACCACCTATGGAGAGATCACTGCCGTCCAGCGGGCGCTCCGCCACCCCGGCCGACATCAATCGGAACGGCCGGCCGACTTCGATCGGAACAGGTGGCCGGCATCAATCGGAATGCCCGGCCGACATCATCGGAATACGCACATGAGAGAAAGTGAGGATCAAGCAACCCGTCAGGCAGTGATAAAGCTGTTTGACGACACGAGGCGAAGGCTGGTTGAGACCGGAACGCGCAACCGTCTGGTACATGTCAATCGCGCCAATACGCGCGGCAACGTGCTGAATATCGTCAACAGACGGTCGGACGATGCCTATGCCTCGCTGTCCGGCAGCAAGACTATGCGCTTCCTGGCTTCCGGGCGTGACCGGGATGAACATCGCGGGGATCTCATCCTTGCGGCTGGGGACGATCCTGCCTTCGACCAGGATCGCTATACCGACGCGCAGCTCGAAACCCGACTTGGACCGGATGCTCTCCAGAAAAAGCTGCTGAAAATCGCGCGCGAGGCACAGACCGCCGAGGAAGAGTCGGGCGTCAACGTGCTCTACCTCGCAATGGGCTTTCTGACTTGGTACGAGGATAAATCATCAAGCTTACCACGCGAGGCACCGCTGGTACTTCTTCCCGTCGAATTGTGCCGCAATGCCCGCACGACGTACGACATCCGCGCACGTGAGGAAGACACGCTGACCAATCTGCCGCTTCAGCAGCGGTTGCGGGACGATTTCGGGATCGATCTGCCCGAACTCGAAATCGGTGAGGATTGGAAACCGTCAGACTATTTCGCACTCGTCGATGACGTAATCGCCGCGCACGACCGTTGGAAAATTGATCCCGATGCTGTCCAGCTCGGGTTTTTCAGTTTCAGCAAACTGCTGATGTATCGCGATCTAGACATAGATGCTTGGCAAGATGACGCGCTAGCAGGTCATGCGCTAACACGAGGCTTGCTTTACGAAGGCTTTGAACGCGAAGAGCCGCTGTTCAAGCCGACCGACCGGCTGGATAACGTGTTACCGCCCGAGAAGATTTTCCATGTGGTCGATGCGGATGCATCTCAAGCAAAGGTAATCGAGGAGGTCCGGGCTGGACGCAATCTGGTGGTCCAGGGGCCGCCGGGAACGGGCAAGTCCCAGACCATCACCAACATCGTCGCAGCGGCAGCCAAGGAAGGTAAACGGGTTCTATTTCTTGCCGAAAAGATGGCGGCCCTTTCGGTTGTTCACGACCGCTTGGTGAAGGCCGGGTTGCGCGACATCTGTCTCGAATTGCATTCCAGGAGCGCGAACAAGAAATCCGTTCACGGGGAACTAGCGCGTACCTTGTCCCAAGCCGGCGCCGTGCCGGATTTGCCGGGGACGCCCACCGCACTAAAGGAGAGCCGCGACCGTCTGAATGATCTGGCCGCGACTTTGCACCACCCCATCGGGAATACGGGTGAGACGGCTTACAGCGTACTGGGTCGCCAATCGCTGTTCATCGGCAATGATTGCTGCCCTCCAAGTCTAAAGGCCGAAAGCCTCGCTTCGATGTCACGACAGACTGAAGCGGCCTTGCTGGCGGCAATCGAGCACTATGGAGTCATTTTGGCTACAGAGGGGCAAGGCGCTTCGCATCCCTTCGAGGGCACGCGCAATCTCGACCTCCAGCCGGTTGACTTGGCTAGGTTGGCTATCACGCTGTCCGAGGCTCAGGGTAGCGTAACCGCTCTCGCCTCGGCCATGCGTGCCTCATTCGCGGCCCTTGCCTCGGATGGCCCTGTCACCCTCAAGACCATCGCACCGTTGGCAGATATTCTGGAGCGGCTGGAAGGGCTCCCTGTGAGCGGCGCAGAGATTGCGCGGGCCATCCTCGACACCGCCGATATTCCGCGCGTCTTGGAGGCATTGCAGGCCGGTGCCTCATGGCGAGAGGCCCATGACGCGGCCGCCTCCTCTTTCGTCGATGCTGCCTTTGCCGCTTCCGTCGCTCATTTGCGGGCGCCACTTGCGGCGGGCAGCCGTTCATTTTTCGCGCGTTGGGGCAGTAGCTATCGTGGTGCGTCGCGCGAGTTGGCTGGCTTGTTGAGGGAACGCCTGCCCAAGCGCGCGGCGGAGCGGCTGGAACGGGTAGATCGGCTGACGGCAGTAGCGTCGCTGAAAGCAGACTGGGCGAGGGATCAAGACTATTGCAGCCGAATTTTTGACGATGTCTGGCGCAGCGAGAAAACCGATTTTTCAGCATTGCTCGCGATTGCAGCATGGTGCGCCAATCTCTCCCGCGCGTCGATCAAGCTGCCTCGCGACAGGCACTTCGATCTCATCGACCTGACGGACAAGGTTCCGGCCATGCGCGGAACACTCCGGGAAACGGCGTCAGTCGCTCGGAATAAAATTTCCGAGGTCGCAAAGCTGCTTGATCTTGACCCAGCCGTTCTCGGGGAGAGCGAGTTCGAGGCTGTCGACCTGGATGTCATGGCAGCGCGTTTCGGTGCGATGGCTGGAGCGACGAACCGATATGCATCATGGGCAAAACAGGTTCGGCTGCAAAAGACGCTTCTTTCAGCGGGATTATTCGAGCTTGAAGCACGAATGCGGTTCGGCAATCTGGACGGCGCTGCCGCTGCTGTGGAATTGCGTTATGCCCGCGCGGAAAGCCTGTGGAAGCGAGCTCTCGCCGAGAATCCAGACCTGCGTGGTATCGCTTCGGAGCAGCGGCACGAGCTTGTATCCGCCTTCGCCGCACTTGAGCGCCAGCATCTCAAGAACAATGTCACCTCTATTCTTGCGGGACATCTCGCGCAGGTGCCGCAAGGCGCAATGGGCGACATGAGGGTCATCCGCGGCGAGATTGGGAAGAAACGCGGCCATATCGCTCTGCGCCGATTGTTTGAACGGGCGGGCACCGCCATTCAGCGTATCAAGCCCGTTTTGCTGATGAGCCCGATATCCGTCGCGCAATTTCTGCCGCCGGGGACCGTTTCCTTTGATCTTCTGGTCATAGACGAGGCTTCGCAGGTTCGCCCGGAGGATGCGTTGGGCGCGATTGCGCGGGCGCGGCAAATCGTGGTGGTGGGCGACAAGAAGCAACTACCGCCGTCGTCGTTCTTCGACCGGTTGCTGGCTGACGAAGAAGATGAAAATGAAGGCGATGACGAGGATGTCGGTCCGGACTTGCTCGGAGGCGCTGCTAAAATTGGCTCCATGGAGAGCATCTTGACCCTTTGCGAGGCGCGCGGGCTGCCCAATCGTCTGCTCAAGTGGCACTATCGTTCGCGCGACCCGTCACTGATCGAGGTATCGAACCACGAGTTTTACGAGAGCGATCTCGTTCTGCCACCTTCGCCCTTGCAGAAAGACCCCGGCTACGGCCTACGTTTCACGCGGGTTGATGGCATTTATGATAAAGGCGGTAGGCGGGACAACCGCAAAGAAGGCGAAGCCATTGTTGATCGCGTGATGGAACATGCGCGACTGAATCCGTCGCTGTCGCTCGGCATCGCCACTTTTTCCTTCGCCCAACGTAATCTCATCACAGAACTTCTGGAAGTGCGCCGTCGAAAGGATTCGACTCTCGATGCATTCCTGCGCGAGGGACAGTCCGAAGACCTGTTCGTCAAGAATATTGAGAACGTACAGGGGGATGAGCGCGACGTTATCCTCGTGAGCGTTGGATATGGCCCATCTGTGCCCGGTGGACGGCTGAACAGTATGTCATTCGGCCCGGTTAACGGCGAAGGCGGAGAGCGGCGGTTAAATGTGCTCTTCACTCGTGCCCGCATCCGCTGCGAGGTTTTCGCCTCCTTCGATCCCGGCGATATTGATTTGAGCCGTACGGCGGCGGAAGGGCCACGCATTCTTAAGCGATTTCTTGAATTCGCCAAGAATGGCCGACTGGATGACAGCGCACCGACTGGAGAAGATGCGGACTCGCCTTTTGAGGAAGACGTCGCCAATGTAATTCGGGGCTATGGATTTCTGGCTGATCCGCAGATCGGCTCAGTTGGCTTCCGTATTGACCTTGGCGTCCGGCATCCCGACAAACCAGGCACCTACATCCTGGCCGTTGAATGCGATGGCGCCACCTATCACAGCGCGTTGTGGGCCCGAGAGCGCGACCGGCTGCGCCAGGATGTGCTTGAACAACTTGGCTGGAGATTTCACCGGATTTGGAGCACTGACTGGTTCTACAATCGCCGCGCTGAGATCGAGCGTTTGCGAGGCGCCCTGTTCGAGGCGCGTGAGAAAGCCGAGGAGGGGTTTCGGATCGAAGGGGCTAATCAAACGCGCCCTTCCGCCGAGCCCACCAACGCGTCCCCCGTGACGATTGAGATGCCTGAAGTGGTGGAGCGGCAGATGCCACCCTACAAGCGCGCAGTGTTTCCCGTTAGGAGCGCGCACGAGCCGCACGAGGCGCCAGTTTCGATGCTGGCTGAACTGGTCCGGAAGATCGTGGACGCCGAAGGTCCCATCCACGTGGACGAGGTTGCTAGACGGGTCGCGGCCTGCTTCGGGCGGGATAAGGCGGGTTCGCGGATTCTGGCGGCCACGCGAACTGCACTCACGCGTGCTCGGGCAGGGAATGCCAACCTGCTTTGCGATGGTGCGTTCTGGTACACCCAAACACAGATGGACGCTCCTCCGGTCCGTGATCGCTCGGCGGAAGCAGGGGCAACCCTCAAAGCTGAAAGCATCTCGATGCTGGAGATAAAGGCGGCGTTCAGAATCGCCCGCAACGACAACGGAGGGGGTGACGACGCTGATTTGGTGCGGAGTGTAGCGCGGTTGCTGGGTTTCAGGCGTATAGGACCGGACTTACAAGCGAGAATCGCTGAAGGACTGACTGCGTAGTGTGGAAATATCACCCGCGACTATGATCATAGGGCTATGGCGTAGACATAGTGCTCATCATCGTCGGCGCCGGCACGCCAATAAAATCAGGTACTTACGCGATTCGCACCTTTCGTTTCGATGCTTCGGTGCCAAATGGGTGCCATTTTTTTCGCATTTCATGGGGTCGAATCTGGCTACCAGCTCGTGGCCCCATTCGATGCGTCCGTGGCTGCATTCGGGTTTGATCGCCCGAGCACGACGCCATCGACGGCGGCCTTGAGGTACGCGTCGCTTAAATGCGAGTAACGGGCGGTCATTCTGCCATCCCGGTGTCCAAGCAGAGATTGCAGACCGCGTGCCTGGATTCCGGCTCCGAGCGGCCGCCGCCTATCGCGTCACGGTGGATGTTGAGAATGTCGAGGAGCTGTTCAGCCTCGCGGCTGCGAGTACCCGGGAAAAGCTTACCAAGGACGTAACGCTGGCGATCGCTGCAACGCTCGATTTCGCTCGCCGCGATCATCATCAAAAGGAGATGGAGCGCCCGAAGGAATACAGCTTTTACCAAATCGGCGTGCTGGATTCCGCGCACTGGAACAAGCCGGAGAGCTGGGAGCTTCCGTTACCCGGCACCAAGGAATCCGTCGATAGCGGTGCTCTCAAAGGAGATTGGTATAGCTGCCCGCCATGCGATTTTTTCGCTGGGATCATCGGCTGCTATTTTAACCGGCCAAGCAGCGGTCGTGTCGATACTGTTCTAAGCTTCAACTATGACCTGACAATCGAGACCGGTCTCTACAGCCTCAGGATTCCTTTCAGTTACGGGTCGAGGGGCCAAACAGTTAACATAAACACGGGCCTGATTTCGCCCCAGGAGAATGCTTTCGCCGGGACCGTGCGTGTGCTGTGATTTCGATACTCTAAAGCGGCCCGTTTCGATGCTGTAAAATGGCCCACCTCGCAGACCCGAAGCATCCTGCTGAAGAGCAGGAGGCGCGGGATGGAGAGGAAAGCAAAGGTGGAGCTATTCGAGCAGATACGCAGGGAGTACGAATTCGGCGACGGTACCGTGCTCGGCATCGCGCGCAAGCTGGGAGTGCATCGCCGGATGGTACGTCAGGCGCTGGCCAATGCCGCACCGCCGGAGCGCCAGCAGTGGGAACGGAAGCGACCGATAATGGCGCCGTTGATGCCCTTCATCGACGCGGTGCTGGAAGCCGATCGCAACGCCCCGCGCAAGCAGCGTCACACCGCCCATCGCATCTGGCAGCGGATTGTGACGGAGCAGCCGGAGCGGAAAGTGTCGGAAGCGACGATTCGGCAGTATGTGCGCGAGCGCAAACGGGAGCTGGGATGGTCAGCCCGCGCGACCTGTGTGCCGCAGAGCTACGCACCGGGGCAGGAAGGCCAGGTCGATTGGTATGAAGCATGGGCGGAGCTCAATGGTGAACGGATAAAGCTGCAGGTCTTTGCGATACGGAGCATGGCGAGCGGCGCGGCCTTCCATCGGGCCTATCATCGCGCGACCCAGCAGGCGTTTCTCGAGGCTCACGAGCACGCGTTTCAATATTTTGAGGGCGTCTTTCGCATCCTCAGGTACGACAACCTGAAAGCTGCGGTGAAGAAGATCCTGCGTGGGTTCCGCCGCGAGGAGACCGTGCGCTTCATTGCTTTTCGTTCACACTGGCGGTTCCAGAGCGAATTTTGCACGCCCGAGGAGCCCCACGAGAAAGGTGGGATAGAAGGCGAGGCCGGCTACTTTCGGCGCAATCATTGGGTGCCGGTGCCGAAGGCGCGCGACCTCGCGGATCTCAACGCGCAGTTGCTCGCCGCCTGCCGTGCCGATGAACGGCGCCAGATCGCCGGACACCAGCAGCCGGTGGGAGGGTTAATGATCGAGGAGCGTGCGCAGCTATTACCGCTCGCCGAACAAGGCTTCGAGCTGGCGGAGATCGCGTTTCCACGCGTGGACGGTCTCGGCTGCGTGCGGGTGCGGACCAATCTCTATTCGGTGCCGGCGGCGTCCGGCAAGACGGTCGAGGTCCGGCTTTATCCGAGTTACGTCGAAGTGCGGGATGAAGGGCGGTGCATCGCTTGCCACGAGCGTTGTCACGGGCGGCAGCAACAAGTGCTCGACCTGGAACACTATCTCGATGTACTGGAGCGCAAACCGGGCGCCCTGATCGGCTCCAGGCCGCTCAAGGCATGGCGGGAACGTGGCTGGTGGCCGCCAAGCTACGATCGGCTGCTCGACGAACTGATACACCGGCACGGCAGGCAGAGCGGCACGCGCCAGATGATTCAGCTGCTCAGCCTGATCAAACAGCATGGCCACCAACGGGTACGAACGGCGGTGGAAGAAGCAATCGCTCTGGGCTGTGCGGATGCCGCGGCGGTGCGGCATCTGGTGGAAGCCGCGGACCTGGCCCATGCGCGCAGTGCGCTCATCGAGTTGGGCGCACTTGCCCGTTTCGAACGACCACTGCCGGCGATCACCGACTACGATGGGTTGCTGAGCTCGGAGATAGCGCTATGAATGCGCAGGCCGCCGTTCTGGAAACTGCCAGCATCCAGCAGCAGTGCAAGGTGTTACGCCTGCCGGCGATCGCCGCGCAATGCGGCCAACTGGCCGAACAGGCGGTGCGCGAACGTCATTCGCACCTGGGCTTCCTCGAAGCGCTGTTGCAGGCCGAACTCGAAGAACGGGAACAGCGGCTGGTGGAGCGGCGCCTTCGCGAAGCGCATCTGCCGCGGATGAAGACCCTGGAGGAGTTTGACTTCGCCCGCAATCCCAAGATCTCGGCACAACAGATCCACGAACTCGCGCAAGGCGCTTACATCGGCCGGGCTGAGCCGGTCATCTTCATCGGTGACAGCGGCACCGGTAAAACCCATCTACTCACCGGCCTGGCAGTAGCCGCCTGCCGGCAGAAGCGCCGGGTTCGATTCACTACCGCCGCTGCGTTGATCAACGAAATGGTCGAGGCCAAACATCAGTTGCAACTCGGCCGCGCGTTGAGCCGTTGGGCCCGTTACGACCTCATCGCGCTCGATGAAGTGGGCTACGTGCCCCTGGCCGAAGTAGGTGCGGAGTTCCTGTTCCAGGTCATTGCCGAACGGGCCGAGAAGGCCGCAGTGATCGTTACTACCAACCTGCCCTTCTCGGAATGGACGCAGGTGATTCCCAACGCACGGCTCTGCAAGGCGTTGATCGATCGCATTACTGACCGCGCTAGCATCATCGAAACCGGGACTGACTCATACCGCTTTCGCCGAACCCTGGAGAAGCGCAAGGGCCGCAATGCAGAGCTGAACAATATTACCGCGCCGCCCCCGCTTAGCGGCGGCGGGAAAAAGGCGACCTAAAACGAGGCCCGTAGCGCTGATCATCAGCACAGAGCAATAACTGAACAACTAACGGAAAACTGGTGGGCCAAATGTAAGCATCGAAGTGGGCCAGACCGGATTGTCGAAATCATGCTGAGGCTGCAAGGTTCCGTGAACTGGGCCTTTCCCGGCGGACCTGGTAAGAAACTCACCTATTTTGAGGGCTACGATGACGTGCGCAAGAACGGCCTGAGCCCGCTTCTTGTCCCGCCAACGTGGCGGAAGCATTTTGCCGGACAGCTGGCCGGCGTGTGGGATAGCGCCGTGGATGCCATTCGAACTGCCACGCGAGTGATCATTATTGGCTAACTCCATGCCGGCTACCGATGTGCACTTCAAGTATCTGCTTGCTGCCGGCCTCCAGGACAATACATCGCTTCGGAAAATTTTCTTCGTAAACTCCGGCCTTGAGCAGCGAGATACGGCCGACCAACTTAAACAGCGGCTAGCCGGCGGGATTCGGCCGGAGCATTTCGAGCGCGGCATAGTGGAATTTATCCCAGCAAAAACGAGCGAGTTCTTCCACGGACCGAAGGAGATCGGGTCGGAGCCTTACAGAAACCGGATAGGACGCCCGCTGCCCTCCCCAATTCAGAACCCGCCCCAGCCGTACATGCTTCTCCAACCATACTTCGGATGAAGCCCGAGCCACCCGCGAAGTGGCGCGACGGTCGAATGATGATTTTTCCGACAGCCACCTAATAGAAAATGATGACAACGCCGTCGCCCTCGTTGCCGCCGCCATCTCCGTCCTCACTCTGGCCGCCACTTGTCTTTTGCCACTAGGTCAAGCAAGTGAGTCGCCCTCCCGCCCTAATGGGGCGTGCCGGTCGCTATCCAGTTCGTGCCATCGCAATACTATATGACGTGATAGGCGGCCTTGTACATCACGGCGCCCGCGCTGCCCGAAGGGCTGCAGCCGGAACCGCCCGCGCCAGCGCAAACAGCGGGGGGCCGTCCGCGAGGCTGAACATATACGCCTTGCCCTGGTGGTAGGTGCCGTAGTAGTACGCGCCGACCAGCACGTTGTCGCCGTCGAGCGCGACGGCGTTGCCGAAATAGTTGCTGGCGGCGCCGTCCGATGATGTAAATTCCGCCAGTTGCGCCGGGCTGGCAGGGGCGCTGATATCGAACACATACATCATCCCCTGGTGGCTGTGGCCGCCGGCGGTCTTGGAATAGGCTCCGATCGCGGCCCTGTCTCCCAGTACCGCCAGGCTGCCGCCGAAATAATCGCTGGCGGCGCCGTCCGCGGCCGTGAGTTCCTTCACGAGGCGGGGGCTGGACGGCGTGCTGACGTCGTAAATATAGACCGCGCCCTGATAGGTGTGGCTGCCGACTTTATGGCCGTACGCGCCTATGAGGGCGGTCGTGCCCGAGAGCGCGACGCTGTAGCCGAATCCATCGCTGGTAGCACCGTCCGCGGCCGTGATTGTGGCTTTGAGCACCGGGCTGGTGAGCGTGCTGATATCGTACAGATACGCATCGCCCTCGTATAAGGCGTAGCCGTATTGTCCGATCAGCGCGAGATTGCCCGATATCGCGATTCTGGCCCCGAAAAACACATTGGCAGTAGGGGTGGGATTGGCGATCGTGGCCTTGAGAGCGGGGCTGGCGGGGTTGGATATATCGTAAATATACACGTGCCCGTAGTTCGTTCCGGCTCCGATCGCCCCGATCAGGAGCGTGTTGCCCGAGAGCGCGAGACCGGAACCGAACTGGTCGTTGGTGGTGCCGCTGGTAATCGTGGCTTCCGGCGTGGTCAGGTCACTTGTGTCATAAATGAACACCTGGCCGTTGCCGGTGCCGGAAGGGCCTATCGGGGCGCCGATCGCCAATGTGTGGCCCGAGATGACGACGGCCTCGCCGAATTGGTCGCTGCTGTCGCCGGGGTCGTAAATAATCGTCTCCACCGGGCTGGCGGGATTGGTGAGATCGTAAAGATAGGCCTCTCCCTCATGGTGGTGGCCGTTCCTGCCCATATAGTGCGCCCCGACCAGCGCCAGATTGCCCGAGAGCGAGACGCTGTTGCCGAAATAATCGCCGCTGCTGTCCTTGTCCGAGGCGGTCAGGCCGGAGAGCTGGGTTGCGGTGAGCGCCGATGCCATGGCGGCCGATCCCGTCGCGTACCAGTTCGTGCCGTCGCAATATTGCATGACGCGGCAGTCGGCGTTGTACATCATGTAGCCCGCGCTGCCCGAAGGGCTGCCGCAGCCGGCCCGCGCGACGCCGGGGCCGAACAGCGCCGCCACCAAAACAAAAGCGAGACTAATATTCCGTACCCGCCATGCGAACCAACGCTCCGGACATGACGGACGGCGCCGCCATGGAAGCCCGCCGGCGCGGTCGCCGCTGGAAACGGCGAGGCGCAAGAATCGGTCAAGACATGCAATCCTAAACAATATACCCTCCGCCGTCGGGGTTCCGGTCAATAAGGCGCCCAGATGATGCCGACCTTCGCGCTGCGGCCAACATGATGGATACGGCAATCACAAAAACTTCCTCAGGCTCCGGGTTAATCCGCATCTGACCGCAACCCCTCTTCTTGGCAAGGGGGCAGCTTCGCCCCCCGTTGCATCCCCCCGACCAGGGCGTTCCGCCCATGGACCCTGACCAACCCTCGGCGGGTTGGATGCGCCCCTGAAAAACCGGGATGCCAGCCGATGAGAAAAGGCGGCAGCGAAACGCGGAAGCGCAACCAGCGGCTCACCATCCGCTTCGACGAAGTGGAAGCTGCCGCCATCAAGGAGCTAGCAGACCGGCGCGGTCTCTCGCCCGGAGCGCTCCTTCGCCACACGCTGCTCAACGTGCCGCCCGGACCCGGCGTGCGGCGCCCCTCAACCGACGCGCAGGCGATTGCGCGGATCCTCGCCGCACTCGGCAAAATCGGCTCGAACCTCAACTAGCTCACGCGCTACGCGGACATGGGCTGCACCCTGGAAGGCAGTCTCGAGGAAACCCTGCGCGACCTGCGCGAGCCTTACGGCGACGTTTTTCCCACTGCCTTCAGTGGGCGTTTTCGTAGATGGGCGTAGCTGCATAATGCCCCTAAATTTTCTCGCGGCGCAAGGTATTTCTCTAACATGCACGCAAACCGCCGGAAGAGGAATAGCCGCGAGGCTCGCTAACGACTCGCGACCACCTTGCGCGTCTTCAACACCATCGTCGGCCTCATTCCCTCAGCATTTTTCCCATAAACGAACCCGTCCCCGTATTCGCCCTTGTCGAATCGGGTGAATTGCCCTCCACTTCGCCTTGGGCCGTCCCGATTCTCTCATCAACGGCTCGCCCACCGCGTCAACCAACCCTTGAAGGAAACTCATGACCTAACAACAGAAAAACCCGCCGAGTGGCGGGCTCCGGAAAAAAGCAACAACCGATATTTGCGACTTCGCAATCCAAATATCGCCCGAGTCCGAAACAAATGCAAGAAGATTCTTGCAGCGAAATTTTCTTGCCAGAATCCAGGGCGGGTTTTCTCCCAACAGAAGGAGAAGACCATCATGTACGAATCGACCAACGACCAGTTCATGGCAATCGCGCGGCGCACTCTGCGGGAGCGGATCGCCCGCAACGGTCGACGTTCACCGGAGGACCTGCCCGAGCACACTCCCCGCCCCGACCGCCGCAAGAGGTCCCTGCAGACCTGCCATCGTTACGCGGCGCACGAGACCCACCGCGCGCGGCCGCCAAAGGACAGCGGCGCTTACATCCGCGCGCTCGGCGCCCGCCTCGAGGACGACCGCAACCTCACCGACGGCGCTCTCCGCTGTGCACGGAAACTCGCCGAATACGCCTACCGCAAAGATTGCGAAGGCCGGACGGCCCAGATCACCGTGACGTACCTCATGAAGGCGCTCGGTAAATGCCGCCGCGCCGTGCAGCGCTATCTGCGCCAGCTCGAGTGAACTTGCCCCAAAAGCCGGTCGGTTGCCCCCACACCTACTTACCCCCTCACATACCGTAGTCTGCTATCTTATGCACGAATGCATTTTTAATCACCTACTTCCTGTGGATTTGTGAACCGTCTATTCTGATCGCTCAACTTCACCAATAAAAGGGCCAGCATGTTGGTCTTTGCTGCGAATTGCAAGAAGTTGACAAGGCGTCCGGGCGAGCATGCTCACGTGCGCCCAGGTCTGCTTGTAGTCGCAGCCGCGCACCGGACATATCCAGCCGGCCGTCGTCGGCATCAGGCAGGCATCGATCCGATTGTCATAATAATCGGAGTGCTCGCGCGGGCATGTGAACGGATGGACTCTCGTGTCAGTCTGAAACCGGACCAGGCTGGCGACCTGCGCATCCGACCACGGAGCCTCTATTCGCGTCTCAGCCATCATTCGTTCTCCTCGTCATTTTCGCGCGGCGGTAAATGCTTTCTGCAATAGCCGCCAGCCCGCTTGTTGACCGGCATCCATTCCTCGCCGACAACGCAGAGCCATTCGTCGCGCACGTCCCAGTCTCGCGATTTACATGACGGACAGTAGACGGGTCGCTCGTTTCGGCGGCGCCATCGATGTCCGCAGTTGCAGCAAAGTACGTAATTCTCGTCAGTCGGCGGCTCATTCTTTGCCGCTGTTGCCGAATTCTCCGCAATTGTTGCCGGCGTCGGCGCCTCGTACGGCGTCGGCCGCAGCATCGCCAGCACCTTTTGCAGGTCGGTATTCTCGGCAAACAGGTTCCGAACCGCTTCCACTAATGTCGCTGATAGCGACATGCCCCGAAGTCGGGCGAACTCGCGCATCTGCCTCAGCATCCCGGCCGACACGTTGCCCAAGAGAGGCGGCCTCGCTTCGGGCTCCCCCTTCTCTTCCTGCTTCATCAGCCAGAACGACAGTGCGTCGTCCAGAATCTCTCCGAGGTCTGTCCGACGCACCACAGCGTAAGCCTTCAGCGCCTGGGCCTCGTCTGCTTCCAGCGGGATTGAGACCCGCGCTCGTTTCATTTCTGCCATATCACCCTCGCACGATATTTTTACACCGATGTCAAGCGGCCCTCAATTCGCGACCCCTTCAGGAACACACAGGTCGAGACGGCCATTACCATCACGATCACGCCCAGAAAATAGCCTATATAGGATAGTATACATATACATACAAATAGAACTATCCTTAATATATAAATATGTGCCCCTATATATTATATTATATTTTGTGATGATGATGGGATGATGATCGCGTGAGAGCCTAGAACGCGTTTCCGGAAAGCGCGAAGGCTACCTGTGGGCTCCCGATCTGCCGATGACTGCTCAGGCACGCCCGGCGGTGTTACTTTCGCGGCGTGGCACTCTCGCCAGAATTCATCGAGCGTCAGGGCAAGGGGCGCATCTCCCTGCTCACGCCTGAGCTCGCCAAGACGTTCATCGACACGTACAAGGCGACGCGGAACGTCTCTGCGTCCGCTGACCGCGCCGGAATATCTCGGTTGGCAGCTACTACGTCGTGGATGGCCAAGGGCCGAAAGGCCAAAAGCGGCCCGCATCGTGAGTTCTTCGATGGGGTCACACGCGCGCGCGGGGACTTCATGGCCCTGCTGGCGACTAGGCACCACCAGATCGCCGTGGGCGGGATTATCAAAAAGCCGAAGCGGGTAACGCTGTTCACGGAGAACGGCCGGCCGATAGAGACCAGCCTCGTTGAGCGGGCGCCGGCGGTTGACGAGAACGGCCAGATCATTCTGGGCCCCGACGGCAAGCCGATGCCGGGCGAGATTGTCTGGGAAGAGCACTGGCAAGAGTCCGACGCTCGCGCGATGGAGTACGAGATGGACCGGCTCGACCCGGAGACTTACGTGAAGCAGCCCGATGTCGCGATCACGAACGAGACGAACGTGTCGGTCGCGACCAGGCAGGAAATTCAGGCGCGAGCTCAGGTGGTGACCGAGGCGGTCAAGCTGCTGGCCGACCAGGGCGTGTTCGTACGGCTGCCGAACTCACAAAAGGCGATCGAGACTACGGCGACGCCAGTGGAGGGCGCGTGATGGTTCTTCGTGCGTTCCGCAAAAACTTGAGACGCTCGCTGCGTCCCTCGAAGGATAGCCATGCTTGATCTCACGATTCACAACCACGTGACCGTGGGCGGCCCCGCGAACCTTGCGGCGGTGTCCACCGAAATTACGACGCGCGTGATGCTCGGGCTGGGTGACGTTGCCCTGGCGAGTCTCACGTTTTGGGCCGGTGCGATGCGCTACTGGGGCGGAATGCTCGAGCTGGCAGCGCCGCGGAGCGGACGATGAAACGCGGGCGGAGGCGCCGGCGGCTGATTTGGAAGCTCGAAGTGTGCCGGATTGGAATTCGGCTGCGCCGTCAGCACGTCCGCGCTCGGCTTAGAATTTCCAATGCCCCGATTGAGCGATCGGTGAGAAGGGGATTGAAACGCGAGAGTCGGTGGGACGCAACGATGGCTGCTCCGCGATCACGAAGAGTCACGACACTACAGCAAGTATCTCGCCCGGTGCGTCCACGGGCTGAAGGTGAGGGTGAAATGAAAAAAATCTACCTGACGGTTGTCGCGGCCGCGCTACTGTTCGCCGGCTGCAATTTTCTCGGCATGGACACGCCGGCTCAGCGTGCGTACTGGGCGCAATTGGACAAGGATGCTGCGGCCGAAACTGCCGCCACAGACGCCGAGACCAGCGCACGGACGGCGAAGCTGCAGGCTGAGACCAAAGCGGCTGAGGCCGCCGCGGAACTGCTGCGCAAGGGCGACCCGACACCGCTCAATCTGCGCATGGCCGCGCGGCGGATCGGCTTCAATCAGGAAATCCATCTCGACTACGAGAACGGCAAGCTGGCCAAGCGCAACGAGTACGTGGTCGGCAAGTGGGACACGGTGTCGGGCGCCCATTTCGAGTTCGACACAGGGGACGCGCACGCGCTCGGTATCTCGATCGGCAAGCAGTGGCCTGCGATTTCCCTCGATACGGAGCCACAATTCGCGGCGTTCATTCGCGATTGCGAGGCGGTCGACCAGGCGTGGAAGTCGCTGAAGTAAGCGAACCGTCACCCTGCTTCTGTGGGGGCGAATGCAAGAGGGCAAAGCTGCCGGCGACGCGCTTGTGCTGGCGAGAATGGATAGCCGAGAGGCAACGAGAAATGAGCGAGCAAAGGAGACCGATGGAACAACCGGACAACCCGGCTGAGGTAAGCCCCGAAACGATCGCGGAGTTTAAGGCGAAGGTCGACGCGCTTGGAAGCGAAGTAGGGCTGATGGCTACCGAGATGTTTATCGCCGTGCTCGGAGTGGAAAAGGTAGGCGCGCTCGTTTCGTTCGTGGTGATGGACCCTAGCGGTCAAGAGCTCACAGGACTCGCAGGGAATATGGGTGTCGCTGGCGCGAACGCGCTCCTCGCCCGCCAACTAGCTATAGGAACTCAGAAAGTTCTCCGCGAGGGGCGGTGATTGACGAACGTCCAGATCACGCCCTGAAGGGTTTGCCGTGCTGGGGCTTTCGCTGGGTGCCGCCTCGGCTTCCGCGGTGGGCCAAGGTCGAAGCGCCGGCGCCGACGACTGATCGCCAGGGACGACCGATGTTCGACGGCAAGGGCGGCTATCTCAACCGTGCGGAGCGTCGGGCCGCGGCCGCACAGGGGCGGAGACGGTGAATTCGATGATTCGTTGTGGCGATACCGTCCTGCACAAGCCGACTGGCGCGCAATGGCTCGTCGCGTACGCCGATTACGACCGGAACATCATGTCGCCATGCGGATGGCCCGAGTCGATGGCGAAAGTATCCGACTGCGATCTGATTCGCGCGTGTCCGGATAGCGAGCACCTCGAGCTCGTGCGGCTATGGCTCGCGAAGCTGCCGTCTCACAGTTCGGATCACCGGCCGCGTGCGGTTGAGCGCCTGTACGGAAAGGAAATCGATGGCGAAGCGCCCAAAGAGTAAAGGCACCCGTCCAGTCAAGGAATCTGGTGCGGCTGCGGCTCGCGACGAGGTGAAAGCCGGGCGTGAGCGCGGGGTTCTTGGAACTTGCGATCCCGAGATCAAAGACCAATCCGTCATGGTCGCCCCGCATGATGATTCCGGTGTAGCTCAGTCGGTAGAGCGCCGCTCTGTTAAAGCGGAAGTCGCTGGTTCGAGCCCAGCCGCTAGCTCCATTCTCGCCGACGCCACAATGGCCGCGCTTGGCGTTGCAACCTTTGCGCGCAAGCCCTGTCACTACTGCGACGGCTCAGGCTTCGAGCCGACAGCTATCGAGCAGTGGGCCAGCATCGAATACGCGCTCCGCGGCATGGTCTGGCCGGAATACCGCATCGCGGAGCTTCGCGAGAGCCTTGAGCCCTGGGAGGTTCTCGGTGCGATTCGTCATGGCAGCGTCGATGTCAAAAAACCGGACGGCTCGGTCCGTACATTCACGCGCTGGGAGAAGTGAGATGAACGATGCGATGCCCTACCTGACGAGGCCGAAGTATCATCCGGGCGTCCCCACTCCAATGCAGATGGCGTTCCTGTTGTGCAAACAGCGCGAGGTCTTCTGGGGCACCACTGCTGGCGAGGGTAAGACCGAGGCATTGCTGATGGCTGCACTTCAGTACGTCGACCGGCCCCACTACAACGCGCTAATCCTGCGACGCTCGTATCGCGAGCTGTACTTGGAGGATTCGGTGATGCGGCGCGCGCAGCGATACCTCGCCGGGACGGATGCTGAGTGGGCGCCAAAAGACAGGCGGTTCAATTTTTCGTCCGGCGCGACGATCAGTTTTGATTACCTGAATTCTGATGGCAACTTTCACCATCTCGGATATGGCGAGTGGCAGTTTATCGGCATCGACGATCTAACCGACTTCACCCGATCGCAATACGACAACGCCCATTCGCGTCTGCGTGGGCAGCGCGACGTACCTCTTCGGATGAGGTCGGTCTCCAACCGATACGGCGATGGCATCGCTTGGATCGAGGATTATTTTACGCCACTCGCCATCACGGACCGCTATTTCTTGAATCGGGGATGGTGAGATGTCCGGATTCGAATCGGAGTGGCTCGACTCGAAATACGATGGCCCTGTAGTTTGCGTCACGGCCGAGCAATATCGGGACGGCTTTATGGAAGTTGATGGGCTGATGGAAGAGACGCCAATTCGGCCGCGGCGCCGCTGCTACATCCCGGTCCGCCCACTTCCCGATGGTTCATGGATAGTGCGCGCCCCTCAGCATCGAAAGGAGATGGATTAGGTGGGCCAAGTCAGCGCAAAACTACGTCGCGTCGCTGGTGGCTATGCTCACTGGTGCCCGGGCTGTGAGGAGATGCACATCCTACCCGATGGCTGGTGCTTTAACGAAGACCTCACGCGCCCCACCTTTCGCCCTAGCTTCAAACACTCGGGATTGCGCACGGTCTATGAGAATGGCAAGTGGACCGGCGAATGGGTTCGCGATCCTGCGGGTAATCCGGTGTCGCGAATCTGCCACTACAACTTGACCGACGGGCAGATACATTTTGTTTCCGACTGCACGCACGCTTTGGTGGGACATACCGTTCCACTACCAGACCTGCCGGAAGGTGCGAGAGACTCAGCCTTTGCTTTTGCAGCGAGCACTGAATGAGTTCGATCGATTTTTCGAGTGGATACTGCCGCATGTTCAACGGCCACGGCTCAACAGGGGGAGCGCATGATGGAACCGGCGCCGAAGATTCTGTCCGAGGTTGAAATCGACCTGACTCGCGGCAGCCGTCATCTGGCCGGCGACTCGTTGCGACGGTGAGAGTTCGGATTGTCGTCACTCGCTCAGGGCTGGCGAGCTAGTGCACAACGAACTCGAGCAGTCCGTCTATTTGCCAACCTTCTCGCAATCGCGCTTGCCGGCCAGCTACAGATCTCTGATAAGAAATTCACCCCAGAGGGAGGCGGCAGCAAAGTCTGATTTCAAGTCAGCGAAGCTAGAAGCACGATGGAAACTGAACAAATTGAACACAGCGATATGATCGGCGTCGCCAAGCTGCTGAAGCTGGCAGAAGTCACCATCTACAATCTGATTGGGCGGCTCGGCCCCGACGACGGCGTTGTGCGCCTTGGAAGCCGCTGCACCCGCATCATCAAGCCCGTGTTTATGAAACGGCTGCTCGCGGGCAAGTCCTCGCTGAGGCCGAAGGTATGAGCAGTGTCTATCCGGATCGCGGTCTGCTGGTAGTCGCTTTCACTGTTCACCTGCTCGATGGACGACGAAAGCGGGTCAAGCTGCATACTGGCCTCGATGATAGTCGGCGCTCTCATCGTTCGCCTTTACTGAAGGAGATCGACGAGCTAATCGAGGGGCGACGATGGGCGGACCTTGCGCGAAAATTTCCTGATTGCGCTGCCCTGCGGCCGTTCCTTCGCTTGGACGAGCCGACTCTCAAGGAATTTTCCAGCACACGCCTCGACGAAATCGAGGCTACGCGAAGCGCAGGAACAGCATCCCATTATCGTTCGCTGTTCCGAAGCCACCTGTGGGGTTCGGACTTCGCCGGAATGAAGCTGCGGGCCATCAACGACGGCGACGTCGTCCTGTTTCTAAAGGCGTTGGGCGAAAAGGGCCTCAGCATCGATCGCACCAACAAGATGCGGCGAGCCCTGTTCTCGGTCTTTCGCGTTGCAGTGCGTCGGCACCTGGCGGATGACAATCCGGTTGCCTATACGGAGCCATTGGAGCCTGAAACCGAGCCCGAGGTGAATCCATTCAGCGCAGAGGAAGCGCGAGCCATCATCGCGGCCGCGACAGGGCAGGAGAGGGCGCTCATCATCGTGCTAATCGGTGCGGGTCTGCGCCCAAGCGAGGCCCTGGGGTTGCGCCGTGCGAACGTCGATTTCGACGCGCACAAGATTCGCGTGCGCAAGGCCAAGACCGCGCTGGGCGAAGCGGGAAGGCGGGGCGAGGGCAAGCTAAAGACGAAGCGCTCGCGCCGCGACGTCGATATGGAAGGTGTCGTAGCCGAAGCGCTTCGCGGCCAGCTCGCGCGCGTGCATTTGCGCAGCGCCTTCGTATTTTCGAACGCGAAGGGCGGCCCTATGGACGCGCACAACTTCGTCAACCGACGCTGGGGAAGAATCCTCAAAGCCGCCGGCGTCGAATACCGGACGCTCTATCAGTGCCGCCATACGTTCGCGCGGCTGCTGCTCGAGCGCGGCCTCGACGTGCAGTACATCGCGGAGCAGCTCGGGCACCGCGACCTTCAGATGTTGATCCGTCACTACGGCCGATGGATGCCGGGCCGCTCGACCCGACCGGACCGCACCGCAATCGGTGAAGCGCTGGGGCATCTGTCAGGGCGCACGCAAAAGGCGCAGTAGGCAGGGAGCAAATCGCGACCATTTCCTGCATGAGACACCGTTAGAACCAATGAGCCAAGCCACAAAACCCCACTTTCCAACGTACTGCGCCGAACCCTTTTGTTTCAACGGTTTCTCACCATTACTCATACATGATACGGGAACTACGGATCTGAGGGTCGGGGGTTCAAATCCCTCAGGGCGCGCCACCTCAAAACTCCAAAGAAATTTAATCGGCCCGCGATCGGCGTAACCGACCGCGGACGGGTAATTGCGAGATGAATCAGAAGCCGAGCCGGACGATGGACCGGTGCGATTCGGCGTAACTGCGCGCGGTTTCGAGCTGGTCCGGGCTCGACGCATGAATTTCGAACAGCGGCTCGTCGCGCGTGATTACATCGCCGATATTTTTGAGCATCCGCACACCGGCTGCGAGATTGGCCGGAGCGCCGGCACGTTTGGCGACCCGCGCAATTTCCCAACAATCGATTTCGCGAATGCGTCCGTCCGCCTCGGCCGAAATGAGATGTTTGAAGGGCGCCTCGGGGGGCAGCTCGCGGGCGCCCTGCGCGTTAACGATTTCGGTAAACTTCTGCAGGGCGGCGCCTGAATCGAGGATTCGGCGGGCCTCGCGATAGCCCGCACTGGCCGCGACTTTTCCGCTCATCTCAAGAATTCTCGAGGCCAGGAAAAGCGACTTCTCGCGCAGATCCTGCGGCGCGTCGGCGGCGCAGCGCAAGACCGCCAGCACGTCCAGTGCTTCGAGTCGCGGACCGATGCCGCGTCCGATCGGAGCGCGCGCGTCGGTTAATGCGACCTCGAGGCGCAAATCGATCCGGGCCGCCACTTCGCGAAAGAGCGCGGCAAGTTTTTCCGCGGCTGCGTAAGTGCGAACTTTCGCCGAGCGTCCGACCGGGATGTCGATCAGCACGTGAGTCGCACTGACGGTTTTCTTCTTGGCCAGAATCGAGGCGACCATCTGGGCCTCGGTGTCGAGCTCCATCGGGCGCTCGACGGTTATCAATACGTCGTCGGCGGGAGCCAGCTGGAGCGCGCCGCCCCACACGATGCAGCCGCCGGTCCTGGCGACCACGTCGTAGATTCGATCGGCCGAGAGCGAGACCTCGGCGAGCACCCCCATCGTATCGGCGGTTCCGGCCGGCGAAGTTATTGCACGAGAGGAGGTTTTGGGAATCGTGAGGCCGAGCGCGGCGAGGATCGGGACGATAATCATGGTGGTACGATTTCCCGGGATGCCCCCGATACAGTGCTTGTCCACTATCGGCGAGGAGGCGAAATGCAGCAGCTCGCCGGTATCGATCATCGCGCGCGTATAGTCCACCAATTCTCCGAGGTCGAGGCTTTTCAACGCGCAGGCCAGCACGAACATCGCGAGTTCGACGCGGGAATAGCGGCGCGCGGCTACATCGGCGAGGATGGCGGTGAAGGCGGCGTGGTCGAGGCGGGAGCCACTGAGTTTCTCACGGACGAGATCGACGCTGCGAGGTGCGCCCGCGAGAGTCGCGGCTACCGGTGCGTTCTCGGGCAAACCGAGGTCGTGAAAGGCCTCGTCCGAGAGCCCGACTTGATTGGGTTCGAGCAGGTTATCGCGGCAAAAATTCAAGACGCCGACTATCTCGCGGCTTTCGCCGGTAGCAGGATTGCTGCCCGAAACACGCACGCGATCGAGCGGATTGAGTCCGAGATTACCGTTGCGCACCGCCTGTTCGTGAATAATAACGACGTGCTCGCGCAGGGTGTCGAGTAAGAGATGTTTTAAGTGAAGCACCGCTAAGCCCTGGTTAATCGAGGCGCACGCGTTCGAGGTAGCGTGGCACCACCGCGTTCCAGCGCAGTTCCCGCAGGATGGTCGCACGCAAGGTCTCGGCGGCCGCCGGATCCCCGTGCACGATGTAGACTACTTCGGGTATCGAAGCGGCGCTTTTCAGCCAACTGATGATCTCGGGTTGATCGGCGTGGACCGAAAACGCGGGAACGTTCACAACTTCGGCGCGCACCGGAATATGCCGACCGAGCATCTTCACCGACGGTACTCCCTCCATCAGAGAACGTCCGCGAGTGCCCTCAGCCTGGTAGCCCACGAGAATTATCATATTTCGCTGATCCGGCAGCCGATTCGCGAGATGATGCAGGACGCGTCCGCCGGTCGCCATGCCGGAGGCCGAGATAATGATCATCGGCTGCTGGCGCCGATTGAGTGCGATCGATTCCGGCACGGTCCTGACTGCGGTCAGGTTGCCGGGGTCGAGAACCTCTGGATGGCCGACGATTTCGGGTCTGATATCCGCGTCGCCCGACGAAATGGCGTCCTGATAGAGCCTCAGCGCCGCCAACGCCATGGGACTGTCCACATAGACCGGCAGCGCGGGGATGCGTTTTTCCATTTGCAGGCGCCGCAAATTAAAAAGCACGACTTCGGTACGGTCAACCGCGAACGACGGAATCACAACCACGCCGCCGCAGGCGGCAGTCCGGGAGATCGCCTCGGCGAAGGTATTGAGTGCACCCTCGTCGTCATGGACACGATCGCCGTATGTCGATTCGACCACGATAACCTGCGCCGCAGGTGGAGGGTCGGGCGCACGGAGCAACGGATGGCGCGGACGGCCCAGGTCGCCGCTGAAGAGAATTCGCCGGTTGCGGTTTTCACCGGTCTCCACCAATACCAACGATGCCCCCAGAATGTGGCCGGCAGGATGAAAAGTCACGCGGCAGCCGGCGGTTTCGAACGGCGCGTTGAAGGCGGCCGGCGAAAAGTAGTTGAGCGATTCCCGCGCCTCGTCTTCGGTATAGAGCGCCAGGGCGGGCGAATGCTTGGAGTAGCCCTTGCGAGTTGCGTACTCCGCTTCCTCTTCCTGTAGATGGCCGCTATCGGGCAACAAAATCCGGCACAGGGAACGGGTTCCGAAGGTGGAAAACACTGGGCCCTTGAATCCGCCACGGCAAAGCGCGGGCAGGTATCCGCTGTGGTCGAGATGGGCGTGGGTGAGAACCACCGATTGAATTTCGGCGTCGTCGATCGGGAGCTTATCCCAGTTGCGCAGGCGCTGCTCCTTCAGACCCTGAAATAGACCGCAGTCCAGCAGCAGGCGCGAATCGGGGCCGGCGATGAGAAACTTGCTCCCGGTGACGGTGCCGGCCGCGCCTAAAAAGCGCAGGGTGGGAACCGCCGCAAATTTGGTCTTCGATGACATCAGGTCAAAACCTCGAGAGCCTGGGCCAGCAGCGGCGCGATACTGATGGCGTTGGTGGAATGCGTAATCGAATCGCACGACACTATGCGTCGCGCGCCCGCCGCGCGAATCCGTGCAATTGCGCTGGGTTCGAACAGCGCGTGAGCTACGACCACGTCAACCGCGGTTATTCCAATTCGACGTAACGAGCCGACGACTGCGGCCAGCGTCGCTCCGCTGCTCGCTATGTCATCGACAATGACCGCGCCGGGCGCCTGCACTTTGCGCCGGAAGGTGACCTTTACGCTGCGATCCCCCAGCCGCTGTTTGATGCCGACCATTGAATCGAGACCGGCCGCCGCGGCCACCTCTTTCACCATCCTGCCGGACTCGCGATCGGGTCCGATCACGAGGTAGTTGTCACGGCCATCGGCGCGAATCCATTGCGCGATCACCGGGGCTGCCGACAAAGATTCGGCCGGGCATTGGAACGCCTTGGCCAGGCTGCGCGCGCGATGGAGGTGCGGTTCCAAAGTAATCACGCGGTCGAAACAGGCGCTGAGGAGGCAGCCTATCACGAGTTGCGAAACCGGCTCGCCGGCGTGAAACACCTTGTCCTGTCGCATGTAGGAGAGATACGGGCAGACCAGAACAACGCTTCGAGCGCCGGCGCGCCGCAAGGCGTCGGCCGCGAGCAGAACCTCGATCAGCTTCAGATCCGGATGGTCGAGCGAGCGTATCACGATCGCCTGGTGCGCGACCGGCCGTGAGACACGCACTAGCGTCTCGCCGTCGGGGAAGCGATGAACGGCGATCGGAATCACCGCCGACCGCGCTATTTTGGCGACGCTACGCGCGAGACGTTCGCTATCGGCAAAGGCGTGGATATTCACGAGGGTGCTTCTTTCATCAGCGCAAACCCTCGGCCCGGATGCATGTCCAATCGCGGTGCGGCAGCGGTGCAGGATTTGAGTTGGCCAGTGGGAGGTTTCGTCATGCCAGTTGGAACCCGGTGCAGAAGCCTAATGGAAGCCGCCTGAGTTCAGGGGAGGGCGTTCGCGCATGCTCTCCCCGCTTTCGTCAAAGAGCTGACGGAGCGATTTCTCGATCCGCGGCAATACGCGTTCGGCTCCGGCGGTGATATCCGCCACGAGATGCCGGTTCGCGGAAATTTCCCCGATCGGCACGAACTCCTTTCGTTGGCTCAGATACACTGAGGCGTCGGCATCCGACGGGCCATGGCCATCGGCGGAGCGCTTTCGCAGCCGGCGGAGAACCTCTTCCTCGTTCGCCTGACATTCGACGAATAACACTGGTACGCCGACCCGCAAGCCCGTAGCGAGGGCCGCGCTGCGATCCTCCGGCCTTTTGAAAGTCGCATCGAGGATGACGCCGCAGCCGTCATGCAAGTAGCCCGCGGCTTCGGAGAGCAGCATGTGGTAGGTCAGCCGATCGAAGGCCGAACTATAAATACCTGCGCCGTAGTCAGTGCCGGGACGAGAGACTTCGGGCACGTCGGCAATACGCTTGCGGACGCGATCGGAATTGAGCATCTCGAAGCCGGTGCGGTATTGGAGCATTCGAGCGACCGTCGACTTACCCGTGCCGGCCAGACCGCATACCACCACCAGTGCCGGCCTGCCGCGCGCTGCGTAATCGAGCGCCAGAGAAAAGTGGGCGATGGCACTGGCGCGCGCCTGCTCACGCTGAGCCGGGGGAACTTCGTCCTCGAGACTCTTGAGACTGATTACCTTTGCGCGGACGCAAGCGCGATGACATTGGTAGAAGTTGACGAGCGTCGGGAAGCCGACGTCGGCCGTTTCCTCGCAATACGCGCGTACGAGCTCGCCGGCGAGATCCGAGGCGCCGAGCGAATCGAGATCCATCGCCAAAAAGCCAACGTCCGAGGCAACGTCCACGCAACGCAGAGGCTCACTGAACTCGACGCAATCGAAAATCTGAATGGTCTCGGTCATGCAGACATGTTCGCATCTGAGGTCGCCATGACCGTCGCGCACACGCCCTTGACGAACCCGTTCGTTCAACAAATCGTGATGAGCCGCGGCGAAGCCTTTCAAATAATCGCCGATTGCGTGGAACTCGCGGGCGGTAAGCGTATAGCCGAGAAAGCGCTCGCATTCCTCGAGGTTGCCGACTACCAGGCGGCGGACTGCGGCCGCCGATCCGTAGCGCCAGCTTGCCGCGGTGGACGAGTCGCGATGAAAGGCGGCAAGCCGATGGGCGATCCGATCGACCTGATCGGTATTCGCTTCGCCGGCTCGCACCAGCCGATCGAACAGCCGATCCTCCGGCAGCCGCCGCATCTTCACCGCGTACTCGTCAGCATGAGGGTCGAAGGTGTCGCAGAGCGTGCCGAGACGGAAACGCCGGCCATTGCGAAAAATCGGGACGACACCGAGATAAACTTCAGACGCGAGCCGCCGGTTAAAGCGGACCTCCTCGCGACAAAACTCGTAGCGCACGGCGAGGGTTGAGAAATCGGCGAAATCGAAGCGAACCGGCTTTTTGATCTTGTAAACGAACTCGCCAGCGAGAAACACATGAGACATGTGGGTCTGCCTGGTTTCGACCCGCGGCGGACGGTCGGGATAAAAGTCCGGCCGCATCATTGCTTCGACCAGATGCGATTTTATGTCATGGGAGTTCGGCCCCGTTCCGCACTGCGCTTTCGCGACCATCGCAGCGTCCTTCAATCCTCGTCGAGAAACGCCCGGAGAATGTCAGTACTGGTTATTATGCCCACCAACTGACCGTCTTCGAGCACCGGCAAGGCATCAATTTTTTTATCGAACAGGAGGCGCGCGGCCTGATGGAGCGGCGTCGCGGGCTCGACCGTGACAGGATTTTCCGTCATCGCATACCTGGCTGCGACCTCGTCGATGCGCCCCATGTGGCTGCGCACGTCGCGGTCTGTAACGATGCCGACCAGCCGTCCATTATCGAGCACCGGCGCGCAGCGAAAATTACCCTCATGCATGCGCGCTTCGATGGTCGAGAGCATTTCGTCAGGAGTGGCGGTCACCGGGCTTGAGCTCATCCAGCGCGCTACCAGATTCGTGCCCGGTTCGCCGCGCCGCACGCACAGCACCGGGCAGGGGGCTTCGCGCAGAACCATCTCGGCAATACTGCCGAGCAGGACGCGGGAGAAACCGCGGCGTCCGTGGGTGCCCATCACGATTACGTCAGCCGCGTTGCGCCGGGCGGTTTTGATAATCGCTCCGGCGGGTTCGCCAAGGTGCGTCAGCAACTCGTACTTGATTCCTTGCAGTCGCTTGACCGCGATTTGCCGGAGCTTCTCCTTCGCGGTTTCGTCCTGGCCCTTATAGATGTCCACATAGGCCGGCATTCCGGCCGGCGCTACCAGCATCGGGACGACGTGGAACAGCAAAATCGTGCCGTCGTTCTGACGCGCGAACTGCGCCGATACATCCAGGGCCGCCAGCGAATTATCGTCGAAATCGACCGGGCTCAGAATTCTTTTGAATGGGAATGACATCAGGCTCTTCCTTTGGACACCTGGCGGGGCTCAAGGCCTCGCCGGTTAATCAAGCGGCCTCGGTTTGAGACCGATCATCGGGTCGAACCGTAAGCACCGGGCATGCGGCCTCCCGAACCACCCGTTCGGCGACGCTCCCCAGAAAAAACCGTGGCACCGCGCGCCGCCCGTGCGTGCCCATCACGATCAGGTCGATCTCCAACGCCGACTGCACGGCACTCACCCGTTCCGCCGCGTTGCCGGTCGTGACCACGAGCTGATAATGGAGGCCATCGAGATGCCGGGCTGCAATCTCCGTGAGTTTCTGTTCAGCCGACTTTTCTGTCGCCGCCGGATCGATCATGGCCCCCCCTAATGGAACGAAAACCGCCGAACAGACATGAAGCAGATAGAGTTCGGCGTCGTTCTGGGAGGCTAGCTGGGCAGCCAGCATGAGAGCCTGTAGCGCGTTTTCATCGAAGTCGAGCGGGCACAGGATACGCTTGAACACTTTCGGAGTCTTTCCGCGTTCCCGTTCGGCGGTCGCACGTTCTTCGGCCCGACGGCGCAATGTCGTGAGCAACTCGCTGTCTCTTGCCGTCGCCCATTGATTTTCGCGCGCCCTTGCGACGTCTCGCAGCTTATCGCCATATCGGTCGTCATCGTAGGAATCCGTCATAACTTTTCCTCGAATCCTGGTTACCTGCGACTTTGCTCTATAAATAGTTCCCGCAATCGCCGTGCCATCGGGAGTTGGCGCCGCTGGCTCCAGGAACGGCAGCTGGCGATCCCCCGCGCTGGCTGCTGGCGCAAAAGGATACAGTCAGAATTCCAGATTGAGTCCGGTTGCGCCATGGCCGGTAGCGTCGGCCTGAGTCGGCGGCTGGCAATTTGTCGGCAGAAATACGGTTTAAACGACCGGGAAATGGCTCTAACGCCACGTCCCAGCGACCGCGCGCAAAGCGTGGCACCCTGTTACGGCCGGCGGCGGTCGTCGATCGCAGGGCTCGGCGACGACGCTACAGATAGCCCAGCTCGCGGGCGCCCCGACGCAGGTCGTCGCGAAACTTCGGATGAGCAATCGCAATCAGCGCTTCGGATCTTTCGGCGGTGGATTTGCCGGTCATGTCGGCGACGCCGAACTCGGTGACAATGTATTGAGTGTCGGCGCGGGGATCGGTAGTCGGTCCCTGGATCTTCGGAACGATGCGGGAGATGGTACCTTTGGTCGCGGTGGAATACGCAGTGAGAATCGACTTTCCACCTTTGGACAACTGCGCGCCGCGAACGAAATCCAACTGGCCGCCGGGAGCGCTGTATTGGCGTCCCTCGATCGCTTCCGAGTTGACTTCGCCGTCCAGTCCCACTTCCAGAAACGCACTAATTGAAATTACGCGATCGTTCTGCCCGATCACGTACGGGTCGTTGACGTAGTCCACGGGATACAGTTCCATGCTCGAATTATCGTTGAGGAAGTCGTAAAACTCTTCGTCACCCGCTGCCAAAGTAAATACGTTCTTGTAGCGGTTGATATTTTTCAATTTGTTGGTCACGGCGCCTGACTGGATAAGCGCGGTCAGCGACGGCATCAGCAGCTCGCTATGGATGCCGAGGTCTTTGTGGTTGGTCAGCGCCTTGCAAACGGCATTCGGCACCCCGCCGATTCCGATTTGAAGCGTCGCTCCATCGGGCACCATTTCGACGATGTAATTGCTGATGACCTCGTCGCGTTCGGTAATCTCACGCGGCGGTATTGCAAAAAGCGGACTTTCGTTTTCGACGATGGCGCTAACTTCGGAAATATGCACGGAAGAGTTTCCGAAAACGCGCGGCATTTTCGGGTTTACTTCGACGATGAGCTTTTTCGCGATGCGCGCCGTCGGAATAGTGTAGTCGCCGTTGGTGCCGCAACTGAAAAACCCGCCCTTGTCCATCGGCGCGACCATCATTATGAATGCGTCGATCCCGATTGCCGCCAGAGTTCGCGGCATCGTGCTGAAGTTCCCCGGCATGTAGAAAATAACTTGCCGATGGTCTAGCCGGCCGCGTTCGAACAGCCTCCGCTCGATTACGGTGGGGAAAAACGGATGCGGCTTGATCACATCCATATAGTCGTATTTCAGAATGGTCGCCGCCGCGGCGGCCACCGAATGGGAATAGTAAACGCGGAGTTCCTCGATCGCGCCGCACTTTACCCGATCCTCGATTGCCTTCAGCAGTGCCGGCGGTTCACTGATCGCCATGCCCATCGAAAGCGACCCGCGAGTGGGGATATGCTCCACCGCCGCCGCCGGGCTCATCAGTTTGGCTTTGTATTCGGTTTCGTACATAGATTGCCAACGTCACCCAAAAGCAAATAGCTACTTGCGTTGATTCCGCACAGCGCTGTGCCGGTCTAATCGCCGGGCCGCGAGATGAGCCGCGAAATGTTGCATACGCGATCGATCGGCATACTATCTTTTCGGCTTTGCAGGCCGGGACGCAAGCTTTACCCTGGACAACAGCGTGCCGTCGTCGTCGGCCCACGAGAAGCGCGCCCGTCCGCCGAAGGCCTTTTCCACTTCGCGGGCGATGCGATGGGCGAGCTTCTGCGAGGTTGTCAGGACTTCGAGCGTATTGCCGTCCCAGATCGACGAGACGATCTGCCGTTCCGGCTGGGTATGCTTTGCGTATCCTTCGACATTCGCGATGCGGGAAGCGATGGCATCCCGATCGGCGCCCTCGCCAACTTCGATCAACACCTGACCGTGATACTCGCCGGCGGCCGCCTGCGCGCATCCCGGACAAGTCACCCACTTCGCCTTGTCCAAGATTTGGTCGGTCAGGCGCCGTCCACGCCGCCAGCTTTTGCCCGAGTACACCGCACCGCAGCGTTCACAGATTGAAGGATCGCTGAAGCTCTGCTTTTGGGCTACCGGCGGAGTCTGGTCGGATCGCGTTCCGCGGCGATTGAGGCTTCGAATCAGTGCCTTAGACATCTCCTACTCTTCCTACTCCATTCGTCGATTCAAACTGTGCGGCTAATGCGGATTGCCATGATGGCGCGCGGAACTTTGCCGGTAATGAACCATCTTCTTGTAGATAGCCATAACGATTCGATAAAAGCGCGCGCCGGTGGCGTCGGGATACTCCTGACGAGCACGAGCCTTCGCGCGTTCCCATGCGATTTCTTGCTCGGGCGTCCGAACTACGTTCACGGGCATTTTCTCGGCCCTCAATAATAGCTAGTGCCGTGCCAATCCCGACCGGAGACAGGAAAGTCGTGCAGCGCGCTTATATGCGCCCGCGCACGAATTTCGTCGGGTTATCGCGGATGGAATCTCTCAAGTGATTTCGGACGAGAGCAGCATTCATAGTTTGCTGCTTCGATCGGCAGCAGGGACCGATATCACTGATTCGATTAGCTACATGTGCCAGGTGGCGCCCACGCTTGAGCCGGGCAGATTTGTATGGCGCGCTGTTTGCTCACCTCAAGGTTGTAGGACCGGCTCGCTCGAAGGCAATGATTGGAGAGCCAGGCCACACGCAACAAAGAGCTCTCAAATGGATAGGGCAGAAGGACCGATCGCGAGTTATACGCGACGGGCGCATCAGGTCCGAATTAATTAGCAGGAGGCGATCGCAATGGCATTGCTGGAAAAGTGGAACCCATCAACTGAGTTGGATCGGCTGCGGCATGAGTTCGATCACTTGCTCGAGCGGTTCGGCGTCGAGTACGGCGGGCCGTTAAGAGAACTGCATACGGGCGCTATGCGCCCCGCGATCGAGTCGTATGTGGACGACGGCAAGTTCACGGTTCGCGTCGAGTTGCCGGGGGTCGATCCCAAAGACGTCGAGGTCTCGGTTGCCAGCGGAATTCTGACCGTGAAGGGCAAGCGGGAGGAAAAGCACGAGACTCGCAAGCGCGACTTCTTCCGGCGCGAGTTGCGCTACGGCTCGTTCGAACGGTCGATTACGCTGCCGGAGGGATCCAAGGCCGATGACCTCAAGGCCACCTACCACGACGGTGTTCTCGAATTGACCGCGCCGATGCCGCAGGAGGCATTACCGAAGGAGGTCAAGGTTCAGATTCAGAACGGCGGAGCGAAAGAGCCGCACGGCAACAAGCCGGCCGCTTGACACCACTGATTCCGGGCCGCCGGACGCATACGCATCGGTCAGCGTGTCCGGCGGCACGCGGGTGCGCGGCAGTATCCACGCCGAGGACCCTCTCGCACATAGAGTTACTGGCGTGGTGATTCAGATGCGTGGCTCAAGCGGTCGAGTGGATGTAACCAACGGTGAGGCTGCCGGGCGCCTTGGTGAGGGACCCGCGTAAGCGGCGGAGAGGGAGTATTTTCCTACGACGCGCGCGGGCAAACTCACAGCGCAAATGCCGCCAGCGCCAGGCACAGCAAAAAAATGAGCATGAGGGTTATTTCAGGTTTCCCCCGCGCGGTCTTGAGTTTCGCCCGATAAACTCTCGATTCGATCGTCACGCGATCGGCGGAATCGACGTGCGTACCCACCACTCTACGGCGCATTTTCATCGCACGCGGATGACTCGGTTTCTTCGGGTGCGGGCGCACGCACGATATTTTTCGGGGTTCATGTTCCCCCGCGCTGTGATTCTCGCGATAGTCACTCAGCGATATTACGCGACTGCCCATTTGAGCGAGACTCCCATCTGCCGGGCGACCTGCATCACGCGCACCGGTTCTCCAAGATCGCACCATTCGACATCGCGCATCGGCATCACCAACAGATATGCGGCGGCTTGCTGAAGTACGACCGCGCTGAAATTCGAGGTGGAAAGATCGCTATAAAGACGCTCCGTTTCTTCGCTATCGACCTCCGTATCCAGCCCAGCGCCGGCACTTGCGAAGGACGCATACAAATACGGCATAGTGATGCGGAAAAGTCGCAGGAACACCGACGCTCGGCCGACCATCATCATCGTATTCCAGAGCGCACCCGCCCGCCACAACTCGTTAGCGAGCCGGGCGTCGGGCTTTTCCACGAAGCGTCGCACGGACTTGATACTCGAGGCCGCCGCCGAAGGTTCCGGAACGATCTACCCGTAGGACTGTTCGGCCACGGTCGCTTGCGCCCCAAGCAGCACCAGGGTGTCGTCGTGATCACAGGCGGTGTCGAACGCCGAAGTCAGATGTTCAATGAAGCGGCTTTCGTTCCCGATATAGTGATCGGAGGGAAACAGTCCGACAATCGCGCTCGGCGATCGGTCGTGAATGCGCATCGCCGCATGGAGAATCGCCGGAGCGGTGCCACGATTGCGCGGCGCTTCGATCAGCATCTGCGGCGCCTCTCGCAACATTGGGGAATAAAAGCGTCGGTGCTGACGATTCAGGGAAACCACCGTATGGCTGGGCGAAATCGCCGGGCCAATGCGCACCAGCGTCTCTTCAAGCAAAGGTTTGGAACTGAGTATCGGACAAAACTGTTTCGGGAGGTCGAAGCCGGCGATACGCCTGGTAAAAGATTTGAGTCTCGACCCATCGCCGCCGGCGAGTACGATTCCCCAACGATCGGAATTCGAACCGCTCATTACGAAGTGGCCTCCGAGCAAGTTCGCACGGTTACGCGTGGCAGCATCACCTGTCCGCCTTCTCCCCTGGTGCCGGTCCGACGAATCTTAGCACTAACGCGAACGCATCGTTAAGGAAATCTCGATCCGATTAGAGTGCATCCGCCATGCCACATTGTCAGGCCGGACAATCGCAGATGAATGGGAGATTGGACCGGGCCGGGAAGCCTGAACGACTGTTCCCTAAAGGGTCACGGTTACAGGCCAATGATGCATACGGAGACACCCGCACGGCCCCGATTCGAGCTCACCCGGTCTTTGCTAGAGGCCGTATTTTTTAATTTTCGCGTACAGCTTCTTGCGGGAGATTTGCAGCAGAGCCGCAGCCCGGACCTTGTTGCCCTCGGTAGTACCGAGTGCGCGCCTGATAATCTGGCGCTCGGCCTCGGCGAAGGAGCCAAGCGTCAAGGTGCTCCCTGCAACCTGAGGCGCTCTGGCCCCAGCGGACGAGACCCGCGCGGGCAGGCTTCCGGCGATGGCGGCCGGCAAATCCTGCAGCCGGATCATCGGTGCGCGGCCAAACGTAAAGGCACCCTCGATAGCGTTGGAGAGTTCGCGAACATTCCCAGGCCAGGGATATTCCTCCATCGCCGAGATCGCGTCGTCCTCGATCCCATGAACCGCAATCCGCGGTTGTAGCTTCTCGTTGAAGTACGCGATGAAGTGCTCGACCAGCAGCGGTACATCCTCACGATGATCGCGCAACGGCGGTATGTACAGGACTCCGGCCTGTAATCGGTAATAAAGATCATGGCGCAGGGTGCCGTCGCGCACCGCCTGTTCCGGATCGCGGTTGGTCGAGGCGATCAGACGGACATTTATCGAGACCTCGCGAGTCGATCCGACCGGGCGAACGCATCGTTCCTGAATCGCGCGCAGCAGTTTGCTCTGGGTCTCGGGCGCCATTTCGGTCACCTCGTCGAGAAACAAAGTGCCTCCTTCGGCTGCGCGGAAAAGTCCCAGGTAGTCGGCGTTGGCGCCGCTGAAGGCGCCCTTTTTGTAGCCGAACAGCTCGCTTTCAATCAGGTCCTTGGGAATTGCCGCACAATTGAGCGCGACGAACGGGGCCGTCGGTAACGGACCACATTTGTGAATCGCCCGCGCCGCCAGTTCCTTTCCGGTTCCGCTCTCGCCGACGATCAGTATCGTGCCGCGGGTCGCTCCCGCAGACTCGATATGTTCGTATAGCTGGCGCATCGTGCGACTCGAGCCGACCAGCCCATGAAAGGTGCTGCGAGTTTCTGGAGCGATCAGGCTGGCCTGCCGTTCGAGTGCCTGAAGGCGCGCTCCGGCACTCGCCGATGCGGATCGGAAGTAGGCGTCGGCCAGCAGAATCATGCGGATATGGCTCAGCTTATCGAAGGCAATGTAGATCTCGAGCGGCGGAGGCGGCTCCGGGAATACGCCGTACACACTTTCTTCATACAGATGGAGCGAGGCAACAACCTCGGCGAACGGCACATTGCGCTCGCACAATAATTCGCCCGTGCGGATCGTATCTACCGAATAACGATCCATGTCCCCATCGAGCAGCGCCCGGGTGTCGCGCATGAGCCCGTTGTAAAAAATCTCGCGAAATTCAAGCTCCGACAAGCTGCGCTCGTCACCGAAATGCAGGGTGTAGCGTTGATACCAGTGCTGCACGACCTCGCCCAAGCGCTCTAACACCTGGCCGAGGATCGGCCGTAACGCCTGCAACTCCTCATCCCACAGCAAATGGTAGTGCCGTGGCATGCGCACGCCGCGGTTCTGCCGATTCAACTCCCTGGCAGCCTTTTCGAAGGCTGGGTCCGGGCTGAAATCGGCCGCGCCCTTGTTTGCGGGTTCGGATGATTCTGATCGAGACATAAAAGAAAAACTGCCTTTGTCTACTGCTTGGGGCCATTCTAAGCGAGCGTGTCGCAGTCGTTGGCACGTTTGCTGCTGCCTCATTTTAAGCGGGGCAGAGGTCGAGGCAACGCTATCATGTTTTTTTGTAGATGACAGTTGAGGCATGAGGCGAATTAAAAGTGAAAATCGATGCTTCACGAACTTCATGCATCTCGCTCGTCCTACTGCTCCTTTCTGACGACGAGGGCTTGGCGAATCTGTTACGCGGAATCGTCAAGCAGCCTTGGGTATCGGTTTGCCGGGCTTCGGGCAACGAGCTGAATCGCAAAATCTTTTCGCTGCCAAACGTATCCCTCGTCATCCTTGATGACCCGGTCGTCGAAGAAGCGGATCGTAGCTGGCTGCTCACGCAGATTCGCAAGCAATTTTCCGGCGCCGCGTTAATCTATGTCGCTGGCAACCACTCCGAGAAAGTCGAGAAAATGGCGCGTACTAACGGCGCTCAATATTACGTTTCGAAACCGCTCGAGTTCGTTCGTTTCGCTCAGGTCGTGCAATCATTTCTGCTGGCGCAAAAACCCAACGGATACCAACGAAATCAGAGCAGGAGAGATTTTCGATGAACCGTCACGAAGACACCGCTAAAAGCTCCTCTCCGAACGACGCCGGCATTCGTCGCCTTTCGCGGGAGCTTAATCGCGAGGATTCGCAACTGAGGTTATACCTGCTCGACGCGGCCCTCGCGGGATTGCGGCTCACCCGTAATCCTCTATCGCTCGAGGTCAGGCGCGACGCCGCAAAGATTTGGACCGCGATCGAGCCGATCCTTGCGCATCACCTCGACGCTGAAGATCGCGAGTTGCTGCCCTGGCTCAACCAGCACAGCCGGATGTCGCCCGCGGTTGGCCAAAAAATTCGCGAATACCACGACCGGCTTCGAAAGCTCCTCGGCGCTATCGTTGACACCGATGCGGGCCTGCTCACGGACGCCGAGGCCTGCGAAGCCGGCCGCGCCTTGAGCGGTCTCGCCGTCAACCTCGACGACGCGATCGACGACGAGGAGCGCAGGCTGTTCCCGTCGATCCAGCGGGCGCTGTTCGAAAGCGGCCATCGCGCCTGAAGACGCGACGGCCGCTCGGCTCGGAGTTTTCCGGTTAGCCCATCAGGTCGGTGAAATTCCGGGCGTAGAATTTATCCTTCGCCTCTTCGCCGGTGTCCGGCATCGAGGTCTCGAAACGCTTGAGCGGATTGCGCCCGCCTTCGATATGCGGATAGTCCGATGAAAACATGAACAAATCGACGCCGGCCTGCTCGATCATCCAACCCACCGGCTCGGTCGGAAACGCTGTGAAGCGCAGATTGCGCCGCGCATACTCGGAGGCGCGCATCGGCAGCGCCAGCGCAGGCTCCGTCCGCACGAAAGAATTCTGCGCCGCGTCGAGCCGCTTCAGCCACGGAATTACCCACATCGCGCCCTGCTCAATACAGCCCCCGCGCAGCCGCGGGAATTTCTCGAAGGTGCCATCCAACACCATTGCGGTGAGGAAGATTTCCGACGGCGCGTGCATCAGCATGAAGTCCCTCGCGCGGAGGTTTTCACCGCCGCCGAGGAAGTCGCGCGACTGAATTCCGTTGTTGCGATAGGCAGCATCGATCGGGAGCTGGCCGGCGCCGATATGGAGCATGAACGGCATGTTGGCGTCCTGCAGACGCGCCCACACGCCGTCGAGCGCCGGATGCGAAGGGGATTTGTCGCCGGCCGGACCCGCCGGAATCCATATCGTCCGGCAGCCGAGACGCACCGCTTCCTCGATTTCGCGCTCGGCGAGTTCGGGAACGTCGAGCGGCACGAAACCCACCGGCAGCAGGCGCCGATCATTAGCGCAGAACTCGACCATCGCGCGATTTAGCGCCCGCGAGCCGCCATAGAGCAGCTCCGCGTCATGCTCGCGCTGGGCAAACGAACCCCAGAACTGCCCAGGGGCGATCGAGGCGAAGACCAGTTGGCAGTCGAAGCCGAGCATGTCCAGCGCGCGCGTGCGTTCGGCGGGATCGTTGGCGCCGTATGCATCCCAGCCCTTGAGGTTCATCAGGTTCGCCTCGAGATCGATCGAAGCCCAGTGCGCAGCGTCGCGAGTTTTGCCGATCGCGTCGGCCATGCGTCCGGTGCGAGCAAAGTCCGGCGGTGGCAGGCGATCGCGCAACCGCGGTTCGATATAGCCCGCGAGCCAGTCGCGAGTCTCCATGATGTGGCTATCGGCGTCGTTATAAGTCCGCCCCTCGGCGTAAGGCATCGGCAGTTTCTCCTCGACGAGATTGACGCTGACCATTGCACGAAAATCGGCACTTGCGAAGTCCCGCGCATCGGCGTCAAGCGGGTGGCGCGTCGATGCGTTTCGACATATTTCGCCGAACGGGGAAAGGCGTGGCCCGCTGTGCGCCGGACGACGATTGCCGGTTTCAGGGGGGCGGGAGCTACGGCAAATCAGGCTGCGAGCGACTCCGAGGTCTTCTCAGTTCGCAGCGATTCAATTTGAGTCGGTCGCGAATGCGGTGCGGAACATATAGTGCTTTGCTGGAGCAGGGTTTTCGGGTGATTCCGCGATCCGATCAAGGATTGCCAGATTAATCCGGGCTGGCTCAAAATCGGGCTCGGTACGAGCCAGATCGTTCCATACTTCACGAGCGCGTGAGTAATTACGTTCTTCCGCATAGATTAGTCCCAGCATGTTTTCCGCGTCGGGCTGGCGCGGGTCGAGGCGCAGGGAAAGCTGCATTTCGTCGCCCGCGGCCGCGAGCATCCCGCTCCGTTCGTAAGCCAGTCCCAGATTGAAATGCGGCTCTGGACGTTTGGGTGCGAGTGCGACCGCCGTTTTCAGAGCGTGCTTCGCCCCGGTCAGGTCGCCGCCTTCGAGCAGTGCGCGCCCCAGATTCAGGTAGAGATCCCATTGCTGGAGGCCGAGCGCCACGGCTTTGCGGTACTCGTCGAGCTCCCGATTCCGATGGCCGGTCATGCCGTAAGCAAAGCCCAGATGGTAATGCGCCAGCGCGTCGCCCGGATGAGCAGCGATCACCCGTTTATGAGTCGCGATCGCCTCGCCGTAGTCTTCCATCCCGAGGAAATAATCGGCAGTCGCATTGCAGACCTGATCGCTCGATTGCTTGGCCGCCGAGGCGACAGAAACGTCCGCTGCCATTGCGAACAAAGCGAGCACAAACCAGATCGTTACAGTTGCCGTCGCCGATTTCATATCGCGATTAAAAGCAGCAAAACGCATGCCTGTCTTCCTGAAGACCTTCAAAGATCGCGAAAGGTCTGGAATATCGAGATAAATCCGGTTAGGCGATTTACCAACCAACGCTGATGAGGGTTTCCAATTTCGTACAGGTTTACGCAATTGAAGAAAAATCCTGTCCGATGCCGGAAAACTTTACACCCGGTTGAGCGATTTTGAGATAACCGCCAGCGCCGGCGTCCGGGGGTCAGTCGCTCCGGCCGACGAGCGTGGGAGTTTTTGCCAGCGGGAAGCGCCCGCACATTAGCGGACACAAATCGTCCGCGGGCGGACGCTCGAGGCGCATCGTGCAATCGCGATGGCGATGGAACTGCCGCGCGGCGTCTGACCGCTGATTTCGATCGACACCACTGTGGGAGGACGGCCTGTCTTCGATTATCGTCGCTGGTATCCTCGCCGGCCGAACCCTGGCGGCCGACCAGGCAGCGAATTTCACCCAGAGGACCTGCGCGCAATCGCGTTCGGGATGGTCGAACTCAGTCTCGCCGATCGTATTCGGGCAAGGTTGGACGAAGCCTGTGGGCGTACATGGACAAACAGATCGTCAGACGGTGGACAATTCACTTCTGTTAGGCTATGTGTAGTCTTAGCCTGCATCATTGACTACGAATCCAGTTGGCGCTACTTGAGCAAATCTGAGTTAACGGGTCCGGCGAGGGCGATACGATGACCAGCTTCAATGATCCCGCCTTTGTTGAATGGATTTCGACGCTTGCGCTTTCAATCGGAGTTTCGCTGATTGTAGCCGGCGGCCTGGCGGTGGGGTCGGGCCGATTGCTCGATCTCGCTCCCGAACATAAGTTGTGGGCGTTTATCGTCGGCTTTGCCTTCCTGTGCAGTCTCTCGACGGTGCCGATGTCGGACCAGAAGAGCTGGGTGGACACCTTCTATCTGGCGCTGATCCCACTGCTGGTCATCTTCATCTACTTTCTGCCCACGGCGGCTGCGATTAATGGCCGCCATCCGAATTATCACAGCATCTTTGTGATGAACCTGTTCTTCGGCTGGACCATCGCAGGCTGGATCGTGGCCCTCTTTTGGGCGCTGCGCCAGCCGCCCGCAGTCGAGGGCTCGGATTTTCGCGCGACTCCGTTCGGAGTCGTGCCGAATAGCAAAGCTCGCGATCAACCGCATCAGAATTAAGGACCATCGGAATCAGGACCATCGGAATCAGGGCGCATCGGAATTACACCGTAGCCGCGGTGCGGGCCGGCGGCGAGTTCGGTGCGCATATCCGATTCACTCAAGCGGCGACCGCCGTGACCTCCGACGTGCAATAGGCGCAGCGAGTAGCTTTCAGCGGAATCGCGCTCGCGCAGAAGGGGCATTCGCGGGTAGCCGCAGGTGCAGGGGCAGGTGCTGCCGGCAGCAGGCGGTTGAACTGACGGATCAACATGAACATCGCGAACGCAACGATGGCGAAGTCCAGAATATTATTTAGAAAGACGCCGTAATTGAGCGTTGGAGCGCCGGCCGCCTTGGCTGCCGCGAGGGTCAGGTAGTGCTTGCGGTCGAGACTGAAGAACAGATCGTTGAAGTTTACCCGGCCAAGCACGAGACCAAGGGGCGGCATGATCAGGTCGTTGACCAGCGAGCTGACGATTTTGCCGAAGGCAGTTCCGATGATGATGCCGACGGCCATGTCGATGACGTTTCCGCGCAGCGCAAACGCCTTGAATTCCTTGAGCATGATGTCCTCCATCGCACCGGGGTTTGGTCTTTGAAAATTAGGACAACGCGGTGCCGAGTCACACTCCGATAGCAGGGCGCGATCACGCGGGCAACGCAAAAGCAACGGTCACCGCGACGCGGGACAGGCTTCGGAGCCGGGGCGCTTGCCGTGCCGGTAGCCCTGGCCTAGATTTGTCGGATCGGTTCAAAACGCGCTCAGCGCAAATCGTCGGATGATCGGCAGGTGTCGCGGGAGCGCAAGCCTCAGCGAGCCCGATGCAAGGCGGGCGCCTGCGAGCCGGTGGCGAAGGGCGAGTGCGAAGTTCAGGAATCAGAGTTTTGGCGAAGAGGTAGCACAGATGAAGGTATCGTTGTTTTATCTGCCCGGAATCGGCAATCGCGGTCAGATAGAAGAAGGCATGGTCGGGCTGCGCGGCGAGGTTTACGACCAGATGCTGCACGAGATCAGCGAGCAGGCGAAGCTCGCCGATGTGCTCGGATACGACTCGATCAGTTTCACCGAGCATCACTTTCACGTCGAGGGTTTCGAGGTATCGAACAACCCGGTGCTGCTCGATCTCTATATCGGCATGCAGACCAAGCGGCTGCGCGTGGGACAGCTGGGGGTGGTGCTGCCGGCCAACAATCCGATCCGGGTGGCCGAGGATATCGCGATGCTCGACCACATGACGGGTGGGCGCGCCAATGCGGGTTTTGCGCGCGGCTATCAGCGGCGCTGGGTCGATATCATGGCGCAGCAGACGCACGGGATTCACGGTGCGCATCCGCATCAGCATGACGCGATCGATGACGCCAACCGGGCGGCCTTCGAGGAGTGCTACCGGATTATCAAGCAGGCGTGGACGGAAGAATCGCTGAGCTACCAAGGCAAGTACTGGCGGGTGCCGCCGGGCGCGACGCCGTGGCCGATCGAAGCGACGCAGAAGTGGGGCAAGGGGGTCGAAAACGGGATCGTGAAGTCAGTCAGCGTGGTGCCGAAGCCGCTGCAGAAGCCGCATCCGCCGATCTTCCAGCCCTTCGCGTCGTCGGAGCGCAGTATCCGCTGGTGTGCGCAGGAAGGCGTCACCGCCGTACTGCCGCCGCTGTTTCCGGCCTACGAACGCCAGTTGGCGGAGCTCTATGCCGAGGTTTCAGGCAAGCCGGTGGGCGAGGGCATGGGCGTGCTGCGCGACGTGATCATTGCCGACACCGACGAAGAGGCGCGGGCGCTATGGAAGCAGAGCGGTTACTTCGTGGGACATGAGTGGTTCGCGCCGTTCGGGTTTGCCAAGGGCATGGACGATCCGAAGACCGGCGAGACGCCCGACCTGTTCGACAACAGCCTAGCGCTGGTGGGGTCGGTGGATACGGTGACGCGGCAAATGGAGAGGCTGCTCAAGCGGTTGCCGGTGAAGTGGCTATTCGCGTGGATGTACAACGGACTGGTATCGCACGATCGCAACATGAAGATCCTCGAGCAGTTCTGGACCAAGGTGATGCCGCGGGTCGCCGATCTGTAGTCAGTCGCCGATTGAGACAACGACGCCGCCCCGTGCGATCTTCGGGGCGGCGTTTTTTTTGGTGCGGCGGCATTGGCATCGGTATGTCAGTAGCGCGGCGTCCAACCGATAGCGCTGTCGTTTTCATCGTAGAAGGTTTCGGTAATGCCGGCGCCGTCGAGCGTGACGGTCAGGTAGCCGTTAAGCGCGCGCGGATTCTCGGCGTTATCGCGCACGGTCCGTTGCTCGCCCGATTCGACAGCGACGCGCGGATCATTGAGGCGGATCGATTCGAGCTCCGGAAACGGTTCCCACGGGATGGCGCCGTGTCCGACGCATCGGGGATAGAGCGTGGAATCGCGATTGACGATTTTCCGATACGCGGTGCCGGCGTGAACGTGGCCCCAATACCACCACCATTGCTTAACCCCCTGGAGCTCGTGGGTCATGGTGTCGAAGAGGTCTTTGAAGGTGACGGTGTTGGCGTAGGGATCGATATCGAAGCCGTCGTGATGGGTGAGCACGATCACGTTCATGCCGGCGTGAACGGCGTACTCGATCATTCCACGGAACCAGTCGAGCTGGATGGTGCTGCCGGGTTTTCCGGACGGGGCGAGGTAGCCGTCCTGGTAGAGCGGGCTATCAATGGCGAAGTAGGCAGTGTCGAGTCCGATGACCATCCAGTGGCGATTTTGCAGGGCGAAGTAGCTGAGTCCGTTCTGGGTGGCGAATTTCGGATTGGCGAGGGCGACGCCGAAGTAGCCGTGACCGCCGGCGTACATTTCGTGGTTGGAGTTGAGGGTGAGCGAGGCGCGGCTGCCGGCGGGCCAGATTTCGACGAAGCGGGAGGATTCCTCTTCGGGCAGACCGGAATAGTAAACGTCGCCGAGGTGGATGGTGTAGTCGGGCTTGCGTCGAGCGATGTGAACGCCAATCGAGAGCGCCGGCTCGATCCCGGTGCCCCAGTCGCCGGCTATCGCCAGGGTAACCCGCGGGGGCATCCAGGAGATGGTGCGGGTGGTCGGCGGGAGCTGCAGGTGCGTGGGGAATTCGACGCGGGTCGAAGTCAGGTAGTTGAGGAAGCTTTTAACCCAACCGGCGTCGAGCGCGTCGTAGCGTTCGAAGCCGGCGACGTCGAGGGGCCCGATCAGGTTGCCGCCGGTCATCGCGCTGAGCGCGAGCGAGAGTTCGCGCTCGTGGGGTACCTCGCCGTTGAGCAGATGGCCGTGGGCTTGCGACTGGGCCTTGCGCAATCCTTCGATCGCCTGTTGCCGACGAGGGAGGTCGCCGTCCGCGTTAATCCGGTTAATCGCGCCGGAAAGAGTGACCAGCGCCGACGTGACCTCGCCGCGGTAATTGGAGAAGTGCAGCAGGGAACGCCCGGCCGGCGTTCGGATTACGGAAGTTTCTCTCGTTGGCATCGGCGCGGAAGATCGGTTTGTTTTGTCAGAAATGTTTTTTGCGAGCGAGGCGGTTGCGGGCCGAACGGGCGGCAGCGGTGGGGGAGTATCCTTGGGCATGATCGATTCCTCTCGGAGCGAGGTGACGGGTTGGCGAAGGAGAATTGCGAACGGCGGGACGTGACCGCTGCCTGAGATTTCAGGAAGATGGTCGGAAACAAATTGTAGCATATCCGGTGAGGACGCGCGCGCATACGGCGGCGGACGGGAGCGCCGGGTGCGGGCCTGATTCGGGGCTGCGCGTCCGACTCTGAAAGGTGGAGCGACTGATTTAGCTGCGAAGATGCGCATCGCCGTATTACGATTCGCGCCCGTCAGCCGTAATGCCGACGACCGTCGCTAGCCCAGCACCATCCACTTCTTCCAGGTGCTCATCGGACCGTGATCGGGGCTCGTCATCTTCTGATAATTCGGACTCGCCGGATTGTTACACCAGCCGAGGCCCGTGATGGTGAGGGTCTTGCCATTTTCGGCGATGCGGCGCGGACCACCCCAGAACTCGCAAGTGCCGCAATGTTGCTTGAAGTCTGCGGAGATGACGTAACCGTCCCTGGCGCCATGATTCAACATGCCCATTCCGGCCATCCCGCCCGTCTCCTTGCCTTGATGCTGGTCGGCGGCGAACGCGTTGCCCACGAGCAAGCCGCCGATTACGGATGTGCCAAGGATGGTGGCGCCCTTGATGATAAAATTGCGCCGGCTGGGACGATCGTGATTCATGAACGTGATGCTCCCGAGGTTGACTCGCGGGCTGCGAGATTTTTTTCGATAACGATTCAGATTTCCACCAGGGCCGTGTGGTTTGCAAGGGCGAAGCTCGCGCGCAGAGCGGGCTCGGCGTCAAATCCCCGGTCCGCTCGCAGCGATGGCGCGCGCATTTCAAATTCAGACAGCCGGATTCGAAATGATCCAGCAGCGGCGGGGCGGGGCGGCGGCTTTACGCGATGGCCGAAGCCGCGCATTATGATGGGTCATATATGGACCGCTCCCCAGCGCAACACTGTTCGCGGAGTCTGATGAGCGATGTATCGGTTGCAGTCATATATCCGGCCTTTCAGTGGGGCGATACCGAATGCCCCGGGCCTAGATGGAAGTCCGCGCACTTTCGCCTGATCAGTTTTGCGGCCTCGTGGGCCTGACCCACATACCAGGTTTGAGAAAGTGCCGGTCCGACCGGTTCGCCATCAAATCTCCGTTACAGCTTGCGCAACCTCGGGTTGGTAAATAGCCGTTTTCCGCCTGCCGTCCCCTCAACCAGCTTGGGGGACGCGGGCGGAAAACGGCGTCGGTCGATAACTCTCACCTTTGGTGAGTAGCGCCCACAGCACTCGCGCATTTTTATTCGCCAGGGCCACCGCCGCCACGTTGCTGCCTCGTCGGAGTTTGAGACGGCCGGCCCAGACGCCGCGCGCAGTACGCCGTCTTTCAATCGTGCGCATGGCAGATCGCGCACCGTGGACCAGCAGGGTGCGCAAGTAACGGTCGCCCCGCTTGCTGATCCCGAGCAGCACCGTGCGGCCACCGCTAGCACGATGGCGTGGAACCAATCCCAGATAAGAGGCGAGCTCACGCCCGCTTTTGAACTCGCTTGCGTTGCCCACCGCAGCCACCAATGCGGTTGCGATCAGTGGACCCACGCCTTCTACTTCGGCCAGCCGCCGGCAGCGTTCATCCTGGCGGAAGAGCCGTTGGATCCATAAGTCGTACTGGCGCAGCCGCTCCTCGATGAACTTCAGACGCTCGCCGATCTCTCCGAGCAGCTCGCGCATCACTCCGCTCAGTCCGTTAGCGCTATCCTCCAGGATTAGCGGTAGCGCGCGGCGCAAATGCGCAACGCCTTGGGCGATCACTATGCCGTATTCCGCCAGCAGTCCGCGTACTTGATTGCCCAGCGCGGTGCGGGTCTTCACCAGTTGTTGACGCACCCGATGCACTGCCTGCACGTCCTGCTGCGCGGCACTTTTAACCGCGACGAAACGCATCGACGGTCGACTCGCGGCCTCGCAGATCGCCTCCGCATCACTCGCATCGTTCTTATTGGCTTTGACGAACGGCCTGACGAACTGGGGACCGATGAGCCGTACCTCGTGACCAAGCTTCTCGATCTCGCGCGCCCAGTAGTGCGCGCCCGCGCACGCCTCCATCGCTACCAGGCAGCGTGGCAGGTTGGCCACAAAACCCAACAACCGCCGCCGCCCGAGTTGCTTTCGCAGCACGGCCTTTCCCGTCGCATCGCAGCCGTGAAGCTGGAATACGTTCTTTGCCAGATCGATCCCGACAGTAGTAACTTGCATTAGCGGACCCTCCTCGCTTCTCTGTTGGCGATGGTCGAGCGTACCATCGTGGCCCATGAGGCCGTTGTCGAAGCGGGGAGCGGTCCATGCCATCAGTTTTCCAGCGCGAGGGTGCAATGAATCTTAAGAACGCAGTTGCGATGATCACCGGCGGCGGTTCGGGCCTGGGCGAGGCCACCGCGCGCGAGTTTGCCGCGGGCGGCGCCCGTACCGTAGTCCTCGATTTGCCGAACTCTCCTGGAGCGAAGGTTGCGGAATCGCTGGGCGAGAACGGGCTGTTCGTCGCCGCCGACGTGGTTTCGGGCGAGGCGGTGGAGGCGGCGATCGGCGAGGCGGTAAAACGCTTCGGCACGATTCATATCGCGGTGAATTGCGCCGGCGTCGGACGCGCGCAGCGCACGGTTTCCAAGGACGGTCCGCATTCGCTGGAGCTCTTCAGCAAGGTGGTCCAGATCAATCTGATCGGGACGTTCAACGTGATTCGGCTGGCGGCGCATCAGATGTCGAAGAACGCGGCCGACACCGAGGGCGAGCGCGGCGTGATAATCAACACGGCGTCGGTGGCGGCGTTTGACGGGCAGATTGGACAGGCGGCTTATTCGGCCTCGAAGGGCGGCGTGGTAGGGATGACGCTGCCGATCGCGCGCGACCTGGCGTCATACGGGATACGGGTCTGCACGATCGCGCCGGGAACCTTCGACACGCCGATGCTGGCGACGCTGCCAGAGCCGGCGCGCAAGGCACTGGGCGCGCAGATTCCGTTTCCGCCGCGCCTCGGGCGGCCGTCCGAGTACGCGTCGCTGGCGCGCCAGATTGTCGAAAACGGGATGCTCAACGGCGAGACGATTCGGCTCGACGGAGCGTTGCGGATGCCGCCGCGTTAGCCGTTCGCAAACTTTTTAGCCGCACACGGCTTGCAAACGGGGGGGTGCAACGCGCGCGGCGTGCGTCGCGGGGGGCGCCGGGCCTAATTTTGCGGCGAAGAGGGCGATTCGGCGGGAATCGTATTGGCGTCCGGCGCTGAGGGCGACTGCGGCGCTGCGCGGTGCGATCTGCGATGTGGATCGGGATGCGTATCGGGCGCGTCGGTCGAGATCATCGTGATGAGCATGCCCTGGTGATAGCGCGGGCCGCCGACGATGAGGACGGCGTGGTTCATCAGCTTGAGGTCGGTGGTCATCAGCGGGCGCGTACCCTCGAACAGCACCAGTTCCATCGAAATCATATTATCGACGACCGAGCGCGGCACGATATGGAGGATGCGACCGCCGGGAATCTGGAAGGCAACCATCCGGCCGCAGTGGGTCTCTTGCTCCTGATGCTGCACCAGTTGATAGGTGGAGTACTCGAAGAGGGTCTTGAGGCGGTTGCCGATCACGGTCGAGGCGAGCTGCGCGTCCATGCCCTTGCCGGTATTGGCGCCGAGCACGGAATCGACGCGGATGCGAATGGCGCGGGGCGAATGCGCTTTGGGATGGGTCTGGGCCGCGGCCACGGCGGGCAGGGCGAGGACGCACAGCACCACTATGGTCAGCAGCAGGCCGGGCGTACGCCGCTCAATCATAGCTGGCATAACTGGCATAACTGGCGATGCAGGCATGACTAGCGCGATTGATCGGGCACCCAGATGACGGTTGTGTCGGATTCCGGCGCGCTCCAGACGGCGACCGAGGGGCTCTCGGCTTCGAGCCGGGAGATGATCGCGCCGGAGTCTCCAGGCAAGTTGGGAGGTCCAAGGACCGGCGCCACGTTACCGGGGAGGCCGCCGCCGAGGTCAGTCGGGAGGATGGACTGGTTGGCGTCGACGCTGGCGACGTCTTGCGGCGATGCGTCCGGCGCTTGCGGCGTCGCGGACGCCACCCGAACGGCCGCGGACGGCGCGGGCAAACTGCGCGCAATCCGGGCAGGAGCCGGGCGGATCGCGAAAAATGAACTTTGTTTGAAATAGGGCGTAAGGACGATAGCCGTAACCACGGCCACCGCCGCGGCGGCGAGGCCGGAGGCGATAGTAGCGCCGATACCGTCGCTGAAGGAGGTCATGTAGCGGCGAATTCGGACGCTGAGGGGGACCGGAAGTTGCTCGATGCGGGCGAGCACCGAGGCGCCGAAGCCGGTCAGATCGGGAATGTCGGCAAAGCCGCGCAGCGAGACTGAAAGGGTGCGGTAGTCGGCCAGCTCGCCCTCGCAATCGGCGCAACCGACGACGTGACGGGCGACTTCCTGCATCTCATGGGGTTCGAGCTCGCCGTCCTCGAACGGACCGAGCAGGAGCTTTATTTCTTCACATCGAGCCATCCCGTCTCAGCTCCCACCCAGGTCTTTGAGGATTGTGCGCATGTGAGTTCGGGCGTAATGCAAGCGGCTCATCACGGTGCCTCGAGGGACCTTCAGCACTTCGCTGATTTCGTCATAAGAGAGCCCTTCCACTTCCCGTAGCAGTATCACGGCGCGATGTTCCGGCGTCAACTCTTTGAGCGCCGCGTTGATGCGTCCGTTGAGCTGAGCGCGGGCGGTCTCCTCGAAGGAGTCGCCGACGGGGCTCGGCAGGCGTTGAATTTCCGTTTCCGCATCTTCACCGCGCAAGACCGGACGGCGTCTCTCGCGGCGGCGGAAGTCGATCGCGAGATTGGCGGCGATACGAAAGAGCCACGTCGAAAAGCTCGAACGGGATTCGAACTTGGCGAGATTTTCGTAGGCACGAACGAAGGTTTCCTGGGCCAGCTCAAGAGCATCATCCTGGTTGTGTACGATTGCCTGAGCGACGCCGACCACGCGTCGCTGGTAGCGTTCAATCAGGGCGCCGAAAGCCTGAGAGTCACCATTGCGCGCCAGCTCAAGCAGTTCGGTTTCGTCGGCTTCGGGGCGCAGGGCTCTACTCTACTGGCTTAGACGGAAGGAGGAGCGGAGAAATTCAAACGTGTCAAACGGCTGTGGCATTGGACGTGAGTTCGGCCCAGTTGGCGCCAGTCTTGAGTTCCACCCTCAGCGGCACACGCAGCGCCGCAACCTCCTCCATCTCCCGCCGAACCGCCACCCCGGCAGCTCTCACGGCATCCTCGTCAACCTCTAATAGCAATTCGTCGTGCACTTGCAAGATCATTTGAGCGGCGAGCTTCTGCCGGGAAATGGTCGAATGCAGACGCACCATGGCCAACTTTATCAGATCGGCGGCACTGCCTTGAATGGGCGTATTTATCGCGATGCGCTCGGCCTGGGCGCGCGCGCCGCCCGGTGCGCCGCTTAATTCGGGCAGGTAGCGGCGCCGTCCGTACATGGTGGTGACGTAGCCGGCCGCGCGCGCCTGCTCGAGGGTGCGGTCGAGCCAGGCGCGCACCCCGGGCAGGCGCTCGAAGTAGCGCTTGATGTAATCGGAGGCTTCGGCAAAGGAAATCCCAAGCTGAGCGGCCAGCCGTTGCGGGCCCATGCCGTAGATGATGCCGAAATTGATGACCTTGGCCAGACGACGCGCTTGCGCATCGACCTGGTCGGGCGCGACGCCCAGGACCTCGCAGGCGGTACGGTTGTGGATGTCCTCGCCGCGCGAGAAGGCCTCGATCAGAGTCGGATCGGCCGAGAGATGGGCGAGGATTCGCAGTTCAATTTGCGAATAGTCGGCCGATAGCATCAGGCGGCCGGGACGCGGTACGAAAGCGCGGCGAATCCGGCGGCCGGCGGCGCTGCGCGTCGGAATATTTTGCAGGTTGGGATTGGTCGAGCTGAGCCGGCCGGTCGCGGTGAGCGCCTGGTGGAACTCGGTATGGATGCGGCCGTCGTGGGCGTCGATGAGCTGGGGCAGGGCGTCGGAATAGGTCGATTTGAGCTTGGCGAGCGCGCGGTACTCGAGCAGCTTGGCGGGCAGGGGATGGACCTGGGCGAGCTTTTCGAGCGTATCGGCGTCGGTGGAGACGCCGCTCTTGGTTTTCTTGAGGCCTTTGACCTGGAGTTTTATTTCGTTGAAGAGGATGTCGCGCAACTGGAGCGGCGAGTTGAGATTGAACATATGGCCGGCGAACTCGAAGCATTCGCGCTCCAGCCGCTCGAGCTCGGCGCCAAACTCCGATGAGATGGCCGCGAGCGCGGCGCCATCGACGCCGATTCCCGCCGCCTCCATTTCGGCCAGTACGCGGGCGACCGGGATCTCGATGTCGGCAAGCAGCGGTTCGAGGCCGTTTTCGGCCAGGCGCGGGAGCAGCGCCGTGCGAATCGCCTCGGCTAGGGCGGGCTCGGAACCGGTATCGGGAGCGTCGTTGCCGAGCGGTGCGATATATAGGTGATAGAGGTCGCCGAGCGACGGTTCCGACTTGCCGGGATTGACCAGGAAACCGGCGAGCATGGTATCGAAATCGACTCCGTCGAGATCGATTCGATAGCGGCGCAGTTGGGCGATTTGGGTCTTGAGGTCGTGGCAGGTCTTGGGCGGAACCGGCGCCGCGATCAAGGCTGCGACCCCATCAAACAGATCTTCGCCAAGCGTGAACAGACGCGCGTCGCCTTCGGCCTTGAGATTCAGCGTCGGGGGGCCGTCGTCAGGCGCGGTCAGGTGGATCGCGAGGCGGGGCGCACGCTTGAGATCGGCAACGACGGCGGTGAGGTCCTTGGGGACGACGCGGATCTGCGCGTCGGAGCTTGCGGGCAGGGCACGCTGCGCCGGCGTCAGTTCCGCGAGCATGGTGTTGAACTCGAGCTCGCGCATCAGGTCGGCCAATGCCTTTTCGTCGAGGCCGTCCCAGGACAGATCGTCGGGCGCCAGGTGCAGCGCAACGTCGGTATCGATGCGCACGAGCTTGCGCGCCAGTTCGACGTCGCCGCGATGCTCGGCGATCAGGGTGCGCAGTTTTTTGGCGCCGCGAATGTCGGTCTGCTCGATGTTGTCGAGGCCCGCAAAAAGCGCTTCGAGGGAGCCGAAATGCTGGATGAGCGCGCACGCGGTCTTGGGCCCGACGCCGGGCAGTCCCTTGACGTTGTCGATCGCGTCGCCCATCAGGGCCATGATATCGACGACCGCTTCGGGCCCGACGCCGAACTGCTCGTGGACCTCGCGCGCGCCGGTGCGCTTGTCGGTCATGGTGTCGAGCAGGGTGATGTGCGGGCCGACGAGCTGCTTGAAGTCCTTGTCGCCGGTGACGATCACGCAATCGAATTTCCCATGCGCCGCGCGGACCGCGAGGGTGCCGATAACGTCGTCAGCCTCGAAGCCGTCGATCACCAGGCGGCGAATGCGCAAGGCGTCAACCGCGCGATGAATATAGGGAATCTGAACGCCGAGATCGGAGGGCATCTCGCTGCGATTGGCCTTGTAATCCTCGAACAGGTCGTCGCGAAAGGTCTTGCCTGACGGATCGAAGACGATCGCGATATGGCTCGGGCGCACATCCTTGAGCAGCTTCAGGAGCATGCGGATGAAGCCGAAGGTGGCGTTGGTCGGGAGTCCACGCGAATTGTTGAGCGGCGGAATAGCGTGAAAGGCGCGGAACATGTATCCCGAACCATCGACCAGGTAGAGCGTGCTGCGGGTTTCCGCCATGGGGCCAGAGTAACGAATCGCGGGCGCCGAGCGAAAGTCCCCGGGATTTAAGGCTGACTCCTCTTAGTCCGCAGATTCCCCAGACTCGCACAGCGCGGATAGCGTTACTCCAGCCTCGTAATGACGGCGCAAATCCGGTTCGACGCTATCCGTTCTTCGAGTAACCATTATACATCGCCGCACAATCGCTCGGTATCACGCATCGAATTAGACTGAGTATACCCTCTACTAGCTATACGAGTAGTGCAATGTTGGAAAACGGGTGCATGGAATCGAACCCAGAACGCGTCGCCGCAACTGGAATTTGCCAGAGATATCGAAGCCGAAGAGAAATCCAAATGAATAGAATCGAACTGCGGAAAATGTGGTTCATCGCATTGATGACGATGATATTTTTAAGTGCGTTGCCAATAGTCAGTAACGCGCAATATCAGAGAGCGGTTGCGGCGTCGCCGATGGTGGCCGCGACGAGTCCTGATGCCGGCGCCACGGCGGTGACGCTTAACCAGGCAATCGCGGTCACCTTCAGTCAGGAGATGTCCGGGCCATCGATGGAAGCAAGTTTGATGGTGCTGGGACCCGATGGCAGTCCGGTAAGTGGAGTGGTCGATTCAGCAGGAGGTACGGCGACTTTTACGCCGTCGGGCAACCTCATGGCGGACACGACCTATCAAGCGGTGGTCACCACCGAAGCGACGGACACATCGGGCGCGCCGCTCGCATATCCGTATGCATGGAGTTTCACGACCGGCGCCGTGCGCGACAGCACGAAACCGACGGTGACATCGACAGACCCGATCGACGTCGCGGTGGAGGTGCCGACCAACCAGCGCATCGTCGCAATGTTCAGCGAGCAGATGCGTCCGGCTTCGCTCAGCAGAGGTAGCTTCAAAGTAACCCAGCCGGGCGGTGCTGCAATCCGAGGCGCAGTTTCTTACAAGTATGGAGCCGCGAGCTTCAATCCCACCCACGATCTGACTTCAAACACTCATTACATAGCTACAATTACCACTCGGGTCAAAGACCTCGCAGGAAATCATCTGGCTAGTGATTATGTCTGGAGTTTTGACACTGGTGCGAATCCGGACCTTGTCCAACCTACAGTGACTACGACCAATCCGATCAGTGATGCGGCGGTGGTGCCGATTAGTCAGACGGTCAATGCGACCTTCAGCAAGGTAATGAACTATGCGAGTATCAATAACAGGCATTTTCACCTGAAATGGGCTGGCGGTCGCGTCCGCGGGACCATCGCGTTGTTCTATGACGCCGTCAACCAGGTGACCATCGCGAGCTTCGTGCCCAAGGCGGATTTGAAGGTCGATACGCTTTACACTTCTACGATTACGCGGGCAGTGCGGGATTTGGCGGGCAATCGCCTTGGAGGAAATCAGCCCAACGGCAATTACGTATGGCAGTTTACGACCGGTTCCATGGCCGGTCTGAGTACGGTGCCGTTGGGCGCCGCCGCCAATTTTGCGGTACTCGCGACCGCGGCTGTGACCAACACTTCGACTCCAACCATGATAACCGGGGACGTTGGATTGTGGCCGGGCACCTCGATGACGAATTTCCCGCCCGGAACCGTCAACGGCGTCATCCACGTGAACGATACCACTGCGCAAGCCGGCGAGGCTTCGGTAGCTATCGCTTATAACGACGCAGCCGGACGAACGGGGGCGTTTACGCCGGCGGTAGGGAATATCGGTGGACTTACGTTTACGCCGGGCTTGTACAGGTCCGATACGTCGACGGAAATCTCGGGCGGTGGCGACCTTACGCTCGACGGGCAGGGCGATCCCAATGCGGTTTTCATCTTTCAGATCGGCTCGACGCTCACGACCTCATCGGGGTTCGGCGTAACCCTGACGGGCGGTGCGAAAGCTTGGCAGATATTCTGGCAGGTCGGCAGCTCGGCGACGATTGGCGTCGGCAGCCACTTTGCCGGAAACATACTGGCAAATACCTCGATCACGCTGGTCAGCGGAGCGGTGCTCGACGGTCGGGCGCTGGCGGGAGCGGTGTCGGGTTCGGGGGCGGTTACGATGGACGACAATACGGTAGTCAGGCCTGCTCCATAAAATACGCAGCGCCCGGCGCAATTGCGGAGCGGAGCCATTGGGGCTCCGCTCCTTTTTTTAATCTTTTTTATCTTGCCGTCTTTAATCCTTTCGTCTTTAGATTTGCCGAACGATTCGGGCAACGTTCGCGTTCAGCGGATGCTGCAGCGGGAGGAGTCGCCATTATCGTCGGAGCCGGATGCAGCGGCATGCCGCGACCTGCGATTACCCGACAGCGGCGGGTGAGGTCCTGTATTGGCGGCTGACCTCGTTATGTTGACAGTGCGGGCTGACGGGGCTTAACTAACAAATTGCTTCATTTAATCGAATTTATCGCGTCTCGGGATCGTCATTAACGGCTGAAGAACACTGAAGGTGGGGAGGTTCGACGGACGCGGCGGCGCGTACCGGCCAGGCGACAGCGGATGATAGAGGTCAAGAATCTAACCAAGGCCTACGGAAATTTCGTCGCGGTCAAAGGGATCTCGTTCAAAGCGGAACGCAGGCAGATTCTGGGCTTTCTCGGCCCCAATGGTGCCGGAAAGACCACCACGATGCGCATCATTACCGGCTTCATGCCGGCCAGTTCGGGCACCGTCGAGATCGACGGTCTCGATATCTTCAGCAACTCGCTGGAGGCGCGGCGGCGTATAGGGTACCTGCCGGAAACGCCACCGCTTTACAGCGACATGCGGGTGGAGAATTACCTGCGGTTTGTCGCGAAGCTGCGCGGCGTAAAGCGATCGGCGGTCGAGGGTGCGGTCGATCACGTCGTGAAAGTGTGCGGCTTGACCGAGATGGCCCAGCGCATCTGCGGACAGCTCTCGAAGGGTTACCGCCAGCGCGTCGGGCTGGCGCAAGCGTTGATTCACGACCCTCCCGTGCTGGTGCTGGACGAGCCGACCATCGGACTCGATCCGCGCCAGATTCATGAAATCCGCGAACTGATTCGCGGGCTCTCCGGCGAGCGCACGATCGTGCTCTCGACGCACATCCTGCCCGAGGTCTCGCAAATCTGCGACAAGGTCGTGATTATTAACGACGGCCGCGTTGTGCTCGAAGAGCAGATTGCCGAAATTCCGGAGGGGACCTCGCTCGAGGAGGTTTTCCTGCACGCGATCGCGCGCGAGGGGCATGTGGAAGGTGCGAGCGCCGAAGAGACGCTCGAGGAAGTCGGCGCCGGTGGCAGTGGCGAGCCGGTGGCATAAGTAATTCGGTAAATCATGCGCAATACATTTACTATCGCCGGCAAGGAGCTGCAGGGCTACTTCGTGCAGCCCGTCGCGTACGTCGTGCTCACGGTCTTTCTACTGCTTGGCGGATGGTTTTTCTTCGCGATGCTGCGGCAGTTCGACGAGATGGTTCAGTTAATCCAGATGATGGGCCAGGCCAGCCAGCTCAAGCAGATGAACCTCAACACGCGTGTGATCGATCCGTTGCTACACGACCTTTCGATCGTGCTGGTGATCGTAATGCCGGCGCTGACGATGCGCGTGTTCGCCGAAGAGAAGCGCACGGGAACCTACGAGTTGCTGCTGACGGCACCGATCCGGACCGGCGAAATCGTTGCGGGCAAGTTTCTCGCCGCGGCCTGCTTCACGCTGATAATGATCGCGCTGGCGTGGATCTTTCCGCTCATTCTGACGATTTTCGGCGACCCCGAACTGGGCGTTATGTTTGCCGGCTACCTCGGGCTGGCGCTGCTCGCGTTGTCGTTCGTTGCGGTCGGGCTGTTTACCAGTTCGCTGACGCAAAACCAGATCGTCGCGGCGATCAGCTCTTTCGGCCTGTTGATTCTGCTCTACGTGATTTCGTGGCCGGCCGAGGCCGGCGGCGGGATCGTCTCGTCAGTGCTCACGTACCTGTCGCTGCCGGAGCATTTTTCGACCATGACGCGCGGCATAATCGACACCACTGACATCGTGTTTTTCCTTAGCGTGATCGTGCTGGCGCTGTTCCTGACGCAGCGCTCGGTCGAATCGGCACGCTGGCGCTAGGAGGCGGACGGGGGATGAAGCGGACTTCGGCGCTCTCGGGCATCATCGGGATCATATTTCTGCTCTTCGCGGCGCTCGGCTACACGCTGACGGCGGGCGGATTCGCGCGGCTCTTTTCAGGGCTGAATCTGCTGGCGGGCATTATCGCGCTGGTCGGATGGCTGGTGGCGAGCCGCGGCACGCTCGGCACAATGGCGGGGGCGCGTGCGACTCGGTACGGCGCCAACGCCGCAGTGTACAGCCTGGCGTTTATCGGCGTGCTGGTGGCGGTGAACTATCTTTCGGTCCGCTTCCATCGTCAATTCGATATGACCTCGCAACACGTCTTCAGCCTCTCGCCGCAGTCGATAAAAATCCTGCACGAGCTGAAGAAGCCGGTGAAATTTTACGGCTTCGTCGAGCGCGGCCGCAGCCCGGTCGCGCAGGCGCTCTACGAGGAATACGCCTACCAGTCGCCGATGGTCACCTTTGAGTTGGTCGATCCCACCCGCCATCCCGAGCTCGCCCAGCGCTACAAGGTCTCGGTCATGAACACCACCCATATCCAGTACGGCGGTGCGAGCGGGGCCGGCACCAACGTTTCCGATCTGACCGAGCAGGCGCTTACCAACGGCCTGGTGAAGGTGATCAAGACCGAGCACAAGACCGTATGCTTCACCACCGGCGAGGGCGAAGCCGACCCCAACGACGCCAGCGGCGCCACCGGCATGGGGCAATTCAAGGAAGCGCTGCAGGGCGAGAGCTACACCATCGATCCAATCAACCTGGTCACCGAAACCAAGGTGCCCGAAAAATGCGCCGTGGTGGTGGTCGCCGGACCGACCCGTCCGCTGGTGCCGCACATGATCGATGCGCTGAACGACTACCTCAAGGGCGGCGGACGCGCCCTCGTGATGTTCCAGCCGCCGCGGCCGGATCAATCGATCGATGAAACCGCGCTGGCCAATCTCGCGCATCAATGGGGTGTCGAGGCCGGCAACAATGTGGTCGTCGATCAGGTGGTGCGGCTGTACGCGGGACCGGCGCTGGGCCTCGATCCGGTGGTCAAGACTTACGGGGCGCATCCGATCACCGCGTCGTTCGACAAGCAGACGGTTTTTCCCATGGTGCGCACGGTCGATCCGGTCGAGCCCGCGACCCCGGGACTCGACGTGACGGCGCTGGCCAAGACCAGCGAGACCTCGTGGGCCGAGACCGACCTCGAGGGAATCTTCAAACGCCAGACGGCGAAATTCGACGGCCATGACGTCAAGGGGCCGGTGGTGGTTGCCGACGCGATCACGGCGAACCTGCAGGCGCTGAAGTTCGGCCAGGGCGAGGCCCGGCTGGTGGTGCTTGGCGACACCGATATCGCCAACAATCAGTACATCGGCGAGTTTTTTAACCGCGACTTCATCATGAACTGCATTGACTGGCTGGCCGGCGAGTCGAGCTCGATTACGATTCGGCCGCGCACGCTGCGCGCGTCGCGGTTCAATCTCACGGTGCAGGAATTCGACGTGGTGTTCGTGTTGTCGGTGCTGCTATTGCCCGAGCTGCTGCTGATTATCGGCTGCGCGGTGTGGTGGGAACGGCGCAATTGACGGTGGAGGATTGGGCGGGACGGCGAGATGGAACTGCGTAAAACGTTTCTTGCGCTGGTGGTGCTGGCAATTGTTGGCGGCTTCGCCTATTACATCAACCGTCATCCGGAGGCCCAGCAGAAGCACAAGCTGTTCAAGCTCGCACCCGCGGATATCGCGAAAATCGAGCTGTGCGGGCCGGGGCGCGACCTGGTGATGGTTCGCTCCGATGATAAGACATGGCGGATCGTCAAGCCGTTTGCCACCGCCGCCGACAATAACGCAGTTGACGATATGGCGCGGGCGATCGCCAACCTCGAAGTGCTCGATACGGTCGAGTCCAAACCAGGCGATCTCGCGAATTTCGGACTCGCGAATCCGGCCGTCACGATCACCGTCACCACCAAAGACAAGCACGAATTGCCCGGAATTATGATCGGCTCGGATACGCCGATCGGTAGCAATACCTACATCAAGACCACCGACAAGCCGGCCGTGCTGCTGATTAGTTCGGGTTTCACGGCCCAGTCCGGCCGTACCCTGAAAGATCTCAGATCACACGTGCTGGTCAATTTGACCCCCGACCAGATGAAGCGAGTCTCGATCACTCATCCCGACGGTGCCACGATCGAAATCGTGCGCGACGGCGATACCTGGAAGATTACCAAGCCGCGCGAGTATCCCGCCGATCAGACCGTCGTCAAGAGCTTGCTCGACGTGATCTCGCACGCGCATGTGACCGAGTTTATCGAGGACAATCCGACCGATCTGGACAAATTCGGGCTCGCGAATCCGTCGCTTAAGTTCGAGGTCGACGGCGGCAAGGACGACGCGAAATATTCGGTAGCGATTGGCTTCGAGGAGCCCGAAGCGAGCAAGAAAGCGGTCTATGCACGGACTAACCAGGACGATCGGCCGGTCTGCACAATCGGCGATTATATCGTCAAGGCGGTGGATAAATCTTTCGACGACCTGCGCGACAAAACCGTGCTCAGATTCGACCAGAGCAAGGTCGCGCGGATCACGATGTTCGGCGGCCCGATCTCGATCGTCCTGCAACGCACGCCCGACAATAAATGGAGCGTGATCGCCCAGGGCAAGACCGTGCCGGCGAAGCCCGAGGTCGTCGTCAGCCTGCTCGGTCAGCTCCACGACCTGCAGGGCAGCCGTATCGTCGAGGATCCGATGACCGATCCGCAGCGGTTCGGCATGGTGCATCCGACCCTGACGACGGTTCTCTACGATCGCGACTCCAAGGAAATCGGCAGCATTAAGGTCTCGCAAATCGAGGCCATAATGAAGCCGAACGGACCGGCCCAAAAAGCGGAGAAGAAGACTTTCGGTTACGCGACTTCGAGCGCAGGGACGGCGGTCTACCAAGTTGCACCAGGGCAGGTGGTGGACCTCGAAAACACAGCGAGCACGCTCAAGGACGAAGCCGCGCCGAAGCCGGCGAAGCCCTCAAAGTCAGCTACGCCCGCGCCAGCGGCGTCACCGTCTGGAGCGGCAGCAGCCGCAGCGACACCGTAAAGCTCAGCCTTCGGCGATCACCTGCGCCATCGCGGTCGTCGCGGTATGCGTGATGCTCAAATGGAAGCCGGTGATGCCGCGCTTGAGCGCGAATTGCGCCGCCTTGCCCGAGAGTTTGATCGTCGGGGCGTGACCGCGCTGGCGCACCACCTCGATTTCGCCCCATCCCACGTTACGGTTCCATCCGGTGCCGAGCGCCTTCATGGTGGCTTCCTTGGCGGCAAACCGGCCGGCGTAACTCTGATAGCGCGGGCGCCCGCGCGACTCGCAATAGGTCACTTCGCCCGGGGTGAAGACGCGGGCGCGAAAACGCGCGCCGGTCAGCGGCCGGTTGAGTGCAAGTTCGACGCGGTCGACTTCAACGAGATCGATTCCGGTTCCGAGGATCTGCGCCATGGCGAACTACAACTAGACATCAGAGCTGACCGACGCAACCGGCTGTGCGATCGCCTCCGCGGCAAGGCGAGCGTCCGGGCGTCGGCGTGAGGCCGGCGCATAACGCGGGCACCTCGATCTGCCGGCCGCCAGAGCGCTCACGTCGAAAGCGACTTCAGTAATTCCCAATAGGTGACCGGCCGCAGCGCGGCGCGGAACTCGGCGTTTGCTGCCATCTTGCGATGGAGCCTGGGCAAGTTGAAAAACGGCACGCTCGGATAGCTGTGATGCTCCATGTGGTAGTAGCAGTTCTTTGGCTCGAACAGGATTTTTTCCGCCAGGCTCAGCTGGTAGTCGCAAATCACTTTGTATCGGCTGGCGCGCTCGATCGGTGGATGTTCCGACAACACGCGCATCCGATTGAGCGCGATCAGGGTAGTCAGGAGCGGGACAATCCAGTAGAGCAGAAACAGCGTGAAGACCTGGAAATAGAGTATTACCGCCAGCGCTGCAATATAGTACGAAAGCCGCGCCATCCGATAGCGCGGCGTCTGTCCCGAGGCTTCCGGCTCTGCGTTGCCATAACGGAGAATCTTGATCACATACCATATTCCGAGGCCGGTGAATTGTTTTGCCAGCGACCACAGAAGATGCCTTCGCGGCAGCGGGAAATGCCAGTCCGGATCTTCCAGTTTTTTTCGCTGATCGACATCGGTCGGCAGGTTGAGTTCCTGGTGATGGCGCAAGTGAGTATGGCGGAACGCCCGTAGAGAGACCATCACGGGCCACGTCACGAACGCCTCGCAAACCCAGTCGTTCAGGCGCTTGTTGTTGAACATCCGCCAATGGGTGGCCTCGTGCATCAGGAGCAAGAACGCATGCTGGCGCGAGCCAATCAGGATGATCGCGAGGATGTAGGCGATCGGCCCGCCGATCCGACGGCTGGCGAAGATAGCGGCGAAGACAATCGTCCATTCCAGCGCTATATGCAGTATCGACCACGCCGGTGAGAGTTCCGACAATTCGCGGACCTTGCCCGCCTCGATTTTCCATCCGCTGAACGGCGTCTCGATGTAATCCGGGAATTCGGATGCGGCCGGGCCCATTCTTGCGGCCCAATCGTTCATTCGCGGTTGCTGAATTTGCTCAGCCGGCATCGCCCACTCCATGACCGTCGTCATAGACCGATTTGTCACTTCCCCAAGTCATGACATTCCTGCAATACACCAATATACCCTCTCGTCAAATGAGCCGACGAGACGAACTGAGAGTCAGTCATCAGCAACCTGTGTAATTCGGGGAGCCGGAAAAAAGGTACACTCGGATACAGGTGATGCTCGAGATGATAACCTATATTCTTCGACGCGACAAAGATGCGGTCGAATATAGTAGGAAGAGTGGTTCGGGTATTGGAACAACCATTGGGGCGGCGTGCGATCGCGAAATGCTCGGCGATGCTGCGTACCCGCAGCACCAGCATCAGCCAGGTTGCCGAGGCCACTACCCAGTAGAGTATAAATCCTTCGAATGCGCCGCAATATACAATCACACCCAGCGCCAGTGCGTAAAAGGCCGGGCGGCCAACAGTAAAGCTCCTGGGCAACGCGGAGTCCTCCGCCGAAAGCGATCTCGCGAGCCGGATATTATAAACCGCGCCTGCGCCCGACACTTCGCTCGCAAACAGCCGTCCGAGTTCGCTCCAGCTTTTTGGAAACCACCATTTCGGGTCATCTTTCTTGCGTGTCCAATCCGGATCGCGATCGGTATTAAGATAACGATGATGCGCAAAATGGTGCTGGCGATACGACCGCATCGTCATAAAATTCGGCCAGGCGAGGCATAGTTCGGAGATCCAGTCGTTGGCCCGGCGGTTGCGAAAGATTCGGTAATGGGCGCCGTCGTGCATCAGAATCAGAAGTGCGTGTTGGCGCGCACCGATAAAGGCGACGGTCACAAGGTACAGAAGCGGATTCCAGAAATGCTGGCACAGGGCGATCGCCAGCGCGATCAGCAGCCACTCGGCCGCAATGTTCAATCCGCTCACGAAACCCGACACTGAGGATAGCCTTAGCAACTGCTCCTTGCCGATTCGGCGCGAATCGAAAACGAACCCGTCGGGCGATGAGTTCTCCCAGGATTCGCGTGAAGATACAGGTGCAGGGTTCATGTGTCGTGTCGCGCCTTTGCTTGCAGCTTTGCGTTCCGCATCGGCGGAAGCTCTCAGCTAGAACGCCATTTCACAATTCCGCCGCCGGGCCCCGAAACCTCATTCAGCGCGCCGTGACGTTTTCGAAATTCGACCGCGGCGGTTCGCACGGCGCTTCACGAAGTCTATATAGATCGCGATATCGGTATAAGATGATTGAGCCGCCGAGGCAATCGACGCGGCGCCCGCAACTCGCTCGCAATACGCTTGCGGCGTCTGCCGCGTCGATTCTATGTTTCACACTTGTCAGTGGTTTATTCTAATCGACTGAGGTGGCGGAGGCCCAGATGGCGAAGCTCAGCATTTCCGTTAACAAAACTCGCTGCATCGGCAGCGGCGATTGCGTGGAGACCGCGCCCGGGGTTTTTCAACTCGACGGCGACGAGAAGTCGGAGGCCTACAATCCTGCTGGCGCGGCGGACAACGTGATTGTCGCGGCGGCGCGTTCCTGCCCGGTGAAAGCGATCACCGTGGTCGACCAGGACACCGGCACCCAGCTTTTTCCATTACCCAAGAAGTAGGCGGCGCGACCAGAGTGGCCGTCGGCCCCAGGAAAATCCGCCGCCGCCGTGCTGCCGGAGAATTGGCGGTCGAACAGACGCGCGACCTAGCGCCGGTGGCCGGTCTGCTCTCCGCGGCGGGGATTTCGGCCGACCGCGTCGAGGCGCCCGGCGGATGCTACCTGGTGGCGTACGTCGGAGACGCGCCGGTCGGCGTAGTCGCGATCGAAGCCCGGGTCGACGCCGCGCTGATCCGATACGTGATAGTGACAGACGCGATGCGCGGGCGCGGAATCGGCGCGGCGTTGATTACGGCTGCCCGCACGGCAGCGCATACGCGCGGCGCACGCACCCTTTATGCGATCGCACCCGACGACGGCGCGGCGCATTTTTTCGCGTGCCGCGGATTTGCCCCAACCGCAATCGAAGATCTAGTCGCGGCGCTGGCGGGCACGATCGGGGTCGACTACCTCAACCGACATCCGGACGAATTGGTGCGGCTGCGAGCGCTGTCACTCGACATCGCGAATGACGGCGTGATCCAGCGATGACCGTCGGGCGCGACGGCTCGACGCGGTATGTGACTGGCGCACGGCGGTCTGCGGGGCGCCGAACAAATTCAGGCGCCAGTATGCAGCAGTATGAGAGCGTTTACGACAAGCTCCCATGAAGCGACTGCGAAGCCGATTACGCCAACGATGCCGCTCAACCAGAGCGTCAAATTGTACTGCGGCGAGTGCACCATACCTTCGAGCGGCAGGTTTTTGTATTGGTCGACGCGCGCGCGGGTGCGGCGGTAGAAGACCAGGCAATTGATTGCCGAATAGCCGAAAAAGATGCTCGCCAACAGCGATAACAGCACGTGCTTTGCAGGCTCTGACACTTCGGATGGCCGTGGTGAGTTGGGGCATCAGGATCGATACGAACGGATCCGAATCGACGGCCGAATGCGGTGGACTGGCGACGCCAGGCGAGCAAGGACATGCGCGACGCAGTCAATTCCCGCGTCGCGCATGCCCGAATGACGAATCGTCGTTACTTGCGATCGAGTTCCTGCAGGAATTCGACCTGTGGAGCGCCGTCGAGCAGGTCCTTGATACGGCCGCCCATCGCTTTCATATGGTCGGTCTTCATGTGGATATCCACGGCCGCCTGATCCGCATAGGTCTCGTACCAGACGAACTGGGTCGGGTCCTTGGCCGCCTTGTGCAGAACGTAGGCCTGACAGCCCGGCTCGGCCGCGCGCACCTTTGTGATCATGTCGCGGAAGGCTTCTTCGAGCGCCTGCTCGCTACCCGCCTTGGCTTTGAGTTTTGCGATAATCGTAACTGACATCGGATTCTCCTGGCCCGAATTGGGCGCCGCACGGTTCGCGCGACGGGCGCTTGCGCGTGGTTGTAACACCGCATGGCTTGAAGCCGTCATAGTCGGCCCGCCGCGCTTTTTCAAGCGACGGTCTTCCGGCGGGTGGCAAACAGGCTTCCGTGACACAGTTTTGCCGGCAGTTCGAGCGACCCTGGCTGCGGTATCGATTTAACATCACGAGCGCCGGTTGGTAAGCTCGACCCGCATCGGACGAGCCGCCGACGACGCCAGGCGAGCGCTGCCAGGGGAGTAAATAAAATGATCGGCTTCGATTTGAGCGACGAGCAACGCGAACTCAAGGAGCTCGCGCACAAGTTCAGCGAGCAGGAAATTATCCCGCGCGCCCGCGAACACGACGAGCATGAGATTTTTCCGCGCGAGATCTGCGCCAAGGCGCATGCCGCCGGCCTGATGAATTTTGGCGTGCCGACAGATTACGGCGGGCTGGCCCTGAACATCCTCGACACCTGCCTGATACAGGAGGAGCTGAATTACGGCTGCTCGGGGATTTCCAATTCGTTCAGCGCCAACGATCTGGCGACCTTGCCGCTGCTGATCGCAGGCAGTGCCGAGCAGCAGCGCGTTTACCTGGGCGGACTGGTCGAGAAGTTGAGCTTTTGCGCCTTTGCCCTGACCGAGCCGGGCGCCGGTTCCGACGTCGCCGCGATGAGTACCACCTACCGGCGCGAGGGCGATGCGTTTGTGCTCAACGGCACCAAGCATTTCATCTCCAACGGCTCGATGGCCGATTGGATAGTTACCTTCGCGACTTCCGACAAGCGGCTCAAGCACAAGGGCATCTCGTGCTTCGTGATGCCGTCGTCGATGCCCGGAATCACGCGCAACCGGATGCACGGCAAGCTCGGACAGCGGGCGGCCGACACCGGCGAAATCGTCTTCGACGAGGTGCGGATACCGTCGGACGCCTTGGTCGGAAACGAAGGCGAGGGTTTCAAGTACGCGATAGGCACCTTCGATCGCAGCCGTCCCGAAATCGGCGCGATCGCGATTGGAGTTTCGCAGCGCGCACTCGACGAGAGCCTGAAATACGCGCGCCAGCGCAGCGCCTTCGGCCAGCCGATCGCGAGTTTTCAGGCGATTCAATTCATGCTGGCCGACATGGCGGTGAGTATCGAAGCGATGCGGCTGCTGACCTACAAGGCGGCTTGGATGGTCGATCGGGGGGAAGTTCCCAACGCTATTTCGAGCTACGCGAAGCTGTTCGGCTCGGAAGCTTGCATGAAGATCACGACCGACGCGGTGCAAATCTTCGGCGGCTACGGCTACATGAAGGAGTACCCGGTCGAGAAGCTGATGCGCGACGCCAAGCTGCTGCAAATCTACGAGGGGACGTCGCAGATTCAGCACGTCGTAATCGCGCGCGATCTGCTCAAGGATTGACACCGTGGGAGGCGTGAAGCCGCGCACCGGCTTCACCTGCTTATGCTCCCGCGTGCGGAGGTGAGGTTCGGCGCGTCAGGTCGCCGACGGCGGCTCGGCGTTGGGCCGATAGATGCGCCGGGAAACGAAGTTAATCAGCGCGCGCGGCATCATGCGGGTGGACTGTGCGGTTAGAAAATTGATCACACCCGCGATATGCATGCTGCGGCCGTTCTCGGCTGCTGCGATGCCCTGGGCGACTACGGTCTCGGCCTCGAGGTAGGCGAAGCTGGGCAGGCGGCCGTGTTCATTTTTGGCGACGGCCTGGAATTCGGTGCGGACCGGCCCCGGGCAGAGCGCTGAGACCTTGACGCCGGTGCCGGCCAATTCGCCCGCGATCGCGACGGTGAAGTTCAGGACGAAGGCTTTGGTCGCGGCGTAAGTCGCCATGAAGGGCAGGGCCTGAAACGCGGCGGTCGAGGCGACGTTGATGATAGTGCCGTGGTTGCGCTCGACCATCGCGGGCAAGAAGAGCCGCGTCATTGCGACCAGGGCGCTGACGTTGAGATCGATCTCCTCGAGTTCGCGTTCCAGCAACAGGCGATCGAAGCGCCCCGAGGTGCCGAAGCCGGCGTTGTTGACCAGGTAATCGATGTGCAGGCGCAGCTCTTCGATCCTCCTGAAGATTTCGGCTGGCGCCTCGCGCCGTGCGAGGTCGGCCTCGATTATCTCGACCATCGAGGCCCCCAGCTTGCGCGCTTTGGCAGCGACCGCGGCCAGCCGGTCGCCGCGGCGCGCGGTTAACACGAGATCGAAATTCCGTTGGGCGAGTGCGTAGGCAAACTGCTCGCCGAGACCGCTCGACGCTCCAGTGATTAGCGCTGATGGCACAACAAATCCCCCTTTTTGGCGGTGGCGTCGCGAGTTGAAGTTTCGCGGAGCGCGGGCGTTGCGCAGTGGTTAAGGTGCGCCGCGGCGCCGCGCCGCGGATACTGCGAGGCTATTGCTCGGCTCGACGGTTGTCGAGGGACCTGAGGGGGCGCAGCGATCAGGTGCGCAGCAGGCCGAGCTCGCGCCGAAAATGATCCATTGTGACCTTGAGGCCGGGGGTCAGCGCGATCTTCGGTTCCCACTTGAGGTTCGCGCGTGCGAGGCCGATATCGGGACGGCGGCGCACGGGATCGTCCGAGCGCGCCGGATGGAACACGAGCTTTGACGGACTGCCAGCAAATTCAATCGCTAACGAGGCCAGTTGCAGGATCGTGAATTCGTCGGGATTGCCGATGTTAACCGGACCGATGAAGCCCTTGCCGCTGTCCATCATGCGCACCAGGGCGTCGATGATGTCGTCAACGTAGGCGAATGAGCGGGTTTGCAGGCCATCGCCGAAAATCGGCAGGTCCTCGCCCTTGAGCGCCGCGACACAGAAGTTGGAGACCACGCGGCCGTCGTTGATCGCCATCCGGGGGCCGTAGGTATTGAAGATGCGCACGATTTTTGTATCGACGTCGTTCTGCCGGTGGTAGTCCATCATGAGGCATTCGGCGACGCGCTTGCCTTCGTCGTAACACGAGCGCACGCCGATCGGATTGACGTGACCCCAGTAGCCTTCGGTCTGCGGATGCTGTTCGGGATCGCCGTAAACTTCGCTGGTCGAGGTCAGCAGGATCCGCGCGTGGACGCGCTTGGCGAGGCCGAGCATGTTGATCGTGCCCATCACGCTGGTTTTGATGGTCTTGACGGGATTGTATTGGTAGTGGACCGGGGAGGCCGGGCAGGCGAGATGAAAGATGCGATCGACTTCGAGCAGGATCGGTTCGACGATATCGTGGCGAATGATTTCGAAGTTGCGATTCCCGATCAGGTGCCTGACATTGGCGCGAGTGCCACTGAAGAAATTGTCGAGGCAAATGACTTCATGGCCGTCATTGAGTAACCGTTCGCACAGATGCGATCCCAGAAAACCCGCTCCGCCAGTAACCAGCGTTCGCACATTAACCTCCGTGCGCTGAAATTCTAGAGTATCGCGCGGCGAGCCGGAAGCGGTCCGCAGGCTGGATTTTAGCACGGGCTCGTGAATTTAATGGGCGACGGGAATTTCCCGGACTCAACCGATCGAGGGAATAACGATGAGCACATACGTTCTGGTTCATGGCGCATGGCACGGCGGCTGGTGCTACAAACGCGTCGCGCAGATGCTGCGCAAGGCCGGCCACGAGGTCTATACGCCGACGCTCACGGGGCTCGGCGAGCGATCGCATCTGATGAGCCCTGCGGTCACGCTCGAGACGCATGTGCAGGACATCGTCAACGTGATTCGCTGGGAGGAGCTGTCCGACGTGGTGCTCGCGGGCCATTCGTATGGCGGTATGGTGATCACGGGCGTCGCCGACAAGATCCCCGACAAAATCCGTTCGCTGGTCTATCTCGATGCGTTCGTCCCGGCTAGCGGCCAAGCGGTGACTGACTTTCTGCCGCCCGAGTTGCTCGGGGGCATGCGCGATGACGCGAAGCAGAACGGCGCGGGTTATCTGATGACGCCGATACCGGCCGAAGTCTTCAAGGTCAACCAGGGCGATGCGGCGTGGGTCGATCGCATGTGCGTGAAGCATCCGCTGGCCTGCTTCGAGCAGAAAATCGCGCTGACCGGCGGGAGTGCAAAGGTGGGCCGGCATACCTATGTAGTCGCCACGGGATACGGGCCGCCGCAGCCGTTCCTGGCGGTCGCCGACGGTCTCAAATCGGACAAGAACTGGAAGGTGGTCACTTTTCCGTGCGGTCATGACCTGATGCTCGATATGCCCAAAGAGACTGCCGAGGTGCTGGTCGCGGCCGGCGCGTAAACGCGGTTGGAATTGCGCGCGCCGCGGTTCGGGAGCGGCGCTCAGCGGCGATTCTCCTGCGCCACGGCGCGCACCGATTCGATCACCCAGGCGACGTCCTCATCGCTCATCGCGGGAAAGATCGGCAACGATAGGCAGCGGCTGTAAACCTCTTCGGCGACGGGGAAATCGCCGGTCTTATAGCCGTAACGCTGCTGGTAGAAGTCCATCGTGTTGAGCGGGATGCAATGGACCGACGTGCCGACGCCGCGCGCGCGCAACAGGTCGATGAATTGGCCGCGATTGATCTTGAGGGCGTCGGGCCGCAAGCGCATCACATATAAATGCCAGGCATGCTCGACGCCCGCCTCGGTAATCGGTACTTCGAGCGCGGGTTCGCCGGCGAAGGCTTCGTTGTAGGCGCGCGCGATCGATTGACGGCGGAGGGTGAGCTCCTCGACGCGGCGCAGTTGCGCGATGCCGATCGCGGAATGGACGTCGGAAAGATTGTACTTGAAGCCGGTCTCGTGGATTTCGTAGAACCACGAGCCGCTCGAGTCGTAGCGTTTCCAGGCGTCGCGATCCATGCCGTGCAGGCTCGCGACCGCGATCCTGGCGGCCAGAGCATCGTCTTCGGTGGTAATCATGCCGCCTTCGGCGCTCGTGATGTTCTTGGTCGCGTAGAAGCTGAAACAACTCAGATCGCCGATAGTGCCGACCTTGACCATGCCGCGGCCGTCGAGCATGCGGGCCGAGCCGACGGCGTGGGCCGCATCTTCGACGATCCGTAGATTGTGGCGGCGCGCGATCGCGCAGATGCGATCCATGTCGCAGGCCTGTCCGGCGAAGTGCACCGGCATCAGGGCGCGCACGTTGCGATGCTTGCCGCTGGCGAGCGCCTGCTCGATTTTGGCCGGATCGATGTTGAAGGTGTCGGGCTCAATATCGACGAACACCGGACGCGCGCCGAGGTAGCCGATCACCTCGGCGGTCGCGGTGAAGGTAAACGGCGTGGTGATGACCTCGTCGCCGGGGCCGATGCCCAGCGCGAACAGAGCGAGGTGCAGTGCGCCGGTGCAATGGGCGACCGCCAAGGCGTTGCGCGCACCGACGTAGGCGGCGAACTCCTGCTCGAATTTCTTGGTCTTGGGACCGGTCGTGATCCATCCGGAGCGCAGAGTGTCGATGACCTCGCGCTCTTCGGCGGGACCGATGGCGGGGCGATGGAATGGAACCTGACGCATTATAGTTGCTGGATTAAATCATAGGGGCGCGGTGCGGGCGAGAGTGGCGGGAGAAGTGGGGGGCGGCGGTCGAGGGCGCTTCGACGATCGCGCGCACATTCATAGCGTACTCCAGCGTGATAAATACTTGTAGTCAAAGCATACTGAAATGTAATAAAAGACTTCCAAGTCGGAGGCGAGGTTGCTAATGTTCATCATAGAACAAATCTGTAGCTGATAACGCTATAGAGCCCGCCATTCAGAATGGTTGATTCGAACCGCCCGGCGGGGAGCCAATTACGCAAAATCGCGCAACAGACAGCGAAATTCTCCGCGTCGGCAGACCCTCGGAAATTCTGGAGGGGATGGAGCCGAGCATATCCAGCGCAAACACGAAGTGGGACGGGCTGCTGCTGGAGACTTATAGAATTCCAAAGTTCGGGCCGACGCCGAAACATTGTTAATGCGATCGCCACGTCGTATCGATTCACCGCGCCGGCATCGTCGAAGCCCACGAAAATCATTCCTCAACTATTATAGCTCCCGGTTCGATTGTAATTAGCCCCGTCGACACTCCCCAGATTGGCTATACATTTATCAATGCGAGCGTGACGGTTGCGATGCTGGAGACCGCATTTGTGCGGCAGGCCGTCGGCGACGCGATCAACGCGGACGCCCTGGAAATCGTGCCGCAGCGACTAATTCACGATGAACAACTGAGCCGCCTGGTACTGGCAGCCGAATTTGAAATCGGGTCGGACGGCCCGGGGAATCGCCTGCAGCTTGAATCTCTTGGAACGGCATTGGCGGCACATCTGCTGACGCATTATGCAAGCAAGCGCGTATCGCCGAGAGAATACAGAGGCTCGATGCCCAAGTATCTGCTGCGCCGCGCCATTGAGTTCATCAACGAAAACCTTGGCGAGAATGTCAGCCTGGCCGAAATTTCCGCGGCGGTCGGGATGAGCCCGTATCATTTCTGTCGTTTATTCAAGCGCAGCACCGGACTGTCCCCACACCAATACGTGAAAAGGGAGCGAATCCGGCGAGCACAGCAGTTACTCGCCGAGCACCGGCTTAGCCTGGTGGAGATCGCAAACGAACTTGGTTTCAGCGATCAGAGCCATTTCACGCGCACATTTCACACCGTGATCGGAGTAACGCCGTCACGGTACTCGGCTGGCATTTGATGAAATCGAGAGTTGCGACGGACGATCGGATACGAGGCGAGCGTCACCCGAAGGCCGTCGGCGAGACGAACACCGGCGCAAAACCGAAGATTCCCAGCATCCAGGTTCCGACGCGGAATTTATCGAGGGCGTCCGAGCGGCTTCGTCGCCCTCCGCACCGCACGAGCTCCCCGGCTGATCTCGACCGGGGCTGCCGCGACTAGCTCTAGTGCCCACTAACAGCGTGCTGCTAGGCGCCCTCATATCACTCTTCCGGCAAGATTAATTATTGTGGATTATTGCGTACAATAGGAATTTCTTGCGAATCTTTATCCGAACAACACGATCCGAAGCGCGCTAGGCCCGCCCAATCAACCGAGTCCGCGCCGACGGGATTCCATGATACGAAGCACCAGATCGCCGGCTGACATATCGCTTCGCCTTTAATTCTGACTCTTTGTTGCGCTGAGGGGTGGCCAGCGTCTGCGGCGCCAACGGGCCGCATAGGTCACCGCCTCGCACCTTCGCGGGCTCCGCCGGACGCCGAACGTCGATCGCTCAAAAGCGATCCGCATTGATGACAAAGAGCTCCCGAGAGCTCTTTGTCGCCGCGGTGTGGGCGGGTTGAGGATAGAACTTATCTGACTTCTCTTAACTTTTGTTTGTCAAAATCAGGGGAAGTATGGCATAGTAGATGGCGCGCGCTGATGCGGACTTATGTTCTGAGTCGCCGTTTTGGCACTCCTGACGTGACGGTACAGGCGGTCGCCGTGAAAATCGAAGACGCGTTGAGAAAAATACGCTTGCTGCGACGGGTTACACCCGACAATGGCGCCAGTGCTGCCGAGACCGAGAACGCGGCTGCGATCATGCGTTCGCTGATGGATCGCTTCGCCGTCAGTTCCGAAGATGCGCGCCCGGCTACCGGCTCGATGTTCCGTATGAGCTGAGTCTATTGGGATAATTTGCTCAACGAGTACGGGCTTGAGTTGCGCCGTTTCGGCAAGCGCGGAAGCGCGTTGATCGGCCGCGACCTGCAGGCACTGATGCGCCTGGATACCGGCGAATGGCGCGTGGAACGCAGGAAGCCTGACGGCATGGATTTGGTGGCCGATGGCAAAGGCGTCGAAACCTTTCAGACTTATCTCAGCAAAAATGCGCCGCGGATGTATTCACTGGGCGTGAACCGCCGCACCGTTTTTCGCCCGCGCTGACCACTCTCGCAAACGACATTTCCAAAGACTTCGCGCGGGCCGAGTTAGAAATTCCGTGAACGGCCGCGTTCGCCGATACGCGTCGCGGCGGTACTGTTAGCGAACAGAGAAAGGTCTTTTGTGCCGATCGATTTGATGGTGGGCAGGGGCAGAATTGAACTGCCGACACGAAGATTTTCAGTCTTCTGCTCTACCGACTGAGCTACCTGCCCACCCCGACTGGTTTCCCGTGCCGCGAGGGCCGGGAATTCGTGCGGTCTTTAATTGGTACCGATCCCGACCGGAGGTTGCAAGGCGCGGGCGTCAAGGCGCGCCTTGCGGGTTGCAATGCGGGCGGGGGGATCGCGTTCGTAACTTCGTCCCTTCATAAAATGAACGGGCCTCGCAGCTTGTCGAGCGAAGACGAATCGCGCGTGCGCGTGCGGCTCAGTGCAGGGCGGCGACCCGCGACTCGACGAAGTCAATCATGCGCGCTTCGAGGTTGACGCCGTCGAGCCGGTCGATTTCCTGGATGCCGGTGGGGCTGGTGACGTTAACCTCGGTGAGGAAATCGCCGATGATATCGAGGCCGACGAAATAGAGGCCGTCGCGTTCGAGGCGCGGCCGAAGCATGCGGCAGATCTCGCGATCGCGCGCGGTGATCGGGGCCTGCACGCAATTGCCGCCGACGTGGATATTGCCGCGATTCTCGTCGTCGCGCGGCACCCGCAGTGTGCCGCCGAGCGGCTCGCCGTTGAGCACGATGAGACGTTTATCGCCGTTGCGAATTTCCGGGATATAGCGCTGGCCCATGATCGGGCGAGTCTCGAAACGGGTGACGGCTTCGAGGATGGCGTTGAGATTGCGGTCGCCCGCGTGGGCGAGAAAGATGCCCTCGCCGCCATGGCCGTCGAGCGGCTTGACGATCATCTCGCCGCCCTGTTCCTCCATGAAGCGTTTGAGGCGCGGGATTTCGTAGGTGACGACGGTGGGCGGAATCGCGTCGGGGAAGTTCAGCGCGTAGAGCTTTTCGTTGGCCTCGCGCAAGCCCGCGGGCTCGTTGAGGACAAAGGTGCGGGAGCGATCGGCGAGACTCAAGAGCATCGTGGCGTACAGATAAGGAGCGTCGGCGGGCGGATCCTTGCGCATGAAGATCGCGTCGAAGGCCTCGAGCGGATATTGCTCGCGGTTATCGAGAAAGCGGTGGTACGGTTTGGCGCGGGTCACTTCGCAGCGGCGGGCGTCGGCGAAGGCACGGTTGCCATGGGCGTGCAGCTCCCTCAAACCAAGGTGGTAAACCTCGTGGCCGCGCTGGAGCGCCTCGAGCATAAAGACGAAGGTCGTGTCCTTGTCGGGCAGCAGGCCCTCGAGCGGATCCATTACGAATGCGAACTTGTAAGCCACCGGTCAAATTCCTTTTTCGATTTCGTCCAGCGCGCCGGCCGCGAGGCTGAGCGCCGCCAGCGCCGCGGTCTCGCTGCGCAGCCGGTTGGGTCCGAGTCCCGCGCCGACGAATCCCGCCGCGCGCATCGTGGCATACTCGGCCGCGTCGAAGTCGCCCTCGGGACCGCATGCGAGCAAAATTGCGCGAGGTCGAATCCGGCGCACGATGACAGCCAGCGGCTCGGCCCCTTCGGTGCACAACACCGCGAGCGTCTCTTTTGGCACTTCGCGGGCAGCTTCGGCAACCGTGAGCGCGGGCCGAACTTCCATCGGAACGCGCGCGAGGCTCTGCTTGGTGGCGGCCAGTGCGAGCCGCCGCCATCGCGCGACGCGTTCGAGTCCCGGATTACGCACCACCGCGCGGGCGCATTCGAGCGGCCAGAGCGAGGTGGCGCCGAGTTCGGCGGCCTTTTCGACCAGGAAATCCATCCGCGGTCCCTTGATGATCGCGGCGGCGAGGATAATCGTTGCGCGGTTGCGGTCGAATTCGAGTGCAGCGGTAATTTCGATGACGGCGCGATCGCTTTCGAAATGCTCGATACGGCCGGCGAATTCCGCGCCGTCGCTGGCGATCAGCCTCACCGCGCCGCCCGGCCCGAGACGCATCACGTCGCGCATGTGATGAAGTTCGGCGCCACTGACGTGTGCGATAGAACCGTCGAGCGCACCCGGATCGAGCGCGAAGCGCGGCGCACGGGCGACGGCGGGTTTCATCGTGCGAGCACCAGCGCGGTCCATCCGTGATCGGTGCGCCGATCGATACAGCGCATCGCGGGGCTATACGCGGCAATCACGCGGTCGGCCTCGCGCGCGAGGATTCCGGCGAGGATCAGACGGCCCTCGGGTGCGAGGCGGTGCTGGAGGCGCGGCGCCATCTCGATCAGTGTCGAGGAGAGGATGTTGGCGGTAATGAGGTCGAAGTGGCGGCGCAGGGAAGCGATTGGCACGAGCGACAGGCGAACGTGGGCGCCGACGTGATTAAGGTCGGCGTTTTCCCGGGCATTTTCCAGCGCGACCGGATCGATGTCGATAGCGGTGACTTGATGGACGCCCATCAGGCGCATCGCGATGGCGAGAATGCCGGAGCCCGTGCCGACGTCGAGCGCGCGATCGAAGGAGCGCTTGCGGCAAAGGTCGTCGAGCAGGCGCATGACCCCGTAAGTGCTGCCGTGATGTCCGGTGCCGAAGCCCTGCCCGGGTTGAATCACGAGGCGGAGATGATCGGGGCGATGTTCATGGCTCCACGGCGGGACGATGAGGAAGCGCCCGACGGTAAAGGGTTTGAAGCGCGTCATCCACATGGTGGCCCAGCCCGGATCGGACAGCGTATCGCGCCCGAGCGGAGTGTCGTCGGAAATCATCGCGGCGGTTTGCAGAGCGCGGCGCACGCGCTTCAGATCGGCGTCGTTCAAGCGGTCGAAGTAGGCCTTGAGGCGAACCCGGCGGGGCGTTCGTGGCGGCGCCGGACGTGCCGGGCGAATATTGCCGACCTCGCATCCGAGGGCGCGGTTGGCGACCAGGATAGCTGCGGCGCGGTCGGCCTCGGCAGCCGGGAGGTCGAACTGGAGGCTGACGTAAGTGCGTTGCGGCTTAGGTTTCATGGCGGCGGCGTACTTCGTGTATCGGCGGCCGGCGGCGGCATTTTGCCACGCTCGCCGAACCGCGCATAGCACAGAGAATAGGGGATGCGCGATGGTGGGAACAGAGCGCGGCGATGGGTGGGAGCGGCGGCCCCGGAGCGGGAATGGCGGGTCGCGCCGAAGCGGAAATAGAGCGGGGCGGCGCGACCGCTGTTGACGGTTGAAGGGCCCGTGAATTGCGGAACTTACGACCCCGTGGTTACATCGAGGTCAGATGAAGCAGAACGGCGACGGGCTCGTTTCACATAGACCGAGCCATGTATCGGGTGGTGAATTGGACCGTGGCGCGAACCGCGCAGAGAGGGGCGCGTGCTGAACATTGCCCATCGCGGAGCGAGCGCGCGCTTCCCGGAAAATACCCTGAAAGCCTTCGGTGCGGCGATCGATGCCGGCGCGCAGATGTGCGAGCTCGATCTCCAGGTCGCGAGTGACGGTGCCCTCATGGTGATTCACGACGAGACTGTCGAACGCACCACGGACGGACGCGGCGCGGTGCGCTCGATGACGCTCGCGGAACTCAAGCGGCTCGACGCCGGCGTGCGCTTCGGAGTGGAATTTACCGGCGAACGGATTCCGAATTTGGAAGAGGTGATGGCGCTGGCGGAGGGCCGCTGTGCACTGAATATCGAGATCAAGAATGCGGGCGCGGGACCGAAGGCCTGCGAACTGATCGTGGCGCGCCGGGCACTGGCGACCGCGATGGTTTCGAGCTTTGATTGGGATGCGCTCGCGGTGGTGCGCCATTTCGAACCGCGGGTGCGGATTGGACTGCTCGGCAGCCAATGGCCCGCGCGGATGGTCGGCGCGGCCTGCGAGCTTCAGGCGGAATCGATCAATCCGCGATCGGATATTGTCACCGAGGACCTGTGTATCGCGGCGCATGAACGAAACTTGAGCGTCTATGCCTGGACCGTCGATGAGCCCGACGAGATGCGCCGGCTTATCGCGTTTGGGGTCGACGGGATCATGACGAACTATCCGGAGCGTCTGCGTGAGGTGACGGATTACTGAGTGGAGCAAGGCGAAACGATTGTTGTCTAACCGATCATTACGAGGTTGCGTTTCCTTGGGAGTTACCCGCGATTTGAGCGTCGCGAGCGGCAAGCGGTGAAAATGGCGCGATTCGGCACGGACAAAATCGAAGAGGTACGCGCGCGCGCCGATATCGTCGAGATCGTCGGCGCGCAGGTCCGGCTCAAACACGCCGGCCGCAATTTCGTAGGCTTGTGCCCCTTCCATAATGAAAAGACGCCGTCGTTTTCGGTCAACGCCGAACGCGGCTTTTTTCATTGCTTCGGCTGTGGCGCGGGCGGCACCGTGTTCGACTTCGTGATGCGCGTGGAGGGGCTGACCTTTGGCGAGGCGCTGCAATCGCTGGCCCGGCGCTACGGGATCGCGCTGCCCGAGCATAGCGGCGCCGGTGGACCGCCGGCGGGCGAACGCGACGCGTTGGCCGCCGCAAATCAGGTCGCCGCCGAGTTCTTCGCGCATGTGCTGTGGAAGACCGCCGACGGCGCGCCCGCCCGCGACTACCTGAAAGCGCGGGGTATCGCCGAGGAAACAGCGCACGCGTTCATGCTCGGATTTGCGCCGGCGCGTTCGGCCAATCTCGCCGCCGTGATCGGCAAGCGCGGGATGCTCGAGGCGGCGGTAAAGGCCGGCCTGGTCAAGCGCGAGGCCGGCCGCGCGCCATACGACATGTTTCGCGGGCGCCTGATGTTCCCGATTCGCGACGCACAGGGCCGGGTGATCGGATTTGGCGGACGGCTGCTGGATCAGCGGCTGCCCAAATATATCAACTCGCCGGAGTCGCCGATCTACACCAAGGCGCGCGCGCTGTACGGCGTGTACGAGGCACGGCAGGCGATCGCGCATGGCGATCGCGCGCTGGTGGTCGAGGGCAATATCGACGCGATCGTGCTCTGGCAGGCGGGCTTCAAGGAGACCGTTGCGAGCCTCGGCACGGCGCTGACAGTGGATCAATTGCGTCTGCTCGCGCGCTACACGCGCAACATAATCGCCTGCTTCGACGGCGACGCGGCCGGGCGCAAGGCCTCGTTGCGCGCGCTCGAGATATTTCTGGGCGCGGGACTGCTGGGGCGTGGCGTGTTCATCCCGTCGGGTTTCGATCCGGACACGCTGGTGCGCGACCGCGGCGCCGGGGCGATGACGGAATTGATCGACTCGTCGGAATTGCTCGTCGATTATTTTTTACGCGAGCAGGCCGCGGCGGCCGGCGCGACCCTGAGCGGAAAGGCGCGCGCGGCGGAGCGCGTCGCGGAAATTCTGCGGATGGTCGCAAACCCGTTCGAGTTCGATCTGCTGGCGCGCAAGGCGGCCGACAGCCTCGGCGTGGGCGAGGCGTTATTGCGCAAGGAGGCGCGCAAGGGCGGTGCGGTGAATCAACCGGTGCGGCGCGCATCGAGCGATGCGGCGAGCGCGCGCCCGGCACGCACGGTGGCGCGCGGTGACGCGGTGGCGCAGGCTGAAATCGGGCTGATCGCGATCGCACTCAATTATCCGGAGCTGCGCAGCGAGCTGGCCGCGCAGGTAATGCCGCATCTGCAGCCGGCAACGACTGCACCGGCTGCGACCGTGGAATTTCACGATCCGATGCTCGCCGCGATGCTCGAGGATATCTGTCTGTCCGAGGAATCGCGGGCGGCGCTCGAGGTCCGTATCATGGCGGGCTTGAGTGAGGAGCAGCGCGAGCGTCTGAGCGCGCTGGTGGTTGGTCCGCTGATGGTGGATGCGGATGGCGCGCGCAGGATGGCCGCCGATTTTGTCTCGGCGCTGGCGCGGAGCCGACGCCGGATTGAGGTCGAAACCCTGCGCCGGGTGGCAGCGGACACCAACGGTGACGATGCGGCGGCGGCGGCACAGGCGGTGATCGCGTTGCGGCGCCAGAACGGCGACGGACGTTGACGATTGGAGACCAAGCGGGGCGGAATTTACGCGGCGCGGACGATCTATTAGCGCCCCTTAATTATCGTCGGCGGATTTGGTACAATTCCTTGTCAGGCTGATGAGACCGAGAGGGCCCATAGCTCAGCACGGTTTAGAGCTGCCGGCTCATAACCGGCTGGTCCCAGGTTCAAATCCTGGTGGGCCCATTACCAAATTATTGTCAAAACCCTCGCATCACTTGCCCTCAATCGCGCGGCGCCAAAGGTGCCGGCGCGGTTGTGCCCGTGCATTTTTGCGACCTGAAATTAGCGGAGGATGCTTTGCGTGAAGAGATAACCCGGCTGATGAGTCTTCAGGCGATCGACCGGGAATTGCGCGAACTTCAAGACGCGCTCGCGACGGTCTCCGGACGGTCGGTGCAGTTGCGCCAGGAAGCCGACGATTTTGCGGCCGAGCTCGAACGCCTGCAGCAGGAAGATGGGCAGAGCGTCGTGGCCCGCCGCAATCTCGAAAAGGAACTGGCGGAAAACGAAGCGCGCCAGCGCAACAAACGCATGCGCAGCAATCAGGTACGCAATGATCGCGAACAGCTCGCGGTGGACCACGAACTCGAATCGCTGCGCGAGACCAAGCTGCGCATCGAGAGCGAGTTGCTGGCGATGATGGAGGTGGCGGAACAGCGGACGGCGCGAATCAAGGAGCTGATTGCGCTCTGCGAACAGCGCCGCGAGGAATTGAGCGCGGCGGAAAAGGAAAGTGCGGCGCAGGTCGAGGATCTGAAGATCTCGATCAGCAAGCAGCGCGTGGACCGCGACCAGATGGCGAAGAATATCGAGATCGCGCTGCTCCAGCGTTACGAAATCATCTTCAGCCGACGGGCCGGAGTTGCGGTCACCGAGGCCAGGGGCGGCACCTGCCAGGGCTGCCGGATGCGCCTGCCGCCGCAGCTTTACAACGAGATCCAGAAGCACTTGCAGGTCCACTTCTGCCCCAACTGCCAGCGCATCCTCTACTTCGAGGCCGCGCCGAAAGAATAGGCAGGCGCCCGGTCGCGCCGGGTTGGCGACGGGCCGGCGGCGCTGCGACAAGGCGGCGTCGCGATGCTACAATCGGCGCTGCCGGAGTGAGTTGGGCGATCACCCTTAATCGGGAGGAAAGTCCGGGCTCCACAGGGCAGGATGGCCGTTAACGGCGGCGCGGAGCGATCCGCGGAAAGTGGCACAGAAAACAGACCGCCCGTAAGGGTAAGGGTGAAATGGCGGGGTAAGAGCCCACCGGCGTATGAGTAATCGTGCGCGCATGCCAAACCCCATCCGGAGCAAGACCAAATAGGAGGAAGGGCTGCCCGCTCGTAATTCCTCGGGTATGGTCGCTTGAGCCCGTGAGCAATCGCGGGCCCAGAGGAATGATCGCCACCCGCAAGGGTACAGAACCCGGCTTATAGACTCACTCCGGCATTTCCGTTCGAAGCCAGTCGCAAATTTATCGGCGCAAATTAATCGGCGCAAAATTATCGGGATGATCGCGAACGCGCGGGCCTGCCGCACGCCTCAGCGAACCACGCGGCGTCCGGTGCGAGGGCGTGTGCGCCTGGGGGCCGGCGGCGTTGCGAGGCCGAAGGCCACTTCCGCATTTTCCAGAAAAGCGCGGCCGCCGCCGGGTTCGGCAAGAATCGCGGCGATCTTGGCCAGCGTCCGCAAATCGCGCACGCCGGCGTCGATATCGGGCGCGATCGCAAGTTCGACCTGAGGCGGTAATTCCCGTGCAAATTGCGCCGCGCGTTCGATCTCGTTGCGCTGATTCGCGGCATAGTCCTCGAGGTAGCGTACGATCGAAGCGATGCCCGCGCGGCCGGTCTCCGCCGGTCGCGCCGCGTCAGGATCGAGCGCGCCGCGCGCGGCCCCGATCTCCACCAGATGTTCCGGCATCCGGCGCGGCGCCGCGATCAGGGCGTCGAAGCTGCGTTGGTCGAGCATCCGGTTGAGGACGATCGCGCTCAGCCGCAGATTCTCGTCCGCCATCCGGCCGACCAGCGCTTGCGCCTCGCACAGGCGATCTTCTTCGGCAGTGGTGACGAGCACGAAGTGCACGTCGGGCGAATGCAGCATCGTCTGGACCTTGCGAAATCGATCGGCGATCGCGTCGGCGGCTTCGGCCGCCGCACCGAAAAATTCGGATATCGAGGTGAGCGTGCCGCGGCCCGCAAACTTCTCGAGCTGTCCGACGACGAAGCGCGCGGCGCGTCCGGCGATTCCGGAGGCGGCCTTGCTGACGGCGGCATAGGGCACGAAGAGCCAGCGGGCGGCGCGCGAATCGAGCAGGCGAATCAGGTGTGCCGGCGCCTGCAGAAATTCGAAGGCATGGGCGGCGGGCGGCGTATCGACGACTTTGAAGTCGAAGCGCGCGGCGCAGTGCAGGTCGTACAGCTGTTCGAGCGCGGCATAGGCTTCCGCGCCTGCGAATTGTTCGGTGAGGCTGCGATAGAAGGGATTTTTCAGGATACGGGTGCGGGCCGCCGCGGTTTTGACGAAGCGCTGGATTAGGCCGTCCCACGCTCCCTTGACGTCGAGCCACATCGCCGAGAGCTTGAGTCCGGGGTCGAGGCCGGCCGCAGCCAGGCGGCGCCCGGCGATACGCGTGGGCCGTGCGCTCAAGCGCTCGAGTCCGAGGGCGTCGCGCAAGCGGTGCGCGGGGTCCACCGTAATCACGCCGGTATCATGATGCTCACGGGCCGCCACGATCCCGAGCGCCGCCGCGACAGTGGTTTTGCCGACGCCGCCCGGGCCCAGCAGGATGATGGTCGAGCCGCGGTTAAGGAGTTCCTTCACTGTCGCATTTGGCGGATTGGCGTTGGGCGCGAGCGCTCGCGTCAAGATAGCATTTCGCCGCTGCGCAGCCAGCGCCCTGCTGGGGAAAGACGCGACCAGCGCAACTTCCGGCGGCCTCCGTGCGAGCATAGGATAGCGCTATGATCGTCGCTCTGATTGTCACCAACATCATCGTGATGCTCGCGCTGATTGCGGTGTTCCTGTCTTCGAGACTGCGCGGGGATGCTGCTATCGGTCAGGCGCTCGAACCGCTGTTGGCCGGGCTCGATGCGGTTCGCGCCGGCCTCGAAAGCAAATTCAGCGAGGTCAGCGCAGATATGGCCGCGCGGCTCGCGGAAACCAAAGGCGATATTCGCCAGGAAACCGCCGACCGCATGGCTCACGGGTTCTCCGATATTCGCGAGGCTATCGAACGCCAGCTCTCGGGCGGGCGCGAGGAACAGGCGCGTGGCCTCAAGCTCGAAATCAAGGCGCTGACCGATCAGATCGGCGGACGGCTTGAAGCGATTCGCAACGAAGTCGATCAAAAGTTGCTCGCGATCGGCGGCCAGGTAACCGCAAAGCTCGATCAGAATATCAAAGAAGGATTCAAGCAGTTCGAGAAAGTTCAGGATCACCTGAAGGCGGCTGAAGAACAGCTGAGAAACGTCGGCACTATTGGCAATTCGATCAACGACTTAAACAATCTGTTGAAGTTGCCCCATTTGCGCGGCCGGTTCGGCGAGGAAAGTCTCGCGCGACTGTTGGCCGATTTCCTGCCGGCCCAGATGTACGAATTGCAGTCGGGCATCGGTCAGAACGGCCTGGGACGCGCCGACGCAATCATCAAATTTCCCGACCGCAACTTGCCGATCGACGCCAAGTTTCCGCGCGAGCAGGTGCTGCCGCTGTTTGAAAGCAGCGACCCCGCGGTGCTTGCGGCCTCACGCGCTGAATTGGCGCGCGTGCTCAAGGAGCAGGCCAAACGCATCGCCGGATACATTCACCCTGAAAACGGCACGACCGACATGGCTCTGATGTATCTGCCGAGCGAGACCCTTTACATGGAAGCGGTGCTCAACGGCGACCTCAGCGAATGGCTCAACAAGCAACGCGTGTTTCCAGTCTCGCCGAATTCGCTGATCGTCACGCTGCAATCGATCCAGATGGTCTTCAAGATGTACGAATTCGCCAAGAGCCATGAGCAGGCGACCGCGGAATTGCGCAAGGCGCAGAAATCCTTTGCGTATTTCGAGGACAACTTCGAGAAGATCGGGCGGTCGTTGGAAAAGGCGCAGGACGCCTTTGGAACCGCGAAGCGCCAGCTCACGACTTATTCACGGCGGGTAGTGGATTTGACCGGCGAAGCGGTTCCGGTAATCGACGTGCCGTCAAGAGATTCTTGAACGCGTCGCGGGCTACTCGCTCTCGACGTTGGAGGGCGGCGGCGCCTTGAGTTGGCCGCGTTCCTGACCTTCGGCGATCCAGGCCTGGACGTCACGCCGCTCGCGCGCCAGGAAATTCCCCACCGCCTTGCGCAGTCCCGCGTGTGACACGTAATGCATGCTGCGCGTCAGCGCCGGATTGAAGCCGCGCAGCCATTTATACTCACCGCCCGCACCGGGCTCGAAGCGCTGCACTCCGCGCTCGATGCTGTGTTCGATCGCCGCGTAGTAGCAGACGTTGAAGTGCAGGAACTTGAGCTCCTCGAATGCGCCCCAGTAGCGCCCGTAGAGCACGCCCGATTTCTGCAGATTGAAGGTTCCCGCAATCAACTCCGGGCCGCGATAGGCGCATACGAAACAGAGGTTGCGCTTAAAGTGATCGCGCATCAGATGGAAGAACTCGCGCGTGAGATATTGCCGCCCCCAGTAAAGCTTCTCGATGGTCGATTGATAAATTTTGTACATCGGGCCGAACAGCGCATCGGGGATATCGTCGCCCGCCAGCGCCCGAATCTCGACCCCCTGTTCGGCCAGCGCCGCGCGCTCGTGGCGCACCGCGTAGCGCCGTTTGCTCTTGAGCTGGGCCAGGTAATCGTCGAATGTAGCGAAGCCGGCGTTGAGCCAGTGGTACTGGTAGCCGAGTCGTTCGGCAAAACCGATCTCTCCCAACGCCGCCGCTTCATCCGGCGTGCAGAAATTGACGTGCACCGACGACAGCCGGTTATCCGTGCAGAGCTGGAGCAGCGCGCGGCCGAGCACCTGCACCATCTGCGTGCGATCGTATTCGGGCGCGACCAGAAAGCGCCGCCCGGTATGCGGCGTGAAGGGCACCCCGACCATCAGCTTGGGGTAATAGCTGATTCCGGCGCGCTCGGCCGCATCGGCCCAGCCGTGATCGAAAACGAACTCACCCTGGCTGTGACTCTTGAGATATAGCGGACAGGCCGCCGCGATTTTACGCTGCGGTCCGATGCGCACCAGCAGATGGCAGGGCGACCAGCCGGTGGTACGGGCCGCGCTCTTCGATTCCTCCATCGCCCAAAGCCAATCCCAGTCGAGAAAAGGCGAATCGTCCGCGGCGAGCAGCGCATTCCAATCCTCGCGCGGGACGTCGCGGATACGATCGAGGACAGCTACTTCGGCTTCGCCGGCTTCGAGCGCTTTTGAGTTGTTGCCTTTTGACGCCATCTGCGGGCGCGACTTTACCGCGCCGTGTCCGAGCTTAATCGCGCGTGCGCCCGGTGCATAGTCTCCGCCATGCCGGCCGTCGCTGCGCTCTCGAATCCGCTCCATGCAATTTCCGTCGCGCCAAAGGCCGATGGTTTCAAGTGCTCGACCGCTTGCGCGTTTCGCCGCAATGCGCTCCAGTAATAGTCGATGGCGCGAGGACCGCGGCGGATATTTATCTCGTCACCCGGGGCGTCATCAGGATTGATGGGGATCGATGCGAGGCGATCGCGTTTTCTGATAAAATGAATCGGTCAAGCCGATGTGGGGAGCAACCCAACTCGCGATGAATCAGGAACTGCAAACAATCCTTGCGCAAGCTGGCGGAAGTAACGGCAACCCGGGCAACGGCGCGGGCAATCGCGGCGGGAGCGGCGATACCGTCACCGAGCGCCGCACCAAAGAGCAGACCAAGACCCGGCGGCCGCCGCTGTACAAATGTATTCTGCTCAACGACGATTACACTCCGATGGAGTTTGTCGTCGAAATTCTCAAGACGATTTTCCACAAGCAGAACGCCGAAGCTACGCGGATAATGCTCCACGTTCATCAGAACGGCATGGGCGTCGCCGGCGTATATCCGTTCGAGATTGCCGAAACCAAAATTAAAACCGTCGAGGAACTCGCGCAGGAGAGCCAGTATCCGCTCAAATGCGTGATGGAAAAGGAGTAACCGGCATTGGTCGCGATTCGTATCGAAGTGCCGGCTCGCGCGGGCCGGGGAGAGCGCTGAAACCGCCATGCCATCGTCAGGCGTGATGATCAGTCGCGAGTTGCAAATCACCTTGCAGCTCGCGATGACCGAGGCGCTCAATCGGCGCCACGAATATGTATGCCTCGAACACGTGCTGTACGCGATGTTGCACGACGTCACCACCAGCAACGTCCTGCAGCATTGCGGCGCCGACCTTGAGGCCTTGCGCAAGAAACTTCAAAAATATCTCGACGAGGACGTCGAGCGACTCAGCAAAGGCGGCGCCTTCCAACCCCATTACGCGGCCGGTGTCCAGCGCGCATTGCAGCGCGCGGCGTTACATGCGCAATCGGCCGGGCGTTCCGAGATCAACGGCTCGCAGGTCCTGGTCGCGATGTTCCACGAGAGCGAATCGCACGCGGTCTTCCTGCTCCAGGAACAGGGCGTTACCCGCTTCGACGTGATCAATTTTATTTCGCACGGCGTCTCCAAGACCGGCGCCGACGACGATCATGACGTTCGCGGTGCGGCCGATGAGGACCATGACGCCGACGCCGACGGCGATTCGGACGGCGAGGACGGACCCGCGAAGATCTCGCCGTCCAAGGCGCTCAAGACTTACGCCATCAATCTGGCCGAGCGTGCCGCCACCGGCAAAATCGATCCGCTGATCGGGCGGCGCAACGAAATCGATCGCGCAATCCATGTCCTGCTGCGGCGGCGCAAGAACAATCCCGTTTTCGTCGGCGAGGCCGGTGTCGGCAAGACCGCGCTGGCCGAGGGGCTGGCGCTTGCGGTGCATAACGGCAAGGTGCCCGACGCGTTGAAGGACGTGCAGATTTACGCGCTGGACATGGGTGCGCTGCTGGCGGGCACGCGCTTTCGCGGTGACTTCGAACAGCGCCTCAAGGCCGTCATCAAGGCCGCGAGCGGCAATCCGCGTATTATCCTGTTCATAGATGAGATCCACACCATCGTTGGCGCCGGATCGGCTTCGGGTTCGACCATGGACGCGTCGAATCTGCTCAAGCCGGCGCTGGCCTCGGGCGACCTGCGATGTATCGGCTCGACCACCTATCAGGAGTACAAGCGCTCGTTCGATCGCGACAAGGCCCTCGCGCGGCGTTTTCAGCGAATAGAGGTTGCCGAGCCGACCCGCGAAGAGGCGGTGCAAATTCTCAACGGGCTCAAACCCCATTACGAAAAGCATCACAACGTTCGCTACACTTCGGCGGCGATTCGCTCGGCAGTGGAATTATCGGCGCGCTACATAAACGATCGCTACCTGCCCGACAAGGCGATCGACGTTATGGATGAGGCTGGCGTCGCCGGTCATCTGCGCGCCAAGAGCAGCGAGACCGTCACCGTCGGCGCGCGCGATTCCGAGCGCACGGTCGCGCGCATGGCGAAGATTCCCGAACGCACGGTGTCTTCGACCGATCGCGCTCGCCTTCAGGATCTCGACACCGAACTCAAAGAGGTCGTGTACGGACAGGACACGGCGATCGACGCGGTCTGCCGCGCAATCAAGCTCGCACGATCCGGCCTCGCGCATCCCGATCGTCCGGTCGGCGCATTCCTGTTTGCCGGCCCGACCGGCGTCGGCAAAACCGAAGTCGCGCGCCAGCTCGCCAAGACCATGGGCGTCGAATTCCTGCGCTTCGACATGAGCGAGTACATGGAGCGCCATACGGTCTCGCGCCTGATCGGTGCGCCGCCCGGCTACGTCGGCTTCGATCAGGGCGGGTTGCTCACCGACGCCGTCAACAAGACGCCGCATTGCGTGCTGCTGCTCGACGAAATCGAAAAAGCGCACCCCGACTTGTTCAACATCCTGCTCCAGGTGATGGACCACGCGACGCTGACCGACAACAACGGGCGCAAGGCCGACTTCCGCAACGTGATCCTCGTGATGACCACCAACGCCGGCGCCCAGGAACTGTCGCGCGCGATGATCGGTTTCGGCGCCACCGTTCAGACCGGTTCGCCGCGTGCGATGATCGATCGCATGTTCGCGCCCGAGTTCCGCAACCGGCTCTCCGCGATTATCGAATTTGCGCCGCTGCCGCCCGCCGTCATCGAACGCGTAGTCGACAAATTCCTGCTCGAACTGTCCGAGCGCCTCGAGGCCAACAAGGTCACAATGGAAGTCACGCCGGCGGCCAGGAAATGGCTGGGCGAGCGCGGCTACGACACCCGCTTCGGCGCGCGTCCGCTGGGCCGCCTGATCGAAAGCGAGATCGCTCGCGTGCTCGCCGACGACGTGCTCTTCGGACGCCTCACCAAGGGCGGCCGCGTGGTGGTCGATCTCGACGGCGACAAGCTCGCCTTCTCCTACCCCACCGCCGAGGTCACCGCGCCGCCGTCGAACGTCGGCACCGAAGCGTGATTCACTAGGCGAGTTTTCGTGATGATGATTACCTCTCCGCGTCCCGGAGAGAGACCGTTGCTTAGTGATCGGGCGAGGAGCCAAAGGTATAGCGTGACTTCAATTGCGTGATGATTTGTCGCGCCTCTGCTTCATCGAGGTCCGCGCCAAAGCGAAAAGTTTTCGCTCCGTAGTCGAACGAGATCGTTCCCCCGTTCAAGAGTGAGAACGGCGACATCTGACCATTCCGGTTCAATGCGTCCGCGCCGGCACGCAAATTTCTAACCTCTTGAAGTTCGTATTCCTTAAGCGGTCCGAACCCTAACACGTCGCGTTTGACGGCCAACGTTCGCGGCCCAAGCACAACCCTCTCGCCCCCCGCCAAATTCCACATCCACAGGTATCCGAAGAAGCAACCGGCCGCGGTCCACGCTCCGAGCCAACCGAGCAGAAGGAGGCCCTGGCCATGAACGGAAGAGATGCTGCCGTGTGGGGATTGGCCACCGCCGAAGATTTCACGGATTGCGCTTATTTCACCGAACGCCCAACCCAACATTCAGAATCCAAGGAATAAAATCAGGAACCAGTGCTTTTGCGCTGGAATCGTAATCGACAATCCGTCGGGTGATTCGCTCATACGCGCGCGTGCGCCTGGAACCTTTACCGTCGCCATCCTAATCCCCTCCCCGATGAGGCCGTTATGGGTGAGCTAACGTTTGAGAGTCAAGCAACTCGACTCCGCACCGGCTCGGAGTGAGAAACCCATTCGGGACGGCGTGAAGATAGCGATGCGCGACCGCGCTAGGCGGGTCGTGCCGCCGCCGCCGCCGGCATCGCATCGCCGCGCGCGACGATCGTGTCGTGCGGCGGACCGGCGTCGTCGCGTTCAGGATGGTCGATATTGTAGTTGAGGCCGCGCGATTCCTTGCGCATTATCGCGCAACGCACCACCAGCTCCGCCACCGTCACCAGGTTACGCAGCTCGATCAAGTCCGAATCGATCAGGTGATCCCAGTAGTAGCTGTGAATCTCCTCCTTGAGCATCACGATTCGCCGCAATGCGCGCTCGAGCCGCCGGTCGCTGCGCACGATTCCGACGTAATTCCACATCAGCCGCCGGATTTCTTCCCAGCTATGGGTGATCAGGACGCGCTGCTCGCTCTGGATCGCATTGCCCGGATCCCATTCGCGAAAGGCCGGCGCGACGCCTTCGTCATGGCTCAATAACTCGCGCGCCGCGGCGAATGCCCGCCGCCCCATCACCCCCGCCTCGAGCAGGGAGTTCGACGCAAGCCGGTTGGCGCCATGCAGCCCCGTCATCGCGACTTCGCCGGCTGCATAGAGCCGTGCGATCGACGTGCGCGCGTGCAAATCCGTGACCACGCCACCGCACATGTAATGGGCCGCCGGCACCACCGGTATCGGTCCCGCCGTCAGATCGAAGCCATAGCCCAGGCAACGCTTGTAGATGTTGGGAAAGCGCTCGCGGATATAGGCCGGCTCGTGATGGCTGATGTCGAGATAGACGCAATCGAGGCCGAGCCGCTTCATCTCGGAATCGATCGCCCGCGCCACCACGTCGCGCGGCGCCAGCTCGGCGTCCGGATGATATCGCTTCATGAACGGCGTGCCGTCGGGCAGTCGCAGAATCGCCCCTTCGCCGCGCAACGCCTCCGATATCAGAAACGACTTGGCCATCGGATGATACAGGCAGGTCGGATGGAACTGGTAGAATTCCATGTTGGCGATCGGGACGCCCGCCCGATACGCCATCGCCACGCCGTCGCCCGAGGCGATATCCGGATTGGTGGTGTAGAGATAGACCTTGCCGGCGCCGCCGGTTGCCAGCAGCGTCGCGCGCGCGACCACCTTGCGCACCGACATCGTGGCCTTGTCCAGCGCATACGCGCCCCAGCACGCCAGCGGCCGTCCGCCCCCGTCGCGCTCGATCAGCAGGTTCACCGCCACATGATTCTCGAGCACCCGGATGTTCGGCCGCGCCCGCGCCGCCGCCCACAGCGCCCGCATGATTTCGCGCCCCGTCAGGTCTTGCGCATGGAGCACCCGCCGATGGCTATGGCCGCCCTCGCGCCCCAGGTCGTATTCGTCCTCCCCGCCTTCTTCGACCCGCGTAAACTGCGTGCCAAAGGCGATCAGTTCGCGCACCACCTCCGGACCGTCGCGCACGATACTCTCCACCGCGTCGCGATTGCACAGTCCGGCCCCTGCCTTCAGCGTGTCAGCGACGTGCGACTCGAACGAATCGTCCACGCTCCACACGCTGGCGATCCCGCCCTGCGCGTACGCCGTATTGGCCTCGTCGCTGGCCGCCTTGGTCAGCACCGTAACGCTGCCGACGGCCGCGGCCTTGAGCGCGAATATCATCCCGGCGATTCCGCCGCCAATTACCAGAAAGTCGCTGTCCGTAGGAGGTGGTTCATTCATTTTGTCAGCATTCGCGCGTCGCGTCGGCGTACGCCCCGGCGGGTTGATTTGCAGGTGCCGCCGGATACCCGCAGCCGATCCGCACCACTGGCGGTAAACGGCCGTGGCTGCGCTCCAATCCTCTCACGACGCTATTTGAGCGTGCTCGCAATAGTCAATCGAATCGTCCGCCGCGCCGCATGCGTACCGCCCGCAGCCGCCGCCATCGCGCCGCGCGATCCGCCTTTGCCGACGCCGCCGCCGCACCGCACCGGATTGCGCCATCGGAGCGCATGCCCTAAAGTTCCAATTATCCAGGCACTCGCATCCGCAACGGGCGTCCAATTCAAACTGCGAAGGCCTTCCGCATGACGTTTACGGCCCCCAACGTCCTGACTTTCATGCGCATCGCTTTGGTGCCCGTGCTGGTCTATCTGCTGACCTTCACCGGCCCGATCCCGTCCGCGATCGCCGCCGGCGTCTTCTTTATCGCCACCATCACCGACTTTCTCGACGGCTACATCGCGCGCTCCTATGGCTCCGGCAGCAATCTCGGCAAATTCCTCGATCCGCTCGCCGATAAGCTGGTCGTCACCGCCGTCCTGATCATGCTCGCCGCGATGCCGCGAACACCGCACGTGCCCGCCTGGATGGTCGTGGTGCTGGTCTCGCGCGAGCTGATGGTCACCGGCCTGCGCGCGATAGTAGCCAGCCGCGGCCGCATTATGGCCGCCGAGGAACTCGGCAAGTACAAAATGGCGCTGCAGTCGATTGCCCTGCACGGATTGCTCATCCACTACACCTACTTTCACATCGACTTTTTCGGCGCCGGCCTGTTCCTGCTCTGGATGGCGACGGTGCTTACAGTATGGTCGGGCGTCGATTACTTCTATCGGGCGTGGAACGCGCTCATGCCCGGGCAGAGTTCGGCAGTCGCCCGCAAGGCGGCGATTTGACAAGTGCCGCGCCGACCAATAAATGATCTTGTTCTGACCAGCCAGACTGGCGAGCGGGTGTAGCTCAGTTGGTAGAGCGTGTGCTTGCCAAGCACAAGGTCGTCGGTTCGAAACCGATCACCCGCTCCATTTAATATCCCTTCTAGTTCGAAGCTTTCTCAGAAACGACAAATCGCTGCCTGGTCATCTCCACCGGTGACTGTGGGGGTTTTTGTGAGGAGTCGCCTTCAGAAACGGGAGTATTGGCGTCCGGGCGGAGAGCTTCGATCGCGTCGATTGCGGCCTGCTTGGCGGCTGAGCGGATATGGCTGTAACGAGCCGGCATCGACTGGGAGACGTGGGCAGCCAGCGCAATGATCGTCTGCTCCGATACCGCAGGATTTGGCGCCAACCGGGAGCCGAACGTATGCCGCAGATCGTGCCAGCGGTAACGGACTCCGGCTGCCCGACAAGCCCCTGTCCATGAGCTTTTCCATTCCTTTGACCGCCCGCTGGCCCTGCTTCATTCGAAAGGCCGCGAGAGAAGCCTGCGGACTGCCATCGCGAAGCTCCGCGGATAGCTGGCTTGCTGTCCGACAACGCCGCATTAACGCTCGGCTAGAACCGATACCGCTCTTCCTCATGCCCTTCGATTATCGCTTAGACGCTTTGCATAAAAGCAACGGAAGCCGCCTGATTATGACCGAGCTGTCCGCAAGATCTGACAATTACGCACATGCAGCCCAGCTACCGCACATCGCTTTGAACTGTATGACCCCGAAAGAAGGTTACCAGAGCTTACTCGTCCGTTTGACCATCAATGATGGCTGTGGCATATGATATGAACAATAATGCGAGGTTAAGCATGCATCAGCTAACGAAGCTATATGTGAAGGCGTTTGGGCTTCGGAAGGGGCTCACCAGGGGCCAGACGATGGCCGAGTACGCGCTGATATTGGCTGCAGTCGCGATTGTTGTGTTCGTGACGTACCAACTCATGGGTCAAGACATCAACCAACTCACAACCTGGCGTGTCGATTATTATTTGACCTCAACCTGATCTCAACGTGCCGCGCGTCCATTTTCCTGTGACACTCTTGCACTCGTGGCGGGAAACCACGTCCAAAATACGGCAGTGACTTAATTTGACTTGAGACGAGGATCGTCGGTCGCAATACATTTGGCGCCGCGTATCGCTTTAACAACCAACGATCGGCCTTCCGGTGACATTTTGCGCAATCTCAAGTTCGTCGTGCCCTGACCGGTGAGCGCATTATCCCTGGCCTGCTTGCAATCCGATGCATTATCGAACGGTCCTGCGAGCACTTCCCATCTCGATAGCGGTTCGTTAAAGAGAACTTGTGGGGGATCCTGCGAGAGCGGGGGCATCATGAGAGACCAACCCACAAGCGCGAGCGCAATGGCATGACGGATTTTCATCGCAACAAACCCAAATGAATCATGATTATCAGCGTCGCGAGCGCAAGCGCGAAAAGCATACCCATAATGGCGTGGCTGCGCTTCATCTCCGTCTATTTTGCCCCTGATCAAATCGACGTACCAGTGCTTCTTCGCCCATCTGGATGATAGTCACTCCAACTAGGTATTTACCATTGGCGTTTGAACCCGGTTTCGATTGCCGGATCAGGCCGGCTCGCAAGAGTGCATCGCAGGGAGTTGACGTGCTTGGATTTTTCCAGAGCGCTCGCCGGTCATCGCGATCCCATTACGAAATCCAATCAAGCGGAAACTTTCGAGTAAGGCGATTACGGCTCAAGCGCCGGCTGAACGGGACGGACTCCGGCTCGACTGAAAGAAAGGAACAGCTTTTTCCCTGATGCAATCGCAGGGTATCAATGAAGCGCGGTGCCAAATGAATACCATCTTTCGCATCCATACTTCGGCGGAAGTCCGCACGGCCCACGCCCCGCCCGCCACTTGAAGACTGGTCGTCGCCGCTCTGAACAGAGCAGATTTCCCCGTCGCTCTCCTAACCGGACCAGAGAGCGAAGAGGAAATCTGCGCCACGAAAACGCCACCACACTAGCAAAACCTAAACTATACGTTGAATTTTGAGAGGCGCGCCGGGTCACGTTGCGACGCGACGGCCGGATATGGCTGCGACGGCCGAGCGGCGCGTGGACCCGCGCGCCTCAACTCCTACTTCACTTGACTATAGATGATACATTTGCACGTCTGTTCGCTGCGATTCGAGACCTTTCGGAGAAGAAGATGAAGATTGAGGATTACTCTTGGCTAGAATTCTCTGGGTCGTCGCCTGTCGAGTTAGATCCGGATTTGGCGTCTAAATTTATCGCATTCGCAAATGAAGATTTGGAGACCGAGGATTCAGAGCGCGCCAGAGTGAATGCAATTTCAAACGCGAAGAGAGCGTTGCCTCAACGGGTTGACCTTTTGGTCGATACTCTCGGATTCGAGCACTGGGAGTCGAAGGAAAAGAAGCATTTTCCGAAAAAGCTCGAATTTTGCGCTAAATGTGGAATTATAGCGCCTCGGATCTTACGTAAGCTCAATAGCACAAGGAATAGGGTAGAACATGATTACGATATTCCCGATCGACCCGAAACCGAGGATTTTGTTGATGTAGTATCTTTATTCTTGGCTGGGACGCAGAATCTCATCTATCAATTTCCTGCTGAGCTTTGGCTAAGTTCTGGGGAAAAACTGTTAGATTTTCGAGAGGAGTGTCATCTGAGCATCAAATTCGACTTTGAGCGCAGCGTATTGCTGATGGAGCTTAAGGAGCTCAAAGTAACGGTAGATGAGTATCAGTCGTCGATGGCGAACGAGATAGAGTGCCTCCGAGAAGGTGCAGGTAACAGTAGTGAAAGAGTCCCCTCTGAAATGAATCTGGAGGCAGCCGCCTATCGGAATATAGGAGCCTCGCTATTCAGACACTGTGAGAAAACGGTCTCCGTTTCTGATGGCCAGCTCTTTTTTGACTGGCTGTCGTTTTTACTTCTTAAGGCTAGATAGACCCCAAAATCGAGGTGCACGCCCTGACCGGTAGCCGGTTTGGGCGTGCACCTCTGACCCTCGTCGGGCAGTGTTCCCTTGCCCGCTGCCGCCGACCGGAGTACAAGCAAGGTGTTGATGAGCGTTCCCAAAATGACATAGGAACGCGGACTTGGCAAAGGCCTTAGAGAGCGGAAAGGCCGCTAATTTTCATGGGCGCGGGAATGCACCACTGATACACCGCGCACGCACGACCATTATTGTTCAATTCACTAATACGTGAGCGTGAGAACGTGACAGCATGCCTCCGGAGAGGTCTCGTGCTCTGAAACCGTTCTGCATCAGGATGCGCGTTGCGTAGTAGGCGCGCTGGCCGGAACGACAGATCACTATGATCTCCCGATCGCGGGGGAGTTCGCCCAGACGAGACCGGAGTTGGCCCAGCGGGATATTGACCGCGCCTGGCGCATGCTCCACGGCGAGTTCTGCGGGCTCGCGCACGTCGAGCAGGAAACCCGTCCCGGCGGAATCCCAGTGACTGATCGGCATGTCGCCACGCAGGACATCGGCTGCGACCATCCCCGCGAAGTTGACCGGATCCTTCGCGCTTCCAAATTGGGGCGCGTAACAAAGCTCCGCTTCCTCGAGGTCGTAGATCGTTGCGCCCATCTGGATCGCCATAGCAAGTGCGCTGATCCGCTTATCCACGCCATCTTCACCGAGCGCCTGCGCGCCGAGAAGGCGCCCGTCGGATTTCCGGAACATGACTTTCATCACGAGCGGTTTGGCGCCCGGGTAATACCCCGCGTGTGAATTCGGGTATAGGTAGATCTTCTCAAAATCTTTGTCGCCGATCCGGTTGAGCGTTTTTTCAGCGGCACCGGTCCACGCGGCTGCCGCGCCGAAGAGTCCGATAATCGCCGTGCCCTGGCTGCCGCGATAGCGCGAGGGGCGCCCGGCGATCACGTCGGCTGCGATGCGGCCCTGCCGGTTTGACGGCCCGGCGAGCGGGATGAGACTCCACTGGCCGGTCACGAAGTCCCTGACTTCGACGGCGTCACCAACCGCGAAGATATTCGGATTGTTCGTGCGCATCTGTTGGTCAACGCAGATTCCCCCGCGTTCGCCGATCTTCAGGCCCGCCATCTTCGCCAGCGTGATATCCGGACGCACGCCTAGCGCGAGAATTACGACGTCTGCCGGATACGACTTGCCGGATTTGGTGACGACAGTAAGTGAATCGTCGGCGGCCTGCTTGAATTCGGCTACGCCGTCATTGAGCGCCAGGCGTATACCATGCCGCTCCAGATAGCCCTCCACGATGCGCGCCAACTCGTGATCGAGCGGCGCCAGAACCTGATCGAGCATCTCAATCACGGTGACATCGAACCCTCGATGAGCGAGGTTCTCCGCGGTCTCGAGACCGATGAACCCGCCACCGACGACTACCGCGCGCATCTTGGGCGCGACCGTCTGGAATCCCGAGTACTTGTGCATCCCCGCGAGTAACAACGTCCGGCGCTCGATCCACTCGTGGATCGCCCTGACGTCAGGCACGGTCCTGACCTGAAAGACTCCCGGGAGGTCGATACCGGGCAGTGGCGGACGGATCGACGACGCTCCGGGCGATAGGACAAGCTCGTCGTAGTGCTCGGTGGTAACCTCACTGGTCGCGTGATTCATGAGCGCCACAGTTTTCTTTTCCGGCGAGATCGCCATGACCTCGACGCGCGTCCGACAATCGATGGCGAATTGCTCACGGAACATCTTTTCACTCGCTACAAGTAAGCTGGATTCCTTTTCGATCACACCTCCGATGTAGTATGGTAATCCGCAGTTCGCGTACGAGACATACGGTCCGCGCTCCACCATCAGGATTTCGGCTTTTTCGTCCAACCTGCGCAGACGGGCCGCACACGAAGCACCGCCCGCATTTCCGCCAACGATAATGACCTTCATTTTTCAGTCTCGTCTTCGTGTTTCAAAATTGTCGGCATCTAGTACAACGATTGCGAAATGCGCTCTGCGACCAATGACTAATCAATTGCTCTAATCGCGGATACTGAGACCCGTCGAAAGGACTTAGCTCCTCGCCGATTTCCCCGGCTGTCGTTTCAAAAAAGGAATCCCCAGGAACTCGTCTTTGTCGTCGAGGACTGACAGTCAGTGCCGCTCTGCGAGTTACACGCGGGTGTCGCCGCGGTCTGCTCCGTCGAACTGGACGAAAAACATGCCTGCATGACAATCGCCGAAACGGTGATCAACGCGGCAAGGATGATTGGCTTGAACATAGGTGTACTTTTCCTCTTTGACTATGATGCGCGCCTGCGAGGGGCGGATACAAAGTAGGGATCGCACCTGCCGGGTGCTTCGCAGCACCAGATTGTTCGAAAGTGAACTCGGCGAGTTCACCGTTGAGATCGGGAACTCGGTTTTCCAACCAACAAGGAGAAAGTCCGTGAGTTATGTGCATCAGCCAAGGACCACGCGCACGCGATGAGTGAGTCCGTCGTCGGTGAGGCGAAGATGGCCGGTAGTGTCGGGCAGTGCGACGCTATCGAGATCGACGCGGGTGACTCCGCGGCAAACGCCACGGGGATTATCGACGACGATCTCGTAGCGCGAGGTGCGGTATCTGAATGCGATCTCGAAGCCTGGCCACGCCTTGGGTATGCACGGATCAATTTGAAGGATTTCACCCCGCAGATGAAACCCGAGAATCGACTCGAGGCCCGCCCGGTAGAGCCAGCCGGCGGAGCCGGTGTACCAGGTCCAACCGCCGCGTCCGATATGCGGCGGTATCGAGTAAATATCGGCGCAGGCGACATAAGGCTCGACTTTGTAGCGATGGATGCCAGCCCGCGTGTTGGAGTGATTGATTGGATTTAAAAGCGAGAAGAGTTCGCCCGCCTTATCGCCGTCACCGAGCATCGCGAAGGCGATCACCGACCAGGTGGCGGAGTGGGTGTATTGGCCGCCGTTTTCGCGCAAGCCGGGCGGATATCCTTTGATGTAGCCGGGTTCGAGCGGCGTGCGATCGAACGGCGGTGTGAAGAGCAAGGCGAGGGCGTCGTCGCGTTGAATGAGGTACTCGTCGAGGGCGGCCATCGCGAGGGCGGCGCGGACCGGGTTGGCGGCGGCGGAAATGACGCCCCAGGATTGCGCAATGGAATCGATACGGCATTCGAGGCTCGAAGCCGAACCGAGCGGGGTACCGTCGTCGTAGTAGCCACGGCGGTACCAATCGCCGTCCCAGCCGTCGCGCTCGAGCGCTTGGCGCAGACTATCGGCGTGACGGCGCCAGGCGGCGGCGCGGACCGATTCGCCGCGGGCCTCGGCGACCGGCGCGAAGACGGAGAGCGCGGCGTGGAGGAACCATCCGAGCCAGATGCTCTCGCCGCGGCCGGCCTCGCCGACGCGGTTCATGCCGTCGTTCCAATCGCCGGCGCCAATCAAGGGCAGGCCGTGGACGCCGACGGCGAGGCTAACCTCGAGGGCGCGCGCGCAATGCTCGTAGAGGGTGGCGTGGCCATCGGAGGGCGTCGGCAGGAAGCAGGCTTCGGCTTCATCGGGGTGGAGCTCGGGCCCGTGGAGAAAGGGCGTGGTCTGGTCGAGGATGGCGCTATCGCCGGTGACTTCGACATAGTGAGCGGCGGCGAACGGGAGCCACAGGCGATCGTCGGAGATGCGCGTGCGGACGCCGCGGCCGGAGTGCGGTAGCCACCAATGCTGGACGTCGCCGGCGGAGAACTGGCGGGCGGCGGCGCGCAGCAGATGCTCACGAGCGATGGCCGGTTGCGCCGTCACGAGGGCCATAACGTCCTGCAATTGATCACGAAATCCGAAAGCGCCGCTGGCCTGGTAGAAGGCCGATCGCGCCCACACGCGGCAGGCCAGTGTCTGGTAGAGCAGCCAGCGATTGAGCATCAGGTCCATGGCGCGGTCGGGGGTTTTGACCTGAACCGTATCGAGGACCTGGTCCCATTGGTGGGCGGTTTCGGCGCGGACCGCGTCGAGGTCGGCGGCACGGTATTTCGCGACCAGGGCGAGCGCTCCTGCTCGATCATCAGCCTGGCCCAGCAGAAAGACGATTTCGGCGTCGCCGTGGGGCCTGAGTTCGACCTCGGTCTGGAGGGCGGCGCAGGGATCGAGGGCGGCGCCGACGCGATTGGAGAGCGGCGCGGCGCCGGCGGCCAGCGCGGCCGGATTATCGAGGCTGCCATTGCGGCCGAGAAATTCGGTGCGGTCGCCGGTCCACGAGAGTTGCCGGCCGCGCAGATCGGCGAAGGTGACGCGGCCGCCGTATTGTTCACTATAGGAATTGTGAGCGAGCATCGCGCGGGAGGCGGAATCGATTTCGGTGACGATGAAGGGTGCGGACGCGCTGCGCGATGTACCGAGAACCCATTCGAGGTAGGCGGTGATAGAGAGCCGCCGGGTGTGTGACGAGAGGTTACGAATTTTGAGACGCGAAAGCTTGATGGAATCGGCCAGCGGGACGGATTGCGTGAGTTCGAGCGAGATCTGATGCGCGGTGTGCTCGAAAGCGCTGTAACCCTGGCCGTGACGAACGATGTACGGCGAGTCGTGCTCGCGCAGCGGGAGGGCGGTGGGGCCCCAAAGCTCGTTGGTGTCGAGGTCGCGGACGTAAATTACCTCGCCGGGGGGATCGCCGACGGGGTCGTTGGACCAGGGGGTGAGCTGATTTTCGCGGCTGTTGATCGACCAGGTATAGCCGGCGCCTTCGACCGAGACCTGAAAGCCGAAGGAGGGATTGGCGATGACGTTGATCCAGGGGGCCGGGGTCCATTGTCCTTCGCCGAGGATGGTGACGTATTCGCGACCGTTGGCGGCAAAGCCGCCGAGGCCGTTGAAAAATTCGAGGTCGGGCTGCGGCGGGGGGGCTGCGACGGCGGCAAGCGCGAGCGCCCGCGCGCGGCGCACGGGCAGGGCGTCAGCGGGCGCGGCGAGCTCGAGGCGTTTGACCTGTTGCGCCAGGGAGCCGCGGCGGCTGAGCAGCACGGCGCGCGCGACGCCCTGGAGCAGCGTGCGCATCTCGGCCGAAATCAGGTCGGCGCGCAGCACGAAGATGTTACCGCGGACGCCGTCGCGATGGGGGTAGGGGCGCGCCTGGCTGGCGCGGATCAGCGCCTCGAGCGCGCTTTGGAGTTCCGCCTCGTAGGAGGGCGGGCGCTCGTTGATAATCACGAGGTCGGCTTCGAAGCGTTTCATGCGCCAATATTCGTGGGCGCGGGCCAACTCGCGGACGATACCGAGGTCGGCGGTCTCGTCGATGCGGACGAGCACGATCGGCAGGTCGCCTGAGATCCCGATGGACCAGAGTTGGGACTGGCGGCCGACGCCGCGCTCGAGCACGGCGGGCGGCGGGCGCAGGGTCGGATCGCAATAGAGGATGCGATTGGCGAGGCGCTGGAAGAGATGGGCCTGTTCGGAGCCGACGCCGAGGTGATGCAACTGGACCTGGGCCTGGGTCCAGGCGAGGGTGACCGTGCGATCGAAGGCGGTGGGGTCATGATGGCGGTCGGCAAGGTCGAGGACGGCGGCGCGGGTGGGCGCGACCATGGTCCAGAAGGCGACGCGGACGGTGGCGCCGGCGGCGATGCGGACGCGGTGGCGCAGGCTGAAGACGGGATCGAGCACGGTGCCGACGGTATTTGAGAGGGGGCGGCCGTCGACGATCGAAATGGGGGTGCGAATGGCCCGGCCGCGGCCGAGGAAGCGGGCGCGGTCGGTCTCGAACTGGACCTGGCCGGCGGACTCGCCTTCGACCACGGCGAGATGGGCGGCCCATACTTCGGGGTCGGCGGCGGCGCGCGGCCTGCGGTGGGCGAGCAGCGCGCCGACCGCGGGGGCGAAATCGGTCTGGACGAACATCTTGGAAAAGGCCGGATGGGCAAGGTCGGCGGCGTCGGGGGCAAGGACGATCTCGGCGTATGAGGTGATTTCGATAACGCGCATGCGGGTGCCGAGGTTGGAGATCGAGACGCGTCGGACTTCGGCGTCGTCTTCGGGCGAGACGGCGACTTCGAGAGTGGTTTTGAGAGCGCCATCGAGCCGGACAATCTCGGCGCGATCCTCGGAGAAGGCGACTTCGTAACTGTCGGGTTCGAGGTTGCCCGGCTGGAAGCCGGCGGACCAGACGCGGTCGGAATCGACGTCGCGCAGGAAGATGTAAGCGCCGGAGGAATCGCAAGTGACGTCTTCGCGCCAGCGGGTAACGGCCAAGTCGCCGCAGCGGCTGAAGCCGGAGCCGGCGGCGGTGATCATGACGGTGTAATTGCCGTTGGAAAGGAGATGGCTGCGGGGGATGAGGTCGTGGGGGGAATGGAAGCGGCGAATGGTGGGCGCCGGGAGCTCGCGGACGCTGGCGGCGGCGTTGACCTCCTCGGCCCGCGGGCGGGCGACCGCGGTGCCGCGGGGGGTCCGTTCCTGAAGCAGCAACTCGGTCGCCTGGATTATAGGATTGGCGTGGAACCGCCGGCGCATCGGGCCGTTGCGCAGAGCGTCGTCGATGGCGACGAGGGTCATGCCCTGATGATGGGCCATGTAAGCGCGGACGACGGCGACGGCGGCGCCTTCGGGAACGCGCGACGGGGTGTAGTCGAGGGCCTCGTACCAGCCGAACGAGCCGAGGCCGCCGGCGGCACGGAGGCGGGCGAAATTGCTCGCACTGGCGGCCGCATCGACCATCGCGGCGAGCCCGGTCGCATAGGGAGCGATGACGGCGTTTTCGCGCAGGCCGCGTTTGAGGCCGAGGCCGGGAACTCCGAAGTTGGAGTACTGATAGGTGAGTTCGAGGTCGCGGGCGTTGTAGGCGGATTCGGAGACGCCCCAGGGCACGCCGAGCCGGGCGCCATAGCTGATTTGGCGCCGGACCACGAAGCGGTTGGTCTGTTCGAGCAGGCTGCCGACCGGGGCGCTCATCACGAGCGCGGGCATCAGATATTCGAACATCGAACCGGACCAGGAGATCAGGGCGGACCCGCGATTGACCGGCGTGAGGCCGCGGCCGAGGCGAAACCAGTGGCGGGCCGGGATGTCGCCGCGGGCGATGGCGACGAAGCTCGCGAGACGGGCTTCGGAGGCGAGGAGGTCGTAACAATTGGAATCGAGGACGCCTTCGGCGACGCGGAAGCCGATGGAAAGGAGCTGGCGGGCAGGATCGAAGAGGAAGTCGAACTTCATCGCGTCGAAGAACTTGCAGGCACCGGTGGCGAGCGCGGTGAGGCGCCGATCGAGGGTGCGGGCGGCCTCGGCGGAGCGGGTGAAGGCGCCGGCAAGGGCGGCTATATGCGCGGATTCAGTGCAACCCGCCGGGGCAGCGGCCGCGAGCTGAGATCGGCGCCGGTCGAGAATGGCGCTCGCGGCGATGCAGCGGTCAGGCAGATCGCTCAAGGCCGGGAACGAGTCGAACAGGGTACCGAACAGGTGCGCCGGAAAGGCAGCGGCCGGCAGCCTGGCGCCGGCGGGAGCGAAGGCCGGGGTACAAGGAAGCAGTTCCGCCCACGGCATCAGCAAGTCGAGTTCGCGCCGACGATTGTGGATGGCGTCGCGAAGAGCGCCGGCCCATGCGCGCAGATCCGCGTCAGCGGAAGCGGCGGATTCAGCAGACAGCATTTGCGCAATGTCGAAGACCGAATCGGCGTGGAGGGCGAGACCGGTCAACTGGGCAGCGAGGTCCGCGGGAGTAAGGGGACGGGGCTTCAGGGCGAGGGCAAGGAGGTCGAGGGCGTGGTGCAACTGGCGGGGCGTGACGGTGTCGGTGCGGGGGCCGCCGGGGCGAGCGGCGAGGGACTCGCGAGTGAGTGCGAGAGCGTCTTCGAGGCCGGCTTGCCAGGAGGAATCGGCCAGCGGGTGGCTGACGATTTCGCGGCATCCGTTGGAGAAAGCGAGCAGATGTCCGGCGAGATTACCGCTATCGACCGAAGAGATGTACCTGGGATCAAGCGGGCGCAGGTCGCTGGTGTCGTACCAGTTATAGAAATGTCCGCGAAAGCGTTCGAGCCGGTCGAGGGTGGCGAAGGTCGCCTCCATGCGGTCGGCGACCTCGAAAGCGCCGATCCAGCCGAAGTCGTGAGCCGCGATGGTGGAGAGCAGGTACAGGCCCAGGTTGGTGGGCGAGGTTCGATGGGCGACGACGGGCCGCGGGGACTCCTGGAAGTTATCGGGCGGGAGCATGTGATCTTCGGGGGTCACGAAAGTTTCGAAGAAGCGCCAGGTACGGCGCGCGGTGAGTTGGAGCGAAAGCGCGTCGGCGGGCGAGAGCGGATTGGCGCCCGCAAGCGGCGGCGGCAGGCTCGCCCAGCGCGCGATCGCGGGCGCGAGGAGCCACAGGAGCACGAAGGGCAGGGCGATCAAGCCGGAACCGCTGGGTGCTAGCGCGGCCACGATCGCGGCGGCGAGTGCGAGCGCAACGCCACCGGCCATCCGGCGGTAGAAACCGGGCAGGTCGAGGCGGGTGGTCAATCCGGCTTGCGCCGCGGTGACCCACTCGAGCATCAGGCGGTGACTGGCGAACAGGCGATAGAGCGTGCGAGCGATGGCGTCGCCCATGAGCCAGGCCTGATGGGCGAGGAGCGTGAGGAGCATCGCGAACTGGGCGGCGCCGACGGCGAGATCGCCGAAGACCGCACGGAGGTGGCTGCGCTTGGAGATACCGAGGCGGCGCGGCATCAGGCCGGCGAGGAAGGGCAGTGCCGCGGGCATCGCGAGCGTGGCGAGGACGAAGGCGGTCCAGAGGGCGGCGGCAGCGGGGGGCAAGGTCCAGCCGACCAGGAGGGCGAGAAAGGTGGCGGGGGCGGCGAGGGTACGGCGCAGATTATCGATCATTTTCCAGCGGCCGATGAGGGGAATCGAAGGCTGGCGGGCGGCGATGGCAGGCTCGCCGAAGTCGGAGTCGAAGTCGGAATCGGAGAGGGCGTGCGGTCGGCGGCCGAGAATCCACGGGAGCAACTGCCAGTCACCCCGGGCCCATCGATGCTGGCGGGCGGCGGCGACGTCGTAGCGGGAGGGATATTCCTCGACGACCTCGATATCAGTGACCAGGCCGGCGCGGGCGAAGATGCCTTCGAGGAGGTCGTGACTCAGGAGGGTGTTGGGTGGAATGCGGTCGCTGAGGGCGGCTTCGAAGGTATCAACGTCGTAGATGCCCTTGCCGCTGTATGAGCCCTGGCCGAATAGATCCTGGTAAACGTCGGACACCGCGAAGGCGTAGGGGTCGATGCCGCTGGCGCTGGAGAAGACGCGCTGGAAGACGGAGCCCTGGCGGCCGGTGGGCAGGGAGGGCGTGACGCGCGGCTGGAGCACGCCGTAGCCTTCGAGCACGCAGGCGGAATCGGAGTCGAAGCGCGGGGCGTTGAGGGCGTGGGCCATTTTGCCAATGAGGCGCTTGGCGGCGCCGCGCGGCAGGCGAGTATCGGCGTCGAGGGTGATGACATAGCGGACGCCGGCGGGGGGTACGGGAGCGAGGGCGCCGACGGGGACAAAGCCGGTATCGGTGGCGCCGCGCAGCCAGCGGTTGAATTCGTGGAGTTTGCCGCGCTTGCGTTCCCAGCCCATCCAGCGTCCCTGGGCGGGGTTCCAGGTGCGGCGGCGATGGAGCAGGAGAAATCTGGGACCGTCGGCGGCGGGGCCGTGGCGATGGTTCAAGAGGGCGATGGCGGCGGAAGCGGCGGCGAGGAGCCGGTCGTCATCGGGGGCGGATTCGGTGACGGAATCGGTCCAATCGGAGAGCAGGGCGAAACGGATATCGCCGTCCTGACTCGCCAGATAATGAACTTCGAGGCGTTCGATCTGCTCGTCCAATTCGGCGCGGGTGGTGAGCAAGGTGGGCATCACGACGATGGTGCGCAGGGCGGGCGGCACGCCGTGGCGCAGTTCGAGGCCGGGGAGGGTGGCAGGGCCGACGAAGACCGTGACGGCGCGGTTGACGAGGGCCATCGCGGCGTCCATGGCGGGGAGCAGGGCGAGGGCGGCGAGGGCGAAGAGCGTCGCAGCGCCGACGCCGGAATTGGCGAGGACGAGTAATACGAGGGCGACGACGAGGCCGGTGACGGTGGCGATAGTGGCGAGATAGCCGGAGATGCCGGCGGCGGCAGCGGCGCGGGGAATCCAGTCGCGCAGGGGGGCGCGAAAGCCGAGCGTGCGCTCGAGCGACGGGCGTCCGGCGGAGATGAGAAAATAGCCGGGATCGCGCATGCGGCGGGCGGTCGTAGCGTCGCGCTGGGGGTCATCGGAGGCGGCGGCCGTGAGCGCGGTGCGGGCGACCTCGAGTTCGGGGCGGCCGGAGCCGCGCGCGAGATCCTCGATCGCATGGCGATAACGGTCGCGCGTGGGGAAATCCATCGCGTCGAAGTCACTGTCGGCGCGCAACAAGGCGTCAACCTGGCTTACGCTCTCGAAGAACTCGGTCCAATCGACGTCGGACATGAGGCGCATACTGGTGATGACGTTGCGCACGGTCACGTTCATGGCGCCCTGCAGGTGATGCTCGGTGCGAACGAGATCTTCGGCGGTGGTGTTCTGCGCAAGGAGGCGCCGATCGAGCCAGAGCAACGCGGGCATCACCTTGGGATCCTGATCGCGCAGGCGCTGGACGAGTTGGACGGCGAAGGCGCTGGGCAAGGGCGCGAGGTCGAGGTCCTTGAGGACTATATCGGCAGGTTCGGCGTCACGGCCGCCAACACCGAGGAGGCGATCGGCGAGAGCGTCGGCGTGGCGACGCGCGGTGCGGTTGCTGGCGATGCGGTCGGCGGCGCGGCGCAAGTTTTCGACGAGGACGATTCTGAGAGTAATTGCGACGGCCCAGAGCTCGCCAATGGTCAGCGGTTGGACACGCTGGTAAGCCTGCACGAAGCGGGCGAGCATTTGCGGATCGAAGCGGCTGTCGGTGTGAGCGACGAAGGCCCAGGCGATGCCGAAGACGCGCGGATAACCTTCGAGCGGGCCGTCGGCAAGCTTGGGTAATTGACGATAGAAAGCGCGGGGGAGGTCTGCGCGAATCTCGCGAATCTGTTCCTCGACCACATGGAAATTATCGACCAGCCATTCGGCGGCGGGCGTGATTGCGCGTTCGTCGCGGATCGCGACGGCGATCGAGCGATAGAGTTCGAGGAGAATGCGGCCGTTCTCCCTGAGACGGGTCGCGAGGCGGCGGCGAGAACCGGGCCCGGTGGTGACTGGCTGGGCAGCGGCGAGACTCTCGGCGTGCTGCTCGAAGCGTTCGATACCGAAGAGTTCCGCGCGGATTGGATCTTCGGCGTCGGCGGCAAAGGCGGCGGGTTGAGGCTTCAGAGCACGAAGGAAAACCAGATTCACGCCGAGCTCTCAGTTTCATCGACACCCTGAAGGCGGGTGTCCGTAATGGTCCGTTGGTCGTTCATCGTATGCACGGTAGTCCTGCGAAAGAGAGATACGCGACGCTGTTTCGGAGATTCGAATGTTCAGCGGTGTTGCTAAGTTGAGCTTAACATCACGTCGGACTCGACCGTGTGGCAACGTCCGGCAAAAAGGAGCGAATGGTTATCTTAAGAACAAGCCGGCACGGGCCGCCGGCCGCTTCGAACGCCTAATCTGTTAGGATCCTGTGGCGCAGGGCTCGGCAACAGCAATCGGAATTCCCGGTTCGAAGGGGTGCAAGGAATTCGCCTTGCCGATGGTCCGCAACTGAACGTTCGCTGCACGTGCCCCGGCAACGCCGCCATGACAAATCGATGTTAACCCGAAGCCGCCGGAGCCGCTGACACCATGAGCGGCAGCAATCCGATTGGCGAGGCCGAGCTCGAAAGGCTCCAGCAGCGATCATTCAGTTACTTTCTGCACGAAACGAATCCGGACAACGGATTGGTGATCGACAAAACCGCCGCCGAGTGCCCGGCGAGTATCGCAGCTACCGGCTTCGCGCTGGCGGCTTATCCGGTGGCGGTTAAACGCGGATTCATGGCGCGCGCCGCGGCGGTAAAGCGAACGCTTACGACACTGCGTTTTTTCTGGAACAGCGCGCAAGGTCCGGAACCTGATGCCACCGGGTACCGCGGTTTCTATTATCACTTTCTCGACATGCGGACTGGCCGGCGCGCGCGGCAATGCGAACTTTCAACCATAGACAGTACATTTCTGCTGGCGGGAGCGTTGACGGCGGGAGTCTATTTTGATGCGGACAATTCCGACGAGAATGAAATTCGCACGCTCGCCGATGCACTCTATCGGCGCGCGGATTGGCAATGGGCGCAAAACCGCGGTCCGACGGTTACGCATGGTTGGAAGTCCGAGAATGGATTTCTCGAATATCGGTGGGCCGGCTACGACGAAGCGATGCTGCTGTATATCCTGGGCCTGGGTTCACCCACTCATCCGCTGCCCGAGAGTTGCTACGCGGCCTGGATTTCGACTTATCGGTGGGAACGGCGTTACGGGTACGAATATCTTTACGCCGGGCCGCTGTTCACGCATCAGCTCTCGCATGTCTGGATTGATTTTCGCGGCATGCCGGACGCGTTCATGCGCGCCCGGGGCATCGACTATTTCGAAAACAGCCGTCGCGCGACCTACGTGCAACAAGCGTACGCTATCGACAACCCGCTCGAGTTCGCCAGTTATGGCCGCTGTTGCTGGGGTATAACTGCGAGTGACGGTCCAGGCCCCGCGATCCTCAAAGTGGATGGGGTCGAGCGTCAATTCTTTGGTTACGTCGGGCGCGGCGTGCCCTATGGGCCCGACGACGGCACTATCGCGCCGTGGTCGGTGGTGACATCACTACCCTTCGCTCCTGAAATTGTGTTGCCCGCAATCGACTACTATATTAACGAAGTCAAGCTGACCGCGCGCAACCCCTACGGCTTCAAGGCGACATTCAATCCGACCTATCCGGTTGAACCGAGCAGACCCTGCGGGTGGGTATCACCGTGGCATTACGGGCTCAATCAAGGGCCGATTGTCCTGATGATCGAAAACCATCGGACAGGGTTGTTGTGGCAATTGATGCGCGACTGCCCATACATAGCCGCGGGTTTGCGCAGAGCGGGATTCAGGGGCGGTTGGTTATGAGCTGTACGCGGACGCAGCGTTAATAATTGCCAAGACCGTGCGCAGCGCCGGAAGGCCAATTCCACGCTGAGACTGCACCCCGTAGTCGAAAACGACTGCCGGAGGCAACAAAGCGGCGCTCCGTGAATATCGCGCCGTACCAAGATCATACAAACGATTTCGTTACCTGGAGCACGGAGCGCGTTGATCCGGAACTACGCTGTCCGGAGTAGTCTGTTAATCTGCAAGAGGCACGGTACAGGCCGTGTACGACCTTCACGTGTGGAGTTTCTGTCTCATTATCAACGGAGGCACGCCCTATGTCATTTACGACGGTCATAAAGACGCTGAAAGGCAGCCTTAAGCTGGTCACCTCGCGCATCAAGCCGGAAGGGCTGGACACGTTACGAGAGCCGAAAAGCACGGTTCCGCCGGACCCTCGCTTCACCAAAGATCAATTGGAGAACCTGAGGACGCGTGGTGGAGGGACAGACCGTCCGGCGCGATAGTGTCTGACTCCGGTCGAAGCCCGGCGCCAAGTGACCGGCATAGTCCATGTCAGGCGGCGTGCTGAATTTAACTCATGAGAATCACTCTGAATTCCAGCTTATAAGGTCTCTTAAAAGGTGCACCCGGCGGTTTCAGCTGCCGACCGGTCTCAGATACCGAGCTGTCTCAATGCGTCGATGCGTCGTCTCAGTTCAAGGAAATGGAAGCATGGAAGGTAATGAAAGGACGCTAGCTCCGGAACTACTCCATAAGATAGATGCCTACTGGCGGGCCGCGAACTATCTGTCGGTCGGTCAGATTTATCTTTACGACAATCCGCTGCTGAAGGAGCCATTGAGACTGTCGCACGTAAAGCCGCTCGTGGTCGGACACTGGGGCACGACACCAGGACAGAACTTTATCTATGTGCATTTGAACCGGGTCATCAAGAAATATGATCTGGATATGTTCTACATTGCCGGTCCCGGTCACGGCGGTCCGGCGCTGGTGGGTAATACTTACCTGGAAGGTACCTACAGCGAGATTTATCCGGACATCAGCCAGGACGAAGCCGGACTGAAGAAGCTATTCAAGCAATTCTCGTTTCCGGGCGGGATTTCCAGCCATGTTGCGCCGACGACGCCGGGTTCGATCCACGAAGGTGGCGAACTGGGTTACTCGCTAAGTCATGCGTTCGGCGCTGCGTTCGACAATCCCGGCCTGATCGTCGCATGCGTAGTCGGCGATGGTGAGGCGGAAACGGGTCCCCTGGCGACCGCATGGCAGTCCAACAAGCTATTGAACCCAATATCTGACGGAGCCGTGCTGCCGATCCTGCATCTGAATGGCTTCAAGATCAGCAACCCGACGGTATTGGCCCGCATCGAGCATGAGGAGTTGGAGCAATTTTTGCGAGGTTGCGGATGGACGCCCTACTTCGTAGAAGGCGACGAGCCGGAAAAGATGCATCAGCTGATGGCCGCCACAACGGAAAGGGCTATCGAGGAGATTCGGCAAATCCAGGGCAATGCGCGGGACCAAAATGACAACACGCGGCCGCGCTGGCCGATGATCGTTCTTAAATCACCCAAGGGTTGGACGGGACCGAAGGTCGTCGATGGCCTGCAAATCGAGGGCACCTTCCGAGCGCATCAGGTGCCGCTGCTGGTGGATGCCGAGCATCCCGATCACGTCGCACAGCTTGAAATCTGGATGAAGAGCTATAAGCCCGAGGAGCTCTTCGACAAAAATGGACGACTTATACCGGAATTGACCGAGCCGGCGCCTAGCGAACCTCTGCACAGCTTGATCGATTGGTGTACAAAGGAAGCGGAGGATCGACAGATGCGGAGGTGCGGGGATGGGGAATCAGCGGACGTTCGCATCGATGGCATGGAATGGGAAAGGCAAAGTTACCCGGCGCGAGCGATTCCTGGCCGAGATGGATGCGGTGATTCCGTGGGCGCGGCTTTTGCGCCTGATCGAGCCTCATTACCCCAAAGCCGGCAACGGGCGCCAGCCACTGGGGCTGGAGAAGATGCTGCGCATCTACTTCCTGCAACAATGGTTCAATCTCTCCGACCCGCAGGCCGAGGACGCGATCTACGACAGTGAGTCGATGCGTCGGTTTGCCAAGGTGGAGCTGGGCGAGGACACGGTGCCGGATGAGACCACGATTCTGCGTTTTCGTCATCTGCTCGAGAAGCACAATTTGACCAAGGCAATCTTCGCCGCGATCGGCGGTCTGCTCGAGACCCGCGGCCTGTTGCTGCGCTCGGGGACGATTGTGGACGCGACCATCATCGCGGCGCCGAGTTCCACCAAGAACGCCAGTGGGACGCGCGACCCCGAGATGAAGCAGACTCGTAAGGGCCAGAACTGGCACTTCGGGATGAAACTGCACATCGGGGCTGACCAGCGTGGCATCGTGCACAGCGTAACCGCGACCGACGCCGCGGTCGCCGATGTCACCCAACTGCCGGAGCTTTTGCACGGGTACGAGCGCGAGGTGTTCGGCGACCAGGCGTATTGGAAGGAAGATGACCGCAGCTTCCTTGAATCGCGGGGAATACATTATCGGATCAATCGCCGTCCTACCGCGCAGCGGCCGTTGAGCAAGCGCTGGCGGATGATCAACCGGGTGCGTTCGCGCACCCGCGCTTGCGGCGAGCATGCCTTCCGCGTACTCAAGCAGTTGTGGGGCTTCAGCAAGGTTAGATATCGCGGGCTGGCCAAGAATCTGGCTCGGGCCGAAACCATGTTCGCGCTGGCCAATCTCTACCAACTCCGGCATCGGTTGCTCCCAGCCGGGGCCTGGTGTGGGTTGTGAACAAGAACCAGAGGCAACCAATGCTCCTGATGGCTTCTCAGCAGCGATCACCCCAGCGCGCTGCTGCCGTTCCTCCTCATAATCCTCATTACTATGTCGAACTGCCGCTGTATGACGACCTGTGCAGAGGCTCCCTAAGGGCGAGCGGCGGATGGGCGCCAATCCGCATGCCAACGGCGGCATGCTGCTACGCGATCTGCGGATGCCGGACTTCCGCGACCACGCGGTGAAGGTGTCCTCGCCAGGCGCCGTCGACAGTGAGGATACGCTGGTGTTGGGCAAATTCCTGCGCGATGTGGCCAAGCTGAATCAGGATCAGCGCAATTTCCGGGTGTTCGGTCCCGATGAGACGCTCTCGAACCTGCTGGGCGCAGTTTTCGAGTTCACCAACCGTCAGTGGGACGCGCGCGAAGTAAAGAACGATGAATTTCTCGCACCTGCCGGACGCGTACTGGACTCGATGCTCAGCGAGCATCAGTGCGAGGGTTGGCTGGAAGGATATCTGCTTACCGGGAGGCACGGGCTGTTCAACAGCTATGAGGCCTTCATTCGCATCGTTGACTCGATGTTCAGCCAGCACGCGAAGTGGCTGAAGGTGACGTTGGAACTGCCCTGGCGCCGGAAGATAGCGTCGCTGAACTATCTGCTCGCTTCCCATGTCTGGCAGCAGGATCACAACGGCTTCACCCATCAGGATCCCGGCTTCCTCGACCACGTAATCAACAAGACGGCCGATATCGTGCGGGTTTACCTGCCGCCCGATGCCAACTGTCTGCTGTCGGTCTTTGACCACTGCTTGCGCAGCCGGCATTACGTCAACGTGGTGGTTGCGGGCAAGCATGCACTGCCCCAATGGCTGACAATGGACGAAGCCGTTGTGCATTGCACAGAAGGAATCGGCATCTGGCAATGGGCCAGCAACGACCAGGGCTCCGAGCCGGACGTGGTGATGGCTTGTTGCGGCGATACGCCCACGCTGGAGGTTCTGGCTACGGTTTCAATCCTTCGAGAACATCTGCCCGATCTGAAAATCCGGGTAATCAACGTCGTCGATCTGATGAAGTTGCAGTCCGCAAGCGAGCATCCGCACGGGCTGAGCGAAACGGATTACGACTCGCTCTTCACGAAAGACAAGCACATCATCTTCGGCTTCCATGGGTACCCGTGGCTGGTCCATCGGTTGACCTATCGCCGCACGAACCGAAACCTGCACGTCCGGGGCTACAAGGAAGAGGGCACGATCACGACGCGCTTCGACATGAGGGTGCAAAACGACCTTGACCGATTTCACCTCGTGCAGGACGTGGTGGATCGCTTGCCGCATCTGGGTGCCAAGGGGGCGTATCTGAAGCAGATGGTCCGGGACAAGCTCGTCGAGCACAAGCAGTACATCGACAAGCACGGCGAGGACATGCCGGAAATCCGTAACTGGAAGTGGAAAGTACCGAATAGTCAGAATGTGGAATCCAAACTATCGCGGATTGAATCTGCAAAGCTCGTGACCTCATGAGCAAATCCACTCGCGATCACCATCGGCATGACAGTTCAGATAGCGACGGCGATAGCTATGGGTTTCATCGTCCTTACTGGAAGCATGCGCACCATGATTGGCGCTTATGGGTCGCCGTGGGCCTGATGCTGATTGCTGTTGCTACCTATGTGATGAGCGACGATCTGGCGCTGCGACCGCCCAGTCAACCACAACAGTCGCTTTCAGCCGCGGTCGAAGAATAGCAGAGCCCGTCGCGTCGAGGACGTGCGCGCTCGCGCGCTCCGCCAAGTTTCAAGGAGACAGGAACGGGAGCGATTTTGTGAGGAGTTAATAATGGCTACGGCGAAAGATGTCGCAGAAGATGCGAAGAGCTCTGACGATTCAAAGGACTCGGCGCGAAACGGGTCTGCGAAAAGCGACGTAAAGTCCGATGGAGCAAAGCCCGAAGCGGACGAGATTCGCAAGCGCGCCTACAAAATATTCGAAGAGCGCCGGGATGGAAATGCGACAGGCGACTGGCAGAAGGCCGAGGCGTCAGTTGCAGCAGGTGCGGACAAGGCAGATGCAACCGAGCCGGATGATTCCACGGCCGATAAATCGGGGGCAGAAACGGCGAAGGCGGGTAGGTCTAAGACCAATGGGTCCACGCGCGAGACTCCCAAAGCCGAAGAGGGAAGGGGAGACGCATCGGAAGGTGTGGAGATACCAATCGATACGGGGACCATCCAGGAAGCGCTCACCAAGTTCAAGTCGGATCTCAAACAGGGGCTTACTCAGGAAGAAGCGGCGACTCGTCTAAAAAGCGACGGTCCGAATGCGATCGAAGAAAAGCGCATCAGTCGGCTCACGCGGCTGCTATCGTTTCTTTGGGGACCTATCGCGTGGATGATCGAGATCGCTGCAGTGCTGTCGGCGGCAGTGCAGCATTGGGAAGACTTCATCATCATCTGTTTTATGCTAGCGCTGAATGCGGGGGTCGGCTTCTGGGAGGAGTTCAAGGCCGACAATGAGATCGAGGCATTGAAAAAGAACCTTGCGCTGCGTTCGCGAGTGCTAAGAGACGGCAAGTGGAGTGATGTCGAAGCAAAGACCCTGGTGGGTGGAGACATTGTTATGGTCAAACTTGGCAATGTCATCCCTGCCGACCTGAAGCTGGTCGATGGCGACTATCTGAGCATCGATCAGTCGGCGCTGACGGGAGAGTCGCTGCCGGTCGACAAGAAGAAAAGCGACGTTGCGTATTCAGGATCGATCGTGCGCATGGGCCAGATGAATGGGCTAGTAGTCGCCACTGGAATGAATACGCTGTTTGGCCGCACGGCGAAACTGGTCGAAAGTGTCAAGACGGATTCCCATTTTCAGAAGGCGGTGGTCAAGATAGGTAACTTTCTCATTCTGACAACGCTCGGGTTGGTCGCAATGATACTGACGGTTTCGCTGTTTCGCGGCGATCCGCTGGTCGAGACTTTGCTCTTTGCACTGATTCTTACAGTAGCTGCAATCCCGGTCGCGCTGCCCGCCGTTCTGTCCGTCACGATGGCAGTTGGTGCAACCGTACTCGCGAAAATGAAGGCTATCGTCTCGCGGCTCGCCGCGATCGAAGAGATGGCCGGCATGGATATTCTCTGCTCGGATAAGACTGGCACGCTGACCAAGAACGAACTCAAGTTGGGCAGTCCCGTGGTCTTCAAGGCGAGCGACGAGCAGGACCTGATCCTGGGTGGGGCATTGGCCTCACGAACGGAGGGCGGAGACGGCATCGACGAGGCCGTGCTCAAAGCTCTCAGTGACCACGCGGCGCTAAAGGCCTATGAAGTGACTCACTTCACCCCTTTCGATCCGGTCAGCAAGCGAACCGAGGCCGAGATTAAACACGACAGCGACACCTTCAGAGTCTCGAAGGGCGCTCCGCAGGTGATTTTGGATCTGGTCGCTCCCGATACGGACGCACGCAAAAAGGCTGAAGGGCAGGTTAACGATCTGGCGGCGAAAGGCTATCGCACGCTTGGCGTTGCGCGCACCGATGCGCAAGGGAAATGGGAATTTCTTGGACTGCTGTCACTGTCAGATCCGCCGCGCGACGATTCGGCCTCTACCATAATGACCGCGCGTAAGATGGGGCTGCAGGTGCGCATGGTGACCGGCGATAACCTTGCGATAGCTCGCGAGATATCGCGCGAGCTCAAATTGGGTTCGAATATAGCGGTGGCGAGCGAACTTTTCCCGGACGGCAAGCCAGACGACACTGACAAGATTGACGCGGCCGACGGTTACGCCGAGGTTTTTCCCGAGCACAAGTACAAGATCGTCAAGGCCCTCCAAGCGGGCGGCCATATTGTTGGAATGACCGGTGACGGCGTCAACGACGCACCCGCGCTCAAACGGGCCGACTGCGGAATCGCGGTAAGCGGAGCGACCGACGCTGCTCGTGCGGCCTCCGATCTGGTACTCACGGCGAAAGGCCTCGCTGTAATCACGGCCGCCATCTCAGAAGCGCGCAAAATATTCGAGCGCATGAACAGCTACGCAATCTACCGCATTTCCGAGACGATTCGCGTGCTGCTCTTCATGACACTGACGATTGTGCTCTTCAACTTTTTTCCGGTAACCGCGGTCATGATTGTGCTTATCGCTGTCCTCAATGACTTTCCGATCATGATGATCGCGTACGACAACACGATCGTGGCTCCAAGCCCGGTGCGCTGGGACATGGAACGCGTGCTCACGGTCAGCTCGGTTATCGGAGTGATAGGTGTTTTTGCTTCGTTCGGGCTTTTTTTGATGGCTGAGAAATATTTTCACATGGCGCGGCCGATCGTTCAAAGCCTGATGTTCCTTACGCTGCTAGTTGCCGGACACTTGACGATTTATATAACCCGGAGCGCTGGAACCTTCTGGGCGCGTCCGTGGCCCAATTGGCGCCTGGTGGTTGCCTGCGAAGCAACCCAGGTCATCGGAACCCTGGCCGCGGTCTACGGATGGTTCATGACACCACTGGGATGGAAATATGCGCTGGTGGTGTGGGGCTATGCGCTCGTATGGTTTGTTTTGACCGATATGGTGAAGATCGAAGTTTACCGCCTGTTGAATCTGGGTACCAAACACCATCAACGACACCTGGCGAGAGTGAACGCCAGCCTTCATCCTGCTGGAGTCCCGGCCAAGGTGGCAGCTCCGATCGCCAACTAAGGAGCCGGTGAACCAGGGGCGCCTCGACTGCAGGGCCTGGCGGCGCCGCGTGGTCAACAGCAAAGCCATAGGAAAAGCCACAAGGATGAACTACCGCAAGAGATTCGTCGTCGAGCCCGGCGCCAAGGTTCGGCTAAGCAAGATTGACCCGGGATTCAAAGACAAGCACGACGAATCGCATAAGCACGCGACATCGGAAATTCAGAAACACGTCGAACGCCTCGCCAAGGCGCAATACCTGCTGTACGCGGATGGCAGCAAATCACTACTGGTCGTGCTGCAGGCGCTGGACGCCGGCGGCAAGGACGGGGTGGTGCGCCACGTATTCACCGCCATGAACCCGCAGGGGACGTTGGTTTCCAGCTTCAAACAACCGACTCCGATAGAAGCTGCGCACGACTTCCTCTGGCGCGCCCACCGGCATGCGCCAGGCAGAGGGCAAGTCGTGATCTTCAACCGGTCGCACTATGAGGATGTGTTGGTGGTGCGCGTGCACAAGATGGTTCCCGAGTCAGTGTGGGTGAAGCGCTATGAGTTGATTAACGACTTCGAGAAGATGCTCCACGACAACGGCACGCACATTCTCAAGTTCTATCTGCACATCAGCCCCGAGGAGCAGCTCGAGCGCTTCGAGCAGCGGCTCGACGACCCCATGCGGCACTGGAAAATCAGCGAGGGCGACTACTCGGAGCGCAAATTGTGGCCGGACTATATGAAGGCGTACGAGGAAGCCATGGAAAGGACGAGCACCGAGCACGCCCCCTGGTACGTGATCCCTTCCGATCACAAGTGGTTCCGCAACCTGGCGATTTCCGAGATACTCGCGGACACAATGGAGTACATGCACCTGAAGTTGCCGTCGGCGGAAGTGGACATTGCTGATATTCGTCAAAAGTATCACGCTGCGGTGGCGCGGCAGGCGCGACGAAGCCATAAGCCGTCGAAGGTGTCGAGCAAGAAGTAAGCACGCCTATACCCGATCGAGCCAGTGACCGCGACACTCGGAAAGCTGCGCGAGAGCGAACCGTATCTCCATCACGTTATAGTTGGTTTCCACGGGCGAGGCCGCTTAGCCGAGTGCATCCACGATTCCAGCGTCACTCGGGGCGGGGGCTCAGGCGCAAGTGTGACTGAAGCGCCGCCTATCGGCACGGTGGTCTCATGGCTGTAGCGGCAGCCAGCGATGGCCGCGCGGCTGACTATGGACCGGCGCTGAAGCCGGCGCCATGATGCCTCGCAGCCAGACAGCGGGGTCGCTGCGCCATGGCCTGTAACCATGACTGGTGTGCGTCGAGATTAGGACCGAGGCACACCAACGAAGTAGTCGGCAGTCTAGCAACCGTGCGGCATGAACGGAGCCTGTTTCGATAGCATCGGCCGCATGTTGTGCCGAACCGGGAGATGGGTCGCGGGTTGGCGCGCATGGGCTGCTGGAGCAGCTCGCGCCCAGCCGTTCTGCCCAGCCCCACCACCTGCGAGGCCCGGAGTCAGTCATTGCATGCCACCTAAAACTTGGAAGCCTCGCGAGCGCAGAAGATTAGTGATCTTGTCCGTCTGTTCACCACTTAAACCCCGCGCCACCAGCAGTCGGCCGGCTCCATAACGCAAGTACATTACTCGTGCACCATAATTACCGGTTTGCGGATCGTAGCCCGTTATGCGCAATTGCCAAGTAAAGCCGACTTCGAATTTTTGACATTCGGAAGGCGAAAACCGCCGGGATTTTGTGGTCTGAGGGAACATGCCTCTTGCAATCGTCACCTCGTTAGGGGTGATAAGAAGCGTGGAAGTGAATTTGAGATTCCACAGCAGTATGTATGCTGCTACCGCGAGGCCAATTACGAAAGCGGCCATGTCGAGTACGTATAGCTGAAAGTACTCAGAGCGTGGCAACCCGATGGTTGGTTGCCCGCTGATGGTGATGATTATCAAAAGAGCAACCATCAAAAGGGTGACTGACTTGTCGCAAGAAGGTCGGATTGTCACCTCAGCGGAGTCGATGCTCTTGCGCATTTGGAGACGCCCCGGCATGGGCACCGCCATCGAGCGGCTCACGGAAACACCCACGTCTTGCATCCCATACCTCTCATCTCCAACGGCAAGATGCCCGCGGACCCTCCTGCGCAGAAGTTCTTCGTTGTGGGCTGATCGCCAGAAGGGTCGCTCCCCAGGGGCAACGAGCCACCTCCCATCAAACCAAGCGGTAGTAGGGGACTCTCCGAGGTTATCTCTGTTCCCACGTCCAAAGAGCCGCCCTGCAGGTCAGAGATTGTGTTCGCGTTGCGTGACGAATGAATTCCGCTTACAGATACGCCAAAGGCTGACTGACCCGGGATTTCCTTTTTCATTTTCCAATACCAAACCGTTTCATAGATTGAGCAGCTTCCTGTGCAAGGCTTTGGCCGATCTTGTTCCGCCGGTGCTCCCAGCAGTGCGGGTAGGGGCCGGTTTCGCGTCTGACGAGCCCCCGACGGCTGAAAATGTCGTTTTCCCCATTGATTCTGGCGACACTTCTGCCTCTATCCCCGGCGTCATCATCGAACATTGCCCCGTTTTGCGCTGACTTTATCCCGCCGGCGACGGCAGCAGCGCGATCTTCGCCAGCATGCCCGCTAACAGCCGCCGCGTCAGATGGCTCTCCGCCAGCGGCAACCAGTAGTAGCGCGCGTGTTTGATGTGTCGTCCGCCGGTTTTCACCAACCGCTGTTGCAAGTTCGTCAGCGACCAGGTCGCGACCCGCGTCGGCAGCGCCAGCCGGAGCCATGATGCCGGGATTATAGGTGATTACGCTCAGCCAAAGCCGCAACTCGTTGGCCCGAAGGCGGTGACAGGAAAGCCGCGTCAGCGCGACGGTCTGCTTACTTTCGTTGATCTACCGCTCGGCTGTCCCGCGCTTGTTGTAGAAGCGCACCACCGCCCGGCTTGGAGTCCCAAGATTGGTCTCGATGAACTCCACGCGGGGAGCAATTTCCCGCAATGGAACTCGACCTTCGCCACCACCCGCGATAGCGCCATTGGCGCCGAAGGCCCGATCCGGTCTGCCCGTGCGTACCCCCCCCACTGGCGAGCCCGAGGGTCAGGAGGACTTCCACCTTTTAATTATCCACCTGCGCGAGCATCCAAGAGGTCAGCAGGGCTGTGCACCAGGCGGGTTTTCGTTGACGACTTCCGGGGACCAGCGGCGCCGCTACGCCAGGTCACTTTCCGCGCGGCAGCAACAGAATTACTATCACCAGCATCAGCAACAGAAAGAACCAGAGAGCGATAGCGATCTTGCGCGCTTTCTTGGCCCGGCCCTCCTCCCACCACGTTCTCGGTCTGACGTTTTGCGTCAGAAGAGTTACGACGCCGGCGAGGTTCACACAGATCACGTTAGTGATGAACAACAGCAGCGCACCCATGGCTGTCTCCATGTGGCCTGCGCCGACCAGCAGACCGAAGGTCACCAGCGGAGGGAGCAGAGCGACCGCAACCATGACGCCAATCAGGGCAGCCGACGCCCCTGCGGTCATCGAAAGCACGCCGGCCGATCCAGAAGCCAGCGCAAGCACCACATCCTTTAGCTGCACGTGGAGCCGGGTCTGGACTTCCGCCACTCGGGGATCGACCTTGACGAGAAAGCCGATCGGTACCGCTACAGCAATCGCCACGAGAATGCCGACAAGGTCGGTTTTCGCGGCGAACTTCGCCAGCTCTGTGTCGCCCAGCGCCGTCGCCAGCGATAGCGCGACATTAGGGCCGAGCAGCGGCGCGATGACCATCGCGCCAATTACTACCGTAACGTTATTGGAGGCAACGCCGACCGCCGCAACTACCGCCGACAGCGCCACCAGCACGACGAAGTTGCGGGTAAGCTGAGCGCCCTCGTTGACTTGCTGGTAAAGCTCTTCGCGGCTGATTCGCAGGTTGGGTGCCGCTTCCGTCCCGGCTTTTTCGCTGGCCGCGACCTCCTCCGCCGTCCGCTCTTCCTTGGCCGGTTCAAGCCGCGGAATCGTGGCTTCCACGGATACGAGCACTGCGCGAAAATCAGTTTCCGCAAGGATCTCCTCGAGGCGATCCATGAAGGGTTCCGTAGATTCGACCTGGAGCAGAACCCTCACGAGTATCTGTTGCTCGGAGATCTGCTCGGTCCAGTGTGCGACCACGTCGTCATGGCTGAGGCTCTCCTGCAACCGCGCGCCGTGTTCCGCCGGCAAGAATACTTCTATAAGCCGAAGCGCCATTCTCGGACCTGGAGTTACTCCGTTTCGATAGATGATGCCGGGTTTGCGGTTGAGCCCGGTGTTGGTTGGAGCCTTTGGTAGTTGATTGGCGACGGACCGTCAAGTGCGCGGTGGCGACGATGGGGGTTGTCCCATGCTTCGACGAATTCGAAGACCGTCACGCGTGTCTCGCCCTGGTTTTTGAGGCGGTGCCGGTCGAGCCCATCGAGGGCCGAGCGCCCGGCTGCCGACGGCTCCGGAGCGGTAGTACATTATGAATGTGACGCACGAGGGAGGTCTCTCCAGCCGCACCGCCGCCACTTCCCACATCTCAATGGCACATTGAATCGGTTCTTTCAAGCACTCTTGTGACGTTATTATTATAGCCTTCGATAGTGGACTTTAGCGCTCTATAGAAACCATAATTCTACCGGAATTCCCTTATTTGAAGCCTACTTCGTCCATCTGCCGCCATAGCCAGATTGTCAGATTAGCCTACAAGTTGACTCGCGTCGGCGAATATCGTCCGTATCTGCGCCAGTCAATAGCTGTCACGTTATTAAATGCGCCTTGAAGGAGTATCGGAAATGGCGATTTGTGCGGCTTGTGGCTGTTCGTCCGGCAAGGAACCCGACCGGCGTCGTGGCCTCCCGGATTTCCCCTCTGTTGACGGACAAGGCGTGGTGGCCGAATCCTCGCGCTGCGAGCTTCATTCCCGCTCGCGGTCGTTCGGGCGAGCGTTGCACAGGCAACGCTCGCGGTGGTTGCATCTGAGCGGTTTTCAGCGCCTGCGTCGGGTCCTGCTCTTCGGCCTCACCCCCGTGATGTTCACCGTGCTTTCGACGTGGATGGTCTCGCCTGACGGCAATGATCAGACGGGCGTGTGCCCTTATGAGAGTGCGCCCACGGCCGAGTCGATTGTGCCGATGATGGACGATTCGGGCGCGGTCAAAATGCTCGACCTTACCGAGCGTTCTTTGATTGCCGTGACCATTCTTTCAAGTGCCGCGAACAACGGCGGTGCGGTGGATTTGCGCCGGCAGATGGGCGATCTGATGCGCGATTTGCACCAGGTCGCGCAATGTTACCCGTCGGTCAGCGTGATTCGCGCGAACCTGTTTTCTGTGGGCATTACCGGCCATGACGAGCACGGCAAGCTGTTCGCCGGTGCCGAAGCCCCGGTGGTTTCGCTGTTGATCCGGACCAGCGATTTGCGCGCATTCGGGCAGGGTTTCGATTGGGAATCATATCCGGTTTATGCGGCCAACCGTTATGCCCTGGCAATCGACTTCAGGCTTGGCGACACGTGGCATCGTGAGCTTGAGCGCGAGGAGCATAGCGGAGATTTCGTCAAGACGTTGTGACAGGTGCCGCCTGCGCCGCAATGATGCGCTCGTCGATATTTTTCCTAAACGGCCGCTGCTGATTCCCTGCTGGCGCTCGACGGCGCACAATAGTCGCGGTGAGTCAGTGATATTCCATATCGTCAGCCGTTCCCAATGGAATCTGGCGCGCGTGCGCGGCGATTATCGCCCGCCTTCGCTGGAGGCCGACGGTTTCATCCATTGTTCTACCGGCGCGCAGCTTGCGGCCACCGCCGACCTCTTTTACCGCGGGCAGCGCGATCTCCTGGTTCTGCGGATCGACCCGACCCGGCTTACTTCGCCGCTGGTGTTCGAAGCCCCCGCCGATGCCGCCGACGCGGGTCCGCATGCGCGCTTTCCGCACCTCTACGGCCCGCTCAATCTCGACGCCGTCATCGACGCGATCGAATTTCCCTGCGCGGCCGATGGCTCCTTCCATTTGCCCGCGGCGCTCGCCGATTCGACGCAGTCCTGACATTGCCGTCCGGCCACCGACCTGGCGCTGGCATGGGCCGCCGCGGTGATGAAATAATCACACGGCACGCAGCCCCATCGGCCGTCCGCACTTCTAATGGAGCCTCCGATGAAACCGTCCAGCCGCGCATCGAGCGATCGTCGTGTCCGCCGCCGCCCTCATTTCCGCTGCCCGCTTACGCGTGCCTGAGATGGAAACCCGGCGCTTCGGCAGAACCGGCTTCGCGGTGAGCGTGCTTGGCTTTGGCGCGTCCGAGATCGGTCAGCAGAATATTCCGTTGCGCACGGTCGAAAAGCTGCTCAACGGCGCGCTCGACGCCGGCCTCAACGTCATCGACACTGCGGCTTGTTATGAGACCAGCGAGGAATTGATCGGCGCCGCGGTTGGCCGTCGCCGATCCGATTATCTGATCTTTACCAAGTGCGGCCACGCGTCCGGCCTGCCGCTGGACGACTGGACCCCCGCCCTTCTGGAAGCGAGCCTGGCGCGCAGTCTCAAGCGGATGCGCACGGACTACGCCGACCTCCTCCAATTCCATTCCTGCGCTGCCGACACGCTGCGCAACCAGGACCTCATCGCAGCCCTCGTCCGGGCGCGCGAAAAGGGCCTGACGCGTGCGATCGGCTACAGCGGCGACGGCGCCGACGCGCTCTACGCGGTCGAGACCGGAGTTTTCGACAGCTTGCAAATCTCAGTCAATATCGCCGATCAGGAAGCGATTGATCTCGCGATTCCGGCTGCAGCCGCGCGCGACATGGGAATCATCGCCAAGCGACCGATTGCCAACGCCGCGTGGCTGTTTAGCCGCTGGCGTATCGGCGATTATGAGAAACCTTATTGGCGCCGGCTGAAGCGCCTCAATTACGATTTCATCCGCAACTATCCCGAGGGCGCCGCGCGGATCGCCCTGCGCTTTACGCTCGCCGTGTCCGGTGTCGATACCGCGATCGTCGGCACCACACGCCCCGCGCGATGGGCCGAGAACGCGGCAATCGTTGCCGACGGTGCGCTGCCGCGCGAACAGTTCGACGCGATACGCTCGCGCTGGCTGGTCACCGCCAAGGCCGATTGGAGCGGCCAGCGCTAGTCGTCGTGCCGGCTTCGCCCGGCCCACGCGGTTTGCCGCCCGCGAGCGCATGGGGCTAAGTTTAGCTGCGCCCGCAAATATCTGATCGGCGCGCGCCCAGCCGAGAAGTCGAGCTGGTGCGTGTGCACCAGGAGTCGCGATGAAATCGAATGCGATCGTCGTTAATCAGACCGGCGGACCCGAGGTGCTCGAATATGCCGAGGTAGAGGTGCCGGCGCCCGGGCCCGGCCAAGCCCTCGTCCGCCATAGTGCGATCGGGCTCAACTTCGTCGAAATTTATTTTCGCGCGGGCGTTTATCCCGCACCTTCGATGCCCTTTACGCCCGGCAGCGAGGCCGCCGGCGTGGTCGAGGCGGTCGGCCCCGATGTCACCGAGGTCAAACCAGGAGATCGCGTGGCGTATGCCGGCGGTCCGATGGGCGCGTATTGCGGGGTGCGCGTGATGCCTGCCCGGGTGTTGGTTAAACTTCCCGATTCGGTTGACGAAGCGACCGCGGCCGCCGCGATGCTCAAGGGCATGACGGTGCACGCTTTGATCTTCTCGACCTACGCCGTCAAGCCCGGCGACACCATCCTGGTACAGGCGGCCGCCGGCGGCGTCGGCCTCATCCTGTGCCAATGGGCTAAGCACCTCGGCGCGACCGTCATCGGGACCGTCGGCAGTGACGAAAAGGCGCGCCTCGCCTCCACCCACGGATGCGATCACACTATCGTCTATACGCGCGAGGATTTTGTCGCGAGAGTCAAAGAGATCACGGGCGGCGCGATGGTGCCGGTGGTTTACGATTCGGTCGGTCAGGCGACGTTCATGAAATCGCTCGACTGTCTGCGCCCGCGCGGCCTGATGGTCACGTTCGGCCAGGCGTCCGGTATGGTGCCGCCGTTCAGCGTCAATCTCCTGAGCGCGAAGGGGTCGCTCTATCTCACGCGCCCGACGCTGCAGACTTACACCGCCAAACGCGAGGATCTTGTCGCGCGGGCCAACGCGCTGTTTGCGGTGCTCTCGAGCGGCGTCGTCAAATGCGCGGCGCAGCAGAGGTTTGCGCTGCGCGATGCCGCCGCCGCTCACCATGCGTTGGGCGAACGCAGGACTACCGGGTCGAGTATCCTGATACCCTGAGGTTCGCGCGGTCATCCGGCTACATCGGATATTCGCCAGGATCGGTCCCGCGAAATGGATCGCACGAACCGTAGCGGTCGGCTACGGTATAAAGCGCGCTGGCCGATCGCCGCGCGCAAATCGCGATGAAAGTTCTGGTATTCAACTGCGGCAGTTCGTCGCTCAAATTCGAGTTGCTCGAGCTTGGTGATTCGGGCGAATTGCTCAATCGGCTTGCGCGCGGCATCTACGAAGAGATCGGTCCGCACGCTCACGCTGACATGAGCGACGCCGATGGGCGCAAGGCCGACGCTGCCGCCGCCGTCTCGAATCATGCGCAGGCCGCACTGCACGCGATCGATTGGCTGCGCGCCGGCACCGGCCAATTGCAACTCGACGCGATAGCTCATCGCATCGTGCATGGCGGCGATCAGGTGAGTGCACCGGCGCGTGCCGACGACGGCGTGCTCGATGCGCTCGCGGAGGCATCGCGGTTTGCGCCGTTGCACAATCCGCCGGCGATCGCGACGTTGCGTGCGGTGCGCGAGAAATTTCCCGCGGCGCCATCGATCGTGGTAACCGATACCGCGTTCCATCGCACGCTCACGGGCGCGGCGCGCACCTACGCAATTCCGCGGGCGCTGGCCGCGCGCCACGGAATTCATCGCTTCGGCTTTCACGGTATCGGGCACTCGTGGATGCTCGACCGGTACGCGGAAATCTCCGGCCGGCCGGCTGCAGCGCTCAACTTGATCACACTGCAGCTTGGTGCGGGATGCTCGGCCGACGCGATTTGCGAAGGACGCTCGGTCGATACTTCGATGGGACTCACGCCGCTCGAAGGCCTAATGATGGCGACGCGGTCCGGCGATATCGACCCGGCGATTTGCGAATACCTCGCCACCAGCGATCGGCTGTCGCCCACAGAGGTCGGGCGCATCCTCAACCATGATTCGGGACTGCTCGGAGTCTCGGGACTTTCCGGCGACATGCGCGAACTCGAAGCCGCCGCACCTGACAACGCGGAGGCTGCGCTGGCTATCGAGGTCTTCTGCTACCGCGTCCGCAAGTATATTGGTGCGTATATGGCGGTGCTCGGACGCGTCGATGCGATCATCTTCGGGGGCGGTATTGGAGAACATTCGGTAAACGCACGGGCGCGCGTTTGTCGTGGACTCGAGCCCTTCGGAATCATTTTCGATAAGGCGCGCAACGAGACCGCGAACGGTCGTGAAGCGTGCTTCAGCTCTGACGGATCGCGAACCGCATTATGGGTCGTGCCGCTCGACGAGGAACTTCAGATTGCGCGCGCAGCGGCGCGGGTGTTGTCGGCCGGCGATGCAAGTGACTAATCGAAAGCTGGAGTTGGAGTAGCGGGCGCTGAATACGCTCGATCGCGGATTGTCGCTCAAGCCGCGGCGCCTGCCGTTGCGGAAATGCGAGAAAATCTGCTTTTCAATGTTGGCAATCCTAATAAATGACTGAACACGCCGCCCATCGCAGCCGCCGGATTGCAACCGACGCCGCGCGCGACTGCCGAGCGGCAAAGGATCGCGTGAAACCTTGATACCGAACCTGATCGCGGCGCGCTCGCAAATGGCGATGTCGCTCGCCTTCCACATCATTTTTTCCTGCATCGGAATCGCGATGCCGCTGCTGATGGTCGCAGCCGAATGGCTCCATCGGCGCACCGGCGACGACATTTATTTGCTGCTCGCGCGTCGATGGGCCATCGGTACTGCGATCATGTTCGCGGTCGGGGCGGTCTCCGGCACGGTGCTGTCATTCGAGCTTGGACTGCTGTGGCCGCATTTCATGAAGTGGGCCGGCGCGATCATCGGTATGCCCTTTTCGCTCGAGGGCTTCGCCTTTTTCACCGAGGCGATTTTTCTCGGCATCTACCTCTACGGATGGGATCGCGTATCGCCGCGCGCCCATCTTGCGGCGGGCGTCATGGTCGCGTTTTCCGGCATGCTTTCCGGAATTTTCGTGGTCATGGCGAACTCCTGGATGAACACTCCAGTGGGTTTCCGGCTGGTCAACGGGCTGCCCACCGATATCGACCCGCTGGCGGCCCTGACTAATCCGGCGGCGCTGCATGAGACCGTGCATATGACGATCGCGGCCTACGCGGCGACCGGTTTCGTGGTCGCGGGAATTCATGCGGCGATGTGGTTGCGCGATCGCGGCAACCTGTTTCATCGGCGGGCTATCGCGATCGCATTTTCGATCGGAGCCGTGGCCGCCATCATTCAGCCGATCAGCGGCGATGCCTCGGCCCGCGCGGTGGCGCGCCTGCAACCGATCAAAATGGCCGCCTTCGAGGGCCTCTTCCACGGCGGTTCGCACGCGCCGCTCGCAATTGGCGGCATCCCCGATGTCAAGGATCGCAAGCTGCTGTACGCGATCGAATTGCCCTCGATGTTGAGTCTCATGACCGACCACAGCGCCGACGGCGTAATTCGAGGGCTCGATTCATTTCCCGAAAAAGACTGGCCCTCGCCGCTGATCGCCGTGCATGTCGCGTTTCAGATTATGGTCGGCGCCGGCTTCGCAATGGCCGGACTCGCGCTGTGGGGCGGGTTTCTGCTGTGGCGGCGGCGCACCGTTTTCGATTCGATCTGGTTCATGCGCGCGATGGTCGCCGCCGCGCCGCTCGGTCTCATAGCGGTGGAAGCGGGCTGGGTGGTCACGGAGGTCGGCCGCCAGCCGTGGATCATCTACGGCGTGATGCGGACTGCCGACGCGCTGACGCCGATGCCGGGGCTGACGGTGACCTTCACCTTGTTCACCACGCTCTACCTTTTTCTGGGCGTGACCGTCAGCCATCTGCTGTGGCGGCAGGTGATGCGGAGTCCGGCGCAGGCGGAGGTCGCGGCTCAAGCGGCTGCGGTGGCGCGATAATGCCGATTCCGTTTGCGCTGATGTTCGTGTGCGGCGCGCTGCTGGCCGCGCTGACGCTCTATGTTCTGACCGGCGGCGCCGACTACGGCAGTGGCGTATGGGATTTGTTTGCCAGCGGACCGCGCGCCGCCGCCCAGCGCGAACTGATCGAGCGCTCGATCGGGCCGATGTGGGAGGCCGACCACGTCTGGCTGATTCTGGTGGTCGTGATTCTCTTCGATGGATTTCCGCCGGCCTATGCCGCGATCATGATTGCGATGCATATTCCGATCACGCTGATGCTGATCGGGATCGTGATGCGCGGATCGGCCTTCAGCTTTCGCAGTTACGGCGGTGGACGCGATCGCGCGCAACGGGAATGGGGCAGGGTGTTCGCGATCGCGAGCCTGGTCACGCCGGTGGTGCTCGGCATAGTTATCGGCGCGATCGCCTCCGGGGCGGTTCCGAAAAATCCGCACAATATCGAAGATTTCCTGCTGCCCTGGATGACGCCGTTTTGCTTCTCCGTCGGCCTCTTCGCCCTGGCACTGTTCGCATATCTTGCGGCGGTTTATCTCACGGTCGAAGTTGATAATGCCGACTTGCGCGACGACTTCCGGCGCCGTGCGATCGCCGCAGGTATAGCGGTTGGCGTGATCGCCGGCGTGGTGCTGTTGCTCGCGAGGCGAGAGGCCCCGAACATCTGGGCTGGACTGACGCAGCGGGTCTGGACCTGGCCGCTGATCTGGATAACCAGCCTCCTTGGACTGACGGCGCTTTATGCGCTCCAGAAGCGGCGCTTTAACCTGGCCCGCTGGTGCGCGGCGGGCGAGGCTGCGTTTATCGTGTGGGGCTGGGCGCTGGCGCAGTTTCCCTATCTGCTCGAACCCGACGTCGATATCTACAATGCTTCCGCGCCGCCGATCACCCTGAAAATTCTCGCCGTGGCGCTCGCCGCCGGCACGCTCGTCCTGCTGCCGTCGTATCGATACCTGATACGGGTGTTCCGGAGCCGGCCGATTCATTTGCGGATCAAGGCCAACGCGGTGCCGGAGCAGGAAGGCGATTGAAGCAGAGCGACGAAGCGGTCGGGGCTGACGCCGCCGTTGGCTGGAGCGGGGCCGCCGCTAAAGTTAAAGTTTGACCGTAAGCAAGCCGGCGAATCGAGGCGGCGCCGGAAACTGAAGCGTAAATGCAATCTAAAGTAAAAGTAGAAGATGAACTTGCGCCATTGCAGGCGCTGATCGACCGCAGCGTGCGCAGCGCAACTCCTGCCGTCGGCGATTCCGTCGCTTACCCGCAGCGCCAGATGTCGGCGGCCGAGTTCGCCGAATTCTGGCAGAGCGTGCGCCTGGTCGCGATGGCGACGGTGGGCGAGGGCGGACGGCCGCATATCGCGCCCGTGCACGCGGCGCTCAAGGGCACTACCCTGCGGCTGGTGATCTACGACAATACGGTCCGCCGGACCGATCTTGCGCGCAATCCGCGAGTTGCCTTGAGCACCTGGCGTGCCGACGGTGCGGCAGCGATCGTCTATGGACGCGCGCGCGAAGTCGAAGGCAGCTTGCGTCCGGCGCGTGCGGGGCGCAGCGGCAAGCCGCGCCAGGTGGTTGAAATCGAGGTGAAGTTGACTCGGGTCTATGCGATGCGCGCGCCGTCGGCGCCGTGACCATAGATCCTGACCCTGCCTGATGAGGATTCCTTAATGGCGGAGCTTAACAGTGGGACCAACGATGCCCGGCGTCGGGCGATTGAAACGGGCGAGTTGTTCGACGCCGGTGGCGTGGCGCCACTGAACGACTTCGCCGGAAAATTTACGCATAAAGTCGGGCGTGGTCCGTGGTTCTATACGATCGTCGCGCTCGTCGGTGGAATAATCGGCGGCGCTGTGACCAATAGAATGGCTGCAGCCATTCCGGCGTTCGCTGCCGATGCCCCCGCCAAGTCGATTGCCGCACAGAAGATTATGCTGGTTGACGCCGGAGGTAATGTGCGCGCCGTGCTTCATCTTAACCAGAAAGGGCTGCCGATGCTCCAACTGTTCGACGACGGCGGCAAGCTCCGCATCGGTCTCGGCTTTGCGCACGACGGCACGGTCGGGATCGATCTCGCCGACCGCAAGGGTGTCGAACGCGCGCGGTTGAGCGTGAACACCGAAGGCGTTCCCGCGTTGCGGTTATTTGATGCCGGCGCGCGGCCGCGAATGTTGGCCGGAGTGGATAGCCAGGGTTATTCGGCGTTGAATTTTTACGACGCCGAAGGCAAGATCCTGCGCGAATTGCCGTAGCTTATCGCACCTGGCGCAAATGCGGGTGCGGGCTCATTTCAGAGCAATTGCGGTGCGCGAGGTTTGCGGCCGATGCGGCGCGCGGTATGTTTGGACGTGCGCGGCAAGCTGCGGCGTATTCGGCTGGCCCGGTCTCCGCCGATCGCACGACGTCTGACAACGAGAGATATTTCATCCGGAAAGCGATTAAAAAATATGAGCAAGAATAGTTTTGGGGCGCGGACGACGCTCGACGCGGGCGGCAAGACGTACACGATTTATGCGCTCGAGGCGATGGCCAAGCGCGGCTTCGATCTCGACCGCCTGCCGTTTTCGATCAAGGTGCTGCTCGAAAACGTGCTGCGCCGCGAGGACGGCGAGAATGTCACGGCTGCACACGTCGAGGCCCTGGCGCGCTGGAACGGTGCGAAGGACGGCGAGCGTGAATTTTCCTTTATGCCCGCGCGCGTGCTGCTCCAGGATTTTACCGGTGTACCGGTGGTCGCCGATCTGGCCGTGATGCGCGACGCGATCCGGCGGCTCGGCGGCGATCCCTCGCGGATTAATCCGCTCCAGCCGGCCGACCTCGTAATCGACCATTCGGTGCAGGTCGATTCCTACGGACAGGCGTCGTCCTTCGCGCACAATGCGGAGCGCGAGTTCGAGCGCAACCAGGAGCGCTACCAGTTTCTGCGTTGGGGCCAGCGCGCCTTCGACGATTTCCGCGTGGTGCCGCCCGACACCGGCATCGTGCATCAGGTGAATCTGGAGTATCTGGCGCCGGTGGTTTTCGCCTCGCACGAGGGCGTGGCCTATCCCGACAGCGTGTTCGGCACCGATTCGCATACGACGATGGTCAACGGGCTGGGCGTGGTCGGATGGGGCGTTGGCGGAATCGAGGCGGAGGTCGCGATGCTCGGGCGTTCGAGTCCGATGTTGATTCCGCAGGTGATCGGATTTCGGCTCAAGGGCAGCCTCAATCCGGGCGCGACCGCGACCGACCTGGTGCTGACGGTCACGCAGATGCTGCGCAAGAAGGGTGTGGTCAACAAGTTCGTCGAATATTTTGGCGACGGGATCGGGAGCCTCAGCGTGGCCGATCGCGCGACGATTGGAAATATGTCGCCGGAGTATGGCGCGACCATCGGGTTTTTCCCGGTTGACGAACAGACGCTGGCCTACCTGCGCCTGACCGGGCGGCCTGCCGATCAGGTCAAACTGGTGGAGGCCTATTGCAAGGCGCAGGGACTCTTTCGCCTGCCAGGTGTGCCCGATCCGATTTTCACCGACACGCTCGAACTCGATCTCGGTGAAGTGGAGCCGAGCCTGGCCGGTCCGCGACGCCCGCAGGATCGCGTGCCGCTGGCGGTCTCGAAGCGCGAGTTCCGCCGCGAGCTGGCCAAGGAAGTCCGGACCCACCACAGCAGCGGCGCCCCAGTGATCGAAAACTGGATCGCGGAAGGCGGCAGTCCGGACGTGGCACCCCACGAGCGCATCCCTGGGGCCGACCTCGGCGCGATCGCCCATACGGTGCCGGTCGAAATGGACGGCGCGAAGTTCTCGCTCGGTCACGGTTCGCTGGTGATCGCGGCGATTACGAGCTGCACCAATACGTCGAATCCGTCGGTGCTGATCGCCGCCGGCCTGCTGGCCAAAAAGGCCGTCGAGCGCGGCCTCACGGTCAAGCCGTGGGTCAAGACCAGCCTCGCGCCCGGGTCGAAGGTGGTCACGGCCTATCTCAAGCGCGCGGGTCTCACGCAGTATCTCGATAAACTGCACTTCAACCTGGTGGGCTACGGCTGCACCACCTGCATCGGCAACAGCGGCCCGGTGGCCGAGCCGATCGCCGCCGCCGTGCATCAGGGCAATCTGGTGGCGAGTGCGATCCTGAGCGGAAATCGCAATTTCGAGGGGCGTATCAATCCGGTCGTGCGCTTCAATTACCTGGCCTCGCCGCCGTTGGTCGTGGCATACGCGATCGCCGGCACGATGGATATCGATCCCAACGTCGAGCCGCTCGCGCGCGACCCCAAGGGCAAGGCAGTGTTCCTGCGCGACATCTGGCCGAGTGCGCACGAGGTCTCGGCCGCGATGGCGGGGGCCGTCGACGCGGCCATGTTCAAGGCCGAATACGGCAGCGTGTTCGAGGGTGATGAGCGCTGGCGCGGGCTCCAGATTCCCGACGGCGATCTGTTCCGGTGGGAAGAAAAGTCCTCTTACGTGAAGGCTCCGCCGTTCTTCGACGGCGTCGGTCCGACGCCAGCACCGCTGCGCGATATCAAGGATGCGCGGGTGCTCGCGATGCTTGGCGACAGCGTCACGACCGATCATATCTCGCCCGCGGGATCGATCGCCGCCGATGGACCTGCCGGCCGCTACCTGGTGGCCAACGGCGTATCGCCGCGCGACTTCAATTCCTACGGCGCGCGCCGCGGAAATCACGAGGTGATGGTGCGCGGGACGTTCGCCAATATCCGGCTCAAGAACCTGCTGGTGCCGGGCGTCGAAGGCGGTGTCACGGCGCATCTGCCGGACGGCGCGGTCACTTCGATCTTCGAGGCCTCGGAAAAATATCAGAAGGAGAACGTGCCGCTGATCGTGGTCGCGGGCAAGGAATACGGCTCCGGCTCCTCGCGCGACTGGGCGGCCAAGGGCACGTTGCTGCTAGGCGTGCGCGCCGTTATCGCCGAGAGCTTCGAGCGGATTCATCGGAGCAACCTGGTCGGGATGGGCGTGCTCGCATTGGAGTTCGTCAACGGGCAAAACCGCGAGAGCCTGGGGCTGACCGGCCGCGAGAGCTATTCGATCCTCGGCCTCGAAGCGGGGCTGAAGCCGCGCCAGAAACTCAAGGTGCGCGCGGAGGAGGGCGGCAAGGTCAACGAGTTCGAGGTGCTCGCTCGCATCGATACGCCCGAGGATGTCGAGTACATCCGCCACGGCGGCGTGCTGCCGTACGTCCTGCGCGAACTCCTGCGCGCCTAGCCGCATCGCGGGCGCCGCGCGCGCCGTTGGCGAGCGACGTTTGAGCCATCAGGCCGCCGGCGCATGAAGCTGCGCCGGCGGCCCTTTGATTTTATCCGTCGAGGGTGACTGCAACGCCGGAGGTGCGTGCGGCGTAGCGTGTCAGCAGGCGCACCACGTCGGGCGTGACGTTGGCGATCGCCTCGGGATGAAAACCCACCGAGGCCGGCCCGCGCGTGCGCATCATGCCGAAGGTCGAGAGTCGGAAAATCGCCGCGACCGCCTGGCAATAGCGGAAACGATCGAGTTCCATCGGCGCGAGCGCGTGATAGGCCGGAAAGTAGAGCGACGCGAAGAGCGCGCGCAGGCTGTTGCCCGCGCGATTGTCGCGCATCCAGCGCGGCCGCTCCATCGCGCTGGTCGCCAGTATCGCCGAGGTCGTGGCGGCGTCGAGATGGCGGTCGCCGCGATCTGCGCTGACCCAGTCGATCACCCCGGTGACGCGCATCCCGCGGACGATCACGTTTTGCGGATGGTAGTCCAGGTGCACGATCGCGTCCGGCGCAGTGCGGTAGCGATCGGCGCGTTCGCGCAGAGCGGCCAGTGCGTCGATTAGTCCGGGCAGCGGCCCGCTCGCGACGCGCTGCGCGATCATACCGAGCATGCGCTCGAGCAGCGGCGCGGTTGGCGCAATCGGTGGAGCAAGATGAGCCTTCGGCAGGTCGTCCGGATTGGCGCCGCCCACCGGTAATCGATGGAGCCGCACTTGTGCCCGCACGAAGGCCAGAAAGCCGAGCGAGAAGGTTTTGAAGGCCAGCGGAAAATTTGTCGCCGAGAACAACGGTCCGCCCGCCACCCGCTCCATCACCAGGAACGGCGCACCCAGCGCCTCGCGCGTCGGCTCGCATACATACGGCCGCGGCACCGGATAGCCGGCCCCGGCAAGATGGAAAAAGATGCGGCCTTCGCGCGCGGCCTTATCTTCGGCGCCGGTGCCGTCATAGAGGCGCAGAACCAGCGGCGAATCGACGGGAAGGTCAGGTGTGCGGGGAGATTTGGCGCCGGTCGAGAATTCGTAGATGGTAGTTTCCCAGCCGGTGTCGAGAACCTGCAGGCGCTCGATCGATGTACTGAGACAGGCACCGAGCCGTTGCCGGAGGCCGGGAATGTCAGTAATCACGGGGCGTCCGTTGCGATCCGGGCGGCCGATTCCACGCAATCGTCGAAGCGCTGGGCTCAGCCGGATGCATCGGATTTGTTCGCGCGCAATTCCGGGCCGACGCCCAATCGCTTATCGACGGGCGATCAGTGCTGGATCGCCGGTTGATTCGAGTTCGTCCCGGGATTGGTCCCCGCTGGCGCCGGTTGCATCTCGCCTTGCGAATTATTGTCCGGCGTGCCCTCCATATGAACCTTGCCATGCGATTCCTGGTGAAGCGTTTGCAAGGTTGACGTGAGCAGAGGCCCCGAGGTGTTGCTGATGTCGATCGAGGCTTCCACCGACAGTCCCATGCGCAGGGGCTTGTCCTTTGGCGGCGGCTCGTTGAGCACGATTTTAACCGGCACGCGCTGAACCACCTTGACCCAATTGCCGGTCGCATTCTCGGGCGGCAACAACGCAAACGCGGCGCCGGTGCCGATACTGATCGAATCGACGTGCGCCTTGTAGACGTACCCGGGATAAATATCGGCCTCGATTTCAGCCGTCTGCCCGACGCGGACGTCGGTTAGCTGGGTCTCTTTGAAGTTCGCAGTGATGTACAGATGATGGGTCGGCACCAGCGCCATCAGCGGCTCGCCCGGCTGAATCCGATTGCCGACGTGTACGCTCTTGCGCGTGATTATCCCGTCTAGCGGCGCCCGTATATGCGTATAGCTCAGATCGAGCTTGGCCGCTTCCAGCGCCGCCTCTGCCTGTTCGACGATGGGGCGCTGGTAACGCGCATGATCCACCACCGCCGTGCTGGGTCCGCCCAGTGCAGCGCGTGCCTGTTGCACCTGATGCTGGGCCAGTGCGCGATCGGCCGAAGCCACCGAATATGCGGTGCTGGCCTGGTCATAGAATTCGCGCGAAACCACGCCCTCGCGGCGTAATGCACGAGCCCGATCGTAATCGATCTTCGCCTGGTTGAGCTGGGACTGCGCGAGCTTCTGGCCGGCCTGCGCAGCCTGAAGCTGCGCGAAGCTCTGATCCACCGACTGGCGCGCGCGCGCCAATTGCGCCTCGGCCATGTCGGCGCGCACCTGGTAGTCGCGCGGGTCCAGATCGAGCAGCGGGTCGCCGGCTTTGACGTTCCAGTTTTCCATCACGTACACGCGTTTGACCGTGCCCGGTATGCGCGACGAGATCAGCGCGATCGTGCCGTCGACGTAGGCGTCGTCGGTCGAAACGTGGCTCATGAAGAACTTGTAGTAATGGTATCCCGGCACCAACCCCAGGAGCAGCGCGATAACGATCACTACCAATATGATTTTGCGAGCCGCGGATTTCATTTGGATGAATTCCGCAGCGTGGCGAGTCCAGTGAATGCGTCAGTCATTCCCAGCTTTCTCGTGTCCAAGTTTTGTGCAGAGGGTAATTATGGCTTTCCGTCCACCCTGTCAAATCGGAACCCGCAGGTTTCCGCGCCGTTGACTCCCTATCGTTTATCGTTCGCCACGCCCTAAAGTCCACACTCGCGATACGCCGCCTCGACACCGTGCGCCCGCGCCCTCACTCCGCCTAGGGGTATTTCATTCTCACTGAGGTGCCGGCATAGACGCTTTTCACCAGGATGCCGTTATAGATGAGGTCGATGCTGAATCCGCCGAGGAACTGCACGGCGGTAAACGTGGCATCCACACGCCCGCCATTGCCGCCCGCCGGCGAATCGAAAAGCAACAGCGCCGGTGCGCGCGCCTCCACGACTTCTCCATGGACCGTATCCTCGATCAGCGCGTCGAAGAGCTCCAGATTCGGTCCCTTCACGAAGAAGCGCACGTCGGGACTGGCCTTCGGTGCGAACGCTGTTACCTTGTTGAAATTGCCGACCGCAACGCCAAAGCCACTGGTGCTCGAGGCGAGCTGTTTGACCTTGAAGCCGTTGATCACTTCAAGGCTGATCAGCGAATGGTCGTTCACCAGCTTGTTCACGCTCACCCGCACCGGCAGCGCGTTATTTACGATCACGATACTGAGCGGCACCACGCCCTGAATGTCCCACGACGACCGCGCATCGGAGATCTTCGCGCTAAACGGCGTGCCGATCGTTCCAACGATGCGAAAACTGCTTTGCGCCGTGATGTTCGGTGTGTTGCCGGGTTTGGTAGTGTCTGTGGTGCCGAAGCCGCCGCCGCATCCGGCCATCAGTAATCCGCACACGATCGCGGCGATGGCGCCGCGCCGGATGAAATTGGCCCGCAAAAACATAGCCTGAAACTCCATCCCTTTTTACGGTCCAACCACTGATGTGGCAGAGCACGTCAGGCAACCGGTATTCGCATTCGGCGGGTTGATGTCGCAGATCCCGGGACATGGCGATGGCGACGCTGTCGGCACCATAACTGGTGCATTGAGCGTTACCGAAACCGAACCAACCGGGGTCGGCTGGGGCGTCGCCTGCTGGTAGTGGGTCAGGGTGTACGAGTCGGCCGGTGCGCATATCGAATAATCCCCGGCGAAGACCGAACCCGCCGGCACTACCGGCACCGTCTCAATCTGCACGCCGTCCTTCGACAGCGCCACCGTGTCCCCGTACAGCGTCAGGAGCGGATTCGAAACCGTGCCCGAAGCGCTGCCATGGCCCACGCAGGTCATGCCGCTGAGATCGGTGCCGGATGACGCCGTCGAGCATGCGTCTGGCGCTGTAACCCCGGACGCGATCGTGATCGAATGGCCGGTCGCCGCCTGCGGTGCGCCATTGAACAGATCCTGCGCGCTGGCGAACAGGTCTAAAGAGGTGACCGGATTGCCGTCCGTACCGATATTCGACGAGTCAGGTACGTTCATCGTGTACGGCACGGTATTGCTGCCCGACGGGATCGTTACCAGGGTCAGATTCTGGATGTTGTTGGTCCCGCTGTCTTCTGCCGCTACCAGCACGCTGAGCGGACCAGTCCCGCTTCCGAGTGTGACGTTTCCCATCAGGGTGCCGCGGCTCATGTTGATATTGCACACGCCCGTAACGCTGTTCTGCGTGCATTTGAATTTGCCGCCGCTCCCGGTCAACGGGACCGCCGTGCGATCGAAGCCCGCCGCGGTCGTCACCAATTCGTACGCGTCGTTGTTATCGGGAAATGCTACCAGGTTGAAAGGCGCCTTTTTGTTGCCGTTGCCGGGTAGCGGAAACTTGCCGACCTCGTCGGTCGAGCCGCGGGCCACCACCACGCACCCGGTCGGTGGATTGGCGCTGCAATCCGGGGCCGGGGAAATTGTCGGATCCGGTATGAGGATATTCAGCGTGGCCGCCTGCACGCCCTTATTATTATTAGTGTTGCATCCGTCGAGAACTTTGCCGCTGAACGATTTGGTCGGCCGGTTGGTGACTTCCATCGGCACCGAGCGCAGGTCGGTATCCTGTCCCGAGACCACATTGACATTGCTGCGCACTGCGTAGCTGCTGTTCTTGGCCGAGAACGCCAAATCATAGTTGGTGCCACCGGCACTGGCCGAAGCCGCCGGCAGGTACATGATAAAATCGCAGGTCTTTTTCTTGTTGCAGCTTTGCGGCAGCTGCTGCGAAATCACCACGTTGTTGGTGCCCGCCGTCAGCGCCGTGATCGCCTGCGGCCGCTTGCTCACAAAGCCGGAAGGCGCGGTGGTTACCACCGTCCCCTGAAGCGACGCCAAGTCCGGATTCGTAAAGGGCGGCGCTGAACCGGTATTCGTAACCAACGCTATGGTCGGATTGATCTCGACGGTTTGATTATACTGAGTCGGCGGTGCGCCCACTCCGGGATCGATACTGATCACCAGCGGCGTGACTATTTTCTGCGACGTCGACAGATCGATTCCCCCGGACGAATAGGCGCGAATGGTCTGCGGCGTGGACGGCGTCGGCGTTGCCTGAGGAAGTTTCGCGTCGTATGAAATACAGCCCTCTCCCGCAGGGAAGACTCCCGGACACAACGGCACCACGTTGCCCGGCGTGCTCTGGTCGAGCACCAATTCCACCACATAATAAGTCTTCGCCTTTACCTTCGCCGAGTTGAAGATCTGCGCGACGCCCTGGATCGCGCCCATGTCGATCTGCACCTCGGAGCGCCCCGTGCCGACCGTCAGCTGATTGTTGCCGCCGAAGCTGCCGCCGTAGGTGCTGCCGGTCGAGATCGTGGCGATCCCGAACGATCTCCCGACGCCCTGCGGAACAGGGATCGTTACCCACTTGGGATCGTAGTCGCTAACAGCCGGGTCGGTGCTCGGGTTGAGCCGCACCGATATTACGTTCAGTGCTATACGCTGGTAGCTCGAGACCGGCTCGCCACCCGCAAATGAGCTCACAAAGGCAATTGCGACCTCGCTCTTCTTCGAGTTGGTCTTCGCCACCGCCTGGTCGGTATTTCCCATCAGCACCAGCACCAGAATCAGCAATACTGGAGCCAGGAGTATTGCCAGCGCCCATCGAGAAGATAAATCTTTCACTCAAATTCCCGCCATGGAAAGAATTGGGTCAAGGGGTTGGAGTAACGTAACTGATGGGCGAAGGCAAGCTGGCCTCATCTTTACGGACGTTAATGCATCGTGGAGCTGCCAATGCCGAAATCGCCGGCCGGCGCAAGTCCCGCCTGCATGCGCCCGCGCCTCTTGACTGTCGGCCGGCACGGTTCGGAAGATCGTTTATCGGGTTTGGAAGATATAGGGTTTGGAAGGTCGGTTTTGGAAAATCGCTTATGTGGACGAGATCGCTACGACGGCTTAAAAGCACCTCGCTAACTGCGCTGATCGGATTGTTTGCGCTGGCCGCCGTCCTCGCCGCGGCCCCCGCCTGGGCCGCACCGCAGATCACCATCGGCAATCCCGGCCTAGATCACTTCGATTCCGACGGCGCCGTCCAACTCGATTTCGGCGTGACCGAAAACGGCGGACAGCCGGTCGGCAATCTCACTCCCGCCAACGTCAAGGTCTATGAGGACGGCAAGCTCGCCAAAATCCTCGATTTTCGCGGCGTCGGACAGGGCCGCCCGGTCGATATCGTGTTCGTCATGGACGTGACCGACTCGATGCAGCCGTATATCGACGCTATCAAGCAGAACATCATCCAGTTCGTCCGCGACCTCGGCGCCAACAATCGCGACTACCGGCTCGGCCTCGTGACCTTCGAGGACTACGTCGTCTCGGCCTATCCCGACTGCAATTGCGAGTATCGCAAGACGATGACCTCCAACGTCCAGCAGTTCATCGGGTGGGTCGGCGGACTCCACGCCAGCGGCGGCGGCGATATTCCCGAGGATCAACTCGACGCTCTGGCCTATGCCGCCTCCTTCCCGTTTCGGCCCGACGCTCAGGCCATCGTCATCATCGTCACCGACGCGCCGCCCCATCACGACGGCGACGGATCGGGCAATACGCCGCACGATCAGGCCTTCTGGAATCATCACAGCCGCGGCGTTGAGGTCACCAGCGAAACGGGCGCGAAGGTCGCTGCTCTGATGAAGAAAAACGGCGTCACGCTCTACGCCGTCGCGCCGCCGCCGTTCATCGCGCCCGAGTATTCCGATATCGTGCAGGCGACTCACGGCAAGCTCTACAATATCGTCACTCAGGAGAACCGCTTCTCCGAGCTGGTGCGCGAAATCGGCCATTCGATCGCCACCGAATATTCTCTCACCTACCGCACGCCGCGTCCGATCGAAGACGGCACCGATCGCAAGGTTGAGCTTAAAATCGACTACAACGGCGCAACCGGGTCGGCCGATACCTCTTATCAGGTCCGCGGCGTCGGCGGCGCCGCGATCAACATCCCCGACTACGATACCTTCGGCGGCTCGGGCGTCGCTGCGCCGCAAGTCGCTTTCGCGTGGTGGAACGCGGTGGTTCCGCTGCTCGCGATACTGGGGCTGTTCGGGCTTTCCCGGATGCGCTTCGGGATATCAACCGACGAGCTCAAGACTATCGTCGAGGCCCAGAGCAGCGCGCCGCCCGTTAGTGCCGGCGCGATCGTCGCCGGTGCGCGCGATTTCGTCGCGCGCCAGGCCACCCGTGCCGCGCCGTCCACGCCCGCGCGGCCGGCGCCGGCCCCCGCTAACCTCCGTCCGCCGCCGCCGACCCGGCCGGGCGCGCCTGCCGAGGCGCGGCTCACCACCGTCAATTCGGTCGATCCGATTCCGGCCGAATACGCGCTGCTCAAGGACGAACTCTCGCTCGGCCGCGGCGAGGACAATGATATCGTCATTCCGCACGCCAGCGTCTCGCGCTCACACGCGCGCCTGATGCGCCGGGACGGGGCTTACGAGCTGATGGATTTGAACTCGACCAACGGCACGTATCTCAACGATCGCCCGGTGCAGGGCTCGGTAACCGTCACCAGCGGGAGCGAAGTGCGTTTCGGCGATATCAAGTTCATCCTGCGCTTCTGATTACGCTTGAGATTTTCGCAGGGCGCAGCCCGCATCCGGGCCATACGGGAAGTTTGAAACCTTGTGAAGTTTCACTATTCAGAAAATTGAAGGTTTTGAGTTCGTCGTCAACTCTCAATACGGGGGAAATTGTTGCGGAACCCGGAACTATAGTTTTTTTGAAACCTCCAGAGGTTTCAGACTTCCCATTTGTAAGATGCGGGCTGCGCCCTGAAAAGGCCTCGCCAGCGGATGCTTCTCGTGACTTGCGAGTCGTAGTCTCCATCGACGGGTGCGCGCTGCGCTTACGCGTTCACCAATAGACTCGACGACGCGATCCGCAGGACCTGTTTAACTAATTCAGCGTGGGGCGCCTGAAACCTCGCACTAGACGGAGCGCAGCACAGTCGAGCACACCAGCGAAGCCGCAGGCGCAGCGAGCTCACTAGTGGAGCGAAGCGCAACCAGCAAACGAGGCTGCGAGGTGCGAATTAAAGGACGAGTCTGCGAGGTGCGTTAGGACAAGGAGTCTGCGACGTGCGCACAGCGAGCGATTCAAAAGACAGAGTTTCAGTGAGATTTAGAGTTCCGGGTTCCTCGACCATTTCCCTGCCGGCCTTGTCACAAAGTCCCTGCGTGCGTTGCGCTTGCGTTTTCCTTTGATGAAAACCGCCGCTTTTAAGCCATCTTCCGGGGGCGGCGCGTTGTGCCTGCCCCTTCCCGTAGTGTAGCTTTTACGCCACAAGGAATTGCCGTGGCCGCATCAAAACAGTCAATGAAAAAACTGACCGGGGCTCAAATCGTCATCGAAAGTCTGATCGCCGAGGGTGTCGAGGTTATTTTCGGCTATCCGGGCGGCGCGATTCTGCCTACCTACGACGCGTTGCTCGATTCCAAAATCAAGCATGTCCTGGTGCGCCATGAGCAAGGCGCCACCCATATGGCCGAGGGCTACGCGCGCGTCAGCGGGCGGCCCGGGGTCGTGATGGTGACCTCGGGTCCCGGCGCCACCAACGCCGTCACCGGCATCGCCGACGCCTACATGGATTCCACCCCGATGGTCGTCATCTCCGGACAGGTCGGCACGGCGCTCATCGGCAACGACGCTTTTCAGGAAGTCGATTTCGTCGGTATCACCCGGCCGTGCTCCAAGCACAACTACCTGGTCAAGGACGTCAAAGACCTCGCCCGCATCGTCAAGGAGGCCTTTTTCATCGCCAGCACCGGCCGGCCCGGCCCGGTAATCATCGACATTCCGAAGGATATCCAGCAGGCCGAGCACATCTTCCATTACCCCGAAAAAGTCGATATCCGCGGCTTCAAGCCGACCATCAGGGGGAATCCGCGTCAGATCGAACGCGCGATCCAGGCCATCGAACGCAGCGAAAAGCCGCTGTTCTACGTCGGCGGCGGCGTTCAATGGTCGGGTGCGGCCCCCGAGTTAACCCATCTCGCGCGCGGTCTTGGTATCCCGCTGACCGAAACCCTGATGGGCCTCGGCTCGTTTCCGGCCTCGGACCCGCTCTGTCTCGGGATGCTCGGGATGCATGGTTCCTACGGCACCAACACCGCCGTCTGCAATACCGATTGTCTGATCGCAGTCGGCGCACGCTTCGACGATCGCGTTACCGGACGCATCGCCGATTTCGCGCCCAAGGCCAAGACCATTATTCATATCGATATCGATCCGTCGTCGATCTCGAAAAACGTCAGAGTCGACGTCCCCATCGTCGGCGATATCAAGACCGTGCTCGCCGAAATGCTCACGGTCGTGCGCGCGAGAGAGAGTATCGGCAAGCGCAAGGCCGTATGGGCCAAATGGCATAAGCAGATCCTCGAATGGAAGCGTGAGCGTCCGCTCTACGAGAACGGCAAGAATCCTGCACGCGAATCGGTCTCGCCGCTCCACGTGATCGAGGAGATGCACAAGCTGACCAAGGGCGATTGCATCGTCGCGACCGACGTCGGCCAGCATCAGATGTGGATCGCGCAGCTCTTCCCCTTCGAGCGCCCGCGTTCGCTGCTGACCTCCGGCGGCCTCGGCACCATGGGCTACGGATTGCCCGCCGGCATCGGCGCCAAATTTGCCGCGCCCGATCGCACCGTGGTCGTGGTCTCCGGCGACGGCTCCATCCAGATGAACATCCAGGAACTCGGCACCGCCGTGCAGTACAACGTCGATGTCAAGGTCATCATCCTCAATAACTACTTCCTCGGGATGGTCCGCCAATGGCAGGAGCGCTTCTACCAGGAGCGTTATTCCTACTCCGCGATGTCCGTGCCGAACTTCGTCAAGCTCGCCGAAGCATACGGCGCCAAGGGTTTTCGCATAGAAAAAGCCAAAGACCTGACGCGCGTCATGAAGGAAGCCTTCGCCACACCCGGCCCCGTCCTGATTGACGTCGTCATCCCCAAGGAAGAGGCCGTGATGCCGATGATTCCTCCCGGCGGCGCAATGTCCGAGATGCTCTTCGCCTGAGCGCCCCGGCCGGCGAATGAGCCACGGCGTTATTCCGAGCGCTACGAGCTGGGCGCAAGCGGGAATCCCGTTTCTTTCCACGCGCCGCCCGCTCGCTTCTTAATCCATCTCCTGCCCAGGGAGAGGATAAACGAGCGTCGCGAGCGCTTGTGAAGCCCCTCCAACCCTCCGACTCTCCGCCGCGCGAACTCCCTCCGGAAATCAATCCACGGATTTCATGGCGTTGCGCCGCGGCTGTGGTAGTGTCGCTCCAATCCCTGACCACGAAGGAGAATTATCAGCCATGGCCGCTCGCCTTCCCTATCTCACCCGCGACGATCTGCCCGAGGCCGATCGCGAAATCTTCGATCAGTTCATCAAGGAGCGTGGCGTCGCCCCCGGTCACATCCATCGCGTCGTCGCCAACGCGCCCAACCTCCTGCGCCGTTTCGTCGGTCTCGCAAACGAACTGCGCAACGCCACTCAACTCGATCCGAAGCTGCGCGAGCTCGCCCTGATGACGGTCGGGCGGCTGACCGGCGCCGACTACGAATTCACCCATCACTGGAACATCTCGCTCAAGGTCGGCGTCAAGCGCGAACAACTCGAACAGCTCGCAAGCTTCGAAACTTCGCCGGCATTCGACGACCATGAACGTGCCGTGATGCGCTACGCGGCCGAGGTCACCACCAATATCAAGGTCGCCGACGCCACCTTCAATGCCTTGCGCGGCTTCCTCGACAATCGACGCATCACCGAACTCGCGATGAACGTCGCGTTCTACAACGCCGTCGTGCGCGTGCTGATTCCACTGGGCGTCGAGCTCGAACCCGACGCGAAAAAGAACTGAGCCTGCGGGCTTCCATCACACGGAGAATTCCGATGGCCGCACGAGTGCCCTACATCAATCGCGACGATTTGCCCGAGGCGGATCGCGTGCTCTACGACAACCTGAGCAAGGAGCGCGGCGGCGCTCCGGTCGGCAATATCTTCCGCACGCTTGCCAACGCGCCCAACCTGCTGCGCCGCTTCCTCGGTCTCGGCAACGAATTGCGCAACGCCACCCAGATCGATCCTCGGCTGCGCGAGCTCGCCCTGATGACGGTCGGCCGATTGACCGGCGCCGACTACGAATTCGTCCATCACTGGAACATCTCGCTCAAGGTCGGCGTCAAGCGCGAACAACTCGAGCAGCTCGCAAGCTTCGAAGCCTCGCCAGCGTTCGACGACCATGAACGCGCTGTGATGCGCTACGCGGCCGAGGCCACCACCAACATCAAGGTCGCCGACGCCACATTTAACGCATTGCGCGGCTTCCTCGACAATCGGCGCATCACCGAACTCGCGATGAACGTCGCGTTTTACAACGCCGTCGTACGGGTGCTGATTCCACTGGGCGTCGAGCTCGAACCCGACGCGAAAAAGGAGTGAGGCGAGGCGCTTTGCCCGTGCCCGATCAACCGTCGGCCGATTCGGCCGGCAGGTCCGTCTCGGATCGGCGGGCGGAGCGTGACTGAGCCGAGGCGGGCGATGGGATAGTTCGCGACCGCTTGGCCCGAATCGAGTCGCGCGATGCCGAGTCACTCGCCGGTGTTATCGGTGCGGGGTGGTTGGCGGCTGGGGGAATGGAATGGAGGAGGGCGAGAGCGAGGTCGGTATAGATATCGAGGAGCTGGTCGAGGGAGAGGCGGCCCTGGGGGCGGTACCAGCGGGTGACGGCGGTGAGCATCTGGAGGAGGGCGAAGGTGGCGATTTCGGCGTCGAGTACGCGGAAGGCGCCGGAGTTGACGCCGGCCTCGACGATACTGCGGACCTGGTCGGTGTAGCGGCGCTGGAGTTTGGAGATGGCCTGGTAGTTTTTGGGGGTGAGGCTGCGCATCTCCATTTGCAGGACGGAGGCCTGTTTGCGATTGACGATATGGTAGCCGAGATGGAAGGCGACGAACTTGCGCAGGCGCTCGGCGGGAGCGGTGACGCCGGCGAGGGTGTGGTCGAGTTCAAGGGCGAGGGCCTCGGTGGTCTCCTCGCACAGCAAAAAGAGCAGCTGCTGTTTGCTGTCGATGTAGTTATAGAGCGAGCTTGCCTGGAGGCCGACCTTGCGCGCGAGCATGCGCAGGTTCATGGCGCCGTAGCCGTGTTCGGCGAGCAACTGGATGGCGGCGGTGCGCAGGTTGCGCAGGGTTTCGGCGCCGTTAGAGCCGGGTTTCCGCATGATAATTCCTTGTGCGCCGGTCGCCGCAAGCTGGGCCCGGCCCGGCCGCCGGCCGGAGTCGTGGGGGCGGTGTGCGGGAGTGCCGAGTGGGGCGCCAGCGGAGCGATTGACAAACAGTTTAGTGGATTGGTAGAAGTAAGTCGATAGAAACGAACAGCCGTTAGTTTTATACGACGGACCGGCCGCGGGCGGGACGACCCGGAAACTCAGGCAAAGCATCGGGCAAAAAATCTGGCAAGGAGACCAAGAGATGGCGGAATTCGATTTAGTAGTCAAAGGCGGGATGATCGTTGACGGGACGCTGGCGCCGCGTTTCCGCGACGACATCGGAGTAAAGAACGGCAAGATCGCCAAGATCGGGCGGATCGCGCCGCACGAAGCGGCCAAGGTGATCGAGGCCGACGGTCTGGTGGTAGCGCCGGGCTTCATCGACCTGCACACGCATTACGATGCGCAGATATTCTGGGATCCGTACCTGACGATATCGGGCTGGCACGGGATCACGTCGGTGGTAATCGGCAACTGCGGATTCGGCTTCGCGCCGGTCAAGCCGGCCGAGACCGACCGTGCGATGCGCACGATGGTGCGGACCGAGGCGATTCCTTTGGCGTCGATGCAGGCGGCGATGAAGTTCGACTGGGAGAGCTATCCGCAGTTCATGGACTCGCTCGACCGCCAGCCCAAGGGAATGAATCTGCTGCCCTACATGCCGATGAATCCGCTGATGGGCTACGTCATGGGGATCGACGAGTCCAAGACCGGGCGGATGCCGACGGACGCCGAGCATGCGACGATGCGGCGTCTGCTCAACGAGGCGATGGACGCGGGTGCGTGCGGGTGGTCGGCGCAGCGGCTGGTGCCGAACGGGCCGTCGGCGGTGCAGCGCGACTACGACGGGTCGCCGATGAACACGGACCTGATGCACGACGAGACCTGCATCGAGATGGCGCGGGTGCTGGGCGAGCGCGGCGAGGGTTTTCAGGAGCTGACGCTGTCGAGCTGGGATCCGAAGGCCGACGCGAAGCATTTCGAGACGCTGGCGGAGATCAGCGGGCGTCCGATCATGTTCGAGGCGATCGCGACGCAGGACCGTTTCCCGCATCGGCATCGCAACACCATCAAGTGGCTCGAGCGCTGCCGTCAGAAGGGACTGCGGGTGTACGGGCAGGGCGTGACGACGGACGCGGGCCTGTCGTTTACGTTCGAGGACTGGAACCTGTTCGACGATTCCGACGCGTGGCGGGAAGCGACGACGGGGACGGTCAAGGAGCGAGCGGAGAAGCTGGGCGATCCGCGCCGGCGCGAGGCGCTGAAGAATCAGATGCCGCGCGAGAGCCTGATCACGAGCTACTTCGACGAGATCATCATCACGGACTGCACCAAGGCCGAGAACAAGCATCTCGAGGGGCTGACGCTGCGCAAGGCGGCGGCGCAGACCGGCAAGCATCCGGTGGACACGATGCTGGACCTGGCGGTGTCGGAAGAGCTGAAGACGGAGTTTTTCGCGCCGGCGGTCAATCAGGACATGAACCTGATGAAGGAGCTGATCGACACGCCGCACATCGCGTTCGGAGTGTCCGACGGCGGAGCGCACACGAAGTTCCTGACGGCGGGACGTTTCCCGACCGAGGGTATCGTGAAGTACGTGCGCGAGAAGCAGTGGATGACGCTCGAGCAGATCCACTGGCGGCTGAGCGCGCTGCCGGCGTTCTGCGGCGGCTTCAAGGACCGCGGCTTTTTGCGTGAAGGAGCGGCGGCCGACATCGTGGTGTACGATTTCGACAAGCTCAACGTGCTGCCGATCGAAATCCTGCACGACCTGCCGGGCAACGAATGGCGCCGGGTGCAGAAGGCGACCGGCTACCAGTACACCATCGTCAACGGCCAGGTGACCTTCGAGGGCGACAAGTGCACCGGGGCGACCTCGGGCCAGGTGCTGCGCCACGGCGTGGGCCGCTACGCCTCGGCCTGAGCGCTTAACCCCGGTTAGCCCACGTCAGTCGCGCCGCTAACCTATGATTCATGCTGCCACGGGCGGCGGGAGCAATCCCGCCGCCCGTGGCTTTTTGGCAATGTGTGGATAATTCCCGCGAATGGGGCCGGCTGGTTTGTAAACTCGTCTAACGGTCGCCGCCGTACATCGATTCGATTTCGCCGCTATAGTGCTCTTGTACGATTCGCCGCCGCAGCTTCAAGGTTGGTGTAAGCTCCCCGTTTTCCTGCGAGAAGGGTTGCGCGATCAGCTTGAAGTCGGCGATTGCCTCGACGTCCGAAAGCGGCTTGTTGAATTCGCGCATCCGGGCCTGAAACAGTTCGCGAAATTTCGGATGAACGACGAGTTCCTCGTGCGCAAGACCAGCCAGATCTGGACATTGCATTTGTTCCGCGAGGTTCTCGAAGTTGGGCACCAGTAGCGCCGCCAGATGTTTGCGACGGTCGCCGATCACGCACGCCTGCGCGATGTACGGATCCTTCGACAGACGCGTTTCCAGATAGGCCGGCGAAATGTTCTTGCCGCCCGACAGCACGATGATTTCCTTCTTGCGGTCGGTGATTTTGATGAAGCCATCGGCGTCGATTTCCACCACGTCGCCGGTATGTAGCCAGCCGTCCTGGTCGATTACCTCGCGGGTCTCGTCCTCGCGATTGTAGTAGCCGGCCATCACATTGGGGCCGTGGACCAGCAGTTCGCCGTCGGGCGCGGCTTTCACCTCGACGTTTTTGAGCGGCCGTCCCACGGTGCCGATACGCGTGCGCCCGTGCAGGTTGACCGCGATCACCGGCGACGCCTCGGTCAGGCCGTAGCCCTCGACGATTGGAACTTCGGCTGCCGCGAACAACCGGTTGATTTCGACCGCCAGCGGTGCGCCGCCCGAAATCAGGTAGCGGAGGCGGCTGCCGAAGATTGCGCGGATGCGTGCGAAGATTGCACGGCGAAAGAGCGCCATCGCGAGCGCCACGTGCGGCGGCACCGACTTGCCCCGGTTGCGGCGCTCGGCGGCGCGGATTCCGGTCGCCAGCGCCGAGTCAAACAGCGCCTTGCGCAGCGGCGAGCCAGCCTCGACCGTGCGCATGATGCGATTGTAAATCGCTTCGAGCAGACGCGGCACCGTGAGCACCACCGTCGGCTCCACCTCGAGCAGATTTTGCGGAATCTGGGTGAGTCCCTCGGCGTAGGTGATGGTGCCGCCGCCGGTCATTACGGTGTAGTAGCCGGCCGTGCGCTCGAAGGCATGTGCGATCGGCAGAAACGACAGCGTCATGTCGCTCTCGCCGAGGTCCAGTGCGTCGAGGTTGGACTCGCAGTTCGAAAGAATGTTGCTATGCGTGAGCATCACGCCTTTGGACATGCCGGTAGTGCCCGAGGTGTAAATGATAGTGGCCAGGTCTTCGCCGCTTCCGGCTACCGCCGCCATCGGATCGAAATTGCTCGCCTGCTCGAGCGTGATCACCTCAAGTCCGCCGTCATCGATCGCCACCGCGTTCGGATGCATAGCGATGATGCCCTCGACCGCCGGGATCTCGCCGAGGCCTCGCACCTTCTCCACCATCGCATCGCCGTACACGCCGATCAGTCGCGCACCCGAGTCCGCGATAACGTGGCGGGTCTCCTCCAATCCGCTGGTGGTGTAAAGCGGTACGACCACGGCCCCGAGTCCGAGCACCGCCTGGTCGAAGATCACCCAGTGCGGACCGTTCTCGGCCAAGAGCGCGACGCGGTCGCCGGGCTCGATGCCGATGCGCTGAAGTCCGGCACGCAAGCGCGCTACGCGTTCGGCGAGGCTCGACCACGAATGGTCTAGCCAGGTTTTTCCCGTTTTGTCTTTCAGGAAGGCGCGCGCGCCATATTTCTCTGCCTGTTTTTCGAAGACTTGGGCGATAGTGACCGGTGCGCTGGGCATTTCCTAGTTTCCCCTTGAGGTATCGTTGACCATCCGAGTTGTACTCAAATACCACGTACAGGCCAACCACGAAGTTCCAAAACATCACATAGATCGCACTAAATTCTGGCGTGACGGTCGCGATTCCAAGTTCGGCTTGAATTCGAAAGCTGGTTAATTTACATCTACTAATGTTCGATTTTTCTGCCGCAGCCCTTCGCCGCGTGCCCCAGGGAATGAATTCAGCTATCAACGGTTCCGCCAATCAGTCCGCCGCAGCACTTCATCGGTTCGCCGTAACCTGTGCGGTTGCGACATTTATTTTGATTTTCGTCGGCGGTCTGGTGACTTCGACCGGCTCGGCGCTGGCGCTCCCCGATTGGCCGCTCGCCAATGGACATCTGGTGCCGAAACTGGTCGGCGGTGTGCGCTTCGAATACGGCCATCGCGTGGTCGCCGGCGTGGTCGTCTTGCTGACCATCATCCTCGCGTCGTGGACCGCGATGGTCGAGCCTCGTTCATGGGTGCGCAAAACGGCATATGCCGCAGCCCTGATAATCGTGCTGCAGGCGATTCTCGGCGGCATCACGGTGCTCTATCTGCTACCGCTGCCGGTGGCGGTCGCGCATGCGGGAACAGCGCAGGCGCTGTTTTGCGTAATGGTCGCGATGGCGCTCTTCACCAATCCGAAATTTGGCAGTGAACCGCCGCTGGAGGCCGAAAGCGCACGACCGCGGCTGGCCGTACTCGCCACGATTACCGTCGCCGTTATCTACCTGCAGATTCTGATCGGCGCGGTGATGCGGCACCTCGGGGCGGGTCTTGCGATTCCGGATTTTCCGACCTCGTTCGGCCATTTGATTCCGCCGTTCGATTCGGTCGGGATCGATATCAACTTCGCCCACCGATGCGGCGCGGTGGTGGTCTCGATCATGGTCCTGTGGACCATCGCGCGAATCTTTCGGCATCATCGCGAGCGGCCCGAACTCACCCATCCGGCGCTGCTGTTGATCGCGCTGCTGGTGACGCAAATTACGCTCGGGGCGCTGACTATCTGGTCGGGCCGCGCAGTGCTGCCAACCACCGCGCACGTCGCGGTCGGCGCGGGGGTGCTGGCGACCAGCGTCGCCCTGACGATCCGCGTTCGCATGCTCTCGCGGTTGGCATCGCAGGCGCAAGCGGCTAAGGTGCAATCGCAAATTTCTCCAACGATGGAACACAAGGTATCCGTGTGAATTCCGACGCCGCCGCGATCGACAGCAGTTTCACTTCGATATACGGGCGGGCTTCTGCTTATTTCGAGCTGACCAAGCCTCGGGTGCTGCTGATGGTGCTGATCACGGCGCTGGCCGGCTTTTACATGGGCGACGGCGCCGCCTTCGATTTCGTGGTCGCAATGAAGGCCCTCGTCGGCACAGCGCTGGCGGCCGGCGGCACGCTGGCGCTCAACGAGTACATCGAGCGCGATTTCGACGCAAAGATGGAGCGCACGTGCCATCGCCCGCTTCCTTCCGGCCGTTTGCGCCCGATCGAGGCGCTGGTTTTCGGATTCATCATCTGCGTCGCCGGCATCGCCTACCTCTGGGTCGCGGTCAATCTGTTGACTGCCACCATCACCGGCGCGATTACCGTGCTCTACCTCGGCGCCTATACGCCGATGAAGCGCTATTCATGGGTCTGCCATATCGTTGGTGCAGTGCCGGGCGCGCTGCCTCCGATGATCGGCTGGGCGGCGGCGCGCAACAGCCTTGCAGCCGAGCCGTGGGTCCTGTTTGGAATAATGTTTCTGTGGCAGTTGCCGCACTCGCTTTCGATTGCGCGGCTTTATCAACAGGACTATGCGCGGGCCGGCATGTACCTGATGCCGGGCGATCGCGCCTACGGCAATCCCGCCAACATCGTGATGATCGCTGCGACGATCGTGCTCGTGGCTTTCGGCACCTTGCCGACCGCGATGGGATTCGCCGGGTCGATCTACCTGTCGATCGCGATCGTGCTGGGCGTGGTGATGCTCGCCTATACGCTTACTCTGGCCCGTACTCCGACCACCGACGACGACGCGCGGCGGGTGATGCGAATTTCGTTGATTTACCTTCCTTTGGTTTTGCTCGTAATGGTGCTCGACAAGATCTAGCGCCGCACCACGTCCGCCGCCTCCCGCAATTCGGTCAACTGCTACCGTCGCTGTCCCGCTGCGGCCGGGAAGTACATTAGCGTCATATCGCGAGCGCCGACTCATTAGCGAAACGCCATTAGCGTCCGATCGTTAGTGTTGAACCCCTACGGCACACCCGCGCGCCGCGCTTGCGCGCCGTTCTTTCAGGTCGTGCGAGCCGATCGCAGGATTCCCGATTAAATCGAGAAGCCGAAATTAGTTCGGGAATCAATACAAATAATGTTGACAGAAAAATTCTATAGGTCTAATGCAACACATTAGGGGATGTTCAAGCCTTGATTAGTTACCGGGGTATTCACGAAATCAGAAACCGCTGACTGATGTCACGGAACCCTAGGAAGGAGGAAGGAACATATGGGCGCTCTACGCAAACTGGCACTCCTGCTTATCCTTCTCCTCGTCCCTGCTCCAATGATGGGACAGGCGAGAGCGGATGCGGTTCAGGAGGTCATGAAAGCCTGGCTCGCTGACACAGCGAAGCAAACCACAATCCCACCGGGCACCACGATCACGATGCAGAACTGGCAAAAGTACAAAGAGTATATGCCCGTGGGGATGATTGGATTTTTCTCCGGCAGCTACTTCTGGAAAATGCCGTCGGACGTTGAGATGCCGGTGGGTCCGACGATTATTTATCCACTACCCCGGGGCTACATGGCGGCGAGCGAGAAGTACGGAAGCCAGACCCGCGTGGTGCATATGAGCAACGGCCACATGAACATTGCGGACTACGTTGCCGGAATGCCGTTTCCGAATCCGCAGGAGCCCGACAAGGGCTACAAGATACTCGCCAACGTATGGTTCCCTGGCGCGCCCTACTTACTGGTGATATCGCCCGCGTCCGGCCCCGCGCACTTCTGCACGTCGGACCGCTTCGGCAACACTTCCTGCACCACGACGTCGGTTGTGTATCGGCAGCTCGCCTACAACTGGTCGCCTGATGTTCCGCGCACGGAGCCGCAAGCGTCCGGCGCCTGGTATACGGAATGGTTGATGGTTGAAACACCGGAACAGTCGCGCTATACGGCCGACCTGACGATCTTCTGGCAGGATTTGTCGCGGATGGAAGACAACTATGTCTTCGTGCCGTCGTTGCGCCGATCGCTGCGCCTGTCGGTCTCCGCGCGCTGCGGGCCGCTGTTTGGCAGTGACATGATCCACGACGATCAGCGCGGCGGTTACAATGGCGGTCTGTCGCTGTTTAACGCGGACTATCTCGGAACGCGCAAGATTCTGGCCATAACCGACCTCACCGATGCCAACGGCGCCTGGCCCGGAAATTACGATATGCCCTTGGGATGGTCCAAACCGTCGTGGGGCCCATGGAGCCTGCGCAAGGTTGACGTGATCGACGTTCGCCGCGTGCCCTCGGAACGTTCGGGGTACTGCTATGGCAGCAAGATCATGTACGTCGATCATGAGATCAGCCATCAGCTATGGGAAGAGATTTACGACGCCAACCTGAAGCTGTGGAAGATCGTACACGTCGGTTTGCATCCGGCGGAAATCACTCCGGGCCAAGGCAAGACGCCACTCGATGGCTCGTTGATCGAGAGCTATTGGGATATTCAGAACGATCACGTGAGCCACGTCTATACCGCGAATCCCGATGGGAAGACCGATGGCTTGACCTACGACAAAGGTGCGGCGCCCGAATTCAACAATATTTCGCGGTATTCGACGCCGGGCGGCTTGATGCAGATTATGCGCTAGTCAAACCTGTACATCCCTGAACGGCGGCGGTGGGCGTGCGACGCGTCTGCCGCCGTTTCATTTCCCCCCGCTTTTCTTTCCTATAGGCTAATGTTCCGCCCGCCATTGCTTGCGCGAGGGAGTATTGAGATTGCCGGTTGACGAGAATCACGCCAGGGAAGAGGCCGATCGATTCGGCCGCAACGCGGTCGAACTGATCTCCCATTCGGAGCTCGCGGCCAAGCTCGCCGAAGGGCGTCCGCTGCGGATCAAGCTCGGCATGGATCCGACGGCGCCGGACCTGCACCTCGGCCATTCGATCGCGCTCAAGAAACTGCGCGACTTTCAGCGCGCCGGCCATACCGTCATCTTCCTGGTGGGCGATTTCACCGCGACCATCGGCGACCCCACGGGTCGTTCCGAAACCCGCAAACCGTTGACCCGCGAACAAATCGAGGCCAACGCCCGGACCTACCAGAACCAGGTCTCGATGGTGCTCGATCCAGCACAGACCGAGGTTCGTTTCAATTCCGAATGGATGAACGCGGTCGATACCCGCAAGCTGATCGAGATCGCGGCCAAGCTGAGCGTCGCCCGGATGCTCGAGCGCGACGATTTCGAGCGCCGCCTCGAAAGGCAGGAGCCGCTCTTCCTTCACGAGCTGCTCTATCCGCTGATCCAGGGTTACGATTCGGTGGCTCTAAAGGCCGACGTTGAACTCGGCGGCACCGACCAGAAGTTCAACATGCTGGTCGGCCGCGAACTGCAACGCGGATATGGCCAGACGCCGCAGGTCGTCATGACGATGCCGTTGCTCGAAGGGCTCGACGGCGTGCGCAAGATGTCGAAGTCCTACGGCAACTATGTCGGTCTGACCGACCAGCCCGAGGACATGTTCGGCAAGCTGATGTCGATTCCAGACAAGCTGATGCATCGCTACTTCGAGCTTTTGACCGAGGTCGACTCGGGGGAACTGGCGGCGGTCAAGTCCGGCTCGATCCATCCGATGGAAGCGAAGAAGCGGCTGGCGACGACGATCGTCGAGGAGTATCACGATGCTGCCGCCGCCCGCAGCGCACGGCAGTATTTCGAGTCCAAGTTTCAGCGCCGCGAAGTTCCGAAGAATGTCCCCGTCTATCGCATCAACGAGCCGCTATGGGTATGCGAGCTGATGAAGCAGTTGAGCTTTGCGCCGTCGAACAGCGAGGCGCGCCGCCTGCTCTCCCAGGGGGCCGTCCGGGTTGACGGTGCGACCGTCACCGACGCAAATTTCCGCTTCGTTCCCGGCCAACATCATGTGCTCGAAGTTGGCAAGCGCCGCGTCGCCCGTATCGAACCCTAGCCGCGCGCCGGGGTGACGGATAATTACCTCGCCGACTGTCACCCCGAGCGAAGTGAACGGCTGCCGGATCGTTTCGCTAGTGTCGCGACAGTCGCTCGAGCTCGTCGCCCTCGACTCGCCACACCGTCCAGTCGTCGATCGGATACGCGCCGATCGATCGATAGAAGCGTTGCGCCGGCTCGTTCCAGTCGAGCACTCGCCATTCGATACGACGGTAGCCGCGTTCGAGCGCGATCTGTGCGAGCCGCTTAATCAAGGCTTTTCCCGCGCCGCGTCCGCGATATGCTTCGTCGACGAAGAAATCCTCGAGGAACAGCAGCGGCTGCCCCATCCAGGTCGAGTAGCTGCGAAAGAACAGTGCGAAGCCGATCGCCTGACTTCCGCTCTGCGCGATCAGACATTCGAAGGGCGGCGCGGGATTCGCCATCTGCGCGCGCAAATCGGCAGCCGTCGCCTCGACCGCATGCAATTCGCGCTCGTACTCCGCGAGTCCGTGGATAAAGTGCAGAATCGTCCCCGCATCGTCAGGGATGGCGGCGCGCACGGTGACAGTCATCGTTGCCGGCCCGCCCGGGCTAGTCCTTTTTCGCGGATTGCGCTTCGAGTTCCGCCCGCAACTTCTTCATCACGCCATCGAGCGCGCGCATGTATTGCTGCTTGGTCCACGGCTCTTTGGTGCGCATTTTCAGCCAGCCGAGCTTGACGGCGTCGGGCTTGTTGCCCATCTCGCCGGTCGAGACTTCGATAATGGCGCGCTCGACCGGGTCGAGTGTCGCGAGCACTTCACGCTTGAGGTTCTGCAGGAATCCGGCTTTCAGATCGATATCGATTTTCATCGCGCACCGCTGGGATTGAGTCGAGGGCTGAGGATACGGCCCGATAAGCACGATCGGCTTGACAGGATCGTTGACCTAAGGGTACGCCAGCCGGGAGGTTCAGAATAGCGATGAAATACTTTAGCGTCGAGCGTCATGATCGGATCGAGGTGTGGACTTATCGTAATCCGCCGATGAACTACTTTATCGGACCGGCTGCGATGGAGTTGCTTGAATTAATTGGCAAGGCCGAGGCCGACAGCGAACTGCGCGGGATAATTATCACTGGCGGTATCGAGGGCAAATTCATTACGCATTACAGCGTTGACGAACTGGCTGCGATGGCGGCGGATCCGGCCGAATGTGTGCGGGTCTTTCCCGCAATGGAGATTGGATTCCATCGCATGCTCGATCGCCTGATGCTGATGCCCAAGGCGGTCATCGCGGCGATCAACGGCGATTGCATGGGTGGCGGTTACGAACTTTCGCTGGCCTGCGATTTTCGTCTCGCGGCCGACGGCCCCTATCAGATTGGATTGCCCGAGGCGGTGCTCGGAATCCTGCCGGGCGGCGGCGGCACGCAGCGCCTGCCGCGGCTAATCGGTCGGGGCAGGGCGCTCGAGGTGATGCTCTTCGGGAACGTTTACGCGCCGCGCGAAGCCGAGCGGATGGGAATGGTGAACCGCGTGCTTGCGCCCGAAACCCTGATTTCGTTTGCGCTCGGATGGGCGCGCACGCTGGCCAAGCGGCCACCGCGTTCGATTGCCGCGATCAAGCGCGCTGTCTATCTCGGCGCCGATTTGCCGCTGGCCGAAGGTCTCTATATCGAGCGCTCCGAAATGCGCGACGTGATGTGTTCGGAAGATGCGCGCACGATTATGAACGCGTACAACGCCGAAGTCGCGAAGGATCCGATGAGTGCGCGGACGAATTTCCTCAACGGCGTCGGCGTGCCCGAGACCAAAGGCAAATGAAGGCTCGCATATGATTGAGCAAGCGACGGATTTTCGCGACGAGAGCGATGCGCTCTTCGCCCTGCTCGAACCGCTCGACGAGCGGGACTGGGCGCGTGAGACTCAATTCAAGGCGTGGACGATCAACGATATCATCGCGCATCTGCATATCGGAAATTACCTGGCCGACCTGTCGCTCAACGATAGCGCCGCCTTCACCGCGTTTATGAAACGGCTGGCGGTCCCCGCGCAGCCCGGGGCGCGCCGCCTCGACGCGACTCATGCGTGGCTCGACGGCGTGCGCAATCGCGACCTGCTGCTCCGATGGCGCGAGTTCTATGGCGAAATGAGTGGCCGCTTCGCGCTGGCCGATCCGAAACGGCGCGTGAAGTGGGTCGGGCCCGACATGAGCGTGCTCTCGAGTATCACCGCGCGCCTGATGGAAACCTGGGCGCATGGGCAGGCGATTTACGATTTGCTCGGCCGCGAGCGCAAAGACACCGATCGGATTCGGAACGTCGCGGTCATCGGGATCAATACGTTCGGCTGGACCTTTGCGAATCGTGGCCTGCCGGTGCCTGTGCAGCGGCCTTATGTGCGGCTGGCGGCGCCGTCCGGAGCGACGTGGGAATGGGGCGAGCCCGATCCGGCCAACGGCGTTGAAGGCAGCGCCGTCGAGTTTTGCCAGGTGGTAACGCAAGTGCGGAATATCGCCGATACCGGGCTGAAGGTCGTCGGCGAGACGGCGGCTTCGTGGATGTCGATCGCGCAATGCTTCGCCGGTCCGCCCGAATCTCCGCCCGCACCGGGCACGCGCTTTCGCCAGGGCTAAGGATCGCCTGTGGCAAACTCGAAGGCGTTCAAGCGTATTAGAGTTGCGCTAACTCACTTTGCCGTGGGCATCGTCGGAATGATCGTAGGCTTTGGACTGTACTGCTGGATCAGAGTGTACACTGCACAATGGCGTTCGACGTCGAAGTGGTATAGCGCGACACTGGCGGAAAAATCCGGCAACGACGACAAGGCAATAATTCTCTTGAGTCAAGCCACCATCGAAGACCCCAACAGCCACATACCATGGGAGCTTCTGGGGCAGATTTATTCGCGCAAGGGGAACCGGCAGCTGGCATTGGAACTATACGGGATCGCCCTCAACGTCTTGGGTCGAGACAAGGAGTATAATTCTCTCCCTGCGCGTGATCGCGAGCAAATACGAAATATGCTTCGGAAGAATATTGACGCCCTTCAGATACAACTCAAGGACAAAAAAGACCGTCCGCAGGATCAATCATCGCCCGCTGCCGCGAGCTCATGAAAAAAGGCCTGCATGATTTCTCGCGCAGCCCTTTCATTTCAAGCGAAATGATGAAGCGCGGTCAGGGCACCACCACGAGCAGCCAGATGGTGCAGATGGTTCCGACGATCGCGCCGCCGTAACACACAAACGCCAGCACCGTGTTGAGATGGCGCATGTTAAGAACGTCCGACATCGTCAGGCGCATCCGATGAGCCGCGTGGAAAAAGCAAAACGTCAGCAGCACGAACAGGTAGATCCGGGTGAGCGGATTTTCCAGCAGGGCCAAGGTCGCGTGGTAGCTGGGAGCGTGTGCGATTCCCAGTGGGAAAACCAGTCCGTACAGCAGGATGTGAATCGGCAGAAAGTAGGCGGCAAAAAATCCGCCGACGCCAAACAGAAACCATACTATCGGTTCGTTCGATCGCTTTGCGGATGACATCAGAAAACCCCCAGGATGAAGAGCCCGACAATCACTGTGGCTCCGAACCAGATCATAAAATTGGGCACCGCAGCGATCATATCCGGCGTCGGCCGGCCGAGCATCTGACGCAATGCGACTCGCGGCACCAGCAAAAACCAGGTCACGGCGTGCAGGAGGATTAACCCCAACGCAACCACGTTGATGATGATCATCAACGGACATTGCATCACCGCCTGAAAATGCGCGTAGTACGTGGGGCCGGCGCTCAGTGCTGCGATCTGAACGAGCGTGAGCACGCAGAAATACGCGACGAAAAAGCTCGACGACTCGCGCATCACATAGCGCAGGTAATGGAATTGGTCGAGGTACCAGTAGGCCGACATGCGCGGCTGGTATGGCTTGGGCTGGTAGGTGGTGTACTGAGGCATCGCGGTCAATTCTTTCCTCTCGGCAGCAGGAACGACTTGAACCATTCCTTGGTCGCGGTCAGTTTGAACTGCTGAATCGCCAGTGATGGATCGACGCCCTTGGGACAGACCGTCGAGCATTCGCCGACCACCGTGCAATCCCAGATTCCCTCGTGCTGCGAAACGATATCGAGCCGCTGCTCGCTACCCTGGTCGCGCGAGTCGAGATTGTAGCGATGAGCCAAAGCGATCGCCGCGGGCCCAATGAAATTCGGGTCGAGTCCCGACACTGGACACGCCGCGTAGCACAGCGTGCAATTGATGCACAGGCTGAACTGATGAAAGGTCTCGAGTTGCGCAGGCGTCTGCATAAACTCGCGCGCCGGCTTGAAATCGTCCTTGCGCACGATCCACGGCTGCACCTTCTGCAGCTTCCCCATGAAGCCGTCCATCTCGACCACCAGGTCCTTGACGACCGGGAAATGATCGAGCGGGCCAATGCGTATAGGGCCGGGCGTATAGGTTGACAGCAGGGTTTCGCAGGTCAGCTTCGGCACGCCATTGATCATCATGCCGCAACTGCCGCAGATTCCCATGCGGCAGGACCAGCGAAAGGACAGTGAGCCGTCGAGCTGATCCTTGATGTGGTTCAGGGCGTCGAGCACCATCCAATCGTCGCGCAATGGTACTTCGAAACTCTGGTAACTCGGTTCGCTGTCGCTCTCAGGATGAAAGCGCGCGACTTCCAGGATGATCGTATCCGCCATGTCTCCGGCCTACCTTCCGTAAACCCGCTCGCCCGGTGGCCAGCGAGTGATCACAACTGGGAGATATTCGATTCGCGGTGGTCCTTCGGCGTTGCGCAAGGCCATCGAATGAGCCAGGTACTTGCTGTCGTCGCGCTTCGGGAAATCGCGCCGCTGATGGGCCCCGCGCGATTCCTCGCGCCGCAGCGCGCTGTGCACAATGGTCTCGGCCACATCGAGCATAAAGCCCAGCTCCAGCGCCGAGGTGAGCTGCGTATTGAAAGTCCGCGCATGGTCGTCCAGCGCGATGTTGCGATAACGCTCGTGCAACTCTCTGAGCTTGTTCGCCGATTCCTCCAGCGAATTGCGCTCGCGATAGATACCGCAGCCGGTCTCCATCGTATGCGCCATTTCGTCACGAATCTTCGAGATTCGCTCGGTACCGCCGGTCTTGTGCAGGTATTCCTGCTCGAGGCGGCTTTCCTCGTCGGCGGCCTGCGCCAGGATCGCGCTTTGCCGTCCGTTGTCCTTGACCCCTTCCAGGTACTGGATCGCCGATTGCCCCGCGCGCGCGCCGTACACCAGCAGTTCGCCGAGCGAGTTCGATCCCAGCCGATTGGCGCCGTTGATACTCACGCAAGCCGCTTCGCCCGCCGCAAACAGTCCCGGCACCGTGGTCGCCGTGTTTATATCGGTATGCACGCCGCCCATCATGTAATGCAGCACCGGCCTGATCCGGATCGGCTCCTTTACCGGGTCCAGATTTTCGTACTTGAGGCAGAGCTCGCGGACCATCGGCAGACGCGCTTCGATCTTGTGCTCGCCCAGGTGGCGCAGGTCGAGATGAACGTAATCGCCATACGGTCCGTGGAAGGCGCGTCCCTTCTCGAATTCGCCGAAGATCGCCTGCGATACGCGATCGCGCGGCCCCAGCTCCATACTGCGAAAGACCGGCGTGGGCGTCGGCTTGCCGAGGTCGTAGTCCTGCAGGAAACGGTAGCCGTCCTTGTTCAGGAGCCATCCGCCCTCGGCGCGCGCGGCCTCCGTAATCAGGATGCCCGTGAATGGCAGTCCGGTCGGATGATACTGCGTCATCTCCATGTCTTTGAGCGGCGCGCCCGCGCGGTAGGCGAGCGCCATGCCGTCGCCGGTGCAGATGTTCGCGTTGGTGGTGAACGGGAACACCCGGCCGCATCCGCCGGTGCAGATAATCACCGCCTTGGCCTGGATCGCACGAACTTTGCCGGTGCGCAGCTCGAGCGCGACCACACCCCGCACCGCGCCGTCTTCGATTAGCAGCCGGGTCGCGAAAGCCTCGTCATAGCGCGTGATCGTGCCGTACTTGAGCGAGGTCTGGAACAGCGTATGGAGCATGTGGAAGCCGGTTTTGTCGGCCGCAAACCACGTGCGCATCTTCTTCATGCCGCCGAACGGCCGCACCGCGATTCGTCCGTCAGGCTCGCGGCTCCACGGGCATCCCCAGTGTTCCAGCCGCAGCAGCTCCTTGGGTATCTCGTTGCAGAAAAACTCGATCGCGTCCTGATCGCCGAGCCAGTCGCTGCCCGAAATCGTGTCGTAGCAGTGCTCGTCGATCGTATCGTCTTTGCCCGCCACACCGGCGGCGCCACCCTCGGCCGAGACCGTATGGCTCCGCATCGGGTAGACCTTGGAAACCATCGCGACGTCGAGTTTGGGATTAAGTTCCGCGATTTCAATCGCGGCTCTCAAGCCCGCTCCGCCGCCGCCAATAATCAGAATGTCATGCGCAGACGTTTCCACCGCGTTCTCCGATCCGTCGTCGGTCTGCCATCCTGACCGATCCGGCATTAAATGCGCTAACCGTCGAGCCTTCGCAGTATCAGAACTGCTTTCGAGGGGTGCGCGAAACGTCCCGACTATAGCGCAGCCTTTTCGCGATGCAAACATTTCTAGCGATTTTCAAAAACTTTCATTAGGATTCACGGTTGACCGCACTGCGAACTGAAACCGACGGAGGGCGCATCGCGATGGATAAACCAAATCGACTGTTGAGTAACGAAGATATCGCCGAGATGGAAAAGCTGACGGTCGATCGCGTGACCGAGGCGATCGACGCGGGCGATCTCGAAGGCGCCAAAAAACTCGCGCGTCGCATGTACAACGAGTTCCTCAGCATGCACGACCTCTATCGCGACTGGACCGTCGCGACCCTGTCGTTCGTCGGCCGGCGCTTCGGCGACAAGGTCCTCGAGGAGGCGATGGACGCCGGCGTCAAGGCCTGGTGGGGGCCAAATCTCGAAAAGATGCCGCAGGAACCCGCGGCGCTGCGGGCACGCGTCAAGATGTTTGCCGCCGGTATAAAGGCCCACCTTCAGCCGCTCCATATCGAGGAGGACGACGAAAAAATCGTGATGCAGATGCGGCCGTGCGGCAGCGGCGGCCGGCTGGTGCTCGAAGGCAAGTACGAAGGCCCCAACGCCATGTACACGGTCAAGGGTCCGCAATTACTCACTTACGGGCGCGAAGATTTCCCGGTCTATTGCGCGCACGAACCGCTGATGGAGTTGCAGGATATCAAGGCCCATGGCGCGCCCTTCGTGGTGATCGAGCCGGCGCACGAAATCGGCAAGCAGCATTGCAACTTCATTATCTACAAGGACAAGACCAAGGTTCCGGCGAAATACTACGAGCGCCTCGGCCTGAAAAAGCCCGAATAGGTCTATGGTGATTAGCTACAAAGACGAGCCTTGAGTTTTGATGTTACTTTGAGCATCAATTCGTAATCAGGTTTTGGCAGGACGAAGCCCGCATCTTTACAGATGGGAAGTCTGAAACCTCGTGAGGTTTCAGTAGAAGCTATAGCTTTGTGTTCCTTGACAAATATCTCTTTTATCTCCCTTCCTACTTCTTCTCATCGAGCACCGCCGCGAAGCTGCGCAGCGCCGACGCGATAAACGCGCGCACTCGCGCCGGATCTTTCTTGCCGCGATTTCCGGGGACGTCGGTATGCGTAAACGAGTCCACGCCCCACGGCCGCACGGTGGCAATCGCCTCGACGACGTTTTCCGCCGTGAGGCCACCCGCAAGGATCACAGGGATTCGAGACTGCTCGACGATCTCGCGGCATTCCGTCCAGTCGTGGGTCTCGCCGCGCGCACCGGCAAATTTGCCGCCCTTGGCTCCCGAATCGAGCATCAGGTAATCGACGCATTCCTGATGGGCCTGTGCTTCGGCCATGGTTTCGCCGGCGCGGACCGCGATTGCCCGCAGCAGCCGAATCGGCGCCACGCGCTGGCGAATCCAGGCGCAGTCCTCGGGTTCGATTTCGCGCGCCGCCAGATGGAGCACGTCGGGTTGTACCGCATCGGCCATCGCACAGATTTCGTCGCGATCGTCGGTCAGCGAGAGGGCCACACCGCGCGCCCGCGGCCGGATCGCCGCCAGGATTTCGCGCGCGAATCCCGCGCCTACGCTTTCCGGGACGACGCCCGGCTGCGCGACCACCACGCCGATCAGGTCGGCGCCGGCCTCGGCGGTGGCGATCGCGTCCGCAATCGAAGTCATGCTGTAAATTTGTATGGCCATGGCGCTGTCGCTCCTGGTTTGCGGCCGAGAGATTCGGCGGCGTTTGTTCGAAATCGTGCCGCTATTTTCCTTGTACCAGTCCCGAAGCTCTTCCGCGACCGGCGCGCCTGTGCGGAAATTTGCGCCGCCGCGCCCATGCGGTAAGATCACTCGCGCAGGCGGCGTCCAAGTGCGGCCGTTGCCTGGAAACGCGAAGATGGAATCGGAAGCAAATGCAATCGAAAGCAAATCGCGCACTGCCGCTATTCGTATACGGCAGCTTGGTCGATCCGATCCATCGCGCCGAAATCCTCGGCCATAGCGCCGACGGAATGCCCGCGATTCTGCACGGCTATGCGCGCGGCCGATCGCTCCACTTGTACATTCGCCCTGAGGCCGGCGCGCAGACCGCCGGTCTCGTATTGACCAACCTCAACGCGCAAGATCTGGCTATGCTCGATCGCTACGAGGAGGTGCCGACGCTCTATACTCGCGAGCAAATCGAAGTGACGGCGGCGGGCGGTGCGTCGATCCGATGCTGGGTCTACTTTCCGACCGCGTGGGCCGAGCAGTAGGCCGAATGATTCTGCCCGGGGCAATCGGCCGGGTGCGTGAGCCCACTGGGGAATCGATGTAGAATGGATTCCGTGGCGACGACCGCATTCATTTTCATCGGTGGACTAGCCGCGTGGAGCTTTCTCGAATATCTGATTCACGCGTGGTTGAGTCACACCTTTCGCACCTTCGCGTCGCCGCTCCACCAGGTGCATCACCGGGACCCGCGCCGGGTGTTTATGATCGGGGCATGGCTGCCGGTGGGTGCGAGTTGGCTTTGCGGTCTCGCGGTTTGGGGTTTGGCGCCTGCGATGGTCTTTTACAGCGGCATGGTCTCCGGTTTCGTGCTCTATGAGTTCGTTCATTACCGGGTCCATTTTCGGCGGCCGCGCAATCGCCTCGAAGCCTGTTTGCGCGAGCATCATCTGGTGCATCACTATCGCGCGCCCGACCGTTGCTTCGGCGTAACCAGCCCCCTGTGGGACCGGATTTTCTCGAGCGAGCTCGCCGGCGACGAAATGCGCGCGATGCGAACCGCGACCGCCGCCATCCCGCCGCTTGGCGGGCCGACCAACCTGCGCATGCTGCCTGGGTTTCGCGCCATTGACCGCATCATTTCGTGACGGTGATTGAAAGGATCTTCGAGACTGAACTGCCGGCGGAATCGGTCGCCGTGACCGCAAACGGATAAGTGCCCGTTCGCAGCGCTAAGCCGGCGATTGTGCCGGTGCGCGAGACCAGCGATATTCCCGGCGGCAGCGATCCGCCCGCGATGTACGAATTGTAAGCTGACGTGCCGCCGCCGATCATGAGCGGCGCAGAATACGGTTGCCGCCACTTTCCGTCGGCGAGCGACGCCGCCCCGATTATCAGCGTGTCAGGCGAAGGCGTGGGCGTTGGCGACGGCGTTGCGGTCGGAGATTGACTTGGCGTTGCGCTAGGTGAGGGCGACGGGGTTGGCAGCGGAGTCGGGGTAGCAGTGGGCGTGGGAGTTGGCATCGGCGACGCCGACAACGCGATTTTCCCCCACCAGGTGCTCCAATTATTGTTTATTGACGCGTACTCCTGGATGGTCCACAGATCGAGGTCGTTGCCGGGATCGACCACCGTATTGCTGTAATCGCCCCAGCGATTGTCGCCCGTGCCAAAATCCTTGGAGTAGGGCGCCTGGCCGGCTTTCAAGACGGTGTCGCCCTGATTGCCGCCGGCCGCGTCGCCGACGGCGTGGAACGCGTAATCGGCGCTGGCGTACTGCGAGGCGCCGAAACGGGTATATCAGATCATCGCGTCGCCGCGCCCGTTGACCGCGATTGACGGATAGGCGAAGTCGAAGTTGTTGCTCGAATCGTCAATGCGTCCGCGCTGGAGAACGTGGCCGACGGCGCCGGCTGCGGTGTTTATTTCCCACCATTGCGCGGCGCTGCGCGTGGGCGATCCCGAACTCGGCAGGTAGATCGTGTGAGCCGCCCACAGCGCGCCATTGCGATAGACGCAATTGAGGATGCGATCGTCGTCGGTGTCGATTTTGCTGGTGGTCCCGAGTTGCGGTGCGAAATTAGTCACGCCCGCGTTCTTGCGCCAGGCGCCGCCCGTGCTGGGAAATGCGATCCCGGTTGTCAGTACTTCACTGCCGACCGGTCCGGTAATTTTGCTCATGCGAAGCTGGCCGCGGGAGTTGTCCCAAGCTTCCAGCAGATACTCAGTCGCAATTGTATTGTCGTAGGTCACGGCCGGGTACTGAGTAAAGCCGTTTTGCGATTTCAACAGCGTGTAAGCGCCAGGGCCGCCCGCGTAGAGGTTGGCCTTGTTCAACGCCCACACGTTCGAATGGCTGAAAGCGTTGGTCGAATTGCCGAACATGTTGGCCTGAACCACAATCCATTTCGAGTTGAAGCCGAGTGTCGGAAAGTCGGCCCATTGCTTGCCGCCCGCATCGGCTTTGATTTTATAGAGATTCCATTTGCCGGTCGGATCCGAAGTCTGCGACACGCGGATCAAAATCGCGGAACTGGACATCCCTGGATCGGCGCCACTCGAGAAGATCCAGCGGTTGGCGAACGGGTCGTACACGATGCGCGGGTCGAAGGTTTCGCTCACGCCCATGCTCGACCAGAATGAATACAGCGAGACCGTGCTGACGGTGCTGCCGGTCTTGCTCTGGATTCGCACCCGGCTGTTGAGGGTGACCATGAGATGGTTGGGTCCGACCGTGCCCTGAGTGTCGGGCGGAATCGTGCTGTTGTTATCGGGCAGCGCGAGAAAGTTGACCGTGAGTGCCGGCGATTGCGCCGCCGGTTCCGGCAGGTCGCCAGTCGTGGAGTCGGCTGCGGTGCCGATCACCATCGTGTCGCTGTGCGGATTTGGCATAGGCCGGATCGCGCTGCGACGCCGCCGGCGCGCGACACGCTTACGCGTCAGGGCCAGATGTTTGAATGCGATCACCGAGCTTTTGTCGGCGATTGCCGCGGTGCCGGCTCTCGCGATCGGCGCGCCCTGGTCCCGAGTCTCGTGCGGGCGCGCAACGGCTGCGGCTACGACCTGTCGGCGCGAGAACGCGCTGAGCGCGATGGTGCAGAGCAGCGCGATCGCGAGGGTCGAAACGATTCCGATTGATTGACGATGGCGTCTCATCGGTCTCGATGAGTGCACCTTCATCGCCTGCGATTCGCTTTGAGGGTTGGTCTGAGGATGCGCACTTCGGAATTTGAAGCGCAATTACGATGCCGCGTGAATCCGGTGGCGTGGCGCCATTGGGAGCCAGAGGAAGGCGATCGTAGCGGCTCGAAGGCGGCGCCAGAGGAAGGCATCGTAGCGGCTCGAAGGCGGCGCCAGAGTCGAAGTTAGATGAGAGGGGATGGCGCCGGCTGGATTTGCTGAACGTGCGTGAAGCGAGAGCGAATCCGCGTCAGTGACCGCGGTGCCCGTGAGGAAGGGTGCTCGGGATTGGGACACCCCGAGCGGAACCTTGTGTCATTCAGACACTACGTTCGCGTGAACGCGCGGGGTGATGTCTCGCCTCGTGAGGCTTGCGTCGACCGGCGCCGGATCGGTCAGGCCTTGCTTCACAGGCGGCGCCACACCAGCCGCCGTTGCCGTGGTCGTCGCGGTTTGGGAAGCGGGGGCTTGGTGACTGAACATGAGCCCCAAAAGGGCGACGGCGGCGATCAAGTAGAGAACCAACGTTATCCGCTCCAAGCGGTGCCGCAGTGGATTAACGGCGGTTATTGGCGACGCGGGATTTTCGATTGTCTGGTCTTTCATTTCCCCACCTTGCTGCCAGGAATCACTGATAAAGAGCCTTGTTCTACGAATAGACACGCAAGAACAATACCGAGTGCAATTAGCATAAGATTGCATAAATTGTTGGGTCAGGAAGGATATTTGTAGCAATACGGCCACAAGGTGACCGCTTCGGGATGATCGGCGGCGTTCAGGACTGCAACAAACTGGCGTGAATCGGGAAAGCTTGGATTTGACTAGCATACCGCCATGGTCGAGTGGGTGGGTGGCATTGCGGCAACCGCGATAGCGCTCGAGCGGCGCGGGCGGCGTGCGCAATGGTTGCCGCCCGCGCACCCGAATCAGATTTTGTTGCGCGCGATGAGGCCTCGGGCGATTACCAGCGCCTGAATTTCGTTGGTGCCCTCGCCGATCATCATCAGGGGCGCGTCGCGATAGAAGCGCTCGACCGGGAATTCGGCCATGAAGCCGTAGCCGCCCAGCACGCGCAGGGCGTCAAGCGAAATTTTGGCGCAGGCCTCGGAGGCGAACAGCTTGGCCATCCCGGCCTCGACGTCGCAGCGTTCGCCGGCGTCTTTTTTTTGCGCCGCATTTTCGACCATCAGGCGGGCGGCTTGCAGGCGCGTGCCCATGTCGGCGAGAAGCAATTGCACGGCCTGATGCTCGCAGATCGGTTTGCCGAAGGCGGTGCGCTGCTGGGCATAGCGGATCGCGTTTTCGAAGGCCGCCTGACCGACGCCGACGGCGCGCGCGGCGACGTTGATGCGACCGACTTCGAGCGCGCTCATGACCTGTTTGAAGCCCTGGCCCTCGGCGCCGCCGATGAGGTTGGTGGCTGGTACTTCGAGGTCGTCGAACTGGACTTCGCAGGTATCGATGCCCTTGTAGCCGAGTTTTTTTAGCGGGCGGCTGACGGTCGGACCGCGATCGCTCTTTTCGACGGCGAACATGCTGATACCGGCATAGGCGGGCTTGGCCTTGGTGTCGGTCTTGGCGGCGACCGCGAGCATGGTGCCGTTGAGCGAATTGGTGATGAACATTTTCGAGCCGGAAAGCACGTAATTGTCGCCGTGGCGGGTGGCGACGGTCTTGATCGACTGGACGTCGCTGCCGGCGTGGGGCTCGGTGAGGCCGAGTCCGCCGCGTTTGGCGCCGGCCGCCATCTCGGGTAGGAAGTAATTTTTCTGGGCTTCGGTGCCGTGGTTGGCGATGATGTAGCCCATGATGAGGTGGCTGTTGATGACGCCGGCCAGCGACATCCATCCGCGCGACAGTTCGGCCATGATGCGCGCGTAATTGACGAAGCTGAGGCCGAGGCCGCCGTACTGGGCGGGAATGGTTGCGCCGAAGAGCCCGAGTTCCTTCATGCGGGCGACCAGGGCGTGGGGATATTCGTCGTTGTGTTCGAGTTCGGTGGCCACCGGAATGACGTCGCGATCGACGAAGCGGCGCACCGCCTCGACTACTTCGCGGTCGATTGAATCATCCATTACTTGCAATTCCTTTCATGCCTGGGGCAACGAGTGTCGGGTTGCGATCGGCGACACGATATCAAATCGACGGGCGCCCCTGCCATGAGGAAAGGAAGGGAATCCGGGGTGCGAAAAAATGGGATTGTTTGGTGTTTTTTAGTGATTGACGCTCGCGTTGCTCAAGTGGCGACTTGGACTTGCCCGAGTTGGCGGACACCCCCGAGAAGCGCCAGAGTGCCCGAGGGGCGGAGGCGTGAATGGCTAGCCTCCCTCCGCCGCCTCCACCCGGCGCCGCAATTCGAGCGGAATCAGAAGACGACTGCGATCAGGATGTGGATCATCATCGCGAACATCGCCAGCACGCCGACGGTGAACGACACGGTGCGCCAGGGCTGGAGCCCCTTGATGAAGGTGTAGGTGTGCACAATGCGCATCAGGACGAACACCACGCAGTAAATTGCAAAGGCTGTGGTGGAAAGTCCCGCCATCACATAGATGCCCGCCAGAATCAGGAAGATGGGGATATTTTCAAGGTCGTTGCGCCAGGTCTTCGCGGCGCGGTCAACGACGGGAGCCTCATTCGGCGACTCCGTGCCACCGAACATTTTCGCATCTTCGGGCAGGACGAATTGTCCGCTCGTCATGCGCCCGCGACCCTGCACCAGAGCGATCGCGGCCATTTTCAGTTCGAGCACGATTGCGGTCAGCGCGTAGGTTTCCAGCAACGCCATCGAGTGTTACCTCCCCAGGGTTGACGGCTCCAGCAGCGGATGAACCGTGTGAGTTTCGGATGCAAAGCCGGCGCATAGAATTGACGCCTCCCGCTGATACCGGCTCCCTGCTTGGACCCCCTCGATCCAGTATGAGCTAACGACTGGCAGCGCTGGTCGCCGATGTCAACTGGCGTAGTGAGGCCCGTTCGGACGACGCGCGCCGGGCTGGTCGAGCGCGGCCGGGGAGCGGTGGGGGTTGTGGTTTGGGGGCGAGCGGTGTTAAGTTCAAGGAGAGCTAAGCGTCAAATTGACGCAAACTATTTGCGAGGCTGTCTCCGGGGTCGAAGGATGAAGTTAGCGGGGGCCTCGGCAGTCGAAAGAATGACGGTAGGCGGACGAGAGAAATCGCGCAGCGAAGGCGCGCAATCATAAGAAGGCCTGAGGGAATAAGCGATGGAAATGCAGGAGTCAATCAGCGCGGCGGAACTCGAGCGCAAGCTCGGGCTGGTCGATCGCGAGGCCTATACGGCGCAGGCGTGCGCTGGTTATGCGGAGACGATCGCGGAGGTGAGACGGCTCAAGCGCGAGCGCCACGCGGTGGTGCTGGCGCACAACTATCAGCGGCCGGAGATCTTCGAGGTGGCGGATTTTATCGGCGATTCGTTCGAGCTGGCGCGCCGCGCGCGCGAGGTCGAGGACGCCGAGGTGATCGTATTTTGCGGCGTGCATTTCATGGCCGAGACGGCGAAGGTCTTTAATCCCGAGCGCAAGGTGCTGATTCCGGATTTGCGGGCGGGATGCTCGCTGGCTGATAGCGTGACGGCCGAGGCGCTGGCGGATCGCCGCGACGAGCTGCTGGGGCTCTATCCGGATCTGAAGATCATTTCATATGTGAACTGCACGGCGGACGTGAAGGCGCTGTCGGATGCGTGCTGCACGTCGGCAAATGCGGCCAAGGTGGTCAACGCGATCGACTCCGAGCATATCCTGTTCGTACCCGATCAGAATCTCGCCAATTACGTGCAGACGCAGACCGCCAAGCAGATTATTTCGTGGGACGGCAATTGCTACGTGCATCATCAGATAACGCCGGCCGAGGTCAACAAGGTCAAAGAGGGAATTCCGGGCTTGGTCGTTCTGGCCCATCCGGAGTGCCGCAAGGACGTGCTGGCACTGGCCGACGCGGTGCTATCGACCAGTGCGATGATGCGTTATGCGAAGGAAAGTCCGGCCGACAAGTTTTTGATCGTAACCGAGTGTGGGCTTTCGGACCGGCTGCTGCTGGAGGTCCCGGAGAAGCATTTTTACAAAGCGTGCAAGCTCTGCCGCTTTATGAAGATGATCACGCTGGAGGGCACGCGCGACTCGCTAGAGAATCTGCGGTACGAAATCGAGCTGCCGGAAGAGGTGCGCGCGGGCGCCAAACGGGCGCTGGAGCGGATGCTCGAACTCGGTGCGTGACGGTCAGGCGGGCCGGGCGAGATAGGCGAGCGGTGTGCGAGCCGGTGAGCGTCGCGAAATAGCGTGGCAAGTTAGCATAGCAAGTCAGGGTGGCGAGTTAGCGTGGCGGTCGAGACCACAGTGCATCACGGGAGCGGGGCGGCCGGCCGTGGGCGTGCGACTGGAATCGCACGGCCGAAGGTAGCGGTCGACACGGTGATGTTCGCGATCGAAGGCGAACGCCTGAAATGCTACCTGGTTCAATTGACGGCGGGTGCGGCGGCGCGAAAGTGGGCCTTTCCCGGCGGTCTGGTGCGCGTGGGCGAGACCTTGGACGAGGCGGCGCGGCGCGAGTTGGAGGACGCCGCGAGCCTGCGCGAGCTGTACCTGGAGCAACTATTCAGTTTCGGCGATCCCTCGCGCGACCCGGACGCCCATGTGGTGTCAGTAGGGTATCTGGGCTTGATCGACGACGCGGGCGCGGCGAAATCATGTTCGGGCAAGTACGCGAGCGGGCGCTGGTTTGAGGTAGCGCAATTGCCAGCACTCGCCTACGATCATTCAGTGATCGCGCAATACGCGCTGCGGCGGCTCAAATCGAAGCTCGAATACACCAATATCGCATGCACCCTGTTGCCACCGACGTTTACCTTTGCCGAGTTGGAGGAGCTTTACGCGACGGTGCTCGAAGCGTCCGCTGGACCGGCGCAATTTCCGGCGGCGAATCATGGCGATGGGTCTGCTCCAGCGGATGCCGGAGAAACGCCGTGGCGCCCATCGGCCGGCAGCGCTGTACGCCTTTCGCCATCGCAGCGTGCAAGCGATCGAAATGCTATAGTCGGAGACAAGGTTTAGAGCGATGGCAAAAACTTCGAAGAGCCGCGCACGGTGGGTAATCGCCGCGGTCGTGATCGGGTTACTGGTGATCGTCGGATTTGGCGCGTGGCAGATGCGGGCGGCAGCCGATGCGACGGGCACCAGTGCGAGCCTGACGCAGGATCCGGCATTGTATCACGGCGAGACGAGGCAGGCGTACCTGGTGGCGCGCGAACATCCGGACTTGCTCGCGCAACTCGACTGTTATTGCGGGTGCGAGCAGAACGAAGGCCACAAGAATTTGCTTGATTGCTTTCGCACCAACCATGGCGCGACCTGCGATATATGCGTCGGCGAGGCGGTGACGGCGGGGCAGATGTTCGCTCAGGGTACGCCGATCGATCAGATTCGCCAGGCATTGCGTGCACGCTACGGTCACGGGGGCTGATTTTGACCGGTCTGGTCTCCATCTATATCGAGCATTTCACTTACGTCGGTCTGTTTTGCGTGCTGATGCTATGCGGACTGGGGCTGCCGCTGCCGGAGGATGTCGCGCTATTGGCGGGCGGATTTTTGGCGCATCGCGGGGTGATCGATCTGCCGATGACGATGGCGGTTTCGCTGCTCGGCGTAGTGGCGGGAGACAACTGGCTGTTTTTCATGGGCCGCCGGTTCGGCACTGGGCTGGTGTCGTACCTCCAGGTGGGACGGCCATCCTCGCAGGCCCAGATCGAGCGGCTTAAGCTGTTCATGCATCGTCACGGCCATCTCGCGATTTTTTATGCGCGTTTTCTGGCGGGAGTGCGCGCGCTGATTTATCTGACGGCGGGTTCGCTCGGTTTCAGCGCAGGAAAATTCGTGCTTTACGATTTGCTGGGCGCGGTGATTTCGGTGCCGATCGTAGTTTCGCTCGGTTATCTGTTCGCAAAGCAAATCACAGAAGTGTTCCACTATCTCGGCGGCTTCGAACATCTGATCTGGATGGTCGCATTGGGGACGGTGATCGTATACGCGACCCGGATGTTGATTTTCACGCGCGTACGCCGTGCGGATCCAACTTGAAGGGCCGTTGGGCTTGAAGGGCGGAACGCTTGAGGGGCGGCGCACAACTGGACGTCCAGCGCGCAACCATGGGACTTCATGGATCCAGCTTTGCCCAAATTCAAGACCACGCCCGGCGCAGAAGAACTCGGGGAGCTGGTGCGGCTTGCGCGCAAAGCTTAAGTCGATTGCCGTGACCGGCGGACCACGGTGGCCGAAGCTGCGTGACGGGAAGGCGCGGGCGGAGAGCGAAAATTTTCGCGACTTGAACCTTGCCAAGCGCGGCCGCTGCACGCGCCGGGCGCTTTGATATGCGTTTCGAGTTCCCGGCTCTTAACCTCAAGGCCAAGCTGATCGCGCTGATGGTGGGGCTGCTGGCGTTGACGCTGGGAGCCGAATTGATGGTCAGTCTCAAGGCCGAAGAGGTGATCGTCAATTCGACTCAGGAAAAGGTGAAAGACCTCGCGAGCGTGATCCAGATTAGCGTGCAGGAACTGACCTCGGTCGGGACCACCGACCGCGACCGGCTGCAGAACTACGTCGCGCGGCTGCATACGAGCGGCCTGGAAGTATCGATCGCGTCGAGCAAGGACCTGATCATCAACAGCTCGAATCCGAAGCTGATCGGCGCGGCGCTGAATCCCGAAACGGTGCGCTCGCTGATGGCGTTGCGGGCGAGTAATCCGCGCAGTCCGGTGGCGGTGCCGGCGGCGATGCTGGGGCTGCCGGATACGCAGAGCACGGTTTACTTCATACCGGTCGAAGTCGAGGACCATCTGCTGGGCTACGTGCAGGTGGTGGCGAACTTCAGCGACTTCGATCAGCCGTTGCGCGATTATCGGATGCGGCTGCTGTCGCTCGGGTTGGCGATTTTCGCGATGGGGCTGGTGTTCGCGTACATCCTGGCCGAGCGCTACGTCGAGCCGATTCACGCGGTGGCCGATGCGGCGCAGAATATAGCGGCGCGCGGGCTCGAGCCGGTGCCCGAGGCGCGGCGGCGCGACGAGATCGGGCTGCTGACACGGAGCTTTAACGACATGGTGGCGCAGTTGCGGCGGGCGCGGGAACGCGAGCAGGAGCTCAATCGGCTCGAGCGTTTCACGGCGCTGGGGCAGTTGGCCGGGGCGCTGGCCCATGAGATCAAGAATCCGCTCAACTTCATCAGCCTCGCGCTCGATCAGTTGCGCACGCGCTACGGTTCGCAGTTGTCCAATGGGCGCGAGGAATTCATGCACCAGTTGGTCATAATGAAGGATGAGATTCGGCGGCTGTCCGAGATGGTGCAGACCTTTCTGCACTACGGGCAGCCGATCGAAATACATCCGGCGCCGATCGATCTGCGCGGCCTGATCGGCGGAGTGCTGGCGCTTTCCGAGTCCAAGCTGAAGAGCCAGGGGATCGAGGTGCAGGAGGAAGGCCTGGAGGTGCCGGCGGTGCTGAACGTCGATGGCGAAAAGGTGCGGACGTGTTTCGTCAACGTAGTTGGCAACGCGACCCAGGCGATGCCGGACGGCGGCGTCCTGGGGATCAAGTTCGCACAGGAGAACGGCAATTTCGTGGTGAGATTTTCGGATACCGGCAAGGGCATCGAACCGCATCTGGTGGAGCATGTGTTCGAGCCGTTTTTCACGACCAAGCGCGAGGGCATCGGGCTCGGGCTGTTTTTCTCGAAGGCGATTGTCGAGAAGCATGGCGGGACGATTACGATCGGTCCGAACGATCCGGCGCCAGGGGCCACGGTAACTTTCACATTTCCGATCGGCGGGGTACAAAAGCAGTGATGACTCAGGCCTCCGTACTGGTGGTCGAAGACAACGACCTCGAGCGGCAGATAACCGCCGACACGTTGCGCGACGAGGGCTTTGCGGTCGAAGAGGCGCCGATTGGCAAGCGCGCACTCGAACTGCTTGCGCTGTCGCGTTTCGATGTGGTGCTGACCGACCTGATGATGCCGGGGATGTCGGGCGAAGAACTGCTGGCCAAGGTCAAGCAGCAATTTCCGGCGACCCAGGTGGTGGTGCTGACGGCGCATGGGACGATCGACAGCGCCGTCCAGGCGATGAAGAACGGGGCCTTCTACTACCTGACCAAACCGACCGACCGCGAGGCGCTGGTGATGACGGTCGGCAAGGCTTCGGAACTGTCTAACCTGCAGCAGGAGAACCTGATTCTGCGCACGCAGATGGAGGGCAAGCTGCAAGTCGAGGGGATAATCGGGCAGGACCCGGCGATTCAGGAAGTGATCCGGATCGTGCGCAAGGTCGCACCGTCGAATACGACGGTGCTGATTCAGGGCGAGAGCGGCACCGGCAAGGAAGTTATCGCGCGCGGAATCCATCGGCTCTCGCCGCGCGGGACGCGGCCGTTCGTGGCGATAAATTGCTCGGCGATACCAGACAATCTGATCGAGAACGAGTTGTTCGGCCATGAACGCGGCGCCTTCACCGGTGCGACCGAGCGCAAGATCGGGCTGTTCGAGAGTGCCGACAAGTCGACGCTGTTTCTCGACGAGATCGGCGACCTCGGAGCCGGAGTGCAGGCGAAGATTCTGCGCGTGCTGCAGGAGCGCGAGGTCCGGCGCGTGGGCGGCAACGAATCGTTTAAAGTCGATGTGCGGGTAGTCGCGGCGACCAATCATAATCTGGCCGAGGAAGTCGCCGAAGAGCGCTTCCGCGAGGACCTTTACTACCGCGTCAACGTGGTGACGGTTACGCTGCCGCCGTTGCGCGATCGCCGTTCGGATATCCCGCTGCTGGCCAGTCACACGCTGGCCCGCTTCAGCCATCTGGCGGAGGGCCGGGTCAAGGAGATCAGCCGCGAGGCGATGGAGCGGTTGATCGACTATTCGTGGCCGGGCAACGTGCGTCAGCTCGAGTCGGCGATCGAACGCGCGATACTGCTGTGCGAGGGCGACGTGATCACGCCACGCGACTTGCCGCAGGAAGTGCTCACGCGCAAGAGCGCCGGCCGAATCGAGCGCGGACGCGGCAACGACCGCTTCGAGATTCCGGCCGACGGGATAAACTTCGAGCATCTGGAACGCGACATAATCCTGCAGGCGATGGAGAAGGCGGACTGGGTTATTGCGAAGGCGGCGAAGATGCTCGGGATGAGTTATCGGACGCTGCAATACCGCCTCGACAAGTTTGCGATCAAGAAGCCCGACGGCCGCGGCGGCGCAGCGGCGGACGCTTGAGCGGCGGCGAGAGCGCCCGGTTTACCGGCGGCGCGGGGCGACGCGGGCAGAGTGAAAGTATCAAAGCGACGGATTTTCTGGTTTACTTGAGGACTTATGCGGCGATTTCAGGGATGGGTCGAGCGCCGCGGAACCGGTAATGCGGGGCGTTGGCGCAGCGGCGGGCGCCCGGTCAGAGGACGGCCGGCTTGAATTTTGTCCGCTGAATGTCGTCTGAAAGCTAAAGAGTTCTACCAACGTCATCGCGAAGCCGGTGGCGCGTAACTGCCAGGAGGAATGCATGAGCAAGACGGTCGCCGCCATTGCGGGTGGCGTGGCTCTAGGGATAATGGTCGCGTTTGCAAATGCGGGCGCGTTTCCGTTCTGGGGCTCGGATGACGCGCGTGCGCAGAATAAGGCGCAGCCGGCAACAGCGGTTCCACCCGCCAAACATCAGGAGCTGGCGCCTTCAAATACGCCCGAGCCCAATGAACCGGCGGTTGCGCTGCCGTCATTTGCGCCGCTGGTCAAGCGCGTGATGCCGACGGTGGTCAACGTTGCTGTGGTGCAGGAGGTCAAGACCTCGGGCTTTCCGTTCGATGGGCCGGGCGGTGACGAACAAGGCGGCGGCGGATCCGGCGGGCCGGGCGCTTCTCCGTTCGGACCCAACAGTCCGTTTGGCGGAGGCGGAAATCCATTCGAGCAGTTCCGGCACTTTTTCGGCCAGGTCCCGCGCCATTACAAGGAGCGCGGACTGGGGTCGGGGGTAATCGTTTCCCCCGACGGCTACATCCTGACCAACAATCACGTAGTCGGCCACGCCGACGAGATTCACGTGACCCTGCTCGACAAGCGGGAGTTTACCGCCAAAGTAATCGGCAAGGATCCGAAGACCGATCTGGCGCTGATAAAAATCGACACCAACCAGCCGCTACCGGCGGCGTCGCTCGGCGATTCTAACGCGACCGACGTGGGCGACTGGGTAATCGCGATTGGCAGTCCGTTCGGTTTCAACCTGACCGTGACGGCGGGCATCGTGAGCGCCAAAGGACGTGCGCTGGGTGGGAATTACGACAACTTTATCCAGACCGACGCTTCGATCAATCCGGGTAATTCCGGGGGTCCGCTGTTCAACACCAAGGGCCAGGTGATCGGAATCAACACGGCGATTTACAGCAGCACCGGCAGCAACGCCGGTATCGGATTCGCGATTCCGATCGATCTCGCGAAAAGCGTAATGAGGCAGTTGAAGGAGCACGGACGCGTGGTCCGCGGATGGCTCGGCGTAGAGATTCAGGAAGTGACCCCGGCGCTGGCCAAATCGTTTGGTCTGGCGGCGCCGACCGGTGCGCTAGTGGCGGGCGTTCAGAAAGACGGGCCGGCGGCGAAAGCCAAGATCGAGCGTGGCGATATCATTATCAAGTTCAACGGCCAGGTCGTGCACAATGAGCATGAATTGCCCGAGATGGTCGCGTCGACTCCGATCAGCACGACAGTGCCGATCGAGGTGATTCGCGGGACCAAGCACCTGACGATCACCGCTAAGATTGCCGAGCTTAAGGACGAGCAAGTGGCGAGCGCCCAGGGCAGTGAGCTGCCCGGCACCAGTTGGGGCATGCAAGTGCAGGACATCACGCCGGAAATCGCGCAGCAGCTCCATATTGATAAGGCCAGGGGGGTCGTGATCCGCAGCGTGCGGCCCGATTCCGCAGCGGCCGAAGCGGGCCTGCAGTCGGGCGATCTGGTGCTGGAGATCAATCACAAGAAGGTGACCTCGGCGGACGAGTTCGCGAGTCTCGCGAGGGTTGCTCAGAAAGACAAGAAGTCGGCATTGCTGCTGGTCCAGCGGGGCAATTCGACGCTCTACACGGTGATCAATCCGGAGAGCTGACGGAGCTCTGCGGCGATAGTTCGCCGGCAATGAGTTGAACGACGTGCGCGGGCGGCGGCTGAAACAGTCGCCGCCCGCGCCGTTTTGCGGGCATGGCGCGAAGCGATTAGCGCTTAGGAATTAATGAAGGGTGTGCAGCGTTGCCGGCTTGAAGGTCATCAGCAACATCTGTGAATCGTCGGAGGAATCCGGCCGCCCGCGATAGGGCATCGGATAGGGGTAATAGACAGTGTCGGCGCGCGCGCCGAAGCGCGCGATCAGGTGCGCCGCAGCCGTCGGACTCGCGGTGACGCCGAGCGCGATCGAACCATCGTTCCAGGGTCCCAGCCAGATTCCGCTGGCGGTCGCGTGGGTGGCCGGGAGTGGTCCGAGTTCGACGGCCAGCCGTTCGCGGATCATGCGATGCGCAACCAGAAATCGGGCGATCGCCTGAAACGCGGCGCTGCCGCGCGCGGCGCGCACGAATGGAAAGCCAGCGGTTTGCGAGCGCGCGGGCGCGCCGGCGATGGTCGCATCGAGTAACCCGAGCCGCACAGCCGCGAACGGACTCAGATCGTCATAGGGATAGCCTTTAGCCAGATAGTCGCGGGCGGCGCCGAGCAGGATTTCGAAGCGTGCAAGCTCGTGGCGTGTGTCCATTTCAGCGGCGGTCGCATGGCTAAAGGGTGCGAGGGTGACCGGGTTCAAGCGGAAGACGAGGACCCCGCCGGCACGCTCGGAGGTCGCCGAGAGGGTCGCACATAGTTTCGCATAGCCCGCATAATCGCGCTCCGGAACAATCACCGCAGTTACTCGGTGGGCGCCAAGAAAGGCCAAAAATTGATCGGCGTATCCGGGAATGTAGGGCTCCTCCGCCAGCAGCGCCGGGACAATTGGCCAGCCCGCGTACTCGTGGGGAATCACGCTCAGATAGCCGCCGGCGACGCGAAAGTAGAAATCGCTCTGCGCCTGCCACTTCATCGCCTCGCCGTTGTACCCGAAGGGAAGGTACATAACGGTCTCGTTCGGCAACAAATGAGTCCGGTAAATCTGCTGATTGAAAAAGGGGAGGGTGGCATCGGCCGCCGGAACCGGAGTGGGCAGTACCGAGAGCACGGCTATGGCCGCAACCAGCAAGCGCGTGGCGGCGCTGCGGCGTAGGTCGCTCAGCCATAGCGCGGTCATCACGCCGAGGACGAGAAAGGCGTAGAGCACGAAGCGGGCGGGCAAGGCGTTGTTGACGATCGGGAAAAATAACGCGGCGAGCCAGATCGACGGCGCCACAGCGGTGCCGGCGACGTGAATAACCGGTCCGAGCGAGAGCACGATTATTCCAGCCAGCATCAGCGCGAGGAACCGTTCGCGCGCAAAGGCGGCCGGCTGTAGCCGGGGACTCAGCACCAGCCCGATGACGATTAACGGCAAGAGCCCAAGATAGGCGGCTGGCTCGCATCCGAATCCGATGCGGATTGCGAGGAGGGGCACGATTTTGAGATGCCCGGCGAGGCTGGCCAAGGTCGGTATCACGAAGCCGAGGAGATCGCTCGAGCAATGCGCGGGGTTGTAAATTGGCGAGATTCCGAAGGGCGACGGGATGAACCTGACGACATAGGGACTGAGTAAAATGACGGCGAGCGCGATCGCGGCTAGGCTTTCGCGGACCGTGATGCGCAAGCGCGTTCGCAAATCCTGGCCGCCGAGCCATGCGCACAGGGCAATTGCGATCGCGCCGAAGAGAACCGACGTGGTAAAAATCTCGGGCGAAATCAGGAATTGGAAGACCAGGCATAGCGCCAGCAGAAGGGCGTAGCGTATCGCGCCGATTCGAGAATCCATTCGCAGCAAAAACAGCAGTGCAAGCAGCGGCGGAATGAAGCTCAGCGCCAGGTTAAGATGGTCGGCCTCGATTCGCTGATAGGTCGAAAACCCGTACAACAAGCCGCGACAATCGAAGCAAGTGGCGCCTTGGAGACTTGGCGGCACAGTGCAAAGGCAGCATAGGCGCTCAGAATCGGGATGAGCAGAGATAACAGGTTAAACGAGAACAACGGGCCGAAGGAACGAGTGAGCGGCCACAGAACCAAAGCAGGGCCGGGTAGTGTGGTTGACCATGCGAGATTATAGCCCGACGGCGCGAAGGCCAGCGTAGTGAAGAGCGGGTCCAGGCAGTGGGTGAGGGCGTACGGATACCACGCAAGACCCCACATGAAAATCTGCGGGTCGTTACTTTGGTTGGAGCCCACGGCGAATTTCGTAAAGCCGCCGAAGACCATCGGGGACAGAAAAATCGTCGCAGCGATGGCGAATACGATCAGCGCCGCGATATCACCCACGAGGCGGCCGAAAATGCGGCGACGCATATTTGCTGCCGAAGTCACGGTCGGTTAACCGCGGGCGTCGAGAATTTCGCCGAGTTGGAACGTTGACTGGGCGGCCGCTACAGGTTGGCGACCGACGGAGGTTTTGCGGGGATTTGAAATCCGTCTGCACATCGGTCGGTGGAAAGTAACTATTGGCTTGAATACACGTCGCATTTTGTGCGGCGCATCTTAACGCATTCGGCAGGCGCGTAGGTATCGGCCGATATCGCGCAGGAATCGGACCAGCGGGCGACCATGCGGAGAAACCTGGGACTACTCGACATTTTACCGGTCTGCTCGCCCAAGCTGCTGGACCCGCGTGGTCTTATCGATTAACCTAATCGCGGTTGAGGAGGTCGTAATCCTGATGAAATTCCGTGCACTTGCAGCGATCCTAGCCGTTGGGCTTTTAGCTGGCCCGGCATTCGGAGCGGACGTTCAGAGCGGTATGCAGTACGCTAAGAAACATTGCGCAAAATGCCATGGCATGGATGGCAAGGGCAATGGACCCGCGCTAGCAGTAATCGGCGTAACCAAGCCACTGGTGGATTGGACCAACAAGGCCGCAATGGCCAAGTTGTCCGACGATTACATCAAAGAGATAATCGAGAAAGGCGGAAAGGCCGTCGGCAAGTCGAGCCATATGCCGGCTTACGCAGACAAGCTTTCGGGTACGCAGGTTGCGGATCTAATGGCGTACATAAGGTCGCTCGCGAAGTAAGCGGATCGGCTTTCGAAACCGGGCTGCGACCAGCTCCGTGACGACGCGCAGGCGCCAGTCACTCCACCGTTGTTATGGGCGGCGTTGCTATGGGGCGTTGCTATATCAACGTTCGGGTAGCGGCGGCGCGAGGTAGGGATGGTAACTGTCGCGCGGCCGTAAGCCGGGTGATGGACCGAGCGTGCGATTTAGCGGCGAGGACCGAATTCGCTGCGTTCGGGCAGTTATAGCCTGGGGGCGATTATGGTCGCGTGAGAATCGCGCTCAGCCGGTGCGCCCGTCGCTTGGCGCAGATGGCGATGCGACCTTTAGTTCGTTGATTCCCTCGACGGAATAGGCCTGCACTGCTTCTTCGCGTCCCTTGACGTGGAGGGCGCCGGCGTCCTTCCATTTGAAGACCGGTCGGGTGCCGTCGTGGGTGCTTTCGCTAACCAGGATTTCGACGCCGACGGTTTTGCTCTCCGATTCCAGGCGCGAGGCGAGATTTACCGTATCGCCGATCGCCGTGTATTCCATGTGTTCTTTCGAGCCGATATTGCCGACGATCGCGTTGCCGGAGTTAATCCCGATGCCGATGCGAAATGGGTGACGGCCCTCGGCTTGCCACTTTTCGCGAAGGGTGCGCAATTCCGCCTGCATCTCGAGTGCGGCCCTGACGGCATGCTCCTCCTGGTAGGGGTCCGCGAGCGGTGCTCCGAAGATCGCCATCATGCCGTCGCCGAGGAACTTGTCGATAGTGCCATGATTGCGCATCACAACGTCCACCATTCGGTCGAAGAAATCGCTCAGGAGCTGGACCACGTCTTCTGGCTGCATAGTTTCGGAGAGTGTGGTGAAGCCTCGGATATCGGCGAACAAAACCGTGATCCGCCGACGCTCGCCGCTGAGGCTGGAGACTCCGCCGGAGGACAACACGGCGTCGAGCACCTGGTGCGAAATGTAGCCGGAAAAGGCGTTCTTGACCGTGTCACGTTCGCGTAATCCGGCCTCCATCGTGGTTAAGGACTTGGACATCTCGGCGAACTCGCCACCGGGAAATTGCGGAACGTTCGTTTCGAAGTTGCCACGTGCGATCGAGTCGATGACTTTGCGCATCTCGTAGAGCGGTCTGGTGACGCGCTGGGCCAGGATGGTGCCGAAAATCAGGGCGAGAAGCAGGCTTATTCCGAACGGGATCAAGATCCGGGGCCGCAGTTCGTGCAGCGGGCCGTAAAGGGGTTCGCTGTCAACCACGGCGACCACAGCTACCAATTTCCGGTTATGGTCGTAAATGGGCCCGTATGCGGTCTTGAACCGGTTCCAGGCTTCGTAGGCGACATGGGTGTGCGGCAGGAGACTTGCCAGGCCACCCATGACCGGGCTTCCGCCGAGGCGGTAAATGTCGCCGACCTGATGAATGTTCGCGATGCTCTCGGCCGTGTCGACGCCGTATTGGAGCGCACGCGGATCCTGCGAGGAAACCGACAACGTGAAGATGCGTTGGACGTAAGTGTCTTCACGGCGGTTAGCGTCGCGGACCTGGCGCAGGGTTTTAACGATTTTGGCATAATCGGCGCTCTTCCGATCGGCGGGTGTGCGAATTGTGGCGAGAGCTTCGGGGCTCAGTAAGGTGCCGGCGGTAAAAGCGATCGAACGGATCTTGTAGTGAATTTCCCGCCGCAGCATGCCGCTGAATTCGTGGTAATCGGTGTATGCGAGTAATCCATTGCCAACGGCGACCAACAGGAGCAGTAAGCCTAAAGCCTTGGTTCGATAAGTCACGAGTGCCCTCCAAAAGATCCGCCAGCCCTCTGCCACCAGCCTCGAGGCGAAAAGCACGGTTGAATGTCGGCTCTCTAAACTAATATGAAAAGGCGCCGATTGGCATCTGGAAGAGCAAAGAATAAGCCCAATTCGGTCCGGCCGCGGTGGGAGTTTCGACGATAGGACAAGTGCGCGATAATTTCGGTCAATTCGGGAATTAGCCAATTCAAAACGTTCGGCGCTTACCGTACGATGAACTGGCAAAAATTTATCGGTGGCATATCGATGGCGGGACTTTGCCGCGTAAATGTCCGGTCGGCCAAAAACGCCAACCGGATGTAAGCGCAGCGAGCGAACTCATGATTGCGGACTATAAACCTTTGAAGGTATTGGCGGCGCTGCAGCTCCGGCAATTAACTACGACAAGGCGAATCGAAACCGCCCTATGAACGCATAGAAATCGATGGTACGTAAGCACAATCGGCGTTGATCGGACCGTTACGGCCGACGACGGCGCGCATTAGCTGCCGCCAATTGTTGTTCGATGGGTTGTAATATGCTGCGGCCGCAGTGATTAATCTGCCCGCCGGCAGCTGCCAAGGCGTCGCTTGACGATATGCGTCGACGGCGGAGTTCGACCGCAGCGGTTGGTGGCGCGATAGGACAGGGGGAGGAATAAATCGTGACGCAGGCGCAACTAGATTCGCTCGCGGTCAACACCATAAGGACGCTCTCGATGGATGCGGTTCAGCAGGCCAACTCGGGGCATCCTGGAACGCCGATGGCGATGGCGCCGGTAAGCTACTGTCTGTGGCAACGAATCCTGCGCTTCGACCCCGAGGATCCGATCTGGCCCAATCGGGACCGGTTCGTCCTCTCGATGGGCCACGCCTCGATGCTGCTGTACTCGCTGCTTCATTTGTCGGGGGTCAAGGCGGTGGATCCGCAATACGAGCGACTCGGCGAGCTTTCTGTTACGCTTGACGATATCAAGCGCTTCAGGGAACTCGACAGCAAATGCCCGGGGCATCCGGAGTATCGATGGACCTCCGGGGTCGAGACGACGACGGGTCCGCTGGGCAACGGAGTCGCGACCAGCGTTGGAATGGCGATGGCGGGCAAGTGGATGGGGTCGCACTTCAACCGGCCGGACTTCGAGATCTTCGACTACAACGTGTACGCGCAGTGCGGTGACGGCTGCATGATGGAAGGCGTCTCGAACGAAGCGGCATCGATCGCCGGGCATCTCGGGCTCTCGAATCTCTGCTGGATATACGACAACAACCACATCACTATCGAGGGCAACACAGCGCTGGCCTTCAGCGACGACGTGGCTACGCGATTCATCAGCTACGGATGGAATGTGACGCGCGTGGGCGACGCCAACGATCTCGAAATGCTAGAGCGTGCTTTCAGAACTTTCCAGCACACCACGGATCGGCCGACGCTGATCATCGTCGACAGTCACATTGCCTACGGCGCACCGCACAAGCAGGACACCAGCGGCGCACACGGCGAGCCGCTGGGCGAAGAAGAAATCAAGCTGACCAAATGTGGTTACGGATGGCCGGAAGACGCCAAGTTTTTGGTTCCCGACGGTGTGCGCGAACATTTCGCCGACGGCGTCGGCAAGCGCGGACGCGAGACCAGAACGGCGTGGGCGGCACGGTTTGAGGAATACCGGAAAAAATATCCCGACCTGGCCGATCAGGTCAAGCGGATGCAGCAGCGCGAACTACCGGCCGGATGGGATCGCAATCTTCCGGTCTTCAGTCCGGACGCCAAGGGTGTGGCCGGCCGCGAGGCCTCGGCCAAAGTGCTGAACGTGCTAGCGCAGAACGTGCCGTGGCTGCTTAGCGGTTCGGCCGATCTGGCGCCTTCGACCAAGACCCGCCTCACTTTCGAAGGCGCAGGTGATTTCGAGTCAGGGAGCTACGCGGGGCGCAACCTCCATTTCGGCATACGCGAGCACGCGATGGGTGCGATTCTCAACGGACTGGCGCTGAGCAAGGTTCGAGGTTGTGGCTCCGGGTTTCTGATTTTCAGCGATTATCTGCGGCCGACGCTGCGCCTCAGCGCGATCATGGAGATACCAACCACGTTCATCTTCACGCATGACTCGATCGGTGTAGGCGAAGACGGGCCCACTCATCAGCCAGTCGAGCATCTGCCATCGCTGCGCGCGATTCCGGGGCTGATCACGTTGCGCCCTGGCGACGCCAATGAGATCGTGGACGCGTGGCGAGTGATCATGCAGCAGAGTCACATGCCGGTTTGTCTGATTCTCAGCCGCCAGGCGATGCCCACGGTGGATCGAACGAAGTACGCGGCGCCGATGGTCGAGAAGGGTGCTTACGTACTGGCCGATGCGGACGACGGCAAGCCGCAGGTTATATTGATAGCGACCGGTAGCGAAGTATCTTTTGTGGTTGACGCGTACGAGCAGCTCAAAGGCGAAGGAATCAAGGCGCGTGTCGTCAGCATGCCATCGTGGGAACTGTTCGAGCAGCAGAGCCCGGAATATCGCGAGAGCGTTCTTCCCGCGGCGGTCACGGCGAGGGTGTGCGTCGAGCAGGCCTCGACCTTCGGATGGAGCCGATATGCCGGCGCCGATGGCGCCGTAATTGGAATGAGCACGTTCGGCGCGTCCGCACCGCTAAAGGAATTGCAGAAGAAATTTGGCTTCACGGTGGAACACGTGGTTGCGGCCGCAAAGGCGCAGGTGACGCGGCGCGCGTGATCGGCGCTCGGCCACAGGCGAGGCCATGGCGCGCAAATGGATCGCAAGCCGGGAAGTGGGTTTCTGAGGAGGGGGGTCGCCGGGCAATCGCGGCCTCCAGGGGCGATGACAACAGCAAGAAGGTTTGGGTGATGGCGAACGAAACCGACATGTCCATCGAAGAAGAAGGCCGGCGCGGCGACCCATGCATCATGGTGATTTTCGGCGGCGGTGGAGACTTGACCAAGCGCAAGCTGATACCGGCGCTGTATAACCTCGAGCAGAATCATCTGCTGCCGGACGAATTTGCAGTAATTGCAGTGTCGTCGGGGCCGCTCAGCACCGACGAGTACCGCGAGAGTATGGGTCGCGATATCCAGGAGTTTGCGACCACCCGAGTCGACTCGGAATCGTGGGACTGGTTCAGCAAGCGTTTATACTACCTGACGGGCGATTTCGGCGACGTTCAGGCGTACGCCCGGCTGCGCGATATGTTGAAGCAGGTCGAAGCCGAGCGCGGGACCAAGGGTAACTGCCTGTTCTATCTGGCGACCGCCCCACGGTTTTTCGGTGAAATTGTCAAACAATTGGGCGCCGCCGGACTGGCGAACGAGGAAAACGGACAATGGCGCCGCGTGATCATCGAGAAGCCGTTTGGCCGCGATCTCGAATCGGCGCGCGCACTCAACCGCGAGATCCAGACCGTGCTGGACGAACCCCAGATCTATCGGATTGACCATTACCTGGGTAAGGAAACTGTCCAGAACATCATGGCGTTCCGCTTCAGCAACGGTATCTTCGAGCCGATCTGGAATCGCCGGTATATCGACCATGTGCAGATAACCGTGGCCGAAACCGTTGGCGTGGAACAGCGGGGCGGTTACTACGATGAAGCCGGTGCGCTCCGCGATATGATCCCGAATCATATCATGCAGTTGATCGCGCTGGTGGCCATGGAGCCGCCGATATCATTCGAAGCCGAAGCCGTGCGCGATGAAAAATCAAAAATTATCCATGCGATTCAACCTCTCATTCCAGAGGACGTTCTGACACATGCGGTGCGCGGACAGTATGGACACGGTACGGTGGACAATGAACGGGTAACCGGGTATCGCGAAGAGCCGCACGTTGCGCCGAACTCGAGTACCGATACGTTCGCGGCGCTGAAGGTCAAGATTGATAACTGGCGCTGGGCCGAAGTTCCGATATATCTGCGCACCGGCAAGCGCATGGCGAAGCGTGTAACCGAGATCGCGATACAGTTTCGGCAGGCGCCATTTCTGCCCTTTCGCAAGACTTCGGTCGATCGCCTCTCGCCCAATATGCTGGTTTTGTACATCCAGCCCAACGAGGGCATCTCAGTGCGCTTTGGCGCCAAGCTTCCGGGTCCGGTGATGCAGCTCGGGAGTGTCGACATGAACTTTCAGTACTCGGATTACTTTGGCGCTGCGCCCAGTACGGGCTATGAGACCTTGCTGCACGATTGCATGATCGGGGATGCGACGCTCTTTCAGCGCGGCGACATGGTCGAGGCCGGATGGTCGGTGGTGACACCGCTGCTCGACGTATGGAAGGCGCTGCCACCGCGGAATTTCCCGAATTACGCCTCCGGTACCTGGGGTCCGCACGACGCCGACGAACTGCTGCGGCGCGACGGTCGCCAATGGAGACAGATTACATAGATAGTTCGGAGACGGTGGTGCCGACGGCACTGATATGCGATGAGCGATCCGCGCGGTCGCCGATGGTCATATTACGTAAGTAACTACCCGCAGCTGGTTCGCGGCAATTGCTCGGCAGCATCATAAAATTCGATGGGTACTGCCACGCGGCTGGAGAGCGTTCCGCGCCCGTCCCGATGGATGCGCGCGCCATATCCACTATTTTCGGAAAAGGCGCCGGGCTTCGGCGAGGAGTATGGTGCCCGGCTCGCCAGCGCCTGTCCGCCCCGGCGCTTTTGAGCATTGGCCGAATTCGGATGGCCCGGTTACTGTACAGGGAATCGAGGCACTGGTTTCAAAGATGGCGCGACGGAACGATTCAGAGATTGAAGTTAAGCGACTGGCGGAAGACGCCGAGCGGGTCAGGAACTGGAAGCGCTGGGGTCCGTACCGTTCGGAGCGACAGTGGGCAACCGTCCGTGAAGACTATTCGCAGCATGGCAACTGCTGGGATTATTTTCCGCACGATCATGCGCGCAGCCGCGTCTATCGATGGGGCGAGGACGGACTGCTCGGGATATGCGATCGCGAATGCCGTTTTTGCTTTTCCGTAGCGCTATGGAATGAACACGACCCGATTTTGAAGGAGCGGTTGTTCGGGGTCACCGGGCCTCAGGGTAATCACGGCGAGGACGTAAAGGAATACTACTTCTATCTCGATTCGACGCCTACTCATTCCTATATGAAGGCGTTGTACAAATACCCACAGGCGGCATTTCCCTACGAACGTCTGATTGACGAGAATCAGCGCCGCGGCAAGGACGATCCCGAATTCGAATTAGCCGATACCGGCATTTTCGACGACAGCCGTTATTTCGATGTATTCGCCGAATACGCAAAGGAATCGCCCAACGACGTTCTAATCCGTCTGACGATTTTCAATCGCGGTCCGCAAGCCGCGCCGATCCATTTGCTGCCGTCGCTTTGGTTTCGCAATACCTGGTCATGGGGCCGGCAGGGCGAGGGCTATTGGTCCAAACCAACCATTGAACAACTGCACGAAAGCGGCGTCGCCGCTCGGCATCCGTCGTTGGGCGGATTTCGCTTCGAGGCGGAACCGATCGCAGGGTCTGCCGGTTTCCTCTTCGCCGACAATGAAACCAACTTCGCGAAGCTCTACGGCGTATCCAATCGGTCTTCCTACGTCAAAGACGCCTTTAACGAATACGTTGTCGAGCGCAAGGCCGATGCAGTTAATCCGGAGCGTATGGGCACCAAGGCGGCTGCGTATTACCGTTTTGAAGTTCCGGCAAACGGCAGCGTATCCGTGCGACTGCGATTATTCGCCGAAGAGGAAGCGCCGAAGGCAACCTTCGGACCCGGCTTCGATCGAATCTTCGCGAACAGAATCAAGGAGGCCGACAGCTTTTATTTCGACCGCATTCCCAAGGCACTCACCGCCGACGAGCAACGCGTACAACGCGAGGCGTGCGCCGGACTGTTGTGGACGAAGCAGTTCTATCATTACGCCGTGGACGACTGGTTGGAGGGCGATCCGTCTCAGCCGCCGCCGCCGCGGACGCCGGCGACTGCGCGCAATGCGGATTGGTCGCATCTGTACAACCGCGACGTGATGTCGGTTCCTGACAAATGGGAGTATCCGTGGTTCGCGGCGTGGGATCTCGCGTTTCACATGATCCCGTTTGCGAAAGTCGATCCGTACTTCGCCAAAGACCAGCTCACGCTCTTGTTGCGCGAATGGTACATGCATCCGAACGGTCAGATTCCCGCCTACGAGTTCGCATTTTCCGACGTCAATCCGCCGGTCCACGCGTGGGCTTGCTGGCGGGTTTACAAGATAACCGGTCCGCGCGGCCATCGCGATACGTTATTTCTGGAGCGTGTCTTTCAGAAGCTGTTGCTGAATTTCACCTGGTGGGTTAATCGCAAGGACGTTACCGGCAAACATATTTTCGCCGGTGGCTTTCTCGGACTGGATAATATCGGCATGTTCGACCGCTCCAAGCCGCTCCCGACCGGGGGGCAGCTCGAGCAAGCGGACGGCACCGCCTGGATGGCGTTTTACTGCACTACGATGCTCGCGATCGCGATCGATCTGGCGCGCGAAAATCCCGCATACGAAGACGCAGCGACCAAATTTTTCGAGCATTTCGTAGCGATTGCCGATGCGATGAACCGGCTCGGCGACACTGGTCTTTGGAACGAGGAAGATGGCTTCTACTACGACCAGTTGATGCTCGGCGGCCAGCACGTGCCGCTGCGCATCCGCTCGATGGTGGGAATAATTCCGCTGTTCGCGGTCGAGGCCCTCGAATTGGACGAAATCGGGTCGCTGCATGGATTTAGCAAGCGGCTTAACTGGTTTCTCGAAAATCGCCGCGATCTGGCGAGTCAGATTTCCTGCATGGACACGAAGGACGGCGAGACTCGTTACCTGTTGGCGATTCCGTCGCGAGACCGGCTCGTGCGGTTGTTGAAATACCTGCTGGACGAAACCGAGTTCCTTTCGCCTTACGGAATCCGCTCGCTGTCACGCGCGCATGAGGCCGATCCTTACATTTTCCGATCTGACGGCCAGGAGTATCGCGTCGATTATGTGCCGGGCGAATCAAACAGCGGATTGTTCGGAGGGAACTCCAACTGGCGCGGCCCGATCTGGTTTCCTGTGAATTACCTGATTATCGAAGCGCTCGAACGCTATCATCACTTCTATGGCGACAGCCTCAAGGTCGAATGTCCGACCGGCTCGCGGCGAATGCTCAACCTGCTCGAGGTCGCGCGCGAAATAGCTATTCGCCTCAGCAGCCTGTTCCTCGCCGGGAATTCCGGATCGCGCCCTTGTCACGGCGACGACCGGCGCTTTCGCGCGGATCCCCATTGGAAGGATCTGCTGCTCTTCTATGAATACTTTCACGGCGAGAACGGACGCGGCCTCGGCGCCAGCCACCAAACGGGATGGACCAGTTTGATCGTTCCGTGCCTTGACGATGTAGCCAAGTCCCGCACCTGATTATTGCTGCGGCAGCGTCGCCGGGCCATCACCCGGTCGCAACACCGGAACCTGGCGTTATACGAACCCGCGCTAGTGCGGCTTGGTCGTCATGCGGATGCCGATAGACTTGAGGAAGCGAGTCGGCAGTTCCGCACCGATCATCGCGAAAATGACGTCGTTGTCCAATTCGATGATATCGTCGATTCCCTCCGCCTCAGGTGCGCCGGATTTCGCCTTGACCGGTTCCAGCACTACCTTCCCTGGCTTGATTTCTTTGAGCGAACTAGCCGGATAAATCGTGATTGCCTGCGCCTGGTGCAAGGCGCTGATCTTCTCGGCATTTTCACGAGTCACCGTGGTCAAGGAAGCATCGCGGAAGGAATAGCTAACCTTGTTGCCGAGTTCCGAGGCGGCCAGCGCCTGCGCGACCTCGGCGCCCGCGTTGCCGCCGCCCGTGACCAGGATTTTCTTGTTCTTGAATTCCTCGGGTTCGATGAGATTGTAGAAGACCCGCTCCGGCGTTTCGCCCGCCAGCCCGAGTCTGCGCGGATTTCCACGCACCCCGATTGCCAGCACCACGAAGCGCGAATTGTAGGACTTGTTTTTAGCCGTTTTGATCACGAAGCGACGTTCTTCCCGCTTGACGTCGATAACTTCCTCGCGGTCGTTGATAACCAGTCCGGCTTTTCCGACAATTTTTTCCCACGCTTCAATCAGTCCTTCTTTGGAGTTGTCGCCTTCGAGGAAAAACGAGCCATATTCGGCGATATCGATCGGGGTCGCCTGCACGAATTTGCCTCGGGGATATGAGCGGATAGTGCTCGCCGGTGTTAGCTTCTCGAGCGTTACATAATTCAGTCCCGCGCCTTTGGCCGCGGCGGTTGCGCTCAGACCGGCCGGTCCGCATCCGATAATCGCAACGTCGTAGGCTTCCGTTTCGACCGGCCCCTTCGCCCGCTTGAGTTCTCCGCCTATGGCGTCGATCACCTGCCGCCCCGAGCGCATCGCGAAATTGATCGAAGCCGTGCCGCCGGCCTCGCCGATGATGTATAGGCCACGCAGGCTCGCCTGATAGGTGTCGTCAAGCACTGGAGCTTCGCGCAGGCGCTGCGGAGCGACATTGCCTCTCGCTTTCCGTAAGCTCGGCTGTTCAGGCAAAATCCGGATATAGGCGAAGATACCCAGGGCGAGCATCCCCAACGCGCCGAAACCTATCCACCACGGTGAAAATTCCACCGGACTTATACTCAGCGTCACGGCGTGATGCCCGCTCTTCAAGCTAAGTGCATATAACGTGAGACTCAGTCCGGGCTTCGCATGGGGTGGGAACTCCGGCGCCGGTGTTGGAAAGTCCTTTGTCGGAATCGGGCCGTAGGTGTGGAACAGATGACATTCGCCGCACTGAACCACGCGCTTTTCCGGATCGAGCGCAGTCTCTGCCGCGTTCGCCGTGCCGCTAGATAAAGCGTTAGCCGAGGCCGCCGCGATCGTCGCCGCTTGATGCGCATGACAGGTAAAGCATTGCTTCACCGCCAGCGACGCGGCATCGTCCGGGTTCTTGCTCTTGGCCATGTCCAGGTGACAGTCCTTGCAGGCGGAGCGCAAATGTTCGCTCGAATGCGTGAAGACCGCATTGATGTACTGAAATTTTACCGCACTGGAATAGGGAATCAGCTTCGGCGAAGGTCCCAGCGAAGCCGGCAATTGCAGATATTGGTCTTGTGGCTTGACATGGCAATCGCTGCCCGCGCATCCGCTCCACTTGATCTCCATCATTTCCGATTTGCCGGGGGGCGTGGCATGCACGTAATGGCAGGCTTGGCAGTTGCCCGGGCGCGGCGGATCTTCGAGCGAGATCAAACCTTCGTGCTCGAAGTGATTGAAGACATTGCTGAACAAATGCTTCGGGGTCTTTGACCGCGCCATCACCGGCACAATGTGCTTTGCGACCTTGTCGATCGCCGGATGCTCATGACAATAGGTGCAGGCGAACGCGGCGGTAGCCTTGACGTCTACGAAACGTCCGCGATGTTCCGTGTGGCAGGTCAAGCACTCCAGGTTGTCGGAAAACACCACCAGCTTCTTGCCCGGCAACAATCCCTGCTTGTGATCGGTTACGTCAAAGTCGCCATGAGGATTGTTGTCGGCGAAATCGCCGTGGCAGTTTATGCAGGCCTGGTTGGTAACCCCGTGCCACGGCTCATGGCAACTCGCGCAGCGGTTGCCTAACTGTGCATGTGCCGCGAGCAGCGGGTGCGGCTCGTAACTGCGTCGTCTGCCCAGCGTGAATGCGAAGATCAAAATGACCGCAAGCCCGCCAGCTATCCACAATAACCGCAGTCTCATAGGCCTCTGAAGTACAAGACTCCCGCCACGTGGAAAACGATCAGTATGGCGGTAATTATGGCGAGTCCAAGATGGAATCTCAGCCATCTGGTGCTGAGCCGAAGGCTAAAGCGGTTCTGTTCAAGCCGTAGCTTGCGTTCAGCCAGGTCCACCACTCCGTTATAGGTCGATGAATCCGGGCCGAGACTTTCTCCCGCGCTGCGGGCGATCTGGCATAGCGCCGGCGCCGGATCCGAGCCGCGGAACGCCGCCCAAAGCATCGTCAGGGTCGGCGGGTTGCCCGCGAGGATTGGCCGGACATTATAAAGATACGCGGCGACCAGTTGCTCGGAATGGCCCAGAATCGCCTCTTCCGCCTTGACATAAAGATTATCGAGCTCGGCTTCGACGTCTTCGACCCGGACCTCATGCTCCGGACTGTGGCGCAACTTGTCTGGGAGAATATCCTGCACGAAAGTTCCAAGCAGGCCGCTCAACACCAGCAATATCACCACCAGTTCGAGCAGCAACTCTATGGTGTTCGCAGGTACCGCGTAATCCGTATGCCACCACAAGGGCAGCAGCGCGAACATTCCAATAGCTATGTGAATCGCTCTCCAGGTTTCGAGCCGATCGAACACCAACAATCGTCTGGCCACCGCGGCGGGAAACCGAGTAGCCAGTCTGATGAATCGCACGGAAACGCGTGGCAGGCGCCGGCGCGCACTGTAAAAGCTTGCCGCCAGGAAGAAGATTAAGGTGATTATCCCAGTCCAGTAGGCGCCCAGGCGCAGCCCCACCTCCCGCGTCAACGAGTGCAGGACCACGACCAGCAAGCCGCAGATAGTCGCCCACACTAATACGGACCTGACCGGCGCCGCGTGCCGCCGTCCGGTGGGTTCCAGAATCTCGGCTTCCATTGATGTCGTCTTTAATCGCTTCCGCCCGCGGCTTTGCGTACGCGAGTCCCGGCACTGACAGCGCCGGTCTGTTCGAACAGCCTCGTCGGATCGATTCGCATCGCTGCCCCGGTTGGGCAGTTATGTACGCATCCCATAAATGGCAATCCGTCGCAGAGGTCGCATTTGATCGGAAACGCGCTCGGTATGTGAGACGCCTCCGCCGTAGCCGGTTTGCGCCGGGCCTTTTCGGTTTTGCGTCCTGCGCCAAACAACCGCTCCCACATTCCAGGCGCCGTGGCGTCATGCGCCGGAAGCGGGTAGGGCTTGAAAAAAGCCGCATCCTTCATCATGTGGGATTTGCGTTCCTGTGCCTTATCGAACGTCGGCGTGTCGATCATCGCGATGTTGTCGTAGGGACAGGCAATCGCGCAATTACCGCATCCGATGCACATATCATACTGGAAATAAATCTCGCCTTCGGGCCGCCGTTTGACCGCACCCGTCGGGCAACTGTTCATGCACTTCGGATCCTCGCAATGGCGGCAGGCGCTTGGTATCAGATATTTGCCGATCGTGATGCCGTTGCGGATGAGCCGGCTTTTGCCGTGCAGTGCTTCGCAAGCCTTCACGCACAGATCGCATTTGACGCATAGCTCAAGGTCCATCACGAGCAGCGCTTCGGACTGAATCACGCCCAACTGTCCGCTCCGTTCGAGCAGTTCCGAAATTTCCGGCGTGATCTTTTCTTCCTGCGCGTGACGGCGCTCGATTACCGCGCGGACTTCCGCGCCAACACTCTCATAGCGCATGCAAAGTTCGAGGAAGTCCACCTTTTTAATCTTGATCAACTCGCACTTGCCGGCCGTCAGCACGCTTGCATAGCGCACATCCGATTCGAGCAGCGCCATCTCCCCGAAATATTCACCCGATCGAAGATACGCCAATACCCGTTTCGAACCGTCTTCGAGCTCACGCACGACCTGGACGAATCCATCGCGAACAATGTAGAGCGCGTCTCCAATCTCGCCTTGAGTTACCAAAAAAACGCCACGCAGGTCGTAGCGCAGGATTTCGCATTTTGGAATCAGCTCGCCGATGAACGACGGTGGCACGCCGCGGAACAAGTCGGTCTCGGCCGCGATTACCCTGACGGCGCGTTCCCGATAGCGCTCGGCGAGAATTTCGCGCGCGGCCGGATTGATCTCGAGATATTTCAGCGCGTGCCGTGGGACGTAGAAGATCTCGGTCTCCTCCGTGGCTTCGACGTCGGTGGTGCGGGGCAGGCCACCCAGCGCGCCCAATTCTCCGTAAAAATTCCCGGCCCCCAAGCTTGCCACCTTAATCTTGCGGCCGTCAGTGTCGTAGTCGAACAGATCGACTTTGCCGCGCAGAATTATGCACAAATCGAGCTCGTATTCGCCTTTGCGGCAGGCGACTTCACCGGCCCCGAACCGTCGCACGCCCATTCCCGGCTCTCGTTCTAGAGCTTGCAGAAGGATAGCCCGCTGCTCCTTCGAAAAGCTGCTGAACAGTACGATTTGGCTCAGGAGTTGCCAGAGCGCGTCAGGTTCCAACAAAACGCTTTTCGAATCGTTCAGCACGACACCTGCTTAACTGCCCGTAAAGATAAATGTCAACCACGCGTCGCTCTTGCGCTCGATAAGATGCCTACAGGCGATTACTTTTCGCTGTGGCTTCATCTCAAATGAGTTGCAACGTGATTGAGAAAGAATTCAATCCGATCTTGATTCACCTGTCAATTTTGTTAAGTTAGCTCGCGTTTGAGTTGGGTCGTCGCTGCGGAGGATGTTCCTCCCAATCGGTGCAAGGTCTCCGATTGTTCTTCAGGCTGGCAAGGGGGGGACGGGATACCCGCGTAATTAGGTGAGGGGTATGCGAACAGGTGGTGAAGGAAAAGCGACGGCACTGCTGCTGTTCGCCAGCGCGTTTTTCGCTGTGATGGCGTTTGCCGGATGTGGTTATACTCCGGGCGTCACGCGCCTTTCGACGATTAAAACCTCGGCCACCGGCGTTCCTAAAGCACAAATCCAGAAGGATTTTCTGAGCGCAACGCAATGCGCATTCTGTCATCCCGCCGAGCATCGTCAATGGGCGACTTCGATGCACGCCTATGCGATGAATAGCCCGGTCTTCATCGCGTTCAACAATTTCGTCCTCAGAAGCAGCGGCGGCACGCTCGGCGTTTTCTGCACTCGCTGTCATGGCCCGATGGGCATCTCCTCGGGTGAAAGCGCGATCCTCCCCAACGATAAGCGTCACGAACTCTCGCGCGAGAGTGTCACGTGCATGGTCTGCCATGGTGCGCACACCCGCGACGGCCAGTCATCCGGGGTGTTTCATAATCCCATTCCCGGACAGGGTCCGATCACCGTTTACGGCCCCTATTATGGCTACGACGAACCGGGTGCGCCCAAGGATCCGGCTATGCGTCTGATCAAATCACCGCACAAATCCCGGCACTGGCCGGTCATGACGACCGGTCGCTTCTGCGGTGAATGTCACGACGTCTTCCTCAATGATGGCACCAATGTCGAGGAAGCATATTCGGAATGGAAGAACAGCCCGTACGCCCGCAAGGGAATTACTTGCCAAGACTGTCATATGAGTCCGGTCCCCGGTAAGCCGGTGCCCTTCGTAAAGGGGCCCATTGTCGATACCGACCTGTTCCCTAATGCTCCAATCCGTGCGCGCAGCAGTCATATGTTTACCGGTCCCGACTATTCGATTATCCCGAATTTCGGCAAGACCGCGTTGGGGCTCGACGACGCGGACTTTAAGGCTCACGAGTTGCTTCTCGATAAGCAGCGGGTGGAATTGATTCGCAACGGTGCGACCATGAAGGTCACCAACTCGCAACAGGTTGCACCCGGCGGAAGGCTCAAGGTTGCCGTTGCGCTTACCAACAGCGGCTCCGGTCACAACTTCCCTACCGGCTTCATTGCGGAACGTGAAATCTGGGTCGAGGTCATGGTGCACGACGCCAACGGCAGGCTGTTGTTCGTGTCCGGAGATCTCGATCCTAACGGCGACTTGCGCGATCCCGATGCCGACCTCGTCAAAGCCGGTGCGGAGCCGATCGACCATAATCTCGAAAACCTCGAAGCGAATTTTATACTCCAGGATTTCAAAGGTACGCAGTCAGAATTCGTCAGTTCGGTTGACCGTCTGATCGGTCCCACGCCCTTCGAAAATCCAGCGACTACGCCGGTTTCGCTAATGGGGTTTGCGGTCAATTCGCGGGTCTTCAAGCGTGGTATCCCCCCGTTCGCCACCCGAACTGCCCATTACTCAATCGATGTTCCCAACGGTGTAAAAGGCCCGCTCCAGCTACGGGTGCGATTGCGCTTTCGCAATCTGCCGTCTCACTTCGTAAATGCCATCGGTTTGGGGAAGATTCGCCCGATGATTCGGACGAACGATATCTATACCTACCACTCCACGATCGCGCTGAACGGTTGAGGCTCAGACTAGCGTGACCGCAAAAATCATGATGTTTGGCGCGAATTACCTGCCGATGAAGGCGAAACGATTCTGTCTACTGCTTTCGGCCTTGCTCTTCCTTGTCCCGGCGAACGCTCGGGCATTCACGCTGTTCGGACGTCCCAATTTGCTGTCGCCCGGTCAGGTCTGGAGCCTCCCATTTACGCTGTTCGGCGAGCAGGTCACTCCGGTTCTCGATGTTAACGGCTTCGTCCGCTATCAGGCCCTCGTTGAACAGGTTAAGACCCCGCCGCAGCTTCAGTATAAACACCTCTTTCGCTCATTGATGGCGCCGTCGCTTGACCTCGAAGTAAACCTTCAGCTCACTTCGACCCAGCGGATTCATGCGCAATTCCTGCCAATCGACGGTGGTCTGCTGCGGCCGACCGTATATCAAATCTATCCCGGCGGTGGATGGACCGCCCGAACCGTGCGCGAAGGCGGCGAACCTTCCGAACTATGGTACGAGGGCCAGGTTCTGAATTGGTTGAGTCCGCAAGACCGATACCCGCTCGACCTCAAGCTGGTCGTCGGCCGTTTCCCACTTTCCTTTCAGAACGGAATACTACTCAACAACATAGTCGACGGTTTCGCGGTCTCCAAAAACAACATCGAATTTAGTAACTGGTCGAACCTCAATATCGTCTACTTTCTGACCCGCGGTGAGACCCAGGGCGGACTCGAACCCCTCCAGAAGCAGGAAGACCGCAAGAACCTGACCGGCATCGAGTCCGACGCCGATATCGGAAACTACTTTGTTGAGGGCACGTTTATCGCCAGCTACGATAATCCGCGGACTATCAAGTATCCCAAGAATCTCAATCGCTTCTTCTGGGGTCTGTCGGTCACTCGTTCGATCGGCGAGGAAGGTTTCACTCTGCGGGCGCTCGGCAACACCGGCAACGAATCGCAGGGCAACGGACAGTTCCTGGCGTTCGAAACCACGCATCAACTCGGTAAAGTCCGGCCCTATTTCAATATCTTCGGCGCGACCAGGCACTTCGTTACCGCCTCTCAGCAGTTCGATGCACCACTGCTCAACGAGGGTATTCTGCTGGCGCCGGACAGACTCACGCCAACTCCCGGTATCAAAGGTTCTGCCAACGACGAAATCGGCGGCGTTCTCGGTGTTATCCTCAATCCCAGGGGACACACCACCGTTACCCCTGAGCTCGGTTATACCTTTGACAATTCTTCTCCCGGCAACAATCAGTTCGGCTCCGCGCTTCAGATTCAGTCGGATCTTGCCGAGTATATTATCCCCGGCAACTCTCTCCAGGCCGTGGCGGCTCGTGGTCTGCTCTACGGTGCCTTCGCCCGCTTCACGATCGCCGGTATTTATAATCAGAACCCGAATCTGACTAACGAAAGTTTTGACTATATATCGAAGCTGGAACTGATATATCAGTTCTAGTTGACTGTTCGGCTCTCGCCGCCCCCTCGACAAATTTTGCGCGTCCCTTGCGGCCGCGGCGGCCCTTTTGTGCGGTCGCAGGATAATCGCAGCGCCGGCTTCGTCGCGTGCACCTCTTGACCAGCCCGACCAGCTTATGTTTGCTGGACAAGTCAACCTCCGCTTTCGTACCGCTCCACGGAGAAGCAGGCACCTGCTAAGCGTGCTTACTCGCAGCCTTGTACGAGTGCCAAGTAGACTTTACGGTTCTGGCTGAGAACTGAACTCAGGGTTCTAGCTCCGTGTGGCGCACTATTTGCTGAAGATTCTAAATACCCAGAAGGGCTTGGTTGACATCAGTGGTAAACTGAAATTCCGGATCGCTCGAAAAGGGAGGGGAAAATGAAAACTCGCGACGGCTGGGTAGCAGCAATTGGCGGACTCGCTTGGCTGATCATCTTAGCGGTTGCGGTTGCTGCGACATTGTGGAAGAGCGGCGGACAGATAACCGTAAGTCCTAAGGGCTTTTCGTTCAGGACTAACCGCGATCCGCTCAGCGAGTTGATTCATTCTCACGACTGCGATCGGTTTTTCGGAAATGCGACGAACGGAATCAGGATCTGTGATGGGTCGTACATTGTAGGGCGAGCGACGCAGGTAATCGATCTGAGTGATTCTGGTTCGCTTACGAAACATCACTTAATACACTCCGGCGATTGGACCGAAGTTAGTACCTGTCTGAAAAGCCGCTTCTGCCAGCAATATCATCAGATACTCTGGATCGCAAAGAATTGCCAAAATCAATTCGATATCAAACATGTAAGCCTCTCTTATGGAGCGCCGCTTGCCGCAATCGTAGTTCAGAAAAATGGCAATTTGGAAGATGAGCTGGAGCATAAGTGCACGATTACCGTTCGCGAGAAGCAGCTCTCTCTGACCGTGAAGGGGATTGCGGATCTCAATGCAGTGCAGCGCATCAACAAATATCCGCCGGTCCAGATTAGCGCGAGCGACTTTAAAGCACTGGTAGGTAGCAACCGGGTAGGCGTAGTAGATGCGCAACTTCAGTGCCTTCCGGCGAGTAACGTTCTCGCGGCAGAGCAGCAGTAAAGCAATCCGTCCTGATGATATTGGCTGTTGGGGACAGAAACCTCTCGCAGCGGTAACAGGCCCTTGCCGATTCATCAGGCTGCCGCTTTACCACAGGCTACGACCGAACTAATTTGTGCTCCGCGTGAGTCACGGATGGCGGCGCGGGTCAGTCAGGCAGCGAATAGTCAGAGGCCGATCGCTCCTGCTTACCGGGCGCTTTACCCTTGATCGCGTGAGCGCCGTCGCCCGGCTTTCGCCCACTGCGTGCTTGCTCGAAAAGATCTGCCACGGTGGCATCGCCTTCGAAAAGGTAAGATGGCAGTTAGATCGAACGTTTTCGAGGCAGGGCAGGGGGCTCTCGCCGACACGGCAAAATCGGAGATTCCTTATGGCTTGCCTTTCGATTTACCCGCAGTTATAAGTAGAGTCGGTTGAAGTAATGCCCCGGGTGGGGCGGTTGAGCAAGGGGACGGCCGCGGAGCCCCAAACTGGCTCAAGCGGCCCGTCCCCTTGCTGGTTTGCAAACTCGATCGGTGTCAGAGCTCCGAGGCTGGAATGCGGGCGCACGTGATTGTAGTCGTGGCGCCACGCCTCGATGATCTCACGGGCTTCACTCAGCCTGACGAACACGTGTTCGTTGAGGCATTCATCTCGCAGCCGGCTGTTAAAGGATTCGATGAAAGCATTCTGGACCGGCTTGCCGGGCTGGATGTAGTGCCAGGCAACCCGGTCAATGGCCCAGCGCAGCACCGCGCCGCTGGTTAGTTCCGTGCCGTTGTCGCTGACAATGATCTGGGGCGTGCCGCGCTCCGACGCCAGCCGTTCAAGTTCGCGCACGACGCGCACGCCGCCCAGCGAAGTATCGACTACCATGGTCAGGCATTCGCGGTTGAAGTCATCAACGATGGCCAGGATGCGGAAGCGCCGACCATCGCTGAGCGTGTCCGAGACGAAGTCGAGCGACCAGCGTTGGTTGATCACACGCGGTAACAGTATCGGCGCCCGGGTTCCCAGCGCCCGTTTGCGCCGGCCGCGCCGCCGCACCATCAACTTCTCCTCGCGGTAGAGTCGATAGAGCTTCTTGCTATTCATGGCATGTCCCTCGCGGGCCAACAGCCAGCCCAGTCGCCGGTAGCCGAAACGGCGCCGCTCCTGTGCCAACTCGCGCAGGCGCTGACGCAGTGCCGAATCGTCTGCGCGCCTGGGCTGATAGCGCAGTAGCGAATGGTCGATCCCCACCAGCCTGCAGGCGCGTCGCTGACTCAACCCGTGCCGCTCAATCAGCTGGTTCACCGCGCTTCGCCGTGCCGCAGGCTTCAGACGTTTTTTCCCAGCAGGTCCTTGAGCGCCGCGTTATCCAGCATCGCTTCGGCCAGAAGCTTCTTGAGCCGCCGGTTCTCATCCTCCAGCGCCTTCAGCCGTCGCGCCTCCGAGACCTCGAGCCCGCCGTACTTCGCCTTCCACTTGTAAAAAGTCGCGTTCGAGATCCCGTGCCGCCGGCACAGATCAGGCGTCTTCAAGCCGGCCTCATGCTCGCGCAATATCCCGATGATCTGCTCCTCGCTAAATCGGCTCGCTTTCATCTGTCCTTCTCCTCTCGTTGAAGGACCCTACCTTAAAACCGCGGGTGTTTTCGGGGGGCAGGCCAGTTGGTGCAAACTTGCGGAGGAAGCGGTCGTCGATATCGTCGTCAAATCAATTGAAACAGGGGATATTTTGAAGGGAATCGAAGCTTTTCTTCAATCAACGTTCGATCCGGGAAATATCTTTGGCGACTGGTTCGGGGGTGGCGGTAGTCAGCCCATTATCCCGCCCAGCTATTATCGGCACGTTCACTATCCAGCCGGTCAATTTATCGGGGTGTCGAACGCCTTGGACCCGGCAGAAGGAGACTCGGTCCAGATTGAAGGACCGGATTCACAGGGAGCGAACTACGTCGATCTTAATCTCAGCTTTGGTGCGTATGTAATGGGCACAGTAGGGGTTCAAATCGGCCCAAAGGGAGATGTGCATGTTTATGGAGGAGGGGGCGCTGGTTACGGCGCTTCGGCCAGTATCATGCAAGGCTCCGGTGAAGTTACACCGGGTTGGCAGGCAGGGTTCCAAATGCAGTATTTCGGTCCTGGAGTGCAGTTGGGATTTTCAAAAGCCGGACCCTTCGCTGAAAAGGGTGGTGGATATGGAAGCGGTATGTCGGGCACAGTTTACTACGTTTCCGGAACCCTCTTTACTCTGACACCGTATTCAATAGCAGAGTATGCAGGACCTTTACCTCCTCCACCGCCTTTGTCTAATATGGCTTTGCTTCCCTAGGGAACCTCTGAACAGGTCGTGAGATGAGGACTGTTGAGCAGGTAAGTCATGGGAATTAGCGCTCGGGATTGCGCGCCGGGTAGTGGTGGGCTGGCGCAAGTCGCTGACGCGGTCGGTAGCTGGCAGTTATCGGGTTCACAAGGTGCAACTGGTTCCGCTCGGCAACAGTTGGCGGCGAAGCTGATAGAGAATGGCCAGCGCAAACATGGTCTGGGCCCGGGCCAGGTTCGTAGCCAAGCCGCGGTATCTCACTTTGGCGAAGCCCCACAGGTGCTTGACCACTCTGAAGGCGTGCTCGCCGCGGGCGCGATTGATCAACCGCCAGCGCTCGCTCAACGGCCGCTGCGCGGTCGGACGCCGATTGATCCGGTAGCGCATGCCCCAAGCCTCAAGGAACTTTCGATCGTCCTCCTTCCAGTACGCCTGATCGCCGAACACCGCACGCTCCTGTCCGTGCAGCAGCTCGGGCGACTGGCTGATGTCGGCCGCCGCAGCGTTGGTGGCGATGACCGCGTGCACGATACCGCGCGGGTCGGCCCTGATGTGCAGCTTCATGCCAAAGTGCCAGTTCCTGCCCTTTTTGGTCTGCTTCAACTCGGGGCCACGAGTCGCGGCCGCGTTCTTGGTCGAACTGGGCGCCGCGATGATGGTCGCGTCGACGATGGTGCCCGAGCGCAGCAACAGCCGCCGCTCTTCCAGCAGATCCTGAACCGCGTCGAAGATCGCCTGGGTCAGCCCGTGCTGCTCCAACAGATGGCGGAAGCGCAGAATGGTGCTCTCGTCTGGCACCACCTCCTCGCCCAGTTCCACCCGCGTAAAGCGGCGCATCGATTCGCTGTCGTAGATCGCGTCCTCGGCCTGCGGGTCAGACAGATTGAACCACTGCTGCAGGAAGTAAATCCGCAGCATCTTCTCCAGTCCCAGCGGCTGACGGCCGTTGCCGGCCTTGGGATAATGCGGCTCGATCAGCGCCAGCAGCCGCGACCACTGAATCACCCCGTCCATCTCGGCCAGAAACCGCTCACGCCGCGTTACCTTGCCCTTCGAACTCCATGCCATCGAAGCGAACGTCCGCTGCTTACCCATCGCCACTCCTCCACCGCCGCCGATTTACAGATTCCTTTGTACACGGATCGATCAGCTTGCGCAGAGATTCCCTAGCGCATAACGGAGTAAATGCGTATGTCAAGTATAGGTTTCGGTTTGTTGTTCTTTGCGATCGGTATCTATTTCGTTGCCTCTAACAAAGAACTCGCCGCCAAACAAATTAAATTCCAAATGTTAATAGGTGGTCCATATTTTGGCGCGACGAATGTGCTGTCTAATCGATTCGGATTTGTACTTTGCGGCTCAGGCGTCGCCATTTTGGGAGTGTTGATCTTTTTTCGCTGGGTACCGCCACCCTTATAAGATTCCGAATGACAGCGCGTCGCAAAAAGAATTTAAGACTGTTATGGGCAAGCTGGCCTGCTCGGGGAATTTTGTACCAGCCGACAAATTAGAGAAGCTGGAACAGGAGGGCCCTGGGAATGGCGAAGCGAAGGTACACGGCGGAAGAGATCGTGACGGTGCTGCGGCAGGTGGAGGTGTCGATAGCCAACGGCAAGGGGACGCCGCAGGCGTGTCGCGAGTCGGGGATTACCGAGCAGACTTATTATCGCTGGCGCAAGGAATATGGCGGGCTGAAGCTGGAGCAGGCCAAGCGGCTCAAGGAACTGGAGCGCGAGAACTCGCGGCTCAAGCGGCTGGTGGCTGAGCTGTCGCTGGAGAAACAGATCTTGCAGGACGTCGCGCGGGGAAACTTGTAAGCCCCGCGCGGCGGCGTTGCGCAGCGGATAACGTCCGGCGTCGATACGCGCTCTCGGAACGCCACGTGTGCCGGTTGCTCAGCCAGTGGCGCGGGACACAGCGCTATACGCCGAGAGTGCGCAACGACGAGGATGAGCTGACCCGGGCGATCATCTCACTGGCCGGCCAGCACGGCCGCTACGGCTACCGGCGGGTGGCGGCGCTGCTGCGCAGCGCCGGCTGGTTAGTGGGCAAGGACCGGGTCGAGCGCATCTGGCGCCGCGAGGGGCTGAAAGTGCCGCGGAAACAACCCCGGCGTGGGCGGCTATGGCTGAACGACGGCGCGTGCGTGCGGCTGCGGCCGCAGCGGCCCAATCACGTCTGGAGTTACGACTTCGTCAGCGCGGCCACGCACGATGGCAGGTCAGTCAGGATGTTAACCTTGATCGACGAGTACACCCGGGAGAGCCTGGCAATCCGGGTCGAGCGGCGACTGCGCAGTCTCGACGTCATCGAGACCCTGGCCGATGTGATGCTCGTGCACGGAAGACCCGAGCACATCCGCTCGGACAACGGACCAGAGTTCGTCGCCACTGTGGTGCGGAAGTGGCTCGAACGGCTGGGCACCCAGCCGCTGTACATCGAACCGGGCAGCCCTTGGGAGAATGGTTACTGTGAATCGTTCAACAGCAAGCTGCGTGATGAATGCCTCAACGGCGAGATCTTCTACTCCCTCAAGGAGGCACAAATCGTCATCGAACGTTGGCGGGTCCACTACAACACGGTCAGACCGCACTCGTCGCTCGGCTACCGGCCACCGGCGCCAGAGGTGATCAGCCCACCAAAATCTGATCGAATCGGAGTGCTTGCAAGCTCAACCATTACTAACTTATGAAATGGTACAAAAGATCGGGCAGGCCAAAGCGGTTTAGTCGTTATTTGGTTTCTTGCATTGTTTGCTCGACCGCTGTATCGTTATTATCTAGTGCATTTTGGACAGCGCGCACCGGCAATTGAGAGCGGAAATAGCTACCTCTTTCATTGCGGTCAAGTAGTTATATACCTAAACAGAAAGCAATTAGACTTCTTTGACCCGGTAAGCTGGCGAAAGCTATATCTGGCGTTGACCATCCTTGAGATTGCGGGTTGGTACCGCCTATGGCGATCTAGGTAGCCGGCCGGATCGTGATCGTAGGCGACGCTCTTGTTATTGTATAGCGCTCCGGGACGGCGATTTGATGGCACGGGGCGATTGGCCTGCCCAATGTTTTGTACCAATTCATAAGTTAGTATCGGATGAGGTTGCAAGCTGCGCGATTGCGTTGGATGTGGTGGGTTAATCGGCTCGGGCGCCGGCGGCCTGTTGCCGAGCGGGGAGTGCGGTCTTCAAGTGTTGTAGTGGACCCGTCAGCGTTCGATAACCACCTGGGCTTCGCGCAGCGAGTAGAAGATCTCCCCGTTGAGTGGGTGCCCTGCCACTGGAACAGCGTCTCGGCGGGGTTGCGATAAGAACATCGTGGTAATGCTTGGCGATGTCCACGGCTACCAGTGTAAAGCGCCGCATCGACTCGCTGTCATAAATCGCGTCTTCGGCCTGCGGGTCCGACAGGTTGAACCACTGCTGCAGGAAGTAAATCCGTAGCATCTTCTCCAGTCCCAGCGGCTGCCGTCCTCGTCCGGCTTTGGGGTAGTGCGGCTCGATCAGTCTGACCAGCTGCGGCCAGGGAATCACCCCATCCATCTCGCCCAGGAATCGCTCGCGCCGGGTAACTTTGCCCTTCCCATTCCATGCCATCGATGCGAACGTCCGCTGATTCCCCATCCCCCTCCTCCACTCCTGCCGCTCCCACTTACGATTTATACCAAACCGATACACTTGTGCAGAGGTTCCATAGCAGGCACAGCCCGATTGGGGCCGCCAGGAAGTAGCCGAGCCGATCGCGTCGCCGGAACATCAGCGCGATCGCCACCAGCAGCGCCACCGCCGCGAACGGAGCCAGGCGAACCGACGTGCTGATCGATCCGAGATTGAACGCCGCCTCGGTCATCCACGGAACAATTCGCGCCGGCCGCGCGAGCGGAAATAGATAGGCGAAGTCCATCTGCACCAGATTGGTGTCCAGGAGTCCCGGACGCATCGAGAACCAGTAAGCCGCAGCCGCGGAAATTGCCCACGTGCCGAAAACCGGCAGCAGGCGGCGCAGGCGCCCGCCGGCCTGCTCCGCGATCGCCGCTGCGACGATGGCCAGACCCATCCCGCCGAGCAAAAACAAAGCGGGAAAGGAAAACCACAGCGCGATTGTCCCGGCGGCAACGGCGATAAGCGTCTGCCTCGGGCGCACCGCATCCCTCATCAGCGGCAGGCACGCGCCGACGAGGATAATCGTCACCAGCACGTCGAGCGAATACGGTTTGACCTGGATGCTGGATTCAATCAGGGCCTGCGAGAAACTGAAAAATCCGACCACAGCGATCGCTTCGAACGGCGGCAGCAAGCTTCGCGCGAGGCGTGCGAGCAACACCACCGAAACGCATCCGAACAGCAGCGGCAGTATCCGCAGCGCCCACGCGCCGGGACCTAGCAGCACGACCACCGCATGTTCGATCCAGAGAAACCCTAGCGGCGCGGCCTGATCGAAATCGAGCGTGTGCATCAGGCCGCGCGCGCTGCGGTTGATCAAATTCAAAGCGAGGCAGATGTCATCGTGATTGAGCGAATAATTCGCACCGAAGTGCCAGACCCTGAGTGCGATTCCGAGCGTGACCAGCGTCATCGTGGCGGACGGCCCGGCCGCGCCGAACAAGCGACAGGTGCGCGGCTTGGTCATAGTTGTGCGGCCTTCTCAGGTTGCGATCTTGTTCATGAAGGTTTCCGCCTGCGCCGCGAATTCGCGCTCGCTCGGATAGCGGCCAAGGTCGAAAATGAAATAGGTCGCGCCGGCATCGGCTTCGGCCTCAACGCGTTCGCGCGCCGCCGCGATATCACCGAGGCGCAGTCCGCGCCTGACGACGATTTCGATCCCCTTGCGGCCGCGCGCCTCGAGTTTTGCTTTGAGTGCGGCGACCGCCGGCTTGAGTTTCTCCGCCGGGAGCATCGGATGCCATCCGTCGCCAAACTCGAGCACGCGCGCGATCGCCGGATCGCCGTTGCCGCCGATCCAGATTGGCGGACACGCGGGACGCGGCTCAAATACGAATGGCGGAAAGTTCACCAGCGCGCCGCGATAGGCCTGCGCCTCGGTGCTGAACAGATGGCGCACTACGCGCAGGGTCTCGTTGCTGATCCGCCCGCGCATCCGCTTGTCCACGCCCAGCGCCTCAAACTCCCGCTTCATCCAGCCGACGCCCACACCGAGTATCATCCGTTCGCCTGACAACTCCTGGATCGTCGCGACCTGTTTCGCCGTGAGCACCGCGGGCCGATATGGCAGCACCAGCACGGAGACGCCGAGCCTGATGCGCTCGGTGGCTCCCGCCAGATAGGCGAGCGTTGCGAGGACGTCGAGGTAGCGGCCGCCCGAGCCCTCGGTGTCGTCAGGCGGTATACACAGATGATCCGAGACGAAGAGCGCGTCGAAGCCCAACTCCTCGGCGGTGCGGGCGCATGCTCGAAGCGTCTGGCGTGTTGACTGCGGACCCATGTTGCGAATTGCGATTGCGTACTTCATCGAAGCTCCTCTGCGCCGGGCGGCGCGCGAATCGAAATGAGGCGTGCGCGGCGATTGGCGCGTTGCAGTTGGCTAGGTTAAACCATATTCGCAGGGAGGCGTGAAATCGGTGGGCCGGCCATCCGCAAAAGAACGCAAGCCGTACGACATGGACGCGATCGTCGATATCGCGGTCGAGGTCTTTTTGCGCCGCGGCTACGACGGCGCATCGCTCGACGATGTGGCCAAGGCCGCGGGAATTACCAAGGCGAGTATCTACTACCATGCCGCCGGCAAAGAGGACCTGCTGGCACGCGGCGCGGGACGGGCGCTCGACGCGTTGTTCGCCGTGCTCGAAGAACCCGCGGCCGTCGAGGGCCGCGAGATCGATCGCCTCAAGCACGTCGTCAGGCGGACGGTCGAGATAACGGTCATGCGATTGCCCGAAGTCGCGCTGCTGCTGCGCGTGCGCGGCAATACCGCCACGGAGCGCTGGATCGTCGAACGCCGCCGCCACTTCGATCGGCTGGTCGCAACGATCGTCGGCGCGGCCCAGATGAGGGGTGAGATTCGCGCCGATATCGAACCCGGACTGATTACGCGGATGCTCTTCGGGATGCTCAACTCGATCACCGAATGGTATCTGCCCGAAGGTGGAATCGGGATCGAAGGGGTCGTCGCCGCGGCGATCCGGATCGCCTTCGAAGGTCTCGAATGATCGGGCCGCCGAAGAGCTGCCGAAGAGCTGGCGATGACCAGCCGGGGGTGGCGGGGGGCGCCCAACGAAGGGTTTCACCCCCTTGACTATTTCGAGGAAAGATTCTATAAATCAACCAAACGGTAGGTTTGGTGCCTGCCGCATTCACAATCGGAGGCCGCCATAATGGGTGTGTCCGCGAGTAAGCTGAATAATGTCGATGCGTCCACGAGTCTGCCGTCAGTCGAAGAATTGAAGCGCGGGTTGTTCGTGCCGGAGGCGGGATTTGTCGCCGCGCCGGAGGTGCCGCAGCCAAATATCTTCCCGCTCGGATGGACGCTCGATACGCCCAAGCTCGCCGAGATTTACGAGCGCGCCAAGCTCGAAGGCTTCAATCCGTCGGCGATTCCGTGGGAGACGCTCGACGTCAACGCCTTCACCGCCGACGAGCGGATCGCGATGATGTACTGGTGGGCGGTGCTCTCGAACTTCGATTCGTCAGGGCCGGCGGTGTTCGCACGCGCGATGATTCATGCCTTCGAAATGCATGAGGAAGATCCGGTGCGCAAGTGCTTTTTCTCGATCACGCGCGACGAGACGAATCACGAAGAGTGCTGCCAGCGCGCGATCCAGCTGCTGGTGCCCAAGGGTCCGCAAGGCTTCACGCCCACCACCGACCTCGAACGCGCCGCGCTTAACAATATCGATTGGCTCTACCATAACGGTGGCCGCTACTGGACCGGCTTCAATAGCGCCGTGACGAAATATCCATTGGCGGTGCTGTTTACCTCGTTCATGATGGGCGAGGTCGCGTCGTCAACCCTGTTCCATGGAATGGCGCGCGCTACCCGCCATCCGGTGTTCGAACAGGTCTTTCGGAGTATCGGACGCGACGAATCGCGCCATCTGCAGATCTGTATCACCCTGCTCGAAAAGGAATGGCCGGGACTCAACGACGAATACCGCGCGTTCGTCACTAAACAGTTGCGCGCCGGCTTCGTCTTCCTCTCAATGATCCTGTGGGAGCCGCCGCCATTGTTCTGGAAGCTGCCCGACTACTTCCTCACTAACCATCGCGTGCTGCTCGATATCGCGCGGCGCGCCGGCCTCGGTATCCTGACCGTCGATGAACAGGCCGATAACTGGCGCGTCGCGATCGCCAAGGTCCGTAAACTGCTCGAACGCTGGCATATCGAATTTCCCGCGATCCCCGAACTGAATATCGATGGAGTCGATGTCGGTAATATCTCGGACGCGGATATTATCCCGGTGTTTTGAGCCGGCCCGCATTGTTTCCAAGAAGAGGGAGAGAGAAGAGATTGGTTGAGGAATCCGAAACCTTAGTTTCTTCCGGAAACTGAAACCTCACGAGGTTTCAGACTTCCCGTTTGTAAGATGCGGGCTACGCCCGCAAAGGACTTATTGGGCTGACGCTCGAGGTTACGAGATACGTTGGAGCGGTTAGTCGGTCTTGCGCACTATTCGGTGGAGACCTTGCGTGGGCGCTTAAGCGAAGGGGCGGGACGTAAGAAGCCGGCTATATCAGGCAACTAGCTACCTCACTCGCCGCTAACAGAGAGGATTCGAAAAGCTCTATTGGGTAATGAGAGGGAGTAAAGAGCCGAGCGGGGTGAGAGATCTTGAGAAAATTTTTTCAGGGCGGAGCCCGCATCCGGGTAAAAGGGAAGTCTGAAACCTTGTGAGGTTTCAGAAAAATATCAGTTTTGAGTTCTTCGACCAATGAATGGCCGATTTGGGGGCGGGGGCTATCTGTATGAGTGTTGATCTGGCGATTGAAAGCGGCGTTGCCGAGATAATCCTGAATCGGCCGGCCAAGATGAATGCGTTCGACGACGCGATGGTCGCCGAGATGAATGGGCGGCTGGTCGAGGCGGCGAAGGCAGGTGTGCGTGCGCTGCTGATTCGCGGCGAGGGTCCGGGCTTTTCGGCGGGGCGCGATCTGAGGGGAGCGGAGCCCGGCAAGGAAGACGCCGAGACGATTCTAAAGACGGTCTTTAATCCCGTGATTCAGACAGTGGCGGATTTTCCGGCGCCGACTTTCGCCGCGGTTCATGGCCCGTGTCTCGGCGCCGGCCTCGGAATCGCACTGGCATGCGATGTCGCTTATGTTGCCGAGGACGCCAAGGTCGGGTCGCCATTTGCGCGGATCGGTGCGGTGCTCGATTCCGGCGCCCATGGGTTTCTGGTCGAGCGAATCGGCGCTAATCGGACCCTGGAACTGGTTTACTCCGGGCGCCTGATCAGCGGCACCGAAGCGGTCGCGATGGGAATCTTCAACCGGGCAATCAAGCGCGATGAATTGCTCGGCGAAGTTCGTAATCTTGCGGCCCAGGTAGCAAATGGGCCGACGGCAGCCTTCATGGAATCGAAGCGGCTGGTGGCGAGGATTCGCGACGAAAAATTGGGGCTCGCCGAAGTGCTCGCAGCCGAAGCCAAGGCGCAAGGCGTAGCAGGACGGACGGCGGATTATCGCGAAGGGATTTCGGCGTTTCAGGAAAAGCGCTCGCCGAAGTTCAGCGGAAAGTAGGGAGAGGGAAGGGATAGTTGTTCAAGAGCGCGAAACCTTAGCTTCCTCCGGAGGCTGAAACCTGCCACTAGACGGAGCGGAGTCGAGCACACCAATTGTCGAAGAACTCAAAACTTTGATTTTTAAGATACTGAAACCTCATAAGGTTTCAGACTTCCCATTTGCCCGGATGCGGGCTTCGCCCTGTGAAAATTTTGTCATTGATTCCGGCCCCGCTTGTTTCTGAAACACCCCCGTCTGCAGTGCCATAACCCGAGGAAAGTAGAAGCCCACGAGTGTCATCCTGAGTGCAGCTCGTCCGCGAGCGCAGTCGAAGGATCTCGCGCGGCAGCGCCGCGCGTTAAAGTGAGGCCATCGCACGTTTCTCGGGCTTCGTGAGCTCCGGGGGGGGCGCGCAAATTGACGCGCGGGGGACCGCGCGAGATCCTTCACTGCGTTCAGGATGACTGAAAAAGGGTCAGGATGACGGAACGGGAAGTCGGGGCGACGGAAGAAGAGTCGGGGCAAAGCGAGGGCAGGGCGGGCTGACTTGATTGGGGTTCAGGCGCCGGAATGATGAGGTTTTGGAGGGCGAGCCCGCGTCCGGGCAAATAGGAAGTCTGAAACTCTGTCTTTTGAATCGCTCGCTGCGCTCGCTATGCGCACGTCGCAGACTCCTTTGCTCGACTCCGCTGCGCTTCGTCTAGGGTGAGGTTTCAGAAGAGATTTGCAGTTTTGAGTTACTCGACAAATGGTTTGCGCGTGGGTATACGCGGACCGACTCAGCGTTGGCGCGCGGGGGACCGCGCGAGATCCTTCACTGCGTTCAGGATGACTTGAGGGGGGAGTCGGGATGACGGAAAGGTTTACGAGCAAAGTTGGGGGCGGTGATTAGCGAAGGTTGTCGGGAGCGGCGGGTTAGCCGGCGGGGCGGGCAAGGATTAGTCGGCGGCGGGTTAGTGGGAGGTTCGTGCCGGGGGGTTAGTGGGGGCGGCGGGCGAGGCGGCGGGCGGCTTCGCCGAGCGTGCCGGCGCGATGCCAGCGGCTATATTCCTCGAGGGTAAGGCCGCGTGCGGCTTCGAGCGCGACCGAGAGTGCGGCGACGATGAAGACCTGAGCCAGGACGCTGATACGCGGGGCGAGGCCGAGCACGCCACCCTCATGCTGGACGGGGGCTTCGAGCACGAGATTGGCGAGGCTGCCGAGTTCGGAGGCGCGGTTGCCGGTGACGGCGATAAGCTGAGCGCCGTGTTCCTTGATGGCGACGGCGGCGGCGCATAGCTCGTCGGTATTGCCGCTATTGGAGATGGCGATAACGACGTCGCGCGGGTCGATCTGGCCGAGGGAGCCGTGGAGGGTTTCGGTGGCGTGGAGAAAGGTCGCCATCGTACCGACCGAGCAGAAGATGCTGGCGGCGTAGCGGGCGACGTGCTCGGGTTTGCCGACGCCGGTGACGTGAACGCGGCCGCCGCGGGTTTCGGCGGTACGGATCATGGTGACGGCGCGCGAGAGCGCGTCGAGATCGATGGCGTTGCGCAGGGCGGCGAGTTCGGCCAGGGCGGTATCGAAGAAGCTGGCGACTTCGGCGACGGGATCGAGCGCGCGCGAGCCGTCGGCCGGATGGCTGCGCGGGGCCGAGGCGGAGGGCGGCAGCGGTTGGCCGTAGAGTTCGAGGATTTCGTCGCGCAGTTCGAGGCCGGCAGGAAAGGCGCCGAGGCGCGCGATACATACGGCGCCGGCGGCATTGCCGAGCCGTCCGATCGCATCCCAGGGCATGCCCCAGCGGAGGCCGGCGAGCAGCGCGCCCATGAAGGCGTCGCCGGCGCCGGTGGCGTCGACTTGCCGAGGCACGCGAAAGGCGGGAATGCGCAGGGCGGTGTCGTGGGCGGAAATGGCGCATCCACGTTCCCCGTCGGTGATGACGACGGCGCGGCTGCCGTAGCGCGCACGGATGGCGGTGGCCATCGCTAGCGGGTCGTCGTTGGAATCGGCGAGTTCGCGGGCGGCGGCCTTGGCCGGTTTAAGCACGGTCGCGAGTTTGAGTGCGCGCTCGAGTTCGGCGCGGGTGCCGAGCGCGGGGCTGGCGTCGGACGGGGGTACGTCAACGTCGAGTATGGTCGGGATCGAGTGGGTACGGGCGAAGAGCATCAGGGCGATGACGGTGGGGAGGGGGAGCTGGGAAATTTCGGTCGAAACCAGGTGGGCGTTGCGCACGAAGTCGCCGTGGCGGCGGCGAATTTCGGAGGGCCTAAGCTCGGCGGTAGCTCCACGGACCATGTAGACCGCGCGATTGCCGGCGGCGTCAACGAAGATGGTGGCGAAGGAGCTGGCGCTGCCGTCGAGGGTGAGGTGGTGGCGGATGCCGAGGGAATTCATGCCGCCGCGCAGGATTTCGCCGTAGCGATCATCGCCCATCTTGCCGAAGATACCGACGTCGAGGCCGAGCACGCGGGCCCATCCGAGGTGGTTGAGGACGACGCCGCCGACGGCGGGCGGTTGGGGCGTGGCGTCAGCGGAGCCGGAATCGAGCAGGATTTTTTCGTCGGCGCTGATGATGCGGGGCGTGCGATAGAACTGATCGACGACCATGGAGCCGCATCCGACGGCGTCGAGTATGACCTCAGCCATCGGCGGGTCTCAGGCTTTCTGGAGCGCGCGCTGGTGCGAGAAGCGGGCTTTGCTCCAATTGCTTTGCCATTCGGGTTCGAGCGTAGCACATGCGCGGCGGCGGACCTCGTTGAAGCGGCGGAGGTAGGCGCGGCGCTGTTCGGGTTCGAGTTCTGGAGTACCGGCGGCGACGGCGTCGCTGGAAATCACGCCGAGCTGGCAGAGGGCGGCCTTGAGACAGGCGATGGTCGGGCGCGCGGAATGGGCGGAGTTAACGGTGGCGACGGCCTCGCGAAAGTCATCCATGGCGAAGCGATAGCGATCGATAAGGAGGGCATCGCCGGAGCGGCATAGCTGCCATGCGCGTTGCCATTCCCGGGGCATCACGTTGGCGGCACCGGCGACGACGCCGTGGATAAGGGCGTTGTTGGTGAGGTAGTTATTCCAGGCCTTGCGCAGGCGGCGGGCGAGGCTGGCGGCGGGCCTGAAGAGGTCGAAGATGAGGTAAGGGTTGCCGGGGTAGATGGCGAACTCGCCACGGCGTTTGAAGTGGGCGGCGGCGCGGGTGTAGTTGCCGAGGACGGCTTTGCCGGCGGTGACCTTGATGCCGCGCACGTAGTCGAGCTGGCTCATGCGCTTGACGTCGCGGGTGTGGAGATGGGCGGGCTTGCCGGCGGCGGCGATGCTTTCGTTGTCGTAGAGAAAGATCGGAATGGATTTGCCGGTGCGCTGGAAGAGGGCGGCGATTTCGCGGCTGACGAAATCGACGGGGCTATCGACTTCGGTAATCGAAAGGGGTGCGACGACGGCGGCATCGGCGGCGATATCGATGGCGTGCTCGAGGTTCTCGAGAGTTTCGCTGCGGGTATGGCCGGTGATGCCGACCCAGGCTTCGACGGGAATGCCGTCGCGCGCGGCACTACGGCATTCGTCGACGGCGAGGCGCGCGACGAGTTGGCGGCGTCGGTTATCGAGGCGGTTCCATTCGCCGGTGGTACCGGCGGCGAAGATGATATCGGCGCCGAGGCCGTCCTGGATCGCATAGCGGATGAGGGCGCGTTGCTGGTCCTGGAGGACGTTGCCGGCGCGGTCGAGCACGGTGACGACAGGCACGGAGAGGCCGGGGCGCGGCTGGTAACGGCCGGGCGGCGGCGGGCGGCGAATGCGCACCGATTTTACGGAAAGGAGGCGTCGCGCTGGTTTATCCATAATCCTCGTTCACTGGGCTACCGATCGCCGGGGATCGATATGTACAAGCAATACCGTAAAACTCACGCGCCTCAAGGGGCAAGGGGGCGCGTCACGTGGGCTAGCGCAGGGCCAGGCCGACGTTGGTGACGTAGCGATAATCGCCCTGGTAGTCGTAGGGATAGCCCTTGACCAGGACCTCGACGCGCATCCGATAGCGACCGTCGGAGGCGAGTGCGGCGCGGGGCGGATTCATCGCCCACAGGCCTTTTTTACAGGCGTCGATGATAATGCGGTCAACTGTGCCGACGCCGGAATGCTGTTCGATATCGAGATCGGTGAGGCGGCCCTGCGGAGTCATCAGGGCGGTCAGGATCATCGGCTTGATTTCATCGGGAAGCTGGCGGCCGGCGAGTTTTTTGGATTCGAGTTTCTGCGCGGCGGCGAGGAGCTGATTGAGCATCGCATAGGAGAATTCGGGGAACTGACGGGCCTTGGCGTTGAGCAAGGTGCGGCTGCCGCGGGCCTCGGTGTGACCGCCGTGGACGACGCTCTGCTGTTGCGAGAGGTAGAATTGCTCGAAGTTGCGGTCGGCGCGATTCTGGGCGATGTCGGAGTGCGGCGCAGAATCGCGCGTCGCGACGGGGGCGCCGAAAAGGCTCTGGGCATTATCGACGGGAACCGCCGACGGTGCGGAAGAAAGTTGATCAAGATTGGTAATCACGCGAGTTCCATCGTTAGCAACGGCCGGAGCCTTGTGTGCTTGGGGATGGCCGTCGGGATGATGCGCGGCACAGCCGGCGCCCATCGCCAGGGCGGCAATCGCGATAGCGGCCAAGGTGGCCGCGGCAATCCTACCTCGCATCGCAACCAACAGGATTCGTATTCCGGGCCTCAGTCGTCGTTCACCTCTCGAAGCGTGACACTCTATTCCTTAACGGTACCGTCTTACAATTGTTGACCATCAGAATTTCTAATGAAGGCGTGCACGCAACGGATACGATGCTTACATTAGCTGGGCGGCGGCGTCTATCGGATCGTGCAGATCGTGCGGATCGCGCGAAGGGTGCGGGTCGTGGAGGGGTGCGGGAAGGCCGGGTGGCGAGGCGAATTGTGCAGGCCGCCGGGCGATGGTATTATGCGAAAGGAGAGAGCCGAACGAGCCAGAGAGAGAGATGAAAGCTGGAATCCATCCAAAGTACCGTCGCAGCGTGGTAACGTGCGCATGCGGCAAGACCTTCGAAACCCATTCGACAGAGCCGGATATCCGGGTGGAAGTGTGCTCGAACTGTCATCCGTTTTACACGGGCACGCAACGGCTGGTGGATACGGCGGGCCGGGTGGAGCGTTTCAGGCGCAAATACGGCACTAAGTAGCATTGCAACTCCTGCCGCCCGCGGTGCGAACGAAGCGCCCGGGTGCGTGGGAGATACGGTCCGGCGCCGGCGCAAGCCGAGCGCCGTTTCTTTTGTCTATAGGGTAAAGCTGCGGTCTGACCGTCGATGCTCGACAAACTGAAGGCAATTGAAGATCGCTACGCCGAGCTTGAGCGGCGGGTGAGCGATCCGGCGGTGATCGCGAATAATCGCGAATATGCGATAGCCGCGAAGGAACGTGCGCAGCTCGGCGAAGTGGTGGGCACGATTCGAGAGTACCGCAGGGTGCTCAACGAAATCGCCGACCATCGGGTGGTGCTCGAGGGCGACGACGCGGAATTGCGCGAACTGGCCAAGGCCGAATTGCCGTCGATGCAGCGGCAGCAGGCGGCGGTCGAGGAGCGGCTGAAGATGTTGCTGGCGCCGCGCGATCCGAACGACGATCGCAACGTGGTGCTGGAGATTCGGGCGGGCACCGGGGGCGAGGAAGCGTCGTTGTTTGCGGGCGAGCTGTTCCGCATGTACACGCGTTATGCTGAGCGCCACAACTGGAAAATCGAGGCGCTCAGCCTGAGCGCGACGGGCCTGGGCGGAATCAAGGAAGTGGTCGCGCTGGTGACAGGGCGCGGCGCGTACAGCCGCCTCAAATTCGAGGGCGGGGTACATCGCGTGCAGCGGGTGCCGGCGACCGAGGGCTCGGGACGAATCCACACCTCGGCGGTGACGGTGGTGGTGATGCCGGAAGCCGACGAGGTCGAGGTCAATATCAACGAGGAAAAGGACTTACGGATCGACGTCATGCGAGCGTCGGGGCCGGGCGGCCAGAGCGTCAACACGACGGACTCGGCGGTGCGAATCACGCACGTGCCGAGCGGCATGGTGATCATCTGCCGCGACGAGAAATCGCAACACAAGAACAAGGCGCGCGCGCTCAAGATACTGCGCGCGCGGCTGCTCGAACTGGCGCACGCCGAACAGGACGCCAAGACCGCCGAGACGCGCCGTTCGATGGTGGGGACGGGCGACCGCTCGGAGCGAATCCGCACCTACAATTTCCCGCAATCGCGCGTCACCGATCATCGGGTGAACCTGACGTTGCATCAGCTTGACCAAGTGATGGACGGGGCGCTCGATCCGCTGATCGACGCGCTGAACACCAAGGAACAGGCGGCTGCGCTCAGCGCCTGAAGGGGCGCGGCAATGAGCGGCGAAGCCAAGCGTTCCGGGACAGATCAACTTAAAGTATTAGTTGAGGATGCGACCGGGCGATTGCGCGCGGCGGGGGTCGAGACGCCGGCGCTGGACGCCGAGTTGCTGATGGCGGCGGCGGCGGGGGTGACACGCGGGCGCCTGCACGCCGCGACGATCGCCGTGGATGACGGGCTGCGTGAGCGCTATGGGGCGCTTATCGAAATGCGCGCGGCGCGGATGCCGCTCGCGTATATCGTCGGGCAGCGCGAGTTCTATTCGCTGGAATTTGAAGTAACGCCTGAAGTATTGATTCCGCGGCCGGAGACCGAGAGCGTAGTCGAGGCGGCGCTTATTTTTTTAGAGCAGCGCCCGGCGGCGCGCGTGATCGATCTGGGCACCGGCTCGGGGGCGATCGCAATTGCGCTGGCGGCCAATGCTCCGCGCGTGAAAATCGTCGCGAGCGACGTCGCGGCCGAAGCGCTGGCGCTGGCCGCGCGGAACGCGGCGCGTAATCGAGTGGCGTCGCGAGTGGAATTTCGCCGGGCCGACTGCTGGACGGTAATCGACGGCGGCGCGCCGCTCGGCCGCTTCGATCTGATAGTGGCCAATCCGCCATATATCTGCACGTCCGAGATCGCTGCGCTGGCACCGGAAATTCGCGATTTCGAACCACGCATGGCACTCGACGGCGGCGCCGACGGGCTCGACTTTTACCGACGGATTGCGGCCGGCGCACGAGATCATCTGGAGCCTGGCGGCGCGCTGATGGTGGAAGTAGGGAATGGGCAGGCCGGCGCCGTGGCCGCGATTTTTCGCGCGGCGGAGCTCGGCGAAATTTCCGTCGTCCACGATTTGGCCGGGATCGAACGCGTGGTCCGCGTCTGCTCATCGCCGGACGCTCAAGTTGGTCGACGCCCGGATTGATCGACGATCAGATTGTTTGAACTGTGCCTGTTTGAATTGCGCTTGGTTGGACTGCCGTGGGTGCTAAGGCGGGGCGAATAAATCGAGTGGCTGGGGATGCCTTGGGCGCGGCGCTTTGGCACAATGTCGATTCAGCGCGAGTCCGCGTCCTAATGGAAAGCGGCGGATGCGCGGTTCCCAATGGATAAAATGGTAATTCGAGGCGGCGTGCCGCTCAGCGGCGCCGTCGAATTGAGCGGCAGCAAAAACGCCGCGCTGCCGATCATGATGGCGTCGGTGCTGACCGACGAGCCGCTGGTGATTCGCAATGTTCCGCGGCTGCGCGACGTAGCTACGGCGATGGACCTGCTGATCGGGCTGGGCGTGGCGGCGCGCTGGACCGGCGAGCATCAGATGGAGCTCGACGCCCGCGGACTGAATTCGCATGACGCGCCGTACGAACTGGTCAAGACGATGCGTGCGTCGTTCGTGGCGCTGGGGCCGTTGCTGGCGCGGTGCGGGCGGGCGCGGGTCTCGACGCCGGGGGGATGCGCGATCGGGGCGCGGCCGGTGAATCTGCATATGGCGGGAATGCGTGCGCTGGGTGCGCGGATACAGTTGCGCAACGGCTACGTCGAAGCGCACGCGGCGATGCTGACCGGCGCTCGAATCTGGCTCGACAATCCGAGCGTGGGAGCGACCGAGAATATCATGATGTCGGCGGTGCGGGCGCGCGGGCGGACGACGATTGAAAATGCGGCGCGCGAACCGGAAGTGCAGGACCTGGCGCGATTGCTGGGTGCGATGGGCGCGCAGATAGAGGGGGCCGGCACGCACGTGATCGAGATCGAGGGCGTGGAGCGGCTGCATGGGGCGGAGCACAGCGTGATCACCGATCGAATCGAGGCGGGGTCGCTGATGGTGGCGGCGGCGATCACGGGCGGCGACCTGTTGATCAAGGGTGCGCCGATCGATCAGCTCGACGCGGTGAGCGCGAAGCTCGGGGAGACCGGAGCGGAAATCGTTGCGTGCAACGGGGATCTGCGGGTCTCGCGCAAGGGTGCGCTGCGGCCGGTGGAATTGCGCACGCTGCCGTATCCGGGATTTCCGACCGACCTGCAGGCGCAGATGATGGCGCTGCTGACGCAAGCCGTCGGGACCTCGGTCATAACCGAGACGATCTTCGAAAATCGATTCATGCACGCGCAGGAGCTGCTGCGGATGGGCGCGGATATAGTGATGAAGGGCGCGACGGCGATCGTGCGCGGCCCGGCGACGCTGACCGGAGCGCCGGTGATGGCGACCGATCTGCGCGCGTCGATGAGCCTGATTCTGGCGGGGCTGGCGGCCACGAATACGACCGAGGTCAGCCGCGTGTACCATCTGGATCGCGGTTACGAAGCGCTCGATCGGAAGCTGCGGGCGGTCGGTGCGCGGATTGAACGAGTACCGGAATGATTTTCCGCGCTTACGGTGCACGCGGGCAGCGCAAGCCGTCAGGGCACGCGGGAATCGACGCGTGGTGAGGCGAAAGTGGCTTGTAGAGTCAGGTGGCGGCGGCCGCGCGGCGGTGGCCACTCGCCAAATACACCGCAGAGCGGGCTTCAATCAGCGGATCGGGTGACGGATCGATGCCGTCGACGCGCGGAACGGGATCGAAGATGATGCCGCGCTGCGCAGCTGCGTTATCCGGGAACACCGCGGAAAGATCGAGCGTGCCAAATTCGATCCGGGGCCGGTCGTCGGGCCAGGGGACGGTGGAGTCGTCGACGATATCTTCAGGCGCGGCCAGTTGAACCAGGATATGAAATTTTACGGACTTTCGAGCGAGCCTTCGAGCGATCTCGTCGAAGAGGAAGTTGGCGGGCTGGGTGGCGGCGACGGTGGGGGCGAGGTATTCGCCGGGCTCGTCCGGGCAGATGCAGTAGCGGCCGAAGCGGCTGACATCGCTTGAATTAGTGAACTTGAAGGCGTTAACCGCGAAGAAGGACTCGTGGGCGAAGCTCGACGGAAGCGGCCGGGGCGTCTGGACGAAGCGCAGCGCCGCGGGATGGGTTGCGAGGAAGGTTTCGAGCGGAGTCGGTTGCGGCGTACCCGGAGCGCTGGCATGAACGGCGCGCAGGAATTCGGCGAGTTCCTCGGCGGTGCGGGTGGGGAATCCGTTGATGGAATGACCGACGATGTCGGTCTGAAGATCGCGATCCAGATGGAACCTGATCGCGATGCCGCGTGGGCTCGCGTTGGGATCGTTATCGGATATTGTCGGGATACCGCCGGAGGTGGAGAAGCGCACCGTAACCGGCGTCGATGGCCGCTGGAGATGAGGTGCGCGAGTGAGCGAGGCCGCAGCGGGCGCCGGAGTGAATAGGCCGGAAAGCATGATGCCTTTGGCGTGGGCGGGCCGGAATCCGCGCAGTACTCCGCCGTTCAGATCGTCGAAGGCCTGCAACACCTCACGACTGAGCGCCGCCATCCGATCATTGCCGGGGTTAGCCATCGTAAAAGTGTACGAGCGGCATCGGTGCGAGGCAATCGTCGCGCCTATGGAGGTGCTCGGGCGACGATGCCGTAACGGGGGGATGCGTGCGGCCAGGACAACTATGGAGTCTCCCGCGCCGACAGCTGCGGCTATAATAAATTGAGTTTGGCGCCGCCACGACGGCGGACAGATGAAGGACAGGAATTGCGAACGACGAAATTGCGCACACCGAGGGCATTGCGCCTAATCGACTCAACCTCGACGGAGTTTGCCGGCTTCCTGGAAGCCCTGACGTGCCGACGTGGCGACAATGGCGGCGCGGTCGATCGCGACGTCGCGGCGATAATCGAGGCGGTGCGGCGGCGCGGCGACCGGGCGCTGATCGAACTGACGCGGAGATTCGACGGGGTCAAGCTGACGCCGGCGCGGCTGCGCGTAACCGGGGCGGAACTGGCGGCGGCGCGTGACGCGCTGCCGCGCGCGCAGCGGCGTGCGCTGGAACTGGCGGCGCGGCGGATCGCGGAGTTCCATCGTCATACGCTGGAACGATCGTTCAGCTACCGCGACGGCTACGGGATGCGGCTCGGGCAGATGGTGCGCCCGCTCGAACGAGCGGGGATTTACGTGCCGGGGGGGCTCGGCGCGTATCCGTCGTCGGTGCTGATGAACGCGATGCCGGCGCGGGTCGCCGGGGTGCGCGAGATCGTGATGGTGTCGCCGGCGGGCATGGAGGGGGACCGCACGGTGGTGCTGGCGGCGGCGGCGATCGCGGGCGTGAGCGAGGTCTATCGAATCGGCGGCGCGCAGGCGATCGCGGCGCTGGCGTATGGAACGGCGAGTATCCGGGCGGTGGACAAGATTGTCGGGCCGGGCAATGCGTGGGTGCAGGCGGCCAAGCGCATGGTTTACGGGGTCACCGATATCGACAAGATGGCGGGACCGAGCGAAGTGCTGGTGGTGGCGGACGCGGCGGCAAATCCGCAATGGGTCGCGGCCGACCTGATCGCTCAGGCCGAGCACGGCTCGGGCGACGAATCGGCGGTGCTAATCACGGCGTCGCGGCGGCTGGCGCGGGCGGTGATCGCGGCGATCGATAGGCAGCTTGAGGATTTGCCGCGGGCCAAGGTGGTGGCCAAGGTGCTGGCCAAGCGCGGCGCGGCGGTGGTGGTGAAGAATCTGGAGGAGGCGTTCGCGCTGGCAAATCGAATCGCCCCGGAACATCTGGAGCTCGATATCGCCAATCCGGCGCGCTGGCTCAAGCGGGTGACCGCGGCGGGAGCGGTATTCGTGGGGGCGCAGAGTTCGGCGCCGCTGGGCGATTATCTGGCCGGTCCGAATCACGTGCTGCCGACCGGCGGTTCGGCGCGCTTCGCGTCGCCGCTGGGTGCCTACGACTTCCTGAAACGAAGCAGTATAATCGAGGCCTCGGCCGCGGCGCTCAACGCGTTGGGACCCGAGGTTGCGCGACTGGCCCGGATGGAGGGTTTCGAAGGCCATGCGCGGGCGGTCGAGATGCGGCTGACGCCGGTGGCGCGTGCGAAGGGATCGAGCGTGGCGATGAAAGGCCAAGAAAACGGCACGCGTAACGGAAGCCAGAGCGGCCGAACGATAAAAAAGAAGAGCTAAAGAGCGACGGCGCGAAAGTCGAAGAACCGGAATCAGATGGAAGCGAAAAACAAATCACGAACTGTAGCCGGCGGCGGTCGCGGCCATGGAGAGGTTACGACTTCGGCCAACGGCGCGCACGCGGTGCCCGCACGCAGCGCCGAGGTGGAACGCAAGACGCGCGAGACTGCGGTTGCGGTCGGATTGCGGATAGACGGGACGGGTCAGAGCGAGATCGGCACCGGCGTGCCGTTTCTCGACCACATGCTCGAGAGCTTCGCGCGGCACGGTTTTTTCGATTTGCGGGTGGCGGCGACCGGCGACTTGCATATCGACGACCATCATACGGTCGAGGACGTCGGGATCGTGCTGGGGCGTGCGTTTCGGCAGGCGTTGGGCGACCGCTCGGGAATCCGGCGCTTCGGCAATGCGACGGTGCCGCTCGACGAGGCGCTGTGCAGTGCGGTGGTCGATATCAGCGGGCGCGCGTATCTGGCGTATAACGTCGAGATCAAGGAAGAGCGCGTCGGGACCTTCCAGACGATTCTGGTGCAGGATTTCATGAAGGCGCTGACCGACGAGACCGGCATGAACCTGCATCTGAATCTGCAGGCCGGGCGCAACCCGCATCATATAGTGGAGGCGACGTTCAAGGCGCTGGCGCGGGCGCTGGATCAGGCGACGGCGGTGGAGCCGCGGTTGAGCGGGGTACTTTCGACCAAAGGCACGCTTTCGTGAGCGGGAGCGGCGGCGTTCGGTTTGCACGTTTCACGGTAATACCGTCGATCGATCTGAAGAACGGCGAGGTCGTGCGCCTGGTGCAGGGCGACATGAATCGCGCGACGGTGTATGGGGGCGATCCGGCGGCGGCCGCGGCGGAATTCGCGGAAGCGGGAGCGGAACTTATCCACATAGTCGATCTCGACGGGGCAATCGCGGGGGCGCCGCGCAATCTGGCGTCGATCAGGGCGATTCGCGACGCGGTCGGCTGCCGGCTGGACGTGAGCGGCGGGCTGCGCACACTGGATTCGGTCAGCGCGGCGATGGACGCGGGCGCCGACGTGGTATCGATCGGATCGGCGGCCTTCCTGAATCCCGCACTGATCAGCGACGCCTGTGCGCGCTATCCCGGGCGCATCTTCGGATCGCTCGACCTGCGCGGGGGCAAGCTCGCAATCCGGGGCTGGGTCGAGACCAGCGAACTGACCGTGGCTGAAGCGGCGTCGCGGTTTCGCGAAGCCGGGGTGGCGGCGATGATCGTTACCGACATCTCGCGCGACGGCACCGAGTCAGGCGCGAACGTCGAGTTGTTTGCCGAAGCGGCGCGCATCGCAGGGGTGCCGGTAATCGCCTCGGGCGGGGTGGCGTCGCTTGAAGATTTGCGCAAGCTCAAGGCGCGGTTTGGCGGCGGCGTGGCCGGGGCGATCACCGGCAGAGCGCTGTACGAAGGGCGCTTCGGACTGGGCGAGGCGCTTGCGGCCGTGCGCTGAGCGGAGTCGTTGGAGCGCGACCGGACACGTAAGCGGTCAATCAGAGTCAAATTTATCGGTGGGAAGGTCCCGGCGATTTGCTACCGGCGAGAGCGGGCGGTGGCGGCGGTCCCTATTGTCTTAAGCCCATTTCTGGCTACCGTAGATTGTTCTATTCTATCTTTATAGAGGCTGAATAATCCTATTTAATGAAATAAAATGTAACTACTCAGTTGACATAGCAACGAAAAGGTTCAATGATGCAACAGTCTGTTTCTATACCGAACTAACCGTAGCAGCGTCGAAACATCATCGAAGGCGAAACCAGCGAAGCAACGGACCTGGCAATTGTCATGATGCGCGGGCGGTCGGACTCTCAGGAGAAAGATCGATGAGAATCCTCAAGAAGCGCAGGGGCCAGATGGCCGTGGTGATGACGATTGCGATCGTCACGTTGCTGGGCGTTATGTCGCTGGGCACCGACGTGGCGGTGATGCGTTACAACTGGATGCAGTTGCAGAAGGCGGCAGATGCGTCGGCACTTGCGGGCGCGACCTACTTTTTGGCGCAGAATAGCACACGGACGTTACCGACACCGGCGATAGACGGCGCGTGCACCTATCCGACGCAGCAGCAGAACGTCGCATGCACTTATGCGCTGAAGAATTACGTGCAGCAGACCGACATGAGGCAGGGCGGAATTTACGTACCGGCGCAGATTGTTCCGGTCAGTGTGCCGGCCGGGGCGCAGACAATTCAGGTCACCTTGCGGCGGACGAATATACCGGTATTTTTCATGCGCGTGCTTGGGCGCACCAAGTTATATGGGGCGACGGCGAGCGCGATCGCGGTGGCGCCGACACCGGTGTCGGCGATCCATAACGGGCTGTTCCCGGCCGCGATGCCGGCGACTCCGAATATGCAGGCGCTGACCTACGGCACGACGTTTTCGCTGACGGACAACTATGGGCCGGGCAATTGGGGATGGTTGAGCATTCCCAGTGGCTGGAGCGGTTCGCAGGGGCCCGTAAATGCGGGCGGCGCATCGCAGCTGAACACCAATATCACGAGCGGATGCGCCTGCGACATGAAAATTGGTGACATAGTCGCAACCCAGACGGGGGAAGCGTGGGGCCCGGTGCAGAGCGCGGTCAATAGTCTGATAACGGCGGGGAGCCTGCCGTCGACACTGACCGGCAAAGAATCGCAGTTGGTGACGGTGCCGATCGTGAATTGGGGTTCGACCAATGGCGCCAGCCAGGTCACGGTACTGGGTTTTGCCGAGGTTTGGATCGACAGTATCGCCAAGCAGGGCAGCAATCAGATACTCACCGTGCAATTCGTACAGTACCTGACGAAAACTGCCTCTGGCGGTGGCGGGACGACCAGTTACGGCGCGTACGTTCCGCCGTACCTGGTGCAGTAATCTGCCCGCCTGATTTCAGTTAGCATTGAAAGCCGCGCTTGGTGTCAGGGCGCGGGTTTTCTTATGGCGGAGGGACGCAAGCGCATCGCTTCACGCTCGTCTCAAAGTCACGGGACATTCGCGGTAGTGTACGGATTCCGGACATCTTTAGCCAACAACAGCGAACTATCGTCGTTGTTCTGCTAATTATAGCATTTGCGCGCATTTGGAGCTTTTGAGGCTCTTGACAAGTCTTCGGCAACGTTCGATTATGTGACACAAGGTGGCTTAGGCGCACAAATGTGTCGGCGTTGAAACAAATATGTCACAAGAAAGTGGACAGGCATAACAGTGACGGAGATCGGGCGTTCGGACGCTCAGGAGCAAGAGCAATGAAGCTCGGAAAGTATTGCAAAGGCCAGATGGCCGTAGTGATGACCTTGGCGATCGCGACGTTGTTGGGCGTGATGGCGCTCGGCGCGGATGTCGGCGTTCTCTACTATAACTGGGTGCAACTGCAGAAGGCTGCCGATTCCGCTGCGCTTGCGGGCGCCGGAAAGTTAACTGGGCAGCCAGATCCGACTGGAACGGTCCAGCAGACCGCGGTCAGTTACGCAGACGGCTACGCGTGCCTCAACGGCGTTGACGATCCGAATCACCAGGGATCGACGACGGTTTGCCCGTCGCTGCCGGCGGTGCCGAATTACACGGATAAAGTTCTCTATACGACGGTAGATACGAACAACACGCAAGTATCCATAGGGATTAATCGAACGCTTCCGTACTTCTTTGGCAGAGTGCTGGGCCTAGATAGGGGAGGAGTCACTGTTCGGGCTACGGCGGCGGTGAAACCCGCCGGATCGGCGCATGGAATCTTTCCCGCAGTGTTCAATTGCCCTGCAACCTGCAGCCTAAGCAATTTGAAGTTCGGTACTCCGGCTAGGAGCGTGTCCGAGAAATAGTTATTTGACTGAGGAAGAAAACGGGGTGTGAGTAGTAGATAATTAGGCATGGGTAAGAGCTACCGACCGTACCATCCGGATCAAGAGTTTCTGCTTCCCCCGAGCCTGCGTGAATGGTTGCCCGAGAATCATCTGGTCTACTTCGTCAGCGATGTGGTCGACAATCTGAACCTATCGGCGCTGGATGCGGCGTATGGGGACGAGCAACGCGGGCAGCCGCCCTACGATCCGCGGATGATGACCAAGGTGCTGGTGTATGGGTATTGCGTGGGGGTATTTAGCTCGCGGCGCATCGAGCGGCGTTTAATCGAGGACGTGGGGTTTCGCGTGCTGGCGGCGGGCAACGCGCCGAACTTCCGTACCATCGCAGATTTTCGCAAGCTCCATCTGGCGACGCTGGCCGGGCTGTTTGAAGAGGTGCTGAAGATCGCGCTGGAAGCGGGAGCGCTGAAACTGGGGCGGGTGGCGTTGGACGGCACCAAGCTGAAAGCCAACGCCAGCAAGCACAAAGCGATGAGCTATGGCCGGATGCAGGAGCGGCAACGGCAACTGCGCGCAGAGGTCCGGGAACTGCTGGCCCAGGCCGAGGCGGTGGACGCCGCCGAAGACGCGCACTACGGGGCCGATCGGCGGGGCGACGAGCTACCCGCAGAGTTGCAGCGGCGCGAGAGCCGGCTAAGGAAGATTCGCGCGGCGCAACGGGCGCTGGAAGAGCGGGCGCGGCAGTCGGCGGAGAAGGCCGGAAAGCCGCGCGCAGAAGTGCAATCGGCGAAGCCCGCGGACAAAGATCAATACAATTTCACCGACCCGGAGTCGCGCCTGATGCAGGGCAGCGACGGTCTGGTGCAAGGCTACAATGCGCAGGCGGCAGTGGAGCCGGTGTTGCAGTTAATCGTGGGGCAGAGCGTGACGCCGGCAGCCAACGATAAACAGCAAATCGAACCGATGGTCCAGGTGATCGAGCAACAGAGCGGACAGCGACCCACCGGCCTCGTGGCCGACAGTGGCTATTGCTCGGAGAAGAACCTCGCGTATCTGGCGGCTCTCGGTCAGTCTGGAGACCCGATCGATTGCTATATCGCGACTGGCAAGCAGAAGCATGACGAATACCGCCAGCCCTGCTCGCGCGGACCGTTACCGCGCAATGCGACGCGGGTCGACCGCATGAAACGCAAGCTTCAGACTAAGGTGGGGCGGGCAATCTATGTGACACGGAAAACGATCGTGGAGCCGGTCTTCGGCCAGATCAAAGAGGCCCGCGGGTTTCGCCGCTTTCTTTTGCGCGGCTTGGCTAAAGTCCGGGGCGAGTGGGCGCTGGTCTGTCTCACCCACAACATTTTGAAGTTGCACCGGCTCTGCAATGCGTAACCGTCATCCAGGCGGTCACGAGAAATACCGCAGCAAAACGCGCACCTCTTTGTAGTCGCCAGCCGACCAGCCGGCGCTTCGCAGGATCCTGGGGCGACCGGCATCATCAATAGCCAATCGCTCCAATCCGGAGATCAACTTAACCGGCGAAATTTCTCGGACGGACTCCTAGGGACGCGTGGCGCTATTCCGACGGGAGGTTTATGCCCGAATCTGGAAAAGACGCCGCTGAAAGAGAAGAGTACGAGCGCTATGCCGCGGGCGGACGCGTCCGAGCGCGCAAGGCCTTTCGCCGCCCCAACGGAACATTCGCGCCATCAAGAGGGGCCTTTTGTGGATAAACGTTATCAAGTCTTCGTATCCTCGACTTACGAAGATCTACAGGTTGAACGCCAAGAAGTGATGCAGGTGGCTTGCCTTTCGATTTACCCGCAGTTATAAGTAGAGTCGGTTGAAGTAATGCCCCGGGTGGGGCGGTTGAGCAAGGGGACGGCCGCGGAGCCCCAAACTGGCTCAAGCGGCCCGTCCCCTTGCTGGTTTGCAAACTCGATCGGTGTCAGAGCTCCGAGGCTGGAATGCGGGCGCACGTGATTGTAGTCGTGGCGCCACGCCTCGATGATCTCACGGGCTTCACTCAGCCTGACGAACACGTGTTCGTTGAGGCATTCATCTCGCAGCCGGCTGTTAAAGGATTCGATGAAAGCATTCTGGACCGGCTTGCCGGGCTGGATGTAGTGCCAGGCAACCCGGTCAATGGCCCAGCGCAGCACCGCGCCGCTGGTTAGTTCCGTGCCGTTGTCGCTGACAATGATCTGGGGCGTGCCGCGCTCCGACGCCAGCCGTTCAAGTTCGCGCACGACGCGCACGCCGCCCAGCGAAGTATCGACTACCATGGTCAGGCATTCGCGGTTGAAGTCATCAACGATGGCCAGGATGCGGAAGCGCCGACCATCGCTGAGCGTGTCCGAGACGAAGTCGAGCGACCAGCGTTGGTTGATCACACGCGGTAACAGTATCGGCGCCCGGGTTCCCAGCGCCCGTTTGCGCCGGCCGCGCCGCCGCACCATCAACTTCTCCTCGCGGTAGAGTCGATAGAGCTTCTTGCTATTCATGGCATGTCCCTCGCGGGCCAACAGCCAGCCCAGTCGCCGGTAGCCGAAACGGCGCCGCTCCTGTGCCAACTCGCGCAGGCGCTGACGCAGTGCCGAATCGTCTGCGCGCCTGGGCTGATAGCGCAGTAGCGAATGGTCGATCCCCACCAGCCTGCAGGCGCGTCGCTGACTCAACCCGTGCCGCTCAATCAGCTGGTTCACCGCGCTTCGCCGTGCCGCAGGCTTCAGACGTTTTTTCCCAGCAGGTCCTTGAGCGCCGCGTTATCCAGCATCGCTTCGGCCAGAAGCTTCTTGAGCCGCCGGTTCTCATCCTCCAGCGCCTTCAGCCGTCGCGCCTCCGAGACCTCGAGCCCGCCGTACTTCGCCTTCCACTTGTAAAAAGTCGCGTTCGAGATCCCGTGCCGCCGGCACAGATCAGGCGTCTTCAAGCCGGCCTCATGCTCGCGCAATATCCCGATGATCTGCTCCTCGCTAAATCGGCTCGCTTTCATCTGTCCTTCTCCTCTCGTTGAAGGACCCTACCTTAAAACCGCGGGTGTTTTCGGGGGGCAGGCCACAGGCTCTGTTAGAGTTGGATTGCATACCTTCGGGCATGGAACTCTTTCCTGCCGCCAGCGAAGACCAATGGACTTGGATCAAAAGAGTTATCGATGATTGCGATTACTATGTAGTGATTGTCGGCGGCAAATACGGTTCTATGGATGCGGATGGTACGAGTTACACTGAGAAGGAATACCGTTATGCACTCGATCAGGACAAGCACATAATTGCTTTCCTTCATAAGGATCCGGGGAGCTTATCCGAAAAATTAACGGAGCGTGAACCGTCGATTCGCGATAAATTGGAGAGTTTCCGCACGCTGATTCAGAGCAACAAGTTGTGCAGATACTGGATTTCGCCGTCCGACTTGGGCGCCGTGGTAAGCAGAAGTTTAGTTCAATTGATCAGAACGCATCCCGCCGTCGGTTGGGTGCGTGCTGACTTAGTGCCCGACGAGAGCTCTACTGAAGAAATTCTTCGATTGCGCAAGCAGGTTGAAACTCTCGAGGGAAGATTGAATAGTATCGGGAAGGGGCCGCCGCCAGGTGCAGAGCATTTGGCTCAAGGCGATGACAAGTTCTCACTTGAAGTCACTGGCATGGTTGGAGGCTCCAACCAGTTTAGTGCGGAAGTGGAACGACGCAGATTCGAAGTCAGCGTTTCGTGGGCCGAGATATTCCGAGCGGTCTCACCTCGTCTTATCGGCGAAAGTAGCGACTGTGCACTTCGGCAGAAGATCGAGTCCATGGATGAAGTGGTGGGCCATTGCCATCTTGAAATTACCGAATCGAAGGATATTAAAGATAAGAGACTTCATCGAATTTATTTATCAGACGAATGTTTCCAAACAATCAAAGTACAGCTTCGTTCATTAGGGTTGATTGCAAAAAGCTCAAAGCAACACAGCCTCAAGGACCGAGAAACCTACTGGACGCTTACGCCATATGGAGACAGTGTGATGACGCAGCTTCGTGCGATTCCCCGCAAATAATTTGAAAGGCTAAAATTAAAACCTCCTAAGAGGAAGGTCGGTCGGTCGTGCGCCGCTCGCGCCACGCTGCGTGGCACGCAGCGGACGCAATACTCCCTCCCTCCCTCTCCCTCTACAAAATAATGCTCCCCGCTCGACCTTCCATTCGTGATTGAGAAGGTCGAGCGGGTGACCTGCCCCGCGAAACTAGAACAAGCGAAGGTAGAGAATTCGGCCTGGCGCAGTCGTTTTGGCCGGTTCGGCCGGCGTTTTGTGACCTCAACAGACTCAAGTTACGACCTCAAGCAAAGCGCTCGTCTGGTCTTCGTTTAAGAGCTTTTCGGGCCCGCCCTTTGCGTCTGCTGAGGGCGGACCGAAAAGCTGTTGTTTCGGATCCGCAGCCGGCGCGTTATGCGCCGCGCCGGCCGCCTCTGGCGGCCCAGCGGTGCACGCAGCGGCTGCGCTCCCTGCTCTCCACCGCTTTACGAAGTCATCGGGCGCGTGGTCATTGAGCGCACTGTGCGGCCGCACTTGGTTGTAGTCCTGCCGCCACTGCTGGAGTTTCTCACGAACGTCCGCCAGCGCAAAGAATACTTCCACATTCAAACACTCATCCCGCAGCCGACCGTTGAAGGACTCGATATAGCCATTTTCCACCGGCCGCCCTGGACGGATAAAGTCCAGGTCGACGCGATACTGATAAGCCCAAGCCTCCATCGCCTTGCTGACGAATTCGCTGCCGTTGTCGACCGTAATCGAGACCGGCGCCTCGCGCTCAGCGACGACCTGGGATAGTGCCAGTGCCACCTTATGCCCGGTCAGCGAGCTATCCGCCAGTCGCAGCAGGCATTCGCGGGTGAACTGATCGACCACCGTCAGCACGCGAAACCAGCGCCCATCAAGCAAGCGGGCAGCGACAAAATCCATCGACCACTTTTGGTTCGGCCGGGTTGCCTTAACCAGCGGGACCCGCATGCGCCGCGCGATCTTCCTGCGCACCTTGGTCCGCACCGCCAGGCCGTCCTCAGAATACAGTCGATAAATGCGCTTGGCGTTGACCTTCCAGCCCTCACGCCTGAGCATCACCGTTAAACGCCGGTAGCCGAAACGGACCCGGCTTGCCGCCAATTCCCGTAGTCGCATCCTCAGGGCCGTCTGCGCATCCCGCCGACCCCGATAACGTAACGTTGCCAGTTGGATCGGCAACAGCCTCGACACCCTGCGCTCGCTCATCTCGAACACCGCTTGCGCCCAGCGCCCCAACTCGCGCCGATGCCGAGGCCTTACAGCTTTTTTCGCACTATCTCCTGCAGCACGTGCCGATCCAGCGAAAGGTCCGCCACCAGCCGTTTGAGTTTGCCGTTCTCCTCGCGCAACTGGCGCAGCTCGCGCAACTCGCTCAGCGCCAGCCCGGCGTACTTCTTCTTCCAGACGTAAAATGTCGCCTCGCTGATCCCGTGCTCGCGGCAGATGTCGGCGACCTTCTCACCGCCTTCCGCCTGATGCAGCGCCCGCAAGATCTTCTCCTCGCTATGTCCCTTCTTCGGCACCTTCGTGGCCTCCCTTCTGGCTCCCCAGAGGACCACGCCCGCCGCCCTTCTCTCAACTTATCGCTGTCCTAGTTTTCGGGTTTTGGGTCACTGGGAGCATTCCAAAGCGTCGGCGTGCGAGCCTAGCTTCGAGAGTTTAGCGAGCGCATCCGCTGGAGCCGATTGGGGCACCCGTGTATCAATCGTCGCTCGGCTGTCCACGGCGACTCGCCGCTGTACTCCCTGTTTAGCTGACCTTACGGGATGAACCGTCTGAGACGGAATTGACCGAGCCCAGCGCTGGGCGGTTTCGAGCAGCTTCCGGGCCGAGCTGCGCGCGCATTTACGGCGGGTGCTCGCCAACAGCTCCCGCCGATATTGGGTGATGGATGGGTGATTGCTCGGTCGTATTTCGCGACCGAGCTTCGACACAATCGTCTAAGTATTTGAATTTACTAGAGAACTGGTGGAGCGGGCGACCGGGGTCGAACCGGCGACGTCCAGCTTGGGAAGCTGGCATTCTACCACTGAATTACGCCCGCTCGAGGGGAAATTTAGGGCTGCGATTGAGCAGAGTCAAATCGGCGCCCGCCGAGCATCGTTGAAGATGCCCGCACGGACGCCGATTCGCGACCGTCACAGTTTAGTCGTGGTCGTGCGGATTGCCGTGACCACCCTGAGAGCCATGCGGATTGCCGCTAGCCCCGGGTTGGCCGTGCGGATTGCCGTGCTGCTTCTCGTGCCCGTATGCATTGCCGTGCTTATAATGCTCGGCCTCCCGATGATGTTCGGCTTTCCGATGATGCTCGGCCTCATAGTGGGGGGGCGGTGCGTTATAGTGATCGCTGGCCCAATTCGGGTGATACTTCCTGACCCAATTGGGGTGGTTGTGCATCCACCATTCGCGGTTATGCCAACGGTGGGAGTCGTCATAATCGCCGTGATTCATCCACGAAGGATTCTCCTGAATCCAGTTCCGATGATTCTGATAGACCCAGTCTGGGTCATTCTGATACCACCAATCGGAATTACGCCATTGATGATTGTGGTCATAGGCGCCCATCCGTCCGTAGCGCTTGCGATTGACGTTAGGATGGGTCTGCAAGAAATGGTTTAACTTCGGGTGTTTAGCCAGGTATTTCGGATTGTTTATAAGGCTCGGATTCTGCTGCAACTCCGGATGGTCGTTTATATACTCCTGAAGATCCTGTTTTGCGCTCTGCGCAAATACTGGCGCGACACCGAGCGCACAGAACAGCGCGGCGGCCGCGATGCTTACCCAAAATTTCATAAAGTTTCCTCCTGTCCAGTCCAGTTCTACACGGTGCTGCAGAGAACCCGACCGCAGCAACCGTTACACTTACGATTTTATCGAGCGTGATTGGGTTCTAAAGAGTATGGAAGCAATACCCTTGCCAACGACCGCAGAGGCGGATGGGGCGGTCGCAGCGGGTGGCGGGAGCGGCCGCCATCGGTTAGCTTTCACTCTGTGCAATACGACGCTTGCGAAAAAAGGATACGGTCCGCTGCCAGCTTTGGCCGAAATAGCTATGTAATAAAGACGGATGAGCTGAGAATTCGTAACTCGCGATGAAGCTGCGACCGATCGATCCCGCGCGCGCGCGCACGCGCAAACTCGCCACGCTCGACCGCATGGTTGCGCGCGAGCAGCATGCGGCACCGGTAGCGGCAGGCGCCTCGATGGGCGAGTTTCTGGCGGCGTTGCCGGATGTGCTGGCGGCCAGGGATTTGCGCGATCTAGCCCGGGCGATCGCCAAGTCCCGTCGCGACCGCCGTACGTTTCTGTTGATGATGGGGGCACATCCGCTGAAGGTCGGCCTGGGACCGCTGATTTGCGAGCTGATTCGCGCGGGTACGTTGACGGCGATCGCGACCAACGGCGCCGCGATCATCCATGATTTCGAGCTGGCGTTTGCCGGGCGCACGTCGGAGGACGTGGCGGCGGAACTGGCCGACGGCCGTTTCGGGATGGTCGAAGAGACCGGCGCGTTTCTGAACGGCGCGGCGCGGAATGCGGCGAAGGAGGGCAAGGGGCTGGGCGAAATCGTCGGTCGCGAAATCGCGCGATCGAAATTCAAATATCGCGACGCCAGCATCTTTGCCACCGCCCACCGAGCCGGCATTCCGGCGACGGTGCACGTGACGCTCGGCGCCGACATCATCCATATGCATCCGGCGGCCGACGGTGCGGCGATTGGCGCGGGCAGTTTCGCGGACTTCCATCGGCTGGCGGCGGTGGTCGGCGGGCTGACGCGTGGCGTGGTGCTGAACCTGGGTTCGGCCGTGGTGATGCCCGAGGTGTTTCTGAAGGCGCTCAACCTCGCGCGCAATCTTGGACGCAAGGTTGAGCGCTTTACCGCCGCCGACATGGATTTCATGCGCCAATATCGCGCCCGGACGAACGTGGTGGAGCGGCCGACGCTGGGCAGCGGGCGCGGTATCATGCTCACGGGACATCACGAGCTGATGTTCCCGCTACTGGCCGCGGCGATTCACGAGGCGCTGGCAGAGCCGCCGGCGGAGGCGCGCAAGAGGCGGCAGCGCGGGCGCGGGTCATGATGATTGAGCTAACGGCCGGAATAGCCGGCCGGGACTAAACGAGCGCACTCGAAGCGCAGATTGGTTCGCACGCGGAACGCAGAGCACATCGAAGGATGAGCGGAAAATCAGATCGGGAATGAGCAAAACGCCTCACGAAAAATCGCGCCCGCCGATCGCGTTGCTGAGCGACTTCGGATACCGCGACCATTACGTGGGCGTGATGAAGGGCGTGATTGCGGCGATCGCTCCGAGTGCGAAGGTAATCGACTTGACGCACGGAATTCCGCCGCAGGCGGTTGCGGCGGGCGCGATCGCGTTGGAGCAAAGCTGGCGGTACTTTCCGGCGCGGACGATTTTTGTGGCGGTGGTGGATCCGGGCGTGGGGACGGAGCGCAAGCCGATCGCGGTCGAGTGCGTCACCGGGGCGCGGTTCATCGGGCCGGATAACGGGCTGCTGTCGATCGCGGCGGAGCAGGCAGGCGTGCGCCGGATGGTGGAATTGCGATCGCCGCGATACCGTCTGCCGGAGGTCAGCGCGACGTTCCATGGCCGCGACATTTTTGCGCCGGCGGCGGCACATCTATGGCGTGGTGCACGCTTCGCTGCCCTGGGTCCGGAACTCGCCGCGATGACGCGGGCGGAGGCCGCTCCGGAAGCGATCGAGCAGATGAACGAAATCACGGGATCGGTGATTTACAGCGACGGATTCGGCAATCTGATTACGAATATAGATCGCGCGTGCGTGGAGCGATTGGCCAGCCGCTTTCGTGGGCAAAGGCTTTCGGTTAGGATCGAGCGGGAGCCACCCATCGAGATTTACAATTCCTATGGTGAAGCGGAGCGCGGCGGTTCTCTGGCGACGTTCGGAAGCTTCGAAAGGCTGGAGATAGCGGTTCGCGACGGCAGTGCGGCACAGAGATATGCTGCGGGGCGTGGGATGATAGTAACGATTCGAGCGGTTCAGCGGTCGATTGATGGATGACTCAAGCGCATACAAAGAAAGCTCACCGATACTGAACGATATCCCGCGTTTCGAAGGACCGGCGGAGCCTCACGACACGTGGCGTCCGACGCCGCAGCCTTTCAGTATCCCGCGCACCAACCTGGTGCTTTTTCTTTTGACGCTGCTGACGACGACCATGGCCGGGGCAGATGCCGCCGGGGCGTTCGTGACTTTGAGAGAGCCGTTCCAGAGTTTGATCAATCTAGGGGCGGGGCTTTCGTTTTCGATTCCTTTGATGGCGATACTGCTGGCGCACGAGATGGGCCATTACCTGACGTCGCGCCGCCACGGGGTGGAAGCGACGCTGCCGTACTTCCTGCCGGCGCCATTTCCGTCGCTGTTTATCATCGGCACGTTTGGCGCGTTTATCAAGATGAAAACGCGGGCGCGCACCCGTCGCGCGATGTTCGAGATTGGCGCTGCAGGACCGTGGGCGGGCTTCGTTGTCGCATTGGTGGCGGTGGTAATCGGCCTGAAATTTTCGACGGTATCGCCGCTGGATACTTCGGCCGGCGGGCTGAATCTCGGCAATTCGATGATCTTCTGGGGCATTTCGCGGGTGGTGCTCGGGGTCGATCCGAACACCGTCAACGTCAACCTCAGTCCGATCGCATTCGCGGGGTGGCTCGGGCTGTTCGTCACCACGCTCAATCTGCTGCCGGTCGGGCAGCTCGACGGCGGCCACGTCATCTATTCGCTGCTTGGGGGGCGTGCGCACCGGATAGTATCGCGACTGTGCTGGGCCGGATGCGCGCTGATGGTGGTGGTGCCGTATGCGTTCGGTTACGACTTCTGGTTTGGATGGCTGATCTGGTTCGTTCTGGTCTTCTTTCTCGGCCTGGGTCATCCGTCGACGCTCGATGCGCATACGCCACTGGTTGGCAGTCGCCGGATTATGGCGTGGGCGACGGTTGCGCTTTTTATCATGACCTTCAGCCCCGTGCCGATTTCAATTGTGCCGCCGGGCCCCGATCAGCAGCAGAACGAACAGAACCCATCGCAGCAACCCGCAATAAGCGTGATGCTGCGGCTACCCGCGGCCACACCCGACGCCGTGATGACGTCCGTTTCGATCCTCAAGTCATGACGCCGATGGAACGTCCAAGCTGGGATCAATACTTCATGACGATAACGCAGCAGGTCGCCGAACGATCGACGTGCCTGCGCGCGAAGGTTGGTGCGGTGATCGTGCGCGACCGCAGTATCCTTGCGACCGGTTATAACGGATCGCCCGCCGGACTCCCGCATTGCCTCGAGGTCGGCTGCCTGATCTACGAATCGCGCACGCCCGACGGGAATCTCGAGCAGAACTGCTACCGCACCATCCATGCCGAGATAAACGCAATCACGCAGGCGGCGAAGAACGGCAGTGCGATTAAGGACGCGAACATTTACGTCACGCACACCCCATGCATCCACTGCATGAAGGTTCTGATCAACACCGGTATCCGCACGGTCTATTACGATCGGCCGTACAAGCTCGACACCATTGACGACCTGCTCAAATTTGCGCGCGTGAAACTGGTGCAGGTCGAAATGGAGGGCGTCGATGGCCGCACATGAAGATGCGAAAGCGGCGGACGCCTGCGGAATCTGCGGGATAATCAGCCGTGTAGAATCCGGTGGCTTCGGCGACTTCATTGCGGAACTGCCGCGAAGCTTTTTAATCCTAGGCGACGCCCAATTCTATCGCGGCTATGGCGTGCTGCTGGCCAAGCGCCATATCACCGAAATGCACCTGATGCCGCGCGGCGAGGCTCATGAATTACTCGACGAACTGCTCGCATTCGGCAAGGTTCTAGAGCGCGTGGTCAAGCCGCTGAAACTCAACTACGAGTGCCTGGGCAACCAGGAACCGCATGTGCACTGGCATATTTTCCCACGCTATTCCGAAGACCCGATGCGGCTCGCGCCGGTCTGGCTTCGCCCCGAGCATGAACGCAAAGTGGAACTTGAAGATGACGATAGCCGCCGCCTCATCCAGAGCCTGCGCACCGAACTTGTGCGCATCATGCCTGCCGCTCGCTTTTCATGAAGCGTCGTTGGGCAGTTCGATTGGAGAAATTCAACTTCGATACAGCCGCGATCTCTCGGCATGAAATATCGGCACGCGCGCTTACTTTCGATTGCGGCGGCCGCAATTTTGCTGGAGTTAGCCGGGTGCGCACACAAACCGCTACCCGAGCGTGGCAGTCCCGCCGAACTACTTTATGCGGGACGCTGCGGCAGTTGCCATAAACCATATCTGCCCTCGACTATGACCTCCGCGATGTGGGCCCAACAGGTCGAGTCGATGCAGATAAAAATGGCGCAAGCGGGGGCCGAACCGCTATCTCCAGGGGAACGCCGCGAAATCCTGAACTATCTAGAGCGCAACGCCGGGACGGAATAAGCGCTATCCGGAAGCGGCAACATCTGATTCGTCACTTCAACTTGAGCATTTGCTGACCGCCGTCGTAAACGATTCGAGAGTCGGCGATAGTGGCAAATTCCGGCAGCGAGTGCGTTGCGAGTCTGGCGTCGGGCATGATGTGGATGACCTCCCATCCGAACATCGTCAAATAGTCGGCGACGATTCGCCGGTGACAGCGCCACCAGAGTCCCTCCGAGCACATGATCGCGGTGGGGGCATCGCGCGCCGCATCCATCAATTCCGTAAGACCAGCCTTGAATTCGGTCGTTTCGCAATAGTCGGCGTATGCTCGGAACGCGGGATGCTCCCAAGCGCTGTGCGGCGAATCCGCGCGCGTTGAACACCGCCGTCCGCCGAGCGACCGGCACCATCGATAGCCAACCCCCTTTTCTTGAAGCGATGCTTGAAGTTCCGCTTGGTTGAACTGGGGCCATCGGCGCGACGACGGATACGATCGCACATCGACGAGCAGTGCGATTCGGTGCGCGGCTAACAGGTCGAGAAAGGTTTCGATCGGATGGGTCGAATGGCCGACGGTGAAGAGAGCAGGGCGGTCTGTCACTGGCAAACGACGATTGCGAGCGCACCGCCGATCAGCGCGATTCCCGATGTATTGGCGATTGCGCGGCCCCACGGCGTCACCTTTTCGAGCAGGACAAATGCGCTAATTGCGGCGACCCACACCAGATTCATAACGCCTGCAACGAACAGCAACGCCATCAGCATCCAGCAGCAGCCCACACAGAACGCGCCGTGATCGAGGCCCATCCGCAACGCGCCCGCGGCGCCGTCGCGCCAATGCGTCATGAAAAATCCGATTGGCGACTGGCAATGACCGAGGCACGCCTCCTTGAGCGGAGTGAGTTGGTAGATGCCCGCTACTGCGAGGATGGCGGCGCTGAGCAACGGCGTGGTGACGAGCCCTTTCGAGATCAGCGACCAATGCGGCAGAACGTACTGGATTGCGGTCGCGACAGCGCTGAACAGCGTCCACACCGCGAGATAACCCGATGCGAACAGCCAGACGCGAAGCGTCGAGTGACCGCCGCGACTGCTGGCGATACGCGCATACGCCATCACCATCGGGGTCGCGCTCGGCACCATCATTGCGACCATCATTACGGCCCACATCATGAAGGTGAGCCAGAGGTCGGCCAGGCGCGGCGACAGCGCCATCAGTAGATGGGCGCCGAAGTCACCGGCCTCCATCGGCGCCATCGGCATGCGCACCAGATAGATCCATGAGAGGATCGTCAGTGCGGCGAGTCCGCCGTAAAGCAGCACTCTTTCGCCGATTGGCAACGCCGGCGCGGCCGCTATCGGCGGTGAAGCCCCGGCGTCGCTCACGGGCGAAGCTGTAACCGGCTCAGCCGTTGGACCATTTGACGGCCGAGAAATGTCCATTGCGGCCGGAATTGTCGAAGACCAGCGAATGATCCTTGTAATGGCTCGACGTGCCTTTGGCAGCCGCCAGTCGTTGCGAGAACGGATGCCCAACGTTGTCCAGCCACACGGTTTGATTACCGGCGCCGGTGACGCCTTCGACCGTTACATCGGTAATTCCCGGGATCGACAACTGCCAGGTCTTGCCGTCGGATTTGAAGTCGATGGGCGCGGTCTTGGTCGGTAATTTGGTCGAGATCATCGGCCCGAACAGTGAAGGGGGCCCGCCGGCGGCGCCAGTGAAAATTGCCTCGAGTGCGGAACGCTGCGCATCGTTGCCGCGGCTGTCAACGTACACTGCGAGCGTGCCATTGCCCTTTGACATTACGCCCGGTGTGATCAGCGCCTGCACGGCATTGAGCCCCGATATATCGACTTTGCCGTAATTGCCTTGCTTGATGTGAATGCCCAGAACGACATCGCAATGACCCTCGGTCGGCCGCGCCTGAGCGTGCGACAGCAGACAGGGGCAAAGCAATTCGCAGTTGCAGGATTCGAAGTACTCGCCCTCGATACGCCAGTTTTCGTTGCTCATTTGAAGTTGTTGAACCTCCCTCGACAGGTCAAACCGCTAAAACCGGTTTCCGCAGCGTCAGTGTCCCGCGACTATACAACCGATGCGCTCGTAAATGCACGTCCGATTGTCGGCTGCAAAAGCCTGCTCGTCTTGTACTCGTGGGGCGTCAACGCTGTGCCGCTGCGGTCTGTTTCCCACCCTCGTCGCGCGCGATATTGATCTTCGCTTCAGCTTGATTCGCGACCGCGACCAGGTCGATTGCGTCGGGATGCAGATACTTTTTCGCAACCGCCTGCACGTCGGCCGTGGTCACCGCCGAGATGATCTTCGGATAGCGTTCCGCATAGTCGAGACCAAGTCCGTAAATCTGGGTCTCGAGCATGAAGCCCACAATTTGGCCCTGCCGATCGAGCTTGATCGGGAAGCTTCCGATTAGATAGCGCTTAGCGGAATTCAAATCGGCGGCGGAAACCGGCTTGTCCTGGATTTCGTGCAATTGTTGCAGGATGAGTTTGATGGCCTCGTTACTGCTCGAGTTCTTGGTCTGTAGAGCGATTATGAATGCGCCCGGGAATTGGCCCGCTTGAAATCCACTACCGATCGAATAGGCCAGTCCCGCCTTGCTCCGCACGACCTTCATCAGGCGCGACGCGAAGCCACCGCCGCCCAAAATATAGTTCATTACCTGGAGCTTGTAGTAATCGGGATTGGAGCGCGTGATACCGTCGAAGCCCATATACAGATTGGCTTGAGTGACGTTGCGATCGATTAGTTTAGTGTGGATGCCGGGGGCGACCGTCAGTGTCGGCGGCGTGGCCGGCGGCGGCACCTTCCCTTGCAGCCCGTTGAGATCCTTTTCGATTTCCGCCTTGATCTGTTCGGCCTTAACGTCGCCCGCGACCGCGATGGTCGCGCTGCCTAGTTTGTAATACTCGCGATAGAAATTGCGGACCTCGTCGGGCGTGAGCGTGGCGACCGATTTGGACGATCCCGAGACCGGATGGCCGTAGGGCGTATCGCCAAAGATCATGCGTGTGAAGGCGACGTTCGCGGTGTAGCCGGGCTCTTCTTCGTTCGATTTGATCGCGGCGATTTGCTCTGTCTGCTTGCGCTTGATATCGGCGTCGCGCAGGCCCGGCTGCTGGAGAATCTGTGCGAGCAATTCCAGCGTCTTGTCCTGATATTTCTTGAGCGAGGTAAAGGAGGCGACCGCGAAGTCGCGACTCGGGCTGATCGCAATCGAACTGCCCATGAAGTCAACTTTCTGGTTGAAGGCGCCCGCGTTCAACGACTTGGTGCCCTGCATCATGGATTCGGCGGTGAGCGCGGCGAGTCCTCCTTTGCCGGCGGGATCGCGTCGCGAACCGGCATCGAAGGCGATCGACATCGTCACCATCGGCAGCTGATGTTGTTCGGAAACCAGCAGGGTGGCTCCGTTACTGAGCTGCATTCGCTTAATTTCGAGCGCAGAAGCGTTGGGCGCAACCAGCGCCAGCATTACGAATGCGGTAAGTGCGGCAACGGCAAGACGGTGAATCGCGCGCTTCATCGAAGCACCTCCGCCGCCTCGAGATATCGAATCGGCGCCGTCACGGCGCGTTCGCGCGGGTCGGGCCGTTCGGGCCGCAGCCGCTGCGACGCTGGCGTCCAGGAATAATCCGGGCCTAGGCCCGCCGAGTGATGAACCGCGCCACCCGCACCGCCTCCACCCATCTCGTGAGGGAGCACACCGGTCGGGACCAGCACGCCGATCGTGCAATTGCTCGCCACTAGGTATTTTTTGGCGACCCGCTGAACGTCGGCGGCGGTCACCTTGTCAATCTCCTTCAGGTAGTCGTCGATCATGTGATAATTGCCGAGCATCTGATAAACCCCCAGGATCTCGGCTTCCTGAAAGATCGAGTCCTGCCCATAAACGAAACCCGCCTGTTCGAGGTTCTTGGCCCGCTGTAATTCCGTGGGCGAAACCGGAGTGTCGCGCAGGGCGGCGATCTGCTTGTCCACGTCCGCCATCACGTCCGCGGTCTTGAAGCCGGGACGCACCTGGGCGGAAATCCAGAACAGGCTCGGATCGAACGATGTCATGTCGTAGTAGGCGCCCACATCGACGACCGACTGCTTGTCAATTACCAGGTCCTTGTAAAGGCGCGAGCTCTTGCCGTCGGATAAAATCTCGCTGGCAATTTCCAGTGCGAACGCGTCCTTGAGGTTGCGATAATTCGGTACGTGAAAGGCTTCGTTGAAGGCCGGCAGATTGGCCGCGTGCCGCAATACGACGCGCCGTTCGCCATTCTGGGGCGGTTCGACTTCGGTCACCGGCCGGGGCTTCTCATGGTTTTTGATATTGCCAAACGCCTGCTTGATGCTCTTCATCACCTGGTCGCCGTTGAAATCGCCGACCGCAACGATGATCGCGTTTTGCGGCGAATAGTAAATCGCATGGTAGGCCAGCGCGTCCTGCAGTGTGAGACCCCGGATGTCGTGCATCCACCCGATCACCGGCCAGTGATACGGATGAGCGACGAAGGCCGCCGCCTGCGTCATCTCCTGCAGGGCGTCCTGCGGGTTGTCATCGGTGCGCAGGCGCCGCTCCTCCATCACCACGGCCTTCTCCGATTTGAAACCTTTCGGGTCAAAGTTCGCCATCCGGTCAGCTTCGAGCGAGATCGGAACGTCCAGATGTTCGCGGTTGATAATCTCGAAATAATCCGTGAAGTCGCTGCTGGTAAATGCGTTATCGTTGCCGCCGTTCTCCTGAATGATGTTGGAGAATTCCTCGGGTCCGTATTTCTTGGTTCCGCGAAACATCAGATGTTCGCATAGATGGGAAATTCCAGTCTGGCCAAAACGCTCATTGCGCGAGCCCACAACGTAAAACACGTTGAAGGTTGCCACCGGGGATTTGTGGTTCTCGAGAACGATTACCTGCAGCCCGTTGGCGAGCTTGGCGTACTTCACGGCGTCGGCGATGCCGGCCTCGGCGCGTGGTGCTGAGCAGAAGGCAAACAACACGGCGAGAAGAGGAATCGGCAGCCACCAGCGGCGACGGGGAAAGCTGTTTATATGCATGAGTGTTGCTCCAGTTAAGTCCGGGGTCTGATGTAGTGTCAAGTCGCCCGTGCGCGCGCCGCAACCGCAGTATCAAATTGCGCTGTAGGCTCGCGATTTGCCAGAATGAGGGTAATGACTATCGAAACTTCGCTGCACGACGACCATGCACTGTACCAGGTGAAGGGCATGTTGACGAAGTTCATGCGGATGCTCTTTCCGCTTGAATTCCGCATCGACTCGCTGCCGAACTCTGGCGCCACGCTGCCGTTTCATTACCCGCTGATCGGCGGCGACATGATCTACTTGCCCGAGTCCGTCGCTGGCATCGGCGGGGTCGAGATGGCGCATGATTACTTTGTTCTGACCGCGGCCCATCTGGCGGGAAGGCACGAGTTCGGCACCTTTGAGTTTCGGCTGGCCGACATCCCGGGATTCGAGGATCGCGCCGAGACCGGCGTCGAGGCGATCGACGGTTACGTTTCATCGTTCGACGATCCCGCACTGGCGGGCGCCTTGATGCGGTTGTGCGAATCGGCTCGCGTGGACGCCGAACTCGTCCGCCGGTATCGCGGATTGACGCCACGGGTTGCGCGGATGCACGCGGCACTGGCCGAGACCCTGCGCCCCAACGCCCTCAGCACCATGCTCGTAAAGGCCGCTTTGGATGTCACCTTGGTCCAAGACGATCCGGCGGGCGGCTTTATTCAGCGAGCCGAAGCGTTTTTCGCGCCGTTGCGGCAGCCGGCATCGACCGTGACGCAGAGCGCGCTGCAGACCGGTGCGCTGTTTCAATGGTTGCAGGATCTGATGGCGGCGGCGCGCGCGGCGGGCGAAGGCGATCCGATGGCCAACGGCGCAAACGATATGCGCGACGATCTGCTAGGACAGATGCGCGGCCCCGGAGAGCCTGCCGATGGCCTCGGTGACGCTGACGGCGATGACGGCGAAGACGGTGAGACCGACCAGCAAATCACCATGGAGTCGTCGGGGAAATCCAAAGGCAAGGGCGGCCGTCCGCTCACGCCCGAACAAATTCGCAAGCTGCTCGAGATGGGCGCACAGCTCAAACCCGGGCAAGCCAACGGCGGCGCGGAAGGCGAGGGCATGTACCTCACGAATCTGCTCGGCAAAGATGCGCAGGAGCTCAATCAATTGCGTGAGCAGCTCGGCGAAATCGGTACGATTCCGGGCGGCGGACGCCTGATGATCGGTCGCTCGCGCGGCCAGGATTCTTACTACGCGTACGATGAATGGGATTACGTCGCGGCTGATTACCGGCGCAACTGGTGCCGGCTGCGCGAAATCCTCCTCGATGGCGACAACGGCGATTTCTTCGCCGCCACGCTCGAGCGCTATTCCGAAGTTCTGCCGCAAGTGCGTCGTCACTTCCAGAAAATTCGCCCGGCCTCGTATCGAATGGTGCGGGGGCTCGAAGACGGTGACGAAATCGACGTTGACCGCACTATCGAGGCGCGCGTGGCCCGGCGCATGGGCGAGATCCCCGACGGTCGAGTTTACAAGGCGCGCAAGAAGGAAGCGCGCGATGTTGCGACGCTGTTTCTGCTCGACATGTCGGCCTCTACCGACGAGCCGATTCATCGCGAAACCAAAAAATATTCCGAGAACGATGACGACACCGACGACTGGATGAAGGCATGGCAGCGCCGCCCGCAAGTCGCGCAGCGCCCGCGGCGGATTATCGACGTAAACAAGGAAGCACTCGTGATCATGGCGCAGGCGCTCGAAGAGATCGGCGACTCCTACGCGATCATGGGGTTTTCGGGTCACGGACGGGACAACGTCGAGTTCTACGTGATCAAGGAATTTGACGCCGAACTCTCCGACGAGGTCAAAGCGCGAGTCGGCGCGATCGAGCCCAAGCGCTCCACCCGGATGGGTGCGGCGATTCGCCACATCCGCGAAAAATTCAAGGACGTCGCGTCGCGTTCACGCCACGCAATTCTGCTGAGCGACGGCTTTCCGCAGGATTTCGACTACGGCCACGACCGACGCTCCAACGCCTATGGCATTCAGGACACGATGGTCGCGCTGAAGGAGCTTGAAATGGCGGGCGTGTTGCCGTTTTGCATCACGGTCGATCGCACCGGCCATGACTACCTGAGGCAAATGTGTGCACCGTCGCGCTATCTGGTAATCGACGACATCATGTCGCTGCCGCGGCAATTGCCCAAAATCTACGAACAGGTCGTGCGCTGGTAGGCGCCACCGGAACGCGAGGGAACGACCATGGCGAAAGTAATGATCGAGGCCGCGATCAACGGGAACGCGATGAAGAAGCTCAACCCGCATATCGCGTACAGCCCCGAGGAGATTGCGGACGACGCGATCGCGACATGCAACGCCGGCGCCGCGATCATTCATTTCCACGTGCGCGACGCCCAGTCGGGCAAATGGGTCCACGACGTTCCCTACTACGCCGAGGTCTATCGGCGTGCGCGCGCAGGATGCAAGGCGCTGCTGTGGCCCACGTTTCCGCTCGACGGCGACGCCGAGAAGCGATTCAGCCACTTCGTCGAGCTGTCCAAGGATCCAGCAACCAAGCCCGACCTCGGCGCCGGCGACATGGGGTCGGTGAACCTCGTTGCGTACGATCCCGCGACCAGGCAGATTCGCAACGAATCGATGATTTATTGCAACTCCTATGCGACGATTCGCTACTTTCTGGAAAAGTCGCGCGACCTCGGTCTCAGGCCGACGTTGCAGATCTTCGACGCGAGCTTTCTGCGTGCCGCGCTGGTGTTCCTCGACCAGGGCGTGCTGACCGAACCGCTCTTGCTCAAGTTCTACCTGGGCGGTCCGGAATTGCCCTTCGGATTGCCGCCCACCCTCAAAAGCCTCGAAGCCTATCTCGATATGATCAAAGGCGTGCGCGCAAACTGGTTTGCGGCGACGCTGGGTGGCGATAACCTGCCGCTGGTGCCGCTAATCGTGAGCCTTGGCGGGCACGTGCGAATCGGACTCGAGGATTATCAGTATGCGCGCGAGGGTCAGCCGTCGAATCCGCAACTAGCAGAGCGCGCCGCGGCAATGATTCGCGCGATGGGTCATGAAGTCGCAACGCCCGCCGAAGCCCGCGCGATGCTCGAAGCCTGATTGCATCCGCGGCTGTGCGTTCGCCTCACGGGCGCGTGCTGGCGGTGCCACTCACCGATTACCGCCTCGCCTCGGCCGTTTTAGTCCGGAATGCGCAAATCCTTGCCGGTCATCGCCGACGGCTGTTCCAGACCGAGCATCCCGATTAGCGTCGGAGCCACGTCGCCGAGCGTTCCATGGTCTTTCAGGTGGCCCTTGAACGATGGGTCGTAGAGAATCAGCGGCACCGGATTGATGGTGTGCGCGGTATGCGGCTGCCCGGTCGCCGGATCGGCCATGAACTCGGCGTTGCCGTGGTCGGCGGTGATCAGCGCGATGCCACCGGCGCGTTCGAGCGCGTCGATCACAATTCCGAGCGCCGTGTCGGTAACCTCAACCGCCTTGACCGTCGCCTCCATGTTGCCGGTGTGACCGACCATGTCCGGGTTGGCAAAATTCATCACCACCACGCCGAAGCGCCCGCTCGTGATTTCCTCTGCCGCGCGTTTAGCGATCGCGATTGCCTGCATCTCGGGTTCGAGGTCATAGGTCGCCACCTTCGATGACGGGATCAGCACGCGCTCCTCGAAGTCAAACGGCTTTTCCGCGCCGCCGTTGAGGAAGTAGGTGACGTGCGCGTATTTTTCGGTCTCTGCGATACGCAGATTGCGGACGCCTGCGCGCGCCAGCACTTCGGCCAGCGTGTCGTGAATGTCGTCGGGTCCGAAGGCCAGCGGCAGCTTCAGCGAGCGTTCGTATTCGGTCATGCAGACGTAGCCGATTTTCGCAACGCGCGGGCGCTCGAAACCCGAAAAGTCGCTTTGCGTGAGGGCAGCGGTCATTTCGCGGGCCCGGTCGGCGCGAAAGTTGTAACAGATGACCTGGTCGCCGTCGGCCATCGGATGCGCCGCGCCGATGATCGTCGGCTCGACGAATTCGTCATTCTTGCCCGCTGCGTACGACGCCTCGACCGCCGCGCGCGCATTCGGTGCCGCATTGCCCTCGGCCATAACGAATGCCCGCCACGCGCGCTCGACTCGTTCCCAGCGCTTGTCGCGATCCATCGCGAAGTAACGTCCCGTGACGGTCGCAATCCGGCCGCGGCCAAGTTCCTTGAGCTTGGCCTCTATCCGATCGATGAAGGGCAGGGCGGATTGTGGCGGCTTGTCGCGTCCGTCGAGCACCGCATGGACGGCGATTTGCGCGACTTGTTCGCGCGCCGCAAGTTCAAGCAATGCGATCAGATGATCGATGTGGCTGTGGACGCTGCCGTCCGAGAGCAAACCCCATAGATGGAGCGTGCGTCCGCCGCGGGCCGCCGTGCGCATCGAGTCGAGCAACACCTCATTGCTGAAGAACGCGCCGGTTTCGATCGCCTTCGTGATCCGCATCACATCCTGGTAAATGACGCGGCCCGCGCCAATCGTCAGATGGCCCACCTCGGAATTGCCCATGACGCCGGGGGCGAGCCCGACGGCTTCGCCGGACGCCTCGATTTCGGTATGCGCCTGCGTCGCCGACAGACGCTGCATCACCGGCGTGCGAGCTTTAAGAATCGCGTTGGCCGCGCGTGCTTCGCGCAGACCCCAGCCGTCGAAAATTATCAGGGCGGCAACCGGCGGACGACTCATCAGGCGGCACCGCCGCGCGCTTTGAAGACGCTCGCGCCCGGATAAACCGCGGCCGTTCCGAGTTCTTCGGCGATCCGTATCAGGCGATTGTATTTGGCCGTGCGTTCGCCACGACTCATCGATCCCGTCTTGATTTGGCCCACGCCCGTGGCCACCGCGAAGTCCGCAATCGTGGTGTCCTCGGTCTCCCCCGATCGATGCGATATCACCGATGTGTAGCCCGCCGCGCGCGCGACCTCGATTGCTTTAAGAGTCTCCGTCAGCGTGCCGATCTGGTTGAGTTTGATCAGGATCGAATTGGCGGCGCCTTCCGCGATTCCACGCGCCAGACGCACGGGATTGGTGACGAACAGGTCGTCGCCGACCAACTGGATCCTCGACCCCAGCTCCCGCGTCAGCAGCTTCCATCCCGTCCAGTCGTCTTCGGCGAGCCCGTCCTCGATCGAGACGATCGGATAGAGATCGATTAGCCGCGCATAGAACGCGACCATCTCCTCGGAGCTGCGCTTGCGTTTGTCCGATCGCGCGAAGACGTAGGCGCCGTCTTCATAGAACTCGCTCGACGCCGGATCGAGCGCGATTGAAACCTGCGTTCCGGGCTTGTAGCCGGCGCGCACCACCGCTTCCAGAATCACCTCGATCGGTTCTTCGTTATTCTCCAGATTCGGAGCAAACCCGCCCTCGTCGCCGACGTTGGTCGAATGTCCGCGCTGCTTGAGCACGGCCGCCAGTGCATGAAAAACCTCGGCGCCCATCCGCACCGCCTCGGCCATCGTCGCCGCTCCGTGCGGCACGATCATGAATTCCTGCATATCGACGCTGGAGTCGGCGTGCCTGCCGCCGTTGACGACGTTCATCATCGGCACCGGCATCATATTCGCGTCGCGATTCAGATAGCGGTAGAGCGGCAAGCCGTTGGCCGCCGCCGCCGCATGCGCCGCCGCGAGAGAGACGCCGAGCATCGCATTGGCGCCGAGCTTCGATTTGTTTTCGGTCCCGTCCAGTTCGATCAGCGCCTGGTCGAGCAGCGCCTGGTTCGCGGCGTCTACTCCCGCGAGCTTCCCCGCGATTGCTCCATTGACGTTGTCAACCGCCTTCAGCACGCCCTTGCCGCCGAAGCGGCTGCGATCGCCGTCGCGCAGTTCGAGCGCCTCGTGCACTCCGGTCGAAGCCCCCGAAGGCACCGCCGCCCGCCCGAACGCGCCACCGTCCAGGCGCACATCAACTTCAATCGTTGGGTTGCCGCGCGAGTCGATAATCTCGCGGGCGTGAATAGCCGCAATCGTGGTTAAACTCATTTTCAAATACCGACATCAGAAAAGCAGGAATTGCGAAGCGGTGAAAGCGGCGAGGAACAGGCTCGTTCAAATCGAGCTGTTCAGACGGAAGCCGGCGCAGATGAATTTGAGCCGGGCGAAAGCTCACGGTTACGCTACGAACGGAATAAGACGCCGGACGCGGCCAAATGCCGCGCCCAGCGTGATCTGGCGCACGTCAAGCGGCCCGCCGCGGACGCCGCACATCCTTGGCCTGCACCTTCTCGGCGACCGCTGAGTAGATGTACGCGCCGATGTTTTTCATATCGATGGCGTCGCTCATCACCATATCGTCGCTGCCCACGCGCGACTGCAAATCCTTGAGCGCACCCGCCAGATCGTCGGTCTCGATTTCATATAGCGCGAGATAGCGGTACGGATTGGTATCGCCCATCTGCTTATCGGCCAGGCGAAACCGCTGAGCCGCGACGAACCCGGGTACGTTGAGCACGTCCGGAATGTGCTGCTTGTTATACCATTCGTTGTATTCGGCTTCCTTGCCGGATGTCGGATTGGTGAGAACCACGAACGTATATTTCGCCATGACCGTATGCCTCCACGCGAGTGTGCGGCCCATTTCGGCTGCCGCCAATCGGATTATGTTGCGAGCGGAATTCTAGTACCGCCGGTCGCAAAGTGTCCAACGGGCATGGCTTGCTAAAAGGGCGGCTTCCCAAACGAATTCGGGAAGCCGCCCGGCATCGCCTGCCAAGGCCTTATTTGATTCCGAACATTTTCTTGTCGCCCTCGATCAGGCTCTTGAACGACGGTCGCGAATGTATCCGGTTCAGGTATGTGGCAAGCTTCGGCCACTTGCCGGCATCGGGCGTCACTCCGCTCAGCAGCAGGTTCGCAAACTGCGATGCGACTCCGATGTCTCCGATCGTCAGGCTGTTACCCACCAGGTATTCGCCCTTGAGTTCGCCTTCGAGGTAGCTGAACATCGGCGGCAGCTCTTCGTTCTCGGCCTTGCGAAACAGCTGCTCGTCGAAGGTGGTCTTCATCAGCAGCGGACCGACGACCTTGTTGAAGAACATTTTGGACCCGATAATCGGCGCGAGGCCGCCGTCCGCGTACTCCTCGAACCACAGTGCCCGGGCGTAATCGTAAGGATCTGAAGGATACAGCGCGGGTTGCGGATGGGTGCGTTCGAGATACGCGCAGATGATTGACGAATCCGCGAGCACCTTGCCGTCGTCGCTGAACGCCGGGATGCGCCCGAGCGGACTGAGCTTCCTGAATTCCGCACTCGGCGGAAAGGGCGAAGTCTGCTCCTGCTCGAAGGGCAGGTTCTTCTCCGCCAGAAAGACTTTGACCTTCCTGACAAACGGGGAAGGATTGGCTCCATACAATTTCATCATCGATCGATTCCTCCGGGAAATTGACTACGCTGGATGCGTATTGGTGTCATCACGAGGCTGTCAGCTATTCCGCGCCCAATGCAACCTGTGAAGTTCGCGCGCACCTTCGCCGCCGCCACTCGCGCTGGCGGCATGAAGACGGAGGCAAGCACACGCTCCGTAAAGTGCGTGGGGCGCGGCCGAAGGCATTGCCGCCTAATGATGATTGGAGACGGCGCCGTGTGCGCGATCGCCTTCGCGCACCATCTCGGCGTGCCGGCGCTCGGCCTCGGGTCGCGCGTAGGTGAGCGTTTCGATTATCCGCTCGTGTAGCCGGCCGTTGCTCGCGACGATGTTGGCGGCGGCGATATCGAGTCGCGATCCGTCCATGTTGCTGACGTGTCCGCCGGCCTCTTCGACCAGCAGCGCGCCGGCCGCGACGTCCCATTGCTTGAGCCCGAACTCCCAGAATCCATCGTTGCGTCCGCACGCGACGTAGGCGAGATCGAGCGCGGCCGAACCGGTGCGGCGCACGCCCTGGGTGCGCATCATGAAGGCTTCCCAGAAGGCCAGGTAATAGCGCCGGCGTTCGCGGCGGTCGTACGGGAACCCGGTCGCGAGTAAGGCCAGATCGAGCGTCGGTACGCGGCTGGCGTGCGCCGGCTTGCCGTTGAGCGTGGTCCCGCGTCCGCGCCGCGCGACGAAACATTCCTTCTTGAACGCGTCGAACACGATCGCCAATTGCACCCGCCCGCGCCGTTCGTACGCGATCGACACGCAAAACTGCGGGAAGCCGTGGGCGAAGTTGGTGGTGCCGTCGAGCGGATCGATGATCCATCGATGCTCGCTGATGCGCTCGTTGGCGCCGCTCTCCTCGGCCAGCACTGCGTGGGCGGGAAAGCTGCGCCGCAGAATTTCGATCACTGTCGCTTCGGATTCCTGGTCGGCCTCCGTCACCAGATCGATTGCGTTGCTCTTGCGCGTGACGCTGGTCCGGCTCAGCCACTTCAAATGCACGCGGCCCGCCGCGCGCGCCGCCCGCATCGCGACCTTTTCGATTTCTGCGATTTCAGCCACGGCTAGTGTCTTTATTCCTGCGCGCGCGCCCATGCCAGCGCGGCGGGTCAGGATATTCACAGTTTTCGCCATTTTCGTCCCAACCCTCTGCACTCGCCGCCTTGCTCCGCGCGACCGATCCTAATCGTCATGTGCACCGACCGGCGCTTGCGCCGCTATCAGCGCCTGCGTGTACGGCATCAAGGTCGTGAACAAATTGACCTGCGAATCGAGCGTCTTGCCGATTCCGCTCATGAGGCCCATCACGCGGTTTACCAGCAGCACGTCGGCCGGCACCTCAACGATCGGATTCGCGCGCAGCACGCGCGGCAGGTCGTCCGAAAATTCTTCGATCAATTCGCGATCGGCATACGCCCGATTGCGCCGCACGCTGTTGCCCAGGAACACATCGGCGAGCATCAGCAGGGTTTCCGGGGATCCGTCGCGCGTGCGAAAGCCCAGGTCATGAAAGGCGGTCACGATCGCGTCGCGGTTGGAGCTCAGAATCGCAAACGTGAGCCGCACGAAAGCGTCGCGAAACGCCGGCGGAAAATCCTTGGCGAGGCCGAAGTCCAGCAGCACGACGCGGGGGCCGGGCTGCACCAGGATGTTGCCCGGATGTGGGTCGGCGTGGAAAAAGCCATCGCGCAGAATCTGCTGCGTGAACATCTCGATCAGCTTCTGCGCCACCTCACGCTTGTCGATTCCCGCTCGTTCGAGCGCGCCGAGGTCGGTCACCTTGATCCCTTCCACCAGCTCCATCGTGAGCACGCGCCGCGTGGTCAAATCGCGATAAACCTGCGGGATCACGACGTCGCGCCGATCCGCGAAATTCGCCGCGATGATCTCGCTGTTGCGCGCCTCATTGACGAAGTCGAGCTCCATCGGGATGTACTTGAGGATTTCGCGCGCGATCACCCGAAAATCGAAGTTGGGCTCGAGCCGCGCCAGCAGCCGCAGGGTGAATCTCACGTTGCTCAAGTCGGCGTCGACGATTGCCTTGATTCGCGGATACTGCACTTTGACGGCGCAACGGCGGCCGTCGATGGTGCGCGCCGCATGAACTTGCGCGAGCGATGCCGCGGCGATCGGTACAGGGTTAAATTCGCTGAATAGCGCGTCGAGCGGGCGTCCCAGTTCACTTTCGATCTGCCGGCGGATGATTTCGAACGGCCGCGGTGGCACCCGGTCGTGCAGGACCGCCAGCGTCGAGACCCATTGGTCGGGCAGTATGTCGGCACGGGTTGCGATAAACTGGCTCGCCTTGATTAATAGCCCTTCGAGTCGAATCGAAGTGTGATAGAGCGCGCGCGCCGCACGTAAATCCTGACGGCGATAGCGGTCTTCCTTGCGGCCCGCGCCGGCGATCCGCGACCATAACTGGATTGCCTTGTACGGCAGATAAATCCTGGCCGCGAGGACGATGACGCTGACGAAGCGATAGACCCGCACCGGCAAATTCAGGCGTTCGGCAACGGCCGGCCGCGGCCCGCCCGAATTTTCACTCGAAGCGTCCCTGTTTTTCGAGGGCGACGCGCTAGTATCGTGCGGCAATGCGTTGGGCTCTAAATTTGATGCGCGGGATGACAAGTGAATATTGCGCGGCGCGGGCGGGTGGATTCGAATTGCACCGGCCGCGCCAGATGGAAGTGTAAACCATGCCGGGCCCCCAGAGAACAGACCGCGATCAGCTCGTGACAGTGGGCGCGACCGGCGCGCTGCCGCCGCCGCTGGCTCATCCGGTAGGCCGCATCCTGCGCCGCTACTATACGGTCTGGGGCGTCTATTCGCTCGCCAACGGCTTTCTCTTCGGCGTCTATCCGCTGTTTTTGCGCGCGCGCGGGCTCAACCAGTTCCAGATGAACAGCGTGCTGGCGACCTATTTCGCCGTCACCTTTCTCACCGACGTTCCCACCGGCGCCTTCGCCGATGCCCTCGGCCGCCGCCGCTCGTTCGTGCTCGGATGTCTCATGCGGCTGTCGGCCTTCATGGTTTATTTCTTCGCCCACGCCTACCCGGTCTTTCTCGTCGCCGAATCGATCGACGGTATCGGCACTACCTTCTGCAACGGCGCGATTGATGCGTGGGGCGTCGACGCACTCGACGGCGCGGGCTTCTCGGGTCTGAAGGACCGGCTCTTCTCGCGCATCTCGCAGTTCATGAATACCGGCTTCATGATTTCGGCTCTGATCGGCACCTACGTTGCCAACGTCAATATCGCGTGGCCGTGGCTGATGAGCGCCGCCGGCTACGGTATCAGCGCGATTGTCGGCGGCACGCTGATGCACGAGCGGGCAGGCAGCCGCGCACAGGTCGACTTCGCGAAGATCCCGGCCCAGGTGGTCGAGCGGGTGGTCAACGGCTTTCGCGAGGGGTTTCGCAGCCGCGTAATTCTGATGCTCAGTCTCGCCAACGGGATTTTCTTCGCTGCGTCCGCCCCGTACTGGCTCGAATGGCCCCAATACGTCAACGACCGCTACGGTCTCGGCATCTGGGTGGTAGGCTGGGTCTATTGCCTGCTCACGGTGGGACGCCTGATCGGCGCCGAAGTCACCATGCGGATGCGTGCCGACGAATCGACCCGCGCGACTCGCCTTATCATTCTGATTGCGGCCGCCAGCGTCACATTTTTTGCCGGCGGAGCCGCGGCTCATCGGCCCAACCTGGTTGTCGCGCTGTTCTTCGCGATGAACGTCATGGTCGGGGCGATGATGCCGTTGATGCAAAGCTGGTTTAACGAGCAAATCGGCGCCACCAACCGCGCTACGCTGCTGTCGTTCAACAGCACTTTCGCGACCATGGGCGCGGCCACCGGATTGTTGTCGGTCGGTGCGTATGCGGACGTCGCCGGAATCCCGGCAACGTGGAAGGTCTGCGCGGTGATCTTCGCGCTTGCGATCCCATGTTACTGGCTGATTCGCCCTCGTCCCGTCGCAACGGCCGCGACCGATGCGCCAGCGATATAGTGTGGTTTGCAGGCGCCCGGGGCGCAGCCGGCAGCCGGCGAAGAAATGGGTCTGTTTAGTAAAAAAAGAATTTTGATGTCCGGGACGGACCAGGTTGGGGCTCTGGCTTCGACCTCTAACCGGTGACAACCTCTAATGCTGATTAGCGATCTGATGCCATCAACTCGTCTGTCATGGAACATTGACCTCGGGAATCGCATAATGCATTTTCACGTAGGAAGTATTGGTCTCTTTACTAGCTGATGGATTTGAACGGTCTGAAGCACCGTGCCAGGTTCGAACGCAAAATCGTTTGGATTCCCCTCCGGTTACCGCGGCTTGATTATTTTCTTGCTGATCGCGTGCTGCGGTTTCATTGTATTTTTCATCGCTGTTGTGGTGGCTGAACCGGACCGGAAGTCTCTGCTGGTTGCTCTCGGTGGTGTAACGCTTTTCGGGACCGCGGCCGTGGGTTTGATCCAAGGCTTGGCCAGAATGCGCGATCGAATCTCCGTGGACGACGACGGAATCTCTTATCTTTCTGGACGCGGACCGGCGACAGCGATCGCATGGAACGAGATCGGCAAGGTCGAAGCGCACGATTTCTGGAAACGCCTTGTTCTCTCCGATCTGAACGGACTGCGGCAAATAAGGCTTGAATACCAACTCGAAGATTTCGACAAGCTGCGCGAAATCATTCTGAACCGAACCGCGGAGCGCCGAAGACATGAACCCGCCGCAGCGGAGTTTCGACGCAACTATGTGAACCGCGGATTCTTTTTTCTGGCGTTTTTGGCTTTAGCAGCAATCGGAGTCGTGGTGGTGTGGAAAGGATCACCGGAGAGGGGTATTTGGTTTTTTGCGTTTGCCGCGCTGCCGTTCTATGCCCTGACTCGCGAGCCCAGCAAGGTAAGAATCCTTCCGGACGCTTTTATCGTCGATTATTTAGGCTGGCATCGTCGGGTGCCCATCAGTGACGTAAAAAATATCGAACTGGTCAGTTTGCACGGACAAGACATCAGCGCAGCGGTCATGATCGAACGCATCACAGGGAAGCCCCTTACGCTCCTGGGGTTTCTCGGCGGTTCGGTCACCCTGTGGGACGCGCTTCGCCGTGCGTGGCAAGCGAGTCCGAGCCGGTCTGCCGCACCACGGGCCACATCCGCCCCCTCGCACACACCGGCGCCCGCACCCGCACCTTTCGCTGCGACCGCGCTCCCTGCCAGCTTTTATCCGAGTCCGCGAATTTGGTTGATCCTGTCGCTCCCGTTTTTGCTGGTGCTGGTCTATGGCGCGATGCTGCTGCGTCAGCACGGACCGCTGGAACATCGCCGGATTTACGCATTGCTTGCCTACCTGGCGATCGTTGTCGGATGCCAGGCGTACTTGTTTGCCAAGCTGCCATTGCGAATAACCCTCACCGCGGACGATGCAATCGTCCAGTTTCTGTTATTTCGCCGCATACTGCCGTTTCGTGCGATTGCCAAAGTCGAGTTGCGCCGGTCGCTGAACGAGCAGTCTAAAGCCGTGGAAACCGTTGCGGTTCAGCTTAAGGATCGCCGCACGTTTCGCATGGGAAACTTCAAGTCTCAGCACACCACCCTCTACGGAGCGCTCGACGCCGCATGTAAGCACGAATCGTAAACCGCGGCGGGGACTGGCGGTGGGGCGCCGCGTCGGTTAAAAATTAGTGATTCAATTGGCGGCTTGCGCGCCGATGCGGGATGGGCTGGCGACGAAGATGGATTTTCCCAGAATAAAACGGCTACCACCCTACGTGTTCAACGCGATCGGCGATCTGTGCCTCAAGGCGCGGCGCGCCGGCGAGGATATTATCGACTTCGGCATGGGCAATCCCGACGAGCCGACGCCGCCGCATATCGTCAACAAGTTGATCGAGGCTGCCACCAAGAACGCCAACCATCGCTACTCGGTCTCGCGCGGCGTCTATAAGCTCAGGCTCGCGATCTGCGACTGGTACAAGCGCCGCTATGGCGCCGAATTCGACCCCGATTCCGAGGCGATCGTCACGATTGGCTCGAAGGAGGGTATCGCGCATCTGGCGCTCGCGATGCTCGATCAGGGCGACGTGGTGCTGGCGCCGACTCCCACCTACCCGATCCATCAGTACGGATGCGTGATCGCGGGGGCGCAGGTTCAGGGCGTTCCGATCCGCAACGGCGAGGAGTTTTTCGACGAGATGATGAACGTCGTCAGCCGCTGCTGGCCGCGTCCCAAATTGCTCATTATCAACTTCCCGCACAATCCGACGACCGCGATCGTCAACCTGGCCTTCATGCAGCGGATCGTCGATTTCGCGCGCGAGAACGAGATCCTGGTGGTCCACGACTTCGCCTACGCCGATCTGTGCTTCGACGGCTACCGCGCTCCCTCGATCATGGAAGTGCCGGGCGCGCGCGACGTCGCGGTCGAGTTCTTTACGCTCTCGAAGAGCTACAACATGCCCGGATGGCGGGTCGGTTTCGCCGTGGGCAATCGCGAGATGATCGCGGCGCTGTCGCGGTTGAAGTCGTACTTCGATTACGGCATGTTCGCGCCGGTCCAGGTCGCCGCGATCGCGGCGCTCAACGGACCGCAGGATTGCGTCAGCGAGATCGTCGAAGTCTATCGGCAACGGCGCAACGTGTTGGTTGACGGCCTGAATCGCGCCGGCTGGCCGGTCGAAAGGCCCAAGGCCACGATGTTCGTGTGGGCGCCGATCCCCGAGCCGTTTCGCGAGATGGGCTCGCTCGAATTCTCGAAGTTCCTGCTGAGCGAGGGCAAGGTCGCGGTCTCGCCCGGCGTCGGCTTCGGCAGCGACGGTGACGGCTTCGTGCGGTTCGCGCTGATCGAAAACGAGCATCGTTCGCGCCAGGCGATTCGCGGTATCCGCCATGCGCTGACCCGCGCCGAAGTCCCGGGCCTGCACAAGCGCGCCGCCGTCGCGGGCTCGTGAGCGCGGCCGTCTTCAAAGGTAAATATGAGGAGCCGCGCGCGAGGCTCGGGTAACTGGATCAGTCGTAAAGGAATTGGGTGGTGATGAGGTTTCCACAGGGCGCAGCCCGCATCTTGCAAACGGGAAGTCTGAAACCAATGGTCGGAGCGCAGCGGCGTCGAGCAAAGGAGTCCGCGACGTGCGCACAGCGAGCGCAGCGAGCGATTCGGAAGTCAGAGGTTTCAGAAAACTTTAAGTTCTGGGCTCCTCAACCGATATTTCCCCGCCGCGCGTGTCCGCGTGCGTGGTGATTTGCGCTTGAAGCCGGTTCGTCTGGCCTTGCTCGGCTGCGGCACGGTCGGCGAGGGCGTCGTCCGCCTGCTGCGGCAAAATGCCGCGATGTTTCAGCGCCGGCTCGGAGCGCCGCTGGAATTGGCCGGCGTGGCCGACCGCAGCCTCAAGCCGATTCCGTCACTCGGACTCAGCGCCCGCCTGATTACCCGCGACGCACAGGCGCTGGTTGCACGCCCGGATATCGATATCGTGGTCGAGCTGTTCGGCGGTCATGAGCCGGCTCGCGGCCTGATTTTACAGGCGCTGGCGGCGGGCAAGGACGTGGTCACGGCTAACAAGGCGCTGCTCGCGGCTCATGGCAGCGAGATCTTCCGCGCTGCGGGCCAGGCGCGGCGCGCGATCGGCTTCGAGGCCAGCGTCGGCGGCGGCGTTCCGATAATCCGGACGTTGCGCGAGGCCTTGGCTGGCGACCGTCAGCGGGCAGTTTATGGAATCGTCAACGGCACCTGCAATTCGATCCTCAGCATGATGACGGACGGCGGCGCGGAGTTCGCCGACGCTCTCAAGCAGGCCCAGCGCGACGGGCTGGCCGAGGCCGATCCCACCCTCGATATCGAAGGGCACGACGCGGCGCACAAGCTCTGTCTGTTGGTGACGCTTGCCTTCGGGGTGCTGCTCGACCCGTCGCAGGTCCATACCGAAGGAATCAGCAGAATCACACTGGCCGATATCAATTACGCGCGCGAGCTTGGCTACACGATCAAGCTGCTGGCGATCGCCAAGGACGACGACGGCGCGATCGAGGCGCGAGTGCATCCGACGATGATCCCGGCGCGCCACCTGCTGGCCAGCGTCGCGGGCGCGTTCAATGCGATCTATATCCATGGCGAGGCGCTCGGTTCGTCCATGTATTTCGGCCAGGGCGCGGGGCAGATGCCGACGGCGACTGCGGTGATGGGCGACGTGCTCGAAATCGCGCGCCATCGGCTGGTGGAATCGCACGGCGGGGCGCATGCGCTCGGCTATCGGGCGGCGGATCTGAAGCGCGCGCGTGTCAAGCCGATGGACGACGTGCTATGCGAATACTATCTGCGCTTCAACGCGCGCGATAAGCCCGGCGTGCTGGGCGCGATCGCCTCGGTGCTGGGACGCAATGGAATTTCGATTGTGTCGGTGATTCAAAAGGGACGTGGAGTAGAGACGACCGTGCCGGTGATCATGCGCACGCACGAGGCGCGCGAAAAGAATCTGAAGCGCGCGCTGGCGGCGATCGCCCGGCTCAAGATGGCCGAGGGGCCGCCGGTCTTCATCCGAATCGAGGAGCGTCTGTAACCGCGATGGCTGAAAGTACACAGGCGGCGCCAGCCGCGGCGGGCGCGCGGCTCACGCGATGGCCGGGGCTGATCGAACACTACCGGCGCTTCCTCCCGGTCACCGACAAGACCCCCGTTGTTACTCTCAACGAGGGCAACACGCCGCTTATCGAGAGTCCGCCGCTCGCCGCGCGCGTCGGCCACAACATAAAAGTTTACTTGAAGTTTGAAGGCGCCAACCCGACCGGCTCGTTCAAGGACCGCGGGATGACGGTGGCGATGAGCAAGGCCCTGGGAGAGGGTGTGCGGGCCGTGATTTGCGCCTCGACCGGCAATACCTCGGCGTCGGCGGCGGCCTACGCGGGTCGCGCCGGACTTCAAGCATATGTTTTGATTCCCAAGGGAGCTGTGGCACTCGGCAAGCTTTCGCAAAGCCTGATGCACGGGGCGCGAGTGGTCGAAGTGATCGGCAATTTCGATATCTGCCTGAAGGTCGTGCGCGACGTCGCCGAGCGCGATCCCCTACGGATCCGGCTGGTCAACAGCATCAATCCGGATCGGATCGCGGGCCAGAAAACCGCCGCGTTTGAAATTTGCGATCAATTGGGCGACGCGCCGACCCATCATTTTTTGCCGGTCGGCAACGCCGGTAATATCACCGCTCACTGGGCCGGTTACCGCGATTACCAGGCGGCGGGGCTTTCCCAACGGTTGCCCCGGATGATGGGCTACCAGGCGGCGGAATCGGCGCCGATCGTCGTCGGTCATCCGATTGACGATCCGCATACCGTCGCGACCGCGATCAAGATTGGAAATCCGGCGAGCTGGAGCAGCGCCACCACTGCGCGCGACGAATCCGGCGGGCTGATCGATATGGTGACGGACCCCGAGATTCTGGCGGCGTATCGCCTGATCGCGGCCCATGGCGTGTTTGCGGAGCCGGCCTCCGCGGCCTCCGTCGCGGGCCTGCTCAAGTTCGGTGCGAGCGGCGGCCTCAAGCCGGGCTCGATCGTGGTGTGCACGCTAACCGGCCATGGCCTCAAGGACCCGGACACGGCGATGAAGAACCTGGGCAATACGATCGTGGTCGAACCCGACATTGCAAAGGTCCTGAAGATACTCGATAACTGACGGCGTCGCGCGAATTGCAAGCGCCGCGCCGAAGGCCGGCACGGTTGGATCGATCCGGATGAATCAGCGAGGCGGCGGCGGAGCGCCGCAGAATCGAAGGGCCAGCGGGGGCGAACAGCAGGGCCGGGTGCAAGCGCTTCGCACTAAAGCCCAAGGCTGAAGCTCGAACCTAAACCTCTAGTGGAGCTTTAACTGTGAAGTACGTCATAATCCACGGCGACGGGATGGCCGATTGGCCGTGCGACGAACTCGGCGGCAAGACCCCGCTCGAAGCGGCGCGCAAACCCAACATGGACCTGATCGCGTCGCGCGGAGAGTTCGGGCTGGTGGCGACGATTCCGGCGGGGATGGCGCCGGGCAGCGACGTCGGCACGATGACGATGCTGGGCTACGACCCGGCGCGCTACCACACCGGGCGCGCACCGATCGAGGCGGCGAGCCAGGGAATCACGCTCGCGCCGGATGACGTGGTCTTTCGTATGAACCTGGTTGCGCTCGAACGGGATGAAAATGGCGCGCCGGCGATGGGCGATTTCACCTCGGGGCATATCACGAGCGAGGAGGCGGCGCGGATCGTCGATGACCTGCGGCGGGGATTGGCGGGCGACGGAATCGAATTTTTCAACGGCGTCAGCTACCGCCATCTGATGGTCTGGCGCGGCGGCCTGAACGGAACGAAATTGACGCCGCCACACGATATCACGGGCAAGCCGATCGCCCCATATCTGCCGCAAGGCCAAGGCGCGGATCGGCTGTCAGACCTGATGGGCCGGGCGGGCGAGATCCTGCGCGAACATCCGGTGAACCAGGCGCGACGCGCAGCGGGCAAGGTCGCGGCCACGGCGGTGTGGTTTTGGGGGCAGGGCAAACGGCCCGCGGTGCCGACCCTCAAGGAGCGCTTCGGGGTCGAGGGCTCGGTAATCTCGGCGGTGGACCTGGTCAATGGGCTGGGGCGGCTGGCCGGCCTCGACGTGATCACGGTCCCCGGGGCGACTGGCTTCCTCGATACTGATTACGCTGCCAAGGCGCGCTACGGACTGGAGTCGCTGAAGCGGCGCGACTTCCTGCTGCTCCATATCGAAGCGCCCGACGAGGCCGGTCACATGGGCCGCGCCGATTACAAGGTGGAAGCGCTCGAGCGGATCGACGAGTTGATTCTCGGCCCGATGCTCGCGCAATTGCCGGCCTTCGGTGAATGGTCGCTACTGCTGATGCCCGACCATGCGACGCCCTCGAAACTCAAGACACACTCGAATGAGGCAGTTCCGTTCGCTATGCTCAAAGGCGGCAAATCCGTACCCGGAGGCGGCAGCGCCGCGCGGCGATATACTGAAGCCGAAGGCGGCCGCACGGGCCTGTTGCTAACGCATGGATATCGGCTGATCGAGTCGTTGTTCGGTGCCGAGCTGGCGTCGAACTGAAACGGAGTCTGCCGCATGATGATTCTGTCGGTTGCTTAATTGACCTGACCGGGAAGAAAAAGAAACTCCCAGGAGCGCCGCGATGGAGCGAAATCTGGCCCTCGAAGTGGTCCGAGCGACCGAAGCCGCGGCACTCGCCGCCGCCCGCTTTATCGGCAAGGGCGACGAGCAGATGGCCGATCGCGTCGCCGCCGAAGCGATGCGCAATACGCTCAACTCGATCGCGATGGACGGCAAGATCGTGGTGGGCGAGGGCGATCAGGGCGCGACCGACCTCTTGTATTCGGGCGAGATCGTGGGGACCGGAGCGGGCACCGAAGTCGATGTCGCGCTTGACGGCCTCGAAGGCTCGCTGATTTGCGCCACTGGCGGCCCCAACGCGCTGTCGTGCGTGGCGCTGGCCGAACGCGGCAAGATTCTGCGCTGTCCCGACACTTACATGGACAAGATTGCCTGCGGTCCGCTGGGGCGCGGCGTGATCGATCTCGACAAATCGCCGTCGGACAATCTGAAGGCGCTGGCCGAGGCCAAAAGCGTTTACGTCGAGGACTTGAAGGTGGCGATTCTGGATCGGCCGCGCCATGAGAAATTGATCGCGGAGGTCAGGCGTGCGGGCGCCGGAATCAAACTGCTGACGGCCGGCGACCTGTCGGCGGGGATCGCAACGACGCGTCCCGAGGGCGAGGTGGACATGCTTATCGGCGTCGGCGGGGCCCATCAGGGGGTGCTCGCGGCGGCCGCGATTCGTTCGGCCGGCGGCGACATGCAATGCCGCTTTGCGCCGCGCAATGAACGCGAGTCGGAGGCCTGCCTCGCGGCGGGGATTCTCGACCTGCGGCGCAAGTTCATGCTCGAGGAGATGGCGGGCGACAACGTGATGTTTGCGGCGACCGGCGTGACCACTGGCGATTACCTGCGCGGGGTGCGATTTTTCTCGGGCGGCGCGATGACCAACAGCGTCGTGATGCGCTCGAAGACCCGCACAATTCGATTCATCGAAGCGATCCACCACTTCGACTTCAAACCCGAGTATTAGGCTGCCATTTTGGTTGACCAAAAGGAGGAGGGTGACGCGCCTACTTTACGACTCCTTCAAACCGCCGTTTCGGAAGTTCGTTATTCGCACGCGACTGCCGCGTGAGCTGGCCGTATTCAGAATTCAGCAAGCGGTGTCGTCAAACTGGTCGCTGCGCCGTTTTTTCTCGGGCCGCCCGCTCAGAGGTTTCGTCTCTCGTGATGGATTGAAGGTGGAGAGAACTATCTGGTACGGCAATTCTTTTTTGCCCATATCTATCGGGCGATTCGAAAGCACGCCGCACGGCACGCGTATCATCGTATCGATGCGAATGAACTGGTTCGTAATCTGCTTTACGGCGATTTGGCTCGGACTCTGCGCCTTTTTCGGGATCCTCGTTATCGCGCTAACGATGTTCAACGTGAACCATTATAGAGGAAATCCGGTTTGGGGATGTGCGTTTGCTATAGCGATATTCGCTGCTGGATATTCCATTTGCGCCGTACCTTTCGCGTGCGAGACTCGGAAGGCGCGCCGCCTGCTAGTACAACTGCTTCGACCAACGGGCTCGCTGCGAAGGCATATTAGATAATTTCGGACGCGAATGTTCAGTTCGACGCGCTTTCCGCTTGCGCCCGGAGATTGCAAGTGGGCGGGGGGCTTCGTAAGCTCGGCGGATGGCGCCGAAAGACCTGCGTTTCTATATCGATTACAAGAGCCCCTACGCCTATCTGGCGAAGGACCCGGTTTACGACCTCGAACGCGAGTTCGGCGTGAACTTTACCTGGCTGCCGATCAACCTGCATATCCCGGATTTTCTCGGCACGGTCGAGGGCCGCAATGACCATCAGTGGCGCCGCGTGCGCTACAGCTATATGGATGCGCGACGGCTGGCGAATCGCCGCGGGCTGACCGTGCGCGGACCGCAGAAGCTGTTCGACACCGCGCTCGCTTCGATCGGAATGATCTATGCGCAGCGGCGCGGCACCTTTCGCCAGTACAACGACCTGACCTTCGAGCGCTTCTGGAAGCGCGAACTCGATATCGAGAATCGCGAAGTGATTCGCCAGGTGTTGGAGGATAGCGGCGCCGAAACCGCCGCCTTCTTCGACTTCGCGGAAGGCGAGGGCCGCCGCGAGTTCGAGCGAATCGCGCATGAGGCCGAGGAGGCAGGCGTCTTCGGCGTGCCGACGTTCGTAATCGATGGCGAGGTTTTCTGGGGCGGCGACCGCCTGTGGATGGTGCGCGAGATGCTCGCCGCGGGCTAGCCGGCGGTTTGCGCCGCGCAATCCGTTCGTCGGCTTCATGCCCCGGATTCGGGAACACTCTGCTATGGTCGCAAAGGCGAATCTCCCCTCGTGGGAGTGAGGTTAATCGATGGGTATTACCAATAAAGAATCGGGCACCAATATCAACGAAATCGCGACGGGTATCTATCGGATCAGCACGCCGGTCGGCCCCGATTTCATCCCGGGCGGATTCACGTTCAATCAGTATCTGATTGTGGACGACCAGCCGCTGCTGTTTCACACCGGCTTGCGCAAGATGTTTCCGCTGGTGCGCGAAGCGGTGGCGAGCGTGATGCCGGTCGAGCGCCTGCGCCATATTGCGTTCTCGCACGTCGAGGCCGACGAATGCGGTGCGCTGAATCTGTGGCTGGCGGTAGCACCCCAAGCGGCACCGCTGTGCGGACGGGTTGCGGCGTCGGTTTCGATCGAGGACCTGGCCGACCGCATGCCGCGCGCGATCGCCGACGGCGAGGTGTTGTCGATCGGAACGCATTCGGTGCAATGGTTCGACGCGCCCCATCTGCCGCATGCGTGGGAATGTGGATTCCTGATGGAGCAGAAGACCGGCACGCTGCTCTGCGGCGACCTCTTTACGCAGCCGGGCGATAAGCCTCCGCCGACTACGGAAAGCGATATTCTGGGGCCAAGCGAAGCCTTTCGCGCGCGGATGGACTATTTTTCGTACACCAAAAATACGCGTAGCCTGATCGAACGATTGGCCGGCACGAAACCGACGACGCTGGCCTGTATGCATGGCAGCGCCTGGCGCGGTGACGGAGCCGCATTGCTGCGGACCCTGGCCGACACTTTGTGCAAGTGAGGAGACCCGGTGGAAGACCTGATTTTTGAAAGCGGCGCGATTGCGACGATTACGATCAACCGGCCCAAGGCGCTCAACGCGCTCAACCGGGCGGTGCTCGAAGAAATTACGCGCGTGCAGCGCGACCTGCGCCACGATCCGGCCGTGCGCGTGCTGATCGTGACCGGCGCGGGCGACCGCGCGTTTGTGGCGGGCGCCGATATCGCGGCGATGGCCGATATGGAGACCGTCGAGGGGCTCGAATTTACCCGCCTCGGCCATCGCGTGATGAATACCTTCGAGGAGCTGCCGATCCCGGTGATCGCGGCGGTCAACGGCTTCGCACTGGGCGGAGGCCTCGAATTGGCGCTGGCCTGCGACCTGATTATCGCGAGCGAAAAGGCGCGTTTCGGGCAGCCCGAAATCAACCTCGGAATCATCCCCGGATTCGGCGGGACCCAGCGCCTGCCCCATCGGATTGGCCATGCGCGAGCCCGCGAGCTGATCATGACGGGCGAGATGTTCGACGCCAAAAGCGGCTACGAATGGGGGCTGGTGAACAAGGTCGTCGCGCCCGATCAGTTGATGGACGAGACTCGCAAGCTGGCCGAGAAGATCGCGTCGAAGTCGGGGTTCGCGCTGCGCCAAGCGAAGGTGGCTTTGCGTGCCGCCGCCACGATGGAGGAGGACGCGGGCCTGCGCTTCGAGCAAAACGCCTTCGGCGGCCTGTTCGGCAGCATCGACAAGCGCGAAGGGATGAAGGCGTTTCTGGAGAAGCGCGAAGCGAAGTGGCAGCACAAATAGGCTGGTTGCCCGAGCAGAGCGGAAGTTCAGAATTTTCCAAAAACTGAAACCTGCCACTAGACGGAGCGCCGCGGCGGCGAAGGGTCACGACGAGGGCGCGCGTAAGACCGTCATCCGTTTAATAATGTGGGAATCCTGAAACCGTTCAAAGGTTTCACCCGGTTTTGCCCGCCGTTTGGCTGGCGCAAGTCAAGATAAATCAATACGATTTGCGGGCGTCCTCGCCGCGTTCTTATCGACGCGCGAAAGCCACTGAGATACAAAGGATAATGGGCTTGCGCGAGAGTCGCGAGCGATAGGGAAACCGACACTGGCAGGCATGATGGACCTTGAACTGACCGAAGCACAACGCGGCGCCCGCGATACGGCGCGGCGCTTCGCCCGCGAGCGGCTGGAACGGGTCGGCGTGGAAATCGACCGAACCCATCAGTTTCCCACGGCGGCAGTGGCCGAACTGGGCGCGCTCGGGATGCTCGGCGTGTTCATACCGGAGGAATACGGGGGCGCGGGGCTGGATAACGTCGCGTATGCGCTGGTGGTCGAGGAATTGTCGGTCGAGTGCGCGTCGACCGGAGTAATCGTTTCGGCTCATTCGTCGCTCGGCTCGTGGCCGATTCTGGGCACCGGCAGCGAAGATCAGAAAAAACATTTCCTGCCGAAGATGGCGACCGGCGAATGGATCGGATGTTTCGCCCTGACGGAGCCGCAAGCTGGTTCCGACGCAGCCGGGCAGAAAACCCGCGCGGTGCGCGACGGCGACAGCTACATTATCGACGGCACCAAGAATTTCATCACGAATGGACCCGAGGCGGGAATTGCGATCGTCTTTGCGATGACCGACGCCGCCAAGGGTAATCACGGGATAAGCGCGTTTATCGTCGAGACCGCGACGCCGGGATTCGCGGTCACGCGGATCGAAGACAAGATGGGAATCAACGGCTCCCATAGCGCGCAACTGGCGTTTTCGGAGATGCGGGTGCCGCGCGAAAACCTATTGGCCAAAGAGGGCGAGGGCTTCAAGGTTGCGATGAAGACGCTCGACGGCGGGCGTATCGGAATCGCGGCGCAGGCGATTGGAATCGCGCGGGCGTCGCTCGAGGCATCGCTCAAATACGCCCAGGAGCGCCAGGCCTTCGGGCGTCCGATCGCGAGCAATCAGGCGATTCAGTGGAAGCTCGCGGATATGGCGGTGGAAATCGACGCGGCGCGCTTGCTGGCGTTGCAGGCGGCGGCGCTCAAGGATGCGGGCCGGCCGTGCACCAGGCAATCGGCGATGGCGAAGCTGTTCGCGGCCGAGACCGCGATGAAGGCGGCGACTGAGGCGGTGCAGATCCACGGTGGCTATGGCTACACCAAGGAGTTCAAGGTCGAGCGGTATTTCCGCGACGCCAAGATCACGGAAATTTACGAAGGCACCTCGGAAATCCAGCGGCTGGTGATTTCGAGCCAGGTGCTGCAGAACCGGTGAGGGCAAAGGCATTGAGTACCAAGCAGGAATGGCTGGAAAAGGTTTACAAGCGCGGTAAGGAGCGCCCGGTGCGCTTCTCGACCCTGTCGGACATGGAAGTCGAGCCGCTCTACACGCCGAGCGACGTGACCGGCGATTACGATACCGCGCTGGGCCATCCGGGCGAATATCCGTACACGCGCGGCGTTTACGAATCGATGTACCGCGGGCGGCTGTGGACGATGCGCCAGTTTGCCGGCTTCGGGCTGGCTGAGGATACCAACGAACGTTTCCGCTTTTTGCTTGCGCAAGGTCAGGACGGGCTCTCGACCGCCTTCGATATGCCGACGCTGATGGGCTACGACGCCGACCATGAACGCTCGATGGGCGAGGTCGGACGCGAGGGCGTCAACGTGACGTCGATCGACGACGTAGGGCGCCTGTTCGATCAGATTCCAATGGGCAAGGTCTCGACCTCAATGACCGTGAATTGCTCGGCCTCGGCGCTGCTCGCGATGTACCTGGTGCAGGCCGAGCGCACGGGAGTGCCGTGGGATCAGGTCAGCGGCACGATTCAGAACGATATGCTCAAGGAGTTCACGGCGCAGAAGGAATGGATTTGCCCGCCGGCGCCGTCGCTGCGAATCGTGACCGACATGGTCGAGTTTTGCGCGAAGAAGGCTCCGCGCTTCCATCCGGTGTCGATCTCGGGCTACCACATCCGCGAGGCCGGCTCGACCGCGGTGCAGGAACTCGCGTTCACGATCGCCGACGGGCTGTGCTACGTGCAGGACGCCGTATCGCGCGGAATCGACGTTGACGATTTTGCGCCGCGGCTGTCGTTTTTCTGGGACTTGCACAGCGATTTTCTCGAAGAGATCGCCAAGCTGCGCGCCGGCCGGCGGATGTGGGCGCGATTCCTGAAAGAGCGCTTCGGCGCGAAGAATCCGCGCTCGATGATGCTGCGGACGCATGCGCAAACCGCCGGCGTATCGCTTACGGCGCAGCAGCCGATGAACAATATCGTGCGCGTCGCGATCCAGGCCCTGGCGGGTGTGCTCGGCGGCGTGCAATCGATGCACACTAATTCGATGGACGAGACCCTCGCGCTACCGACCGAACAGTCGGTCATGGTGGCCTTGCGCACGCAGCAGATCCTCGCCGAGGAGACCGGTATCACGAATACGATCGACCCCCTCGGCGGCAGTTACGCGGTCGAGGCGCTGACCGATCGAATGGAACGCGAGGCGCTGGAGTACATCGACAAGATTGACGAGCTCGGCGGGATGCTGAAGGCGATCGAGGTCGGTTATCCGCAGCGCGAGATCGCGGAGGCGGCGTTTCTCTATCAGCGCCAGCTCGAGCAGGGAGTCAAGACCGTGGTTGGCGTGAACAAGTATTCGATTCCCGAGGAAATCCCAATCGAGGTGCTCAAGATCGACCCGGCGATGGAGGAGCGGCAGATTCAGCGCGTGCGCAAGATGAAGCGCGAGCGTAATTCGAGCGCGCTCAAGGAAGCACTCAAGCGCGTCGCCGAGGCTTGCCGCTCGGGCGAGAACCTGATGGAACCGATCTGCGAAGCGGTGCGCCGGCAGGCGACGGTGGGCGAGATCAGCGACATCTATCGCGCCGAATTCGGCGTGTACAAAGACCCAGGCTGGATTTAGCAGGTGGCAGAAAAGCGACTACGTATTCTGGTGGCGAAGCCGGGCCTGGACGGCCACGACCGCGGTGCGAAAATAATCGCGCGGGCGCTGCGCGACGGCGGCTTCGAGGTAATTTACACGGGGCTGCATCAGACGCCCGAGATGATCGCGGAGGCTGCGGTCCAGGAGGACGTCGATGCGGTGGGCCTGAGCATTTTGTCGGGCGCGCACATGACGTTGTTCCCCGAAGTGATACGGCTGCTGACCGAGCGCGGAGCGGGCGACGTCGCGGTATTCGGTGGCGGGATCATCCCTGACGAGGACTCGGCCAAGCTCAAGGCGCTCGGTGTGCGCCAGGTCTTTACGCCCGGCGCTTCGACCGAGGACATCGTGAAGTGGGTGCGAGAGAACGTGCAGCCGCGCGACTGAGAAATCGGCGATGAATTTCGATCTGAGCGACGAGCAGCGGCAGATTCGCGAGACCTTGGCGGCTTTCGCCGAGCGCGAGATCAAGCCCAACGCGGCGGCGTGGGACAAGGACGCGACGTTTCCGCGCCACGTCGTGGAGCAACTGGGCGCGTTGGGCTTCCTCGGCGTCGCGTTTCCCGAAAAGTACGGTGGCGGAGGCGCCGATACGCTTTCGCAGGTGCTGGTGGTCGAGGGTATTACCCGCTACGACGCCGGTGTCGGGCTGGCGTGCGCGGCGCACATGTCGCTCGCTTCGGGCCATATCGGGATGTTCGCGTCCGATGCGCAACTGGAGCATTACCTGCCCGCGATGCTCTCGGCGAAAAAGATTGGCGCGTGGTGTCTGACCGAGCCCGGCTCGGGTTCCGACGCGGCCGCGATGCGCACCAAGGCCGTTCGTGTGGGCGACAACTATCGTATCGATGGCGCCAAGATGTTCATCACCAACGGCGGCGTCGCCGACGTTTACGTCGTGATGGCGGTGACCGATAGCGGCGCGGGCCGCACCGGCGTCTCAGCCTTTATCGTCGAGCGCGGCACGCCGGGGCTGAGCAACGGCCGTAAAATCGAAAAGCTCGGACTGCATTCTTCCGACACCGCCGAAGTGGTGTTCGAAAATGTGAAGGTGCCCGCACGCAACCAGATTGGCGAACCCGGCGCGGGCTATCAGCAGACGCTCAAAGTGCTCGAAGGCGGACGCATCGGAATCGCCGGTTTCGCGATCGGAATCGCGCGTGGTGCGATGGAAGACGCCGCCGTCTATGCCAAGGAGCGGCGCCAGTTCGGCCAGGCGATCGCCGACTTCCAGGCGATCCAGTGGATGTTTGCCGATATGGCGACGCGGATCGAGGCGTCGTGGGTGCTGATGTTACGGGCCGCCGCACTGCGGGATCGCGGCCAGCCGTTTGCGCGCGAGGCCTCGATGGCGAAGCTGTTCGCTTCGGAAACCGCGATGTGGGCAACGACCAAAGCCGTGCAGATTTTCGGCGGTTATGGCTACATCAAGGAGTTCCCGGTCGAGCGCTACATGCGCGACGCCAAGCTCACCGAAATCGGCGAAGGCACCAGCGAAGTGCAGCGTATGATCATCGCAAAATCGCTGCTGCGCGACGGCTACATGCCAGTCTGATCGAGACCCGCATCCGGTTAATTTGAGCGAACTGATGCGCCGCCGACGTCGGAGCGTCCGATAGAGCTGCGCTCAGGGCGGGCGAGAAGCCGTTCGCAGTGCGGGGCTAATCGCGATCCGATTCGAGCAGGTCTTCGCGGATCGCTTCGAGGTCGGGGGGCTCTATCAGCAAGACTTCGCGCATGAAATTGTCGATGCCACCATGCTCGTCGATCAGCTCGAAAATCGGTTCGAGTTGTCCGGCCTTCAGCGGCATCTGCGGAAACGTGAGATTGCTCACCAGGAAATCTTCGAGGATTCTGGCGCGGTCAACCCCGAGCATTTCGAGTAGCATCGCGGCGCCGACGCCGGTGCGATCGCGGCCGGCCGAGCAATGGAAGAGCAGGGGATATACCTCGCGCTCGGCGAGAATGCGGAAAAACGATTGCCAGTCCTCGAGGAACTCGGTGAGTATTACTAGGTGCTCGTGGCCGGGCTTGGTGTCGATTTTGTAGAAGCCGTCTTCGCGGAACCACGGGTCGCCGATCGGAATATGTTCCCAGCGCACGCCGGATTCGAGGAACTCGGGCTTGGGCGGTCCGAGGTGTTGCACTTCGAGCCGGCTCTGCAGCGTGATCAACGTGCGCAACGGTAATTCCCGCAACGGATGCTCGGTGGCGGCGCTCGCCAAATGCGCCGAGCGGTAGATTTTACCGCAGCGCACACGCCGGCCGCCGCCGACCGGATGGCCGCCGAGGTCGCGGAAATTACGCCCGCCGATCCGGCGCAGCAAGTCGAAATCGACAACGACCCGCGGCTGCTCGCCAGCGACCTGAATTTTAAAATCTTTCTCGCGCGACAAGGGATTCAACCGTTAGCGGCAATGAAGGCCGTCACATTAATCGCCCGGCCCAGCGTGCGTTGTGATTCTACCGGGAGCCACGCCGTCGCGAAAGCCCGCATGCTCCGAGCATGGTCCACGCGCATTGCCGCAAAGTTACGACCGCGTAACCGCATCGCAAATTGTCGCACGCGGCGAACCGACTTGAGGGCATCGTCCATTTATGAGGCGGCGCGACGGCGCGCGGCTTCGGTGGAGGGTTCGGAGTTTGCCGGCGCCGGTAGCTGATCGCGCTGCGCGAACGGCACGCGCCGCGTCCAGCCCTTCACCCGCTCCTGGAATGCATCCATATAAGTGTAAACCACCGGCGTGATGTAGAGCGTCAGGAGCTGGGAGAAAACCAGTCCGCCAACCACCGCGGCGCCCAGTGGACGGCGGGCGTCGGCGCCCTCGCCGAAGCCGATCGCGATCGGCAGGGTGCCCATGAACGCGGCCATGGTGGTCATCATGATCGGTCGAAAGCGGACCATGCATCCCTCGAAGATCGCGTCCGCTGCGTTCTTGCCCTCGGTGCGCTGGGCGTCGAGTGCGAAGTCGATCATCATGATCGCGTTTTTCTTGACCAGGCCGACCAGCATGATGATGCCGACGAAGGCGAGCAGGTCGAGCTCCATGCCGAAGATCATCAGCGTGAGCAGCGCGCCGAATCCGGCGGCAGGCAATCCCGACAGAATCGTAATCGGGTGGATGAAGCTCTCGTAGAGAATTCCGAGGACCAGGTAGATGACCAGAATCGCCATCACCAGCAGTATCCCCAGATTTCCCATCGAACTTTCGAAGGCCTGGGCGGCGCCCGAATACTGCGCGGTGATCGCCGAGGGCAGGGTGTTGGCGGCGATCGTTTTTACCTCGCTGAGCGCCTTGCCGAGCGACACGTTGGGCGCGACGTCGAACGAAATAGTGACGGCGGGCAACTGTCCCGAATGGTTGATCGATAGCGGTCCCAGGGTGCGCGTCAACTTGGCCACCGCGTTCAGCGGCACCAGCTGGCCGGTCGCGGATCGCACATAGAGCAGGTTAAGCGCCGCGGGATCGCCCTGGTACTTGGGTTCGAGTTCGAGTTCCACCCAGTATTCATTGTTGGGGGCATAAATCGTCGAAATCTGGCGCGAGCCATAGGCGTCCGACAGCGCACTTTCGATCGCCTGCGCGGTGAGGCCGAGGGTGTGCGCCTTGTCGCGGTTAATCTCGACGTCGACCTGCGGGCTGGTGATTTGCAGATCGCTGTTGACGCCGCGCAAGTCGGGCAGCGCGCGCAGCTTGCTCTCGAGAATGGACGAATACTTGTAGAGCTCGTCGGTATTCGGACTCTGCAAGGTCATCTGGTAGGTGCTCTTGGTGAAATGCGCCCCGATCTGGATTGGCGGCGGATTCTGCAGGAACACCATCATGCCCGGAATCGATGAGAACTCGCCGCGCCAGCGGTTGATTATCTGATCGACGCTTTCCTTGCGCTGCGATCGCGGCACCAGGTGCACGAACAGGATGCTCGAATTAAGGGAGCCGCTCGGTCCGCCGGCGCCAACGCTCGAAAAGAACGTCTGCACGTTCGGATCGTGCGCCACCATCGCGTTGAGAACCTTCTGGTGCGCCATCATGTCGTCGAACGAAATACCCTGTGCCGCCTGCGTGAACATCAGCACCTGTCCGGTATCCTCCGACGGCAGGAAGCCCTTGGGCACGACATGAAAGCCCCACGCCGTTCCCGCAATCAGCGCCACCAGCACCAGCATCGTCATCCGCCGGTGACCCATCACCCAGCGCAGGCTGCGCCCGTAGCCGGACAGCAGGTCGTCGAACCAGCGCTCCGTGACGTTGTAAAACCGGCCGTGCCGATCGCTCGACGGCGGGCGCAAGAACCGGCTGCAGAGCATCGGCGTCAGGGTCAGCGAGACGAAGCCCGAGACCAGGATCGCCGCGCCGATCGTCACCGCGAATTCGTGCAGCAGGCGCCCCAGGATCCCGCCCATGAAGAGCACCGGGATGAACACCGCGGCGAGCGAGAAGGTCATCGAAAGGATCGTGAAGGCGATTTCGCCGGAGCCGTCGAACGCGGCCTGCATCACGCCCTTGCCCATCTCCATGTGACGCACGATATTTTCGAGCATCACGATCGCATCATCGACGACGAACCCGACCGATAGTGTTATCGCCAGCAGAGAAAGATTGTCGAGACTGTAGTTGAGCATCGCCATGACGCCGAAGGTGCCGACGATCGACATCGGCAGCGCCAGGCTCGGGATGATGGTGGCGGAGAGATTGCGCAGGAACAGGAAGATCACCATCACCACCAGAAACACCGTCAACAACAGCGTTGACTGCACGTCGTTGACCGACGCGCGAATACTCTGCGAGCGGTCGTAAAGCGTGGTGATATGGACCGACGCTGGTAATTCGTCACGGAACGTCGGCAGCAGCTTCTTGATATTGTCGACGACTTCGACGGTGTTGGTTCCGGGTTGGCGCTCGACCGCCAGCACCACCGCACGAACACCTTTGACCCATCCTGCGATCTTGTCGTCCTGCACGCTGTCGAGCACATGGCCGAGATCGCGCAGCCGCACCGGCGACCCGTTGCGATAGGCGACGATCAGCGGACGATAGGCGGCGGCGTCGTAGAGCTGGCCGCTCGCTTGCACGGTGAAGGCCTGCTTGGCGCCGTTCAGCGTGCCGGTCGGCAGATTGACGTTGGCGCTGGCGACCGCGTCGGCGACCTCGTTGATCCCGATCCCGCGCGAGGCCAGCGCCAGTGGATTGAGCTGGATTCGCACCGCATACTTCTGCGCGCCGTAAACCTGTACCTGCGCCACCCCGCTGATCATCGAGATGCGCTCGCCTAGGTAGGTCTCGGCGTATTCGTCAACCTGGGACAAGGGTAACGTAGGCGAGCTCAGGCCCAGGTACAGGATCGCCTTGTCGGCGGGATTTACCTTGCGGTACGACGGCGGCGCCGGCATCCCTTGCGGCAGTTGCGATTGCGCTGCGGCGATCTTCGATTGCACGTCCTGAGCCGCCGCGTCGATATCGCGGGTGAGGTCGAATTGCAGGGTGATGCTGGTGATGCCCTGGGTGTTCGACGAGGTCATCTGCTGGAGGCCGGCGATAGTCGAGAACTGGCGCTCGAGCGGCGTCGCCACCGATGATGCCATGGTCTCGGGATTGGCGCCGGGCAGAGTCGCGGTTACCACCAGGGTCGGAAAATCGACGTTGGGCAAGTCGCTCACCGGCAACGTGCGATACGCCGCCAGACCGAACAGCACGATCGCCAGCGACAGCAGCGTCGTCATTACCGGCCGGCGGATAAAGCCTTCAGCGAGATTCATGAGGTCGTACTGCCATTGCCGAGACTGCTCTTGATGCGCACGGTGGCGCCCGGCATCAGTCGCAGCTGCCCATCCGTGACCACTGTTTCTCCGCCCTTTAGTCCGTGATCGATTATGGTCTGCGCACCGATCACCGCGCCCGGTGCGACCGGTCGCATAGTAACTTTCATATCGTTTCCGACGACGTAAACGAACGTGCCTTTCTGTCCGGTTTCAATCGCCTGCGAGGGCACCAGCACGGCGTGCGGAATCACCGCCAGCGTCAGGCTCGCGTTGACGAACTGCCCCGGCCAGAGCCGCCGGTTCTCGTTTTGAAAAAGCCCCTTCAGCGCGATCGTTCCCGTGGTCTTGTCCACCGTATTATCGACGAACGAAAGCAACCCATGTTCCGGCGTTTTCACGTCGCCTGGAATCGTTACATCGACTTCGAGCGGATGCTCCGCCATGTGTTGGCGAATCGCGGCGAGGTTCTGCTCGGGAATCGAAAAGTCCACGTAGATCGGCTGGACCTGGGAAATCGTTACCATCGGATTGTCGGCGTCGGACTTGATCAGGTCGCCGACGTGCACAAACAACTTGCCCGTGCGCCCATCGATAGGCGAACGAATGTCCGTGTAGCGCAGATTCAGGCGGGCGCTCTCGACCGCCGCCCGATCCGCCGCCACCGTCGCCGTCATGCTCGCCGCCTTGGCAAAGGCTTGGTCGTATTGCTGGCGCGAACCGACCCCCTGTTTGAGCAGGTACGCGAAGCGCTGCTTGTCGAGGCGCGCTTCGTCGGCAGCCGCCTTATCACGGGCCAGGTTGGCCTTGGCCTGATCGAGCATCGCGGCAAACGGACGCGGATCGATCGTAAAGAGCGGTTGACCCTTTTTAACGAAGTCGCCTTCCTTGAAGTTGACGGCCTCCAGATTGCCGCCGACGCGCGCCTTGATTCCGACCGATTGGAACGCCTCGACCGTGCCAATCTCGTGCAGCTGATTGGGCACGTCCCGCTCGACCGCCTTGGCCACCAGCACCGGCACCGGCGCACCCATCCCATGGTTGGCGCCGGTTTTTGGCGAGCATCCCGCCAGCACCGATGCCACCGCGATCGCAACGCCGGCCGCGGCGACGCGCCACGCTTTCAAGCAAAAATCCTGTCTGCGGGGCGCCGGGCGCTTCCGAGGTGATTGATCTAACGCAACCGGCACGCTGTACTCCCTGACTGTGACCTGACGCCCGTTATTTTGCGGGGCCCCTCGACGCCGCTTCGTGATTCGGAGTAGCAGTGAAGCATCCGGACCATGCTAAACCATTTTAGCATTTGATTTCGGCGCGAGCATTCCTCGAGATCCGTTCAAATCGAATAACGTCGGCGCGGGTTGCGGCTTCCCGCCACAGCACTTGGGCATCGGCTCTTCCAGCCACTGCTTCAGCGCGGAATCACAGGCAGCACGAGATGCGAGGGATATCGGCTGTCGTGAAAGATGGTCTGCCGCGCCGCAATCACCTCGGCGTCAACCCCGAACGGATGGCCGGTATTAGGATTGCGATCGAAATGCGGAAAGTTGCTCGATGAAACCTCGAGCCGCAGCCGATGGCCCACCCTGAAAACGTGACATGTCGCCCAGAGATCGATCTCATACCGGTAAACCTGCTCCGGCGTTATCAGCGACGGCGCGTCCAGCGACTCGCGAAAGCGCGCGCGAATAATCCCGCCCGCGATATTTTGTGCATAGCCGTCGGGACGCAGGTCGATCAGCTTCGCCGTGAAATCGGTGTCGCGCGCCGACGAAGCTGCGAACAGCCGCATCGTCAACGGACCGGTCACTTCGAGATCGTTTTGCAGCACCTCGCCGGTGTACACCAGCACATCGTCGCGCTTTTCGATTTCGGTCTGGTCGTACACACCCGATCGAATTCCGAGCGTCGTGCCGCCGCGTGACGGCACCGGATTGTCCGGGTCATAGGTATATCGATCGGCCGGCTCTTCGCCCGGTGCGGCCATCGAGAGCGCACCGTCGCCGCCGAGGCTGTTCGCTCCGCCGCCGCTGCGCAGATAAACCTTGGTGTAACGGGTCCGCGCCAGCGGCCATTCGTTTTCGTCGCGCCAGCGATTTTCGCCCATCACGAACAGGCGCACCGCCGCCTGATCCATCACGCCGTTGTCGATGCCCTTCAGGAAATGGTCGAACCAGCGCAGTTGCAGCGTGTGCAATTCAATTGCGGCCTCGGCGCCGAAATCGATCTCGCCGGTGCCCTTTGAATTCGGAATCGAGTAGGGCAGCAGATGGGCCCACGGCCCCATCAAAAGATGTTGCGCACACCGCGCCTGCTCGGTCCGCGCCTTGGCGCGCAAACCGGAAAACATCGTCAGCGTGTCGTATTGAAAAACGTCATACCACGACCCGACATGGAACATGGGCGCGTCAACTTCACCGAATTTAGGTCGCAGGTCGGTCTGCGCCCAATACGAATCGAAAGTCCCGTGCTGCAGATATTCGGCCAGGTACGGCGCGCCGCTCTTGAGCCGTTCGCCCCAGTCGCTCAACGGCAAATGCATGTAGGCGTCGCGCTTGAGCGGGGCCATCGGGATGTCGGGGTAGCTGACGAACTGGTCGAGCGCCGCCCGCTCGCGTTCATAGCAGCCTTTGCGCATCATCGTGTCGCGCGCCATGAAGGCGAAGTAGGCCAGCACCCAGCCCAGTTCGAAAGCGCCGCACCGATACGCGAAATTATTGAAATAGCTCACCGGTCCCGAAACCGGACTCATCGCCTTGAGATGAGGCGGGCGCTCCGGTGCGGCGAAATATTGAACCAGCCCAAGATACGATTGACCCACCGTGCCGACGACTCCGTTGGAACACGGCAGCCCCGCCGCCCATTCGATGGTATCGTAGCCGTCGCGCGCCTCATGCACGAACGGAACGAATTCGCCCTCCGAGCTATGCCTGCCCCGCGTATCCTGTACCACCACCACGTAGCCGCGCGATGGAAAGAAATCCTTCTCGGTCAGCGCCATCTCCGCGCTTTTGTCGTATGGCGTGCGCACCACCAACACCGGAAATTTGCCGCTCGCATCTGGCCGATATACGTCAGCCTGCAGGGCGACACCGTCACGCGTGCGCATCGTGAGGTTCTTTTCGACGATTATTTTGTGAACTGGATCGCTGTCCCTCGATGCGGCCATGGCACTGCACTCCTCGCAGGTCTCGAACCACGACGTTGTGGCCGAATTCTCCTTCTCAGCTAAACCAATTCCCCGCGAAATTGCCAGCGAGAGGCTATCGCCGCTGTTGCAGAATCGATCACTGCGCCGACGCCATAGCCCTCGCCAACTGCCGTGAATGTCGCAATACCGTTAATCCGTACCTGCCGATCCGACGTCCATCGCGCGCCGTGGTTGCCGGGGTAACCGCTGAATCGCCCCTATCCAATACGTGGTACCCGGATTGCTCCTACTAAACCCATAGAACTGCGACGACACGAAATGCCCGAGTTGCCGATGGTATCCGGAGCCGCTTCGCCACAGTGGAGGTAAATACCGAGTGGAGCCGCTTGCACGGATCGAATTGAGCAGCGATGCGCCCGCCGAGGTGATTCGGCTGATGCCGCAGGTCGGTCTCGAACCGGTGTTGCGTGCCCGCGAGACTTCGCCGCCCGCTTCAACCCGGGCGCACGAGCGGCAGGTGCAAGCGCCGCTCGTGATCCGTGTCGAGTTCGCAGCGCATCGCACCGCCGACCCCGCCGCGCCTGATCTGTCCGTCACACCTCCGACGCTCGATATTTCGCCGGATTACGCCCCGTCGCGAGAAAACTCAACCGCCGACTTCGTAACCGGCAGCGCGCGCGCCACGGTCTGCCTTATACTCTCGCGCGTGCTCGGTCTGCGGGACCCGTTTCTCACCGCCGACGCGGACCTGTTCGACCTCATCCGCGCCGCCGTGGCAGTCGGCCGGAGTCCCGCTCGAATGCTGGTCGAGGGTGAGATCGGCGTCGGCAAAAAATCGCTGATTAAATTGATTCACGCGGCGAGCGCCGATCCCGCGGGTTTGGTGCATGCGGAATGTGCCGGGCTCGAGGCAACCTCGGTCGAAGCCGAATTCGCTCCATTGCTGGCGCACGCCGCGAGCCCCAATTCCGCACGCACACAGGCGGGTGGCGGTGCGATATTTTTCAATCGTATCGGCGAGCTGTCGCCAGCGGCGCAGAGCAAGCTGGTCGATCTGTTGTGCGCCTTTGGAATTGCGGCGCACGATCGTGCCGAAGCCATCGATTTGCGCGGCGCGCCGGACTCCCTGCCGACGAGTGCAAAGGTGCGCCTGCTCGCGGCCTTTACGCGGCCCTTCGCCGCGACCGCTGCGGTCGGCGAATTGATTCCCGAACTCCATCAGCTCTTCGACGCGACGCTCGCGATCCCGCCGCTGCGCGCTCGCCATGCCGATCTTCCGCCACTTGCGCAGCACTACCTGCGCCGCCTCAACCCGGCGCTGCGGCTCAGCGCGGCCGCGCTCGCCGAACTCTCGCGCCATCGATTCCCTGGAAACGTCCTGGAATTGATCAACCTCGTTACGCGGGTCGCAATCGGCCGGCCCGCATCGGCCGAGCGGCGCTCGCCAGTCGATCCTTCTGCTCCCAATATCGTCGGGTGCGCTGAGATGACGAGCCACTTGCTCGATAGCCTGGGTCTCGTCGCGGCCGAACGCTCGCGTCGGCGATCTCACTCCGGGCATCCCCGCAAACCGCGACCGCTTCCAGTGCAGCCGGTTGAGGCGGGCAACAGCGCCGCGTCAATTGACCTTCCCGTACTCGTCATGCCGGCCTCGATGCGCCTGACCACGGGCACCGTGACGCCTCTGCGCAAACCGCGCGGCCGCCGTTGCCGCCCGCTCTAACCAATACAATCGGTAGCTATCGCGATTGCCCTTGCGCCCGAACCGCTGGTTGCAGCGCGCCGCCGCGACCGTTCGATATCCGGCCACAGGCAATCGTCGCCGCGGTGGCGGAGGCGGGCTCCGGCAAGTCGCGGCGGGTGTTCGATTTAAAGGCCAAAGACCAATCAGGCTGGACGGTGCTGGAGGCCTTTTCGGTCTCGCACGGCAAAGCCGGCGCCTACCTGGAGGAAATCGACCTTCCGCATGCCTATTTCAATATCAAGCCCGAAGACGAAGTGCGCAAGCGGGTACGGCTATTTTCATCAACTATCTGCGCGACCGTGTTGTTAACCGGTCTCAGCTTACGATTGATGCTTTAATCCCGTATCGCAACGCGATCATGCCTGCGTTTGGGAATCGCTGCGATTATGCACAGATTGTTAAAGTTTTCGCCTCTGACTTGAATGTTGGGCGTGGGCGTTCTTCACCGCCCAAGATGATCAGAAGCGAAACGGAGGAGCTTATGGGACTCCCAGAGGACCGACATATATTCACGTCTTTCGTAGAGCGACAGAATTTATCTGTCCGGATGGAGTGCCGAAGACTCACGCGTCTGGCGAACGCGTTAAGCAAGAAGCTGGTGAACCTGAGAGCGTCGGTCGCGCTCCACGATGCGCATTACAACTTTGCTCGAGTCCATCGGACGTTGCGCTGTACGCCCGCGATGGCAGCGGGAGTACGCGATCACATCCGGGCTGTACGAGAGTTGATCGAAATGTCTGATTTGAAATAAGGACGACTATGGATGAGTCCGGGCGAGCAAAAAAGCCAACGCGTACAGAACGAAAAAAAATCCTAAAATCTCAACGGCGGGCAGAAGAAAATTCTGGGAAAGCCAAAGAGCGAAGGAGCGCACTCGCTCGCTGGATTGGTACTCCGATAGTCGTGCTTAGCGGCCTAGCGACAGTGCTCTATTTTTATCCGCAATTTTCATTAACCAAAGAAACTCCCCTCGATCCATCCCAAGTGTTCACGACTCCATTTGTGCTCCATTATAACGGATGGGTTCCCTTATTCGATCTGAAAGTTAGTTGCCGAATTGACGACGTCAAGACGGAGGGAGGCTAGAACTTTCACGATTTTTCCGTCCAGTATATCGGGGATCATTTACCTGTCGCTTGGCATGACGATGTATTGACATTCCCTTGTCAGGCGATTCAGGGAAATATCGACACGGCCGATATAAAGATTCTAATCGAATACCGTGCTCAGTTACTGGGGCATTTCAGCCTCGACAGGCGCTACGTGAGCGCTCGTCAAAGCGATGGCACTCTTCGATTAGAAGAAGCCCCAACTCACGACTGAATTTCAAATTAGGACACCAATCGGCCGCGCCAGCCGTTGCCGAATGCCGCATCAAGGCGCTATATCAAAGATTCGATCGAGCGCCGTTGGGGGGCTCTCACGAGCAGACGGGGCTGAATCGGATAATTCAAGCGGACAATGAACCGAGGAGATTGACCAATGAAAGCAGCAGTAATGGAAGCGGTGCGCAAGCCGCTGGTTGTCAAAGACGTCGCCGATCCGACCTGTCCCGCTAACGGCGTTATCATCCGCTCTGAGGCCGAGGGCGTCTGCCGCTCTGACTGGCACGCATGGTCGGGCGATTGGTCATGGATCGGTTTGGTGCCGCCGATGCCGCTCGTCATGGGCCACGAGTTCTGCGGCGTAGTCGAGGAAGTCGGCAAGGAATCCCATAACTTCAAAAAGGGCGACCGCGTGCTGGTGCCGTTCAGCCAGGGCGACGGCATCTGCGAATATTGCCGCAGCGGCCAGTCCCACGTCTGTGCCAATCCGATGTTGCCCGGCTTCTCCTACTGGGGCGGCTACGGCCACTATGTCGGCGTTCCCAATGCGGACGCCAACCTCGTGCCGATGCCTGACGACGTCGGCTTTGAAGAGGGCGCCTCGATGGGCTGCCGCTTCATGACCTCCTATCATGGCGTCGTTGACCGCGCGCAGGTCCGCCCCGGCGAGTGGGTCGCCGTCCACGGATGCGGCGGCATCGGCCTTTCCGCGATTCATATCGCCGCCGCGATCGGCGCCAACGTCATCGCCGTCGATCTCGACGACGCCAAGCTCGAACTGGCCAAGAAAATCGGCGCCCAGCATGTCGTCAACGGCAAGAAGACCGACGCCGTGATGGCGATCATGGATATCACCAAGGGCGGCGCGCACGTCGGCGTTGACGCACTCGGAGTGAAGGCGACCTGTCAGAATTCAATCCTGTCGTTGCGCAAACAGGGCCGTTCGCTCCAGATTGGCCTGACCACCGCCGCCGAAAAGGGCGAGGTTGCGCTCCCGATCGATCGCATGGTGACCATGGAGTTGTCGCTGATCGCGTCGCTCGGAATGCCGGCGAATCGCTATCCCTCGATGCTCCAGATGGTCAACTCGAAAAAGCTCGATCCGAAATCGATGATCACCGAGACCATCAGCCTCGGCAAGGCGTCCGCCGTGCTCGAGCAGATGACGACCTTTCAGAACGTCGGCGTCTCGATCATCAACAAGTACGCCGAATAAGGTTTTGGTAGATTCTACTGCGGTTGTCAGCGGGGGCCCGTCATCACGGGCCCCCGTTTTTCTTCGCCCATTGGCCTGCCCGATCTTTTGTACCATTTCATAAGTTAGTAATGGTTGAGCTTGCAAGCACTCCGATTCGATCAGATTTTGGTGGGCTGATCACCTCTGGCGCCGGTGGCCGGTAGCCGAGCGACGAGTGCGGTCTGACCGTGTTGTAGTGGACCCGCCAACGTTCGATGACGATTTGTGCCTCCTTGAGGGAGTAGAAGATCTCGCCGTTGAGGCATTCATCACGCAGCTTGCTGTTGAACGATTCACAGTAACCATTCTCCCAAGGGCTGCCCGGTTCGATGTACAGCGGCTGGGTGCCCAGCCGTTCGAGCCACTTCCGCACCACAGTGGCGACGAACTCTGGTCCGTTGTCCGAGCGGATGTGCTCGGGTCTTCCGTGCACGAGCATCACATCGGCCAGGGTCTCGATGACGTCGAGACTGCGCAGTCGCCGCTCGACCCGGATTGCCAGGCTCTCCCGGGTGTACTCGTCGATCAAGGTTAACATCCTGACTGACCTGCCATCGTGCGTGGCCGCGCTGACGAAGTCGTAACTCCAGACGTGATTGGGCCGCTGCGGCCGCAGCCGCACGCACGCGCCGTCGTTCAGCCATAGCCGCCCACGCCGGGGTTGTTTCCGCGGCACTTTCAGCCCCTCGCGGCGCCAGATGCGCTCGACCCGGTCCTTGCCCACTAACCAGCCGGCGCTGCGCAGCAGCGCCGCCACCCGCCGGTAGCCGTAGCGGCCGTGCTGGCCGGCCAGTGAGATGATCGCCCGGGTCAGCTCATCCTCGTCGTTGCGCACTCTCGGCGTATAGCGCTGTGTCCCGCGCCACTGGCTGAGCAACCGGCACACGTGGCGTTCCGAGAGCGCGTATCGACGCCGGACGTTATCCGCTGCGCAACGCCGCCGCGCGGGGCTTACAAGTTTCCCCGCGCGACGTCCTGCAAGATCTGTTTCTCCAGCGACAGCTCAGCCACCAGCCGCTTGAGCCGCGAGTTCTCGCGCTCCAGTTCCTTGAGCCGCTTGGCCTGCTCCAGCTTCAGCCCGCCATATTCCTTGCGCCAGCGATAATAAGTCTGCTCGGTAATCCCCGACTCGCGACACGCCTGCGGCGTCCCCTTGCCGTTGGCTATCGACACCTCCACCTGCCGCAGCACCGTCACGATCTCTTCCGCCGTGTACCTTCGCTTCGCCATTCCCAGGGCCCTCCTGTTCCAGCTTCTCTAATTTGTCGGCTGGTACAAAATTCCCCGAGCAGGCCAACCTTGCCCCTTCGCTTAGGCACCCGCCACGGCGTTCACCGCTTTCCCCTACGCGCCGCATACCGATTCGGTGGTTTCCGGCTACATCTCAAAGTTTCGATTCCGCCGCTTCCGTTACTGATTCGGTGATTTCTGGTGACGCGCCCGAGTATGGATTCCACTGCCTTCGCTTAAGCGACTGCACAGCGCTTCGTCTAGGCGCATCACGCGCAAGACCGATTACCACCCTCCAACGCTTCTCGTATCCTCGAGCGTCAGCCCATTTAGTCTTTCCAGGGCGCAGCCCGCATCTTCACGAACGGGAAGTCTGAAACCTGGGTGAGGTTTCAGTATTTTCAAAAACTAAGATTTTTAGTTCTCCAACAATTTCCTGATTTCAAGATCACGGCAAATTTCCTATTCTCTTGATGTTTCGCCTTACAGGCGCGCGGGAGTCATCATGACGAGGCGGATGCAGGAGTTACCATGAAAGCGATCCTTATCGATAAGCCCGGCGACGAATCGGTCCTCAAACTCGGCAACGCGCCCGACCCGGTTCCGGGACCAGCCGACCTCTTGATTCAGGTGAAATTTGCGGCGCTCAACCGCGCCGATCTGATGCAGCGCCAGGGTCTCTACCCGCCGCCGCCCGACGCCTCGCCAATCCTCGGCCTCGAATGCGCCGGGGAGGTCACCGCCGTCGGCGCCGAGGTCTCCGGTTGGCGCGTCAGCGATCGCGTAATGGCGCTCCTACCCGGCGGCGGCTATGCCGAGCGGGCGGTCGTCCATCACGGCTCCGCGATGCATGTGCCGGCGGCGCTCAGTGATGCGGAGGCCGCCGCGCTGCCCGAAGTTTTCCTGACCGCCTTCCTGAACCTCTTCATGCTGGCCGGGGTCAAAGCGGGCGACTCCGTGTTGATTCACGGCGGCGGCAGCGGCGTCGGCACCGCGTCGATCCAATTGCTCGGGCTGTCCGGCGTTCGTTCGCTGGTCACCGCCGGATCCGACGCCAAATGCGAGCAATGCCTGCGTTTCGGCGCCGATGTCGCGATCAACTACAAATCGGGCCCCTTCGCACCCAAGGTTCGCGCCGCCACCAACGAGCGTGGCGCCGACATCATCCTCGACAGTATCGGCGGGGCGTACCTCGCGCAAAATCTAGAGGCCATGGCCAACGGCGGCCGCCTCGTTTTGATCGGCCTGATGAAGGGGGCAAAAGCCGAACTCGACCTCGCCACCGTACTGCGGCGTCATCTGCGGATTATGGGATCGACCTTGCGCTCGCGGCCGGTGGCTGAAAAAGCCGAAATCGTCGCGGCCTTCCTCGCCCACTTCGGCGACGCGCTCGAGGGCGGCAAATTGCGGCCGCCGATCTACCAGACCATCCCGATTGCCGACGCCGCCCAAGGCCATCGCATGATGCAGGCGAGCGAGCATTTCGGCAAAATCGTACTCGAGGTCGCTTGAAAGCGAAGGAGTCAGCCTCAGTTGCCTTTCGCCCTCGATCGCTAGATCGGTCTAGCTCAAGTGCTAATTTCGGGGTATTTTCTTGTGCGGGCACTCCGATAGTCCACGGAGTGCGTGTTGGTTGGCGAGGGGGGTCGGGTAATGACGAGGCTCAGGACATGGCTACCCTGGGGTATCCTCTTTCACATTGCGATTCTGTTCGTATTTGTGTGGTGGATCGAGGATTGCCTCCTCTATTACATCGATTGGTCCCGTGTCGACGGGGTGCATGCCCTCGCGACGCTGCTCGTCGTCAGCCATATCGGAGAGTTCTTCCACGCCATCGCAGCCTCAGTTGTAAACGTCGCGCACGGTGTAGCCGCGCTCTTTGGCCAGACCTGCGCGATCGTTCAGAACGCGTTCGACTCGCTTCCGCCCACCTGGCGAGCGCGCGGTCCGCTGCGCTTCGCGGCTTGGTGCGGGACCACGCTGATGGCTACCTTTGGCGCCGGTGCGGCCGCCGATTTCTGGCATGGATTCGCTTGGGTGGCTGGAAAATTGCTCAAGGCGCTGATCGCCCTCAACGGCGGCTTCTGGATCCATAATTCGATGCGGCGCCTGACCCGCGGCCTGGGTTCGGTTGTAAGCTATCCGGTGCGATTTTATTCCGAACGGGGCCATGAAGAAGCCGCGGCCGAGGAACCTGTGCCGTCGGCCGATCCCAATGATATAGAACCATTGAGAAGGCGTGGCGACGGCCGCACCCGCCGCCGCGAGTACGTCCAGTTCATGCAGGGCCATGTCGAGCGCATCGGAATCATCCTTGCCGGCGGCGGCGCGAAGGGTGCCTACCAGGCCGGCGCCCTCAAGGCGATTCACGAGTTCCTGCGCGACTACAACGCCCTGCACAAAGTCAAAATGATCGCCGGAACCTCGATTGGCGCCTGGAACGCGATGTTCTGGCTCGGCGACATGGTCGATTCCAGGAATCAACCCAACCTTGAGAGCTGGTGGAAGAACCTGAACTATCGCAACCTGGTCGAATTCCCTTGGCTCTATATCCCGTTCCTGAGCAATTCGCTGCTGCGCTCGACGCCCTGGCGCGATAGCTTCGAGCAAATCTTTCGCCGCAAGCTTGACGACTCTTTCGGCGACCATCCGCCGACCCATTTCTACCTGACTCGCACCGACGTCGGCCGAGCCGTCCTTAAGTATGCGACCAACTGGACCGGGATTGGCGATCGGCTCGACAAGTTGGGCAAGGACAAGGACGACGACTACCGCTTTTTCGATTTGATCAATGCGGGCGACGACGCGCTCAAGCGCACCTCGGACGCGGTGTTCGCCTCGATGAATTTTCCGCCGGTGTTTCCGTACCTGAAGATTGGCGACGATCTCTTCGAGGACGGCGGCGTGATCGACAATATCCCGTTTCGCTTTGGCGCCCCGATTGAAGACTGCGATCTGCTGTTTGTGCTGCCGCTCAACGCAACCTTCCAGGAGCGCGACGTGGCCGATCAGACCCTCATCCGGCGCGTCCTGCGCGTCGCCGATATCCGCCAGGGCGTACTCGAGGCTAAGTCGCTCAGGTCCGCCGATACCATCAATAACTTCGCCCAGCGGATCGAGCGCCTCGAATTCGGCATCAACACGATGGTCAATGCGGCCCCGCCCGAAGGCGTTGCGGCAGAAGCGCTTGGCGGAATTCGCGAAGAGATCGCGGAATTCAACGACGAGTACAAACTGCTCTACGTCTTCACGGTGTGTCCCTCGGGCCAGCTCGAACTTGGCACCTTCGATTTCTGGAATCGGCGCGCTGCTCGGGATGCGTTCGACCTGATGTACCTGCAGACCCGGCGCGAGTTGGCGAATCGGCTCTTCGAGGATATCGAACCCGAGGATCCTCACGTCGTCTTCATCGACGGCAAGGTCCCGGACGTCAATGCATTGCCCAAACCGATGCATAAGCGGCCATCGAACCTGTAAATTCGGCGGGCCTGAAAATCTCGCAACGCGGGTCCGCTCGACCCGGCGAACGGCGATGGCACACCGCTCCGCGGTATTGAAGTTGATTTGAGGAGACGCTTGATGGCTCTCATCCAAACTGCATTCGTTGATTGGATTGGCTCGATCGCGTTCGACCACTACGTCAAGCGCAACGCCTTGGGCGGCGACTTGATCGCCGAGGTCCTCGCGAGCCTCGACCAGTTCAAGGTGCAGGGCGCGCGCAGTTGTGATACGGTCGGCGGGTGGCGAAAATGTATGGTCGGCCGGACATGACGTCGACGAGTTGCCCAAGGCCGACGTCGATCCGTTGCCCTATGGCGATCCGCTCGAACAGTTATTGCGCGCCGTCAAATCCTTCCCCGCGCCAGTCCTCGCCATGGTGCACGGATCGGTTTGGGGCGGAGCTTGCGACCTGGTCATGGCCTGCGACATCGTGATCGCGGACGAGACCAGCGCCTTCGCAATTACTCCGGCAAAACTCGGATTGCCTTACAATGCGGCGGGGTTCCTCGACTTCATGACGCGCCTCCCGCTTACTATCGTCAAGGAGATGTTTTTCACGGCCGATCCGGTCCCGGCCGCGCGCGCCGAACACATCGGCATCGTGAACATGATCGTGCCGGCCGCTGAACTCGAAGACCGCACTTATGCGATGGCCAGGACCATCGCGACTCGCTCGCCGGCGGCCATCGCCGCCTCGAAGGAAGCCATTCGCATCTTAAGCGAGGCTATCGCCATCAATCCCGCCACCTTCGAATACTTAAACGAGCTGCGCCGCTCGGTCTATATGGGCAAGGACTATCACGAGGGTATACAGGCATTTCTTGAGAAGCGCGCGCCAAAGTTCTGAAACATCCGATGCGCTGCCCGACGGAGGCAACCTCGGACGAAGTGCGATAATCCGATCGCGCCGGCACGGGTCGAACTCCAGTCGTCGCGCCACATATATTCGATCGTCGCCCGATGATAACTTGGGAGAGTTGTGGCCGCGCTATTGCGGCTCCCCACTAAACTTTGCATCCGGCGGCAAAAGCGACCCGCCGAAAAAGTGCAGCGAAAAATTGCCTCGAAGAATCATCGGCCCGAACAATCATCTGAAAAATGCGCCTGAGTGAACTTGACTACGACCTGCCCGAAGAGCTGATCGCGCAGGAGCCGATCGCTAATCGCGCCGACGCCCGCATGCTGGTGCTCGATCGGCGCACCGGCGAGATTGAGCATTCGCGGTTCTACAAGCTCACCCGCCATCTGCGCGACGGCGACCTGCTGGTGCTCAACGACACTCGGGTTTTCCCGGCCCGCCTGACCACGCGCAAGGAGTCCGGCGGCGCGGTGGAATTGCTGCTCGTGCGACGCGCCGACGCTGACGCGCCTGCCGATGCATGGATCGCGCTGGCCCGGACTCATCGGCCGTTGCGCGAGGGCGCGCGCCTGACGCTCGAAAATGGGCACGCCCTGCGCGTCGTCGGTCACAGCCGGCCGGGGCGTCCGCTGGTGGTCAGCGACGACGGCACTTCGATCGAAACGATGCTGGCGGAGGCCGGAGTGCCGGCGCTTCCGCATTACATCCGCCGCGCACCAATTCCCGAAGATTTAACCGAGTATCAGACGGTGTACGCGGAAAAAACCGGGGCGGTCGCCGCGCCTACCGCCGGACTGCATTTCACCGACGACTTGCTCGCCGAACTGGACGCCGCCGGTATCCGCAACGCGCGCCTGACGCTGCATATCGGCCCCGGCACGTTCACCCCGGTGCGCGCGTCGGCGGTCGAGGGCCATTCGATGGAATCCGAGTGGTACACGATTCCGCCGGCGACGATCGCGGCGATTGAGTTCACGCGGCGCGTCGGCGGCCGCGTCATCGCGGTCGGTACCAGCAGCACTCGCGCACTCGAATCCTGGGCCGTCACGCACGATCCCGAGAGCTTCACCGGCCTCTTCATCTTCCCCGGCTTCCGCTTCAAGTTGGTCGACGCGATGGTGACCAACTTCCACATGCCGCGCACCACCGTGCTCGCGCTGGCGATGGCCTTCGGGGGCCGCGACCATATACTCGCCGCCTACCGCGATGCGATCCGCCATCGCTATCGTTTTCTCAGTTACGGCGACGCTATGCTGATCGTCTGATGCCGGCGCCCCTCAGTTTTGAAATCCGTGCGCACGATGGCGACGCCCGCATGGGACGCCTGGTCACGCCGCACGGCGAAATCGCAACACCATGCTTCATGCCGGTGGGCACGCGTGCCGCCGTCAAAGCGATGGCGCCCGATGAATTGTGGGGCATGGGCTACCGCCTCGTTCTCGCCAACGCCTATCATCTCGCGGTCCGCCCCGGTTCCGACCTGGTGCATCAGATGGGCGGAATCGCGCGCTTCATGGGCTTTGGCGGCGCGATACTCACCGACTCGGGCGGCTTCCAGGCGATGAGTCTGGCGAAAATTAATTCGATCGATGAGCGCGGTATCCGATTTCGGTCGCATCTCGACGGTGCGCCGGTCGTCCTGACCCCCGAGAGCGCGGTCGAAATTCAACAGGCGCTCGGTTCCGATATCATGATGGCGCTGGATGAATGCACGCCGTATCCGTCCGACCATGCGCGCGCGCTCGCGTCGTTGGAGCTGACCGCGCGCTGGGCCGAGCGTTGTATCGGCGCGCGCACCAGTTCCACGCAGGCCCTGTTCGGGATCGTGCAGGGTAGCGTCTATGCCGATTTGCGCCGCATCAGCGCTGCCCAAATCACCGCATTGCCGTTTGACGGTTTTGCCACCGGCGGCCTTTCGGTCGGCGAGCCCAAACCGGCGATGCGCGAGATGGCGGCTCTGTCGGCGGAACTGCTGCCGCGTGACCGGCCGCATTACCTGATGGGCGTCGGCACGCCGCAGGACCTGCTGGCGGCAATCGCGATGGGCTACGATATGTTCGACTGCGTGCTGCCCACGCGCAACGCCCGCAACGGCGGTGCCTTTACCAGCGAGGGCCGCCTCTCGATCAAGCGCGCCGCTTACGCCCGCGACGAAGCGCCGCTCGATCCGCGCTGCGACTGCCGTTCGTGTACCACTTTCTCGCGCGCCTACTTGCGCCATCTCCATCAGTCGGGCGAAATACTGGCGGCGCGTGCGCTGACCGAGCACAACCTGTATTTCTATGGTCGGTTGATGCGTGAGGCTCAAGCTGCTATCGCATCCGGGACTTACAGGGCCTTTGCCGAATACGCTACAAATATGATTGAAAACGGCGAAAACGCCGTGAATGGAAGAAAAATCGATGTGGTTTCAAAGTATCGCCTGGGCTGATGCCGCTGCCCCTGCCGGCGCCGCTGCCGCGGGTCCGCAAGGATTCGTCGGACAGATGCTGAGCAATCCGATTGTCCCGCTGGTGCTGGTGGTCGCGGTGTTCTACTTCATTATTATTCGGCCGCAGACGCAGCGCGCCAATGAGCATCAGAAGCTGGTCAAGGGGCTCAAGAAAAATGACGACGTCGTCACCAACGGCGGTCTCGTCGGACGCGTCGCCGAATTAGCCGACAATCTGGTGACCCTCGAAATAGCGCCCAACGTTCGGGTGCGCATCGAACGCGGTGAGATCAAGGGATTGTCGACTTACGGCAGGGCCCAGACGAAAAAGGAAAAGGGCGAGTAGCCGCATCGGCCACTCGGGCGTCGGCGGCGGTCAGGGATAATCGTGGAAGCTTCAAGTCAAAATCCGATTCCGATAGCGGTGCTGCTAACCCTCGCCGCGATTTTTTTGTATCTCCATTTCTCGCACGGCAGCGGCTTCGTCCGCCTGTTGCTGGCCGGTGCGCTGGTGGTCGCCGGCGTGTTCCTGCTATTGCCCAGTTTCCAGATACCGATGCCCGGCGGGCTGGACAACATGCCCAAGATTCAGCTCGGGCTCGACCTGCAAGGCGGCACCCATCTGCTGCTCGAAGTGAAATTGCAGGAAGCGATCAAGACCGCCCTGCGCCGGCGCGGCGATGATTTAAAGCGCGCGCTGGTCCAGAACAAGCTCGATCCCGCCGATATCACGCAGAATCCCGACGGCTCGCTCTTGATAAAGCTCAAGAACGCCAGCGAAAGCTCGCCTTTTCTCGACTTGATAGACAAGTCGTTCCCGGATGTCACGCTCGCCAGCGCACAAAATACCGACGGCGCTCGCGCTTACACCATGAGCTTCAAGCCGCGCAACGCGACGGAGCTCAGAAACAACGCGATGGATCAGGCCCTCGAGACGATTCGCAATCGAATCGACCAGCTCGGCGTGCGCGAAACAGCGGTACAGAAGGAGGGCGATAGCGACATCCTGGTGCAGCTCCCGGGTATCCAGGATCCCGAGCGCGCCAAGGAGTTGATCGGCAAAACGGCGGTGCTCGAGTTCAAGTTTCTGGACGACAAGCACAGCGTCTCCGATGCGATCAAAAACGGCCCTCCGCCCGGCGATGAACTACTTTCGGGACCGGCGCAGGCGGGCGGTCCGCAGCGCTACCTGGTCGAATCGAACGTGCTCATGAGCGGCGATGTCGTGACCAACGCGCGGGTGCGGCCCGGCAGCAGTCTCGAGGGTCCGTACGTCGAAGTCACGCTCGATAAGCGCGGCTCTGAGATCTTCGCTGCCCTCACGGCCGAAAACGTCGGACGCCATCTCGCGATCATACTCGACAAGACCGTGTACTCGGCGCCCGTCATCAAGGAACCGATTCCGGGCGGCGACGTGCAGATAACCGGTAACTTCTCGTTCGACGACGCCCACGAACTGGCGATTGTGCTGCGTTCGGGCGCGTTGCCGGCGCCGGTCCAGATAATCGAGGAGCGCACGGTCGGTCCGTCGCTGGGCCGCGATTCGATTCATCAGGGCGAGATGTCGTTCGTCGTCGGCGCAGTCGCGGTGCTGGTCTTCATGGCGGTTTACTACAACGGCGCCGGGTTTCTCGCCGATTTCGGCCTCACCCTCAATATCCTGCTGCTGGTCTGCGTGATGGCGGCTCTGCAGGCGACACTGACTTTGCCCGGCATCGCCGGTATCGTGCTGACCCTCGGTATGTCGGTTGACGCCAACGTGCTGGTCAATGAACGGATGCGCGAGGAATTGCGCGCCGGCAAATCGCCCCGCGAGGCGGTCAAGGTCGGCTACGAACGCGCATGGTCGGCGATTCGCGACTCCAATATCTCGACCTTCGTCGCGGGGCTGATTCTTTTCCAGTTCGGCACCGGCCCGGTGAAGGGATTCGCGGTCACGCTATGCGTTGGCGTGCTGACCGGTGTGTTTTCGTGTTTCGTCGTGACGCGAGCCTGGTACGACTACAAAATCGCAGCACGCCGGCTAAACACAATTAGTGTTTAGGTATGATATAAAATCCTCAGGCAAGCTACCTATGGCACAATCCTGAAGTTCGGCGGCTGCCGAAAACCGCGGTGCTCGCGCTGTTGAGATATCTGCCGATGCTCAATGGCGCTTTTCGCCGGGATTTGCCAGAATAGGTTGACTTGATTTGAAGGGCCGTATTACAAAGACCCGTTTGCGCTTCGAGGGAGCGCTTATTCAGTGATCATGGCCGGCAACCAAGACGATGGCCGATAAGGACGATATACTGCTGAACTCGCGCGAGGTCGCATTTCTGCTTGACCTCAGTCCCGATACGGTGAACGAATTTGCCCGGCGCAACATCCTTCCCGCGTTCAAGAAGGGGCGGCAATGGCGCTTTCGCAAGCGCGATATCGCCTCATTCAAACGACATATGCGCGGCGTGAATGCGGCCGCTTGACCTGCAGATGAGGCGGCTGCGAAGTGTGCGCCTCGCATGCGGCCCGGCCGGTCGATGCGAAGGGCCTAACGATTACCGGGAAGCTATCGCCAATCCCAAGGAAATGGTGTGATCTGATGGCCGAACCGCACGAAAGCCGGGTTTACTCCGACCTCGCGCATTTATACGACCACGTCTTCGGCCGCGCATTTGTCGATCACGAGCATGAAGTGATCGAGGAACTCGGCTTTCGCCCGGGCCAGACCGCGCTCGAAGTGGGCGTCGGCACCGGAATCTCGCTCGATGCGTATCCGCCGTATCTTCACGTGATCGGGATCGATCCGTCGGCGAGCATGCTCGATCGCGCGATCGCCAAGACCCAAGAGAACGACTGGGGACACATCGAATTGCGCAGCGGCGACGCGCAGGCGCTGGAATTTCCCGACAACAGCTTCGACTGGGTGCTGACGTTTCACGTGATGACGGTGGTGCCCGATCCGCGCCGCATGATGTGCGAGATGGTCCGGGTCTGCAAACCGGGTGGGCACATCGTGGTCATCAGCCATTTTGCCAGTCCGAACCCGCTGCTCTATTTCTTCGGCCGCACGATTAACCCAATCACCAAGATGCTCGGGTGGACTACCCGCTTGCGCTCGCGCGACGTGCTCGAAGGCCAACCGATTGCGGTCGAGCGCAACCGCCGCTTTTCGCCGATTTCGGTGCATTATTGTATCGTCGCCCGGAAGGAGGAATGAGCGCGCTATCTTTTGCCTCGTCCGGAGGTTTGCGATGAGGAGACTCGCGCTCGCGGCCGCCTTTGGCGCGTTCATGCTGGTGTTCTGCGCCGCCGCATACGCATACGAAGCCGCGCCTGTGGTCGATGGCGGGACCATCGCGGGCGTCGTCAAATACGCCGGTGTTGCACCGAAACCCAAACGCGTGGAAATCGGCAAGGACAAGGAAGTTTGCGGCGCGCATCCGATCTTCGACGAGTCGCTGGTGGTCGGCCACGGCGGCGGTATCAAAAATGCGGTGGTGACGATTACCGATATTTCGCGCGGCGTTCCGATGGTCCCCGAAATGGCGGTAATCTTCGATCAGAAGGGCTGCGAATATCTACCGCACTTGATCGCATTTCCGGCGGGCAGCACCGTCAAGGTGCTCAACTCCGACGGCATCCTGCATAGCGTTCACACCGATTCGACGATCAATCCGCCGCTCGATATGGCGCAGCCCGGCTTCAAGAAAACTATCAGCGTGACTATCGCCAAGCCCGAGATAATCAAGGTTGACTGCGACGCGCACAACTGGATGAAAGGGTGGTGGTACGTCGTCGGAAATCCCTACTATGCGGTCACCGATCGAACCGGCCATTTTTCTATCGCGAACGTCCCGCCCGGCACCTACACGGTGCAGGTGTGGCAGGAAGAGCTTGGGACTGTCACGCGCAAGGTGAATGTCGTTGCCGGCAAACCGACGACTGTGAACTTCACCATGAATCCACACCAGGAAGACCATCGCGCCGATGATTAAACGCCTCGACCAACTCGACGTTGCAACTTCCGACCTTGCCGACGCTTCAGCAATCTACGATCGCAATTTCGGCTTCACGGTGCGCCGCGAAGCGGGCTCCGACGAAGCCCTGGTAACGATCGGCGACGCTCAGATTCGGCTGCGGGCGGGGGCAGCCGCGGGCGACTTTATCGCGGCCAACGGCGAGGGCCTCGCGGCAATTTGGCTCGAAGCCGACGACGTCGATACGGTCGCTGCGGCGCTCGATCGCGCCGGACTGGCCCATCGCGCGGTGCGGCGCGAAGCTGACCGGCGCATCCTCGAAGTCGATCCCAAAGTGGCCAATATGGTGCCGTTGTTCATCTTCGACCGCCACCCTGCCTGAGCGGACAGATTTTCGCCCCCGCCCCCCGTGCGACGTCGCTCGGCCTGAGCGTCATCACCGGGCGATCGCGGCTCGTGGCGCCGCTTCAAATTATTCGACTTCAGTGCTGAAGGTAGCGCGAACGGCCGCTTCGAGCTTGCGCGTGAGTTCGGCGCGGTCGGCGCTTCTCAATCCGGCGGTCGGAATCGGCGGTCCGAACTTCATCCGCATGCGGCGGCCGGGCACGACGAATTTGGCCCCGCGCGGCATCATCGTGGACGTTCCGCTGATCGCCAACGGCACGCATGGCAGCTTGGTCAGAATTGCGAGCCATGCCGCGCCGTCGCTGAATTCGTGCACGCGGTTGTCGCTGTAGCGATGGCCTTCGGCAAAGACGCAAATCGAATAGCCGTGACGCACCACTTCGAGCGCCCGCCGAATCGCTTTCCCGCCAGCCTCGCGATCGATCACGATATTTTCCGACTTGTGCAGGATGAACCCGATCAGCGGTATCTTCTGAATCTCTTTTTTGGCGACGAAGCGCACTTCGCCCGGGATCATCAGGATTGAGGCAAGGATGTCGAACAGGCTCTGATGGTTCGAGACGATTACACAGGGGCCGAGGCCGCGCAGATGCTCCAGTCCCTCCATCTCGATGCGCACCCCGCAGGTGCGGATGATGCACCAGCTCCACGCGCGAATAATCGGCGTGGCCGCGTGGCCGTTGGCGAAGAACGACCCGATCGCCGACGGAATCGAAAAGATCACCGTATAGATCAGCGACAAAATCGTCGCCAGGACGCCCCATAGCCAGCGTATCGAGCCAGGTTTCGGAATCGCTGATTCGGCGGTGGGTGCGTTTTCGTTCATCTCGGCGCGCCGCCGCGAGCGCCGTTCGGGGAGCCTCGCGCAGCGGCATCGTCTAGCTACTGGTTCCGTGGCGAGCACGCAAGGTTTCGCGCAAATTCTCTGGGGCGTCGCGGGTACGGCAATAGACGTTTCGCGAGGAACATCTCAGCCGGGCGCTCGCGGGAATGGTCTTCGCGCTTGCGCACTCGGGAGACGGATGGCCGAGCTGGGGAAGGTTTGCGTCCGGTGAGATTCGGATCTGATTCAGGTCGTATGAGGATGCGGTTCCTGACCTCCCGTCGCGACCGACGCGGTGGCCGCTGCCGGCGGCCGGCGGACCATCGGCACGAAGACGGCCGCCGCCGCGAGCAGGATCAAAATCGCCTGCGCTACGATCGTCTGGACGGTCGGAAAGAAGCCCAACATCGGCACCGTCGGCAAATGATTGATGAAGTTCGCGCCCATCACACCGGATTCCTGGAAGCTCGCAATTCCCTGACCGACAAAGACCACCGCCAGCGTGTAAAGCAGGACCGAAGTCGCCGTAAAGAATGCGCCTATCGGAATCCGGCTGACGAGATTGCGCAGGCACACGAAAATCACCGTCAATCCGATCGCCCCGGCGATCACGCCGAGAAATACGGCGTGTCTCTCGGCTCGTTCGGTCGCCCCCGCAACCAATGCCTGAAAAAAAACGATGGTTTCTGCGCCTTCGCGCATCACTGCCAGAAAGGCCGTGAGGCCGAGCGCGATCGACGGGCCCCGGCTGCTTTTGGCGGCGTCGATCTTCGACTTGATAAACTTGTTCCAGCGCTGTGCCTGGCTCTTCGCCGTGATCCACGAGCTGACGTAGAAAAGCGTGGCTGCTGCGGTGAGCTGAAAGATGCCTTCGAGGGTATCGCTGGTGTTATCGCCAATCAGATGATTGACCACCCACGCCAATACCATACTGACGCCGACCGCTATGAGACCTCCGGCGTAAACGTCGCGCGCGCGCGATTCCTGCCCGGCCTCGCGCGTAGCCGCAACCAGCGCGATAATAACCAGCAGGGCCTCGAGCCCCTCGCGCAGCAGAATTCCGCTCGAATAAAGGAAGTAGGGAACAATCGTGGAGGTTGTATCCATAGCCCGTTAACGCTTCACCGTCTCACCACAATCGAATTGAGAATGATTCTCAATCTTGAACATACGCCGCATCATGCGAAAATGTCAAGGACGGCGCCATTGCAAGTCGGTCGCGTGCCGGGATCTCGACGGTCGATGGTGGAGCGACGGGCGGTGGATTCGCTGCCGCGGGCACGCTTGCCGCTTATTTAGTCAGGGTGTAACTTCACCGATGAAGCGAGGCGAGGACCTGTGCGTCCCCGCTTCGACGCATTTTTAGGAGTGCGCACGGCGCAAGCCGGTTGGCGCGAGTGGATGGCGAAAAACCATTTGGCGACGCGACGCGGCAGTCGGTCGGATACCGGTATTCGAATGTATTTCACTGGGTTCAGCCGTGTTCGGCGCAGAACCGCAGGCGAGTGTGATATGAGGCAACGTGGAGGTCGCGGATGAATATAGGCACAGTGGGGGTGATCGGGGCCGGGCAGATGGGCGCGGGCGTCGCACAGGTGGCGGCGCAGTCCGGGGTAAAGGTTTTGCTCACCGATATTTCGGAGGAATTCGTCGAGCGCGGTCGCGAGAATGTTGGACGTAATCTCGATCGCATGATCCAGCGCGGCCGCTTCAACACCGAAGAGCGCAACAATATCCTGCGCCGCATCGATACCACTGCACGGCTCGAGGATCTCAAGGACACCGATTTCGTGCTCGAGGCGGTGGTCGAGAACGAAGACGCGAAGATCGCGCTGTTCCAGAAACTCGACAAGGTCTGCCCCAAACATGTGATTTTCGCCTCGAACACTTCGTCGATTTCGATCACCCGCATGGGCGCGCGCACCAGCCGCGCCGATCGCTTTATTGGAATGCACTTCATGAATCCGGTTCCCGCGATGCGCCTGGTGGAAATTATCCGTGGCCTGGCGACCTCGCAGGAGACCTACGAAGCGACCCGCGGCCTGGCCGAGCGGCTCGGCAAAAACACCATGACCGCGGAGGACTTTCCCGGCTTCATCGTCAATCGAATCCTGCTGCCGATGATCAACGAAGGGATCTACACCCTCTACGAGGGCGTTGGCGGTGTTACCGATATCGATACGGCAATGAAGCTTGGTACCAATCAGCCGATGGGGCCGCTGGAACTGGCCGATCTGATCGGACTCGATACGTGCCTGGCGATTATGGAGGTGATGCATCGGGTGTTCGGCGACGACAAGTACCGGCCGTGCCCGCTGCTCAAGAAGTACGTTGACGCGGGTTACCTGGGTCGCAAGGTGGGCCGTGGCTTCTATATCTACGACGCCCAGGGTAACGCAACGCCGCCGGTCGTGCCCGGCCGTTAAGCTCGTCGCCGACGCGACCGACGCAGTAGCGCGCTGGAGGGATTCAAATGGCCGTACACGCGTACATTCTGATCGATACGTCTCCGGGCAAGGCCAAGGAAGTCGCTCTGAAACTGCGGCTGGTGCCGGGCGTTTCGGCGGCCCATTCGGTAACCGGGCCGCACGATATTATCGCGGAGATATCCGCCCCCGACGTCTCGGCGCTGGGCGAAATGATCGTGCAGAAAATACAGAGCGTGGTCGGGATCAACCGCAGTCTGACTTCGATCGTGGCGGACTAGGATTGCGATTGGGTGTCCGGACGCGAAGCGAGTCCGGATTCGGTTGCATATAGCGCAAGCATGGCGCACAACGATTCAATGCTGGCAAAGGTATGACCATCGATGGCTGAGTTACCCGTCGTCAAACGGCTCCGCAAGGAGATGGAAACGCTCCGGCGCGAGCTCAACGTGGAGCTGCCCAAGGAACTCGAGCGCGCCCGCGCTCACGGTGATCTTTCCGAGAATGCGGAATGGGCGATGGCCAAGCAACGCCAGGAATTCCTGCGCGCGCGGCTGAACAACCTCGAGGCGCGCGTGGCCGAACTTTCGATGATCAATATCGAGTCGATTCCGCGCGACACCGTCGGGTTGGGCAGCAAGGTCGAACTCGAGGACCTCGACGGCGGCCTGCGCGCCGAGTATGAGATCGTCGTACCCGAAGAGGTCGATGGCGCACAGAACCGAATCTCACTGTCGTCGCCGCTGGGCCGAGCGCTAATCGGCAAGACCTGCGATGACGACATAGAGGTGCAGACGCCCAAGGGCAAGCGCGCGTACATGGTGCGCAAGCTGGTGACGATTCACGCCTTGATTGTTCTCGATAACGGCGGCGTCGGGAATTGAAGGGCTCCGGCCTCGAACAGTAGCGAAGTACCGCCCCGGTCCCGATCCGCCAAAAGCAGCAAATCTTCCGAGCCTAAGCTCTCGCACCCGCGATCGCCGACAGGTATATCCGCGTTTTCCATAGCCATAGATTAAAAGATTCGTCGTAGATATTTCGACAAAATGCATACTTTGGCACTTCTTGACACAATAAACGCCAAAACTTAATATCGTAGGTGATCGCGAGATAGATTTTGCCGTATGATAACGATGTAGTGAATGGTCGGCTGTAACTTCTCATAGTTGTAAGCCGTAGCACCGTCGGTTGGTCAAATGCGGAGAATCGAATCTTCAGGAGGTAAATGAGTTATGAAGGAACAGATGGCACGGATGTACGTAAAGGTGCGCGAATCGGCCAAGCGCTTCGGCAAAGGTCAGACGATGACGGAATACGCGCTCATCTTGGCTGCAGTCGCGATCGTTGTGTTCATCACATACGAGATCATGGGACAGGATATCGGCGTTCTGGTGGATAACATCGACAGCGCGCTGACCACGACCTGATCCGAATCAATTCGGTATCATTTGACCAACGACGGCGGGAATTTCGGTTTCCGCCGTCGTTGCGTTTGAACTCCCGGCGGCTACCTTTCGCCTCCTGCCGAAGCCGCCAGCTTGTCGCTCCGAACGGCGGAACGCACGGTTTCGGGCGAGTGCTGCACAGCGATTCGCGGTGGCCGCCGCGAATACCGGAATCATCTCGGCGTCAGATCACGGGGTAAACCCAACGAACGTGACACCAGGGGCAATAAGGGGTTCCAATAGCAAACGTACAGAAAGCAACGAACTTCCAGCTCGTCCCTATTGCAAACAGGGGGGCCATATATGCTCTCCTGATCGAAAAGTAGCGGTTCGCGTGAACATAGAGAGAAAGCGAGGTAACGATTTCTATGCATCCCTCCAACATGAAAATTGGCGTCCTGACCCCGACCTGGACCGGCTCCCTCGCTGGCCAAACGCCGACAATCCACCAGTCTCTTGCGTTTGCCAAACATGCGGAAGCTGTCGGCCTCGACAGCGTCTGGACGACTGACCATCTATACTGGGAAGCCTATGCCGACTTCCGCGCGGTGGGGATTGAGTTACCAGCGAAATGGGCAGGGATCAAAGGCGGACAGTGGGAGTGTTGGACGTTTGCCGCGGCCCTCGCGACGCAAACGTCCACGATTCAAATCGGGACCTTGGTCTCCAATACGACCTTCCGGAATCCGGCCCTGCTCGCACGGACGGCGGATAATGTCATCGCCTTGAGTAACGGCCGGCTTATCCTTGGCTTGGGGGCCGGGGATTTCACGTCCGAGCATCTCGCGTATGGCTTTGACTTTGAGCGGAATGTCAGCCGCTTTGAAGAGGCGCTCCAGATCGTCCTACCCCTCCTCAAAGGAGAGCGTTTTTCCTATGCGGGAGAGCTGCACCGAGTTGAAGATGCGGAACTCCTGCCGCGCTCCGAAGCAGGCATGCCGCCGATTTTGATCGGTACATTGAAGGGCAAGCCACGGATGTCCCGCCTCGCGGCGCAATATGCCGATATGTGGAACTGCATGATCGCCTTTAGCGATTGCGCAATCGAGACGTTTCTCGGCGCCTGGGCACCGATCCGCGCGGCCTGCGAGCGACACGGGCGCGATCCCCAGACGCTCTCTCGGGGCGCGACGGTCGCGGTCAATTTCACCGATGGGCCGTATGAGATCATTCCCACCTCCGTGCCGTTCTCCGGGTCGATCCAGCAAATCGCCGATCGTTTTGCCGAGTACGCGGCGCACGAGGCCGAGCATGTGTCGGTGATTCCGCATCCGTGGAACGAGGAGGGGATCGATAAACTCGCGGAAGTGGCGGCGTATTTACGCAAGTAGGACCAGCGGGCGGATTTGTGCAGAAAGTTTCGGTTGGGATTCAAATCGTAGGAGAACATTTGCCTCCGAACATCCGGGTCTCAAAGCTCAAGTCACCAGCATAGAACTGAGATTTTGATTTTGAGACGAGTTTTGAAGTACTTTCTGCCCTGTTTTCTGCTCTTTTTTGCTGCCAACGAGACAGTCGCAGAAACGGGCGTTTGCTAGACTTACAAAAAGTAATAGATAAAAACTCTTGCCCTTTCAGCGGCTTACGAGGTTCGTTGCTTTCTGTACGGTTACTATTGGAAGCCCAATAAGGACTACCCGAGAGAAGCCGCGCAAAAATGTTGCCGAGCTCATGTTGATACGGCGAGATAAAGTAGAACCGAAGGCGTCTGCTTACTCCAGTCCGGCTTGTCGGAGGGCGGCGACCCAGCGCTCTAAGACTGCGGGGTCTTTATAGGGAACAATTTGCTCCAAGGACGTGAGCGAGACCTGTGGATGGAAACGCTGAAACACTTCCACTGCCGCCCGCGCTTCCACGTCTCGCCCTGGCTCATGATAACTTGCAGCCAAGTATAAATGCCCAGGCTGCAACGAGAGGACAAGCGTCACCACCTGCTTCAGGGAGGCGATGGCCTGCGCATATTGTTGCGTTAAGTAATAGCTATGGCCAAGGAGAATAGATATATCGGCGGGTAATGCGGATTGAGTATCATGGCCTGCTCGACTAATGGCATCGCGGCCTGCGGGTTTCCTGCAATGTTCTGCGGATCGCCCATCCAGATCCCTACGAACTGGTTCCGTTGGATCACGGGATAGCTGCGCACTGCTGCGCGAGGCGGTACCGGATGGCCGCCGGGTACCAGCACGCACCGCCCGCGGGCGTCAAAAACCAGGCCGTGGTATCCGCACTCCAGACCCGCCTCGATCACCCGGCCAAACGCGAGCGGCGTGCCCCGATGCGAGCAGCGATCTTCGAGCGCGGCGACCTCGCCCGTCGCGGTTCGGAACAGCACCACCGGCTCGTCTGAGGATCCGTCGCGCGACCGGACTGGCGCCGACCTCGTCCGCCCAGGCGGCGACGTACCATGCGTTGCGAACGAACATCGCGATCCCCTGGCTTCTCCGGCGCCGCAAACCGGCCGTCGCTCGCCGTCAGATTAGAACTTCGAGCTTGCGCAATTGCTCGATACGATCGAGCGTAAAGCCCAGCAGCGACTTCAGCACATCCTCCGTATCGGCTCCGCGCAACGGCGCCGGCTTGCGCACCTCGCACGGCGTACCCGACATCTTCCACGGGATACCGGCGTGAATTCGTTTGCCGACCTCCGGATGCTCCAACTGTACGAGGTAGCCGCGCGCGGCCAGATGCTCGTCTTCAGCCAGGTCCTTGTTGCCCATCGAGGGAAACGCGGCGACACCCGCCGCCTGCAGGATTCGCGTGCTCTCCCAGCGATCGCGGGCGCTGGTCCATGCCGTGACGATCTGGTCGAGCGCCGCTTCGTTCTGTTTACGCAGCGCCGCCGTCTTGAAACGCGCGTCGCCGGCTAGTTGCGGCTGCCCGATCGCGCCACAGAAGGCCTGCCATTCGGCCTCCGTGCCGACCGCGATCGAGACCCACTTTTCGTCGTCGCCCGCGGCCTTGTAGCACTCATGTGGCGACATCACCGAATCGTGATTCCCATGGCGTTCGGGCTCGTGTTTGGCGAGATTGTATTGCAGCAGCCCCTCAGGCATCAGCACCAGCGCGGTCTCGAGTTGCGACTGATCGATGAACTGACCTTCACCGGTCAGCGCGCGATGAGTCAGCGCGGCCATGATCGCGAACGCACCGAAGATACCCGCATTGGGATCGGGATAGGACACGCCGATTTCGCCCGGCTCGCCGCCCTCGTAACCGGTGCCGAAAAACATCCCGGCTGCCGCCGACGCCGGCGGTCCATAACCGACGAAGCCCTTGTAGGGTCCGGTCTGCCCATAGCCGGAAAGCGAGGCCATGATAATGTCGGGCTTGATACTGCGCAGCTTGTCGTACCCGAGGCCGAGCTTGTCCATCACGCCGGCCGCATAATTATCGACCACCAAATCAACGTGCTTGACCAGCGAATGAGCGATTTCGATCGCCTCGGGCTTGGTCAGATTCAGCGTAATCGCGCGCTTGCCCTGGTTGTATTGATTGAAGTAACCGGCGCGGTTGGGGCCCGGTACGTCGTCGGCAAACGGCGGGATCAGGCGCGTCACGCAGGCCGGGCGCGCGGTGGTTTCGACGCGGATAACTTCGGCGCCGAGATGGGCAAGTTGCATCGTGCAGAATGGTCCGGCCCACGCCCAGGTGAAATCGAGCACGCGAATTCCGGAAAGCGGAAGATCAGCCATGATTATTTCCTTCCTTCTAGCCTAGGCCACGCCGGCCTTGCGCAGTTCACTCAAACGATCGCGGCCGACTCCAAGCTCGCCGCAGAAAACTTCCTCGCTATGCTCGCCGAGTCGCGGCGCCGGACGCCGCAGCGACCATGGAGTGCGCCCGTATTTCGACGGCATGCCGGGGACGATCACCTCGCCCAGGCCCGGCTGATCGATTGATACGAAAAACTCGCGCGCCGCCAGATGCTCGCTCTCGTACAGATCGCGCATCGTGTTGATCGGCGCGAACGGAACCCGGCGCTTCTGCGCCTCGCGATACAGGTCCTGCACTTTCCACTGGCTCAGCCAATCGCTCATCAGGGCCTTCAGCGCGTCCTGATTCTGCCCGCGCGCGATTCGGTCCTTGAACAACTCGTCGCTGGCCCATTCCGGATTGCCCATCAACTCGACCAGCCGTTTCCATTGCTCTTCTTCCACGGCCAGCGCGAAAATCTTTCCATCGGCGCAGTCCGCGATAAACCACGGTCCCAGCAGCCGCGACCCCAGCCGCGAAGTCTCGCGATGGGCGTAGGTCCAATGCATCAGATTCATCTCGAGCATCGCCGCGATACATTCCTGCTCGGACACGTCGATCGCCTGGCCCTTGCCGGTCTTCAACCGATTCATGTAGGCGGCCAGCACCAGCATCGCAGCATGTATTCCGCCCTGAAAATCGCCCTGCGAGCCGAAGCATTTGAGCGGCGGCTTGTCGGGGTAGGGCGACGCTCCCGGACTCAGGTAGGCCCATCCGCCGGCGTTGGCGACCGTCAAATCGTAGCCGCGCCAGTTCGCATGCGGTCCGCTGTCGCCGAAGATCGAAATCGACGTCACGATCAATTTCGGATAGGCGGCGCACAGCGCGGCGCTGTCCAATCCGCGGGCGGCGCGTTCCGGCGGCGGCACGTTGTGAATCAACACGTCGGCATCGGCCAGCACCTTGCCGAGCAATTCACGCCCCTCGGGACGCGTCAGGTCGGCAACCACACCGCGCTTGTTGGTATTCAGGTAGATAAAAATGCCGCTCTTTTCGGGATCGGTCTGATCCCCCGGAAACGGTCCCCGGCGACGCGAAAGGTCGCCGCCCGGCGGCTCGATCTTGATAACCTCGGCGCCCAGATCGGCGAGCATCTTCGCACCAAAGGCGGCCGAAATTCCTTCGCCGCATTCCACGACCTTGATCGCGCTGAACGGCGATTTTGCGTTGTTCTCCACGGTCTCTTGCGCCTCTTTACAGATTAATCGGTCTGCGCGGCCAACTTGTCCCCATAGCGCCTTCATAGCGATGAAGGCAAATACAATCGCCCGCCGGGGGGTTCGTGGGGCAATCCTCGGTCCGCGATTATGCGATTGCGCTCGCCTTTCCGCCACCCGCAATCGCCGTACACCCCCTATATTTTCTGGCGTATCATGCCGGCCCAACGCAAGCATGCCGCGCTGCCGCATCCCCGCCTCACGCAGCCAACGCCCTTGACCGCACCCGCAGCGAATCCATAATTCAATTGCAATGCGCACATTTTGCTGACGGAGCATCCGATGGCCAAGATTCTCGTCCTCCAACACCATCCGGCGGAAAACCTCGGCGCCATCGCCGACGCTCTCGAAGCGGCCGCCCTCGCATGGCAGTACGTCCGCGTCTTCGACGGCCATCCGATACCCACGGACGTCAAGGGCCTCGGCGGAGTGATCGTGATGGGCGGGCCGCAGACCGTTTATAAACTCGACCGCTACCCCTTTTTCCGCGACGAAATCGCGCTGCTCGAAGCCGCACTCAAGGCCGATAAGCCCATCCTCGGCGTATGTCTGGGGAGTCAACTCCTCGCGGCGGCGCTGGGGGCGGAAGTCCGGCGCGGCGAACAGCGCGAAATCGGATGGTTCCCGGTGCGGCTCGACGAAAATGCGAACGACGACCGCCTGATGCGTGGTGTTGCCGCCGAGTTCGTTGCGGCGCATTGGCATAGCGATGTCTTCGACCTGCCGCACGGCGCAGTCGCGCTGGCGTCCTCAGACCGCACTCCCGTGCAGGCTTTCCGCTACGGTGCGAAGGCCTACGGGATGCTCTTCCACGCCGAAATGACCGACGAAATTCTGACCGCCCTGGTCGGCGAGTTCGGCGAGGGGCTCAAGCGTGTCGGCATCGACGGCGACGCGATCATGGCCGAAGCCGACCGACGTTTGCCGGCGCTCTCGAAGATCGCGGACACCATCTTCGAGCGCTGGGCCTCCCCCATTCAGGGCACCTGACCCGTCCGCGGCCGCGAGATGTTCACAATTTTCAACATGTTCAAGATGTTCAATCAGGAAAACGCGAGCGTGCTCTGCGCCAACGCGCGCTCATGGTCGAGCAGCCGCCGCTTGTAATCGACACCCCAACGATATCCGGTGAGCGAGCCGTCGGTCCCAATCGCACGATGGCACGGGATGATTATCGCCAGCGGATTCGCGCCGTTCGCATGGCCGACCGCACGCGCAGCGTCAGGTCGTCCCAGCCGCGCCGCAATTTCGCCATAGGAGAGCGTTTCACCCCGCGGAATCGCGCAAAGCTCCCGCCACACCGCGATCTGAAACGGCGTCGCCCGCAAATCAATCGGCAGCGCGATTTCGTGGGTTCGCCCGTCGACGTATTCGACCACCATCGGCGCGAGTCCGTCCAGTCCGTTGGCATCGTGCAAAATCGTCGCCGCCGCCAGATCGCCGCGCAGTTCTGCCTCGAGCCGTTCGTCCGAATCGCATAACCCGATCCAGCAGGCTCCTGCCGCGGTGGCGGCGATAAGAATTCTCCCGTACAACGAATCCGCGATCGTGAAGCGCACCGACGCGCCTTTTCCGCGCAGCCCGTAGCTGGCCTCGCCGATAACAAGTTCGCCAGCGCCGACCGCACTCGCCCTGTATTTAACCCGGCTGCCCGGAACCGCCGCCTTGCCCGTTTTCATTTTTATTCCCAGCCCCTGCCAATCGCGCCGCATCGCTAAATTCACACTTGCCATGTCGAAACTCCTGATCGAATGAGCGTGAGTTCGACAGTATAAAACCCCGCCACGCGGCCGGTGTGAAACGTCCCTTTCGTTGGACGAGCTATCGCGAGACCATCTCTCCGAGGTCGCACGCGTGCGCCCGCATCCTCACAAACTGAAAGTCTGAAACTGTTTCTTTCTAATCGCACGCTGCGCTCGCTGTGCGCACGTGCAGACTTCTTATTCTAACGCACCTCGCAAACTCGTTAGCTCGCTGCGTTCTGCACCTTCGCTTAAGCGCCCCCGTTAGGATTTTGCCGCATGACACGCAAGACCGATTACCCCCTCTGACGTACCTCGTATCCTCGAGCGTCAGCCCATTAAGTCCTTTGCGGGCGCAGCCCGCATCTTACAAACGGGAAGTCTGAAACCTCGTGAGGTTTCAGAAAAAATCAAGGTTTCGAGATCCTCAACCTTTGCCCTTTTGCCAGGTCCTGCGTGGCGAGTCCCGCCGTCCGCTCAGCCCTTCGGCAGCTTCAGCACACGCTCGCCGATAATGTTGTGCTGAATCTCGCTCGAGCCGGCCGCTATCGTGAGTCCGCGCGCCGACAGCGTGCGCTGCGTCCAGCGTCCGCCCTCGACCGCGCCGAGCGAGCCCTTGTCCAGCGTGCCGTAGGGACCGAGCAATTCGTCGGCGAACATCGCGACGCGCAAGTTGAGCTCGGTCGCAAACAATTTGCCAAAGGAACTTTCCGGGCCGGGAATCTTGCCCTTGAGCTGCGAGGTCAACGATCGATAACGGCTGAGCCGCATGCATCGCGCTTCGACCGCGAACTGCGCCAGCTTCTGACGCACATACGGATGCCGATGCGCCGGCATCCCGTCGAACTGAACCCGCTTGGCCAATCCGAGCAATTCGTTGATCGTGCGCTCGACCGGATGACGCGTGCCGCCGGAAACGCGTTCGTACATCAGAGTCGCAATCGAAACCTGCCAGCCCTGATTTATCTCGCCCACGAGATTTTCCCTGGGCACGCGCACGTTATCGTAAAAGACCTCGTTGAATCCGGCGTCGCCGGTTATCTGCACCAGCGGCCGCACTGTAATTCCGGGGCTCTTCATATCGACCAGCAGATAGGAGATACCCTTGTGCTTGGGCGCCTCAGGGTCGGTGCGCACCAGCAGTACCTGCCAGTCCGCGCGATGGGCCAGGCTGGTCCACACCTTCTGCCCGTTGACCACGAACGAATCGCCGTCCACCACCGCGCGGGTCTGCAAACCCGCCAGGTCCGAGCCGGCGTTGGGCTCGGAGTAGCCCTGGCACCAGATTTCCTCGGCGGTCAGCATCTTGGGCAGGTAGCGATCCTTTTGCGCTTGCGTACCCATGAACATCAGTGTCGGGCCGATCCGATCGATCGCGAGCTGGTTGCATCCGTAAAGCGGCATTCCGAAGCTGAGCGCCTCGTCCTGGTAAATCGCCTGTTCGATCAGAGTCGCGCCGCCGCCGCCGTATTCCTTGGGCCAATGCAGCGCCCCGTAGCCTGCTTCATAAAGCCGCTGATGATATTGCTTGAGCCGCTGCCAGCGCGAATCGTCGCCGACGTCCATCAGGCTCGCCGTTGCCGCACCGGGTCCGTCCTGTCCGCGGCCGAACACTTCGCTGGTAGTCTGTTCGAGCCAGGCGTGAATCTTCGCGCGAAACGCTTCTTCCTCGGGCGTAAATCTGAAATCCATCGATGCGACCCCGTCAATTTGCACAGCCGGCGCCAATTTGCGCCGTCCCTATTGCCGCTTTCGATAACACCGCCGCGGCTTCATCCGCAAGGATGCCCTGGTAATCGCCGACGGGCGTGTGCGATCGCGCAGTTTTGCTGGCAATCGCGGGGCATTGATATATGATATGGCGCTGCTGACGGCGTACCAACGGGCATATTGGCCTATGCGGAGCGCAAATTCCTCGTCACGAAACGGGCATTAAACAAATGGCGTTCAAGTACATCAAGGTTCCCGGCGACGGTGAAAAAATTCGACTGGCCGACGGCCATCTCCACGTTCCCGACCGCCCCATCATTCCGTTTATCGAGGGCGACGGCACCGGCCCGGACATCTGGCGCGCCTCCCAGTACGTCTTCGATCATGCGGTGGAAAAGGTTTATGGCGGCAAGCGCAAGATCGCCTGGATGGAAGTATTTGCCGGCGAGAAGCCCTTCAACCAGTGGAAAAGTTGGCTCCCCGACGAGACCGTCGAGGCGTTCCAGGAATATCTGGTCGGCATCAAGGGGCCGCTGACCACGCCGATCGGCGGCGGCATCCGCTCGCTCAACGTCGCGCTGCGCCAGATGCTCGATCTCTACGTATGCCTGCGCCCGGTGCGCTACTTCGCCGGCGTGCCGAGCCCGGTCAAGCATCCGGAAAAACTCGACGCCGTGATTTTCCGCGAGAATACCGAAGACATCTACGCCGGTATCGAATGGCCGGCTGAATCGCCCGAGGCCAAAAAGCTCATCAAGTTCCTCCAGGATGAGTTGGGCGTCAATAAAATCCGCTTCCCCGAAACTTCCGGCATCGGCGTCAAGCCGGTCTCCCGCGAAGGCTCCGAGCGCCTCATCCGCGCCGCCCTCAATTACGCGATCGACCACAAACGCAAGAGCGTCACCTTCGTGCACAAGGGCAACATCATGAAGTTCACCGAGGGTGCCTTCCGCGATTGGGGCTACGACCTCGTGCGCCGCGAGTACCAGGGCAGGGCGGTCGGATGGGACGATTGCGGCGGCAACCCGCCGGCAGGCCAGATGCTGGTCAAGGACGCGATCGCCGACATCACGCTCCAGCAAATCCTCACCCGGCCCGACGAATTCGACGTCGTCGCCACCTTGAACCTCAACGGCGATTACCTCTCCGATGCGATGGCGGCGCAGGTCGGCGGTATCGGCATCGCGCCCGGCGCCAATATCAACTACGTCACCGGCCACGCGATTTTCGAGGCGACTCACGGCACCGCGCCCAAGTATGCCAATCAGGACAAGGTCAACCCCGGCTCGGTTATCCTCTCGGGCGTGCTCATGTTCGAGCATATGGGATGGCAGGAAGTGGCCGACGGCATCATTCGCGGCATCGAAAAGACGATCGCGAACAAAACCGTCACCTACGACTTCGAACGCCAGATGAGCGGGGCGAAGCTGCTCAAATGCTCTGAGTTCGGCAAGGCCATCGTCGATAACATGTAACTGGCGCGCGCACTCGCGCCGCATCCCAGCGCGCGGCGTGCCTTTCACATCAACGGCCGGAGCGGTAACTCGCTCCGGCCGTTCCATTTTCACTCGATCCTCGATGGCTGGTGCGCCAACCATCGCGGTCGCGGCATAGAGGGTCGCCGCTACAACTACAACGGTCAAGGAACCAGGACCTATAGCCCTTTTCTGAAACCTCACACTAGACGGAGCGCAGCGCAGTCGAGCACACCAGCGAAGCCGAAGGCGTAGCGAGCTAACGAGTCTGCGAGGTGCGTTAAAATAAGGAGTCTGCGACGTGCGCACAGCGAGCGCAGCGAGCGATTCAAAAGACAGAGTTTCAGACTTCCCTTTTGTAAGATGCGGGCTACGCCCTGAAAATAATTGTCTATGGGTTGAAACCACCCCAAACATGCAAGCGGTCCTTGGACAAATCACGCCCCCGAGAGTGTCATCCTCAACCGCTTTCCATCGCATTAAGCCACATGTACTAACCGCATGCGCTTTAGCCGGAGCCCCATGCAAGTCATCCTGAACGGAGTGAAGGATCTCGCGCGGCTGCCTCCGCGCGCTAGACGAAAGCCCTCGCGCAGCCCCTCCGCGCGTTAAACCAAAGCCCTCGAGCGGCCCGCCTCCGCTTCGCAATCGCCGCGCCACTTGTATGCGAATGCTGGACGTCTGCAATCTTTCTGTTCAATATGCTGACTCATAATTTTAGCCAAGAGACGAGAAAATATGTCGCTAATCGATTCAATGCCGGACTCCGAATTTAAAAACCTCACACGCTCGACCACGCCCCTTCTTGCGTACTGGCAAAACAAAGTGGCGGTTCTCTCGACTATCGGAGCCAAACTTGGCATCGACGACATCGTCAACGCGCAAGTCTCCTTCGAATATCACACACCATCTGCCGGTCCTCATAATAAGGCGTCATATACAGACGTCATGGTTGAGTCGCCTTCGACGGCTATCGCCATTGACGGAAAATGGACAGAACCACGATATGAGAGCGTCTCCGATTGGCAACGCAAAGGCAGCGAATCTAATCGAAAGAAAGTGCTCTCACATTGGTTTGAACTAATCCGAAAGAAGGCGCCTGCTCTGAACGAGATTGCCGTAGCTCATATCCCTTACCAGATGATCCATCGGACAGCTTCGGCATGTGCTATGCCGCAAAGCCGATCATTTGTCATGTACCAGGTGTTTCAAGATGGACACCACGAGGTCGATTACGCGGGCGATCTCAGGAATACTAGTTAACGCCCTCGGCGTCACCGAAGTTCAAGTCTGGCTGCAGGTGGCCTGCCCGATCTTTTGTACCATTTCATAAGTTAGTAATGGTTGAGCTTGCAAGCACTCCGATTCGATCAGATTTTGGTGGGCTGATCACCTCTGGCGCCGGTGGCCGATAGCCGAGCGACGAGTGCGGTCTGACCGTGTTGTAGTGGACCCGCCAACGTTCGATGACGATTTGTGCCTCCTTGAGGGAGTAGAAGATCTCGCCGTTGAGGCATTCATCACGCAGCTTGCTGTTGAACGATTCACAGTAACCATTCTCCCAAGGGCTGCCCGGTTCGATGTACAGCGGCTGGGTGCCCAGCCGTTCGAGCCACTTCCGCACCACAGTGGCGACGAACTCTGGTCCGTTGTCCGAGCGGATGTGCTCGGGTCTTCCGTGCACGAGCATCACATCGGCCAGGGTCTCGATGACGTCGAGACTGCGCAGTCGCCGCTCGACCCGGATTGCCAGGCTCTCCCGGGTGTACTCGTCGATCAAGGTTAACATCCTGACTGACCTGCCATCGTGCGTGGCCGCGCTGACGAAGTCGTAACTCCAGACGTGATTGGGCCGCTGCGGCCGCAGCCGCACGCACGCGCCGTCGTTCAGCCATAGCCGCCCACGCCGGGGTTGTTTCCGCGGCACTTTCAGCCCCTCGCGGCGCCAGATGCGCTCGACCCGGTCCTTGCCCACTAACCAGCCGGCGCTGCGCAGCAGCGCCGCCACCCGCCGGTAGCCGTAGCGGCCGTGCTGGCCGGCCAGTGAGATGATCGCCCGGGTCAGCTCATCCTCGTCGTTGCGCACTCTCGGCGTATAGCGCTGTGTCCCGCGCCACTGGCTGAGCAACCGGCACACGTGGCGTTCCGAGAGCGCGTATCGACGCCGGACGTTATCCGCTGCGCAACGCCGCCGCGCGGGGCTTACAAGTTTCCCCGCGCGACGTCCTGCAAGATCTGTTTCTCCAGCGACAGCTCAGCCACCAGCCGCTTGAGCCGCGAGTTCTCGCGCTCCAGTTCCTTGAGCCGCTTGGCCTGCTCCAGCTTCAGCCCGCCATATTCCTTGCGCCAGCGATAATAAGTCTGCTCGGTAATCCCCGACTCGCGACACGCCTGCGGCGTCCCCTTGCCGTTGGCTATCGACACCTCCACCTGCCGCAGCACCGTCACGATCTCTTCCGCCGTGTACCTTCGCTTCGCCATTCCCAGGGCCCTCCTGTTCCAGCTTCTCTAATTTGTCGGCTGGTACAAAATTCCCCGAGCAGGCCACAGGAGATCCCGGTCAAATTGACCGATGCGTATCATCAACTCAATCAGCAGATAGGTAAGACGCCTGAATCAAATGTCCCGGCCTTAGTGAGACAGGCGCTGGATACAGGCGAGCTCTTTCAGTTCGGATCGCCCAGCATCAGCCGAGTTCTATTTGCGTCCAATGATCATTAGCGTGCGGACGCCAACATGAGATTCCTGAATACGTTCAGGATTACAACGTAGACCTGTCCATTCTCGCCCGTGATGTCGGAATTGATCCCTCACTTCGAGCATCGCGAGCGTCAATCATTGAAAGGCTTCCGACAGGGCGCAGCCCGCATCTTCACAAACGGGAAGTCTGAAACCTTGTGAGGTTTCAGTGTTTTCAAAGTCAAAGTTTTGAATTCTTAGACAACCCTGTGCTCGACTCCGATGCGCTTCGTCTGGTGGCAGGTTTCAGTGAAAAGCCAATGTTTTGAGGTCCCTTACAACTGTCCAATCTACTGACAACTCTTCAGTCTGCTGACTGCTCTAATGGGTGCGCATTTTGAGCCGGTCTTCCTGCGCCCAGCCTTCCTTCAACGGCACCATAAAGTAGGGCACCAGACTCATCTTGCTGAATTTCCATGCGCCGTTCTGGCGTACGTATTCGTCGTCGTAGCGGGCGGCGACCAGAAAGGCCTCGCCGTTGTAAATCGGTTTCGCCTCGAGGTAGGAAAAGCCTTCGCCGCGATCGCCGTTGAGCTTAATCGTATGGTTGTGAATGAACTGCTTGACCCAGGTGATACGCGGAGAGCCATTTTTGCTTGCGGCCGGCGGGCGGTCGAGCGCCCCGAAAAATTTCGCTATCGCTTCGTGGCCGGTAGCCTTGCCGAGATGGGCGAAGTCGAGTTCGCCGTCGGTGGTGAACAATGCGGGGATGTCGGCGAATTTCCCCTCGTTGACGTACTCGTGATAGCGGTAGCGCAAATCGCGAATCGCTTCACGATCGCGCAATTCCTGCACTATGTTTTCCAATTCGCGCACGCGCGCTTCGAGATCGGCGGCCACGGTTGATCCTCCCGGAGATTGGTCGCGGCTTTTGTAGCACGTTTGGCAGGTCTGCGACAAAAGCTCGCGGGCGGGAATCCATCGCGAGGCGGGTCGATTTGGCGGTGCTTAAGCGCAAGGTTTTGGCGCTAAATCGCGCAGATGCTTCACATCGGGCGGCAGGGTTGATATTTAATCTGGGTTTGACGACGGCGCGAACGCGCATGGTGCGGCTGTTATTTTTAGCGGCAGAGCCGGAATAAAATCCTCGCGACGCTGAAGATTTGCGAAAGTGGCAGCGGCGACGATATAAGTAACGCTTAAGCGGCGGCGATACGCCGTAATTTTCGGATTAAACCCGTGGCAATGAGAAAAAAAATCGCGTTCATCGGTGCCGGCAACGTCGGCGCCACCTGTGCCCATCTGTGTTTCCTGCGCGGCCTCGGCGATATCGTGCTGTACGATATTATTGACGGCCTCCCGCAGGGCAAGGCGCTCGACATGCTCGAGTCGGCGCCGGTGCTGGGCGTTGATGTCAACATCAGCGGCTCGACCGACATCAAGGATATCGCCGGTGCCGACTGTATCGTGGTGACCTCCGGCTCCCCGCGCAAACCCGGGATGAGCCGCGACGACCTGCTGAAGATCAACGCCGGCGTGATGAACACGGTTGGACTGGCGATTAAACAGCATGCGCCCAAGGCCTTCGTGATCGCGGTGACCAATCCGCTCGACGCGATGGTCACGCAGCTAAAGCGCGTCAGTGGCCTCAGCAAGCAGCGTATCGTGGGCCAGGCCGGGGTTCTTGATTCCGCCCGCTATCGCACTTTTCTCGCCGCCGAGCTCGACGTCTCAGTCGGCAGCGTGAGCGCGATGGTGCTCGGCGGCCACGGCGACGACATGGTTCCGGTGCGCAGCTACACCACCGTCGGCGGTCATCCGGTTGACAAACTGATCAAGCCGGAGCGCCTCGAAGAGATCGAAGTGCGCACGCGCAACGGCGGTGCCGAGATCGTCAATCTGATGAAAACCTCGTCGTACTATGCCGCAGGCGCCGCGGTTTACCGGATGGTCGAGGCCTTCATGCTCGATCGCAAGGAAGTGCTCCCGGCCGCCGCCTACCTCGAGGGCGAGTACGGCGTTGACGGGCTGTTCGCCGGCGTGCCGGTAGTGCTCGGGGGAGGCGGCGTCGAGCGTATCGTACAGATCGAACTCACGGCCGCCGAAAAGAAGGCGTTCGATTCCTCGGTCGCCCACGTGCGTGAGCTCGTCGGGGCGATGGACAAGGTTCTCGGCGCGTGACGCCGCGGCTAACCGCACCACAATCGACGACTGACGGACGCAATGTTTCCGCTCAAAGGTAGCGCATGAATATCCACGAATTTCAGGCCAAGCAGGTTCTCGGCCGCTTCGGCGTTCCGGTCCCCAAGGGGCAACCGGCCTCGACGCCGGACGAAGCCGCCAAGGCATTCGAGTCGCTGGGTCAGCCCAAGGCCGTGATCAAGGCGCAAATCCACGCCGGCGGCCGCGGCAAGGCTGGCGGCGTCAAGCTGATCTCCAGTGCGTCCGAGGCGCGCGATTTTGCCGCGAAGATTCTCGGCAAGCCGCTCGTTACCCATCAGACCGGACCCGAGGGCCGCGTCGTCCGCCGGGTCTATATCGAGCAGGCCAGCGAGGTCGCGCGCGAGCTCTACCTCGGCATGGTCGTCGATCGCAAGGCCGAGAGCGTCGCGGTTATCGCCAGCACCGAAGGCGGCATGGAGATCGAGGAGGTCGCCGCCAAGACGCCCGATCGAATTCTGACCGTGCCGATCGATCCGGTGATTGGCCTGGCCGGTTTTCAGGCGCGCAAAATCGCCTTCGCGCTGGGCCTGCGCGACAAGCAGGTTGGCCAGTTCGGTGCGCTGATCGCCGCACTCTATCGCGCCTTCCTGGAAACCGACGCCTCGCTGATCGAGATCAACCCGCTGGTCGTAACCAAGGACGGCACGGTCATCTGTCTCGACGCCAAGATGTCCTTCGACGACAACGGCCTGTTCCGCCACCCCGACATCCGCGAGTTGCGCGACGCCAACGAAGAGGACCCGGCCGAGACTGAGGCCTCCAAGTTCGACCTGAGCTATGTCCATCTCGACGGCAACATCGGTTGCATGGTCAACGGTGCGGGCCTCGCGATGGCGACCATGGACATCGTCAAGTATTACGGCGCCGAGCCCGCCAACTTCCTCGACGTCGGCGGCGGTGCGAACTCGCAAAAGGTCGCCGCGGCCTTCCGCATCCTGCTCTCCGACGAGCGCGTCAAGGCGGTGCTGATCAATATCTTCGGCGGCATCATGCTCTGCGACGTACTGGCCCAGGGCGTGGTTGACGCCGCGCGCGAGGTCAAGCTCAACATCCCGCTCGTGGTGCGCATGGAAGGCACCAACGTTGACAAGGGCAAACAGATTCTCAAGGACTCCGGCATCAAGGTGATTGCCGCCAGCGACATGGCCGACGCGGCCCGCCGCGTGGTCGAAGCGATTGGCCAGGCCTGAGCAGCGAGCACAAGCAAGATGAGCATCCTCGTAAACAAAAATACCCGCGTCCTGACCCAGGGCATCACCGGCGCCACCGGACAAATCCATACCCGCGCCTGCAAGGAATACGGCACCCAGATGGTCGGCGGCGTCGTTCCCGGCAAGGGCGGTTCGGATTTCGAAGGCATTCCCATCTTCGACACCGTCGAGCAGGCCCGCCGCGCTACCGGCGCCAACGCGACCGTCATCTATGTGCCGCCGCCGTTCGCCGGTGACGCGATTCTCGAGGCGGTTGCCGCCGGCATCGAACTCGTCATCTGCATCACCGAAGGCGTGCCCGTGCTCGATATGGTCAAGGTCCGGCGCTACATGCGCGGCACCTCGAGCCGCCTGATCGGTCCCAATTGCCCCGGCGTCATCACCCCCGGCGAATGCAAAATCGGCATCATGCCCGGCTATATCCACAAGCCCGGCAACGTCGGCGTGGTCTCGCGATCGGGCACCCTCACCTACGAAGCGGTTTACCAGTTGAGCCAGCTCGGCATCGGGCAGTCGTCATGCGTCGGTATCGGCGGCGACCCGATCGTCGGTAGCGGCCACATCGATATTTTGAAGCTCTTCAACGCCGACCCCGATACCAATGCGGTCATCATGATCGGCGAAATCGGCGGCAGCGCCGAGGAAGAGGCTGCCCAATACATCAAGGAAAATGTCAAGAAGCCGGTGGTCGCGTTTATAGCCGGTCAGACCGCCCCCAAAGGTCGTCGAATGGGCCACGCGGGCGCGATTATATCGGGCGGACGCGGCACCGCGGCGGACAAGATCGCGGCTCTGATGGCGGCGGGAATCGCGGTCGCGATGAGCCCGGCCGAACTCGGCATCACGATGAAGAACCTGCTCGACAGCAAGGCGGCCTGAACCTGCGGACTCGACTCGCCGCTGAATAAAGCGAGACCTCAAGTAATATTCATGGAAAGAACCTTCGCGATTATTAAACCCGACGCCGTCGCGCGCCACCTCGCCGGCGACATCCTCAAGCGCATCGAAGCGAGCGGATTGCGCGTCGTCGGATTGCGCCTGACGCAATTGACCCGTGCCGAGGCCGAGTCCTTTTATTCCGTGCACAAGGAGCGGCCCTTTTATGGATCGCTCTGCGACTACATGACCTCGGGGCCGGTCATCGTCGCGGTGCTGGCGGGCGAGGGCGCGATCAAGCGCTGGCGCGATTTGATGGGCGCGACCGATCCGGCCAAGGCAGCCGCCGGCACCATCCGCAAGGATTTCGGACAGGACGTCGAGCAAAATGCCACGCACGGCTCCGATGCTCCCGAAACCGCCGCCCAGGAAATAGCCTTCTTCTTCCGCGGCCTCGAACTCCTGCCCTGATGCGCGCCGCGCCCGGCCGGCTTCGATAATCCGCTGATTCGCTTATAATAACCCGCGTGACTCAGCTTCACGCAGCCCCCGCGCACGATTCCGCGCCGACCAAGCCCGATTTGCGCGACCTCGCGCTCGATGAACTCGAAACTATCGTGCTCCAGGCCGGGCAACGCTCCTTCCGCGCACGTCAGATCATGGGATGGCTGTGGAGCCGCGAGGCCGCCTCGTTCGATACGATGCATGATCTGCCGGCGGACTTTCGTACGCTATTGGATGACCGCTTCAGCATCGGGTCGATCGCGGGCACGCACCTCGAGCGTTCCAGCGACGGCACCCGCAAGCTGCTGCTGCGACTCGGCGACGGCGAAGCGATCGAGAGCGTGATAATCCCCACCGAAGGGCGCACCACGTTGTGCATCTCGAGTCAGGCCGGATGCGCCATGGGCTGCGCATTTTGCGCGACCGCCCGCATGGGCCTCCATCGCAATCTCACCGCCGGCGAAATTCTCGGCCAGTTGATGGCGGCGCGCCGCGAATTGTTCCCCGGTGAAATCCTCACCAACTACGTCTTCATGGGCATGGGCGAGCCGCTCGCGAATTACCCGCGGCTTCACCGCGCGCTGACCATTATGACCTCCGACTGGGGTCTCGGAATCTCGCCGCGCCGGATTACCGTTTCGACCGTCGGACTGGTGCCTTCGATGGAGCGCCTGCTCGCCGACTTCCCGGTCAACCTGGCGGTCTCCCTCCATGCGACTACCGACGAGGTGCGCAACCGCATTGCCCCGATCAACCTGCGCTATCCCCTCCACGCCCTGATCGACGCCTGCCAGGCTCTGCCCATTGCGCGCCGCCGGCGCATCACTTTCGAGTACGTGATGCTCGCCGGTATCAACGATTCGACCGACGACGCCCGGCGCCTGGCCAAAATGCTCGCGCCGCTGCGCGCCAAGGTTAACCTGATCTTCTTCAACCCCTTTCCAGCGTCGCCCTTTGCCCCCAGCTCGCGCGAGCGGGTCGAGGCCTTTCAAGCGATCCTCCATAGGGGTAACTTGACCGCTACTATTCGCGAAAGCCGCGGCCGTGACATCGCCGCGGCCTGCGGCCAGTTGTACGCGCAACGAAGCGCGACGGCGGCGACGCAATGAGCGAGAAGCGGCGTCAGCGCGTTCGGGTCGGTCGCCAGACGGCAATTCGCACGCAAAAAATCATCGGGACGAAAGCTTTGGCATGACGAAAAGGGTACTGGGCATAATCGGCGGCAGCGGCTTCTATCAGATGAGCGGACTCGACCGCGTCGAAGAGATCGCTCTCGAGACGCCGTTCGGGGATCCGTCCGACGTCTTTTATCGCGGCCGCATCGGCGAGGTCGAAATCGTCTTTCTCTCGCGTCACGGCCGCGGCCATCGGCTGCTCCCGAGCGAACTTAACTACCGCGCAAATCTCTGGGGGATGAAAAAGCTCGGCGTCGAGCAATTGGTCTCGGTCAGTTCGGCCGGCAGCATGCAGGAGCATATCGCACCGGGCGATCTGCTGGTCGCGAATCAATTCGTCGATCATACCTATCGCCGCAAGCCGACCTTTTTCGGCGACGGCATCGTCGCGCACGTCTCGCTCGCCGATCCGGTATGCCCCGACTTGACCCGCGGCCTCGCCGCCGCCGGCCGTGCTGCGGGCGCGAAAATTCACGAGGGCGGTACCTACTTCTGCATCGAGGGACCGCAATTCTCCACCCGCGCCGAGTCGAACCTACACCGCAGTTGGGGCGTGGACGTTATCAGCATGACCGCGATGCAGGAGGCGCGCCTCGCGCGCGAGGCGGAACTCTGTTACGCGGTGCTGGTGCTTGTGACCGACTACGATTGCTGGCACACCAGCGTCGCCGCCGTCGATATCGGCGAAATCCTCCGCGTCATGCGGCTCAACGTCGATCTCGCGCAGCGCACCGTCTTGAACCTGGCGCAAACCCTGGGTACCAATTCGCTCTCGTGTTCCTGCGCGCATTCGCTCAAAGACGCGATTATTACCGACCGCGCCGCGATCCCCGCGGAGACCGCGGCCAGGCTCGAACCGATTATCGGCAAGTATTTCAGGTCCTAGCCGCGGTTAGCGCGGTCCCGGCCCCGAGCCGATAGCCACTATCTGAAATAGCCATTAGCTGAAAAGAGAATCATCCCCGAATGAGTATTGTTGCAGTAGGCACTATCGGATACGACACCGTCGAAACCCAGCACGGCAATGTAACCGACGCGCTCGGCGGCTCGGTCAGTTACTTTGCGCTGGCTGCACGCTTCTTCGCGCCGGTCAGTATTGTCGCCGCCGTGGGCACCGACTTTCGCGCCGCCGACGAGCGCCTGTTTGCCGATCGCGAAATCGATATGCGCGGAATGGAACGGCGCGAGGGTGCGACCTTTCGATGGCACGGGCGCTATCACGAGGACATGAACCTGCGCGATACCATCAGCACCGAGCTCAACGTATTTGCCGATTTCATGCCCGCTCTGCTCCCCGACCAGCATCGCGCCGACTATGTTTTCCTCGCCAATATCTCGCCCGACCTGCAACGCCACGTCCTCGATCAGGTCTTGAGCCCCAAGGTTGTCGCCGCCGACACCATGAATCTCTGGATCATGAACGAACGCGCCGCGCTGATCCGCCTGCTGCCGCGCATCGACATCCTCACCCTCAACGACGAAGAGGCCCGCATGCTCACCGGCGAGCACAACCTGGTCAAGGCCGGCCGCGCGATTATCAAGATGGGACCCGACACGGTGCTGGTCAAACGCGGCGAGTACGGCGTGCTTCAGTTCAGCAAGGACGCCATGTTCGCGGTGCCAGCTTACCCGCTCGAAGAAATCATCGATCCGACCGGCGCGGGCGACAGTTTCGCCGGCGCCTTCATGGGCTATATCGCGCGCAAGGGCGTCGTCAACGAATCCGTCCTGCGCACCGCCGTGGTTTATGGCTGCGTCATGGGCTCGTTCGTCGTCGAGCAATTCTCGGTCGGCCGCGTCGCCGCGCTGGCCTGGGAGGATATCGAGGAGCGTTATCGCGCCTTTATCGAGCTGACCGATTCGCATCATTCGCGATGGACCTCTCAATAATTATTCCGCTCTTCAACGAGCGGGATAATCTGGCGCCGCTGCACCTCGAACTCGAGACCGTGCTGGATGCAATCGGCGAATCGCACGAAATCCTTTTCATAGATGACGGCAGCACCGACGGGAGCGAGGCGGTGTTGCGCGAGATCCAGGCGCGCGACGCGCACGTCCGCGTCATTCGCCTCGCGCGAAACTCCGGACAGACCGCCGCCCTGGCCTGCGGCCTGCAACGCGCCGAAGGCCACGTGATCGTCGCGCTCGACGGCGACGGCGAAAACGATCCCGCCGACATCCCGCGCCTGCTGGCGAAGCTCGACGAGGGCTATGACCTGGTCAGCGGCTGGCGTACCGATCGCTGGCGCAATTCCGCGTTGACCCGGCGCCTGCCGTCGGTCGCCGCCAATACGCTCATTTCACGCATCACCGGAGTTGCCCTGCACGACTACGGATGCACCCTCAAAGCCTACCGGCGCGATCTGGCACGTCGCCTGATGCTCTATGGCGAGATGCATCGGTTCGTCCCCGCGATCGCCGCCGAACAGGGCGCCCGCATCGCCGAGATCGAAGTCAACTTCCGGCCGCGGCGTTCCGGTGCGTCGAAATACGGGCCGGGCCGGATCATCCGCACCATTCTCGACCTGCTGACCGTGCGCTTTCTCTCCGGCTACTCGACCCGCCCGATTCAGGTCTTCGGCGCCATCGGCGTGCTGCTCGGCGCTATCGGCTCGGTCTGGACCGCCATTCTGGTGTTTGAGAAAGTGGTGTTGGGCTGGCCGCTGGGCAACCGTCCGGCGCTGTTGCTTGCCGTGCTGCTGGTGGTCGTCGGCGTTCAATTCGTGAGCCTCGGGCTGATTGGCGAGATGATCGCGCGCACTTACCACGAATCGCAGAACAAGCCGATTTACGTGATCAAAGAGGAGTTTTGACACCGACATGAATATCGCAGTCGTCGGCACCGGCTATGTCGGCCTGGTAAGCGGTACGTGCTTCGCGGAAAGCGGCAACGAAGTCGTCTGCGTCGATATCGACCGCGAGCGCATCGAGCGGCTCAATAGCGGAGCGGTCCCGATTTACGAGCCCGGCCTGGCCGAGCTGGTGCGCCGCAACGTCAAGGAGCACCGGCTCAGTTTCACTACCGATCTGGACGCCGCCATCGCCCAATCGATGGTTTCCTTTATCGCCGTCGGCACCCCCATGAGCGCCAATGGAGACGCCGACCTGCGCGGCGTTCTCGCGGCTGCCGAGGCCGTCGCGCGGGCTGCTACCGGCTATCACATTATCGCGGTCAAGAGCACCGTTCCGGTCGGCACCAATGACCAGGTGCGCGAACTCGTCGAACGGATCGTCAGCCATCGCATCGACGTCTGTTCGGTCCCGGAATTTCTCAAGGAAGGTTCCGCGATCGAGGATTTTATGCGCCCCGACCGCGTCGTCATCGGCTCGGCCAGCGATCAGGCGACCGCTATCCTGCGCGAGGTTCACGCGCCATTTTTGCGCACCGACAATCCGGTGCTGGTGATGGATCCGCGTTCTGCCGAGCTCACCAAGTACGCCTCCAACGCGATGCTCGCCATCCGAATTTCGTTTATCAACCAGATGGCGAACCTGTGCGAGGCCGTCGGCGCCGAGATCAATGAGGTGCGCCGCGGCATGGGTTCGGACAAGCGCATTGGCACCCAGTTTCTCTTTCCGGGCGTCGGCTATGGCGGGTCATGCTTCCCCAAGGACGTCCAAGCCCTGATTCATAGCGCGTCCCGGCAGAATCTCGACTTTACGCTGCTCAAGGCGACCGACGACATAAATCGACAGCAAAAACGCCTGCTGGTCGACCGGGTCAAGCAACATTTCGGCGGTGACCTCGCCGGGCGCACCCTCGCGATTTGGGGCCTCGCCTTCAAACCGCGCACCGACGATATGCGCGAGGCGCCCTCCCTGGTGGTGATCGAAGAGTTGCTCGCGGCCGGTGCGCAGGTGCAGGCCCATGACCCCGAGGCACTGAATTCAGCGCGTCAAATTTTCGGCAATAGGGTGAAATATTTCGAAACCAATTACGACGCGCTCGCCGGCGCCGACGCGCTCATTATTTTGACCGAATGGAACGAGTTTCGTCATCCGAATTTTCATCGGATCAGAGCGGCGCTCACACAGCCGGTGATCTTCGACGGACGCAACCTGTACGATCCGTCGTTGATGCGGGCGCTCGACTTTCGCTATTACTCAATCGGGCGGCGGCCGGTCTAGTCCGGAGCGGCGGTAGTTACTATGCGGATTTTAGTCACGGGCGGTGCGGGGTTTATCGGATCGCATACGGTGGACGCGCTGATCGCCGCGGGAACTCACGAAGTCGCCGTGATCGACGATCTGTCGGCGGGCAAACGCGATCAGGTTAATCCCGGCGCCAGGTTTTATCAGGCCGACATCCGCGACGCCGGCGAAGTCCACCGCATAATGGCGATCGAGCAGCCCGAAGTGATGGTGCATCTGGCTGCGCAAATGGATGTACGGCGTTCGGTCGCCGATCCGGCCTTCGACGCGCAGGTCAATCTGGTCGGGTTTCTCAATCTGATGGAAGCGGCTCGCCAGCACGGCTTGCGGCGAGTGGTCTTTTCATCGACTGGCGGCGCAATTTACGGCGAACAAGACACCTTTCCGGCCGACGAAACCCATCCGTGCCGCCCGGTCAGCCCCTATGGCGTGGCCAAGTATTCGACCGAATCGTACCTGTTCTTTTACCAGGCGCAGTACGGAATCGAGTACGCGGCGATGCGCTATGCGAATGTCTATGGACCGCGCCAGGACCCGCATGGGGAGGCGGGCGTGGTTGCAATCTTCTGCGGCCGCCTGCTCGCCGACAAGCCCGCGACCATCTTCGGCGATGGCGAGCAGACCCGCGACTACGTTTATGTCGGCGACATCGTGCGCGCCAACGTGGCGGCGGTTTCGGCACAGGCGACCGGTCCGATCAATCTCGGCACTGGAATCGAGACCAGCGTAAATATCCTGTACGGGACGCTGGCCGAGGTGGCGGAGTCCGATCGCCCGCCGGCCTATGCGCCGGCCCGGCCTGGCGAACAGATGCGCTCGGCGATTGCGGCGGTGCGGGCGGGTCGCGAGCTAGGGTGGCGGCCGGAGGTCACATTGGCGGAAGGCTTGCGGCAGACCTACCGATTCTTCAAGGAGCGCTTCGCGCAAAGCCGCTGACCGCATGCTATCCTGTTGCGATTGGATGGCCCGCGGCAAGCCGCAGGTTGACTCCCGTATCGTCTGAAGGCTGATGAAGGCTGACATGGGGCGTTCGCTTTGGGCGGGGCAGGGTGGTCGCCGCCGGTCCCCGGCTACCAGCGGCATGCGCCACAAAATATAAATGACTCCACGCGAACTGATTCGTAATTTTTCGATTATCGCGCATATCGATCACGGCAAATCGACGCTGGCCGATCGTTTGCTCGAGCGCACCGGCGCACTCTCCAAGCGCGAACTGAAACAGCAGTTCCTCGATTCGATGGACCTCGAGCGTGAGCGCGGGATCACTATCAAGGCGCGTTCGGTCCGGCTCAACTACGCGGCCAAGGACGGCCGGACCTACGTCCTCAACCTCATCGATACACCGGGCCACGTTGACTTCGCGTACGAGGTCTCGCGGAGTCTGGCGGCTTGCGAGGGCGCATTGCTGGTGGTTGACGCCAGCCAGGGGGTCGAGGCGCAAACCCTCGCCAACGTTTATATGGCGCTCGACCACGGCCTGGAGATCGTCCCGGTTATCAACAAGATCGATCTGCCCGGCGCCGACGTCGAACGCACACGCGAGCAAATCGAACAGGTCATCGGACTCGACGCCAGCGCGGCGATCCTAACCAGCGCCAAGGAAGGCATCGGCATCGATGAAGTGCTGGAGGCCCTGGTGGAACTGGTACCGCCGCCGGCGGCCGGTGACGGCAAGGCGCCGCGGGCGTTGATCTTCGATAGCTGGTACGACGTTTACGAAGGCGTCATCGGCCTGGTGCGGGTCTTCGACGGGGAACTCAAGCGCGGGATGAAAGTCCGCCTGATGGGCACGGGCAAGTTTGGCGAAGTGCTGCGGCTCGGCTATTTCACGCCGCACGAGGTAGCCACCGATGCGCTTGGGCCGGGCGATGTGGGCTTCGTGGTCGCCGGAATAAAGACGGTCGCCGATATGCGAATGGGCGATACCATCACGGACGTGGACAACCCCGCGGCCGAACCGCTGGCAGGCTTCAAAGAACTCAAGCCGATGGTCTTCGCCGGGCTCTATCCGACCGAATCCAACCAGTACGGCGAATTACGCGATGCGATTGAAAAGTTGCGGCTGAACGACGCCAGCATCATCGTGGAGCCGGAGTCGTCGCAGGCGCTGGGTTTCGGTTTTCGCGCGGGCTTTCTGGGGCTCCTGCACATGGAGATCGCCCAGGAGCGGCTCGAACGCGAGTTTGGGCTCGATCTCGTCGTCACGGCGCCCACGGTGGCCTATCGGGTACGCACCAATGCGGGGGCGATCGTGATGGTCGATAACCCCGCACATCTGCCCGAAGAAAACACGGTCGAGGCGATCGAAGAACCATTCATACTGGCATCGATTCATGTGCCCGAGGAATTTCTGGGCGCCGTGATGCATCTGTGCGAGGAGCGGCGCGGAGTGCAGCGAGACCTGCGTTATTCGGGCCACCATCGTGCGATTCTGCATTATGAGATGCCCTTGGCGGAGATTGTTTTCGACTTTTACGATCGCTTGAAATCGGCCACGCGCGGTTATGCTTCGCTCGATTATGAGTTTCTGGACTTCCGTCCCGGGCATCTGGTTAAATTGGACATCCGGATAAACGGCGAAGCGGTCGATGCGCTTTCCATAATCGTGCATCGCGACAAGTCCTACGAACGGGGGCGTGCGCTGTGCGAGAAACTCCGCGAGTTAATCCCGCGCCAGATGTTCGAGGTGGCGATTCAGGCTGCGATTGGAGCTAAAGTAATCGCGCGCGAGAGCGTGAAGGCGCTACGCAAGAACGTCACGGCGAAGTGCTATGGCGGAGACATCACACGCAAGCGCAAACTGCTGGAAAAGCAGAAAGAAGGTAAACGGCGGATGAAACATGTTGGACGCGTGGAAATTCCGCAGGAGGCGTTTCTCGCCCTGCTCAAGGTGGGGGAGTAGCTCCCGGCGTGGCCCAACCGCAGACCAAAACCCCAACGCCGCCGGCGACCGCGCAGGGTCCCGGGTCAAATCAGGAAAAATCCGCCGCGCGCGAGTACTTCGAGGCCTTCATTATCGCGCTGGTGCTGGCGCTGTTCCTGCGCACTTTTTTCATTCAAGCCTATAAGATACCTTCGGGTTCGATGGAGCCCACGCTGCTGGTCGGCGATCATATCATCGTCAACAAGCTGATTTACGGGCTGCGGCTGCCCGATTCTTTTTTCGGATTCACGCCGCTGGAACATGAAATCCCCTGGGGTCATTACCTTTTCGATTTGGAACCAGTACATCGGGGCGACATTGTAGTCTTCGTCTTTCCGCCCGATCCGACCAAGGATTTTATCAAGCGCGTGATTGGCATCCCCGGCGATACGATCCAAATCAAGGATGGCAAGCTGTACCGCAACGGAAAATTGGCCGACGACCCCCACGCGCATTTCGAACTCACACCCGGCGAGCGTGAGATGGGTTCTCCGCGAGACTACTTCGGTCCGCTCAAGGTTCCTGCGGGCGAGTATTTTATGATGGGCGACAATCGCGACCGCAGTTACGACAGCCGCTTCTGGGGACTGGTCAAGCATGACGAGGTTGAGGGCCGGGCGATGTTCATATATTGGTCCTGGAACAGCGATGGTTCCGGTTACCTGCCCATCCGATGGGACCGCTTCGGCAAGGTACTCAGGTAGGTCGGGCCGCGATCATCCAAGGGGGAGCCAACCGTGACTCAAGACGTGGAGGCGAAGCAGGTGGAGGCCAAGATGGGCGCGATACTGGAACAACTGACCGCGCGTTTCGACCTCGTGCTCGAGGCCGTCACCGGTTTCGGCGGACGACTCGACGCGCTGCGCGAGGAAATCGTCGGCCAGTTCAGCGAAGTCGGCCGCCAGGTGCGCTTCATCTCCGATCGCATCGCCGAGAACCGCGAAACTATCGCGATAACACGCGCCGACCTTGGCGCCGAGATGGTGCGTATCGGCGAGAATCTCGGGGCCACGCGCATCGAAACTCGCGAACAACTGGCTTCCACCCGTCACGAGCTTCAGCAACAAATCGCGGTGGCGGCCGAACGCGGGCATAAGCAGCTTTCCGATGAACTGAGCCGGGCGACCGCCGCGGCGCGCGCCCATTTGAGCAGCGAAGTAGCTGCCGTGGGCGATCTCCTGCGCAAGGAATTGACCGCCGCGCGCGCCGAAATCGGCCGCGAAATCCCGGCGGCCTCAGCCCAGGTTCGCGCCGGAATCAGCGCGTCGGCCGATAGCGTCATCAAAAAACTCGACGCCGAGCTGAAGCAGGCCAACAAGGCTCTGACCAGCCTCACACGCAAATTCGAACGCTTCGACGATCGTCTTACGGTGCAGTCCAAAGATCAGGACCAGCGTATTCGCAAGCTCGAACGTCGCGCGGCGCTCTGATCGGGGCGCCGCATTTCGCAGCGAAGCGGCATCTCACGCTGAAAGGGAGCAGGATTGCGGAGCGGGGCGATGCACTTTGGCCTCGCATAGACGGGCTATTTCGTCAAATTTTCGCTGTTCTCTCCAGATAGTCGAGTATCATGACGTGCCTAAGCAACTGATTGCATGGAATCTCTTTTCTAAGGCTTCAATCACTGCTATAAAGAGAACTAGCCCGGTGAATGGGTCCAGGGTTAGTGAAATTGAAGCCAGAAACTGAAAATCAGCTACAGAGCCAGTCAAAACATCGATTCCTCGGATTTTACCGCCGCGAGGTCGAGGGTCAACCGATGTTTATCTACCGTTGCGTATGCGGTTATATGGAGGCGGTCCCGGTTTGCGGAGGCCCGCATATGCCCCTCGATTATCACTTCAAGCCGCGTGCGGACGCCCGCAGCCTAGTCGAACATCTCAACCTGGACCGCGCTCACGAGCTGAATTAGCCCTTCGCAATCGCGACGCAAGGTTTATCTGCGTCCAGCCGTCAGCACGAGAGCTTCGCCTACATCTGCATCTGATATTTCGCAGGTTGCCGAGTGACTCCGAGGATACCCGAGTCGTTCACTCCTTTTCGAATGACGGTCCGGACCATTTTGCGCCTGCGCTGAATGGGGTCGCCGAACCACCCCCGAAGAGATTGCCACCGGCCATCAGGCCGCCATCGACCACCATCGCGGTACCGGTTACCCACTGCGAATCGTCGCTGGCGAGATAGAGCGCCATGCCCGCGATATCTTCGCCGGTACCGGCTCGCGGTATCGGCTGGATGCTGTCGAGGACCTGTCGCGCGACCGGCTCGCCACCGGCTATATGCTTGTGGATGAGCGGCGTGTTGATGCCGCCGGGGCAGATGCAGTTGACGCGGATTTGCTGCGGACCGAGTTCGATCGCGGCGCATTTGGTCAGATGGATGACGCCGGCCTTGGCCACGCTATAGACCAGCGGACCGGCGCCGCCGCGCAATCCGGCGACCGACGCGGTCGAGATGATCGAGCCGCCACCCGCCTTGCGCATCTCAGGAATGGAGTACTTGATGCCGACGAAAACCGCGCGCAGCAAAATCGCAAAGGTGCGATCCCAGCTCTCGGCCGTGACTTCCTCGAGCGTTCCGAGCGCACCCGCCAGACCGGCATTGTTAAACATGATGTCGAGTTTGCCGTACTCGGAAACGGCGCGCGCGATCGCCGCCTTGATCGCGACCTCCGAGGTGACGTCGGTCATTTGAAAGACCGCATTACCGCCGTTCTCTTTGCATTCGCGGACGGCGGCTTCCCCGCCGTCGGCGTTGAGGTCGGCGATCACGACGTTGGCGCCTTCGCCAGCAAAGCGGGCGGCGGTTGTGCGGCCCATGCCACTGGCCGCGCCGGTGATAACCGCGACTTTTCCATCCAGTCTGCCCATGATGTTTTTTCCTTGTTCGTGAATTCGCCGCCGTCGCGAGCCAACGCAATTTCAAGCCGCCACGGCGGGGGATTGTATGTTGCCCGATCCTGGTGCACTGCGCTATCGCGGAAACCGGTTACGCCGGAGCCGCTATCCACGGCGTGCGCTGCGCCGAGGGCATCGCGTGTATAATAACTAACCGATGAGCAGAGTGCCGAATAACCGCCGCGCAGCCGCCGCGATCGTCCGCTCGGCCGAAGGGATGCATTCGCACGACGCCGCGGACGGCGATGCGACCACGGCTCCGAACGACGCCGAAGCGCCGTCGGCGCGAGATGCGGCCACGGCCGAATCTTCTACCGGCCCGCGCTATGATTCGCTGGTTACGTATCCCTCCGCTGCACCCGCAGCCGCCGCGCCGCCACAGCCGCTGGTTGACAAAGCGGCCGATGGCGACGATGAGGCCGCATCCGACGCGGCTGCCGAAGACGAACTGACACGCAAACTCGAGGCGATTCCGGCCGAGCCCGGGGTCTATCTGCTGCGCGATCGCAACGGCAAGGTGCTCTATATCGGCAAGGCCAAGTCGCTGCGGCCACGGGTGCGATCGTATTTTCGCGAGGGCGGCGACGGACGCTTTCAGGTGCGCTTCCTGATGCGCCGGGTGCGCGATTTCGAGACGCTGGTCGCACGCAGCGAGAAAGAGGCGCTGATCCTCGAAAACAATCTGATCAAGCAGTACAAGCCGCGCTACAACATCCGGCTGAAGGACGACAAATCGTACCTGAGCGCCAAAGTGACGAACCACCCATGGCCGCGTATTACCGTCACCCGGCGCATCGTCAAGGATGGCGGACGTTACTTCGGCCCGTTTGGTTCGGCCGACGGATTACGCGAGACCATCGACGTCATTCGCAAGGTCTTCCCGTTGCGCACCTGCTCGGACACGGTCTTTCGCAATCGATCGCGCCCGTGTATCGAGTATCAGATCAAGCGCTGCCTCGGACCCTGCGTGCTGCCGGTCGATCGCGGCGAATACGAGCGCCATTTACACGCGGCGCAGATGCTGCTCGAGGGCAAAAATCTCGAACTGCTGCGCGAGCTGCGCGAACGGATGAAGGCGCATGCCGAGCGCCTGGAATTCGAGGAGGCGGCGCGCGTGCGCGATAGCGTGCGGTCGATCGAAAAGACCGTCGAGCGGCAGACCGTGCTGCATCATTGGGGCGGTGACCAGGACGTCTTCGGGCTCTATCGCGAAGGCGGATTTATCGAGGCGATCGTGCTACTGGTGCGCAACGGCAAGCTCAGCAGCACCCGCGGATGGAGCTTCCAGGACCTCGAATTTCCAGACGAGGACCTGCTCGCCGATCTGCTCACGCAATATTACGCCGGAGCGCGTTTCGTCCCCGACGAGGTCATATTGCCGGTCGATCTCGAAGACGCCGGCGTGCGCGCCGAGCTGCTAGCGGAACGCCGCGGCAAGAAGGTCGAAGTTTTCGTGCCGCAGCGCGGCGACAAATTACGACTGCTCGAGATGGCGAAGGAGAACGCGCGCCAGAGCTTTGCCTCACGCCGCGACAACGAGAACACGCGCGAACAGATGCTGGCCGATCTGCAGGCCAAGCTCCACCTGCGAAGCGTGCCCAAGCGAATCGAATGCTACGACATTTCGAATCTGCAAGGCTCGATGGTGGTGGGATCGCAGGCGACCTTCGACGAGGGCGTCGCACAGAAAGCACTCTACCGGCGCTACCGGATTCGCAGCGTTGACGGGCAGGACGATTTCGCAAGCCTTTACGAGGTGCTGTGCCGGCGTCTCAAGCGCGCCAAAGAAGAGCAGGAATATCCTGATTTATGGGTGATCGACGGCGGCAAGGGCCAACTGAACGTCGCGATCCAGGTGTTGAAGGAATTTGACCTCAGCGAACAGATCGAGGTCATATCGCTCGCGAAGCAACATGTGCTCAACGATCCGCGCGAGCGCGCCGTGACCAAGTCGGAAGAGCGCGTGTTCCTGCCCAACCGCAAGGATCCGATCGTGCTGCCGCGCAATTCGAGCGCGTTGTTTGTGCTGGTGCGCATCCGCGACGAAGCCCATCGTTTCGCGATTACGTACAATCGCGAATTGCGCCGGCGCGCGCGGCTGCGCTCAGTGCTCGACGATATCGAGGGAATAGGGCAGGTGCGGCGGCGCGAATTACTGCGCCATTTCGGCAGCCTGCGGCGGATTCGCGAAGCGTCGCTGACCGAGTTGGCGGGAGTGAAGGGAGTCAATCGCGAATTGGCGGGCGAAATCCGGCGCCATCTCGACCTCATGTCCGCGTTGCTCGATCAGGAAGAAAACGTCGAGCGCGAGGAGGATCGCGTGGCGGCGGAGTACCTCGATGCGGGCAACGGCCAGCTTCAATTGCTCGCACACAAGCAGCGGGCGGCTATCGCCGAATCCGCGGCGCCCGCAGTTTCATCGCCGGACGAGCCCACTAGCCACGATTCCTGATCCGTTCGCCGTCGCGCGATTTGCTCAGCGCCCGCAGCCAACACGAAATTACACGATGGACGGCGACTGCCGCCGACATATACCGTTAGTAGAGTTCTGGATCAGGCGCGAGGATTCAAATCGCCGTCGCGACGCCACTCATCGACCGCCCACTGACGAGTACATCGTCGCACCCTCGATGGGTGGTTGCGCCGATCTCCGCCGCGCGCTGGCTGACGGATTTTCCACCGCTCTATATCGTGACGATCGCACTGGTCGGCGGCGATGCGCTCGGCAACGCCGGCTTCTACCTGCCGCTGGAAATCGCGATCGCACTCGCGTTCGTCGCGGCCGCGGCGTTTCTGGCAGCGCGCCCTGAAATCGGTATCGCGGTTGCCTTCCTGGCGATCGCGTCGGCAGCCACCGCCCCGGTGCACAATCTGCTCGCCCCGGCCCGCGGCCCGGCAACCCTGTACCGCTTCGGCGACACTTCGCGGGTTACCATCGACGGGTTGCTCGTGCGTGAACCGGAACGGGTCGAGGGTGGGCGCACCTATCTCTATGTACGCGTCGAACGGGCCGGCGCCGATCCCGCCGCACTCACGCCCGCCGCCGGCGTCGTGCGCGTGACGATCCGCGGCGATGAGCATTTCTCTATCGGCGACGAAGTGCGCGTTATCTCGCGCCTCAGGTTTCCGCGCAACGACGGCGATCCCGGCGAATTCGATTATCGCGGATGGCTCCTGCGCAACCGCATCGCGGCCACCATGTTTGCGGATCACGCCAAGGCCGGGGCCCCGGCTCCCATCGCCATCATCGGTCATCGAAACTTCCCCGTGCGCGCCCGCATCGAAGCTATTCGCGAACATATCGGCGCCTTCATCGACGCGAATCTCGAATACCCGCGGAGTGCCGAGATGCGCGCGCTGATCATCGGCGATCGCGGCGGCATCGACCAATCGATTCGGCAGCGCTTCGCACTCACCGGCATGGCGCATCTGCTTGTAATCTCGGGCTTGCATCTGGGCTTCGTCGCCGCGGCCGCTTTTTTCCTGGTGCGCTGGCTGATGGGTTTTTTCCCGGCGCTGATGGCGCGCGGTTTCGCCAACAAATTCGCCGCGGCTGCCGCCGCGCTCGCAGCGACCGCCTATGCTTCGATTGCGGGCGGCCACATCTCGACTATCCGCGCGCTGTTGATGGTGCTGGTCTATGCGCTTGCCGTCCTGATTGATCGCTCGCGCGAATTGCTCGCGAGCCTCGCCCTTGCCGCGCTGATCATCTGTCTTGTCCTGCCCGGATCCACCGCCGACATCGGCTTTCAGTTATCGTTCGCCTCCGTGATGGTGATTCTGCTCGGGATGCGGCGCTTCGCCGCCTGGTGGCGCACGCGAATGCGTCCGCGTCGCGCTGCCGGGGCAAGAGTCTCGCCGGTGCATATGCTGGCCGAGGCGGCCGCCGCCTACGTGGCGGTATCGTTCTGGGCCTTGCTCGGAACCGCACCGCTGACCGCCTTTCACTTCAACCAGTTCTCACTTGTCGGGCTCGTCGCCAACGCGGTGGTGGTGCCGATCATGGGCTTTGGCGCCGTGATTTGCGGGCTCCTCGCAGCGGCGCTGAGCTTTCTTTCGCCGGTGCTGGCGCGTCCACCGATCCTGCTTGCCGGGACCCTCGTCGGCGCCGGCAACTGGCTCGCAGGATGGTTCCTCGCGTGGCCGTTCGCGTGGACGCGGACCTTTACGCCGACAGTGATCGAAATCGCTATCGCTTACGGCTTCATTGCGATTTGGTGCGCATGTCCGCTTGCATCCGCCCTCCCACCGGCGCCGCTATCGCCGGCAAAAATGAACCGTGCGCGCATGCGAGCGCGATGGCGTTATGTTGGCGCCGGCGTGCTGACGATCGCCCTCGTAATCGACGCCTCATGGTGGACCTACCAGCGTTATTTCTATCCCGACCTGCGCGTGACTTTCCTTTCGGTGGGGGAGGGCGACGCGGCGGTGGTGCGCTTTCCCGGCGGTCGCGTGATGCTGGTCGATGGGGGCGGCTCGTTCTATGGCACTTTCGATCCCGGTGAACGACTCGTAGCGCCGTTCCTGTGGTCGAAGAAGATTATGCATGTGGATCTTGTCGCCCTCAGCCATCCCGATCGCGACCATTTCGGCGGCCTCATTTTCCTGGTGCGGAATTTTTCGCCGAGCGAGTTCTGGACCAGCGGAGTTGCGAGCCCGGATCTGACTTATGCGCGCCTGCTCGACGCGGTGAGGGGCGTCGGTGCACGCAGCAGCGTATGCGGCTCTGCCGCGCCGCCCCGGAAAATCGGCGGGGTTGCCGTCTCATGCCTGTGGCCCGCGCCCGATATCCACGAGCGCAAGGATAATAACCAGTCGATGGTGATGCGGCTTGCCTATCGCGGCGCGGTGGTGCTTTTCACCGGCGATCTCGAGGACAAGGGCGAGCGCGAGATGATCGCGACCGGCGCCGACCTGCGCGCGAGCATCCTCAAGGTCCCGCATCATGGCAGTAAGACTTCGTCGAGTGCTCAGCTAATTGCTGCGGTGCGTCCGCGCGTTGCGGTGATTTCGCTCGGCTACCATAACCGCTTTCACTTTCCGTCTTCGGCGGCAGTTGCACGTTATCGCGAATCCGGGGCGATGGTGCTCGAGACCGACGAGTCCGGTGCGATTACCGCCGATATCGGGCGCGACGGCATTCATCTGCGGACCTGGCGCGGCGGCGACCTCCCGCTCCCGCCCCCATCCCCGCATCGCTAAAATCGACGCCCCCAGCCCGCCGATAAGCCTCGATCGAGAGAAACCGCACCTCGCAACGGCCGTCCCGGCGCGATCACACGCCTCCGAATGGGCGGGGGCGGTTGACGATTTCCATGAGGCTGTGGGAAACTGGCCGATGCGTTGTTCAACCCGGAACAGCGCATGCAATCGTCAGCTATGGTGCCGCGATTTCAAGGAAGCACCGGAGGATTTCAATGGCCGAAGCCAAGTCTGAAAGCACCGAACAGCCGGGCAAGCGCCCGATTTTGCCTTTCCTTAAGCTCGAACCGACGCCCCATCTGGTCGGCAACAAGTGCGGCGGCTGCGGTGCGGTTTTCCTCGACCTCAAGCGGACGGCCTGTTCCAAATGCGGCGCCACCAACCAGTTCAGCCAGATTCCGCTCTCGAACAAGGGCAACGTCTGGGTCTTCTCGGTCATCCATCAGTCGTTCCCCGGAATCAAAACCCCGTACGTGACAGCGATCGTTGACCTGCCCGAAGGCGTCAGCGTGAAGTCGAATCTGGTCGATATCGATCCCGAGGAGTTGCAGAAAAATCCGCAAAAGGCCTTCGGCATGCCGGTCGAGATGGTTGCCAACGTGGTCGCCAAGGATCGGCAGGGCAACGAGGTCGTCGCGTTCCAGTACCGTCCAAGCAAGAATTAATCTTATCGAAGAATAACTCAGACAAGGGTGTCGCGGCGGACCCGTAAACGACGGCCATCAGCCAGACCCTGAGGAGGATTTGAAATGCGCAACGTCTATGTTCTCGGCACTGGGATGATCAAGTTCGGACGCTATCCCGACAAGTCGGTTCCCGAGCTTGGCGGCGAAGCGGCGCTGATCGCGCTTAAGGACGCGGGCGTCTCAATCCAGGACGTCGAGATGTTCGCCTCGGGCAATCTGTTCCAGTCCAACGCGATGGTCGGGCAGCGAATCCTCCAGCAAATCGGTCAAACCGGCATTCCGGTCGTCAACGTCGCGAACGCGTGCGCCACCGGTTCGACGGCGTTTCGTGAAGCCTACATGGCGGTTGCCTCGGGCATGTACGACGTCACGATGGCGGTGGGCGTCGAGCAGATGGGCAAGCAGGGACTGCTCGGCGGTGGCGGCGGCGGGTCCGACCCGGCCTACGCCACTGAGGGACGGCTCGGCTCGGGCCTGATGCCGGCGGTGTTCGGACAGGCGGGCATGGAGCATATGCGCCAGTACGGCACCACGCTCGAGCATTTCGCCAAGATTTCGGTGAAGTCGCACAAGCATGCGACTAAAAATCAGTACTCGCAGTATCGCAATGAAGTGACGCTCGAAGACGTGCTCAATGCGCGCATGGTGGCGTTCCCGAACACCCTCTATATGTGCTGCCCGACCGGCGATGGTGCGGCTGCCGCGATCCTGGTCTCCGAGGACAAGCTGAAGCAGTTCGCCAATGGCCGCAAACGCGCGCGTGTCGCCGCCTCGATCCTGACCTCCGATCCCTATACCGATCGCGACCTCACGCTGCCCGACGTCAATACCCTGACCCGCCGTGCCGTCAAGCAGGCCTACGAGACCGCCGGCATCGGGCCGCAGGATGTTTCGCTGACCGAGCTCCACGATTGTTTCGCGACCGCCGAGCTCGTGCATTATGAGAACCTCGGGCTATGCGGTGAGGGCGAAGCCGGCAAGTTCATCGACCAGGGCGGCGGTATGCATCCGGACCTCGGTGGCAAGTCGCCGGTCAATGTCTCGGGCGGACTGCTCTCGAAGGGCCATCCGCTGGGCGCGACCGGCGTCGCTAACATCTGCGAAGTCGTATGGCATCTGACCCGCGACGATCGCGCGAAGGAGCGCCAGGTGCCGGACGCCAAGGTCGGCCTGGCCCATGTCATCGGACTCGGCTCGGCCTGCACGATCCATCTGCTGACGGTCTAAGCGCCGCCGCCGACCTGACCGTAAACCACATTTGGCGTTACCGGGGCCGCTTGCGGGCGGCCCCTTTTTCTTGTGCGATGAGCGGTGTCAATTTTCCTGTTAAACTGGCGAATGCGGCGCGCAGCTTGATTCACGGTGCCGGCACTGCGAGGGAATGAAGTATTTTGGGGCTAACACGGCTTAGAGGATACCAGGATCTGATTGGTCCCGACGCACGCGCGGTGGCCTTGGTCGAGCAGTGCGCGCGGACCGTTACGGAGCGCTACTCGATTAACGAGATTCGAGTTCCGCTGCTCGAACGGCTCGAACTCTATCAGCGCTCCAGCGGCGAGACCTCGGATGTGGTCGAAAAGCAAATGTATGCTTTCGCCGACCGCGACGACGCTCAGACCACGCTCGCCCTCCGTCCCGAAGGAACCCCCGGCGTCGTGCGCGCCTATATCGAAGCCGGCCTCGACCGCAGCGACCCGGAGCAGCGCTTCTACTACTACGGCCCCATGTTTCGCCGCGAGCGTCCGCAGAAGGGCCGCTTTCGTCAGTTCAATCAGTTTGGGGTCGAGATTTTCGGGCGCGCTGACGCCGCGTGCGACGCCGAGCTGATGATCATGGTCGACGAATTCCGCCGCGAGCTGGGCCTCGAGGTGGAATTCCAGGTCAACTCGCTGGGCGATGCCACCTGCCGGCCCGCCTTTCGCAAGGCCCTGCTCGAATGGGGTCGCGCCAACCTCGCGCGTCTTTGCGACGACTGTCATCAACGCCTCGAGCGGAATCCGCTGCGCCTGCTCGACTGTAAAATCGATGCGAAGCTCGCCGAGTCCGCGCCGTCGAGCGCCGATTACCTGTGCGATCCGTGCCGCAAACATTTCGCCACCGTCGAAGACCTGCTCGCCAGGGCGCGGGTGCCCTATGTCGTGAATCCACGCCTCGTGCGCGGCCTCGACTACTACACCCGCACCACCTTCGAGGCGGTCTCCAAGGCCGTCGGTGCACAGAGCGCCGTGGTCGCAGGTGGCCGCTATGACGGCCTGGTCGAGGCCCTCGGCGGTGCGCCGGTTGCCGGCACTGGATTCGCGATCGGCGTCGAACGTATCGCACTCGCCCTGGACGCCGATCGCTTCATGCGCGACGGTGCGCCCGACGCCGCGATTATCGCGCTTGGCGAAAAGGCCACCGTCAACGCGTGCGATCTCGCGCGCAGCTTGCGCGCCGCGGGACTGCGCGTCGAGCTGCTCTCGCCGGAGCGCGGCCTCAAGGCCTTGCTCCGCCGTGCCGACAAGCTCGGCGCACATTTCGCCCTGATAATCGGCGACAACGAAATTGCGGCCGGCGTCGTTCAGGCGCGCGATCTCAAAAACAGCGCGCAGCAGTCGCTGCCCTGCGACGATATCGCCCGCCACCTCCTCGGGGCGCTCAACCGCTAGCTGTTCCGTGTGCCGCCTTCCATAGGTATCCTTGCAGGCTTGAACCCCCATGCCGGAAAAAAATAATCCATTTTCGCCGCTGCCCCCTTGGCCGCGCACCGACTACTGCGGCACCCTGCGCGCTACCGACGCCGGCCGCGAGGTCGCGCTGTGGGGCTGGGTCGCCACCCGCCGCGACCATGGCGGCCTCGTCTTCATCGATTTGCGCGACCGCGAAGGTATCGTCCAACTGGTCTTCAATCCAGCTCACGACGCCGACGCCCATCTGGTCGCCGCGGCCGCCCGGACGGAGTATTACATCGCCGTCAAGGGCGTCGTGCTGCTGCGCCGCGACGGAACCGTCAACGCCGAACTACCGACGGGTGAAATCGAGATCGCAGTTACCGAAGCTGAGGTTCTGAACCCATCTAACCCGCCGCCGTTTCCGATTGGCGGGCCCGACAATACCGCCGAGGAGGTGCGCCTGAAGTATCGCTATCTCGATCTGCGCCGCGACGCGATGCAGAGCAATCTCCGCCGGCGCCATCAGGCCCTGCGCGGCGCTCGCAACTATCTCGACAGCAACGGCTTCATTGAAATCGAAACGCCGATCCTGTTTCGCGCTACGCCCGAAGGCGCGCGTGACTACCTCGTGCCGAGCCGGGTGAATCCGGGAAAGTTCTACGCACTGCCGCAATCGCCACAACTGCTGAAGCAGATACTCATGGTCGGGGGCTTCGATCGGTACTATCAGATCGCTCGCTGCTTCCGCGACGAGGATTTGCGCGCCAACCGCCAGCCCGAGTTCAGCCAGATCGATATCGAGATGACCGGGCCGCGCCCCGAAGACATCTACTCGATGGCCGAGGGCATGATGGCCTCGATTTACCAGTACGCACTCGGCCTCACGCTCGATTCGCCCTTCCCGCGGATGCCCTATCGCGAAGCCATCGACCGCTTCGGGTCCGACAAACCGGACCTCCGCTTTGGCCTGGAATTGAACAATCTGGGCGCTGCCTTCGCGGGCACCTCTTTCAAGGTTTTTGCCGACGTCCTCGCGCGCGGCGACGCCATTTACGGACTTGCGCTGCCCGCGGAATTTCAGCTTTCGCGCCGCGAACTCGACGAGCTGACCGAATCGATCAAAACGCGCCAGGGCCTCGGCCTCGCATGGGTCAAAATCAACGCCGACGGATGGCAGGGACCGATCGCCAAGTTCATCTCCGTCGACGAACGCCAGCGCGCCGTTGACGCCGCCGGTCTCCACACCGGCGATACGCTGCTGATAGTCGCTGGCTCGCGCGGCAGGGTCTGTCCGCTGCTCGGCGATGTCCGTCTCCAGCTCGGCGCAAAATTCAACCTGCGCGACGAAGCGGCGCTCAAGTTCCTGTGGGTCGTGGACTTTCCGCTGTTCGATTACAGTGAGGATGAAAAGCGCCTGGTCTCGGTAAATCATCCGTTCACCGCGCCCAATCCCGAAGACCTTGCGCTGCTCGATTCCAGTCCGCTCGAGGTCCGTGCGCTGGCCTACGACATGGTCCTTAACGGTCAGGAAATGGGCGGCGGCTCGATTCGTATCCATAACGCGGAGTTGCAATTGAAGGTGTTTGAACTACTCGGTATCCCGCGCCCCGAAGCGATGGCCAAGTTCGGCTTCCTGCTCGACGCGCTCGGCTTCGGCGCGCCGCCCCACGGGGGCATCGCCTTTGGCGTCGACCGCATCGCCATGATGGTTTGCGGCACTGATTCGCTGCGCGACGTGATGGCGTTTCCGAAAACCCAAAAGGCCGTCGATCCCATGAGCTCGGCGCCTTCGGAAATTGACGCGCGCCAACTGCGCGAGCTCTCGATCAAGGTGGCGCTGTGACCGGCCAGGGTGGCGTCGCGCGTCGTTGGTCGCGTCCGACTCTGGCGCTCGCCGCACTTGCGACCTTCACGCTCGCGGCATGCAACCATACGCTCAATACCCGTTTCGAAGAGCAGATGAAGGATACGATGCACGAGATGCCCTTTATCGGCAGCGAGACCGGCCTCGACATTCACGCCGTCCGCTCGATCAAGCAGGTCATAATCCACAAGATTGCCGTGATGCCGCTAGTCGATGCGCCCGACCAGATCGACAAATCGCTGCCCCCGGGTTCCGCCGAATCGGTCACCGCCCAACTTTATGCGCAGGCCACCGTCATTGGCGGATGGCAGGTCGTGCCGCAAGACGACGTCGGCGACGCGATGCAACAATTACCGCCCACCACGTTGGCCGACATGGACGCCAATGCGCTAGCGCTTGGCAAAAAACTGGCCGCCGACGGTGTGCTTTACGGCACCCTGACCAGGTATCGCGAGCGCGTCGGTTTCGAATATTCGGCGCAGACCCCCGCCGCCGTAGCCTTTACGCTCAAGTTCGTCGACGAGCACTCCGGCCAGGTCGTCTGGAGCGCCAAGTACGCCCGCGCACAAAAGGCGCTAAGCGAAAACATCTTCGATCTGCCGCACTTCATCGCCAACAAGGGGCGCTGGGTGCGAGCGCATGACATCGCAAAGGAAGGCGTGAATGCGTCGCTCGACAGCCTTTACTCCAAGTTGACGATTCAACCGGTGCTCCAGGGCCAATAATCCGCGCCCGCCCCGTCCTCAGTTCCACGGCGACACCGGCTTCATCCGCAACGCCTGCGCTACCGCCGGATGCACCACGTGGCCGTCGTAAGTGTTGAGTCCATGGCGAATGGCGGCATCGCACGCCCCGGCTTCGAGCAGTCCTTGGTCGGCGATATTCAGCGAGTATGACAGCGTCGCATTCGTCAGCGCGTAAGTTGAGGTATGCGGCACGGCCCCCGGCATGTTGGTCACGCAATAATGCACTACGCCGTGATCGACGTATATCGGATGAGCGTGCGTGGTCGGTCGCGAGGTTTCCGAGACGCCGCCCTGATCGATCGACAGATCGACCAGCGCCGCTCCGGGCTTCATCTTCGCGACCGTGCGCGCACTGATCAGCCGTGGCGTACGCGCGCCCGCCACTAGCACCGTCCCAATCACCAGGTCCGCCTGCGTGATCTCCTCTTCCAGCGTCGCCCGATTCGACATCACCGTGATCGCGCTCCCGCCGAGGACTTCGTTCAGGTAGCGCAGGCGCTGCGGATTGGTGTCGAGGATCGTCACTTCGGCGCCCACCCCGGCGGCCACGCGGCAGGCGTTGAATCCCGCGATTCCGCCACCGATGATCGCGACCTTGCCCGGACGCACGCCCGGCGCGCCGCTCAGCAACACGCCGCGGCCGCCGTTGTGCGCTTGCAGGCACCATCCGCCGACCTGCACTGCAAGCCGGCCCGCCACTTCACTCATCGGCGCCAGCAGCGGCAGGCTGCGATCTTCCAGTTGCACCGTCTCGTAGCCCAGCGCGTTGACCCGGTGGCGCAGCAGCGCTCGCGCCAGCCGGCGGTCGGGGGCCAGATGGAGATAGGTGAACAGGATCAGACCCGGGCGCAGGTACTTGTATTCGGCCGCCTGCGGTTCCTTGACCTTCAGTACCATCGAGGCCCGCGACCACACCGCTGCCGCAGCGTCCACGATTCGCGCACCCGCCGCGCGGTAATCGCCGTCGCTGAAGCCGCTGCCAAGTCCGGCCCCGCGCTGTACCACCACGGTATGGCCATGATGGTGAAAGCCCGCCGCTCCCGCCGGCGTCAGCGCCACTCGCCGTTCGTCGGACTTGATCTCAGTTGGTACTCCGATAACCATGATGGCACCTCTGCCTTCCTCGCATTCCTGTTGAACGATGCCTTCGGACTGGTTGACTCGCGACGCCGGTCCATACGGAATGATAGGTGTGGCTGGCGGCGTCGAAGCGATGGAAAAAATAGCAACACGGCAGCCGGCCGGTGAATGAAACCCGAACCGTGCGGCGGATCAAATCTTGACATTCCGATTCGCCCCGCGCTTGATCGAATAAGAGCAACGAACTGTGTCCGCCGTGGCCGGCCCTATGAGCCGGATCGGCGCCTCGATATAGCTGGGAGAAGATCATGGAGGCACCGCCGGGACTCAAGTATTCCAAGGAACACGAATGGGTGGCGACCGAAGAGTCCGTCGCGACCATCGGCATTACCGATCATGCCCAGGAACAACTTGGCGAAATCGTGTACATCGAGCTGCCCTCGGTCGGCGAGAAGGTCAGCAAGGATGATCCGTTCGGTGTCGTTGAATCGGTCAAGGCGGTCTCCGACATCTACGCCCCGGTGAGCGGCACCGTGGTCGAGGTCAACGAGGATCTGCCCGAGAGCCCGGAAGTCGTCAACGAAGATCCCTACGGCGACGGCTGGCTGATCAAGGTCAAGGTAAGCGACCCGGCCGATTTCGACGACTTGCTGGAAAACGACGAGTACGCCGAGCTGGTCGCGCGCGAAAAAGAGTAGGGCGGTTTCGCGCTCATCCGCCGTCGCCGAGGTCTGGCGCCGCCGCTAGTGCGCCCGCGCTCGCGACCGATACCTCGAACCCTCGCACCGACGCCGGCGGATCGACAAAAACGATCACAAACGGCGACGAACTCGACGGCTCCAGCTCGAACCCCTTGGGCGGATCCAGCCGCTGGAAAAAATCGAGTTCGCGCGGCGTCATCTGCGCCGCCGTCGTCGCCGAAAGATTGTTGCCGCAATATACCGCTCGGCTCGCCAGCCGATGTTCCGCGCCGTCGCGCAGGCTCGCGGCTATCTGCACCGCATGAAGCGACTTGCCGCCGACGTTCTCCGCGATTCCCGTGACCACCAGCGCCGTATGGCCGCCCTTGGTCTGCAGGTAGTCCGAGTGGACATCGCGCATCGCCACCAGTCGCGCCGGCGTTATCGGCGGAATAAACCGATCGCCGATCTTCGGCAGATGGCTCAGCATTTGACCGGCCGCCGCCGGTGCACTGCGAATCCCGATCGTCAGCGCGCCGTAGCCGAACGCCACCAACATCAACATCGCTACGAAGAACCGCGCCGTATGGGTCGCCACGCTGCGATTGTAAATCGGCGCCGCATCCTCATCGACGAATTCCTCGGTCATTGCCTTGGCCGGCTTTTTCGTCCGGGCCGCAGACTCGCGCCGCGCCCTCGGCGGCGCCGCAGGTTCCGCCTTGGCGCCTTCAGTCATCGGTGCCTGCGCAGCCGCATGTGCCTGCGCAGCGCCCGTCGCTTCGGCGTCGCTATCGCCTACCTGCCAATCGCCGCCGTGCGGATCATCGATCGTTTCATCGGCGGCGGCCGGCATAGCGGGATCCTGTGGAATCTCGTTGAAGTCGAACCGGAGATTCTCTGCGGGCGAGGACTCCTCATCGCGAAACGGCTTGGAGAAAAGTTCATCGGGCGCCGGCTTCTTGTCGCCGGATACCGATTGCACCTCCGGCGCGCCGCGTTCTGCGCTTTCCGTTTCCTTCTGCGCGATGTCATTATTTTCCGCAGATGCGGACCCGCCTTCAGCGATGCTCGAATCCGCAGTCCATCCGGATTGCGCAGCGGCCGAAAAAATCTTGCCGGCTGGCGCTTCCCGGTCCGTCGCACGGAATTCCCGGCGGCCGCGCGATTCGGTTGCAACCGGCGCTTCGGGCGCCACGGTCGCGCCGAGGTCCTCTGCGCTATCGCCGCCGCGCGGATCGAGCGTGAATACATGACCGCATCGCGAACACTTGAACGTCGGCGTGCCCGCCGGCAGTACCTGCTCGTCGATCCGATAGCGTGTATGGCAACTTGTGCACTGAACTTCGATCGTCACCCCTCCCGCGCCTCCGCGCTCAAACCTACCACACCTGCCGCTCACGAGCAGCTAGTCGCCATCGGTTTTGACCGGTTCGCGGCGAGCGGCGGCCGCCCGTTGAACCAATGCGCATCGCACTCGTAACCCGGCGATTCGATCCGGAAGGAGGCGGCACCGAACACGACCTCGCGATTACCGCGCGAATTCTCGTGCAGGCTGGCCATCGCGTGACGATTTATACCGCCGAGATCCGCTCTCTCTCCACCGAATGGCCGCTGCGGCTGGTTACTGCGCCGCGCTTGGGCCGCGCGCTCGGCCTGCTTTGGTTTGCGCGCGCCGCGGCAGCAACCGCCCGTCGCGAGGGCGCGGAGATCGTCCTAAGCTTCGCTCGCGTCGTCGACGCAGACCTCTTGCGCTCGGGCGGCGGCGCCCATTCCAGTTACGTCCGCGCCGCCCGCCAATGGCAGAGCCGCCCCGCGCGAATCGCGATGCGCGTCAGCCCCTACCATCGTGTCCAAATGATAATCGAACGACGCGGCTTCGCTTCCCCGCGCTTGAAACGCGCCATCGCGGTCTCCGATCTCGTGCGCCGTGACCTTGCGCAAACTTTCGACCTCGCAGCCAGCCAGGCCGTCACGCTCTATAACGGCGTCGAACTCGATCGTTTCATCCCCGAGCGCGACCTCGCAACACGCGCCGCGATTCGCCGTGAGTTCGGCGTCCTCGATTCGCGGCCCGCCGTGCTCTTTGTCGGCAACGGCTTTGCGCGCAAGGGTCTGCGCTTCCTGATCGAAGCCTGGCCGGCGATTGACGCCTCGGCTCGACTGATCGTCGTCGGCACCGATCAGGCTGCCGCCTCATATCGGCGGCTCACTAGCCGCCTTGGCCTGGCCGACCGTGTGAGCTTCGTCGGTCGCCGAACCGACGTTGACCATCTGCTGCGCGGGGCCGACGTTTTTGCTCTCCCGTCGCTGTTCGAGCCCTTCGGCAACGTTGCTCTCGAAGCTATGGCTTCCGGCGTGCCCGCCCTGACCAGCGCGCTCTGCGGCGTCGCCGAAGTGATGCCGCCCGCGCTACACCCCTTCATTGTGGGCAACCCGGCCGATCCCGCCGAGCTTGCCAATCGGATGAACGCCCTGATCCAGGCTGCGCCCGACCTGCATGGCGTCGCGCGCGCGGCAGCGGAGCAATTCACCTGGGACCGTCACGCGAACGAATTGATCGCGATCGTCGAAGCCGCTGCCAACGGCAAAGTGGCCGCACCTGGTTGAGGATTTGCGAGAGCTCTTATGCAGACGGGTTCAGGCGTTGTGACGTCCCCCGCTGGTGCGCGCGCGAAGTCCATCGTGCATGCCCTGCGCGATCGCCAAGCGGCGCTCCTCGCGTGCGCGGCGCGGAATCGGTGCACCTGACGTCCGCGCGATCGTCAGCCTGAAATACGCGATCGCTTCCTTGGTCCACACCTCGACGCGCGAATGTTCCTCGTGGAGCATTCGGCAATATCCCCGTTCGCGTGCGATACGGATGAAGCGTTGGCGATCGGCGCGCTCAGGATCGACCTCGTGCCACACCAGCGCGCGCGGCGCGTAACCGATATGCAATCCCGCGCGGCGCAAACGTTGCGACATCTCGGTCTCTTCCTCATGGCCGGCGGCGCCGGGGCCCAAGCGCTCGTCAAATCCGCCCATCTGGCTCAAGACGGACGCGCGGAAGGCCATGTTGGCACCCAGCACGCCGCGGACTTCCATTACCCGGTCACCATGGTCGGCGATCGGCAGATCGAGATAGGGCGCCATCGCGCCGACCTTCGCCGCCGGATCTTCGGCCGGCAGGATACGTCCCTTCATCGCAGCGAACTCGGAATGCTCGGCGAAGAACTCCTCGACCGCGCCGACGTAACCATCCGCCACCGCGAGGTCGTCGTCGAGAAGCGCGACCAAGTCACCGCGAGCCGCGGTGATCGCGCGATTCTGCACTCGGCATTTGCCCGGCAACGCTTCGTGCAGATGGATTATTTCTGCGGCGGTCTCGAACGTAGATCGCTCGAGCGGGGCGGGCGAAGGCGTACCGTTCTCGGCGATGAACAGCTCGTGTTCGCCGGCGCGCAATTGCGGAGCGAGGCTGGCAATCAGACGGGCGAGCGAAGCCGGGCGCGCGTGAGTTGCTATAACGATTGAAAGTTTCATCGGCCGGGCGCCGGAGGGCGCTTCCTGGAGTGGAGCGGGTGCGCAGCGAACATAAGGTATTTGGGGCGCCGCCGGTTACGCAAAGTCCGTGACCGGCAATTGTGGGCCTAACTTCCGGCGCGCTCAAGTCGTCGCGCCGTATCCGGGGCAGCTTGAATTAGACGCCGCAGCGGGTTACACCATTTGATTCACCGGTTTGCGAGAGTGGCGGAACGGCAGACGCGCAAGGCTCAGGACCTTGTGAAGGCAACTTCGTGGGGGTTCAAGTCCCCCCTCTCGCACCATCCAGCCCGTTGGTTACAGGTCGCCAATTCAATATGATTTTCCTACGAGCGATCGCGCTCGGCGGCTCTGAATACCATCAGAGTGAATACCCTCTGGGCAAATACGGTCCAGAAAGGACGACGGACCCGCGTTGGAACTGAGCAAGACATTCGATTCGAAATCCGCCGAGGGGCATTGGTTTCAGCTCTGGATCGATCGCGGATATTTCAAGGCCAACCCTAATCGCGCGGGCGATCCGTTTTCGATCGTTATCCCGCCGCCCAACGTCACCGGCCAATTGCACTTGGGACACGCCCTCAACGTGACGCTGCAGGATGTAATCGTGCGGACGCGCCGCATGCAGGGCGCCAACACACTATGGGTGCCGGGCACCGACCACGCCGGCATCGCCACGCAGAATGTGGTCGAGCGCGAGATCGCCAAGGACGGCAAGAGCCGTCACGACCTCGGGCGCGAGCCGTTCGTCGCGCGCGTGTGGGAATGGAAAGAGACTTACGGCGGCAAGATTCTCCATCAGTTGCGCCGGCTCGGCGCGTCGTGCGACTGGAGCCGCGAGCGCTTCACCCTCGACCCCGGACTGTCGCGGGCGGTGGCGCGCGTGTTCGTGAAGCTCTATCGCGACGGGCTGATCTATCGCGGCCGGCGGATGATCAACTGGTGCCCGCGATGCGAGACGGCGTTGTCCGATCTCGAAGTCGAACACAAGGATGCGCGGGGGAGTCTCTGGCATATCCGTTATCCCTTCGTCGAAGGCGAGGGATCGATAACCGTTGCGACGACGCGGCCCGAAACGATGCTCGGCGATACCGCCGTCGCGGTGAATCCAGCCGACCAGCGCTACGCCGCGATGGTGGGCAGAAAACTGCGCCTGCCGCTGACCGGCCGCGAGATTCCGGTGGTCGCGGACGAAACCGTCGATCGCGAGTTCGGCACCGGTGCGGTGAAAATTACTCCAGCCCACGACTTCAACGACTTTGAACTTGGCCGGCGGCATAACCTGGCGCAAATCGCCGTAATGGATATTCACGCGCGGATGACCGCGGAGGCCGGCGCGTACAGCGATCTGACGCGCGAACAATGCCGCAAGCAGGTGGTCGAGGATCTGACAGCCGAGGAGCTGCTGGAAAATATCGAGCCGCATGCGCACAAGGTCGGAGTTTGCTCGCGCTGCGATACGATCGTCGAGCCGATGCTCTCGGACCAGTGGTTCGTCGCGGTGAACAAGCCCGGCCCGAACGGCAAGTCGATGGCTGGCGCGGCGATAGCGGCGGTGGAAAACGGTGACACCACCTTTCATCCGAAGTTTTGGGAAAACACCTATTTTTCGTGGATGCGCAATATCCAGGATTGGTGTATTTCGCGCCAGCTCTGGTGGGGCCATCGCATACCGGCGTATTGGTGCGACGCCTGCAAGGATGAACCGCCAATCGTCGCCGAGGAGCGCCCGGCCGCCTGTCCGAAATGCGGCGGCGGTAATCTGCGCCAGGACGAAGACGTACTCGACACCTGGTTCTCGTCGGGACTGTGGCCGTTCTCGACGCTCGGATGGCCCGACGCGACACCGGAGCTCGCGCGCTACTACCCGACGAGCCTGCTGCTCACCGGCTTCGACATTATTTTCTTCTGGGTCGCGCGGATGATGATGCTCGGAATCTATTGTCTCGACGAGCGGCCTGAAAGAGGTCGGGTGCCGTTTCGCGAGGTCTATATCACGCCGCTGGTGCGCGACCAGTACGGCAAGAAGATGACCAAGTCGCGCGGCAACGTGGTCGATCCGCTCGAAATCATGGAGAAGTACGGCACCGACGCGGTGCGATTTACGCTCGCGCAACTGGCCGTGCAGGGCCGCGATCTGATTCTGTCCGATGATCGGCTGGCGGCGTCGCGTGCGTTTGCGAACAAGATCTGGAACGCCGCGCGCTTCGTGATGATGAACCTTGAAGGCGCCCCGCAACCGCTACCGGCGATTGACGCTGCAAAGCTCGGACTGGCCGAGCGCTGGATTCTGAGCCGCCTCGACAATGCCATCGATGAAGTGACCAAAGCGATCGACGCCTACGAGTTCAACAACGCAGCGCTGATCGTTTACCAGTTCATCTGGCACGAATTCTGTGACTGGTTTATCGAGCTGGCGAAGGATCCGCTCAAGGCCGGCGGCGAGAGCCAGGCCGCAGCGCGTTATGTGCTGGTCGAATGTTTCGACCGTATGCTGCGGATGCTGCATCCGTTCATGCCGTTTATCTCGGAGGAAATCTGGCAGGCACTGCGACCGTTTTTTCCCGCCACCGACTTGAGCGAGCATCTCGCCGTCGCGAAATTTCCGCAGCCGGCGAGCGCGCCGTGGCTTTCATCTGAAGAAGAAACTGCGATGAACCGGTGTATCACGGCGACGCAGGCGGTGAACTCATTGCGCTCGCTGGTGGGACATCATCCGGGCCAGCGCGTATCCGCACTGATTCGTCCCGCGGCCGACGGCGCCAACGGTATCGACGGGTGGAAGAGCTATGCGATGGTGCTCGGCAAAGCCGCGCGGCTCGAGGTGATTTCGCCGGCGATCGCGCGCCCGCAGCGCGTGGTGTTCTCGCCGGTGGAATGGGGCGAGGTTGGGGTCGAGGCGCCCGAGAACTTCGACTTCGACAAGGCGCGCGGGATGCTTGGCAAAAAGCTTGATGAGCTGCGCACGCATCTGAAGCGTCACCGCGAACGCTACGAGAATCCGGGATTTCGCGCGAAGGCCGATGCCGAGACGGTTGCGGAAATCGCGGAAAAAATCGAGGAGCTCAAGAGCCAGGAGAAAATCCTCGAAAGCCAGATTGGACAGTTGAGTTAGTGCGGGGGCGAAGCGCGTGGAAATTCTGAGGCAAATCGATCTGTCCGAACTCATTCGGCGCGCGCTCGCGGAAGATGTAGGGCAGGGCGATATCACTACCGCCGCGACGGTCGAGGCGTCGCGCGCGGGCCGCGCCCGGATCACCGTCAAGGAAGCCGGCGGCATCGTCTTTTGCGGCGGCACGATGATCGAGCAGGTCTTCGCGATGACGGCAAGCGAACCGTCGATCAAGTCGCTGGCGAAGGAAGGCGAGCGGCTCGCCCGCGGCGCCGTCGCCGCCGAAATTGACGGACGCCTGGCGGGCCTGCTGACGGGCGAGCGTGTCGCGCTCAACTTCATGCAATTGATGTCGGGAATCGCGACTGCCACGCGCAGCTACGCCGACGCGATAGTCGGCACGCGCGCCCGAATCGTCGATACCCGCAAGACCCATCCGGGGCTGCGCGCGATTGAAAAATACGCCGTGCGCGTGGGCGGCGGAGGCAACCATCGGTTCGGACTCGATAGCGGCGTACTGATCAAGGACAACCATATAGCGGCGGCGGGCTCGATCGGCGCAGCCTTGGATCGCGCCCGGCGGCTAGCGCCGCACACCTTCCGGATCGAAATCGAATGCGAGACGATTGCGCAGGTCGAGGAGGCGTTGCGCAACGGCGCGAGTGCGATCCTGCTCGACAACATGACGCCCGACCAGATGCGACAGGCGCGGGCGATTGCCGGCGACAACGTGATCCTCGAGGCGTCGGGCAACGTCAGCCTCGAAACCGTCCGCGCGATCGCCGAGACCGGCGTCGATCTGATCTCGGTCGGCGCACTGACCCATTCGGTGAAAGCGGTGGACCTCAGCATGCGGATAGATCTTTTCAGTGCTTGACGCTCGCGACGCGCGGGTGGATGGCCGAGTCCCGCGCTTACTCAGTTCCCGTCAGAAAATTCCGAGTTTTTCGCTTCTCAACAACTCTGCCTATGCCGACCAACCCCTATCATAAAATCGAAAACGGCACGCCGGGGCGTATCGGTTGGCGGATCCATTATTTCGACGAGGTTGGATCGACCCAGCGCGTCGCTGCCGAGCTGGCGGGCGAAGGCGCTCGCGCAGGGCACGGTGGTAATTGCGGAGCGCCAGAACGCGGGGCGGGGCCGCATGGGGCGCAGTTGGCACTCGCCCGCCGGCGTGAATCTCTACCTGACGATAATTTTGCGGCCGTCGATGCCGTTGGGGCAGGTGCCGCGGCTCAGCCTGGTGGCAGGCGTGGCGGCGGCCGAGGCGCTCGAAACCGTGGCGCCCCGAAGGGTCGCGCTCAAATGGCCCAACGACGTGTGGCTCGACGGACGCAAGGCCTGCGGGATTATCGCCGAGGCGGTCACCGATGCCGCGCAGGGTCTGAGCTGCGTGCTGCTCGGGATCGGACTCAACGTAAATCTAGCGCTGGCCGACGTGCCGCCGGATTTGCGCAACAAGGCGACCTCGGTGCGCATCGCGACCGGGCACCCCTGCGACCGTATCGAACTCGCGTCTGCGCTTTTTAATCGGCTGCACTCCCGCTATATGGAGATTGAGGCTGCGGGCTTCGCCGCGGTGCGTCCGGTGTGGGAGCGCTACTCGGCCCTTACCGGTCGGCGCGTTACGGTGGTGGATGACGGCGCGCGAACGGCTGGAGTGGTGCGCGGAATTGACGACGATGGCGCGTTGATCCTCGAAACCAGCTCGGGTGCGATGAGGATCCTGACCGGCGATGTGAGTATCGAGGGTGCCTACGAATAACGCGTGCGAAGATGCGGCCCTGCGAAACGCGAAAGGATGGGAACGACAGGGGGGTATGTAACAGGAGCCTGCGATTAACAGAGGAACGCGGCGGCGTGCGCGCCGGACCGCCGTTCAGTGAAGCTGCGGCGATTCGACAGCGGACGGCATTGACGCGTCCCGATCTGCGTTACGAAAACCAAGCGGAGAGGTGATCGTTATGGCAGTCGAGGAAATCGGTCGCTTAAGGACAGTCGCCATCGTGGGCCAAGGTGGCGCCGGCAAGACCCAGCTCGCCGAGGCGATGCTGTTCACGGCCGGCGCGACCAAAACGTTGGGCCGTCCCGACGACGGCAGCGCGGTCATGGATTTCGAGCCCGAGGAGATCGCGCGGCACATTTCGATAAGTTCTTCCTTTCATCACCTCAACTGGAAAAAGACCGAGGCGATTGTCGCCAACACGCCGGGCTACTAGGCCTTTCTGCCGGAATGCTTCAACACCATGCGCGCGGTGGACGGAGTGATCTTCGTCGTCAGCGCCGGCGGTGACCTCAAGGTCGAGGGCGAGAAAATCTTCGATGAAGTCAAGCGGCTGGAACTGCCGCGGATTGCCTTCGTCTCGCGGCTGGAGCGCGAGCGGATGGATTTCGCGGCGGCTTTGAATGACCTCGAAAAGATCCTCGAAGCGAAGACCGCCGTGCTGACGCTGCCGCTCGGCGAACAGGAGGCCTTCAACGGAGTTATCGACCTGCTGACGATGAAGGCGCTGATTTATTCCGACGCCGGCGGCAAGCCGCGCGAGGAGGAATTGAGCGGCGATCTGCGAATACGCGCCGAGCAGGCGCGAAACGTGTTATGCGAGGCGGTGGCCGAAACCGACGACGCGTTGCTCGAGAAATATCTGGAGCAGGGCGAGATTTCCGACGACGAATTGCGCACCGCCCTGCGCGCCGCCGTGATGGGCTGCAAACTGACGCCGGTACTGTGCGGGTCAGGTGCGAAAAATATCGGCATGGGACCACTGCTCGACGCGGTCGCGGGATTGCTGCCGGCGCCCAACGAGCGGCCGCCGATGCGCGGCCTGGGCAATTCCAACGGCGCCGCGGTCGAGCGCCCGCACGACCCGCAGGCCCCGTTTTCAGCGGTGGTGTTCAAGACCGTAATCGATCCGTTCGCGGGTAAGCTCTCGATCATGCGCGTGATGTCAGGGCACGCCGTGGATGACGCCCACGTACTGAATTCAACTCGTGGCGTCAAGGAACATCTGGGGCATTTGCTGCGGCTGGAGGGCAAAAAACAGGCGCCGCTGCACGATGCGGTGGCCGGCGAAATAATCGCGGTGGCGAAGCTCAAGGAAACCACCACCGGCGACACGCTGTCGGACGAAAAGGCGGTGATCGTTTATCCGCAACCGGAAAAACGGGCGCCGGTAATCTCGTTTGCGATTCGGCCCAAGACGCGCGCCGACGAAGAAAAATCCTCGATCGCGCTGCAACGGCTGGTCGAGGAAGACCCCGCGCTCGAAACCCATCGCGACGCCCAGACCCACGAGATTATTCTGTCGGGCACCGGCCAGATGCATATCGAGGTGACAGTCGAAAAACTCAAGCGCAAGTTCAATGTGGAAGTCGAGCTCCAGGCGCCCAAGGTTCCGTATATGGAGACCATCAAGGGGCGCGCCGAGGCCCAGGGCAAATACAAGCGCCAGTCGGGAGGGCGCGGTCAATACGGCGACTGCTGGCTCAAGATCGAGCCGTTGGCGCGCGGCAAGGGATTCGAGTTCGTCGATCAGATCGTCGGCGGTGCGATTCCGCGCCAATTCATCCCGTCGGTCGAAAAGGGAGTACGCAACACGTTGCCCGAAGGATTCCTGGCGGGCTACCCGATGGTGGACGTGAAGGTCACGGTTTACGACGGCAGCTTTCACGATGTCGATTCGTCAGACATGGCCTTTCAGATCGCAGGCTCGATGGGTTTCAAAAATGCGCTCGAAAAGGCCCGCCCGATCTTGCTCGAACCGATAATGGCGGTTGACGTGAATTGCCCCGACGATTGCATGGGCGACGTTATCGGCGACCTCACCGCGCGGCGCGGGCGCGTGCTCGGCATGGAAACCAAAGGTCACGCCCAGGTGATCAAGGCGCTGGCGCCGATGGCCGAGATTCTGAAATACGCACCCGACCTGCGCTCGCTTACTTCCGGGCGCGGATCGTTCGAGACGCGCTTCGATCATTACGACGAAGTGCCAGCGGCAATCGCCGAAAAGGTGATCAAGGAAAAGAAGGAATCATCCGAGGGTGCGAAGGCGCACGCGCACGCGTGAGCATCCGATAGGCGTTGGAGCTGCGCGGCCGGACCCGGCATCGTCATGAATATCTGTGACGGCGCCGGGCTGGGCGCGCGGCGCGCCCCGGTCGCGAATCGTGTCCGCGGCTGATACGATTCCCATTGCGTTATCAGGAGTATCGCCATGGCGCCGTTGGGAAAAGTCATCGTCGCAATCGGGTTAATCATCGCCGCGTGCGGGTTCGTAATCTGGGCCGCGCCGTCGATTCCAATCCTCGGACGGCTGGGGCGTCTGCCCGGCGATATAATCGTGCACCGCGGCAATTCCACCTTCTACTTTCCGCTGATGACCTCGATCGTGATTAGCGTGGTACTGTCGTTGCTCTTTGCCCTGACGAGGCGCTGATGGTGGACGACGAAAGCGAACTGTTGCTCTCGGGCGTCGAAGTCAAGCGCCGGCGTCGCGAATTGATCGCGGTCGCGGTGGCTTCGGCTACCCTGATCGCCTTCGTGCTGGCGCAAACCACGCTGCCGCCGCTCACCTCGCATACCTCACTGGTCTCGAATCTGGTCGTCATTCTGCTCTTCGATCTGAGCTTCCTGCTGCTCGGGCTGATGTTGCTGCTGGTCGGACGCAATCTCGCAAAGACCTTTTTCGAACGTCGCCGCGGCCTGATCGGCTCGAAGCTGCAGGCGCGGCTGGTCTTCGGTTTTATCGCGGTGGCGCTGGTGCCGAGCGCGTTCCTGCTCTATGTGGCCGGCACCTTTCTACACGCCGACATCGATGGCTGGTTCAATCCGGAATACGAACGCGTGCTCGACGATTCGCTTGAGATCGCGAAAGTTTACTACCTCAACTCGGCCAACAACGCCGCTCATTTCTCGCGCGTGCTGGCCGAAGAGGTCGCGGAACACGACCTCTTAAATCCGTCGAACCACCGGCTTTTGCGCAAGTCGATTCAGAAGGCGCAGCAGGAATATAACCTCGGCACGGTTGAAGTATTTTCGGCCAACCGCAGCCTCGTGATGCTGGTGTTGAGCCCACGCACACCGACCGGTATAGGGGTTGCGCCGGATACGCCAATGGTGATCGGAACCCTGGCGGGCCATTCGCTGACGCGCACCGATCGCATGGGCGAGTCCGACGTGATTCGCGGCAGCGCGCCGATCTATGCGTCGCCCGATTCGGACACCGTTATCGGCGCCATCGTCATCGACTACTACCTGCCCAAGAGCCTGGCCGCCAAGGCCGCCGGAATTTCGCGCACTTTCGAGGAATACTTCCAGTTGCGCATCCTCCATCAACCGATAATGCACAGTTACATCCTCGCGCTGGTGCTGATCGGATTGGCGGTGGTGCTGCTCGCGAGCTGGTTCGGAATTTATCTCGCGCGCGGAATCACCGGGCCCATAAAATTGCTCGCCGAAGGAACTCAGGCCGTCGCCCAAGGTAATCTCAGCTATGAGATTCCGCCCGTGGGTGACGACGAGATCGGCCACCTCGTGGGATCGTTCAACGGCATGACGGCGGAGCTGCGAGCCTCGCGCGCGGAGGTCGAGCAGCGGCGGCGCTATACCGAAACCCTGCTGCGCAACGTCTCGGCTGGAGTCGTCGGACTCGACCCCGAGGGCCGCGTCACCGCGATCAATCCGTGCGCCGAACGCCTGTTGGGAATCCGCGCCGCCGAAATGCTCGGCCAGCCCTACGCCATCGGATTCCCACCCGCGCTGGTGCATGCGCTCGAAGAATTGTTCTCTGCCGGTCCGCGCCCGCCCGAAGTGCGCTCCTCGCTCAAACTCGACGGTTCCGCGGCCGAAGCCGAACTAATGATGACTGCGAGTCCGCTCGGCGACGAGACCGGCGACCTCGGCACCGTGCTGTTTTTCGAGGACGTGAGCCAGATCGCCAAGGTCGAGCGGATGGAGGCGTGGCGGGAGGTGGCGCGGCGCATCGCCCACGAGATCAAAAATCCGCTCACGCCGATTCAGCTCTCGGCCGAACGGCTGCGCCGCCAATTGGGCATGCTGGAGGACGGCAACGCGCGCATCCTCGACGAATGTACGCGCACGATTATCGGCGAAGTCGGAGACCTGAAGCGGCTGGTGAACGAGTTTGCCGCTTTCGCCCGGATGCCGCAGTTGAATCCCGTGCCGGGCGATCTCAACGCGCTGACCGAAGAGACCGTCAGCAATTTCCGCGACGCCAATCCGGCCGTCGATTTCGAGATGTCGCTGGCCCCCCATCTGCCCCCAGTCGCGCTCGATCGCGAGGCGATGAAGCGGGCGCTGGTCAACCTGCTCGACAATGCGGTCGCGGCAGCGCTCAGCGTGATTCATGACGGCGCACGCGCACGCATCGAAGTGCGCACCGCAGTCGATTCGCAGACCGGTGTGGTGACGCTCGAAGTATGCGATAATGGCCCCGGAATCGAGCGGCGCAATCGCACGCGCATTTTCGAGCCGTATTTTTCCACCAAGAAAGGCGGCACCGGTCTTGGCCTTGCGATTGTCGCGACGATCGTGACGGATCATCACGGCTTCGTGCGGGTTCACGAAAACCGGCCGCGCGGAAGTAGATTCGTGGTAGAGTTTCCGGTAAAGGACCAACAATTTGCTGACACTTTCGTATAAATTTTGCCCACCCGGCAGATTCCGCGCGGGCGGCCATTGAGCCCGGCGAGGTTTCCGATTCGGCGGGCCTTCGGCTGCGGGATTCATTAGCAAAATTCACACTCAAGATTTAAAGCAAGGACCGGCGACGGCAGGAGTTACAGTGAATGCGACCGTATTGGTGGTGGATGACGAGGAGCGGATCAGGTCTTCATTGCGCGGGATTCTGAGCGACGAGGGCTTTCGCGTCCTCGATACCGGCGACGCGCCCGGCGTGATGTCGATTATCGCCCGCGAACGCCCGGAGATAGTTTTGCTCGACGTCTGGATGCCCGAGCTCGACGGTATCGAACTCCTGCGGCGGATCAAGACAGAGCGGCCGGCTACGCGCGTTATCATGATCTCGGGCCACGCGAATATTCAGAACGCGGTCGCTGCGACGCGGCTCGGCGCCGAGGACTTCCTCGAAAAACCATTCTCGGTGGCGGGATTGCTCGCCTCGATTGGGCGGGTGCTTTCGGGTGAGACCGGCGGCAGCCGGGGGCCCGACAACCTCGCCAATGAAACGGTCGCCGCACGGGCGAAGGCGCCCGCGGTCAGTGCTGTCGCGCGCCCTCAGCGCACTATCAAGGAATCGGTGGTGTTGGCGGGGCAGGGGCTCCATTCGGGGCTCAAGACCGGCGTGATACTTCATCCCGCCCGGGCAAATACGGGAATCGTATTTTCCTCGCTCGCCGATCAGTCCGCGATTACGGCGCATATCGAAAACGTGACCGAGACCGGTTACAACACCACCCTCAGCGGCAACGGCCATTCGATTCGCACGGTCGAACACCTGATGTCCGCGCTCCACGGACTCGGCATTACCAACCTCCTGGTCAAGACCGACGACGAGTTGCCCGCGCTTGACGGATCGGCGCAGGAATATTGCCGGCAATTGCGCGACGCCGGAATCCGCAACCAGTCGCCCTCGGTCGAACCGATCGCGGTAACCAGAACTATCCAGGTCGGCGCTGGAAACGAGTTCATTCGTATCGAACCCGCCCGCCACCTCATCATCGACTATACGCTCGACTATCCGCAGCCGGTCGGTGTCCAGCACGTCCATTTCGAGTTGACCTCACCCGACGATTACGTCCGCGAGATCGCACCCGCGCGCACCTTTGGCTTCGTCCATGAATTTCACAAGCTCGCGCAGATGGGACTGGCCAGCGGCGGCCGCCTCGATAATCTGATCCTGGTCGATGACGAGAAAGTCGTGAACACCACGCTGCGTTTTCCCGACGAATTCGCCCGCCACAAGGTGCTCGATCTGATCGGCGACCTCTTTCTTCTCGGCCGCCCGCTGATCGGCCATGTGACGGCGTCCAAGACCGGTCATTCCGACAATCTGGCGCTGTTGCGCGCGATCGTTGCGGCCTCCTGAGCCGCGCCCGCGAACGCCGCTTCGCCGCCCTGAGCGATGGACCTCGAGGGAAAAGTCGCGCTCGTCACCGGCGCAGGCCGCCGCGTCGGACGGGCGATTGCGATCGCGCTGGCCGAGCGCGGCGCGATACTCGCCGTTCATTACCGTAATTCGCGTGCGCAAGCCGAAGCGGTGGTCGCGCAGATCGCCGGTGCCGGCGGGCGCGCACAGGCCATGGCGGCGGACCTCGAGCGCGTGAGCGAAATCGAACGACTTATCGCAGACGTGATCGCGGCCTTTGGCAGGATTGACGTGCTGGTCAATTCCGCTTCGGTCTTCATCCGCAAACCGCTCGAAGAAATTTCAGAGCACGACTGGGACACTGACCTCGACACCAACTTGAAGGCGCCGTTCTTCCTGGCGAAATTCGCCGGCGCGGCGATGCGCCGCAGCGGCGCCGGCAAAATCATCAACCTCGGCGATGGCGCCGCCATCCGTCCCTATGTGAACTACATTCCGTACTCGGTCTCGAAGGCCGGATTGATCGGGCTTACGCGCGCGATGGCCCGGGCGCTGGCTCCCGAAGTCCAGGTGAACTGTATCGCGCTCGGCCCCGTGATGCCGCCCGACGACTACGACGCCGCCGCGATCGAGCGCCTGCGCAAGGCCACCCTGACCAAGCGCCTCGGCACGCCCGCCGATGTCGCGCGCGCGGTACTTTTTCTATGCGAAGGAACCGATTTCGCAACCGGCTCGACCCTGATGCTCGAGGGTGGCCGCCTCCTCAATTGAGTGGAACAAATTGGCACGCACATCCAAGCAAACCGCAAACGTACCCGACGGCTATCAAATCACCCCGGTCGCCGGGCGTATCACGATTCTTGCCAGCGGAGGACTCGACAGCTCCGTGATGCTCGGCGCGATCGCGCGAACCGGGCGCCAGGTCTTCCCGGTATACATTCGCGCCGGCCTGAGCTGGGAGCGCGACGAACTGGCGACGCTGCGGAGGTTTGTCCGCACGCTGCGGATGCCGAACGTCGAGCCGGTTACGGCGCTCAAGCTCCCGATGGGCGATTTGTCCGGCGACCATTGGAGCGTGACCGGCCGCAAAGTGCCCGGCTATAACGCCTCGCTCGCTTCCAATTACATCCTCGGACGCAACTTCACCCTACTGACCAAGGCCGCAATCTTCAGCGCCCGCAACCGAATCGGTGAAATCGCGATGGCGCCGCTTGAAAGCAATCCGTTCCCCGACGCCCGCCCCGAATTCTTCCGTGCATTCTCCCGTGCGGTCGAGCTCGGCGTCGGCATCAAGCTCGCTATTCGCACGCCCTTTGCCGGCAAAAGCAAAGCCGACGTGGTACGCGCCGGTGCCGGAATGCCGCTCGAGTTGACCGTCTCCTGTGCGCGGCCGGCGGGTATCGTGCATTGCGGTGCGTGCACCAAATGCGCCGAGCGGGTCGAAGGGTTTCTCGAGGCGGGAGTTCCGGATCCGACGCATTATGCCCGCAAGCCAAAAAAACCGAAGCTCCTCCACGGCTGAAATTGCTCCTTGACCCCGGGTCGAGCCGCACCAACACTGTTGATAGGGAGTGCGGGCCTTTTCGATGACGGCGGCCCGTTCGGCTGCGCGCGCGAAATCCGCGCGGCAGGCGCCGCTTGGAACAATGCGGAGGACGACATGATCGAGATACTGACCGGTTTCCCTGACAATGTAGTCGCGGCTGCGGCCACCGGCGTCGTGACTCGGCGCGATTACCAGGACATCCTCGAACCGCAAGTTGATCTGACCCTGAAGCGGCATCAGAAAATCCGCTGCTACTACGAACTGGGCGCGCAATTCTCAGGGATGGAGCCCGGCGCGATGTGGGAGGATTTCAAAATCGGCGCCGAGTATATCCTGCGCTGGGAGCGCGTGGCGGTCGTCACCGACGTCGATTGGATCAAACACGCGATAAATATCTTCCGCTTCGTGATGCCCGGCCAGATGAGGGTTTTCGCCACAAGCGAAACCGCCGCGGCTCGCGCATGGATCTCGACGGCCGCGGACTGACCTTCGCGTTGTTGCCGATTTCGCCGCGGCCTACGGAACCGCGGCGGATTCGTAGGCCGTGGTGCAGGGCGGTCCCGCGGCGAAGTAATGTTCGACCGACGCCGAATCGCGTGCCATGAAGATCAGGCTCAAGGACCGCGTGCCGTACTCGCCAAGATGCATGCACAACGAGTTCGGACGGCCGGTGCGCGCGTCGAGCTGGGTTGAATGGTCCGCCAGCAGCTTCGCCAGCTCCCCCCGTTGCGCCACCGGGTCGCGCGTGAAATCCTCGCGCTTCGCGAGTTCGGCGAAGCGTCCGTACGAACGGCTGATTCGCGGGCATTCGAAATCGTCAACGTCGGCGTTGGTGAGCAGATGCAGCCCCGGGGTGAGCTTCACGATTTCGATTTCGCCGCCGCGATTGTACGCGACGAACGCGGCCTCCCGCGACGCCATCAATAAATTGAAGGCGTTGTACTCGCGCGCGCGCTGGTTCGCCAGGAAATGCGCGGCGTCCTCCGCGCTCGAATGTTGCAGGGCGTCAAGGCACAGCAATCCGCGCGATCGCAGATTCGTATCGTTGGGGCCACTGTCGGCCAGGCGCCGGTTGAGCAGGCCCGCCACCAGCCCATGCTCGTTGATTCCAAGCCAGGTCCCGCTCGCGCGTAAATCCTTGCCGCCGATAATTCGCGGCCGCTCGCCCAGCGGAGTCGGCGATAACGCCGGACGATTGAGAAATTCGTCGCGATTCGCCGCCACGACCACCGGATAATTGCCAAACATCTGAAAATAGATTGCGAGCGTACACATGGCGCTCCAAAAGTCGCAAATCCGACGCGGTCAGCACAAGGGGCGCGCATCGCACGCCTTTGCTATTATTGAATCGTGGCGGCCAACGATCGTTACGACGTCGTCCTCATCGGCGCCGGCATCATCGGCAGTTCCCTGGCGATGGGCTTGGCGCAGCGGGGGATCCGTGTCGCGGTCGCCGATATTGATCTCAGCGGACGCCTGAGTTCGAGCGAAAAGAACGCCGGCGGTGTGCGCGCGACCTGGTGGCAACCGGTTAATGTCACGCTCTGCCGCGATTCGATTCGCTACTACGAGAGTATCCGCGACGAGGTTGGTTTCCGCCAGAAGGGTTACCTCTGGCTTTACGATGCCGCCACCTGGCCGAAGGCCTGCGAGCATCTCGAAATGCAACGTGCGCTCGGACATCCGATCGAGGCGCTGACGCCTGCCGAGGTGAATCGCCGCGTTCCCGAAATCGATCGGCTCGAAGGGCTTGCGGGCGCGACCTGGTCGTCCGCCGACGGACTGATCAATCCGAATCTCCTTAAGCAGCATTACCGCGCGCGGGCAATCGCCGGCGGCGCGAAGTTCCTCGATCGAGTTTACTTCAAGGCCGCTTCCGTTAGCGTTGGGGAAGTCCGGCTTCAATGCGTGCAGGCGGACGCGCCGCTGACCGACGAGGATCTGGCCCGCCTGATGACCGACGACGATGGGGCAGGGGACCCGCCGGGCCGGCCCTTCGAACTGCGTGCCCACGCGGTCGCAATTACGACCGGCGCATGGTCGGACAACGCGCTGGCGCTCTTCGGGCTCAAGAATTACAGCGAGCCGCTTCGCCGGCAGATTTGCCTGGTCGATAATCGCGCGGCCAATTTTGCCGCCTATGGCATGATTGTCGATACCTCGGGCGTTTATTTTCATAACGAGGGCGCGCACATACTTGCCGGTTATTCGCCCCCGGACACACCACCCGGCCGCCATTTCAATTACGACGGCGAGCCCTTTTTCTTCGACGAAATCTGGCCCCGCATGTACGCGCGCATGAACTGCTGCGAACGGATGCGCCACGCCGGGGGATGGGCCGGGCTCTACGAGGTCAGTCCCGACCGCAGCGCGATCGTCGGACAGGCCGCACCGCAGGTCTACGAGGCGCATTCGTTCAGCGGCCGCGGCGTGATGCAATCCTACGGCGCCGGACAGGCCCTGTCCGAATTAATCGCCGATGGACGCTACCGGAAATTCGACGCCGGCGCGCTCTGCTGCGAACGCTTCGCTCGCCGCCAGCCGGTGCTCGAAGAATTGCACATTTGAATAGCGATCCGGGTTTGCAGTCGCCCATCGTCATGCTAATGAACTATGATTGCGCGGCACGGCGCGGCCAGCCGCAGCGACCGAGGAGGTTGAATGTTTTCATCGATTGAAGACGTAATCGAACGCTTCACCAAGCATGACTATATCGCCAGCCGGCGCATCGCGACCGTCATTTATCTGGCGAACGCCCTCCAGAAACCGGTGCTGGTAGAGGGCCCTGCCGGTGTCGGTAAGACCGACCTGGCCAAAGTGCTTGCGTTGTCGCTCAGCGAAAATTTGATTCGACTCCAGTGCTATGAAGGTCTGGACGAGGGCAAGGCGCTCTACGAATGGGAGTACGCCAAGCAACTGCTCTATACCCAGATTCTCAAGGACAAGGTCACCGAAGTGCTGGTCGGCACCACCGGGCTGGCGGAAGCGGTCGAACGTATCGCCAGCGAGGACGAGGTGTTTTTCTCGGAGCGCTTCGTGCTCCCGCGCCCGCTGATGAAGGCGATTACCTCCGAGGAGCAGGTCGTGCTCCTAATCGACGAGATCGACAAGGCCGACGCCGAATTCGAGGCCTTCTTGCTCGAATTGCTCTCGGATTTTCAGGTCACCGTGCCCGAAATCGGGACCTTCAAGGCCAAGAAAATCCCGCTCGTGATTCTGACCTCAAATAACGCCCGCGAGATGTCCGACGCGCTCAAGCGCCGTTGCCTCCATCTCTACATCGACTTCCCCAGCCGCGAACAGGAACTCGCCATCATCCGCCTCAAAGTGCCGGACGCGGCCGAGAAGCTGGCCGAGGAAGTCGTCAACGTAGTGCAGGCGCTGCGCAAGATCGACTTGAAGAAGACCCCGGGCATCAGCGAAACCCTCGACTGGGTCAAGGCGCTCACGCTGCTCAATGTCCAGAGCCTCGACAACGCGCTGGTAGACGAGACCCTCGACACCATCGTCAAGTACGAGGGCGACGTGCGCAAGGCCCAGGAGGAGCTCAAGGAATACCTGCGCAAGGCCCGTACGCGCCGTCCCGGAACCGAGTCCACCGGCAGCGCCGACGACAAGGATCTCCTCAACTAGCACCGCCGCCGCACCGTGCGCGTGCGGCCCGACGGGGCGAGTCATACGATGGAAGATAAGCTGGTCGAATTTGCCAACCTGCTGCGGCAGAACGGTATCCGTGTCTCGCTTGCCGAAACGCTCGATGCGGTTGCCGCCAGCGACGTTACCGGCCTCGGCGAACGCGAACTTTTTCGCGCCGCACTGCGCGCCACCATGATCAAGCGCGCGAGCGAGCTGCCGGTCTTCGAAGAACTGTTCGACGTGTACTTCTCCGGCCTCGGCGAGATCATCAAGGGCGCCAGCAAAGAAGTGCAGGACGCGCTCTCGATGTCCGACCAGGACTTCCAGCAGTTCCTTGACGACATGGACGAGATGTTGAAGGAGCACGGCCAGGAGCTCTCCGAACTAGCCAAGCAGCTTTTGCAAAACAACAACGGCCAGCTCGAGCGCATGATGCGCGAGGCTGCGCGGGCCGTGCGGATGCAGGGTATTCAGCGCACTATCGAGGAAAACTACTTCGCGCGGGCGCTGGCGCGGGCGCTCGGCTTCGACAAGATCGAACAGGAGATCAAGGAGCTCCGCGAGCAACTCGAAAAACTCGACCTTGGCGCCGGCATGAAGGCCAAGATGGAGGAGTACCTCGACCGCCGCCTCAAAATGCTCGAGGACATTATCCGCAAGTACGTGCGCCAGGAACGCGAGAAACGCGACATGAAGGCGCGCGAAGAACAGCGCATGAATCAGCTCGGCGACAAGAGCTTCTATTATCTGAGCGATGAGGAGCTCGAAAAAATGCGCGAGGCCGTGACCCGCCTCGCCCAGCGCCTCAAAAATATCATTGCCGTGCGCCGCAAGCGTATGAAAAGGGGCCGCTTCGACGTCAAACGCACGCTGCGCGCCAACATGGCCAACGGCGGCGTCCCCTTCAACCTCAAGTTCGAACGCCGCAAACGCGAAAAACCTCAAATCCTCGTGATGTGCGACGTCTCCGATTCCGTGCGCAACGCCTCACGCTTCATGCTCCAGTTCGTCTATTCGCTCCAGGACCTCTACTCCCGCGTGCGCAGCTTCGTCTTCGTCGCCGACGTCGGCGAGGTCACCGAAAGTTTTCGCACCAACGACGTCAAGGAAGCTCTCGACGTCGCGCTCAAGGGTGATATCATTAATGTCTACGCGCACTCGGACTTCGGCCGCTCGTTCCGCAACTTCGTCAGCGACCACATCGGCGCCGTCAACAAGCGGACCACGGTCATCATCCTCGGCGACGCGCGCAACAACTACAACTTGCCGCATGACTGGTGTCTGCGCGAGATCCGGCAGCGCGCAAGACGGGTTATCTGGCTAAACCCGGAAAGCCGCAACACGTGGGGATTCGGCGACAGCGAGATGGAACGGTACGCAATTCACTGCGACCTGGTGGAGGAGTGCCGCAATCTCAATCAGCTTTATCGAGTTATCGATCAGCTGGTTCCGCGCTAAAACGCGCTTGCCAATTGCTTTTGCGGACCCTCAGGTTGACCATCAAGCCTGTTTGGTCCAAAATATTTGAAGGCGCGCGGCTTGAGCGTTCTGGGTATTGCGGCTTCCCCGGTATGGTGCGGAAGAGTCGATTTATGACCGGTCCCAAGGAAGATTTCATTCTCATGATCGTTGGCGGTTTAACCCTCGATCCCACCACGAAAATGCCCATCGTGGTGCTCAAGGACCCCGACAACAAGCTCAATCTTCCCATCTGGATCGGCCCGCTCGAGGCCGCTTCGATGGCCACCGAAATTGAAGGCATCAAGCCGCAGCGCCCGATGACTCACGACCTCATTCGCAATCTCCTGGGCGAACTCGGAGCCACGGTGGAAGCCGTCGAGATCACCGAACTCAAGGAAAATACCTACTTCGCCCGCATCGAGCTCAAGACCCGCGAAGGTGGCGCACTGCATATCGATTCCCGGCCGTCCGACGCGATCTCCGTCGCCTTGCGCACCAAGTCCCCAATCTACGTTGCCAAGGCCGTGCTCGAAGTCTCCAGCGAACTCCAAGAAGCCGCCGCCAACGAATCCGCCGAAGCCGAAGTCTCCGACAAGAACCTCGCCAGTGTCTCGCGCGACAAATGGTCCGAGATCCTCGAGAAAATGTCGCCCGAGGATTTCAAATACAAAATGTGAGCGCCTCGTGCGCACCCGATAATCGCGCGCGCGCCCGTCGGCCCCCTCCAAGGGCCGCAGGGCAGGGCGTGTAACCACCCCCGATGGCAACCTCGCACTACAAAATCAAAACCAAGGATCTCAAGGCCCCCGACGAGTTCGTCACGACGGTCGATCGCATCGGGGACTATCTCCTCAACAACCTCGTCCGCGTGATCGTCGGCGCCGCCGTCTCGATCGCGCTGATCGCTGTGATCCTTACCTATTTCTTCTACCGCTCGCACCAGAATCAGGTCGTCGCCAATCGCTTCTACGACGCCCTTACCGCGTTCGAACACAAGGACTACAAGACCGCCGGGCAGAGCTTCGAGACCCTTGCACAATCCGGCTCGGGCAAGCTCGCAAACCTAGCGCATCTCTACGCGGCCAGCGCTTTCATGAGCGAAAATGACCCGGCCAAGGCCCGCGACGCGCTCGAAGCCTACCTCGCCGGCGGTAATCAGCGCTACTTCAGGAGTATGGCACTGGTTCAGTTAGGCGTTGCCTACGAGAACCTCGGCAACTTCAAAAAGGCTCACGATGCCTATGCGCAAGCCGCTGCGAAACCCGGACCAGAAAAGAATACCGCCGAACTCGGCGCTGCGCGCACTTTGGCGGAGCAGGGCGATACTACCGGCGCCATCGCCGCCTATCGCACCTACCTTGCCGCCAATCCGTACGCGCGCAATCATGCCAAAGTGGTCGCCGAACTCGCCGATCTGGGTGCTTCACCCACCGCCTCGAACGAAGCCACTGCGCCCACCGAGTCGAGTTCCGTCGAAGCCGTGCACAACGCTTCACCGCCCGCCGCGAAGCCGTCTGCCGCAACCCCCGCAGCGTCGTCCCACTAGCTGCCCGGGCTGACTCACGGGTCGTCTCCGCGCTTCGACGTCCGCAACGCGCCAGCTAATCCGCTCCTGCGATTCTAGTGCGTACTGCGCCGCGATTTTTGCGCGACTCTGGCGCAAGTTCGCCGCTAAGCTTTCTGACACGGCTACTCGGTGCAGCGCACCCGCTGTCGCCGCGCCTTTGCTTATTTCGCCGCGTGAGCTTCCTTCATTTTCGATTGGATAACGAAATCGAACACCTTGCTGCTCGGCAATCCGATCACCGGGGTCCCGTCGATGATGAACGTCGGCGTCGAGTTCAAATGTATCGCCTTTCCGTCCTTGACGTCCTGCTGGACCAGATTTTCCGCCGTCTTGCCCAAGATGCACGCGTTCATCGACTTCGCATCGAGTCCCAGCGAGGAGGTGTAGTCGTCGATATGCGAGCGCAGATTTTGCGGCGTGATCGCGGTTTGGTCATGATACAGGTTGCGCGCGAAGGTCCAGAACGCCGCCGGGTTCTGCTCGCGTGCGCATTCGGCCGCCACCGCTCCCTGTTCGGCCCACGGATGCATGTTGAGCGGAAAGTTCTTCCAAATCAGCCGCACGCGGCCTTTGTAAGTCGTGTTGACTAGGGTTTCGATTTCGCTGAACGCCCGCGCGCAGTACGGACATTCGAAGTCGCCGAATTCGATTATCGTGATCGGTGCACCCGCCGGTCCGAGTGTCGCATGGTCGGCCAGGTCGAGCTTCTTCAGATCGATCTCTTCCCACGGATGAGTGGTATCAACCACCGCGAAATGCTGGGCGATGATCAACTTCTTGCTCCCCGCGTTGGTGAAAATCTCGATCTCCACCTTCAGATTCTTCGCCTCCGGATTCGACAGCATCACCGTTCGGCTCGACATCCCGGGAAACGGCCCAGGCTTCGGCGGCCCCAGCTCGATATCCTTGATGTCGGGAACCAGCAGGCGCTTTTGCAAGACCGCCTTCAAGGCGGCGTCTGCACCCGATTCCTCGGCCCGGGCGGGCAGGGCGAGGGCGGCAACCAGAACCGCCAGTGAAATGACCATCGCCGCTAGAATGCCAGCGAGACCAATCGGTGAGCGTCGGTATTTGATTTGCATTTCGATGCAACATGATAGAGATGCGCCAGCGGATTCGCCAGCGCCCCCATGAAACATTCCCTTTTCGGCCCGCCCGCCGACGGCGCCGGTTACCGCTCACTATCGTGGGAGTGCGGGTCGAGTTGACGCCGGTTCCGCCAAGGGACTAGTAAGTGGCGCCATTTGAGAGATAAAACTCATTGGAGTGATAAATCGACAATTCGATCTGGTCAAAAATATTGCCAATACAACCTCATTGCTGGCTTCCTCTCTTCGCGCTTTCATTCCTGGCAACACTGGCGGCTTGCAACTCGTCTTCGGATGTCGGCAGCTTAGCTCCCGCGCCTGCACCCAGACCCTCGATTTGCTCTCAGGCGTTCACGGAGGCGCGCTACGGCCGGTCCGAGGCCGCGGGTAGTCCACCGTCCCGTATCGCGCTCTCAAGTTGCACACCCGACAGCAACCGCAACCTTATGATCGGGTCCGGTGGATGCGGTCCTGATGTTTACGTCGATAAAAGTTTCACCGGCGCCAACGCCTTCGGCGCGATTACGATCGATTCGGGCGGCATCCTCTATTTTCCCGACAACCAGCCGCTGATGCTCAGCACCTCGGGCATCCTGGTCGATGGCGGTGGAGCCTTGCGGATAGGGACGCCGTTATGCCCGACCGGAAATCACGCGATCACCGATCAAGTCGTGCTCAACTTCACCGGCAATCCTCCGCAACCTTCGATTCCCAAAGGCATCACCGTCAAGAGTGGCGGCAGCCTTTCCATGTACGGTGAAAAAGGCACGCCACTCAACCAGTACGCTGCGGACCCGAGTTGGACTTACCTGGCCGCGCCCGCCGGTCCCGCGACGCCCGGCGCAAAGGTTCCGGTGCCGGACGGCACAACGACTATCCAGGTTGCAGGCCGGCTCGATTGGCAGCCCAACGATTGGATCGTAGTCGCGCCCACCGACTTCACACCCGACGGCGGCGAGTTCGTTCAAATCGCCGCGGCTCACAGCTACAACGCCACCACCAACATTACGACCATTCAGCTGGTCCAGAATCTGACCGATTATCATTTCGGCGGTCCCGCCCCCGATAACACTCTCGACCCGAACTGCAAGGATGCCGACGGCAAGCCGCTGCCCGCGTCGTTTTGCGAAACCGCGACCCAAAATTACGGCGTCGATGAGCGGGCAGAAGTCGGCCTGGTTACGCGCAGCATCAAGCTTACTTCTTCGCAAACCGATCTTCCGTTCTGGTGGCCGGGTCACACCTATGCGACGAATCAAGTCATCCAGGGTCAAGCGCTGTCGGGAGGTGCGACCCCAGTCATAACCACCTATGCGTTCCAGGCGACCTCGGTCGGCGGACACTCGGGTGCCAATCCCCCCAACTTCCCGAACACCACCGGCGCTACGGTTGTCGACGGCGGCGTCACCTGGACCAATATGGGGCCGATCGATGAACACTGGGGCGGCGAAATTTCGGTCGCCGACGGCGCAACCTTCCAGATGGAGGGTGTCGAGATCGAAAACTTCGGCAAGGATATCACCGGCAGCTATCCGATCAGCGTGACAGGCGCGACCACCGCGCCGACAAATCACACCAACGATGGCGATATCGCATTCAACACCATTCATCACAGCTATAATCACGGTATCGTGCTCAGCACGGCCGGCGGCGGACACAACCCCAACGGATTGAAGATCAACGGCAACGTGATCGCCCGCGCGGTCGGCCATCTCTATGATCTCGCCGACGGCTCCGCGACCGCGATCGGCTTCGACCACGACCTCGGCGTCGGCGCGATGGAGTACAGCTTCAGCACTTGTAATGTTGCGAACAACCAGTCCCAGGCCGGACCCTGCAACCTGACCTCAGGCCAGCTTGCAGCGCGTCTCGATAAGTTCTGGCTCGGCGATAATCTCGCCGAAGTCATCGGCTACGACGGATACAACATTCCGTTTACCGACCCCACCACCGGCACTTATGCGCAAGCGCCGGCCTCCGGCTTTTACATCACCAACATCAGCGCCACTTTGACCGGCAACTCGATCGCCGGATGCCAGGGCAACGGTAATGGCGTGCTCTACCTGCCCGCACAACCGGTTCAGACCGGGCCGGTCGGTACTTTTCTCAACAATCGATTGCACGGATGCTATGTCGGACTTGACGCCTCCTACGGCCTCAGTCCCGGTTACAGCTTCAATCTCAACAACATCCAGCCCAAGGATTCGTCAAATCTCGATCAGTTGACGACTTTCGACGGCCTGACCGCGACCCGCAATCGCTACTTTGGTGCCTGGATGCGTCCGAACTACTTCGTCGTCGACAACTCGCGCTTCGCGACCAATCGCGAGAGCATCTCGCTGGTCTCGGGCGGTGGACCTGAAAGCTCTCCGGCAGGGGAGTGGGGTCTGCTGGAAAACTCGGTGGTGATCGGCGAGAGTCAGAATAATCCCTCGCGATGGGGCCCGTGTCCTATCACTCCGACCCAGAATCCTGCCGGCCCCTGGGGCAACGACGGCCTCCACGGATGCGTCGGCGACGATTACGGCGGCCGCGGTTTTCCTCAACCCTACTGGAATGAGTACGGCTACATGTTCTATGACGGGCCCGCCCGGCTGGAAAACGATCGCATGGTCAACTTCCTCCGCGATGTCGCCGGTATCGGCCTCACCACTTCCGCCATCCAGACCGCCTGCACCGCGTCGACGCCCGGGCCCGGTGAACTCACCGATGCCGACGCCTCATTCCTTTGCGCCTACTCCAGTTCGGCCACGATGCCCGGTGCCAACATCAACAACTCGATCGGGGTGTCCAATCCTTTCGTTTACGAAGGGGATGCGGCGTTTGGATGGTTCCAGTCGAACGTCAACAACTATCCCCCGACCCAGTACAGCGAGCATATGATTTTCGAGAACGTCGACCTGCGCCATCAGGTCTACACGCAAGAGGTTAACCAGGGGCCTTTCGTCGATGGCGATAAGGGTACTGTAATTCTCGATCGTGACGGCAGCCTCAGCGGATACTGCGTGATCGATTCGAACGGCGCCGAAATCCCCAACAAATTCTCGATCTCGCTGAATAATATTCCGTTCCTCGGTACGCCTAACTCGGTCGATGAATGCGAGGCGACGGGGCCGCAGGACGAGGTCTTCGAAGGGCGCGCCAGCTCCTTAATCAGTCCGCAGGATTACGGAACGCTCGAAATCAACGCGCTGACTCAGCCCACGGTCGACAATCTATACGTCAACCAGGTTTATATCACCAAGGATCAGAAGGACTATGTCGGCGTGCAGCAATATGATGTGGACAACCTCGGCGCCAAAACCGCGGGCAATCCTCAGGGACTAGAACTGGTCCCCTGTGCCGCCGATCATTCGTGCTTGAGCCTGGCCGGGCGCAATGGCACGGGCTCCTACGAGCCCAAGGTTATCAACCGGCTCGGCTATACCATGCAGTCGAGCAAGGCCTTTCCGTCCTTCATCGACCTCGGCCTGGTGGATGCATCGGTCTCTCACGAAATCAACCAGCGCTCGGTCGCCGACGCTTCGATCACCACCGGCACTAATATGCTTACCTCGGCGAGCGCCAGTTTCGTCGCCACCGACATCGGTTCCGGGGTGATAGTCGCCGGCGCCGGCTCCGGGCCGAATAACGATCTCGCGGCCACCATCACCGCCGTGTCCGGCACCGTTGCAACCTTGTCCGGCAACGCGACCGCCACGGTTAGCTCCGCCGACGCCACTATCACGCGCGCATTCAGCATCAGGCTGGGTATCTGCTACAAGACTGCGAGCGGCACCGCCCCATCTTCCGCAAGTGACTTTGCCGTAATGCTCGGTCGCAAGTCATGGTCGAACACCGGCGGCACTCTGCCCTTGATAATGCCTTACTTCTACATCCAGTTGCCATCCTGCCAGGGCCTCGACTTCTCCAACCCCTCCAACTTGCTCAACTGTCCCGCGGCGCCTGCAGGCGGCTCCGTCCAGACCCTCACCGGTATCGATGTGACCGGCGGCGCGCCGCTGCCAGCGGTGCTCGATCCCAACGCCTTCTACTACGACGCTGCCAATGGCCTGCTCTTCATCCAGGTGCAACAGACGGAGCCCAATGCGATTGGCGCCTCGCCGCTGGGCACTCCCGGATGCGCCGGTAGTACTTCCGCCCCGTGCCTCGATACCTCTGCCGGCGAATCGCTTTACTCATGTCCGGCCGACGGCTGCGGCCTCTATACCATCGACGTCGCCGGCGGCTACGCACCCTCCGGTCCTACGACTTGTGCGCCCTATGGCGGTGCCACCGACTATTCCCAAGCCTACCCGGCGAATATGAACCAACTCGAATTCATGATTGGCAGCAGGTCCGGTCAATCGGTGCAGCCGTTCATAATGCAAGAGAACGGGGCGAGCTTTCCTACTCATCTGGGATCCCCTGCGACCCAGCAGTTTCCGCACAACATCGATACCACCGCGAATGGTACCTGCAATTTCAACTGAACCGTCATGTAACCGCCGCGCCGCGTAACAGACCCGGCGCGTAACAGGTGCGTAGAGACGGCCGGCGGCTACAGCACTCAAGGCAATAGGGCAGGGGCGCCGCGCCAATCAGGTCCGCGACAGCATTGAACCCTGCGTGCCGTCCAGACGTCATCGCGTGCGAGCGGGGTGGCCCGATTCGCCTTTGCCCACGCCGCATAATCCTTTTCCGCACGCCCACGTGGCCGTTATCCACGGTGAGTATGTCTCTTCCCGACGCCGCGATTCGCCTTTGCTCACGCCATACACGGCTTTTGCACACGGCGCGATCCGACTTTGCTCACGGCGGACGTTGCTTTTGCGCCTGGCGCGTAGGGATTTTGCTGCCATTCTGATGTGGCTCCGGCTAACGCCCGGCTTTCCCGCGTCGCCGATTTAACTTCGCATAAGATATATTATGTAAACTAAAAGGGCGATTTAGTTGCAATCGACAGTCAAGGTGAAGTATGTTTGAATTAATTGAAATTCAAGATAATAAAGCTCAATCTAACTCAGCGTGCAGAAGTATTAGAGCACCTTGGATAATCGAGCCTTCTCGGCTGATAAATCTAGCTGAAATGATCCCCTTTAGCGCGAGGAATTTGCATGTTGTTCTTAATGGGCTTGAGAACATGGAACGCAATGCTTCCATTCAAGGCATTGAGGTAATTGGCGGCAGAAAGCTGCCCGATTTTTACGTCCCAGACGATAAGCGCGGCCCTTATCTATCCTTTCTCGACCTTGCTGAGCAGGAATGTCAACGTTTCGGTCTCGACAAAATTATCGATCGAATCAAAAGGACTCGCGCTGCTTTTGGGAAACCAATCTATTGGTCGACCGTAAAAAATGAATTCCGCGTGATCCGCGAAGATATATTAGATGCAATCAAGCAAAATGTATTTTTGTATATCGAATCGGATAAAACGGAGTATTACCAACAAGGTGAGTTCAATAAGCACGCCCTGTTTGGTGAAGAAGTAGCGAACCAATTTCCATCAGCCGCCGAGGACATCAAAGCAGCGGGGAATTGCTATGCAACTGGCAACAATACCGCATGCGTCTTCCATGCGATGCGGACTGCCGAGCGCGGGCTTGGCGCAATCGCGGAAAAACTGGGCGTCCCATTTGAACGTGAGAATTGGCAAAATGTAATCGAGGGAATCGAATCCAAAATCAGAGTAATAGATAATTGGCCGAAAGGTCTTTCAAAAGAGGAAGCGCAGAAGTTTTTTTCGGCCGCCGCTATGGAGTGCAGACACTTTCGGAATGTCTGGCGTAATCACGTTATGCATGCTCGTGAGACATACGACGAGCATATTGCCCTAAGTGTTTTGGAGCATGTGAAGGCCTTTATGCAAAAACTCGCTGTGCAATTGTCTGAATAGGGTTCTTTAGTCTTTATTCTTTTGGTTCTTTGACGTTTGCTTCGCTGGTTAACTCAATCTTTTTTACATCAGAGGATGCACTTTGGGGTATCTTGATGGCCGTCATGGTAGCAAACGTCGCGTTCTTCGCTGCTAGCATTACTTTGACAATTTTTATTTCGACATTGGCTTGATAATCTATTTCGCCTCGTTGACTCGTAGTCGGGGCAATCTGATTGATGATTGTAACGTTCTTTATACTCGAATGAGCTATTGAAATTCCCGGCGCTACCTGTGCGCCTTCTAACTTACAAAGCATTTTTGTGAGAAGTGCGCTTAGTTCCGATGACGGTGCGATTTGATTGTCCAGCGAATCCCGTGGTGGCTTCTTGCGCGAAAGCCGCGCTCGGATCACACTCGGAACGGATATGATGGCAAGTGTAATGAGCGCGGTAATTGCACGGTCCGACCATATAGGACCAATCGCGTGAAACCAGCTCGCCATCCAGGTCATGACAGCAACAAGGCCGCCAGTTGTGAGCCAAGTCGATAAGACAATTTCAGCAATCCACTTAAAGAAGCTTTGGGCCAATGCCTTAATTTTGCCCATGAGGAAACATGCCACTCTTGCAACACGAGTACACCTGCGCTAAAAGTTAATTAACGCAAAGTGGATTTGTGATTGTCGGCGGCTAATCTTTGGCGAGGTTAGCCGCTTCTTTTTTGGGTCGTATCGCCTTCTCCAAAACCTTATTGAATTTCTTTAGATCGAAGTTACGCAATTCTTCCCTTAGCTTTTCGTCGGATTCGCGCTGCTTCTCGGTGATCGGCTTTTTCTTTTTCGGTTGCGGCGTCATCAGCGCTGAATTGTAGCGCGCGAACGCGATGGCCGCTAGTTACCGCACGTTTCTATAAGATTCGCAAAGGCATCTGGATTGTCTCGGTTGTTGTGCCGATACGAAAACTCGTTCAGGTACAAGGGCAAATAGTCCTTTGAAACCTTGTGATAAGTGCCCACGACGCCCCGTTTGAGCAACGACCAGAACGATTCGATGTTGTTGGTATGCACGTTTCCGCGAACGTATTCGTTGCTCGCATGATGGACGCTTTCGTGCGGCAACCCCAAATTCTCATAGATTGGCGCTTCGTCGGTTACGACCAGCGAGACGCGATCCCGTGCCAGAGTCCGGACAAATCCGCTCATGGTGCGCGCATCCATACCGCCAATCACACGAGCAACAACGTTGCCTTTGCGCTCGATAGCTCCAATCACACCGACCTTGCCGAATCCAACGCGCTTGCCGAACGGCTGCGGGCCTTTGGTGTTGCGGACCTGACGGCTTTTCTTGCTGAAATGGCGGTTCTTGTCCTTGCCGCCAATGTAGGCTTCGTCAACCTCGATAATACCGCCCATTGGGAACATATCGCCCTGCATGGCTGCACGCCAGCGATGACAGATGTACCATGCGGTACGCCAGTCAGTGCCGGAATTCTCGCCAAAGATAACACGGCGGACCTGCAACGAACTGATGCCTTTCTTCGCGGTCAGCATCAGATAGCCAATCTTGAACCAGAGACGAAGCGAGACTTTGGTATCCTGAAAGATGGTGCCAGTAGTCACCGAAAAACGATAGCCTTTGCGGCCACCACAATCGGCGTTGCAACAGGTCCAGCGATACGGAGTCTTGAGCGCATACACTCGCTCTTTGCGCTGGCAGCGTGGGCACTGAACGCCATTCGGCCAACGACGCTGAACAATGTAAGCCTTGCAAGCGTCATCAGTCGGAAACTGCTTATCGAACTGTTCAAAGGACTGCATAATGATTGGATATTAGCGCAGCGCACGGTGACTGTCAATACCAACTAAATCGCCACTAAAAGGGGGACTATCCGATACTTGACACCGATATGGCTGATGCTTATAATTCCTCATCATGAACATGACAGCGAAGCAAATGACCTTTCGTGAATTGCTGGATCGCTTCTCTACCGAACAGGAATGCAAGGCTTTTCTTGAGCACAAACGCTGGCCTGATGGCGTTATCAAATGCCCGCGTTGTGGCGGAAAATCGTTTAAGCTCGGAAGCCGTCCCTTCCACTACGTTTGCAAGAGCGGCGTCGAGACGCTTGACAAGCGAACTGGCGAGGTCATGGTTTGCTCCAAGAATGGCTATCGGTTTAGCGTTTTGACGCGCACCGTCTTCGAGAATACCAACATCAAGCTGCGGGACTGGTTCAAGGTCATTTTCCTGATGTTTCACTCCAAGAAAGGAATGAGTGCGCTCCAAATCCATCGGATGCTCGGCACTGGCAGCTATGAGACGGCATGGTTTATGTGCCATCGAATCCGTGCGGCGATGCGTGGCGATGCCTTCCCTTTGAGCGGCGAGATTGAGGCCGATGAAACGTATATCGGGGGCAAGGACAAGAATCGCCATTGGGCCAAAAAGAGCCGTCAGCAACGTGAAGCTGGCACCGGCACCGGATATCTCAAAACGGGCGTTATTGGAGCGATTGCACGCAAGGGCAACGTGGTCTGTCGAGTCATCGGAGATCAGGATGCACCGACGCTTGCCGGATTCGTTCGCAGAGTTATCAGCGACAAAGTAACGCTGGTCGCAACCGATGAGAATCAGGACTACAACCATCTTGGGCATGGCATTCATCACGAAGCCGTCAATCATTCGCGCGGCGAATATGTGCGCGGAAATGTTCATACCAACTCGATTGAATCGTTTTGGTCGTTGCTCAAACGCGGCGTGATTGGCACCTATCACAACGTGAGCAAAGATTATCTGCCGCTCTATCTGAATGAGTTTTCTTTTCGCCACAACAACCGCAAGAACCCCGATATCTTCGATGAAATCATAGCAGGATGCTGAGTTCGCCACGCTGGCAGCGGCCTCAGCACCAAGAGGCCGGCAAACCGATTCAACTAAAGCTATTTGCTCATCCAGGGCGAAGGTTAACATCGTAACCAACGTGCACTATGTACTTGAGAAATTCTCGCCCACGTACGGTGATTTCTATCTTGTCTTGTTGTAAAATCAGCACCCAATTTCTCAAAAATGTTAACCATTGTTCAAATGAATATTTCTCGTAAAACTGAGTATTGTTAATAACGCCGTCTTCATAATATTGTCTTAACTCTGCGAGGCTGAGGGGAGTGGTGCTGAGCCGCTGTAAAGCTTTGAGTTGACTACCAAATATATTAAGCCATGTTCGCTCGAACAGGTCGTAAATAATGAGGGTTGCCATTAAGCGAATTAGAATGTTCTCGCGGATTTGGCCGCTTGGATATTGATTCGTCTGGTTACGAATATTTGTTTCGAATTCAATCAGTAAAGCGTTGTCGTAGGTTTTGTAAAAATCGTCAACATTGCGCATTTGGCTAGGCGAACTAGCATCGCCAGATTGCTCTTGCGAAGCAGTTGGTGTGGGCGCGACGATTCGTGCCGGTTGATAGTGTTCAATGCGCAGGAGGATAAGGACTATTGACGCTGCGACACAGCCGCCACCGAATATGTAAGACATTACAGCGATTAACGGATAGTCCGTATGCACCGAATACCCTCCGTAACCGAAACAGAAGCCGCCAAAAAATAGCCCAAGCATAACGCCGATAAATGCTCCGTTATCCATAAGGCACACCCCCGCATTGAGAGATTTGGCATCTCTCGTCCAGCGGGGTTATACTGCGGATCGATGCCGAAGCTAAAGACAGACAAACAGCTGCTCAAACACCTCGAAGAAAGGGCGCCGGAAGTTCTGGCGGCAAAGGTTAACTTTGATGCGCTGGTGGGGAAGGTTCTTGCTGCTGGTTCTGTTGACACTGGTCGTGCTCCTAAGCGCATCAAGCGCAAAGCCTCAAGCCGACGCAAATCATGAAGTAAGTGATCGGCACCCACCACAGATGGCGCAGTCGTCCTTCGAAGCCGCGCTGCTCAAATCGCTGAGCACCCTTCAAGCTCAGGAAAATGCCAGATATCGCCAGCAAGAATCCGCCGATGCGGCGTGGTGGCCACCATCCCCATCTTGGGCGGTTGTTTACGTTACTGTTGCTTAAGTGATCGTCGCTGGATTCCAGTGGTTTGCTATACGTCGCCAAGCTGACATTGCGCAGGAAAGCATAAGAATTACGCACCGTGCGTATGTCACCGTTACCGATGTGCTGACCGGTGTTGATCGCCTTGCGGCCGATTTGTCGCCGCAGATAATGGTGTCTTACAAAAACAGCGGTCTCACTCCAGCCACTCACCTGATCGCTGATGGGGAAATAGGATTTGTTGAATACCCTAGGGAAGGACTGCCAACTAGCTTTTATCGCGTAACGGAGAAGGGTAGAGATTCCAGCTTTGGGTTGGTTATGGGGCCGGATGTAACCCGCTCTTTCGTAATCGAATTCTCCGAGCCGATCACGATTGCTCAACAAGCGTCGATCAACGAATCGGAAAAATTCTGCCGACTTTGGTTCCGCATCAGCTATACCGATCAGTTCGGTGATCAATGGGGTTCTTTGGACGTATGGGTATATTCGCCTTTGACTGAGCGCTTTGAGCCTTGGCTTGAGGGTTCCGTCCGAAAACAAACACACGACGCCAAACGCAATCCCCAATCCCGTAAACAAAAGACGACACGCAAATCTCACTAAAACAGAACGCCGGCCTGTCGCGTGCGATTGTAGCGATTCGGCCTCTAGGTGTCGGGTTCCGGATAGTCCCCACTACAAGGGGCATTAGGTGGTTGTCGACAATCGCTAGTTTGCAATGCTTAAATGCCTGGAATGGCGCCCAACATTATCCTCGGATCCCTCGCTGCAACCTTCGGCGGCGCGCTTTCGAGCTATCTCGCCAAATACGTAGCCAAGCCCGGTGTCGGGCTCGATGCGTGGCCATCACGCACGCGCTGGGCGCAAACAATCATCCCATCAGTGCCGCGTCAGGTTCCACGCGGAACGCCAGAGCCGCGCGGCTGGTTAGTAGGGAAGTTTTCTCGCTTTGCTACAAAGGGCGCAGTAGACGCCTTCTTCAATATGCAGCTAGACAAACTAGAGCAACTCGATGCTACCAATTCTCATTTGAGTGATTTTTGGGCGCTCTCGCCACCGGAAAATAAATTGCGACCGTCGCGCGCATCGCCCAGTGCCTCTCACCTTCCGTGTGGCTGTTACGGGGGCCCTTGAGATAGTTAGCTATGGCTCGCGAAACTTTAGCCTGTTCGATCTGGTCCGAAGAAGAAGTGAGCCTATGTATCTTAGTGAATGGTTCAGGCGGGCGATGGCGGCGACCTATCAGACATTTCGCCCCGTTTTAGTTAAGTTTATTCCTCCCCTATCGATTCCCTTTTTTCTATTTTATCAATTTGGAATGGGGGCAATAGGATCGCCACTAGGGTTCTTTGATCTCGCGTTATCCATGATGGAGGCCTATGCAGTAGCGTTTCTGATCGTTTTTGCATGGAACTGGTTTAGCGTTGTTCCAGTGGCCTGCTCGGGGAATTTTGTACCAGCCGACAAATTAGAGAAGCTGGAACAGGAGGGCCCTGGGAATGGCGAAGCGAAGGTACACGGCGGAAGAGATCGTGACGGTGCTGCGGCAGGTGGAGGTGTCGATAGCCAACGGCAAGGGGACGCCGCAGGCGTGTCGCGAGTCGGGGATTACCGAGCAGACTTATTATCGCTGGCGCAAGGAATATGGCGGGCTGAAGCTGGAGCAGGCCAAGCGGCTCAAGGAACTGGAGCGCGAGAACTCGCGGCTCAAGCGGCTGGTGGCTGAGCTGTCGCTGGAGAAACAGATCTTGCAGGACGTCGCGCGGGGAAACTTGTAAGCCCCGCGCGGCGGCGTTGCGCAGCGGATAACGTCCGGCGTCGATACGCGCTCTCGGAACGCCACGTGTGCCGGTTGCTCAGCCAGTGGCGCGGGACACAGCGCTATACGCCGAGAGTGCGCAACGACGAGGATGAGCTGACCCGGGCGATCATCTCACTGGCCGGCCAGCACGGCCGCTACGGCTACCGGCGGGTGGCGGCGCTGCTGCGCAGCGCCGGCTGGTTAGTGGGCAAGGACCGGGTCGAGCGCATCTGGCGCCGCGAGGGGCTGAAAGTGCCGCGGAAACAACCCCGGCGTGGGCGGCTATGGCTGAACGACGGCGCGTGCGTGCGGCTGCGGCCGCAGCGGCCCAATCACGTCTGGAGTTACGACTTCGTCAGCGCGGCCACGCACGATGGCAGGTCAGTCAGGATGTTAACCTTGATCGACGAGTACACCCGGGAGAGCCTGGCAATCCGGGTCGAGCGGCGACTGCGCAGTCTCGACGTCATCGAGACCCTGGCCGATGTGATGCTCGTGCACGGAAGACCCGAGCACATCCGCTCGGACAACGGACCAGAGTTCGTCGCCACTGTGGTGCGGAAGTGGCTCGAACGGCTGGGCACCCAGCCGCTGTACATCGAACCGGGCAGCCCTTGGGAGAATGGTTACTGTGAATCGTTCAACAGCAAGCTGCGTGATGAATGCCTCAACGGCGAGATCTTCTACTCCCTCAAGGAGGCACAAATCGTCATCGAACGTTGGCGGGTCCACTACAACACGGTCAGACCGCACTCGTCGCTCGGCTATCGGCCACCGGCGCCAGAGGTGATCAGCCCACCAAAATCTGATCGAATCGGAGTGCTTGCAAGCTCAACCATTACTAACTTATGAAATGGTACAAAAGATCGGGCAGGCCACCAGTACTCCTATTCGAGCGCGACACGAGAATTCGTTTTCTTGAGAGGGAGATCGCTACTTTCACAGACACCGCGGCTGACGCAAATGTACTTGCAATAAATTTCGAATACCCAACCGCCAATCGACGCAACCCTCGATTGGTCATCACTCTTGCCCTTCGAACAAAGGATCGGCCCGCGACCATGGGCGACTGGCGTCTGGTATCGCAGAACACCCCTCCTTTAAACCCTGCGTTGGCCGCCTTGATTGGACTCGGACAACACGTTGGTTCGAACCATGTTCGTCTTCAATCTCACGATCGACATGACGGCAGGCTGTGTTTTGATTTCATAGGCAGTTCAGCAGAAGATATTGTTAACGAGAAACACCAATGGGTTTTGAAGTACTCCGACGCATATCGCGAATATGAAACTGCTCTTCCTAAGGACCTACTGGCCGGCGCCCTCTCTTCTTCACGGTTCTAGTCTGGCTTCCGCGAGAATCATGCTCAATATATTATGTCATCTGATCGAAACGAACGAAAACGCAGGAATCGTAGCATCACGCTGAACCGCAAAAAGAGTAAGCGAAAGATCTATCGAATTGTTGAATGGTTCACTATGAAAGATTGCGAAAAGTGTGGTGGGCGTTTGACGGTTCGAAAACGCCAGGAGCGTGCATCCGGTGGCGGACGTCCAACCACAGTCGCACGATATTTGTATAAATGCGCGGGTTGGGGCGACACGTTCAAAAGCCCGCGCTGACTGGGTTGATAGGGAATCGCCTTGGCACGAGATATAATGCGTGAACTAGGAGCGTGTCCGAGAAATAGTTATTTGACTGAGGAAGAAAACGGGGTGTGAGTAGTAGATAATTAGGCATGGGTAAGAGCTACCGACCGTACCATCCGGATCAAGAGTTTCTGCTTCCCCCGAGCCTGCGTGAATGGTTGCCCGAGAATCATCTGGTCTACTTCGTCAGCGATGTGGTCGACAATCTGAACCTATCGGCGCTGGATGCGGCGTATGGGGACGAGCAACGCGGGCAGCCGCCCTACGATCCGCGGATGATGACCAAGGTGCTGGTGTATGGGTATTGCGTGGGGGTATTTAGCTCGCGGCGCATCGAGCGGCGTTTAATCGAGGACGTGGGGTTTCGCGTGCTGGCGGCGGGCAACGCGCCGAACTTCCGTACCATCGCAGATTTTCGCAAGCTCCATCTGGCGACGCTGGCCGGGCTGTTTGAAGAGGTGCTGAAGATCGCGCTGGAAGCGGGAGCGCTGAAACTGGGGCGGGTGGCGTTGGACGGCACCAAGCTGAAAGCCAACGCCAGCAAGCACAAAGCGATGAGCTATGGCCGGATGCAGGAGCGGCAACGGCAACTGCGCGCAGAGGTCCGGGAACTGCTGGCCCAGGCCGAGGCGGTGGACGCCGCCGAAGACGCGCACTACGGGGCCGATCGGCGGGGCGACGAGCTACCCGCAGAGTTGCAGCGGCGCGAGAGCCGGCTAAGGAAGATTCGCGCGGCGCAACGGGCGCTGGAAGAGCGGGCGCGGCAGTCGGCGGAGAAGGCCGGAAAGCCGCGCGCAGAAGTGCAATCGGCGAAGCCCGCGGACAAAGATCAATACAATTTCACCGACCCGGAGTCGCGCCTGATGCAGGGCAGCGACGGTCTGGTGCAAGGCTACAATGCGCAGGCGGCAGTGGAGCCGGTGTTGCAGTTAATCGTGGGGCAGAGCGTGACGCCGGCAGCCAACGATAAACAGCAAATCGAACCGATGGTCCAGGTGATCGAGCAACAGAGCGGACAGCGACCCACCGGCCTCGTGGCCGACAGTGGCTATTGCTCGGAGAAGAACCTCGCGTATCTGGCGGCTCTCGGTCAGTCTGGAGACCCGATCGATTGCTATATCGCGACTGGCAAGCAGAAGCATGACGAATACCGCCAGCCCTGCTCGCGCGGACCGTTACCGCGCAATGCGACGCGGGTCGACCGCATGAAACGCAAGCTTCAGACTAAGGTGGGGCGGGCAATCTATGTGACACGGAAAACGATCGTGGAGCCGGTCTTCGGCCAGATCAAAGAGGCCCGCGGGTTTCGCCGCTTTCTTTTGCGCGGCTTGGCTAAAGTCCGGGGCGAGTGGGCGCTGGTCTGTCTCACCCACAACATTTTGAAGTTGCACCGGCTCTGCAATGCGTAACCGTCATCCAGGCGGTCACGAGAAATACCGCAGCAAAACGCGCACCTCTTTGTAGTCGCCAGCCGACCAGCCGGCGCTTCGCAGGATCCTGGGGCGACCGGCATCATCAATAGCCAATCGCTCCAATCCGGAGATCAACTTAACCGGCGAAATTTCTCGGACGGACTCCTAGTGCGGCGTTTAGGTGATTGCTGACACTAGCTCGCGTCGCGCCGGTCGCTTGCCAGAAACCCCACCTCTTCCCAGTTCCCTTTTCAGTCATCCTGAGCGTAGTCGAAGAATCTCGACCGCTCCTGCGGGCGTCATCCTAAGCGCCAGCGCAATTACGCGCGGAGACCCAAGCGAGGACCTTACTCGGGCGCGTGGAGAACCGCTCGAAATCCTCCGTTGCGTCAGCCTTCATTCACGACGACTGCTGTATGTCGTCCCTCGACCGTCCCGGCGCGCCCGTGGTACGGTGGCCGAGCTTTTCGCAACAACGCTTTCCAAGCTAGACGGTGAGAGAATCCCCGTGGACGATGCGGAAGTCTTGCAGGTCTTGAAGCGCGTCGGAATGGTATTGATTGTTGTCGGGCTCCTCGACATCGGCTCGATGGTTTACTGTATTTTCAAGGGCATATCATATTCTTCGAGCTTCAACATTTTCGCGGTAATCGCGGGAATCTTTCTCATTCGCGGAAGCCAGCGAGCCGGTGGCATCGTGCTCTGGTTTGCGACATTTATGCTGACTGGGTTCGGCTTATTTGTTGTGGCCTGGCCATTGGTCATCCCGCCCGGGCTGGCGCTCGCCGAGTTTCGATTGCAGACGTTAGCGATCGCCGGAACAGCAGCTCTGATAGTCGCAGTGTTGGGATTCCTATACTGGGTAACGCAACAACTTGGTTCGCTCCCGCTTCTGCCTGTACGGATGTGGGGCTTCACGGCTCGTTCGTTGCGCAGTGCTGTAATTGCTGGCGTTGGGCTCGTCTCCATTGTTGCAGTTGGTGTGTGGGTTATGTCGCACAGTCAAAGCGCGAAACGAGCGATGGAGGTCGCGACCCAGCAGCTTGGACCTGGGTATGAGTATCAAGTGAGTTCTATGTCTCGGGTGTATGGTCCGGATGGAACCGAAGTATCTGCGGTCGTCACGGCTTGGAATAGTCACGAGGTCCGCCACTTCCCGGTTCATTGGAAAGAGCAATAACGCCCCCTTTTCAACCGATCGACCGAGGAGTCCTGCTTGCCGGAAATATTATGTCAAGATACAACGCGCTAGCCGGGGGTCGAGGGGGATGTTAAACGCTGACGTTCATGGATTCTTACTGGCAGGAGTCGGCCTGGGAGTGGTCGTTTCCGCACTCATTGACTGGAGTTGACCCGGTTTCGTAGACGGTGTTGGGGAGAAAGGAAGAAGGAGGTTCCCGATGCCACCAACGCATCCACGGTACCCGCTGGAATACCGGCGGCGGATCGTCGAACTGGCGCGCGCTGGACGGAAGATCGAGGAGCTGGCGCGCGAGTTCGAGCCCTCAGCCAATGCGATCCGCAAATGGCTCAAGCAGGCGGCGCTCGATGAGGGCCTGCGCAGTGACGGCTTGACCACTAGCGAACGGGAGGAACTTAACCACCTGCGGCGGGAGAACCGGGTGCTGCGCGAGGAGCGGGAGATACTTGCAAAAGCCGCGGCCTGGTTCGCTCAGGAGACCGGCGCGACGCCGTCGCGGCGGTCGCATTCGTAGGGGCTAACCAGGCCATGCACGGGATTGCCACGATGTGCCGCGTGCTGGGCGTCTCCCCCGGCGGTTACTACGCGCGGCTAAAGCGTCCGCCCTCGGCGCGGGCCCGGGCGGATGGCGAGTTGTGCGGGCGGATCGCCGAGATCCATCGCCACTCGCGCGCCACCTACGGCGCGCCGCGCATCCATGCCGAACTCAAGGAACAGGGCATTAGGGTGGGATGCAAACGGGTGGCGCGGCTGATGCGCGCGGCGGGGCTTCGCGGCGTGAGCCGGCGCAACTGGATAATCACCACGGTGCGCGATCGCCAGGCGCGCCCGGCCCCCGACCTGGTCGAGCGCAACTTCAGCGCGCCGGCGCCCAATCGGCTGTGGGTCGCCGATATAACCTACATTCCCACCTGGGCGGGCTTTCTCTATCTGGCCGTGGTGCTCGACGCGTTTAGCCGCAAGATCGTGGGCTGGGCGATGGAGACTTATCTGCGCACCGAGTTGGTGCTCAAGGCGCTGGAGATGGCGCTGGGGCAGCGGCGTGCGGCCGGGGTGATTCATCACTCCGATCAGGGGAGCCAGTATACGTCGCTGGCCTTCGGCCAGCGCTGCGATGAGGCCGGGGTTAAACCGTCGATGGGCTCGGTGGGCGACTGTTGCGACAACGCGATGTGCGAGAGTTTCTTTGCCACGCTCGAATGCGAACTGCTCAACCGGCGCAGTTTCAAGACCCAGGTCGAGGCGCGCATGGCCGTGTTCGATTTCATCGAAGGCTGGTACAATCCGCATCGCCGCCATTCGGCGCTCGACTATCGCTCGCCGGTGGAGTACGAACGCCTTCATCGCGAACTGGGCATGCAGACCATGAGGAGCTCGGCCGCCGCGGGCGGTGCTTGGCCAGCAGACCAATTGCTGGCCGGCGCGCCGCAGACCGCGTCGTCCTCGAATCAGCAACCCATAACGCTTTCCGGCCCGGCCTCAAATCAGGTGGAGGCCGGGACCGAAAAGCTGCTATCAGGCCAATCTCGGGAGGACGCTTTCGGCGAGGTTAAACCAGGACGCTAAACCAAGCCCGATACCGTCTACCGAATCGGGGTAGGTCCACGCCCTTTTAGTCATTCTGAGCGTAGTCGAAGGATCACGACCGTTCCTGCGGGCGTCATCCTAGTGCCGAGGGAATAACGCGCGGAAAGCCGCGCGAGATCCTTCACTGCGGCAGCCTTCGTTCAGGATGACTGGACACGGACCCTATTGAACGTGTGTAAACGATTCCGCCGTCTCAGAGCCCCTGCTCCCGCGCCGGTCACTTGGAGCATACTGTTACTCGATGGCGCGGCCCGAAACCAGAATCAGCCGACGGCGCAACGCCAACTCCCAAACCATCGGCCATTCGCGAGCGATGCGGGTCTTCCTATCTCTCAACTCTGATTTTTGACCGGCTTTTCCGGGGCGATTGCCGGCGCTACGGCTTCGCTACGCGACGCCCGCGCCACCGGCTTGGGCTTGCGCCCCAACTCGGCCAGCGCCCGCCGCACCCCGAAATTCGACGGCTCCAGCTCGTAGGCCCGCTCCAGGTAGGTGATCGCACTCGCAGTCCTATCCGTCTTGATACATACCCGCCCGAGCGCGAGCAGCAACGCTGCGCTCTCGGGGCCGGCCTCGCGCGCCAGCTTCAGCGCCGTCAGCGCCTCACCGTACTGTTCGAGCTCAGCAAGCAGCGTACCGAGCCCGGTAGCCGCCGCCGCGTTGAGCGCGTCGAGTTCCAGCGCCTCCCGAAAGAGCGACAACGCATTGCGCCGCGCGCCCTTCCGCAACAGGTCATTTGCCGTCGCCGTCAGCCGATCGGCCTCCTCCTCCCACACCTGCACCTCGACCTCGACCTCCGCCCGATCACTGCTGATCTCCGCCTTGACGATCCGCACCCGCTTGCCCAGGTACTCGCCCAGCCGCGCCAGGATCGAATCTTTCTGCTGCGCCGTGATGTCAAAAAAAAGCGCACCGAGCTGGTCCCCGATATGGTCGTCGCGCATTATCGTGATGCGCCGATGCTGGCGAACGCGTTTCACCGCCCTGCCCTCCTGCACCGCTCCCGCGGTCACACCCGCTCGTCGGGATCGAAAAGTTTGCGGTACTCGTCAAGTGCAAAGCGGTCCGTCATCCCGGCAATATAATCCGCCACTACCCGCGCCAGCGGTTCGCCGTCGACCTCGACCCGCGCGAGCACGTGCGACGGTATCTGGCGCGGCTCCGCCATGTAGGTCTCGAACAGCCGCGCGAGCACCCTGCCCGCCTTCTCGGTCATGCGGCTCACCCGGTAATGCCGGTAGAGGCGGTCGCGCATGATTTCCTTCAACTCCTCAACCTGCGCCGCGACCTCCGCGCTGAAGGAGGCCAACCCCCTGCCCGCCTCGCGCACCGCCGCCACGCTGGCGATTCCCGCGCGCTCCAGTTCACCATCGATATTGCCGACGAGATCGGTCGCCATTACGTCGATCATGCGAATCACGGTCTGATACCGCATCACGCGCTCGTCGCCGCTCGGCCGCGCCGCCTGAGCGACTGCGGCGGCTTCACGGTACAGCCGCGAACCATCAAGCTCGGCCACCGTCAGCATTTGCGCGTTCAGGCCGTCGTCAACGTCATGCGCCAGGTAGGCAATCTCGTCGGCAAGGTCGACAATCTGGGCTTCCAGGCATGGATACACTTCGGGATCGAATTCGCGCGCCGCCTCGCGCACCTTGAAATGCGAATGCTTGACGATCCCCTCGCGCACCTCGAAGCTCAGGTTGAGCCCGCGAAAATTCGGGTAGCGCACTTCGATCCAGTCGATCGTCCGCAGGCTCTGCGCGTTGTGATCGAACCCGCCATGCGGCGCCATCAGATCATTGAGCACCCGCTCTCCCGCGTGGCCGAACGGCGTATGCCCGAGGTCGTGCGCGAGCGCCACCGCTTCGGCGAGGTCGCGGTTGAGTCCCAAGGCGGCGGCCACCGTGCGCGTAATCTGCGCCGCCTCGATCGTATGGGTCAGGCGCGTGCGGTAGTAGTCGCCCTCGTGATTGACGAAAACCTGGGTCTTGTACTCGAGACGGCGAAAGGCAGCCGAATGAATTACGCGATCGCGATCGCGCTGGAATGCGGTGCGCATCGGATGCGGCGGTTCATTGACGCGCCGCCCACGGCTGTCACACGCGAGCATCGCGTACGGCGCCAAGGTCCGACGTTCCAATTCTTCGCGGTCATCTCTGGTGCGCAGCATAGTGCGGGTTTTGTATCCATTACGAATCTATCATGTGCTGGCGCAACTGCCGAACGGCCACCGGCGCGCTCTATTCACAGCCTTTCGGACAACTTCGTCCGCCTGTGGATGGGTACGTTTCATCCGAGCTCGCCGCCGCATTATAATCCGGTCACGGAGGACGGCGGTGGTTGCTGGAGGGCTCTACCAAACGAGGGTCGACGCGGGCGCGTGCGATTCAACCGGCACGTCGCGTGCGACGCGGGTTCTGTTTCTGATTACGGCGATCTCTGCGCTGCTCGCGGGATGTGCGACGCAGCCGCCCGCCCCGATCGCGTTTGCACGGCCGCCGCAAGTCACTTCGGTCGTGGGCGTCGCCTCATGGTATGGACCCGGCTTCAAGGGCCATCGGACCTCCAGCGGCGCGGTTTACGATCAGGAAGACTTGACGGCGGCCTCGACGCTGTTCCCGCTCGGCACTCATCTGCTCGTCACCAATCTCGCCAATCGCCGCTCCGTCGAAGTCACCGTCAACGATCACGGTCCTTACGTTAAGGGACGTCAACTCGACCTGTCGCACAAGGCCGCAACCGTGCTCGGCATGATTGGCCCGGGCACCGCGAATGTCCGAATGGACGTTCTGCAGACGCCACCGGGCGGTCCCGCGCTCGGCCAGCGCTATTTCGTTCAGGTCGGCTCATTCGCCGACGCTGACAATGCCCGGTTGCTCCAGCAACGACTCGCCGCGACTTATTCCGACGTTCGCATCGAGACTGCCGACGTCGGCGCGAATCGCTACTATCGGGTGCGTATGGGCGCCTTCATGAACCGGCAGGCAGCACGGGCGCGTGCCGACCGCGTCGCGGATTCCGGCTATTCCGCCGTGATCATCACCGAGTAGTCCTTGATGTCGAGATCGGGACTATTGCACACCGCCTCGCGCAGCCTGCGAATCATCACGCTGGCGATGCTGCTGCTCTGCGGATGCTCCTACACGCTGGTGCACAATGGCGCGGTCGATCGGACGCGGGCGCAGAAAGTCGAGAGCGGCATCGAGGTCTTTCGCGAATTGAGTTTCGATGCGCGGGTGCCGCTGGTGCTCAAGACCCGCGACCAGGCGCTCGCGCTGATGAAGGCGGAGATCGCTCGCGATCACACCGAAGAACAGTTGCGCATCGGCAGCATCACCGGCGCGATGACCGGGGTTTATCCAGCGGGCATGGATCTCAAGGCGGAAACCCTTAAGTTGCTTCACAGTCAAGTCGCAGGATTTTACGATCCCCATGCGAAGGAGATGGTGCTGGTCGAGGGGGCGATCGATACCGGTTTCTGGAACAGCGCTGCCGGCTTCGTCACCCATAAGGATCTGGTCGGCGAAATGGTTCTCGCGCATGAACTCACGCATGCGTTGCAGGATCAGCATTTCCACATCGAGCAGATGCTCGAGAAGGTCAAGGACAACGACGATCGCGATCTCGCGCTGAAGTCCGTCGCCGAGGGCGATGCGACTCTCGCCGGCTATGGCTACGTTGTCGGCGACCTTGATGCGAGCTCGATCGACGCCATCCTCGACCGCATGAACGGACTGTCCGGTACCGTCGCCGCGCAATCGGGCAAGGTGCCGTTGGGTCTCAGCGCACCGATGATCTTTCAGTATGCGCAGGGCGTACGTTTTGTCGCCCAGGCCTATGAGCGCGGCGGATGGGCTGCGGTTGACGCGATTTATTCCGACCCGCCGCAGGCGACGCTCCAGATTATGAATCCGGGTCTGTATTTCGATCGGCGCGCGCGTCTGGTGCAAATCGATCTGACCGGCTATCAGAGTGTCCTTCCCGATTGGACCAAGGTTGACGACGACACTTACGGCGCCCTGCTGCTCAAGGTGATCATCCAGCGCAATCTCGGAATGACGTCGCCCGAAATCGCGTTGGTCGGGCATTGGTCGGGCGATCGCATGATCGTTTTGCGTAAGAAGCAGACCTTGACCGTGCTCTGGATTATCAGCTTTCGCGACAGCGCCACCGCCCGGCGCTTCGGCCACGACTACTCAGCAATCCTCGATCAAATTTCGCCGGCCGAAATGCCGCATCACATTGAGGTGCGTTCTTCCAGCGTGCTGATCGCGATTGGCGACGGCGCCCGCCCATTCGCACGCCTGGCTCCCGCAATCTGGCACGCCAGTACCATCAACCCCGTCACGCCCGCCCACGCCGCGAATGTCACCGCTCGTCGCCACGGCGCGACGCCTGGGTTCAACCGGTCTCCGACGATCGCTCTCGCAAAATGAAATCTGAATTTTCGAAAGGCTCCTGAACTTAAGCCTGCCCGCTCTATGGCGTGAGCAACGCTCGCGCCTTCACGATAAGGTCGCGCTCGCTCTTATGGCTCGCGCGGCCAATCGCTTCGTCGATACCGAGCCACGCCACTTCGTCGATTTCCGCATCGTGCGCCGACGGATCGCCACCCGTGCATTTCATCAGATAAAAATGGACGCGCTTGAAAATTCTGACCGAAGAATCATCCGGCCCTTCGCGCCAGGAATAGACGTAGGAAACGTCGCCTAGAGGCTCTCCGGCGACGACCTCGAGCCCGCTCTCCTCAGTGGCTTCGCGCGCGGCCGCATCGATTACGCCTTCGCCCGGTTCCAGATGGCCTTTGGGCAGAACCCACGTTTGCTTGCCCGCGGGACGCACCAGCACGACCTCGACCCGGTCTTCGCGTCGCCGCCATATGAGCCCGCCCGCCGATACTTCGCGGCGTACCGTAACTTTTCCCTTCGGCTTCGAGCCGTTCGTTCTTGGTCCCATGCGTAATCGTCAGTCGCCCTGCTCCGTCGCTTCGCACGCGGCCATCGCCGGCCCGCCCTGCAAACCTCTAGCCTATATCGCCGAGGCTGAAACCGAAATCCAAAACTCGCTTGAGCGCGGCACGCGCACCGGCTGAGGCCGCACTCTTGAGCGTGGGATCCCGGGTGAGCCATCGCTCGGCCAGGTCGGCAGCGGTCTCGATCATTCGCCAATCGCGGATAAACCCCGCGAATCTCAAAGGTAACGCACCGGTTTGACGGGTGCCGAAAAGATCGCCGGGGCCGCGTAGGCGTAAATCCGCATGCGCCACTTCAGCCCCGTCGGCGCTCCGCGCCAGCAGCGCCAGCCGTTCGCGCGCCGGGCTCCGCGCGCCCGACGAGACGATCAGGCAGCATCGTGACGGCGCGGCGCCGCGCCCGACGCGCCCGCGCAACTGATGCAACTGCGCCATTCCATAGCGGTCCGCCGCAACGATCACCATCACGGTCGCCTCGGGTACGTCGATACCGACCTCGACCACCGTGGTCGATACCAGCACGTCGAGCGCGCCGTCGCGGAACTCGCGCATCGCGCGCTCCTTGTCCGCCGGACGCATGCGGCCATGCAACGTTCCGACGCGGCAGCCAGCGAGTGCAACGGCCAGCCGCTTGGCCATCGCGGTTACCGACGCCCGCTCATCGCCGCCCTCCCCTTCGGGGTCGTCGATCAACGGCAGAACGTAGTAGGCGCGATTGCCTTTGGCGATTTCACCGCGCACGATTCCGTCAACCTCGGCCATCGCGGACTCGCTGAAGGTTTCCGTCGCAATCGGCGTCCGTCCGGGCGGCATCTCGTCGAGCGCCGAAACGCTCAGGTTGCGAAACAGCGTCTGCGCGAGACTGCGCGGTATCGGCGTCGCCGTCATCAGCAGGACGTTGGCCTGCGAACCCAGCGCGATCAGCCGCGCCCGATCGAACACGCCAAAGCGATGTTGCTCGTCGATCACGGCCAGCCCCAGTTTGCGCATTTGCACGCCGTCCTGAATCAAGGCCTGAGTGCCGAAGACCACCGCGTAGTCGCCGCGCTCGATCGCGCGCAGGGTGCGCGCCCGCTCGATGCCGGAGAGTTTGCCGGTCAGCAGCGTACTCATCAGGCCGAACCGTCCGCAGAGCCGTTGGAAGCTCCGATGGTGTTGCTCGGCGAGCAACTCGGTCGGCGCCATCATCGCAGTCTGGTAACCGGCCTCAGCCGCGCGCAGCGCCGCCCAAAAGGCCACGATCGTCTTGCCACTGCCAACGTCGCCGATCAGCAGGCGATTCATTTGCGTCGGCGCGGCAAGGTCAATCGCGATTTCGTCTATCGCGCGCAACTGCGCACCGGTCGCCGCAAACGGAAGCGAGGCATTGAGGGCTTCGGTCAGCCGCCCTGGCCCCGTTAGCGCCGCACCGGAGCGCCTTCGCGAACGGGCTCGCTCGCGGCACAGGGCGAGTTGGAAGACGAACATTTCGTCCATCGCTAACGCTCGATGCGCCGGCGTATCGGCCTGATCGAGCTGTTCGATATTCGCGTCCGCCGGTGGCCGATGAAGATAGCGAAGCGCTTCAGAAACCGGCAGCATCCCGGCTTCGCGGACGACCTCGATCGGCATTGCGCCGGGTTCGGCGGCCTCTTCCGCAGCCGGTTTGGCCGGCGCTTCAATTCTCGCCAGCGCTTCGCCCACCACCGACGCAAACAGTTTCTGCGGCACCGCTTCCGGCAGGCTGTAAACCGCGCGAAACGGTGGAACCTCGCCGCTCGCAATGCGCTGGGCTTCGGGATGGACGATCTCCAGCACGCCATCGCTCGAGCTGCTCACCTTGCCGCATAAGAGGACCGGTTCGCCGACCGGAAATTGCGTGTATGCGGGCAAATTGAACCAGACAATCCTGATTCGGCGGCCGCTTGAATCGACCAGACGCGCGGAACTTGCACTGCGAAAATTACCATAGCGGCGCGGGCGAATCGCCACGTTTTCGAGCCGTCCTTCCATCACCGCATCCATGCCGGGATGCAAGTCGGCTACGCTGTGGCGTTGACGCAAATCGATGTAGCGAAACGGCAAGTGCAATACCGCATCGGCGAGCGTAGCGATGTTGCGTTCACGCAAGGCTAGGGCCCTTTTTGGGCCAATTCCACGAATTGCGACGACGTCTGTTTGCAACGCCGCTGCGCAATCCGCCGGCTTTTGCGGCTTGCCGGCGTCGCTTGACCGGGCGTTTGGAGGCGAAGCGGGGGCGCGATGTCGCGAGGTTGCCACAATGGCCATCGAGCACGTTCGCTCAGTGGGAGTGATAGTCCTGGAGGGCGCGAATTCCGAGAGGTGCCGTTTTCAACGACGCGATCGCTTCGACCGCGGCTCCGGCTCCGGCCATCGTGGTAAAAAATGGTAGATGCAATTCCAGCGCCGTACGCCGAATCGACAGCGAATCGCTGGTGCCAGCCTGATCGGGCGTGTTGATTACCATTGCCACCCTGCCCTCGCGCATCAGATCGACCACGTGCGGGCTGCCTTCGGCAACCTTGTTAACCGCTTCGCAGTTGATACCGAGGCGGTTAATCCGCCTGGCGGTGCCCGCGGTTGCAACGAGGCTGAAGCCCATCGCGTGAAGCCCTCGCGCTATCGGTTCGAGCGACTCCTTGTCGGCGTCACGGACGCTGAGGAATACCAGGCCGGTCGCCGGCAAGTCGGTTGACGCGGCGAGTTCAGCTTTGGCGAAGGCCGCGGCGAACGAAACGTCGATACCCATCACCTCGCCGGTAGATTTCATCTCGGGACCGAGGATCGTATCGACGCCCGGAAAGCGGACGAACGGAAAAACCGACTCCTTGACCGCTACATGATCCGGGATGCGTTCGGCGGTCAAACCGAGTTCCGAGAGTTTCTTACCGGCCATCACGCGCGCCGCAAGCTTTGCCAGCGGTACGCCGATCGCCTTGCTGACGAACGGAATCGTGCGCGACGCCCGCGGATTAACTTCGAGAATGTAGATCTCGCCTTCGTAAATCGCGTACTGCACGTTAATCAGTCCGATCACGCCAATTTCGCGGGCGAGCGTCCGTGTCTGCTCGATCAATTGTTGCTGAACGTCGGCGCTGAGCGTGCGGGGCGGTAATACGCACGCACTGTCGCCCGAGTGGATTCCGGCATGCTCGACGTGTTCCATGACACCGCCGATGACCACGTTCTCGCCGTCGGATATCGCATCGACATCGACTTCGATAGCGCCGTCGAGGTAGCGATCGACCAGCAACGGCCGTTGCTCGGAGGCTTGCAGTGCTTGCTCCAGGTAGCTCCTGAGACCGGACTCGTCCGCGATAATTTCCATCGCACGCCCGCCCAAAACGTAGGAGGGACGGATCAGCACCGGGTAACCGATTTGCGCGGCGCCTGCGATCGCTTCGGCGGCGCCGCGCGCGAGAATTCCCCGCGGCTGGCGCAGGCCAAGCTTTTCCACCAACTGGTTGAAGCGCTCGCGATCTTCGGCGCGATCGATGGCGTCAGGCGGCGTTCCGAGAATTGGGACCCCGGCGCGGGCCAGCGGCATCGCGAGCTTGAGCGGAGTCTGCCCGCCGAACTGAACGATCACGCCCACGGGCTGTTCGCGCTCGACGATCGCAAACACGTCTTCAAAGGTGAGCGGTTCAAAGTAGAGCCGGTCCGAAATGTCGTAATCGGTCGAAACCGTTTCGGGGTTGCAGTTGACCATGATGGTCTCGAAGCCGTCGTCCTTGAGCGCGAGGCTCGCATGGACGCAGCAATAGTCGAACTCGATCCCCTGCCCGATTCGATTGGGGCCGCCGCCGAGAATTATAATTTTGCGCCGCTGGTCGGGCGGGGCTTCGTCCTCGCCCTCGTAAGTGGAATAGAGGTAGGGGGTGAAGGCCTCGAATTCGGCGCCGCAGGTATCGACCGCCTTATACACCGGTCGCACGCCGAATTCGCGCCGGCGCTGTGCAATCTCGTCCTCGGTCGCACCGCGGATTTCCGCGATCCGCCGGTCCGAAAAGCCCATCGCCTTGACCTCGCTCAGCAGGCCGGGCTCGAGCGGATTCGCCGCTATTCTCGATTCGGTCGCGACGATTTCAACGATCGCGTTGATGAACCACGGGTCGATTTTGGTCAGCCGATGAACCTCCGCCGGCGACACTCCGATGCGCAATGCGTCAGCCAGGTAGTGCAGGCGATGGCTGTTGGGTACCGCCAGCCGCGTATGCAGTGTCGCCAAAACCTCTTCGCGGGTCGTCAGCCCGAGGACGCGGCTTTCGAGGCCGTAGGAGCCGAGTTCGAGCGATCGCAGCGCCTTGTGCAAGGATTCCTTGAAGGTGCGCCCGATCGCCATCACCTCGCCGACCGACTTCATTTGCGGGCCCAGCTCATCGACTGCGCCGCGAAATTTTTCGAAGGTGAAGCGCGGAATCTTGGTGACGACGTAATCGATGGTCGGCTCGAAACAGGCCGGCGTCATCCGCGTGATGTCGTTGGGAATCTCGTCGAGGCGGTAGCCCACCGCCAGGCGCGCGGCAATTTTCGCGATGGGAAATCCGGTCGCTTTCGACGCCAGTGCGGAACTGCGCGATACCCGCGGGTTCATCTCGATTACGATCATCCGCCCGCTCGCCGGATCGATCGCGAACTGGATATTTGAGCCGCCCGTATCGACGCCGATTTCGCGGATGATGCGCAGGGCGGCGTCGCGCATGATCTGATATTCCTTGTCGGTCAGGGTCTGCGCGGGCGCCACCGTAATCGAGTCGCCCGTATGCACGCCCATCGGATCGAGATTTTCGATCGAACAGATGATGACGACGTTGTCGGCAGTGTCGCGCATCACCTCGAGCTCGAATTCCTTCCAGCCCTCGACCGATTCCTCGATCAGCACTTCGCTGTTCGGCGACATTTCGAGGCCCCAGCGCACCTTGGCGCGAAATTCCTCGACTTCGCGCGCGATCGATCCGCCGGTGCCGCCCAGCGTGCGCGACGGGCGGATGATCAACGGCAGTCCGAGGCGCGCGCGAATCCGCTCGGCGTCTTCCTCTGAATGGGCGACGCCGGAGGCCGGCACTTCGAGTCCGATCTTGATCATCGCGCGCTTGAAGAGGTCGCGATCCTCGGCTTTCTTGATCGCGTCGAGCTTCGCCCCGATCAGCTCGACGCCAAACTTTTCGAGCACACCCGTCTCGGCCAGTTCAATCGCAAGGTTGAGCGCGGTCTGCCCGCCGACCGTAGGCAGCAGGGCGTGGGGCCGCTCGTGTTCGATAATCCTGGCGATCGTCGCCGCAGTCATTGGCTCGATATAGGTGCGATCGGCCAATTCCGGGTCGGTCATGATCGTGGCCGGATTGGAGTTCACCAGAATCAGCCGCAGGCCATCCTCGCGCAGGGCCTTGAGCGCCTGGGTGCCTGAGTAATCGAATTCGCAGGCCTGTCCGATTACGATCGGACCGGAGCCAATCAGGAGTACGGATTTGAGATCTTTGCGCAGCGGCACGTCAGTTACTTCGACACTCGCTTCAACTTAATTTTTTGCGATCGCGCGTTGGCCATGTTCATCCGTCAAGCCCCGCCTCTTGCGCCAGCACGCGGTCGAGCGCCTCGTTGCCGTAACGCGCGAACTGGCTCACCAGGCGGCGAAAGCGGTCGAACAGGTAGCTCGAATCGTGCGGTCCCGGGCGACGCCTCGGGATGATACTGCACCGAGAAAAACGGAACACCGATTCCGCGCAGGCCTTCGACGGTCTGGTCGTTAAGATTGAGATGCGACAGCTCGGCGCTTGCCCCCAAGCGATTCCGCGTCCACCGCGAAGCCATGATTCTGCGAGGTGATTTCAACGCGTCGCGTGCGCAAATCCATCACCGGATGGTTCGCCCCGTGATGACCAAAGCCGAGTTTGTAGGTATGGCCGCCAAGCGCGAGAGCCAGTAGCTGATGACCGAGGCAAATTCCGAAAATCGGCATGCGCCCGAGCAGTCCGCGTATCGCCTGGGCCGCGTACGGCACCGCCGCCGGATCCGCCGGTCCATTCGAGAGGAAGACGCCGTCGGGATTGAGCGCAAGAATTTGCTCGGCGGTTGCGGAGGCCGGCATCACGGTGACGCGAAAACCGGTCGCGACTAGGCGGCGCAGTATATTGCGCTTGATACCGTAATCAAGTGCGACCACCAGCGGCGCGTCGCGCAACTCTTCTTTTGGCGGATTGCGATAGCCGCCCGCAAGATTCCATTCCGCGGCCTCCCAAGCGTAGGCCGACGCGGTGGTGACTTCCTTTACGAGGTCGCGGCCGACCAGGCCGGGCGCCGCCTTGGCCTTAGCGACCAATTCATCGGCGTCGAAGTTGACGCTCGAAATCACCGCCTCCTGCGCGCCCGCCGTGCGGATGTGGCGCACCAGCGCCCGCGTATCGATACCCTCGATACCGACCACGCCCGCGCGCTCGAGATATTCGCCGAGCGCCATCTCGGAGCGCCAGTTCGAAGGCTGCGCAACGTATTCGCGAACGATGAAGCCCTCGACGTAAATCCGCGCCGACTCTTCGTCTTCGGCGTTGATACCGACGTTGCCGATCTCGGGATAGGTCATGCAGACCATCTGGCCCTTGTACGAGGGGTCGGTCAGGACTTCCTGATAGCCGGTCATCGCGGTGTTGAAGACGACCTCGGCGGTGCATTCGCCGATCGCGCCAAAGGCGCGGCCGCGAAAAATCCGTCCGTCGGCCAGCGCGAGAATTGCTTCTTTTGATGCGTGCATCGTTGCTTCAGTTGGGGACCTGTTAAAACTCCATCATGCCCGCGCCGCATAGGCGATTTCGCCCGCGACGATAGTGTAAACTGCCAGGCCTTTGAGCTTCCTGCCGGTAAACGGCGTGTTGCGGCTCATCGAGATGAACTCGGCCGGGTCTACCGTCCACTCCACGTTTGGATCGATTACCGTGATGTCGCCGCAAGCGCCGGGCGCCAGCGTGCCTTGCGCATCGAGACGAAGCAACCGCGCGGGATTCGCCGCCATCAGCGCGATCATGCGCGACGCGTCGATGATCCCCCTTTCAACCAGGTCGAGCGCGAGTCCGAGCGAAGTTTCCAGACCGACGATCCCGTTGGCCGACGAGGCCAGAATCTCAGCGTCGCCGGGCGACAGGCGCGCGGCGTCGCAGTCGCCGGGGAAGAGCGGTGCGAGACGGTCGAGACGCTTCGATACCGGATCGTGCGGCGCGTGATCGGTCGCGATGACGTCAATAGTGCCGTCGGTCAGCGCCGCGCGAAGCGCCTCGACGTCCTCGCGAATGCGCAATGGCGGCGCCATCTTGGCGTTGGGGCCAAAGCGGGCAAAGGCGCCGTCGTCGAGCATGAAGTGATGCGGCGTCGCTTCGCAAGTGACATTGGCGCCCCGCTTGCGCGCGGCCCGCACCAACTCGATACTCGCCGCGGTCGAGATATGCGCGATATGCACCGGCGCTCCGGCGCCAACCGCGACCGCGAGGTCGCGCCGCACACGCTGCGATTCGGCGGCGGCCGGAATACCGGCGACCCCGAGGCGATTGGACACCGCGCCTGCCTGACAGGCTCCATGTCCAGTCAGTGCGCGGTCCTCCTCATGCAGCGAAATCGCGAAATTGATGCGCGCGGCTTCGCGAAACGCCTCGACCAGAATCGCTTCGTCGTCGATCGGGATACCGTCGTCGGAGAAGAGGCGCGCGCCGGCCTCGGCCATCGCGGCGAAATTAACCAGCTCGCGTCCGGCGAGTCCCCGCGTTACCGCCGATACTGGAATCAGGCGGGCGGCATGTGCCGCGCGCGACTGCTCGAGCATGTAGCGGGCGATCTCAGGCATATCGTCAACCGGCAACGTATTGGCCATCGCGGCTACGGTGGTAAAGCCACCGGCAGCGGCCGCGCGCAATCCGGTCAGGATCGTTTCCTTTTGCGGGAATCCGGGGTCGCGCAGATGCACATGCACGTCGATCAGGCCGGGAACCACCCACAGGCCGGTGCAGTCGAGCGTCTCGGCATCTGCGGGCGACGCAAGCGAACCTGCCGGTTCGAGGGCGTCGATTTCGCCATCGATTATCACGACGTCACAGACGCCGTCGATTTCAAAGGCTGGATCGATCACGCGTCCGCCGCGCAACATCAGCGGCCTCATTGCGGACGCTCCGGCTCCTTGATCGATTCGACCATCGAATAGAGCACCACGCGCTCGGAGGACTTGCGCGTTTCGGAATCGGCCGGAATCGGGCCCAGCCGCACCTGAATCCGATCGGCGCGCGCGGTCGGAATACTCTTGCCCACGTAATTGGGGCGAATCGGCAAAGCCCGATGGCCACGATCGATCAGCACGGCCAGCTTGACCGTGGCCGGACGCCCGCGCTGCCATAGCGTGGTCATCGCGCGCTGCACGGTCCAGCCCGAATTGATTACGTCGTCGACCAGCACGATTGTGCGGCCGTCAACGTCGAAGTCAGGTCCGTCGAGCGGCTGAATCGCAGCGTCGCCGGCGTACACGTCCAGCGCGGCGCAGGGAGCGTGTACGCCCGATCGCGCCTCGATCAGATTGCGCAGCCGCAGCGCCAGCATCGCGCCGCGCGAGACCACGCCGACGAAGGCGAGCGCGGCCGGGTCGGCGACGTCGGCGGTAATCTGTGCGGCGATCGCGGTACACGCGGCCATGATTTCCAGGGCGTTCATAATTTCGCGCTGGGGTCCGCGCCGATAAGGCTCGTAGCCGCGCTCCTCGGCTTCCTTGACGGTTTCAAATACCGCCAGCGACCCCTCCTCGATCCATTGGCGCACGTAGCCGTAGAGATTTTCGTCGAAGCGGTAAAACCGATGCGAGGTGGCGTGCCCGACGAAATCCACCCGCAGCTCGCGTTCGCAGTATTCGCAGCGCAAGACCAGCAGCGAACGGTTGGTGGTGCGCGCCAGCCGAAAGCGCGGATGCAGGTACGGGCCTTCGTTGCGCGTGATGCAGGTCGGATTGAGGCATCGCGGCGCCGGTTCGCCTTTGAACTTAATCGGCGGGTCGGCGATCAGCGGATGCGCCGCTATGCGCCGGGGCTCGAGCAGCCACGCGATCAGCGCCATCCGCACCGGCACGCCCGCCGCCGCCTGCTCAAAGTAAACGGCGCGCGGATCGGAATCGAGCTCGTAAGCGAGCTCGTCGGTGCGCGGCAGCGGATGCATCACGACCGCGTCGTGCGCCCGGCTGCTGCGCAGTGCACGTGCGTCGAAATGGGCATAGCCGGTATCGGCGCGATCCTTTTCTGCGAGCCGTTCGCGTTGCAGGCGGGTGACGTAAAACGCATCGAGCGCCGCCGGTGGACGCACACTCGGAACCGTTTCCAGCGGCATCTCGCCGGTGAACAACGCCATCTGATGAGGCGCGTTCGGCGTCAGATAGAGCGCGTCGAGTCCGCCCTGCTGGGACTTGAGTTCGTCGATCGAAATGGTTGAAAAACTGTAGTTACGCTCGGCCGCTACCCGCTCGAGCACGTAGTCGGGAACGTCCATGCCGCCATACGGCACCGCGACGATATTGGCGCCGAAGCGCGCGAGCGCGTAAATCAGCGAATGCACGGTGCGGCCGAATTTGAGGTCGCCGCAAAGCGCCACGGTGAGCCCGTTGAGCCGGCCCTTTTTGCGCCGCAGGATGTAAAGGTCGCACAGCGTTTGCGTCGGATGTTCGCGGCTGCCATCGCCGGCGTTGATTACCGGCACCGTGGCATATTCCGCGGCAACGCGCGCGGCGCCGTCGAACGGATGGCGCACGACGATCAGATCGGCGTAAGACGAAACGACCCTTACGGTATCGGCCAGGCTCTCGCCTTTGGAAGCCGAACTCGCGTGCATGTCGGCGGAACTGATGACCGCGCCGCCCAACCGATGCATCGCGGATTCGAAGCTGAGACGGGTGCGCGTCGAGGGCTCGTAAAACAGCGTCGCCATGATCAGGCCGGCCGCCGTGGTGCAGGCCGTGCCCTTGGCGATCCCCTCGGCGAAATAATCGGCGAGCTTGAAGATGCGCTCGATTTCGTCGGTCTCGAGATCTTCGATCGACACGACGTCGTATTTCGACAGGCGCGCCATCCGAGCTACGGCTTTCCCTCGCCGATTACGACCGCGTCGATGCCGTCGATTTCGCTGAGGCGCACATAAACGCGCTGATCGGATGGCGCCGCGATATTCTTGCCGACATAGTCTGCGCGAATCGGCACTTCATGTTCGCCGCGATCGACCAGCACCGCGAGCTGAATCGATTCGGGCCGCCCGAACTCGCCTAGCGCCGTCAGCGCGGCGCGCACCGTGCGGCCGGTGTAAAGCACGTCGTCAACCAGGATGACGCGAGCGCCGTCGATCGGAAATGGAATGTCGCGGCCGATCAGGCGGGGGTCGCCGGGCGTACCGCGGCCGTCGTCGCGATATGACGAGATGTCGATGGTGCCAACGGAAATCTCGCCGGCGCCGCCCGCGCCGAGTTCCGCGGCTAGCCGATTCGCCAGGCTTACGCCGCGCCGCACGATTCCGATAAGCGCGAGTTTACCGGCGCCCTCCCCGCGCTGTTCGGTGATTTCGTGAGCGATACGCTTGATGCAGCGAGCGATCGCGTCGGCGTCGAGCGCTGGTGTCGGCGTCATTGAAAGCACCTGGCTCGCCGCGCGGCGCTGCGAATTTGGTGGCGAAAAAATACCGGCTTGCACGGGTAGCCGGTTAAAGGACTGAAATGAGGCATTTTATCCACCTTTTCGCCCTCGCAGGAGCGATTTAAAGGCACTTTGAGGGTAGCCGTGGAGAGTCAGCCAGTCAACGTATACGGCCAAGTTCGGTCCAATTTCATCGTGCTGACTGTGTGCTGCGGCGAGTCAGTATATTCAGTGCGCGTGGCTCATTAATCGCGGTCGTCGGGAATCAGCTTGAGCTTACCCTGACGACCGGCTGGCTTCGACTTCGCGCCGCCCGATGACGCACTGGCATCGGCAGAGGTGGTTTTGCGCCGGCCGCGCGCCGGCGTTGGCGATTCCTTGCCGCCGCCGGCCCCGGCCTTGCGCCGATCGAGCCGCCCGTGTTCCTCAAGGTTTTCGTTGCGATGCGCCGCGCCGGGCGGCAGGGCCGGCGCCGCTGGCCGTTGCGAATCCATGCCGAACATGTGCCGTTCGAGCCGCTTGATCTGATCGCGCAGGCCGGCCGCGCGCTCGTAGTCGAGTTTTTCCGCCGCGTCCATCATCTGACGGCGCAGATCGCTGATGCGATCGGGCAATTCGTGCGCCGGGATGAGTTCGTCTTTCTCAGCCTTCTTCGGCTCGTCAATCTCGGGCACCACCGCCCATTCGGGCGAATACATCTCTACCAGCGACGAGTCGATCGCCTTGACGATAGTCGCCGGCGTAATACCGTGCTCCTCGTTGTACGCGACCTGTTTGGCGCGCCGCCGATCAGTCTCGCCCATCGCCGTGCGCATCGAGTCGGTGATGGTGTCGGCGTACATGATGACCTTGCCGTTCAAATTTCGCGCGGCGCGTCCGATGGTCTGGATTAGCGAGCGCGCCGAACGCAGGAAGCCTTCCTTGTCGGCGTCCAGAATCGCGACCAGCGAGACCTCCGGCAAATCGAGCCCCTCGCGCAGAAGGTTGATTCCCACCAACACGTCGAAATCGCCTTTGCGCAGGCTGCGAATGATTTCGACGCGCTCGATGGTCTCGATATCGGAATGGAGATAGCGCACGCGCACTCCGAGGTCGTGGTAGTAGTCGGTCAAATCCTCGGCCATCTTCTTGGTCAGGCAGGTGACCAGGATGCGCTCGTTGGCGGCTACCCGGAGCCGGATCTGGTCGAGCAGATCGTCGACCTGAGTGCCCGCCTTGCGCACTTCAATCTGCGGATCGATCAGTCCGGTCGGGCGAATCAATTGCTCGACCACCAGGCCGCCCGATTTGCGCAATTCGAAATCGCCGGGCGTGGCCGAAACGTAGATCACCTGCTTGACCAGCCCCTCCCATTCCTCGAAATTGAGCGGTCGGTTGTCGAGCGCTGAGGGCAGCCGAAAGCCGAAATCGACCAGCGTTTCCTTGCGCGAACGGTCGCCCCGGTACATCCCGCCAAGCTGCGGAATGGTGACGTGGCTTTCATCGACGAAGCACAGAAAATTCTTGGCGAAGTAATCCAGCAGGGTCGGCGGCGCCTGCCCAGGCGCGCGCCCCGTAAGATGGCGCGAGTAGTTTTCGATACCCGGGCAAAACCCCATTTCGGCCAGCAGTTCGAGATCGTAGAGCGTGCGCTGTTCGACGCGCTGCGCCTCAAGCAGCCGGTTCTCCCGCCGGTAATACTCAAGCCGCTCCTTCAACTCCTCGCGGATATTAACAACGGCGACCTCCATACGATCGGAGGTGGTGACGTAATGCGAAGCCGGATAGATCGCCACGCTCTGGAGCTTGCGCACGACCTTGCCACGCAGCGGGTCGATTTCGTAAAGCGCCTCGACCTCGTCGCCGAAAAACTCGACGCGCACCGCACGATTCTCCTCGTAGGCCGGAAATATCTCGACCGTATCGCCGCGCACGCGGAAGGTGCCGCGATGGAAGTCATAGTCGTTGCGCTGGTACTGGATATCGACCAGTTTGCGCAGCACGCGGTCGCGGTCGATGCGCTGGCGCTCCTCGAGAAAGACCACCTGCTCGAAGTAAACCTCGGGCTCGCCAAGGCCGTAGATGCACGAGACCGAGGCCACGATAAGGACGTCGTTGCGCTCGAGCAGCGCCTTGGTCGCGGAATGGCGCAGCTTGTCGATTTCGTCGTTGATGCTGGCGTCCTTTTCGATAAACGTATCGGTCGAAGGAACGTAGGCCTCGGGCTGATAGTAGTCGTAATAGGAAACGAAATAGCGCACCGCATTTTCGGGAAAGAGGCTCTTGAATTCGTTGTAGAGCTGCGCGGCGAGCGTTTTGTTGGGCGCGATTACGAGTGCCGGACGATTCAATTTGGCGATCACGTTCGCCATCGTGAAGGTCTTGCCCGAGCCGGTGACGCCGAGCAGCACCTGGTGGTTCACGCCCTCGGTCAGGTTGCGCGCAATCGCTTCGATCGCGGCCGGTTGGTCGCCCTCGGGGCGGTACCCGGAGACCAGCTTGAACTCACCGTCTTTGCCACGCGCCAATGAAAGCATAAGTGGACGCTATTCTAGCAGCCGGCGGGGACGGGCCGAACACCGTCGCACGATCCCGCAATCCACGCCCGGAATCCGAGCGACGGATTCAGCTTGCGAACGGCACGCGAGGTCGGAAGCCGACCGGTGCAATAAACTCGCCATAACATTGGATATTGCAGGATGACCCGAGGAACAAGTATATTGCGTTGCGGTTGTGGTGGTAGTTGTTGAGGAAGATCAATTCATGCTGGTCTTGCGCCTTGGGGGAGCGATCCTGATGCGCTATCGCTGGTCGCGCGACATCCCCATAACAATTCACTCCGGTTCTGATTCCATAATTGGATTCATCGTGTTCATGACGCCCACTACCGGATCTACCTGGTAGTGGCCAGCAAGCAAGGAAGGTTCAAAGTGCGAAGAAGATTTGGAACATACCTGATGTGGATGGCCATCCTGGGAATGGTCTCGGGCTGCGCCTCGATGACCGAACGGGAGAAATGCATCGTCACCGGCGCGACTGTCGGCGGACTTGCGGGCGGCGGCATTACGACCGGCATTGGGCTGTCCAAGAAAGACCAAAGCGGCAGTCTGGCCTGGATGGTACCAACCGGTGTCGCAGGCGGAGCCCTGGTTGGCGGGTTGATCGGCTATTTCGCATGTCCGCCGCCGCCACCACCACCGCCACCGCCGCCGCCTCCTCCCCCGCCACCGCCACCGCCGCCGCCTCCTCCGCCGCCGCAGAAGATCGTGTTGCGCGGAGTGCACTTCAACTTCGACAAGTACTACATCCGCAACGTCGACAAGCCGGTGCTTGACGAAGCGGCGGAGACGCTGAAGGCGAATCCGAACGTGAAGATCTACGTCAACGGCTATTGCGACGCGATCGGGTCGATGGCGTACAACCTGAAACTGTCGCAGCGGCGGGCCGAATCGGTCGCGGCATACCTGGAAGACCATGGTATACCGGCGAGCCAGATGATCCCGCAGGGCTTCGGCAAGACCCACTTCGTGGCGACCAACAAGACCGCCGAGGGCCGGGCCGAGAACCGCCGGGTCGAGTTGGTGCCAGTCGACCAACCGTAACCATCGCGCAGCTGCGGCGTCATCGGACGCCGCGGCTGCCGATTAATCTCTCAACCACGGCCGCAGTCTCCTTGCTGGAACTGCCGACTTAAGAGCAATATAGCGGCATTCAATGGACGGTAGGCCTATGTTGTCAGCGAATTTGGCGGGGCGCCTCTTAAGGAATTTCGGTGCAGTAGCGGCATTCTCCTTTCTGTTTTCAGTTCAGGGTTGTGCGAATCTTCCCTTCGGACATCGATCGGAAGCCGATCCGACGGGTCCCGCTACGGCGGCGTCGATCAAGGGCGATGCCGCCACCGTCAACGCCCGCGCGGCGGGCGGCGCGAGCGTCGCTGGTGCAGCGCCGGCGACGGTGAGCGCGAGCGCGTCAGAAACGGCGACAGGTGTCGCGGTTCCCGCCCTGTCGCAGACCACCACCTTGCCCGGGAGCGTCGTGGAGAGCGGCGCCCAACCCGGGAAGATAGCGACGCCGATTGGCCTCGCGGCGTCGGACCCGCCAGGTCAGGGCGGAGCCGTCAGGCAAGTTGCGACGACGATCCCGCTCGGAGCCGCCGGGGCGGTCAATGCGGAAATCAAGCGGTTCACTTTCCATTCAGCGGCCGAACGCGCGCGGTATGAAAGGGCGGCTGCACGCTTTCCGGATTTTTGTCACGAATGGCAGCGGATGCTACATGATCGCGAGCTCAATAATCTCCGTCACCTGACCTGGAGCACGCGCCAGGGAACCGAGACTTCGACCTATACGGGCTACGGGCAGGTGCAGACGTGTATGACCAAGGAGTCGGTTGAAGGCGTGCCGATTGGCAAGCTCTCATATGACGAAACGGTCTATTCGCTTTCGGGCAAGAATGCCGACGAAGCTCGTCACGCGCCGCCCAAGATAATCCATCAGACCCGCACCCTGGAGATCTTTTCCTGGGATAAGAACCGGTGGTTCTATTAGTCATTGCGGGCGGCCCGGCCCTGAAATACTAGTTCAGTTCTTTGCTGCTGTAGTCCAGTATCCGGCGCGCGATGATCATCAGATTGATCTGCTGGGTGCCCTCGAAGATGTCGTTGATCTTGGCGTCGCGCATCCACTTTTCGACCAGCACTTTGCGCGAGTAGCCCAATGGTCCGAGTAGTTCGACCGCCTTCTGAGTAATCAGCGTTACCGCCCTGCCCGCCTTCGCCTTGGCCATCGAGGCTTCGAGACTGTTGCGGATACCCATGTCAAGCATCCAGGCGGCGCGCCAGGTCAGCAGCCGCGCGGCCTTTAGCTGCACTTCCATCTCCATGAAGTCGCGCTCGACGGCGGTCAGCCGGCGCGGCGAGATGCCATAGCGGATCGGCACCTGCTGGTCCTTGAGAAAGTCGCGTACATAGTCGAGTGCGGCGCGGCCAACCCCGATCGCCATCGCGGCGACGATCGGACGGGTCGCGTCGAAGGTCGCCATCACATCCTTGAAACCGCCGGTCGGCTTCACTTCGGCGCTGCCGAGCAGATGATTGGCGGGTACGCGGCAATTGTCGAAGACGATCATGGCGGTGTCGGAGGCGCGGATGCCGAGCTTGTTTTCGACCCGCGTGACCGTCATGCCGGGCGTATGGTGCTCGACCACGAAGGGCTTGATACCGGCGCGTCCGGCGCTGCGATCGAGGGTCGCCCATACGACCACGAAGCCTTCGGATTTTTCCACCGACATCTGTCCGGCGGTGCAGAAGATCTTGGTGCCGTTGATTACCCATTCGTCGCCGTCGCGAACGGCGGTAGTGGTAATCGCGGCTGAGTCCGAACCGCATCCGGGTTCGGTAATCGCCATCGCGCCCCACTTCGGCTTGCCTTCGCGAAAGCGTTGCAGGAAGTGCTCCTTTTGCTCGGCCGTGCCGGCGGCAGCCACCGCCGCGCCGCCGAGCCCGGGATTTGGAATCGACAGGAACAGGCCGGCGTCGCCCCAGCACAACTCCTCGGTGCTGAGGCAGGTATAGAGGTTGCGCAATTTTGGCGCGCCGCCGCCCTTGTCCGCGGCCGATTCTTTCGCCGGCGCCGAGGCGGGTCCGAGATTCTGCGAAGCCGACCACATCGCTTCAAAAAATTGCCACGGCTTTTCGTGTTCACGCTCGTCGTATTCGCGCGATATCGGCCGCATCATGCCTTCGGCGACCGCGTGGTACATTTTCAGTTGGGCGCTCACCGACGGTTCGAGTTCGAAATCAATCATTTTTTCACCATTGGACGCTCGCGATGCTCGCTGCTGTGGCCAAGTCCTCCGATGGCCGAGCGGGCCAGCTTTCGTTTTCGCCCACCAATTTTAATTGGAAGCCCGATTTGCAATCCCTGCCTGGTCGACCATGACAACGCCGGGAAACTGCTCACCGCTTCAGACCGTTGCGAGCCCATCGAACGTCGCGAAGCCGCGGGCATTGCGCAGAAACATCTCGACCGGATGTTCGCGAATATAGCCATGGCCGCCCAAGATCTGGACGGCGTTGTCGGTAACCATCAGGGCGGATTGCGCCGCGTAGTTGCGTGCCTGATAGCTCTCCTTAAGGGCGTCCGCGCCACGGTCCAGACGCGCAGCGGCCTCCCACACGAGCAGGCGAGTGGCGTCGATCTCGGTCGCCATCTCGGCCAGCATGAAGGCGATCGCCTGCTTGGTGGCGATCGGAACGCCGAAGGCACGGCGCTCTTTCGCGTAGGCCTTGGCGTATTCGAAGGCCGCATGCGCGACACCCACCGCCATCGCGGCTGTGGCCACCCGGCTCTGGCTTAGAATTCGGATGAAGTTGATACCCTGGTTGCCGCCGAGGCGCGCGTCGCTGCCGAGCCGGCAATTCTCAAGTTTTACTTCATAGGTCGCGAGCCCTTTGAGACCCATGTTCTGCTCGCGATCGGAAATCGTCATGCCGGCTGCGCCGCGCGCAACGATAAAGGCGTCAACCCCGCCAAATCCGGCGTCGCGGTTAGTGGCGGCGAAGACCAGAATCGCGTCGCTCGCAGCGGCCAGCGGCACGCAGCATTTCGCACCGTTGAGCACGAAGCCGGCACCGTCGGCGGTGGCGATCGTGTCGAGCGCGGAGGCGTCGAAATCGAAGCGCGCCTCGATCAGGGCGGCGGCGCCGGCAGTGAAACCATCGCCGCCAAAGGGCTTGAGCAGCCGCGCACGCTGAGCGTCGGTGCCGAACTCGATCACCGGATAGGCCAGCAAGCGCGGCGCCAGCGTATGGACCGCGATCGCGAGATCGCCAAAGGCGAGTTCCTCGGCGACGAGCGCTCCGGTGACGGCCGATCGCGCGTCGCCGTAGCCGCCGAATTGTTCGGGGATTGCGCCGCGCACCAGACCGAGCTCCCAGGCCTTGCCGATCAGTCCGGGTTCGATCGCACCGGTCTCGTCGGCCGCACGCGCCGCCGGACGGATTTCGTCGGCGGCGAAGGCGACGACCGTATCGCGAATCATCTGCTGCTCTTCGGAGAGATCGAAACTGATCATCGGGTCATCGGGCCTCGCTGTGGTCGGCTGGAGATAAATTCAAGTGACAGATTGAAACCACGACTTTACTTTTTCCCGATGCGTCGGATCAATTCGCGCTCACGCGCACGATTGTATTTGCTCTCGTCGGGAACGACTTGCGTCGGCGGCGCCATCGGCTTTCGCAGCTTTTTGATTAAGGCTCCGGCTTTAGAGCCGAGCGGCTTCCTGGATTTTTTCGACGTGGCCATTTTTTTCGACGACTGAGGTGCCCGGCGCTCGAGCGGCGGCCGAGTGATGCGGCGAGTTCTTCAAGCTCGCCCGGCGTGTAATCATTGCGCACTCAGCTGTATGAAGCATCGGATTAGATTGGCGTATTTGGGTTCGTATTGTAATCTTTGTTTTTCGTGGCGGGTCCATTGAATTGACGGGTTGAAACCGGACTCGCGTGCCGGTTTTTTGTGCATCGCCACGTCTCTCGGCGCGAGGCTCCGCGCCAAGCCGATTCTAGCACGCCGAGCCCAGCGAAAAATCCTTCCACTCCCTTTTCGAACACGAATCGAGCAAGAGCGAGCGCCCTGCGCACTGGCTAAGTGCTTTCGGCGAAGGTCGGGCCGCGACTCGCGGCGGCGGAGTTAATGGGCGAGCGCGATGAAGCTCATCTGAAGGCCGCTGGTAGCGCCGCCGGCGCCGCGGCGTGAAAAATAGAGGTCGTTGGCGCATCGCGTACACGGGCCGATGTTGTCGATCGACGCGAGGGCCAGCCCTGCGCGCGCGAGTTGATCGCCAACGATCCCGCGCAGATCGAGAAATGCCTTACCGGGGCGCACGGTACGCACTGCATCAGCGCGACCGGCATCATGGTTTGCGTCGCCGCCGGTGCGCGCGTGAGCATCGGCGCCCGGGATTTCGCGGACGAAAGTTTCGGCGAGGCTAGCGTCAACCTCGAAGCAGCACATTCCAATCGACGGACCCAATGCGCCGCGAATGGAAGCGGGTCGCGCGCCAAGTTCAACCATCGCGCGAACGCCCTCCGCGGCGATCCCCGCAAGCGTGCCGCGCCATCCCGCGTGCAGGGCGGCGGCGACGCGCCGTTCGGGGTCAACCATCAGGACGGGCACGCAATCGGCGGTGAAGATGCCGAGCGCGAGGCCGCCCGCGGCGGTGACCATGCCGTCGCCCTGTTGCCGCTCGCCCGCATTTGTGAAATCGCCCGCATTGGTGAATTCAACGCGACGCACGAGGTTGCCATGTACTTGTGCCAGGCGCGCGACGCGCAGGTTCGGATGCCGCCGGTTCCATCGACGCCAGTTCTCCGCGACCGAATCCTGATCGTCGCCGACCCATTGGGCGAGGTTGAAGCTGGCGAAGGGACCCGCGCCGACCCCGCCGATACGCCCGCCGAAGCCGTGGACGACGCCGGGCAGATCCCAGGCGGTCAGCGACAAGGGCAGAGCGACGGGGGTTGCGCTTGATTTTGAAGGGGGCATCGGTGGTGGCCTGTCGGGCAAGGATAAACTATACTTTCACTCTTTGGAATTTCGCTTTTGGACATACCTATGAACGGCTATCAATATCTGGTTCAACGCAATCGACTGATGTGCCGGCTCGAGGATGACTTGCGCCAGCTTCAGACCATGCCCGAAGCCGAGCGCCTGGCCGCCACGGGACGCCTGCAAGCGCAATTCGACCTCAAGCTCAGGGAACTCTACGGGCAGGTCGCCAACGAATATCCGGGCGAGCGCAAGGTCAAGGCGCGCCCGCTGACCGATCCGCACTGAGGCTCGAGGGGCAGTTTGCAGCGCTCAATCGGTATTCGCGGGGCGCGGACGCATAATCTCGGCAACCTTTCGCTCGACTTTCCGCACGGGCGCCTGGCGGTCGTGACCGGCGTCTCGGGCTCGGGAAAATCGAGCCTGGTATTCGATACTCTCTACGCCGAGGGCCAGCGGCGCTACGTGCAGAGCCTGTCGACTTACGCGCGCCTGTTTTTGGAGCGGATGGAGCGGCCCGACGTCGATTCGATAACCGAGATCCCGCCGGCGCTGGCCCTGCGCCAGAAAAATACCATCAAGAACGCGCGTTCGACGGTCGGCACCGTCACCGAAATCAACGACTACCTGCGCTTGCTGTTTGCCGCTGTCGGCCGCACGATTTGCCCGCGCTGCGATGTACCAGTGACGCGCGATACGGTCGAGAGCGCAGCCGCCGCGGTGCTGGCGAATCCCGGTCGCTACATTTTTCTCGCGCCGTTCGATCCCGGATCGCGATCGCTCAAGGAAGCGACCGCGTTTCTGATTGAGAACGGCTACCATCGGTTACGCTTCAACGGCGAGATCACCGAGACCGCGGATTTTGCCGAGCGCTTCGCCACCGCCAACGGCTCGGCGGCGCCGGCGGGCGCACATGACAACCCGCTGATGGTGGTGATCGATCGCGTCGCCGTGACGCTCGCAGGATCCGAAGAGCGGGTGCGCGAGGCGCTGGACAAGTCGTTTTACTTGGGCGGCGGCCGCGCGCGAGTGCTGATGCTCGCGAAGGAAGACGACGCCGCGGATCGCATAGAGCAGATGGACTTCGACCGCCGCTTTAATTGTTCGCGATGCGGCACCGCGTATCCGGAGCCAACGCCGGCGCTGTTTTCCGCCAACAGCCCGATCGGCGCGTGCCCCGAATGCGAAGGGTTTGGGCGCAGCGTCGAACTCGACCTCGAAAAAGTGATGCCTAATCCCAAGCTCTCGCTGCGCCAGGGACTGGTCGCGCCTTGGCGGACGCCGGCGTATCGCGAGATGCAACAGTGGATGCTCAAGTGCGCGCGGCGGGCGCATATCCGCACGGTGGTTTCGCTGCACGAGATGTCGGACGAGGAACGCTCGTGGCTGCTGGACGGCGAGCCGCGCGTCGAGGGTCAGAAATGGGACGAGCGGTGGCCGGGAGTGCGCGGCTTCTTCGCGTGGCTCGAACGCAAACGCTACAAAACCCACGTCCGGATCCTGCTGGCCAAATACCGGCGCTTCGTGCCCTGCCCCACCTGCCATGGCGCCAAACTCAAGGCCGAAGCGCTGAACGTGCGGGTGGACGGTCAAAGCTTTGCCGAGGTTGTGCATCTGTCGGTCCGCGATCTGCCGGCGTGGATCGAGCGTCTCCGCAAGAAGAAGGAGATCGCGGCGCGCGCGGCGGTTCTGCTGCGGGAGCTGTCGAATCGCCTCGGCTACTTAAACGAAGTCGGCCTCGGCTACCTGACGCTGGAACGCCAGGGGCGGACGCTGTCGGGCGGCGAATCCCAGCGAATCCATCTCGCCAGCGCGCTCGGGAGCCTGCTTTCGGGCACGCTTTACGCGCTCGACGAGCCGACGGTGGGGCTGCATGCGGGCGACTCGCGGCGGCTACTCGGGGTGCTGCGCCATCTACGCGATCTCGGCAATACGGTGGTGGTGGTCGAGCACGATCCGATCATGATCGCGGGCGCCGATTACGTGGTCGAACTGGGTCCGGGCGGCGGCCGCAACGGCGGCAAGCTGATCCGCGCGGGAGAACCCGTGCAGATCGGCGCGGGCGCCCATAACGGCAATGGCGAGACGCCGGGCCGCGTCCTGCTGATGCGCGCACTGGCCCATCAGCGGCGCTTCAACAAGCGCGATCCGGCGGTGCGAATTACGGGCGCCACCGAAAACAACCTGCGCAATTTGAGCGTGAGCATCCCGCTCGGGCGGATGGTCTGCCTGACCGGGGTTTCGGGCTCGGGCAAATCCACCCTGGTCGAGTCGGTGCTTTACAACAATTACCTGCGCCGGGCGGGCGAAACCGTCGGCGAGGTCGGCGCGTGCGAGCGAATCGAGGGCCTCGAACAAATCGGCGAGATGGTCCACATGGGCCAGGAGATGCCGGCGCGATCGATGCGTTCGAATCCGGCGACGTATCTCAAAGTTTACGACGAGATCCGCAAGATTTTCGCGGCGCTGCCCGAGGCGCGCCGGCTCGGCGTGAAACCGCGCGATTTCTCGTTCAACGTCGAGGGTGGACGCTGCGTGCGCTGCCACGGGACCGGCAGCGTGACCATCGAGATGCATTTCATGGCCGACCTCGAAGTGAAATGCGAGGCGTGCGACGGCCGGCGCTTCCAGAGCCATATCCTCGCGTTGCGCTTCAACGGCAAGAACGTCAACCAGGTGCTCGATCTGACGATCGACGAGGCGCGTGAATTTTTCGACCGCAGCCGCTACGCGGCGATCGCCAAGCGGCTCGAACCGCTGGCTGCGGTGGGGCTCGGCTACCTGCAATTGGGGCAGACCACCTCGACGCTGTCGGGCGGCGAGGCGCAGCGCCTCAAACTCGCGCGCTTTCTGCTCGCCGACCTCGAGCCGCCGCGCACCGCGGACGACGGCAAACCGCTGCCGCGAATGTTCCTGCTCGACGAGCCGACCACCGGGCTGGCGTCGTCGGACATCAAGCGGCTACTGCGGGTGCTCGCGCGGCTGGTCGCGGAGGGCAATACGCTGGTGGTGATCGAGCATAACCTCGAGTTCATCGCGCACGCCGACTATGTAATCGACCTGGGACCCGGGGGTGGCGACGAGGGCGGACGGCTGGTGGTCGCGGGCGATCCGTTAGCGGTCGCGGCGTGCGACAAATCGCAGACCGGCATCGAATTGCGGCGGCTCTTCGGATTACCCGCGACCGGCGGCTCACGGGCGGTCAAGAGTGCGTTGCGCACCGCCGCGGAAAGTTGATTCCATTCTGCGAATTGTGAAATCCCGGGCTGCTTAAGCGAAGACCGGGGTTATGCCTTGGCGACTTCGCACAACTATTTTCACTCGCCTCGAAATCCGCAATAGCGTAAGGCTGAATCACGCGGTAGAATTCGCGCAGAAATCGCGGCGCTGCCGGCGGCGGCTCCAATGCAGGAGGTTTCCAAAGCTCGCCATGCGGACACCGGAATCTTCAGCCGAGAAACTTAAAGGTTTCTTTCTCTCCGTCGTACGTAAAAGTTTCGATCAACTCGGACTCGGCGACCGCCAAATCGAGGATTACGTCGCCTCCGTCCTCGCCGAATTCAGCCACTCGGACCGCTGGCTTGCGCTGCGCGGGGCGGAGGGACGCAAACTCACCAGCGTAGTCGAAATGACGCTCTCGCAGCTCGGACCCGACGAAACCAGCCGCGTCAATGGCGAGCGCGCATTGCGCAAACACGTCGGCGACTACACGCTCTTTATGTCGGGGCTGTTTCGCCGCTTCGTCGAGCGCGGCGGTTATCTCAACTACTATCTGGAGGAAGGCGCGCGCTCGTACCGCGCGGTCTCGGTGCTCGACGTCTCGCTGTACAATCCCGGCTTCCTGATGTTCGAGGAGCTGAGCAAGGGTTTCGAGAATTACTCGGGCGCGCTCGACTTCATGCGCAAATGCTATTTCGCGCCGGCGCCCAACGAAGATCCGTTCGCCGGTTTCCTGCGCCAGATTCAAGGCTGGGTGCGTTACGGACTCTCCGATAACTGACGGTTCCGCGACTGCCGGGCAACCGCGCGACGCCGAACGCCTGGACCGCTATCTGGTGCGGCTCGGCTTCGCGCCCTCGCGCCGCGCCGCGGGCGAACTGATCGCCGGCGGCCGCGTCCGCGTAAACGGCCGGCGGATTCGCAAGGGCGAGACCATCGCGAGCGGCGATCGCGTCGAAGTTGCGAACGTGCCCGCCGCGGTTGCGCTCGCACCCGATCCCGACCTCAAAATCGCGATCCTCTTTGCCGACGCCGCGGTGATCGTCGCGGCCAAACCGCCGCTCGTCCCGTGTCATCCGCTGCGCCCCGGCGAGCGCGCCACCGTGATGAACGCGATCGTCGCTGCCTATTCGGAAGCCGCTCAGGCTGGCGACAAGGCGCTCGAAGGCGGCCTCGTCCATCGGCTCGACAACGGGACCTCGGGCGCGCTGATGGTGGCGCGAAATCGAGTCGCGTTCGCGACGATGCGCGAGGCGCTGCGCGCCGGACGCATCACCCGGCACTATCGCGCACTAGTCGCAGGTCGCCTCGACGCGACGATCGAAATCGCGAATGCAATCGCCCATCATCAGAAGAATCCGCGCAAGATGGTGGTCGTGGATTCGCTGGATTCGGTCGCTACGGTCGGTACGCCCGATTCGCGCGATGCGTTCCATGCGGGAGGCGTCGCAGGCAGCTTCGACGATGCGCGCACCGCGCCGATAGCGTCAGTGACCAACCGCTATCGGTCGTCGCCCCGCCCCGCACTCACTCGAGTCGAACCGCTGTCATATATCGGTGGGTTAACGCTCGTGCAGGTGACGCCGCGCACCGGCAACCGTCATCAGATTCGCGTGCACCTGGCGAGCATCGGCAATCCGCTGGCCGGCGATTCACTCTATGGCGGGCCGCCGCTCGACGGTCTCGAGCACGGTCGCTTCTGGCTCCATCTGGCGGAACTCGAATTCGATTCGCCCGCTGGCGGCCGTGTGCGCGTTACGGCGCCGCTCGCCTCCGACCTCGAAGCCTCGCTCGCACGCCTGCGACCGCCCGTCGTTCGAGATCGCTGAACGCGCGCGGCTTAGCCGTGTCCGACAACGTAAACGCGGCGGTACTGAAACAGCCACTCGCCGTTGACTTTGCGTAATTCGTCCTGATAGCGCCCGAGCGCTTCGAGCGTCGCCTTGCCATTCTTGCAATGGTAGTAAGTGAGATAGCAGCCGCCCATCGCGCGGTCGCCTTCGACGCGAAAAGTGACGTTGCACATCATGTGACGAACTTGCGCGTCGCCAGCCGAATTCTTGTACATCACCGTGAATTTCTGCAGTGCATCGTGACCCTCGTGCCGGCCGAGCATCGGGCTGTCGAATACTCCGTCGCTCGTGAAGCACTTGACCCAGTCCTCGGAGGGGCCGTGGTCGATGGTGAAGGCGTAGCGCGCGTAGAGCTCGCGAATCTGCTCGCGATCGTCGGGCGTTCCGGTAATTGGCATAGCGTATATCTCCCCGAATTCGTCGCCTGAGTTTGCCGCGAAGCCCGCGCTCAGATCACCTCGGCTTCGCGCATCCGCCCGACGTCGTCCCAGCTATAGCCGAGCAGTTCCGTAAGAATAATTTCCGTGTTCTCGCCCAGTTCCGGCGCTCGTCCGCGCGCGTTGCCCGGCGTCTTGCTCATGATAATCGGCACGCCGACCAGCTTGGTCTTGCCGATTTCGGGATGCTCGTAATCGACGATGTACTCGTTGGCCAGCACCTGCTCGTCGTCGGGCAAATCGCTGATCTTGTTGACCCGGGTATAGATGAAGTCGCCGCCCCGCTTGAGGATACCCATCCATTCGTCGCGCGGCTTGGTGATGAACACCTGATCGAGAATTGCCACCAGCTCGCGATGGTTCTTGCCGCGGACCTTGATGCCGTTGAAGCGGGCGTCGTCGATCAACTCCGGGATGCCGAGCGCGACGCAGAAATCCTTCCAGTAGCGATCGGTCTGGAGCATGCCTAGGCTCAGCCACTTGCCGTCGGCGCACTTGTAATGATTCCACAGCGGGTTGTATGCGTCGTCGCGGGTGGAGCGCGGGAACTCGTGGCCGAGGATCGTCTTGCTCGAAACGTTCAGGCCCTGCAGCGCGATCATCGAGCCGAGATGCGAAGCGTTGACCTCCTGGCCGACGCCGTAGCGTTCGCGCGCGACCAGCGCGGTCATCACGCCGTAAGCGAGCATGATCGCGCCCATCTGATCGGCTAGTCCGCCATTAAGGTAAATCGGATCCTCGGTGGCGACGCTGGCGATATTCATGATGCCGGAGCGCGATTGCGCCAGGTAGTCGAACGACGGCTCGCCGCTATCGGGACCGTTGGGCCCATAGCCGGATGAACTCGCATAGATGAGCTTGGGGTTATGCGTGCTCAGCTCCTTGTAGCCGAGGCCGAGGCGATCTGCCACGCCCTTGCGGAAGTTCTGCACAAAGACGTCGCTCTTGGCCACCAGCCGATAGACGATTTCGCGCGCCTCGGGCTTGCTGAGATTGAGCGTGATGCTCTGCTTGTGACGATTGTTCGCCTCGAAGTAAAAGTTGTGGCCGCTCTTGGCGGTCGCCGCCGAACCTCCGATGGCGAAAATCGCGCGACCGGGATCGCCCTTGTCGCGTTCCTCGATCTTGATCACCTCGGCGCCTAGGTCGGCGAGCATCGTGGTCGCCACCGGGCCCTGTTGCCATATCGTCCAATCGATGACCCGTATACCCTTCAATGGTGCGTCCATGGCGCCTCTATAACACAAACTGCGGTAGAATCGACACAGGAATTACACGATGCGATCAAAGCGCCGGCCACTTGAGTTTGGCGCCCCAACGCTTCATCTCTATTGATAGCGTCTATCGATAACGCTCCGATGCTGCATTACCTGGTCAACTTCCTATATCCGCCGCACTGCGCCGCGTGCAATGTCCGGCTCGCCGTCGATTCGTCGCGCCGCCTGTGCGCCCGCTGCCGCGCCAGTGTCGATCCGATGCCCGAGGCGCTGTGCGAGGTCTGCGGGACTCCGCTGGTGGCCAGCGGCTTCGGCGCTCGCAACGCGAACGGCGCGGATAGTTCGGACGATGCGGACGGTGCCGAATGGTGCGCGAACTGCCGCCTCTGGCCGCCGCATTTCACCCGTGCGCGCGCGGTCGTTCGTTATCATCATGATTCAAATGACACTGCCGGCGCCCCCGGATTTATCGACGCCGACGCTTCCGACGCGTCCGCTGATCTCGCTGACGGCGGCGATGCGGGAGATTCGGTCGCACGGGCGGGCGGCGTGGTGTCGTCGATAATTCGGCGTCACAAATACGGACTCGACCAGTCGCTGAGCCATGCGCTCGCGGAATGTCTCGGCGAGCAGTTGCCGCTCGGCGCGGCCGACTATGACCTGATCATTGCGGTGCCGTTGCATCGCGTGCGATTGCGCTGGCGCGGCTTCAACCAGGCGGCGCTGCTCGCAGTCGCGGTGGGGCGGCGCATGGAACGGCCGGTCGATCTCAGCAGCCTGGTACGGGTCCGCGAGACGCCGCCGCAAACCCTGCAACATCGCGGCGAGCGCGTCAAAAATTTGAAGCGTGCCTTCGCCGTGCGGCGTCCCGCGCGAGTCGCGAACCGCAGTATCCTGCTAGTCGACGACGTCATGACGACCGGGGCGACGGCCGATGAATGCGCACGCACGTTAATCGCGGCGGGCTCACGGCGCGTCGATGTCCTGACGCTGGCGCGCGCCGTATGAATCACGAGCGCCACACGATTTGGGAGCAGCGCCATCGCGGCGCGACCGCCGGCGATCCCGAGCCGTCAGTCGTCGAGATGCTGCCGCTGCTGCCCCATGGAATTGCACTCGACGTTGCCGCGGGCACGGGCCGAAACACACTCGCGCTTGCACGCGCGGGCCGACGGGTCGTCGCGATGGATTTCTCGCTGGCGGGACTTCGCGGGCTCGCCGAAATTGCGCGCCGGGACAAATTGCCGATCGCAGCCGTGGCCGCCGACCTCGAAGCGGCTTTGCCCGTGCGTCCCAATACCTTCGACGCGATTCTCAACGTAAGCTATCTCGACCGCGCATTGATTCCGCAGCTCAAGGCCGCGCTGCGCCCCGGCGGTGCGCTACTGTTCGACACGTTTCTGATTGACGAGGCTGGCGGCGGCGGCCATTTGCGCGACACGCACTTCGCACTCGATCATTATGAATTGCGCGATCTGCTCGCTGGCCTCGAGCTGATGCGCTATCGCGAGGGACTGGTCGTTTATCCGAATGGCAAACGCGCGTGGCGCGCGACGGCGCTGGCGCGGCGTGGGAACTAGCGATGGGGGCGCGACTCACCTATAAATCCGCCGGCGTGGATATCGACCTCAAGGAAAGGCTGATTCCACTGTTCGGAAAACTGGCGCGCGCGACCGCCGGGGCACAGGTGCTCGAGGGCGTCGGCGGCTTTGGCGCGATCATCGGACTGGACGGCGCAAAGGCAATGCGCCAGCCGGTGCTCGTGGCGGGCACCGACGGCGTCGGCACTAAACTGAAGATCGCGTTTGCAATAGGCCGTCACGACACCATCGGCATCGACTGCGTCGCGATGTGTGTCAACGACATCGTGTGCCATAACGCGCGACCGCTGTTTTTCCTCGATTACATCGGCTGCGGCAAGCTCGACCAGGGGCTGGCACTGGCGATCGTGAAAGGCGTCGCGAAGGGCTGCACGCAGGCCGGCATGGCACTGGTGGGCGGCGAGACCGCGCAGATGCCGGGACTTTACCGGGCCGGCGAATACGATCTGGCGGGTTTTGCGGTCGGGCTGGCCGAGCGCGCGCGCATCCCGCGGCCGGTCTCGATGCGAGCGGGCGACGCGGTTATCGGTTTGGCCGCCGCGGGTCTGCATTCCAACGGCTACTCGCTGGCGCGCAAGGTGCTGCTGGAACGGGCCAAACTGAAACTCACCAAGCGGGTGGCGGAACTGGGCTGCACGCTCGGCGACGAATTGCTGCGGCCGACGCGGATTTACGTGAAGCCCGCGCTCGAGCTGTTCGATCGGTTCGCGATCAAGGGGCTCGCCAATATCACGGGCGGCGGCGTGATCGAAAATCTGCCGCGGGTGATGCCCAAGAACCTGCACGCAGAAATCCGGCGTGGCGCGTGGACCGTGCCGCCGATCTTCGACCTCATAGCGCGGCTCGGCAACGTCGCGCCGGCCGAGATGGATCGCACGTTCAACAACGGCCTCGGGATGGTCGCAATCGTGGGGCGCGACCAGGCCGACGCCGTCGTCAAGCATCTGCGCGCGCACCGGCAGCGCGCCTTTATCATTGGCGAACTCAAGCGCGGCGTCCGCGGCGTCACCATCGCATGAGTCTCAAATGACAGGCGCGTCGAAGAATACACGGCCGCCGGTAAAGCTCGGCGTGCTGATTTCGGGTGAAGGCACCAATCTGCAGGCGATCATCGACGCGATCGAGCGCGGTGAGCTCAAGGCCGAAGTTCGCGTAGTGATCTCGAACAAGGTCGCGGCGCGGGGGCTCGAGCGCGCCCGCAGCCATGGAATCTCGGCGGAATTCATCGACCACCGCGGATATGCGTCGCGCGAGGAATTCGACCGCGCGCTGATCGCGGCGCTGCATGCGCATGGGGTCGAACTGGTTATCTGTGCCGGCTTCATGCGGCTGTTTTCGCCGGTGATGGTGGTGGCTTTTCGCGATCGGATCATGAATATCCATCCGGCGCTGTGCCCGGCCTTTCCCGGCGTCGATGCGCAAAAGCAGGCACTGGAATACGGGGTGCGATTCACCGGCTGCACGGTATTTTTCGTGACTGAGGGAATCGACGACGGCCCGGTAATCGTGCAGGCGGTGGTGCCGGTCAACCAGGACGACGACGAAGCGGCGCTGTCGGCGCGGATTCACGCCGAAGAACATCGGATCTATCCGCACGCGATTCGGCTTTACCAGGAGGGGCGGTTGGAGGTGCGCGGGCGCAAAGTTTACGTGCGCGACGCAGCGCCGATCGGCGCCGCCACGTTGATCAACCCGCGCCTGCCCTGAATTGAAGCTTTCCGTAATCGTACCGATGCTCGACGAGGAGGGCGCGATCGCGGCGACCCTGGCTGCGCTGCGCGCCGGTGCACCGGCAGCCGACATTATCGTGGTGGATGGCGGCAGCGGCGACCGCAGCATCGAGCTCGCGCGCCCGCGTTGCGACACTCTCATCGAAGGGCCGCGCGGTCGTGCGCATCAGATGAACGCGGGGGCAGCGCTGGCGACCGGCGAAGCGATCGCGTTCGTGCACGCCGATACGATTGTGCCTGCTACCTTCGCCCGCGATATCGAGACCGCCCTGGCGGAGCGTACGGTGGTGGGAGGCCGCTTCGACGTCGCGTTCGACGTTCGCGGATGGGCGCTCGACACGGTCGCGGCGATGATCAGCCTGCGGTCGCGGATCGCGCATTCGGCGACCGGCGACCAGGCGATCTTCGTCCGTCGCGAAGTCTTCGAGCGGCTCGGCGGCTATGCGGAAATCGAACTGTGCGAGGACGTCGATTTCGCCCGCCGGATGCGGCGCGCGGGCGCCGTCGCATGCCTGCGCAGCCGCGTCGTCACGGCTTCGCGCCGGTGGCGGCGCCAGGGCGTCGCGCGAACGGTGCTCAAAATGTGGCTGATCAAGTCGCTGTTCCTTGCCGGCGTGTCGCCGGCGTGGCTAAAACGCCATTACGCCCACATCCGCTAGAGCCCTTTCGCAACGCTAAGCGACACGCCACTCAACCGATCGATCGAGCAGCATCCGGGACAATGTCGAGACGCGAAGGGCTTGCGGGAGGCACCGGCACACTGGAAAATATAGCCCCAAGGAACACCAATGGCGAAAGTACAAGTCTATAGCACCGCCTATTGCCCGTATTGCATCCGCGCCAAGGCGTTGCTGCGAAACAAGGGCGTCGCGTTTGAGGAAATCGACGTGAGCGACGATTTCGAATTGCGGCTGAAAATGGTTGAACTGTCGGGCGGACGCCGCACCGTTCCCGAAATCTTCATCAACGACAAGATAATTGGCGGCTATGACGAATTGCGAGCCCTCGAGAGCAGAGGCGAACTCGACGCCCTGCTGGCCGAGGCGCGCTGAGAGCTTCGGCGTCCGACTTCTTCTATTATCGGGAAAACAAATGTTGACGCGGAGCGATCGGAATCGAAGCGGTGAACCACGAATTCGACAGTGAACTCTTCCCCGGTAATTTCTACGCCGGAATGATCGTCGCGCTCGACCGCGCACGCGGCCGCGGAATGGTGCGGACGCGCAGCGGACGCGAAATCCTCTTCCAATTCCCGTTCGTGTCAGTGGTCGGAGCTGCCATCGGTGGCCGTGCTCCGGGAATCGAAAACCTGCGTGAGGGCGACAGCGTGGGCTTCGATGTGGGCTGGACTTCGAAGGGCCTGCGGATCACGTCGCTCAAGCCAGCCCTGCGGCGAACCGACTGAAGTTCACGCCCCCGTTGCGCACAATCGCTGCTCGTGTCGCATTCTCTCAAGGCAATTTCTCTACATGACGCAAAATCGCCGCGGGTCATTGCGCGTTTCTGCGACAGTGGCGCTTTTGCATCGTCTCTCTTTTTGTGCATTACTACCACATGTTGCGGCTACGCCCTCATTGACATTTCAATCAGGTCTGCGAAGAGTTCGCGCGACCGCGTCGCGCCATCCGGCGAGTAATTGTTCGCGCTCAGCCGGACGCATCCGTGGCCGAAACGCTCGATCGAGCTTGCGTAAACCCTTGAGATCGGCCGACGAGTGCCAGGCGCCGGTGGCAAGGCCGGCCAGGATCGCTGCGCCGAGTGCGGTGGTTTCGGCCATCGCTGGGCGGCGCACGGGACGGCCCAGCAAATCGGCCTGGAACTGCATGAGGTAATCATTGGCCGCGGCGCCGCCATCAACGCGCAATCCCGCGATGCGCCGGCCGGTGTCTTTCTCCATCGCAGCGAGTACGTCGTGGACCTGATAGGCGATGCTGTCGAGGGTGGCGCGCACGAGGTCCGCGCGCGTGGTGCCGCGCGTCAGGCCGTAGATGGCGCCGCGCGCGGCGCTATCCCAATAGGGGGCGCCGAGTCCGACGAAGGCCGGGACGAAATACGGGGCGGAGCGATCGGAACTGCGCGCTGCGAACGCCTGGGTATCGGAGGATTTCGCGATGAGGCCCAGTTCGTCGCGCAGCCATTGGACAGCGGCGCCGGCTATAAAGACCGAGCCTTCGAGCGCGTAGGCAGGTTCGCCGCGGGGGCCGAGTGCAGAGGTTGCGATGAGGCGGTTGCGCGAGCGCGGCCTCTCCTTGCCGGTGTTTATGAGGAGGAAGGCGCCGGTGCCGTAAGTCACTTTGGCGTCGCCGACCCTGACGCAATCCTGGCCGAAGAGCGCCGCCTGCTGATCGCCGATGCTGGCGGCGATCGGGATTGCGCGATCGCCGAACACGCCCTTGGCAGCCTCGGCCAGCGGACCGCACGAGGGGACCGGCGTAGCCAGCATCGCTGGCGGCACCTCGAGCAATTCGAGCATCGCGGGGTCCCATTGCAGGCGCTCAAGGTTGAGCATCAGGGTGCGCGAGGCATTGGTGAAATCGGTGACGAACGCGGCGCCGCGGGAGAGCTTGAAGATGAGCCAGGTCTCGATGGTGCCGAAGCAGATTTCGCCACGGCGCGCGCGGCGGCGCAGTGCGGGATGGCGGTCGAGGAGCCATTTGAGCTTGGATCCGGAGAAATACGGATCGACCAGCAGGCCGGTGCGTTCGGAGATGTCCGCTTCATGGGGGCGCAGGCGTTCGCAGATGTCGGCACTGCGCCGGCATTGCCATACGATGGCGCGATGGAGCGGCCGGCCGGTTTTGCGCTCCCAGACGACGAAGGTCTCACGCTGGTTGGTGATGCCGATCGCGGCAAGATCTCCGGCGCGAAGCCGGGCTTTGGCAAGAGCGGCGCGGCCGAGCTGAACCACCGAGCGATAGATGCCCTCGGCGTCGTGCTCGACCCATCCGGGGCGCGGGTAGTATTGGCGAACCTCGGCATAGGCGCGCGCGCGAATGCGGCCGGCCGCGTCGATCACCATGACGGTAGTTCCGGTGGTTCCCTGGTCGATCGCGAGCACGCATTGAGCCATCGGCAGCACCTCCGCGCCGGAAGGTTAGGAGAGCGGTGGACGAGTGGCAAGACGGCAGTGCGCAGGCGGCTTGCCTAAACGAGATTGCGAAGCCATTATAGGCGCGCGATCGTGGGTGATTGGTCCTTCGATGCAACCGGAATCCTTCCAATTTCATCAGCAATCCGGACGTGTGATCGATGAGCGAGCCGCTTGAAAAAAAAGAGGAACTGATCCGCTATTTCACCAGCGGAGCCAAGCCGCGCGAGCAATGGCGGATTGGGACCGAGTACGAGAAAGTCGCGGTCTCGGTGCGCGACGGGCGCGCCCTGCCCTTTTCGGGGCCTGCTGGCATAGAGGAAATCATGCGACGCCTGATCGATCGGTACGGCTATGAGGCCGACGACGAGCACGGGCGGATCATTGCGCTCAAGGGCGAGCGAGCGCCGATAACGATCGAGCCGGGCGGACAGATTGAACTGTCGGGCGAGCAATGTGAAACGATCCACTGCGCGCATCACGAGTTCACCCGGCACGCCGAGCAGCTGATGGAGATTGGCCGCGAGATCGGGGCGGCGGTGCTCGGATCCGGCATCCAGCCGGTGAGCCGAATCGACGAGATCGAGCTGTTGCCGAAAGAGCGCTACCACATCATGTATCCGTACATGGCGCGCAAGGGCCGCCTCGGCCAGCGGATGATGAAGCAGACCGCCGGGGTTCAGGCGAATCTCGATTACAGCGACGAGGCGGACGCGATTCGCAAGCTGCGCGTAAGTATGGGAATCGTGCCGCTGCTCTACGCCGCCTTCGCGAATTCACCGATATCGGACGGCACTCTCAACGGCTATCAGAGCTACCGCGGCCACATCTGGAGCGACACCGACGCAGACCGCTGCGGGGTGCCGGCGCTGGTTTTTCGCGACGACGCGGGCTTCGAGGATTACACCGAATACGCGCTCGACGTACCGATGTATTTCCTGATTCGCGATCATCGCTATATCGACTTGACAGCGCCGCCGGGCATCACGTTTCGCCAGTACATGGCTCGCGGCTGGATCGGGCAGCAGGCATCGATCGAAGACTGGGCGAATCATCTGACGACGATTTTCACCGAGGTCCGCCTCAAAAAATATATCGAGGTGCGCACCGCCGACAGTCAGCCGCCGGCGCTGATGCTGGCGTTACCGGCGCTGCTCAAGGGGATTCTCTACGACGACGATTGCATGGCCGGCGCCTGGGATCTGGTCAAGCGCTGGAGCTATAGCGAGCGGCTGAAATTGACCGCGACGGCGACCAAGGCCGGACTCGAAACGCGGGCCGGAAGAATCCCTTTCAAGGAACTGGTGCTGGAGTTGTTGACCATCGCAACGGCCGGCCTGGTGCGAGCAAGGGCGTTGAATGAACGCGGCGAGGATGAGAGCATTTATCTGGCGCGGCTGACCGAACTGGTGCGCAGCGGCCATTCGCCGGCGAGCCTGATGATCGAACTTTGGAAGGGACGCTGGAATTACGAAATCACCCGGATGGTCGCGGAAGGTTCATACGATTCCGAGGCGGCGTTTTGAATGACGTTTAACATCCCACAACGCTATATCCTGGCGATCAACATAGTGCTGGGAGCGTTGCTGATTCCGTATATCGCCGCCCGCACCGTGAGCGAAATCATTAAGTTCCATTATGCAGCGGACGTGATTTCTGCGTCGAACGCCAACGGCGGGGCCGCTCCGGCAGGCGACCTGACGGCGACGCAGGCGCGGGCCGCATACAACATCATCGCGCAACGCGACATCTTCAACCTCTCGGCGGCGCCCGCCGCCCCGGCGCCAGTAGTAAAGGAAGACCTGAACATTACGCTGCTGGGCACCTCCCATCTGACGGGCGGGGGCCCCGCTTTCGTGATTGTCGAGGACCAATCGGGAGTCCAGCAGCTTTACCGGCTGGGCGATACGATTCCTGACGTCGGACGGCTGGTGCGGATCGAAATGAATCGCGCGATCATCGTGCACGACGGCCATCGCGTGGCGATCGAAATTCCCGCCAACCGCCTCGGTCAGTCGGGTAGCGAGGGTTCCGTCGGCGGGCGGTCTGGAATATGGCGGCGCGGCCGGCGACCGCCTTTCATCCGTCGTCCGCCGGTCAGGCCCGCGCCGCCCCCGGCCAAGGCTAACGGCGTGAGCAAGCTCGCACCGAACAAGTACGCGATCCAGCGCTCGACGATTCAGCACAACATGAAAAATATGTCGCAACTCTTTACTGAGGTGCGCGCGCTGCCGGTGCTGCAAAACGGCAAATCCAACGGCTTTCGGCTGAGTGAAATCGAACCCGGTTCGATTTTTGAGGAAATCGGCCTGCAGAACGGCGACGTGCTGACCGAAGTGTCCGGGCAGAAAATCGGCAACCCGGCTCATGCGATGCAACTGCTCTCGACGCTGCCAAGCCGATCCGCTGTCACCCTCAACGTGCTTCGCGACGGCGCTCCGATTCAATTAAACTATAGGATTCGTTAACGGCGGAGTTCGCGGCTACGCGCAGGAGCCGCACCGGTTTGCGCGGCGGGCGATCACTCGAGTCAGGCAGGGAAGGTTTGCGGCGGATTCAATCGACACGCGAATCCGGTCAGCACGGGGAATGTGGCGCCATCGCGATTTCAATCGCTGGTGGGCGCGGATGAGGCGGAGGCGGAGATGAAATCGCATCGACTGATTGGTCGGCGCGCATTCGTGCGCATCGGAATTGCAACGGTTGCCAGCGCCGCCCTGCCGCTGCTGAGGGCGGCGCAGGCCGAGGCCCGGCGCCATCGGATAGCCCACCGGCACAGCCCGCCCCCGGCGTCACCGGCCCACGATAAAAGCCCGCTCAGCTCGCCCTACACCACGGCGTGCGCGATGGAAGCGAGCACCGGCACCGTCATCTTTGACCACGACATGAACCGTCCCTGGCCCACCGCGTCGCTGGCGAAAATGATGATAATGCTGATAGTCGCCGAAAAAATTGCCGACGGCAGCCTCAAGCTGACCGACAAGGTTACGGCTTCGGCGGCGGCGACGCGGATGGGCGGGTCGCAGGTTTATCTCAAACAGGGCGAGACCTTTACGCTCGACCAGATGATGGAAGCGATCGTCGTCCATTCGGCGAACGACGCCACCTACGCGGTCGCCGAATATATTGCGGGGTCGGTCGAGGCCTGCGTCCAGATGATGAATCGGGAGGCCGCCACACTCGGCCTGCACAACACGCATTACTATTCGGTGCATGGATTGCCACCGGGGCCCGGCCAGCAAGCCGACGTTTCGAGCGCCTACGACCAGGCCGTGATCGCGCGCAAGCTGGTGACCTATCCCGACATCCTGCGCTGGTCTTCGATCGATACGACCGGCTTCCGCAACGGCACCTTCCAGTTGCGCAACACCAATCATCTGGTGCGCACGTACCCCGGATGCGACGGGCTCAAGACCGGCTTCTATTACAACGCCGGCTTCAACGTGGTCGCGACCGCCAGGCGCAACGGCATGCGGATGATCGCAGTGGTGCTCGGATCGCCGCGCAAGCAGGAAAACTTCGATTCGGCTGCGACCCTGATGTCGCAAGGTTTTCTCAATTACGAAATTCGAGAGGTCGCGAAAAAAGGCCGGCCAATCGCCCGATCGGTGGCGGTCAAGGGCGGCGCAATCAACGTGATCAAACCGGTTTGGGGCGCCGACGCGTCGGTCCTGCTCAAGCGCGGCGAGGAAAAGGGTGCGTTTACGATCGGCTATAATCTGCCCGCCACGATCGCTGCTCCGGTTGCGGCCGGACAGGCGATCGGCGCAGCCGAAATCGTGATGCACGGGAAACCGCAGCAGGTTATTCCGATCGTCGCACCCAATGCGGTCGCGCGGGGAAGCCTGTGGCAGCGCCTGATGGGGTATCTCTAGATTTGCGCCCGCTTTGCCCGCGCCGCGTGCGCGCGGCAGAATTGAACGATGTCGTTAAAGCGAATTGGAATCCTGAGTGGCGTCGCGATCGCAATCCTTGTCTTGCTCAACGTCGCCCTCGATATCGGACAAATTTACCACGACCGCCTGCCGCTGGACATTGACAGCGAATTCCCCACCGCCAAGCCCTTCATTCCGGGCGAAGTATTCGCAACCACGCTGGCCGCGATCGTTGATCGCGAAATCGGCAGCGGCTTCGGCTGGCGGCCGAACGATCTGTTCATTTGGGGACCGACCATGGCGGCCGACAATAACGCTTCGCGCCAGATCGGAATTATCATGGCTGTGCGCGAGACCTCGCGCGTGTTCAAGGACGACCTTACCAAGATTTCATCGAACGAATACGACCCCAACCTGGTAATCGCCGATACCGATTTTCGCAACGACGCCGGACGCTGGATCTTGCCGTCGCCCGAGAGCAAGTATCGCGACGGCGTGAAACACCTGCGGCTTTACGTCGCCGGCCTGCACGCCAAACCGCAGACCTCGCGCGAACTGAACCAGCGCAATTTCGAGTTGATTAAACTGTTCCAGGCGTGGGGCGACCTGCTCGGCGACGCGCATGCGATGCTCTATACGCAAACCCAGCCCAACGGCAGCCCGGTGCGTCCCTGGAACGACGACGACTATTTTTATCACGCCCAGGGCTACGCGCACGTGATCTATTACATGCTGCTGGCGGTCAAGCGCGAATATCATCAGACCCAGACGGTCAAGCCGGTTATCGAGCAATTGATGGATGAGACGCTCGCGCCGCTGCAGGTGGCGGCCACGATGAAGCCGCTGATCGTGCTCGACGGATCGAATGCCGGACTGCTCGCGAATCATCGTCACAATCTCGACGCGTATATCTCCGAGGCGCGCCAGAAGATGTATTCGATTCGCGAGGAGCTCGAACGCTAGCCGCTATTTGCCGCGAGCGCTGCTAGCGCCCTACTTCGCGAGCGGACCGAGCAACATCAGGCCGCCGCGCGCCAGCAAGTGCATGAGCCCGGGCAGCCATCGTTCAGGCACGCCGGCCAACTCGGCGCCGAGCGTGTGCATCCAGGAGACTTCCGCGCCCGCCTCCGTTCGGGCCAACGACACGTTCAGCGAGGAAATCAGCGAGGGCGCCGGATACGGCGTCAGCTCGTGAGCTTCGCCCGGCTTCAAACCGGCCTTCTCGCGCGCGATTTCCACGGCGCGTCCCAGGCCGCCCAGCTCATCGACCAGACCATGCGCCTGCGCCGCGACCCCACTCCACACACGCCCGCGCGCGACCTCCTCGGCCCGCGCCGCATCGAGCCCGCGCCCCTCGGCAACCTTCGCCGTAAAATTGCCGTAGAGCTCGCCAACCACCTGGTTGAGCTGTGCAAGTTCCGCGGCGCTCAGCGGACGCGCCATTGAAAGTGCGTCGCTGATCTCGTCGGTCTTGACGACGTCCATGCCGACGCCGATCTGCTCGAGCAGCCGGTGGAGACTGAATTTAGTGTAAACTACGCCGATCGAACCGGTGATCGTCGTGGGCTCCGCAACGATCGCGTCGGCCCCCATCGCTACGTAGTATCCGCCCGATCCGGCAACATCGCCCATCGAAACCACCACCGGCTTGCCGCGCTTTCGCGCCTCGCGCACTGCGCGCCACACCAGGTCCGATCCCACCGCCGAACCGCCGGGCGAGTTCACGCGAAAGACGATCGCCCGAACATTTTCGTCCTTCGCCGCGTGCAGGATTTCATTCGCGGTGCGTTCGCCGCTGATAAATTCTCCCGACATCGGCGGCTCGCCCGTCACCACCGGCCCCAGGCCATGAATCAATGCGAGGCGTGCGCGCCGCCCGGCCGGCCGGCGGTACGCGACGTGGCGCAGGTAGCGCGCCAGCCCGACGAAGCGATGCTCGTCGTCGTCCGGATCGATCTCGGCGCGAAGGTCCTCGACGTAACCCGCTCGATCGGCCAGCCCGCTTTCCTGCGCCGTGCGTGCGCTGATGAACCCTTGCGCGAGCAACTCGCCGGCGCGACCCGCCTCCAGTTTGCGCGCGGAGCCAATCTTTTCTGCCAGTATCGTCTTCCAATCCTGGATAATCGCGCCGAGGCTCTCGCGCACCTCCGGCGACATCGTCTCGCGGCTGAACATTTCGGCCGCGCCCTTGTACTCCTTCCATTGCAGGGTCTGCGCTTCGACGCCGATTTTTCCCAGGGCGTTGCGCAGAAACAATCCGCCCGCCGCCGCGCCGAGCATCATCAGCGCAGTGTCGGGATTGATGGCGACTTCGCCCGCGCCGCAGGCGACCAGATAGTCGCGCACCGTAACGCTGTCGCCTGCCAGCACCGCTACCACGCGTTTGTTGGCGGCGACTGCCGCGCGCAGCAGATCGTGCAATTCCAGGGCGGTTGCCAGCCCGATCGAAGGCGCCGAAATTTCCGCGATTATACCCGTCAGCAGGGGATCGGCGGCCGCCGCTTCGAGCGCTCGCCGCAAATGATAGAGGGTCGGTTGGCCGCGGCTGCGCAATTGCTCCAGGGGTGATCGCGGCGCGTCCTCGCGCATGCCGTCGGCAATCCGAACCGTCAGCACCGCGCCCGGCGGTATCCAAGCCGGACGCACCACCAGAAAATAAAACGCCGCTGCCAGCGCCGCCGCGACGATCATCACGGCGATTCCGATCGCGTGCCAGCCCCACAGGAAAATCACCAGCGCCAGCACGGCCAGCATCGCCGTCACGATCCCGACCCGCAGGTCGCGGCGCAACCCGGATACATTTATTCGCGGAAACTTCATCGCGTTCATCTTTCTGAATAGTATCGGACTTGTCCCTCACTGGCGATTTCCGATGCGCATATCTCCAATTGTCGTCGTTCCTGTTTTTCTCTGCCTGTTCGGCTGTTCGTTCTTCAAATCCACGCCCCCGACGCCGCGGCTGCCAATTTACGAAGGCCGCACTGCGACCCTCAATATCATCAACCGCATCGATGTTGCCGCCTCCATCAGCTTGCCGCGCGGATTCGTGCCGAGTCCCGCGACACCACCAATGTGGTTGGCGCGCGGGTTCACCATCGCAGTGGCGGGTATGCTCAATAACAAGGCGGTCGTGCTCGGATTCAGCGGCGCAGGGCACCGGAAGCTGGATATTATCGCCAGCGATTTCGGACCGGGCGCACATTCTGGACGCATCGTCGCGGTTGCCGCCAGCCCCGACGGCATGGAACTCGCCACCGCCGTCGCCATACCGCGCGACCACCGGCTGGATCTCACACTCATCGATTCGATCGACGCCGGCCCGGGCCACGTAGTCGCATCCTTCGATGGTGACGTTCGCGTTGCCAGCATGAACTGGCTCGACCCCGCGACTATCGCAATCGCTATCCAGGCGCAGGCGTCAACCCCACCCGCCCCCGATGCCACCGCCGTCGTCTCCGCCAGCGGCCTTTACATCGTCGGTATTTCAGGGGTCGGTTCGATCGCTCACCTGAGCCAGATCAAATGCTCGCTCGGGCCACTGAATTTCTCTCCGAATCGGCGCTATGCCGTCAGCGAGGGCGGTCCCGATTTTGCCCCCGCGCTGATCGACCTGCGCACCGATTCCTGCACCGAATTACGTGCGGCCGCGCCGATCCGGGCGCTCGGATGGGCGCCCGATTCCTCCGCCGTGCTTTACGCCGCCACCGACCGCAACGCCAAGAACGCCGCGGTGTTTCGCCTGACCGTCGCAACCGCTCAGCGCAAGCTCATCGCGATTTCGTCGTCTGCGGCCGCGTATGCAAGCGACGGCACCATCGTCGCCATGGGTAACAGCAGCCTGTCCTGGGCGCGCGTCGCGCGGGCGCCCGACAAGGTGGCCAAGGCCGAAATCGCGTTGATAGATCCTCAGGCCGGCGAAATAAGTTTCAATTTGCTCGGGTTTCAAACGCTTCCCGCGATGTTCGCGCGCTCCACGATGCTGTTCACCGCCGCCACCGACAGCGCCGTGATCGATACCTTTGTGCCCGGCCCCACCGGCGCCGTGCGCGATTTGATCGACTATTCCTATACCACCCGCAGCGCGTTTGTGCTCGCCGCCGGCGACGCCCGCGGAGCGCTCACGATGAGCTGGTCGCCCGACGGCCGCGCGCTCGCGCTCGTTGACGGCGACGCCGCGCACGCAATGTTAACCGTAATGATTCCGCCGCGATAATCGCGCTCGCCCCGCCGACCACCGCGCTAGTCGCCGCGATCTATTTTTCGCCGATCGCGCGGTTGCTCCAGTAGTCATAGGCGACGCGAATCGCCGCCGCTGAACGTTCGAAGCTGTCGAACACCACCAGGCCGCGCTCCCGTGCGAGCTGTTTGGCGCGCGCGACGATAACCTCGACATGCGCCGGATGTAGTATCACCGCCAGCGGCTTGGACGATGCCTGCCCGAACGCGGCCACCCGATCGAGCAACGCGGTCAGCTCGTCTTCGTGCGTCGCCCAGCGCTGCGCCCGCAATCCGGTGCCGATCTCCAACACGATCGCGTCGATCGCCCCATCGCGATCGAGTATCTGCAAAATCCGCTCAAGGTTCCCGGTGTGAACTCCGCCGCCGATCGTGCCGCCCGCGTCGAGCGGATTGCGATAGCTGCCGCCGATGATGTTGAAGAAGCTCTTGAGTTCTTCGTATGACGCCGGCGAGAGCGCCGGAATCTCCAGCCCCGCACTGGCAAACGTGTCCGTGATTACGACCGATTGTCCGCCGGTCATCGCCACCAGCCCCATCCGCCGTCCCGTCACCGCCTTGCCCCGCGCCAACAGTTCCACCGCGTCCAGCATCGCGTCGAGCCCGGCTACCGCCACCGCCCCGCTCTGCCGCACCATCGCGCTCCACACCGCCGCCGGCGTCGCCAGCGATCCGGTATGCGAAAACGTCGCGCGCGCGCCTTCCGCCGTCATGCCGCCCTTCCACACCACCACCGGATGCGCTTGCGCCGCGCGCTTGAGGCTCTCGAAAAATCGCCGCCCGTCGCGCACGCCCTCGACGTACATTCCAATCACGCGCGTCGCCGGGTCCGCCGCCATCACATCGATAAAGTCCGCCGCTTCGATCATCAGGACGTTGCCGATCGACGCCGCCCGGTTAATCCGGATGCCGTGGCCGGGCGCCTGCGCGCAGAAATTGATCGAATGCGTACCGCTCTGCGAGATGAAGCAAACGTCGCCGGCATTGCCAACATTCAAGTCGGGAAAATTGCACAACCCGATCGATGGATTGTAAAGCCCCATGCAATTGGGGCCCACCAGTGCGATGTCCGACGCGCTCGCGAGCGCCTTCAGATCGCCCTCGAGCTTGATTCCCAGCTCTTCCGTGGTCTCGGAAAAGCCCGAGGTGAAAAATCCAATTCCGCCCACCCGGTTGTCGATACAATCCTTCAGGATGCGCGGCGCTACCTGTCGCGGAACCGCGCTGACCGCGTAATCGATCGGCTCGGGAACCTCCGCCAGCGACTTCAGATTTGCAATTCCCATCTCCTCGATGCCCGGAATTTCGTTGGGATCGATCTGGATCGAGTAGAGCTTGCCGGTAAAGCGCTTCATCGCCCGCAGCCACAGGTAGCCGCCGACGCGCTTGTCGCCGATCACCGCCACCGTCCGCGCCGCGAACGCCCGCCGCAGGTTGTCGATACGCCGGATGTGCCGTTGCGGGTCGCTCGCCGCCGCCATCGCCGCTTGCGCCGCCTCGCCCGCCCCGATCAGGATACGCGCGTCGAGCACCTCGAGTCCGTGCTCGTATGCGACGATCGGATTTAGATCCATCTCGACGATATCTCTGCGGCTCGCCGCCAATTCCGATAATTTCACCAGCAGGTCCGCGATTGCGTCGAGATCGGCCGGCCGCGTCCCGCGCGCTCCATGCAACAGCGCGGCCCCGCGTAATTCGTCGAACATCGCGCGCGCCTCCCGGCGATCGATCGGCGCCAGACGCATCGCGGTGTCGTGCAGCACTTCGACGAAAATTCCGCCCAGGCCGACAATCACCAGCGGCCCGAACCGCTCGTCGCGCGAGATCCCCGCGATCAATTCGACCCCGGGCCGCGCCTGCGGCTGCACCGCCACCCCCTCGAAACGCGCGCCGGGCTGCTTTTTCGCCAGGCCCCGCCGGATGCGCTCGAAGGCTGCGCGCACCTCCGCTTCGTCGCCCAAATTGAGCGCGACGCCGCCGACCTCGCTCTTATGGCTGACCTCCGGCGAATCCACCTTGAGCACTACCGGAAATCCGATACGTGCGCCGGCCTCCGCGGCTGCCTCCGCGCTCGCGGCCAACTCCGGAATTACGGTCGCGATACCGGCGGCGGCGAGCACCCGCTTGGATTCGATTTCCGAAAGTGCGGCGCGCCCGGCAGATGCGGCCTCCGCAATGATCTTTTCGACAAGCTTGTGGTCCACGTCTGTGGCGTATAGCAAAGGAGTCAGCTATTTGAAATGTCACTCCCCGATGTCTGAAGCGAAATCCAATCATCACCACGTTTTCGTCACGCGTCCGGTCCCGGATGGCGCGTTACGCCGCCTCGCCGAATCCGCCCGCGTTGACTTGTGGGACGACGATGCGCCGCCGTCGCACGACGAGCTGATCGCCCATATTCGCGATTGCGACGCCGTCCTCAGCATGGTCAGCGATCGCCTCGACGCCGCCACCATCGCAGCCGCCCCGCGCCTCGTCGCGATCAGCAATCTCGCTGTCGGCGTCGATAACATCGACCTCGCCGCCGCCACCCGCGCCGGCGTCGCCGTCGGCCATACGCCCGGCGTGCTCACCGAAACCACCGCCGAACTCGCCTTTGCCCTGATGCTCGCGGCCGCCCGCCGGGTTGCCGAAGGCGATCGCTTCGTCCGCGCCGGCCGCTGGCGCATGTGGACGCCGCGCCTGATGCTCGGACGCGACCTCTGGGGCGCTACTCTCGGCGTCATCGGATGGGGTGCGATTGGACAGGCCGTCGCCCGGCGCGCGGCGGGCTTCGGAATGCGCATCCTCTATGCGGCGCATACTTCGTCAAAAAGTACGGATTCGGGCACGCCCTTGAAGTCGAAACGCCCTGCCGCCGCGCACCAGCCGCCGGCTGCCGACGCTACGCTTACGCCCACCGCACCGCCGCCGGCTGCCGAATGCGTCGAGCTGGGACGACTGCTCGCCGAGGCCGATTTCATTTCGCTCAACGTTCCGTTGCGGCCCCAGACTCGCCATCTGCTCGGCGTTCGCGAATTTGCCGCGATGAAGCGCGGCGCGATCCTGGTTAACACCGCCCGCGGCGCGGTCGTCGATCAAGCTGCACTCACCGAATCCCTGCGCTCGGGGCATCTCGCCGGCGCCGGCCTCGACGTTACCGAGACCGAGCCGATCGCGCCCGACGATCCCCTGCTTAAGCTGCCCAACGTCGTCATCACCCCGCACATCGGCAGCGCCAGCTTCGCCACCCGCCATCGCATGGCCGAACTCGCGGTTGACAACATCCTCGACGTTTTCGCCGGCCGCCTGCCGCGCCATTGCGCCAATCCCGCGGTGAAACTCGCAGCGCCCGGACGCCAGGCGCCGCCGCCTGCCCCGCGCCGAAAATAAAAACGCCGAACCTCTACGGCCCGGCGCTCGTTCGGAAGGCAATCTTCGAACTACAGTCAGCCCATTTGCTGCGTGGCTTTATTCTCGGAGAGAACTATCCGCCCGGTTACTCAGGACGAGCCCAAGGCATCAGGGAGCCAAAGAAAGGGCCGCACCCCTTGCGGAGCGCAGCCCTTCGACGAAAACAAATCAGTGAATTACTCAATTAGAATCGGCTTCCCGAGAGCTCCCAGATTCGAGGCACTACTTGATCCGACTGTGTTGTCTGGAATCGTCGAAACGAAGCAACCTGAAATCGTTGCGTTCGACGCCTGACCGCTCACACTGATACCGGTTAAATAAACCGCCGCGAATCCGGTCACCGTGATATTACAATTTCCCGTGCTACAGGTTGTCATATCTCCCACCGGTACAGTCACCAGCAGAGGGTCTCCAGGAGGTATACTCCCGGGATCGGGATTACTGCCGCCGCAGATGCTGTCAGGGTTGGGGGCATTGTTCAGAGCGTTATGTTGTGCGAGCAGATTATTCCACGCCTGATTTACCGGACCAACCTTCCCACCAGTTACGGTGTTGAGTATGTCCCCCAAGCTCACTGTGCCACTAGTTCCGCCCTCAATGGCATTCTTAAGTTGATTGCCACTCTGACCTTGGCCGACGTCGAGCCACCCCCAGTTGCCCGGCACGGCTGCAGTGAACTTCACACCGAAGCTAGGAGTCCGTCCGAGAAATTTCGCCGGTTAAGTTGATCTCCGGATTGGAGCGATTGGCTATTGATGATGCCGGTCGCCCCAGGATCCTGCGAAGCGCCGGCTGGTCGGCTGGCGACTACAAAGAGGTGCGCGTTTTGCTGCGGTATTTCTCGTGACCGCCTGGATGACGGTTACGCATTGCAGAGCCGGTGCAACTTCAAAATGTTGTGGGTGAGACAGACCAGCGCCCACTCGCCCCGGACTTTAGCCAAGCCGCGCAAAAGAAAGCGGCGAAACCCGCGGGCCTCTTTGATCTGGCCGAAGACCGGCTCCACGATCGTTTTCCGTGTCACATAGATTGCCCGCCCCACCTTAGTCTGAAGCTTGCGTTTCATGCGGTCGACCCGCGTCGCATTGCGCGGTAACGGTCCGCGCGAGCAGGGCTGGCGGTATTCGTCATGCTTCTGCTTGCCAGTCGCGATATAGCAATCGATCGGGTCTCCAGACTGACCGAGAGCCGCCAGATACGCGAGGTTCTTCTCCGAGCAATAGCCACTGTCGGCCACGAGGCCGGTGGGTCGCTGTCCGCTCTGTTGCTCGATCACCTGGACCATCGGTTCGATTTGCTGTTTATCGTTGGCTGCCGGCGTCACGCTCTGCCCCACGATTAACTGCAACACCGGCTCCACTGCCGCCTGCGCATTGTAGCCTTGCACCAGACCGTCGCTGCCCTGCATCAGGCGCGACTCCGGGTCGGTGAAATTGTATTGATCTTTGTCCGCGGGCTTCGCCGATTGCACTTCTGCGCGCGGCTTTCCGGCCTTCTCCGCCGACTGCCGCGCCCGCTCTTCCAGCGCCCGTTGCGCCGCGCGAATCTTCCTTAGCCGGCTCTCGCGCCGCTGCAACTCTGCGGGTAGCTCGTCGCCCCGCCGATCGGCCCCGTAGTGCGCGTCTTCGGCGGCGTCCACCGCCTCGGCCTGGGCCAGCAGTTCCCGGACCTCTGCGCGCAGTTGCCGTTGCCGCTCCTGCATCCGGCCATAGCTCATCGCTTTGTGCTTGCTGGCGTTGGCTTTCAGCTTGGTGCCGTCCAACGCCACCCGCCCCAGTTTCAGCGCTCCCGCTTCCAGCGCGATCTTCAGCACCTCTTCAAACAGCCCGGCCAGCGTCGCCAGATGGAGCTTGCGAAAATCTGCGATGGTACGGAAGTTCGGCGCGTTGCCCGCCGCCAGCACGCGAAACCCCACGTCCTCGATTAAACGCCGCTCGATGCGCCGCGAGCTAAATACCCCCACGCAATACCCATACACCAGCACCTTGGTCATCATCCGCGGATCGTAGGGCGGCTGCCCGCGTTGCTCGTCCCCATACGCCGCATCCAGCGCCGATAGGTTCAGATTGTCGACCACATCGCTGACGAAGTAGACCAGATGATTCTCGGGCAACCATTCACGCAGGCTCGGGGGTAGCAGAAACTCTTGATCCGGATGGTACGGTCGGTAGCTCTTACCCATGCCTAATTATCTACTACTCACACCCCGTTTTCTTCCTCAGTCAAATAACTATTTCTCGGACACGCTCCTAGCGCGGGCAAGGCCCCCCGCCCGCCCGCGTCGTGGCGTGCGGATGGCATGAGCGAAATCTTCGAAGGCGCCACCAATCATCAGAGCTGGTTGAGCAGCATTCGAAATGCTTGCGACCAGAATTTGAAGCTGCCGTTCGCCGTCGACCCGCGCTTGAAGCTCCGCGTGTTTCCTTTCGAGTCTCTGGAGACGCTCGCGCAGATCGCTGGTCAAATTTTCTATGTGGCGTTGAATGCGACCAGACGTAATTAGCATGAGCTGAATGATACGCTGGTGTCGAATGTGCGAACAGTCCCGTATTTGTTGAGCTATCCACTCTATCCACAGCGCTGGCGGTCGAAGCGGTTGATCAATAGTAACTTGCTGGCTGGTCGCTGGAATCGCGGCAATTCGGATCGAGGCGCGGGACGAAACAGGACAGAGACGGCAAGAAAAGGGAATACTCGGAACAAAAAACGAGCGTCCCGCAGCTGAAAGATTGACTTCCTGCGCTGCGGGACGGAACCTCGCTGAAAAGGTGCATTGTTATGGCTACATCAACTCAGTCCCGAAAAATAGTCAAGAGTGATTGTTTCCTTGTCGACTGTTGCGAGGGGGTCGTTCTTCGGCCATTGCCCAGCGCCCGCTTTGAGGTTGTTTGCGACGTCCAAACTTTTAGGGCGATGGCCGATGAGGCCATTCTGATCTCGATAGACGCAGCTGCCAAAAACTGCGGATTCAAGCGCAAGACCCTCTACAACTGGATCGAAAACGGCAAGCTCCGTGAGGAGCACGGGCTGCGGCGCTGGGGTACACGATGGCGCATCGACTGGCCGGTATTCAAAGAAGCCTTCGACCGAGGAGAGTTCGGGCGATGTTCGTGAAGGCGAACCGCGGCTGGTTGTTGCTCGCGCATATTCCGCTTCATGGCGAGCACGTCTCCGAATATCTGGGCCTTCGAGCAACACGCGATAACACCCGCAAGGCGAAGCACATCCGCGCCGAACTCGAAAAGGCGCTCCACGCCGGTACTCTCGAATCCGAGTTCGCGCGGCGCTTTCCCGATTCAAAGCACCTCGCCCGTTTCGGTCTGAAGCCGACCGCCGAGCCGTTGCTCGGAGACTTCGCGCGCTCTTGGCTGAGCGAAAAAGTCAGCCTGACCGAGGCGACGCGCTACGACTACGATTCGCAGTTGAAATTTCATATTCTTCCGCACCCGCTGGCCGCGATGCGCCTGACGAAGATCGATGACGGCGACGTAAATCGCTTTATCGCGAGCCTGCGGGAAAAAATGACCCGCTCGAATACTCCGCTATCGGAAAGACGCATCAACATGGTCGTCGCCCGCCTGCGGAGCATCTTCGCGACCGCCTACCGGCGCAAACTGATCGCCGTCGATCCGATGCGGCACGTCGAGAACCTGCGCGAGAAAAAGCACGACGCCGACCCTTTCGATCTCAACGAGTGGCCTGCTCGGGGAATTTTGTACCAGCCGACAAATTAGAGAAGCTGGAACAGGAGGGCCCTGGGAATGGCGAAGCGAAGGTACACGGCGGAAGAGATCGTGACGGTGCTGCGGCAGGTGGAGGTGTCGATAGCCAACGGCAAGGGGACGCCGCAGGCGTGTCGCGAGTCGGGGATTACCGAGCAGACTTATTATCGCTGGCGCAAGGAATATGGCGGGCTGAAGCTGGAGCAGGCCAAGCGGCTCAAGGAACTGGAGCGCGAGAACTCGCGGCTCAAGCGGCTGGTGGCTGAGCTGTCGCTGGAGAAACAGATCTTGCAGGACGTCGCGCGGGGAAACTTGTAAGCCCCGCGCGGCGGCGTTGCGCAGCGGATAACGTCCGGCGTCGATACGCGCTCTCGGAACGCCACGTGTGCCGGTTGCTCAGCCAGTGGCGCGGGACACAGCGCTATACGCCGAGAGTGCGCAACGACGAGGATGAGCTGACCCGGGCGATCATCTCACTGGCCGGCCAGCACGGCCGCTACGGCTACCGGCGGGTGGCGGCGCTGCTGCGCAGCGCCGGCTGGTTAGTGGGCAAGGACCGGGTCGAGCGCATCTGGCGCCGCGAGGGGCTGAAAGTGCCGCGGAAACAACCCCGGCGTGGGCGGCTATGGCTGAACGACGGCGCGTGCGTGCGGCTGCGGCCGCAGCGGCCCAATCACGTCTGGAGTTACGACTTCGTCAGCGCGGCCACGCACGATGGCAGGTCAGTCAGGATGTTAACCTTGATCGACGAGTACACCCGGGAGAGCCTGGCAATCCGGGTCGAGCGGCGACTGCGCAGTCTCGACGTCATCGAGACCCTGGCCGATGTGATGCTCGTGCACGGAAGACCCGAGCACATCCGCTCGGACAACGGACCAGAGTTCGTCGCCACTGTGGTGCGGAAGTGGCTCGAACGGCTGGGCACCCAGCCGCTGTACATCGAACCGGGCAGCCCTTGGGAGAATGGTTACTGTGAATCGTTCAACAGCAAGCTGCGTGATGAATGCCTCAACGGCGAGATCTTCTACTCCCTCAAGGAGGCACAAATCGTCATCGAACGTTGGCGGGTCCACTACAACACGGTCAGACCGCACTCGTCGCTCGGCTATCGGCCACCGGCGCCAGAGGTGATCAGCCCACCAAAATCTGATCGAATCGGAGTGCTTGCAAGCTCAACCATTACTAACTTATGAAATGGTACAAAAGATCGGGCAGGCCAGTCGTATCGGGGATATGGCGCAGCCGAATCTTCTTGGTCTTGCGGTCCAAGAGGCCCATCACGACTGCTTTACCAGTCCCGCCCGTCGCCGCGATCTTGCCTCTTTTGTCCTTGTGCATGAAGCGAGCGGAACCGCCGATAAAAGATTCGTCAACTTCGAACTCGCCCGAAGTCTTTTCAAAGCTACCGCTCTGCATGGCGAGCCGGATGCGATGATCCATGAACCATGCGGTTTTCTGTGTCACCTTCAAGTCGCGAGCGATCTCGTATGAACTGACGCCGTTCTTGCAGTTCACGATCAGCCACATGGCGCAGAACCACTTGTCGAGGCCGATAGGCGAATCCTCGAAAACAGTTCCCACCTTCAGCGAGAACTTGCGGCGCGCGTGCTTGTTGGCGCAGCGCCAGACTTTCCCGCTCGGCAGATACGTTACCTTTTCGGACTGGCAGTAAGGGCAACGCACCTTGCCATCAGGCCAGCGGATTTCGATCATGAACCGCTGGCAGTTCTCGAAATCGCTGAAATAAATGATCGCTTCTTGAAGGGTGTTCGGCGTCATGACTAGAATCTACCAAACGGGATTGGTACAGTCAAGTATATTAATGCCCTCACGAGGTTTCAGACTTCCCGTCTCGCTCGGATGCGGGCTCCGCCCTGCAAGACCTGATCACGCTCCTCCGCGCGTATTACAAGGCCGACGAAGTCTCCTTCTCTTTTTTTCCTCATTTCCGTGATCCCGAAGGTACGATCCGCTTTTTCTGTCCGTCCTGCTGTCCGCCCCTATCTTCTCCGTCATCCTGAGCGCAGTCGAAGGATCTCGCGCGGGTATCCCTGCGCGTTAACGTGAAGCCCTCGCGCGGCCCCTCACGCGCACCATGCCCCAATACCCCCGCCCCCGCAGCGACGGCGCAGCGGCGTTAATCCATGCGAAGGCGGCGCGGAGCCACCGCGCAAAGCCACGGACGCGAGCAACGTACTCTTTCCCGCGATGAGCGGGCCTCTCTCACGACTCGCAGCAGGACTCAACGGCGAACAGCCGGGCCGTGGATCAAGAGTCTCTTTGCCGAAGGCCTGCCCGAAGGGCCACCCCTGCGTTTCCAAGTCGGGAGACGCGCTCGCGACAAGCGCCTCGCGCGATTCGCAGTTCGTCGAGACCCGTTGCGCGCGAGCGGCGAGCGCGTCTCCTCACCTCTCTCATAAAATTCGATACATTTTACGCGTGGCGACTATCGATACGACAAACCCGAGCAGGAGCGTGGTGTCTAGGACGTATGGGTGAGAAATGGTCAGCTGATCGGACTCCCCTGGCTTACGAAAACCCGGCACTTTGAAGGCGATTCCAAATACAAAAACTAATAGGAAGCCACCAAGCATGAGGTACGTGGGTACGAATATTATCAGTGCCGCAATAAATCTTCGCAATTTCCTCATCTTGGTAGAAACCTTCCATCGGTTGCGCGTTGAGCGCCGAATGCGCGCGCCCTGCCGCCCGCGGCGAATCGTTCATATTCGGCGCGATATGCATCAGTTTTTTTAGATTCCGGCATGAAGGTGCCATCGAAGAAGCGCCACGCCGTGGAAGCGCGCGCGAGTCCGCCAGCACGTCCACGAGGGAGCGGCCCTCGCATCGCTTGAAGCCGGGCGATGCGTTACAGCATCGCACGCATACTAACTATTACTGGCCCGCGCCGGCTTGCCGATTAGTCCTTGGTCGCCCAGCCCTTCTCGTAGGGCGCCGCCATCCGGATGACCGCGCGCAGATGCTTGTACTTCCACTCGCCGTTGATCTTCACATAGTCGTCGTCGTACCGCGCCGCCAGCCATTTGGCTTCGTTCTTCTCCCGAAACGTAAACGGCCCCATCAGGTACCACGTGCCCTTCGCAACATCGCCGTTGACCTCGATAATCGGGTTCATCAGGTTGTGCTGCGAAAAGCGAATCAACTTCTGAAAGCCCTCGAACAGTTTACGTATCGCCTGATGTCCTTGGGCCTTGCCAAAGTCGCCGCCTTCCCAAATACCGTCTTCCGCAAACACCGACCCAATCTTGTCGGGATTATGATCGTCGTCGCAGATTGCACAGTAGCGGGCCTTCAGTTGCTTGATCGCCTCGATATCCTCGAGGACGGTGATGCGCTTCTCGATGTCGCTCGCACTCATTGCTTCAAATCTCCCTCGCCAAATTGTGCCCTTCCAGTCTCTCTAGACCCCATCGCGCCGCATAGTCAATCGTCCCATGCCGCCGCGCGGAATGCATCGGTTCATTAGTCCGGCGCCACCACCTCGGACGCGATAGTACACCGGCTCTGGTCGCAACCGCCCGGCACACGCTAAACTGTAAACGTAGTCGTCCACGGGCGTCTGGATAATCCAGGCAACGGATTCTCTGGACGAGTCGGACAGGTCGCCAGACTTTTGCTTTCCTTTCACGGTCGGCCAATGCCAACTCCGATTACCTGAAATGGCACGAACCATACTCATGGGCGATCCGCGATACTTCTCCGTCAGGGGCGGCGCCAATCCGCACACCCGTAATCTGGTCGGGCTGAAAAAGACCGTCGATCCCGACCGTGCGCGACGCCAATGGCACACGATGGCCCGAGCGCTCAGCGACCACGGCGCGGAGGTCCTGGTGGTTGAGGCGCACGAGCATCTTCCGGGCCTCGTCTATCCCGCCAACGCGGGCTTTCTTTATCCGCTGGAAGGAGTTCCAGGCGATCGAAAAACCTTTTACCTGAGCAATCTCTTGCCCACGCGCGCGCCGGAGCGTGAGGTGTACCGCAGCTTCATTCACTCGCTCGGATTCGCCACCCGCGACGTTCAGGCGCGTTTCGAGGGCGAAGCCGACTTTTTCCCCGCCGGCGATTACATGCTGTTCACCCACGGCCGCATCGAGCGGCAGCGCTTCGTACCGCGCCTTGGCTTGCCTCCATGGAAGCGCATGTACGGCTTCCGCTCCGATCTCACCGCCCTCGACGAGCTGAATACCATCGCCTCCGGCCGCACCGTACTTTCGCTGGAGTTGTGCCTCGAGGTGCATTACCACGGCGACACCGTACTCTGCTCCTTTGGGCGTAATCGCGAGTTCTTGCTCGCTTACATGGAAGGTCTCGGCGGTTCATCGCGAGAGGTCTTGCGCGAGGCTTTCGGCGGGTACCTGATCGCGCTCTCCCCCGCCGACGCCGCAATCTATGCCGCCAATTCTTTTCAGATTGAGTATCACAGTGAAATATTTCTTTTTATGCCCTTGGGCGTGAGCGACTCTCTGCGCCGACAAATTCAAGAACGTGGCGTCACCCCAGTGCTTGTCGATGTGAGCGAATTTCTCGCAAAAGGCGGCGGTTCAATCAAATGTATGATTCTGGACCTGGGACCGGCCAGTGAATTGCATTCTGATGTGCCCTCAGTTTCGTTTCGCACCGATCGCAGCTATCAGAATCTCTATCAACAACAGCCATAGTGGCGATCGGTAGACACAAGGCTGCGGAGCATGGAAAAGACGGCATCCAGAGATAGCAACTGGAATGCGCCTTCGCGGGCGATTGAAGCTTTGACGCGGCCTTCATTTCTTTTGCGCGCGGCAGTTCCGTCGGATCATCGTCAAATTCTTCATCTGGCGCGTGAACTCGATTCGATCAATTTACCAACCGATTCGGCTGAGCTCGCCGACGCACTGATTCGCTCGGTAAAGTCGTTCACGGGAAAAATTCGCCGTCACGCGAATACCATCTATATTTTTTGCGCTGAAGATTTGAGTAACGAGCGAATTGTCGCAGCGTCGATGATTATCGGTAAGCACGGCACGCCGGATAGTCCCCACTACTACTTTGAAATGGACACCGACGAGCGATATTCCCAGTCCCTACATCGTATGTTCCGACATCCATTTTTACGGCTTCGCCATTCGATGAATGGACCGACCGAAATCGGCGGATTGATTGTCGACAAAGCTTTGCGCGGTCACCCCGAGCGGATCGGAAAGCAGGCCTCCTGGGTGCGATTCCTGTATATCGCACGCCATCCCGCGCGCTTCGAACGAACACTGATTGCGGAGATGCTCGCGCCCGCAACCCCGAATCATGGGAACCGGTTCTGGGATTATTATGGCGGCCTGGTGACCGGGCTCAGTTATCGTGAAGCGGATATCTTATCGACCCATGACAAAGAGTTCATAGGGACACTTTTCCCGAACTCGCCGCTATACACATTCCTTCTGCCCGAAGACGTCCGTGAATCACTTGGCCAGGCTGCTGAGGGCAGCCGTGGAGCGGTCCGCCTGCTCGAGCAGGCCGGGATGAAATATCTGCACCAGATCGATCCGTTTGACGGAGGTCCATACTTCGGCGCGCAAATCGCGGATCTCATACCGGTCCGAGAGTTTCGCCGGCTGAAGGTTTCGGCCGGCAAGCCAGGTAGAGCGGAGTCGCGGTTATATCTCGTCGCGCGAGAGGGAGCGAAAGGTTTTCGCGCTATCCAGACGAATGCGATCGTGCAAGAAGGTCGAATTGTTGTCGGCGCAGACGTTCTGGAAATTCTGGCGATCCGCGAAGGCGACGAACTCGACGCGGTGCCTTTACCTTAGATTCGATTGCAGTGCTTCGCAATAACACTATGGGGTGTCACGCAGGAGCCCTCACACCATCTATTCAGCACCCCTCGAACTAACCGACGAGGAGCCGGCGTCGCGACTTATTCCAGCAGAGCACGATAGAAGCGAATTGCAGCTTCGACCTCCGAAAGAAAATTGTACTCATTGGGGGCATGAATCACTCCTGTCGAAGGTCCAGGTCCGAATACAATCGGATCTAAACCCACAGCCGCATAGACGCCAGCTTCCGTACAACCGGTCTTGACCCCGGTGTCCAGCGGAAGCGACGCACGTACCAAGGCGGCCATTGCAAGCTCCACCGCTTCGCTTCCGTCTGAGCTGCGAAATCCGTGATTTGCCCTTTTTTCAGACAAATTCAGCTTCAAACCTGGGCTGCCTGACACAAGCCTTTCGACAATCCCGCTGACGCCTTCGCGAACGACTTCCAGGGCCAAAGACGGCGGCGGGCGCAGTTCGAAATTGAGCACTATCGCGTCATCGCGAGTATGGACCACGCCCAAATTCGAAGTAAGTGTCGGAGCCGCGTAATCGGCTTCGACCGGTCCGGCGGTATTGGTGATTTCGGATAGTCCATTTGCAAATCGCACCAGGCATTGAATCGCATCTGATGGAATCGCGCGGGCGGAACGGAGATTTTGAATCGCAGTGTCAGCATTTTTCTTGCAGTGATCGGCTGCGACGACAACTTCGCAGCGTGCCGGCACCTTATTTACCGCATCTCCTCCATCGATCGAGACGAGAGGAGTCTTCGACAGCGATTCGATCGCGACAAGCGCTTTGGCAATTGCGTTCTCTCCCAGTGCGGGAGTGCTGGAATGCGCCGCCTTACCGCTAAAGAGAATTCTACTAGTGTCAAACTCATGTTCGGTTCGAAGTGGATTGAACTGAATAGTCAGTTCGAACGCCATGAGACCCTTATGTGCGGTAATCACCGTCAAGTGCGAGGGCTCGCCGACCATCGCGATCGCACCGCGCGGGATCGTATTGCCCGCGGCCAGTTCCTTCGCGCCGACCAATCCGTGCTCCTCGCCGAAAGTGCCAACCAGCCAGACGCCGCGGTTTGGCTGGCCGCACCGGGAAAGCGCGAAGGCCTTGGCAAGAAAATCCAGTTTGGTATCCGCGGCGCCCAGGCCGTAAATGCGATCGCCATTAATTGACGCCTGGAGAGGGTTACCGCCACATTCGGTCCACAACACTGCATCGCCCGGCGGCACCGTATCGAGATGGGTATTGAGCAGCAACGGCCGTGCCTCGGGATTTCGTCCGGCGACGAAAGCCAGGAGATTAACCTGTTCAGATCCTTCGTTCAGAGATGCGACGAGACGAGCTTCGATCCCGCTTGGGGCGAGGATCTCTCTCGCGCAGAACTCGGCGATTCGCCGCGTGCCTTCTCCCGTTATGCTGGGAATCGCTATGAGGCTTCGGCAAAGTGCAACAATTGCCGGATCGAGCGGGTTCATTTAGGCACTCGCTTCAGGCGAATTTAGTTTTCTAGATGCATCGGTCCATTATCGCGAACGCGTCTGCAAGCTCTTTCTCGTCAAGACAGCCACCAGGCAAGAACAGACGTACGAAGGTAGTTTTATGGCCGCCATAATAGAGCGCGAGTCCTTGATCGAAGCATCGCCGGATGAACTTTCGGGTGTACTCGAGTGAACCGTTCCCCAGACGAAATGCGACCATCGCACCGACGCCATCGACGTGGGAAATCGCCGCGGGATGCTTGCGAGCCAGGCGTTCCAGATGTTCGCGGGTCAGATGTTCCAATTCCAACTCGCGGCCGTGCGGTCCGAAAAAGCCTTCGCCGGTGAGCTTTTCGACAATCCGGCGCCCTACCGCCATTGCAACCGTCGCGCCCGAAAAGGTGCCCGAAATGAGGGCGGGATCGGGACTGAGTTCGTGTCGATAGAGCATCGCACTACCCTGTAAAAGTTTCCCGATCGTAATCAAGTCCACGTGATCGTCCAGCTTCATTGCAGTCGTTGCGAACAGTTCGCCGGTGCGGCCAAAAGTCTGGATCTCGTCCACCCAGACCAGGATCCCAGCCCGCCTGCATTCTTCGAAGAGAGGAACAAAAAACTCGCGAGGTGCGGTCACGAAACCCGCCTCGCCCTGGACCAGTTCCACGATGAGAGCGGCGATGCTGTCGCCATCGCGACTGATAATGCTCCGCAACTCGAGAAGCGCTTCGCTTGCGGAATTGGGATTCTCTCGCTCATAGAATGGCAGGTAATGGACGGCGAAGGTATTCGGTTGCCCGATTCGATAGTTTGGGCGGTCGGTTATCTCAGCCATCGCACTCGTCCGACCGTGAAAACAGCCCCGGAATGCAATTATCGCAGGGCGACTCTCACGTTTTTGGCGAACGAGCTTGAGCGCGTTTTCGTTCGCGTCGGCGCCCGACAACGCCAGCCAGCAGTGCCGCATACCGCGAGGAGCATGCGCGAGCAGGGTCTTCATCAAGGCATGATATTCGCGGTTGAAGATCAGATTCCCTTGCATCACGAGGTCAAGCGCGGCGGCCCGAATCGCAGTTTCTATCAGGTCGAGATTTCCATGGCCGAAGAAATGGACACCGACGCCGAGTGTAAAGTCGAGTATCCAGCGGCCATCGCTGAGCATCGCACTCGCACCGTGGCCGAGACCCGATCCGAGATAAGGGTAAAAGGCTGGCCGGCCGCGCAGGTCCGCGAGTTCCCCCAACACCGTATTCATCGCCGCGGTGTCGAGCGGCGCTGCCGCAGCACCCGACTGCGCCTCGCCAATCGCATCGAGCATGAGGCGTAATCCGCGTTCGAACTTATCCCCGAAATTCATTTCGGTATATCCGATCGCCCTGTCCGAAATCATTCGACAGGCGCGCAGTGAACCAGATCAAGCCGGACACGTGCCCCCGCTGGTCGCCAAGTCGCACTTTCGGCGGCAACGTTACGAATTGCGCAGCGACGGCATAAGTTCCCGCGCAAAGAGTTCAAGTGACGCCGTTCCCAATTTTGGGTCGAGCCCCGGCAATTGAGTGCTTAAAATCAGGTGCGTGCAAACGAAATCCTTGCGAAACTGCTCGAGTTTGCGTGCGACCTGATCGGGCGTGCCGATCATCATCGCCCTTCCCATTGGCGATTCGCGAAGCTCACGCGGCGACTTGAATTGGAAGATTTCCTTGTCTCCCGGCGCGTCGTTCGCTTCGGCAAGGATGTCGCCATAAAACTCCATCATGCTGAAGATATGGTCCTGCGTATCTGCCCAAGCCTGGTCTTCGGATTTTGCGACGTAAGCCAAGCGTAGTTGAGCGATAAAATAATCTGCGGGCTTGCGGCCGCATTTCGCTAGTTTGTCCAGGTACCATGGCGCCGGATCGGGGCCAATCGTCGCCAGCAAGTTGCAGCCGTGGCGGGCAACGCGCCGCGTCGCCTTTTCAGTTCGAGCACCGAGCCAAATCGGCGGGTGCGGCGTCTGCACCGGACGCGGGGCGAGACTCAAATCCCGTATTTTCGTAAATTTTCCCTCGAAGGTAACCCGCTCTTCGGTCCACAATCGCTTGAGTATTTCGACGCCCTCAGCGAAGCGCGCCGAGCGTTCCTCACGCTTCATGCAGAGTGCGTTGAACTCTTTGTACGAGTAGCCTTGCCCGAGGCCGAGGTCGAAGCGTCCGTTCGACCAGATGTCAACGCAAGTAGCGTCCGCGGCCATTAGAACGGGATGCTGAAAAGGCAGCAGCAGGACAAAGGTGCCAATGCGAATACGATGGGTGCGTGTGGCGATCGCGGCGGCAGTCGGCAACAGGGACGGATTGTACCCGTCGTCGGCAAAGTGATGTTCGGTCAACCACACATTGTCGTAGCCAAGCTCTTCCGCGCGAACGATCTGGTCGAGAATCGCTCGATATAGTTCGGGATTCGGTTTACGCCATTTGCCAGGGTTGCGGAAATCCTGCATCAAACCAATCTTCAACATTTCATCCCTCCAATGAGCGCTCTGCTTCAACCCGTGCCCCACTTCAGCATCTACTACTGGGCCCGGCACTCCGCAAACAGGTTCGTCGCTTGCCGGATCGGAGAACCGCCCACTTACGGCCTGAACCCAAATCAGGGTGCAGACCGCAGCGGACTTGCCGGTGTCGCCGAAGGCACGCTAGAAATGAAGCCGCAAGCGCAAACCGGAATTTTGCGCGAGACTCGAACAAGGAGTTGACAGTGTGAACCAGTGGAATATTGGCGATGTGAAGATTTCGCGGATAGTCGAATCGGAAGGACCGTGGGATGGTACATTCATCCTGCCCGACGCGACCAGGGATAATATAAAGAAGGAGAGCGACTGGCTATACCCGACATTCTCCGACGAGAAGGGAAAGGTCAACATGAGTATCCACTCGCTGGTGATCGAGTCGCAAGGCAAACGCATCATCGTGGATACCTGTATCGGCAACGACAAGGTGCGATCAAACCCGGTGTGGAACAAACTGCAATTGCCCTTTCTCGACGATCTGCGCAAGAGTGGCTATCCGCGCGAGTCCATCGATCACGTAATCTGCACCCATTTGCATATTGACCATGTCGGCTGGAATACGATGCTGAAGGACGACAAGTGGGTAGCGACCTTTCCAAACGCGAAGTACCTGATTGGCGGTACCGAATGGGATTTCTTCTCGCGAAACGACGACCCATTCTTCAAGGACCCGATTGATGATTCGGTGCGCCCCGTCATGGCCGACGGCCGGGTCGATCTGATCGATGAAAAGCATCGCATCACCGACGAGGTATGGCTCGAATCGACACCGGGTCACACGCCGGGACACTTTTCAATCAGAATTGGCTCTAAGGGCGAGGATGCCGTAATCACCGGCGACCTCATGCACCATCCGGTCCAGTGCCGCTATCCCGAATGGGATGACAAATTTGACAATGACGGACCGATGGCAAAGAGGACGCGGCGGGCATTTTGCGAGCGATACGCCGACACCAAGACACTGGTCTTCGGAACGCATTTCGCGATGCCGGCTCCCGGCAAGATAATCAGGAAGGACGATTCGTTTCGCTTCGTGATTGCGTAATGGAATGAGTAATCGCGGTCAGCCGGCTGGCTGGCCGCGATTACCTGGATGGCTAGCGATTAGTTGTAAGTTCTACCAGACAATGCCGACACATAAAGGCGGGTTGCCGTCACGTTCGCGGGTCTGACGCCTTCGCCTCGAGCCCGACGGTTGCGCGATGCGGCTTATGCAATCGGAACCTCTTCGGTGATAAAGGACATACAGTTGGAGATGTCGACGAATTTCAACTCGTCGGGCCGGATTATCTCCCGGTACCTGGGTTCGCTAAATGCCCGCGCAATTTCCTCGGCATCGTCGAACCACAATTCCGCAACCCCGTCATAGGCCGGCTCCCCGCCGAAGGGAGAGGTGCCCGCGACCTGATGGCATTGGACGTACTTGCGCACGTGACGCATGAATTCAGGAACACTTTTGACCAGCGGGCCGTGCTGGTTGCGCCAGTAAGTGTTGAACTCCGCGCGAGTCAACCCCGCTTTACGTCTGGCGCATATAATATATTTCACCACCGGGTATTCTCCTTGAGAAATTTCAGTGCGACGAAGCGGCTCGCGAATCAGAGTTTCGCCGCAGGCTCGACCCATTCCCGGGCAAACCCTTCGAGCATCCGCTCGAGCTCGGCGATGTTTTTTGGCGGCGCTTTCAATACGGGCGAAAGGTAAAGTTCCCCGACGCCTGCGTCCCGATAGCGCTTCAGATCGGCGGGAACGGCAGCGGCGGGCGGCGACATCGAGATTTCGAAATTATCCGGACTACGTCCGGCCGCCTTCATCAGGTCGCGCAACTGCGTGACTTTCTGCGCAGTGTCTTCGGGCGTCAGATTGAAGCCGCACCAACCGTCGCCGTATGCGGCCGCGCGTTTCAACGCCGAATCGGTCTGTCCGCCGACGAGAATCGGGAGCCCACGTCCGCGTATGGGTTTTGGGTAACTTCGGGCATTCTCAAAACTGACGAATTCGCCTTTGTAAGTACTGCGTTCTTCGCCCCACAAATTGCGCATCGCCTCCACGTACTCACGGGTGCGTTTGGCGCGTCGCTAAAACGGTACGCCAATCGCCTTAAATTCTTCTTCGAGCCAACCGATACCGATACCCAGTGCGAAGCGGCCGTTACTGAGATAATCGAGCGAGGCGGCGACCTTCGCCAACACCAGCGGATTGCGCTCGGGCACGATGCAGATCCCCGTCGCAAGGCGGATGCGTTTGGTATGAGCCGCCGCATAGGTCAATGCGATGAACGGATCGAGCAGCGGCGTGCTCGTAGGTATCGGAATTTCGCCGTCACCTGAGTAGGGATAGCGCGACGCGAAATTCTTGAGCAGCACCACGTGTTCAGGAGCCCAGACCGTTGCAAATCCCAGTCGCTCAGCGTTGGTCGCAATCGCCGTAATCATATCGGGCCGCGAGGTGTCCGCAATTCCGACCGCAAAAAACCCAATTTTCATTTGCCTTGTGCCCCCTCGTCACATTTGCGCGGCTCCACTACGTCAACCGTTATTGTTGACTACGCGGCAATGCTTTCGTCAGTTACCGCTTTTGGCGAATCTTGTGTCCGCTCGCCGCAAATTTCGAAGCGTCGTCCGGCTGCACAGGATACCCCGGACGAGCCACGCTCAAAAATTTCCCCACTTCTCCCAACATCAGTTTATAATCAATAAACCGAAATCGCCCAAACGCTCGACCCGAACTATTCAGAAATTCACGACGCTTCCGAGCTCGACGAAAATCTGCTGAGAGAAATCCCTGCGCCATGCCCGAATTGCGGGACAGAGCTACGGAGAAATAGCGTGTTTGAAGCCTGGAATCGCTCTTTCGATCCGATCGAGTACCGCGGGCAATTTTTCAAGACCGCTGGCGACCGTTATCTCGTAGGTCGGCACTCGCGCAGCAAGTTCGACGTAGCGTTGCAGCATTGAACGTTTGCGAACTGGATCGGCAAGACTGAAGCAATAGCCGTGCGGCAATAGTGCGGCGACGGCTTCGACCGCAGCGAGTCGGCGAATTTCGGCTGCGTGCCCCGAAGAATCGACTCGACGCATTACGCACAGGGCGGCAAGCGGGGTCGATCGCAACTCGATCGGCTCCGGCTCCGTCCAAAACGGCGGCCGGTTGCTCTGACGAGCGAGCGGAGATGCCGCCGACTCCCCACGTAATCGAAATGGCACCGCGAGGGCATGCGCGCCGCTGCCCTCCTCATCGATTTCGACCGGCACAGCGTCATCCGCCCACGGTCTATAGCCGCGACGCGACAACGCGGCGACTGTCGTGGACTTGCCAGTCTCCGACACGGCGCAAAAGGCCACTACTCCGAGCGTAGTAAGCGCCGCACTCGCATGCAAAACCTCAAAACCGAAAAAATGCAGTGCTAACGGTAGGGCCGCACGGTAGTACGAATCACGGAGCGCGTCGTCTGTGACTGACGGGCACGGGATAGCCGTTACGCCGCGAAGTGCACGCTCGAAGCGAAAGACTCCGACGCCGGGCAGTTCCACCCAGCCAATATCGTCGGATACCATCCCACGGGCGCAAACCTCACCCGCATTATCGCGCCATTCTTCCGCCGCATTGCAAAAGTCTGGCAACGCAAAATTGAAATCGGCCGCGCTGACAGTTGCAAAAGTGACGCGTCCGATCTCATTCATGAATTGGCAGGATCAGGCACCGGACTTTTGCTTTTGTTCTTCACCCCGTGCCGCATGATTGCTTCTTTCCTTCACCCGGGTCGCCACCCGAAAGGCTTAACTTGCCGCCTCCACCCTTAATCATGTCGGTGGCTTTCCCGATTAGAACCACTTTCATCGACACCCAACTTTTTCTTTCTTCGCAGTCGAGAATCAAGTCCGCTTTACCTTGCATCTTTTCCTCCATCCGCCCCCGTTGCGACACTATAGCGGTTTATTCAGCCACGATTCCATATTCATCACGTCGAAAAGTTTGCACGCGCTAGCGTGCGTTCCATTTTTGCTTTCGAGCACCCGATTAAACTGCGCATCGAGAAGATCATGGTTCACCAAGCCAAGCTTGGAAAGCGACTTTGCCCCTCTCATTTCCCGCCAAACGGCGGGCGCCTCTTTGGCAAGAATGGAAAAGAAGAGATCCTTGATTTCAACTTTCTTTTGCTGGTCGAAGCCCAAGGACGGAAATCTGCGTGCGACGACTTTCCGCACGAGTCCCTTCATGCGGCCCCCGGCAGCAAGCAATGCGGGTGGGACTCTCCACAAGAGGTCGACCAGATCGGAGTCCCAGTACGGATGAAAAAATCGCACACCGAGGCGCCGGCCGTTTTCGAAGGTTTCCTCCAATTCCCACGAGACCACGGGATGGTCCAGTGCGATCCGGCAGACGGCAAAATAATTTCCATATGGACCCGGGTCTCGTGTAAGGGAGGTTTCATTGTGCTCGATTCGATCGCCCAATTCACGCCGTAGCGAACTATCGAGCGTGGCCCAGGACGGCATCGAGTTCATCAGTCGCCGACGTCTAACCGCTGCCAGAGTCGCCGGAGTGGCGCGTTTCAGTCCGCGGATCGCGGTATCGCGAATCAGCGCGCGCAGCCCACAGCGCCAGCCCCACAGCCGGATCTGTTTCAACCAGGAGGGACCTTGATACGAACTGTGCGTCATCATCCACAATCGGTATAGTCCGCCGAAATCGAATCGGCGCATCATGTCGGCTGACAGTATCGGCGCAACGCCCAGCCATTCGTCGCCGCCGGTTCCAGTCAGGATCACGCGGCGGCCGAGCTGTTTGCCGATTTCCGTGAGCTTGCTGTAACGGGCCAACCACATGTTGAGCAACGGTGATGACATGCGCCTGCTCAGATCGAGCGTCGGGCGCAGGAAGCCCTGCCCTCCCGTTTCGTCCAGAAACCCGAGAAATTCCTGCGGCAGTCCAAGTTGCTCTGCGACCGCCCGCTGCCGTTGCTCTTCGTCAGCTTCGGAATTGCGAAACGCCATCGAGAGCGCCAGCGGCGATGCGAAACCCTGGCGCGACGCAAGATCGGTCGCGAGCGCGGCGACGCTCACCGAATCGAGTCCGCCGCTCAAAAAGATGGCCGCTGGCCCGTTTTGCAAAAATCGATCGACTGAGGCCTCCAAGAGACCCTCGAAGCCATCGGCCGCCTGCTCGTCAAGCCACTCGGACGGGTCCTCGACTGCGCGCGGAGTCCAGTATCGATCGACAACCCCGTTTCCGCCGCGCACGCGCAGTTCACTGCCTGGTGGGACCCGGTTGACGCCAGCATGAAATGTCTCGCGCAGGCTCGGCCAGCTATCAACCATATAATCGACCAAAGCGGCGCGATTTACCTGCCGAGAAACGCGCGGATGCCCGAGCAAGGTGTCGACGGCAGTGGCAACCAGCAATTCTTCACCAGCCTGTGCGTAAAAACACGGATGAGCGCCGGTGCGATCGCGCGCTGCGATCAGCATATCGCGATCGCCATCCCAGACCACCAGGGCGTAACTTCCGCGTAACTGATTCAGAAAATCCTCACCGGTGCGCTCATATGCGCGCAACAGGAGCGGGCCGTAATCGTCGCTGTTATGCTCGACGCCGTAGCACATCGCCAGTTCCTCGGCGTTGTACAGGATTCCTTCGAAAACCACCGTGCGATTGCCGGCGACGGCGAAATCGGGCTGATCATCGGTTGCGCAGTAGAGCGTCAGGGCGCGTCGCGAATTCGACCGCTCGAGCGGTATTCGGGTAAACCCGGGGATGTCGGCTTGGCGATGTACGGAAAGCGACGCAATCCAACGCGGCCAGCGAAAGAATCGATCGCGCGCCGGCGACGCGGCTATCACTGCGGACAATTCGCTGCTACTCCCGGACAATCAACAGTCGCTCGTCAATGAGAATCTTGAGAATCGCCTCGAACTCACCCGCTAATACCTCGGGCGAGACCTCGAACTCATGGCCCATTGCTGCGCGCGCCGCGTCCAGCGCCATTCCGCCCGCGATTAACTCCCAACAGCGCGCCGCGGTGGGGTTCAGCGAAAAGATCCGATCGGTTTTCAACTGCATCACGATCACTTCGTCGTCGAGGCGCTGCCACAGCACGTCGGGATTAGGCTGCAATGATTGCGTTGAGTTTCTGCTGGCGGTCGGTAATTTCGTCGTCACTTCCAATGGCGTCCGCAATGGATTGAACTGTCGCACAAGGTTATTAGAGTGCAACGCCGGACGCTACCAAGGACTCGGCTTTTTAAACAAGTGACCGACCCCAACCGCAATCACCTCGTCGCCGCAACGGATTCAAGCGAGGCTGGCCTTTTGCTCGCATGCGCCGGCGCAGGTGTAACCGACCTGGCTCCCGATCGCGTCGCCGCTCGCGCCCTTGGCGCGATCGATTGGGAGATTTTCGTGCGGATGGCGTCCGGACACGGCATGAGCGCTATCGCTGCGCGCGCCCTCGCGCCTCATACGAAATTGATTCCCGCTCCGATTATCGCCGCCCTGCGTGCGCGCCAGGTTGCGATCTCGGCGCGCAATCTCTACCTCGCCAACGAACTCGTGACCATCGCCGATCTGCTTACCGAAAAGGGCGTGCCCGCGATCGTCTTCAAGGGTCCGACGCTCGGCGCTCTCGCCTACCCGGAACCGGGCCTGCGCGAGTTCAGCGATCTCGACATCCTGATACGTCCCGCGGCGATCGCGCGCGCGCGCCAGGCGTTGATCGCACACGGCTATCGCCCTAATTGTTCGGACCCGCGTGCAGTCCAGAGTCCGGTATTCCGGGCCTATGAACAGACCTTCGTCGCCGCTTCAGGCGTTACCGTTCTCGACCTCCACTGGCACGTCCTCCCCCACTACATCAGTTTCCTCGACGCCGATTCATTGTGGGACCGCGCCCGCCATATCGAATTGCACGGACACTCGCTGACCACGCTAGCGACCGAGGACCTTTTGCTCTTTCTATGCGTGCACGGCGCGAAACACGGATGGCCGCTGCTCAGTTGGATTTGCGACCTCGCCGGCCTTCTCCATCGCAATCCGAAGCTCGATTGGCAGGCCTTGATGTCCCGCGCACAATCGGCCCGCAGCAGCAGATCCCTGCTGCTCGGACTGTGGCTCGCACGCGACCTGATGAATGCTGAGATTCCGTCGGATTTCGTCGTCGCGGCGCGCGCCGACCCGACGGTGGAGCATCTCGCACGCCTCGCGATCCGCGCGATGTTGCGCAATATGGGCGATCGCGCGGGACTCGCGCAGGGCGTTATCATCCCGCTGCAATCGATCGAAACCGCGCACGACAAATTTCGCTATCTCGCGTACCGTACCCTTAAGCCGACGCTCGAAGACTGGGACGCGATGCCTCTGCCGGCGCCGCTCTTTCCCCTGTATTACCTGACCCGTCCATTCCGGCTGGCCTTCACCCGCATTAAATCTCCGCACCGCAACTGAGCCGCATACTCCGACCCTGTACGACATATCCGCGCGCGAAGCCGCGCCCGGCTCGCCGCCGAAGTCTTTCTCAATTTTTGCGAGGTCGCCGGCCTTAGCTTTTGTACGGGCGTTCGGGAATCAGACTTTTTTGCGTGCGTGATCGCCAGCCCTGGCGCCGCCACGAGCGGATCGAGGTTCACTTCCTCGCCCTGCCGGTGAATCCGTCCCGCGCGGATGATGCGTCTCGGCCCACGATCTTCCAGTGCGGCGGAACTCGAGCCTAAGCGGCGTACCGACACTCTCAAGCCCAAGCGCGGTGCGAAAACGACCTTCCAGAAAACGAATGTAATGTGCCGGGATATCGTGTTCGAGGTTGGCGAAAAAGGCCAGCCGCGGCGGAGCGCTGCTAATTTGCGTCACGTACATCAGCTTCAGCCGGCGCCGTCCAATCAGCGGCGGATCGAGCGTCGCGGTGATCTCGGCCAGAATTCGATTCAACACGGCCGTCTGAAAATTCGAATGCCACCCCGCCCCCGCTCGCGTCGCCGCCGGTAAAATATCATCGACGCCGTCGCCGGTCAGCGCGGAGGTAAACAGCATCGGCGCGAAATCGAGAAATGGATAGCGCCGGTAAGTATCGCGCACGAAGCCGGGTACGTGCTTGTCGAGCTTGGCCGCACCGTCCCACTTGTTGCAGACGATCACCATCGCGCGATCGTTGCTCTCGACCAGCCGCGCGAGCCGCACGTCCTGGTCCGTGATTCCCTCGGTCGCGTCGATCACCAGGACCAATACTTCGGCCCGTCGAATCACCTCGATCGCGCGCCCCACCGAATGATGTTCGAGGTCGCCTTCGACCTTGGTCGGGCGGCGGATGCCGGCCGTATCGATCAGCAGGACGTCGCGTCCGTCCACGTTCAAGCGCACATCCACGGGATCCCGCGTGGTCCCCGGTCGGTCGTCCACGATCGAGCGGCCGAAGCCGGCGAGGCGATTGAGCAGCGACGACTTGCCGACGTTAGGCCGGCCGATCAATGCCAGCCGCAAATCGGGAAGCGATTCCGTAACCGCCTCGCGCGCGGGCAATTGCGCGACGATCGTGTCGAGCAGTTCGCCGACGCCGAGCCCGTGTGCCGCGGAAACGAAGTTGACGTTCGGCACGCCGAGCGCGTAAACGTCGGCGGCCGCCGCTTCGTGATTTGGCCGATCAATTTTGTTGACCGCCACGATCGTCGGACGGCCGGTCTCACGAATCAGCGCCAGCGCCTCGCTGTCGCCGCCCGCGACTCCGGCGCGGCCGTCGATCACGAAGACTACGACGTCCGCCTCCGCCACCGCGCGCAGAGCCTCTTCGACCGCGCGTTCCGTGGTGTGCTCACGAGCGTAGAGCTCGAGGCCGCCGCTGTCGGTCACCACGAATTCGCGCTCCTCGTGGACGGCGCGCGCCATGTTCAGGTCGCGCGTTGTGCCGGCAATCGGACTCACGATCGCGCGGCCGCGCCGCACCATGCGATTGAACAGGGTCGATTTGCCGACGTTCGCCCGCCCGACCAGCACCACGACCGGCAGTCCGTGCGCCGTGGTTGCGATCGATCTCGCCTCCGCGCTCGCAGCCGCTTTGTTTCGGCGTGCCATGCTAAAGACCCATCTCCTTGAGCCGGCGCGGATCGCTGGTCCATCCACGCTCGACCTTGACGCGGGTCTGAAGGAACACTCGCCGCCCAAGGATTTCCTCGAGCTCGAGCCGCGCGGCCGTGCCGATCTCCTTGAGCTGCCGCCCACCCGCGCCGATGATCATGCCCTTGTGCGCTTCGCGTTCGACAATTATCAAGGCGGAAATCTTCACCAGCTTGCGCTCGGCCTCTTCGATAAATTCCTCGACCTGGACCGCAGTCGAAAACGGGACTTCTTGGCGCATCGCCAGAAATATCTTTTCTCGCAGGATCTCTTCGGCGATCATGCGCTCGGTCTGATCGGTGTATTCGTCACCCGGCATCAGCGCCGGACTCTCCGGCAGCAGCGGCTTGATTACGCGCACCAGCTCATCGACGTTCTCGCCCTTGAGCGCGCTCACCGGAACGATCTCTGCGGCTGGAATCGCAGCGTGAATCTCCTGCACCAGCGGCATCATGCGCTCGCGCGTCGAGAGGTCGATCTTGTTGAGCGCGATCACCACCGGCCGATCGAGTTCGCTCAATTCGCTCACCATCGCGCGATCGGCGGCCCCGAATTTCGCGTTCCCGGCGATCACCGCGACGATTACCTCGCCCTCGGCCAGGCATCGGCGCGCCGTCTCCATCATGTGGCGGTTAAGTGCGCGATGGGCTTCGTGCAGGCCGGGCGTATCGATCAGGATCATCTGGGAGTCGGCGTCGTTGCGGATTCCCAGAATGCGCCGGCGCGTGGTCTGTGCGCGCGGCGTGACGATCGCGACCTTTTGACCGACCAGCGCGTTGAGCAGCGTCGATTTACCGACGTTGGTCTGCCCCGCGATCGTCACGAAACCGGCGCGATGAAGCTTATTGCTCAATCCGCTCCTCTTCGATTCGGCCCAGCGCGGCGCGTGCCGCCGCCTGCTCGCTTTGCTTCTTGCTGCCGCCCTCGCCGACGCCGAGTTCGCGTCCCGCAATCCGGATGCGCGTGGTGAAGCGCTTTGCATGGTCCGGACCGTGCGCCGCCACCAGTTCGTAAACCGGCTGCGCGCGAAAGCGGCGATATGCGATCTCCTGCAATTCAGTCTTGTAGTCGCGCTCGGCCGCCGGACCTCCGATGTCGTCGGCGAACAGGCGCTCGACCACGCGCTGCGCCGGATCCAGGCCGCCATCGGTGTAGATCGCCCCGATCACGGCTTCGAAGGCCGCCGCGAGAATCGAGATTTTGTCGCGGCCGCCGCTCTTCTCCTCGCCCTTGCCCAGGCGCAACGCATCGCCCAGGCCGATTTCGTTCGCCTTTACTGCAAGCGTGCGTCCATTGACGATCGAAGCGCGCTCCTTGGATAGCGCACCCTCCTTGGCTTCCGGAAAGCGTCGCATCAGGAGGTCGGCGATCGCGAGATCGAGGACCGCGTCGCCGAGGAATTCGAGACGCTCATAATGGGGTTCGCCCGCCATTACGGCGCTCGGATGGGTCAACGCCGTCTCCAGTATTTCCGTCCGCCGGAACGTATATTCCAGGATTCGCTCGAGACCCGCGTTGTCATTCTCACGCCGAGTCGCCGGATATGGCGGTGCGGGGAGAGTCGAAGGTCTGAGTAATCCGGCCAACCACTGCAGCGCCCTGAACAAACGATGCCTCCACCTCGACTTCAAAATTCGCAAGTTCTTCGGGTCCGTCGGCCACTACCCGAACATAGTTGCGGCTGTAGCCGGTAAGCCGGCCCTCAATCCGCTCTTCAAGTAATACTCTAAGTCTCGTGCCGAGCATGCGCCGCGCAAATTCCACGCGCTTGCGTTCGCCCAATTCGCGCATTACCGCCGCCCGCCGCTTGATTTCCGCCCCCGCCACCTTTGCGTCCAGCTTCGCCGCCGTGGTGCCGGCCCGCACCGAATACGGAAATACATGAAAGTACGCCAGCGCCAGGCTCTCGATAAACTTAAAGCATTTCTCGAACTGAAGCATCGACTCGCCGGGAAAGCCCGCAATCAGATCCGTGCCGATAGCGGCGTCGGGCATCGTCTCGAGAATCCGCTCAACCCGTTCGCGGAAGTGTTCCGTGGTGTAACGCCGGCGCATCCGCGCGAGCACCTCGTTCTCACCGGCCTGCAACGGCAGATGGAAATGCGGGCAGAATTTCTCGCTCTGGCCGACGATCGAGATAATCCGGTCGCTCAGCTCTTCCGGATCGAGCGAACTGATTCGCACTCGTCCAATCGGCGATCGCTCGGCGATCATCTCGAGCAACTCTTCGAGCGCGATCGGCGGATCCAAATCCTTGCCGTAGCCGCCCAGATGGACGCCGGTCAGGATCACTTCTTTGAAGCCGCGCTCATGCACGCCGTCGATCGCGTCCATCACGCGGCGCGGATCGACGCTGCGCGATAATCCACGCGACGTCGGCACGATGCAGAAAGAGCAGAACTGATCGCAACCCTCCTGCAATTTCAGAAAGGCCCGCGTATGCCCTTCCAGCGCTACCGGCGCAAGTTCAATCGCCGCGCGCTCCTTGCGCAGATTCGTGACCATCACGCGCTCGGTCCCGAGACCCTTGACCGCGCGCTCGAGATCGCCCGGACGGCCGAGCCCTACCACCGAATCGACCTCGCCCGCGCCCGCCAGCTTCTCCGGATTCGCCTGTGCGAGACACCCCGTCATGATCACGCGCGCGCCGGGATTCAGCCGCCGGGCGCGTCGCGCCAGCCGCAGACTTTCGGCGTCGGCGCGATCCGTAACCGTGCAGGTGTTGACGATATAGACATCGGCGGGCTCGTCGAACTCGCCCCGCTCCATGCCGAGCGCACCCAGCCGCGACTCGATAATTGCCGAGTCGTACTGATTCACTTTGCAGCCCAGCGTGGCGATTGCGAAACGCATCGGCGCCCTATCCTTCCACCGCGCGTTCGATAAAACCGCCGCCGAGAACTTCATCGCCGCGATAAAACACGCACGCCTGTCCCGGCGTCACCGCTGGACCGCCGTGTTCGAAGCGAATCTCCGCGCGCTCGTCCGACAGCATCCGCAGCTTTGCCGGCAGCGCCGGATGGCGATAGCGAATCTTCACCTCGAGCGCGACTTGCCCACCCTCGAACGACCCGGGTTCGACCATCCGCACCTGCTTCGCGATCAAGCCCGCCGAATTGAGTTGGTCGCGCGCACCAACGACGACCTCGCCGGTCGCCGCGCGGATTTCCCGCACGTACATCGGCGTACCCGCCGCGATACCCAGCCCTCGCCGCTGTCCGACCGTGAAATTGTGAACCCCGCCATGGTCTGCAAGCGTTTCTCCGGCCGCCGTGACGATGCTGCCGCGGCGAATTTCCGCCGGCGCCGCAGCGCGTTCGACGAAGCGCGCGTAGTCGCCGTCGGGCACGAAACAGATCTCCTGGCTTTCGGCCTTGTCGGCATTGGCGAGTCCGAGCGCACGCGCGCGTTCGCGAACTTCGGTCTTGGTCATCGCGCCAAGCGGAAACAGCGTGCGCGCCAGTTCGACCTGGCCCAAGGTGAAGAGAAAATACGACTGGTCCTTGGTGCTGTCGCGCGCACGCCGCAAATGGAAGCGGCCGGCCGAGTCGCGCTCGATTTGAGCATAATGGCCGGTCGCGACGAAGTCCGCCTCGAGCGCGCGAGCGCGGTTCCACAAGCGGTCGAACTTAATCTCGCGATTGCACATTACGCACGGATTGGGAGTGCGGCCGCCGAGATACTCGGAGACGAAGTTGCCCACCACGCGGGCGGCAAAGTCGGCGCGCAGGTCGATCACATAGAACGGAAAGTCCATCAGCTCGGCAACGCGGCGCGCATCTTCGAAGTCTTCGTAGGAGCAGCAGGTCGCACGGCGGGGCGTGATCGAGGGAGGAGCTTCGGGCGTGAGGCGCATCGCGACGCCGACGACCTCGTAGCCCTGCTCGCGCAGCAGTCCGGCAGCGACCGAGCTGTCCACGCCGCCGGACATCGCAACTAACACGCGCTGGCTCATCGGGCAGTCTCCGCGTCGCGAGCCGGCCCCGCAGCGTCGATTTCCAGCCGCGTCACGGCTATGGCGACTAACACGTGCTGGCTCATCGCAACGGCTCCGCGTCGAAGGCGGGTTCGGCGCCGGCGACTCGCCGCCAGACGCGCGGGATGATTTCGGCTGTGTGCGCGATATCCTTGGCCGTCGTGCTCCATCCGAGACTGATACGTAGCGAACTGCGCGCCTCGGCGGCGCTGCGACCCATCGCAGTCAGCACATGGGACGGCTCGACCGCGCCCGCAGCGCACGCCGAACCCATCGAGACTTCCACGCCCTCGAGGTCGAGTGCGATCAACATGCTCTCGCCGAGCACGCCGGGAAAGGTGAGATTTAACGTATTGGCGGCGCGGCCGCGGCGCGGACCGTTGAGGCGCAGGCCCGGGATCGACGCGGTCAGATGATCGAGCAGTGCGCAGGAGAGTCCCGCAATGCGAGCGCATTCGTCGCCGAGGGCGCCGGATACTTCGGCCGCCGCGACGCCGAAGCCGATCGCACCGAGCAGATTAGGCGTGCCGGCACGCATACCGCCCTCCTGCGGGCCGCCGAGCCCAATCGGAGCGAGTCTGGCGCCCGGGCGCACAAATAGCGAACCGATGCCGGGAGGACCACCAAACTTGTGCGCACTGACGGACATCAAATCGCAGCCGAGTTCTTCGACGCGCAGCTTCATTCGGCCGGCCGCCTGCGCCGCGTCTATATGAAACGTCGCGCCTGCGTGCCGAGCCTTCTGGGCTATCGCCGCAACTTCCATGATGGCGCCGACCTCGGCGTTGACGAGGCCGACAGTGACGAGGGCTACGCCGTTGTCAATCGCGGATGCCACCGCCGCGGGCTCGATGCACCCGTCGCGGTCGGGCGCGATGCGCACGATTTCAAAGCCGCGGCCTTCGAGATCGGCCAGCGGAGCTACTATCGATGAGTGCTCGATCGACGATGTGACGATCCGGCGGCGCTCGGCGCCGGCGGCGCGCGCCGCACCGAAAATCGCGAGATTGTTCGACTCGGTGCCGCCGCTGGTGAATACGATCGCGCGCGACGACGCGCCAACCAGGGCCGCAACCTGCCCGCGGGCCTGCTCGAGCGCACGGCGCGCTTGCTGGCCCGCGCGATGGACCGAGGCGGGATTGCCATGGACAGTGGCGGCGGCTCGGCCGATAGCTTCACGCGAGGCGGGACGGATCGGCGAGCCCGCGTTATGATCGAGATAAATTCGCATTCCTGCTCTTATTGATTCTACCTGAAGAGCTATAACTTATCTCACCTATGATTTTGGCAAAAGACGAGGATTTCGATGCCTGACAGATTAGCCACTGACGTAATTGTGGTGGGCGCCGGCGTGGTCGGCGCCAGTATCGCTTTCCATCTGGCGCGCGACGGTGCACGGGTGACGCTGATCGACAAGGGCGAGGCTTGCGCGGGAATGTCGGCGCGATCGGGCGCGCTCCTGCGGATGCATTACACGTTCGCGCCGGAGGCTGAGCTCGCATGGAAGAGCCTGGCCTATTTTGCGAATTGGCGTGAGATGGTCGGCGGCGGCGGTGCACTCGCGAGCAGCGCGATGGGCGGATGCGGCTTCGTGCGGACCGGTTTTGCGATAGTGGCGGGCGTCGAGAATGCCGATCGTCTGCGTGCGAATGTCGCGATGATGAAGGGTCTCGGCATCGATACCGAGGTCATCGATACGCAGACGCTGCACGAAATCGATCCGACCGTCAGCGTCGAAGACGTCGCCCTCGCGGCTTATGAGCCGCAAAGCGGCTACGCCGATCCGGTAGCAACCACCCATTCGTTGGTAGACGCGGCGGGACGCCTGGGCGCCACGCTGATGCCGCGCACGCCGATCACGGCGATCGTCACGAGCGGAGGCCGGGTGGCCGGCGTGATTGACGCGGCCGGCCGCCGCCACGCTGCCGGTGCGGTCTGTATCGTCGCGGGACCGTGGACCGACGGTCTGCTGAAACCGCACGGCGTACAGATTGGGCTCAAGGCCGAACGCGCGCAGATCGCGTTTTTTCACCGCGCGCCAGCCACGCGACATCTCGGCTATATCGACACCATCGCGGGCAGTTATTTTCGTCCGCACGGGACCGGGTTGACGCTCGCCGGTTTGGGCGACTGGCGTCATCAGGAGGGCGAACCCGATCCGGATAATTATCGCCTGACCGGCGACGATGACTTTGTGGCGGAGGTTGGCAAGCGACTCGGCGCGCGGATTCCCGCGATGCGCGGGGCGGCGCTGGTGCGCGGCCATGCGGGAATCTACGACGTTAGCCCGGATGCGCGCGCGGTGATGGGTCCGGTGCCGGGGGTCGCGGGGCTTTACGTCGCGGCGGGCTTCAGCGGTACCGGCTTCAAGACGTCGCCGGCGGTGGGCGCGGCGATGGCGGAATTGATTCTGACGGGAGCGAACCGCAGCGTCGATATCAGTGGATTCGGCTTCGAACGCATTCTCACCGGCCGGCTGATTCGCGGCGCCAACGAATACACGATGGGCGGCGACTTCGGCCACACGCTTTAGTTCACCTCATAGATAGGACGGAACACCTCAGTCCGCACACAATTCGGCCAATCCGAATCGGTGCTCGGCGCCCGCGAATCCTACCGTACGATTAATGTTTGATTCAATCAGTAGGTATATAATACTTATAGTTATGTTTCTAATACTAATTGTAGAAACTTAGCGGCATCTCTCTAAGACCGCCTGCCCACACGTGGGGTGGCCAAACGAATTCCTCGACCGAAAGGGAGAGGATAAGCAGCGTCAGTTTTAATCAATCGCGGACGCGCCGGCACGCGGCGGCAGTTGTACACGCGTTGATCAAAAGCTGGCCGGATTGGGCAGGGGATCTGGGTGACTTCGAAGCATCTTGTGCGATCGCGACTGTTGCCGGTTCTAACTATCATCATGGCATTCGTTGTTGGCGGATGCGGTTCAAGTGGCTCGAGCGGTTCGAGCGCGGCGCGACCTCCAAGCGGCGCCAAACTAACCTCGATTACGATTGACCCCGACAACCCGTCGATTGCCGACGGCACCTCGGTGCAATTGCAGGCGACCGGAAACTATTCGAACGGCACGACGCAGGATTTGACCACTTCGGTTACGTGGGCGTCGAACAACGGGGCGATTGCCCAAGTCAGCAATATCTACCCCAACCAGGGCCTGGCGACCGGCCAGAGTCCGGGCTCTACGACGATAACGGCGACACTGGGGTCGATACAGGGATCGGAGACAATAACTGTGACCGCCGCGACGCTCAGCACGATGTCGGTGGATCCGCACAACCCCTCGATCGCCAAGGGCACGGATCTGCAGTTGGCTGCGACCGGAAATTATTCGGACGGCACCACTCAGAATCTCACCACCACAGCGACATGGACCACCGCCGACATGACGATTGCCACTGTCGGCGATTCCGTCGGAATCAAGGGGGTGGTGGACGGCGTCGATCTCGGAACCGCGACTATCACCGCGACGCAGAGCGCAATCAGCGGATCGACGGACGTGACGGTGACGGCGGCAACGCTTGATTCGATCACGATCCAGCCGGTCGATCCCAGTATCGCCAAAGGTACCGGGGTACAAATGACGGCGACCGGGAATTTCTCCGACGGCACCACGGAGGACTTGACCGCGTTCGCTAACTGGACCTCCGCCAATAGCCTCGTCGCGCCAGTCGGCAACTCCGCGGGCAGCAAAGGCTTCGTGAGCGGGTCGGCGATCGGCAGCGCCGTAATCACGGCGTCGTTCGGCGCCGTGGACGGAACCTCGACGGTCACGGTGACGGCCGCGACGCTGACGGCCATCACGGTCGATCCGGTCTCATCAACCATCGCCAAAGGGACCTTCGTTGAGTTGAAAGCGACCGGCGACTTCACCGACGGCACCACCGAGGACCTCACCGACCAGGTTGGCTGGACCTCGTCGAACAACACCATCGCAGAGGTCAGCAACGCCGCAGGCACGAGAGGTCTGGTCACCGGAACCGACCTCGGTGGCGCAACCATTCAGGCAACTTTGAACGGAGTGCATGGAACGGCGTCGGTGACGGTAACCGCGGCGACACTGACCTCGATCAGCGTTGCTCCAGTGAACCCGACGATCGCGGACGGCAGCACCGTCGCGTTGGTGGCGACAGGACATTTCTCGGATTCGAGCACCGAAGACCTCACCGATGAGGCCGGATGGACATCGACGGATGACGCTATCGCCGAGGTCAGCAACACCATCGGAAGCAAGGGTCTGGTGACTGGAACCGGGGTCGGCATTGCCACCATGACGGCGACCTACGGCGGAATACAGGGGACCACGGATGTAACGGTGACGAGTGCGACTCTCGTTTCAATCACAGTCGCGCCGGCGATGCCTTCGATCGCGAAAGGTACGACCGTCCAATTGATCGCCACCGGACATTACTCCGACGCCACTACGGAGGATCTGACAGAGCAAGTTAGCTGGATCTCGGCGGATTCTATGGTTGCACAAGTCAGCAGTTCAGCCGGAACCCATGGGCTGGTGACCGGAGTCGGAGTAGGAAGCGCAACCATAACGGCGGATTTGAATGGCATACAAGGCACCGCCACAGTGACCGTGACGGCGGCGGTTTTGCAGTCGATCACGATCCTACCGTCAAATCCGACGGTGGCGGTGGGCAACACGGTTCAGCTCAGTGCGATCGGCAACTTCTCCGACGGAACTATGCAAGACCTTACGGACCTGGCGGATTGGACTTCGTCGAATACCAAGGTCGCCCATGTCATCACCAGTTCGTCGCATACCAACGGACGGGTGATTCCACGCAAACCAGGGACGACAACGATCACGGCCACGGTTGGCACTCTGAGTGGATCGACGCTGGTAACGGTGACCCCGTGAGGCAGCGCGTGGGGGCCGTCAGTTGACTTGCGCGGGGTGGTCTTGCGCGCGGGGAGAACCCTCTCCCCGCGCGCGCATAATGCGGGGGATCTATCCTTGGACGCGTAGAGGGGGATGAGGCCAGGATTGTTCGGCGGAGCCCCCGTCGGAAGAGGGGTCAGGGTTCTTTGGCGGCGCCGTTGGGCAGCGCGGCCGGCTCCGGCAGCTTGTCCTCGAGGCAATCCTGGCGTTCTTCCATCTCTTCGAGCCTGATGCTCAGTTGATTGATCTTGTCCACCAGATTGCTCATTGCGCGGGCGACCGGATCGGGTAGTCGTGCATGGTCGAGGTCGGCGAAATTGCCCCGCGGGCGATCGCCTTCGACGATCTTGCCCGGGATACCAACGATGGTCGAATAGGGCGGCGCCGACGACACCACCACCGCGCCGGCGCCGATGCGGCTGCCGCGTCCGATCGTGACCGGGCCGATGACTGCGGCGCCCGCACTGATCATCACCTGATCCTCGATAGTGGGGTGGCGCTTTTCCTTAGTGACGCTGGTGCCACCGAGCGTGACACCCTGATAGATGAGCACGTCGTCCCCGATCTCAGTGGTCTCGCCGATGACCACGCCCATGCCATGGTCGATAAAGAAGCGTCGTCCGATACGTGCCCCCGGATGAATCTCGATGCCGGTGAGCCACCGCGACAACTCGCTGAGGAGCCGGCCGAGGAGTTTCAAATTTCGCTGCCACAGCCAATGGGCTGCGCGGTAAGACCAGATGGCGTGCAGGCCTGGATAGGCGAGCACGACTTCCAGCGTCGTGCGGGCGGCGGGATCGTGCTGGAAGACCGCGTCGATATCTTCGCGAATCGTGCTCATTACAGCCATGATTCCAACCTCCCGACAGGCATCGGCGCCCGGTTCAAGAGTTCATAGCACAGCGCGTAGCTATCGCTTTAGTGCGCGCCGGAGAGCGCTCGCGCGAGCTCACGTCAGGGCTTGGCGGCGGCGCCGTTGACGGGTCCGGTAGCGGCGCGGCTCCGGGCGCCGCGGCGCTTCCCGTTGCTCTCGGGTTGAGGGCGAATGCGCGGCTTGACGTTATCCTTGTGCAGCTTGAACTCGACCGAATCGACCAAGGCCTGCCAGCTCGCTTCGACCACGTTGCTGGAAAGACCGACCGTACCCCAGCGGCGGCGGCCGTCGGTCGACTCGATCAACACGCGCACGCGCGCCCCGGTCCCGACGCCGTTATCCAGCACGCGGACCTTGTAGTCGGCGAGCTGCATGCTGGCAAGGTCGGGATAGTACGGCACGAGCGCCTGGCGCAGAGCGGAGTCAAGGGCGTTGACGGGGCCGTTGCCGATGGCCGCGTTGCGGGTGCGGCGGCCGTCGGGACCCTCGATTACAATGACCGCTTCGCTGAACGGCGCCTGCTCCTCGTGCCATTTGTCATCGAAAACTCGGAAGCTGACGAACTTGAAGTGATCCTTCATGCGGCCGAGCGTGCGCAACATCAGGAGCTCAAAGGAGGCGTCGGCGCCGTCGAAGGTATAGCCGCTGGCTTCGAGGCGTTTCAGCTCGTCGAGCAGGCTCCCCATCTGTTCGGGGGAGAGGTCGGTTTCGAGACCGAACTCGCGGGTTTTGTAAAGGATGTTGGCGCGACCCGACAGTTCCGAGAGCAGGACGCGGCGATCGTTGCCGACCAGCGCTGGATCAACGTGTTCGTAGGTGTGGACGTTGCGCTGGATGCCCGAGACGTGAAGGCCGGCCTTGTGAGCGAACGCGCTGCGGCCGACGTACGCCTGACGCCGATTGGGCGTGATGTTGGCGAGCTCATAGACCAGCATCGAGGTTTCTTGCAGGGTCTTGAGCTTGGCCGCGGGCACGCAATTATAGCCGAGCTTGAGCTGGAGGTCGCCGATGATCGAGACCAGGTTGGCGTTGCCGCAGCGTTCGCCGAGACCGTTGATGGTCCCCTGGACCTGAACCGCACCCGAGCGGATGGCGGCCAGTGAATTGGCCACGGCGACTTCGGAATCGTTATGACAATGGATTCCAACCGGGGCGCGCATCGCCGCCGCGGCGGCAATTGTGCCCTGCTCGATTTCCCACGGCATGCGCCCGCCGTTGGTATCGCACAGGCAGACCAGATCGACGCCGGCGTCGTCAACCGCCTTGAGACAGGCGAGCGCGAAATCGGGATTGGCCGCATAGCCGTCGAAGAAATGCTCGGCGTCGAAGATCACCTCGTCAAAGTGCTTCTTCAAATAAGCGATGGTGTCGTTGAGAACCTCGAGGTTGGCCGACAGCGAAATCCGCAGCGCCTCGCGCACATGTAGGTCCCAAGTCTTGCCGACGACGGTCGCTACCGGAGTGTCAGCCTCGAGCATCAGATGAAGATTGCGATCAGCGGCGGCGCGGATATTTGCGCGACGGGTCGAGCCGAAAGCCGCAACCTTGGCGTGGCGCAGCTTGAGCCGCTTGATCTCCTTGAAGAAGGCGGCGTCGCGCGCATTCGAGCCGGGCCATCCGCCCTCGATGTAGTCGATGCCGAGGTCGTCGAGCCGCGCGGCAATCTGAAGCTTGTCCTCGGTGGTGAGCGAGACATCCTCCGATTGGCATCCGTCGCGCAGGGTGGTGTCGTAGATCTGGATTTTTTTGGCAACCGCCATTGCTAAACCGTCTCCGCGTCCGCGGCGCTGGTGCCGCCGCCCAAGAATGCGTCGTGCAAGGCACGCATCGCAAGTTCGCCGTATTTCGCATTGACCACAACCGAAACCTTAATTTCGGAAGTGGCAATCATTTCGATGTTGACGCCCTCGGCCGCCAGCACCTTGAACATGGTAGCGGCAACGCCGGCATGCGTGCGCATGCCGACGCCAATAATCGAAACTTTGGCGACCTGCTCTTCGTGACGGACGCCGGCGGCGCCGATCTCAGCGGCGACCTCGCGCACCAGCTCGAGCGAGCGGCGGAGATCGGTACGCGGCACGGTGAAGGTCAAATCGGTGCGGCTATCGGCGCTCGCATTCTGGATAATCATGTCAACCACGATTCCGGTGTCGGCAATCGGCCCGAAGATGCGCGCGGCGAGACCCGGGCGATCCTCGACGCCGGTCAGCGTAATCTTGCTTTGATTCTGATCGAGCGTGACGCCGGAGACGAGCACGTTTTCCATCGATTTATCCTCCTGCCCGACCCAGGTGCCGCGGGAATCGTCCTGAAAGCTCGAGAGCACCAGCAGCGGTACGTTGAAGCGCCGGGCCAACTCGACCGAGCGCAATTGCAGGACCTTGGCCCCGAGCCCGGCCATCTCGAGCATCTCGTCGTAGGAGACGCGGTCGAGACGGCGCGCGCGCGGGCAGATGCGCGGGTCAGCGGTATAGACGCCGTCAACGTCGGTGTAGATTTCACAGGCGTCGGCCTTCATCGCGGCGGCCAGCGCGACCGCTGTCAAGTCGGACGCGCCGCGGCCGAGCGTCGTGATATCGCCCTGCCCGTCAACGCCCTGGTATCCCGCCACCACGACGATATTGCCCGCGTCGAGTGCGTCCCGAATGCGCGCGAACTCGACCGATTTGATCTTGGCCGCGCCGTGGCGCGAATCGGTGCTAATTTTGATCTGATGGCCGAGCAGAGAGACCGTCGGGTAACCGAGGTTCTGCAGGCGTATTGCAAGTAGTGCCGCCGAAACCTGCTCACCGGTAGAGACCAGGACGTCAGTTTCGCGAGGGTTGGGAGCGTCGGAGAGTTGATCGGCCAGTTGAAACAGCCGGTTGGTCTCGCCCGCCATGGCCGAGACCACGACTACGATACGGTCGCCCTTGGCGCGGGAACGGCAGACGCGTTGCGCCACCGCCTTAATCCGCTCGATAGAGCCAACCGAAGTTCCTCCATACTTCTGAACGATGAGAGCCACAGCCCGCTGATTTTCACTCCCAAACGAAGGGTAAACGATGATTATGCTCGGAAGACAGCGGATAAACCAGTCCCTTGGGAATTGTGGATTCGGTGACAGCCCTAATGAACCAACGACATGCCCACGGCAACCACATAGGCAAAGAAACCGAAGGCCGCGAAAAATAGCACCGCGCTCGTCCCGGAACGTTCGGCTCGGGCGCCGAGATACACGCCCAATCCGGCCATCGCAAGCGCGATAATGAGGCGAGTGGGAATCGGGGTACTATCCCAGGTATCGAAGCATTCCTGGATCACTTGAAGGAATGCCGCATAGACGTCGAGAACGAATTTTGGCACCGTCTGTCCCTTTTCCCAGCTTAAGCTGCTCTATATTAGCTTATCGGAAGTGAATTAGGCAATTTGTCTGTTTTCACTAGTATGTCATCCCGCTTCGGGATGAAACCGGGCCCAATCGATTCACGGCGGCCATGGTCTTGAATCAGTCGCGCTGACGAACGCGCTGCGACGCGGCCGAGCGCAGCCGTAGCCGTTCGATCAGCGCGGCATAGCGCTCGCCAATAGCCGCGAACTCAATTTTCCGGTGGTTTTGCTCAGTGTAAGCAATACGGACAGCAAGGTGTTCGAGTTCACCGGCTTCGCGCAGGCGCTCAAACCATTCGACCGCAGCGACGCCGTCGGAAAACAGGTATTCGCGCAGGCCAAGGTCGTCGAGCGCCACGCTTTCAAGGCGGTAGAGATCTATATGGAAGAGTGGCAGGCGGCCTCGATGCTCCTGAATCATCGTAAAGGTCGGGCTGAGAACTTGCGCTTCGGGCAATTCGAGGCCGCGCGCGAGTCCCTTGATAAAGCAGGTTTTGCCAACGCCAAGGTCACCGGTAAAGCCCAGCAACTCACCGCCGGAAAGAATTGAGCCGAGACGCCGGCCCCACATTTTAGTGTCGCGCGACGAACGGCTTTCGACGATCAGAGTTGCGGTACTGGACGGCTGGGAAGCTGCGGACATCGGGGATTCTCGCTGCGAAGCTGCTGTGGGCAATTTGGAAATACCAGTGGCGTTAGCGCGGAATATCGCGCGCCGGGCGCATGATCGAGTCGATTGTGGCGGGAAGCTCGGCGGCGAGGTCACCCGCGAGATAGCCAATTGAACCGATCCGACCGACGAGGCGATCGGCCGCCACCCCGTGAACGAACGCCGCCAGCGCGAGCGCTGCGCCGCCACCTATCCCCTGTCCAAGCAGAGCGCCCGCCATACCCGAGAGCACATCGCCCATCCCCGGTGTCGCCATGCCAGGATTTCCACTCGAATTGATCGAGACGCCCCCGTCCGGCGTGGCGACAACTGTGCGTGCGCCTTTGAGCAACACGCATGCGCCGGTCACGTCGGCGAGGCTGCGCGCAGCTCCGATTCGGTCGGCGTTAACCGCCGCGGCGGAGGCTCCAAGCAATCGCGCCATCTCGCCCGGATGGGGCGTCAGCACGACCGGACCGTGCGCGGATTTGAGCATCTCCGGACCGAGTGCGGCGATTACGTTGAGGCCGTCGGCATCGATCAAAAGTGGACGCCGGGGCTGCGCGCCCTCCCCCGCCAGCCACGCTACCAGTTCGCGGGTGTCATCGCTTACACCGATACCCGGACCGGCGACCAACGCGCTCATGCCAGCGGCGAGCGACTTCAATTCGTCAATGGTGGCGGTGGCAGCGAAATGGCCGTCGCAGTCGGGCATCGGTGCGGTCATCAATTCGGGTTGACCGGCTGCAACGATCGCCGCGATCGAACCGGGGATTGCGGCCGTGACCAGACCGGCGCCCATTCGCAACGCGCCACGCGCTGCAAGTATCGCCGCGCCGGACTTGCCGCGGCTGCCCGCGATGATCAACGGATGGCCGTAAGTGCCCTTGTGAGTGTTGGCCGATCGCGGCTTGAGCATCGACGAGGCTTCCGACGCTTCGATCATGAGGCCGCGCGGCGCGATTTCTCCGATCGCGCCCGATGCGAATCCGATGTCCGCGATCTCGAGGTCGCCGGTGAACTCAGCGCCCGGATAGCAAACGTGACCGTACTTGGCATAGCCGAAGGTGACGGTGATATTGGCGGCAACCGCCGCACCCATCACGGCGCCCGAGTCCGCGTTGACACCCGACGCGATATCGACTGCCGCAATCGGGACGCCAAGCGAATTTATGGCTTGGACAGCTGCGCGCGCGAGTCCGCGAATTTCGGCATTGAGGCCGATACCAAAGATTGCATCGACCGCGGCGGACGGCTTTTTGGCGCCGATCGCCGCTTCGATTGCCTCTGCGCTGGTGACTTCGACCACGCTGCCGCCGGCGGCAAGCAAATCACCATGCGCCCGCGCCGCGTCGCCGTTCAAATCGGCGGCGCGCGCCAACAGGACCGCATGGACTTGGACGCCCACCTGAATCAGCTTGCGCGCAGCGACCAGACCGTCGCCGCCGTTGTTGCCCTTGCCGGCGACCACCAGCACGGGCGCGCCGATTATGTTGGGCCAGTGCCGCAATGCCAAGTCGGCCACAGCCTCGCCCGCACGGCGCATCAGGGAGTAAGACGGGATTCCGTATTTCTCCTGGCTCAGCCGGTCGAGTTCACGGCTTTCGGCGGCGCTCAGAAGGATCATAAGGAAATTTGCCGGCGCAAGAAATTAATCGGTCGCGACCGCACTCGCCCGTGAAGCGCTCGCCCTTGTACGACGCCTGGCAGACGCCACCGGCTTGCCCTGTGCTCCGATCAGGGAATTCATCTCGCTCACTGCACGCTCCATCCCGACGGCCAGGGCCCGGGCGACGATCGCATGCCCGATATGCAGCCAGGCGAGCCCCGGAATCGCGGCCACCGGGCCGACGTTGCGGTAATTTAGACCGTGCCCGGCGTTGGGCATGAGCTTCAGTGAGCGAGCGGTCTTTACCGCAGCCCGGATTTTCGCCAGCTCCGCCCGCGCCGCCGCGCCGAGTTGCGCGCGAATTGCTAGCCCGGCGGAGGCTGACGGAGGCACGTTATAATTCACGGTTCTCGCGCGACGGATCGCGGTCCGCGCGTCGGCCGCAGCAAGATCGGCGTCTGCGAGCGTGGCGTAGATTCCGGTGTGCAGCTCGACAAATTTGGCGCCCAGACGCGCCGCCGCCTCAACCTGATGGGTTTGCGGATCGACAAAGAGGCTCACGGCGATCCCGGCCATTTGCAGCCGGCTGACGATCGGGGCCAGGCGCTTGAACTGGCCGGCCGCGTCGAGCCCCCCTTCGGTGGTAAGCTCCTCGCGCCGTTCCGGCACCAGACAGACTTCGTGCGGGCGGATTGCGATCGCGATTTCGACCATCTCGTGAACCGGCGCCATCTCCTGATTGAGATGGATGCGAATCGCGTCGCGAATGCGGCGAAGATCGTCATCCTGTATATGGCGGCGGTCTTCGCGCAAATGAACCGTGATAGCCGCGGCGCCCGCGCGCTGAGCGGCGAGCGAGGCCTCGACGGGGTCGGGGTAGTCGACCCCGCGGGCCTGGCGCAGGGTCGCGACGTGATCGACGTTGACTCCCAGTAACGGCATCGCGGACCTCATGCGATAACGCCGGCCCGTTTGCCGATCGCCGCCCCGATTTCGCGGGCGATCGCCGTAATCGCGATTTCGTCTTCACCTTCGACCATCACGCGCGCAAGCATTTCGGTGCCCGAGTAGCGCACGAGCAGGCGGCCGCAACCCGCCAGCTTGCGTTCGGCGCCCGCGATCAAGCGTTCGACGTCGGGCATCGCGGCCAGCGGTACGCGTTCGCGAACCCGAACATTTTCGAGGATCTGCGGCACCCGGTGCATCGCGCGCAAGGCGCTGAGCGGCTGCCCGGTTTGAGCCATCACCGACAGCACCATCAAGGCAGTAATCAGGCCGTCGCCGGTGGTCGAATGGTCCATGAAGATGACGTGGCCCGACTGCTCGCCGCCAAGGTTGTAGGAATTGGCGAGCATCTCGCGCACGACCGCGGGGTCGCCGACTTCCGTGCGCACCAGTCTGACGCCGCCCCGGGTCAAGGCGCGCTCGAGGCCGAAGTTGCTCATCACGGTAGCGACGACGGTGTTGTCGACGAGCCGGCCCTCGGCAGCCATCCGCAGACCCAGCAGCGCCATCACATCGTCGCCGTCGAAGAGTTCACCGCGCTCATCGACGATCATGGCGCGATCGCCGTCGCCGTCGAGCGCGATGCCGACGTGTGCGCCGCTGGCGAGCACCGTCTCGCGGAGTTTTTGCGGATGCACAGCGCCGCAATCGGCGTTGATATTGATACCGTCGGGATCGACCGCGATTGGAATAACGGTGGCGCCCAACTCCTCCAGCACATCGGGGCCGACGCGGTAGCCCGCCCCGTTGGCGCAATCGATGGCGACCTTCAAATCGTCGAAGGCAACGGTGCGCGGAACGCACGATTTCAAAAATACCAGGTAGCGGCCGATGGCGTCGTCGATTCGCGCGGCTTTGCCGATGTCGGCGCCGCTTGCGCGAAAGGCCGTGATCTCGGAGCTGTCGAAAACCAGATCCTCGATGCGCCGTTCGATCTCGTCGTCGAGCTTAAAACCCTGGCGGGAAAAGAACTTGATGCCGTTGTCCTGAAAGGCGTTGTGCGAGGCCGAAATCACCACGCCGGCGTCGGCGCGCATGCTGCGCGTGAGAAAGGCGATACCGGGAGTTGGAAGCGGTCCGACCAGCCACACATCAACGCCCATCGAACAGATTCCCGAGGCCATCGCGGTCTCGAGCATGTAGCCCGACAGGCGCGTGTCCTTACCAATCAGGATGCGGCGATGCGGGCCGCGCGGATTTTTGTATACGTGGGCGAGCGCACGGCCGAGGCGCATCGCGGTTTCGGAGGTGATCGGCTCGGCGTTGGCTACGCCGCGCACGCCGTCGGTGCCGAAGAGCCTGTTTGCCGCGTTACTCAAAGTTGCTCAACCTGGTGCTGCTCGCTTTTCATCGTAGATTCTGAGTTTAACTTTTTCGGGCGTCTGGTGCACCAGCGTGATGCCGTCGGGCAGATTAATCTGCACGGGCACGCTGTGCGAGCCGCGGCCCAGACCGGCCGCCTCGACATAGGCGGCGGACTTCAGATCGATCTTCGTCAGCTTCAGCAGCGGGCCGCTCAACTCGAGGTCAACGTGATGCGGATCGATCCGGAATTTACGATCCGTATCGCGCACGCTGATCGGAACATCTGGAAATTCCTTATGCGTAACCACCAGCGCCAGCGTGATCTTGGCGGTCACGGCGTCAGTCTCCAGGCGCACGCTGCTGGCCGGCGATAAAAGATTGACGCTGCGCGAGAGATCGCTGGTTATGCCGTTGACCGGGACTGCTTCCGTATCAACCTGATCGACATGTCCGATCACGCGGCTGGGAGCGCGGATAGTCACGGTGGCCGGGGTGACTCCGGTTGACGCGATTTTGTAACCGGTGCCGGGCGATCCGGAAAGCGCCAGATGAACCGGAACTTCGCGGGTGACGTCTTTGTCGATATCGAGCACAATCTGCGACGGCTGCACGCCGGTAACTTCTGTGTGGCGCGGCACCTGAAACGAGTCTGGCCCAATCTTGAAGGAGGCCTGCCCGATGCCCACGCCAGCGAGTTCGAGGCGCAGGGTCAGATGGGTTGGATCGATAATCGATAACAGCGTGCGCGGGCCGGAGACCTGAATCCTGACGAAATCGGGATGCGGATTCGTCACCACAAAGCCCGGCGGAAGTTCGCGATAACTCACCGGCACCTGAAAGGATTGGACGGCGCCGTGTTGTCCGGCGTTAACGAAAATCCACAGGCCGATCGCGAGTGCCAATGAAATCAGGCGCAGACCCATGTCGCGCTCGAGCACTTCGGCAATCCTGCGAACGAGCGGACGGCCCTCCTGCGCGACGCTTTCGCTGCGCTCCTCCGCGGGTGGCCGCGCCGGATTGGTTCGCATCGGACTCGCCACTTCGTCGCACTCCTATGATGGCAAATCCTGCAGGGCTTCGAGCAGGCGTGGGCCGTCGAAGCCGCGGGTCAACTCGCCTTCGTGAGCGACGGAAATGGTGCCGTCCTGCTCCGAAACAATCACGGCAACCGCGTCATTGTCTTCCGTCAATCCGATCCCGGCGCGATGGCGTGTGCCGAGCGTGAGGCTGACGTTGGGATTCGATGACAGCGGCAGCAGGCAGGCGGCAGCCAGCAGGCGGTCGCCCTTGATAATGACGGCGCCATCATGGAGGGGCGATCCGGTCATGAAAATGGTCTCGATTAATTCGGGCGAGACCTGCGCGTCAACTTCGCGGCCGGTGTCGATAAATTCCTGGAGGCCGATGCCCTGTTCAATCACGATGAGTGCGCCGATGCGGCGGGCGGAGAGCCAGGTTGCGGCGGCGGTGATTTCCTGGGCAACGCCGGCCAGCGCGGCTCGCGAGCCGAACAGCGGCCGGGCGCCGACGCCAGTAAGCGCGCGGCGGATATCGGCCTGAAAGATTACGACCAGAATTACGATCAACGAGCCGAGGAAATTATTGAGCAGCCAATTCAGCGTGAACAGGCCGAGCAATTGTGAAGCGACAAAGGCCGCGGCGATGACACCCAAGCCGACCACCATCTGCATCGTGCGCGTGCCGCGGATTACCAGCGCGATGCGATAAATGACGTAGGCGACCACCAGAACGTCGAGCACGTCCTGCCATCGCGGTTTGGGTATGACAGAAAGGTAACCGTTCATCGCTGTTAATCAGCCGCGTCTCGATTCGGCAATCGCCACAGCCATCTTCATCACCGCCGCCGCAGGCCTCGGATCGTGAACCCGAATAATCGATGCGCCACCAGCGATCGCCAGCGCGTTCACCGCAGCAGTACCAAAGAGCAGATCGCATTCGTCGTCGCCTGCGATCTTGCGTACGAAACGCTTGCGTGAGGCGCCCACCAACACTGGATAGCCTAGCGCGCAAATCTTCGACAAACCACCGATCAACATCAGATTGTGGCGGGCATTCTTGGCGAAGCCCAGCCCCGGATCGACAATGACGCAACTGCGCAAGACTCCGGCGCCGATGGCGACGCCGGCCTGTCGCTCGAGAAAGTCGCAAACTTCGGCCACGACGTCGCGATAACGGGCGTGACGATTCATGGTCGCCGGAGTGCCGCGCATGTGCATCAGGATCAAAGCTGCGCCCGCCTGCGCGACCGACTGGGCTAGCACCGGGTCGAACATGAGGCCGCTCACGTCATTGACGATCGCAGCCCCTTCCTCGAGCGCGGCACTGGCAACGACGGCCTTGCGGGTGTCTATCGAAATGGGAACTTTGAGTTTTGGCCGCAGCGCCTCGATCACCGGCAAAACGCGCTCGAGTTCGGTGTCGACCGCGATCGCAGCCGCGCCGGGACGGGTGGATTCGCCGCCGATATCGATGATGGAGGCACCCGCAGCTTCCATCGCGAGCGCGTGAGCGGCGGCGCGGCCGGGATCGAGAAAGCGGCCGCCGTCAGAGAACGAGTCCGGCGTGACGTTAAGGATCCCCATGACGGCGGGGAAGCGAATCACACGGCCGTCCTTGAGCCGCAGGGATCGCGGTGGCGGCAGCTTCGGCCCGGACATCAGGGCGCCGGCCAGAGTCGCGAAGCGCCCGCCGGGTCAATCGCAGCCGGTGCGCCGCCGGGAAAGGAAAGCCTCCCCCGACAGCGGGAGAGGCTTTGAATCGACGTTATCACGGGTCCGCCGGTGAATCAGGCGAGCGATGGTTTTGGCGAGACCAGCCCCGGACCGGGAGCCTCCTCTTCCGTAGTCTTGGGTTTTTCCTTGGATGACCCAGCGCCGTCGCTCGGAGTGCCGCCGGAATGAGAAGCAGGGGTATAGGTCGGCAGCGGACGGCCCTCCTGAAAGGCACTCACCATCGCGGCGACTTCCGCACCGTCAACGATTTCCTGCTCGAGCAGACGCTCGGCGAGCGCATGCAGCAACGTGGCGTTATCGGTCAGGATAGTCTTGGCGGTTGAGTAGGAGATATCGATCAGGCGGCGCACTTCCTGATCGATCTCGACCGCGGTGTGCTCGGAGTAGTCCTTGTTGTGCGCGAGGTCGCGGCCGAGAAAGACCTGCTCCTCGTGGCGGCCAAAGGTCATCGGGCCGAGTTCATCGCTCATGCCCCATTCGCAAACCATCTTGTGTGCGAGTTCGGTGGCTTTTTCTATATCGTTGCCGGCTCCGGTCCATTTTTCGCCGAAGACCATCTCTTCGGCCACTCGGCCGCCGAAGAGCACCGCCAGCGTGGTCATCAGGTATTGTCGCGAATGGGTATAGCGATCGTCGAGCGGCAATTGCTGAGTAACCCCGAGAGCCATTCCGCGCGGGATAATCGTGACTTTGTGCAGCGGGTCGCCGCCCTTTTGCACCGCGGCTACGAGCGCATGGCCCGATTCATGGTAGGCGACCTTGCGCCGTTCGTCGGCCGACATGACCATCGAGCGCCGCTCCGCGCCCATCATGACCTTGTCCTTGGCCAACTCGAAATCGGTCATTTCGACCTGTTCTTTATTGCGGCGCGCGGCCAGCAGAGCGGCTTCGTTGACCAGGTTTTCGATATCCGCGCCGGCAAAGCCGGAGGTCGAGCGGGCGAGCTTGAAAACGTCGACGTCATCGGAGAGCGGGACGCGGCGCGTATGCACGCGCAGGATACCCTCGCGACCGCGGACGTCGGGCCGCGGCACGATTACCCGGCGATCGAAGCGGCCCGGCCGTAGCAACGCCGGGTCGAGCACGTCGGGACGATTGGTTGCGGCAACCAGGATCACACCTTCGTTGGCCTCGAAGCCGTCCATCTCGACCAGCAATTGGTTGAGCGTCTGCTCGCGCTCGTCGTGGCCGCCGCCGAGGCCAGCACCGCGATGACGGCCAACGGCGTCGATCTCGTCGATGAAGATGATACAGGGCGCGTGTTTCTTGCCCTGGACGAAGAGGTCGCGGACGCGCGAGGCACCGACACCGACAAACATCTCGACGAAATCGGAGCCTGAAATCGAGAAGAACGGCACGCCCGCTTCGCCCGCAATCGCGCGTGCGAGCAGGGTTTTACCGGTGCCGGGAGGACCGACCAGCAGGACGCCCTTAGGGATGCGTCCGCCGAGGCGCGTGAAGCGCTTGGGATCCTTTAGAAACTGGATAATCTCTTCGAGTTCGTCCTTGGCCTCGTCGATACCGGCGACATCGGCGAACGTGATTTTGTGGGTGTTCTCGGTCAGCAGCTTGGCGCGGCTTTTCCCGAACGACATCGCCTTGCCGCCGCCGATCTGCATCTGGCGCATGAAGAAAATCCAGACCGCGACCAGAAGTAGCATCGGGAACCATTGGACGATGAGCACCATCCACCACGGGTCGCCCTCGGCCGGCTTCGCGGCGATTTTGACTCCCTTGTCGCGCAGGGTCTTTACCAGGTCAGGGTCCTGTGGCGCGTAGGTCTTGAAATGCTCCCCGCCATTGGTGTCGCCCTGGATAACATTTCCCTGGATGGTGACCTGGGAGACTTCACCTTTTTCGACTTGGTTGAGAAAATCCGAAAAGATTATTTCCGGGGGGCGTTGCTGACTGCGGCTGAAAAAGTTGAACAGCAGCAGAAACATCAGCGCAACCACCAGCCACAGGGCGATATTGCGTGAAACCTGGTTCATGTCTGGGCAGATCGTAGCATGCGGGTTAATTTCTAAGCAACGAGGCTTTGCCGGAATTAGCACACGGTTTTGCCTGCAATTGCAAGACCTTACGTGTCGTACTGGTGACCAGTGCGACGCGGCTGCGAACCATCCCGGGAATCCAGATAATCTCTCCCTGGCACTCGATAATCGGCCATGTCGCCCGCCGTTCGCGCATGAGTTTGCGATCGACAAAGACGTCGTGAACCTTGCGCGTCCCGGTCATTCCGAGCGGCTTGACGCGGTCGCCGTTGCGAAAGCCACGCACGACCAATCCACCTTCGATCTGGTCCGCGTCGAAAAGCGCCTCGAGCGGCCGGGCGCGTCGAGCCGCGGGCGCACCGTCAAGCGGCGCGTCGCCGGCCGGCAATCGTCGAGCGATAAAGGAGAACCCGGCAGCGGCGGCCTCGGTCTCGCCGTCGAGCGCCAATTCAATAGCGGACGCGGGTAATCGACCGGTTGGCGCCGGTTCGCATACGACCGACCCGTATTCGCATCGCAGACGCATTCCGCCGCCGAGCCGCATCACCGAGCCGGGCGCTCCGGTCGCACAGAATCTGCCGATACGGTCGATTTCGGCGCGATCGACCCGGCGAAGGCTGCCGCGCCGCTCGCGAATCCATTCGCGGATCACCGCTGCGGTCAACGCCGGATGAAGCTCGCCGAATCCATCCAAGTCAATCCGGCCGGGCTCACTCATCCGGCGGCCCAGCTCGCGGCGGCCCTCGCCTGCGAGGAAATCGTCGAGCATCCGCATCTCGCGCGCGAGTCCGGGCAGGCGATGGCTCAGGCGCGGCGCGTAATCCCGCTCGAGCATCGGAAGGAGCTCGTGACGGACTCGATTACGCAGAATGGCCGGCGACAGGTTGGTACTATCGGAGACACAGGCGGCACCGATAGCGTCGAGATACGAGAGGATATCCTCGCGGCGCAGGGCAAGCATCGGGCGCACGATTCGGCCCGGCCCGAATACATCCATCGCGGCGAGGCCGGCCGCTCCGCTCCCGCGCAACAGACGCAGAATCACCGTTTCGGCCTGATCGTCGCCATGATGGGCCAGCGCAATGAGGCTCGCGCCGACGAGGTCGGCGGCGCGATTAAGGAATTGGTAGCGCAGGTCGCGCGCGCGCTCTTCCAAATTGGACGACGCGATCGGGGTGGCGACATGCTCGGCGATCAACTCGATTTCCATCCGCCGGCAGAGCTCGCGCACAAAGCGCTCGTCGCGATCGGATTCGGCGCCGCGCAGGCGATGGTTGAGATGAGCAGCGGTCAGCGTGTAGCGGGGGCTATCGCGATCGGCACGAATCCGCCAAAGCGCGTGGGTCAAGGCCACCGAATCGGCGCCACCCGACAGCGCGATCAGAATGGACCCGCCACCGTCGGCCGGGTGACGTGCAAGCACCCGCGCGATGGTGCGCTCAACTCGCTCGATTACGCGCCGGTCCATAGCGTTGCAATTGAAGTCATCGGGATTCCTGCCGCTGCGCCCTGAGGCGGTAGTTGGCAGGTTGCATTCGTGGCTGGCGGTCGGTCGATTTCGCATTACGCGAAAATGGGTTCGTTTTTTTATAGAAGATATTTTACAGCTTTGGACCCGTCCCGCTCGGGGAGCTGGATTTTACCGGTTCGCACCGCCCATTAATTATACTCTTAATCTTAATCTGAAGCGCGCGCTGTGCGCACGTCGCGGACTCCTTACCTTGAACGCACCTCGCAGACTCGTTAGCTCGTTGCGCTACACTCCGCTAGTGAGCTCGACTGCGCTTCGCTCCGTCTAGTGTTTAATCGCGTGCTGTGACGCAAGCGGAGGTCGGGCGTTAGCGGGGGAACTGTTCGAGCAGGTTCAAAATCACGCCGATGCCGGGGAGGTTGACGTCGAGTTCCTCCTCGAGCGTGCGGATGACGCGGATGCGGCGCAACGCCTCGCGGTCGTAAAGGGGTTCACTACCCTCGTCGCTATCGCCGACGGTCGCCGGCACGATCAACTCTTCGCGTTCCCAGACCTCCAGACGGCGCTCGCTGACGCCGCCCAAGACACACAGGGCGCTGCGGGTTACGAGCGTAACCTGGCGCGTCGAGCGACGCCCGCGGCCTGGAGTATTACGCCGCACCATCGCCTCATTCCTTCATAATCTCGGCCCGCGGGTCAGGTATCTCGCGAGCGCGGCGCAGGTCGGCAAGCTGTTGCATCAGATCGCGTTCGGCTTTGGTCAGGTCGGTCGGCGCGAGCACTTTTAGCTCGTAAAGCAGGTCGCCGGCGGCCTCCTTGCCGCGGCCCGGGATTCCGCGTCCCTTCAAGCGCATCACCCGCCCGGTCTGGCTGCCGGTCGGCACCTTGAGCTCGATCCGTCCGTCGAGCGTGGGCGCCGTAACCTCAGCGCCGAGGGCAGCCTCGTAATCCCATACCGGGAGCTGGCAGCGAACGTCGCGGCCGGAAACCGTGAAGGCGCCGCCGGTCTTGAAGCGAATCTGCAGGAACAGGTCACCGTTGAGCTCGGGCCGCGCGCCACGTCCGCCCTGCCCCTTCAAGCGGATTCGGGAACCGTCGGTGACGCCGGCCGGAATCGTGACGTCAAGCTGACGGCGGGCCGGCAGGACTCCGCTCCCACCACATTTCGGACAACGATCGGCCGAGCGAATGATGCGCGTGTTGCCGCGCTTTTCCTGGCGCGCTACGACCCCGGTGCCGCCACACCCGGAACATTCGTCGGTCGCAGTGACGGTGATGCGTCGCGGCGTCGAGTGGACGGCATCCTGCGGACTGATTTCGACCTCGGCCTGCAAATCGGGGGCGCGGCCTGCGCCGCGAGCGCCGAAGCCCTGGTCGAATTCGTCGCCGAAACCGTAAGACGAACTGCGTGCTCGTCCTCCGCCGCGGCCAGCAAAAAATCGTTCGAAGAAATCGCTGAAGCCGCCGCCCCCTGTGCTCCCGGCCTCGGCGCCACCGCCGAACGGACCGCCCGCACCGCCGTAGCGGCGGTAAACTTCCTCCTGCGAAGTCCCGCGCTCCCAATCGGCGCCAAGCTCGTCGTATTTCTTGCGCTTCTCGGCGTCGCCAATAACCTGATAGGCCTCGTTCGCCTCCTTGAAGCGGCGCTCGGCCTCCTTGTTATTCGGATTGACGTCGGGATGGTACTTGCGGGCGAGCTTGCGATAGGCGGTTTTGATTTCCGCCTCCGTAGCGCTGCGCTCGACCCCGAGCACCTTATAATAATCCCGAAACTCCATTTATTTCACTGTTGTACGTTCGCGTTGCTCGACACTTTTGATCAGCGAGCGACCTTCACGTCCTTAGATTTTCGGCTCCTGTTTCTATCGTCATCCTGAACGAAGTGAAGGATCCCGCGCGGTCCTCCGCGCGCTAATCCAAAGACCTCGCGCGTAATTACTCAGTGTTCGTGCGTTGATTTCAAGTCCTCGCGCGGACGCTCCGCGCGTTAGACAAAAACCCTTGCGCGGCTGCCGGGCGCGCTGAAATGCATAAAGACCGCTGCGAGGTCGGTCGCGCCGAGCCTTTCGCCAAATATCGACCTCGATCTCCACCTCGATAAAGATGCTCACGATTATGCATGTCTGCAAGTATTACGGCTATTTCGCGCAACCCTCGTAGCCATCCGCGGCCCGACGGCGCGCGTCTTACTGAGCCGATCGCGACTGCGGCATCGCGTGCGTCTTGAGCTCGTCGTGCACTTCCTTGAGTCGCGCTTCCAGGGCGTGCAACTCGACTTCGAGCCGGCTCTGACGCCGCCAGATGAACATGACGTAGAGAAAAATCACCGCAAAGATAATCGTATAGGCGGCAAACAGATAGCCGAAATTTTCCATCATAGGTCTCCCGCGGCCGCGTGGGCGAGGTTGAGATCGCGTTCGAGCATGGCGATCCGCGTGCGCATCCGCAGCGTCGCGAAGCGCAGGATCAGAAGCCATGCGAAGAGCGCCGTAAACGCCGCGAGCGAGACCAGCAGCGTCGTCACCATCCGCGGGTCCTGGAGTCCGTGGCCGCCCTGGCGCGTCACCAGCACAGCAGGATGAATCGTGCGCCACAGCCGCACCGAGACGATCACAACCGGGACGTCGGCGGCCGCCACAATTCCGATCACCGCGGCAAAGCGAGCGACCTGCGGCGAATCGTCGGCCATCGCCCGCAACATCAGATAGCCCCCATAGAGCAGCCACAGGATCAGCGTCGTGGTCAGGCGCGAATCCCAGGTCCACCAGGTGCCCCAGATCGGCTTGGCCCAGATCGAGCCGGTCACCAGGACCAGCGTACAGAAGACCATCCCGATTTCGGCGGCGGCGTAGCCGAGGTCGTCCCAGATATCCGAGCCGAGCCAGAGGTAGAAGATGCCGCAAATCGCGACCATGCCGAAGGCGGCAAAGGCGACCCATGCGCAGGGCACGTGAAAATAGAAGATGCGCTGGACGATTCCCTGCTCGGCCTCGGTCGGGACGTAAAGGAACACCATAAAGATGGCGGTGACCATCAGGGTGGCGGTCAGGACGCCGAGCGAAAGATTCACGCGTTTACTCATTGGTGACTATTCGTAACCGATCGCGCGAGCGATGTCATGAACGGGGCTCGCGACATTGGCCTAATCCTCGCCAATGACGTGCTCGAAAAGGAGATAGCCGGTGGTGAGGAAAATGACGTCGAAGGCGACGAGAATCTTGAGCCATTGGGAGATCGCGCCGAAATGCGCCCCGGTCAGGGCCGCGCCGCTCGCCTTGACGCCGGCGATCAGGGCCGGCACGAACAGCGGCACGGCGAGCAGCGGCAACAGGAGATCGCCGGCGCGAACACGCCCGGAAATGGCGGCGAGCAGCGTGGACAGCGCCGAGAAACCGAGCGCGCCGAGTGCGACAATCGGGGCGAGGCGGAGCAGGCGCGAATCGAAGTCGAGGTTGAAGAAGAGGAGCATCAGGAGGACGGCGGCGACTTCCGCGATGGCCATGAAGATGAAGGCGGCGACCAGCTTGGCCACATAGAGGGCGCCGCGATCGAGGGGGCTCAGAATCAGCCCGCGAATACATCCGTTGTCGCGTTCGGCCAGCAATGCGCGGCTCGAGCCGATCATGCCGGCGAAGATCAGCGCGACCCATAGTGCGCCGGCCGCAGTACCCGCGTCGCGCACGCCGCCGGCCGGATCGAGCGCGAAGACCAGCACCACCAGAATCAGCAGCGACAACGCGACCAGCGCGATCGTGCTCTCGCCGCTGCGTGCTTCCAGGCGCAGGTCCTTGCGCAGGACCGCGACGAAACCGGCCATCGCGCGGGCTACCCGGCCGACCGGGTGCGGGGCGACGCACCGGCGTCGTCGCCGGCCAGCGGGCGCATCCGGCCGCGCGCGATTTCGTAGCGGTCGAAGCGCAATCCGTCGATCGGCAGCGGCTGATGAGCGGTCATCACAATCGCGCATCCGCGGGCGACGGCCTCGCGCAGAATCGCCGCGACCAGGGCCACGCCCTCGGCGTCGAGCGCGGCGAACGGCTCGTCCATCAGCAGGACGTCGGGAGCGGGCAACATCGCACGGGCGAGTGTGAGCCGCTGTTCCATGCCGCGCGAGAAGGTCCGCACGCGAGCAGCGGCGGCAGAGGCGAGCCCGACGCGCTCGAGCCATCGGGAGATAGCGCCGGGCGCGTCGGCGACGCCGTAGAGGCTCGAGTAAAATTCCAGATTCTCGCGCGCGCTCAGATTCGGATAGAGGAAGCTCTGATGGGTAACGATCGCGACCCGGCGGCGGGCGGCCGGCGCGAGCGTGTGGCTGGGAAGCCCGAACAGCAGGGCGTCGCCGGCGGTCGGCGCGGAAAGGCCCGCGAGGATCCGCACGAGAGTCGATTTACCGGCGCCGTTGCGTCCGACGACCATCGCAGCGCCGGCCGGCGCAACCGCGAGGTTGACGCCGCGCAAAATCGGAATCGCGCCGAAGGTCTTGTCCAGGGCGCGCGCCTCGATTGGCGCCGCCGCGATCATTCGGCTTGCGCCGCAACCGGCGCGGCGCCAGCGTTCAGGCTCGCCCCGCATCCGGTGCAAAACTTGTGGCCCTCGGCGATCGGCGCGCCGCATTGCGGACAGTAATTCACGGTCGGCTGCGCGCCGCGACTCGCGCCCGCAGTTCGCGGCGCCGGCGCGGGGCCGGACGGGGCCGGGGCTGCGCCGGGGGCGGACGGGCGCTGCGCCGCCTGCACCCGCGCGAGGCGCGGTGCGCCGCGCAGGCGTTCGATCGCGGTCATCGCGGCGAGCGCGCGATCCTCGAGGGATCGCTTAAGGTCGCGATAATCAACCTCCTCGAGCTTGCCCATTTCGTGATCGAACTCGAGCTCGCGCAGGCCCTGGATCGCCAGGCCGCGTTCGTGTTCGAACCGTTCGAAGTCGAGCTCGCGGCTGGTCGAACGCCGCCGCCGCAGGAACCCCCCGCTGAGCGGCGCCGCGACAAAAAGCGCGACGGCCGCGACTATCAGAATCGCCGCTATATAGATGGCCACGCGTCAGATCCGGTCGCGCAATTCGCGTTCGAGCCGGCGGCGCAGCTCGGGATCGAAGTCGCCGGCGTTCGAGTTGGTCTCAGACGCGGATGCGTCGGCGGGAGTTGGCGCGGGCGAACTGGAGCGCCAGCGCCCGGCGGTAAACGCGAGCAGACCGGCGCCGGCGAAGATTGCGGCAAACGGCATCACCCACGCGAGAAGATTGAAACCCTGGGTGGTCGGCGCCGAGAGAATTTTCTCGCCGTACTTGTGGCGGAAGAACGCGATAATCTGCGGGCCGCTCATGCCGCGACCGAGCATCGTGCCGATCTGATCGCGCACCGGCACCGAAAATTCGCAATTGGGATGATTGCAGTTGGCCACCGTCAGCCCGCATCCGCATTGGCAGGTGAGGCCTTCGGCGACGCTCTGCACGGTGACGGTGGAGGCCGCGGTGACCACGATCGGCAGGGCCAAGGCGCACGCACCGGCCACCAGTAACAGCATCAGCGCCAACTGGGTCCTGGGCGCGCGCAGTTTGGGCAATCGCGTCACGTTGTCAATCACCTCCGGGCACGATCTGCGTGTCCGCGTCGAGCGGTGGCGGCGACGCGCGCACGGCCGCAGCGATCACCGCGCGCTCGCGCACGTTCGGCCACATCACGATAACCGTGCCGAAGGCCATGATAAAGCCGCCGGCCCACAGCCAGAAGACCAGCGGCGTGAGGAACACCTGGAAGGTCGCGAGACCGGTCGTTTCGTCGATGCCGGCGAGCACGACGTAGAGGTCGGAGGCCGGGGTCGAGCGAATCGCGACCGAGGTTGCAGGTTGTTGCAGGCGCTTGAAGAATAGCTTGGCCGGCTCCATCATCGCGATCGGCTTGCCGTTGCTGCGCACTTCCACGCGGGCGCGGTCGGTCTCGAGATGGGCGGTTTCGGTGGTCTTTATGCCGAGGTACTCGAGTTCGTACGAGCCGACCTGAAAGGTATCGCCTTCCCTGACGCTTTTCTTGACCTCGGTTTTGAAAAACGCCGATGCAACGATGCCGACGAAGGCCATCACGACGCCGATATGGATCACATAGCCGCCGTAGCGCCGGTTGTTTTTGCCGATCAGATTGACGATCGCCTTCGGCACCGATTCAGAGACCATGTGGCGGCGCGCGCGGACGCCGCGGCGGAATTCGACCACGATGGTGCCGAGCACGAAGGCCCCGAGCGACAGCGCCGTCAGCACGTACCATTCGCGCAATCCCGCCAGAAAGGCGCATACGCCGGAGGTAACGCCGAAGATCGCAGGCGAGGCGAAGGTCTTGGCGAGGCTGTCGAATGAGGAGCGGCGCCAGGCGATCAGAGGCCCCACACCCATCAGGAAGATCAGCGCGAGTGCGAGCGGCCCGTTGACCTTATTGAAAAACGGCGGTCCGACGGTGATTTTTACGCCGCGCACGGCCTCTGACAGCACCGGGAAAAGCGTGCCCCAGAAGACCGCGAAGGCGATGCCGACGAGCACCAGGTTATTGAAGAGAAAGGCCGCCTCACGCGAGAGATAGGACTCGAATTCGGCCGGTGTTCGCAGTTGCTTGACGCGCGACAGCAGCAATCCGGTATAGAGCACCACGACCACGATCAGGAAGGTCAGGAAATACGGTCCGAGCCCCGATTGCGTAAAGGAATGCACCGAGGAGATCACGCCGCTGCGGGTGATAAAGGTGCCGAACAGGGTCAGCCCGAAGGCCATCCCGATGAGCACCAGATTCCACACCTTCAGCATGTCCTTGCGTTCCTGGATCATGACCGAATGGAGGTAGGCGGTCATCACCAGCCATGGCATGAAGGCGGCGTTCTCGACCGGGTCCCAGGCCCAGTAACCGCCCCATCCGAGAACTTCATAAGCCCAGCGCGCGCCGAACAAATTGCCCAGCGTGAGGAAGAACCAGGAAAAGATCGCCCAGCGGCGGGTGGCGCGAATCCAGTTATCGTCAAAACGGCCGACGATCAGGGCAGCGGCGCCAAAGGCGAACGGCACACTGGCGCTGACGTAGCCGGTATAGAGCGACGGCGGATGAATCGCCATCCAGTAGTTCTGGAGCAGCGGATTGAGGTCCTGTCCGTCCTTGGGAATCACCGCCAGCAGGTCGAACGGCCGGGTGACGAAGTTGAGCATGCCCAGGAAGAAAATCGCGACACCGGCCAGTACCGCGAGCGCATAGGGGGCCATGTCGGGATTGCGGCGGCGATTCTGGAAGGCGACGATCGCGGTGAAGATCGACAGCAGCCAGGTCCAGAACAGCAGCGAGCCTTGCTGACCGCCCCAGAGCGCGGTGATTTTGAAAATCGTCGGCAGCGAGTAACTGGTGTAGGACGCGACGTATTCGAGCGAGAAATCGCTATGCAGGAGGCTGGTCAACAGCGCGCCGACCGCGATCGTGACCATCGCGCACATCGCGAACAGGGCATGGCGGGCGCTGACGATCAGCGACGGGATAGAGGCGCGCGCACCAACGACGTTGGCGATTATGGAATAGGCGGCCAGCACGAGGGCCAGCGCGAGCGCCAATACACCGATAAAGGGCATCACTCTCCTATGGCTGTTGCGGTTGCCCGGGTAGCTTGGGGACGTACTTCGAGGGGCAACTGGTCAAGACCTGACGCGCCTGGATCGTGCCGTTGGCATCCAACCTGCCCTCGACAATAACGTCGCGGTCCGGCGCGAACATATCGGGTTTGGGCTGGCCACGGCAGATAACGTGGAAGACGCTGGCGCCGGCGGTGCTGACGGCGACCGCTTTGACCCCCGGGCGCACGGGCGGCGGCGGCTGCACGAGTCCGAACGACAGAGTCAAGGTCTGCGGATCCCAGTTGATCGAACCCGGCACGACGCGGCCAGCCACCCGCATCATCTGGCCGGAAAGTTCAGACTGTCGAGCTTTGGCCTCGTTGACCGTCAGGTAATATTCGGCGGTGCTTCGAACCGCGGTAAAGATCAGGTAGCCAATCGCCGCAACGATTAGGCTCGCACCGATCGCGAAGCGCAATCTCTTCGGCATAGTAACCCTTCCCGAGTACCCGCCCCGCCATCGGGATGGCGCCGGCGGAACGCTACATTCTTGTCAGCCTCGGGGCGGCTCGGCAAGTGATGGCGCCCCGGAAGGCGGCAAGCGGGCGGTTGAGGCGTCCGCCGACGGCCTCGTCTTTGCCCTTGTCTCGTCTTTCTCGGGAGCGTCTTATATTTGGGATCGTCTCTTTTCTTTCCCGGGATCAACGGGCCGGCTTGGGATTGACCTCCGCAGCCTTCCGTTACTGATGCCGTTACTAATGGGATCCGCACGCCTACTAATAACCGCTAATTCCCGCACCTGATGGGCTTCCACCGATTGAAGAGTTGCCGCCGCGATGCTGCTCAAGGGCAATGGCGCCGGCGGGCGACCTCGACGTGGCAACTTCGCCACGCCCACCTCACGTCACGATTCAAATGCAACGGCGAATTTGCGACGCTAATCGCTGTCGTCGCGGAGCCCCTCATGATGTGGCCCAAACGCAACGCCACGCTTGCTTGCGCGCACGAAAGCGATCAGCTCGGCGACTTCCGCCGGATGAGGTCCGTTCATTTCGAGCCGCTCCAGAGCCATTTTCAGGTTCTGTCGCAAACCGAACACACTAGTGAAGGCGTTGCGCAACGCCCGTATCGAAACCGCATCAACACCCGCCCGACGCAGGCCGATTGCGTTGATGCCGCGCAACGTATGCGTGAAGTCCATGATGCAAAATGGCGGCACGTCGCGGCTGGTGCGGCTCAATCCGCGCATCATCGACAGGCGTCCGATGCGCACGTACTGATGGACCACGCAATTGCCGGAAATCAACGCGCGATCGCCGACCTCGACCCATCCGGCCAGCAGCGCCCCGCCGGCCACGATAGCGTCGTTGCCGATGCGGCAATCGTGAGCGACGTGCGAGTTCTGCATGAAGAAATTGCCGTCGCCGATGGTCGTGACGTCGCCGTGTTCGCTGCCGCGATGGATGGTGACGCCTTCGCGAAAGACGTTGCGGTCGCCGATTTTAACTCTGCGCGGACCGCCGCGATAGGCGACGTCCTGAGGCTCGTCACCGATGACGACGTTGGGATGGAGCACATTGCCCTGCCCTATTTCGGTATCGCCAAGGACCGTGACGTGGCCGATCAGGCGCGTACCTGCGCCGATGCGGATACGACCGTCGAGCATACAAAAGGGGCCGACCTCGACCCCGTCGGCGAGTTCAACCTCATTTCCAATGACGGCGCTGGGATGGCGGCGGGAGTCGGGTTTCGCCGTGTTCATCGAGGTCCCGTGCCCGGGCGGCCGATTCTCAATGAAGAATCTTCTTTTTGCCCTTGAGGTCGTCGGGATGCTCGCGGTCCTCGACGGCGGCGCCGGGTACGAGGTACTCCTCGCCGGCCCAGGTGCCGAGGTCCACCAGCCGGCACCGCTCGGAACAGAACGGACGGTAGCGATTTTCCGCGGTCGCAACGACCGGTTTCTTGCATATCGGACAGCTCATCGTCTCATCGTGGGGCCAACCAAAGATGAAATTGCCAGATAGAATGGGAACGCGCAACGCCGCAATCAATAGTTATGGCTGCTGCATCGGTCGGTGCCGCCGCTGGAGATGAAACTCGCCGAGCGTTGGTCGTAACTCATCAACTGGTCGTAACAGAACTCGCGCCGATCGGGTCCGCGATATGTGAAGAGAACGTGCACGACCATGCGGGACTGGCCGCTTCTGACCTTGCGATAGAGATCGATGGGGACGAAGCGAAAGATCAGTTGCGGCACGCTTGGCGAGACCATGCCGATATTATTGGTCGCGCTGCCGTCGGTTTCCTGCGGCAATTCCTTGCCGTCAATTTTAATGGTGACGCGCGCAACGCCGCCGGTGGCCGAAACATTGCCGAAGTTGCGGCAATCGATGGCCACCCGGGCGAAATCGGCAAAGGTGCCGTCGAGCGAGACTTTTTCGATGCCGATGTAAGGACGCTCGGCGACCGCGAACAACAGGTTTGTGACATGCGCTGTGCGCCAGGTCGCAAAGGCGCTGAGGGCGGTTGCGAAGACCATCATGAAGGTCATGAAGTCGTTGAAGCGCAGAACGTTGGAAAGGCGTTGCGCGGCGCCGCGTTCGCTGCGCAAAAGTCCGGCCGCGGTGGCAAAGTCGGGTTCGACCGCGATTGCGGAAGCGGCGGTGTCGGTGCCGGAAGCAGCCGCTTGCCCGGTTGGAGTTTGATTGTCCATTATCGCTGCCACCCTCCTCTTCTGAGCCGATCCGCGAGCAACTATCAGGGGCCGGCACAGTGCTCGCCAGGCCAGAACTTACGGAGGAACCTGCGCGCGGTAAAGACCGAATCGGCGAAGTTTTTCGTGAGAGGGATCGCGGAATTGCGAGCGCCGGGGAGCCGGGGTTGCGCACCGTTCGTTCACGCCACGCGCAGGACGGCGGCACCCTTTAGCTGGTCGTGCTTGAGCATCGCGAGCGCGTGGTTGGCGGCTTCGAGATCGATCGCGACGGTATGCGTGCGGATCGGGATTTCGCCGGCGAGGTCGAGAAATTCCTGGCCGTCGGCGCGGGTGTTGGCGGTCACGCTGCGCAACTCCTTTTCATAAAAGAGATGCCGATCGTAATCGAGCGCCGGGACGGGCGACAGGTAGATGCCGGCGACCGCGAGAATGCCGCCGCGGCCGAGCGCCGCCAGAGCGGGCGGCACGAGGTTGCCGGCGGGCGCGAACAGAATCGCGGCGTCGAGCGGTCTGGGCGGGGGTTCCTCGGCGGCGCCAATCCATGCCGCGCCGAGCTCGTGTGCGAGATCGCGATGGACGCCGCCACGGCTCATCACGAAGACCTCGCATTCCCAATGCCTCAGCACTTGCAGCGCGAGATGGGCGGAGCCGCCGAAACCGTAAAGTCCTACGGTGGCGCCGGGGCGCACCTCGGCCCGCTTGATCGCGCGATAACCGATGATTCCGGCGCACAGCAGCGGCGCGATTTCGGCGTCGGGAACGGCGGCGGGCAAGGCGTAAGCGAAATCCTCGCGCACGGTGGCAAATTCCGCGTAACCGCCATCATGGTCCCATCCGGTGAAATGTGCGGCGGCGCACAGGTTTTCGCGGCCGCGCGAGCAGAATGCACAGACGCCGCAGGTCTCGCGCAGCCACGCGATACCGACGCGGGCGCCAGGCGCAAAGCGGGTACATCCGGAGCCGAGGCGCTCGACTATTCCGACGACCTCGTGTCCGGGAATGATGCGCGGAAGCTTCGGCGCGAGGTCGCCCTCGCAGACATGGAGGTCGGTGCGGCATACGCCGCACGCGGTTACGCGGACAAGGAGTTCGCCCGACGCGGGCGCGGGCACCGGCAAATCCTCGAGCGCAAGCGGATTACGTTCGATGGCCGCCGGCGTATGCATCACCATGGCACGCATAGAGTGGTAGTCTAGCGCCGTCCGAGCGAGCGGCAAAAGCGGATGCGGGGGCGGCGCGGGACACAGCGAAAATCGCGGCGCGCGGCCACTTGAATCGTCGGCGAAAGCCCGTCAGTTTCAATATGCAACCTTAGCGGGAGCGGGAGATGCGGAGTTGCCTCTGTCCATTTGATGGCTTATAAGAGGCGTTGGATCACGATGGCAGAAGTGGATATTAGCGTTTCGCAGCCGGACTCGATCGGCGAAATTCTCGACCGGGCGAGTGCGGGCGAGCGGCTCGGCGCGGCCGATGCGATTGCCCTGATCGAATGCAGCGAGCGCGAATTGCCGCGAGTAATGGCGGCGGCGGCGGCGTTGCGCGACCGCGCCAAGGGGCGCGAAGTCACGTACTCGCGCAAGGTCTTTCTGCCGGTGACGAACTTGTGCCGCGACCGCTGCACCTACTGCACCTTTCGCAAGGATCCGGGCGACCCGGGGGCGTGGACGATGACGCTCGACGAGATCGCCGAATGGTCGCGGCGGGGACGCGAGCTGGGCTGTATCGAGGCGCTGATGTGCCTGGGGGACAAGCCCGAACTCGCGTTCAAGGAATATCGGGCGACACTCAAGGAACTGGGCGTGAGCAGCACGATCGAATACGTCGCGCGGGCGTGCGCAACGGCGCTCGGGCAGGGACTGCTGCCGCACACCAACGCGGGCATCATGTCGCGCGCGGAGATGGCGATGCTGCGGCCGCTCAACGCGAGCATGGGGCTGATGCTCGAGAGCGTGTCGCCACGGCTGCGCCAGAGCGGCGGGGTTCATCAATGGGCGCCGGACAAGGATCCGGCGGTGCGCCTGGCGATGATCGAAGAGGCGGGCGAACTGCGCATCCCGTTTACGACGGGTATCCTGATCGGAATCGGCGACACGCCGGCGGAACGGGCGCAGAGCCTGATCGCGATTCGCGCTAGCCATGAACGCCATGGACATGTCCAGGAAGTGATTATCCAGAACTTTCGCGCCAAGCCGGGCATCGGGATGGAGGATGCGCCGGAGCCGGGCGCGCTGGAGATGGCGCGGGCGATCGCCACGGCGCGGCTGGTGCTGGGCGGCGCGATGAACGTGCAGGCGCCGCCGAATCTGTCGCCGCACGAAATCGAACTGTTTCTCAATGCAGGTATCAACGACTGGGGCGGCATCTCGCCGCTCAGCCGCGACTACGTCAATCCCGAGGCGCCGTGGCCGCATCTCGAGCGATTGGCCGAACGATGTGCGCGTGCCGGCTTTCACCTAAACCAGCGGCTCGCGATATACCCCGAATACATCAATGACGAATGGGTCGATCCGGCGATCAGGCCGGCCATCGATCGGCTCCACCAGCAAATTGGAGCGGAGGTCTAAGCGTGAACCTCGAGCAAATTCGCGGCTTCGTTGACGAGATCGAAGCGACGCCGCTGAACGTTCTGATGGCGCACGCATCGGCGGACATGCGCACGATGCTACTGAAGAGTCTCAACGGCGGTGAGCTTTCGACCGACGAGGGGCTCGCGATTTACACGGCGACCGGCGACGATCTGCGGGCGGTGATCAAGGCGGCTGACCTGGCGCGCGCCGAGGACGTCGGCGAGGAAGTTACCTACGTCGTAAATCGCAACATCAACTTCACCAACATCTGTTTCGTGGGATGCCAGTTCTGCGGCTTCAAGCGGCAGAAATGGGAATCGGACGCCTACGACCATTCGGACGATAAGATTCTGGCGAAGGTCGCCGACGCGGTGGCGCGCGGTGCGACGGAAGTCTGCATGCAGGGCGGCATCAACCCGGACATGCCGGCGTTCAAGTATCGCGATCTGCTGGTGGCGATTAAGTCGCACTTCCCGAACATCCATATTCACGCGTTCTCGCCGATGGAGATCATGTACGGGTCGCGGCGCACGCGGATGGAGTATCGGGAGTACATTGCGATGTTGCGCGACGCCGGGCTCGGCTCGATACCGGGCACTGCCGCCGAAATCCTCGACGACAGCATCCGCGAGATCCTGAGCCATAAGAAGGTTGACGTTGCCGCGTGGGTCGATATTGTGACCACCGCCCATGAACTGGGCGTGCGCACGACATCGACGATCATGTACGGGCATCTGGAAAGCCCGCGCCACGTCGTCAATCATCTGGACCTGCTGCGCACGATCCAGAAACGAACCCACGGCTTTACCGAATTCGTGCCGCTGCGCTTCATCCATGAGAACACGGTGCTGTTCCGGCGCGGGTTGGTGAAACCGCAGGAAAGCGGGATTCTCGATCTGCAGATGTACGCGTTCGCGCGGCTGTTTCTGCGCGGATCGATTGATAATATCCAGACCTCGTGGGTCAAGCTCGGGGTCGACCTGGCGGCGGTAACGCTGAAAGCCGGATGCAACGACTTCTCCGGAACGCTGATGGAGGAAAGCATTACGGCGCAGGCGGGCGGCACCGCGGGCGAGTTCGTCGCGGTGGATCTGATCGAGGAAAAGGCGCGCGAAGCCGGCCGGGTCGCGGTCGAACGCAGCACTTTATACACCAAACTTTACGGCAGAAAGGCTCCCAATGGCGCGCGGCCGATCGTCCCCTCCCCTCAAACCCTCGATAACCACGCTTGCGGGGGGGGTGGGGGCAGCTAAGTTCCTTCGCGGACTTGTCCGACGGATCGATCCGCGCCGGGTGAGCGTGGTCGTCAACACTGGCGACGACGAGCATTTCTATGGGCTGCATGTTTCGCCCGACGTTGACACGGTGATTTATACGCTCGGGGGCGAGATCAACCCGGTCAACGGATGGGGTCTCAAGAGCGAGAGTTTCAACGCGCTTGAAGCGCTCGGACGCCTGTATGGCAAGCCGTGGTTCAACCTGGGCGATCGCGACCTCGCGACTCATCTGTATCGCAGCGAGCGGCTGCGCGCGGGCGCGCGGCTGACCGAAGTCACGACCGAACTGGCCGAACGATTCGGCGTCAAGTCGCGCGTACTGCCGATGAGCGACGCCCGCGTGCATACGTTCGTCAAGCTGAAGGGACGTGCCGCGATTCCATTTCAGGAATACTTCGTGCGCGGACGTGCGCGGGGTGCGGTCGAGGCGATCGAGTTGCGCGGGGTTGAGAAGGCGCGGCCGACGCCCGCGGTGATCGATTCGATCAAGGGCGCGGACGGGGTGGTAATCGCGCCGTCGAATCCGTTCGTGTCAATCGGCCCGATCGTCGCACTGCGCGGAATGCGCAAGGCGCTCACGGCGGTGCGCAGCCGGGTCGCGGCGATCAGCCCCATTGTAGGCGGCAAGACTATCAAGGGGCCGGCGGATAAAATGATGCGCGGGCTGGGCCACGAAGTGTCGCCGCTGGGCATCGCGCGGCTCTATCGCGACATTGCGGGGCTGATGGTGATCGATATCGCGGACCATCGCTACCTGGAGCCAATTCGAGCGCTGGGGATGAAGGCAATCGCGACCGACACAGTAATGACGACGCCCGAACATGCCGCGCGGCTGGCTGACGTAGTTGCGCGTGCGCTGGAGGTGTAGGCTTTAATTCACATGGCGCCACTCACGCTCACGGCCATCGAAGGCATCCCGATGATCATGGCGGGCGACGATCTCGCCGGGCTGATCGCGCACGCGATCGAGCGGATGAATCTGCACCTCAAGGACGGCGATATCCTGTCAGTTTGCCAGAAGATCGTCTCAAAGGCGGAGGGCCGCACGGTCGATTTGAAGGACATCGAGCCATCGCCGCTGGCGCGAAAGTTCGCCGAGCGCTGGGACAAGGACGCGCGCGCAGTCGAGCTGGTGTTGCGCCAGACCAGCCGCATCGTGCGAATGGACAACGCAGTGCTGATCGTCGAGACCGGACCCGGATGGGTATGCGCCAACGCGGGCATCGACGAATCGAACAGCCTCGAGGACGATCGGGCGATATTGCTGCCGGAAGATCCTGACGCGTCCGCGGTGCGCATTCGCAATGAGCTGAAGCGCCTGACCGGCGCGGCGATCGCGGTAATAATTACCGACACCTTCGGCCGCCCGTGGCGCGACGGACTGACCGACATCTGTCTCGGCGTTGCCGGCATCGACCCGATGCTCGACTTGCGCGGAACCACCGACCTCGGCGGGCGCGAACTGCATCACACGGTAATCGCGATTGCCGATCAACTGGCCGCCGCGGCGGGCCTGCTGATGCCCAAAGCGGGTGCAACCCCGGCCGTGCTGATTCGCGGCTATAGCTACAAGGCGGCCGAGGGCAGCGGCAAGGCGCTGATCCGACCGACGGCGTCGGATCTTTTTCGTTAAACAGGAAGTTGCGAGGGACTTGGTGAAGAATCCGCAAAGCTCTGGCGCCGTGGCCGTGACCGGCGCCGACGACCGCGACATCGCGCTCCCGGTGAGGGCGGATCTGTGCGCGGCTGAAGAAAAGCTCTCGCGTCTGCTCGATTCAAACGAAGCGCTCATCGGCGAAATCTGCCATTACCTGGTCGATGGCGGCGGAAAGCGGTTGCGTCCGCTGTTCATCCTGCTGGTCTATCGCGCCTGCGGCGGTGTCAGCGAAAAGGTCGAGGACGCGATCGACGCGGCGATCGCACTCGAGTTGATTCACTCGGCGACCCTGCTTCACGACGACATCATCGACGGCGGATTGCTGCGCCGGGGCAAGCCGTCGGCCTTCGCGCGCTATGGATTTGCACCCTCGCTGGTGGCCGGCGACTTCCTCTTTTGCCGCGCCTTCGAACTGTGCGGCCGCTTCGAGGAACGGCTGGTGCGCACCGCCGCGCAAGCCTGCATCCAGCTCACCGAGGGCGAGGTGATGGAGGGCCGCATGCGCCATCACGCGACCGCCACTAACGAGGACTACATCGCGGTCATCTCGCGCAAGACCGCGTCGCTGTTCGCGGCGGGCGGCAAGGTCGCGGCCGATCTTGCTGGGGCTAACGCAAAGACCATCGCGTCGATGGAAGCTCTCGGCCTGGCGCTTGGACTCGCCTTTCAGATGGTTGACGATCTGCTGGACGTGCTGGGGCCCGAGGAGAAGATCGGCAAGCCGGTCGGCTCCGACTTGCGCGCCGGGATTCTCTCGCTGCCGGTGGTGCTCGGGGTTCAGCACAGCAGCGAATTTGCGCGGAACTTTCGCGCCGGCACACGGCTCGAGGGCGCCGACTTCGATCATGCATTGCAACTGATGCGCGAACCGTCGCTTATCGCGCGCGGACGCGCCCTGGCGACTGCGCAGGTCGATCACGCACGCGACCTGCTGGCCAAGCTCAAGCCCTCCATTTACCGCGACAGCCTGTCCGCGCTGATCGACGAGCAGATCGACCGCGAAGACTAGAGCCCTGGAGCTATCGGCGATCCGCTGAGGACGGTAGCGTTCGGCTAATCGGCGGTGAGAGACGTCACGGAGATAGTGCTTACTGCGAACGCCGTCACTCGCGTCGCTTCCGATAGCAAATGACGATCGGCTAGGGTAGGCAGAATCGGGGAGGAGGATCGCCATGGAAAATTCGCCCGACCATCGCATCACCAGCGTTGAACAGTTGCGCGCCATCATGGGCGTGCCCGGCAAGATCACGCCGCTCAAGCTGCTGACCGCGCTCGACGACGCCGCAATCGATTTCATTCGGCGCGCGCCTTTTCTCGTCCTGGGAACTGCCGACGCCGAGGGCAATCAGGACGCATCGCCCAAGGGCGACGGTCCCGGATTCGTGGCGATCGAGGATCGCAACACGCTGCTGATTCCAGACCGCAAGGGCAACAAGCTGCTCTTCGGCCTGGAGAACATCCTCGCGACCGGGCGCGTTGGGATGCTCTTCATCTCGCCACCGACGACCGAGACCCTGCGCGTCAACGGGACGGCCGAACTGGTGGTTGACCCGGCGATCCTGGAGCGGCTCTCGGCGCGCGGACAGCCCGCGCAGATTGCGATCCGGGTGACGGTGCGCGAGTGTTTCTTCCACTGCGCGAAGGCTTTTATTCGCTCGGAATTGTGGAATCACGAGAAATGGCCCGAGCGTTTCAAGATCTCGTTCGGGAAATACCTGGCGGAGAAGATGGGCGCCGGGGCCGACGTCGCGCAACAGATCGACGCCGCCGTCGATCAGGACTACAAGACCAACCTCTAGCGACGTGTCCGTCATCGACGCCGAGGCATTTACGAACGGCGAGGCAATTGCGCTAGTCGAGCCCGGTCCGAGCACGATTACCGATGAGGGACAGCGGCGTCGGACCTCATCGCGACGGCCGCCTAATTACCGGTAACTTCAGGAGCGGCAACGACGCGGTCCGGCACCGGCTTGGTATCGGCGTAGCGCCACCCGGCTTTGAAACGCTGCTCGACCTGCACCGCTTCGCTGGTCTTGCCTTGGGCGCGCAAGGATTGAGCGAGCCCGTGGAGCGAACGCGGGTTTTCCGGATTCAGTTTCAGGTCTTTTCGAAATACCGCCTCGGCTTGCGCCGGATGTCCCGCCGCGATCAGTTCGGACCCCAGGGTTTCGCGGACGGGAAAATACCATATCGGCGGTTCATCGTAGATGAGCGCATCCTGTTTTTGCACGGCGTCGGCAAGGCGCTCGACCGCATGCGCGTGATCGCCATTGACCGCGTCAATTTCGCCCGCGAGCACCACTTCAGCGAGTGCGGAGACTTTTTGTGCCTGATTGCTGGTCCCCAACGGCCGATCCGGCGGGATCGCCACCGTGATCTTATGCAGTTCCCGACCTTCCTCCCGAGCCTCGTCCACTTTCCCAGTCGCGGCCAACGCTAGACCACGAGAGTAATGCCACATGGCACTGGTGTAGAGCAGATCAGCCGGCGGCGCAGGCTCCTCGAGGATCGCGTTCCACTCGCCGAAACGTGCTTTGACCAGGAGCGGCATCGGCACAATAAACTCCATCATCGGCATTTCGCGCACAGCCGCAGGCGAAACGTGCGAAACCAATTTGTGCGCACTCGCACGCGCCCCGCGACTGCTCCCTTCCATCATCTGCGAGTAGCAGAGGAAGTGAATATTGTGGTTGTAGTACATGAGCGGGTAGATACCGGTTTCGTGGCTCTTGGCGAAAAATGCTTCGTCCGCTTTGATCGCGTGCACATTGGTCTGCGCGGACTGATGATAGCGACCGGTATTGATGTAGATATGCGCGGGCATGTGCACCAGGTGGCCGGCGGCGGGAGCCAGGGCAGGCAGCCGGCTGGCGCTCGCAAGTCCACGCTCCGGCTGGCCGGACGCTTCCACCGCATGAATATAGTAATGATTCGCACCGAGGTGCTTGGGATATTTTCCTAGTACCGCCTGAAGCGTCGACACAATTTCGACGGTATCGAATTGCGGCTTTCCGTCTGCGGTCCATAGTTGCCACGGATGCAGGTCCATCAGCGATTCGGCGAAAAGCACCTGTACGTCAGGATCGTTCGGATACCGATGCGCCACGGTGCGCATCGCATTGGCGTAGGCCTGGTCGCGGGCCGGCGTTTCCTTGCCGTCCTCGCCATAGCGCTGAGCGAGCGCAGCTATGAGATCGCGTTCTTTCGCAGTGGCATCGCTGTCGAGAGTTCGTGCGCGTTGTATCGCCTGGTAGGCGCGCTTCCCGCGCTGTTCGTCGCCCGGGAGGTTGTAGTTAGGCCCGAGAACAAGTGCGATTCCCCAATACGCCATAGCCAATTGCGGATCGAGTCGTGCGGCCTGCTCGAATGAGTAATCGGCTTCGTCGTGATTGAACCCGTAAGTGAAGGCCAAGCCCTGGTCAAAGTACTTTTGAGCGAGCGGCGATTTGGTAGTCACCGGATGATTCCCGGCACCCATGCCCGCATAGAGAGGAATAGTTACTTGCGCGGACGTAGCCGCAGCAGTCGGCGCTGAGGGACTTGCGGAGCAGGCCGCCTTGGCCATCATCGCGGGCGCCAACAGAAGGCCCGTCAGAAGAATAACAATTCGGCGCTTCATCATTTTAATCCTCCTGGCCGGCGTCGCGGACGCACGGTCGGGCACTGTGACGCCGCCGGCTGGCAAGCTCGATACTCAGTAGGTAATCAACGGCTTGATGATGTTGTCCTCCTTGGTCTCCATCATGTGGAAGGCGCGCTCGACCTGAGAAAACGGGAAGCGATGGGTGGTCATCGGGGTCGGATCGATGCGGCCATTTTCGAGCAGCCGGAGTAATCGCGACAGGCGTTCGCGGCCGCCGGGACATAAGGCGGTGCGAATGGTCTTGTCGCCCATGCCGAGGCCGAACTCGGGCAGCGGAATCTGCAGGAGATTGCCGGCCTCGCCATGGAAGCCAACGTTCGAGATGACGCCGCCAGGCTTGGTCGCCTTGATGCAGTTTTCGAAGGTAGCGGGCAGTCCGATCGCCTCGATCGCGCTATCGACGCCAACGCCGCCGGTGGCCTGCATGATCTGCGCGACGGTGTCGCCGCGAGTGGGATCGATCACGAGGTCGGCGCCGAAGCGCTGCGCGAGCTTCTGCCGATCTGGCTTCGACTCAACGGCAATAATGAAACCGGCCCCGACGGTTCGCGCGGCGATGGTCGCGCTCAATCCGACCGGACCCTGAGCGAAGATGGCGACCGTACCGCCGACTGGAATCGCGGCATTCTCGGCGCCCGCGAGCCCTGTGGAAAGCATGTCGGTGGTATAGAGCGCCTGCTCGTCGCTGAGCTTGGCGGGAATCGGGACGACGTTGAAATCGGCGTCGTTGACCACGAAATATTCGGCGAGATTGCCGTCGCGGACGGGACCGAAGCGATAACCGCCGAGCATCCCGCCGCATTGGGAAGTGAATCCGCGCTGGCAGAAATCGCAATGGCCGCAGGGCGTGATGGCGCATACCGCAACGCGCTCGCCGGGCTTGCAACGGGTTACGTTCGCGCCAATCTTGTGCACCACGCCAACGCTCTCGTGTCCGAGGAAACGCCCCTCGGCGAACTCGATCACGCCGCGCACGTTATGGACGTCGGAGGTACAGATTAGCGATGCGGTGGTGCGGATAACCGCGTCGTTGGGACCGGGTTCGGGTATCGGTTTATCGATTACGCCAACTTTGCCGATGGCCAGGAATGCAAGTCCCTTCATGTTCCATACCTCGTGCTTTGCGCCGCCAGAGTCTGATGCCCGCCCCGCCCTGTCGGCTGGGTGAATTGGCGGTGTGCTCGCTGAATAAGCCGTTTGCCCGTCCCCGTCAAGCCACGGTCCGGAAACGGGCCGTCATCGCGATGCGGTTGGCGGGCAGGTGAGCAGTCGTTTGGAGAGCACATGAAAATGGGTTTGCCTTGAAAAAAATAATTCCGTCAAAAGATCAGAGGCTCAATAAGCGAAAAAGGGTCCGGTGTCGGAAACCGCCCCTGCCCGGCTGCCAATTGGAAGACAGCATAAACGCGTGGCCGAGTTCCGGATTACCTCCAAGAAATGAGAAGAAATACGCGGGAAACGCGAGGCCGATCGGAGTTCCAATCGGGCGGCGGGTTAGGGCGCTGCCGTGCTGACATCGTTGCTCGTGATAACTGCTTGGCTCATTTGGGGTTAGACTAGGAGCGTGTCCGAGAAATAGTTATTTGACTGAGGAAGAAAACGGGGTGTGAGTAGTAGATAATTAGGCATGGGTAAGAGCTACCGACCGTACCATCCGGATCAAGAGTTTCTGCTTCCCCCGAGCCTGCGTGAATGGTTGCCCGAGAATCATCTGGTCTACTTCGTCAGCGATGTGGTCGACAATCTGAACCTATCGGCGCTGGATGCGGCGTATGGGGACGAGCAACGCGGGCAGCCGCCCTACGATCCGCGGATGATGACCAAGGTGCTGGTGTATGGGTATTGCGTGGGGGTATTTAGCTCGCGGCGCATCGAGCGGCGTTTAATCGAGGACGTGGGGTTTCGCGTGCTGGCGGCGGGCAACGCGCCGAACTTCCGTACCATCGCAGATTTTCGCAAGCTCCATCTGGCGACGCTGGCCGGGCTGTTTGAAGAGGTGCTGAAGATCGCGCTGGAAGCGGGAGCGCTGAAACTGGGGCGGGTGGCGTTGGACGGCACCAAGCTGAAAGCCAACGCCAGCAAGCACAAAGCGATGAGCTATGGCCGGATGCAGGAGCGGCAACGGCAACTGCGCGCAGAGGTCCGGGAACTGCTGGCCCAGGCCGAGGCGGTGGACGCCGCCGAAGACGCGCACTACGGGGCCGATCGGCGGGGCGACGAGCTACCCGCAGAGTTGCAGCGGCGCGAGAGCCGGCTAAGGAAGATTCGCGCGGCGCAACGGGCGCTGGAAGAGCGGGCGCGGCAGTCGGCGGAGAAGGCCGGAAAGCCGCGCGCAGAAGTGCAATCGGCGAAGCCCGCGGACAAAGATCAATACAATTTCACCGACCCGGAGTCGCGCCTGATGCAGGGCAGCGACGGTCTGGTGCAAGGCTACAATGCGCAGGCGGCAGTGGAGCCGGTGTTGCAGTTAATCGTGGGGCAGAGCGTGACGCCGGCAGCCAACGATAAACAGCAAATCGAACCGATGGTCCAGGTGATCGAGCAACAGAGCGGACAGCGACCCACCGGCCTCGTGGCCGACAGTGGCTATTGCTCGGAGAAGAACCTCGCGTATCTGGCGGCTCTCGGTCAGTCTGGAGACCCGATCGATTGCTATATCGCGACTGGCAAGCAGAAGCATGACGAATACCGCCAGCCCTGCTCGCGCGGACCGTTACCGCGCAATGCGACGCGGGTCGACCGCATGAAACGCAAGCTTCAGACTAAGGTGGGGCGGGCAATCTATGTGACACGGAAAACGATCGTGGAGCCGGTCTTCGGCCAGATCAAAGAGGCCCGCGGGTTTCGCCGCTTTCTTTTGCGCGGCTTGGCTAAAGTCCGGGGCGAGTGGGCGCTGGTCTGTCTCACCCACAACATTTTGAAGTTGCACCGGCTCTGCAATGCGTAACCGTCATCCAGGCGGTCACGAGAAATACCGCAGCAAAACGCGCACCTCTTTGTAGTCGCCAGCCGACCAGCCGGCGCTTCGCAGGATCCTGGGGCGACCGGCATCATCAATAGCCAATCGCTCCAATCCGGAGATCAACTTAACCGGCGAAATTTCTCGGACGGACTCCTAGTAGCGCTTTCCATTATCCTTCCGTTAATAGTGTCTATTAAGTCCTCAAGCAGTAATTTCGTTTTTTCGATCCCTGCTAGTGTTGTGTCCCATAAATAACCTATTTAATTTATTACTCTAAAGCGGTATGATGCTGCCCGATGGGCAGACCTAACACGGTAGTGGAGGTGAGTGCGTCGGAGAGTGAGCAGTTGGGTTCGATTGCTCGCTCGCGGAGTTTGCCGCATTCGTTGGTACGGCGCGCGCGAATCGTTTTGATGTCAGCTGAAGGTGTACCCAATCAGGCGATTGCGGCGCGCTGCGAGGTCAGCGTTCCGACCATCAGCCACTGGCGGCGCTGTTGGCGCGAACGCGGGGTGGCTGGGCTGCACGGCGAACTGCGTCCCGGACGGCCGCGCAGCTATGGCGATGAGCAGGTGGCGACGCTGATGCGCAAGGTGCTCCGCAGCCGACCGCCCAACGCCACCCATTGGAGCGTGCGCACCGTCGCGGCGGACACCGGCATTTCCAAGAGCACGGTGGCGCGCTACTTCGCGCTGTTCGGGCTCCAGCCGCACCGCAGCAAGAGCTTCAAGCTTTCCACCGACCCTTTCTTCGTCGAGAAGGTGCGCGACGTGGTGGGGCTCTATCTCAACCCACCGGACAAGGCCCTGGTGCTGTGCGTGGATGAAAAGTCGCAGATCCAGGCGCTGGAGCGCACCCAACCGGTGCTGCCGCTGGGTCTCGGCTACCTTGAAGGGGTAACTCATGACTATTTTCGGCATGGGACCACGACCTTATTCGCGGCGCTCAACGTGCTCGACGGGGCGGTCATCACTCAGTGCAAACCGCGCCATCGGCACCAGGAGTTTCTGGCCTTTCTCAACCACCTCGATCACCATGTTCCGGCCGCGCTTGAGGCGCACCTGATCGCCGACAACTACGCCACTCACAAACATCCGCGGGTCAAGGCCTGGCTCGCGCGCCATCCGCGCTTCCACCTCCATTACACCCCCACCTACGCGAGTTGGCTCAATCAGGTGGAGCGCTGGTTCGCGCTTATCACGCACCGCGCGATCCGCCGCGGCTCGTTCCGTTCGGTGCGTGACCTGGTCCAAACAATCGATCGCTTTGTGACTCACTACAATACTCACAAGCGACCCTTTGCCTGGACCGCTACCGCCGACTCAATCTTCGCCAAGCTCCAACGCCTTTGTAAAGTTATTTCTGGGACACAACACTAGAAACCATTGTTGGTCCTGGTACCTACTCGATCCGAGGACTATTGCTGGTTTGATTCGGTAATGCTTATGACGATTAAATTCAGGAGAATTGGGGCCGAATATCTCTAAGACGGTATCGCTAAAGCGGTGCTGAAAATTATATACACGCTGATCATCATAATTTAGTCCTGAAAGGACCTTGAGTTTCTCAATCAGCAATTTGAATTTTGAGATATTTGTTTGAGTTTCATCGGGCATAAACTTGCGGATTTCGGTTGCTGAAGGGCTTGGTACGCTTTTTGGCATCTCTTGTTGTTCCTGCACACAACGGCGCTTGGAGGCAGGATAGCAGTTTAAGGGTGCGAAGATCATCGGGTTTAGGCAGCTGGTGTTTGGCGAAGGAAAGACGAATATCATGAGGGGGAGAAGCACACGGGTTGCTTCTCTACTAACCCTAGGGAGCGTTGACGGAAGCGAAAAAAAGGCGAAAGATGGTTCGCTATGGCAATGGCGTTACCATTCTTCGCGAGCGTCGCAGAGCGCCGTTATTCGCCTGAAGCGGAAGCGGCGGCAGCTATCGAGGAGACCGCGGCCGTATCGTCGCGGAATGCCGGATTCTCTACTGCCGACGTATCGGCACGACCACGGCCGCCCGCAGTTCATCCTGAATCGCCATTACAATCTAAAGTATTACTTGGGATTACCGGAGTCTTTCGCGGGCGCGAGCTGACGCGCAAGGAGCGCCGGCTTGAGTGCAGGATCGCCGCCGTCGATCGCCTGATTGGCGGCGGAATCGTGCGCGGCCGGATCAGCGAAATCATCGGTAATCCCGGCGCGGGCAAGACCTCGCTGGCGGCATCCTTTACGGCGTCGGTAACCGCGCGCGGCGAGGTTGCCGCGTGGATCGATGCCGGTGGCGGTTTCGACCCCGCCAGTATGGCGGCGGCAGGTGTGGATCTCGCGCGGATGCTGTGGGTCGCGCTGCCGGCCGGGAGAAATGCACGGCGGCGCGCCGGCACGATCGTGCTGAAGGCGGCCGAATGGATTCTCGCAGCCGGGGGATTCGGCCTGGTCGTGATCGATTGCGGGGCGGCGAGCGATTTCGATGGACGACTCGGCGCCTTCACGCAGAGTGCGGCGTTGCGGCTGGCCCATGGCGCGGAACGCAGCGGCGCCGCAGTGCTGGTACTCGCGCCATATCGGATGTGCGGAACGTTCGCGGCGTTGAGCCTGATGCTGAGCCGAAATCGCGCATGTTTCAGCCGGGCGAGCGGCGGCGCGCCGATGCTGTTCGACGGGTTGACGGTCGAGGCGCGCGTCGCGCGCAACAAGCTTGGCGGTTCGGGCGGTGCGGCAAGCTGGAGCGCGCTGGCCGATCCTGCGATCGCGGCCGGGCGCGCCGCCGCGTGCTCGCCCGATTCGACGCCGCGGGCAGATGGCCCGGCACCAGCTCGTTTTTCAGGAACCGCGCATAGCAGTGGCCGGCGCGCCGTCGCGCGTTGAGCGATGGAACATTGGCGATGGCTTCCAGCGAATTTCAGGGGGTGGCATCCGCGCCTAATCGAGCGCGAATCGCGTGCGTGCTGGTCGCCGATTTTCCGCTGGCGGCGGTCATACGGGCGAATCCCGAACTGCGCGAGCGGCCTTTCGCGCTGATCCGGACGACTTCGGCGCGCCGCTCGACCGACGGTGCGGGGGATGCGGGACGCGGCGGCGGACGGCATTCATATAATGCACATAGTGCGTATAACGCACCGGGCACGCATAAGGCATACGGCGCAAATAGCGAGCTTAGCCAGGTTTCGGCGCAGGCGCGGGCGCTGGGCGTGCGTCCCGGGATGACGGTCGCGCAGGCCCGCGCATTGATTGCCGATCTGGTCGCGATTAATCCGTCGCCGGCGGCTGAACGTGCGGCGGGTGACGCGCTGATCGATGTCGCCGAATCGATCTCGCCGGTGATCGAGGAGCACGCGCCGGGATGCGTATGGCTCGACCTGACCGGCTCGGAGCGGTTCTATCGGTCTGCGCACGCCGCGCGTAAAAATCCGCAGGACCATTGCGAGGCGAACACCGTCGAAGAGTCGATCGTGGCCGAACTGGTGCGGCGCGCACGGCGGGTCGGGCTCGACGCGGCGGTGGGACTCGCGGCGGGCAAGGAGATCGCGCGGTTGGCGGCGCGTTGTGGCGGCGCCCGCGTAATCGAGGCCGGACGCGAGCGCGAATTTCTCGACTGGATGCCGCTGGACCTGCTCGACCTCGGCGTCAACGCACGCGGCGACGATCTCGAACTGATGCTGAAACGCCTCGGTATCCGACGCCTGGGAGAACTCGCGCGGCTCGATGCGCGCGCGGTCGGCAGCCGGCTGGGGAACCGCGGGGCGGGCCTGATGCGGCTGGCGCGCGGCGAAGACTCGACGCGTATCGCGATGCGGCCGCGCGCGGAGGTCTTCGCCGAGTCGATCGAGCTGGAATACGGGATCGAGACGATTGAGCCGCTGGCCTTCGTGATGCGCGCGATGATCGCGCGATTGACGGAGCGGCTGCAGATGCGCGGGCTGGTCGCCGGCGATATCACGCTGGCGCTGGACCTCGCGGATCGCCGTCGCGACGACCGGCGTGTAGCGGTCGCGGCACCGACGCTCGAAGTGCGTGCGCTGCTCACACTGGTGACGCTGAACCTCGAAGCATCCCCGCCGCCGGCCGCGGTCGAGACTATACGGCTGACGATCGAACCGCGTGCGGCGCGCCCGGCGCAATCCGACATGTTCCTGCCGCCGGCGCCGGCGCCCGACCGGCTCGAGGCGGCGATCGCGCGTATCGCGGCGCTCTGCGGACCCGATCGCGTCGGGCGTATCGCGCCGGCGAATTCGTATCGTCCCGAGGCGGTGCGGTTCGGCCGCTTCGCCCCTCCCCCTCCCCCGCCGCCGCAAACTGAACTGATGGACACCGTGGCCGCGACCAACAACGTCGCGCGGATGGTGATGCGAACGATGCGCCCGGCCCAGGAGGTCGAGGTGATGTGCGTGCGCGAGACGCCCGAATTCGTGCGCGGGGCGAACGTATGCGCGCGGGTGATATCGGCGGCGGGTCCGTGGCGGCGGCAAGGCGAATGGTGGGCGATCGCGAATGGCGACGGCGCGGCGACGCGCGATGGCCATGATGGGGATGATGCGGATGGTGGGGATGGCGCGGACGATGCCAAGGGCACGGCCGATGCGTCCGCACCGGCGCTTCACGCGCGCGACTATTACGACCTCGCGCTGGCCGACGGCGGCGTCTATCGCATCTATTGCGATCTCATTTCGGGGCAATGGTTCGTCGATGGAATTTACGACTGAGTATCGGCGCTCTATGAAATCGTTACGCGGCTTGCCGGTGCGCCCGGCATGAGCGGCCGCTCAGAATACGTCGAACTGAGGGCGCGCAGCGCGTTCAGCTTTCTCGAAGGTGCGAGCACGCCCGAAGAGCTCGCCGAAAGCGCCGCGGTGCTCGGTTACGATGCGATCGCACTCGGCGACCGCGACGGGCTATACGGCGCGCCGCGTTTCTACCAGGCCGCGACGGAGGCCGGGGTCAAGGCGATAGTCGGCGCGGAACTGGTGCTCGACGATGCGAGCGGCGGGCTGACCGCGGCCAGCGCCACGGCGGCGCGGCTTTACGTGCTGGCGCCGGATCGCGAACGCTACCGCAATCTGTGCCGCATGATCACCGCGTCCAAGCTGCGCCGGCTCGGGTCGGACGCCAACGGCACGCCCAGATACCCGGCCAAGGGCGAGAGCCGGATCACGCTGGAGGATCTCGAACGCTTCGGCACCGGGATGATCTGCCTCGCCGGCGGCGCCACCAGTCCGCTCGCGCGCCGCCTGATTCGCGGGGCCGACCCGCGCGCGCTATGCGATCGGCTGGGCGCGATCTTCGGCGCGGGCAATTTCTTTATCGACGTGCAGCGCCATCTGGATCCCGATGAGGAGCGGCTGAACCGCAAGCTGATCGCACTGGCCGAGAGCTGCCACGTGCCGCTGGTCGCGACCAACGACGTCTGCTTCACACGCGGGGCGGCGGGCAGCGGACGCAGCGTCGGCGCACCCACGGAGTTGCACAGTTGCGTCCCGGCCGATTCGATCGCACTCGACGGGCGGCGCGGCAAATCCCGCGTCGCGCGAGTGGCGCCGGCCTGGAGCGCGGGCGACAATCTGGAGCGCGCACTGCTCGACGTGATGACCTGCATCCGGCTCGGGACGACGCTCGAAGAGGCGGGACGGGCGCTGTGGGTCAACCATGAACGCCATCTGAAAACGCCGGGCGCGATGGTCGAGATGTTTCGCGACTTGCCGCGTGCGATTGCTGCGACGCGCACCATCGCCGATCGCTGTGAATTTACCCTGCGCGACCTTGGCTACCGCTTCCCCGACTACCCGCTGCCACCGGGCGAAACGCCCGACAGCTATTTGCGAGCGCTGACCGAAGCCGGTGCGCGCGAACGCTGGCAGCGGCTCGACGATCGCATACGGCGCCAACTCGATCATGAGCTCGCAATAATCGCGAAACTCAAACTGGCCGGCTACTTCCTGATCGTGTGGGACATCGTGCAGTTCTGCCGCGAGCATCGGATCATGGCGCAGGGACGCGGGTCGGCGGCGAACTCGGCCGTCTGTTACGCGCTCGGAATCACGGCGGTCGATGCGGTGCGGATGGAATTGCTGTTCGAGCGTTTCCTCTCCGAGGAGCGCGGCGAATGGCCCGACATCGATATCGACTTGCCGAGCGGCGAGCGGCGCGAGCAGGTCATCCAGTACGTCTATCGGCGCTATGGCGAACGGGGCGCCGCGATGACCGCTAATGTAATTACCTATCGCGTGCGCAGCGCGGTGCGCGAAATCGGCAAGGTGCTGGGCTTCCCGCCCGACCAGGTCGATCGCCTCGCACGGCTCAACTACGTCTATGAATTTCGCGACCAGCACGACGAATTTACCGCGCTGCTGCGCAAGGGCGGAGTCGATCCCGGCGCGCCGCGAGTACAAATGCTGACGGAGCTGGTGCGGCGGCTCGAGGGCCTGCCGCGGCATCTCGGACAGCATAGCGGCGGCATGGTGATCGGCGCGGGCCCGCTCGACGAAATCGTGCCGCTGGAGCCGGCCACGATGCCCGGGCGGATCGTCGTGCAATGGGACAAGGAGGATTGCGCCGACCTCGGCATTATCAAGATCGATCTGCTCGGGCTCGGGATGCTGGCGGTGCTGGAAGAGGCGATTCCGCTGGTGCGCGCGCATGACGGCGTCGAGCTTGACCTCGCCCATCTGCCGCCCGACGACCCCGCGGTTTACGCGATGTTGCAGGCTGCCGATACGGTCGGCGTATTCCAGGTCGAGAGCCGCGCCCAGATGGCGACGCTGCCGCGGATGAAGCCGCGCACGTTTTACGACCTGGTGGTCGAAGTCGCGATCATCCGCCCCGGCCCGATCGTCGGCCGCATGGTTCATCCGTATCTCGATCGGCGCAACGGCCGCGAGCCGGTCCGCTACGACCATCCCGCACTCGAACCGATCCTGCGGCGCACGCTTGGCGTCCCGCTTTTTCAGGAGCAACTGCTGCGGATGGCGATGACGGTGGCGAGCTTCAGCGGCGGCGAGGCCGAGGAATTGCGCCGCGCGATGGGCTTCAAGCGCTCGATCGTGCGGATGGAAAAAATCGAACGGCGGCTGCGCGACGGGATGGCGCGCAACGGTATCGCGGGCGCGGTTGCCGATAATATCGTGCGCTCGATAACGTCGTTCGCGCTCTATGGCTTTCCCGAATCGCACGCCGCCAGCTTCGCGCTCATCGCCTACGCCTCGGCCTATCTTAAATGTCACCATCCGGCGGCGTTCTTCACCGCGATGCTCAACTGCTACCCGCTCGGCTTCTACCATCCGGCCACGCTGGTCAAAGACGCCGAACGCCATGGCGTACCGCTTCATCCGATCGACGCCGGACGATCCGATTGGCTCTGCACCATCGAGCGGAATTCGATTCGCCTCGGCCTGAAATACATCGCCGGCCTGCGTGCGGAGACCGGCCTGCGCATCGAGCGCGAGCGCCGCGCACGGCCGTTCGCATCGATCGCCGACGTTACCGCGCGGGTCGCCCTGAACAAGCGCGAACTTGACGTGATCGCATACGCCGGTGCGTTCGCCGCCTTCGGGTTGACGCGCCGCGAGGCCCTTTGGCAAGCGGCCGCGGTCGAGCGCGACCCCGCCAGCCTGCTGGCCGGCGCCGCTCCCTCCGCGCTCGAGGATGCCGGCGACACGGCGCAGGCTACACGCACGCCGGCGCTACCAAAAATGAGGCCGGTCGAAGAAACGCTCGCCGACTATGCTGCCACCGGCGTCACCGCGGGACCTCATCTGATGGCCCATCTGCGGACGCGGCTGCGCGCGCGTGGAACACTCAGTGCGGCCGAACTAGCTAATGCAAACGATGGTGCGTGGGTGAAGGCCGCCGGCTCCGTCATCGTGCGGCAACGGCCGGGAACCGCCAAAGGCTTCCTCTTTATCACGCTCGAAGACGAGACCGGAATTGCAAATGTAATAGTCACTCCCGATCTGTTCCAGGCCAATCGCACCCTGCTCCATCGCGCATCGCTGCTGATGGTCGAGGGACCGTTGCAGAAGCAACAAGGCGTGATTCATGTACGCGCCCGCCGCTTTCGGGAAATGCGGCTGCGCGGTGCGGTGCCGCCGTCGCACGACTTCCATTGACGCTTGCAGCCGTGACCGGGGGAATCTACCATCGACTGTCCCTGACGAAACCGCCCAGGCATTTCGCCGCACAATCATGATGCCAACCGCATCTCAGTTCACCGTTCGCATCGAGCATCCGATCGACTATGCCTCATCGCTCAAGATGTTCCGCCGCTCGGGCGACGACCTGCTCGATCGCTGGGATGGCGAGGTCCTGGTACGCACGATTACGCTCGGCGGGCGACCAATTGCATACGCATGTACGTTCGAATTTGCGGGCTACGCTCTGGAGGTTCGGGTGACGGCCGAGGATTCGCGCGCTCGCGGCGAACTCGAGCGCCTCGTGCAGTCGATGTTCGTGCTACCGCCCGCGGACTTCGCCGGCCTCCGTGCGCACGACCGCGTCATCGCGGCATTGGACGCGCGCTATCCGGCGGTGCGCTCCGTGCGCCACACGAATCTTTTCGTTGCACTGCTTCGATGTATCACTGCGCAGCAGGTGAATCTTCGCTGGGCGGCGACCTGCCGGCGGCGGCTGGCAGAGGCCTTCGGGCGCATGCATAGCGTCGACGGCCGCGTCGTCTATAGTCTCGATCCGGCTCGAATAGCCACTCTCGAGATATCCGATATTCGCGCTCTTCAAATTACCAATAGCAAGTCCGACTACATAATTAATGCTGCGCGCCTAGTCGCCCACGCCGGACTGACTATGGAGATGCTTGAACGATTGTCCGACGACGAGGTAATCGCACGGCTGACGGCGATTCGCGGTATCGGTGTATGGACGGCCGAATGGATCCTCGCGCGAAGCCTCGGCCGCGCGCGCGTGGTCGCGGGCGACCTCGGCGTGCGCAAGGCGGTGGGAATTGCATATTTCGGTGGCGGCGCATCGCCATCCACAGGCCGTACCAATGGAATCGCGCCCTCAGCCGCAGAGGTTCGGCGAGCCACCGCGCACTGGGGCGACGCGGCCGCGGTCGCACAGGCGCTAATGCTCCATGCGCTGGCGGAGAAGAGCCTCGCCGCGGTCGTCGCGAATGCGGGCGGCACCAGCGCGCCGCCCGCCGCGGCAATTACTATTCGTCCGAAGTCCGCACGAAATTCGCTTTCCGCTTCTCGACGAAAGCCTTGACCGCTTCCTTATGGTCCTCGGTCTTGAAAGTCATCATCTCATACGCGAGCGACGCGTCGAGAATCAGGTTGGCCTGCTGCTTGAGCCATTTGTTGACCGACAGCTTGCTCCAGCGGATCGCCCAGGTCGGGCCGTCGGCTAGTTCTTGCGCAATTTCACGCGCCCGCCCCATCACCTGATCGGGCGCCACCGCGTAGTTCACCATCCCGATACGTCCGGCTTCGGCGCCATTGATGAAGTTCCCGCGCATCAGGAATTCCTTGGCGCGATGCGGTCCGATCAGCAACGGCCAAATCACCGCACCGCCGTCACCGGCAACCACGCCGACCTTCACATGCGTATCGGCGAAGCGCGCCTTTTCGGACACCACGGTGATGTCGCACAACAATGCGAGTGTCGCGCCGAGGCCGACCGCGTCGCCGTTGATCGCGCCGATGATCGGCTGCTCGACGTCGAGCATGTTCTCGACCACGCGGCGGCCGTTGAACGCGGCGATTGGCCCGCGGTCGAAGCGATCGGTGCTTTTGGCGGCGTTGACCAGCGTTCCGGAGGCCATCCCCTTGACATCGCCACCGGCACAAAACGCCCGCCCTGCGCCGGTAAACAGAATCGCGTTGACGTCGCGGTCGCCGCGCAGGTCGATCCAGATTTGCTCAAGTTCGTGATGCATCCGGCTGTTTACGGCGTTCAACGAGTCGGGCCGATTCAATGTCAGCGTCGCGACGCGGTCCACCGTTTCAACCTTCAGAAATTCGTAATCGCTGTAGTCCATTGTGGATTTCCTCCTGCTGATTTGCTGACGTATACAACGCCGGACGGCGGCAGCGCCATCATCGGGGATACTCGCCAACGCGACGGATCGCACGGAGCTGTAACGTCGGCGTCGCGCTAACGCCGGTGGCGCGGAATGCGCTAAGCTACCGGGCGAATCGTCGAATCCAATTAATTTCGATGCTGGAGAAGTCTGGATGAAGCTGGCAAATAAAATCGCACTGATTACGGGCGCGGGTTCGGGCATGGGACGCGTCGCCTCGCTGTTGTTCGCTCAGGAAGGCGCCGCAATCGCGGCCGTTGATATCGACGAAAAGGCGGCGCAGGAGACGGCGCGCATGATCGAGGCCGCCGGCGGCAAGGCAATCGCGGTGAAGGCCGACGTCTCCAAAACCGCCGATGCGCAGGCGATGGTCGCGGCGGCGGTCGAGAAATTCGGTGCGCTCAACATCGTTTACAACAACGCCGGAATCGAGGGAAAAGCCAAACCGATCTTGAAGCTCGCGGAGGAAGACTTCGATCGTGTAATAGCGATCAACCTGCGCGGCGTGTGGCTCGGCATGAAATACGCGATTCCGCACATGATCGAAGGCGGCGGCGGTGCGATCGTCAATACGGCGTCGATCGCGGGCTTGGTCGGCCTGCGCAATTCGTCGGCCTATTGCGCAGCCAAGGCGGGGGTGATCGCAATCACCAAAGTCGCCGCGCTCGAATACGGCCGTCACAACATCCGCGTCAATGCGATTTGCCCGGGCGCGATCGACACTCCGATGGTTTCGCGAATTCAGGGCGGCGGCACGATGTCCGAGCGCGCCATCCATCGCATCTCGACGCTCGGCCGCATCGGCCAGCCCGAGGAAATCGCAAAGATGGCGTTGTTCCTCGCGAGCGATGACGCATCATTCGCGACCGGCGCGCCATTCATAGTCGATGGCGGCTGGACCATTGGCTAGTTTCAGTGCTGGATGCTCGCGCTGCGCGACCGACCGGATCGGCGGACGTGACAGCGAAGCCGAGCATGCGTCAGTTACTAGTCATTCGAATAGCCAGTTTATGAATTGTTGCAAGGAGTGGACTTAGATGGCAGCGGGAATCGTCCGGCTTAATGGAAAGGTCGCGATCGTAACCGGCGCGGCGCAAGGAATTGGACGCGCGATCGCGACACGGCTCGCCGCCGAAGGAGCGAAGGTAGCGATCTGCGATATCAACGAAGATGTCGCGCGCCAGACCGCGGCGGAAATCACGGCGGCTGGCAATCAAGCCTGCGCCGTGCGGCTCGACGTCACGAGCCTCGAGAGCGCGATGGCGGCGGTTGAACGCGTCGAGCGCGAAGTGGGCCCAATCGACATCCTGGTTAACAACGCTGGATGGGACAAGCTGGAGCCGTTCGTCGAGAGCGCGCCCGAGACCTGGGACCGCGTGATTGCCATCAACTTTCGCGGTGTCATTCATTGCTGCAAAGCGGTCGCGCCCGGGATGCAGGCGCGCGGCCACGGTAAGATCGTCTCGATCGCGTCTGACGCCGGACGCGTCGGTTCGATGGGCGAAGCGGTCTATTCGGGATGCAAGGGCGCGATCATCGCGTTTTCGAAAACCCTGGCGCGGGAACTCGCACGCAACAATATCAACGTCAATGTAGTCTGTCCCGGGCCCACAGAAACCGCTCTGCTGCAGGGCGTGATGGCGACTCAGCCGAAGGTGCTGGACGCGATGAAGCGCGGCATCCCGATGCGCCGGCTGGGCAAGCCCGAAGACCTTGCGGGCGCGGTCGCATTCTTTGCCTCAGCGGACGCCGATTACGCGACCGGCCAGGTCGTCAGTATCAGCGGCGGACTCACGATGGCCGGATGACACTGAGGCGGTGAGCTTGGACGAATCAGCTCTGCAACGACGACACACGCGCCCGGACGGCGCAAACCCGGAGACACTGCAATGGCGAAAGGCGCAACTAATCTCGATCTGGAAAAGGCCAAACAGGTTGCCCAGGGGGTCGTCGGCGACGTCGCGTCGATGGTGCACGGCGCGCTGTGCTTCATCGGCGATCGCGTCGGCTTGTTCAAGGCGATGGCCGGGGCGGGACCGGTGACGATCGACGGGCTCGCACAAAGGAGCGGCCTGAGTGCGCGCTATGTGCGCGAATGGCTGGGCGCGATGGCCGCCGCGCGTTACGTCGAATACGATGCGGGCGCCGATACCTACCTGCTCACGCCCGAGTATGCAGCGGCGCTCGCCGACGAAAATTCGCCGTTTTTCATCGGGAGCTATTTTCAAATGGCGCAGGCCGCCGTCAGCGTTGCGCCCAAAGTCGCCGAGGCCTTTCGCAGCGGCACGGGCGTGACGCAGGCCGAATACCCGCAATCCTTTTTCGAGGCAGCCGAACGCAACTCGCGCACTCGCTATCAGCACAAGCTGCTGCGCAAATGGATTCCCGCGATGCCGCAGGTAGTCGAGAGTTTTCAGGCCGGAGGCCTCGCGGCGGACGTCGGATGCGGTGGCGGCCTTGCCGCGATCATGATCGCGCAAGCGTTTCCCAAGGTTCGCGTGGTCGGATTCGATATCCACGCCGAGTCAATCGACCGCGCGCGCCGCAATGCACAGGCGGCCGGTGTCGGCGATCGCGCAACCTTCGAAGTCGCCAACGGCACCAGCCTGCCCGAGCGGGACTTCGACTTCATCTCGACCTTCGACGTGGTTCACGATTCCGTCGATCCGGTCGCCCTGATGAGCGGCATCCGGCGCGCCCTGAAGCCCGACGGCACTTACCTCGTGCAAGAACTCAACATCTCGAACGAGGTGCAGGAAAACATCCGGCCAATGGGCAAGATGGCTTATTCGGTGAGCACGCTCTATTGCATGACGACGTCACTCGCCCACGGCGGCGCCGGTATCGGTGCGGCGATGGGCGAGCCGAAAGCGCGTGAGCTCGCCAGCGCCGCCGGTTTCTCGCGCTTCACGCGCCTGCCGATCAGAGACGACTTCGCGGTGCTCTACGAACTGCGGCCCTGAGTTCCTCCGGCTGGCTTCGCTGATGATTCGCTGATGTGCGGCGCCGGGCCGTGTGCGATTGCACCGAATCGGCAGCGGCGGCAAAGTGGTGGATGCGATGGAGTTCACCACTTATGAGTAATAACAAACCGCACAGCACCCGCTCGGCCGAGCTTCGCCAACGCGTCGGTCATCCGATAATCGATTCGGACGGTCACGTGGTGGAGTTCGAGCCGGCCCTGCTCGATTACATCCGCGAAGCCGGCGGCAGCGCGATGCTCGAGCACTACAAGACCGCGCCGGATACCGCCTTTTACTTTCGTTGGAATCACATCACGCGCGAGGAGCGGAGCGAATTTCGCGTACCGCGTCCGGTCTGGTGGCCCTACCCGACCAAAAACACGTACGACCGCGCCACTGCGGCGCTGCCGAAATTGCTTTACCAGCGGCTCGACGAGATGGGACTCGATTTCACCGTGCTCAATCCGAGCCAGGGATTGTTCGCAGCGCATATCGGCGACGATGAACTGCGCAGCGTCACTTGCCGTGCTTTCAACAACTACCACGCCGACATCTTTCGCGAATTTGCCGATCGCATCACGCCGGCCGCATGCGTCCCGATGCATACGCCGGCCGAAGCTATCGAGGAGCTTGAGCACGTCGCGAAGCTGGGACTCAAGGTGGTGATGATGGCGGGCTTCGTGCGGCGGCCCATACCGGGTCTGGCAAAACAGGCGCCCGAGTTCGCTCGTCACATGACGTGGATGGACAACCTCTGCCTCGACAGCGCTTACGATTACGACCCGGTGTGGGCGAAATGCGTCGAGCTTGGTATCGCGCCGACATTCCATTCGTTCGGGCTCAATTGGGGCATGCGGACCTCGATTTCGAGCTTCATCTACAACCAGATCGGTCACTTCGCGGCCGCTGCCGAGGGCATCTGCAAGGCGCTTTTTCTCGGCGGTGTCACGCGGCGCTTCCCCACGCTGAAATTCGCCTTCAAAGAGGGCGGCGTCGGCTGGGCGGTAAATCTTTACTGCGCATTGTATGAGCGATGGCACAAGCGCAGCCTGCCGATGATGGACCAGGTCAATCCCGCCAACCTCGACCTGAATCTGTATCGCAAGCTTTGCGCCGAGTATGGCGGGAAATTTACCGCGGGCCGCCTCGACGGAAATCTCGTTCCATCGGAACTCGAAGGTGGCGGTGGTACCGATCCGTCAGAGCGGGACGAATGGAGCGCCTGCGGGATCAAGAGCCGGCAGGATGTTTACGATCGCTTCGTGCCGAATTTTTTCTTCGGCTGCGAGGGCGACGATCGCATGACCTCGCTCGCTTTCGACACCAAGCGCAATCCGCTCGGTGCACGGCTCAATGCCGTCTATGGTTCCGATCTCGGTCACTACGACCTCACCGACTTGCGCAATGCCGCGATCGAAGCGTACGAGGGTGTCGAGCACGGCCTGATGACCGAAGATGATTTCCGCGATTTCGTCTTCGTCAATCCGATCAAGCTGCACGCCGGAATGAATCCCGACTTCTTTCGCGGCACCGTACTCGAACACGAAGCCGAAAAAGTGTTGGCCGAATTGGGCGCCGCGCGCGAACGCCCGGAGAGCGAGCGTGCGTCAGCCGGTAAATTCGAATGAGGTGGGCCTCGCGATCGTATCGAAATGTGGCGGTGAGTGAGTTGCGCTGCCAGCTTGATTCATTGCGTTTGGCGGCATCCGTGTGATTCTGTTGGGCGAGACCGATACGGTATATCGTGCAATTTTCCGTCGTCGATCGATCTGGAGGAGCAGTGTGCGAACTTTAACTACCGTTCTTACATCCGCCGTCAGCGTACTGGCGTTGGGCTTCGCGATCACGATCATTGCGCCAATTGCGGCGCTCGCTCAGGAGCCCGACGTTTATCATCCGGCGAGCGAGGAGCATCCGACCAGCGGCAAACAGGATTTCGACAATCATTGCGCACCGTGCCACGGTCTCAACGGCAAGGGCCACGGTCCGGAACTGAAGATGCTACCCAACATTCATCCATCGAATCTCACATTGATCACGATGAAGAATGGCGGCGTGTTTCCGGTGAAAAAAATTGAAGACATGGTTGACGGGCGCAAGACGATCCCGTCGCATAAACGGTTCGACATGCCCTTCTGGGGAGTCAACTTCCAGGAACCGGGGAAAGAGTTTTCCGCTGAGAGCGAAGCTAAGGCCAAGGCGCGAATCGCCGCGCTGGTTGCCTACATTAAATCGATTCAACAGAAATAGACATGTTACAAGTCGGGATGTTTTTAGCCGCGTAACGTCTTCCTGAAATTGCAATCGAGATATGCGATGAAAGGAAGCCGGCTCACGACGATTCTGGCGATCGTTGCAATCGCGATCGGTATCGCGATTGCTGCGGGGCCGGTGCTTCGACCGCGCTGCACCCCGCTGACCGGCGGTGTCGTCGTAACGGCGCGAGTGGACGGGTTGAAGCCCGGCACAGCGCGGTTTTACTGTTATCGGGATCGCACTGGCCATAAGATTCGCTTCGTACTGGCTCGCGCACTTGATGGCTCTCTGCATTCGGCATTCGACGCCTGCCAGCAATGCTTTCGCTTTCACAAAGGCTACACGATCGCCCATGGATTCCTGATTTGCCGACTGTGTGGAAATCGCTACAAGCTCGACCAGATGCAGACGGGGGTGGCATCGTGCAGGCCGGTTCATCTCAAGACATTACAGCACGGCGACACTGTCAAGGTTGAAGTCGCGACGCTAGAAAAGGGGCGAAAGCTGTTTTGAACCCTCGCCGCCATGGCTGGCAGATCGCACAAGCGCTGGTATTCGCCGTGCTGGTCGGCAGTATTCCAATAGCGGCAAGTCCGGTTATCGGCGGGCACAAATCAGGGCCGGCATTCACGCTCGACATCTGCGATCCGCTTCCGGTACTCACGGCGGGCGGCGCGGCGTGCACATTGCCATCGTTTACGGAATTTTCATTTTCGATCATGATCGTGGATCGCGGTCCCGCCGAGGCCGCGGACGTTGCGGTAATCGATCGGGTCAGCGAAGCTCCCGACCCGCCTCCGCCGAAGACACTCGCCTGAACGCACTCTCTCCAGGTCTATGAATTTCCGGCGCTGATCCGCACACGGATTCACGTGCGGCGCGCCGAACGGTGATTTCGTCAACGCCTTTCGGCCGGAATCGCGAGAGAGGTTACACATGATTAAGCGGCTTTACAGTCTCGCTATAGTACTGCTCATTTTCGGCTCGGCCCGTGTAGCGCTCGCGCACGGGGTGATCGGCGACTACATGTTCATCGAGCCGATCGTGACTGAGGATCCGACACCAGCCAATGAGTTCGACGTACTGCAACCTCAATGGGTCAGGAGCGCCGACGCAAATACCTACTCGATCGGCTTTTCGATCGAGAAGATACTGTACGAGGACGCGAATTACGTTCCGCGGTTCAGTATCGGCGGCGGCAATTCGTGGCAACACGTTTCTCCGTACGAAGGTCCAAGCGAGGAGGGATTCGACAACCTCGAGCTGTTTACCAAGTACGCACTTTATTACTCACTGGATCACGAGTTCCTGATGTCGATTGGGGCTGAACTCGATTTGCCGGTCGGCAACAGTTCAGTTCAGGAGCAAAATCACACGCGCCTCGGACCACTTCTGCTGTGGGAAAAAGGGATGGGCGACATTCCGAACCGGCCGCTGCTGAAGTACCTGCGGCCGTTTGGAATTCAGAGCGATTTCGGCTACACGCCGGCGTTGGGCGGCCATACCAGCCATGAGATGTTCGCCGACGGAGTGCTCGAATATTCGCTCCCGTATCTGAGCAACAACGTACAGGATATCGGTTTGAAGTGGCCGTTGCGAAATATGTTTCTATTTAACGAAATCAATTATGACCAATTGATCACCGGCCCATCTGGGGAGACGTTCCCAACTCTCCTGGCAACGCCGGGAATTGCCTATGTTGGCTATAATTTCGAATTAGCGCTCGGCACCCAGTTCGCGTTGAACAACGCGAGCAGGCCTGGAAATCACGCGTCAGTAGTTGGTGTGCTGGACATCTTTTACGATTCGATTTTTCCGAAGGTGGGCAACTGGACCATCAATCGAGGATTTGGTGAATTATGAAGACCCCAAAAGGATTGCTATCCGTCGGACTGCTGGCAGTGCTGATGATCGGGGCGGCGCCTGCGGCCTGGGCCCATTCGTTCCCCGAGCATGAATCGCCATCGGCCGGCGCCACCGTGACGGCGCCGCCGGCTCAGGTAACGATCAAGTACAACGCTCCGATCGAGAAGCTGTTCGACTCGCTGCGCGTATTGAATGCGGCGGGCGAGGACCAAGCCGCCGCGAAGCCGAAGCTAAGCGCCGACGGCTATGAACTCACGGTGCCGGTGAAACCGCTAAGTCCCGGCCAATACACCGTGAAATGGCGCGTGGTCTCAATCGACACCCATCATACGCAGGGTTCCTATACCTTCACCGTGGCGAATACGAACTGATCGATATGCCCGCAATGGAGATGAAGCCAGAATGGCTGGCCGCACTGCTCGCGTGGCCGGCCGTTCTGGGACAGACGCTTATTTTCGGCAGCGCGACGCTGTGCGTGATGCTCAGGCTGTCGGCGGATATCGGCGAAGTGGCGAGCTTGTCCCTCGAGCGGATGCTCCGGGGCTGGTGGCGAATGTTCGCCCTGATAATCGCGCTGCTGATGGTGCTGATGTTCGTGAACCAGGTCGCAGGGATGGCGGGCGCGAGTTGGCGAGGCGCGCTGCCACTGCTCAGCGAAGTCCTCACGCAGACCCATTCTGGGCATACGTGGGAATGGCGGCTGCCAGTCGCCGCGGCGCTCCCGATAGCGGCATGGATGCCGCTGGGCGACCGGGCGCGCACGCTCACCCTTGTGATATTATGCGCAGCTCTGATGGCTCAGGGATGCATTCTGAGTCACGCGATCGATTTCGGCCTGTTGGCAATCGCGGTGCGCTTCACTCATATGCTGGCGGCGGGGACCTGGATTGGCGCGCTGTTTGGCTACTGGGTGCTTGCACAATCCGCCGACGCCTCGTCGCGCATCCAGAGCGAAGCGGCGCGGGTGCTGTCAACTCTCGCGTCGTGGTCAGTGGCGATTTTAATCGCCAGTGGAATCTACCTCGCGTACCAAGGGCTGGGTCATCGCCTCAACCACCTGGTCTATTCTTTGTACGGGCGAGAGCTGTTGCTGAAACTGACGGGATTCTCGCTGGTGCTTGCGATGGGGGCATACAATCGTTTCTGGCTGGTTCCAGCGACCGAACAGCCGTCGGCGCGGCGCGCGTTCTTGCGCACGGTCGGCGCCGAAGCGTTAATGCTGCTCGGCGTGATCGGACTGTCGACGCTGCTGGCGGCGACGCCGCCCGCGCGAATGTCTTTATCGATGATTGGCGTTCGCGATGCTCGCATAAACCACAAAGTCACGCGGGGACCGGGAATGCGGTTCGAGGCAAAAAGACCAAAGCCGATGGTTGCGGAACGGAGGACTCTTATTTCATTGAAACCTCACAAGGTTTCGGACGCCCCGCTTTAGTGAATGACGCTGGCGCACGCGGCTAGCTCATGCGCGACCGACACGTAGGACTGTGTCGTCAACTTCAGCTTCGTGGTGCCGCACTTCCGGCGCAAAGGCGGGAGCGAAGTACCGGCAAGTGCTGGCGTCCAAGAAATAGTTCGTCATCGAGCACATAAGTCGGCACCTCGAACACGCCCCGGTCTCGAAGCTCCGTTTGAATTCGCGCAAGGTCGTTGGCGCCGTCGCCCTTTGTGAATGCCTCGAATCCGGAAACCGGGACGCCGATATCGCCGAGCAAGGTTCGAATCGAACGCTCGTCTTCGATGTCGAGATCGTCGCGCCAATAGCGTTCGAAGACCCGCTCGACGTATGCGCGCGCGAGCGACGGAGCCTGCCGTTGAACCCATAACAGACCGATCGCAGCCAGGGCCGAATCCTTGCGCTGCTGGGGGCCGCCGAGTGTGAGGCCGCGGTCGGCGGCGTAGCGGGCGATATCGCGCGCCAGATAGTCGGCGCGAATCTGGCGATGGCGGGCGCCGCGGTCGTCTCCAGACGGAGGCGGTGGCGCTATTCTCGACGGCGGGACGATCAGAGGTTGCCAATCGATAGTGACGCCGAGCTCGTCGGCCATCGCGCAAGTCGGCCCGATCGCCAGATACGCATGCGGACTCTTGAAATCGATCGCCACCGGCAGCCGCCGACTGACGAGTTCGCCCGCAGCAGGTGCGGCGGCGAAACCCGCGTACGCAATGTCAGGAGGCGCACCGGAGCGTCCCGTGAGCATCCATCGAATTCGCGGAAGATGTTCTCGCCCGAAAAACTTTTCACCGCCGATTACAAACGTCGGAACTCCGAAGATTCCCGCGTCAAAGGCCTCGCGCTGAATGAGATCGTGGAGCGCTCGACCCTCGCCCGAGGCGTATTCCTGGAAGCCGGCCGTCCGTGCGCCGGCCTCGTCGAGCACACGCGCGATGACCTCGGCGTCCTCGAGGTTCAGCTCGCGCTTCCAGAAGCGTTCGAAAACGAGGCTCGAGTAGGTCCGAAGCACGGCCCCGCCCTGCCCCTTAGCCCATAGCATGCCGATTCCCGCGAGCGACGAGTCCCACATCTTGACGGCGCCCCGCACGATGATGCCGCGCAGCGATCCGTAGCGTCGAGCGTCGCGATAGGCGTACTTCACCTTGCTCCACTGACCGGGCGTGCGCTCGTTATCGACGACTTTACCCTGCTGGTTGAGCCGGGCGGAGCCAAGGTAACTCGGTATGTCGAGAGTGAACGGCCGCCAGTCGATCTCGATACCGAGTTCGTCGCCAATCGTATCGGTTGGGTCTTTGGCCAAGTAGGCGTAGGGGCTCTTGTAGTCTATGTAAACGATGAGCGGTGCGGACGAGGCGACTGGGCTGAAAGAATCCGAAGGCATGGTGAAGCATCTCCTCGCTGACACTCGCAAAGGCCGCGGCGAGCCGACCTATAACAGGCGGCAGCCCGGGGCCGGGAAGCGGCGGCACAATTCGACGACCTCCGCGTTGATGCGAGCGATGGCGGCGGCGTCATCGGCGTGGGCGACGACCTGATCGATCCACATCCCTATTTGCCTCATCTCGGCTTCGGCCATGCCGCGCGAAGTCACGGCCGGCGTGCCAATGCGGATACCGCTCGGACTGAAGGGCTTGCGCGGATCGTAGGGCACGGTGTTCGAGTTGCAAATGATGCCGGCGCGGTCGAGCGCCTGCGCGGCCTTTTTCCCGATAATTTTTTTGTTGGTCAGGTCGATCAGGATGAGGTGATTGTCGGTGCCGCCGGAAACGAGATTGAAGCCGCGCGCGGTTAGCTCCGCAGCGAGCGCTTTGGCATTGCGCACGATCTGCTCACCGTACTGCTTGAATTCGGGCGTGGCGGCTTCCTTCAATGCGACCGCGATCGCGGCCGTCGTATGGTTATGCGGACCGCCCTGGAGTCCCGGGAAAACCGCCTTGTCGATCTTTTCGGCGAGTTCCTTGCGGCACATGATCATCGCGCCGCGCGGACCGCGCAGGGTCTTGTGCGTGGTGGTCATCACAACGTCCGCGTAGGGCATCGGATCGGGATGAACGCCGGCTACGATCAGCCCCGAGATGTGCGAGATATCGGCGAGCAGGTAGGCACCGACCTCCTTGGCGATATCGCCAAAAATCTTGAAATCGAACTGGCGCGGATAGGCAGTGGCGCCAGTGACGATGATTTTCGGGCGCTCCTTGCGCGCGAGCTCGCGAATCACGTCGTAATCGATGCGCTGGGTTTCGCGATCGACGACGTAATGCACCGGACGCCAGAATGACCCGGTGATGCTGACGTTCCAGCCGTGGGTGAGATGGCCGCCGTGGGGCAGCGACAAGCCCATGAGGGTGTCGCCCGGTTGCAGCAAAGCGAAATAGATCGCCAGATTTGCCGGGGACCCGGAATAGGGCTGGACGTTGACGTGTTCGGCGCCGAAGAGCGCCTTGGCCCGCTCGATTGCGAGGGTTTCGATCTCGTCGACGTAGCGCTGGCCCTGATAGTAACGCTTGTGGGCGTAACCTTCGGAATACTTGTTGGTGAGTACCGATCCGGTGGCGTCGAGGACCGCCTGCGAGACGTAATTCTCCGAGGGAATGAGGCGGACCGATTCGATCTGATAGCGCTCCTCATCCTTGATCAGCCGATAAATATCAGGGTCAGTTCGCTTGAGATCGTCCACCCGGTTCCTCCAACAAATGCGTGTGTAAAGCCTATCGACGCGCCGGACAAGAAGCAAAGGCCGCCGCCATGGAAGCTCCACAGAGGGTCCAGGCTGTCATTTCGAGCAGGGCAAAGAATCCCGGGATTCCTTACCGTGCCCCCGTCCGCAATGACGACGTGACTGGCGGCGATCTGCTCTCTCTATTGGAGATCGGGCGGCGTAACCTTTTTGAGCCAGCCCCGATAGTCGCCGTCATAGCCGACCGCCTGTTGGCGCTCGCGCACGCGCTTCATGATCGCAGCGACCTGATCGGCCGGAACCGGTTCGCGGGCGTTGATGCTGGCGGCCATGCGCAGGCCTTCCTTGTGGGCTTCTTCGCGCATGGTGTCGGTGAACGGCGCCCCGTTGCCGTCTTCAGCCAGACCCAGGTAACGCTCGGCCACGTGGATTCCGATTTGGGTGCCGCTGACCAGCGAATCCTTGATGTTGCCCTTGCCGGTGAGGACGTTGCCGGCGGCGTAGATGCCGGTGTCGCCCTCCATCAGCAAGCCGACCTCGGCGTCGATGTACTGATAGACTTCGCCGCGCTGCGGGATGCCGGGAATCGGTTCGGGTATGCTGCCGATCGAGCTGATGGTCATGGGAGCGCGTACCGGCTGGGCCGAATCGGGAATGGTGCGGACCTTGCCGTCGGCGACTTCAGTCCGGCTCATCATGACGCCGGCCATCCGGTCGCCTTCGACCACGAGTCCGGTGGGCACGCTGAGTTCCTGGAATTCGAAGAGGAATTTGCGTTGGGCCTTATCGAGAATTTTGGCGCGCGCCATGCGCATCGCCTCGGCGCGCTTGGGGGTGGCGTCGGGCGCGATATCCGACAGCGGCATATCGAGCACGCGGCGGCGATAGAATAGCCGGCATGGTGCGACGTCAAGGTCGGCCCATGCGAGGCCGTGATTCTTGAGCACGGGATCGATGCCCTCGCGCTCGAGCTTGAGCATGTCCTCCTCGATGCCGCGGTGCTTGAGCGCCTGCAAGGTCATTTCGATTTGGAGGACCTTGACGACGTCGATGGAAGCAAGCCCGCCGCCGACGACGGTGGTGCCGGGACTGAGCTGATAACGCGGTCCCTCGTAAGTGGCTTCGGGATAATGATTGAACCAGTAAATCAGCGGGTTCTGATAAACCAGCCCGCGATCGACGAACTGGTCGGCACCGTCAACCGGAAACGATCGATCGCGCCACGCGCCGTTCGTGAGCACGACGGCGCTGAGCCCCCAGGCCTCGCGCAACTCCTGGAAGTCGAGGTCGCGGCCCATGCGGGTGAGCGGGACGTAATGGATATTGGGATGTTCGAGGCGTTGATTGATTTCTTCGTATTCGTCGCGGCGCTGCTTGACGTGCCATCGCGGCAATCCGTCTTCGATTTTGCCGTAGGGTCTCGGGTTCTGTTCAAAAACGATGACGACGGCGCTGCGTTCGGCGAGAATCCGAGCGATTTCGGAACCCGATGTTGCAGCGCCGATGACGGCGACGATATGGGTAGGTTCTAGAGCCACACTTTCACTCATATGCTCATCACTCTCCACGCCGCCGACAACGGCGGCAGACGACGCTTGCGCGCAATGTGCGATAACCGGTCAGGCCAGGTTCACGGACGTCGCGCCGCCTCCGGTTACAGAGCCCGTTCGCTGAGCGTCCGCCTATGGTTTGTATCACAAGGCGCATGGCAACTTTCAACATCCCGGGAAGGTTTCAACCTCTGGGGAGAGTGGTTGGGGCGCGCCTCACTTGCGTGTCGGATCGTCTCATGTTTTGCTAACGGTTGATGTCGCTGTCGTACAACTCGGTTCTTTCGTGGGTATTCGCGGTGATGGTCTGCGCGCTCTCGCTGTCGGCCGGATGCTACGTGGGCTATCGGCACGAAACCCAACATTGGACGGCGGCCGACACGGCTTTGGGTGAGGAACATCAACTCCCCTATTCGAAAAGCGCGACGCTGGAATTGACGGAGGAAGCGTTGCGAGGCGACGGCGTGCTGTTCGAGCGTCAGCCGGATAATTCCATCATCACGCTGTGGCGCAATGCCGACATCGGTACGCGGACCAACTGGTTTCCCCTCATAATCGGCGTCCATCCGCGATATCGCTACGAAATTAATGCGGTGGCCGAGGGTAGCCATAAGAGCAAGCTAATCGTCAATGTGCGGTCCGAAGGCATCCCAGACGAGCAACTCGCGACCTATAAGGCGAGCAATCGTTTCGCGCTGTTTCGGGAAATCGACGAACTGGCGTCGAAGAGTCCGCCATCGTCGAGTGCGCCAGCGACGGGCGGAGTCAACTTCACGTTGTTGCCGCATGAGGATCTAAAAGCGCTGGCGGCGCGGACCACCGGCAAGGCTCAGAATTGGGAAATCATCGCCAAAGATAACGGACTCTCGTCGCCTTCCGACGTTGTGCCTTTCGAGAACGTCTGGGTACGCAACAGCCTTTTGAAGCGGGCCACGCCTTAGCGCAACGGGAAAGTCGCGATCGAGGCGGAACCGGTTGAACGGACGCGGCGGGGATTCGTTGGACGGTGGCCTGGTGGATGGTGCGCCGAAAAAACGCTACCGGTGATCAAAAAGCGCGCGAGAGCGAGAAGCGGAACTCAAATGCGCGAGCCCGGGTGTCAGTCGCCGGGAGCGAAGGCGTCGATCTCGTCGTGTTCCGGATAGAGTCCCGACGGGCTGACCGCGGCGACCACGGCGAGAAACTGTTCAAACGTCATGTGCAGGTTGAGGAACCCGCCCTGGCAAAAGACCCATCCGTAGTAATCGAGTATTTCATCGGAAATCATCAGCGGCAGCCGCGGCAGCGTTGAGACGTTGGGAAATCGTCGGGGTCCATCGACACGCGCCAGCGCGACCGGGGAGGGACCACGAACCAATTCGCCGATCTCACCGGCGATTGCGTCACTGTCGTCTCGCAGCGGAATTACTTTGCGTCTGGAGCTACGCGCCATGAGTGGTCGGGCCTCCTCAATTGGTTACCGAATGTCCTCAGCCATATTATTAGCGTTGCGGCAATCTGCCAAGAGCAATAACGCACACAACTTGTGTATTTAGAGAATTAATAACTCGTCAAACGATAACGTAGGCAGTGTTACGAGGGCTAACACCCGGTAGACTATACGGCTGCTATCCGATGAACAGGCGAAATCGATTGTTTGGAGTTAACCGCAGCACTGATCGCTGCGCCGAGGCCAGGAGTTGTGTGCCGAATCTTCGAATCGTCGGTATCACAAACCCTCGACGTCGGCTAACTTACCTCCGTTGACGTTCATCTGTCGGGACTCCGCCGGCCTTTGCAATTTTTTCCGGAATATCGCCATTCGGGATCATTTGAGGGGGAACCATTAAGCTGATGCTCTCTTATCTCCAGGCAGTTCTGTTGGGAATTCTTCAGGGAATTGCAGAGCTTTTCCCGATTTCGAGTCTTGGCCACAGCATACTTCTGCCAGCGGCCCTCGGTTGGAACATAGATCAAGGTGCAAATTATTTTCTGACTTTTCTGGTCGCTACTCACTTCGCAACAGCCGCAGTCCTCTTCTTTTTTTACTGGAAGGACTGGATGCGCATCTTCTCCGGAATCTTCAGATCCATCCGGTTGCGAACGATCTGCTCGGACGCCGATGCGAAATTAGGGTGGCTGCTCGTGGTCGGCACGGTTCCTGCCGGTCTCGTCGGACTTACGTTTCAAAAAAAGGTGCAGATATTGTTCGCGTCGCCGTTCTATGTCGCCGGATTTCTCGCGTTAAATGGAGTACTGCTCTACGGCGCGGAATTGATGAGAAGAAAGACGACAAGCCGGGTCAGCGTTTTCGATGCCGACGAGCGGATCGCCGCTGACGTCTCATGGTGGCAATCGATCGGGGTCGGCGTTATGCAGGTTCTCGCACTGCTCCCGGGATTCTCACGGACGGGAGCGACTATCGCCGGCGGACTGGTGGTCGGTCTCGCTCATGAAGATGCGTTGAGATTTTCCTTCCTTCTGGCTACGCCGATAATCGGTGCTGCAGCGGTGCTCAAGCTACCGGTGCTCTTCGTGTCAGGAAACGCATCGGCGATCGATACGGCGCTAGTGGGCGCAGCATGCGCCGCAATTGCGGCGTATTTGTCGGTGAAGTTTTTAACCAGGTATTTCAAGACCAGAACGCTCACTCCGTTCGCGATATATTGCCTCCTTTTTGGAGCGTTCAACCTGATGCTGTTGCGCTGACAGAGTCGCGGCTCGAACCTGCATCCGTCAAAACATCATGGCCCGTCGAACCGCTCATCGGCTCTTTGGAGTTGACCCGGTTTCGTAGACGGTGTTGGGGAGAAAGGAAGAAGGAGGTTCCCGATGCCACCAACGCATCCACGGTACCCGCTGGAATACCGGCGGCGGATCGTCGAACTGGCGCGCGCTGGACGGAAGATCGAGGAGCTGGCGCGCGAGTTCGAGCCCTCAGCCAATGCGATCCGCAAATGGCTCAAGCAGGCGGCGCTCGATGAGGGCCTGCGCAGTGACGGCTTGACCACTAGCGAACGGGAGGAACTTAACCACCTGCGGCGGGAGAACCGGGTGCTGCGCGAGGAGCGGGAGATACTTGCAAAAGCCGCGGCCTGGTTCGCTCAGGAGACCGGCGCGACGCCGTCGCGGCGGTCGCATTCGTAGGGGCTAACCAGGCCATGCACGGGATTGCCACGATGTGCCGCGTGCTGGGCGTCTCCCCCGGCGGTTACTACGCGCGGCTAAAGCGTCCGCCCTCGGCGCGGGCCCGGGCGGATGGCGAGTTGTGCGGGCGGATCGCCGAGATCCATCGCCACTCGCGCGCCACCTACGGCGCGCCGCGCATCCATGCCGAACTCAAGGAACAGGGCATTAGGGTGGGATGCAAACGGGTGGCGCGGCTGATGCGCGCGGCGGGGCTTCGCGGCGTGAGCCGGCGCAACTGGATAATCACCACGGTGCGCGATCGCCAGGCGCGCCCGGCCCCCGACCTGGTCGAGCGCAACTTCAGCGCGCCGGCGCCCAATCGGCTGTGGGTCGCCGATATAACCTACATTCCCACCTGGGCGGGCTTTCTCTATCTGGCCGTGGTGCTCGACGCGTTTAGCCGCAAGATCGTGGGCTGGGCGATGGAGACTTATCTGCGCACCGAGTTGGTGCTCAAGGCGCTGGAGATGGCGCTGGGGCAGCGGCGTGCGGCCGGGGTGATTCATCACTCCGATCAGGGGAGCCAGTATACGTCGCTGGCCTTCGGCCAGCGCTGCGATGAGGCCGGGGTTAAACCGTCGATGGGCTCGGTGGGCGACTGTTGCGACAACGCGATGTGCGAGAGTTTCTTTGCCACGCTCGAATGCGAACTGCTCAACCGGCGCAGTTTCAAGACCCAGGTCGAGGCGCGCATGGCCGTGTTCGATTTCATCGAAGGCTGGTACAATCCGCATCGCCGCCATTCGGCGCTCGACTATCGCTCGCCGGTGGAGTACGAACGCCTTCATCGCGAACTGGGCATGCAGACCATGAGGAGCTCGGCCGCCGCGGGCGGTGCTTGGCCAGCAGACCAATTGCTGGCCGGCGCGCCGCAGACCGCGTCGTCCTCGAATCAGCAACCCATAACGCTTTCCGGCCCGGCCTCAAATCAGGTGGAGGCCGGGACCGAAAAGCTGCTATCAGGCCAATCTCGGGAGGACGCTTTCGGCGAGGTTAAACCAGGACGCTAAACCAAGCCCGATACCGTCTACCGAATCGGGGTAGGTCCATCGATCATCGCGACGAACGGCTCGAGCTTCGGCCGCCGCGGAGGATGGCTTCGCCGGTATCCCGGCGGCACCGCGAACGCCAGCATCTTGGCCACCGTCCGTGGGTCGATCCCGAACCGCCGTGCCGCTTCGCGCCGGCTCAGCCCCTCCACGTAAACCGCCCGCCGCACCTGTCCGTACAGTTCCACGCCTTTCATCCCTCCGCCCTCTGCTCATCTTCGCAGAAGGCTCACACACTGATGGTGTTTTACTCCGGCGCGACCACACCACCCGGCCGCTTCTGTGAGGGATTTTTCCACCGGCGCTTACACCATCCTTGCGGCGACCGCGTAGACGGCTGATTACCGACTGAGCTTTGACACTCCCCCTTGCGGTGGCACGGCTGCGAATTTGAATGTGACAGCCAAGTTGACAGCCACGGCGATGGACCGACAGCCACGTTGCGAACGTGGGCGGACTGCTATTCCTACGATTTACAACGCGTTTGACGCGGGCGGACATGTATCCTTCTACCTTTCACGTCGGTAACACGGGTTCAAATCCCGTCGGGGACGCCAATAAAATCAGGTACTTACGCGATTCGCACCTTTCGTTTCGATGCTTCGGTGCCAAATGGGTGCCATTTTTTTCGCATTTCATGGGGTCGAATCTGGCTACCAGCTCGTGGCCCCATTCGATGCGTCCGTGGCTGCATTCGGGTTTGATCGCCCGAGCACGACGCCATCGACGGCGGCCTTGAGGTACGCGTCGCTTAAATGCGAGTAACGGGCGGTCATTCTGCCATCCCGGTGTCCAAGCAGAGATTGCAGACCGCGTGCCTGGATTCCGGCTCCGAGCGGCCGCCGCCTATCGCGTCACGGTGGATGTTGAGAATGTCGAGGAGCTGTTCAGCCTCGCGGCTGCGAGTACCCGGGAAAAGCTTACCAAGGACGTAACGCTGGCGATCGCTGCAACGCTCGATTTCGCTCGCCGCGATCATCATCAAAAGGAGATGGAGCGCCCGAAGGAATACAGCTTTTACCAAATCGGCGTGCTGGATTCCGCGCACTGGAACAAGCCGGAGAGCTGGGAGCTTCCGATGCCCGGCACCAAGGAATCCGTCGATAGCGGTGCTCTCAAAGGAGATTGGTATAGCTGCCCGCCATGCGATTTTTTCGCTGGGATCATCGGCTGCTATTTTAACCGGCCAAGCAGCGGTCGTGTCGATACTGTTCTAAGCTTCAACTATGACCTGACAATCGAGACCGGTCTCTACAGCCTCAGGATTCCTTTCAGTTACGGGTCGAGGGGCCAAACAGTGGGGACTATCCGATACTTGACACCGATATGGCTGATGCTTATAATTCCTCATCATGAACATGACAGCGAAGCAAATGACCTTTCGTGAATTGCTGGATCGCTTCTCTACCGAACAGGAATGCAAGGCTTTTCTTGAGCACAAACGCTGGCCTGATGGCGTTATCAAATGCCCGCGTTGTGGCGGAAAATCGTTTAAGCTCGGAAGCCGTCCCTTCCACTACGTTTGCAAGAGCGGCGTCGAGACGCTTGACAAGCGAACTGGCGAGGTCATGGTTTGCTCCAAGAATGGCTATCGGTTTAGCGTTTTGACGCGCACCGTCTTCGAGAATACCAACATCAAGCTGCGGGACTGGTTCAAGGTCATTTTCCTGATGTTTCACTCCAAGAAAGGAATGAGTGCGCTCCAAATCCATCGGATGCTCGGCACTGGCAGCTATGAGACGGCATGGTTTATGTGCCATCGAATCCGTGCGGCGATGCGTGGCGATGCCTTCCCTTTGAGCGGCGAGATTGAGGCCGATGAAACGTATATCGGCGGCAAGGACAAGAATCGCCATTGGGCCAAAAAGAGCCGTCAGCAAAGGGAAGCCGGCACCGGCCTGCTCGGGGAATTTTGTACCAGCCGACAAATTAGAGAAGCTGGAACAGGAGGGCCCTGGGAATGGCGAAGCGAAGGTACACGGCGGAAGAGATCGTGACGGTGCTGCGGCAGGTGGAGGTGTCGATAGCCAACGGCAAGGGGACGCCGCAGGCGTGTCGCGAGTCGGGGATTACCGAGCAGACTTATTATCGCTGGCGCAAGGAATATGGCGGGCTGAAGCTGGAGCAGGCCAAGCGGCTCAAGGAACTGGAGCGCGAGAACTCGCGGCTCAAGCGGCTGGTGGCTGAGCTGTCGCTGGAGAAACAGATCTTGCAGGACGTCGCGCGGGGAAACTTGTAAGCCCCGCGCGGCGGCGTTGCGCAGCGGATAACGTCCGGCGTCGATACGCGCTCTCGGAACGCCACGTGTGCCGGTTGCTCAGCCAGTGGCGCGGGACACAGCGCTATACGCCGAGAGTGCGCAACGACGAGGATGAGCTGACCCGGGCGATCATCTCACTGGCCGGCCAGCACGGCCGCTACGGCTACCGGCGGGTGGCGGCGCTGCTGCGCAGCGCCGGCTGGTTAGTGGGCAAGGACCGGGTCGAGCGCATCTGGCGCCGCGAGGGGCTGAAAGTGCCGCGGAAACAACCCCGGCGTGGGCGGCTATGGCTGAACGACGGCGCGTGCGTGCGGCTGCGGCCGCAGCGGCCCAATCACGTCTGGAGTTACGACTTCGTCAGCGCGGCCACGCACGATGGCAGGTCAGTCAGGATGTTAACCTTGATCGACGAGTACACCCGGGAGAGCCTGGCAATCCGGGTCGAGCGGCGACTGCGCAGTCTCGACGTCATCGAGACCCTGGCCGATGTGATGCTCGTGCACGGAAGACCCGAGCACATCCGCTCGGACAACGGACCAGAGTTCGTCGCCACTGTGGTGCGGAAGTGGCTCGAACGGCTGGGCACCCAGCCGCTGTACATCGAACCGGGCAGCCCTTGGGAGAATGGTTACTGTGAATCGTTCAACAGCAAGCTGCGTGATGAATGCCTCAACGGCGAGATCTTCTACTCCCTCAAGGAGGCACAAATCGTCATCGAACGTTGGCGGGTCCACTACAACACGGTCAGACCGCACTCGTCGCTCGGCTATCGGCCACCGGCGCCAGAGGTGATCAGCCCACCAAAATCTGATCGAATCGGAGTGCTTGCAAGCTCAACCATTACTAACTTATGAAATGGTACAAAAGATCGGGCAGGCCAGTGCGAGCGATCCCGATGATGCGAAAGTCTCGTTTTCGGTCAAAGGCAGCGACGACTGGAAGCCAGCCGAATTTGACGTGTTCGTGCCTATCGCGATTGCTTCGATCGGACCGCTACGCAGGATGGAGACCGTCGAGGATCGCAGCATCGCTGTCCATCTTAAGCGTGCGACCGCCACCGAGTTAAAGCCATTGAGCAAGGGACGGCGCCGCGAACTAAAGGCCGCGCTCGAACCCCTCGCGGCCAAGTGCGCCCGTTGGACAGCGGACAACCCGCCTAACACTGAGGTGCGGCCGTCGATTCCTGACATGGCTGGCCGCGAGATGGACAAGTGGGAGGGTTTAATCAGCATCGCCGATCGTGTCGGCGGCGAATGGCCCGCCCGAACCCGCGAGATAGCAATCGCCAAGTCGGCGGCGCGCGGCGACGATGGTAAATCGCTCGGAATCATCCTGCTAAACGATATTCGCGCCATTTTCGAGGCCAAGGATCGGGAACGCCTAAGCTCGGTGGAGGTGTGCGACGCGCTCGCTGAGATGGAAGAGCGACCGTGGGCGGAATATGGCCGCGCGCGGCGCCCAATAACCCCCAGTCAGGTTGCGAGAATTCTCAAGCCGTTTGGCATTGCCCCGCGCAACGTGCGGCTCGACGCCATTTTGAAGGGTTATCTCTCGGCTGATTTCGTTGAAGTTTGGGGTAGATACTGCATCCTTTCGAGTTCGCAAAATTCTGCCGCTACGCCGCTACAACTCAACGGAGAGAATAAGTGTAGCGCTGTAGCGGCTAGTTCTAACGTAGAGGTCAGAAAGGAGGTTTTCTGATGGATGCGCATCAACTCCTAAGGAACCTCTGCACAAGTGTATCGGTTTGGTATAAATCGTAAGTGGGAGCGGCAGGAGTGGAGGAGGGGGGATGGGGAATCAGCGGACGTTCGCATCGATGGCATGGAATGGGAAGGGCAAAGTTACCCGGCGCGAGCGATTCCTGGGCGAGATGGATGGGGTGATTCCCTGGCCGCAGCTGGTCAGACTGATCGAGCCGCACTACCCCAAAGCCGGACGAGGACGGCAGCCGCTGGGACTGGAGAAGATGCTACGGATTTACTTCCTGCAGCAGTGGTTCAACCTGTCGGACCCGCAGGCCGAAGACGCGATCTATGACAGCGAGTCGATGCGGCGCTTTGCACGGGTCGAGTTGGGCGACGAGGTGGTGCCGGACGAGAGCACGATTTTGCGCTTTCGCCATCTGCTGGAGCAGCATGGCCTGACCCACGCCATCTTCGACGCGGTGGCGCACTTATTGGAAGAACGGCGGCTGTTGCTGCGCTCTGGAACCATCGTGGACGCGACCATCATCGCGGCGCCGAGTTCGACCAGGAACGCCAGTGCGACTCGCGACCCTGAGATGAAGCAGACCCGCAAGGGCCGCAACTGGCACTTCGGGATGAAGCTGCACATCGGCGCGGACCAGCGCGGTATCGTGCATACGGTGAGAGCGACCGCTGCCAGCGTAGCTGACATCACCCAGCTGCCTGATCTGCTGCACGGATAAGAGCGCGAGGTGTTCGGCGATCAAGCGTACTGGAAGGAAGACCATCGCAAGTTTCTCGAGGCGTGGGGGATACACTATCGGATCAATCGGCGGCCTACTTCAAAGCGGCCGTTGAGCGAACGATGGCGGATGATCAACCGCGCGCGATCGCGGACCCGAGCCTGTGGCGAGCACGCCTTTCGCATAGTCAAACAACTATGGGGCTTCGCCAAGGTGAGATACCGAGGCTTGGCCAAGAACCTGGCGCGAGCGCAGACCATGTTCGCATTGGCCAATCTCTACCAAGTTCGCAGACAACTGCTTCCAACATAGGCAGGAGTGCGCGGCGAAGAACCTTCGGGCAGTGAATCGACTCTATCGCGACCATTGCAGCGCTAATCCTCACGCCAGCGCGGTTCGCTACACCCGATCGTCATGACCACTTCAGCCAATTGCTCCCGAACAGCCGCCTGTGCAGAGCTTCCCTAAGCGCGATCGCGCAGAAATATCCGTGGCTGCCCCGTCTGCTATTTTTCCTGGTACCCCCGACGCTGCTGATCACGATGTGCGAGATAGGCGGCCTGGTCCGCGAGCGGTCGCGCAGGTTGCGCGTCGTAACGGCTTCGACCGCGGTCCTGGCGCTGCTCTATGCGGGGCTCAGCGCCGTGAAGAATATCGTCGTTGAGGGCACTAGCTTCGACGATCCGCGAGGCGCCGTGGCAGCGATCGCGGCGGACTGGCAGCCGGGCGATCGAATCTATGCGAGCGGCGCCGCGATGCCTTGCGTGATTTATTACCGCAGGATTTTGCACGCGAAGGATCTCGATTTCGTGAGCTCGCGCAAGCGCAAATTCGTACCGAATCAAGTTATCCGGACGGTCCCGCTGCCGAAGACCGACGGGCGCCTGTGGTTTATGTATTTCGAACCCGTCGAGCACGGGTTCGACCGCGCGATCCTGGCTAAATTCGATCAGCCAGCCACGCTGATTTCGACCTCGCGCCACAAGCATTTCGTGGTCGCGCTGTGGAAGCTGCGGGCGAAGTCAAAGGCTCCGCCGTAAAAGGGCGTTGCGATCGCACACCGGAGGCGCCGTGCCGCTCGCGCAGCGCCTCCGGCGCGTTTCGTAGCAAACGATCACGCTAGATGATCTGGTCGCGCTTGAGCGCCTCGAGCTCCGCCGCGCCGAGTCCGAGCAGGTCGCCGTAAACGCGGGTGTTGTCGTGACCGACCGGCACCGACCCGCGCCAGACTTTCCCCGGCGTATGCGAAAATTTGGGCACGATGCCGATGCCCTTCACGGGTCCGACCTGAGGGTCTTCCCACTCGATATGCATATCGCGCGCCTTGTAGTGCGGGTCGTGCGCGATATCCTTGCTGGTCATGATCGGCGCGCACGGCACTTGCGCTTCATTGAGGATGCGCACGACGTCGGCGGTCGAGCGTTCGGCGATCCATCCGCGCAGCATCGCGTCGAGCTCGATGCCTTCTATCGATTCGAGGTTGGTGCGCGCGCTTTGCCATTTCGGATCGGCCGGGTCGAGCCCGATCGCGGCCACCAGGCGATTGTAAACCTCGGTCAGCGCGCCCAGCGCGATCCAGCCGTCGGCGGTCTCGAAACTGTCGAGCGGCTGGAATCCCTGCGCGCGGTTGCCCGAGCGTTCGCGCACGACTTCCTGCTGAAAATATTCGACCATGGTACCGCCGAGCGTGCGATGGATGGCCTCGTACTGCGCGATGTCGATCGACTGGCCGACGCCGTGTGCGCGAGCGTAGGTCAAGCCCGCCAGCGACGACCACATGCTGAACATCGCGGTCATGTAATCACCGGTCCACGGGGCGGCGCGGGTGGGAGGATTATCGGGATAGCCGGTCTGGTACATGGTGCCGCTAAAGGCCTGGCCGACGATATCGTAGGAGGTGCGCCGGATGTACGCGGGGTCGCCGTATTGCCCGTAGCCCGAGACGTGAGTGATCACAAGTTTAGGATTGACCTTGCGCACGGTGTCGTCGTCGAGGCCCCAGCGCGAATAGGTTCCGGGCTTCGAGCTTTCCATCCAGATGTCAGCCGACGCAATCAATTTGAGGAACAGGTCGCGCCCGCGCGGCTTGGAAAAATCGAGCGTGACGCACAGCACGTTGCGCCGTTCCTGAACCCAGTTGGTCGCGACCGGCGCGCTGCCGTCGCGAGCCGGCAGCTTGATGCCGAGCGTGCGCCAGCCGGCGTCGCCGCCACCGGGCCGTTCGACCTGAATCACCTCGGCACCCATTTCGGCGGCCAGTTCGCCAGCAAAGGGTTGCGCGATCAAGGTTCCGGTAGAAACGATACGAACGCCCTGAAGCGGGCCAAAAGCTTCCGGCACAAGTGATTTTGCGGTCATTCAGTCTCCTTAAAAGCGTAACCTGAACCGATTCTATAGCCGCGACTCGCGACGCGACTCATCAATAGTCCGGCGAATTGCGATTTGCGGTTTGGAAAAAAGTCTATGTTTGCCGCAATGTCAATTTCAACCGGAGCGACCCCGCAAAACCCGCGGTCTGCCGCACCGTTGCTTACGGTGAAATGGACGGTACCGCTTCCGGGTAGTCGCGCTTTTTGTGCACGATCGGCCAGCTCTTGCCGGGCACGATAAATTGCCAATAGAGGTGCGGCAGAAATGACTTCTTGAGCCACCAGAAGGCGGCTCGCGGTACGCGCGGATCCACCACGAAGCTGGGCGTCACCACGCCGTCGTAACAGAACTCAGCCAGCATCACCTTGCCCAGAGAGGTGGTGAGCGGGCACGACGCGTAGCCGTCGTAGGTCATCTCCTGGCCCTTGTGGTCGAGTGTGCGCAGCAGGTTGGCGACGACGACCGGCGCCTGGTTCTTGACGGCGGCGGCGGTTTTGCTGTTGGGCGAGTTGGTGCAATCGCCAAGACCGAAGACATTCTCGTACTGGGTATGGCGCATGGTGTGCTTGTCGACCGTCACCCAGCCACTCTGGTCGCTCAACGGCGAGTCGCGAATGAAGTCGGGCGCCGATTGGGGCGGAACCACGTGCAGCATCTCGAATTCGTGCGTCACGCGCTTTTTCTCGTCGCCATCGGCATACTCGAAGACGGCCTGCTTCCCGGGGCCGTCAACGGCGACCAGGTTATGGCCGAAGTGGGCCTTTGCACCATATGCGTCCATCACCTTGTCGAGGGCCTTGGCAAAGAACGGCACGCCGAACATGGTCGCACCGGCGGTGAAAAACTCGATATCGGCCTTAATCCCGCGTTGGCGAAAGCGATCGGCGGCAAGGTAGAGAATCTTCTGCGGCGCGCCCGGGCATTTGATCGGCATCGGGGGCTGGGTGAAGAGCGCGCGTCCACCGCGGAAATCACGGATGCACTCCCAGGTATAGGGTGCCAGCGCATAATCGTAATTGCTGGTGACGCAGTTGTGTCCGAGAGTCTCTTTGAGCCCCTCGATCGCGCCCCAGTTTAGCTGGATTCCGGCCGCCACAACCAAAGACCCGTACTCGACGCGCGTCCCGTCTTCCAGCACGATTTGGTTCGACTGCGGCTCGAAGCCGGCGACGCGGGTCTTAATCCACGCGACCCCTTTGGGCATTACGGCGGACTCGCGTTTGCGCGTGGCCTCGGCCGAGTAAACGCCGCCGCCCACCAGGGTCCATGCCGGCTGGTAGTAGTGATCCCCGGAGGGCTCGATCACGGCAACGTCCAGCTCCGGACGACGCCGCCTTAGCCTGCCGGCGACTGCAAGCCCACCGCTGCCGCCGCCGACGACGACTACATTGTACTTCTGCATGGTCTGCCCAATCCTGATTCAAGCTGAGTGATCGAATTAATTGGTATCACCAGGGCGGTTATCACTCCAGCAGATGCCAGTAGATGCACTCTCTCGACGAAGGAGGCCGGAATCTTCGAATAAGTCTTGCCGTTCGGGGCCGTCGGGCTTGCCCGGTAAGCGAGGGGCATTTTACGCGGAGGCGGCCGGGACTATTATAACCGGCGCCTGACTGCGATATTTGATCAGTAACGACGGATTATGATCGCGAAGGGAATTCCCGAATGAGCGGCTCGATCGATCGACGCGAGTTGACCCTGAAGGCGCTGGCTGGGCTGATCGGCGGAGCCGTGGGATGGCTGCCGCTCGAGCTCGCCAATCACGGTCATTCGCTGACGCAGGTGCAGACCACGGGTCAGTACGTCGGCAATTTTTTCGCGATGGCCCTGATGGCAGGGATTATAGGCGCGTTGATCCTCGCGGCGGAGGACAATTCGCTGCAAATGAACCGGCGCGACGGTTTTCCGTTTGTCGCGATCGAGGTCACCGCACAGACCAGGCGCCTGGCGCTGCGCGGATTTCTGCTCTGCTTCGTTCTCGCGATCCCGGCGAATTACTACTCGAACGTTGCCTTCGGCGCGATCCTCACGGCAGGGGGCTGGACCTTCAACCATCCGGGGTCGATCTTTTTCCTGATACTTGCGCGGCTGACCGGCTGGACCCTGATGGGGATGATGCTCGGCGTGGGCGTGGGGCTTTCGACGCTGTCGCTGCGCAACGTGGTCAAGGGCGCAGCGGGCGGATGGGTCGGGGGCTTCGTCGGCGGGATGGTTTTCGATTTTATCGGATCGCTCAGTCACTCGGGAATGCTTTCGCGGCTGGTCGCCTCAAGCGCGATCGGTCTTTCGATCGGGCTGTTTATTGGACTGGTGCAGGAGTTGACGAAAGCGGCGTGGCTTGCGGTCGAAGCCGGGCGCTTGCGTGAACGCCAGTATCGGATCGAAGGCGGGACCGCGATGATTGGGCGCGCGGAGGAGAACCCGATCGGCTTGTTCGGTGACGCGGGCGTGCAGGCGCGTCACGCGGTGATCGAACGCCAGGGTGCGAACTACTCGATTCGCAATCTCGCAGTGCAGGAAGGGACCTTCGTCAACGGCGATCGAATCGAGACCGTCGCGCTGCACGACGGCGATCGCATCAGGATCAGCAACTACGAGCTGAGCTTCCATACACGGTCGGGCGCGCAGGCCGCGGGTGCGGCGATTGGCGGCGCGTCCCGGCAGGTCGCGTCGGCGACGCCGGTCGCGACGGTTGGCGACACGATCGGAGGAAGCTCGGCTACGCCCGCGGCAGCGGCCGGGCAGGCCTGTCTGGCTGGCCGCAACGGCGATCGATTTGCGCTGTGCGCCGGTGCAACGACCCGGCTTGGGCGCGCCCTCGACAATGATATTGTGCTGGCTGACGCGTCGGTTTCGCGCCATCATGCGACGATCGAAGTGGTCAACGGACGTTTTCGGATGCGGGATCTCGGCAGCCAGAACGGAACCTTTATCGGCGGTGCCCGGGTGACCGAAGCCCCGCTCGGCGACGGCGATACGGTGCGGATCGGCGACGCCGTATTTACCTTCCATGCCTGATTCGACGATCGATCGAGCGCGTTACTGCTCGCAATGCGGACAGCCGGTGACGGTGGCGGACGCAGCGTTCTGCAAGGAGTGCGGAGCACCGCTGGCGGGACCGGTGTGGCTCAGCCGGGAGATAACCTGGCGGCCGTTCGTCGCGTTTTGCCTGAGCATCGTTCCCGGCCTGGGCCAATTCTACAAACGCCAGCCGTGGCGCGGCCTGCTCTGGTTCCTGTTCGTGATGTACATTTACGCTGCCGCACCGCCGCTCGGATTTATCGTTCATATGATTTGCGCCGGCAATGCGGCGCTGTCCGGTGCGATCAAGGAAGACGCGCTGACGCGTTCGATGCCCGGCCCGCGCCGGCGCAATTTTTCGACCATGCCCGGCCGGCGTTCGTGAGGGGTATCGCCAATTAGATGATCGCGCCCAGCACCATAGTCGGCGGACGCTACCGCGTAGTCAGAGCGCTCGGCGGCGGCGGCATGAAGCTGGTCTATCTGGCGGAGGATCTGCGGCTCGCGGGGCGCCGGTGTGCGCTGGCCGAAATGGTGGACAGCTTCACCAGTCCCGACATGCAGCAGCAGGCGGTGGCGGCTTTTCAGCGTGAAGCCGACATGCTTGCGCAGCTCGCCAACGAACACATACCGCGGATATTCGATCGCTTCAGCGAGGCCAACCATCACTACCTGGTGATGGAGTACATCGACGGCATGACGCTCGAGGACGAGCTGCGTGCGGACGGCGGGAAGCTCGCGCCAGCGCGGATGATCGATATAGCGCTGCAGATTCTGACGACGCTAGAATATCTGCATAACCTCGACCCGCCGGTGATCTATCGCGACTTGAAGCCGTCGAACGTGATGGTCACGAGCTACGGCATGGCCAAACTGATCGACTTCGGCATCGCGCGCCATTTCGCACCGCTCACCAATGCGACGATGATTGGTACGCAGGGCTATGCGCCGCCGGAGCAGTATCGCGGACGGGTCGAGACGCGGTCGGATCTATATGCGCTGGGCGCGACGATGCATCATGCGCTTTCGGGGCGCGACCCGGCGGCGGAACCGCCGTTCAGTTTTCCACCGATGCGCAAGTTGTGTCCCGAGCTCGACCCGGAACTGGCGGCGGTGGTCGATCAGGCGTTGGCCTACGACGTCGTCAACCGGATGCGCGACGCCGCGGAATTCAAGCGCCGGTTAAACGAGATCAAGACCGGCGCGAGCGCGCCGGCCAAGCCTGCGGCGACGGGCAGCGGTCGCGGCGCGGCGCGTCCGCAACTGCCTCTTCCACTTGGAAATCCGGGGCCCGCGGCGGGGGACGGCAACGCGCAAGCGGCGGCCGGCGGCACGGCCGCATCAACGCTTACCGACGTATCCGGCGCAAGCGGTTCGCCGGATGCGGTACGGCCGCCGACCGCGCCGCGACCAGCGGTCGCGAGTGCTTCGAGTCCGACGATCTTGAGCGTCGCTTCCGAGATGAGGTGTCGCAGTTGCGCGCGGATGATTCCGACGGACTCGCGCTTCTGCTCATACTGCGCAGCCGATTTGCGCAATTCGATGGAGACCCTCAGGGCGAACGCCGACGCCGAAACCGCGGTGCTCAACGGTGGCTACCGGACCAATCGCACGGCCGGCCACAGCCGCGACCGCATGCACGGGCATTCGGGCGCGGGGCGATCACGGTGGCGCATCCGCCGTCCGGTGCTGTTGATCGTCGCGATATTCGCAATATCGCTGCTGATCAAAATGATTCTGATCAACGCCGCCACGCCCAACCCGGCCGGCGGATCGGTGAATGGAGCGGCCGGGCCACCGGTTATTTTCGTACCGGGCGGCAACGCGGTTGCGCCGCGACTGGCCGCGTTGCGCCGGGCGCTCGACGCCGCCGGCTATCGCAACGTCCAAATCAGCGTCGAACACGGCACCCTGGAACTTTCGGGAACGGTGCCCGACGAATTCGATCGGCTCAACGTAGAGATGCTGGTATTTCAAACGATCGGCGCCGTGTTGCTGACCGACAATCTGCGTGTGCGTGACGAATACGCCGGGCCCTAGCGGACGCGGAGCCCCTTTTCAAGTGTGGCGTCCGCGTGTGAAACTTCATCGGTATGCTGATTGATTTGCACGTTCATACGAAGCTTTCGTCGGATTCCTATGTCGCCGCCGAGCAGTATCTCGAGGCGATCGCAAACAACGACATTCGGCTGGGGGCGATCTGCTTTACCGAGCATCGGCTGTTCCCGGATGACGATGAAATCAATCGTACTTACGCCGAGCTGTCGGAGCGTTTCGGCGTACATATTTTCAAAGGGGTCGAGGCCGACACCAATCTCGGCCATCTGCTGATTTTCGGTGTCACGCGCGAGGTCCGCCGGCGCTTCGATCTGGATTCGCGCCTGTTGCGCGCGGAACACGTGATCGAAGTGATCCATGGGGAAGGCGGAATTGCGATCCCGGCGCACCCGTTTCGCGATTCCGGTTACGGCGTCCGGCTCGACGGCCTGCTGGCGAAACTGGGCCCCGCGCTTGGCGCGATCGAAGCCGTCAACGGGCAGAATTCTCACGAGCAGAATGCCGCGGCGATGGCGATGGCAGAGAAGCTGGGACTGACGGCGCTCGGCGGCAGCGACGCGCATTTTTCGACCGCTAACTGGTTCCTGACGTGTGCGACGGAACTCGACCGCGAAGTCAGCACAGTCGAAGAGTTGTGCGTCGAAATACGCGCGGGCCGCGCGCGCCCGTATCATTTTCCGCGCGACGGGGCGACGCGATGACCGTGATCGAATCGACGAGGTGCGCGGACAGACGGTCCGGTCTAATCGATTTAACGGCAAAGATCAACTGAACCGGCGCCGGGCCGACGCTGGGTTCACAGCGCGCACGGAGGTTGTTATGAAATTCGGAACCTTCATCACCACCGTCAAGCCCGAACGAATCGCGGCGCATGTCCGAGCGGCGGAGGATCTCGGTTTCGAGTCGGTGTGGATCGGCGAGCACATGATCATGCCGACGGTCTCCAAATCGAAATATCCCTATTCGGCCGACGGAAGCTTTCCCGCGCCCGCCAACGTGCCATTTCACGACCCGATGATCGCGCTGGGCTACGCGGCAGCCCTCACCAGCAAGATCAAGCTCGCGACCGGCATCTATGTCGTGCCGCTCCGCAATGCGATCGCCAGCGCGAAGGCAGTAGCCTCGCTCGACGTACTGAGCCACGGGCGGGTGATTTTTGGCGTCGGTGTGGGATGGTGGGCAGAGGAATTTGCGGTCGTCGGCGCGCCCTTTGACGATCGCGCGCTACGCACGCGCGAATACCTCGAACTGATGAAGGAACTCTGGACGAGCGACGAACCGGTCTATCGCGGCAAGACGATCGCGGTCGAGGGCGTGCGTTTTTATCCCAAACCGGAGCAAAAGCCCCATCCGCCGATCGTGGTCGGCGGCATCAGCGAACTGGCGCTCAAGCGCACGGTTCGTTATGGCGACGGCTGGTACGGGATCGCAAAAAGCCTCGACGAGGCGTGCGCATTAATCGAGCGGCTGCGCGGGCTCGAGCGCGAGGCCCGGCGCAGCCGGCCGGTCGAAGTCACCCTGAGCCTGCGCACCGGACATCCGATCACGCTCGATGAGGTCAAACGGCTGGGCGAGATGGGCGTCGACCGGGCGCTGGTGGGATTGCCAGTGCGGGCATTCAGCGAAGACGAACTCGCGCGTTTCCGCAACGAGGTGATGGCCCGAATCTAGCGGCTGCGGCGGGCGCTGCAGCCGCGGTCAAAGCGCCTCGAGGTCGCGGACGAAGCGCCGCAGATCCCCCGGACGGCCTGCGGCAACGATCAGGTCGCCGGGCTTGAGCGCGCGATCCGGGCCGAGCGGGGCAAATCCGCCGGTGGGATCGCTGCCGTCCTGGATCGCCAGAACGCTGACCGAATAGCGCGCACGCGGATCGAGTTGGCGAATCGTCTTGCCGCTGGCCTCGTCCGGTATTCTGATGCGTGAGACGCGATAGCCGGTGGCCCAGAAAATTCCGCGGTCGCCGGTTTCCTGAGCCGATAGCGAGACCGTTACGCGATTGAACGCCTGCGAGACGTTGCGCCGCGAAATCAGGCCGAGGAACCCACCGCCGTGTTCATGCTCGACCACTGGAATTTCATCCAGGGCCTCGTATTCCATCATCTGCGCAGCCTGGTCCAGATTCGATTCCGGGGTCACCACCGGCGGATTGCGCCGGCTCAAATCGAACGCGTTGACCAACGCACCCAACTCGGTACCGCCGGCGAGCACCCCAAGCAAATCGCGCGTGACCACGATGCCGGCCAGTTCACCGTCGCTATTGACTACCGGCAGAGTCGCCTGCGAAGTCTCCCCGGCCATCCGCAGGACTTCTGAGAGCGTAGAGGTCTCGCTCAGAATATCGACTTCGCGATGCATCACGGAGGCCACCGGCAGGTGCGACAGGACCATGCGCTCCTTGCCGATTGCCAGCGTCTTGCCTTCGCGCGCGAGCGCGTAGGTGTCGATCGATTCGCCTTCGATCGAGCGAGCAACCACGAGCGCTACAATCGTCGCGATCATGGCCGGCAGGGCGACCGTGTAGTTGAGCTGAGTCATCTCGAAGAGCAGGAACAACGCGGTCAGCGGCGCATGGGTAACTGCGGCTAGGAACGCGCCGAGTCCGACCAATGAATAGGAGCCGTGCGGGCCGGCGATGCCGGGTGCGATCAGGCCCAATATCCCGCGAAACGCACCGCCACCCATCGCGCCGATGAAGAAGACCGGGCCAAATACTCCGCCCGGAGCGCCCGAATCCAGCGAGACCGCGCTCGCGAAAAACTTTCCGGCGGTCAGCGCCAGCAGCAGTTCGAGCTCGATCTTTCCATTTATCGCCAGGTCGATAATCGGATAGCCGTCGGAAAGATTTTGCGGCAGGACGATCGCGATCGCGCCGACCAGGGTGAGGCCGATAGCGAGCTTGGCCCATTGCGGCATTTTGAGCATGCGGAAGAAGTGCCCAGTGGTATGAAAGAAGCGGATGTAGCCCGCTCCGAGCAGTCCGAGCGCCGCACCCATCAGGCCGTAGCCGAACAGTTCCCAATAGGTCGTGATGACGAAGGCGGCGGGATGGAAGATTACGCTGCCCCCGCCCAGGATAGTCCGCGAAGTAACGACGGCAGTGAAGGTCGCGACGATCACGAGAACCAGATTGGTCAGTTCGGTTTCGCCGAGCAGGACGATCTCGAGCGCGAACATCAGGCCGCCCATCGGGGCGTTGAACGTAGTCGCGATACCGGCGCCGGCACCAGCTGCAATCAGCACCTTTGCGCGTTCGGCAGACATGCGACGCACTTGCGCTACGGCCGATCCGATCGCACCGCCGATCTGCGCGATCGGACCTTCGCGGCCGACCGACGCGCCAGAGCCCAGCGACAATGCCGCGCCGAGCGCCTTCAAAACGATCCAGCGCCGTTTGATGCGTCCGTTGCCGAGATTGACCATCTTGAGGAAGTTCGGAAAGCCGTAGCCGAGAACGTCGCCGGGAAAGAAATAATTCAGAATCAAGAGGCCAACGCCACCGCTCAATAGAATTAGCGGGATGAGCAGGACGGTCGACGAGCCCTCGCGGATGCCCATGGCGTTCCATTCGAGGCTGCGAAAGATCCACGAAAAGAATTCGATGAGGCTACCAAACCCGAGATTACCGAGAGCCGCAAGAATGCCGACGGCGACCGCCAGCAGAATCAGTTCTAGGTATTCGAGCTGGTCGACCCGCAGCGAGAGCACCTGCGGATCCACCAATGGTTTCGGCGGCGCCGCTACAGTGGCGCCGGGTACCTTCGACGACGCCATCAGAGTTGCAGAAATCGATGTACGACGTTCAGAAACTCGGCCGGTTGATCATGGTGGACCCAATGGCCCGCCTGCTTGATGGTTACCAGCTCCGCCGATCGAAACGCGTCGAGGCGTCCGTCCCGTTCCCAATCGCCGGCCCATGACGAATCGCCGCGCACGAGCAGGGTGCGGCAGCGGATTCGCGACCAGATTTCCATCGCGTCCTTGAGATTAAACAGGTAGGGCGAGGTCGCACGCGTATAGTTGTCGTACTTCCAGGAGAACGTACCGTTCTCGTTGCGCCGTACGCCGTAAATCGTCAGATGACGCGCCATTTCGTCGCTGAGATGCGGATTGGCTTCGCGCATCCGCGCCATCGCCTGCTCGATTGTCGCGTACTCGCGCGGTTTGCGCTGGGCGAGCGCGCGCATATCGATAACCCAGCCTTCCATGCGCTCGTAAGCGGGAGTTTCACGCAACATCGCGCCGGGCGGTCCGAGCCCCTCGATTGCGACCACTGCCGCCACCGAGGCGGGAAAGACCCCCGCGCGCTGCAATACAACACCGGCCCCCAGCGAATGGCCGATGAGGGTCACCGGCCCGGTGGGCTCAAGCGCATTCAGAAGCTGGCCAAGGTCGAGCACGTGATCAGTAATCGAATATGCGCCGCCAATGGCCCAGTCGGAATCGCCATGTCCGCGCAAATCGGGCGCGACGATATGGAAATGCTCGCGCAGATCGAGTGCGACAAAATCCCAGTTGCGCGCATGATCGCGCCCGCCGTGCACTAGGATTGCGAGCGGCTTGTCGTGGTTGCCCCAATCGACGTAGTGCAGCTTCAGGCGCTGAGAGTAGTAGAAATGCGATGTTGGGCCGATAATATCCGGCATGGGCTCTCCCGTGGACTGCAGATCGTACCTTAAAGTTTTAGCCTATCGCAAACGCTGGCGTCCGGAGCGGATGCGATCTCGAACAATCATCGATTAAAGCATGGCGCAATCGATCGCGACGCGAGTCTCGCGCCGCGGCTTGCAGCGCGACATTTCAGTGGCCGCCCGCGCATCAATCGCGTTTCACGACAGGCCCTGATGTACCTCGTCGAGCGCCGTGCGCAGATTGCTTACGATGTAGTCTATGTCCTGGTCTTCGATCACAAACGGCGGCGTCACCATCACGCCGTCGCCGCCGGCCTTTCCCGCCATCCCGATCGAAGGATAGATGAAGAGGCCGTGCCGGAGCGCGGCGGCCAGCACCTGGCTGGTCACGTGGAGGTCCGGCGGATACGGCGTCCGCGTCGCGCGGTCGCGCACCAGTTCGAGGCCCCAGAACATGGCGGTGCCGCGGATATCGCCGACCAGCGGATGGCCCGACAGTTGTTCTTTGAGCTGCGCCCCGAGCCTCGCACCCACTTCGGCGGAGCGCTCGACCAGGTGTTCGCGCTCCATGATTTCGAGCACCTTGCCGGCAATCGCGCACGCCAGCGGATGAGCGCTGTAGGTGTAGAACATGAAATCGGCGCCGAGCTGTTCGCATTCGCCGATCAATCGATCGTCCACCGCGATCATACCCATCGGAATGTAGCCGCCGGTCAAACCCTTGGCGGCAATCAGAACGTCGGGCTTGAGGTCCCAGTGTTCCACGGCGAAACGCTTGCCGGTGCGGCCAAAGCCGGTCATGACTTCATCGACGATCAGCAGGATATCGTGGCGGCGGCAGATGTCGGCGATCAGCGGCCAGTATTCCTTGACCGGCGGCACCACTCCGCCGGTCGCGCCCATCATCGGCTCGGCAATAAACGCGGCAATCGAATCGGCACCGTGGCGGCGAATTTCGTCTTCGAGCGCGGTCGCACATTCGATTCCGCATCCCGGATAACTCTTGCCCCACGGACAGCGGTAGCAGTACGAGGGCGGAATATGCGGCCAATCGAACAGCACGTGCTCGTAGTCGGCACGGCGTGACAGATTGCCGCCGACCGAGAGCGCGCCCAGCGTATTGCCGTGATAAGAGAACCAGCGCGAGATGATTTTCTTCTTCTGCGGACGCCCCTTGACCTTGTGGTACATCAGCGCGAATTTGAGCGCAGCCTCGACCGCCTCGGAGCCGCCGCTGGCAAAAAAGAAATGATTGAGGCCCGGCGGCGTCCAGCCCGCCAGCCGTTGGCACAGCCGCGTCCGCTCCGGCGAATCCCAGATCGGCAGGACGTAGTTGAGCCGCCCGACGACGTCACCGGCTAACTGCGCGATTTCCGCGCGGCCCTGGCCAACGTTGATCACGACGGCGCCCGCGCCCGCATCGAGAATCCGCTTACCGTCGCGCGTGTAGAGCCAGGCGCCCTCGGCGCGCTCGATCATGAGCGGATCGTACGGGCTTTTCATGAACATCGAAGTCTGATTCGCCATTATCGCCACCAAAACGCGGATTTCGATCGCTTACCGACAATTCGCCCTATGCGCTATGCGCTCAAGCGCCGGTCGTTGCCGGGCCCGGAAGCGCCCGGCGCTGATAAAAATACTTCGCGGCCTACCGGATCGCGCCGCTGGCACGCCAGCGTTCGATATCGTCTTTCGCGTAGCCGAGTTCGCCGAGAACTTCCTCGGTATGCTGTCCGACTTTCGCTGCGAGCGATCGAATCGAACCCGGGGTTTCCGACAGCTTAATCGAGATTCCGACCTGCTTGACCTTCTCGCCCGTCGGCGTCTCGACTTCGACGATCATGTTGCGCGCGCGGATCTGCGGATCGTGTTCGAGCTCGTCGAGCGTCAGCATTTTACCGACACAGATGTCCGACTGGCTCAGGTAATCGAACCATTCGTCGCGCGTGCGGGTCTTGAAGATCGCGGCGAATTGTTCGAGCATCTCGGTCCATTTCGCGTGATTATTCTGGTCGGTGATGTATTGCTCGCAGCCGAGCGCGCGGCAGAGGTTGGCGTAGAACCATGGCTCGACCGATCCAATCGTAATGATCTTGCCGTCTTTGGTTTCGTAAAGATTGTAATATGGCGCCGCCCCGTCCATCGAAGTGTATCCGCGCCTGGGGATTTTCTGGGTGGTGAAATACGTGGAAAGCGCCTGCGCGATCAGCAGCATAGTGCCGTCGAGCATCGCGATATCCACGTACTGGCCGCGCCCGGTCTGGTGACGCGCGAGCAGCGCCGCGAGCACGCCGATCGCCGCATGCATGCCGCCGCCGGCATAGTCGGCGAGCAGGTTGAGCGGAATCGAGGGCGGCTGATCCTTGCGTCCGATCATCGAGAGCGCGCCAGCCGTCGCGATGTAGTTCAAATCGTGGCCGACATAATTTTTGAACGGTCCGGTCTGCCCAAATCCGGTGACCGCGCAATAGACCAGCTTGGGATTGCGCACCGTCAGGGTCTCGTAATCGATCCCCAGGCGCTTGGCCACGCCCGGCCGAAATTCCTCGACCACGACGTCCGCACGTTGCGCCAGCCGCAAGTAGATTTCCTTGCCCGGGCCGCTTTTCAAATTCAGTCCGATCGATTTTTTATTGCGCGCCAGGGCGTTCGTCGGTACCGATCCGAAGCCCACCACGCGCCCGACCTTGCCGGTCGCCCCAGCCTGTTCGGCGCGCCGTCCGGTGGGCGCACCGGGCTCTTCGACCTTGACTATGTCGGCGCCGAGATCGCCGAGAATCATCGTGCAATGGGGTCCAGGAGCGAGCTTGGTCAAGTCGAGAATTTTAATTCCACTGAGCGGCGCGATTGCGGCCATGGTCGATATACCTCGAATTCGTTTGAAGCTGCGATGAAGCTCGCGCCGGTCAGGGGATCGGCGTCGGCATCGTAGATTCTTTAGTATTGTTCGCCAGCGCGGCGCAAACGCGGACCGCGAAGGGCAATCGCAGGTGCGGGGCTAAACGGCTGCGGCCCGCACCCGCGCCAGCAGCGCCGTAAGCGACTTCAGCCCGGCTACCATCCGGGCGCCGTACCAATGGAGGTCGCGGCCGTCAATCAGCACGACGCGCCGGCTAAGCGCAGGCGGCAGCAGCGGCTTCAGCTCCTCGACATCCTTGGTGTCGAATTCATACGGCTCGTCGGGCAGCAGGACGAAGTCGGGCCGCAGCTCGAGTGCTTCCTCGAGCGTGGTGCGCGGATAACGCTCGCCCGCCGTCGCATAGATATTGTTGAAGCCGACCATACGCAGCACATCGTGGGCGTAAGTATCGCCGTTAAACGCGATCCAGGGGTTTTTCCAGACCGGACAAAAGACGCGAAAGCGCAGCTTGCTCCAGGCACCGAGCCCGGTCTCGATTTCGCTGACCGACCGCACGATGTCGCGCACTATCGCACCGGCCTGCGCCGGACGCCCGACGACCTTGCCGAGCTTCAGGATCGACTCGACCGCCGATGCCACCGAGCGCGGATAGGTCGTGAAGACCGCGACCCCGGCGGCGCGCAGTTGTTCGATATCCTCGCGCCGATTCTCTTCGGCGTTGGCGATTACCAAGTCGGGCTTCAGGTCGATAATCGCTTTGAGGTCGGGATTTTTGGTGCCACCGATTTTCGGCACCGCGGCCACTGCGGCGGCCGGTTCAACGCAAAAACGCGTAACGCCGACGATTTCGCTGTCGCAGCCGAAGGCGAACAGGGTCTCGGTCCAGCTCGGCACCAGCGATACGATACGGCGCGGCTCGGCCTCCAGTTCGACTTTAAATCCGAGATCGTCTACCGAGCGCATCCAGGCCATCACAGTTCGCCAAAAACACGCGGCGGATGGCGCTCAACACACCACCCGCCGCGGACAGATTCAGAGCGATTATCCTATTTTCGAACGCTCAGGCAGAAGCCTCGATCAGATCCGGGCGGCCGACCGATTCGGCTTTTCCGCTAATCTTGACCGAGCCGGGCGTCCTCGAGAACGGATCTTCGAGACCCAGCTCCTTGCCGATATCGCGCATCGCCGGAACCACTTCCTTGCCGAGCAGCTCGACGCATCGGCGCCGGTCTTTGAGCGGCGAGGGGCCGTCGAGCCAGAACGAGAAGATTCCGGGCCGCAGCACTTCGAGCACGTGCCGCAGTTTCGGCAGGATCGTCTTGGGCGTGCCGGTGATCATCTGCGACTGTTTGAGCCACTGGGGATAGGTATCGTAAAGCTGCTTCTTGAGCTTTAGCAGATCGGCATCATCGACCGGGTCATGGTCCATGATTCCGGTGACCTGTCCGGGCAGGTTCGGGTTAGCCGCCTGCTCCGCCAGCCGCCGAGTGGCCGCCTTCGAGTTGTATCCGGGAGGGAACATCCATTCGGGGCGCGCGAAATGCGCGAAACCGCCGCCGAACAGGAAATTCTTGCCCATTTCCTCGGCCTTCTCGTCGGTATCGGCGCAGAATACCGGCTGCAGATAGCCGAAATTCTCCGGGCCCGCCTGATAACCCAGTTCAGCCGCCCGCTTGGCGTACATGTTGAACATCTCGAGCGTCGGCCCGAGCAACGTCGCCAGCGCGACGTACGGGTACTTGTGTTCCGCGCACCACTTCACGGTCTCGGGGCTGATCAAGCCCGGAATCCAGATCGGCGGATGCGGCTTCTGCAGCGGCAACACCCACGGATTTACGAAACGATAATGGAAGTGCTTGCCCTCCCAGCGAAACGGACCGGGCTTGGTCCACGCCGCCAGAATCAGGTCGTGGGCCTCGTCGAAATACTCGCGGTTGTATGCCGGGTTGGCGTTGTTTGCGAGCTGTTCGCTACCCGCTCCGCGCACCCATCCGGGCACCAGCCGTCCGCCCGAGATCATATCGATCATCGCGAGCTCTTCGGCCATGCGCAACGGATTGGCTACCGTCGGTATCGGATTTCCCAGCAGCACGATCTTCGCACGCTTGGTCGCGCGCGCCAGCACCGCTGCTTCCACGTCCATCACCGCGCCCATGCAAAACGGCGTGCCGTGATGTTCGTTGAGCATCAGGCCGTCGAAGCCGAGCTCATCGCAGATGATTTTCTCATCGATATATTCGTTGAGCAGGCGGGCACCGGTGGGCGCGTCGAAGAACTTGTTGGGCACGCCGAAAAAGCTGCGGCGCTTGAAGACCTCGTCTTCCGGAACGGCGTGATACGCTCTTTCCGTAAAAAACATTATGTGCATTTGTTGACCTCCGCGGAGCCTTTAACTTTCGTAACCGTTTTCGGCGCCGCCCCGGCTGTTCCCATTGTTGGCCGACGCGACGCGCTTCGACACCCACACTCCAGAATTTTCCCCGTGCTCCCGAGGTTCCTTCCCAAGCTGAGTGCAACGTTCATCCCTAGACCTGTTTAATCCATATCAAAACTTGTTTGAATTGGCGAGATTTCCGTGCTTCGATCGCCGATAATATCCGCCGCTCGCAATCGCCCTCCCACATTGATGTTCGCGCCGCGACGCCACTACAGCGCCTGCAAGGCCTCCGGCGAACCCACCCGATCGGGCATGCCGCTCGAGGGCAGCGGACGCGAACCCGGCTTCACCTCGAACGGATCGCTCAGGCCGAGCTCTTTACCGATCTCGCGCACCGCCGGCATCACTTCGGTCCCGAGCAGCCGCAGACATGTCATGCGGTCCTCGCGCGGCGCAGGACCGTCGAGCCAGAACGAGAAGATTCCCGGACGCAGCACCTCGAGCACCTTGCGCAGCTTCGGCAGTACGGTCTTGGGCGTACCGGTGATTATCTGCATCGACTCCTTGGCGTTGTCGTAATTGTCGTACACCGCCTTCTTGATCGCCGCGACGTCGTTCAGGGAATGCAGATGCTGCGGAATCAGCGTCTTGCCCGGCAGATTCGGGTTCGAGTAGAGCTTCGCGAGCCGCCGCGTGGCCTCTTTGGAATTGTACCCCGGCGGGAACATCCATTCCGGCCGCGCAAAATTCGCGAAGCCGCCGCCGAACAGGAAATTCCGCCCGAGCGCATCGGCCTGCTCCTCGGTTTCGTGCACGAAGATTGGCTGCAAATAGCCAAAGTTCTCCGGGCCCGCCTGGTAGCCATGGCGCGCCGCCTCGGTGGTGTACATGTCCCACATCTTGAGCGTCGGCCCGAGCATCGTCGCCAGCGCAACATACGGGTATTTATGCGCCGCGCACCACTTCACGGTCTCGGGGCTGATCAGTCCCGGAATCCAGATCGGCGGGTGCGGCTTCTGCAGCGGCAGCACCCACGGATTTACAAAGCGATAGTGGAAGTGCTTGCCTTCCCAGCGAAACGGACCGGGCTTGGTCCACGCCGCCAGAATCAGATCGTGGGCCTCGTCGAAGTACTCGCGGTTGTACGCCGGGTTGGCGTTGTTCGCGAGCTGTTCGCTGCCCGCTCCGCGCACCCATCCGGGCACCAGCCGTCCGCCCGAGATCATATCGATCATCGCGAGCTCTTCGGCCAGCCGCAGCGGATTGGCTACCGTCGGAATCGGATTTCCCAGCAGCACGATCTTGACCCGTTTAGTCGCCCGCGCCAGCACCGCCGCTTCGACATCCATCACCGCGCCCATGCAAAATGGCGTGCCGTGATGCTCATTGAGCATCACCCCGTCAAACCCGAGCTCGTCGGTGTAGATCTTCTCGTCGAGATACTGGTTGAGCAGGACAGCGCCCTTGGCGGCATCGAAATAGGTATTCGGAACGCCGAAGAAACTCCGCCGCTTGAGCACCTCTTCCTCGGGAACGTGATGGTAGGCACGTTCCGTAAACCACATTATATGCACTGCCGTCCTCGCGCTGTGGTTAGCCCAGAAAATCCGTGACTTGCTTGATGAAGTCCGCCGATTTCTCGATTTCCGGCATGTGGCCGCACTTATCGAAACTCACCAGCTTCGAACCCGCGATCTGCTTGTTATAGAGCTCCGCCACGCTGAGCGGCACCACTTGATCCTGCTTGCCCCACAGCAGCAAGGTCGGCAGCCCGGTAACATTTTCGAGCAGATGCGGCAGGCTCTCCGTGAACATATACGGCGCCCATGCTATGCGTGCGGTCTCGGCCCGCGCCTCTTCCCATTCCTCGTACTGCTCCGGCGTTTGCTCGCCGCCAAACAGCGACGGGAACTCCGGCGTGTTTTGATAGTCGAGGACGTTTTCGTTGAGGTAGACGCGCGCGGTGCGAGTGAACATATCCATGATCTCGCCGCTGGGCGGACGCAACCCGGCCGCTCCTACCAGGACCATCTTGTTGAACTGAGCGCAGTTGGCCGCCGCCATTTCAGCCGCCAGCCAGCCGCCCATCGAAAAACCGATTACGTCAACCGGCGTGAGCTTTTGCTCGCGAATGTAGCGCGAGTAAAAGGCGCCGAGGTCGCGCATATTCATGATCCACTTCGTCTGCGGCGTTTTGCCGAAGCCCGGATGGAGCGGAATGTGTAACGTCCGCTTTTCGGCCAGCGCCGTGTGCCATTTGAGCAGGCCCGAAAAGCCCATCTCGCCATGGAACACGAGCAACGGTTTGCCCTTGCCCGCCTTCAGTACCTGAAGCTCTGTCTCTCCGACGCGAACCTTCTCTTCAGTAAATCCCTTTTCTGCCATTTAGCGATGTCTCCGCCGTCTGATTTGGTCGAATCACGTCATCGGTTCGATGCCAAGCGCAACGTGGCCGCTTCGGTTCCCCATCGATTAGACCCGACGCAGGCGCCACTATAACCCGAAGCAGATTTGAAAGGAAAACCAGAATCGACATCGGACCGACCTGCGGCGAATTCGCGATTCCTCGCGCGCCACCGATGCGCAAAATCTCCGCGATGCTATCATTCCCTGCGCATTCCGCGTCCGGCCGCGGCGCCGTCAGCCGGGCCGGGCGGAATCAGCCGCATTCGATGGGAGCGTCCCCGATGCCATCAACCATGATCGACTCCGCCATCTTTCGCGACCTCTTCAGCACGGCCGCGATGCGCCAGGTCTTCTCCGACGAAAATCGCATCCGCCAGTACCTCGCGATCGAAGCCGCGCTGGCCCGTGTCGAGGCCCGCCTCGGTCTCATTCCGGACGCTGCAGCGGCCGCCATCAGCGCTCAAGCGCTGGTCGAAAATATCGACTTCGAAACGCTCCGCCAGCGCACCGAACAGGTCGGCTCGCCAATCATCCCGGTAGTCGAGCAACTCACCGCGCGCTGCCCAGCCGACCTCGGCCAATACTGCCATTGGGGCGCCACCACCCAGGATCTCACCGACACCGCGACCGTCATGCAGATGCGCGAGGCGCTCGTGCTCGTTGATGCCGAACTCACTGCAATCTCCGGCGCGCTGGCGGCGCTCGCCCGTCGCTTCCGCGATTCGCCCATGGCTGGCCGCACCAATCTCCAGCAGGCCGTCCCGATCACTTTCGGCTACAAGGCCGCCGCCGCGCTCGCCGCTATCGAGCGTCATCGCGCGCGACTAATCGAAATTCGTCCGCGCTTGCTCACCGGTCAATTCGGCGGGGCCGCCGGAACCCTCGCCGCCCTCGGTGCGCGCGGGCTCGAGGTGCAAGCTGCGCTGATGGACGAACTCGGCCTGGCCCAGCCCGAGATCGCATGGCACACCCATCGCGATCGCTTCGCCGAGGCCGGATGCTTCCTTGCGATAGTCACCGGCACGCTGGGCAAGATCGCCACCGACGTGAAGTTGATGATGCAGACCGAAGTCGCCGAAGCCTTCGAGATCTTCGCGCCAGGCCGCGGTTCCAGCTCGACCATGCCGCAAAAACGCAATCCAGTCGCTTGCAACTACATCCTTGCCGCGACTTCAATCGTCCGTCAGCAGGTGGCAGCGCTGCTCGAAGCGATGGTCGAGGATCACGAACGCGCGAGCGGTCCCTGGCAAATCGAGTGGGTCGCCATCCCCGAGACCTTCCTGCTCGCCTCCGGCGCCCTCGCCCATTCGCGAGCGCTAATCACCGGATTGCAGGTTGACGCCGCGCGGATGCGAGCCAACCTCGACCTTACCGGCGGTCAAATCGTCGCTGAGGCCATCATGATGGCGCTCGCTCCGGCGCTCGGCCGCGAACGCGCACATCACCTGGTGTCGGATATATGCCGCCGCGCGCAGGCCAACGCGAGCCCCCTGCTCGACCTGCTCGCCGCCGACGATGAGGTCGCGCGCGTGTTCGATCGCGCGGCGCTAGAGCGTCTGCTCGATCCCGCCAACTACCTCGGCCTCGCCCCCACGATGGTCGATCGCGTGCTCTCACGGCTCCCGCAACCGTGACGCCATGCGCGGCTTGCGCTCTCCCCTATATTGCCTCCGGCGCTATAATATGTACTGGTGATCAGTACCGGTGAGATTGCCATGGCACTGGATTTAACCGAGGCCCGCGAACGCATGGTGGCCGAACAACTCGAACAGCGCGGCATCAGCGACCGCCGGGTGCTGTCCGCGATGCGCACGGTCGCGCGCGATCGCTTCATACCGGCCGAATTTGCGGACCACGCTTACGACGACGGGCCCATGCCGATCGGCTCCGCGCAAACTATTTCGCAACCCTACATGGTCGCCTTGATGTGCGAAGTTGCGATGCTCCGCGGCGCCGAGCGCGTGCTCGAAATCGGCACCGGCTCGGGCTATCAGGCCGCCGTTCTGGCCCGCCTCGCCGCCGAGGTTTATTCGATCGAGGTAATCCCGGACCTTTTTGACCGGGCGCACGCAATCACTTCCGCCATGGCGATCGATAACCTTCATCTGCGCTGTGGCGACGGTTCAGACGGATGGCCCGAGGCTGCCCCCTTCGACGCGATTATCGTCACTGCTGCGATGCCGGCGATCGCCCGTCCCCTGCTCGATCAACTCGGCCCGCGCGGGCGCCTGGTTGCTCCGGTCGGCGAAGACGAATTGCAGACTCTGGTGCGCGTCAGCCGCGAGGACGGCTCCTGGCGCGAGGAATATTTCGGTGAATGCCGGTTCGTGCTGATGACCGGCAAATGCGGATTTCCAGCCTGATCATGCTGCGCCACGCGGCGCGGCCCGATGGGGTGGACGTGCGCATGCAAGCGATGTTTCAGGAGGGTGTGATGAGGTGGTGGGGATGCGATTCTTCGTTCGGCATGCACTGCTGAAACCGCACATCGGGCACATAGGATTGACTTTGGCGCTCGTCATCGCCGCCGCCGGATGCGCCAGTCAGGCCTCTCCAGCTCCTGCGAGCGAGCCCTATCGATCCCCTTCGCGCTCTACCGGCGATTACTGCGTTGCGCCCGGCGACACCGTTTATCATATCGCCCACCGCTACGGAGTCAGCGTCGAGGGCCTGATGGCGGCCAATCGCATCACCGATCCTCGAAGTCTTCGCGTCGGCCGGGTCCTGATTATCCCGGGCGCCCATTTCCACAACGCCTCCCTGCCGCCTGCCACGGCGTCGGTCTTCGGTCTGCCCGATCCCTGGTCGGTTCCGCGCGCCGATCACCGCCTCGCATGGCCGGTGGCTGCCGGCCGCGTCTCCTCGCCGTTCGGCATGCGCAATGGCGCGATGCATGATGGAGTCGATATCGCTGCGCCCGCCGGCACTCCCGTCCTGGCCGCTGACAACGGGACCGTGATCTTTTCGGGCAGTCTCCACGGTTACGGCAACGTCGTTATCATCCGGCATAGCGGCGGCTATGTTACGGTCTATGCCCATAACCGGCGCAACTTCGTCGGCAAAGGCGACAGCGTCGCGCGCGATCAGGAAATCGCCGAGATCGGCTCGAGCGGACGCGCCACCGGCCCCAATCTCCATTTCGAGGTCCGTTACCATAACCAGGCCGAAAATCCGCTGGCGTATCTTCCGGAACCCGGCCCCTCCACCGGTATCACCTTTGCCCGCAACGGCGGCTCCTAGTATTGTGAAGCGCCGATACGCGAGTTTCCGCCGCATCGCGTATCGAGAAACTTAGCTGTCAGCCCTTAAGTTTGCGCCAATGACCATCGAAGAAATCAAACAGCTCATCCGCGACGTTCCCGACTTTCCGAAGCCGGGCATCCTCTTCCGCGACATCACCCCGCTAATCGGTGACGCCCGCGGCCTCGCCGCCGTCGTCGATCGAATCGCCGAACCCTGGCTCGGCAAGGTCGATATGGTGCTCGGCATCGAGTCGCGCGGCTTCATCGTCGGCGCGCCGGTCGCCTATCGCCTCGGCGTCGGTCTGACCATCGCCCGCAAACCCGGCAAGCTTCCGTTTCGCACCGTGGACGAAAGCTATGACCTCGAATACGGCAGCGCCGCCCTCCAGATGCATGAGGACGGGATGATGGGCAAACGTCGCATCCTTATCGTCGATGATTTGCTGGCCACCGGAGGCACCGCACTTGCCGCCATCCGCCTGGTCCAAAAGCTCGGCAGCGAAGTCGCCGGATGCGCTTTCGTGATCGAACTAAAAGGACTCGGCGGACGCCAGCGTCTCGCGCCCGTCAATTGCTCCACGCTGTTCGACTATGATTAGCGTCCAGTCCTGCCGCTATCGCTCCGGCGCCTGAAGTTCGTTCCCTGGCGATGCGCTGCGCGCGCCCTTGCCACCGATGGATTACCGGTGAAGCCTCACGATCATCCTGCCGAGCTCGCCTCCGATCGGCGGCGCCTGCTGATTGTCCTCGGCATCACCGGGCTGTTCTTTTCCGCCGAACTCATCGGCGGCTATTACGCCAACAGCCTCGCTCTGATGACCGACGCGGTCCATCTCCTCACCGATATCGCCGCCCTGTGCCTGAGCCTGCTCGCGCTCTGGATCTCGGCGCGCCCGGCCAGCGGCGCCAAGACCTTCGGTTACCTGCGCGCAGAAATTCTGGGCGCCCTCCTGAACGGCTTGCTGCTCTGGGTGGCGGTCGTCTTCATCTGGTATGAAGCGGCCGCGCGCCTGCAAAATCCACCCGCGGTCCACAGCCCCATCGTGATCGCTATCGCGATCGTCGGAATCGCAGTCAACAGCATCTCTGCCTGGATGACTTCCAATCACGGCCACGGCGGCATGGCCGTGCGCTCGGTCTTCGTCCATGTGCTTTCCGATCTGCTCGGCTCGATCGGCGTCCTTATTGCCGGCGCCGTGATTTTTTTCACCGGATGGCGCCCGGCGGACCCGCTAATCAGCATTTTCATCGGGGGTCTCATCGTTTATGGCTCATGGGAACTCGTGCGCGACGGAGTAGACATCCTGATGGAGTCCGTGCCCTCGCACATCGACCTCGAGGAACTGCGCCGGGACTTGCTTGCCGTCACCGGCACCGAAGAGGTCCACGACCTCCACGTATGGTGTCTGACCGGCCGCCAACTCGCCCTCTCCGCCCACGCCGTCGTTGCCGGAGCTGCCGATCAGGACCGCGTCCTCGGCGACATGGCCGCCCTGCTCGAACACAAGTTCGACATCCGCCACATGACCGTGCAGCTCGAGCGCGACAATCGCAAACCGATAGAACCTGAACATTTCTGACCACCCGTGCTTTCCTTTAACCGCCCGCCCGCAGATTTTCGACCCCGCTTATTGACAAATCTAATTCTCCGACCATGCTCTGTTAGATTCGCAATCTTAAAGGAGCTTCGACATGAAGACTCAGACCTTTGAATACAAAGACGGTGACGTGAACCTGCGCGGTTACCTCGCCTACGACGATCAGAAAAGCGGGAAGCGTCCGGGAATTCTCGTAATGCCCGAGGCCTTCGGGCTCGGCGCCCATGCCAAAAAAAGCGTCGAGCGGCTCGCTCAACTCGGCTACGTGGCCTTGGGCGGCGACCCCTACGGCGACGGCCGCGAACTTGACAACCTGGAAGAAGCAGTCAAAGTCGCCACCGCTCTGATGTCCGATCCCACCAAGCTCCGCGGCCGCGGGCGCGCAGCCCTCGATCAGCTCGCTGCGATACCGCAGGTCGACTCGAGCCGCCTCGCGGCCATCGGCTATTGCATGGGCGGGACTTTCTCGCTTGAACTCGCGCGCGACGGTGCGCCGCTGTGCGGCGTCGTCTCGTTTCACGGTGGCCTCGCCACGCAGCGCCCGGCCGCCACCGGCCAGATGAAGGCCCGCTTGCTGGTCTGCACCGGCGCCGACGATCCCTTCGTGCCCCCCGACCAGGTCAATGCCGCGGCCCAGGAATTCACCAAGTCGTGCGCCGATTGGCAAATCATCAGCTACGGCGGCGCCGTGCACAGCTTCACGAATCCCGACGCCGGGCGAATCGGTAATCCTGCCCTCGCTTACAACAAGTTGGTGGATGAGCGCTCCTGGAAAGCGATGAGATCATTTTTCGACGAGATTTTCGCATAGCGAATTGTTCTCGCGACCTCGCAATTGAAGCGGCGGCGCCGGCGGTTCGAGCTTCATTCGATCCGCCGCGCCGCCGCCAAAATTCGCGCTTCGTCGATGAAGCTGCGATGGAGACCCCGATGCTTCCTGTTGGCTATCTGCCCTGCACGCAAGATCCGCCCGCCGGTAAAAACATGGCCCGCGTCATCGACGAAATCGTCGCCGAGGCGCAGGCCGCCGAAGCCAGCGGCTGGGACGGATGCTTCATCACCGAGCACCACCAGCAGGAGGACGGCTATCTGCCTAATCCACTCGTCGTCGCCGGACTCGTCGGAGTCCAGACCCGGCGCATAAAGGTCGGCACCTGCGTCCTGCTGCTACCGCTGTACCAGCCCGTGCGCGTCGCCGAGGATTGCGCCGTCATCGATCAGGCGACTCACGGCCGCCTAATCCTCAGTGTCGGCGTGGGCTACCAGCAGCACGACTTCGACGCCTTCGAAGTTCCAATCGAATCGCGCACTCGCCGCGCCGAGGAGGCTCTCGAAATACTGCGCCGCAGTTGGAAGGGCGAACGCTTCTCCTTCGAGGGCGCGCACTTCAAGCTCAAGCAGACCCTGGTTACACCGCCGCCCTTTCAACCGTCAGGCCCGCCCGTCTGGATGGCGTCATGGACCCCGCCCGGTCTGCGTCGCGCCGCCCGCATCGCAGACGGATGGATCGCCGACCCGGTGCAATCGCTACCCGTGATCAAGGGCTTCGCCGATCGTTACCGCGCCGAATGCGCGAAGCTCGGCCGCAATCCCTTCATCTGCCTGATGCGCGACGCCGTCATCGCCGACACCATGGCCGCCGCCGAGGCCGCAAGTGCGCCCACCATGGTGACTCATCGTTTTTATTTCAAGTACGGCGCCTATGTGCCCGACGATTACATCAAGGATGTGAAGAGTCCCGAGGACTTCTCTTTCAAAGTTGCGGCACGCGACCGCCTGATCGTCGGCTCGCCCAAAGACTGCCTCGATCAACTCAAGCTGTGGCAGGAAACGATTCGCCCCGATTATCTCATACTCAGAATTCGCCAGCCCGGCGGTCCTTCGCATGACCAGGCGCTGCGTGCGATTCGAGCGTTTGGCGACTCCGTCATTCCCCACCTCTGATTCGCGATGCATCCGCGCCCCGCATACCCGGACTCGACCGATCCATACCCGTCCGGACGGCGACCGCCGCCGCCCGGACGGCTTTCCATTCCGCGGCCACCATCATTACACCGTAGTGTTCCCGACATAACTGAAACTGCCGATCAATCGCCTCCCGCTCGCCGCAATCGATGCTTTCACGCTCGCCAATCGGTAGCCTGAATTAGTTCTAAACCGTAACGCTACCGCTCGTGCCGCTCGTGCCGCTTTTGCCGCCGTCCGCTGCCGGCGCCCTCCGCGCCTGCTCCCGCTGCGGACGCCGCGCAGATGCAATTTCAGTGTCGCCTGCTGATGCTCACGTTGCCTAATCGTCCCCTGCCCCTGCGGTCACGCCCCGCGCGCCGCCCACGGTTCTAGCGCCCCGTGGAACCCAGCGACCGCCGCACACTCGCCTCGCAAGAGGACCACGACGACGGCTCCGAAGGCGGTATCAGCCGGCCAATTATCGCCTTCATTGTCGCGACCGTTGTGCTCTATCTCGGCAAGGACCTGTTGTTGCCCTTGGCCATGGCCGCGATCCTCGCGGTCGCCTTCAGTCCACTCGCCAGCCGTCTTGAGCCGCTGGTCGGGCGTTTCCTTAGCGCAGCCCTGCTGGTAATTGTGGCAATCTCGGCGCTCGGTGCGACCGGATACTTTTTGACCGTCGGCCTGACCTCGGTCGCCGCCGAAATCGGCGACTACTCCAACAATATCGCCTCCAAGATCGTCCGCCTCCAGGGCACCACGCCGGCCTGGTTGCAGCACTTCGAGCACGGCGTCAACAAGATTCAGCACCAAGTCGAAAGAAAAAGCCCGCGACTGGCCGCCGCCACCCCCAAAGTCATTCAGGTTCAGCCGCAGCCCGTCCTCAAAGACGTTTTCGTCTCCGCCTGGCCGATACTCGCTGGCGTCGGCGAGGGTTTGCTGATCATCGTGCTCCTCTTTTTTCTGCTTTACGGCCGCCATGATTTGCGCAACCGTTTCGCCCGGCTCGCCGCCCGCGCCCGTGTCCCAGTCGCCTCTCAGGCCATCGAAGCGGCCGGCAGCGCCGTCGGCCGCTATCTGATTCTCCTTGCTTTGATCAACCTGGGCTTCGGCATCGCCGTCGGCCTGATCGTCGCCGTCATCGGATTGCCCAACCCGGCCTTCTGGGGCGGTCTCGCCTTCCTGCTTCGCTTCATCCCCTATGTTGGAGCATTGAGCGCGGCCCTCCTGCCGACTCTCGTTGCCTTCGCGGTCTTCCCCGGATGGACCAAATCATTCGAGTTGTTCGGAGCCTTCGTCGTCTTCGACCAGTTGGCAGCCCAGTTGGTCGAACCGGTCCTCATCGGCCGCGGCATCGGCGTATCACCCATCGCATTGCTGGTCTCTGCCATGTACTGGGCTTGGCTCTGGGGATTGCCGGGCTTGCTTCTGTCCACCCCGCTCACTGCTTGCCTGAAGGTCGCCGGCGATTACATCCCGGAACTCGGCTTCTTCTCGATCCTGCTCGGCGCGGATACCACGCTCGAAGACTATAACGATTACTACCGGATGCTCCTCGAGCTCGATCAACCCGGTGCTCGCGCCCTCGCGCTTAAATATTGCGGCACTTATGGCCTCGAAGCGGCGTTCGACGATGTTCTCATCCCCGCGCTCACCCTCGCCGGTACGCAGTGCTCCGAAGGCCATATCGGTCAGGACACCCACCAGTTCGTCATCCAGACCACGCGCAACCTGGTCACTGAGATGGGCGACCGCTTCGTCAAACCGCGCGGCACCCCCAAGCTGCGCATTCTCGGGTTCTGCGCCCCCGGCGAGGTCCACGACCTCGGCCTGATGATGTTGCTCGAGTTGATGCGCCACGCCGGTGCCGCCGCTAACCTCATCGACGGCAAGTCGCCCGCTCAACTGCGCGATTTCGTCAATCGCTACGCACCCGACATGGTCAGCCTCTCATGCACGGACACCCAGTTCCTGCCGGCCGCCGCGGACCTCCTGCGGGACTTGAAGCTCGACTCGCCCGATCTCATGATTCTTGGCGGCGGCGCCGCCGCCCTGGCCCAGCCCGCCGTGCTGCTCAACGCCGGCTGTTCATTCGTATGCGCCAGTCGCGGCGACGTCCGCCGCCTGATGCGCCGGTTTGCCATCTGGCGCGCGAAGTCGCGAACCGTCAGCGACTCGCCCGCCTTTGTCACCGCCGTCGCCGCGCCCCCGGTTCCGGCCGCTGAGCCACCGCCAACCGCCAAAGGCCAGCCGTAGCCGCCTGGCCGATCATTTAAACTTCCAGATCGCCGGCCGCGTCGATCGCCTCGGCGCGCCACGCGCGCTCGGGCCCCGCCTGCTCCAGTACCTGGATCGATCCCAACTCGACCGCCGGCTCGACCTCCACCATCCGTTTGACGATTATTCGGATCACTCCGCGATGCGCCACTACCAGAGCCGCCCCTTCGCCGCCGGCCGCAACGTGTTCCTCGCGTGCGGACGCCTCGGCGATAACTTCGAGCATCCGTTGAATTCCACGTTCGACCCGGTCCGTGAATGCCGCGCGGCTCTCGCCGCCCGGATAGGTAAAGCCGGGGTCCAGCCGATTTCGATTCCAGCGATCGAAGTCCTGCGCATAGCGCAGCCGAATCTCGTCGGCCGTCAATCCCTCGAACCGGCCGAAGTCAACTTCAACAAACTCTTTAAGTTTAACGATTGCGCAATCCGCCCCGGCGATTATCGCCGCGCCCTCGGCCGCCCGTCGCAGCGGACTCGCGATCACCGGCGCAAATCCGGCCGCACCGAACCGCTCCCGGAGCCATTGCTTCGCCGCGCGCATTTGCCGACGCCCCAACTCCGACAGTTCGACATCCGTGCGCCCGTAATAGCGGATGCTCGAATTGCCGACGGTCTCGCCGTGCCGCACTAGCGTCAGTCGCCCCATCAGTGGCCCCTCCGCCCTCACGCCCATCTGTACGGCGGCGTCACCAGTTATCCGATAGATTCATCCAAAGGATTCATTACCAAACCAGTCAGCAGTTTCGGATAAAAGTAAGTCGATTTTTCTGGCATCGTCGCGCCGGTAGAGCAAACTCGCTCGACGTCATCCACGGTCGGCGCCGCCATGATGAAGGCGCCGTCGGCCGCGCCCGTCGTGACCTCCGCGAGCGCATTCCGCGTTTCAATCGTGTAGCGAATGTTGTCGCCGCGACGGACCTCGTCCGGCTTGATCCCGAAGATCCGGTCGAAGACCAGCGCGTGCAGAACCGAGACGTCCAGATCGCGCACAGCCGCGGGCGCATCGGGCAAGGCCGCCATTAGCGCGTCATGATTGCGCAGGCGCAATACCCGCAGCGTGCGATCGCTTTTGAGCGCGACGCCGATCGCGCCGTGCCCGGACTCGGCCACCGTCGCACACAGCTCCTCGGCCGATGCCACTTCCTGCGCGTCGAAGGTCTCGGCCGCGCGCGCCGCGAAGTTCGCGATCGCATCCGCCGCAAGGCGCCGAACTACCCGATGGGTCGGCAGGATGACGAGGCCGGGATCGTCGAACCCAACCAGCGTCATCATCACGTAGTCGTAGCCCTGCGGATGGGGCGGATTTCCATCCTCGGCCCGGCGGCGGCGCCGATATTCGAGCGCGGTCTCGTAGCGATGATGCCCGTCGGCGATCAGTACGCGCGCTTGCGCCAGCGCCCTTTGCACAATTCCGATTTCTCGCCCGTCCTCGATTGCGCGCACCTCGTTGGCGATTCCTAGGTCGTCGGTCACTTCAATCAGCGGAGCGCGCGTCGCAACTTCGGTCAGCAATGCCGCGAGCGCGGCGTCGCCCGACGGATAAAGCCCAAAGATCGGGCTGACGTTTACGCGCGTGGCCGTGAGCAGCCGCAGCCGATCCTCTTTGGCCTTGGGAAAGGTCCGTTCATGCGGCAGGATATGCCCTTCTTTGAACTCGTCCAGTCGTATCCGCGCGATCAAACCGTTGCGGACCAGCCGCCGCCCTTCGACCTCGAAGCGTTGCGTATAGAAATAGATCGCGGGCCCTGTGCTGCGCGCGACGACGCCGGCAGCGATCCATTGCGCGAGGGTCGCCGCGGCCGCGCCATACGGATCGGGGTCGCGATTCAATTCCAGGCGCACGACGTTATAGGAACTGCGTTCGTAAAGTTCGTCCTGACGCGCGCGATCGATCAGGTCGTAAGGCGGCGCGACCACCCGATCGAAGGAGCCGACCCGGTCGCGATTAAATGTAAGCGCCCGAAATGGTTCGAGGCGTTCGAAATTGCCACTCATCTATCGCTCAACTCCCGTTGCGAGCACCGCTTCGATTTCTTCGATACCGATGGCGCCCGCGCGCAACAGGCGCACTCCCGCGCGATCGCATCTGAGGACCGTGCTCGGTTGTCCGCCGGTCAGCGTCCCGCCATCAACGTAAACTTCAACCGCGCTTCCGAGCGCAGCGCGCGCTTCGGCGATAGTCCGCGCCGGCGGTGCACCCGAACGATTGGCGCTGGTCGCCGTAATCGCCCGGCCCACTCCCCGTGCGAGCGCGCGGGCCACCGGATGGGACGAAACGCGCACACCGACGCCGCCGTCGGGTCCGACCAGCGTCGCCGGAATCCCCGCGCGCGCTGGAATCACCAGGGTCAACGGACCCGGCCAGAAGGCGCGCGCCAGGGTTTGCGCGCTGGGCGGAACCTGGCTTGCGATTGCGAACGCGGCCTCTAGGTCATGCGCAATCAGTGCGATGGTCTTGGCCGCGTCGCGTCCCTTGATGGCGAAGATTTGCTCGAGCGCCGCCGGGTCGGAAGCGTCCGCCCCGATTCCGTAAAAGGTCTCGGTCGGATAGACCACGACCGCACCGGCGCGCAACGCCGCGACGGCCTGTGCAGTCGTTTCGTCAGACGCAGCGACAAGTTCCGATGAGTTAGCGATTTCGGATTTTGCCAAAGTATTTCCGCAAATCTTTCCGCTGCTGTCCGCCGGCACGATCGACTACCGTGAGCGTCCCGCGCTCAATGCGCGCGCACCGACGTCGCGCCGGTAGTGCATGCCGTCGAACTCGATCATGGCGGCTGCTTCGTAAGCAGCCGCAACTGCGCGTTCGAGTCCCTCGGCCAGAGCCGTGACTGCCAGCACACGACCGCCATCAGTCACGAGTGCGCCATCGCGAGAGGTCGTGCCGGCGTGAAAGACCTTGACGCGGGTTTTTTCCATCGCCCAGCGAACCTTCGCTGCCGAGGGTTCAAGCCCGTCGATCTGTTCGAGGCCGGTGATCGGAAGACCCTTGGCGTATTCGCCCGGATAGCCGCCGGAGGCCAGCACCACGGTCGCGGCAGTGCGCGCCGACAGCCGGATTGTGACGTCGCGCGACCGTCCCTGCGCGACCGCGAGCAAGGTTTCCGCGAGATCGCCGTCGAAGCGCATCATGAGAGCTTCACATTCGGGATCGCCGAAGCGCACGTTGTATTCGAGTATGCCGATGCGATCGCCATCGACCATCAGGCCGACGAACATAACGCCCCGAAAGGGCGCTCCGCGCGCGGCCATGGCGGAAAGCGTGGGCCGCACGACCTCGCGCATCAGGCGATCCTCGAAGTCGGCGCCGTAACGCGGCACCGGAGTGTACGCGCCCATTCCACCGGTGTTCGGCCCGCGGTCGCCGTCGAACACGGCCTTATGATCCTGGGCACAGCCGAGCGCTACCGCATCGACGCCGTCGCACAGAGCGAAGAACGAAAGCTCTTCGCCGCGAAGCACTTCCTCGATCACAACGCGTGCGCCCGCCGCGCCGAAGCGCTGCGTTTCCATCGCCTCGCCGATCGCCGCGAGCGCCGCGTCGGCGTTTTCGCATACGGTAACGCCCTTGCCCATGGCGAGACCGTCGGCCTTGACCACGCAGGGCCCCCGATGCGCTTTGACGTAGCGGCGCGCCGCATCCGGATCGTCGAAGGTTTCGAAATCAGCGGTGGGAACCCCGGCCTCGCGCATCACGAGTTTTGCGAAGGCCTTACTCGCTTCCAGTTGCGCGGCCGCTTGGGACGGTCCGAAGATCGTCAGGCCAGCGCGCTCGAACTCATCGACGATGCCGCCGGCGAGCGGCGCCTCGGGACCGACGATCGTCAAATCGATTTTTTCGTCCGCAGCGAAGCGCACCAGTCCGGCGAAATCTTCGGGCGCGATCGCGACCGGCTTCGCCACCTGGTTGATTCCCGGACTACCACCGGTGCAGTAGAGACCCCACACAGTCGGGCTCTGGTTGAGGCGCCAGCAGAGCGCATGCTCGCGGCCGCCTTTGCCGACGACAAGAACTTTCATCAGAGACGATTATAGCGATGCTGCAACAGCAATTCGCCTGAGGGTTTCACCGATGGCATGGAGAAATTTCCGCACAGCTCGCAAACCCGGCAACGGAACTGGCGATGATGCGTCCCATCAATGGCGGAAGTGGCGAACGCCGGTGAACACCATCGCGAGGCCGAGCTTGTCGGCGGTCGCAATCACCTCTTCGTCGCGCACGGCTCCACCGGGCTGAGCGATCGCCGTAGCGCCAGCCTCGGCCGCGAGCGTGGGTCCGTCGGGGAAGGGAAACAGGGCCTCCGACACCAGCACCGAACCCTTGAGCGAGACACCCAGCCGTGAAGCCTTTTCGCGCGCCGCGAAAACCGGGTCAATGCGCGAGGTCGCGCCGCCGCCAACGGCCAAAGTGCGATCCGCGGCGACGAAAGCGATCGCGTTGGATTTCACGTGCTTGCACACACGCAGGCCGAAGCGCAGCGCGTCCATCTCGGCCGTGGTCGGCACGCGTTTCGTCACAACCCTGGCTGCCCGCGGATCCTCGATACTCAAGTCGGGCGTTTGCACCAGCAGTCCGCCGACAACTTTTTTGAGATCGAGTTCGCGGCGATTGATCGCGTTGGGATGAAAGCGCATCACGCGGCGGTTTTTCTTCTTGCGCAGGAACTCGACCACCTCGGCCGGATAGTCCGGCGCGATCAGAACCTCGGTAAAAAGTTCATCGACGGCGCGCGCAAACTCGAGATCCCAAGGGCGATTGGAGATGATGATGCCGCCGAACGGCGAGTCGGGGTCGGTGGCGAAAGCCTTGTCCCAAGCCGCCTTGAGGGTCGCTCCGACGCCGACGCCGCAGGGCGTATTGTGTTTCAGAATCGCGACCACCGCCTGATCGAAATCTTCGAATTCGCACATCAGGTTGATCGCCGAGCTGATGTCGAAGACGTTGTTAAAGGAAAGCTCCTTGCCGTGAAGTTGCTCGGCGATGCGCGGGAAGTCGCCGTAGAGCGCGCCAATCTGATGAGGGTTCTCGCCGTAGCGCAACATCTGGGCGCGAGGTAGCGAGAGGCTGAAGGTGTCGCCGAGGGGACCGGCCTCGCCGCCGGCGTAGCTGCCGAGGTAGTTCGAGATGGCGCAATCGTAGGCGGTGACCCGGGCAAAGGCTTTGCGGGCGAGGCGCCAGCGCGTCTCAACCGAGATGAATCCCTCGTTTTCGTCGAGCTCACGAATGATCGCCGGGTAATCCGCGGGATCGACCACGACCGCGACGTCGGCGTGGTTTTTGGCCGCTGCGCGAACCAGCGTCGGTCCGCCGATATCGATATTTTCGATTGCCTCCCCGAGGGTCACCCCGGCGCGCGCGACGGTCTGCTCGAACGGATAGAAATTTACCACCACCATGTCGATCGGCTCGAAACCGTGACGGCCCATTTCGCGTTGATGGGTTGGATCGTCGCGCCGCGCGAGGATGCCGCCATGGATCTTCGGATGCAGAGTCTTAACGCGGCCGCCGAGAATCTCCGGAAAATCGGTAAACTCCTCGACCGACTTGACGGCGATGCCCGCCTGCTTCAAAGCCGCCTGGGTGCCGCCGGTCGAGAGCATCTCGACCTCGTGACGCGCGAGCGCGCTGGCCAGTTCGGTCAGTCCCCGCTTATCCGATACGCCGAGAAGCGCCCGTCCAATCTTTACGCTTGAAATTGCCATGATGAATTCAACTCCGATAAATACGCGGCACGCGGCGGCCGACCGTGCAGAGCATCTCGTAGGAAATGGTCTGCGCGAGCCGCGCGATATCATTGACACTGATCATCGCTTCGCCGGTACCGCCCCACAAGATTACCTCATCGCCGATTTCCACGCCCGGAACCTCGGTCAAATCGACCATCGTCAGGTCCATGCATACCGCGCCGACGATCGGCGCCCGGCGCCCGCGCACCAGAACCTCGCCGCCGTGCTGCAACCCACGGCGATAGCCGTCGGCGTAGCCGACCGCGAGCACACCGATCACGCTCTCGCGCGGCGCGACGAAGGTATGCCCGTAGCTGACCCCGCATCCGGCTGGTACGCGTTTGACCTGCAATACGCGGGTCTTGAAGGTCATGACGGGGCGCAATTCGAGGTGGTCGCGCACCGCCTGCACCGGCGGCAATCCATAGAGCGCGAGCCCCGGGCGCATCAAGCTGAAGTGAGCGTCGGCGCGCAGGACCATCGCGGCGGAATTGGCGGCGTGGCGCACCGGCAATTTGAAACCGGCGGCATTCAGGGCCGCGACCGCGGCGCGAAACACCGCGAGTTGCCGATAGGTAATGGGGCTGGCCGGATCGCCCGCGTTGGCGAGCAGTGTACCCACCCCTTCGACCGCCAGCGAGGGCGCGTGGCGGAGCCGTTCGGCCGCTTGGGTCAAATCTGCCGGCATTATTCCGAGGCGGGTCGATCCAGTGTCGATTTCGAGATGTACGGCAAAGCCGCGTCGCCCCTGTGCGCTGGCGGCGCGCTCCAACGGTTCAATCAGGGAGAGATCGAAGATCGGCGCGACGAGATCGAGGGTAACAATCTCGGGGGCCTGATCGGCGAAATAACCGGCGAGCAGATAGATACGTTCGCCCAGGCCGGCCGCGCGCAGTTCGCGAGCTTCCTCAACCGTTGCGACGCCGAAATCAGCGCACCCCTCCTGGCGCAGAATGCGAGCGACTTCCTCGGCGCCGTGACCGTAGGCGTCGGCTTTCACCACCGCCATGATAGAGGCGCCGTTGGTGTAAGCGCACAGGGCTCGGTAATTCGCGCGCAGCGCGCCGAGGTCGATTTCCGCGAAGGTCGGCCGTCCGATCGCTGTCGTCATAAAAAGACTCGGGCCGTTGTCGTGATTCTGCACAAGACGCCGCAACGGTCCGCGCCGACGCCTCGCGCCGATCATCCGCTGCACGAACGGTGCACGCAATCGAAAGGCATGGGCGCAGGCAAATTGAATCAACAGACCTGGCGCTTGATTCTCGATTAGGGTTATGCCGGACGACCTGATACCGTCATACAATGAAGATGAAACATATCGCCGTACTAGCCTTGATGATGGGCTGGTATCTGATAGTGCCGCCGACCACGAGAATCTGGTGGTTCGGCCCTGTACGCACTGAAAACTCAGCACAAATGAGCAGGTGGACGATCGAGCAGTCATTTGACAAGGCGGGACAGTGTCAGGATGCCCGGCTGACAAATGAGCGCCGATCTGCAGATGAGGCGATCCGGATGGGTAATGCGGTCTGCATTGCGAGCGACGATCCACGCCTGAATTCGCCAATCTAAGCCACACAAGCTTCAACGCCGCAGATCGACAGTGGCAGAATCGGGACGGGCACCCGTGAGCGGGGACGTTCCCGATTCCGTGCCGCGCGTTTTGACAGGCGCGAATCGGCGGTGGTATAGGTCGAAGTGGCTGGGGGCGTGCGCAAGCACTGAGAACTCGTAAGGGGACCCCTTGAACCTGATCCGGGTAATGCCGGCGTAGGGAAGCCAGTCCAATGCGGAACGATCGGGTTTCGCAGCTCGGCCGCTTCCCGGGAAAGTCGGAAGCGGCCTTTCAATGTCCAGCACAATTCAAATCACCCTCAACGGCGAGGCCTATGCCGTAACTGGCGACGCTCGCTTGAATTCACTGATCGAAGGCCTGCGGCTCAAACGTGGGCGCGTCGCGGTGGAAATCAATCGAGAGATCGTGCCGAAGGGGCATTGGGACAGCGTTACGCTGGCGGCGGGTGATATTGTAGAAATCGTAAACTTCGTGGGTGGCGGATGAGCGCGCGCAAATATCGCTGCGGCGAATCGCCAGGAAATAGAGATGAAAGACGACTCCTTTGAACTGGCAGGCAAGCACTACAAGTCGCGCCTGATCGTCGGCACGGGCAAGTATCGGGACTTTGCCGAGACCTGCGCCGCGATCGAGGAAAGCGGGGCCGAAATCGTGACGGTCGCCGTGCGCCGAGTGAATATCACAGATTCGAGCAAGGAAAACCTGCTCGACTATATTGACCCGAAAAAATATCAAATCCTGCCGAATACGGCCGGCTGCTACACGGTGGAAGACGCGGTTCGCACTTGCCGGTTGGCGCGCGAGGCAGGCGTCGGCGATCTGGTGAAGCTCGAGGTTATCGGCGATCAGGCGACGCTCTTCCCCGACGTGCCGGCGACTCTGGAAGCCGCGAAAATTCTGGTGAAGGACGGCTTCAAGGTCCTGCCGTACATCACCGACGACCCGGTTGCATGCCTGCGGCTCGCAGAGATCGGTTGCGCGGCGGTGATGCCACTGGCGGCGCCGATCGGCTCGGGCATGGGGATTCGCAATCCATTCAACCTGCGCATCATCATGGAACAGGCAAAAGTTCCAGTGATCGTCGATGCCGGTGTAGGCACGGCCTCCGACGCGGCCGAGGCGATGGAGCTTGGGTGCGACGGGCTCCTGATCAATTCGGCGATTGCGAGCGCGAAGGATCCGGTCGCGATGGCGCGGGCGATGCGGCTTGCTGTGGAAGCGGGCCGCCTCGCATACAGAGCCGGGCGCATCGAGCGCAAGCTCTACGCGACGGCATCGAGTCCGCTCGGCGGATTGATTCGCTGAGGCGCGAGCGATCGAACCGAGATTCAAGATTTACCTCATCACGGACCGCAAGCTCGCGGCCGTGCGCGGCGGGCTGATCGCGATGACTGCGGCAGCGCTGGCGGCGGCGCCGCCGGCAACTGTCGCGGTGCAATTGCGCGAGAAGGACCTCGACGCGCGCGAGCTGGTCGAGCTGGGACGGCAGCTCCGCACGATCTGCGATCGCAACGGCGCGCGCCTGCTGGTGAACGATCGCCTCGACGTAGCGAGCGCGGTGCGCGCAGACGGCGTTCATCTGCCGGCGGATTCATTTTCGGTTGCCGACGCTCGCACGCTGATCGGACACAACCGGCTGGTTGGAGTATCGACGCACGAGAACGGCGAGGTGCTCGCCGCATCACAGGCCGGCGCAGACTTTATAGTGTACGGGCCAATATTCGATCCGCTATCGAAAGCCGGTTACACCGTCGCGCGCGGTGCGGAAGGAATGATCGAGGCCGGTCGCGCTGCGTCGATTCCGCTATATGCGCTGGGGGGAATCACGGCGAGCCGCATCCGGGAACTACGAACTGCGAGGGCCGCAGCGGGCGCGCACGGACCGTTTGGTATCGCGACTATCGGCGCCATCTACGATACGCCGGATCCGGCCGCGGCGATGCGCGACTTGGTCAGCGCAATCGCATCGTGATGACGCGACCGCACTCACCGGGCCAATAAAATTTCGCGACGCGAGAAAGCGAAAGCAAATAATTAAGAGCGTTTGAGCACGGCGAGCCAGCGACCGTCGCATTGGGCAAGCGGCCGCGTGAACGAAAGATCGGGATAGCATGCGAGCAATTTGAAGCAGCCCGATGCGCGCGCCAGCAGGTCCATCAGTGGCGGCGTGGTATAGCGCACCGGGATAAGGTCGCGCGTAACGACTTTGCGATCGGGGAAGCGAATTGTACATTCGAGTTCGTACATCGAGTGCATCGCATCGTCCCATGCAATCGGGCGATGAAATTCGCACACGTCCACGCCGACCGCCCCGATTTTAACTTTGCGCTCGCGCCACAGGCGCCGGCGCGTGACCAGCTCGACGCCGTCGTGACGATCGATATCGATGCAATAGAGGCCGCCGCGTTTGAGCAGTCTCGCGACCGACTTCAGATGCGACATCAATGCGACGTTGGTCCGGAGCACCGGAAAGGTCTCACACATGAAGATGGCGGCGTCGAAGGGGCGTTCGGACAGTTTGAAGCGCTCGATTTTACGGCGATAGAAGCGCATGTCGCCGGACCTCCGCGACTCGGTGCGCCCCGCAGCGATCATCGACGGCGAGTTATCCACGCCCACCGCCGCGATTCCAGCCCGCGCCAGAATTTGCCCGTGCGGCGAATTACCGCATGCGATGTCGAGCACGCGCTGGACCGGGCGCCGATAATGGTGTCGCCAGACTTCGCGCAAGAATTCGGTCTCCTGTTCAACCTCACCCGGCCGCTCCATATGTACGCGGCGGAAGATATCGGGGAATTCATAAATGCTCGTTTCCATGGCGCGCAGCTTAGCCGCGGTCGGTGCAACTGCAAAATGGCACGATGCGGCCCGCATCTCGGCAATTCAGTAGCTCGCGGAGAGATTTACCGGGCACAGCGTTCAGCGAATTTCGCGACGGGCTTGAAGAGCGCGGCGAAAGCGCGTGATAATGCGCCCGCTTCGTCGAAGCACAGCAATTTGGTGCGGGGGTTCGAAACCATGAGTAAGCCGCTTGAAGGAATTAAGGTTATCGAGATCGCGCAGGAGATCCAGGGTCCGTTCGCGGGGCTGTTCCTGGCCGATCTCGGGGCCGAAATCACCAAGGTCGAAAATCGCGAAACCGGTGATCTGAGCCGCTGGCTGCTGGCCGCCCTGATTGGAGGGCCGGACACGAAGAACGCGAACGTCTCGCACTATTTCATTGCGATGAACCGGGGCAAGCGCAGCATTACGGTCGATTTGAAGAAGCCGCAAGGGATCGAAGTCGTCAAACGGCTGGTGGCGACCCATGACGTGCTGCTGACCAACTATCGGCCGGGCGTACTCGACCGGCTCGGACTCGGCTACGAGGACGTGCGCAAGCTCAATCCGAAAATCGTCTATGCGCAAGCCAGTTCGTGGGGTCCGCGCGGCCCGTGGGTTTCACGACCGAGCCGCGATACGCTCGCGCAAGCGGCCAGCGGGTTGATGTCGAAGACCGGGATGCCGTCGGACCCGCCGCTGGCGGCCGGTGCGGCGATCGCGGACCAGACCGGAGCGTTGACGCTGGCGGGCGGTGTGATGGCGGCGTTGTTCGCGCGTGAGCGCACCGGCAAGAGCCAGAAGGTCGATGCGTCGATTTACGGGACCATGATCGCGTCGCAAGGCTTCGAGCTCAACTACGCGTCGCTGACCGGTGAGGAGCCGCCGCGCGCGGGCCGCGGCCATCCGTTTCTGCACGGAGTGTGGGGCGCGTTTCGCACGAAAGACAACTTCATCTGTATCGCCGGCGTCGATGACAAACGCTGGCCGGATTTCTGCCGCATCATGGGTATCGAGAAGCTTCAAGACGACCCCGAGTTCGACAATGCCACGCGCAACTTTCGCGGCGAAAAAATCGAAAGAATACTCGACGAGATTTTCCCGAATAAGACCACGCAGGAATGGCTCGCCGAGCTCACCGCGGCTGACATCCTGGTGACCGAAGTTGCGAACCATCACCAGGTGCTCAATAGCGAACAGGCGCGCGCCAATGGCTACCTGCTCGACCTCGATCATCCGGTGGCGGGAAAGATCACGGTGACCGGCTGCCCGGTATCGCTTAACGGCGAGATTGCGACGGAAGCGAAGCCGGTGTCGGAGCACGGGCAGCACACCGAGGAAATCCTGCTCGAACTCGGTTATTCATGGGAGGAGATCGGAGCCTTGCGTGATGCGGAAGCGGTCTGAAGCGAGAAAGGTCGCGAAATCCGCCGCGCTGTGACGGCGCCGCGACGCGGTCGCATCGGGCGGTTTTCGCGGCATGCTCTTGTCCGCCCTGCTCGCCTGATATACTGCTTTCGTCAGCCGCTTGCCTTGTGCCCCGGTAGTGAAAAGGACATCACGGAGGTCTCCGGAACCTCAAGTCCGGGTTCGATTCCCGGCCGGGGCATTTTTCTTAGCTTGTAATATTTTGACAAACCTTGGCGATTTCGCGTTCTTTCCGCTCGGCCTAAGGCGCCGATTCGTGCGTCTCTTGGAATTGCGCGCTTGAACTTGAAAAATAAAAAGCGCCAGCCGAAAGATCGGCTGGCGCTGACTGCTGGATTTTCTTGCTTTCGATCGCTCCGCGCAATCTTTGAAGACGCGCGACTGCGTATCAGAGGAACGCCCTTATGATTCGTCGATGACTTCTTCCATGCCACCGCCGCGGGCTGCACTAGTCGTGACATCCACGTAATCCGGCCTCGTTACAATCACGGTATTGGTCGTCAAGAGCAAACCAGCCACCGAAATTGCGCTTCGCAATGCGGTGCAACAGGTTCTGACCGGATCTATGACGCCGCTGGCGATCAGATTTTCGAACGTGCCGTTACGAGCATTGAATCCGATTTCCGGGCCGGACTTCGAAACGCGCTGTTCGGTTTCATCCGGATCGACGCCGCAATTTTCGGCGATGCATCGCAGCGGCTCGGCCGCAGCGCGCTGAACGATTCGCATCCCTTCCTTCACGTCGCCCGATGCCGAATCGATGAGCTCCTGCAATTTCGGCACGGCGCGCATCAGTCCGGTTCCACCGCCGGGAAGTATACCTTCCTCAACCGCGGCGTGTGCGGCATTGATCGCGTTTTCGATCATCTGGGAGCGCCGGCGCTGCTCGCTGAGCGAAGCCCCGCCGACCCGAATTACCGCACTACCGCCGCACAGTTTCGCCATGCGCTCCTTGAGCTTGTCCAACTCGGTCGGTTGTTCAGAAGCATCGGCCAGTTGCTGGCCGATCAGTTCACGGCGCGCGGCTATCTCCCCGGCATCTCCCTGGCCACCGGTAATCACCGTGCGCTGGCCCGAAATTGTCGCTGCTCGCGCTCTTCCGAGGTCCTTTAGCTGGGCCGTCTCGAGACGACCTCCGGTCTCTCGCGCAAGCACCCGCCCCCCGGTCATGATCGCAAGATCTTCAAGCGTGGCTTGTCGCCACTTCCCGTACTCGGGCGGATGGATTGCGACAATCGGCGTGTCGGGCGAACTCGCGGCCATCAGTGCGGCAACAACCTCGCCAGTAATGTCTTCGGCAATTATCAGGAGCGAACCGGCAACACCTTTCACGACCTCTACAATTCGTGCGATCTGTTCCACCGATCCGATGCGCTGATCGGTCATCAAAAGATATGGCTTGTCGAGCGTGGCCAAGGTCTTTTCGGGGTTGGTTGCCATGTAGTGAGAGAGGTAGCCGCGATCAAATGCGATACCCTCGACCGCTTCCAGGGTGCTTATCAGGGCTTGGCCGATTTCCGTCGTAATGACACCCTGGGCGCCAACTTTCTGGATAGCCTGTGCGACCAACTGGCCGGTGAAATCCTCGCCGGCGGCAATGGCGGCGACCGCTTCCAATTCCTTGTCGCTAGCAATTGGCCGGGCAGAACGCTGAAGCGTTGCAATGACGAATTCGCCGGCGCTTTCAATTCCCCGCACAAGGTCAACTGGATTTGCCTTGCGTGCGAGGGCTTCCAGCCCGCGCTGCAAAATTGCGTTCGCGAGCACCGTCGCCGTAGTAGTCCCGTCTCCGACGGTCTCACTGGTTTTTCGTGCAACCTCGCGTACGACTTGAGCGCCAACATTCTCAAACGGATCTTCGAGTTCGATCTCGTCGGCGATACTGACGCCGTCGCGCGACACGATCGGCGGACCGATCGTGCGATCAATGATCGTATTGCCGCCCTTGGGGCCGAGTGTCGCTCGAACCGCGCGGGTCAGTTTGTCCACGCCGCGTCCCAGCGCGATCCGTGCCTCGTCCTGATAAAGGATTAGTTTGGGCAACCGCTATCTCCAGTCAGAGTTGAAAATTGAAGGCTTCCGCGGTCGGAAGCTAACGCCTCTGAGTCTCGCAACCCGCCGGCGTCAGGTGTCCTCGTCCGCCATTTCATAGGGCAGCGCATCTTCAAGCTTGCCGAAAAAAACCAGCTTGTCATCGAACATGACCATCCGCCCGTAGTGCGTAGCCATCTCGATCGTAAAATCGTAGGGATCGTATTCGCGGCCCAACGCCTCGCTCAACTCTTTCATGTCGAATTCGAGCTTGTCCTGGCCATCGATCCTGATCATCGAAGGATAGTGGGTAATTACAACCCCGGGCTTATGCTCCATCACCTTGACGATCTCGCGGCTCTGCACGCTATCGTTCAGCGTCACTCCACACTTATGGGAGACCGCGTCTTCACGAGCGCCATGAACGTCGATGTTCGCTTGCGGTCGTTCTGCCATCAGAATTTCACTCCCTTCGCGAGCGCCGGATCTATCTGCGACAAGCTCTCGACGGTATTGCTTTTGACATGTTCAAAGGCGTCTTCGAAAGTAGCGCACTTAATCCGGGTCTGCGACCACAGCGGCAGCAGTCCCTGAGCCGCCTTTACACACAGCGGCGCGTATTTCTCGATCCAGTGCTTCGCCAAGTCACGATTAGTCTCAGCGTACTTGTCGTCGTTGAGCAGAACGCGAAACAATTCGATACTGTTTGCGAGATTGCGTTCGTAATCTGCCTGGCCGAAGCCTACTACGCTGGGTGTCGCAAAATCGCCATGCTCGGCACCGAACCGCACGACAAATTTACGCACCAGGCTGGTCACCAGGTTTTCATAGAGCAGATTCGCAGCGAAAACGCCCTCAAGATAATCGGATATACCCCTGATAGTCTCGATCCCCTTGCGGCTGTCCTGCCAAACCGGATCGTTCAGCCAGGATTGTTTACCCGCAGCCGTATCGAACTTGCTGAGATCCAGACCGATTTCCGCCAGATAGAGTGTCAAATCCTGGCAGAATCGCAGCTTGTAAGATGCGTTCGTCAGAATCGTGGTGTTGATCATCTGGCTCATGCCGTCGCGCTGCGCCTGCATGAAAGTTATTCCGAGTGAGTATTCGGGATGCTTCAGTGCGCCGACGTGATTTTGCAGAACTGAAACCCAACTAGGATCGAATGCGGCTGGGGCGCCTTGGGCCCGGGCATTCTCGCTGATCATTTTAATCGCGCTTTCAACGGCGGCTTGGCGTTGATAGTGCGTGCGGTCCCATTCCTGATCGACCGAACGAAACTGATGCCAATTAGAACTTTTTACCGCAGTTCGCTTTTCCGTGTAGGTCGGCGAACCGTCGGGAAACCCGAGTATCCAACCCTGCAGGAGGTAGCGTTCGGGATCCGGCTGAACATCCACGGTCAGGTCTTCATACAGTGTCGCAGTCCGCCCTTGCGGTTCAAAATAGTCAAACTTACGGCTATCCGACCCGGGAAATGTCCTGGCGCCCGCCGCCGCCGACTCTTTTTCAGACTCCGCCATCTGAGCCTCCTGTTCTGATTTCCATGAATATAATACGTGATTGCTGCAGGATCGCTTTGCCCAAAATCAATGCGAAGCCTGAGTAAACTTCTCCATGTGGATGCGCTCCGGTTCTACTCCGCTTACTTGAAGTACCGGTACTGTCGCCTCGATCATTGGCGGCGGCCCGCAGCAATAGGCTTCCGCCTGATCGTCGATATCGGCGCCGCGCAGGTGGCGGGCGACTACCTCATGGATGAAACCGGTTTCGCCCTTCCAGTCGGTTCCTGCCGGCTCATTGGAAAGCGCGGGGATGAAGCGAAAATCCGGCAGGACCTTGCCAATCGCCTCGATCCGATCGAGGTAAAATAGATCGCGCTGAGTGCGCGCACCATAGAAAAATGTTAGCGGACGCTGCTCCCCGCTACGCACAAGATCATTTACGATAGACCACAATGGCGCCATCCCAGAGCCGCCGCCAACGAGAATCATCTGACCTGATCGATTCTCGTGTCGAAAGCAGATTCCGTACGGGCCTTTGATATCGAGTTCGTCGCCGATTTTGAGTTCCTTGTCGAGCGCCGACGAAAACGCGCCATCCGGATATATCTTGATGATAAAATCTAGCCGGCTGTCGCCGGGAGGATTGGCCATCGAAAAGGATCTGATCAATCCGCTGCCGGGAAGCGTGATGTCAACGTACTGACCTGCAAAGAACTTGAACGGCAGGCCCAACTCGAGCCCGAGTCCGCAGATGTCAGGCGTGAGGCGATCGATTGCTACAACCTTCGCGGGATAGTTCCGCACCGGGATCGAGTGCGTTAGAAGATCCTCATCATAACTCAGTAGCTCAACGGATAGATCACTGTGCGCCAAGGTCCGGCAAAGTAGTATATAGTTCTCGTCCCGTTCATAGTCGGCCAGCGCAAAAGTAGAATACTTGAGTAATTCGATATCGCCGTCGAGCAAAATCGATTTGCAACTGGAGCACTGCCCTTCCTTACAGCCATGCATCAGCATGATACCCTGACGAAAGGCCGCGGATAGCACTGTTTCGCCTTCCTCGACCTCCATCTCGACGCCGACCGGCTCCAGGCGAACGTTGTAAGACTTCGACACGACTACTCCGCAATCAGTCGGCGACACGCACGCTGTGCGGCCGCCGAATCACGAGGTCTTTGTTTACTCACTTCAACGCTCACGACCGACACTAGATCGAGTGTACCGTGAAGCCTTTGCGATATTCTTCAGCCCATTTCGCTCTTTGTTCGGGCGTCATCGCACGGAAATCGACCAGCGGGCTACGGAACTCCAACCCCTTGATATGATCGAGGGTCCACATATCTTTTTCGTCCCACAACAGATGGGGCTGCGGGATCAGCGTTTTGCCGTCGCTGCGCAGGAATTTGAGATCCTTCAGGATGTCCGCCAAGTCCCACCCGTGATAGCAGGTCTCCCATTCTCGCTTGCCGGTGAAACGCCCCATCGCCGGGGTCGGGCGACCTTCGTATTCGCCCTGAAAGGCAACCTTGTGCGTCCAACGGCAAATCTCGGAGCAGTAGGCGAAAACTTCACCGTCAACTTCGTCGTAGACGAAATCTTCGCGAATCAAAGCGGGAACCAGGCAACTCCAGCAGCGGATCGGATACTTGTATCCCGTATCCTCGAAGACGATCGGCTTCTGGTTGGGCTTGGAGAGCTTCCGATAGTTTTCCCACCATTTCCCAAACCGATTATACCAACCGGGGTATTTGTACTCGAACCACTCGAAGTCGCGCTCATCCATTCCGCCAATACGCCAGTAATTGACCGGCCATCCGGCCGAAAAGAACTGCGCAACTTCGTGCACGTACCACTTCTTGGAGATGCGGTTCCACATCTCTTCGATGTCATCGTGATGGATTTTAACGCCGTATTTTTCTAGCGGCAGCAGGAAGCTGCGGTAATAGTCGTCGTAAACCCACCGGTGCCAAAGCTCGAGGTATGATTCCTTGTCCTTGCTCCGATCTTTGGTGCCGTACTCAATAATCACGCCGATAGCGGCATCCACGATCGCGTGATTCTGCCACAACGCGTACCGAAGATCGCGCTCCAATAGCTGATGGTTTTCCGGGTGATTGAGCACCGACATCAGAACCGCATGACCGTTGTTCATGTGCCGCGATTCGTCGGACTGCACCGACAGGAAGACCGACGGCATCGCATAGTCGCCATTGCGGGCAGCCTCGGAAGGCATCGCGACGAACAATGTATTGGTAAATGCAGTCTCGGCTACCACCTGCAGGAAGATATTGGTAGCCGTGATGTTGTCTCCAGTCAGAAATCCTTCAGCGAACTGCCGCCCAATCGTACTCGCGTAACAACGACCGAAGCCCTTCGCGTGAATATCGAAGCCGGCCGGATCAATATAGTTCTCCATGTACCATTTCTTAAGGTTCATCTGGATCGTGGAGTGCCGGAGTTCATCGACCATTTGCATAGTCAATCCGGTCTTCAGGTTGGCGCCCGGCACCACTCGCGCTTCCATCGCCATCGAACGCGCTGCAGAGATTTCCGGAAAAGGGATGATGCCCAAAAACAGCTTCATCCACTCCATCCAGCGCGGTTCGACATTGCGGAACATGTCCCCGCGCAGCCCCGCATCCAGGGCGCCATACACCCGGTTGTTCTTCTCGTTCTGCATCGGAAAATACGAACGGAGAACTGATTTGGTCGGGTCTTTGGGAGCTTTCGTGATCTTATAGTCGGTAGGATACTTGGCGGCTTCCTTGGCGTATGAGGGCACCCAATCCAGGTCGGAGACCAGTCGAGCCGCTTCGCTTAACGGAATTCCTCGTTGAGCCTTAATCTTTGAGAGGTTAAGTCCGCTAGCCATAGTCGTCTCCTTATTGTGCGTCTTCTCTATCTGGCCGAGGTGGCTCCGGCACTTGGCGAGCCATCGTAGCCATTGGCCCGGTAATTCCGTTAATAAATCATCATCCGAAATCGCGATTATCGCGATCCGATCTTGCCTTTTCGCAACTCAATCTCGATGCCGCCGAGGCCGGCAGAGCCCAACCCGCCAGCTCGCGCTATCTTTACACGCGTCAATCCCTCGACGATTTCCTTCTACATATCGTCTGGAAAGTCAAACCCCGGATACTGCTCGATTATTCAATCAGGTGGCCAGACCGCAAAGCTCCTCGCATAAAATCAGAGGATATTCCTGCGCTTGACTGGAGCCTGTCCATCCGCCGGCGCGAGACCTCCCGGACGCAATTTCTATCGGGCCGCTCGAAGCTCAGATTACACGCATTCAGAGCGGCCGCACTCGCACCTTTTTGCCGCAGTAATTTCGCCGCCAATAGTGGCAAACTGATCAATAACTTGCAAATCGGGATGCCGCAATCAGCATGGCTCCATTCGCTGCCGTGTACGGCGCGAGAACGGCAGCCGCCGGGGTTGCGCTGTTTCCGGTGAAGTTCAAAGCTGGTACGGTCGCTGCGCATGGCAGCTTCTGAAGTTTTCGAGCGTGCACCGCAGCGCGGTCACGCTTTTGTGCGATTTGCCTCATATATCGGCCCCGCTTTTCTGGTGGCCGTCGGCTACATCGACCCCGGCAACTGGGCGACCGACCTCGAGGCCGGCAGCCGTTTTGGCTATCAGCTTTTGTGGGTGATCTTTGCCAGCAATTTGATCGCGCTCATCGTTCAATTCTTGTCCGCCCGGCTAGGCGTGGTTACGGGGGATTCCTATTCCGAGAACTGTCGTCGCCATTTTCCAACCAGCGTTTGGGTCACGCTCTGGGTTGTTGCGGAAATTGGCTTGATTGCGACCGACGTTGCGGAATTTATGGGTGCGATCCTCGGATTTGAACTCCTTTTTGGCTTCGGAAGCCTCGTTGCCGCAGTTCTTAGCGTGCTTGCCGCCTTCGGCATCCTGGCGCTTTACCGTTACGGCGATCGCACGGTCGAACGCCTTTTCATTTTTATGATCATGCTCGTCGGCCTCTGCTACGTGGTGGAGTTAACGATGGCGCCACCGGATTGGGCCGCGATTCTCACATCGACCTTTTTACCTCGACTCGACCGCGACAGTGCGGCTATCGCGGCTGGCATCGTCGGCGCCACGGTAATGCCGCACAACCTCTTCTTGCACTCGTCGCTGGTGCGCAGGGATACCGAGGATGAGAAGCGTTTCGCTCTGATGTCAACGGCCGGTGATTCACTCATCGCGCTCAACGCTTCTTGGCTGATAAACGCCGCTATCCTGATCACGGCCGCAACCGTGTTCCACAAGAACGGCCGCACGGTGATGTCAATCGAGCAGGCTCACTTAACCCTGTTGCCGCTGCTCGGCCCACTGGCCGCCGGTGCCTTCGCGTTCGGATTGCTGGTAGCGGGAATATCATCGTCCGCGACCGCCACACTCGCCGGCCAAGTCGTTTTCGAGGGATTCTGGGGGATTCGCGCAAACCTCTTTCTGCGCCGCGCCATCACGCTGGTCCCGGCCCTCGCCATCCTTGCGATGGGTTTTGATCCCTTCCGGATCCTGATCTATAGCCAGATCGCTTTGAGCGTCGTACTTCCGTTCGCCTTGATTCCGCTGGTCTTCCTGACTATGCGCCCGGCTGTGATGGGAGAGTACGCGAATGGGAGGCTTACCAATATCCTGGCGCTTTTCGCGACCGCAACCGTGTTATGGTTTAATGGAATGTTGCTGCTGTCGGTTGCTTGAGCGGTGGCCTACAAATCCGATTGTCCGAGCGAAGCGATCTGAGCTTCGACGCGCGTATTAGGTAAATTGCCCGCGGAAGAGCGTAGCCATTCCGCCTCCACCTGCGCGCCTCATAGTCAGTTCCATTAGTCAGTTCCGTTCCGGTAAGGTAAAAGTCGCTTCGCCGACAAGAGTTTTCTTGCCGCTCTGATTCTCCTGCCATATCTTGCAGTCAACCAACGCTTCGTTGTTTTCATGATAGGTACGGACAACGATACCGTGGCAGCTCAAGACGTCGCCCGGAAAGACGTTCGCGACGAAGCGAATTTTAGTGCGGCGCAGATCCCACGGCCGATGCAGCCAATCGGTGAGGAATCGATATAGATAGGACTGATTCAGCGGACCCTGTTGCACCACGTCGCGCAAACCGCGGTCGTGCGCATAGACGCGATCGAGATGCAGCGGATTTCCATCGCGCAGGATTATCGCGGTCGTGATATAGGCGTTGCGGTCCATCGGACCATAGTTGGCCGGCGGAATTTCCGTTCCCGGAGCCATTTCTTCGAAAAAGGCCTTCGCACGCTGATCCATCGAGGGATTTCCTGTCTCTGGATTTTCTATTTGAAGAGTATGAACCCGCAGGCGCCGCGCAATGCGCTTGCACCACTCTCGTCGGTCGCGTCATAGCTAATCGTTACCAGGTCGAATGCCCGCGCTCCCTGCTTCTCGACGATATCGCGAACGGTCGCACTAAAGGTCAACGATTCACCAACATGAAGCGGCCGCGCGTAAATCATTTCCTGTTCGCCGAACATTGACGTACCGGTTCGGTAGTCGAGGTAGAAATCACGCTCCCAATCGATCGAGCGGAGCAGCGCGCTCAACGCAATCCACGGCGCGTACGACGGCGGAATAATGCGGCGATCATAGCCAGATGTGCGGGCACTGGCGGCGTCGTGATAGGCCGCAACATTCTCATCCGTGACGCGCAGATAGTCGCGCACGTTTTCCTCGTCGAGCACGCAAGTAAACGCTGGCAGCGCGCGGCCGATTAGCACCTTGCGATCCTGATTCACCGAAAAATTCCTCCGCCCATCCCAATGACCTTGCGCACGACGTTCTTCCATCTCGTGCGTACAAATCGGTACCATATTGTTGCGGTCCGTCGCGACACTGGCCCGCCCACGCGATAACAATGTTGACCGCCCGGCGTTCGATTTGCGATAGCATTAGCAGCGCCGTTCCCCGGAGGTCTTACCGAATGCCCGTCACTATTTGCCCGATTACGCCGGGCTTCGCCGCAGAAGTTGGCGACTCTGACCTCTCCCGGCCGCTTGGCGCCGATGATCTCGCCGCGATCAAGCAGGCCTTCTGGGATTTCGCCGTGCTGATTTTCCCCGATCAGGATCTCACCGAACAGCAGCATCTGGAATTTGCCGGCCACTTCGGCCCGCTCGAAACCAGCGTGGCCGCGCTCAACCAGGACGCAAAGTTACGGATTCCTGCCGAATTGGCCGATGTTTCCAATCTGAATCTGCGCAATCAAATCTGGAAAGAGGACAGCCGCGTCCGCGCCCTCCAGCAAGCCAACCGCCTGTGGCATACCGACAGCTCATTCAAGTAACTGCCGGCCCGTGCGTCGCTGCTCTATGCGCGCCAGATCCCTCCAATCGGAGGCCATACCGAATTTGCCGATTTGCGCGCCGCCCACGACGCCCTGCCCGCAGAGCTCGCACGAATCCTGCCCGGGCTGATCGCGGATCACGCGCTGGCGTACTCTCGTGCGCGCACCGGCTTTGACAGCTTCACCGAGGGCGAACGTAACAATCTGCCGCCGGTGCCTCAGGTCATCGAGCGCACGATTCCCGAAAACGGCCGCCGGTCGCTCTATCTCGCATCCCACGCGGGCCGCATCCGCGGGATGTCGGAGGATGACAGCTTCGCCCTCATCGACCGTCTCGTCGCCCACGCGACCCAGCGCCAGTTCGTCTATACCCATCGATGGCGCCGGCATGACCTCGTGATGTGGGACGATCGTTGCACCATGCATCGCGGCACGGATTTCGACGATTTGCGCTGGGCGCGTGAAATGCACCGCGCAACCGTCTCCGATGTCGCGAACACCTGCGAGCAACAAGGCCTTGACGTTGCTGCGGCATGAGTGAGCACACAGCCGGCGCCGGGCGGTTGCGCGCGCCCTCGCCATTTGTCAGCCTTCACTGGTCTTGAAAACACTAAGATTGATCTTTTTTGCTGCGGCCGCATTTGCGCTGATGATCGACGGCGTACTCCCGACAACCGTGTATGCCGCCGCCAACGACTCGCGCGTCGGGGTTGCAGTTACCTGCCATTGCCCCGATTCGGTCGGTGCGGGCTTTTGCGTCGCTCTCAAACATAAGATCGACGAGTCACCCGGCTATCGTCTGGTACCCACTACCACCGCTGGCTACGGCATCGGCGTGCATATTGCGTCGGTAGATTTGTGGGAAGGTATCAGCGACAGCATGGTCGGGCGCATTTCAGCGGTATCGATCACCTTCACTATCTTCGCCGCGAAATTGCCGGGCGAAGTCTATGCGGATTCATCGGTGTTCCGCGTCGGTAAAGACACCTTCCCCGAAATGTCAGCGAAGATTGTTGCGGCGCTCGGGCAGATCGTCAATCTCAACGGCAGCCTGTTCAACCAGTTGCGAAGCGAATCGCAGAAATCCGCGACGGCGCCTGTCTTAAAGCCGGCCCCATCGCCATAGCCGCCCGACCTTGCCTATCTCCCCTTCCATTCGGGCGCGCGCTTCTCGGCAAAGGCCAGAGCGCCCTCGCGTGCGTCGTCGGTGGACTGCAACCATTTGTAGAGTTCGCGCTCGAGCTTGAGCCCGTCGGCCAGTGGCATATCGAGCCCGCGCATCGCCGCTTGCTTGATTCGTTGCACCGCCAACGGCGCGCTTTTGCAAATCTCAGTGGCGATTTCCTCGCACTTGCTCATGATGCGGCTCATCGGCATTACATAATCCACCAGACCCAGTCGCATCGCCTCCTCGGCGCCAATCCGGCCACCCGTGTATAGCATCTCGAGCGCGCGCCCAATCGATATCAATCGTGGCAGGCGCTGTGTACCACCTCCGCCCGGCAGCCATCCCAGCCGTACTTCGCCCAGGCCGAATTGCGCGTGATGCGCCGCCACCCGGATATCGCAAGCGAGCGCCTGTTCGAGACCCCCGCCATTGGCATGGCCGTTAATCGCTGCGATGATTGGCTTGTACAAATCGTACATCACCGCGAATGGCGACTTGAGCAATGCTTCGTCCGGCCGCGCGACGTAATTGTCTTTGATATCGCTGCCGGCGCAAAAGGCGCGGTCACCGGTCCCCGTAAGAATCGCGACTCGCAAGGCCGCGTCGTCACGAAACTCGCACCATATATCGGTGAGCATTCCGTAAGCCTCGAAGTCGCAGGCGTTGAGCCGCTCCGGCCGATTGATCGTGACGTACGCGATCGGCCCCTTCTTTTCGAATAGTACTTTCATCGAATTAATTTCCTTCGCCGCGGCACATGACTGACCCTCAGTTACCACCGCAGCCCGCTGCGCGCCAGCGTGCTTGCACGCCGCACCGAATCCGCAATACCGATACACGTTGGGCGACAATTCAGGGTGACACGAATTGCACGCGCAATCCGACGCTTCTCCACCCCTCGCGAAGCGTCCTGCCTACGATTCGAGTGGATTGCCGAGTAGGTTAATTCAATTCGAAGCGCTTGAGCTTGCCGGTCGCGGTGCGCGGCAGTTCGGCGCGAAATTCAATCCAGCGTGGATACTTGTACGGCGCCACCCGCGCCTTGACGAATTCCTTCAGTTCTTCCGCGAGCGCGGCCGACCCATCGCTCGTATCCTTGAGCACCACGAAGGCCTTCGGCTTGATTAAAGATTGCGCATCCGCAGCGCCGACCACCGCCGCCTCCCTCACTTGCGGATGCTCCAGCAGCGCTGTCTCGACTTCGAACGGCGATACCCAGATACCGCCAACCTTGAGCATGTCGTCCGAACGGCCCGCGAAATGATAATAGTCATCCGCGTCGCGCACGTACTTGTCGCCGGTCTTCAACCATCCGCCAACGAAACTACAGTTCGAGGCCTCGCGATTGTTCCAGTAGCCGGCGCCGATCGAAGGCCCCCGGCACCACAGGTCGCCGATCGCACCGTCGCCCGTCTCCTTGCCGCTCTCGTCGCGCAACGATAGTTCGTACCCCGGAACCGGCTGACCCGAACTGCCATAGCGGATCGCGCCCGTGCGATTCGAAAGAAAAATATGCAGCGCCTCGGTCGAGCCCAGCCCGTCGAGAATCTCTACCCCATAGCGTTCTGCCCATCGCCGTGCGACTGGCTCCGGCAGCGCCTCTCCGGCCGACGTGCAAAGCCGCAACCCCGAGAGGCTCGTTACCCACTCGAGCGACTCATCGGCGAGAATTCCCGCGTACAGCGTCGGCACCCCGCAGAAGATCGTCGGGTGATATCGCTGCATCGTACCCATCACCGCCGCCGGCGTCGGCCGCTCGGCCATCAGGATCGCCGTTGCTCCCGCATGCAGAGGAAAACTCATCGCGTTGCCAAGCCCATACGCGAAAAACAGTTTCGACGCCGAAAAGACGACGTCATCCTCGCGTATCCCGAGGATTCCCTCGGCGTACAACGCGGCCGTCTGCACCAGGCTGCTATGCAGATGCATGACGCCCTTCGGACGCCCCGTGGAGCCCGACGAATAAAGCCAAAACGCCACGTCGTCGGCCACCGTCGGCGCCGCTTCGAGACTCGCGTCCGCGGTATTCGTCAACACCTCGAAGCTCTCGATTCGCCCGTCCTGGATCGGCGCCTCGCCGCCGCTAACAAGAATTTTTTTCAAATGCGGCTGGGCTTCGATAATCGGTTCGAACCGCTCCAGCACCTGCGCCGTGACCGCCAGCAGTTGCGCGCGCGAGTCGCGCAGCATGAACTCGTAATCGGCCGCCGACAGCAGCGTGTTGACCGGCACCGGCACCGCGCCAATCTTCACGGCCCCCCAGAATAACGCCACGACATCGATCCCGTCGTGCATGCACAGCAGTACCCGCTGCTCCATCTGCACGCCCGCACGCCTGAGCACGTTGCCTGCGCGATTCACCCGTGCCGCCAGGTCCCCGTAACTGTAACTCCCGCGATCGTCGATATACGCAATCTTGCCGCCACGCCCTTCGCGCAGATGGCGATCGATGAAGTGCTCGGCGGCGTTGTATTCGCGCGCAACCGTCACCCAACGCGACTGAATGTCCGCCGGTGCATTACTCACTTACGGGGCCTCGACCGAATCTTCCACGCGCTTCACCTTGATGCCGGGGGATAGCATTACGTCCGTGTCTGTTCTAAGAATAGTTGAACTATATTGCATGTTGAATTTGCTTATGGCAACCCTGTTGAAAGCTCCCGGCGCTGTCTCGCCCTCCCCTTCACAGCCGCACCCCAACGGCGCCTGCGCAAGCGCTCCCTACCTCCGCATCCTCGGCGAACGAGTGCGCGACGCACGCGCACGCCACGGGATGACCCGGCGCATGCTCGCACATGATTCCGGGGTTTCCGAACGTTATCTCGCGCAACTCGAGAGCGGGCGCGGGAACCTCTCGATCGTTCTCCTGCGCCGGGTCGCCGCCGCCATCGATATCTCAATTTCGAACCTCGTGAGCGAAGACCAGCCGCCAATCGAATTCCAGCTGCTGACCGAGCGGCTCCGGCGCCTCGGTCCGTCCGAACTGACCCAGGCCTCCTCGATACTGGCGCGCCGTTTCGGCGACGGCGTCGAACGCCTGGAGCGGGTCGCACTCATCGGATTGCGCGGTGCCGGGAAGAGCACCCTCGGTCGCGGTCTCGCACGCCGCCTCAACTGGGACTTCGTCGAACTGAGCCGCGAGGTTGCGCGCGAAGCCGGCGTGGGCGTCACTGAAATATTCAATCTCTGGGGTCAAGCCGCATACCGCCGCTACGAGCGGCGCGCGATTGAACGCCTCGTCCGTACGCGCAACCGCATCGTCATCGCGACCGGCGGCGGACTCGTCGCGGAACTCTCAAGCTTCGAGCCGCTGCTCGCCTCCTGTTACGTCGTCTGGCTCCAGGCCACGCCCGAGGACCATTGGGAACGCGTCGTGCGCAAGGCCGGCGATTATCGCGTTCGCGCCGGTGCCGGCGAGGCCCAGGCAATGGCCGATATGCGGCGCATCCTCGCGCAGCGCGAGCGGCTTTACTGCAAAGCCGACTCCCACCTCGACACCAGCGACAAGAGCCCGGCGCAATCGTTGCGCGAACTTCTGCGGCTCGTCGCTGACGCGCGCGCCAAAGCGAGTTCCGGCTGATGCTCATGATGTTTGACCCTCGCGCTCTCGATATGCATTATAATGCACTACGATTAAATCGCTTCGCACGACTGCCCAATCTCGCGCGGCACTCGGGTAAGTTCGAACGGCGGTACCGCATATGATCGATTTCAGAACCAACCCGCAAAATTACCGGCACTGGAAGCTCACTTTCGACGGCCCCGTGGCGACGCTGGCGCTCGACGTCGCCGAGGACGGCGGGATCGCGCCCGGCTACGAACTCAAGCTCAATTCCTACGACCTTGGGGTCGATATCGAACTTAACGACGCAGTGCAGCGTCTGCGCTTCGAGCATCCGGAGGTCGCGAGCGTCATTCTTACCTCCGGCAAGGAGCGGGTTTTTTGCGCCGGCGCAAATATCCGCGCGCTGGGTCTCGCTAATCATTCCTTCAAGGTCAACTTCTGCAAGTTCACCAATGAGACCCGCAACGCGATCGAAGATGCGACCCGCAACTCGGCACAAACCTACATCGCCGCAATTAACGGATCGTGCGCCGGCGGTGGCTACGAGCTCGCCCTGGCGGCTGACTACATCATGATGGCCGATGACGGCGCGACCAGCGTGTCCCTTCCGGAATTACCGCTGCTCGCCGTGTTGCCGGGCACCGGCGGTCTTACACGGCTGGTGGACAAGCGGCGTGTGCGACGCGATCTGGCCGACTTTTTCTGCACCACCGAAGAGGGCGTGCGCGGTAAACGCGCGGTCCAATGGCGGCTGGTTGACGAGGTCGTACCGCGCACCGCGCTGTTTGGCGCCGCCCATCGAAAGGCCGCAGAGCTCGCGGAACTTTCGCCGCACCCCCGCGGTGTTCGCGGAATCGAGTTGTCGCCCCTGGCTCGCGACGCCGCTGAAGACGGCGTGCGCTACGAACACCTTGCGATCGAAATCGATCGCGCGCGCGGCGTCGCGAACATTACCGTTTATGGCCCCTCATCCGCGGCTCCCGCCTCGGCCGAGGATATCCACCGGCTGGGCACGTCGTTCTGGCCGCTCGCGATCGCACGTGAACTCGAAGACGCCATCTTGCATCTGCGCTTCAACGAGGAATCCATCGGCACCTGGATAATCCGCACCGAGGGCGACCGCCAATTGGTCGAGTCGCACGATCGGCTGCTCGCGGAATTTGCGAGCGACTGGCTATTACGCGAAATCACTCTCTACCTCAAACGGACCTTCGCCCGCCTCGACGTCACTTCCCGCTCGCTCTTCGCCTTGATTGAACCGGGTTCATGTTTCGCCGGTCTGTTGCTCGAACTCGCTCTCGCCGCCGACCGTATCTATATGATGAACGGGCAGCGCGAAAGCGATCCGGCGCCCGCTGCGGCCCTCACCCTGACCGGATCGAATTTTCGCGCCTTTCCGATGTTGAACGGGCTCGCCCGTATTGAGACGCGCTTTATCGACGATCCCAATCATCTCGAGGAGCTGCGCGGCCGCATCGACGACGACCTCCATGCCGAGGAGGCCGAAAAGCTTGGACTGGTAACCTTCGCGCCTGACGAAATCGACTGGGACGACGAACTGCGGATTGCGATCGAGGAACGGGCTTCGTTCTCGCCCGACGCGCTGACCGGGATGGAAGCGTCGCTGCGCTTCGCCGGCCCCGAAACCATGGAAACCAAAATTTTCGCCCGGCTCTCAGCGTGGCAGAACTGGATTTTCCAGCGGCCCAATGCCGTCGGTGAGAAGGGTGCGCTGAAACTCTACGGCACCGGCCGGCGCGCGGAATTCGACGCGCGGAGGGTATGACGATGACCATCGATTACGCCGAGCGGATTCCCAACAACGTGAATCTTTCCGACAACCGCCGCCTCCAGCGCGCGCTCGAACAGTGGCAGCCGGGCTTCCAGAGTTGGTGGGCCGACATGGGTCCCGCCGGCTTTCAGGCGCGGCAGGTCTATCTGCGCACCGCTACGTCGGTCGATGCGCACGGCTGGGCCACCTTCGGCTACGTCCGGATGCCCGAATATCGCTGGGGAATCTTCCTTGCCGACGCCGACCCCGATCGTCACATCGCCTTCGGCGATCACAAAGGCGACCCCGTCTGGCAGGAGATTCCGGGTGAATATCGTGGCGCATTGCGCAGGTTGATCGTCACCCAGGGAGACACCGAGCCCGCTTCGGTCGAACAGCAGCGCCTATTGGGCCGCACTAGCCCGTCGCTCTACGACTTGCGCAATCTTTTCCAGGTCAATGTCGAGGAGGCGCGTCACCTTTGGGCCATGGCCTACCTGCTACACGCCTATTTCGGTCGCGACGGACGCGAGGAGGCCGACGCGCTCCTGCAGCGGCGCTCCGGCAGTGCCGATAATCCGCGTATCCTTGGCGCATTCAACGAACAGACCCCCGACTGGCTATCCTTCCTGATGTTTACTTTCTTTACCGATCGCGACGGCAAATACCAACTCGCGAGTCTCGCCGAATCAGCCTTCGATCCGCTCTCGCGCACTTGCCGCTTCATGCTCACTGAAGAAGCCCATCATATGTTCGTCGGCGAGACCGGAATCGGTCGCGTGGTGCAGCGCACCTGTGAATTGATGAAGGAGCATGACACCGACAAGGTCGGACGCTTTGGTGGAATCGACCTGACACTGCTGCAGAAATATCTGAATTTCCATTACTCAGTCTCACTTGATTTGTTCGGCGCCGAACTCTCCACCAACGCGGCAAACTATTTCAGCATGGGACTAAAGGGCCGCTTCAACGAGGAATCGCGTGACGACGACCATCAACTGAAATCCGCGTCCTACCGGATCACTCAAGTCGATCATGACCGGATTGTGCACCAGGATCGGCCCGCCCTGCTTGCCCTCAACGAAAGTCTTCGCGACGCTTACATCGCCGATTGTGCGCGCGGCCTCGCGCGTTGGAACAAGCTAATCAAGACCGCGGGAATTGACTTCGAATTGCGCCTGCCGCATCGAGGATTTCATCGCGCCATTGGCGATTGCGCCGCGGTCAATACCTCCCCCGAGGGACATTTGCTTACCGACGCCGAGTGGACCGCCGCTCATCCGCAATGGCTGCCCACCGCCGAGGACCAGGAGTTTGTCGGCTCGCTGATGGTCGGAGTGACGGAACCCGGAAAGTTCGCCGGATGGATCGCACCGCCTGCGCGCGGAATCAACCATCAGCCGCTCGACTTCGCGTACGTCAAGCCGTAGATCCTCCAACTCCGGATTTCTTCTTCGCAGCGGCTTGATCGCGAAATTGTAGGATTTCCAATCTACCTGAAAAGGAAACGGAGTGGCTTTGTGAGCCGCTCCGTTTACGCGTTGGGGTCAGGCGCGATTAATCGCCGCCACCGGAGCCGTCGACGCGAGTCAGACCGCCCTTCAGCACCATTGATGTAAGCGCGGGCACGCCTTGGTCGGCGAAGGTGGCGAGTATTTCAATTATCGGTGCCGCGCGTCAGGCCGCTGTCGAACGCTTATGGGATTCCCCACTCGGACGGAAAAAACGCGCTTCCAGAGCCAACCTCGCCTCTTCCATCACGTCTCCAACTACTTGCCCCGCCGGCTTGATCGACCGTATGAGCCCGGCGCTCTGCCCGCAAGCGAGGCCGCCGTCTTCAATCTTGCCGTCATAGCGCGCGCTCTGGGCCGCGGTAAACCCGACCTTTGCCATCTGCAACGGAAACGGCTGAATCTCACTCTCGCGGCCAACCCATGAATCAGTAAACTTATTTCGGATCAACCGGCATGGCTTACCTGAATGGCAGCGGGTAATGGTTGTGCCCTCTTCGTCGATCTCGACGATGCGGTTTTTATAGTTGATATGTGCCGTAGCTTCGTTTGTGGCGATAAACCGCGAACCCATCCAAATGCCCTGCGCGCCAAGCGCAATCGCGGCGATCAACGCGCGACCATCGGCGAGCCCGCCTGCAGCCAGAACCGGCACACTCACAGCATCGATAATTTGCGGAGTTAAGGTCATTGTGCCGATACGCCCGGTATGACCGCCGGCTTCGTGTCCCTGCGCGATGATTACGTCGATACCCGAGGCTTCCAGCCTGCGTGCCTGCTTGACGTTGCCGCACAGCGACATCACCACCACGCCCTGCTGATGTGCGCGTTCTATAATACCGGCGGGATTGCCGAGACCCGAGACGATCACCGGAACCTTCTCTTCGAAAGTTACATCGATCAGGCGCTGCACGTTGGAGGCATAGCGAATTACTTCCTGCGCGTTGGGGTCCGCCTTGACTTGCGCGAATAGAATGTCAACGGCGAACGGTTTGTCGGTCAGTTCACGGCATTTGCGAATCTGATCGAGCAATTCATGCGCGGACATAGCCCCCGATCCGATACAGCCCAGGCCACCCGCGTTGGATACGGCAGCCGCGAGTTCGGCTTTCGCCACGAACCCCATTCCGGCCTGAAACACCGGATACTTGATTTTCAGGCGATCGCACAGCGGTGTACGGAGTATCGAATCACTATCCATCGCAATACCTCACGATTACTCAGTCGAATCTGGTGCCGTCTGAGCCATCTCAAAACGCCGATTCTCAATCGTCGCTCAATAGTCAGTTCTTCGCGGACGGAATGAAGGCCGGCATTCCCGTATGCGCACTAACCCCGCCGTCCACGACGATTTTCGCTCCCGTGATGAATGAGGCTTCGTCGGACGCGAGAAACGTCACCGTGTTGGCTATTTCCTCTGGCTCGCCCATGCGGCCCACGGGATGACTTGCCCCCATAGTCCGGCGAAATTCGTCGGCGCGATCGCCCCCAAGTACCTGTGCGACGCGCGTATTGATACCGCCAGGACATACGCAATTGATGCGAATTTTGTGCTTCGCGTTCTCCAGCGCCGCCGCGCGAGTCAGATTGATCACACCCGCCTTGGCCGCATTGTACGACGCCATCCCGTAATCGCCGTGCATCCCGGAAATCGACGCCGTATTGACGATCGCCCCGCCTCCCTGCTTGCGCATAATCGGAACCGCGTACTTGATTCCCAAAAACGTGCTCGTCAGCGTCACCGCCATCACGCGGTTCCACGATTCGAGCGTAGTGTCGTGAACCAGTGATACTTCCGCCATGCCGGCGTTGTTGAACATCACGTCGAGGCGGCCGTAAGTGTCCAGTGCCAGCTTGATCGTCGCCTGTATCGCCTCCGCATCGGACGCGTCCATTTTGATGCATACCGCACGGCCGCCGGCTCCTTTGACTTCGTCGCTGACCGCTTGCGCCCGAGTGCCGCTCAGGTCTGCGATTACTACTGCCGCCCCTTCCTTGGCGAAGCGACGCACGGTAGCCGCGCCGATCCCCGCTCCACCCGCAGTTACGATTGCGACTCTCCCCTCGAGTTTACCAGGCATGATTATCCTTTAGGCAGGCCGAGCACCCGCTCCCCGATGATGTTGTGCTGAATTTCGTTGGTGCCCGCCGCAATTGTACCGCGCCGCGCCGCCAGCATCCGATGTGACCATTTTCCCCGATCGATCGCCCCGGGCGCGCGGTATTCGAACTGACTATAGGGACCGAGCAACTCCATCGCGAACTTCTGAATCCGCAGGTTCAAGTCGGTCGTGCCCAGCTTCATCACCGACCCCTCAGGCCCTGGCGGCAGTCCGCGCAGTTGGCGCGTCAACTGGCGCAGGCTGGTGTACTTCAAGCCCTCGGCTTCGCACGCAAACGCCGCAATCCGCCCACGCACGTATCCGTCTTCGATCGCCGGCCGCCCGTTGCGGTCGACGTGTTTCGCCAATTCGCCGAGCTGCCGCACTTCGACCATCATGTCGGTTCGCCCGCCGTGGATTGTGCGCTCGAACATCATATTGGTGATCGCGACCATCCAGCCCTGGTTCTTCTGACCCACCAGATTCGACTTTGGCACCGCGACGTCTTCGAAAAACACCTGGTTGAAGCCGCTTTCGCCGGTAATCTGGACCAACGGCCGAATAGTCACTCCGGGACTTTTTAGATCTACCAGTAGATAACTCAGTCCGCGATGTTTTGGCGCGCTGGTATCGCTGCGGCAAAGCAGGGTCGAAAAGTCCGCATGATGCGCATTCGAGGTCCACACCTTCGCCCCGTTCACTATGAAATGATCGCCGTTATCGACCGCCCGGGTTTCCACCGCGGCAAGGTCCGACCCGTGATTTGGTTCCGACAGGCCCTGGCACCAAATCTCTTCGGCCGAAGGAATCTTCGGAATGAAGCGCGCCTTCTGTTCGGGTGTGCCCCACTGCATCAGCGTCGGACCAACTCGCGCGATACCCTGGAAGTTCACCACCGGCGGCGCGCTCGCGCTGTCGAGTTCCTGATGGTAGATAAACTGCTGCATCAAGGTGGCGCCGCGCCCGCCGAATTCCTTGGGCCAGTGGATGCACATCCAGCCGGCATCGTACAGTTTGCGATGCCACGCGCGCCGCCGCTCGAACTCGCTCGTCGTATCCGGATCCGCCAGCTCGCCGTCATCACGCCAATCGCGCGGCATGTTGGCTTCGAGCCACTCGCGAAATTCCCGGCGAAACGCTTCATCCTCGTCGCTGTACTTGAAATCCATCCGGACACCCTCGGCGCATTATTCAGCGCGGGTCGTTCGGGATCGCCCGATCGGTGAAGCTCACCATCATTCCGAACGAATCGCCGGGGTTGAGCACCAGCGTGTTGGAATCCTCGCTCTCTATGCGCTGGCCTTTTGACTTCAGGAATTCGGCTGCTCGCTGGAGGTTCAGCGTCTTGAACGCTACGGCATGAACGCCTTCGCCATTGGCTTCCAGGTCGCGGCCTTCGGGACTCGACGCCGAGAGCGGTTGCGCCGCTTCGATAACCGTATCCTCGCCGACGGCGATGAAGGCGCTGCGCTTGCGCCCGGGCGTTTCGGTTTCATGCAGCAGTTTTCCGCCGAGCAGATCGACGTAGAGCTTTTTCGCCGCCGCCAAATCGCCGAAGAGCACCGTGATGTGCGAAGTGCGATCGATGCCCAGCGGATGATGCTCCCGCCACGGCGCCGTCGTCCATCCGGGTTGGAGCCGCGGGTCCGCTATGTAATTGCCGCTGATGGCAAATTCGAGCAGCGCGTGGGTCTCTTTGGGATGGGTCCAGATAGCTTCCGCGCGCAACGGCGGCTTCACCACTTTGCCGGTCACGTCGTACAGGCGAAGATTTCGCTCAGTGAGATCGGCGGCCATCGCGCCAAGGTCATCGACATACCAGGCAATCGAATGGAAATGCTCGCCGAAGCGCGAGAGAAACTTGCCGATGGGCGTTTTCTCGGCGTTCGGCACTTTCGACAGCATCACCGGCTCCATCACGAGGTCGCCGATGAGTACCAGCGAAGCCTCGCGCGCGGCCAGTTTCTCGTAGCCGTGATAGAAGCGGTTGACCGCGAATATTTCATCGTACCAACGGTCGGCCGCCTCGATATCTTTGACTACGTGCGTGAGGTGGAAAATTTTGCCGATTTTGAACATCACGCATCCCCCATCCGGATTATTTCAGGCCCAACTCGGCGAGCGGCGAGCGATCCGAAACCGCCCCGCGCGAGGTTCCATTAGTCAACTTCACCGAACCCGGCGTGCGTTGAAACGGATCGGGCAGGTCGATCGCCTTGGCGTGGTCCTTCAACGCCGGCATCACATCCTGGGCGAACAGCCGCATGCTGTTACGCCGATCCTCGTCGCTAACCGGTCCCTGGATGCTGAACATGATGAAGACCCCGGGACGCAACACGCTCAGGATCGTTTTGATCTTCGGAATGACCGAGGTCGGCGTGCCCGCGATGACCTGGAGGTTCTGCTTGACCTTTTCCAGCCCCGAGCGAAGCTTGCGGCGGACGTCGTCATAATCCACCGCGCCGGTGTCGCCCTCTTCCATACTCTGTTTGATCTTCTCGCCGCTGATACCGAGCCACGAACTGGTCTGTTGTTTGGCGAGCATCCGGATCGCGCCCTTCGAGTTGTACCCCGGCGGCATCGTGAATTGCGGCGCCGAAAACGCATTCTGGCCACCGCCGTATACGAAGTTATCCGCGATCTTCTGCGCTTTCTCCTCGCTGTCGGCGAGCACTGTCGGAATCAGGTAACCGAAATTCTCGGGTCCCGCCTGATAGCCATTCTTCGCCGCAACGTCCGCGTACAAGTCCCACAGGTCGCAGGTGGGTCCAAGTTGAGTGCCTAGCCCGATGTAGGGGTAACGATGCTCGGCGCACCATTGCACGGTCTCCGGACTTAGTACGCCTGGAATCCACATCGGCGGATACGGCTTCTGATACGGCAGCGCCCACGGATTGACGTGCCGATAGTGAAAATGCTTGCCCTCGTAACGCCACGGGCCGGGCCGCGTCCACGCCTGCACGATGAAGTCGTGGGCCTCGTTGAACATCTCGCGGTTGTAGGCCGGGTTCGCGTTATTGAAAAACTGCTCCGAGCCTGCGCCGCGCACCCACCCGGTTATCAGGCGCCCGCGCGAAATGAGATCAATCTCGGCCAGCTCCTCGGCCATCCGTAACGGATGTTTGATCACCGGCAGCGGATTGCCGATCAGCACGATGCGCACGCGCTTGGTCCGATACGCGAGCACCGAGGCCTCGACGTTCATCACCGAGCCCATGCAAAACGGGTTGCCGTGATGCTCGTTGAGCGCAACTACGTCGAAGCCCAGGTCCTCGGCGTAACAATACTCGTCGAGATAGTAATGATAGTCGTCGGAAGCCTTTTGGCGATCGAAAAAGCGGTTCGAGACGCCGAAGTAGCCGCGATTGCGCAGGATCTCTTCTTCAGGCAGCCAGCGATATGGACGCTCCGTGAAATAGCCTATTTGCATGTCATGTACCTCACGATTGTCCGTCGTCAGGCGCCCAGGAATTTCCTGACCGCACGATCGAACTCCGCTGCGTTTTCGATTTCCGGACGATGGCCGGCGCCCTCGATTTCCACTACCTGTGCACCCGCGATTGCCGCCCGATACGCTTCGATACATCCGCGCGGCACCACCTTGTCGCTCGTGCCCCAGACCAGCAGCGTCGGCGTTTTCGTGCCGCGCAGCAGGTGCGGGAGGCTCGGGTTGTGCATGAACGGCTCCCATCCGATGCGCGCGGTTTCGGCGCGGGCGTCCTCGAACGATTCGAATCGCGCCGGCGTCATCTGGCCGCCGTAAATCCGGGTGTACTCCGGCGTATTGGCGGGATCCGCGACCGTCGCCATCAAATGGCGGCGAACTGTGACGGCGAAGAAATCCATGATCTCGCCCTGCGCCGGTTTAATCCCCATCGGGGCGACCAGCACCATGTGCGAAAAGATCGCGGGATCGGCCCCCGCCATCTCGGCCGCGATGAAGCCGCCGGCCGAAAAACCAATCACATCGATCGGCTCGAGCTTCATTTCGCGCACGACCTGAGAATAGAAACCGCCCAGGTCGCGATAATTCATTATCCAGTCGATGCGCGGGGTTTTGCCAAAGCCGGGTTGCTGCGGAATGATTTGCGTGCGGTTCTGCGCGAGCTTCTCGTTCCATTCCATCCAGCCCGGATAGCCCAGTTCGTCGTGCAGAATTAGCAACGGTTTGCCCGCGCCTCCGCGCACCAACGCGAGTTCGCTGCCCGCCACTTTGACGGTCTCTTCAATGAAGTCTGGCAAGGTATCCTCCTCGGGCTCGTCGAGCGATGCCCGGGCCCAAAATTCGTCCGGTCTGAACCCTTTCTCGCAAGAATTACGCGCGAGTGTCAAACATCCGGCCCGCCCTTGCACCGTTAAAGCGGCCGGTGCTTTAACAAGCGGCAGCTAGGCAGATAATTCGCGAGGTGATCATGGAGTATCGAAGACTCGGCAACTCCGGCTTGCAGGTTTCGCTCGCCGGTCTCGGTTGCAACAACTTTGGCATGCGCATCGGCGCCGATGAGACCCGGGCGGTGGTTCATTGCGCCCTCGACCAGGGAATCACGCTGTTCGATACCGCCGATATCTACGGTAATCGCGGCCAGTCGGAGGAGATGCTGGGCAAGGCGCTCGGAAATCGCCGCCACGAGGTCATCGTCGCGAGCAAATTCGGGATGGCGATGGGTGAAGGGCCGTACAAAATTGGCGGGTCGCGTCGCTATATAGTGGCGGCCTGCGAGGACAGTCTGAAACGGCTCGGAACCGACTATATAGACCTCTATCAGATTCATCAGCCCGATCCGCTCACGCCCGAGGAGGAGACCATGTCAGCCCTCGACGCGCTAGTGCGGGCCGGCAAGGTCCGCTACCTCGGCCACAGCAATTACTCCGGATGGCAGGTCGCCAACGCCGCCTGGATCGCGAAGTCCAACGGATGGACACCCTACGCCTCAGCGCAGAATCAATATAATTTGCTGGATCGAAGAATCGAAAAGGAACTCATGCCCGCCTGCCGCCAGTTCGGCGTCGGCATCCTGCCCTACTTCCCGCTCGCGAGCGGATTCCTGACCGGCAAATATCGCAAAGGCGAGGAACCCGCCGAGGGTACACGCTTCGCCGCGATGCGCCGGCTCGCCGATCCGATGCTGACCGAGGCAAACTTTCAGATCCTCGAGCATCTCGACGAGTTCGCCGGCAAGCGTGGTCATACCCTGCTCGAACTCGCGGTCGGATGGCTGGCGACGCAGCCGGAAATCTCCAGCGTCATCAGCGGCGCGACCAAACCGGATCAGGTGACGCAGAACGCCAAGGCGATCGAGTGGAAACTCAGCGCCGACGAAATGGAAACGGTCGACAAAATTACGCGGAAGTAGCCGTCCCGGCTCGGGCCTCGCAATGCGATCGTCAGGGCCGCGCCGGCGCGACACGCTGAACCGTCGCCACCACGCCGGGATGATTTACGACGGCGACACGGATACCCGATTCCGGCGGCGATTTGTTCGCGCTCAAATTAGGCGCTGACGGCGGCAACGGCTGTGCAGAAACCGGCGCGAGAACGCCAATTGTGTAATCGCGGCCAAGCCGCCGGTCTATTGAGGCGACCGCGCGTGCGAAGGCGTCGCCCTTCAACGGAACGATATACGCCTTGCCGCGCGCCGAGCTGGCAAGTCGATTGAGCACGTTCGCATCAACGTCGGTGATGGCTTCGAACGAACTCGAAGTCGGTGGAGTGGATGGATTGCCGATTCCAATTACGTAGATCGGCACCTGTTGTTGCCGCGCCAGCGCGCTTACCTGATTGAGGGTAGTTACGCTGACATTGTCGATTCCATCCGTGATCACGAGTAGTGCGCGATCGCTATAGCGACCGTGCTGAAGGATTTTAAGACCGTCGAAGATTGCGTCGTAGACACCGGTTGGACCGTAAGGATGACGAATAGTCATTAGGGCTGACGCCACGGCCGCATGATCGGTAGTCAGTGGATGCATCAGAAACGGCCGGTTGGTAAAGGCGAACAGGAATATTTCGTCGCACGGATTGGACTTCGCCAGAAAGCCGGCGATTACGTCGTGAACATGCCGGAGCTTTCTGGTCATGCTGCCGGATGAGTCAACCAGGATTCCGAGCGAGACGGGAGTGTCGGCGGGCTTCTGAAAATAGACAATCGGCACCGGCACGCCCGAAGATTCGGCGACGAAGTCCTTTTCCCCGAGGGCCGGAATCGAGGCGCCGGCAGGACCTGTAACGGACACTTTCAATTCGCGATAGCCCGGCTCGCCGGCGATTTTCGGCGGCGCCAGCAGCGCCGCTCGCGCGGTCGGCGGTGAAGTGCATCGCGGGAAATGGAATGCGGCAAGTTGTGCGCGAATAGCAGAGGCAGTTTCCGAATTCCGTGCGACCGGTTGCGTGGAGCAACTCGCGAATTGAAGGAGTGCGGCAAACGCCAGCAGCGGCAGAAGATTCCTGCGCGCGGGCGAAATTCTTTCACACGCAGAATTCCTAGCCATAGTGCGAAGCCGGGGTCCTAACGAACCGGGAAGAAACCGCGGCGGAAGCGGGTCATCGATCGACCCGCTTCCGCCCGCTCAATTCAGAACTCAGGCCTCGAAGCGAAACTGCCCGTCGCGCCGCACGATATGGCCCGACGTCGGCCCCGCGAAATGTGTCCCGATGACCGTCACCGGCTGGTCGCAGTAGCGCTCGACGAATGCCTTGCGCGTCGCCGAACCCATCGTCGGATCCGTGTCGAATTCGCAAATCCAGTCCGGATGCGCCACCTGAATCGGATGGTGGATCATGTCGCCGGTGATCACTGCGTTCTCACCGCCCGACGATATCCGCACGCTGGTGTGTCCCGGTGTATGACCCGGCGTGGATTCCAGCACGACGTCGCCGCTCAACCGATGTCCGTTATCCACCAGCTCCGCACGCCCCGCCTCGATAATCGGACGCACCGAATCGTCGATCGTCAACTTGAAATCCGCCATCCCGTCGTATTTGTTCCAATGCTCCCATTCGCGCTTGACCATCAGGTACTTCGCCTTCGGGAACGTCGGCACCCATTTGCCGTTTTCCAACGTCGTATTCCAGCCCACGTGATCGAGATGCAAATGAGTACAAAGCACCGTGTCGATCGAGTCGCGCGTAACGCCAGCCTTCTCCATGTTCTGCAGGAACGGCAGGTGCAAATGATTCCAGTCGCTGAATCCCGGACGCGTCTTGTCGTTGCCGACGCAAGTGTCCACCAAAATGCGCTTGCCCTCGGTCTCGACCAGCAGCGCGTGGATGCTCAGGCGGAATTTGCCGTTCTCGCAAAACGGATCGAGCCATTGCCCTTCGCGCTTCACGTTGTCGGCCACGGCCTCCTTCAAAATCGCCGTGCCGGGCCAGACCGGTTCCTGCTCCTGCAGCCGGGTAATGTTTACATTGCCGATTTTCCAACTATGCATTTGATCTCCTCCCGCTTCGATGCGGTGTGCTCTTTCGATGCACCCTAGCCCGCTCCCGGCGCATTCGGCAATCGCAACGTGCTGGCGTCTGGCCGGGCGTTGACCGGGCTGCGCGGCGCCCGCGGCTTTGTCTGGTGATTGTTCCGCACTTGTACTAGCTTTGGGCTCCGAAACTAATGAGCTGCTTCGGCGGGGACGGAAATCGCTGAAGTTCATGCGAAGGAGCCGATACTATGGCAATCAATACCGTCACGGGCAAAATCAACGCACGCGACTTGGGCTTTACGCTCATCCATGAGCATCTGACCGCCGGCTTTCCCGGCTGGGAACTCGACAATCGCGGCTTCAATCGCGCTTCAGAGGTCGGCAAGGCGGTCGATCGAATGAAGGAAATTCAGGACCTCGGCGTCCACAGCTTCGTCGATCCATGTCCGATGGAACTCGGTCGCGACCCCGAATTCGCCGCCGAAGTCGCCGAAAAATCCGGTATGCGCGTCGTCATCGCAACTGGCCTATATAATGATGCGTTCGGCATCCCGCAGCACTTCCGCATGCTCAGCGCCGACGATATCGCCGACGTTTACATTCAGGAACTGACCGAGGGCATCGGCAAGACCGGTATCAAGCCGGGCATCATCAAGACCGCCACCGGCGGCATCCCGGGGATGTCGGTTGACACGGCCATCACGGCCAACGAAGAAAAATGCCTGCGCGCGGCCGCTCGTGCGCAAAAGAAAACCGGCGCGCCGCTGCTTTGCCATAACAGCGAGAGCTCGCCCTTCGGCCGCGAGACCCTCGACATCTTCAAAGAGGAAGGCGTCGATTTCAACCGCGTCCTCATCGGCCATGCCTGCGGCGTGGGCGACATGAAATACTACTTCGACATCCTCAATCGCGGCGCCTGGATCGGCTTCGACCGCTTCGGCCTCGAGCCCATCGCACCCGACAAGATGCGCCTCGCGTCGCTGATCGGCCTGCTCGCCGTAGGCTTCGATCGCATCATGCTGTCGCAGGACGCCGTCGGCTGCTGGCTCGGACGCACCTTTCCGGCGATCGAAAAGATGATGGAAGCGGCGCCGAACTCGAACTACGCGCACGTCTGCAAACACATCATCCCGCAGATGCTGAAGGCGGGCGTCTCCGAAGCCAAGATCCGGACGCTCACGGTCGATAACCCGCGCGCCTACTTCGGCGACTGATATTCCGTTGCAGGATCGCGGCGACTGAGAACTGAGATCGGTTAGGCGGGACGGCGATGGCGCGGGCGCAGGCTCTACGCCGTCGCCGTCCCGATTCATAGAGCGGCGGAGCCCATGCGCGCGCATCGCGCAATGTACCCGCGCGGCCCAACGGTCAAGGAGCTGAGTAATGGAAAACGGCGCGGGGAAAAAACTGATGCTCGCCGGCGTTAAGGTACTGGACTTTACGCAGTACCTCGCGGGGCCTACTGTCACTCGCCTGATGGCCGAGATGGGCGCCGATATCATCAAGGTCGAACAGGCCCCGATGGGCGATCCGTCGCGGATGCTCCCCGCTATCAGGAACGGCCGCAGTGGCTATTTCGTCCAGCAGAATCGCGGCAAGAAAAGCCTCTGTCTCGACTTCTCCAAGCCCGAATCGATCGAGCTGCTGAAATCGCTGGTGCCGAAGGTCGACGTAGTATTGGAAAATTTCGGACCCGGTGTCCTCGAAAAGCGCGGACTGGACTATCAGTCGCTGAAAAAGCTCAACCCGCGCATCATCATGGCGTCGATCTCCGCCTTCGGCAAAACCGGACCGCTCAAGCACAAAGTCGGCTACGATCTGATCGCGCAGGGCTTCGCCGGTATCATGCACATGACCGGCGCCCCCGACGGCCCGCCGATGCCGGTCGGACTCGGCATGGCCGACGTCAGCAGCGGCGTTCACGCCTTCTCCGCCATCGGCTATGCGCTGTTCTACCGCGAACGCACCGGCATCGGACAGCATATCGATATCTCCATGATCGATTCGCTCTACCACATGCACGAGGCCAACCTGCAGGTTAATTCCATCACCAACGGCGAGTTCGTCCCCCACCGCTTCGGCGCGCACCATCCCCTGGTATGCCCCGTCGGCGTATTCAAGGGTCCGCAGGGTTATATCGTTTTGCTCGTGCTCGATCGCCAATGGCCGGCATTGACCCGCTCGATGGGCCGTCCCGAACTCGAAAAGGACCCGCGCTTCGCCACTGGCCCCGATCGCGCGAAAAACCGCTTCGAGCTGATCGCCATCATCGAACAGTGGATGGCGGCGCAAGGCACCGACGAAGCCGTGATCAAAATCTTCGAGGAGTTTCGCATTCCGTCGGCGCCCGTAATGAGTATTATCGATACCCTTGCGCATCCCTACTTCAAAGCGCGCAACATGGTGCGCAACGTCAAGGATCCGCTGCTCGGCGAAGTGACTATTCCGGGCTTCCCGCTCAAGTACTCCGAGTTCCCCGAATTGCTCGATTTGGTCGCTCCGATGCTCGGTCAGCATGGCGCCGAAGTGCTCAAGGAAAACCTCGGCCTGTCCGATACTCAGATCAAGGCGCTGACCGACGCCGGCGTGCTCCACTCGGAACGCAAGTAGCGCCGCCCGCCGATTCACCTGGGCGTCAAGGGCAATTCCGCCGATAGTTAGAATCGCCGGTCGCTGATCGGACCCGCTTGGCGGCGGCGGAGTATGTCGCTCGATGCCGGGGCTCCACGCGAGAGCGACTATGATTGCAAAGGGGCGACCCATCGAAATGGATCGCCCCTTCGTTCGTACTATGTATTCGCGATCAGGCCGCGCGCGAATGGGCCGGCATGTCGAGCGGCGATGGCTCGACCAATTCCTCGGTCTTCATCTTCTTCAGCTCCGGCAATACCTTCTTCGCGAATAGCCGGTAGCTGCGCTCGGCCTCGTCGAACGGCATACCGGCATAGCTGAAGTTCATCATCACGCCGTTGGCGTCGATCGTGTCCTTGATGAACGCGATTTTCTCGACCACCTGATCCGGCGTGCCCCACGGCATCAGCTTGGCGAAGTCTGCCGCCGCATTGTCCATGCCGTGCTTCTCGATGTACTTGCCGACGTGACTATAGAACTCATAGCTCTTGTGCGAGCCGAATTTCTGCGACGTCATCTCATAGTGGCGCATCGCCGTATGGTAGTAAGCGGTAATCCACTTCATCGCCATCTCTTCGGCGCGGTCCTTGTTCTCATCGACGAAGCAGAACCCGCCCGAGAGCGGCTTGGGCGGCGGCGTCGCGCCGTTAACCTCGCGCCAGACCTTGTGGTAAACCTTGAAGTCTTCCTTGACCACGTCCCACGGCTTTTGCGGGATCACCAGCAGGCCGACTCCCAGCTTCGCCATGATCGGCATCGACTCGGGCGAGACCGCGGCGGCGTAGGTGCGTCCCTTGAAGGAGCGCGCGGGAAAGGGCCGGATGTCGCGGCGCGGCTGCTTGGTGTACTTGCCGCCTTCGACGTACCCGTTTTCCAGGCCGTTCAAAATCAGCTCCGCATACTCGACGAACAGATTGCGCCCCTCGTTCTGGTCGAGCCGGAAGCCCTCGTACTCGATCCGCGCCAGGCCGCGCCCGAGTCCCAGAATGAAGCGGCCGTTCGAAATATGGTCGAGCATCGAAACCTGCTCGGCGACGCGAATCGGGTCATGCCACGGCAGCACCACGACCATCGAGCCAACCTTTATCTTGCTGGTCTTGCCCGCCATGTAAGACAGGAACTGCAAGACGTCGGGACACATGGTGTAGTCGTCGAAATGATGCTCGACCGACCAGACCGAATCGAAACCGAGCGACTCCGCCATTTCGCACAAGCGTAGTTCGTTGCGGTAAACCTCGGCGTCGGACATTGCGTTGCCCGGATTCTGAAACGCGACTCCGTAACCTACATGCATGATATTCTCCTCCGCCGATCGCAGTTGCTTTGTGAATTGATTCGACTGGCCCAGGTATGACCGGCGGGTATCATCCGGAGCGCGTGAATCGAAATTTACTTATAGCAGTGTCCCGCCAATATCCGGAAGAGCGCAAAGTACGCGGGATTGCCGGCCGCGGCCAGGCTCGAAACCCGCCACCGCAGGTCTTTTTGGCGGCGTCTGGCGCCCCTGCCCATCGGTTGCCACACGCCCCACGGATTCTTTTGGGTTGCGCGATACACCAAATAATTCACGACCCAGGTCTTCGGCTTCATCGATTGACGAAAATCAGCCGACATTCAAAGGACTTTTGAGTTGGCACGGTGCTCGCACTAGCAAAAGGCCGTGAACCTGCGTGCTGCCTCGGCTTACCGGCAATCCACTGTCGAACACGAATTCGTGCGAATGGCTGCGACGACACTTCTGTCGAGCACGGTAGCGCCTCGCATGGCCGCGACGGAAGGTCGATAATGGGCTTGGCAACCAGTAATTCTTCGGGCGGCTTGGCGTCCCTCGCGACCCGGCGGCGTTCACACCATCAGTCTGGAATATGGAGGAGAGCCCGCAATGAGCAACCCCAGCATTAGCACTAATAAATTGTCCACGGATACCGCGGTGCCGCGCTTGCGCATCGCCCAGATCGGACCGCTGTACGAGCGCATCCCGCCGAAGCTTTACGGCGGCACTGAGCGTATCGTCTCGTACATCACCGAGGAACTCGTGCGCCGCGGCCACGACGTCACGCTGTTCGCAGCCGGTGACGCTGTAACCAGCGCCAAGCTCCATCCGGCCTGTCCGCAGGCGCTGCGCCTGATGGGCAAGCAGGACCTCGGATCGTTCCTGCAGCTCCCGATGCTCTCGGACGTTTACGAAAACGCCGACGACTTCGACGTCATCCACTCCCATATTGATTACTGGTCCTTTGCCTTTGCCGCGCTCAGTCGGACGCCCAGCGTTTCGACCATGCACGGACGGCTCGATATCGAAGACCTGAAGCCGGTCTATTCGCGCTACAAGAACATGCCGCTGGTTTCGATCAGCGACGCTCAGCGGCCGCCGCTGGCCTTCATGAACTGGGTCTCGACCGTTTATCATGGCCTGCCCCGCGACCTTTTGACTTACAGCAAGGGACCGGGAAAATATCTCGCCTTCCTCGGCCGCATTTCACCCGAAAAGCGCCCCGACCTGGCGATTGACGTGGCGCAAAAGGCCGGCATCCCGATCAAGCTCGCGGCCAAGGTCGACGTGGTTGACCGCGCCTACTTCGATCGGGTAATCAAGCCGCGTCTGGCATTGCCCGGCGTCGAGTACATCGGCGAAATTGACGAATCGCAAAAGAATGAATTCCTTGGCAACGCGTTGGCTCTGATGTTCACGATCGATTGGCCGGAGCCGTTTGGCCTCGCGATGATCGAGGCCCTCGCCTGCGGAACGCCGGTGGTTGCGCGCCCGTGCGGCTCGGTGCCGGAGGTCCTGCGCGACGGCGTCACCGGAATCATCGCCTCGGAGTTCGACGACTTAGTGAAGGCGGTCAAGAAGGTCGAGAGCATTTCGCGCGAGGGCTGCCGCAAGGAGTTCGAGACGCGCTTTACCGCCGACGTGATGGCCGCGCAGTACGAGCGCATCTATTGCGAACTGATCAGCGCGCGCCGCAACGGATTCCATCCGCGAGCGCGCCTTGAGGAAGGACTCTCGGCAACTCGGTGAAGCAGAGTAGCGCACGCGGCCCGGCCGCCATCGCGGCCGGCCGCCGCGCTTCGGTCCCGAAGCATCCGGAGACCGTCGTCAAGGTCGGTTCGGAGCTCTACGTCCTGGCCTCTTCGCTGGCCTCGCGCAGGCTCACGCAGGTGCTCGCCGACGGTCACAGTTTCGCCATTTTTGATAGCGCCGGCGATGTCATGGAACTGCCGTCGGAGGCGCTCGGCCTGTTTCATCGCGACACGCGCTACTTAAGCCGCTTCGAGTTGCGGGTGGCGGGTCAGACACCCTACCTGCTCAACTCGTTCCTGAGTGACGACAAGGCCCAGTTGCGCGTCAACCTGACGAACCGCGACTTCGGCAGCAAACCTGGCAAAATCGACCTGCCGCACAATTCGATTCAGTTCCAGCGCAGTTGGGTATTGGAGCAGGCGACCCTGTTTCATCGCCTGATGGTGCGCAATTTTACGCAGACGCCGGCCGTGCTCGAACTCGAATTGCGCTTCGGAGTCGATTTCGCCGACCTCTTCGAAGTCCGCGGCGTCAAGCGACCGTGCCATGGCGAGATGCTCGCACCCGAACGGCGCAAGGACCGCATCAAATTTCTTTACCGCGGACTCGACGACGAGGTGCGCTTCAGCGAACTTCGCTTCAATCGCGCACCGACCGTGCTTGACGCCGAGCACGCCGTCTATTCGCTCAAGCTCGAGGCCGAAAGCGACCTCCGACTGGATCTCAGCATCGAATGCGGCGTGCAACGCGCGGCTGCCGGCAAGCCGGCCAAGGCGGCCCGGAGCGCGCCGGTCGCGGCCGGCATGAGCTTCGAGCGGGCGCTGCAGGCGCGGCGCGCCCAGATCGCGCATTCGGAGGCCGGATGGGCGAAGCTCACCGCGGGCAACGAATTAATCAATTCGCTTCTCCGAAACTCCGAATGCGACCTCACGTCGATCATGGCGCACGAGTCCGGCGGCACTTACATCATGGCGGGCATCCCCTGGTTCGCCACGCTGTTCGGTCGCGACAGCATTCTCACGGCGCTGTCGATGTTGCCGTTTTGTCCGACGATCGCGGCGGGAACGCTGCGCGCACTGGCGCGCTTTCAAGGCACCACGGTCAACATCGAACGCGCCGAACAGCCGGGCAAAATCGTCCACGAGATGCGCTTTGGCGAGATGGCGGCGCTGCACGAAATTCCCTTTGGCCATTATTATGGGAGCGTCGATTCGACGCCGCTCTTCCTGTGGCTCTTTGGCCGCTACGTCACCAGCACCGGGGACCTGAAACTGGCCGAGGAGTTGTGGCCGCACGTGGTGCGCGCGATCGATTGGGTGGAGAAGTACGGCGACTCTGACGGCGACGGCTACGTAGAGTACATCCGCGAAACACCACAAGGACTGTTCAACCAGGGCTGGAAGGATTCTTCCGACTCGATCTCGCACGCCGACGGCTCGCTGGCGCGGCCGCCGATCGCGCTGTGCGAGGTTCAGGGTTACGTCTATGCGGCTTTCACGACGATCGCCCAGGCGGCGGCGCGGATGAATCGAAACGCCGTCGCGTCGCGGCTGTCGGATCGGGCGAAGGCCCTGAAGGCGAGCTTCGTGCGCGACTTCTGGCTCGAGGGCGAAGGGATGGTTGCACTCGCGCTGGACGGCGACAAGAAGCCTTGCCGTGTGATGGCCTCGAACGCCGCCCATTGCCTGGCGACCGGCTTGCTCAATCCGGACCGGTCGGCGGTGCTGGCAGCGCGCCTGATGGCCGACGACATGTTTTCCGGATGGGGCGTGCGAACGCTCAGCACGACGGCGCGGCGCTACAATCCGATGAGCTATCACAACGGCTCGGTGTGGCCGCACGACAATGCGATAGCGGCCCTAGGGTTGGCGCGAATCCCCGGCCGAGGCGGCGCATTACGCATCGCGCAGGGGTTGTTCGATGCGGCCAGCGTCTTGCACGCCGGCAGCCTGCCGGAACTGTTTTGCGGCTTTGCCCGCGAAGCACGCCTGGGCCCCGTGCCCTATCCGGTCGCGTGCCATCCGCAGGCCTGGGCAGCAGCCAGCGTGATGATGGTATTGCAGGCGATTCTCGGGTTGCAGGTTGACGGCTTCGCCGGGCGCCTGGTGATTGATTCGCCGGTGCTGCCCGACGGGATCGGGTCGCTCGCAATCGAGGGCATGCGGGTGGGCAGCGGCTCGGCCTCGTTCACGGTGCGCGGATCGTCAAAGGGTGCGACAGTCGAGATTACCGACAAGCGCGGCCCGGTCAGTATCGAAGTAAAGAGCTGAACACCGATCGCCGCGCGCCGCCGACCACTGCTACGGTGAAATTTCCACGAAGGATTTCACCGCAAACGCAACATGAAAATGTTTCACGTGAAACATCTTTGCTGAAAATTTGCGGGGAAATGCTGCATCGTTGACAACTCGGTTAAGCCGAGCGTTGCGCGGATTTACCGCGATTTTAATAGCGCCGGTTTCAAGGGCGCGTTGGCGGCGCGGGCATTGGCGTTGGCGATGCCGTTGACGGCGTAATCGTGGGCATTGGCGTTGGCGGCGCGGGCGATGACGTTCGCGGTGTCGCGGTAGTTGTCGGCGGCGGCTCCGAGAGCGCGGGCGGCGCAGTCGGGGACGGCCCCGGGGTGTGCGTCGATTTCGAAGGGCGCGTCGGTTCGGGCGCCGGCCCTGGAGTCGCACTTGGGCTTGGCGCCGGGCTTGGCGTTGAACTTGGAGTCGCAATCGGCGTCGGACTTGGCCTCAAACCCGGGGTCGCGCTCGGCGCCGGGCCGGGGGCCGCAGTTGAGGTCACCTTCGGCGTGGTAGCCGGCGTCGGCAGAGTCACGGTCGCGACCGGTGACGCGGTCGGCGGTGGCTTCGGCCGGGCTTTCGGAGAAGGCCGGGCGGTCGGCTTGGACGTCGGCTCGGGCGTTGGCTTGGGCGCGGGTGTCGGCGCCGGGGTCGGAGTCGGCGTCGGTTTGAGCCATGGAGCCGGCCAGCGCACGTTAACCAGCGTTGCGGTCTGGCCGGCGCGCGCGTCCTCCATGCGGGGGCCCGGGGCGAATTTATTGGTCGCCGGATCGAACAGCTCGGTGGTCGCGAGCGGCTTGTAATCCTCGTCCCAACCACCGGCGATGAGGACGTTGCAGTCGGGCAGCAGGGTTGCGGAATGGGCGTAGCGGCTGCCGCTCATCGGGCCGGTCACGGTAAAGGAGTTCGTAACGGGATTGAAGATCTCGGCCGACGGATCGCCGTCGCCGCCGGCGATCAAGACGCGGCCGTCCTTGAGCAAGGTCGCGGTATGTCCGGCGCGGGTGCGCAGCATTTCGGGACCGGCGACGAATTTGCCGGTTTGCGGAATATAGAACTCGGTGGTGTCGAGCGCGTCGCTGCGCGCGTAGGGGCTGCCGCCGGCGATGAGGACGCGGCCGTCCTTGAGCAGAGTCGCGGTGTGAAAGATGCGATTGCCGCTCATGGCGCCGGTCAGGGCGAATTTACCGGTGGCCGGATCGTAGAGTTCGGCGCGGGCGTCGCCGCCGCCGACTATCAGGACGCGTCCATCGGGGAGCAGCGTGGCGGTCTGCCCGTAGCGGCTTTCGACCATCGAGCCGGTGGGGAGAAATTTATTCGTTGCGGGGTCGAAGAGTTCCGCACTTTCGTCGCCGCCTCCGGCGATCAGCACCTTTCCATTGGCGAGCAGGGTCGCGGTCAGTTCGTCGCGAGCCGTCTTCATCAGGGCGCCGACGGTGAAAGTTCCGGCGGCGGGATCGAAAATTTCGGAGGTGCGCAGAATCCAGGGCATCGCGGGGCCCGGAAAGACGATCAGCGGCACCATGACGGTATCGACGCCGCCGGCGATCAGCACGCGTCCATCGGGCAGTCGCACCGCGGCGTGGCGATCGCGATGCGCGATCATCTGCGGGAGGGCGAGGAATCGTCCGCTGACGGTGTCATAAAGTTCGGCCGAATCGAGCACCGCGGGACTCTGTCCGGTTGGGACGGCGATCGATCCCATGCCGCCGGTGAGCAGCACCATCGGACGGGTCGCGGGAGTCGGCTGCGGCGTGGGCGTGGGCGAGGCGGGCGGGGTCGGGCGGTGGTGACGATCGCGATGATGCTGGTGATGATGATGCTCGGTGGCGGCGCTCGCCGGCGTCGCCGCCGCAAAAGTTATCGCGAAGGTGGTGGCAAACGTCACCGCGAAGGTCATCCCTAGGGTCATCGCCAGGGTCGTGGCAAGAATCTTGGCAAGGTTTTTGGCACCGCCCGGAATTGCGCGGAGCGGAGCGATGACGATTGGCGGCAAATACGCCGGGAAACGGGCCGCGCGGGAACGGCGCGGGGTGCGCCCGACCTTATTCATGAGCGGGCACCGCGTGGGGTTTGAGCTCGTGGCGATGGTGCTGGACCTCTGCCCATTGCGACTCGAGGGCGGCCTCTTCGAGCGACAGGCCGCGGGTTTCGTCGATAAAGAGCCAGAAAATAATTGCGCTGGGAATACCCAGCATCGCGAAGTAGCGAACGACGTTGGCAAGACCGCCGAGGGGACCGATAAGGGCGGCAATCATGGTCTGGGCGAGCACGGAAAAGACGGCGCCGGTGATCATCTGCCATCCGACCATGGTGCTGCGCAGCGCGGCCGGGAGCAGTTCGGTGGAGGCGGCGTTGGCGGCTACGGTCATAATGGCAGCGGCCATTTTGAACCAGCAGTAGGCGACCGCGAGCCACAGGAACGGATGGGAGAACGAGCCGGGACCGGAGTAAAAGGCGATCGCCCCGAACCATCCGATGCCGCCAAGCAAGGAGACCGTGGGAATCCGTCCGAAGCGCTCGGAGGTCCACGCGCCGATGGGAAATCCGAGCATCCCGACGCCCATCCCGAGGACGACCAGGGTGCTGGCCTTATCGGGCGAGAGGCCCAGGATTGAGACCGCCTCGAAATAGAGCCAGCCGTTGACGGCGGTACCCGCCATGGTGTCGAGAGCCGCGCAGACCAGCAGCGTGAGAGAGCGGCGGCGATAGAGGGGATGGAAAATATCGTAAAAGTAGCTGTCCTGGACGGTGCCGGCGGAAGCGTCATGGGACCATCGGGTATCGATCGGGAGCATGCGCGCGACGATCGGCACGAGGGCGATTCCGGCGATGCTGGGAGCAAACAACCATTCCCATTCGTAGCCCCAGCGGAGCAGGAACGGAATCGCGATGTAGCCCAGCACACCGCCGACGGCGCTGGCGGCAGCTGCGAAGGCTTGCCCGCGGGCACGCTGCTTCATGGGCAATTCCTCGGCGAGCATCACGATGGCCGAAGAGACCGAACCGCCCAGCAGAGCCGAGATGAGGATTTGAAAAGCGCCGAAGAGCCAGGCCCACGGCGCGAGCGCGGCGCCGAGCGCAAAGGCGGGCGCCAGCACCAGGCTCGAGAGGATAATCAGACGCCGGCCGACGCGATCGGCCATGCGCGCCAGAACCATGGAGCCGAAGGCGGAGATCGACATCCAGGCGAACAGTTCGGCGAGTTGCGGCTGGTTTAAGTGGAAAGTCTTACCGATCCAGGGCGCAGCAATGCCGGAAATCGAGAGCGTATAGCCCTGATAGACCAGCAACAGAACGATCGCGACGATGACCTCGAAGGCGCGGCCGTTGTCGCCGGGAATGCCGGGGCCGGGCGCAATCGCCGACTGTTCAGTATGCTTTGCGGCCACCTTCAACCACATCCGTCCGCGCCATTCGAATCGACGCGGAAGTCAGCCATGAACCTGCTGCCGGCGAAACCGCCGGCGCGCCGGCTAGCGCGATCCAATGGCGTGCCCAGGCCCGCTTGATCAATTGGTAGCGAAACTACCGGTTTTCGCGGCTCAAAGCATCACCGGCAGGAGGTTAATCGCGCGCGTGACGCGAGAAAATCGCAGCGGCGCCGGGAGCGGCCGAAGGGGGGGTAACCGACGCTTTTGGTACGATCTTTCCAAATGGTGTAACCAATGCCGATTTGGAAGGGCTGGGAGGGTGCATAAAGCGGTAAATACCTGAGCAAATCCGGGGGCTGGAGCCTGCCCGAGTCCGGCATGTCAGTTGCAATTTGAAGTACAGGGAAGAACGCAACCGATTCAGGCAGATGCCGATTATGGTCATGGATTCCAAACCTGCAAGTTTTTATCGCCGTCCACTGGTTCGATTTTTAGCGTGCGTCCGGCCTCAGTTGAAGCTGGTCGTGAGCGCCGCGCTGATGGGCGTTGGCAAGTTCACGCTGCCGCTGGCGTTTCCATTCGCCTTCAAATACGTGGTGGACGTTCTGTTGTCGTCCCAGCCCAAGCCCGACCATATCGACCGGGTAATCGACGGCTGGTGCGTGTCGGTCGCGCATCTGATGGGGCTCGGCGCCACGAATCAGGACAAACTGGCGGCGCTCAGCGCGGTGATGCTGCTGATCTACTTCGTACAGGCGGCGGTCAGCTATTTTCGCAATTACTGGGCCGGGATCGCAGGCAATCGCCTGATTTTTGGGCTACGCAGCCGACTTTACGCGCATCTGCAGCGGCTGCCGCATTCGTTTTTCGACCGCCATCCGGCGGGTGCGATCGTGTCGCGCGTGCTCAACGACGTGACGCAGGCGAGCGATCTGGTCAATTCGACCCTGATCGACGTGTGGACCGACGCTTCGCTGCTCGGGCTGGTGGTGTTTGCGCTATTCGAGCTGAACTGGCGGCTGGCGCTGATTTCGCTGTGCATCGCACCGCTGTGGGTCGGCTTTATGCGCTACTTCGCCCCGCGGATCAAGGCGGTCAGCCATCGGATGCAGGAAGCGGTCGAGGTCATCTCAGGGGAAGTGCATGAGCGCGTAGTGGGCGCGAGCACGGTCAAATCGTTCGGCCGCGAAGAGCACGAGATTGTTAACTTCAATGATCGGCACGAGATCCTGTTCGATCGCACCATCGACAAGTTGAAGCTGGCCTCGGCGCAGGAGATGTTGATTCAGCTGCTGACGCGATGCGCCCCGGCGATCGTGGTGTGGGCGGGCGCCGTGATGATCATCAGGGGCGAGATGACGCTCGGCACGCTGATGGCGTTTTTCACGCTGCTCGGTTTCCTGTACCTGCCGCTGGAGCGCTTTGCACAGCTTTCGATCGTGGTGTCGGCCTCGACCGCGGCGATCGAGAGAATGTTCGATTTCCTCGACCTGAAGCCGGAGATCACCGACCATCCGCTGGCGCGGCCGTTTAACGTCAAGCGCGGAGCAGTCGAATTCGACGGGGTAAAGTTCAGCTACCCGCCGCGCGATGGCGCGACGCGATGCGAAGTAATCAAGGGTGTCGATCTGCGCATACCGGGCGGCTATCGAGTGGCGCTGGTCGGGCGCTCGGGCGCGGGCAAGACCACGCTGGCAAGCCTGATACCGCGCTTTTACGATGCGACCGAGGGGCGCGTACTGATCGACGGCAAAGACGTGCGTCATTTCACGCTGAAATCGCTGCGCGAGAGCGTGAGCCTCGTGAGTCAGGACGCGCTGCTATTCAGTGCGAGCGTGCGCGAAAACCTGCGCTACGCGCGTCCGGATGCAAGCGACGCGATGATGTGGCAAGCGTTGGAACTGGCCAATCTGCGTCAGTTCGTTGACGAACTGCCCGAACGGCTCGATACCGTAATCGGCGAGCGCGGCGTGAAGGTATCGGGCGGCCAGCGCCAACGACTGGCCCTGGCGCGCGCGTTTCTGAAGGACTCGAAGATCGTGATTCTGGACGAAGCCACGTCGGCGGTCGATTCGGAATCCGAGAACCTGATTCATGAGGCAATGGAACGCCTGATGGAGGGCCGCACGGTCTTCCTGATCGCGCATCGGCTGCGCAGTGCGCTGACCGCCGACATGATTGTGGTGCTCGACCAGGGCAAGCTGGTGGAAGCGGGCACGCATCACGATCTTTTGCGGCGCAAGGGCACTTACGCGCGGCTCTATCACGAGCAGACGCGGGGACTCGCCTCGATCGAACCGCCGAGCAGTGGCGGTGCGGCCATGGCTCCACAGCGCGCCTGAGTCAGATAGCCGTCGCCCGCCGGGCGGGCGACGGCGCCAACCGACGCGCGAGCGTCCTCATCACGATAAAACCGGTGAACCGGCCACCACCCGCGGCAACGCGGCAGGGAGGTCGCGCGAGCGGCAGTCGGGCATGCGATTACAGCGGCCAACGCGGGCAGCGTGAATTCCGGGCGGGCAGCGACTAGGATTGGGTCCGTGCGGAAGCGGGCAGGAGCATGGCTGGCGGCAGCGGCGGCATTGTCGCTGGCGGTCGGAATGAATCCAGGCTTCGCTCGGGCCGGCGCCAAGCGCGCGGCCGGCAGGCAATATTATCTGCGCGTAGAGGTGACCGGCCTGCGCAACGGTAACGGCGACGTCTGCTGCAATCTGTTCTCGCGAGACGACGACTTCCCGTACAACAGCGACCTGCGGGCGATCAAGGTGAACGCGCGAATCGTCGGCGAGGGCGCGACCTGCGAATTCACCGGGGTCGCTCCGGGGATTTATGCGATAACGGTTTTCCACGATGAAAACTCCAACGGCAAGTTCGATCGCGATTGGCTCGGACTGCCGGAAGAGGGCTATGGATTTTCCAATGACGCCCCGGCACACCTGCATGCGCCCAGCTTCGAGGCGGCGAGTTTTGTCGTGGGGACGGGCGACACCGAGATTTCCATTCACATGCGCTACTGAATTTCGCGCCGGGTACGGGGGTGCACGAAGGAGCGAGTAGCCGCGCAATTTTCTGCTAACTCGCAGTCAACTTTGCAACACTCTCAGTGTGCAAAATAAAAGTCTCAAAAAGCGAGTAAAGACAACTTGACTCCATCATAGCGTGCCGCTATTAGGGGAGACGCGCAATTGACGCGAAGACGTTGCGTGCGGCGCCCGAGGTCGCGGAGGAATCGATGAACATTCCGCTGATCGAGATCGAGTTGATCGAGGATGTGTCGAAAGTTGCAGCACTAACGGCGGCAGTACGGTCAAGGGGTGCGACGCCGATTTGTCAACGCTGCATGAACGAGGAAGAAGAAATCGCGGGCGTGATGGTAATCGGGGCGATGGACGAGCAATGGGCGCTGTGCGGTCCGTGTTGGCGGGAAATGCCGCAGGGAGCATTTATCGCATAGCGGCGACGGCCTCGGAAGGTCGCAGCGAACGCGCGCGGCGGCAGTCGCCCGAGGGGCGGGCCGGGGCCGAAATTCCCGCCGCCCACCTACTTATCCCAGTGCCTGTTTCGATCGTCCGGATCGAACGCGCACACGCAAGAAAAATCCAAAATTGAACTGGCTGGAAGCTGGCACTACGGACCGACGGGGATGGTTCGACGGTACCGGAGCATAGCCCGCGGCCGCGGTTGAGTCGGTGGCTGGTTCGGCGTAATTTTAACCGGAGATATTTGCGGTCAACCGAAATCGGACAACTTCGCTCCCGTTTCTCGCACATTGCGAATGGCTGAGATCTCATTGAGCCATCACCAATGCTTATGAAGGGTTTCGCAGGACTATTAGCGGCACCCTTCTCACGTTGGCGAATGGCATAGTTCTCGCACGTCGGTCCATAAACGCGGTACCCGCGAGCGGAGACTGGAGATAGCGAACGGCCTGATGGATCGTGACGCCGGAAGAACCGGCGGCGCTCGATCGCGGGCTTGAGATTTCGCACCGCCGGCCCTCGGCAGGCGGGAAACCTCACAACCGGAAAGGTCTGGTCCCTGGATGGCGTCAGCGCCAAAGATGACATCGCCACCGAACGAGCAGTCGCAGCGTGTGGAGACGCATAAGTGGCTGGTCGCACTCGCCGTAATGCTCGGGGCGACGCTCGAGGTGCTCGACACCTCGATCGTGAACGTCGCGCTGCCGCATATGCAGGGCAGTTTTTCGGCGAGCGTCGATGAAATCACGTGGGTGCTGACGAGTTACCTGGTCGCCAACGGGATCATGATTCCGCTGACGGGCTGGATCTCGTCGCGCTTCGGACGCAAGCGCTACTTCATGATTTCCGTGATCGTTTTCGTCTTCGCGTCGGGACTGTGCGGAGCGGCACAGACGCTGACGCAGATGGTGATATTCCGGCTGATTCAGGGGGCGGCCGGCGCCGCGATGATTCCGTCGTCGCAGGCGATCCTGATGGAGACCTTTCCACCGGCCGAGCAAGGTCTGGCGATGGCGATGTGGGGGGTCGGCCTGATGGCGGCGCCGGTGCTGGGACCGACGGTGGGCGGCTGGATCACCGACAACTGGAACTGGCGCTGGAATTTCTATATCAACCTGCCGATTGGCGGGCTGGCGGCGATGATGGTCTATTGGTTCGTCCACGACCCGGCGTATCTGCGGGTAAAGGCGGCGGCCAAGCGCCCGATCGATTACCTCGGAATTATTTACCTGACACTCGGTCTCGGCCTGTTGCAAATCGTGCTCGACCGGGGGCAGCGCGCGGATTGGTTCAACGCGCCGTGGGTCTGCTACTTCACGGCCGGATCGGTCACCGCGGTGGCGCTGATGGTGTGGCATGAGCTGCGCTATTCGGATCCGATTCTTGACCTCACGATATTGAAAATCCCGGTCTTCGACGTGGCGGTGGCGGCGATCATGGCGATGGTCCTGATCCTGTACGGGACCAACCTGCTCAACCCGCTCTTCCTGCAAAACCTGATGGGTTACGACGCGTGGCACGCGGGCCTGGCGGTGGCGCCACGCGGACTTGGCACGCTGGTAGCGATGCTGCTGGTGGGGCAACTCTCGCGCCGAGGTTTTGACATGCGTCCGCTGGTGGGCGTGGGCTTCGCGATCGTGGCGTACGCGACCTGGATGATGAGTCATTGGGATTTGAACGTTGGCACCTGGGCGCTGGCGGTGCCAATCGTGCTTTCTGGGGCGGGGAGCGGCTTTATCTTCCCGACGCTGTCGGCGACCACGCTTTCGTGCGTAAGCAAGGAGCGGATGGGATACGCGGCGAGCCTCTACAACATGATGCGCAATACCGGCTCGGCGATTGGAATTTCGATCGTGACGAACATGCTCAACAGCGCCCAGCAGATCCATCAGTCGTACCTGGTGGAACATTTTTCAGTGTTCGACGCATGGCGTCTGAGTGCGCGGGGAGCGCGGATGCCGGGGGCGCCGACCTTCGACTTCGCGCGCGAAATCGCGTCGAATCATAAGCAGGGTCTGGGCATCATGTACCGCGGCCTGCAAGTGCAGGCCTCGTTGCTGGCCTACAACGATATTTATCGGGCGCTGGCGATTCTGGCGGCGCTGTGCGTACCGATTTTCTATTTCCTGAAGAAGCCGGGGGCTGGCGCCGCCGCCGCCGGACATTAGAGGGCGCCTGCGGCGCAACCGATCCACAGTTTTCTCAGGGCGCCGTCGTTTACTGCACCCGCTAGTTCTCCAGAGCACCCAACCCGCATTGAGCGGAGCCGGATTCGCTTGTCCCACAGTTCAAAGCGTTCTTACTGTGGAAGTGACAGATCATCTGGAAATTCACGGAGACAACATTGTGAAACACTCATTAAGGACAGCCGCCTTGTCGTTAGGTATCGCGATCATGTTTGGCAGTGCAGGCCTGGCCTTCGCGGACAGCACGAACACAAACTCAAGTACCACGAGCGAGAGCACGACGACTTCGGCTCCGGTAGCGGCTCCGCCAGCGGCGGTGGTGTACGCGGCGCCAGTGGTGGTCGCACCGCCCGCAGTGGTAGTAGTACCGGCTGCAGTTGCGCCAACCTCTTCCACTACCGAAAAATCATCGAGAACTTCGGATTCGAGCAGCACCGCGCCCAATGGCGACTCCACCACCGATCATTCTTCGAGCAGCTCGAACAGCACCACGTACTAGTGGTCTGAATCAGACACCTCGAACCCTTGTGTGCAGCCCATGATGACGGTCTGTGTAGGGCCGCTATGCGGACAAACCGGACCTGTCATGTTCGCGGGTCGGCGCTTCGCATTGGCAAAACTTCGTGGAACTTGCCGCTCGCGGTGAATTCGGGCGATGCGTGGCTTTCTCGCACCGTGACGTCCTCCAGGCCGTTATCGCGAAACACTCGTTTCACCGACTGTATGACCTCTTGAAAGACAACCCCTGCCGCCGCCTCGTCGGCCGGTTCTACTCGCACCTCGAAATCTCTCTCGCTGTTCTGGACCAGCTGGATGCGCCGGGCGCGCTCGTGCTCCAGATCGAAGACGAGCGGCGACAGTATCACCTCACCCACACGAACGAGCGTCGCCTGGCGCCCTCCCACCTGAAAACTGCGGAACGGCGAGCCACAGGTACAGGGGTCCGTGTAGAAACGAACACAGTCGCCGAGGTCATATCGGATGAAGGGTTGAATGTCGTTGGCGAGCACCGTCAGCAGCACGGTCGTCGACTGCGTGCCATCGGGAACGGGCCGCATCGCTTCGTCGACCGCTTCCAGGATGACCCAGTCCTCGTGCACATGCTGTCGGCCACAGCTGCACTCGAAAGACAGTGCCAGACACTCGGTGGAGGCATAGGTATCGGCTATGTCGCATTTCAGCGAGGGGAAGGCCCGGCGAACCCGCTCGCGAAGATCATCCGTGAGCGTCTCGCCTCCCGTTTTGAAAAGCGTCGGCTCGATCCGCAGCCGCCCGGCTTCCTTTTCCTTGACGAGGATAGTCAACGTGCTTGGGTAGGTCATGATCAAGGCAATCTTCGGGATCGCGTTGAGTCTTTCAACCACCCGGCCGATCGGCTGCTCGGCCTCGATGAAGGTCGCACGCCCCGCCAGCCACGGATGCAGATGGTTCATCAAGTTGAGGAACCCGACGCCGGCAAAGTGACCGTTGCCGCCGGTGATCGTCACCTTCACGCCGACCTTGCGGATGTCTCGGGCGAGCTTCCACTGATCTCGGTCGAAGCGCGCCATCTGGATTCCGTAGGAATACTCGAGGAACGATGAGGGCAAGACGATAACCGCGGGTTCCCCTGATGTACCGGAAGTCTGGAAAACGGCGACATCGTCGATCGGCACGCCAATCTTCCCGATATCCCGGAGATGGTCGCGGGCCCTTTCGAGGGGAAGAGAACGAATCGTCAGCCAGTCGTCGAACTCCCTCATGAGCTCGGGTTTGCGGGTCGCCGGCAGGTCACGGAGTTCGAGCTCGCTCGTTGGTCCCACATCCGCGTAGAGCCTGCGAAACAAGGGGGAGTCGCGTCGCGCCTTTTCCACGAGACGCATCAGGTTGCGGCGTTGCTTGGCTTCGATCCGCTTCCGCCCACCCCAGGCTGTCCAGAGCCCGCCAGCGAAGTATCCCAATGTTCGAAGAAGGCTGAAACGCACAGCTGTTGACGATCCCCAAGGTAAAGTAACGTACTAAATCAAGCCGCGTGTTCAACGATAAGCGAGATGGCCTTTTGATCTGGTGCTGCCGTTCTCCAAAGCATCGCAATGCCCCTGGAACTGCGCATATCGGCACGAAACTGACCATCAAACGGTTCGCCAGAATGCCCGGATGGGGCTCCAAACCGTCATCTGACGGAAATCGTCAGACTTTGAATATCCTATCGGTCCGACGACAACGTCTGAAACCCACGGTTCCTGGCGGCGACAATCTGATCGGGATCGGCAGTCCAGCGGAATGGCTTGGATTCGGTCGCGTTGTGCTCGGCGATGAAGCGGTTGATGGCAGACTGTAGGTCAACAAGGGAACTGAACACGCCGCGTTGTAAGCGCCGCTTCGTCAGTTTGGCGAAGAAGCCCTCGACCGCATTCAGCCAGGAGCAACTCGTCGGGACGAAGTGGAAGGTCCAGCGTGGATGCCGCGCGAGCCAGGCGCGGACCGTCTCGTGCTTGTGCGCCGCATAGTTGTCCAGAATCGCATGGATGTCCTTGTCGGCTGGCACGCACCGTTCGAGCTCATTTCTGCCCGCAGCCCCCATCACCCCATCAGCATGATGGTCATGCGCCAGCGGTGGCGAGATCGGCGGCGCCAGCGAGGCGGGCGACCGTGCGGGACCGGCCGAGGACTGCGATCACTTCATAGATGCCGGGACTTACCGTGCCGCCCGTAGTCGCAACGCGAACCGGCTGCGCGAGTTGGCCGAGCTTGAGATTGAAGCGCGCGAGCACGCGTTCGAAGGCGGCCTGAATCGAGGCCTCGGTGAAGTCGGCGCCGAGCGCGTCGAGTTCAGCAGCGACCGCCCGCAACGGCTCGACGATTTCGGGCTTGAGGAATTTCGCCGCGGCCTTGGGCTGAATCGTGATTTCGTCGTTCAGATAGAAGACCGCAAATTCGACCAATTCAACTAACGTCTTGGCCCGCTCGCGCAGTGTCGCGACCATTTTTTCGAGCCACGCGTCGTCGCCAGGAATGGTCCAGCCCTTTTTCTCAATGAACGGCCTGACTTCGCGCCTGATGCGGCTGAGAGGCAGCTCCTTCATGTAATGGAAGTTGAGCCACAGCAGTTTTTCGGCGTTGAAGATGCCGGCCGACTTTCCGCAATTGGCGAAATCGAAATACTCGAACATCTCGGACAGAGAGAAAATCTCCTGGTCGCCGTGAGACCATCCGAGGCGCACCAGATAATTCAGCAGCGCCTCCGGAAAATAGCCGAGGTCGCGATAGGCAAAGACCGAAGTGGCGCCGTGGCGCTTGGAGAGTTTCTGGCCGTCGGCCCCCATCACCATCGGCAGGTGCGCATAGGCCGGCGGTGTCAGGCCGAGGGCGTAGAAGATCTGCATCTGGCGAGGCGTGTTGGGCAGATGGTCGTCGCCGCGCACGACGTGGGTGATGCCGAAATCGGAGTCGTCGAGGACGGTGGCGAAGTTGTAAGTGGGGACGCCGTCGGAGCGAAAAATAATAAGGTCGTCGAGCTCGGAATTTTCAAAGACCGCCCTGCCCTTGATCAGATCGTCAACCACGGTCGCGCCCTCGTGCGGCGAGCGAAAGCGGATGGTGTAATTGCGCCCGGCCTTTTTATCGGGGAGCTCGACCTTCAGCAGGTCGGCGGGGTCGGTGCGGCCGCGGCAGCGACCGTCGTAGCCGGGCTTGCGATGTTCGCGCTCGGCCGCCTTGCGCATCGCGTCGAGTTCTTCGGCGGTGCAATAGCAGGGATAGGCCTTGCCTTCGCGCAGGAGCTTGAGCGCGCTCTCGCGATAGCGTTCGAAGCGGCTCGACTGGAAGTATTTGCGATCGGGCGGCCCCTCGTCCCATTCGACCCCGAGCCAGTGCAGGCTTTCGAGAATTTCGTCGAGCGACTCCTGGGTCGAACGCATTTCGTCGGTATCGTCGATACGCAGAATGAAGGCGCCGTGATTGTGACGCGCGAAGAGGTAGGCGAACAGTCCCGAGCGGACGTTGCCGATATGGAGCGCTCCAGTCGGACTTGGCGCGTAGCGTGTGCGAACCGTCACGATGTGATTCCCAATATTATTCCCACTCGATAGTCGCGGGCGGCTTGGAGGTAATGTCGTAAACCACGCGATTTACCCCGCGCGTTTCATTGGTGATGCGGCTGGAGAGGCGTGCGAGAAAGGCCGGGTCGAGGCGCGCCCAATCGGCGGTCATGCCGTCCTGGGACTCGACGGCGCGAATCGCGATGACGCTCTCGTAGCTGCGTCCATCGCCCATCACACCGACGGTCTTGAGCGGGAGCAGCACGGCGAAGGCCTGCCATAGACGCGAGCCGAGGCGGGCGCGCGCGACCTCTTCCATCACGACGGCGTCGGCGCGGCGCAGCAGATCGAGCCGTTCGCGCGTGACTTCGCCGACGATGCGCACAGCCAAGCCGGGGCCCGGAAACGGCTCCCGATCGACGATTTCGGCGGTCAGGCCCAGCTCGCGGCCGACCTCGCGGACTTCGTCCTTGAACAATTCGCGCAGCGGTTCGATGAGCTCGAGGCGCATCCGCTCGGGCAATCCACCGACGTTGTGATGGCTCTTGATGACGGCCGAGGGTCCCTTGAAAGAGACCGATTCGATAACGTCGGGATAGAGCGTGCCCTGGCCGAGGAAGCGCGCGCCGCCGATGGCCGAGGCCTGCTGTTCGAACACGTCGATGAAGGTATGGCCGATGACGCGGCGTTTTTGTTCGGGATCGACCACCTCGGCGAGCCGCTCGAGAAACAGATCGGTCGCGTCGGCGATGCGCAGTGGGATTCCGAGGCGGGTGGCAAAGGTGGCCTCCATGCGATCGCGTTCGCCAGCGCGGAGCAGGCCGTTATCGACGAAGACGCAGGTCAGGCGATCGCCAATCGCGCGGTGGATCAGGGCAGCGGCGACCGATGAATCGACGCCGCCCGACAGACCCATAATCACGCGATCGCCCGGGCCGACACGGTCGCGGATTTCCGCGAGCTTGGTCTCGACAAAACCGGCCATGGTCCAGTCGCCGGACTCGCCACAGATGTTGAGCACAAAATTGCGCAGCACCTGGGCGCCGCAGGGCGTGTGCACGACCTCGGGATGGAACTGGATACCGCGCATCAGGCCGTCGCGGCTGCGCACGGCGGCGAAGGGGGAATTATCGCTGTGGGCGATCGGCGTAAGGACGTCGGGGAGGCGCTCGACGCGGTCGCCGTGGGACATCCAGACCTGCTGGTCGCGGCCGTCGAGGCCCTCGAAGAGCGCGTCGCGATCGTCGATGACGAGCGTCGCCGGGCCGTACTCGCGCGCGTGCGAGCCTGCGCTATGAGCACCGAGATGTTGCGCGATCACATACATGCCGTAGCAGATTCCGAGCACCGGCCGGCCCAGGTGGAGGACTTCGTCGGCGATGTCGGGCGCACCGGTCTCGTAGAGGCTAGCAGGACCGCCCGAAAGGATGATGCCGCGCGGATGGAGCGCGCGAATTTTCTCAGGCGCAAGGTTATACGGATGAATCTCGCAATAGACCCGGGCCTCGCGCACGCGCCGCGCAATGAGTTGGGTGTACTGGCTGCCGAAATCGAGAATAAGGATCACTAAGTTATGCCTTACCCAAAGAATATAGCCGACTGCGCGAGGGCGGCGAAGAGCATGCCGGCGGCGCTTTCCACAACGTGCGGCGATCGCTAGTGGAAGAGCTTGACCGTGTAGACGACGGTCAGGACCACGCCGCACAGCAGAATGATCGCACGCAGCACAGCCCGCGGCATCACGTTAGCGAGGCGCATCCCGAACCATCCGCCGGCAATGGCACCCGGCATCATGCCGACGGCGACGGGCCATGCGATACCGGACCAGGCGAGGACGGCGACCGCGGCGGCGTTGGAGGTAACCTGCACGAGCATTTTGAAGATGTTGGCGCGACGCGCGTCGTGGAGGCCGCATACGGCGAGGCCCGCCATCACGAGCACACCGCCGCCTGCGCCGAAATAGCCGTTGTAAACCGCAACGATGAAAATCACGGGAAAGGCTGCGCCCTGCGGCGACTCCTGCGCTGCTCCGGGATTGAAGCGGCGATTGACGGCCGGCCCGGCCGCAAACAGGAGCGTGCCGATGCCGAGAAGAACGGGGACCACGGCACGGAAGAGCGAGACCGGCGTCAGCAGCAGCATCGCACCGCCGGTTGCGCCGCCGGCTACGCTGATAATGACCAGCGCGGCCAATGCCTTGCGCGGCAGCGAGGCCAATTCCTCGCGCGCCGCGGCCACCGCCGAGGCGTAGCCGGGCCACAGGCCGACGGTGCAGGTCGCGTTGGCGAGCTTCTCGTTGAGGCCGACGATACCGGTGAGGGTGGGAAACGCGATGAAAGTGCCGCCGCCGGCGATCGCGTTAACAAAGGCCGCCAAAAATGCGGCCACCGCGCCGATTAGGGCGACGCCGCCAAATTGAGTGATCCCGGACAAACGGTCTCCTTGCGCGTCACCGGCCGTGGCCGGCGGATGCGTGCGATAATTCGCCGCATTCTGTGGAAACTTTCGCCAGTGTCAAGGTTTGCGTGGCGCAGACGGTCGCGATAATCGCGCGCCGTCGCGCTCGCGATCAATCGTCTTCGCGCGCCTTCATGCTGCGGAAGAGCCGCAACAGCGTGTCGTGGAACTGCGGTTCGTCGGCGTCAACCGCTGCGAAGAATTTTTCGTACGCGCGCTCGATCACCGGGATGCACTCGAGAATAATCCGGATGCCTTCGTCGGTAACCGACAGTAATTTGCGGCGCGTGTCGCGGGTATCGGAGGTGCGTACAATCGCCCGTTTTTTTTCGAGCGTGCGTACGACCTTCGAAATCAACATCGGATCCATCGCACAAAATTCGGCCAGCCGCGCCTGCGAGGGCGGTCCGCTGATGCGCGTGAGCCATGCGGTCGAGCCCAGCGCGATCATCTGCAGGTGGGTGAGGCCCATTTCAAGCAATTCGCTATTGAGCCGCCGCATCCATCCGTGCGCGGTTTGCCACAACAGATAGCCGAGGCTGTCTTCGGGCTGCTTGAAACGCGAGACCGAATCCCAATCGACGGGCCTGGCGGCTGGCTGCGACGCGCCGCTCTCGCGACTTTGCGCAGCGCCGCTTACTTCACCCGCCGGAACTTCCGACTTTGCCACTGTGGTTGACTCCGTGTTTCCGTCCGCGCCCCCACGCTATATCGATCGCATGGTTCACTCGATGAAAAAGGACTGCTTGAGTTTCTGACGAGGATAATGCCGGTGACGGGCGCTCAATGCCAGTAGGGGTTGCGATTGGTGCAAGCGGAGCGGCAACGGCGGCAATCGCCCGCGCTGAACCCGGCGTCGGAGCATCGAAACTCGACCGGGCCGGATGTGGCGCCGCCCTGCCGTCTGGAAGGCGAACCGATAATCGACGCCCCGCTCCACTCGTGCAGAGGCCGGGGCGACGCTTTTCCTTTCGGTGGCGCAGACAGGATATAGTTGCTCGAATATGCATCTGCACAAATTCAAATTGATTCGCGGGCGCGCCGCGATCGGCGCGGCGCTGTTAATTTCGGCGATGCTGCTCGCGGCGGTCGCACAGGCGGCGCCGGACGTCGCTGAACGGTCAGCGGGCGCATCCAGTGCTGCAGCCGCGGCGAACGATCCGATGGCGGAAGTGCGCGGCGGCGTAAAGGACGTTATCGAGGTCTTCAGAGTCCCTGATATGCCGCTCAAGCTGCGGCGCGAGAAGCTGCGCGAGCTCGGCGGCAAGTATTTCGATTTCAATTCGATGGCGCGATCGGTCATGGGTTATCATTGGCGCACTCTCTCGCCTGCGCAGCGCGAGGAATTCGTTGCGGTCTTTACGCAGTTCATCCAGAACGCGTATCTCTCCAAGCTCCAGGACTACAGCGTAAGGAAAGTCGCCGCCGAACTACCGACCGTGGATATCCAGTTCACGCGCGAAACCTTCGACGGTCCGGAATATGCGCAGGTCTACAGCACCGTCAAGCTCAAAGAGCAAAAGGATCCGATCCAGCTCAATTACCTGATGCATCTGACTAATGGGAAATGGAAGGTTTACGACGTAACGGTCGATGCGATCAGTGTAATCGGCAATTATCGAAATCAGATAAACCGCGTGATGAATGAGAATGGTTACGACCGGCTGGTCGCAGACTTGCGCGCCAAGACGGCAGCATTCCAGGCGCAACTGGATAATCCGAACCGGACGCGGCAATAGTCAGTTCGCGGCACGGCTCCAATAGCCAGTTCCGAGTCAAATTCGGTGACCGCAGAGGCTTGCGAGACAGGGCCGGTTCGAGGCGGCGGCAAAGAAGCTCGCCTCAGATACCGGCTTGCCGATCAAGCACGAAAGTTACGCAGCATCTCGACATTGAGTTCGAGCTTCTCGCCGAGCCATAGCGGATGCGTCGCATGGTCGGTATAGGCGTCGCCAGTCTCGGGATGCACCAGCACCGTCAGGCCGTCGCGGTTGAGCATCAGCCACGGCACCAATCGCGGAAATTCATCGGTAGCGAAGACTACCTGGTACATCGCCTGCGGATGCGGTCCGACCGGCTGGTCGCGCCAGCGCCCCATCACGACCTTGAAGTTGGACTCGATGAATTCGCGGATGCGCACCGCCCGTGTGCGTGAAGCCTCGTCGTAGTAGATATGCGCGTGGTAGCCGGTGATCTGCGCTGGGTCGATCATATGGTTATCTTCAATTCCTTTGCCTGAACGCTAACCAGTAGCTTCATTCGATCAGCGCCACTCATGGCACCAGGTCGCGGCTACCCTATTTCATCCAGTCGCCGCTGCGCTCGAATGCGTCTGCAATCCGAATCAGCGCCATTTCGTCGAAATGCTTTCCAGTCAGCATCAGACCGACCGGCAACCCGTCCGATTTCCCGCACGGCACGCTTATCGAAGGATGGCCCGTCATGTTGAAGGGAGCGGTGTTGCCGAGCATGCTCCAGCCACGCGTGACGACTTCGCCCGGGCGCAAATTGGGCTGGTAGTGATGCGCCTTCATCGGCGTCGTCGGCATCGCGATCGCGTCGAAATTCGCGAGCACTGCGTCGTAGGCCGCGCGCAAGGTCACGCGCAGATGCTGCGCCTTGGCGTAGAGCCGTCCATGGTAATGGCTTTTGAGATAACCGCCGACCAGCGACACCAGCTTCACCGTGGGCGGCAACTGGTCGCCGCGCTCGTCGAGCGCATGGCCGAGAGCGTCTCCGAATCCGGCGTCGTACGCGCCCTTGAAATGATAACCGACGCCGTGGGCCCACAGCAGCGCCGCCGCGCCTTCCGCCATCAGACCCCACGCTACGCGATCGCCCTCGCGATGCATCGGAATCGAAACCTCCTCAACGTGCGCGCCCTGCGTACGCATCGTCGCGAGCGCGCGCTGCACGGCGGCGTCGACGTCGGGCTGTGCCACCGGACCGCCGAAACCTTCGCGCACAATCGCAATCCGCGCACCCTTCAGGTCACGGCCCAGCGCCTGCGTGTACGGTTCGACCTTTACACCGCCGTGCTGGCGCGGATCGTCCGGGTCCTGCCCCGCGATTACCTCGAGCAGGAGCGCCACCTCGGCGACCGTGCGGCCCATCGGACCGGCGTGGTCGAAGGTCGGGTCGATGCCGATGCAGCCGGTATAGGGCACCAGACTATGGGTCGGCTTGAGTCCCACGACCCCGCACCATGACGACGGAATGCGAATCGAGCCGCCCTGATCGCCGCCCACCGTCAAGTCGAAATCGTCGTAGTAAAGCGCCGCGGCCGAGCCGCCTGACGAGCCGCCGGCAAGATGATCGGTATTGTGCGGATTTCGCGTCGGTCCGAACGAGCTGGTCTCGCCACTGCCGGCGAAGGCGAAGTTGTCGAGGTTGAGCTTGGCGACGATTTTTCCACCGGCGTCGAGAATCCGCGTCACCAGCGTGGCGTCGGCCGCCGGAACGTACCCTTCGATGACCGACGAACCGCAGGTCATCGGCACCCCGGCCACCGAAATATTGTCCTTGATGCCGACGCGCTTGCCGGCGAGCTTGCCGCTCGCCGCGCCGGTGACGGAACAGCGGCGGATAATCGCATTGAACGGATCGCTGGTAAGATCGGCGCGCGTGCCAGCATCGCGCTGCGGATACTTCAAGGGCACGACCGGCAGCGGCGTCTGGTCGAGCGCGTCGAGCGTTTCGAACATCGCCGGCATCAGCGCCTGAAAGTCCGCGAGCTCCTCGGCACTCAGACCGAAGTGGCCCGCCGCCGCCAATTTTTGCAGGTCATCCTTATCGGGTAATCGCAAAGCCATGGTCACTCGTCCTCCATCAAATTCACTATCCAGCACCAACTTTCAAATCCCGGCCTTCCCGTCACGCAATTGTCTTAGCGCCAAATTCCGGACGGCTACGTGAAAGTAATCGCGCGTCCCGCTGCACCATCCAAATCCACGCCTTAAGCAGTTGCGGTGTCAAGCGCGAGGCGATCAAGCCATTGTCGCCGCTAACTCAATCCGTCCGAGTTACAGGGCTCCGAAACCATCCTCTGCGTTCCTCAATAGCCGAAATAATCCCAGCGTTGGTCAACCTAGCTAATCGTAAGCGTGCAACGACAAAGGACTCGCGGGCAGCAATGTTGCGATATTGCACCAGGGCTGTAACTGCGCGATCGCATTCGAGCACTACTTCCCCCTAAGCGGGTGTCGCCGGAGGTTTTTCGCACCGCCGAATTAGCCCTTAGAGACCGTTGCAGTAGTCGCATCGTAATCTGTCATGTCGTCACCGAGCATCTCGTGGCGACAAAGACAGGCATCCATATTTTTGACCAGGGAACGCGGGGGACAGCTATGTGGATCTGTTATCGGACTTTTTATTCGCTCCGGCATCGAGATTGCGGTAATGATCGGCCGTGGACGATATGAGGGCGACGATCGACTGATATAGGTGAAATGAAGCCTCCGGCACTACCTGAAAGCACAACCTTGGCCGACGCTGGGCGATCTTCTTGTTGCAATGCTGCAACAGGAAATCCGCACCCATTTGTTCCTGGCCCGGCCTCGTTCGCCGACGATTCGACGATCGAGCTGAACCGTGCCGCTATCGCGGCAATACTGTTGCTCGGACTGGTCGATCTAATCTTTGGCCGCAACTACGAACCCGTGCTGTCACCCACGTTGCGGACACTTCAGGGCGCCGACGTGGCATTGATCGGCCTCACCCTGGGGCTGACATGGCACGCGATTTACCGCCGTCATTGGCGAATCATCAATTTCGCCCTGTGCGCGACGGTGGTCGCGAGCGAAATAGTGATCGGCCTTGGCGGCGGCGCGGCCATCGTATTTTCGGTCGCGATTATCGTGCTGGTGGGGGCACCTGCGATGCTCGGGCAACGCGGCCTTTGGTCGCGACTCGGCAGCGCCGAGCTGATCGCGGCACGCGAGGAAGCCGAGACTGCGGCGCGCGCGAAGTCGGATTTCATCTCGCAGATGTCGCATGAGATCCGCACGCCGATGAACGCGATCCTGGGAATGGCCGATCTGCTCGACGAGACCAGGCTCAGCAGCGAGCAGCACAAATACCTCAGCATCATGATGAACAATGGCGCCGCCCTGCTCGACCTGATCGATGATATCCTGGACTTTGCCCGGATTGACGGCGGGCGCCTGACCCTTGAGACGATCAGTTTCGATCCGGTCGAGCTGGCCGAGCGTGTGGTCGAGACGCTTGCGATTCGCGCGCATCAGAAGGGGCTCGAACTCACAGTGCGAGTGGCTCCGAATGTACCATCGCAGATGATCGGCGATCCGTTGCGATTGCGTCAGATTCTGATGAATCTCGTCGGCAATGCGATCAAATTCACCGCTCGCGGGCACGTCGTGGTTGCCATCGATTGCGCCACTGAAGACAGCGACAGAGAGCTGCACTTCACGGTTGCCGACACCGGAATTGGAATCGCGGCCGACCAGCGGGAAAAAATCTTCACGCGCTTCACTCAGGCAAGCGCGGCAACCGCCCGCAAGTACGGTGGTGCAGGTCTGGGTCTCGCGATCGTCAAGCAACTGGTCGATCTGATGAGCGGACGGATTTGGGTCGACAGCGAGCTAGGCAAGGGCAGCACGTTTCACTTTGTCGCACGCTTCGACGCTCCGCCGGATCAAAACGCAGCCGCGACACTGACCATGATGCCCGTACTAGCCGGCAATCGAGTGCTAATCGCCGACCAGACGGCCGTCACCCGCCTGGCGCTGGCTGAAGCTCTGGCCGGAACCGGTGCGCAAGTTACACAAGCGGAAAGTGGCGAGCAGGCAATCGACGAGCTTCGCCGTGCGGATCAAGAGGGGACGCCATATCGAATCGTGCTGCTGGATTGCCGGATGGCGGCGGCCGGCAGCGGCGATTCGATACGGCGAATTTGCGAGGGGGCGCATGGCGCCGGGATGGTCATAGCGATGCTGACATCAGACGACCTCAACGTGAAAATGCCGCTGCTGCGGAAGATTGGATTGGATCATCACATCATCAAGGCGGTGCGCCGGGCGGAACTGTTCGGCGTCATCCGTACCATGATGGGTTACGGCAAGGATGCGCAGCAGTCGGCGAATGAGGCGGCGAGCGCGATTCCAATGGCGGCGGATTTATCGGCCGCGATTGATACCCCGGCGGCGCCTGATGCGGACACGAGGCCAATTCACATCGTCGATATCACCTCGATCGAACCGGTCGAACAAATCGGCGGTCCGCGCAAGGCTTTCCAGCCGGCGGCGCTCACGGGGCGCCCCCTGCGCATCCTGGTGGCCGATGATTCGGCGGATAACCGGCTGCTGATCCAGGCCTTTCTCAAGCAGATCGTTTGCGACGTCGAACACGCCGAGAACGGTGAAATCGCCTTGGAGAAATTTGTAGCCGGCACCTTCGATGTGGTCCTGATGGATATACAGATGCCGGTGATGGACGGCTATACGGCGGCGAAGCTGATACGTCAGTGGGAGCAGACCAATAACACGTCGCGAACGCCGATTATCGCGCTGACGGCGTCGGTACTGGACGAAGCGGTGCACATGAGCTTCGACGCCGGGTGCGACACTCACGTGAGCAAGCCGGTGCGCCGCCCCACTCTGCTCGCGGCTATCCGCGAGGTCACTGAAAAGCCTGCGACCGAAGGATCACTGCCGGCCAGCGGGACGGGCGATTGCGCTACTAACCCGACGCCCGCGAGCGAATCACCGTCGAAACCGCGATACAGATCGGCGAGCGCGGCCCGCATGAACTGACTGCGGGCTAAGCGGCGCGGCGAAAGCTCGAGAATCTCCGGCGTCCCAGATTAGAACACGATCTGAATCAAATAGACTGACATTGCTACAGCTTGTGTCATACGGGCGAGTATTCTGCTAGGATACCTCCGTATCGCACAGACAACCTGCGGCGGGTAGGAATTATCGCATGCGTGCTAAAGCGATTCTCTCAGGTTCTTGCTGCTCCTTAGAACGCACGAAATTGATGGCATTTGGATTGCATTTTTACCAATTGGCGGGAGTGCGATTGCACAAGCGCGCCGAACGTATTGCGCCGGCATAAATGCTCCGCGGGCGGCGCGCGGCGTGAGGCCGGGGACCCGCCCAAAGGAAGTGCCACTTGACAATTTCAGGGAACCCGGCGGCTCACAAAAACGGCGCGCCGTCCGCAGGCTCCACCAGCCCTGAGCGGTCTTACCAGATCGCGCCGGGCCTGCGGCAAATTCACGAAGTGGCGCGTGAATTCGGGGTCTTCGCCCTCGACCAGACGGGTCGCGTCGTCACCTGGAACGCAAAGTCTGAACAGACCTGCGGGTATAGTGACGAAGAGATTCTCGGCCGCAATTTTTCCTGTATCTACCGACCAACGGAGGCGGTCAACGGCGAGCCACTGCGCGCGCTCGCGGATGCGGTCGCGAAGGGACGCTTCGAGGAGCAGGCCTGGTGCCGGCGCCATGACGGATCGTCGTTCTGGGCCAGGGTTACGATCACGGCCGCGCGCGATGGGGCGGGCAATCACTGCGGTTTTGCCTGCATGGTGCGCGATCTCGGTATCGCCAGCGGCCCCGCACGAGAGCTTCAATCCCGGCTTGGACAGCAGGAAGCCATCAGCCGACTCGGCCTGAGTTCGCTCGAACGCGGCGGGCTCGCCGACTTGATGAGGCAAGCCGCGATGATTTCGACCGCGGGTCTCAAGGCCGATCTCGCCGCCGTACTGGAGCTCGACGCGGACGGTACCGACCTCACGATAGCGGCGACTTCGGCACCCGAGCGCCTGACTTACGTTGGTACCCAATTGCCCGGGGGCCGGCATTCGCTGTCGGGCTACACGTTGTATTCCAATGAACCGGTAATCAGCGAGGATCTTGTGGCCGAGACGCGGTTCCGGCCGCAGCCGGCATTGCTCGCATACGGAGCGCAAAGCGGAATTTCCGTAGCAATCAAATCCCGAGGTATGGCGCTCGGGGTCATAGTAGCGTTCACGCGAGTTCGGCGAACTTTCTCCCATCATGACATCAATTTTATGCAGGCGATCGCCAATATACTTGCAAGCACTCTCGATCGAAGTGCGGCCGAAGAACGACTCCGGCGCAGCGAACAATATCTGCATACCGTGATTGGTAGTTCGAGCGATGTAATCGCGGTGCTCGACCGTGAAAGCAACATCAGTTTCATGAGCGGCGCGGGCGAAACGATGTTCGGTTCCAAGATGGATGAGATGGTCGGACGCAGAGCCTCCGATTATGCCCATCCTGACGACGTCCCGATTCGCGATCGGTTATTCGCAACGGCTCTCGAAAAGCCGGGGGTGGCAGTGAGCGCCGAGTTGCGTGTACGGCTCGCCGACCAGAGCTACAGCGAATGCTAAGTGGTCATGCGCGCGCTGTTGGATATCGGCGGCGCTCCGGGGGTGCTGGTCAATATCCGCGACATATCGGCGCGCAAACGCGACGAACTGGAACTGGCGCACGCGCACGACGCCGCGCTGGAATCGTCGCGGCTCAAATCCGCCTTCCTGGCCAACATCAGCCATGAATTCCGCACTCCGCTCAACATTATCGTCGGCTACAACGACCTGATCGCAGAACATCTGGCCGAGATTCGCGACTCCAGCCAGGCGGAAAGCGTCGACGCCGTAACCCGCGCCTGCAACCGGCTGCTCCAAATGCTCAACGCGGTACTCGACTATTCCAAGCTCGAATCGCGCTCCTTCCAGGTCGATCGCCTGTTAGTCAGACCGGTCTCGCTAATCCGGCGACTTATCGCCGAACTGATGCCGCAGGTTGCCAAGAAGGGACTGAGCTTGGCGTTCGAGTTTGACGACGAAGCGGTGACAGTCGCCTTCGACGAATATTGCCTGACCCAAGCGCTGCACAACCTGCTGGAAAATGCGGTCAAGTTCACCGAGCGCGGCAGTGTGACGGTTCGCCTGTATCGCGATGCCGGCGAAGCGCTTTGCGTTCACGTCGCGGACACCGGAATTGGGATCGACGAAGCCTTTCAAGCGCATTTGCTGGAGGCCTTTTCACAAGAGGATAACGGCATCTCCCGGCGTTTCGAGGGAGCGGGACTGGGTCTCGCGCTGACCCGGCGCTATCTTGAATTGAACGGCGCCAGCCTGACCGTGAGCAGTGCAAAAGGCGAAGGATCTACCTTCACGATCCATTTCGAGCAGAGCGCACCTGCGCTTGCATCGGCGACCGGCGTTTCTGTTCAGCGCCCAAACCCGCCGAGTGCGCCCTCGGTTCAGCCTCCGCATCTGCCGATGGTAATGATGCTCGAGGCTGACCTCGACAATCAAATCCTGATGCGCGCGATGATGAAAAATCATTACCGGATGATGACTGCGGCTTCACCGGTCGAAATGCGCCGTCAAATTGAGCTCTTCGCCGGAACGATCGACATCATCCTCATGGATCTCGGATTGTCCGGAATCGAGAACGGCCTCGCACTGACGCGATCGCTGCGTGGTCTCGAACGCTTCCACACCACTCCGATTGTAGCCTTGACCGCCCATGCGATGACCATTAGCCGCGCTCAGGCACTGGCCGCCGGTTGCGACGATTTCATGGTGATGCCGGTTGATCGCACACGGCTGTTTGCTGCGATCGAGCTCTTGCTGCATCCGTTACCCGGTCCCACGCTCGACGATTACCCGCTTCCCGACTAACCTCGAAAGTGCTCGCGGCAGCCGGTCGCGTACTCCGCCCCGCGCCACCGCTCGGACGCGGCCCACCATCCAACTTGCGGTCCGTTTGCGACACGACGCTTTTGCGCCGCGCCAATTTGAGCTATCTCACATGGCAGAAGTTGCAATGGACACCGATAGCCAAATCATAAAATTCTACTACGATTTCAAAAGCCCGTTTACTTTTCTGGCGCTCGAACCGGCCCTCGAACTCGAACGTTCACATCGCGTACGCCTGCGCTTTTTACCGCGCGACTTCGAACCGCGCGCGGCCTACGGCGGCGAATTGGATCAGCGCCAACCGCACGATTGGAACAAGGTGCGTTACCTCTACGCCGACGCGCGCCGCTTCGCCAATGAACGGGGACTGACCATTCGCGGTCCGCAAAAGCTGTTCGACTCGCGTCTGGCAAATATGAGCGGGCTTTATGCCGAGCGCCACGAACGTTTCCGCGAGTATGCGCCGCGCGTTTTCGAGCGCTTCTTCAAGCGCGAACTCGATCTCGAAGATCCCGCCGCCCTCGCCGTAGTGCTGCGCGAGTGCGGTCTCGATGCGGACGATTTCGCGCGCTACGCGGCGACACGTGGCATCGACGATCTCGCGCGAGCGTTCGAAGAAGCCGACCGCGATGGCGTCTTCGGCGTACCGACTTTGATCGTTGCCGGCGAGCCGTTCTGGGGCAACGATCGGGTTGTGTGGGTAATCAAAAAACTCGACGCGATGGGGTTGCGGCGCGAGCGCCCTGGCCTCGCGCGTCAATGAAACCAGGCAGGAATCATTCATGCGTCCAGTACCGGTCGGAACCAAGGGAAATTACGAATTCATAGTCGAGCGCAAGGATCTCGCAGGCACCATGGAGGCTTCGCTGCCGCCGGTGCTGGCCACTGCGATGATGAGTCTGGCGATGGAAATGGCGGCGATAGATGCGCTGAAGGCTTATCTCGAACCAAGCGAAATGACCGTCGGCGCGACCGTCAACGTGAGCCACACCGCTGCGACGCCCGAGGGATGGAAAGTTCGCGCCGAGGCCGAAGTCACGAAATGCGAAGGCCGGCGGATCGAGTTCAACATCCGCGCGCTCGATGAGAAAGAGGAGATCGGCACTGGCACGCATCTGCGGGCCGTCGTCGATCGGGGAAAATTCGACAAACGCTTTGCGGCCAAAGTAAAGGCGCGCGCGTGACCCCGGCGAGTAATCCCGGAAAGTCCGGCGAACTGCAACCAGGAAAGGGTATCGATGGCGACCGAAATATTCGACGCTAATGAAGTTTTTGTCGGGCGCGACTTTGGCGGCACCGAATACGATATATCGGCCGACGCCGTGGAAAACTATATCGCAGCAACCGGCGACGACCATCCGTGGTATCGCAATGCGTCGCCGCTGGGCTATCCGGTGGCGCCCGCCTTGGTCGTACATTCGGCCGTCTTTCGCACCTTCGACTGGTATCTGCCGAACGTCTTCGGCAACCTCCACGCGCGACAGGAATGGGAAGGTTTCTCGCCGATTCGGGTCGGTGAAACGCTGCATTCCCGATCGGTAGTGGTCGAGCGTTACACCAAGCGCGATCGCGAATACGTGGTCAACGAAGTGCTGCTGATGGGCGCCGACGGCCGTATCGTGCAACGCAGCCGCACGCACCAGAGCTTTCTGATAGCGCCCGCCGCGGCCGGCGCCGGTGGCGGTTTCGCCGTAGATCGCGAGCGCGAAAAATCCTCCACACGCGTGTTCAAGGTCGGCGATCGCGGCGGCGAGGCGATCGGCGCACCCGCGCGTCCGATCTCGCAGGCGATGTGCATGGCATTCTCCGGTCCGGGCATCAATTATCACACCGACGCCGAGGCCGCGCGCACACTCGGCTTTCCGGACATCGTCGTGCAGGGGATGTGGTCGGTCTGCCTGATCGGCGAGATGATGACGCAGCGCTTCGGGCTGGGCTTCATGATGGGCGGCAAATTTGACCTGCGCTTGGTCAACGTGCTGTGGGTGGACGAGGTCTCAGGACCGCACGGCCGAATCATTGAACGGCACACCGAAGGCAAGCGCACGCGGGCGGTGGTCGAGGTCTGGTGCGAAAAGGCCGACGGCACCAAGACCATCGTCGGCACCGCCAGCGCCCTGGAATTGTAGAGTAGCGGGGGCCTATCCGGCTGAGGTCGTAAGCGCTTCGACTTCGGCGACCGTTTTCGGCACCGCCGCGGTCATCACTTCGTGACCGTCCGCGGTGACCAGCACGTCGTCTTCGATTCTAATCCCGATCCCGCGAAATTCCTCCGGCGCCTCAGTGTCGTCCGGTGCGATATAGATCCCCGGCTCGACCGTGAGCACCATGCCGGGTTCGAGCGTGCGCGATTCACCGCCGACGCGGTAGAGCCCGACGTCGTGCACGTCCATCCCGAGCCAATGGCTGGTGCGATGCATATAGTAACGCCGCCATTGGTCCGCTCGGATGGCATCATCGAGCGGTCCTTTCACCAGCCCAAGGCGGCACATGCCTTCGACCAGAACGTGCACCGCGGCGTCGTGCGGATCGTCGAATTTAATGCCCGGCCTGATTGCCTCGATCCCGGCAAATTGGGCCGCCAGCACGATTTCATAGAGATCGCGCTGGAGCGGGGTAAAGCACGCGCCGATGGGAAAGGTGCGGGTGACGTCGGAAGCATAAAAATCATACTCGCAGCCCGCGTCGATCAACAGCAATTCGCCAGTGCGCATCTGGCGATCGTTATTGATGTAGTGAAGCGTAGCGGCGTTCGGCCCCGAGGCGATGATCGATGGATAGCTCGGGCCGGCAGCACCGCGCGAGCGGAAGGTGTAATCGACGGTCGCCTCGACCTGCCATTCCATCATGCCGCCGCGCGCCGTGCGCATCGCGGCCGCGTGAGCTTCGGCGGAAATCGCGATCGCCGCGCGCATCGAGGCCAACTCTTCGGGGCGTTTGTGCAGCCGCTCCTCGTGAATCAGTTCGCGCGGATCGAGCAGCGAATGTGGCCCCGTGCCGAGCCGCGGACGCATCCCCTGTGCCGCGCGCAACAATTCCAGAATTCGCGCGTTCATCCGCTCGTTGCCGCCGAGCGGATAATAGACCCGATCGACCTTGTCCAGATGTCGGCGGAGCACACCGTCGAGTTCGTCGATCGTGAAGGCGCGGTTGGCGCCATAATCATCAAGCGCACCCTCAACCCCGGCGCGGCGCCCGGTCCAGGTCTCGCGTAGCTTGTCGCGTGGACGTACGAACAGCGTGAACGGCTCCGGATCGTCCGGCACCAGCAAGGCGACCGCTTCGGGCTCTGCGAAGCCGGTCAAATAATAAAAATCATTATCCTGCCGGTAGATGAACTCGACGTCGCCCGAGCGCACGGCAATGGGCGCCGACGGCATGATCGCGATCGCTCCCGAACCGATTGCGTTCAGGAAGCGACGGCGACGCTCGGCATAAATCTCGGCATTCGCGATAGCGGTCACGCTCGATGGTACCCGTTCAGCTTGAGAATCGCGGCGCTCAAAATCCGCGCCCGCGCACGTATTATGGGCATCCGGCGCCAGCCACCGCCACTTCCTTGGTCCAAATCCTGGAGGCTTTCTGCGCTCGGCATTCGTCCGGGTTGATACTGTCGGAGGTCAACATGAAAAGTGTGCGGCGTCCCGGACCGCCGAGCGCACAGGCAACCGGCATGGTCTCGAACTTCAACTGTTCTGCGACCGCCCCACCCTCGCGCACCCGCAACAATTCGTGCGTCATCGGCGACGCCACCCAGATAGCGCCCTCGGCGTCGAGCGCGATACCGTCGGGAACGGTGCCCTCCGCAAGCTCCGCCCATACTCGCCGATTGCTCAGCGAGCCATCGCTTTGCACATCGAAGGCGGTCAGCCGATGGGCCATCGATTCGCCGACCACCAGGGTCTTGCCGTCCGGCGTGATCACGGTTCCGTTGGGAAACTCGAGGCCGGTCGCGGCGACCCGCGCCGATCCGTCGGGATTCACCAGCACCAGTTCGGCGGGCTTTTGCGGCGCATCGGTCAGCAAATCGTAACCGAAGTTCCCGACGTAACAGCGGCCCTTGGTGTCGGTCACCATGTCGTTGCAATGGAACGATGCGAGCTTGCTGATGTCGGCATGAGTCTTGAGTCCGTCCGCATCCTGGCGCAGCACCTTGCGATCGGTCATCGAGACGATCAGCAGACGCCCGTCTGGCAGCCAGCCCAGCCCGGAGGGCCACGTCGGCACTTCCGCTACGGTCTGCGCCTCGCCGTCGAGACCGACCGCCATCACCTTATGTGCGTGCATGTCGGAGAAATAGAGTTTGCCGTCGTGCCAGCGCGGCCCTTCGGTAAACATCAGTCCATCAAGTAACACTTTAAATTCGCTCATCGCTCTGCGCTCCGCTTAAATCTAATGTGATACTTCAGATTTTGAACCCGCGACGCGCGCCGCCGCGCTACTCGAGCGCGCCCTGCGCCCGCAGCTTCGCGACCTCGTCGCTGCTGTATCCGAGCACCTGCCTCAGCACTTCGTCAGTATGCTGTCCGATGCACGGCGCCGCCGATCGCACCGAGGTCTCCGTCCGACTCATCTTCCACGGCATGCCGCAATGCTGCAGCGTGCCGACCTCAGGGTGCTCTTTATATACGAAGTAATTCCGCTCCCGGAGGTGCGGATCCTCTTCCGACAAAAATTTATTGTCAGCCACCACCGCCGCCGCGACTCCCGTCGCCTGCAGCATCCGCGCGACCTCGACCGCGGTGCGCGACGAGGTCCACTCCTCGATGACGCGATTGAGCTCCTGCTCGTTTGCCTTGCGCGCGGCCAATGTCGCGAATTTCGCATCGGTCGCGAGCTGCGGTCGTCCAATCGCCTCGGCGAAGCGTGCGAATTCGCTGTCGTCGGCCACCGCGATCGCAACAAACTGATCGATCGTCACGCCCATCACTTGCTCCGGCCGATCGAGGCATCGGTAGATACCGTGGGGCGCCATCAGCGGATCCTCGTTGCCGATCCGCTCGGGCTCGCGCCCGTTCATGGTGTACTCGAGGATGCCCTCGGCCAGCACGCCCATCGCGCATTCCCACTGGCTCATGTCGATGTACTGGCCCTCGCCGGTCTTGGCGCGATGGAACAGCGCCGCCATGATCGCGAAGGCCCCGTGCACACCGCCGTTGGGATCGGCGTAACTGAAACCCGCATGCATCGGCGGCCACCCGCGATAGCCAGTCAACGCTGACAGTCCCGACAACGGCACTTGCGCCGGCCCGTATGCGATGTAGTCGCGGAACGGTCCAGTGTCGCCGTAGCCGGTCAATGAGATCATGATGATATCGGATTTGATTTTTCGCACCGCGTCATATCCGAATCCCATCTTGTCCATCACGCCGTGCGCGAAGTTGTTGACCACCACGTCGCTCTTCGCGATCAGCCGCCGCGCCGCCTCATGCGCCGCCGGATCCTTGAAGTTCAACGTAATCGATCGCTTGCCCTGGCTGTATTGATTGAAATAGCCCGAGCGGTTGAGGCCTCCCGGCTTCATGTCCGGCCACGGCGGCAGCAGCCGCGTCACGCACGGCCGCGTCCTGGTCTCGATACGAATGACGTCGGCGCCCAGATGCGCGAGTTGCATCGTACAATAGGGACCCGCCCACACCCAGGTGAAGTCCGCGATCCGAATGCCGTCGAGCGGTGGCCTTGCCATTTAGATCACACCCGTTCGCTTGAGTTCGTTGAGGCGAGCCGAGGTCAAGCCCAGACGCTGCCCGAAGATTTCATCGTTATGTTGTCCCAGCGTCGGCGCCGGCCGCCGGATTTCCCACGGCGTCGCTCCGTATTTCAGCGGCGCGCCCGGATACTTGTGCGCTCCCGCCACCGGCTGTGCGATTTCGACGAAGAAGCCGCGCGCCTGCAGATGCTCCGAGTTGAGCAGGTCGCCCATGGTCGAGACGGGCGCGAACGGGATTCGCCGGGCCTGCGCCTTTTTGTATAAATCTATTACCGTTTGTTCTTTGACGTATTCTTCGAGAAAAATGACCAGGGCTTCCCAGTTCTCGCCGCGCTTCAGGCGATCGCTGAAAATCTCCTCCCCCGCCCAGTCCGGGTTCCCCATCAAATCCACGAATGCCTTCCACTGATGCTCTTCGACGCAGCAGAGGTAAATCCAGCCGTCCTTGCATTCCATCGCTTCGAGCGGCTGAATCGGCTTCTTCCCGAGCCGCGTCGCGATCATTTTCATATACGGCCAGTACTCGAAGGTCAGTTCAAGTTGCGACGCGATCGCCTCCTGGCACGAAACATCGACGTGCTGGCCTTCGCCGTCGCGCAACTGCGCCATCACCGCGCCCATCGTCGCCACAGCGCCATGCACCCCGCCCTGAAATCCCGCCTGGTTGCCAAAGGTCTTGAGCGGCGGCAGTTCCGGATGGTCGGGGCCTGCGCCGTTGAGCACGCACACGCCGCCCGCCGACCATACGGTCAACTCCTCCGCGCGCAGGTTTCGGTACGGCCCGGTCACCCCGTACGGCGTGATCGAGGTCATCACCAGCCGCGGATTCACGTTGTGCAGACGCTCGAAGTTGAGCCCCGCGCGATCCATCTCGGGCGGCCACACGTTGTGAATCAGGACGTCGGCCTGCGCCACCAGCTTTTCCAGAATCTCGAAGCCCTCGGGACGCGCGATATCGAGCGTGATCCCAAGCTTGTTGGTGTTCAGATAAAGGAATAGTCCGCTCTTCTCCGGATGCGGATGGCCACCCGGAAACGGCCCCCGCACACGCGCGTGATCGCCGACTCCCGGCCGCTCGACCTTGATCACTTCGGCGCCCATATCGGCCATCAGCTTTGACGCGTACGGCGCCGACGCCATCTCACCGACCTCGACAATCTTGAGGCTCGCTAATGCTCCTGCCATCGATGCTCCGCCGCCAGGCTGCCGCCGCTACGGTACAACCTTGCGAAATGGTTTGATTTCGACCCGCTCGAACACGCCTTGGGTAACGTATGGATCGGTCTCCATGAAGGCCCGCGCCGCCGCCTCAGTCTCGAAGTCCGCGACGATCAGGCTGCCGCTGCCGTCGGTGAAGGGTCCGCCGAGGATCACGCTGCCGCGCTCGACCAGCGGCCGCAGGTTTTCCAGATGCGCCGGGCGCACCGTGGGCCGCAGCGCCGCTCCCTTGGGACCATCGTGACCGATAATTACGAACAGCATCGCCCGCCTTCGCCCTCCCGGTAAATTTCGATTCACGCTAGCACGCATCCGCCGCAACGCTCCAGCCTTGCCGACGGGTCGCATGCCCTCGCCGGCCGCTCGACGCGATGCGCCAGATACTTGCGCCGACCCGGCACCGGTTGCGCCAACCGCTTTGCCGCTAATTCACCGCGATGGCGCCGTAACCGGTGTAATAGATCAGGAAATAGACCACGCCGATTGCGGCCAGTAGCGCGAACGCCACCCGGTCGCGCGCCGCAATCGGGTAGTCGATATAGCTGCTCGGCGTCGCGCTCACCCCGAAACCACGCGCTTCCAGAGCCATCGCCATGTTGTTGGCCTTGCGCAACGCCCCCATGAATACCGGGATCACCACCGGCACGTAACGCTTCACCCGCTCGAACGGGCCGCCCTGGTTGAAGTCGTACCCGCGCAGCCGCTGCGCCTGCACCACCGTCAGGGCCGAATCGATAAACAACGGCACCAGCCTGAAGGACAGCGTGATCGCAAAGCCCACTCGATACGGCACTCCCAGCCGTTGCAGACCTGCGGTGAATTCTTCGACCTTGGTCGTCGACAGAAACAGCACCGACGTCGCCAGCAACTCGGCCAGCTTCAACCCGCGCCCGAACCCGAACACCAGCGAAGCGCGGCTAAGATGGATGATCGGAGTGTTTATCAGCGCGGGCCCCTTGCGATAGAACACCATCCACGCGAGCGTGGTAAAAAAAATCAGCAGAATGAAGAGCCAGCGCAGCCGATAGAAATTGGGCCACGAACCGGTAAATTGCGCCGTCGCGGCCAGCAGAATTCCAAGCGGCAGAAGCGCCAGCGGATGGTCCACCCAGTACACCGACCAGAACATGATGAAGAGCGCGAATACCTTCACCGTCGGATTGAGCCGATGAACGATGCTGCGGTGGTCGAGGTACTGATAAATCGGCATCAGGCGCACCCCTTGAGCCACGCCGCCAGCTCTTCCGGATGGAGCGCCGCCAAGCCGAAACGCAGGCCGAGCAGGGTCGCCTCGGGTGGCCGAAACGACGAGTTGGCGAGCAATTCGTCGCGCGTGAAGAACTCGCGCACGGCGCCGTCGTACAGCACGCGCCCCTTGCGCATCAGCACCACCCGGCGGGCATATTCGGCGACCAGCCACGGCGTATGCGTGATCATCACGATTGCGATCCCCGCGCGATTCAGATCGCCGATCAGACCCATCATCCGCCGTTGCTCGCGATAATCGAGCCCGGTCGTCGGTTCATCGAGGATCAGCACGCGCGGCCGCAACGCCAGCACGCTCGCTACCGCCAGCCGCTGGCGTTCGCCTTTGCTCAACAAAAAGGGATCGCGCTCGCGCTCGGCGCTGAGGTTCACCGCATTCAGCACCTCGTCACAGCGCTCGGCGATTTCGGCCTCGTTCAGGCCGAAGTTGCGAGGCCCGAATGCAACTTCATCGGCCACCGTCGCCGCGAAAATCTGATGGTCGGGATTCTGGAAAACGTAGCCGATCTCGTTCGCGGTCTCGGCCGGCCGCAAGTTCGCACGATCGCGGCCGCCCACCATCACCTTGCCCGCGCCCGCCGCTAGCAGACCCACAAGATGCTTCGCCAGCGTGGTCTTGCCCGATCCGTTTTGGCCTATCAGTGCGACGAATTCGCCCGCCGCGATTTTCAGGCTTACGTCGTCGAGCACCGGCGGCCCGAACGGATAGGCGAAACTTAGATGGTCGACCCGCAGCAGCACGTCGCCACGAGCGACCTGGGCGGACGTGTCCACCGCGCGCGCTTGCGTCGTATGCACCGCCGCCGGGGCCTTGGTCGGACGCTCGCCGTCGTCGCCGAGCGCGGCCGTCTCCCCTCCTCGCGTCTCCGGCAACTGCGTAAAGCATTCGCGAATAATCGCCTCGGCCTCGTCGACCGACTCCGCATGCCGTTCGAGGCCGATCAGGTCCATCACCCGGTTGACGTCCGGCGGATGAACCCCGCTGGCCTCGAGCAGCTTCAGCCGGACCATCACTTCGGCCGGATGCCCATCGGCTATAATCCCGCCTTCGTGCAGGAGCACGATTCGATCGCAGTTGCGCAGCTCTTCGGCCTCATGCTCAATCACGATCAGGCTGAGGCCCTGCGCGCGCATCTGCCGAATCAGCGCGAACACCTCCGCCTTGCCCTCGGGATCGAGGTCGCTGGTCGGCTCGTCGAGCACCACCACCGCCGGTCTCAACGCCAGCACCGACGCTATTGCCAGCCGCTGCTTCTCGCCGCCCGAGAGCGAAGTGGGATCGCGCTCATCGAAGCCAGCCAGCCCCACCGCCGCGAGCGCCGGTCCGATCCGGGCGGCGATTTCAGCGCGCGGCAATCCGATCTGTTCCATCGCAAACGCCACCTCGTGAACGACGTTGGTCGAGAACAGCTGCGCCTCGAAATCCTGAAACACCATCCCCACCATCGCCGCCACGTCGCATACCCGCTCGCCGTCGAGCACGCGCCCGCTGATTCGTACGATCCCGCCGAATTGGCCGTCTTCGAAGCGCGGCACGATTCGATTGAGGCACTTCGCCAGCGTGGATTTACCGGCGCCCGACGCGCCCATGATTCCGACCATCTCGCCGCGTCGCAGCTCGAAACGTACCTCGCTCAGTGCCGCACCGTCGCCGGTGGCATAGGCGAAGCTGACCCCCTCGAGGGCCGCCGCGATTACGTCCGCGATGGTATCGGCTGCGGGCGGCTTCACATCATCAACGTCCCGGCCACCGCGCATGCGATTAGCGGGCTCACCAACAGCGCGATCGACCTGTCGTAGGGCGGTTGTGCAAAGCTCGCCGGCAGGAATGCGGGAATCCAGTAGCCGGTCGAAATCAGATTACCGACTATCCACGCTCCGGCCTCGCCCACCACCAGCAGCGTGAGGCCCGTCAATCGCCGCGGATGCGACCGCTCGACCAGTTCGGGCATCACGTCGCCATAGAGAAGGTGACCGGCGCGCACCCGCGGATAGACCCCGATAAGGATCAGCGGCGAAAGAAAAAGCGCCGACAACATGTTGTTGAATATGATGACGTTGCCCAGGATGCTGAACGGTCGAAAGCCGAGCAGGTTGTCGCCCCAACCCACCAGGTCCGCGCAGAGCACGCTGGCCGACAGGCATACCGCGACATATTTCGCGATATTCTTCGGCGAGCGGCTGATCGGACTCTGATCTTTCGCGATAATGCTCCAGACCTTGTAAGGAATATAGCCGTAAAACAGGTTGGCGAAGAAACCGAAAATATCGCCGGGGCCGACTCCGCCAAAGAAGTCGCCGATCATGTTTCCGATGGCCGAACCCCACGCCGCCGCCGGACCGAACAAAAACGAACACACGATCGGAATCGCGTTGGCCGGCCGCAATTCGGTCACTCCCGGTATTAACGGCACGACCTTGAACGGCACCAGCACCGCCGCATAAAGCGCCGCCGAGATCGCACACAGCACGACCATCCGCGTATTGCGCCACATCAGGCGCAACTCATGCACAGGTAACTGCCGCTCCGCCCGTCACGGTGAGATTCTCATTCAACCGCCCGCCGCCAGACTCGAGCTCGCTTCGGTCGCGCGCCTCAACCCTGAGGACTTGAAGAAAATAATCAGCGTGCCACTACCGTGATTGCGCTCGTCTTCGGAGAACTTGCGCGGTGCCGGAAAATAAATCTGGGCCGCCTCGCGGCGATAGCGGTCGATTATCGGTTTCAAGCCCTCGTAGGTACCGCCAATTCCGATCCCGAGCAAGTCCTTTCCCAAGTTCCCGATCCAGACTCCGCGGTATTCCTCTCGCCGGGCATCGAGTTCGTCGTGATCCGTTGCCCCGACCGTCCATTCGGGCGGGAGCAGGCCCAGCTTTTGTAATTCCAATGGGCTCAGCTGCGCCGGGTCCCCCCTCTCATCCTCGTACCTCGATACCGCCGCGAGCACGCCGTTGAATAGCTCCCAGTCGGCCTTGCGCTCCGCCTCTGTCGCGGTGATCGAGCGATATCGGGCGAGAGCCTCCGGCCGAATTCGGTACAGCGTGACGCCGCCGATCTTGAGCGGCTGGGCCGCTCCGGCCGGTAACCATTGCGGCCATAGCAGATGCGCGGGATCGCTGTCGGCTGATACGATCGCCCGGACTTGATGGTTGGCGAGAAAGCTCATCAGTTGCATCTGTGGGTCAGGGAGATAGTTCCATTTGACCAGTGCGCCCACCACTGGCCACTCCATATAAGCAGCGGGTATTGGTCCGGTCCATCCACCCGCCATACGAAAATAAAATCCAGTCTGAGCCTGCCAAAGCATGCTGTTGCCGTGTTGCCAGTACGGCGTCACCAGCACGGTTTCACCACGTGAAAGATACTTCCGGTAAAGCCCACTGGTAAAAAACTCCGGCGTATCGGATTTGGTGTTCCAGAAGCGCGCATGAAGGTTGGGCAATGAAAACAGCACGACCAGTGTCGCGACGATGCACTTCTTAGGTAGGCTCACCCTACTCATCGCAAGCCATTGCGCCGTGATAATCGCGAGAATCAGAAACGTGAACATCATGAACCGCGGGGGCAGCGCCTTGTTAATCATGGGTATTACTGTGAGCAGATACCCCGGCATTCCGATCAGTTGACGCCCGCCGAGATGCAGCACTGGACCGATTGCCAATACGCAGATGATCACAAGCGAATCGATCAGGGTCTTGCCCAACGGTTCTCTCCAATAGCGCCGGGCGTAGAGCATGGCGAGCACGATTAAGACCGGTCCCACGTAGGCGTCGCGTTCATAAATATTTCCTGGAAACGTGGCCGCCAGTGTTCTGAGCGAAGGCAACGCTCCCAGCACATTGACCTTCGTCGGAATTACAAAATTGAGTAAATCGGCAGAGTATAACTTGGCGCTCCAGATTGCGCCGGTCGGCTGTCCGTACGCAAACATGTAGTAGAGGAACGGACTGGCGATCAGTAATGCCACTCCGTACGCGCAGCCCAATACCCCGATCATCTTCACGATCCGCTGCCTGGCGCGGCCCGCGGTCGAGCCGAGCGCGAGCACTAGTGCGAGTCCTGCGAACATCGTTGCCGTGGCGAATATTTCAATCGACACTAGTAATTGAGCTGCAATGGTAAGGCTGGCCAAACAGATCATCCGACGGGATTCGATCTCTTCGTTGAACCAGCGGGCAACGAGGAAAAGCGCGATCGGCACCGGGAAGACCAGTACCATTTGCAGGTGCCCCGCCAGAGTCTGCGCAAGAAAATACGAGGAGAATCCGAAAACGTATCCGCCAAGAATCGCCGGCCAAACCGATTTCGTCAGATAGCGGCACAGAATGAACGTCGCCCATGCTGCGGATGCCGACGCCAGCAGCGCTAAAAGATTGTACGATACGATCGGTCCGAAGGCCGCCGTAATCGGCCATACGATAACGCTCGCCAGAGGAACTGTCGTCAACCATGCGAGATTAGTTCCCGTCGGAGCGTAAATCGCATGGGTGATGATTGGATTCAGCCCATGGCTCAGCGCGTATCGCCACCATGCTATTGACCAGATAAACAGCGAAGGATCAGCATAGCGGCCCACATACGAACCGCCGAAGTCGAAGATCAATCGGCGTCCAATGAATATTACCGATAACGCAAAGTACAATCCGAGCGCCGCTAGACTACTGCGATCGAATGCCCGAGCCGGAACAGTTGCTTCTGGGGCGCTGCCTTGCGGGCGCGACGAGCCTCCACCTGAGAAGTCATGCGGGCCGGACGGCAATCGCCTACCCCGCGCTCTACCACCTACCCCTGCGCCGCCGGCGCCTTGCACGGCGTCGTCCATACCGATCTCTTTGACCTCCCGATCCTTCGCGTCTGAGGGAGTCATCGCTTGGTTTAAATACTCATCTTTAACGTTTAGTGCCTTTAGATAGGTACTAATCACCCGTTTAGTCTAAATCTCCCGTATGTGTCAAAGCCTGCCGCCGAATTTGGCGCCAGGAGTCATGGATCGATTGCCGATATCGCCACAAATGCGCAGAATCGAAACTGGCGTACCTGCAATTGCTAATTGACACGACGGGAGATGGCGATGCCGATATACGAATATCAATGCGAAAAATGCCATCGGCGCAGCAGCGTACTCACCATGCGAGTGAGCGCAAGGGCCACCGCCAGGTGCGAACATTGCGGCGCCGCCCGAATGCGCCGCCTGATGTCGCGCTTCGCGATGCCGCGCAGTGAGGAAGCTCGCCTCGATGCCCTCGCTGACCCCTCGGCGCTCGGCGGCCTCGACGAAAATGACCCCCGAAGCCTCGCTCGTGCGATGCGCAAGATGGGCCGCGAGATGGGCGACGAATTTGCCGGTCCCGAGTTTGACGAAGCCGTCAACGAACTCGAATCCAACGGCGACCTTGGCGACGACAGTGATAACGGCGAAGACTGACCGTGTCGCACTTAGCTGCGCACCGGCGGCGCCCGCAATCCTCTCCCGGAGCGTAGTCGTTGCCGCTATCGCCTACGCTTAACCGCGACCCTGAGCCTCCTGCTGTCGCGCCAACGCTCGACCGAATCGCACGCCACGCCGACCGATACGGCCTCGGCGCATTATCCTTCTATCTCGTCTTGTCCGTATTGTTTTTCGGTCGCGCGCTCGCGGGCCATATGTCCGATTACCACATCGGTGTTGACGTCCCAGCCGACAGTACGATCTTCATCTGGTCTCTCGCCTGGTGGCGCCACGCGATCCTGCACCAGCTCGATCCATTATTCACCACCGCCATTTGGGCGCCCGGCGGCATCAACCTCGCATGGGTCACCACCGCGCCGCTTGCCGCGATCCTCGCGATTCCGGCAACCGGCCTCTTCGGCCCCGTCGCGACCTGCAACGCGCTTTTCATACTCGGGCCGACGCTCTCTGCCTGGACGGCCTTTGTGCTTTGCCGCCGATTCTCGAGTCGCTATTGGCCAGCGCTGGTCGGCGGATACATCTTTGGCTTTTCCGCCTACATGCTCGGGCAGATGCAGGGCCATCTGCATCAGGTGCTGGCCTTCCCCGTCCCGCTCGCCGTTTACCTGGTGATGCGGCGCTACCAGGACGATCTGCGCACGCGCAGCTTCATCGTTGCGCTCGGCTTCACGCTTGCTGCGGAATTCCTGATAGCTCTCGAAGTCTTCGCCACCATGACCGTCTTTGGCCTCATGGCGATCGTCCTCGCATTGGTCTTGAACCCGCCCGCAATTCGCAAACGCATTGCCCGCCTTGTACCGCCGCTTTCCCTCGCGTATTCGCTGGCGGCTGTAATGGTAGCGCCCTTCATCTACTACCTGTTGAAGCCGGCGGGTATTCCTCACTGGGGCAGCATGTACTCGGCCGATCCCGTCGGCTTTCTCATCCCGACTGACTATTTCGAGCTGGGCCGGCTGACCTTCTTAAAGGCGATCGCCAACCGGTTTCCGTTAGATCAGTTCGAGTCCGATAACTACTTCGGGCCGGTACTGATCGTGATCGCCGCCCTGTATGCCCGCCGTCATTGGCGCGAGCCGTTCGCCCGTATGATGACCGATGCGCTGATCATCATCGCGGTCCTCTCGCTCGGTGCGACGCTCCACGTGATGGGTCGTCACCTGGCTGCGTTGCCCGGCGCGGTACTTACCAGCTTACCGATGCTCGACAAGGCCACCCCCTCGCGCTTCGCGATGTACGCCTTTTTGATTTTAGGCGTGATCGGCACGATCTGGCTGAACGAACTGACCTGTCGCCCGGCTGGCAAGCTGGCATGCGTTGCTCTAATCGTGCTCTCGACGCTGCCGAATCTTTCCGCTGACCATTGGGCGCGACCCAACAACACGCCGGGTTTTTTCACGACCGGAGCCTACCGAAAATTTCTGGCGCCAGGCGAAATCGTCATCACCCTGCCCTAATTGGATGCGCGGTAACGGGATGCTCTGGCAGGCTCAGACCGATATGTACTTTCGCTCGGCCGGCGCCTGGACCGGACCGCCGCCGCCCGAGTTCGATCGATGGCCGGTCGTGAAGGCGCTCGCGACCAACATGTTACCGCCGGAGCCCGAAGCGCAGCTCAAAGCCTTTGTTACCAATCATGACGTGGGCGCCGTAATCGCGGGGAGCAGCACCGACCCGATCTTTCAGCCAATGCTCTCGTCGCTCGACCGGCACCCGGTGATCACGGGAGGTGTGACGATCTATCGGGTGTCGCCTGCCGCGCTCGCGCCGTACCGGAAGTTGACAGCGCTCGAAATGGAATCGCGCGCCACCCGCGAGCGCCTGGATTCGCTGATCGTAGCAGCCGATCGATATCTTGCCGCCGGCCGCGAACTCTCCGCGCTCAGTCCGACGGTAGTTGAACGATTGGGCCTCATACCTAATGGATGGGTCCGTTACAATACGGTTCTCGCCTTCAATGCGCTCTGGATCGGCCCGTGGAAAAATGACGGCGTCAGCATCGGTATCACCAGCTCATACGCGGCATTGAAGCCGCTGATCGAAAAGTATCGCGACGACACCACGCGCATCTATTTTCCATTTCCGACCGAGCTGCGTAGCGGCGCGAAAGTTCCCGCGGGTTCGTACGTATGCATGATGATGTTCGATCGCGCCGGACTCGCGCGCGCCGCCGTCAAAGCGGTCGCGACCACTGCCGCCGGTAATCTGCCGCACACCGCTGATTGAGGCGCCTCCACGATTGGCGAGGCGCGCGCGGGGCCGGCCATTTGCAAATTCGCAGCAGCGGTGAACATAAAGGCCGTGAGACTCCATCCAGGAGCGAGGGGAATTAATCATGGCCGGACTGGTACAAGGAAAAATCGCACTGGTGACGGGCGGCGGCTCGGGTATCGGCCGCGCGACGGCGCTGGCGCTCGCACGCGAAGGTGCCAAACTAATGATCGCCGATTACGTGCCCGAGGGCGGCGAGCGCACCGTCCAGATGATCAAGGAAAAAGGCGGCGAAGCGTCCTTCCTGCACGCCGACGTGGCAGTGGCCAAGCAGGTCGAGATGATGGTCAACAAAACCGTCGAGACCTATGGGCGAATCGATTGCGCCTTTAACAACGCTGGCATCGAGGGCCGGATGGCAGATACGGCCGAGGCCACCGAGGAAAATTTCGACCGTATCATCGCGATCAACCTCAAGGGCGTATGGCTGTCCATGAAGTACGAGATTCCTCAGATGCTCAAGCAGGGCGGCGGCGCCATCGTCAACACGGCCTCCGCCGCGGGACTGGTCGCGGTCGAAGGTCTATCCGCTTACAACGCCTCCAAGCACGGCGTGATCGGCCTAACCCGGACGGCCGCGCTCGAATTTGCGCAGAAGAACATTCGCGTCAATTGCGTCTGCCCTGGCCTGATCAACACTCCGATGGTGGCGCGCATGATCGATAGCGGCGGCATGAACGAGCAGGATTTCATCGCGGCCGAACCGGTCGGGCGGATGGGCAAGCCCGAAGAGATCGGTGAAGGCGTGGTCTGGCTGCTGTCGGATGCGGCGTCGTTCGTTACGGGACATCCGCTGGCGATCGATGGCGGATGGGTCGCCCGCTAAGTTACGCGCGAGCGAAGCTCTCGAGGGCGCCGCCGGTCATCGGTGGCGCCCTTACTAATCCACGGAGGAACGAAACCTGATGGACGAGAGCTTTGAAAGCCGACCGCTGCTCGACCGCGAGGCGCTCCGAACTCTGCAAAGGCGTCAAAACCTGCCGTCCTCGATTCACCTTACGCTTCATCTCGGTGCGTTTGCACTGGGGATTGGGCTGCTAGTTTACGTTTCGCCAATTCCGTTTGCAGCTTTCTTTGCCGCGATCTTGTTGGGCGCCGTCTGGGCGACGTTGTTCGCGCCCTTCCACGAGTGTACTCATCTGACCGCTTTCCGCTCACGCCGTCTGGACGCGATCGGTGCGTGGCTGACCGGAATACCCTTCGGGATGGCGCCGGCCGTTTACCGGGAATTCCACTTCGCGCATCATCGCTTTACGCACGACCCCGCCAAGGATCCTGAAATCGCCGGCACTCCTCAACTCAGCAATTGGCCGTGCACGCCGCGCGCGTGGCTTTACGCGGTTTCCGGGCTCTGGCTGCTACAGCAAAAATTTCAACTGATGTTTCGCTTGGCGCTTTCGTCGACCGCACAGGCTAAGTTGCCGCCGCCCTGGGATGAGCCCGAGCTACGGTCGCGATTCATTTGGGAAAGCCGCGTAGTGGCCTTAGCGTGGCTCACTCTTGCGCTCATGGCGTTGCTGGGGGTCAGAGGCGCCGGATGGATTTTGTTCGCGCTGATTCCGTGTCACGCATTCCAGGCAATATGGCTGACAACGGAGCATACGGGACTGCCGCACGAAGGGACCATCCTGATACGGACGCGCACGATGCAGACCGCTCCGTTCATCAGATGGTGGTTGTGGAATATGAATTACCACGCCGAGCATCATGCCTGGCCTGCGGTTCCGTGGCACGCGCTGCCCGGGCTGCATGAGCGGGTTGCGGACTATCTGGAACACGAGAGCGCGGGTTACTGGCATTTGCAGTTCGACGTTCTGCGTCGGAATAATTTACCCGACGGCGTCAGGCCCCTTCACGCGCAGCCGTAGCCTGGGACTTAGATCGGCTGAGGCGCCGATTGGCAGAATCCAGAGCTTCACCACGAAGAACGGAGATTGACTGACGATTTTATCGACGCTGCGCTAAAGGAGCTGGCAGCGCCGGTGCGGTAATCGGCCTCTGGTTTCAGTCAATCGGCCTGCAGCATCACGATTGCGGCCGACGCCATGCCCTCGCCGCGTCCGAGCGCGCCGAGGCCCTCCGGATTCGACGCCTTCACATTCAACGATTGCTCCTCGACTCCGAGCGCCGCCGCGAGCCGCGTGCGCATTGCGGGCAGATGCGGCGCGAGTTTGGGCCGCGCCGCCACGATGGTGACGTCGGCGTTGACCAAACGCCAACCAAGACCGGTCGCGCGTTCCCATACCGTATGCAACAGCGCCAGGCTGTCGGCGCCGCGATAGCTCGGATCGTTATCGGGAAAGTGCTGTCCGAGGTCACCCTCGCCGAGCGCCCCGAGAATCGCGTTGGCAAGCGCATGGGCGGCGACGTCGGCGTCGGAATGGCCACGCAAGCCAGCCGTATGTGCGATCTCGACGCCGCCAAGCACCAGCTTGCGCCCAGCTTCCAGCGGATGAAAGTCGAAGCCCTGCCCTACTCTGAAGCGCATCGTGAACTCTCCGTCGAATTGCGCCGCGCGGGGTCCCACGTTGACATTGGCGACACGACAATCCAAGCTTTCATCAGTGTATTAGCGGAGGAAGCGCGATGATGCAGTTCTGGAAGCAACCGAAATTCTGGCTGGCTGCGGTGTTGGTATTATGGCTGGCCTATGTCATCGGCAGCAATCTGGAACAGGTCGTTACGATACACATCGTCCCCTGGCTCCTGCAGCCCTATCTCAAAGTCAGTACGATCGTAATCGCATCGGCGATCGTCGGAGCGCTCCTGACCCTCGGGATTCAGTTCTTATGGCGTCGCGGACGATCCTCGAAGAACGCCTCGCAATCGACGCCCGCACCTGACGCGAGCAGCAGCACGGTTGCCTGATCGCCCTGCTTGAGACGATTCACGCTCGCGGGACCGATCAGCAACGCGTCTGCGCGAGAGAGCGAACTAAGTACGCCTGAGCCCTGATTACCGGTGGGCGCGGCCAGTATTTCTCCGTCGCGCCGCTCGAGCCGGACCCGCACAAACTCGGTGAGGTTAGCCGCCAGCGGAATATCGGTGGCGCACCGGACCGACACTCGCGGCAACCCCGTAGTTGTCGCTCCGCCCATCCTGAGCAACGCCGGACGCACATACAGATAGAAGCAAACCATGGTTGAGACCGGATTCCCGGGAAGCCCGAAGATTGGCCGGCCGCCGATGGTGCCGAACTTGAGCGGGCGTCCGGGCTTTTGCGCGACACCATGGAAAAATTGCCGCAATCCGAGTTCGTCGAGTATCACCTTCACGTGGTCGAACTGGCCGACCGAGACCCCACCGGTCGAGAGGACAACGTCGAAAGCGAGGGCTTCGGCCAGGCGTGCGCGAACCTCCTCGGGGCGATCGCGCGCAACTTTCAACATCACGGGCGATGCGCCGGCTTCGCTGATCGCGCCGGCCAAGGCGTACGCACTGGAGTTTACGATCTGCGCACCGGTGGGGACCTGATCGATATCGACCAATTCATCTCCGGTCGCGACGATAGCGACGCGCGGACGGCGCCACACATCGACCATCGCGCGGTTCAGCGAGGCCAGCATCCCAAGGTCCGCGGCACCAAGCATCTTGCCGGCGCTCATCACGAGCTCGTCGCGGCGCAAATCCTCGCCGCGCGGGCGCACGAATGCGCCGGCTGGCGCAGCCGCCATTATCTCAACGATGTTGCCCTCGGCGCGGGTGCGTTCGACCGGCACAATCGCGTCGGCGCCGGGCGCCAGCGGTGCGCCAGTCATGGTGCGGGCAGCTTGTCCCGTGGCTACGGTGCGCGACGGCATCATGCCGGCACCCACCGTCTCGAGCACCTCGAGCCGCACCGGATTAGCCTCACTCGCTGACGCTACGTCGGCGGCGCGGACCGCGTAGCCGTCCATAGCGGAATTGTCGAAGCCGGGAATATCGCGCGGCGAATGGACCTCCTCGGCTAGGATCCGCGTGCGCGCCGCAGTTATTGCCACCCGTTCGAGTCCGAGCGGAGCGACGTTTTCGAGAACTATTTGAAGGGCCTGATCCGCACTGGTCATTGAACTTTACTGGAGTTTCGATCGAGTTTTGCCGAACTTCCCGCGAATGACCCGGAGCCTCCTTGAAGCACCCCCGGTCATTGGCGGCTGCTCTAACATTAACGATGATACGCGGCAGGCGCGCGGATTTGAACCCGAGGCGAACGGGCCGGGGCAATTAAATCAGAGCGACGCTGATGGCGGGCGACTGAAAATCCTAGAACTCAGCCATCTGCGCCTGCAGCTCGTCGTCGGGAACGCGGATACCGTAGGACGGCAGGCTGGGTGGAACGCGATCACGCAGAAGCGCGGGATTGGCTTCCTTGATGGCCTCGACCGTAACGTGGGCCATGCGCGCTACGTGACTCAGCAGGGTACCACCCTTGACCTTGAGAACTTTGTAATGCCGGGGCTCGTGGAAGCTCACTTCGTCGAGTCCGTAGTCGCTGGCGTGGCGAGCGATCAGGGCGACCGCCATGAAGCGGTTCATCAGGGCGGTCGTATGATGAGGCAGCTTTTTCATGAGCCGCTGATAACTGAGGCGCTGCAGGCGTGAACTACGATCGAGCCAGCTGTCGCCGTTGTTCCACGCTACCAGGGTCATGCGCCAGGAACCCGCGGCGTCGTGGAGAGTCGCCAGATATTCAGCGGCCGCCCGGGTTGATTTGAGTGGGTCGCGGCGTTCGTCGACCCAGCGGTTGATGACGAGTCCGAAGCGGCGAGCGGTTGCTTTTTCGAGTTGCCAAGGGCCGTCGCCCTTGGGTGAAAATCCGCTTTCGGCGAACGCCAGATAGATCAAATCGGAGGGTAATCCGGCCTCCTTCAACTCTCGGATCATGTCGGACATGTAGGGCTGGCTGCGCCGGAAGGATTGCTTCAGGCCCTCGGAATGGGAGACGTACTGATTAACGTATTTTTGAACTACGTGGTTCAATACCAGCGGAAAAGGCGGCACGGCCTTGGGCTGGCTGCGCATGAACGGCATTTGCTCGGTGGCTTCGAGGGCGGTTTGTGGGTCGTAACTGGGCTCCGACTCGCTTGCGGCAAGCTGGCTCGCCGAGTCAGCCTGACCGCTGACCGTAACCGAAGTGCTCGGATCGGACTGGACGTTTACCGAGGGCGCACAGCCACTGATGAACAGCGCAAACGTCGCCGCGGCGAGCAGATGGATCAGGTTCCTTTTTGTTGCGAGTGCCACCAAATTGTCGCCCACCCTATCGGCCACACCGATCTCGATCAACCCCTTATAAATTAAAAAATCTAATGTTTCTGAACAGTAGGTCTTAAACAGACTACTTATCCACAGGCGTCAACCGGTCAATCGGTTAGAGATGGGGACGATTAATTGCCCTCAATTGCCATCCGCCGCTAACGCACGTCGGCTTAGATGGGCAGACGCATTATGCTAACTTTGCTGCACGAGGCCGCGCTGCGGCCCGACCCCAAATTGGATTTATGGCACGAAATTCTCGACTGCCTTAGCGATGCCGTCATCGTTTTGTCACCCGGACTCGACCCTCTCGCCGTCAATGCGGCCGCGGAAGCCATGTTGGAGGCCTCGAAGGTCGGCCGGCCGACGGTCAACCGGCTGACCCGGCGCAATCCATGGCTGCGCCGGATGATCGACCTTTGCCTGCATAGCGGCCAGAGCCTGGACAGCCCCGAGGCGACGCTGATTTTCGACCATCGGTCGCTGGTCGTGCGCGCCGAGGTCTCACCGCTGATTAGTCCGGCCGGCTTCTTCGAAGGGGCGATCGTGGTGCTGCACGATTTGTCGTATCAGAAGAATGCGGAGCAGACCTTCGATTCCGACGAGAATGTATTTCGGCTTTCACCGGCCGGTCTTGCGCACGAAGTGAAGAATCCGCTCACCGGGATTAAAGGCGCGGCCGAACTGCTCGGCGCAATGTTCCCGGGCGATGCCCGCGCCAAGCTTTACTGCGAATTGATCCTCGATGGCGTTAACCGAATCGCCGGCTTGGTCGAACAGGTGCTGGCCGTGAGCAATCCGCAGCGGCTCAAGCGTGAGCCGTTCAATATCCATCGCGTGTTGCACCAAGCGCTGCGCATGGCCGGGTTGTTTCCCGGAGCGTCCGAGCCTTTTCTGATCGAGCAGGACTTCGATCCGAGCCTGCCTGAGGTTCATGGCGACGCGGTCGCACTCGAACAGGTCTTCCTCAACCTGATCCGCAACGCGCGCGAGGCGATCGAGGCGGGACAAGGCGGCGGCGTTTCACTGACCACGACACCTCCGGCGGACCCGATGAAGGGAACGACGACGGAGTCCGGCGCCGCCCCCAGCTCGATGCTGGGAACGATTCGGCTGCGCACCGCAATGGAAAGCCAGTTTCGCATCAGCACTCACGGCCGGCGCCGCCAGTATTTGCGGGTCGAAGTGAGCGATACCGGCAAGGGCATGTCCGAGAGCGAGCTCAAGCAATTGTTCACGCCCTTTTACACCACCAAAGCCTCCGGCACCGGGCTCGGTCTGGTGCTCAGCCAACGGATCGTCGCGCTCCACGGGGGCAAGCTGTGGGCCGAAGCGGGCACGATGCGCCGGCGCGGTGCGCTGCGGACCGACCTCAAGGCGATGCCGCAACGATCCCGGGAAGATTCGCTAGAAGGATCCCGGGAACATTTCCAAGGGCACTCTCAAGGACGTTCCCAAGAACGCTCAGATGGCACGTTCGGCGATAACCCGGCCGATTTGCCGACCTCAGCACCAGTCGAACGCCGGGGGATGACCTTTTGCGTAATGCTGCCCGTCGGTTCCGAATGAGGGCGCGCGCATTTCAGTTGCCGGCAGGCTCCCGGCAAGTCCCGGCGGGGAGGTCCCGGCGGCGATGAAGGTTCGGCTCGATTAGCGGCGCCCTACGGGCTCGCCGCAGGTGCATGCGTACGACCCTCAGGGTATCAGCCTAACGGCCACCAATTGAGATCACGGCCTCGCCCGATGCCCGTGCGGTGCGCTAGAGTTAAAGATTAGGTTAACGAAATATCGAATGCCGCCGGAGAATCAAAACCTGAACGAACCAAACAGCGATGCCGCCAGTGCATCGGTCCTGATCGCCGACGACGACCCCGGAATCCGCCTGGTCCTGCGCCATCGCCTGGAAGCCAACGGCTACCGGGTCGAGGAGGCGGCCGACAGTCAGAGCGCGCTCAACGCCTTGCTGGCGAATCGCCACGAGGTTGCCCTGCTCGACATCATGATGCCGGGGGCCGGCGGCCTCGAAGTCCTGACGGCCGCGCGTGCGCAGTCGAGTCGAACGCTAATCATAGTGATCACGGCTGCGAGCACTATGAACAATGCGATCGAGGCGATGAAACGCGGCGCGCATGATTACCTGACCAAGCCCTTCGAAAATCTTGACCTGGTGGCCGCGGCGGTTGCCCGCGCGATCGATATCGCAGTGCAGGCGGCAGACTTCACGCGCCTCAAGGAAGAGGTCAACCGGCAACTGGTCGGCGGCGAAATCATCGGGCGCAGCGCGGTGATGCAGGAGGTTTACAAACTAATTGGCCGGGTGGTGAACAACGACGCCACGGTGCTTCTGCGGGGCGAGAGTGGCACCGGCAAGGAGCTGGTGGCGCGCGCGATCCACTTCAAATCGGCGCGCTGGCGCGGGCCATTCGTGGCTGTCAACTGCTCGGCGATTCCGCACGGGTTACTCGAAAGCGAACTGTTCGGCCATGAGCGCGGCGCCTTCACCGGGGCGACCGAGCGGCGGGCCGGCAAGATCGAGCAGGCCTCGGGCGGTACCTTGTTTCTCGACGAAATCGGGGATTTGCCGGTCGAGCTGCAACCGAAGCTCCTGCGCGTGCTGCAGGAGCGGGAGTTTTCGCGCGTCGGAGGTTTCGAAACGCTGCGGATGCAGGCGCGGGTGATCGCGGCGACCAATCAGGACCTCGAGGCGGCGGTGGCGGAAAAGAAATTTCGCGAGGATCTGTACTTTCGCCTGCGCGTAATTCCGATCGATCTGCCGCCCCTGCGCGAACGCCTCGAGGATATCGCGGAACTGACCGATTACTTTATCGGCAAGGCGGTGCGCGAGATGGGCGCTAATTCGCGCTACATCAGTGCCGGGGCGCGCGCCAAGCTGCAAAATTACACGTGGCCCGGCAACGTCCGCGAACTCGAGAACACCGTCCTGCGCGCCGCCCTGCTGGCCCCCACCAATACCGTGCGTGCCGACGACATCGAACTCGGCCGCGGCGGCGCGCGCCATGCCGGTGGCAACGTGGACGGCACCGCGTCACTGGCGGATCTAATCGCCCGGCGCATCAGCGAGATGATCGAGAGCAACGGCGAAGAGCCGCGCGATCTCTATCAGAAGCTGGTCGGGGAGTTGGAAAAGCCGTTGATCGAGATTGCGCTCGACCGGGCCGGCGGCAACCAGGTTCACGCCGCGCGGATCCTCGGGCTCAACCGCAATACGCTGCGCAAGAAGCTCACCGAACATCGGATCGTGCCGCAAAAGACGCTGCCGCAGTAGTCCGGACGCACGCGATCATGCAACTCCCCTCACGGTTCTATGCGATGGTCGATACGGCTGGCGGTCACGACCCGGTCGCACTCGCACGGCTCATGCTGGGGGCGGGCGTTCGAATAATGCAGTTGCGCATGAAAGATGTCGCCAGTCGCGATTTCCTAGCGGCCGCACGCCAGATCGCCATGCTATGCCGCGAACATCGGGCGCAGTTAATCGTCAACGACCGCGCTGATATCGCGAGATTGGCGGGCGCCGGCGGAGTTCACGTCGGGCAGGAGGATCTGCCGCTCGCCGACGCCCGGGCGATCCTGGGTGCGTCGGCGATCGTCGGCGTTTCTACCCATAGCGTCGAGCAAGCCCGCGCGGCTGCCGCAGGAGGCGCCGACTATTTAGGTTTTGGGGCGATCTATTCGGGCGGCTTGAAGAACGTTCAGAATACCCGGGGACTCGCCGGTTTGCGCGCGGTACGGGCGGCGGTTGCGTTGCCAATTGTGGCAATCGGCGGCATCACCGAAGAGACTATGCCGGAGGTGCTTGCGGCCGGGGCCGACGCCGCCGCAATCATCACCGACGTCGTGCGGGCCGCCAACATTCCGGCCAAGCTCCGCGCTCTGCTGGCGATCGCGCCGACCGGGCCGGCTTAGCAGTTCGGTATTATTTCTTGGTGTGCGCGAATTCGTCCATGATTCTCGCCACGGTATCCCATCCAAACCAGCCGCCGTGCCGTTGCGGACAAATCATCCCGCCGCCGCTGCTGTCAGGATTCGGCACCAGTTCATGCTTGCATTCCGGGCAGACGGCCGTCTCCGCCGGTGTTTTGGCCGCGGCCTGATCGCTGACGGCCTGGCGCATTTTCTCCAGCAACTCCTGATCGCGTTTACGCGCCCATTCGTTCTCGCGCGCCGCCTCAACTTGATGGAGCTTGTCGCCGAATTTATCTTTTTCTCCGTTACTCATGATTCCTCTTGCCGGACTTCACCGTTCGCCGCGGCGTCACTCCATGTCCTTGATTAACTTGCCGGTGCGCGCCTTTTCGACCGTCTCGTCGAACTTTGGCCCGAGGTCCACGCCCATCTGCTGAGCGCGCTTCTTCGCCCACATACCGACGTTACGCGAATCGCTGTAGTACGAATCGTCGCGGCTCTTGGCGGTGTCGAAATTGGCCAACCGCGAGGATTCGCTCTCGACCACGGCAAACGAAGACATCACACGCCTGGTGCGCGAAGAGCCGCAATGTGAACAACGCGGCCGGCGTTTCCGCGCCTGGCCGAGGATGACGTGGGAGGCGACGCGGCCGCACGCAGCGCATTCGTATTCGAAAATCGGCATCTTTAATTCCCGGCTCGTACGCATTCCTGTGCGCAATGCGCGAAGCCGTCAGCCCAAAGGCTCTCCTGCGCTAAGAATAGTCGAGGCGCGGGTTCTCGGCAATTAAGCCTATCGCGCGCGGGCGTGTTCTCGCGGTCAGAAGTTACGGGCCGAGCTCAGGAAATGCCCGATTGCCTCGCACGGCGGCAATTAATCTATCTAACCGCCGCTGCGCGGTGGTTGATATCCGGCGGCGACGCCAGCGCGAGCGCATCCGTGCCCGGCGCGCGCGGCGACTGCGGCCGCCCTGCGAGTCGGCCGGGCTTTCGGGCCTTCCCAGCAGATAGAGCGTCGGCGGATTGCGGCTGTGCGTGCTGGCCGGCAAAGCCACAATCAGCGCATGGCGAACGGGCGGTGACAGGCGGACGAGATGGTTAGGCCGCGCGACGAAAAAAATATTAGCACCGCGGGCAGGGCCGAACTTCGCAATCTCGCGCGGCAGCGGCGGCACGCCGCGCCCATAGAACCATGAAAACTCGGGATCGATGAAGGCGACATACAGCGGCGCCGGGCCGACTCGCGCCTTCACCGCGGCCACAAACGTCTTCAGGCTGCGCGTGCGCGCCTCCCGCGGCCTGAGCACGCCCGTCCACAGCATGCTGCCGGCCAGGCACAGCACCGCGAGTCCGGTTGCGATACGTGGCCGGGCGCGGCGGCCAAAACCGGAAAGCACCAGGGTGGCGCCGATTACGACCGCGGTGGCGAAGGCCGCGAACGGTGGGCGCAGATGCGTCATCCCGGAGAAAAATATCGAGGCGAAGGTGGCGTCGCTCGACTGCAGATACAGGCCGAATGTTTCGAGTCGGCCGCCCGCCCGGAGATATACGATGGTGATTGCGACGCCCGCCAGCATCACCACCGCGATCGCCAAGGCGGTCAGATCGCGAAGCCTCGCGACGTACCCCGCGCGCGAGTCGCCGGTTCCGGGCGCGGCTAGCGCCGGGGAAAAAAGCGCAGCGAACAGAATCGCGAGCGGTGGAATTGCCGGCAGAATGTAATCGTCGCGCTTGGCGCTCGAAGCGGAGAACAGCAACACCACCGCCAAGACCAGCGCGACCTGGTAGAGCATCGCGCGGCGTACCCTTGGCGCGAACGCACGCTGGGCGAAGGCCAGGATGAGGGCCGGGACCAGAAAGGCAAGCGGCATGATACCGCCGAGCAGGCGCATCACAATGTAGTAGATCGGACGGGCGGCTTCGCCGGTGCCGCCCATGTCCGCAGGCAGGAAATGACCGAGATTCTCGGCGATGAAGACTCCGCCCCAGTCGCTCGCGCGTCCGGCGATAAACGCGGGAACGTACCATCCGGCGGCCACCGCGAGTGTAATGGCGATCCACACCCACGGCCACGCACGCGTCGCCAGACGCAATGGATTGGCGCGGCACGTCGCAAAATAAAGCACCGCGGCGAGTCCGATCAGCACGATGATAACCGGGCCTTTAACCAGGATGCCGATTCCGAGAATCAGGCCGGCGGCGACCGTGCGCGGCCAACTGGCGACGCCGTCCAGTTGCACGCGGAGCATGCGCCATTCGGCCATCAGGAAGAGGGTCATCAGCATGTCGGTCAGAGCGACCGTCGCGCGCGCCGCGAAGCCGTACATCCCGAGCAGAAAAAAGAAGGCGAGCCATCCTCCGGCCGCGCCGAGATCGGCGGCGGCCCAATCCATGACCAGGGCGCAAACCGCCGCGCCCGACACCAGCGATGGCATCCGCGCCCGCGCCTCGTTGACCTTGCCGCCGGAGAGCTCGGTGCCGATCGCGCCGAGCCAGTAAAACAGCGGCGGCTTGCGTTCGACCAAATCGTAGTAGTCGTGCGGCAACAGCCAGTTGCCGTTATGCACGATATCAACCACCCATTGAGCCGATTGCGTTTCGGCATCCTTGTCGAAGGGCGTCGAGATGCCGAGACTCAAAATCGCGAGCGCGATGATAAACGCGGCGGCGATCGCCGCGATGCCGGCACCGTGTGGGATGGCGGAGCCGGGTTCGTTTTCGGCAGCGAAACGCGACGCGTAATTGGACACAGGCATTGTATTCGACCGGGGGCTTACTTTAGCGGCTTGCGTCCCGGCACAACGTCGAGGGCAAGCGGATCGAGCACCCTATGGCGAAAGCCGTCGACCGGATGAAACAGCGCGATCTCCATGGCTTCGGCGTTGTGCGCGTAACCGAGACCGCCCGCCGAATCGATCACAATTATGCCGGCCTGCGCCGTGTCGGCGCCCGCGAGTGTCGCAATCGCGCGCTCCGCTGCGGCTTGTGCACGGTTACGGGCCAATGCCGTGACGGCCTCGCGACAGAGCGCCACGCGCATGATGGCCTCGCCCTCGCCGGTGGCAGAAGCACCACCGCGCGCGTCGGCAAACAGTCCCGCGCCGACAATAGCGGAGTCGCCGATACGGCCCGGAAGCTTGCCCGACACTCCGCCGGTCGAGGTCGCCGCAGCGATATCGCCATGCGCATCGAGAGCGACCGCACCCACCGTACCATGCGAGCTGTCCGCACTCCCGGCGACATTTGCAGGTTCGCCGGGCAATTCGCCGCGTGACACTAACCAGCGTTCACGGGCGCGCTGGCTGATGAGATCGGCGGGCCGGCACATGCGCAAACCCAATTGGCGCGCGAGGCGTTCGGCGCCGGCGCCCCCCATCAGCAGATGTGGTGTGCGCTCCATCACGGCCCGCGCAAGCTCGATCGGATTGCGCACACGGGCTACCAAAACCACGCCACCCGCGCGCACGTCGACCGCGCCAGTCCCGCCAACGCGGTCGTTTCGCACAGTCGCGCGGCCGCGCTCGGAAGGTCGCAAGCGGCTCGCAGCCATCACCGCGGCGTCCATCTCGACCCCGCCCGCAATCGTCAGCACCGAGCCGTAGCCGGCATTGAAGAGTGGATCGTTTTCGAGCGCGGCGACGGTGGCGACCACCGCGTCCAGCGCCGATCCGCCGCCGAGCAAAATTTCCGCGCCGCCCTTGACCGCCGCCAGGATTCCGCGGCGTCGCGCGTTGCGCTCGGACGCACGTGCCCGCCCGCCTGCGCCACCGTGGGCGATAAGCATGGGCATGATTGGTGCGCGGCGCATCGGACGAATATCCGCGACCTAATTCGCGGAGCGGCGCGCCCACAAAAAGAGGCGGCGAAATTCGAATGTCAGCGGACCGCTGGTGCCGTACGCTTGCTCGAGGCGGCGCGTCAAATCGGAAATGAAGTCCTGCTGGCGATCGGCGGCAAGCGCGTCGAGATAGCGGCGCAAAGCGGTCGCGCGGGACCATTCGACGACTTCAGCCGGGCCGGCCATCGGATGGCGAAAAATGTGATAATCGCAGTCGATATCGACGAAGCCAATTTCGGCGAGCATCGCGCGGTATTCCTCGGGCGGTCGCACGGTCAGGTCCGATGGCGTGCGCATCGCACCGACCGCCGCCTGCCACGGGGGTTCATTGGCGAGCGCTCGAATCGTCATCTGCGCGGTCTCGCCCTCGTTGGCGGGCATCTGAACCGCAAGGCTGCCCCCATGACGGAGCGCGCGAAGGCACCGTTCAAGCACGCTGCGATGGTCGCATACCCACTGCAGGGCGGCGTTGGAAAAGATCACGTCGTACTCGTTATCGGCGGCAAACTCGCGGAGATCGCCCAGCGTGAAAGCCACGCGCGCCTTGAGATCGGCCGAAAGGCTTTCGCGCAGCGCGGTGGCGCGTTCGATCATCGCAGCCGAGGAATCGATGCCGAGCGCAATACCGGTTGCACTGCGCCGCGCCAGCTCCACCGTATGTTCACCGGTGCCGCACCCAAGATCGATGATTTTTTCTGCGCGATCGAGCACCAGCCGCGCGAGCATCATCGCGACGGGTTCGGCGCGGTAGCGGCGAAAGCGGTGATAAAGTTCCGGGTCCCAGTCAGCCATTGATAACCAGCCTGCTTCGCCGCAGAGCATAGGTTGCGCGGCGCGCGCGAACAAGCGTCGGGCCGGTTAACGCACCTCGCCGGCTCGTTCCCAATAGTCGCGCACACTCGCTCGACGATATACTCGCGCTTGACACGCGAGGCGAGTTCGCGGGATTTTCAGCGTAATTCGATACATCAACTTTCGCAGCCTGTGGGCGATTACGCGTGCGAAGAGCGCGGCGAATCAACGGGCGAGGCGGGTAGGAGCGCAATGCAATATACGAGACTCGGCAATACTGGAATGACGGTTTCGCGACTGTGCCTGGGATGCATGACTTACGGCGGCGGCGAACTGCCCGCGTGGACGATGCAGCGCGACTGGGCGCTCGGAGCGGAGGAGGCCCGCGAGCATTTCGCACTGGCGCTGGAATCGGGCATCAACTTTTTCGACACGGCCGACGTGTACTCGATTGGCGGCAGCGAAGAGATCACCGGGCGCTGGCTCAACGAGATGGCGGTGCGCGACGATATCGTGGTCGCCACCAAGGTCCACGGCGCGATGGAGCGCGGGCCCAACCGGCGCGGGCTCAGCCGCAAGCACATTATCGAGGCCTGCGAGAATTCGCTGCGCCGCCTGAAGATGGATTACATCGACCTCTACCAGATCCATCGATGGGATTTTTCGACGCCGATCGAAGAAACGCTCGACGCCCTCGACTCGTTGGTGCGGTCGGGCAAGGTCCGCTATCTCGGCGCCAGCAGCATGGCCGCGTGGCAATTTTCCAAGGCGCTTTACACCGCCAAGGAGCACGGCTGGCAGCGCTTCGTCGCGATGCAGAATCATTACAACCTGATTTATCGCGAGGAAGAGCGTGAGATGATTCCGCTGTGCGTGGACCAAGGCGTCGGCTTGATTCCGTGGAGTCCGCTCGCGCGCGGTTTTTTTGCCCATAGCCAAAAGCCCGGCGACGGATTGCCCTCGACCAAGCGCGCCGAGACCGACGAGTTCGGCAAGCGCCTGTATCATCACGAGAGCGACTTCGAGGTTGCCGACGCGGTTGCGAAGGTGGCCAAAGAGCATGGCGTCTCGCCGACTCAGATCGCATGCGCATGGATCGTCCAGGCGCCCGGCGTGAGCGCGCCCATCATCGGTGCGACCAAGACTCATCATTTGAGGGAGCTCATCGCGGCGGCCGATATCAAGCTCACCGCAGAACAGGTCTCGGCGATCGAGAAGCCCTACCGGCCGCACGCAGTCGCGGGCCACGAACAGCCCAACGCGCGACGCATGCTGTCGGCGTCCAGTTAAAGCATTGGTTTATGGTGGCGGCGCTGCGATTGTTCGCCGCGCCGCCACCATCCGATACCCTCGCCGATGCCCTCGTCAGCCCTTCAACGACGCCCCGAGCCCCGCGCCTTCGCGATTCCGAAAGGCCACTGCTACGCTCAAACGCTCGAGATGCTGATCGATTAATTTCCCGCCCAGCCGTACCTTGTGCTGCTGGAAAAATTCCTCGACCTCCGCCTGCCGATCGAGCAGACCGTTAATCGCCTCGCACATCCGCGGCAGCGCGCTATCCGGAAACTTGCCCACGATCGTCTCCCAGTTGCGCTTGACGTATTCCCACGCCTCAATCCGCGAGACGTTGTTGGCGAGCAGCGAATGCAGCAGGTATGGCGCGTTCTGCGTGCGCACCTCGCCGTTCAGCGACATCTCCATGGTCTGGCGCAGGAGCCCGATATCGCGAAAATTCGCCAGCGAAAAGAGGTAACGCTGCTCCTCCTGCGGAGTTTGCGCAGACTTAAAGTGTTGCTTGAAGCCTTGGTAACGCGCGGCGTCGCCCGAATGCGCTAGAATGTTGACGAAGGCCGGTTGCAAATCGCGATTGGCCTTTGCCGGTTCCTGCTGCCACGCGTCGTAAAGCTCGCGCGCGCGCGCCTGCACCGCCGCATCCTCGCCGAGCGTGCCGAGCGCGCTCAGCAGGGTCGCGCGCAACTGCCCTTGCAACTCGCTCTCCCCTGCCACCGGCGCCCATCCAAGACGCGACGCCGCCGCACCGACTACGTCTCGCACCGCCGCCGCCAGCGCCGGCCGCTGCGCCTCGCGCGCAATCATGTCGACGTAATGGAACGCTCCGATCAACGCGCGCCACACGTTGATATCGGTTTCATCGCGGAACAGCCGCGCCATCTTGATGAACTCCGCGAGCGGAGTCAGTCCGGCAACCGTCGCGGCCCAGGTGTCGCTGACCAGCCCAAAGCGCTCTATCGGCTGCAGCGCGCCAAGATTCCCGGTCAACGACGCGAGCATCTCCGGCGCATAGCGCACACGATAGAAACCGTGGCCACCCTCGTTGAGCAGCGCCCATTCGAGCTTGCCCGGAAGCGCCAGCGTGGTCTCGGCTTCCGTCAACAGCAACTTGTGCGTCGCGACGCCCTGCTCGGTGCGCGCGCGAACCATCACCGGCACGTGCCATAATTGCGGCTCGGGATTTTCCGGCGGTGCGAAGAAAAATCGCCGCTGGCTGATCTTCAGCCCGTGTCCGTCGGCCGTCGGCGCCGCGCTGACCACCGGAAATCCCTGCTGAAAAATCCACGTATCCATCATGCTGCGGACCGGCTCGCCGCTGGCCGCTTCGAGCGCGTCCCACAGGTCGCCGGTCTCGGTATTGTTGTACTGATGCTTCTTCAGGTACGCCGAGATGCCCTTGCGAAAAACCTCGGCGCCCAGGAACTGCTCGAGCATCCGCAACACCGCCGCGCCCTTTTCATAGGTCAGCACGTCGAACATCGAACGGCAGTCCTCGGGGCTCAGCACGGTGTATTCGATCGAGCGCGTGCTCTTGAGCGCATCGATCGCCATCGCCGCTCCCCGCGAAACGCCAAAACTCTCCCAGCGCTTCCAGTGGGGCTTCCACGCATCGACCGCGAGCATTTCCATGAACGTAGCGAAGGCCTCGTTGAGCCAGATCCCGTTCCACCAGCGCATCGTCACCAGGTCGCCGAACCACATGTGCGCATTCTCGTGCGAGACTACGTCCGCCACCCGTTCGAGCTCCCCGCGCGAGGCGCGGTTTTCGTCGGCGAGCAGTGCGGTTTCGCGAAACGTGATCGCGCCGAGGTTCTCCATCGCGCCGGCCGCAAAATCGGGAATCGCGATCAGGTCGAGCTTGTCGCCGGGATACGGAATGCCGTAGTAGTCGGCGAAAAATTTAAGCGAAAATGCGCCGATCTGCTCGGCCCATCCGGTCAGCGCGCGCTTGCCCGGAACGTGGACGACGCGCAACGGCGTACCCGCATCGACCGCCGCCGTCGCCTCGAATTCGCCGACGATGAACGCCAGCAGATAGGTGGACATCCGGATGGTGTCCTTGAAGACGATCTCCTTTTTGCCGTAGCCCAGCTTGCGCTCGGATTTGATGCCGGCGTTGGACAGTGCCATCAGATCCGCATCGATCACCAGCGTAACGCCGAACACCGCCTTGAGCGCCGGCTCGTCCCAGCACGGGATCGCGCGGCGCGCGTCGGTCGCCTCGAACTGGGTGGTCGCCACCGTATGCGATTTGCCCGCGCCGTCGACGTACTGACTGCGATAGAAGCCGTGCAGCTTATCGTTGAGTATGCCGCGAAACTTGATACGCAACGTCCACGCGCCCGCTTCGAGCGCTTCGCCGAACCGCATCCGCGCCCGCTCGCGCGCCGGTTCGAGTTCGACTTCCGCGGTCAACGACTTGCCCCCGCGCTCTGCCACCGCGCTCTCGATTTCCAGCTCCAGCGCGTTGAGCACGACCTCTGCGGTCGCCTCGTGAACCGTCACCGCAACGGTCTCGACGCCGTCGAAAGTGAAGGCCTTCAAGTCGGGCGTGAGCACCAGGTCGTAGCGCTCGGGCGTCACGTTGGGGGGAAGCCGGTACTCCAAAGCCTGGGCGGCGCTAATCGACGTCTCCTGGTCGAACATCGGGTAATCTTCTCCGTATCGTCTTGATCGAGGTTAACTGGGACCCACTCCCAAAAACTGCATTCTAGTCGCAAAGCGCCGCCGGAGGCGAGTTCGGCCGCGACTTTACGCTCCGCCGACGATGACCGGCGCGAGTCCCGAGGGGCGCGCGACCTCGGCGAAATTGGTCAGGCGCACGCCGCGTTCGGACAGCGCCGCCCGCACTCGAGCGCTGGTTAGAATCGCCACCTCGGACTGCGCTTCAAGCGCCGGCGGCGGGCCGCCGACCTCGGCCGCCGGATGAAAATATAACTCGGTAAGTCCGGGCGGCAGTCGCGCAACTATGCCGAGCATGTAGGCCTCGGTGAGATGGCCGGTCTGATGCAATCCGAACAGCCAGTCGGTCGAGCGGATGCCGCGATCGTTCAGCTTGCGGCGGGCGCGGCGCGATAGCGCCCGAAAAATCACCGCCTCGACGATCTTGCGCCTCGCGTGATCGCGGGCGAGCCCCAGCGTGGTGAAAACCCGCTCGCGCGGCAGCCGCATGCAGGACACGCGGTATTCGGCGCACAGCTCGATCAGCAGGTCGGCGATCGCCGGATGCACGTGAAAGTTCAGATGCCCGTCAATGTGGTCGAGGCGGCCAATCAGCTTCAGATGCAATTCGATTTGCGCCCGGATCTCGTCGCGCAGCCGCGCGCGAATCGCGCGGTTGAAGAAGTAGCGCATGCCCGCGGCGACCGGCGTCTCGGCGAAGTTCCCGGCCGCGTCAACCACCCCCGCCAAGCGCTCCGGCCCCAGCACGCTCCGCCCCCGGCAAACTACCAGATGGAGTCCCACGTCGAGCTTCGGATTCTCGCGCGCTAGCGCCGCCGCCTCATCCCGCGCGGCCCCCGCGACCATCAGGCTGGTCGCCGTAAGGACGCCCTCCCGATGCGCCCGAATGACGCCCGCGTTGACCTCGCGCGAAAGCCCGAAGTCGTCGGCCGTGACGATCGCCGCGCGCTCCGCGATTGGCGGCCCCGCAGTCATCGGCACGGCGCGTTCAGGCGTCGCCATACGTTTGAAACTGAAGTTCGAGTATGCACATTTCGCGGCCGAGCTTGACCGTACCTGCACATCGCGGCAATTTTGATTGAGCCCATCGCCGCGATCTTGCTTGGAACCGTGCGATTGCTCAAGTGATGTTAGATCGCAAACTGCGCAACCGCACTCAAGGAACCCTCAAGTGATACTGATATTCTGCGCGTTCGGTGCCGAATTAGCGCCGATCCGCAAGCGCGTGCGCGACGAGCAATCGCTCAACCTCAAGGGACTCACCGGCAGCTACGGGCGTATCGGCAACACCCGAATCGCCCTCGCTGCAAGCGGCATCGGAATGCGCCGGGCGGCCGCCAGCGCGCAGCGCGCATTCGACCTGATCTATGACATCGATCTGGTAATTATCACGGGCGTTGCGGGAGCGCTCGCCGACCATCTCGCAATCGGCGACCTGGTGCTGGCCGACCGTCTGCTCACGCGCGAAAGCGACGGCGCGCCGGCCGCGCCCTCTATCGAGGTCGCGCAGCATCACGTGGCACGGGTTTCGCCGGCGCTGGACGCGGCGCGCATCAACTACGCGCGCGGCCCGATCCTCACCGTCAGATATCCGTTGGCGACCGCGACCGAAAAGCGCTTCGCCGGTCAGCATTCCGGGGCCATCGCCGTTGACATGGAAACCGCCGTGATCGCGTCCGAGGCCGCCGCCCGCGGTATTCCGTTCGTCGCGATGCGCACCATCATGGACACCGTCGAGCATGATCTCGCAGGCGCCCGACTCGCCGATGAAAACGGGAAAGTGCGGCCGCTCAAGGCGGCGGCAATGCTGGCGCGAAATCCTGCCGCGGTCGCCGGCGTGATTCGACTGGTGCGTAATCTGCGCAAGGCTGCCGATGCGATGGCGGTCGCGGTCGAAGCCGTCACCCGACGCCTCGAATAGCCGGGCCTGCCCCACCCCACCCGATCCCGTCCGGCCGCGCTCGAGTTCAAGTGCGGTGGCGGCGCGTTTGCGCGTTCGTCTGTGTATCCGGCTTCGCCTCACCGAAGGCCGCGGCGTCGTAAGGAAAATCCGCCAGGTGGCGCGCGATCGCCGCGGCGTCGCCGTAGCTATCGCCGCGCGTGACAATATGCGCAATCAGCACGGCGAACGGCAAATAGATAAAGACACTCGCCCACGCGATCTCTCGTGCGCCAATCACAAACAGCATCGTGATACCGAAGCCGACGATGCCCGCATAGAGCGCCGGGCCCAGCAGCGCGCGCGAAGGCAGCATCGGCAGCGCGCCCGCCGGTTTGGCGGCGCCCCGATTGAACCAGCCGTCGAGCCACTGAAAGATCGCGACCGTAATCACGGCAACGAAAAACCATCCGAGGTAGTTGCTGATAGGCACGCCGAAGTGCGGTCCCGGCGGGTCGTACCAGAAGATCTTCCCGAGAAACCAGCGGTCGCCACGCACGCTGAGCGGGTCCACCACCATGTCCACCATCACCATGAACAGCGCCGCCATCAGCCATACGCGCGGCGAACGGCGAATCTTCCAGGTGTCGAGCACCCGCAGATCGAGACCGCTGCGATAGAGCGGCGCGGCCGCCAGCAGCGCCACCGTGTAACTGGCGAAACCGAGAAACGTAAACGACAGCGAGTCCATGAAGGGCACGCCGGCGATCCAGATTTCGCGGCCGCGGGTGGCTTCGATGTAATGATAAAGGCCGAAAGGAAATCCGTTGTGCACGGAACTCCATTCGCAGGCGAGCGAGACCGCGTAGGTCAGTACGGTAAAGAGCAGCGTCGTGCGCAAGCCGAAGTTCACGATCGAAATCGACAGGAACGCCGCTAGGAAAATGAAGACGTAGGGCCGCAGTTCGATGGTGGCAATCAGCAGATGCATCGGGGCGTCAGGCGCCGCCGTTCGCGGCGTCGAGCTGGCGGAAGAATTCGATCGCGCGGGCGAGGCCGTCGTCGATCGGTTGCGCGGTGTAACCCAGTTCGGTGCGCGCGCGCGCCCAGTCGAAGAACATTTTCTTGCGCGCCATGCGCACCTCGGTCAGGCTCGCGCGCGGTGCGCGACGGGTGATCGTGCGCGCCACGGCCTCGGCGCCGAGTGCGAATCCGAAGGCGATTGCATAAGGAATCCGGATGCGCGGAGCGGGCAATCCGGAAAGTGCCGCGAGCCGCTGGAGCATCGCTTCTAGCGTCAGGTTCTCGCCGCCGAGGATGTATTTTTCGCCCACGCGCCCGCGCTCGGCCGCCAGCAGATGCCCCTGCGCAACGTCTTCCACGCACGCCAGATTGAGGCCGGTCTCGACAAAGGCAGGCATCCGGCGGTTGAGGAAATCGACGATGATGCGGCCGGTCGGCGTCGGCTTGAAATCGAGCGCCCCAATCGGCGTGGACGGGTTCACAATCACCACCGGCAGACCGGCGCGCGCCGCTTCGAGCGCCAGTTGCTCGGCCATAAACTTCGAGCGCTTGTACGGACCGATCATGTCGCCGAGTGCAACCGGCGTATCCTCGCGCCCGATTCCTTCGGCGCCGATACCGAGCGCGCCCACGGTGCTGGTTTGAACGATCTTCGCGACACCCGCACGGCGCGAAGCCTCGAGCAGGTTGCGCGTGCCGCCGACGTTGGCGGCGTACATCGGAGCTTCGTCGATCACCCACAACCGATAGTCGGCGGCAACATGATAGACCTCGTCGCATCCGCGCACGGCGCGCTCCACCGCATCGGCATCGCGCAAATCGCCAATCACGAATTCGCAATCAACGCCGGCGAGCGCCCGCCGATCCGCGCCTTCCCGCACCAACGCTCGCACATGCGCACCGCGCGCGGCCAGCGCGCGGACCACGTGGGCGCCCAGGAAACCATTGCCGCCGGTGACCAGCGCCGTCGCCGTCCGAGTATTCATCCGGGACCTCAGGCGTCCTCGCCGACCCGCGCGGCGATCGCGTTGGCGGCGGCGCGGCCCGAGACCACTGCGCTTTCGATCGTCGCGGGCAAGCCCGTCTGGATCCAGTCGCCCGCGAGAAACAGGTTCGCAATCGGTGTGACGGTCGCGGGACGGCTGAGATCGGAAAGCGGATCGGGCGCCATAGTCGCGTGCTTCTCCTTGAGCACCAGCGCCTTGACCACGTTCGCGTTGCGCGCCGCCGGAATCATCGTGCGCAAATCCTCGATCACCAGGCCGAGCAAATCATCGTTCGAGCGATCGACCAGATTCCGTGCACCGCTGATGACGAAACTCAAATAACCGGGATGGCGTTCGCCGTGCTGCTCGAAGATGAGCCGCTTGTTGAACATCCATTGCGTCTGAGTGCCGATGAATCCAACGAACGCGGACTTCGTAACTTCGCGATCGAGCCACACGTGCGCGCAGATGATCGGCGAACTTTTCAGCGTGGCGATGCGCGAGAAGAACGGATCGGCAACGGCCGCTTCGGGCAGAAGATTCAGGCATTGGTGCGGCGCCACGGCGAGGATGTAATTCGCGGCGCTGAGTCGGCTGCCGTCGCGCAGGCGCACGGCCGTGATGGCGGAATTCGCGTCGAAGTCGAAGCCTTCGACAATTGCGCGAGTCGCAACCACGCCGCCGGCGTTCTCGATCGAATCGCGCGCCGCCGTGCAATAAAGATCGCTCAGTCCGACCTTTGAATAGACGAAGGCGGAATCGCTGCGGCGCGCGAAGAAGGCTCGTTTGAGCACCTCGGCGAAGAGCGCGGCGGAAGCGAGTTCCGGATCGTCGTTGAGCGTCGCGAGCGCGATAGGATACCAGAAACATTGACGCGCGCGATTACCCTGTCCGAGCACGTCCATCAATTCGGCCACGCTCATTCGGCGCAGGCGGTCGAACTCGCGCGAGCGGAGGTACATCAGGCGCGACCCGCCCGCGATCAGCCGAAGCCTTTCACGCATCGACAAATGTTTGTAGCCGAGCAGTGCGGTGCTCATGTGGAAGGGTCCGGGCAGCGGAGCGGTCTTGAGGCGGGCGCGGCGGCCGGGTCCGTCGAGCATCTCGATTTCGAGATTATGGTGAAAAATCAACTGGTTACGAGTACCGAGCTGGCCGAGGAAGTCGAGTGTTTCGCGATAGCAGCCCATCAGGACATGCTGGCCGTTGTCAACGAAGTCGCCGGTTTCGGCGTCGGGAAATGAGTACGCGCGGCCGCCGAGGGCGGGCTTGCCTTCGAGCAGGGCGACGCGAAAGCCGCGAGCGCCGAGGGCGACACCGGCCGAAAGGCCGGCGAAACCGCCGCCGATAATGGCGACGTCACGGGCTTCGACCGCCATGGCGGCTAGCCCGGCGCGCGGACGAGGCGCGAGCCGGCCCAGGCGCGTCCGACGAGGTAGAGCTTGCGCGAGGTCGAGAGGCGGTGGCGGCGGTCGAAGACGCGGTACTCGGAGCGCACGATTTGTTCGAGGAGAGCGCTGTAGATGAGGCGCATGGCTTCGGCCGAAAGCATCGAGGGACGGTCTTCGGGGGGCAGCGCTTGAGCGGCCTCACGATAGAAGTCGCGGGCGCGGAGGGCTTCAAACGCCATCAGGGTACGGAAACGGTCGCTGTAAACGCCTTCGAGCAGTTCGGCCTCAGTAACCCCGAAGCGGCGCAAATCTTCGAGGGGCAGGTAGATGCGGCCACGTTCGGCGTCTTCGCGGACGTCGCGGATGATGTTGGTAAGCTGGAACGCGAGGCCGAGCTTTTCCGCATAAACCCGCGTGGCAGGATTGCTGTAACCGAAGATTTCGATGCAAATGAGTCCGACCGCAGAGGCAACGCGGCGGCAATAGAGGCTCAATTCAGCGAAGGTCTCGTAGCGGCGCCGGGACAGGTCCATTTCGACGCCATCGATAACCTCGTCGAAGTAGCGGCGCGGGATGTTGAAGCGGACGACGTTATCGGCGAGGGCGCGCGAGACCGGACGGGTAGGATTACCAGCAAAGACCTTTTGCAATTCATCGCGCCAGCGTTCGAGCAATTGGGCGGGCTCGGAAATAGAATCGTCGTCGGCGATATCGTCAACGAAGCGGCAGAACGCATAGACCGCATAGAGCGCGCGGCGACGTTCGAGCGGCAGGAGCATGAAGGCGTAATAGAAATTGGACGACGCGCGCCGGGTAATCTCGGCGCAGCGGGTGTAGTCCTCCGCCAGCACGGCGGCGGATGCCGCGGGAGGCGCGGTCAATTCTTCAGTGCGTAATGCGCCCACGAATCGCGTCCCATCCGAGTGCGAGATAGCCGAGCTTACCGAGTTTCGGGCGATGGTTGAAAACGTCGCAGCCAATACCTTCGATGGCGCGCAGGATAGCGAGGCCGCCGCCGGCGAACATGAGGATGTCGCGGCGCAGGGGGCGATCGACGAGGCGGCTCAGTTCGGCGCCGCGCACGAGAAGGTCGCGGGCGAAGGCGATCTCGTGGCGCATCAGGGCGATGAATTGAGGCGTCATGCGGCGGCTGCCCAAGTCTTGGGGGAGAACGCCGAAGCGCTCGAAGATCGCGGCGCGGAAAATAGATGCGGCCCTTGGCGAAATCGATGGCAACGTCCTGCCAGAAATTGGCGAGCTGGAGTCCGCTGCACGCCAGATCGGACAGGCGCTGGCGCTCGGCGTCGCGATAGCCGAAGAGGTAGAGCACCACGCGGCCGACCGGATTGGCGGAACAGCGGGCGTAGCCGAGGAGGTCGTCGATGGTATCGAAGCCGGCGAAATTAACGTCGGAGCGAAAGGCGCGGAGCAGATCGGCGAAGGGCTCGCGCGGGATATCGAAGCGCCGCGCGGTATCGGCCAGAGCGACGAAGACCGGATGGCGCGCGGCGCCGGCGTAGGCGGCGTCGAGCTCGTGCTCCCAATCGTCGAGCCGCGCGAGGCGTTCGGCGGGAGTGGCCGCGTCTTCGTCGGCGAAGTCATCGGCGACGCGGGCGTAAGCGTAAATCGCGTGCATGTGCGGGCGCATCGCGCGCGGCATCAGCCACGAGGCGACGGTAAAGTTTTCGTAATGGGAGCGGGCGAGCCGTCCGCACCAGGCGTAGGCCTCGACGAGATCCGGGGGCAGTGGCGGGCCAGCCGCAACGACGCCGTCGCCGCCGACGATTGCACCGGCGCTCTCCATCACGCGGACGCCTCGATGCCTCCCGCGCCGATCAATTCGCGAGCCGCCGCGCGCGCCCATCCGTCGGTTTCGAGGACATCCTCGAGGGTGCGTGCGGGAGCGTTGTGATGGCGTGCCATAACGGTTTCGATATGCCGTGGAATGTCGACGAAGCGGGTGCGTCCGGCGAGAAAGCCGGCAACCAGCTCCTCATTGGCGGCGTTGAGGCAGGCGGCCATGGTGCCGCCTGCGCGCAAGGCCTCGTAGGCCAGCCGCAGGCATGGAAAGCGTTCGAGGTCGGGACGCTCGAAGGAGAGGTTGGCGCAATCGATCAGCGAGAGCGGCGGCAGATGATCGAGCGGCAGGCGATCGGGATAGGCGAGCGCGAACGCGGCCGGGATGGCCATGTCGGGAATGGCCATTTCGGCAATGACCGAGCCGTCGATGAGCTCGACCATCGAATGAATGACGCTCTGCGGATGGATCACGACGTCGATTTTTTCGGGCGGCAGACCGAAGAGCCAGTGGGCCTCGATCACTTCGAGCCCCTTATTCATGAGGGTGGCGGAATCGATGGTGATCTTGTTGCCCATGCGCCAGGTCGGATGGTTGAGCGCGTCCTTGATGGTGATTTCGCCGAAGCGCTCGGCCGGCCATTGGCGAAAGGGTCCGCCGGAGGCGGTCAGGACGATGCGGCGGACGGTAGCTGGCGGACGGCTCTCAATGCACTGGAAGATGGCGTTGTGCTCGCTATCGACCGGCAGCAGGCGGACCCCGTGTTCGCGTACGGCACGGTTAACGACCTCGCCGGCAACGACCAGCACTTCCTTGTTGGCGAAGGCGATATCCTTGCCGGCCTTGATGGCGGCGAGGGTCGGAGGTAAACCGAGCGCGCCGACGAGCGCCGACATGACGAGTTTGGCGTCGGGATGAGTGGCGACTGCGATGGCACCGTCGCCCCCGTGCATCACGGTGATTTTCAGCGGAGCGATGCGCGCGGCGAGATCGCGGGCGAGTTCGGGAGTTGCAACCGAGACCAACTCGGGGCGGAAGCGGCGAATCTGATCGGCGAAGAGATCGAGGTTGCGGCCGGCGGCCATCGCGACCACGCGGAAGCGATCGGGAAAACGCGAAACCACGTCGAGCGTGGTGACGCCGACCGAGCCGGTGGAGCCGATAATCGAGATTGCCTTCATCGCGAAGCCGCGGACCTCAGCGGGCCGCCCGCTCGGCCATGCGGCGGCGGAAGCGGCCGAGGGCGATCAGCGGGAAGTAGTGCGCATACATGTGGTAGCGCAGATAGAAATGATTGGGAAAACCGGTACCGGTAAATTCGAGATCCTCCCAGCGGCCGTCGCTGTTCTGCTGTTCGAGCAGCCAGGCCACACCGCGCATCGCGCTGTCGCTGATTTCGTCCTGGCCGGCGATCAGGCCGATGAGGGCCCACGCGGTTTGCGAAGGGGTGCTGTTGCCCTTGCCCTTGAGGGCGGGGTCGCGATCGGCCAGACAGGTCTCGCCCCATCCGCCGTCGGGATTCTGGACGGACTTGAGCCATGCGACGGCGCGCGCGATCCACGGCTCGGTCATATCGACGCCGATCGCACGCAGACCGGAGAGCGCGGAAAATGTGCCGTAAATATAACTGACGCCCCATCGACCCCACCACGACCCGTCGGCCTTTTGATCGCGCTTGAGCCACGCGATCGCGCGGCGCGCCACCGGGTGATCCGCACGATAGCCGACCGCGGCCATCATTTCGAGTACGCGGCCGGTGAGATCGGCGCAGGTCGGATCGGTAGCGGCCTCGACGTCGGCAAAGGGGGCCTGATTGATCCAGTTGGAATCGTTATCAACGTCGAAGGCGGCGAAACCGCCATCCTTTGACTGCATCCCCATGACCCAGTTAGCGCCGAGCTTGATCGCGCGTTCGCGGGCGGCAGCGTCGTCGTGGGCGGCTTCGGCGAGGACCATCAGGATGACGGCGGAATCGTCGACATCGGGAAACCAATCGTTATGGAATTGAAAGGCCCATCCGCCGGGCTCGAGGTTGGGCCGCTTGATGGACCAGTCGCCGGGCTTGAAGATCTGATGATCGATCAGCCATTTGGCGGCGCCGCGCAGCGCCGGATGGTCGCTGGCGCAACCGGAATCGATGAGCGCCTTGGCCGCGAGCGCGGTATCCCAGTTGGGCGAGACGCAGGGCTGATAGAGGATCGAGTCGCCCTGATCCCAGATCAATTCGCGGACGCCTTCGAGGGCCTTTTCAATGACCGGATGATCGTTGCGATAGCCGAGCGCCTTGAGCGCCATCGGGCTTAGCAGATAACAGGGCTGGATGCCGCCGAACGAGCCGTTGATGTCCTGATGTTCGAGCAGCCACTTTTCGGCGTTGCGCAGGGCGCGAGTGCGCAGGCCGCTCAGATGATGATGGTCGTAGGCGCGCAACATTTTATCGGCGCCGACCAGGGCGTTGCGCAGCGAGAACAGGCGCTTGCCATGGGGCATCTTGAAGACGGTGAAATGGGGCGGCTGGATGTAGAGTTCGAGGACGCCTTCGATCCAGTCGATGGTGCGGGCGGGGCGCTTTGCCTGGAGCACCATAAGGGCGAAGAGGGTACCGCGCGCCCATGACGAGAGCTCGTACATGTTGACCGGGAACCAGTTGGGTAGCAGGGTGATTTCCACCGGCATCGAGGGCGTGGCGTCCCAGGTGACCTGATTCATCGCGGCGAGATAGAAGCGGGCGAGCGTACCGGCGCTGGAGATGCCGCCGCGGGCAAGAATCCAGCGGCGCGCCTCCATCATGGGCTCGTCGCCGGCGCGGAGGCCGGTGAGCTTGAGCGCGAAGTAGGCTTCGATGGTGGTCGAAATATGACCCTCGCCGCCGGGAAACAGGGTCCAACTGCCGTCGCCCTGCTGGGTCTCGATCAGGACTTTTTTGAGCCTGGCGTCAAGGGCGGGATCGGGCTCGAGCTCCATGAAGCGGTTGAAGATGATGTACTCGGCGTTCATCTCGGCGTTCGCTTCGAGCGCGGCCTGCCAGTAGCCCTCGGGATGTTGCTGCTGGAGCAGGGCGCGTTGGGCCTCGGCGATAGTGTGATCGACCTTGGCGGAAAATTCATCGCGCGGCGAGACGGCGGCGACCGTCCCCTGCCCGTCCGTCATCATATGAGAGACTTGATCCATTTATGAATTACCAGGTTGGTTGTGCTCCATTCCCCTACGGCGAAATGCCGGCCGGGCGGGTCGAATCAGGGAATCGCTTTATGGAATAACGGCGCACTTGAGCACGTCGCCGCGCTCGAGCATGAGAAATACATCGGCGAGATCGCCGAGCGATCTGCGCGCGTTGATGATGCGGCCCGCGCCGAGAGTTCCGGCGGACAAGAGCTCGAAGGCGGCGCGGACGTCGCGCGGGCGGAAATGAAACGGGGCGAGCAGGGTCAGGTTGTCGTAATGCATCCGGCGGGTGTCGACGCTGAGCGCGGTGTCGGCCGGACAACCGCCGAAAAATACCACGCGCCCGCCGCGGCGCACGCGGGCGAATGCGTCGTGCCAGCCGGCGACCTGCCCGGTGCATTCGATAACGAGGTCGGGGCCGTAGCCGCCGTTGAGCTTGCCGAGCGCTTCGGCAGCGTCGGTCCGGGCAACGTCGATCACCTGAGCGGCGCCGAGTTCGCCGGCCCATTTGAGACGGCTGGCGCCGCGTCCAGCGACTGCGACGGAGTGAACGCCGGCGGCCTTTAACGCGAGCATGTGCAGCAGGCCGAACGGGCCGGCGCCGACGATGAGCACGGTCTCGTGCGGTTCGGGCCGGGCCATGGCGTGGGCGTGCACGACGCAGGCGAGCGGTTCGAGCAGGGCGGCTTCCTCGAAGGGCAGCGCGGGCGGCTTGATGAAAGCGTTGCGCACGACGACATGGGGCGGCAGGAGAAGGTAATCGGCATAGGCACCCATGACCATGCGATCCATGGCCTGCGGGCACAGATTTTCCTGACCGCGATCGCAATAGAAACAGGCGCCGCAGGGTGCAGTGGGCGCAGCCATAATCGCGTCGCCAAGCTTGAAGCGATCGACTCCCGCGCCGACTTCGGCGACGACGCCCGAGAATTCATGACCGAACGGCGCGGGCAGCTTCCACATCGGATGGCCGCGGCGAAAGGTTTTGAGATCGGTGCCGCAGCTCAGGGCGCATTTTATTTCGAGCAGGAGCGCACCGGGCCCGGGATGGGGCGGCGCGAAATCGCGCAACTCGAGGCGCCCGGGCTCAAGCAGCATCGCCTGGCGCGGATGGGCGGCACGCGCATCGGCCTCATAACCGTGAGGGTCGTGCGGATGGCGGCCGGAGGCGACCGCAACTTCCGGCGATTCGGCGAGGCGGTCGGCGGTCACAGCTTGCGCTCCACGGCAAACGTCACGAGCATCCGCAAGGGATCGGCGCGACGGTCGAAATGCGCGAGCGCCGCTTGCGCCCGAGTTGCGAGATCGCGGGCGAGCTGGCGCGAGCGGGCGACGCCGATCAGGGCGGGATAGGTCGCTTTGCCGCGCGCATCATCTTTATTCGTGCGCTTGCCCATGGTCTCGGTTGACGCTTCGACATCGAGGAGATCGTCGATGACCTGAAAGGCGAGGCCGAGCGCTCGCGCATATTCGCGCAGCGACGACAACTGAGCCGGGGTGGCGCCGCCAAGCCGAGCACCGCCGCAGACCGCGGCGACGAACAGCGCGCCGGTTTTTTTGCTGTGGAGGTATTCGAGTCGTTCGAGCTCGATAGGCTGGCCTTCGCCGAGCAAATCGATCACCTGCCCACCGACCATACCGGCAGAGCCAGCCGCTTCGGCGAGCTCCGCGATAGTCTCGAGCAAGGCCTGCGCCGAGTGCGGCGGGCGGGCGGAAGCGGTCGATGAGGCGAGCACCTTGAAGGCGTCGGTGAGGAGGCCGTCGCCGGCAAGGGTGGCGATGGCGTCGCCGAAGACCGTGTGATTGGTCGGGCGGCCGCGGCGCAAATCGTCGTCGTCCATGCACGGGAGATCGTCGTGGACGAGCGAGTAGGTGTGGATCATTTCCATGGCGCAGGCGAGGTCGAGAGCGGCTTCGAGCGGGCCACCGACGGCTTCGCATGCGGCGAGGGCGAGCACCGGGCGCAGGCGTTTGCCACCGGCCATCAAGCTATAACGCATCGCCTCGAAGAGCCGGCCGGCGGGACCGTCGGGCGCGGCGACGCATGCGTCGAGGGATCGCTCGACGAGGGCGGCGCGGTCGTGGAGATAGCGGTCGAAGTCGATTTTGGAACGGCCATCGGGCGCCGGCCGCGGACCATGGTCAGCCGCAATATCTCGCGCAATATTTCGATGGACGGGCTTGGCTTCCTGCATCGTATGGTTACTCAATCGCGTCGCGCCATCAAATTCGGGCGCCCGGGCGAATTACGGACAGGCCGAGGGCGCCGCGGCCAGCGGACCGGAACACGTCGCGCTAAGAGATGTAATGACGCACCATCCTCCACGAATCCTTGAGGTTCTTGCCGAAATCCATCGCAACGGTTCCCTCGAAACCCGAATGGAGCTTGCAGTCGCGGCAGCGGATGTCCTGTTTGGTGCGGTAGTATTCCCAATCGGTCGCGGCATGGAGCTCGGCGAAGGACTTGTAGTGGCCGTTGGTGATGAGGTAGCAGGGGCCCTTCCAGCCCTGCGGATTGCGCGTAACGGTGGTCCAGGGGCTGCACAGGAGATCTCGTTCGCCGACGAGGTAATCGAGATAAATCGGCGTGTTAACGATTTTGTAATCGTCGGCCAGCTTGCGCACGCGCTGAAACTTGAGCGGCATCTCCTCCTTGCGCAGGTAGAGGTCGTCGTTATTGAGCACCTGGTAATGGTAGCCGGGGGTCAGCAGCAGGCCATCGACGCCCATATCCCCGAGGAAGCGAATCAACTGCTCGACCTCCTCGGCGCTGGTCTCGCGGAAGATAGTCGAGTTGGTCTGGACGCGATAGCCGCACTCCTTGAGCAGCTTGATCATTTTGACGACGGTGTCGAAATGGCCGTTGCGATCGACGATGCGATCGTTGGTTTCGCGCATCCCGTCGATATGCAGATTGAAGCTGAGGTAGCGGCTGGGCTCGACCTGCTTGATGAAGCGCTCCATCAGAATCGCGTTGGTGCAGATCATGACGTGGCGCTTCTGCTGCTCGATCAGTCCCTTGGTGAGCGCCGCTATATGTTTGTACATGAGCGGCTCGCCGCCGCAGATGGAGACGATCGGGGCGTCGGCCTCGGCGGCGGAGCCGAGCGCGTCTTCGAGCGACATCTGGTCGCGAATCGTATCTTTATACTCGACGATACGGCCGCATCCGACGCAGGCGAGGTTGCAGGCGTGCAGCGGTTCGAGCATCAAGACCAGTGGAAAATATTTTTCCCCGGCGCGCTTCTTGCGGCTCATGTAGCGGCCGAGGTCAATCATTTGTCTAAGCGGCACACGCATAACAATCGTTCTCCAGCGTTCTCCAGGTATCCTGGCCGGTCGAGAGACTTCAGGGCGATGGCGGAAGTTCTCCCGGACCGGGTTGCGGCACATCACCGAACAGCCAATTGCGCAACATCGCGATTGCGCTCATGAGATCAACGCCCTCGTCGCCGGTAAACAGGAATTCGATGAGCAGGCCATTGAGCATCGAGAGCAGGAAGCTCGCGGTGGCCCGGGGCGGAAAATCGCGTTTGCACAGCTGTTTTTCCTGCGCACGACCAATCAAATCGATCAATAAAGTGCGGTAACCGTCGTAGAGTTGCAACACCTGGCTGGTGAGCTCGTCGGAGAGCTTTTCGTCGTGCAGCAGTTGCGCGACGAAAAAACGAATCGAACTCGCATTTTCGCGCACGAACAGCAAATACAGCTCGATCAGTCGAAGTAATTGAGCCTTTTCGTCGAGCGCGCCCGCCTCTTCGGCGAAATCGATGAAATAAGGCTCGAGGAGGCGGTTCAATACCGCCATGAAGAGCTCTTCTTTGGTCTTAAAGTGCCAGAAGATGAGGGCTTTGCTGACGCTGGCCGCGCGCGCAACTTCCGACATCGAGGTCTCGTGAAAACCCCGCATCGCAAACAGACGCATCGCCGCTTTCAGGATTTCATCGCGGGAATCCTGCGCGCGGGTCTCGGAAGAGCTAACACGCGGTTCAGCCGCATTCATTTTGGTCGCCGCCGAACTCAAATTCCGCCGTCAAATTACTCCTTAGGTCTCGACCGCCGACTCGCATACTCCACGCCCAACGCCCCACTCTCTCTACCATTTTCGCGCTGCGCCGAGGCTCTCGTGGATCCCTCGGCGACCAGTACGGGTGCCCGTAAGCGAGTCCCTAACCAAGCGGTCAAGTAGCATCATAACCGGGCAGACCGGATAGTCAATACGGGTCCGGGCCGATCGGTCAGGATGGGGTTGTGGACAGGATTTTGTGTCGCCCGCGTTAAGTGACCGATAACGGGACCGGCCATTTTCCAAATGAGCTGCGCGTTTGTGAAGCAGCGTGGAAGGTCCGGATGGACCCGGGCTCGAAGTGAGTGCATGCACACCAAGCGGGGTTGATCCAATTGAGGGATACCGACGCTCTCGACGCGTTCGATCCGCTGTTTGACAAGGGTTAGCTGGTTGATTTTCAAAAACACCCACTACCCGAATGCTGACACAACATGCTGGGATTTCGCCGAGGTAATGAAATGAAATGGATTCGGCCGACCAATCCGATCAAGGGGGAAGCACTAGCGGGGAACGCCCCGCGACAACTCTGTTAGATTCGGCGCGGCGGCGAATGGACGGGCAGTATCGCACCCGCGCTGCGCGATCCTATTCGCCGGCCAATTGGGAACGCTTGCAGACGCTCAGGCACAAGCACGACCCCGACGGCCTGTTTCATGGATACTTCACGGGGGCTGAGTGAGACCTCGCGCGGTCTGAACGACGACCCGAAGGTGGAATCGCCGCTACCTGACAAGTGACTAAAGCTGGAGAAACCTTGACTCGGAGTCCTAAGTTAATGGCAAGGTTATTTCTGGTTCTGATCACGAGTGTGCTGCTTTATGTCTTTACGGCACCGCCTGCCGGTTTGATTCATATTCTCGCTCCCCTTTCTGTATCTGTATCCTTAATAAGCATACTGTATTTCGTAGGATTAACTGTCCTCGCTCATGTAGGGTACAGAAAAGCTAAATCGCAGTTTGAAACTCGAGTTTGGATTGCCGTTCTGATGAATATTCTAATTATCGGTGTCCTCGAGATTTCGGGATACTCAGAACCGCGACTTCACAATAGACTAAGCGGGGTGGTTACTGTGTTTGGCTATCTGCTGGCTCTCATCGTTCTTGCGGGTCTTTTTATGCATGCATGGGCGAAAAGAAATAAGGGCATTCGCTGAAGGAGAATTCTCGCCCTGGCAGGATGAGAATTCTGACTGTAGTGATCCCGTCCTCCGAAGAATTATTCGGCTGATAACGGAAAGATTAAGTCCTCTGCACTCGCGAGCGCCAAGGTGTTCATGGCTCATTCGAACCCGTTGGGAATGTTCGCCGCGAAGGTCGCCACTGCACCGAGAAACGCTCCTGGGCAATCTTTGCTTTGACGATAAAAAAAATTTGTAAAGAGATCAGCCATACTCCTCCGCATGACGCTCCTGTTAGAGCGGCTGTTTCAGCGAGCGAAGCTGAAGCGCCAGATAACAATAAGCTTATCGAAAGCAATATAGTTGATGCGGCTCCGAGCACTCCGATTGACCCGATTATGAGAAGTCGCGGGGTTTTCTGCCATTCTGGATTACGCATGCCTGTCCGAATAATTGACACAGTAATCACCGCGACGATTACGCAATTAAGTAGTAAATACGCATCCGATAAACGAAACCTTGGCTCTATATATATGCGATATAGCTGAGAAAGTATTAAAATTCCCAATCCACCACCGATAATTGCGGTTATGCGCAGTAATCCACTTCTCCGATTCATGGGTTCCTACCTAAGTCATTTGTTCTGGTCGCACGCGTTAAGGTCTCTCACGCGATATTTCCCAATTGGTGACTGAGTTATGCCAGCTTTCATTGACTCACCAGCTCGTAAAATTTTCTTCAGGCAGTCCAACACGGCGTGGCCGGCGCGGAGCGGCTAGAGATTCCGTCAATTATGGAGCTTCATTCTTCAGGGCGATAGATGTACCAATTGTTCTTCAATGGTTTGAATGCCAAGTAGTTGTCTGAGAGCTTAATGTTATTTGGTATGCTATCCAATGAGCCTACAATTGGCGATGGTGGCTTCTCGGAATAGACGTAACCTTTGTCTGAGCCCGCTGGAGCAATTCCGAAGGCGTACGTGGGAAAAAAAATTTCAACCTCGGCGCCCTTATAAATTCCCATCGGAAGACCGGCGTGAAGAAATAAATCCCGATAGCGATTCCAACGGTCCCAAGAGAATCCCACGTTTGCCCTCGGCCAAGAGGCATCGGTATCCAGCCATGTAAAGTCGTTCGCGATTCTAACCACATGTACGTCTTGCTGGGCCATCACAACAAGTTGCTGCAAATACGGCTCACGGCTAGGAAACCGGCGCTCCAGGGTGGCATCAGACGGAGGACCGTTCAGCAATCCATAGCCGATGATTAATATTGTGATTAATAATATACTTCCTACTACAAAGGCTACGAGCCACAATGTAAGTCTTCCTAGTCGCGTTATCATATATTCTTAGTCCTCATGGGTACGATACGCCCATCCACCCATCACAAATCACATCATCGGTGTTTTCCGGTTGGCCGGAATTTCCCCTGTGACTTGTTGCTGCAGGATACCCATAGCAACTTTGATTTTGGGAATCTGCGTCAGGACGAGGGGGAGAGGGGGATTCGGTGGCCAGCGGCGGCCGCGCGCCGGGCCGCGTCGGTGAGGGCGAGGGCGGAGCGGACTTCGGACTGGTTTTCGCGCACGGTCGGGCCGTCCGCACCCTCGGCGATCGCACGTTCGAAGTCGGCAGCCATGCCGCCGAACCACGCCGAATGATACGAGTCGTCGGGCATGTCGGTTACGGAATGGTTCTCTACAGCACCCGACCGACTGCTCAGGATGAGCCGTTCGCCCTCGATTTCGAGCATCGCATGCTCGCCGTAAATGACGGCTGAGGTGCGACGCACCGGGCTGCGCCACGAGAGGTGGGCCTGGGCGATACGGCCGTCGGGAAACTCGATGCGCAGGTCGGCGAGGTCGTCAACCAGCGCGTGCGCTTGAATAGTCGCACCGGATTGAACAGGCGCGCCGGGCTGGAAGCCGAGATGGGCCGAGACCGCGAGCGGCGCGGCGCCGCCCATCAACCATTGCATCAGGTAGAAGACATGCCATCCGTGATCGATGAGGATGCCGCCGCCGGTCGTCGCCGCCAGCCGCCAGCGTTCACCGCCGACCGTACTACCGCCCGCGCCCGCCGGCCCGCTGCGCATCCGCGCGAGCGCAAGATAGCGGAGTTCGCCGAGGACGCCCGCGCGAATGAGGTCATAGGCGCGGCGATAGGCCGGCGCATGCTTCCAGTTATGCACGCACATCAGAACGCGCGAATTGCGTGCGGCAAGCGCGGCCAGTTGGTCGAATTCGGCGGGCGCGAGACAGAGCGGTTTTTCGACCAGCACGTTGGCGCCGGCTTCGAGCGCCTTGCGCACGGCCGCGGCGTGAAAGGCGGGCGGACTGGCGATATCGACAAAATCGAGCGCCTCGCCGTCGAGCATCAGGTCGAGGTCGTCGTAGATGCGGGCGTTTTTGGCGAGATTGATCGCGTGGTGGCGGCGCTCGGAAACCGGGTCGTGAATCGCGACGAGGGCGACTTCGGATCGCGTACGCCATCCGGGAAGGTGCGCCTGTGCCGCGACCTCGCCGAAGCCGGAAATCGCACCGCGGATCACGCTCAGGCCGGCCCTGAATTCAGCTCGAGGCGCAGGACGGCCTCGCGCACGATCGGTGTCAGGTCGCCGTCGTCGCGGCGGGCGTAGTCGATAATCTGGCGGCGCATGCGCGGCTCCCAGAAATTTTTGAGATGCTGCGCGATCGAGTTGACGCCCTCTTCATGGTCGGGGACAGACTCGAAGAAGCCGCCGATCTCGTTGGCCATCTTGACCAGGTGATTAATATCCATGGTGAGTCGAACGGGTAATCTGCCGCTTTCAATTATTATTACGATTACGAATCGAGGGCAAAGCGCGCAGCGGCGCGCAAGCTGGTGGTTGAAGAACCTGGAGCTTCAAGTTTCAGTGAAACCTTTGAAAGGTTTCACACTTCCCACAGTGATTTAAGTGACAGGTATAGCGGATGGTGCAGGGGAGTCGTTGCGCGACCGCATGAGCGCGCGGACGCGAGACTTGGCAATCGAACCCGAGCATCGCGAGCGCGGCGGCGAGACTGAGGGTCGCGACGCCTGAAACAGCCGGCTCACGGGGAACCACAGAGAACCCGCGAATTCAGAGGCCTTACTCGTTAGCGGGCGGCGGGGGTCGCATGAGTCGCGGGCACGCGTTCGGGGCGGCGCGCCGTCGGCATCACCTGCACAGCGGTCACCTTGTATTCGGGACAGTTGGTGGCCCAATCGGAGTTCTCGGTGGTGACGACGTTGGCGCCGGTTTCCGGATGGTGAAAGGTCGTATAGACGACGCCCGGCGCGACGCGCTCGGTAATCTCGGCGCGCAGAGCGATTGCGCCGGCGCGGCTCGATACTTCGACCCAATCGCCCTCGCGAACGCCGCGCTGTTCGGCGTCGTGCGGATGAATCTCGAGCACGTCCTCGGGATGCCAGGCGACGTTCATGGTGCGGCGCGTCTGCGTGCCGACGTTGTACTGCGTGAGGATGCGCCCGGTGGTCAGAATCAACGGGAAGCGCGAGGTGGTGCGCTCGTCGGTCGCGACGTACTCGGTCATCAGCAGGCGGCCCTTGCCACGCACGAACTCACCCACATGCATCACGGCGGTGCCCGCAGGAGCGGCGGTGTTGCACGGCCATTGGACGGAGCCGAGGCGGTCGAGCAAAGCGTAGCTGACACCGGCGAAGGTGGGAGTCAGGTGCGCGATTTCGTCCATAATTTCGGACGGATGGTTGTAGTCCATCGGATAGCCGAGTGCGTTGGAAAGTGCGCAGGTGACTTCCCAATCCTCCTTGCCAGCAAGCGGGGACATGACTTTGCGCACGCGCGAAATACGGCGCTCGGCATTGGTAAAGGTGCCGTTTTTTTCGAGGAATGAAGAGCCCGGCAAAAAGACGTGAGCGTATTTCGCGGTCTCGTTCATGAAGATGTCCTGAACGACGACGATCTCCATCGCAGCGAGCGCGGCGGCGACGTGCTGCGAATTGGGATCGGATTGCGCGATATCCTCGCCTTCGACGTAGAGGCCGAGGAAGCTGCCGTCGAGGGCAGCGTCGAACATGTTCGGGATGCGCAGGCCGGGCTCGGGATCGAGCGTGACGTGCCAGACCTTTTCGAAATCGGCGCGCAACTGCGGGTCGGCGACGTGGCGATAGCCGGTCAATTCGTGAGGGAAGGAGCCGACGTCGTTGGAGCCCTGGACGTTATTCTGGCCGCGCAACGGATTGACGCCGACGCCGGCGCGCCCGAGCATCCCGGTGACCATCGCGAAGTTCGCCATCGCGAGCACCGCGGTGCTGCCCTGGCTGTGTTCGGTGACGCCGAGTCCGTAGTAGATGGCGGAGTTGGGTCCGTGCGCGAACAGGCGGGCGGCGCCGCGAATTTTTTCGGCCGGGACGCCGGTGATTTTTTCGGCCGCCTCCGGCGAATTGCGCGGCTCGACGATGAAGTCGCGCCAGGCCTTGAAGTCGCGCACCTCGCAGCGTTCGGCCACGAACTTCTCGTCGATCAAACCCTCGGTCACGACCGTGTGCGAGAGCGCGTTGAAGAGCGCGACGTTGGTGCCGGGGGTCATTTGCAGAAAGTAGTCGGCGGCGACATGCGGCAGCCGCACCAGTTCGATTTCGCGGGGGTCGGCAACGATCAGGCGCGCGCCGCTGCGCAAGCGCCGCTTCATGAGCGACGCGAATACGGGATGACCCTGGGTCGGGTTGGCGCCGATCACCATGATGACGTCGGCCTGATTAACCGAGTCGAAGTCCTGGGTGCCGGCGGGCGTGCCGAAGGCGGTCTTGAGTCCGTAGCCGGTGGGCGCATGGCAGACGCGGGCGCAGGTATCGACGTTGTTGTTGCCGAAGGCGGCGCGCACGAGTTTCTGGACGAGGTAAGCTTCCTCGTTGGTGCATCGCGATGACGTGATGCCGCCGACCGCGCCGCGCCCGTACTTGCGCTGGACGCGCTTGAACTCGGAGGCAGCGTAGGCGATCGCCTCGTCCCAGGAAACTTCCTGCCACGGATCGCTGATACGCCGGCGCATCAGCGGGCGCTTGATGCGATCGGGATGGGTCGCGTAGCCCCACGCAAAGCGGCCCTTGACGCATGAATGGCCGTGATTGGGCAGGCCATCCTTGTTCGGTACCATGCGCACCACCTGGTCGCCGCGCAACTCGGCCTTGAACGAGCAGCCGACGCCGCAATAGCCGCAGGTGGTGACGACTGCGCGATCGGCGCGGCCGTTTTCGAGCAGCGATTTTTCCATCAACGCGTCGGTCGGGCAGGCCTGCACGCACGCGCCGCACGAGACGCATTCGGAGTCGATGTAAGGTTGATGCTGGCCGGCGACCATCTGCGAGTCGAAGCCGCGGCCCTCGATGGTCAGGGCGAAGGTGCCTTGGGTTTCGTCGCAAGCACGGACGCATCGCGAGCATACGATGCAGCGCGACGAATCGAAGGAGAAGTAGGGGTTGCTGTCGTCGATTGGCGAAGCGAGATGATTGCGGCCGCCGTCGCCGTAGCGCACGTGGACCAGGCCGACCGCGTTGGCCATCTCGTGCAGCTCGCACTTGCCGCCCGCCTTGCATTCGAACGGGTCGAGCGGATGGTCCGACATGTAGAGTTCCATCACGTTGCGGCGGAGCCCGGCGAGCGGTTCGCTTTGAGTGCGGATTTTCATGCCGGCTTCCACCGGCGTAGTGCACGAGGCGGGGAAGCCCTTGCGCCCCTCGATTTCGACCAGACAGAGGCGACACGAGCCAAACGGTTCGAGCGAGTCGGTGGCGCAGAGCTTGGGAATCGCCACGCCGGCGAGTGCGGCGGCGCGGATTACCGAGGTGCCGGCGGGAACGGTAACGGTGCGGCCGTCCACTTCGAGCGTGATCAGCGTTGCGCTTTCGCGCGCCGGCGTGCCGAGGTCCTTGTCGTTGATCGATAACACGGCTTCACTCCCGTTCGGTCGAAATCGGCGAGCCCCCTGCCCTACTCAATACTAGCGGCTTTGATCGGCGGAAGACCAAAATCCTGGGGGAAATATTTGAGCGCGCTCAACACGGGCAGCGGCGTTAGGCCGCCCAGCGCGCAGAGCGAGCCCGCGGTCATGGTATCGCAGAGGTCGCGCAGCAGTTCGACGTTGGCCGAGCGCTCGCGATTGGCGATGATGCGATCGATGACCTCGACCCCGCGAGTCGAGCCGATGCGGCACGGGGTGCATTTGCCGCAGGACTCGAGGGCACAGAATTCCATCGCGTAGCGGGCCATCTGGGCGAGATCGGCGGTATCGTCGAAGACCACGACGCCGCCGTGGCCGAGCAATCCGCCGGCGCCGGCGATGGCTTCGTAATCGATCGCAAGATCGAGCATCGCGTCGGGGAAATACGCGCCGAGCGGGCCGCCGACCTGGACCGCACGCAGCGGACGGCCGCTGGCCGTGCCGCCGCCGAAATCATCGATTAGTTGGCGCAGGGTGAGTCCGAAGGGCAGCTCGAACAGCCCCGGGCGCTTGACGTTGCCGGCAAGCTGGAGCGGGATCGTTCCGCGCGAGCGGCCGACGCCATACTCGTTGTAGTATTTTCCGCCACGGTCGAGAATCGCGGGCACGGAAGCCAGCGTGATGACGTTGTTGACCACGGTTGGCTGTCCGAAAAGGCCTGCGACCGCGGGCAGCGGCGGCTTAAAGCGAATCACGCCGCGCTTGCCTTCGAGACTTTCGAGCATCGCGGTTTCTTCGCCGCAGATATAGGCGCCGCCGCCGACGCGCACCTCGAGCCGAAAGGGCTTGCCGCTGCCGCAGACGCTGGCGCCGAGGTAACCGGCCCGCGTGGCGGCGTCGATCGCGGAGGTTAGCGTGCGTAGCGCATGGGGATATTCGGAGCGCAGGTAGACGTAGCCCGCGCTCGCGCCCACCGCCACACCCGCGATCGTCATGCCTTCGATCAGAACGAAGGGGTCGCCCTCCATCACCATGCGGTCGGAGAAAGTGCCGGAGTCGCCCTCGTCGGCGTTGCAGACGACGTACTTCTGCGCCGAGTTTTGGTCGAGCGTGGTTTTCCACTTGATACCGGCGGGAAAGGCCGCGCCACCTCGGCCGCGCAGGTTTGAGGCGGTGATTTCCTCCACGATTGCCGCGCCCGACATCGCCAACGCGCGGGCCAGGCCGCGATAGCCGCCGTGCGCGCGATAGTCGTCGAGCGAGACCGGATCGGTGACGCCGACGCGGGCGAAGGTGAGGCGCGACTGGCGCTTGAGCAGCGGGATGTCGTCGGTAAGGCCGAGCGCGAGCCGATGTTGGACGCCGTCGAGAAAGCCGGCGTCGAAGAGCGCGGAGACATCGGCGGCGGCGACCGGGCCGTAGGCGACGCGGCCGCGCGGAGTAGCGACTTCGACCATCGGTTCGAGCCAGTAGAGGCCGCGCGAGCCGTTGCGAATCAATTTGAGAGAGAGCTTGCGGCGTTTGGCTTCGGCGGCGATCGCGTCAGCGACGGCTTGCGCGCCCAAGGACAGCGCGCTGGAATCGCACGGGACATAAACCGTCGCCATCGCAGGGGAATTCATCGGCGCACCAGGCGTGAAACCGCATCGTCGAAGCGGGCGGGCGTGACGCGGCCGAGCAATTCGCCGTTAATCAGGGCGGCGGGCGAGCACGCGCAATTTCCCAGGCAATAGACCGCTTCGAGCGAGAAGGCGCCGTCGGCACTGGTGGCGCCGAAGTCGGCGCCCAGGCGTTGGCGCGCGTGATCGGCGAGTGCAGCCGCGCCCATCGCCTGACACGATTCGGCGCGGCAGATGCGCACGACATTGCGGCCCGGCGGCTCGTGACGGAAATCATGAAAGAAGCTCACGACGCCGTGGACCTCGGCACGCGAGAGGTTCAGTTCGTCGGCGACGAGCGGAATACACCTCGCGGGAACCCAGCCGAGGTCGTCCTGGATACGCCGCAGTATCGGCATCAGCGCGCCGGGTTGATCTTTTAGAGCGTGGACGATCGCCATGACCGCAGCCCTGTCCCATGAATGATCGAGCGCCATCGAAACTCCGCAAGCGGTCCGCCGGCGTTGACGAAAGCGGCGCGAGATTCGCGCGGCGCCGGGATAAATTTGAGCGGCGGTCCGGAAAATCAGCGTCGTTCATCGAGGCGATTAGGTCAAGAGGCTGGGCTTGCGCGGCGGTGTACAATCGCGTTGGTTGATGTAGGGGTGCGGCGCCGGCGAACGCGAGCGCCTCGGGGCGAGGTCAAGAAATGATTCGGCGTTTCAGATTTGAAGACGAAGTCCATCATGAACTGGCATGCGTGCCGATGGCGGTGCGGCGCAAGCTCGACCGCGTCGGCTTTAAGGTCAGCCTCGAGCAATGGCAGGCGCTCGCGCAGTACGAACGGTTGGCGATTTGCCATTTGCCGAGCGCTGCGGACGACGAACGCGACGCGCTGCGAAGCTTTGTAGAGGGAGCGGTGCGGGCGCGGTCAGGGGTCGCGGCCAAAGCGCTGCCAGACGAGGTGAAGCGATCGGCGGAGCCGCCGGCGGCGCCCCCGCAGACACTGGTCGAGAACGCCAGGGCCGCGGGTATCGCGCTCGACCAGCCGGCCTGGGATCGCCTCGACGAGGACGAACGCTACGCCTTGATAAAACTCGGCGGCGGCGCGGAGAGGGGTCACAATTTCGTGGCGGCGTTGCGCGAGCTGCTCGGATAAATCATCCGGGCCGGTTTGCCACCGAGCGCTCGGCGAGTCGCTCGAGCAGCGTGCGCGCCTCCGTCAGATCGAGCGCATCGAAGCCCTCGGTAAACCAGTCGTAAATATCCGCGAGCAGCGCGCGCGCCTGTTCGCGGCGCCCGGTCCTTTCGAGCAGTAGCGCGAGCGAGTTGGCCGCGCGCAGTTCGAATAGACGAGCGTGTTGTTGGCGCGCGACCTCGATCGCATCGCGCAACGACACCTCCGCCGCCTCCGCATCGCCAGCCGCACCGCGCGTCAGCAGAAATTCGCCGCGCAAGCGATGGAGTTCGGCGGCGCCCATCGCCCAGCCCGCATCCGCGAGACCCTGTTCGACATCGTCTATCAACGCGAGCGCCTCTTCGGCACGCCCCAGCCGCCCGAGTGCGTCGGCGTAATGTATCCGCCATTGGAGCCCGACGGCACGAGTGGTCTCGAACGCGGTCCCTCCTTGCTTCATCAATTCGATGCCGTCCGCCACCTGCTCGAGGTGGATCAGCGCCTGTCCGCGAAGTTCCATGGCGTAGGCGACCCATAGCGGCAGATCGCGTTGCGTCGCCAGCGCTTCGACCTCGGCGACGCGTTCGAGTGTGCCGCGCCAATCACCTAATCGAAAGCGTAATTCGGCAGCGCTGTGAATTGCCACGATCAGCGAATGAGGGCCTGTCGATCGCGCGATGGCGACCGCCTCTTCGCTGCGGCGCAGCGACTGATCGATGTAGCCGGTGAGGGCGAGCGCGCTCGCCGAGATCGAGAGAATCATCCCACGCGCGTCGCCGATATCACTGAGCGGGAAATCGGGAAGCTCGCGTGGCAGCAACGTCGCGCGGTCGCAGAGGTCGCGTGCGGCCTCGGGTTCACCGGTCAGCAACAGGGTTTGCGCGAGCGCCACATATGCGCCCATTCGCATCGCGGGTGCGCCCGAGCGTTCGGCCAGCTCGAGTTGGCGTTTGCCGATCTCGAGCGCGGTCTTCAGTTCCAGGCGCACAAGATAATGAAACTGGAGGCCATAGACGATCCAGAAAATCTCGCGCTCGTCGCCATATTCAACCGCGAGTTCGCGCGCGCGTTCGAGTGCAATCCTGACCTCTTCGGCGGCGACGCCTTTTTGTGGAATGAGATATTGGCCGAGCGCGGTCTGCATCGCGAGCTCGCGGCGATGGCGCTCGGGCGTCGCCGGCAGCATGCGCAACAGTGCGAGGCCTTCCGAAACGCGTTCGACCGCCTCGCCGTATGCCGCCCGGCCCGCCGATTGCCTTCCCGCGTGACCGAGACATTCGACCGCCTTGGCCGTATTGCCGCTGCGACTATAATGATGCGCGAGGGCCGAAACTAAATCTTCGACGCAATCCGAGCAGCGCTCCTCGATCGCCTGGGCGATGCGCTCGTGAAGCAATTTGCGCCGCTCGCTCAGCAGCGAACCGTAGGCGACTTCCTGCGTCAGCGCATGCTTGAAGCAGTATTTCGATTCCCCGGGTTGAGGCTCCTCGTACACGAAATCGCGCGCTTGCAAGTCCGCCATCATCGGGTCCAGGCGCGCAGTGAAAGCGGGCGGCGCGACTTGCGCCACCAGGCTCAGCGTAAATTCCTTGCCGATCACCGCGAGCGTCTGCAGCAGCTCCTTTTGCTCCGGCGGCAAACGGTCGATACGCGCGGCGAGAATCCCGTTGACGGTCGGCGGAATCCGGATCTCGTCGAGCGGCAGCGCAATTTCGAGCCGGCCGTCGCGCCGCAGTGCGCCACGTTCGAACAGCGTCCGCACCATCTCTTCCATGAACAGCGGATTGCAGTCGGTCTTGTCGATGATGAAGCGTTTGAGCTCGGCCAGCGTGGCCTGATCTGCGTGCGACGCACCGTTTGCCGCCGCCGCGGAGGCCGCCTCGGCGCTCTCGCCGAGCAGCGCGTCGAGCATCTGGTTGGCGCCCGCGACTCCCAGCGGCTCGAGCCTGAGCTCAGTGTAATTGGGCATCTCGGACCATCGATGGCGATATTCGGGACGATAGTTCACGAGCATCAGGATGCGCGCTCCGGCGACGCTTTCGACCAGCGAATCGAGCAGGCCCTGCGTGGCGCCATCGACCCAGTGGAGGTCCTCGAATATGAGAATCAGCGGCTGATTGAGGCTTTCACGCAGCAGAATTCGCTCGATCGCCTTGAGCGTTCCACGCCGGCGCATATGCGCGTCCATGCCGCCCGGCGGTCTCTCGCCAGGCCGCGCCGCCGGGGACGCGGGGGGCGCTTCCACCCCGAGCAGCGCGATCAGCAATGGCAGCGTGTCCTCGAGTTCCCGATCGAGCATCAGGATTTTTCCGCCGATCTTTTCGCGCCGCCGCCGCCGGTCATCCTCCGGCGTAATCGCAAAATATCGATTGAGCAAATCGATGACCGGCAGATAGGCGGATGCCCGGCCATGCGAAACCGAATAGGCCTCCAGCGTCATCGCGGGCCCAGCCACCACCGCTTTGAACTCATGAAACAGGCGCGACTTGCCGACGCCCGCTTCGGCTATGGCGGCGGCGACCTGGCCATGGCCGCGCGTGGCCGACTCGAACGCTTCCTTCAACTTTTCGATCTCGCGCGTGCGCCCGACGAACTTCGACAGGCCGCGCATCGCCGAGGCTTGCAGGCGGGTGCGCAACGGGCCTACGCCAACGACTTCGAAGACCTCGATCGGATCGCTCAGGCCGCGAATCTTCACCGGGCCGAGCGGCTTCAACGTAAAGTAGCCCGCGGCGATCCGTTCGGTCTCCTTGCTGATCACGATCGATCCGGTTGACGCAATCGTCTGCAACCGCGCGGCCAGATTGGTGGTGTGGCCGATCGGCGTGTACTCGGTTTCGCGAGCCCCGGTTTGAATCGATCGCACCACCACTTCTCCGGTGTTCACACCAACCCGGATTTCGATCGGCGGACGGCCCTCGGCGCGCAGCCGCGCCCCGTAGCTGCGCAGCTCGTCCTGCATTCGCATAGCAGCGTGGAGCGCGCGCAGCGGATGGTCCTCGCGGGCGACCGGCGCGCCGAAGAGCGCAAAAATCCCGTCGCCGGTGGATTGCACGATATAGCCGTCGAAGTGCCGTACCGCCTCGATCATCAGAGCGAGCGCCGGATCGACCAGCGCCTGCGCCTCCTCCGGGTCGAGGTCCTCCATCAGTTCGGTCGATCCTTTTATATCGGCGAACAGCGCGGTGACGGTCTTGCGCTCGCCTTCGACGATAGTGCCGGCCTGCGCGACCCTCACGCCCGCCGCGACGCCGTCGCGCACTGCCGCGGATACGCGCAGCGGGCGTTGGTCGTCAATCGATGCGCGCGCGGCGAGCCGATCGCGATTCGTGGCGGCGGCGGCGCCGGTCTGCCCGACCGTTTCAGCGGACGCCGCGGGACTGTCCGGACCTGCCGGACGAGTCTCAGCGGCGATCAGCCGCGCACCGCATTCGCCGCAGAATTTCGAGGTGGATGGATTCGGCGTGCCGCATTGCGCACAAACCCGAACGAGTTGTGCGCCGCACTCGTGGCAGAATTTACCGCCTTCGGGATTCTCTGAGTTACACTTCGCGCAGCGCATCGTTCAGTCGCCCCGTTTCATGGTTTTCGGGCCGGCGGCAAACTCGTCAGATAATTTTACAGGTTCATTAATTCTGTCCGCAATCGGCCCCGTCATGCTTGCCGGGCGAGTTCCGACGACGACGGTGCTCTAGCGGCGCACTGCGTGGTCGAGCAGCGCGCGCCCGTGCTCGCTCAGCGTGAAGCTCGCGCGCAATGCGCGGGCGACGAACGCCTGCGCGCGACGCACCGCCGATTCGAGATCGTCGCCACGTGCGAGCCGCGCGGCGATCGCGGCGGAAAACGCGCATCCGGTGCCATGCGCCCCGCCGCCGGCGATTCGCGGCGTTGCGAATTCGGTGAACGCGCGGCCGTCGAAAAGGAGATCGATCACGCGCCCCCTGGCAGTCCGTGCCTTGCGACCGGCGCGACCCGCGTCGTTAACGCGCTCGGCGTCGCTGAACGGATGCCCACCTTTGATCACCACCGCCCGCGCGCCCATACGGCGCAGCGCGCGCGCCGCCGCGCGCATCGCAAGGCGCCCGTCGATCGCGACGCCGCTCAGCGTCTCGGCCTCCGGAATATTCGGCGTGATCACGCGCGCCACCGGTACCAGCAACGATCGCAGCGCATGCTCGCCGGCCTCATCGAGCAGGCGCGCGCCGCTGCTCGAAACGAACACTGGGTCGATCACCGGCGCGGGTAACCGCAGGTCGCGAATCGATTGCGCGACAGCGCGGACGATTTCGGCATCGGCCAGCGCGCCGAGCTTGAGCGCGTCGGGACGGCGTTCGGACGCGATTGTCGCGATTTGTTCGGCGACCATCGCCGCGCCGACCGGCTCCACCCGAACGACTTGCGCACTGTTCTGCGCGATTACCGCGGTGATTACCGAAAAGCCGTAAACGTCGTGGGCGGCAAAGGTTTTCAGATCGGCCTGCAAGCCGGCGCCGCCGCTGGGGTCGCTCCCCGCAATCGTCATCGCTATCGGTCGTTGCGCTGCTCTTGCCATCGGTTTTCCAGTTTGGACGCCTTCGCGAAGTTACCATGCGAATGCACAGGTTTCTTCACCAGCCGCAGAAATTCCGCGGACTGAAGTCACAGCCGCCGATGATTCGGATATAATCGGGGCATGGGCGCAGCGCGCCGCCAACATGATAACGTTCTGACGCGAGGGGTATTTTGCGGGGGCAGAGGGGCCGCCGCGAACGCAGCATATGCCGCACACCAGGCAAGAAGAATTTCTCAACCTGCCGTTCCAGGAGAAACTCGAGTTTCTTTACGGCCTGCCCGCGCGTCAGAAGCGCGACCTAATTCTGTCGGCGCCCGAAGCCGAACGCCTGGTGCAGTCGTTCGCGCCGGAAACGCTCTTCTACACGCTCAAGGAAATCGGCGTCGCCGATGCCGGCGACCTGTTGAGCCTCGCGGTGCCCGAGCAAATCCGCTCGCTGTTCGATCTCGATTGCTGGGACAAGGACCGCCCCAACCTCGGCCGTATGCGCGAATGGATCGAGGCGATGACCGAGGCCGGCCGCGCGCGCATGGCCGAGGCCCTGATGGATCTCGACCTCGAACTGGTTTCGCTGCTGTTGCGCCAATACATCCGCGTGCACCGGCTCGCCGACCCGCAGGATTCGCCCGACGCGCCCTCGGATCGTTTCGTGCAATTCGACGAGAATTATCTGATCGAGTTCATTCGCCACGACGCGATTCACGCGCACATCCTCGAATTCCTCGAAGAATGTTTCGAGCGCGACTACAACTACTTCACCGGCCTGATGGACGAGATTTACTGGGGGGTCGAAGCGGAACTCGAAGAACAGGCCTACCATTTTCGCAGCATGCGCCTGGCCGACCGCGGCTTTCCCGACTACTTCGACGCGCAGACCATCTTCGCCTACCTGAACCCTCAGCACTTCCTCCAGATTCGCGCGCAGTATCCGCCGCCAATTCGCGACGGCCTCGACGATCACGAAATCCTGCCGCCGGGGATGGCGCCGGCGGCCGCCGATCTTGAAAATTCACTGTTTAACGCAGCCTTGACCGCGGGCTTCGCGGCCCAGGGCAAACGGCAGCTGCGCAGCGAGATGGCCTTCGTGACGAATCAGGTGCTGGTCGCGCGTTCGGTCGATTTCGGCGACCTCGATGCCGTGCGCGTCGCGGTCGAGATGACGCATCATTATATGAACCTCGGCCTCGAGCATCTGGCCGGCGGCGACCTGAAAATCGCGATCGAACATCTGCGCGATACTCATCTGCAGCAACTCTTTCGCCTCGGCGTCAGCCTCACCATCGATTTGCGCAAGCGCGCCGAGACCGTGGTCGCCAAGCTCGGCCTGGCGACCGACCGGGTGCGCGAAATCCCGTACCTCGATCCGCCATATCGCGAGGCTATCGCCGGCTTCATGCAGCGCCAGCCGCAATTTTTCGGCGGCCTCGATCGCGACGGCTCCGTGGTCATGCGCGACTTCCGCTCGATGCGCGACCTGCATCTCGGCTACGCACTGCTCGAGCAAATTGACGCCGTGCCGGAACTGTTCAAGACCTTGCTAATGCTCGATATCGCCGCGCCGGCATTTCGCGCGCAAATCGCCGGCTACGATATCCGCCTCAGCCAAATCCTGCTGACCGCGCTCGCGCGCTACACGCTCGACGGACGACTCGCGATCGAACCGATCGAGGCGCATCGGCTCGAACAGGCGCGCGCCGCCATAATGACGTCCGGTGCGCGGCCGGCGCGGCTCACCGAGGGCTTCAAACAGCGCGTGGCGGAGGCCTTACGCGCCCGCCTCGACGAACCGGCGCGCAGGCGCACTGCCGATTACGTGAACTCGTGTCTCAATATGATCGAAGAAGACCTGGCGGAAATCGATCCGGCCGAGGCGATCGATCCACGCTTCATCCGCAGCCTGCTGATCCGGAAATAGCCCGCGATTAGCCGGCCGCTCCCGCCTTGACCGCCGGTGCGATCGTGATCGTTAGCGTCGCAGCTCCACGCCGCACCGTCAGCGCGATCGGCGACGCATCGGGGCTCGCGATCTTCGCGAATTCGGCGAGCGTGCGCACCGGATGGCCTCCGGCCGCGACAATGATATCGCCGCGCTGCACGCCCGCGCTGCCGGCCGCGCGATCGAAGTTGGCGACGACTACCCCGCTACCGGCGGTCACGCCAAAATATTGCGCCAAATCCGGAGTGAGCTGCTGGACGGTGATACCGAAATTGGAGGCCGTGGCCGGCACCGGAACCTGGCTCGCGCTCGCGCTTCGCGGTTCCATCAGTGCGCCCGCGACATAGATTGGCGCCCCCACTTCGAGCGCCAGCGCAATCGCATCGCTCGGGCGGCTGTCGATCGCGTAACGTCCGCGATCGAGGATGATCTTCGCGTAATAAATTTCGTCGCGGACTTCGCTGACCTCGACCCGATCGACCGTATTGCCGGTCCGCGCAATTATGCTGGCGAGTAATTCGTCGCTCAGCGGGCGCGCGCTCTTGATACCGTGAAGCTCGAGCAAAATCGCCCGGGCTTCCGCACTGCCAATTACAATTTGCAGCGACCGCTGTCCCGCACGATCGTCGAGTTGCACGTAGGGCGCGCCGCCTTCGTGATCGAAGCCGACCGCCGCGACCTTGACCCGCACCGCATCGCCCAAGCGAGTCGCCGGATTGCCGTCGCCGCACCCAGCCAGCGCCAACGATGCGATCGCGATTGCCATCGCCAAAATAGTGACGGACCGAGCCGTGCGACCGAGCGGCTGCATTGCGCTTGAGCTTACGCGCGCGCCTGGCGCAATGCCACGCCGTCGGCGCCACGCCATGCGCTCCGAGGTGGTTGCCGCGCAGTCATTTGCGAATTTTATGGAACCCGCGCGCGATCAGGTAAAGCTCCGACGAACCGGGGCGGCTCGCCTTGGTGTGCGCAATCTCGACCTTGTCGAAGGCCCGCGCAAACGCCGCCTTGATCTCGCCGAACTCTGCGCCCATGAAGAGCTTCGCCACCAGCACGCCGCCGGGCCTGAGCACGTCATCGGCGAATTCGAGCGCCGTCGCCAGCAGTTCGGCGGATCGCGCCTGATCGCGCTCGGCGATACCAGTAAGCTTCGGTGAAAGATCGCTGGTGATTAGATCGGCCGCTCCACCCAGATGCTCGGCGACTTCGCCGCGCACTGCCGCATCGCGGATGTCGCCCGCGATCGTCACCACGTTCGCTGCGACCGCGCGGCACTGGTCGAGGTCGATTCCCACCACCCGGCCGCCGGGTCCTACCGCGTGCGCGAGAATCGCCAGCCATCCGCCCGGTGCGCATCCGAGATCCGCTACCCTCGCACCCGCTCGGACGAGCTTGAAGCGGGCAATTAACTCTTCGATCTTGAACGCCGCCCGCGACGGCAATCCCGCCTCACGCGCCTTGCGATAAAACTTGTCGCGCGGCTCATAGCGCGCCATCAGGCGTTCACCGCCGGCGCGCGATCGCAAAAATTTCGCGCCGGATTTTGCGCGCATGCTTTTCGCGGACGCCCGAAGCCGGTATCTTGCTTCATACCGGATCCATGCACCGGCGCCTCCGCTTCAAATCGAAATGCCTTCATTGAACCTCGACGATCTTAATCCCGCGCAACGCGATGCGGTCCTCGCACCCGACGGCCCGACACTGATCCTCGCCGGCGCCGGCTCGGGCAAGACCCGCGTCCTCAGCTACCGTATCGCCCACATGATCGCCGAGCGCAACGCCTCGCCCGACGGCATCCTCGCCGTGACCTTTACCAACAAGGCCGCCAACGAGATGCGCGAGCGCGTCGCAGGACTGGTCGGCGGCGGCGCGCGAATGCCCTGGGTCAGCACATTTCATTCGGCCTGCGCGCGAATCCTGCGCCAGGAAGTCGCCGCGCTCGGCGGCAATTACGATCGAAACTTTACCATCCTCGACGAATCCGACACGATGGCCGTTATTCGCCGCGTGCTCGAAGATGCGCAACTCGCCGATTCGCCGCCGCCCGAAGTCGTCCGCGCCCGCATCGATCAGGCCAAGAACGAAGGCCAGTTCCCCTCCGACGTCGCCGAGACCGCCGCCGACGGCCGGGAGCGCACCTTGGCGCAGGTCTATCAGCTTTATCAGGACCGCCTCGCCACGATGAACGCCCTCGATTTCGGCGACCTGCTCCTGCAAGCCTACCGCCTGATGCGCGACCGCCCCGACGCCCTCGCCCGCTGGCAGCGCCGCGCGCATTTTCTGCTGGTTGACGAATATCAGGACACCAACCGCGTCCAGTACCTGCTCGTCCGCGAGCTCTCGTCGCTCAGCGGAAATCTCTGCGTCGTCGGTGACGAGGACCAGTCGATCTACCGCTGGCGCGGCGCCGATATCCGCAACATCCTCGACTTCGAACGCGACTTTCCGGCCGCCCGCATTTTCAAACTCGAACAGAATTACCGCTCGACCAAAACTATCCTCGCCGCCGCCGACGCCGTCATCCAGAACAATTTAGAGCGCAAGGCCAAGCGGCTGTGGACCGATAACGCTGCCGGCGAACCCGTCACCTATTTCACCGGCATGACCGAGCGCGACGAGGCCGATTTCATCGCCCGCGAAATCGCCCGCCTCACCGCCGCCGGCGACACTCGCCCGACCGATATCGTTGTCTTCTACCGCGTCAACGCGCAGTCGCGCGTGCTCGAGGAAGCCCTCGTGCGCCGGCGGATTCCCTACTATATCGTCGGCGGCCTGCGCTTTTACGATCAACGCGAAATCAAGGACCTGATCGCCTACCTCCGCGTGATCCTTAATCCTGCCGACGCGGTCAGCCTCGAACGGATGATCGGTGTGCCCCCGCGCGGTGTCGGCTCCAAGACCGTCGAAGTCATGGCGGCGAGCGCCGCCCGCGACGGCATCACCCTGTTCGAAGCGATGGGCCGTATCGAAACCGAATCCAAAGTCGCCCTGCGCACCGCCAAGGCTGCCGGCAACTTGTACTCCTGGATGCGCGATCTGATGGCGCGCGTGAACACCCTCGGCGTCCGCGCCATCCTCGACGACATCATCGTGCACAGCGGATTCGCCGCCCATCTCGAAAGCCTCGTTGACGGCGCCGGACGCCGCCAGAATGTCGCCGAGATGCTCGCCGCGGCCAGCGCCTTCGACGCCGACCATGGCCCAGGCGGCCTCGCCGAGTTTCTCGAGCGCATCGCCCTGGTCAACGATAGCGACCAGGTCAGCGCCGCCGGCGGCCGCGTCGCCCTGATGACCCTGCATACCTCCAAGGGTCTCGAGTACCCGGTGGTCTTCATGGCCGGTATGGAGGAAGGCCTCTTTCCCCACATGCGCTCGCAGGATAGCCCCCGCGAAATCGAGGAGGAGCGCCGCCTCTGCTACGTCGGCATGACCCGCGCGCGCCGCCTGCTCTACCTGACCAACACGCTCTCGCGCGAGTTGTACGGCAAACGGGACGATTCACGCCCCTCACGCTTTCTGCGCGAAGTCGATCACGATCTCATCCGCCGCATCGCCCCGGAGTTCAGCCCCCAGCCGGTTTTGCGCGCGCCCTCGCGCGAGCCCTACGTCGATTATTCCGACAGCCAGCTGCCCGACTCCGCCGCCAGCGCCGGCGATCTTGCCATCGGGATGCGCGTTATCCATCAGACTTTCGGCCGCGGCGTCGTCCGCCGGCGCGAGGGTCATGGCGACGGCGCCAAGGTTTGGGTAAATTTCGATCGTGGTGGAATAAAGCTGCTGGTGCTCAAGTTCGCCAACTTGCAGCCCGTTGCCGAGTAGCCGCGCATACCTTAAAATTTCCCCTGATCGGTCGAGTTGCCAGCGCGGTCCCTCCGCGCGCGGCCTGAGCTTCTTCGCTAATGGTATGAAGAAAAAATATCTCGCTTCGGTGGTCGTGGTGATGATGCTGACGGTGGCGATGACCCTCGCGATGGCGGCCCACGCGCCACTGGCGGCGGCTCATACCTGGAGCGACGCCGATTTCGCCAGGCGTCCGCTCTCGGCCTATCCGATGCCCTCCGGCCGCAACGATATCATCGGCTCGCTCTCGACCTACAAAATTCAAAAGGGCGATACCCTGCTCGACGTCGGCCGCTGGTTCGGCGTCACCGCCAAGGAAATCTCCGACGCCAACGGCCATATCGATTGGTGGCTGCCCCCGGCCGGCCGCGTCGTCGTATTACCCACCGCCCACATCCTCCCGGCGGGACCGCACTCCGGCATCGTCCTGAACGTTCCCGAAATGCGACTCTACTACTACTATCCGCCACCGGTCCGCCTGCGCCGCCGCAAACACTCAAAACTCGCCCCTACCTATAATGCGGCGCACGTGGTTTACAGCTTTCCGGTCGGCCTCGGACGCTTCGATTGGAAAACCCCGCTCGGCCCCTGGCACATCACCGCCAAGGTCAAGGACCCCGCCTGGGTCCTGCCCCAAGATATTTACCAGGAACATCTCGAACGCGACGGCGAGGCCCAACACGTCGTCGCCCCCGGTCCGGATAACCCACTGGGCCAATTCAAGCTCGACCTGAGCATCCCCGAATACGGCATCCATGGAACCAACGTCCCGTGGGGCGTCGGGATGACGGTCAGCCACGGCTGCGTGCGCCTTTACCCGGAAGATATCGATCGCTTGTTTCATCGCGTGCCGGTCGGCACCCCGGGAAAATTCGTCTATGAGCCGATCAAGTTCGGATGGCGTGGGGACGCGCTCTACGTCGAGGTCCATGACGACCTCTACGGCAGATATCCCGGTCTCTGGCGCCTCGCGATGCAAGTGATACGCCAGCAGCACCTGACCGGCAAGGTTGACCTGACCAGGCTCGAAAAGGCGGTCGAATTGAAGGCCGGGATCCCAACCTATGTCGGTCTCGGCCCGATACCCTCAAACGGGATCATTCCCGAGACCGTCGCCATCGTTCCGCCATACGCGCTCACCGGCGCCACTCCATCTTCCGCCTCGTCCGTGGCTAGCGCTGATTCCTCCGCCGCGTCTTCCGCGGCCGCTCCCGACTCTACCGCTTCCACCGATACGACCGACGACGACGATACATCCGCGAGCGCCGCCGATTCTGCCAACGACGCGGATACTGCCGTTTCCGGCACCGCTGCCGTCTCCGCGCGTTCGTCGGTCGCCAGCGTCACTGCCGCTCGCCCGTCCGCCGCGCCACCGGCCAGTCCCGATTCTTCCGGCACGGTTTCCTTCTCGGAAGAAACGATCGGCTCGGCGCACGCCCCGGTGGTCTCTTCGGCCGCAAATTCGGCTGCCGCTCCGAGGCTGTCTTCCACTGCAAGCTCGGCTGGCGCCCTCCCGATACCGCCGATGAAAACTATTCCGGCTGCGACGAGCGGCGACAGTGCACGCGACGGCGGCGGCGACGCACCCGACGGCAATGCGCATGGCGAATGGCGTACCGTCGGCCCCAACAGTTACTAGCCCCGCCGCTGCGTTCCCGCTCGTAACGTCACGGACTCCCCGGTTCCGTATTCCCGGGCATACCCCTCCATCATTTTTTCATCATCCTAAGCGAAGCGAAGGATCTCGTGCGGTCCCCCGCGCGTTAAGCGCAAGCGCTCGTGCGGCCCGCCCCACCCTCGCGCATCACCACCGCCCCGCCAATTATGGCGCCGGAACGTCGTCGATGGCCAACCGCACACTCGCGGAAACAGCCCAACTAGCGCCTAAGAATTTGGCCGCCACGACGATTGAAAATCTTCGTGGTGACATTGAGTTTCTGCCCTTGCCCACCATCAAATCACCCGTCCCGTCACATCTGCCGGACTTAGCTGAGAGTATGCTTGTCATCCAGAATGGAGTCTGAAAAGTGAAGAATCCCGGAATCCTTCGCCGCGCTCTGAATGACACAACGGAGCGAGCGCGCCTCTCAAACCTGGCGCATTACGAGCGATCGGGCGGATAACTACTTTGAGGTCGCGGTCTTCATGCGTGGCCGCAGAGCTTCTATCGCCGGATCCTTCGAGGCCTTCATCGCGATATCCTCCGCTGACGCGGCCAGCGCCGGACTGAAACCCGCGTTGAAGCGCTCCGCATCATGTCTTTCTACAGTCGGAACCATGAGAAACATAAGAAATGGGCCCGCGTATGGAATGAACCCAACACCCAGTCCAATCGCCGGGTCCGTCCACACATGAGCATGAGTTCCGGGCTGATCGTCGTGAAAAGGCTGGGTTGATGAGAGTTCGGCGATTTTCTTGCCGGTCTGTGCTGGCTGAAATAACACGGTCAGCGTGAGATTTTTTTTGAGTAGCGCTTTGAACGCGGGCACCGCAACTAAATCCGCATCGCCCGGCGGCTTCCCTTCGTCCACCACCACGACTTTATCGAAATATTCCGCGAGGGCGTCGCGCACGGCGTTGGCCATCGCAGGATTCACCTTCTCATAAAAGTCCAACAGTGGATGAAATCTTATCGACGGATCGTCTCGAACGGCGATCGTCAGCGGAAGCCGCGCCGTTCCAACCGGCGCCGCTTTAACCGTCACCGGAGGAAAAGTTGTGTGCGCGCAAGCGGCGAAGGCCAGCGAAAACAAGGCCGCTGCAGCAATCGTGCTGTTCATGCGTGAAATAGCCGTCACTCATCTGATTATCGCAACCACCACCGACTCACAATCGAATTGTTATCGCGACATGTTCGCGAATCAGGTCATCCTGCGGGCTTGCAAAATTCGAATTTCAGGCGAGTAATTAAATCAGACAACGGATTCCTCAACGTAGCAATCATCAACCCGAGGGAGCAGACCGATGCCCGAAAAGACTTACACGATTGTCGATGTGGTTGGCGTCTCCGAGGAGAGCATTCAGCAGGCCGTCCGCAACGCCATGACCAAGGCCGGCCAGACCCTGCGCAATATCGATTGGTTCGAGGTCAAAAATATCCGTGGCGTGATGAGCAAGGGCACCCTCGTCTTTCAGGTCGAGGTCAAAATCGGCTTTCGCCTCGACGGACCAGCCTGACGATAGCTACCATCCGAGGGCAGCAGTTCGGACGCGGAACCCGGTTGAACACCTGAGCGGCTTCTTCAATCGCGACGTGCACAGCCCGCCACCGGGGGCTTACGCTGGGTCGCTCGCGCGCGACGGTCATAGCCGACACGCGGGCGGGCCTCGCGGCAGGGAATGAGGTTGCGTTGCGCGGCGATCGTGGACTTAAATGTCCGCACGCTATGCCGGCGTTCTCGCCATGGGAGCGAATTACATCTCAAGCATGAAGAAAAAAGCCTGCACCCGGGATCGCCAACGTCGATCCTCTTCGTTTCGCCGAATTTCGCGCTGGGCGGCGCTCTTAGCGATGCTCGCGATGTACCCGGCGCTGACCGCCTTCGACCTCTCGCTCCACAGTGTACCGGTCGCCGCGATCATCGAAGGCCAGGGGATGGGCGGCATCGACGCGATCACGCAACCGCAATTCGTCGCCGCGTCCAAGGCCAAATTCCTTAATCCCGACGACCGCGTCATCGGCCTGCTCTTCAAGGGAACCGCACGCGCCTACCCGCTCAAAATTCTCGTCTGGCACCAGGTGGTCGACGACTCGATCGCGGGCGAGCCGCTGGCCGTCACCTATTGCCCGCTCACCGGCAGCGCGATCGTGTACGATCGCAAGCTCGGCGCAAAGACTCTCACGCTGGGAACTTCCGATCGGCTCTACGACAGCAACCTGCTGTTTTTCGACCAGGCGACGAAAAGTCTGTGGTCGCAAATCAAGGGCGTCGCGATAGCCGGACCGCTCACCGGCCGACGGCTCGATCCGCTGCCCAGCGTCACCACACCCTGGAAAGTCTGGAAGACCTATCATCCGGAAACCCAGGTACTGAACGCGAGTGCATCGGATATCAAAAATTTCCCGCGCGACGGCAGCGCCGGCTACGCCCGCGCGCAGCGCGTGATGCTCCCGGTCAGCCGCCTCGACAACCGGCTACCGCCCAAGGAGCCCGTCCTCGGAATCTCGCTCAAGGGCGCCGACGAAGCATTTCCGTTCAGCAGCATGGCTGAAGTCAAGCCGCCGGTTGTAGCCAGCGTCGGCGGGACCCCGGTGACTATCGTGTACGACGCGTCTTCGGGCACGGCCGGCGCCGTGGTAAACGGAAAGCACGTTGCGGCCTTTACCGGATTCTGGTTTGCCTGGGCGACCTTCCATCCGAAAACGACTATCTGGAAAAGTCACGCAGCGGCGGCGGTGGATGCAAATCCGGCGCACGCACCGGATAATCCCAAATAGTCAGTCGCACGGCACGCCCGCGCCATCGATACTCAATTGTTCGGGGGCCGGCGCGCAGCCGAGGTTTCCCGACTAGATTAGTAAATTTCCGAGCAGATATGCCCGATTCCAACGGCCTAATGCCGACAAGGTGTCAGGCTTTCCAAATCATAGTCGGCCAGCGCGCCGATATGCTCGATTGTAACGTCCGGAGCCGGGTACTTCGCGACTTCATTTTTGTCGAGTGCGTAATGGCCCTGTCGCGGAAAAACCGTGGTCACCCGCGAATCCCATATCTGCTTGACCGCACTGAGAATGCGGAGTTTGTCGTCGATAAACACATAGTGCGCGGCAGGATGCCGTGCGGCGATATCGTCAAGCTCGAATTCCTTGTGGATATAGATCAGAACGTTGCCGTCGAACGCGTCGTAAAGTCCTGAGCGGCGAACCTTCAGCGGCTGAAATACCACGTCCCCATCGGAAACGATTACGGTTCGGCCGAATTGGCGACAACGTTCGACCACATCGAGAGAATTTGCGTACAAGCGGTTCGCGAATGGATAGTTAATCAAGAAATCGGAAACCGCGAGGATATGAAAGTCGCGCGGGAACTCCATCCGGTAACGCTGCAGGGCGCCCAGATAATCCGCATATCCGAGTTGCGTGCGCAATTCCTCGAATAAGGTCCAGTAATGCCGATTCCGCTCGGCGCCGATCTCGCGCTCCAAATGGCTCGCCATGTCGGCCTGGATACGATCGTTGTCGACCAGCGTGTTATCGACATCGAACAGGAACACCGTGTCGCCTGAAGCCATACCAGATTCTCCTGCCGGCGCGCGCAGGTGCCGGCGCCCTTGCCGGTAGCGCGCCGGGAATTATGCGCCCGGTAGATTATCGACCTGGGCCGGTGGCCAGTAAAGGCTATCGGACCGTTCTGCGCCGATGCACTTTCTCCGCTTAGGAGCCTCTGCACAGGTCGTCATACAGCGGCAGTTCGACATAGTAATGAGGATTATGAGGAGGAACGGCAGCAGCGCGCTGGGGTGATCGCTGCTGAGAAGCCATCAGGAGCATTGGTTGCCTCTGGTTCTTGTTCACAACCCACACCAGGCCCCGGCTGGGAGCAACCGATGCCGGAGTTGGTAGAGATTGGCCAGCGCGAACATGGTTTCGGCCCGAGCCAGATTCTTGGCCAGCCCGCGATATCTAACCTTGCTGAAGCCCCACAACTGCTTGAGTACGCGGAAGGCATGCTCGCCGCAAGCGCGGGTGCGCGAACGCACCCGGTTGATCATCCGCCAGCGCTTGCTCAACGGCCGCTGCGCGGTAGGACGGCGATTGATCCGATAATGTATTCCCCGCGATTCAAGGAAGCTGCGGTCATCTTCCTTCCAATACGCCTGGTCGCCGAACACCTCGCGCTCGTACCCGTGCAAAAGCTCCGGCAGTTGGGTGACATCGGCGACCGCGGCGTCGGTCGCGGTTACGCTGTGCACGATGCCACGCTGGTCAGCCCCGATGTGCAGTTTCATCCCGAAGTGCCAGTTCTGGCCCTTACGAGTCTGCTTCATCTCGGGGTCGCGCGTCCCACTGGCGTTCTTGGTGGAACTCGGCGCCGCGATGATGGTCGCGTCCACAATCGTCCCCGAGCGCAGCAACAGGCCGCGGGTCTCGAGCAGACCGCCGATCGCGGCGAAGATTGCCTTGGTCAAATTGTGCTTCTCGAGCAGATGACGAAAACGCAGAATCGTGGTCTCATCCGGCACCGTGTCCTCGCCCAGCTCCACCTTGGCAAACCGACGCATCGACTCACTGTCGTAGATCGCGTCCTCGGCCTGCGGGTCGGAGAGATTGAACCATTGTTGCAGGAAGTAGATGCGCAGCATCTTCTCCAGCCCCAGTGGCTGGCGCCCGTTGCCGGCTTTGGGGTAATGAGGCTCGATCAGGCGCAAAAGCCGCGCCCACGGAATCACCGCGTCCATCTCGGCCAGAAATCGCTCGCGCCTCGTAACCTTGCCCTTCCCATTCCATGCCATCGATGCGAACGTCCGCTGATTCCCCATCACCGCACCTCCACTCCTGCCGCTCCCACTTATGATTTATACCAAACCGAAACACTTGTGCAGAGGTTCCCTTAGGGAGCGGCCAGTTCGATCACCAGCCCCGACCTGCTCGATCACAAAATGAATTCCAACACCACGAAACAGAGCGCCATCAGTGGCAGGCCGACCACAAGCCCCGTCCGCGCCCATTCGCGGCTCCCGATACCTAATCGATTTGCCGCAACGATATTCGGAATATTCCCCGGAATCAGCATCCCGCCGCTAATCAGCAGCCCCATCAGGATCGACCTTTGCTGCAAGAGGGTCAGCGTCGGTCCGACTTCGGCTGCGGCCAGCGTGGCATTGTCAACGACCGCCGAGATTCCGTTGAGCCAGAACAATATCGCGATCGGGAGATCCTTGATATATAAATCCACCACCGGCCGCATCCCGGCCGAGAGCGCCACCAGTCCGGCGACAAAAATATATACGCGGCCGGCGCGGATGGCGATATCGCTCCATCCCTGCGTGGAGACAGCGTCCACCGCGGTATGGCTGCGGTGAATCGGGAGCAGCAGGCCCACAATTGCGACGATCAAAATCCCGGTCAACACTATCGGGCCAAGCAACCGTGCGAGATACCAGAAGTCCGCGTGCAGCGACGCAATCGCAATGGTGCTCAGCGGCTCGCCGACCGGCGTGAGCGCAGCTCCAAGGCCGATCGCGAAGCAGGCCAGCACCACGATTCGGATTTCGGTCCTGCGTTCGAGTTTCATCAAAGAAATCACTTCGACCAAGACCAGCGCGGCGATAACCGCCGTGATGACGCTCGCGATAAGCCCCAGCACGACGATAAGCGTTACCGTTACCAGCTTGATTGAGTACCTTCGGATGAGGCTTTCGAACCACCGTTCGGTCAGGTTGCGCGAAAGCTTAACGATTGCCCCGAAAACCAGTACTGCAAGCGTCAACGCGACGGGCGTGGACAGCGCCTCGTGCATCAGTTCCCAGCCGAACACGCCGCTCACGAGCGCCGCCAGTACGCCGGCCACGAGAAAAAAAATATCGATGTTGTGCTCGATCGATTTGAACAGCAGCGGTCCAATCAGGACGAGGGCGAGGATAATGATGAGCGCGGCAACCGTCATGTTGTGTACCTGAGATGCGGGCGGCCTGCGAAGCTCAGGCACCGACTCCGGCCTTTTGTGGAGGCAAGCTGGCCGTCGACTGCACGCCGCGCAAGAGTTATGCGAATTCGCCGATCGAACGGCCTTGCTATGATTGTTTGAAGATTCTCTGCCGTGCAATCCCCGATGCCCGATGCGCACGGAAGCACGGAGTTCGCGCTGACGCCGCGCTCGACGATCTCCCGGCGGTACATCTTGCGACCGCCGGGGATAGATGAGCGTGACGCGTCAGTCCGGCAAACAGACGATCAGCACTCGTCGAAATGTTTTCGGCCACTTCGAGATCGCTCGCGGAGCGGCGCCGCTAAAATCGCCGTCCACGCCGGTGACGATTACAGTCCGTACACCTTGGCCGCGGTGTCATGCACAATTTTGCGCAGTTGATCTTCTGGTAGCGTGCCGAATCGCTTGGCCACTATGTCCTGCGATCGCGGAAACGTCGCCGCGGTATGGGGATAGTCTGACGACCACATAATGTTGTCGGGACCGTAGCGATGAAGCGAATCGACGAACACCGGGTCGGCGATAAAAGTCGCGTAAACCTGCCGCTTGATATAGTCACTCGCGCGCATCGGCAGCTTCATCCCGCCTACCGCGCCGAGCCGATTCTGCACGGTGTCGAGCCGGTACATGAAGTACGCCATCCAGCCGACGTCGTTTTCCGCCGATACGATACGCAGCCCCGGGAACTTCTCGAACACCCCGCCATAGACCATCACCGAGATCGATCGTTCGATCTGATGGTGCAGGTTGGCGAGCGAGAGCAGGAAGTCGCGGCCAGCGCGCTGATCCGCGCCAGTGCCCTTGCGCGACGTCAGAATATGCAGGGACAGCGGCAGGTTGAGATCCTGCGCCGCGGCCCAGAAGGGCTCGTAATCAGGATGGCTGTAGGGTCGCTCGTCGGGGGCCTCGGCCCATATCATGGCGCCCTTCATTCCCCGCTTCGCAATGCGCTGAAGCTCGGCGACCGCCGCGCCGATATCCTCGAGCGTGATCAGGCCAAGCGGAACCAGGCGCTTGAGATCATAACTGCAATACTCGACCGCCCAATCGTTAAAGGCGCGAAAGCACGCCGTGCGCAGTTCGGCGTCGTCGAGCCCGAACAACGGCATGCCCATCGAGGTGTAGATGACTTCGGCCTGCACACCGTCGCGATCCTGGTCCTTCAGGCGATAGGCCGGGTCCCACACGCTTTGAGGGGCGGCGTCGAAGCCCCGCTTGTTATGTTCAGGCAATTCCGCCGAAGGTACACCGGCGCCGAAGAAACCCGCGACCATCATCGGAGTAATGTTCTCGCACACAAAAAACTCACCCTCGCGCCCCTTCAGTCCCTTGACCGTATGCGGCGCGCGGTCACGAAAGCGCTGGTCCATCCGTTCTGCCCACATCGTGGGCGGCTCGACAAAATGGGAATCGGCTGAAATGAGTCGGTGGTCCGCCATGGCATGGTCTCCTTTCGGGTTCACGCCGCCTACAGGCCGCAGCGGTCGTGAGCGAGATTACTTGAGCGCCGGGCGGCTTAGCCAGATACCGCCTCCGCCGAGCCATTTATTAGCGCGAGCCCGCCACCGCCGCAAACAGAACTTTAGACGGATTCGGCGAACCGATCGCGATTAATCGGCTTCGCGATGCGTTGTTGGGGGTTGCTGTGCAGGCTGCGCACGTTGCGGCGCGGGGTAAATCAGTAAATGCAGCTCGGCGGCGCGACCTGTCCGATGGTCGGCTCCGCAAACCAGTAGTTCTTCCCGCAATCCGAATTTACATCGAATAGATCCAGTTGATTGTTCAGCGCGGCCACGACGTTGACCACTCGATTGAAGTTGTCGCCCTGGTCGATCGCTACGCCGTATTGCTGGGTGCCGCTGTTGAAGACTCCGGCGATACCGGAAAACAGATAATTTGAATTGCTCAAAGCGGAGTGGCGTGCGCACGGGCCCTGCGGTCCACTCTCCGAGCAACCGATATAAATCCCCGCCACCGAATTGTTCTGGACCGTAAAGTTGCCGATGCTGTTGTGGCTCGAACTCTGAACCCAAACGCCATACCTGCCGCTGCCCGTAACGACCGGCATTTGCAACAGGTTGTTCCCACCGCGGTATATCCGAACTCCATCGTTGCGGTTGTTGATAGCGGCAAAGTTGGACAGGTCGGCGCGCTGCACATGATTGAGCAGGACGCCGGCGTCGGTGTTGGAAAGCACCGTGAAATTATCGGCCAAGGCCCCTGACGCGTCGATCTGGATACCCACGCCGAAAGTCTCGATCGTCGAGCCGTGACCCTCGATGAAAACCTGCGCCGCCCTCTTCATTACGTGAATCCCGACGCCGCTGGTCGCTCCGTAAAGATTAAATCGATTGAGATTCAACGAGACATTGGGCGCTGCGATGATCAGGCAATCGCCCGCCGACGGCGACGACGCAATAAGATCGTTATCCACTTCGTACAGACCCGGCTTGTTGATCTTTCCGCATTCCGTTATCGGCGTCGGCGGCTGCGAGAAAGCGGGTGCAGGCGCTATCACGGCCGCGATCGCGATCGCGACGACGGCGCTCGCGCGGCGGACAAATTCAACGCTTCGTGCGGGCCGCCGCGCGAGCGTTCGTCCGAACATCGGAATGCTCATTGGTTTCACAATTTGGTCCTGAATCGCGCCGGACACGGAATGCGCAGGTATCGCTAAAGGATATTAAAACTATTTATAGCGTAACCGAGAAACCGCTGGCGAGTAGCAATGTTAGCGCGACAAATATCGCATTCAGCACGGTCTGCAGGCTCGAAAGACGGCGAACATCTGGTCTTCGAATGCGCATTCTACCTCGACCAGGCCGGCTGCTCGGAGCCATTGCAGTTGCTGCGCGATGGGAGCGGTGCGATCGAGCTTCATCCGTTTGAGGGCGGCGGCAAGGTCCGCCTCGGCGATCCCAAGGTTGCGCGTGCGTTCGAGCCACGACTCCCGGTTGCGCCGCTCGACCGCGGGTGTGGCGCCGGCCACCTGATCGGCGTTGACAAAAACCCCTCCGGGTTTCAGCGCGCCATGGATGCGGCGAAAGAGTTCGCGCTTGCGCTCGTGTTCCAGATGATGAATCGAGAGCGCCGAGACGATCGCGTCGTAACGCCCCTCGAGCGGCATTTGCGCATAATCCGCGACCACGAAGCGAACGCGGTCGGACTGCGCGGCAAACCGTTCACGGGCACGCGCGAGCATTGCGGGCGCGACATCGATAAGCGTTATTCGCGCCAGCGGATATGCCGCGGCGACGAGAGCCGCGAGCAGGCCGGTGCCGGCGCCAAGATCAAGCACTTCGATCGGAACTGACGGCGGAGTGTTTGGCGTGCTGACGGAGGCGGGCGAAAGCTGCGCGACGGCGACGCGATAAAACTCGTCGAAGCACGGAACCAGTTTGCGGCGTGCGCGATCGTAGGCGTCGGCCGTGGTATCGAAAGCGGTCTTGATAGCCGCGGGGTCGATCGCCTGAGACACGGCGGACGCCTGCGTTCAGATGAGCGTGCCGCGGCGGGTACGACCCAGATGGGCGTAGGCGCGGGGCGTTGCGACGCGGCCGCGGGCGGTGCGTGCGACGAAGCCTTCCTGCAAAAGATATGGCTCGTAAACTTCGCCGATGGTGTCGGCCTCTTCGCCCACGGCGGCGGCGAGGCTCTCGACGCCGACCGGGCCGCCGTCGAACTTATCGATGATCGCGGCCAGAATCGCGCGGTCCATGCGGTCAAAGCCGCAGGCGTCGATCTCGAGCAATTCGAGCGCCGCCAGCGCAACCTCGCGCGTGACCACCGCGGCCCCGTTGACCTGGGCGAAGTCGCGCACGCGCCGCAGCAGGCGATTGGCGATACGCGGGGTGCCGCGCGATCGTCCGGCAACTTCCTGCGCGCCGTGGTCGTCGAGTTGAACACTGAGCAGACGCGCCGAGCGGCGCACGATCTCGCTCAGATCGCCGTGGCCATAAAAATCGAGATGGAAGTGCTGGCCGAAGCGATCGCGCAGGGGCGAACTCAGCAGGCCCGAGCGCGTGGTCGCGCCGATCAGGGTAAACGGCTTTACCGCCAGCCGCATCGAGCGCGCGCCCGGCCCCTTGCCGACGACGATATTGAGTTCGAAGTCCTCCATCGCGGGATAGAGGATTTCCTCGATCTGGCGGGCCAGGCGATGAATCTCGTCGATGAACAGGACGTCGCCCTCGTCGAGGTCGTTGACGATCGCGGCAAGGTCGCCGGCGCGCTCGATCGCGGGGCCGGAAGTAGCCCGCAGATTGACGCCAAGTTCGCGCGCGATAATGTGGGCGAGCGAGGTCTTGCCTAGTCCGGGCGGCCCGGCGAAAAGCACATGGTCGAGTACTTCGCCGCGCTGGCGGGCGGCCTCGATCGACATGCCAAGGATTTTCTTGAGCCGCTCCTGACCGACGAAATCGTCAAGCGATCGCGGGCGCAGCGACAGGTCGAAAACGACTTCCTCCGGGCGCGCGGGCGCCGCAGCGATTCGCGTCCCGTCGTCCGACGGCGTGTCGCCGGTGTCGCCGGCGTCGCCGACGGCGTTGACCGTGCGTGCGTCCTTACCCTTGCGCGCGGCTTTGGTCCCCGCCGCATCGGGCGCCGCCTCGGGGGTCTCGCCGAGTTCGATTGCGGGGTCGATTTGGTCCTTACTTTTCACCAAGCAACACCGCGAGGGACTTTCGAATCAACTCCTCGAGACCGTCTTGCGCGCCATCGGCGCCGATCGAATCGACTGCGCGCTTAGCCTCGATCGGCTTGTAGCCCAGATTCACCAGGGCCGAAAGCGCGTCGTCGAGCATCGGAGTCGCGCCGCCGTGACCGTTGGCAGCGGCTGGGCGCTCGGTCACGGCAATGTTGAGCGCCGAGATTTTGTCGCGTAATTCACGCACACAGCGTTCGGCAACCTTGGGACCGACGCCCGGCACCGCGTCGATGCGATCGACATCCTCCTGCGCGATAGCCTCCACCAAATCTTCGGGCGAGAGCACCGAAAGTATTGCCAGGGCAAGCTTGGGACCGACGTGCTGGACCCCAAGGAGCAGATCGAACGCCTGCTTTTCGCCTGCCGTCGCGAATCCATAGAGGGTGATCGATTCTTCACGCACGACCTGGCGGATTTCGAGTTCGACCGGCGACCCGATCGATGGGATGCGGTAATAGGTCGCGAGCGGTATGAAAACTTCGTAGCCGACACCGCCGGTCTCGACCACGAGGCGGCCGGCGTCGCGAAGTTTGACGCGGCCCGCAAGCGACGCGATCACGACTTGGCTCCAGCCATCGCGGTCGGACGGACCGGCCGTTTCGGCAGGGCTTTGCGGCGCACCGACGGCCGCGGCATCGGCATTTTGGCGCGAAACAGGTGGCAGAGCGAAATCGCGAGGGCGTCGGTGGCGTCTTCGGCCAGATGGTCGGGGACGCCGGCGCCGATGGTACGCTGGACCATGTCCTTGACCTGCCGTTTGTCGGCGCGGCCGTAGCCGGCGATCGAAAGCTTGACGTCGGTGGGAGTGTATTCGAACAGTTCGAGGCCGCGATGCGCAGCCGCCAGCATCACCATCGCGCGGGCCTCGCCGAGCTTGAAGGCGCTCTGGATATTCACCGCAACGAAGCTGCGCTCGAGACTGATCGCGTCGGGGGCGTAGGCGTCGATTAGCTTGAGCAGATTTTCGTAGATAGCGGCCAGACGGGCCGGGCCGCGCAAAGTTCCGGCGCGAATCGTACCGGCGGTGACGTACCGCAGCTCGCCGCTGCGATCGACTATTCCGAATCCGGTGACCGCGTTGCCCGGGTCAACTCCAAGTACCCGCATTCCCACACCTCAACCGCCATCGCCGACGCCAAATCTTCTGGCAAATATTTTACGGCGAGTTCCCGACGAATACCGTTTGCCCCAATTTGCGGCAGCGCAGACGGGGTTTATGCGGCCGAAAACTGCGCCATCTCTTCGTCATCGATATCGAAGTTCGACGACACGCTCTGCACGTCGTCGTGGTCTTCGAGATCTTCCATCATCTTCATGACCTGTTCGGCGGCGCGGCCGGAAACCTTGACGGTATTCTCGGGCATCATGGTGACTTCGGCGCCGGCCATTTGGATGCCGGCCTGCTCGATAGCGTCGCGCACGGCCTGAAAATTTTCCGGCGCGGTCATGACCTGGTAGCCCTCAGCTTCGGTGAGAACGTCGTCCGCGCCGGCCTCGAGCGCCAATTCGATAAGCTTGTCTTCGTCGGCGGCGTCCTTTTCGATCGAGATCACACCGCGCTTCTTGAACATCCAGGCGACGCATCCGGATTCGCCGAGGTTGCCGCCGTGACGCGACAGAATGTATCGCAACTCCGCGACGACGCGATTGCGGTTGTCGGTAAAGACGTCGACTATCACCGCGACGCCGCCGGCGCCATAGCCCTCGTAAACGATCTGTTCGAGCTGGCCGCCGCCGAGCTCCCCGGTGCCTTTTTTGATCGCGCGTTCGATGTTGTCGGCGGGCATCGATTGCTGGCGTGCGGTGACGACCGCGGTGCGCAGGCGCGGATTGGCATTCATATCGCCGCCACCGAGGCGCGCCGCGATGGTAATTTCCTTGATCAGCTTGGTGAAGACCTTGCCGCGCTTGGCGTCGCGCGCCGCCTTCTTATGCTTGATCGAGCTCCACTTGGAATGACCTGACATGACTTGAGCCTCCGGGGCCGCCCTTACCGGCGATTCCCGTTCGCTGCCAGCCTAGCATAGTCGGCGGGCGCGGTGGGAGTCGGGGGCCGGCAAAAGGCGCCGCTTTGCTTCGAGTGAACAGATTTCCGCGAGCGCGCTTCAGGATTAGCGATCGCTAATCGAAACTCACGGCCTTTCGAACGACCAATGGCACACTAGCGATTTGCCCGATCGAGCCACTTGCCGGTCAGTGTCGGTGCGAATTCTTCCAGGCGATCCAGCAGCCGATCCGGATTATGCTCGACGATCAACATCGAGCGGTGCGCCGGCTTGAGGAACCTCTCGGCCACGGCAGCATCGAGAATGGCGAGGAGCGGATCGAAATAACCTTCGACATTGAGCAGGCCGGAGGGCTTTTGATGGATTCCGAGCTGCGCCCAGGTCAGGATCTCGAAAAGTTCGTCCAGGGTGCCGAGCCCACCCGGCATCGCGATGAATCCATCGGCAAGCTCGGCCATCTGCGCCTTTCGCTGTTGCATCGATTCGGTAACGCGGAGGTCCAACAGTTTGGTGAAAGCGACCTCTTTGTCCACCAGCGACTGCGGAATAACTCCGATGACTTCGCCGCCGGCGTCGATCACGGAGTGCGCCAGTTCGCCCATCAGACCCACGTTGGCCCCGCCGTACACCAGCCCGATTCCTTTGGCGGCCAGTGTACGACCCAGTTGCCGGGCAGCTTTCCGATAGCCCGGTCTGGCGCCCGGACTCGACCCGCAAAACACGCACAGCCGCTTCATAGAGATCTCCGGCATCGAACGATGGTGCACTTCATAGTCACCGTTGGGCAGATGTTGAACCCGCGATTACACAAAGTAAAGTTGGTGTGGCTATCCACGTACGCGTTGCGGCGGACAGCCTCAAGAATCCGGTTATGCTATTTGATAGTCAGCGATGAAACTCAGCTCAGGTTTTTTTCTGCTGGCGCTCGCGCTGGCCGGATGTTTCTATCCGCCCACACAGCAGCCGGTGGCGGAGGACAAATATCAGCTCACGCTCAAGCTGCCGTTCGACCTGGCGTGGGACGCCGTTCATACGGTTATCGCGAAAAACTGCCTTCAAATAATTGCAGAGGACCCGAACAACGGAATTATCGAAAGCCAGGCCGCCACGGGCTTCAGCATCGAGGATGCCGACTGCGGCAAGGTGCGAGGAATCGTCGGAAAGTATCGCGCCGAGCCCGACGCGGGATCCACGGCGGTCTATAATTTTGTGGTGAAGCCGCACGGCAACGAAGGGAGCGTGGTCAGCGTGCAAGCGGTATTCACTTCGTCGGTGCAGATTCCGATGCATCCGATGAGCGGGGAGAATTGTGTATCGCGAGGGGTGCAGGAGGCGCGGTTGCTGAAGCAGATCGCGGACCAAGCGCACAAGGAGCATCGGCCAGAGTTCAAGCCGCTGAGCGAATGAAAAAGATCGCGTCAGCCGCTTGAAGGACAGCGTCGGCGGGCAGGAGAGTTCCTCAACCACCCGCTGATTTACCAGAAATTCTTCGAAATAATGCCGCTTTGAGGATTGCCGATGGCGCGCGTCCTCGCGTTCGTGATGTGCGCGCGGGTCTCGAAATTACCCTGAGGTTGTCCGCAAAAGGTTGATCAAAGCCGAAAATGCTGAACTACACTATCTAAACGACTAGCTCACGGACGCCGAAAGAGTAAAGCGAAAAGTCGGTCAAAGTGAGCTTTCGGTGAACAACCACCAGCCGGCGGCCGCGAGCGCCAGAAATGCAATAAACGTCGCGACCAGGCTCCAGGTGTGACCGATCGGGCCGGTGACTTCGGACTTGCGAATCTGCTCGAGGTCGAACACGTGTTGCGCACCCGGCGGCGGACCGCTGACCCGGATCACGCTGGCGCGGCGAAAGAAGGCTTTGCCGCGATTGAGATTCATGAAACCACCGAGTCTCAAGGCCACGTCAACGTCCGCGCCTTTGGGACCGACGTGCAGGTAAAAACCGAGTTTCGTCCAAGCGGTGGTGTGCTTGAGCGTGGCCGACATGATGGTGTCTTCGAGCACGCTGATGCTGGCGCCGTAAAAGTACGGCAGAATCTTTTCGGTGCGGGCCTCGACGCTGAAGTAATACCATCCCGGAGTGAGCGACACGGATTGCACCCAGCGCGCGTCGTTATCGTGAAAGGTATCGATTTCGAGTTCGGCGGGTGCGGTGCCGGTCGGCGGAATCCATTTGAAATTTGTCGCGGTGGGCGAGAGCACCCATGCGTCGGTGCGCCAGCCGTCGCACGATTCGCCCGAGCCGCGGGCGAAGTCGCCGTTATTGAGCAGGTTTCGCGCGGCGGCGCGTGCGGTGTGTGGCGCGATCGTCACGGCCAAGGTAACAATGGCGATAACAACGGCGATCGCCACGGCGCGCGCGAGGCCGGGTAGCAGCCGCGGGCGCGGGTCACACGCGTGGCGACGGTTCACTTGAGAAACACCGCGCAGAGTTGCGCGCTCGATCATGCATGCGATGTTGCGCCCGATCATGGTCAAATCCAATTCCGCAGCCCCGGCCCCTCCAACCACATGCGCGCGTAGTACCCGGCGCGCGAGACCGGCAATCCGAGCCATAGCGGCAGAAAGTAGAGAAAGATGCCGAACGCGCATCCGAGATAGGCGATACAGACGAAACGCCCGTTAAGCTTGGGGTTTCTTCGCAGTGGAATCCAGGCGAAGGTCAGCAGGAGCAGGATCGGCATCCCGGCGGCAGGGCGCAGTTTTTCCGGGATGAAGGCGACCTTGTAGGCCACCGCCATATGGCCGAGGCCGACGGCGAGCGCCGGCATCAAGGTGAGCAGAATCGCGAAGGTTTCCCAGAATTCGCACTCGCCCTTCCAGAAATCCGACAACACCACGCCGAGCGCGAGATAACCGATATAGACCGACGGCATGTAATGGTAGAGGAATAGAATTCGGCCGATCGGAATCCAGATAACGAAGTTTGCCAGGTAGCCAATCACCAGAAAGGCGCGCGTCAGGTCGGGACGTTCGATCGCGCGCACGGCGGTGATCGTCATGGCGGGAATCACGCCCCACCACAGAATCGGATTGCCCGCGCCCCAGATACTCGCCACGTCGCCCTTGTCGGGGAAATTCTGCCAGTAGGCGACCGGCCGCAGCATCAGGGGCCAACTCCACCACGGAGAAGCGTAAGGATGAGTCGCGGTCGAGACGCTTTTTTCGTACCAGATAACCCGCGAGTAGTAATGAAAAAGATCCTCGATGCCGCCCCACCATCCAAGGTAATAGTGCGGCAGAAAGCAGACCAGATAGAAGACCGTCGCGAGGCCACCCATCAGCAGGACCGCACCGGCGAGGCGGCGGTCGCGCATAGTCGGGCTGAGTTGTCTGGCCGACGGGGGATCGGGCCGCGCCAGCGTGAACACGACAAATCCCGCGACCAGCAGGAACGTGCATGCGGGCACATAAAGTTTCGAGCCCAGGCACAGTCCGAGCGAGATCCCGAGCAAGACCAGCGTGCGGCGGCGGTCGCGCCAGTGGGGGCTCTGGATAAACCGGAACATGAAGAGGTACGAGATGGCGGCGAAGGTCAGGTAGACGATATCGATCACCGCGATGCGCGAATCGACCAGAAAAAGGCCGTCGGTGGCGATGAAGCTCGCAGCGAGGGCGCCGGCCACCCGCGAACGAAACATGCGGCGGCCGAGCAGATAGGTCACGCCGGCGAGGACCGTGCCGGTGGTCGCGACGCCGAGCCGCCAGGCCCATGAGACGTCGCCGAAAAGCTTGATCCCGAGCGCGATCATCAGCTTGGCCAGCGGCGGATGCGGATCGAGAAAAGTCTCCCCGTGCAGGTAATGACGCGCCTGCCCAACGAAATGAACTTCGTCGAAAACCAGTTCGTGGGGATGACCGAGGTTCCAGAAACGCAGGGCCCCGGCGACCGCGAGCACCACTATCAGCACGACGGTGTCGGAACGCAGCCACGGAAACGCCTCGAAAGTTGCGGGGGGCGGCGGTTTGAGCGAAAACCAGCCGCCGGCCGTCGCTGCTTTTACGCCGCGCGCTTTGACCTTCGCCGCACCCTTGGCGGATTTCTTCGCGGGCGCCTTGCCGGCTTCCCTTCCTGCCATCTCCTCCTCCGGATTCGGATGGACCCGCGCCCAGCCGTAGCCAGCCACCGCCGCGAGCACAACCAGATTTATCACCGACGTTATCATCGCAAGCGGGTCGCGAGTATCAAGAAACACGGTCGTTTGGAGCGTATGCAGCACGTAGGCGAGATTGAACAGGCAGGTCAACGTAAGCACAACGAACACCGGAAGCATCGCGGGCTCGGACAGGGCCAGCGGCAGACCGAAGGCGACGGCGGCGTAGAAATAGCGCTCGTGCATCCGTGGTGCGAGCATGAACAGGCCGAAGATCGCGAGAAACGAGGTGAACAGCAGATTACGGGCGGTGGGCGCTCGCGTCAGCATCCACGCGATGAAGCCGTAAAGCGGCACCAGCGCCGACATGCCCAGGGTGAAGTACGAAATGCCGAACACGGTCTGCGCGTCGGAAACGCGCAATCCGCCAATCAACGCCATCAGGTTGAACGCATTGACGGAGGTCTCGTGGTAGTAGGCGGCCCCGCTGATATAGAGGTTGGGAAGCCAGTCCCACGGGTGGCCGATCTGGAACGGCGCGGCGCCGATCACGATCACCGCGGCGAAGGCCAGTGCCGCGCGCCACCATTTGCGCGGCTCGAGCCGCATCAAGGTCCACAGGCCGAGCACGGGAATCAGCGAGAGCGCTTGCGGCTTGATCAATACGCTGAGCGCGGCGAGACTCCAGCCGACCTCGAATTCGCCTTCGAGTATCATCGCGACGCTGAGAAAGAGCGCGAAGGCGAGCGGCGAATCGACTTGGCCCCAGACCACGGATTCGAACAAAAATGCGGGATTGAGCGCCACCAGTGCGAGCGCAATCCAAGCCGGTCGCGCACCCATCAGGCGGCGAACGTACAGATAAATTGCCAACGAGAGGCCGAAGTCGCCGATTAGAGACGGGATCTCGACGATCACTTTGAGCGCCGCACCGCCGCTGACGCCGAGGGCGTGCGCGACCGCGCCCGCGGCCCACAGCGCGTACAGATAGCCCGGCGGATAATCGAGGAAGTAACCCTTCTGGTAGGTGCTCGCAGGACCGACGCTGGCGATTTTCAGCGCCCATGCCTCGATCGTGCCGACGTCAACGCTGAAGCCCGTAAAGAGCAGCGACGCGAGGGTCTTAACCACCAGCAAAACGGTGAGCAGCACCAGGACGCGCTTGAGATCGCGGTCGCGGTCGCGGATCAGGGGCTGCGCCAGGAGCCAGAGCGAGTAGCATATCAGCGCGGCTAAAATCGCCGCAGCGAAGACCCCGGCCGGCTTGCCCTCGGCGAGCGGCGTCGAGGCGCCGGCGGTGGCGGCGAGCGCGACTCGCGGCACCAGCAACAGCGCGGTCGCAAGCGTGAGCGCAGTCACGGGCGGCGCGGCACGATTAATCGAACGCATCGTCCGCACCGTTCGCATCGTCCGCATCGTCGCGCGAACTTGGTGCGAACCTGAATTGCGAGTTGCAAACATGCGTTGTGAACATGCATTTGCGCGGACCCGAAAGCTCGCGCACCCGCCACCTCCTGCCTCTTCGCGATCGCCGCCGCCCGCACAGTTATTCCGCGGGAAGCGGAAGGCAACCGTTGCGAACGCGCAGATAACATATCGCACGGTCCATCGGAGATGAACGCCCGCGATCAATCCCGACGCGCCCAAGCGGCCGGACACGCGCAACTGGCGGACGCAGGCGCCGGCGATCTATGATTGCGGCTGCCATGAGGGAGGCCATCGCATGAAACTCGTTCACGCCACCTGGGAACCTGCGGGCGCCGGTCCGCATCCGACAATCTTCGCGATGCATGGATGGGGATCCAACGCGATGGACTTGCAGGGACTGGCGCCATTCGTCGCCGACGGACGCTTTCTGGTGATCTGTCCGCAAGGACCGTACGAAGTCGAAATCGGCGCGATTAACGGATACGGCTGGTATCAAATGGTCCACGGCGTTACGCCCGACCCGGAGAAGGTCGATACGGCGGTGGAGCAATTGCTCGGATTCATCGACGAGGCCATTGCTCGCTATCCGATTGATCCGCAAAAGATCGTGCTGGTCGGCTTCAGCCAGGGCGGTTACATGGCGTACAACCTCGCGATGCGCTGGCCCGAGCGCTTCGCCGCACTGGTTGGAATCGGCACGGCGTTTCCCGAACGCCTGACGAGCCAGATCACCAATCACGAAGCGCTACAGAAATTGCCCACGATGGTTCAGCATGGGCGCGCCGACCAGGCGCTCGAAATCGCGCGTGCGCGCAAGTCGGTCGAGACGCTGCGCGGATTGAAGGTGCCGGTGATCTTTCGCGAATACGATTGCGGCCATGAAGTCGCGGCCGACGGCGTGCGCGATCTCTCGACCTTCCTGAACGACAAGGTTGCATAACCAAATGGCCGCGAACGCCTCGCGGTGGCGGATTTTCGCCCATGAGCGATGACACTTCGCCGGCCGGCGCTGCGCAATTCGCGCGACTCTTGACGGTGCTGCGCGAGCTCCGGCAGCGATGCCCGTGGGATCGCGAACAGACCGTTGCGAGCCTCGGCAAGCATCTCGTGGAAGAAGCTTACGAGGCGCTCGACGCGATCGAACGCGACGACGGCGTCGCGATCGTCGATGAACTCGGCGACCTGATCGCGCAGGTACTCGCGGTGGCCGTGATTGCGGAAGAAGGGCAACGCTTTCGCATCGCGGAGCTGTTCCAGGGTGCGGCCGACAAACTCGTGCGGCGCCATCCGCACGTCTATGGCGAGACCGAGGCTGCGACCTCGGCCGAAGTCATCGAGAACTGGAATCGAATCAAGCAGGAGGAACGCGCTCGCGGCGGAGCGACCTCGGCCCTGGACGATATCGCGCGGGCGATGCCGGCGCTGGCGCGGGCTGAAAAGCTCGGATCGCGGGCGCGCCACGCCGGGATGGACTGGCGCGACATCCACGACGTCCTCGCCAAGGTGCGCGAAGAGATGGACGAAGTGGAAGGCGCGCTCGCCAACAACGATACCGACGCGGCCGCCGGCGAGCTCGGCGACATGCTGCTGGCGTTGGCGAATGCACCCCGCTTCATCGAGCATAACGCTGAGGAGACCCTGCGACGCGCATGCGACAAGTTCACGCGGCGCTTTGCCGCAGTCGAGCGTCTCGCGACCAGCCGCGGCCTCGACTTAAAGCAGATGCGCCCAGACGAGATCGACGTCCTGTGGAATGAGGCCAAGCGCGACCTGGGAGCAGAATGAAACGTTCGCATGCCCGCCCTCGCGAGGCTCGTCGAGACGGCACTGGAATCGCGACAGCAGGTGCCATCGAGGCGGTGGATATTGATCGGGAGCGCGGCGACTGTTAGGAGTAGTTGCTTATGCCGCATATTCCGATTCATCCGTCAGCCGAGAAGCGCCATCGCCAAAGCCTCAAGCGCCAACAGCGTAACCGCTCCGTGAAAACCCGTGTTCGCACTGCCTCGAAGAACGCTCTCGAAGCGATCGAAGGCACCGATCAGCAGGCCGCCGCCAGCGCGTTGCAGCAGGCGATGAAGGTGCTGTACAAAGCCGCGAGCAAAGGCACGCTGCGCAAGAACACGGTGGCGCGCAAGGTTGCGCGACTGTCCCGGCGCTACCATCGCACGCACGTTGCGGCGAAGTCCGAGCCCGCGTCGCAGAGTTAGCCGTCTTCCAATGGGGCCGGCGGCCCATCAGGATTGCGCCGGCGCCATCAGTTCCAGCAACATTGCCGAAATGGCCGGTTCACGTTCGTGGATCAGGCCATTTTTGAATTTCGCGTCGAGCTCCCAGGCGCGCCGATGCGCGCGCATCAGGCGGCCGGAGCCGAAGCGTCGCGCGCCGTCGATTGCCCGCATCAGCAATTGGCTCGTCGGCGCCATCCCGAGAGCGCGGGCGACATCGGCCGGAGTCTTGCGCCGCTCCAGTATAGAAGCCGCCACCAGCATCCGGCGCACCAACGGGATAATCTCGACCGCCAGCAATTCGATCGGATCGCGGCCGGTCTGAATCGCGCGATCAAAAAAAGCCAGCGCCTCCCCCGGACGGCCTCGTGCTACGCTCTCAGCCAACTCGAACAGGTCAGGAATGCGCGAGGGGCCGCCGGCTCCGAGATCGGCGGTTTCGACCTTGGCGCCCGCAGCCGACGAAATCGCCGCCTTTGAAAGGGCGTTGGAAATCGCTGCGAGGTTGCCGCCATGACGGCCGATTAGCAGATCGGCCGCGCTCGGCGAGAGCTTGAGCCCGAGTCTTTGGGCAAAAAGTTCGGCGTACTGACCAATCTGGTTGTCATAAGGGCGCAAGCAATTGACCACCGTACCGACCTTCTCGACCACCCGCCGAATCCTAACCGGGGCGTTGTCGCGCTCATAAACGATCACGCAGTGGACCGGTCCCGCGAGCCGTTCGAGCGCTGCGCCCAATGCCGATTCATCGGCGGCGCCACCAGCTTTGCCGTCACCGCCCGCGCGTACCTGGTCGTCGGCGGTACCGGCCCGTTCGCGATGGGTCTTCAGTACGCGACATGCGACCAGACGATTGGGCGCAAACAGGTCGGCGCCCTTGAGTTCGCCGATTGCGGCGCCAAAGCCTTCGGCGCCGCCAACTTGATAGGGCCGGTACTGGAAGCCCATAGAGGCGCAGCGCAGCCGCAGGGTATCGAGCACGTATTCGCGGAGGAAGGGTTGCGGTCCCGCGATCAGGGTTACTGGCGCCGGCGTCCGAGCGCCGCTGCGCAGAAAAGCGAGCGCATTCTCAAGCGCCATCGCGCGCGTCCGGGCGGGTCAATTCGCAAGTGAGCGCCGCACCCATCGGCAGGCTAAAATCCCGAACTCATCGAGGAATAGATAAATTGGGCCAGCGTCTCCATCGACTCCTGCCGCGAGGCAGCCGCTTGAGTTTGGGCGACCTGAATATCGGTCATGCTCGCGATATCGCGCGAGCGCAAGTTTTGCTGAACGAAGCGCGGCGACGTGGTGATTACTGCCTCGCCCACCACCGGCGAATGCTGGGAGCTGCTGATGCCGCGTGTGCTCCAAATCACCTTATGGTCGTGACCGTCGGTGAGGCTGGCGTCGGCGCTAATTGCCTGCGTGTAGATTGTAGGTTCACTGGCGGAGTTGAAGGCAGTCGGCTCGGAGCTCGCGTAGATGATGTTGCCGGTCAACACGAGGTCGGCGCCGGATGCGCTATCCACCAGCTCGAGGCGCTTGTGGTTCGCGATTTCGTCATCGAGGTAGCGCATGAACTCGTCGTTGATGCCGGTCTGGCGCGTGCGATTGCCGAACTTCGCGACGTAAATGGTTTTGGCCTTGGACGGCAGTCCGCTACCCTCGGCCGCAAAATGGTAGCCGCATCCCGAGACCGCGATCGCGAGCGCCGCCAGAGCGATCCGCGAAATCGCCGCCGGACGTATCACGCGGGCCCCAAGATGGCCGAGGGTTCGGCAAATCGGCGACGCGTCGCGATTAAGTGCGGGCCGATTAAGACTGCTGGGCTTTGGCCGGATTGCTTTCCTCACCTTTGTCCTTCAGATTGAGCCGCGCCGCGACCTGATCGAGCACACCGTTGACGAAGCGGCCCGATTCCTGATCGCCATAAGTCTTGGCCAGCTCGATCGCCTCGTCGATAGTCACGCGCGCGGGAATGTCCCCCATTCGTTGCAGCTCGAAAATCGCCAGGCGCAGGATATTATGATCGACGCGCGAGAGCCGTCCAATCGACCAGTGTTCGAGTACATCGGCGATTTGGGCGTCGACGGCGACCTGCTCCGCGCGCACTCCAGTCACCAGGCTCACGGCGAACTTGCGCGCCACGTCGTCGGCCGGAAAGGCGTCGAAGAACATCGCGAGCTCCTCGGTCGAGATACCGCCGCGGAGGTCGATTTGGTAGAGCGCCTTGAGCGCAAGCTCGCGGCCAATGTGCCTGGTTCCCATCGTGCAGTTACGCCGTCAGAAGTTCGCGCTGCGGCGCTCGGGGCACCGCGCCGATGCGCTCGGGGCCGTCAGGTGGCGACCTTGAGCTGCGTGAACATATGGCCGAGCTTTTCCTTTTTGGTTCGTAGATAATCGATATTGCCGAGGTGCGGGGTGACTTCGAGCGGCACCCGCGTGACCACGACGCCGTAACGCTGGAGGCTTTCGATCTTGTGCGGATTATTGGTCAGGAGACGGACTTCGCCGATACCGAAGTCGCGCAGGATCTGCGCCCCGATTCCGTAGTCGCGCAGGTCGTCCTTGAAGCCCAATTGGAGGTTGGCCTCGACCGTATCGAGTCCCTGATCCTGGAGCGCGTAGGCCTTGATTTTATTGCCGAGGCCGATGCCGCGACCCTCCTGATGGAGGTAGATAATCACGCCGGCTTCCGACGCCATAATCTGGCGGATCGAGATCGCCAGTTGCTCGCCACAATCGCATCGGTTGGAACTGAAGACGTCGCCGGTGAGGCATTCGGAATGCAATCGCACCAGGGCGGGGCGGCCGTTGCCGACGGTGCCCTTGACCAGCGCGAGATGCTCGCGCCCGTCGATGATGTTGCGAAAGACAATCGCGTCGAGCTCGCCGTCGGGAACCGTAAAGCGGCTTTCGCCCACTCGTTGAACCAGGATTTCGCTGGTCAGGCGGTAGGCCACAAGTTCGCTCAGGAAGACTAGCGGGAGTTCGTGGACGGCGGCAAATTCGCGCAATTCGGGCAAGCCCGCGGATTCGCCGTCTTCGCGCAGAATCCCGCATAGCGCGGCCGCCGGCCGCATCCCGGCGCTCCGCACGAGATCGACAGCACCCTCGGCCCGGCCCATCCGCATCATGACGCCGCCGCTCAATGCCATCAGGGGCAGAATGTGGCCCGGCATCACGAGGTTTTCGGGGCCGGATTTGTCGGCGGCGAGGACTCCGATCGTAACCGAGCGGTCGGCGGCGGAAATTCCCGTGGTGACGCCCTCGCGCGCCTCGACCAAGGCTCCGGCCTGCTCGACCGAATCGCCGCCTGGACTCGACGGGACCAGCGGGATACCGAGTTCGCGCAAGCGCCTTTCGGGCAACGCGACCGAGACCACGCCGCGCCCCTGCGTGACCATGAAATTCACGTGCTGGGGAGTGACCTTTTCGGCCGCCATCACGAGGTCGCCTTCAGCGTTCTCTCCGTCGTTGGAGACCAGCACGACCATCCGTGCGCCACGAATCTGGCTAAAGACGTCTTCCAATGCAGTTGCGGCCACTTGTGTCACTCTCCGAACGGTAATCTTATCACCGGGTTCGCCCAGCGCAAATTCTTTTGCGCAGTTGGCGGGTGCATAGGCAGAGGCATTTTGCGAAAATGGGTTCGTTTTTTAAAGAGGGTATGTTCAACTTTGAGGCCGGTCTGGCAGGGTGGCAGAGTCGCGGCCGCATGAGCTGCTAAACAATCATACTCCTTTTTTACTCGCGCGCTGCGCGCAAACCGCGGGTACTTCAGCGAAGGCGGATGACGGGGGAGACGATTGAAGAAAAAGAGGGCGCGATTCTTCGCGGCGCGCAGGATGACACGGTCGCCTGGGGATTGGCTAGCGCGGGAGTTTCGCACGAGGGCCGCGAGAAGTTGCGACCTCCGCTTCGAGCAATATGTCGGGGCCGATCGGGCTGGTGCGCAGGTTGGTCAGGCGGACCGCGCCGCGCACCTTGCGCGAGAGCAGGCCTTCGACCGCGGGCAGGCCGCATCCGAGGATCAGCGGCGCGATAAAGAAAGCCACGCGATCGACGATGCCGGCGGCCAGCGCCGCGGCGCCCAAATGCGCGCCGCCCTCGAGTAGAATTTTCGACCATCCGCGCTTGCCGAATTCGCGCATCAGGGCGACCAGGTCGATTTTTTTGCCGGCCGCTTTCGCCGCCACGATTTCCACCTGACCGCCGGGGCCGCTCCGCTTGCAGTAGCGGCGTTCGGCGCGCGCGCGATTCGCCGCGGTGGTGACGAGGATGGTCGGTGACAGCGATCGTTGGCGAAAAACGGTCGCGTCGACGGGCGTTCTCAAGCGCCCGTCGATAATCACGCGCACCGGATCGCGCCCACCTTCGAGGCGGCAGGTGAGACGCGGATTGTCGGCGATCACGGTCGCCGCCCCGACCATCACGGCGTCGGCCTCCCGCCGCCATCGATGGACCAGCGCGCGCGACTCGGGCGAGCTGATCCAGCGCGAGTCGCCACCGGCGGCGGCGATGCGTCCGTCGAGCGAGGCGGCGAGCTTGAGGGTGACGAACGGGCGGCCCCGCGTCACTCGCGCGAAGAAACCTTCGTTGAGGCGGCGGCATTGGTCGCCGAGCACGTCCTCCGCGGTCGCGATACCGGCGGCGCGCAGAATGGCGAGACCGCGGCCGCGCACGGCGGGATACGGATCGCGGCATCCGACGACCACCCGCGCGATCCCGGCCTCGACCAGCGCCCGTGCGCATGGCGGGGTCTGTCCCCGATGGGCGCACGGTTCGAGCGAGACATATGCGGTCGCCCCGCGTGCGCGAGCGCCGGCCTGGGCGAGAGCAACGGTCTCGCCGTGCGGACGGCCGCCGGCGGCGGTGGCGCCCTGCCCCACGATTTCATCGCGTTTACCCGCGCCGACGATTACGCAGCCGACGGCCGGATTTGGCGTTGTCAAGCCGAGCATCGGACGCGCCAGGTCGAGCGCGGCCTGCATGAAACGCTCGTCACGAGCGCGCGCGGTCGGTTTCCGGGGCGCGGCGCCGGTTGCGGTCAAAGTATCTGTAAAATTATTTGGCAAAGTATCTGGGGATCGACGGGATGGCACCGGAATGCGTCATTGAGGAGGGTTGAAATACAGCCTGAAATCAGGAGACCGGATCGCTCTTTTTTCCGAGCGACGGCAATGGCTCGGTCAGGGTATCTTTGCGCAGGCGGATGAGGTCTTCGAGCTCGTGCATGAATTCGTCGATATCCTTGAACGACCGATAGACCGACGCGAAGCGCACGTAGGCGACCTGATCGATACGATGCAGCTCGTTCATCACGGCGCTGCCGACGAAGGAACTGGGGACTTCCTTGCCTCCGAGTTCCGCCGCGGCGGTTTCGATACGGTCGGCGATCTGCTCGATGGTCTCCATCGAAACCGGGCGCTTTTCGCATGCGCGCTTGATGCCGGCGATGAGCTTGAGCCGATCGTACGGCTCGCGCCGGTTATCTTTCTTGACCACCATCGGAGCGGCCTCTTCGACCCTCTCGTAAGTGGTGAAGCGGCGCTTGCATGCATGACACATGCGGCGGCGGCGGATGGTCGCGCCGTCGCCCGACATGCGGGAATCGACGACGCGGTTACCACGATGGCGGCAAAACGGACAGCGCATGGCTAAAGCCTATCGAATGCGCGCAAACCGGAGCGTGGCCGATGGCGATTGGAGCGGCAGCGTCGCGCAACGGTCTTGCACAGCACAAAGTATAGCCCGCCAGAGATCAATCCGGCGGGCCAAATCAGGACGCCACGGCCGCGCAAATTCGCGGCCATGAATTGTTTGCGAAATCGTGCAGGGTGTGCGGCGGCGCTCAGCTCTTGTGCGCCTCGATATAAGTAACGACATCCTTGACCGTGCGAATTTTCTCGGCATCCTCGTCGGAAATTTCCATGCCATACTCCTCTTCGAGCGCCATCACCAGCTCGACGATATCGAGAGAATCGGCACCTAGGTCTTCGATAAAGGAAGCCTCGGAGGTCACTTCGTCCGCTGCCACACCGAGCTGTTCGCTGATAATCTCACGAACCTTGGATTCGACATCACCAGCCATCGTTTTATCATTCCTCCTGCCCGCCCGTGCATGCAGTGCCACAGCCGGTAATCGTATCTAGCTCTATTGCCGGGGAAATGCCCGGGTTTTCGCTCGCACCTGAGTATCCACGCCCCCGGTCCAGCCGGTCGGCGCTCGTGCAGCGGCTTGACAGCGCAGCTTATGTACTTAGGAGTGCGCAGGCAAGTTGCATCTGATCGCGAGGCGTCGATAGCGTGATAATCGCGCATTCCGGCGCGACTTTCCATCGGCAAGAAATCATTGGCCGGCGCTCGCCGCGAGGGCCTGTACAGTTGCGCGCAGGGAGGCGGAATCCTCGGCGCCACGGACCTTGACGTTGCGATTGATCCGCCGCATCAGACCGGCCAGCACTCGTCCCGCGCCCAGTTCGACGGTCTCGCCGATACCGGCGGCGGCGAGGGTCGCCATCGACTCCTCCCAGCGCACGGAACCGGTAATCTGTTCGAGCAGCAGCGCCTGAATGCGCGCGGGATCGCGATTGACCTCGGCGTTTACGTTGGCGATCACGCCGAATTTCATCGGGCCGATTGCGAGGCCTTCGAGCACCGGCGCCATGCCGTCGCGCGCGGGTTGCATCAGCGGGCAATGGAACGGGGCGCTCACTTTGAGCTCGACCGAGGCGCCTGCGCCGCGTCCCTTGGCGGCTTCCAACGCGCGGCGGACCGCACCGGCGTGGCCAGAGATGACGATCTGGCCGGGCGCGTTGAGGTTGGCTGCGACCGCGATTTCGCCGCCGGTCGAGGCCTCGGTGCAGAGCTCGTTAACGGTCGCAAGGTCGAGGCCGATCAATGCGGCCATCGCGCCGTGGCCCGGCGGACACGCCGCCTGCATCAGGCGGCCGCGTTCGCGCACGGCGCGCAGCGCATCGCCGAGAGTCAGGGCGCCGGCGGCGACCAGGGCGCTGTACTCGCCGAGGCTATGACCGGCAGCCAATTCCGGTGCGATAGAACATTCGGATACGAAGGCGCGCAACGCCGCGATCGAGGTCGCCAGCGTCGCCGGCTGCGTATTGGCGGTCAGCCGCAGATCCTCTTCAGGTCCCTCGAAGCACATGCGGGAGAGGGGGAAACCGAGCGCGTCGTCAGCCTCTTCGAAGACCCGGCGCGCGGCCGGAAACTCACGCGCCAGATCGGCGCCCATTCCTACTTTTTGCGATCCCTGACCGGGAAACAGAAAGGCAATTTTCATCGTGGCAGCAGACTCAGACTTTCAGGAATTCTCGTCCTTGGGCGGAGGTTCGGCGGATGACGCCGGGGTCTCGGCTTCGTGCCCGGCGGCGGTTTCGGCGGACTCGCCGGAAATGTCGCCGTCCGCGGGCTGATGCGGGTCGCTATGATGATGCGCATCGGCGGCGTTGCCGTTGACGGAGGGCGCCGGGGCGGTTGACGTCGGCGTTCGGTTTGCCGCGGCGGCGTCGGCGTGGGTTTCCTCATGGGCGTCCGCCGCCGGCGGATTCGCGGGGACCGCCGCGTGGGCCGGGTCGAGGTTGTCGGCGCGTTCGCCCTTATCTGTTTTTTCGGTTTTATCTGGTCGTTCAGCTTTATCCTGTCGTTCAGCTTGATCGGGTCGCTCGGCCTTTTCGTGCCGTTCGGTTTTTTCGCTCTTGCTGAAACGTTCGAGCTTGCGCTCAGGATTGGCTTCGCGATGGAGATGGAGCCGATCGCGCATCCGCACGAAGAGCCCGCGAATACCTTTGCCCGAGGGTTTCACGATCATGGTCTCAGGGCTATGCGCGGCGAGGATTTCGATGATGTCGGAATTGACTTGGCGTACCAGCGCTTCGTTGGCGGCTGCGCGGATCGCGTTGCGAATCGCGCGTGCAGTGGACGAGCCGTGGGCGATTACCACGACGCCGTTGACGCCGAGCAACGGGGCGCCGCCGTATTCGGCGGGATCGAGGCGCTCACGCACGGCCGCGAGTTTCTTGCGCACCATCAGATAGGCCATGCGGCGCATGATTCCGCTGGAGAAAATCTCGCGCAGATTGCCGAGCAGGAACGCGGCAAAGCCCTCCATCGTCTTGAGCGTGACGTTGCCGGTGAAGCCGTCGGTGACGACCACGTCGGCCTTGGCCCGGTTGATGTCGCGGCCTTCGACGTAACCGATGTAGTTGACGTGCGGCGCCATCTGGGTGAGCGCCTGCGCGGCGGCGCGGGTGAGTTCAGTACCCTTGGACGCCTCCTCGCCGTTGGAGAGGATCGCGACGCGGGGGCTCGCACTTCCGTACACGCGATGCCAATAGACGCTGCCCATCACGCCGAATTGCATCAGGTGTACAGCCTTGACGTCGGTGTTGGCGCCCGCGTCGATCAACAGCGCAAAGCCTGCGGTGGTCGGGACCAGCGAGGCGATCGCCGGGCGATCGACGCCGGGCAACGTGCCCAGAATAGCCATCGCCGCAGCCATCATCGCACCGGAATTACCGGCGCTGACGAAGCCGTCGGCCTTACCCTGCTTGACGATTTCGAGACCGATATGGATCGAAGAATCGGGCTTGCCGAGCACGGACTCGAGCGGCGAATCGTCCATCGCAACGACTTCGCTGGCGTGTTGAATCTCGATCGAGAGGCCGTTGGTCTGCTGAGCGGCGAGCTCACGCGCGATCACATCGCGGTCGCCGGCAAGAACGATCTCGACCTGGAAGTCACGCGCGGCCTGGACGGCGCCTTCAATGATGGCCTTGGGAGCGAGATCGCCCCCCATCGCGTCGAGCGCGATTTTCACCGCCGGACCTCTACCGCCTACTCCTTCGCGGCGGCGAGTTCGCGGCCGCGATAAGTGCCGCAATGCCCGCAGATGCGATGGGGCATGGCCGGCTCGCCGCAGTTGGGGCAGGCGATCGGGTTGACCGGGCGCAGGGCGTCATGGGAGCGGCGCATATTACGCTTGGAGCGGGAGGTTCGGCGTTTGGGTGCTTGCATGGCGATTAACTTCCAAGGGCTAAAATTATCGGCTTATCGGACAAAATCGAACGGGTTCGCGGCGGTTAATTCGGCCGGCGGACCTTGATCGAACGAAGGACGCTAAAGGGCGTGTCGGCGCTTTGAGTAACGCAAGCGCATTCGCGTTCGTTGAGATTCGCACCGCATTGCGGGCACAGGCCGCGGCAATCCTCGCGGCATAGCGGACGGGTCGGCAGCGCCAACAGCGTCTGTTCGCGGATCAGCGGCGTCAAATTGACTTCCTCTCCATCGTAAAACGAAAATTCAAGGTCCTCGGCGCGCAGATCGGAGTTACGGTCTTCACCGATCGAACGCGGCGCTAGTACATAACGAAAGCTCCGGTCGCTGGGCGCGATAAACTCCTCGGCGCAACGTGCGCATGAGGCCACCGTCGCGGCCGTCAGCTCTCCGCGAAAAAACAACTCCATGCCGGCGCGGTAATACGACAGCACGACCCGCACCGGGCCTTCCAGGCGATATTCCCTGATCGGTCCAAGGCCTAGCGCGTGGTTGATTTCCCCTTCCGGTTCGGAAAAGGAAAGCTCCCTCGCATCGGCCGTTATATCATCTACGCGGAGCTTCACGGCCTCAACGCCCCTTCCCGTCTCGGGCGCAAGTGCCGATTATTACATGTCATCGAGTGCGCTCCAACAACCCGCGCACATCCCGTATCGGGGAGATTGTCGCAAACCGGTTCGCCTGTTTTAAGCCGCACTCGGCCGCCTCGCCCAAGGACTCGCCAAAGATCGTCGGCCTCATCGTGAGGTTTCAGTCCACTTGTGAGTTTTGTGTTCCGGAATATCCGGATTGCGTCATGGACAGGCCACGCCAAATCCTGGAGGCGATGCCGATCGCGCGCGAGAGACCGATCGCCAGCGCGAAAACGAAACCCGGCCAGAGCATATCGAAGTAGCGCGGCTGAGCGTCAGAGGTTAAACCGAGATCGACAAAAGATCGCCATCCGTAGCAGAGGAAAGTGATGTAGAAAACGACGAGCGCCCCCATGGCCGCGCGCGCAAGCATTTTCTCGCGCGGAGCGATATCGCGGCCGAAAGCGCCGAGCGTCGCGAAAAGAAACGCAATCAACAGCGGCCAGGTGCAGTCGAGGGATCCCTCGGCGGGTGGAAATTCGCGCCCGAGATGGTGGAGAAAAAGGAACGAGAACCCGAGGAAATTAAAGTGCATGCGGCTCGCGACCGGCACCTCGAGAAAGTTCACGGGCGTATATATCGGCACTCCCAGGTAGATGAGGTTGGCAATTACCGGGACGAATCCGATTAAGAGACCCGCCGCCAGCAGCAGACTGTCGCGTCCGAACAAGCGCGTCTCGCCGCGCGCGATTTCCTGAAGCTGGATCAGCCCGACAAAGGTCGCCAAGCCAACAAATGCGTTGAACTTGGTCCAGCCGATCAGTGCCAAAAGCAACGCGACGACGACCGCCCGGTGACGGACCGCAACGATTACCAGCAGCAAAAGTCCGGTCTCGAACAGCACGAGATTGTCATTGTTGATCATTCCGGCGATCACGACCGCACGTGGAAACAGCATCACCAGCGCCGCAAAAAACACGCGCGACAGGCGTGAGCCGAGGACGCGCAATCCCGCGATCAGCGGCATCACCGAACCCGCGAACGCCAGAGCGACATTCGCTCCGCGCAGGATTGCGACATTTCCCGGCAAAAGGCTCATCAGGCCGTAGTACAGGGGCGGATGCGCCAGATAATTCGGCGCCGCGGTCCAGCCCGTGAGGTCGGGCGCAAGCGTAGGCATATGACCGTAGTCAGGAAACAGGAATGGGGCCCGCGCCATCCAGCGGATGTAGGAGAGATGCTGAAGTTCATCGAATTGGCTCGGAAAGGGACCGGCGTGGGCGACTAAAATAGCGGTGGTGATAAACACCCCCGCGGCGCAGAGCGCAACGGCCGCAACAAGCGGATCGCGCAGAAAAGCGAATGCTGGATTAGTGAGACTGCAACTACCCGCGACAGCGGCGAGCCGAGGTTGAGGGAATTCGGACAAGGGCGATTCGTCCAGGCAAACCGGCCACCTCCATCAGATTGCCGATTGCATTCAACTCCATATGATTTATGGTTTCCCGCTGATTGAATAGTATGCAAGTTCGGTCCAAATCAAGCTTTAGCATGAATATAAATACATAGATGAACTATTTTTGGCTGTGCCTCGCATAGGGGGTGACGGCAATTTGCGGACAGTCGGGCAGCAACTTGCAAGCGGCGCAGCGCGGCGCGCGGGCAAAGCAGATATTGCGCCCATGTAGAATCAGCCGCATCGAAAAGCCGGTCCACTCACCGGGCGGCAGCAGTTTGTGCAAATCGAGTTCGATCTTACCGGGGTCCGTGTTGCGGGTCAGGCCGAGCCGGCGCGAAAGCCGCCGCACATGTGTATCGACGACCATCCCGGGCTGGCCGTGGATGTGACCGAGTATGACGTTGGCGGTCTTGCGCCCGACGCCAGGCAGCGCCACGAGCTCCTCCATTTGGCCGGGCACGTTGCCGCCGAAGCGCTCGACGATCGCACGCGCCGCCGCTTGCAGCGATTTGGCCTTCTGGCGGAAGAAGCCGGTGGTGACGATCAATTCCTGGATACGCTCGATCGGCGCCGCCGCCATCGCGCGAACGTCAGGAATTTGGCGGAAGAGTTCGGGGGTCACGCGATTGACACGCTCGTCGGTGCATTGCGCGGAAAGAATGGTCGCGGCCAGGCATTGCCACGGCGTTTCGAAGTCGAGGCTGATGCGGGCGTTGGGATAGAGCACCGCGAGCGTCGCCGCGATCCGGCCGGCGCGCTCTACGAGCGCCGCCGCGGCCCGGCGCGAAGGCCGCTCGCGCGCCGGCTTATCGGATATTCGTGCGCCCATCGGCGTCCTCGTTCGAATCGTCGTCGTGCGCTCTCGCGTCACGGCGGGGGTCGGTATTCCGCAGCGCGTGTGCGAGGAAAAATCCGTCAATTTCATCTTCGACGCGAGCGCAGTTCCAGCCTGATTCGGCTCCCATCAGGCGTGCGACTTCCGCTGCCGACGCGATCGTCGCCGCCGGATCGCGCCAGACCATCGAGGTCCGCCGCACCAGAAAATCGCTGACCGAGGCTGCGAGTTCGTTGCGAATCGCGTGAATCACCTCGGCCCGGATCGCGGGAGCGCCGGGGACGATCCGCGCCGCCAATTCAGGACGATCGCGCACGATCGCCGCGACCAGCGCCGCCCGGGTACCGTAGCGGCCTGCGAGCATGCTCGCAACGCCGGCCGGCAGCATCAAATCGTTATTTGAAAATTCCAGACCGTCGCGCGCACCCGGCAATGGCGTCGTGAGCGTGGGGCAGCGGCCGGCCGGACGCCCCATCCGCCACATCACGGTATCGACGATTTTTTGCGCGATCGCGCGATGGGTCGTGAGCTTGCCGCCGGCCACCGAGAGCAGGCCCGAGGCACTCTCGATTACGACCTCCTCGCGCGGGACGGCCGACGGTGCGCCACCGCCCTCGCCGCGTTCCAGCGCGCGCAACCCGGCGAAACTGTAAGCGACGTCATCCGGAGTGAGATGCGCCGCGGGCATCGCGGCGTTCACCAGGTCAAGCAGGTAGGCGACATCGGCCGCGTCGGCATGGACGTTTTCGCGATCGCCGTCGAAGTCGGTATCGGTCGTTCCGAGTATCACCCTGCCCTCGTGCGGCATCACGAAAACTATCCGCCCCGCGGCGGTGGTCAGCACAATTGAGTCGCGCACGGGCAGGCGCGCGGCGTCGACTACGAGATGAACGCCCTTGGTCAGGCGCACGCTCGGAACTGCGCCGGGCTGATCGAGACGTCGGATATCGTCGAGCCACGGGCCGGTCGCGTTAACGAAGTGGCGGGCGCGCAACTCGATCGCAACGCCGCCGAGCAAATCGCGCGCGGCGGCGGCTGCGATTCGCCCTCCGACGCGCGAAAAACCTTCAATCGCCACGTGATTTGCGATCGCCGCACCGTGAGCGGCAGCGTCGAGCGCATTTTCCAAAGTGATGCGCGCGTCGTCGCCCCACGCGTCGTAATAGAGTGCGCCGCCGTCGAGCCGGTTGCCGTCGGGCAAGTTGCCGCAGGGCAGTTTACGCGCGAGCGCGGGCTCCTGTTCGCGCACGCCATCGGCAGAAAGCCGGCGATACCGAGAGGCCGCAGGCGTTCGCGCCAGCAAATCGTACAGTGCGAGACCGATCCAAAGGGAAAAGCGACCCGGCCCGACTCCGCGATAGCACGGAAACAGGAATCCCATCGGATGCACCAGGTGCGGCGCGGTCAGGGCGAGCAGGCGTTCGCGCTCGCGCAGCGCCTCACGCACCAGCCGCAATTGGCCCTGCGGCAGATAGCGCAAGCCGCCGTGAATGAGCTTCGAGGAGCGCGAGGAGGTGGCGCCGGCGAAGTCGCCGCGATCGACCAGGGCAACGCGCAGTCCGCGCATCGCGGCATCACGGGCGATCGCTGCGCCGTTGATTCCACCGCCGATTACCGCGAGGTCGAAGCGTTCCGTGCGCAGCCGCTGGAGTTGGACGGCGCGCGAGATCGCGCAGTTCGCCGGCGCGATGGATTCGGCCGTGGTCATGCGTTAAGCGCCGGCCGTCACGCGTCGGCACGACCTGCGCCGGGCGTCGTGCATCGGAGGCCGATCCGCAGGCGCGCGAGTTGTCGCGGGAGCCGGGCGCGGAAGCTCCACCCGCCCGTCAGTCTTCGGGATCTTCCTGAAAGGAATAGCGCTCCTCGGTCCACGGGTCGCCATGATTATGGTAGCCGCGAACTTCCCAGAAGCCGCGCCGGTCGTGAGCCGAAAACTCGATCGCGCGCACCCACTTGGCGCTCTTCCATCCGTAAAGCTTTGGCACCACCAGGCGCAGCGGAAAGCCGTGGTCGGGATCGAGGTCCTTGCCATCGTGGCCCCACGCCAGCATCACGTCGTTGTCGAGAAATTCGTCTAGCGCAAGATTGGTCGTATAGCCGCCGTCGCATCGGATAAAGACGTGGCGCGCCTCGGGCTTGAGTTTCACGTGGCGCATCAGGTCGCGGATGTTGACGCCTTCCCAGCGGTTATCGTAGCGCGACCAGGTCGTCACGCAATGGAAATCCGAAATCTGCACGGTCCGGGGCAATTCGCGCAATTGCTTCCAGTTGAGCACCAGCGGCTGCTCGACCAGCCCGATAACGCTGAAATCCCACTTCTGGGGGTTAAATCGCGGCGCCGGCCCGTAGCTCAGGACCGGAAACTGCGTGGTCAGATACTGGCCCGGCGGAAGACGATCTTCCCCCACCTTTGGTGCAAGCGGCTTCGCCATAGGCCTGATACATAGCCGAGCGCCGTCCCCAGCGGAAGAGTTGCGGCAACGTTACGAGCGCGGCGGGAGGGCCGGGACGCGGCGGGTGCACGACCGGTAATTGGCAATGCGCGAGCGCGACATCAACTTCAAGAGTTACGCGATTAATAGTTGACCAGCGCGATAAATAGGTCGGCTACGTTGGTCCCGGTGGGTCCTACAATCACCAGATCGCCGAGCGCCTTGAAAAACTCGTAAGCGTCATTACGGACCAGCGCCGCCTGCGAATCGACGCGCGCCTCGGCCGCGCGCGCAATCGTCTCGGGCGTCACGATCGCGCCAGCGGCGTCGGTCGGCCCGTCGATACCGTCGGTTCCGGCAACCATCGCGACGGTCCGGGATTTGGGTGCGGGAGAGGAGGCCTCGTGGTCGCGGCTTCGTGCGATATTCGCCAATTCAATCGCCATCGCCAACGCGGATTGCTGGGCGCGCCCGCCGCGGCCATCGCCGCGTACCGTCACCACCGGCTCCCCGCCCGCCAGCACGCATACGCGTTCGCCGCCGATTTCGCTCAAGTCGCGGGCCAGCGCAGGCCCCAGTTCGTCCGCCTCGCCGGCGAGGTCGCGACCGCGTTCGACGCGATAACCAAGCGCCGCGGCAGCTTGCGCAGCGGCGTCAACCGCTATCCGGTTATCGCCGACGATCGCATTGGTCACGCGGGCGAGCACCGCATCGCCGGGCTTGACGGTTTCGTCGAATTCGCCCGCCGCTCCACGCTCGAGATGGTCGCGAATCGCCTCGGGCGCCCGTCCCCACAAGCGACGCCGCTTGAGCACGCCGATCGCGTCGGTATAGCTGGTGGGGTCGGTCGCCGTCGGACCCGAGCCGATCGTTGCGAGGTCGTAACTGGAATAGCCCGACGGCGCATTGCTCGAATCGCCGGACGGCGCAATTCCGGGAACATCGGACAGGATCAGGCTGAGCATCTCGACGCCATCCGCGGTGGCCGCCAGCAGACGCCCGCCCTTGATCGCCGACAGATGCTTGCGCACGGTGTTGAGGTCGCGGATATTCGCGCCGGCGCGCATCAGGGCGCCGCTAATCGCAATCTTGTCGGCGAGGGTAACGGCGCCGGCCGGCGCCGCGATCAGGGCGGACGCACCGCCGCTCAATGCCAGCATCACGAGTTCGCCCGGCCGCGCCCGCGCCGCCAACTCCAGCGCCGCACGCGCCGCCGCCACCGAGGATTCGTCGGGCAACGGATGGGACGCGAACATCACACGCGATCGGAGCGACGCGTTACCGGCCGTGCCCGCGCTGCCCGCGGGTGCGATCGCGAGGCCCTCGATCATCCGTGCGCCGATCAGCTCTTCGGCCGCCGCGGCCATCCCCAGCGCCGCCTTGCCGACCGCGAGCAATCGCACGCCACCGGCTCGTGCGACGATCGCGGGCACTCCATCCGCGCCCGGCGCCTCACCCGCGAACGCTCGCGCCATCACGCGGCGAGGCGCGACCGCGTCGACCGCAGCCGCATAGATGCGCATCAGATCGGCGCGCGCGCGGGTTTGCGCTGGCTTCTTCAACGGGCGCCGCTCGCGACGCGCATGCCGCCAGTGCTTGCGAAAATCGCTCGGCCGCTGCGTGGGTCAATTCGTGATGAGGTTTTCACCGGACCGGGCCCGCGTCCTTGATGGGAAGTCTGAAACGTCGTCAGGCTTCATTTCCTGGAAAAGCTTCGGGTTCGCGTTTCTAAATGATTACTTTAAGTTTATGGATTGCGGCATCGCGTCAGGATTTGCGGCACATCGTCTTGATTTTGCCATCGCGCATCGCGATCAGCACCAGGTCCGCGATTCCGATAAAGAGGCCCGTGCCGACCACCCCGGGAATCGCCAGGAGGTCGCGTTCGAGGCGCGCCGGATTGCTAATCTCGCGCACGCGGCAATCGAGAATCAGGTTGCCGTTGTCGCTGATAAAGTCGGCGCCGGCGGCGTCGCGGCGCAGGCTGGGCTTGAGCCCGAGCTTCGTGATTTGACGCTGGGCGAAGGCGACGGCGAACGGCACGACCTCGACCGGTAGATTTCCGTGCGCGCCCAGCCGCTTGACCAGCTTCTCCTCGCCGATCAGAAAGATGCCCTTGCGCGCAGACGCCGCGACGATTTTCTCGCGTACCAGTGCACCGCCCAGCCCCTTGATCATGTTGAGTCGCCCATCGACTTCGTCGGCGCCGTCGAAATCGGCGGCAAGCACCGGCGCGTCGCGCAATTCGACCAGCTCGATCCCGAGCGATCGCGCGAGTTCCGTGCTCGCATGCGAGGTCGCGACGCCGCGCACCTTCAAGCGACTCGCGCCGAGCGAGCGGATAAACGCACTCGCCGCACGGCCGGTGCCGAGGCCGATCGTCTGTCCGTCCTTGACGTAACGCAGGGCGTGGCGGCCGAGTGCGTCGAGCCCGTCGGGATGGCTCGCAGTGGTCATCGACGGTCGCTTCGTTCTGGCGCGGACGCGGCTAGGCTTTCGCATTGCGCAACAGATTCATGAACTCCTGACGGGTCCCCTGATGGGTGCGAAAGACCCCGAGCATCGCGGAGGTCGTGACGTAGGAATTCTGTTTTTCGACACCGCGCATGCGCATGCACAGGTGTTCGGCTTCAAGCACCACGGCAACGCCGAGCGGTTCGATTTCATCCATGATGGTGTGCGCGATCTGCGTGGTCATGCGCTCCTGAACCTGCAGGCGGCGCGCGAAAATCTCAACCATCCGTGCAATCTTCGACAGCCCGACGATTCGCCGATTGGGCAGATATGCGACGTGCGCCTTGCCGAAAAACGGCAGCAGGTGATGCTCGCACAGGGAGTAGAAGTCGAGGTTCTTGCACAGGATCATCTCCTGGTATTCTTCCTCGGTGAAGAGCGCGCCGTTGATCGCGACCTTGGGATCCTCGTTGTAGCCGCGCGTGAGAAATTCCAGCGACTTTGCCACCCGCAGCGGCGTGCGCGCGAGGCCCTCGCGGTCGGGATCTTCTCCGCAAAATTTCAGAAGGACGCGTATCGCCTCCTCCACCGATGCCCGCTGTTCAGCCATGGTTGCTCCCTCTCGGCCGGCCGGTTTCATTGACCCGCTGCGCCTTGCCGGCGAGTCCACTCGAGCGCCAGCTCGATCGCGAGCGAGGGCCCGCCCCCGCTCATTATATTGAAGCCCGCGACCTCACTGGCCAGCGTGCTCATCAGCGCGACGTTCTGTTCGATCGACATACGCCTCGCATCCTCATCCGACATCCCCGCGTAACGGTCAAGATGATGCGCGGCGGAACTGAGATCGGCTATACGATCCTTTAGATAGTTCGCCATCGACTCGCGCTTGACCGGCAGGACGCCCAGGATCACCTTGAGACCGCATCCGCGCGCCTTTTCGATAAACGGCCGCGCCGTCGCCGGATCGAAAACCGGTTGCGTGATCACGAAGCGCGCACCCGTCGCCGCCTTGCGCTCGAGCAGGTCGAATTCGCGCTCGATCGCCTTGCGATTCGGATTGCCGACGACCCCCTGCACGAAAGTCGGCAGGGTCTTGAGCAGGCGCTTGCCCTCGCCGGTATCGCCGCGCTTCAAGTCGGCGATCATCCGCAGCAGCCCGAAGGTATCGAGGTCGTGGACCGGCTGCCCGCCGACGCCATCGGCAGGCGGAAGCTTGTCGCCCTGCAACGCGACTACGGCGTCGATCCCCAGCGCACCCGCGCCGAGCAGATCGGCCTTAAGCGCATACCGGTTACGATCGCGGCACGAGAAATTGAGTACCACCGGCAGCCCCAGCCGCGCCTTGATCATCGACGCGAATACCAGCCCCGAGAGCTTCACGCGCCCGAGCGCATTGTCCACCAGGTTGATCGCGCCGACCTGACCGCGCACCGCCTCCAGCCGCGTCAGCAGCGAATCGACGGCGATTCCGCGCGGTGGCGAAGTCTTCAGCCACAGCGCTGGACGCGGGCCCTCGAGCGAATCCATCAGGGAGGTCATTGCGATTCTTCCGGCAACGTTCGCGCCAAAGCGCCCACGCGGTCATCCGCGGAAATCACCTGTCGCCGGCCCGACCGGCTGGCGTATCGCCTGGTCACACCGAGCATCAGGCGCCGCGCAAAGTCGGCGTGAGCGCGCGAAAAGATTGAAGCCATGGTGAAGGACTCGCGGCGGCGATGAAGGGGCGGGGCTCAGGCCTTGAGCCGCTCGTTGGCCTTCACCTTCTGATACTTGCGATAGTCGTAGCCGGTCGCCATCGCCATCAGCAGCGCTTCCATCCCGCCCTCCTTCTCACGCCGCAGCACTCGCAGGCGATCGAAGAATTCGCGGAAGTCCTTGTCCACGCGGGTCGCGCCGGCGCCGGACTTCAGGAAAAAGTCGTGCAGCCGCGTGACCGTGAAACGCAGCGACGAGAAGCGCAGCTCGTTGGGAAATGCGTCCCATTCGGCCAGCGACAGCGTGCGCACCGATTCATAGCCGCGCAGCAGATAGCGAAAACGATCGAGCGAGTAGCCGCCATCGACGAAGCACAGCGCGTTGACCGCGGTCGCTATATCGAAAATAAATTTACCGCGGCAGGCGGCTTCGAAATCGAGCACCGCGGTCAGCTTCTCGCCGCGGAACAGCAGGTTATCGGCGAACAGGTCGCCGTGGATTATCCCCTTGGGCAGCTTGCCTTCGAGATACCGCGTCAGGTACTCGATTTCGTCCTCGAGCGTGCGCGTGATCTTGCGAAAATAATTCGGCAGCCGGTCGCGCACGCTCAGGTACAGGTCCGCGATCCGCTCGAAGCTGAAGCGATTGTCGATGCCCTTCTTGTAGCCCTTGCCGATCACATGCAGATCGCCCAGCGTCCGCCCAATCGTCTCGATCTGCGTCGGCCGCATCCGCCCCGCCGCCAGCACGCGCCCGTCGTTATATTTGTACAGAGAGACGCACTTGCCTTCGTAATCGCGATAATAACGGCCGGTCCGGTCCTGTACCGGATGCGGGCACGGAAACGCGTGTTTGCGCAGGAATACCAGCAGATCAATCTCGCGGCGGACTTCGCTCTCGCTCTTGACCTCGTCGATCCGCAATAGAATCTTGCCCTTGGCGGTCTCCAGCAGGTAGTTCGAATTGATCGAGCCTTCGGGAATACCGGTGACCCCAGCCACCCGCCCGAAGTTATAGTCGTTGACGAGCTCTTCCAGGAAAGATTTACGGAGCTCGGTATAGACTGCCATTGATGTGATCGGTCTCTGGAATTGGCCGCAAGTTTAGGGCCGAATCGCCGGTTCGTCAACTACGATGTCGCAAAAACCGCTTTTTATGCCCGATTTCATTTAAATTAACCCTATCACAACCGCACGCCGATAGAGCGGCCGATCGCTTTGCGGCATAATTCGGCTGCGCCATCGGCCCAGCCCGCGGCCCCGTCCGCCTGCCCAGTCCGCGGGCTCGCCCCGGCGCGGAGATTTCACCGGAGGAACGTGACCGATGGCCGCGAAAATCAAAAGCCCAAAGAAGCCCCCGCGCGCTGCCAAAGCCGCCAAGCCCAAGCCCGCCAAGCTCAAACCGGCCAAATCGGCAAAGCTCAAGTCCGCCAAGCCCGCCGCCGCCAGGCTCAAAAGCAACCTCGTAAACAAGCTCGTCAAGAAGAGCGTCAAACCGGCGGCCGCGCCAAAAAAATCGCCCGCCCCGAAGTCCGCCACCATCGACCTTACCGGCAAAAAAGCGCCCGCCTTCACCTTGGGCGACCAGCACGGCGATCCGGTGTCGCTGGCCTCGCTGACCGCGCGCGGCGCCGTCGTGCTCTACTTTTATCCTAAGGACATGACGCCCGGATGCACGGTCGAGGCGTGCAGCTTTCGCGACAATCTCGACGCCGTTCAGGCGCTCGGCGCGCAGGTCGTCGGCATCAGCGCCGACTCGACCGCCTCCCATCAGAAGTTCGTCGCCAAACAGTCGCTCAATTTCCCGCTCCTGAGCGATCCGGGCCACACCGTCACCACGGCGTACGGCGTTTACAAAAAAAAGTCGCTCTACGGACGCGACTTCATGGGCATTGAGCGCACGACCTTTATCATCGGCGCCGACGGTCTTGTAAAGCGTGTTTTCGCCAAGGTCAAAGTCAACGGCCACACCGCCGAGGTCCTCGCCGCGCTCGAACAATTGGCCTGACCCGGTTGGGCGGCGAGTCGCGCCGTTCAGGGCGCGGCGCCGTCCCGGTCAATCAGGTTGTCGCGCAGGAAATGGCGTAGCGGCAAATCGACCCGCTGGCCGAGCTCATGCGACGCCTTGGGAAAATAATGGGTCTCGACGTGCGCGCCGCGATCGGCCAGCGCCTCCGCCAGTTGTTCGGCTTGAACGATAGGCATCCGGCGGTCGCGCGCTCCGTGCAGTATCAGCACGCTGCATTCGAGACGATCCGGCAGATGTTCGATTACGCTGCGCTCGCGCAGCACCCGCTTCGACGGCCACACCTGGCGCAGAATCGAAAGCTTGGTGCGCAACGGCGCCTCCGGCCACAGCTTCAGCATGTCGTAAGCGCCCGACTGCAAAATCACCGCCCGCAGACGCGGGTCGGAGTCCATCAGCAGGCCTGCCGCGATCGCGCCATCGCCCAACCCCCACACCGCCAGCCGCGTCGGATCCACGTCCGGTCGCGCCACCAGCAGGTCCAACGCATGGCGCGCGGCGGCCACCGATTGCTCGCCGACAAAGCGGCTCGGCCCTGACGACTTGCCGTAGCCGGGCAGGCTGATGCACGCCACCTGCATCCCCATCACGGCGAACGGATCGGTCCGATCGATACAGCGGCGCGCGTTGCCCTTGTCGCCGTTGAGCACCAGCACCGCGGGCAGCCGGCCGGGCTGGCGCGAAAGCACCAGGAAGCCTTCAATTTGATAATGATCGGCGCCTGCCGAAATCTGAAAGTCGAAGGGAACCGGCTTGATTTTGGTGTGCGCCGCTACCGCCCGCTTAGCCGGCGCCGGCGCAGCGGGCGTCGTCCGCACCGCGGGCGCAGCCGGAGCCGCTTTCGGTTTTCCCTGACATGCGCCGCACACCAACGCGACCAGCACCAGACCGAGTCTGAGCCAACGCGCGACTCCGTCGGGCACGCCGGGATCGACCGGCGAGCGCCGGCCCGATACCAACGCCGGGCGCCGCGGCGTCTGCAGGGAATCCATACTCCGGATAATCTATCTTCGATCGCCGGAATTTGAAACGACTACCCCGCTTTCAAGCGGCCAACCCGCTCCAATCGCCTGCCCTTGCTTGACGATCCGATGAGCCGCCTAACGGAGAAATCCGGCATGGCCGAGGCCGCCGTTGAGCATGAATACAACCAGCACGATCACGAGTACCCACATCACCATGCTGCCGCCGTCGCGGTAACCATGATGGTAGGTGCGAAAACCGCCGCCGGCAAAAAGAATTACCAATATGATAAGTAGAATCAGCACAACGCCACCTCCTGTCGCCGTCCCGGGTAATCCCGACTGCTTCATGTAAGCTGAGAGGTCGGCCTGCGGGTTAACGCCGGCGGACCCGCACGCTCGACCCGCCTGAATGATGTGCCCTTCGGTGCATTGGTGCGCGCGACCATGGGCACGAAGTGTCTGAGTCTAGACGCGGTTCGAAGCGGCTGGCAATTAAGGATTTGTTCTATGAAGAACTATTTTGATTGAACGCGGGAATGCTCCCGTTAGGTCGGTTCTTGGCGGAACGAATAACACCTAATCGCGTTCCAGCCCTTCGGCTTCCGGCGCAGCAACCTCGTCAGCGCCTCGCACCCTAGCCCGATTCAGCCGCCACCTGTCCTTCGCCTGAAGAGTTGAAATGATTTCCAAACCCTGAAACCTCCCGCGGTTTCAGACTTCCCATTTGAAAAAACTGCGAGCTCAGCCTTCAAGCGGGCGCGCTGCTGACCAACCACATCGCACCGGGCAGGCGCACACTCGCACCGTCCAAATTCGCCGCCAACGCCTCACGCACGGACACCACGGCGGCTGCGACGACCTCCGCCGGTTGACCGCGCAGCCAACTGTTAATGGCGCCGATTTGGGTTGACTGAATCACCGCCTCCTCCAACCCGCGCCCGGCCGCGATGTCGAGAGCCCAGTCGAGCCTGTCGAACCGCGGCGGCGCCCAGCCGGATGCGGTGAGTACCTGGGAAACCCGCTGCGGATCGGCGAACGCGAACATTCCGGGCGCCTGCGGGTCCGCTTTCGGCCGCGGCGGCACGTGGGGAGCAACCGCGCGCATCGGTACCTCCATCCACGGGTTTTCGCTGAGCGGCCGCCAGCACACGAACGCCATCCGCGCGCCATGCTTGGCCGCGCGACGAAGGTGGGCAAATGCCGCCACCGGTTCGCCGAAGAACATCACGCCGAAGCTGGAGACCATCAAATCGAATCCGTCCAGTTCCGCCGTGGCAGCGTCGGCCTGTCGCCAATCGATATTGACGATACCGGCGGCTGCGGCGCGCGCCTTTCCCTCAGCCAGCATCGGCGCCGAGATGTCCAATGCCGCGACGTGGCCGGCCGGGCCGACGGCGCGCGCAAACTCCAGCGTGGTCGCGCCGCACCCGCAGCCGATGTCCAGCACCCACTCTCCCGGGCGCGGCGCGGCTAGTGCGAGCAACGCCTGCGACACCGGCGCCAGGATGATGTCGGTGTGCGCCTGCCGCGCTACCCAGATATGCCCCCCCGGCCCGTTCCAGAAGGCAAGCTGATCCGCATTGGTTTGTTCAGGGTCGGCCATGTGCGTCCTCCGCTACGACTAACGGGCAGGTTGAACGATTGGAAAGCAGGTGGCAAGCAGCGCCGCGGCGGCCCTGTTTCGATCCCAATTTTCCCCATATGGCACCCCAACCGGCGATCAGGCGAGCAGCGTTACCACGCTCCGAGCCGCCTTGCGGTTATTCAGCCATGCGTCTGATTCAGCCCATGTCCAGCATCTCCAGCGACCATGATCATCGACCGCCCAGTCGAGGCCAATCGACCTCTATCCCGTATCGCGACGATCCCCGCCGCGGCATAGACGCACCGAGGACCGCGCGAACTCCCTCACCTCCCTGAGGATCGGGGCGGCGTTGAATCGGGTGGCGAATTGGCCAATACTGTCTGATTCCATTCGGAGGAAAAGCTGGCGCATATCATGAACACCGTTGCGGCATCGGAAATCGACTTCGAAAAGGGCGGCGGCGTTATACCGGTAGTCGCCCAGGACTACCTCAGCGGGAAACTGCTGATGGTCGCGTACATGAATCGCGAGGCCTTCGAAGAGACCGTCGCCACCGGACACGCGTGCTACTTCTCGCGCTCGCGCAACCGGCTCTGGCGCAAGGGCGAAGAGTCGGGCAACTTCCAGTCCGTCCACGAAATCCGCATCGACTGCGACGCCGACACTATCCTGCTGCGAGTCGAGCAGCATGGCGACGCCGCCGCCTGCCACGAAGGTTACGAATCCTGCTTTTTCCGCGTACTCGACGGCGGGGCATGGCGCGTCACCGACGAACGCCGGGTCGATCCGGCGAAATACGGCGCGAACTATGGCCATCACGCGAAAGACCAGGGCTCGCGTGGCTGAAGATCGCGAAATTGTAATCTTGCTGAAACCCGATGTGGTTTCAGACTACCCTCTCGGGATGCGAGTGATGGCCGGGCGACCGGGCATCGCGAGCGTCGATCGCTGAAAAAAACAGATAAAAATGGCGAGCAACGGAAATTTACTGAAATTCGGCATTCCCAAGGGCAGCCTCGAACAGCAGACGCTCGAACTGATGCGCAAGGCAGGCTGGCGAATCGCAGTCGGCGATCGCTCCTATATCCCGCGCTCCGACGACCAGTCGTTGAGTTGCCGGCTGCTGCGTCCGCAGGAAATGCCGCGCTATATCGCCGACGGTACGCTCGACGCCGGCATCACTGGCAGCGACTGGATCGTCGAAAATGCAGTCGATCTGGTCGAGGTCGAGAGCTTCATCTACTCCAAGGTCTCGCTCCAGCCCACGCGCTGGGTGCTGTGTGTACCGAACCAATCGCCGGTGCAGCGGCTCGAAGACCTCGAGGGCAAGCGCGTCGCGACCGAGATGGTGGCCTTTACGCGACGCATCTTCGCCGAGCGAAAAATCAAAGTTGACGTCGAATTTTCGTGGGGCGTGACCGAGGCCAAGGCCGCCGACGGACTGGTTGACGCGGCGGTCGAGGTCACCGAAACCGGATCGTCGCTGCGCGCCAACGGATTGCGCATCGTCGAGGAGCTGCTGACTTCGTCGCCGGTGCTGGTAGCCAACCACGCGAGCTGGTCCGAGCCCTGGAAGCGCGAGAAAATTCGCCAGATCGGGGTCCTGATGAAGGGCGCGCTCGACGCCGAAAAACGTGTCGGGATCAAGATGAACGTCGCCCGCGAGCATCTGGACGCGGTGATTCAATTGCTCCCCTCGATCACGGCGCCGACGATTTCGCAGCTCTATCCCAGCCCGAATCTGAAGGGCAAGGAATGGGTCGCCGTCGAAACCGTGATTAGCGAGCACACCGTGCGCGAACTCTTTCCCAAGCTGATCGAGGCGGGCGCAGTAGGAATTATCGAATTCGCCCTTAACAAAATTATCTGAAGCGTCGCCCCTTCCACGCGCGCCGCCGGCCTCGGGCCATCCGAAACAAAAGGCCGGGCGGCGTCCAGCACTCGGCGGACGCCGCCCGGTTTCGAACTTATCGAGCACAACTAACGGCCCAGGGCCGCAGGTGCCGAGGGAGTCAGGTATTCCCTCTTCTGTCCGCCTGCCGGTGAGGAAGATCACCCCGGCGGCCATGCGGTCTGCGGTCGCATGACCTGTCGCATACAGGCTTGTATGGGGTCCTGCATGCGGTGGTGCGAAGCGGCATTGGCCTTCCGCGGCCCCGGGCAACTCAATCCTGGCGCCACCCCGACCCGGCCTTGACGATCATCGGTCTCGTCCCGAAAGCGGCCCGTTAGTGCGTAGCGCTTCGACAATCAAAGTGCCGTATTGGCGAGCGCCTACGGCGCTCGCCAATACGGATTGCTTCGGTTTTCTACAGCAGGTTGAAGTTGTACTGGAACTGCGCGGTCAACAGGCTCTGGCCCTTCAGGATACCGCCCGCCTGTGACGTACTCTTGTCGCCGCCGAGGATTTCAATCGCCTGCAGCTTCATGAAGTACTTCTTGGTCCACGGCGGATTCAGCACCACCGCCGGGAACAGCAGGAATGCACGTCCCTTCGGATTGAAGACCATGGTCCAGCTCGGTTGAATATCGTTCCACCAGAACGACGTGCCGATGTTGAACAGGGTCGAGACGTTGTTCTTGATGTTGGTGGTGTTCTCGATACCGCCGCCCGTCCACGGTCCGAAGGTCTCGAACATGCTGCCCGACGAATCCAGCGCGATCTCGTCGTACACTTCGAGGTTAGCCGACAGGTTGCCGGTCTTGGTCAGCCACGGCGCGTAGGCCTGGTCGACATCCAGCGCCACCATCCAAGCCAGCATATCGGTGTAGCGGACCCCGTTGGGATGCGCGATCGGGTCGAAGCTCAGCACCGACTCGTGGTTGGTATAAACGGTTTCCGCCCGGGCCACCAGCGGCAGGAATTCGCCGACCGCGGCGGGCACCGGCAGCGGTGCGTCCCAGGTCACGCCGACCTTCTGCATCGGATTGAACCGCGCACGGAACTGGTTGGTGTACTGCTGCCAGAACGTGTTCGGATAGAGATTCCACGCGTTGAAGTAGAAAGCCGTCAATTCCGAACTGCCGACCAGCGTGTGGAAGCGGATGCCTTCCTCCCAGTTCGACACCGTCGAGGCCGGAATTTTCCACTGCCCGACGTCTACCGCTGCACCGCTGCCGAGAAATTTGCAATTACGCTGCAAGGCCACCGGCACCGGGTTGAACGGCTGACTCGCCGATCCCAGGTTCGAGCAGTAGAAGAATTCGTTGTCGAGCGGAGCGCCGATCAGACGCGCGTTCTGCACCGGATGTCCAAACGGCGGGTAGATCGAACCGAATGCGACTGCAGTTCGGCCCGGATAGAAGGCCCCCGAATTGCTCAGATGAGCACCGAAGCGGCCGGTCGGGTCGAAGCCGACGCCCGCTGGGAAGCCGTTGTTCACGCTGCCCGCGTTGACGTTGCACTCGCCGTCGTAACGATGGTCGGCGTAGTCGCAGCTGTTCCACATCGGCTGCAGCCGCGGCAGCAGGATGCCCTCGACGAAGTTAGACGAGAACGGTCCCATCTGCGGCAGATTCAGAATCGGATGGATCATCCACTGCGGGATGCGCGATTGCTCGAGGTTGGCGAAGCCGAACGCCCAGGTCGTGTCCTGCGGATTGACCACGTCGCCTACGCGAAACGCCAGCGACTGGCCCCACACCACGATCTGATTGCCGACGTAAGTGGTCAGCGGTCCGGTCTTGTTCTCCCACCACGCGTCCCGAACCGTGTACTGGTTGTAGAACTCGTTGGCGTACTTGCCGAGGCCGTTGGCGCTGTTGTACGCGTACGGCGGCTCATACACGAACCATTCGCGCATGAACAGGTTGTTGTTGTGGTTGATCCGCAGGTTCTCGTCCACCTGCAACCAGGTGCGCGACACCGCGAGACTGTTACGGCTGGTGGTGAATTCCCGCAATCCCGACGGGTTCTGCCACATGCCGAACGTCTGGCTCAGAAACCCCGAAACATGCAGGCCGCTCAACCAGCTCTCCGCCGGCGGACCAGCCGCTGCGTCGGGCAGTACCGAAGTGGCGGAAACCGTTGCAGGCAAGGCCGAAGTGGTGGCCGCCGTCGCGGGCAGTGCCGATGCAACCGAACCAGTTACGTTAAGACTGTTGTTTGGAACTGCCGAAAAATCCGCCGCAGATGCGCGCGAACCAAGTGGTACGACCAAAGCCATAGCAAGAAGACCAATTGCTACGACTCTTCCCCCGCCCCCAAGAGCCCGGACGGCTGGAAAACTAATCCCCATGAGTCTCCTCCTCCTCTGAGCAGATAATTCGCTCGTCTCATCCCCGATGACACGACGAAACCAAGCCCTGCGAATAAGGACTCGCCCTGGCGATTTACCCCCACAACCAGTCGAGCCTTGCACCGAGCCCCTGGGGCCGGTGCCCTCCCCGCTTCATGTTTCGAAACGGGACGGTACTACGCGAATCAGAGAAACTACGGGGTGCTGTTTATAGAAATCGGAAGGACTTTACAATAGGGGCGAAAGAAGCCCGGCAATTGCGATAGTCCGGACCACCGCCGGATTAGGCGAGAAAGCACTGTGCGCGTAGGATCGGAAGCGATCCGCGCATGAACCCGGATTGAAGAGAATCCGGACTTTCCGCGTACACTGTCCCGGCGCAGGACGAGCGCGCCGGAGAGAACACACAGACGAAAAGCCGTCCACTCAGGCGGGCACAGAGAGCGCCCGCCTGAGTGGGTTGTGCAAATTCCTAGAGCAGGTTGAAGTTGTACTGGAGCTGCGCTGTCAGCAGGCTCTGGCCCTTTAGGATACCGCCGCCCGCCGCATAGGCATTGTCACCGCCCAGAACTTCGATCGCCTGAAACTTCACGAAGTACTTCTTGGTCCAGGGCGGATTCAACACCACCGACGGGAACAGCAGGAAGGTATTCCCCTTCGGGCTGTAAACCATGGTCCACGCCGGCTGAATGTCGTTCCACAGCCACGAGGTGCCGATGTTGAACAACGTGCTGACGTTATTCTTGATAGTGGCCTCGGATTCCAGGCCGCCACCGCTCCACGGGGCCGCGGTCGCCTGGCAGGAACCGCCACAATCCATCGCGATGTTGTCCTCGACCTCGATGTTAGCCGACAAGTTGCCGGTCTTGGTCAGCCATGGCGCGTAGGCCTGGTCGACGTCAACCGCGATCATCCAGTTGACCGTGTCAGTGTACTGGACGCCGGTAGGATTACCCACGTAATCCCAGGTAGCAGTCGGTTGGTGGTTGGTGTAAACGCCCTCGACCCGACCGACCAGAGGCAGGTATTCCCCGAGCGAACCGGGGACCGGCAGCGGTGCGTCCGCAGTTATCCCGAACATATTTTCGGGGGTGAACTTGTTGCGGAACTGGTTGGTGTATTGCTGCCAGAAGGTGACCGGATAAAGGTTCCACGCATTGTAATAAAATGCGGTCGCCTCGAGCGGTCCGATCAGCGTATGGAAGCGAATACCTTCGTTCCAGTTCGCAACGGTAGAGGCAGGAATCTTCCACTGGCCGACGTCGAAACCGTTCTCGAAGCCCGAACAATTCCTCTGCAAGCCCTTCGGCACCGGGTTGAAGGGCTGAATCCCCGAACCCAGATTGGTGCAATAGAAGAACGCGTTGGCAAACGGTTGGTTGAAGAGGTTGCTGTTCTGATAGGGCGCGTTCGGCGGTACCCGCCATCCATCTGGCGGGTTAGTGATCGCCGTAATGCCCGGGTAAAATTTGGTGTTAAAGTGCGCGCCGAAGCGGCCGGTCGGCAGGAAGCCGACGCCCGCCGGGAAGCCGTTGTTCACGGTGCCCCCGTTGACGTTGCACTCGCCATCGTAGCGATGGTCAGCGTAATCGCAGCTGTTCCACATCGGCTGCAGCCGCGGCAGCAGGATGCCCTCGACGAAGTTCGACGAGAGCGGTCCCATTTCCGGAAGATTCAGAATCGGATGGATCATCCATTGCGGGATGCGCGATTGCTCGAGGTTGGCAAAGCCGAACGCCCAAGTGGTGTCCTGCGGATTGACCACGTCGCCGACGCGAAACGCCAGCGACTGGCCCCACACCACGATCTGGTTGCCGACATAAGTGGTCAGCGGTCCAGTCTTGTTCTCCCACCACGCGTCACGAACGGTGTACTGGTTGTAAAACTCATTGCCGTACTTGCCCAAGCCGTTGGCGCTGACAAACGCATAGGGCGGCTCGTACACGAACCATTCGCGCATGAACAGGTTGTTGTTATGGTCGATCCGCAGGTTCTCGTCGACCTGCAACCATGTGCGCGAGGTCGCCAGATTGTTGCGACTGGGGGTGAACCATCGCAATGCCGACGGGTTCTGCCACATGCCGAAGGTCTGGCTCAAAAAACCCGAGGCGTGAAAGCCGCTCAGCCAGCTGTCGGCCGGCACAGTGAAGACCGTGTCGTCCAGCACGGAAGTGGCAGCAGTGGTTGTCGGCAATACCGAGGCTGCCGACTCTGCGGCAGGCAAGACCGCAGCGACCGAACCGGTTACGTTAAGACCATTGTTTGGAGTTGCTGAGAGGTCCGCGGCGAACGCTCGCGAACCAAGTGAAAAGACCAACGCCAAAGCCACCATTGCAGTGGCCAAGGCTCCCCCTCCCCGTCGAGCTTCCCCGACAGCCGGAACACTAGTCCCCATGAGTCTCCTCCTCTGAGCAGATAATTCATGCGCGCCATCCCCCGACGGCACGCCGAAACTAAGCCCTGCGAATAAGGACCCGCCCTGGCGTTTTACCCCCGCAACCAGTCGAGCCTTGCACCGAACCCCTGGGGCCGGCGCCCTCCCCGCTCCATGTTTCGAAGCGGGACGGTACTACGCGATTCAGAGAACTACGGGCTGCTCTTTATAAAAATTCGAAGGACTTTACAAGAGGCGCGATAAAGTCCGGCATTTGCGATAGCCCGGACCAGCGGCGAATCAGGCAAGAAAACCCACCACGCGGGATAGGAACCGATCCGCACACGAACCCGGATCGAAGGCGATCCGGACTTTTCACGAGCGCTGTCCCGGTGCAGGACGAGCGTGCTCGAAGAGTACAGACGGAGTAGATAAGTTCCACTCAAGCGGACGCCGAGAGCGCCCGCCTGAGTGGGTTGCGCAAATTCCTAGAGCAGGTTGAAGTTGTACTGGAGCTGAGCGGTCAGCAGACTCTGGCCCTTGAGCAGACCACCCGCCTGGATTGAGCTGATGTCTCCGCTGAGAATTTCGATAGCCTGGAACTTCACGAAATATTTCTTGGTCCAGGGCGGATTCAGCACCACTGCGGGAAACAGCAGGAACGTACGTCCCTTGGGACTAAATACCATCGTCCATGACGGCTGAATGTCGTTCCACAGCCACGACGTTCCGATGTTGAACAGTGCACTGACATTGTTTTTCACACTCCCTTCCGGCTCTCCTCCACCTCCGGTCCATGGAGCGCTCTGTTCCGTCATCGATCCATTGCTGTCCATGGCTATGTGATCCATGACCTCGATATTGGCCGACAGGTTGCCGGTTTTCGTCAGCCATGGCGCATAGGCCTGGTCCACGTCAACCGCGAGCATCCAGTTGACCGAATCATCATACCGGACGCCGTTCGGATTGCCGATTACGTCCCAGCTGCTAACCCCCTGGTGATTGGTATAGGTCCCCTCAGCCCGACCGACCAGTGGCAGGTATTCGCCCAGCCACCCCGGCACCGGCAGCGGAGCGTCCCAGGTTACTCCAGCGATCTGGATTGGCGCGAACTTGGCGCGGAACTGGTTCGTGTACTGCTGCCAGAAGGTATTGGGATAGAGATTTATCGTATAGTAGTAAAAGGCGGTGAATTCCGAACTACCAACCAACGTATGAAAACGTAGGCCTTCCTCCCAGTTTTCCAAGGTGGTAGCCGGTACTTTCCACTGACCGACATCTACCGCCTCGCCGTTACCGAGGGATAAATTGCAATTGCGCTGCAAAGCGGCGGGCACCGGGTTGAAGGGCTGCGTCGCCGAACCCAGGTTTGTACAATAATAGAATTCATTAGCGATCGGACTAAAAATGAACTTGTTAAACTGAAGTGGGTCGCCATGCGGCCCCAACAGCGGAGCGCCGGGCGTGAGTGCGTTGTTGGGGGGAAAGTAATGGTTGATGAAATGTGCACCGAAACGGCCGGCTGGGTCGAAGCCGACGCCCGCCGGGAAGCCGTTGTTCACGCTGCCCGCGTTGACGTTGCATTCGCCGTCGTAGCGATGGTCAGCGTAGTCGCAGCTGTTCCACATCGGCTGCAGGCGCGGGATCAGGACGCCCTCGAGAAAGTTCGACGAGAACGGCCCCATCTCCGGCAGATTCAGGATCGGATGGATCATCCACTGCGGAATGCGCGACTGCTCGAGGTTGGCAAAGCCGAACGCCCAGGTCGTGTCGTGCGGATTGACCACGTCGCCGATACGAAAGGCCAGCGACTGCCCCCACACTACAATCTGGTTGCCGATGTAAGTGGTCAGCGGCCCGGTCTTGTTCTCCCACCACGCGTCGCGAACTGTGTACTGGTTGTAAAACTCGTTGCCGTACTTACCAAAGCCGTTGGCGCTATTAAACGCATACGGCGGCTCGTACACGAACCACAGGCGCATGAACAGGTTGTTGTTATGGTTGATCCTCAGGTTCTGGTCGACCTGCAGCCAGGTGCGCGAGGTCGCCAGACTGTTGCGACTCTTGGTGAAGCCTCGCAAACCCGAAGGGTTCTGCCACATACCCCAGGTTTGGCTGAGAAATCCCGAGACGTGATAGTTGTGCAACCAACTCTCCGTCCGGGGAGTAATTGCCGCGTCGGGCAGCGCGGAAGTTGTGGCCGCGCTCGCCGACAATACTGAGGCTGCGGACGGTATGGCTGGCAACACCGAGGCCACCGAGCCGGTTACGTTAAGACCATTGTTTGGAGTTGCTGAGAGGTCCGCGGCAGACGCGCGCGAACCAAGTGATACGACCAACGCCGAAGCCACGAGTACAGTGGCCAAGGCCCCCCAGCCGCGTCGATTTCCCCCGACAGCCGGAACATTAGTCCCCATGAGTCTCCTCCTCTGAGCAGATAATTCGTGCGCGCCGTCCCCCGACAGCACACCGAAACCAAGCTCTGCGAATAAGGACTCGCCGTGGTGTTTTCCCCTGCACCAGTCGAGCCTTGCACCGAACCCCTGGGGCCGGCGCCCTCCCCGCTCCATGTTTCGAAGCGGGACGGTACTACGCGATTCAGAGAACTACGGATCCTTCGTACTAAAGATTAAAAAACTTTACAATAGATCTGATACAGATTTTAAGCAATTCTTATCCTTACCAATCTGACCGCTTGGGCCTAATATATCCCGCAAATTCGCAAATAAGTATGCGGCGGCGCCTGCCGCAAGCCGATCCCGCCAAAGCGCTTGCCTAAGAAACGAATGCGTAAACCGGGAATAACCAATCGGGAGCGGAAAAATCGCGAACACCCCGGCAGCCTTCACGGCCCTGCGGAATGGCGTCTCTTGACTACTACTCATTGTAGATTAATTCTACAAAACTCCCGGCGGCGAGCTTTTGGCGCAAACCAGTGCTGCCTGCGGGACCAACAAAAATACCCCCTCCACGGAGCCGGGGAGGGGGTATCTTCAAGGCGGGACAGCCGGCCGGCTATTCGTTCTTCCAGTTGGGCTTGCGCTTCTCGGCAAAGGCGCGCGGGCCCTCGATCAGGTCCTTGGACTGGAAGAGCTTTTTGGTCGCCGGAAAATTGGTCTTGCAGGCTTCTTCGAGTGACATATGCAGACCGGCATAGGCGGCTTCCTTGCTGGCCTGCACCGAAAGCGGCGAACATTCCATGATTTCCGCGGCCCATTTTTCGGCGGTCGGAATGAGGTCTTTGAATGCGACGACCTCGTTTGCGAGTCCCCATCGATGGGCCTCGGCGGCGGTGATATGGCGACCCGTCAACATCATGCCCATGGCGATTTTGAGCGGGATGTGACGGGGCATGCGATGGACGCCGCCAGCGCCCGCCATCAGGCCGACGCGCGGTTCCGGGAGTCCGAAGCGGGCATGATCGGCGGCGACGATGATGTCGCAGGCCAGCGCGATTTCGCATCCGCCGCCGAGCGCGAAGCCGTTGACCGCGGCGATAATCGGCTTGGTGATATCGAAGCGCGCGGTGATCCCGGCGAACCCGCCCTTGCTGCGCGGGAACGGTTCGCCGGCGTGCGCGGCAGTATATTTGAGGTCGTTGCCGGCGGAAAAAGCCTTGTCGCCGGCGCCGGTGACAATGGCGACCCAGAGGTTGCGGTCGGCGCTGAAATCGTCCCACACGCTGTCCATTTCGAGATGGCAGGGCGGGTGCATCGCATTCATCACCTCAGGTCGATTGAAGGTGATATAGGCCAAATGGTCCTTCTTCTCATACTTTATGTACTTCAGATCCATGGTGAACGGCGCCTCCTGGCGGATTGCATTAAGAGCGTGATCGAGACCGGCCCGCGAGTCCCTCGACCTCGAGTGATCTCGAGCCGCACGGTGGCGCGGAAAGCTCAAATTTTTCGCGCTCACGCGGACCGCCTTATCCGGAAAGGCTTCGCACAAACCGCGCCTTTTCTCAACTTGCAGCGTGGTTGCGGCAGCGCAATGCGGCGCGCCGTATGAATTCGGGGCGGCCCGCGCTAGCGGGCGGGTTCCTCATCGAGGAATTCGAAGAAGGCGTCGATACTCTGGAGCAGTTGGCGGCGGATCTGCATGCGGGTGCCCTCGATCAAGTGCATCGCGACGCGTCCCTGCGAACCGTCGGAGAGGCGCACCTGGGCATCGTCGACGGCGGCCACCTGAGCGGGCTGAAAGATTCTCATCCCGTAGATAAGGGCACTGCGTTGAGCAGCGCCTTTGACGAGTTTTAGCTTGCGCGCCATACGGGCGACCTCCTTCGGGTACCGGCGAGGCCGGCGAATTGCCGGATAGCATACATAAATCCGGCCATAAATGCGGCGACGGGCGCTTCGGGCGCCAGTCATAGCTGATCGTCGAAAGCTCGCAGGAAGCCCGCGGACCGCGGGCATGGGTGGCCGGATTGACAAAGCGGCTGCGCGACAAAGACAATTCTTCGGATGCGTGAACGATTGAAAATAGTGGCTGTGATAGCGCTGGCGGTATGCGCGGTCTCGATCGGCGGATGCGGTCTGGCGTACCAGGCCGGTTCGCGCGTCAAGACGAGCCGCATGATGGATCGGCTCAAGCCCGGCGAAACCACGGTGCAGGTGCATAAGCGGTGGGGCGAACCCGACCTGCGCAAGAACATCGGCGCGAATACACAGATATGGAGTTACGCGCGGCGCCCGAACAGCAATGACCTTGCGGCGACGATCTTCTACACCTCGACCAAATCCGGCGACGAAGGGAAATTCCTGGATTTGAAGTTTATCGATGGGAAACTCGTCTCATGGTCAAAGTCCGAACACACGATGCCGGCGAAACAGGGCGCAGGCTTCAGCTATGGATTCGGACCTGGAGGGGCGGTATCGCCGGTGGAGCATTATTAGGCTAAAGCGCCGAAGCGGATGTAGCTTATTGCAACTGGTTGAACGCATCGTATCTAATCTAATTACGCTAATCGAGGCCAGTTCCCGGTCGTCGGCGAAAAGTGCACGGGCGTCGCGAAGACGGCTTCGGGCCGAGACCACGGAGACTCGCGGCGTGCTTTGAGAGGGGTGTTTTAATGGCGACTGCGCGTAGCGGCTTCGAATCGATCTTGCTCGATCGTTCGTGGGTATCGCCGCAAGACCTTGAAAAAGCGCATCAGCGCAAAAAACCCGGGCAGGAACTTGCCGACGTCCTGATCGACATGGGAGCGCTCGAACCGCAGCGCCTGGCGCGGGCGCTGGCCCAGGAATATGGCCTGCCCTTCCAGGCGCATATCGATGCCGCGACGCTGGAAAACGACCTGGTCGCGAAGGTTCCGATAAATTACGCCAAGCGCAACCGGCTGCTGCCGATCTCGACCGATGGGGCGACGGTGACGGTGGCAATCGCCGATCCGGCGAACTACGAGCCGCTCGACGACCTGCACGTGCTCTTTGGCAAACCGATAGCGACGGTGGTGGCGCCTGCTGAGGTTATCAACGAAGCGATCAACCGCGCCTATGATCAGGCGGCGACGACCACGGCCCATGACCTGATGATCGACCTCGAGGAAAACCGGCTCGATCTGGTGGCGAACGAATTGGCGTCGGAGCCGCGCGACTTGCTCGAAGCCGACGACGCGGCGCCCATAATTCGACTGGTCAACGGACTGCTCTCGCAGGCGGTGAAGGACCGCGCGAGCGATATCCATATCGAGGTGTTCGAACGCGAACTGGTGGTGCGCTTTCGTGTGGACGGCATGCTGTTCGACGTGCTGACGCCGCAGAAGCGTTTTCATTCGGCGATCGCCTCGCGTATCAAGGTGATGTCGGGCCTCAACATCGCCGAGAAGCGGCTGCCGCAAGACGGGCGCATCCGATTGCGGATAGCGGGGCGCGACATCGATATCCGCGTTTCGACGATTCCAACGGCGTTTGGCGAGCGAATCGTGCTGCGGCTACTGGACCGGGCGCAGGCGCTGGTCGATGTGAATCTGGACCGGCTGGGCTTCTCGGGCGACAATTTGCCAAAGATCGAACGGCTGATTCGTCAGAGCCACGGTATCATCCTGGCGACCGGCCCGACCGGGTCGGGCAAGACAACGACGCTCTACGCCTGCCTCAGCCGGATCAATTCGCCCGAAAAGAACATCATCACGATCGAGGACCCGATCGAATATCAGTTGCATGGCGTCGGCCAGATGCAGGTCAGCCCGAAGATCGAGTTGACCTTCGCCAACGGGCTGCGCTCGATTCTGCGCCAGGATCCCGACGTGATCATGGTCGGAGAAATCCGCGACAGCGAGACCGCCGAGATCGCGATCCAGGCGGCGCTCACCGGCCATCTGGTGTTCTCGACGCTGCATACGAACGACTCGTTCGGAGCGCTGACGCGGCTGATCGATATGGGCATCGAGCCGTTCCTGGTCTCGTCGTCGGTGATAGCGGTGCTGGCTCAGCGGCTGGTGCGCGTGGTGTGTCCGGACTGCCGCCAGGCCTACGAACCGAGTGACGCCGATCTCGCGCGGATCGGCCTGGGCGGGGTCAGCCTGACCAAGCCGATTTACCGGCCCGCGGGATGCAAGGCTTGCCGCAATACCGGCTATCGCGGCCGTACGGCGATCACCGAATTGATGGTGGTGGATGACGACGTGCGCGCCTTGGTGATGCAGAAGAGCGACGGGTCGATGATTCGGCGGGCCTGTACGGCCAAGGGCATGAAACTGCTGCGCCACGATGGCGCCGAGCGGATTGTCGCGGGGCAAACTACGATTGAAGAGTTATTGCGCGTCACGCAGGAAGACGTTGCCTAGCATGCGAGCCGTCCGCCGCTTCTGACCCCGATGCCGGTATTCGCTTACCGCGGTTTATCTGCCAACGGGCGTTCGGTCGCCGGCGTTATCGACGCCGACAGCGCCCGCAGTGCGCGCGGCAAGTTGCGCGACCTCGGAATTTTCCCGACCGATCTCGGGGAAGAGGCAGCGTCGGCGCGGGGTGCGGGCTTTTCGCTGCGCGGCCTGATGCCGATCATGCAGCGCCGAGTCCCAGCGACGGAACTGGCCCTGATGACGCGTCAGATGGGCGCGCTGCTGGGCGCCGGTGTGCAACTGGTGGAAGCCCTCGGTACGCTCTCGGAGCAAGCTGCGCGGCCGGTGGTCAAGCGGATGCTCTCGCAGGTGCGCGAGGCCGTGCGCGAAGGCTCGTCGCTGGCCGACGCGCTCGCAGTGCATCCCGATATATTTTCCGATCTCTACGTCGGAATGGTGCGGGCGGGCGAGACCGCGGGTGCGCTCGAGGCGGTGCTCGATCGGCTGGCGGAGTATAGCGAGCGGCAGGCCGAGTTCGTTTCCAAAGTACGCGGCGCGCTGACCTATCCGATAATCATGATGTGCGTCGGGCTGGCGATCATGGGGTTTCTGGTCAGCTACGTAGTGCCGCAGATTGCGACAATCTTCCAGCAGCAGAACGCGACGCTCCCGACCATGACGCGCTGGCTGATTGGATTCTCCTCCTTCGTAACGGGTTACTGGCTGCCGATGCTAATCGTGCTGGTGGGGCTGGTGGCCGCGATTTTTGCCGGGCTCTCGAGCAGACGCGGACGCCGGCTTTACGACGGATGGCTGCTGCGCGTGCCGTACCTGGGGCCGACGGTGATTCGAATTATCTGCGCGCGGTTTGCACGGACGCTGGCGACCCTGCTCTCGAGCGGAGTTCAATTACTGCCGGCCCTGACGGCGGTGCGCCGCGTCGTCACCAACGGCCATCTGGCCGAAGCGGTCGATGCCAGCCGCGAAAGTATCCGCGAGGGCCATGGCATGGGCCAGACGCTCGCGCGCAGCGGTTTGTTCCCGCCGCTGCTGATCGAGATGATCAAGGTAGGCGAACGATCCGGCGAACTGGAGCGGATGCTCGAACGGGTCGCCGACAATTACGAGCGTGAGGTGGAAGCCTCGCTGCGCCAGATGACGACGATGATCGAGCCGTTGATGACCTTGGTGATGGCCGGGATGATTCTATTTATGATGCTGGCCGTATTGATGCCGATCTTTCAACTCAACCAGTTGATGCAGTGATGGATTGCCGTACTGATGTCTGACTCAAGGATCAAAACGATGCGTAACAGGCTCCGCCGATCTCAGGAAGGTTTCACCCTGATCGAACTCATGGTGGTCATCCTGATCATCGGGTTGCTGGCGACGATCGTAGTGCAGAACCTCAAGGGCGCCACCGACAAAGCCAGGCGAATCAAAGCCCAGGCGGATATTTCGGCGTTCAAGACCGCGCTCGATCGCTACTACCTCGACAACGGCTCGTATCCGACCACCGATCAGGGACTGGCAGCGTTGGTCAGTGCGCCCTCGAGCGGCAAGGTGTCGGCCGATTATCCTACCGGCGGTTATATCGAGAAGGTTCCTAACGATCCGTGGGGCACCCCGTACGTCTATCAGAGCGACGGCGACAGCTACATCCTGAAGTCGTATGGCGCCGACGGGGTCGAGGGCGGGACCGGAAAGAATGCGGATATCGACGGTAGCACCAACGGCGCTGGCTAGCCGGCGAGCCGCGCCCATATGCTGGCGCTAAGCGGGCACGCCCGGAACCACGAACGATTCGATGCGCGGAAAATGCCATCAGCCCTGTCACAGAGGCTTCAGGCGCGGCTTTACGCTGCTCGAACTGGCGGTGGTCCTGTTCCTGATCGGGCTCGTGATGACGATCGCGATGCCCTACTTCGGCAGCGTGCAGACCGCCCAGTTGCGCAGCGAGTCGCGCCGGCTTGCGAGCCGCGCCAACTACCTCTACCAGGAGGCCGGCGCGCAGAAGGTGATTCTGCGGCTGTCGTTCGACCTCAACCATAACGGCTACTTCGTCACCCGGTTGGATCCGTTCGCGGCAAAGCCTGCGTTCCTGCCCGAACACGGCCCCGCCGGCGTGCGCGTGGTGATGCCCACGGGCGTCCGCATCCGCGACGTTACCGTCGAGGGGCTGGGGACCTTCGACCGGGGCGTGGTGAGCACGCAGTTCTATCCGGGCGGTTATGTGGACGCAACGATGATTCATCTGATCGACAGCAAGGGCGAGGTCTTTACGCTGGCGATCGATCCGTTCAGCGGACACGTGTCGATCGTGAACGGCGACGTGCGCCCGCCCGGCCACGGCAGGACCTATCGATGAGCTTTGCGCCGCTGAGATTTGCGCAAGCGGTGCTGCGTGAGCGCGGGGCGAATCGCCGCAGGCCGCGGCGCAACATCGGCCGCGCTTTCACTCTGCTTGAAGTGATGATCGCGGTCGCCTTTATCGGTATCGCGATGCTCGCGCTGCTCTCGTTGCATCAGAACAACCTCGATTCCGTAATTCGCGCGCAGCAATTGACCACCGCGTCGATGCTCGCACAGCAATTGATGAGCACCGCGGAGACCGAACGTTTTCCCCCGCCGGGCACGATTCGCGGCGACTTTTCGCGCGATTATCCCAACCGCTATCAGAACTATCGCTGGCAACGCGAAGTCGATGTGATGCCGCAATTCCCCGACATCCGGCGAGTTCGCGTCCGCGTATTTTACGGCCCTCACTTCGACCGCCACTTCGAACTCCTGGAATTCATGCATAATCCCACTCCTCCGCAACTGCCCCGGCGGCCGGCCAGCGGTGAGAACGACGCTGCGGACAACCAGTCCGATGGGGGCGAATGACGAGCGCCGGCGCCAGCGTTTGCATGCGTCGCCGCCGACACGCGGCCGCCTTTACCTTGATCGAGATCATGCTCGCAATCGTGATTCTCGGCATGGTGATGGTGATGCTGGCGGAGTCGTTTCATGCGGTGGCGGGCAGCAAGGTTCATGGGGAGAACCGGATCGCGCTCGATCAGGCGGCGCGCACCATACTTTCTCAAATGGGTGACGAGCTGCGCGGCGCCGTGCAGACCCCGTTTATTGCGAGCCGCGTACTGTTGATCGGCGACGCGCGCAAGGAAGGCGGCCTGCCGATGGATACGTTCACGGTCTCGACGCTCGACCCCGGCCATCGGCGCAGCCTCGAGGGCTTCGGACCGGAAGATACCGTTGCCTACGTCACCGCGCCCAATCCCGACCATCCCGGATGGTTCCTGCTCGAGCGGATTCAGTACAGCAGCCTTTTGCTCAATCGGCCCACGAACGGGAATTCATCGCCGGTGACCTTGGCCAACAACCTGGTGTCGCTCCACATCCGTTACTTTAACGGCGATAATTGGCGCGAAAGCTGGGACTCGACCAGCCTGCCCGCCGGACGTTCGTTACCGGCCCAAATCGCGATCGAACTCAAGATGGGTTCAGCGAGCGGCGGTGCACTCACGCTGTCAACCGCGGTCTCGCTGCCAATGGCCTTCCAGGAATGGTAACGCCGGGTTTGAGTCCAAGGCGGCGGGCGCGCCGGTCCGAGCGCGGAATCGCACTGCTCGCGACGCTGCTCGCAGTCTCACTGATGACGATTCTTGTAGTAGATTTCACGACTTCGTCGGCGCTCGGCTATCGCGCCGCGGCCAACCAGGCCGACGAACTGCGCGCGCTCTACCTGGCGCGATCCGGTATCCAGGTCGGGATCGCGGTGCTCGAACGCGATTCAATTGACGACTCTCAGCAGGATCACCCCTACGATTCGCTCAACGACATCTGGGCGGTGCCGGTGCCACCGATTCCCGTCGATGGCGGTACGGTTTCGGTTTCAATAATTGATGAAGCGCGCAAGCTCGACATCAATCGCCTATACAACTCGCGTCAACGCCAGATTGACGGCAATTACGCGCAGATAATCGCACGCCTGTTCGAAGGCATCGGGGTCTCGACCGATTTAATTCCGGTGCTCGCCGACTGGCTGGATCCTGACAGCGTCGATTCGCCGGGCGGCGCCGAAGCCGATTATTATCTGCAACTGACGCCGCCGTATGAACCGCGCAACGGTCCGATGCCGACGATTGGCGATCTGCGGGCGCTCAAGGGCATTGACGACGCGACCTTCATGCGCTTGTCTCAGTACCTGACCACGGTGCCCGAGGCCCGCGTCAATGCGAACACCGCGTCGCCGGAGGTGTTGGCGGCGCTGACGCCGGAATTGTCGAACAGTCCGGATTTGGTCAAGGAAATAATCGCAGCGCGCGGATATCGGCCGTTCCTCGCAGTGACCGATGTCGCAAATCTGCCGGGTATCGGACAATTTGTGGCACATCTGACGCCGCTGATAACGACGCGCAGCGCTTACTTTACGATAATCGGTCAGGGAGAATTCGCGGGGGCGCGGCGCCGTATCTATGCGGTCTTTCGGCGCAATTCGAATGGTTCTGCGATGCTGATAAGCTGGCACGAAGATTAGGCGCGCCGCCACCGATGCGGACGCGGCGGAGAGCGAGACTTACGGATGGGGCAGCGAATTTTAGCGCTGGAGTGTAGTGGCGAGCGGGTGCGCGGGGCGCTCGCCGACCGCACCTGGAACTCGCTCGAGCTGATCGGCGCATGGGAGCAGGCGCGCCGTCCGGACGAGACCGACGTGGTCCCGGCGATTACGCGGATTATCGCCAGCGCCGGCCAGCCCGATATCGTAATCTCGGCGCTGCCGGGCGAATTCGTCGCCAAGCGGCTGCTCGCTCTGCCCTTCAGCGATCGCCGCCGGCTGGCGCAGGTCGTGCCGTTCGCGCTCGAGGAGCATCTGCCCTTTCCGGTTGACGATGCCGCGGTGGCCTTCGCGCGCGTCGGCCGCGAGGGTGACAAGACTCTGGTTGTTGCCGCTTTCGCCCGCAAGGCCGATTTACAAAGCCATCTCGAATTACTGGCGCGGGCCGGACTCGACCCCAAGATAGTCACGCTTGGAGCGCTCGCATTGGCCGGCCTGCTGGCGCGCACGCGCGACGGCGTGGGCAGCGCTCATTTGGTGGTGGATATCGATCATGCGTGCACCTCGATGGTGCTGATGGACCCCCAAGGCACCCCGCGGGCGGTGCGCACGGTTGGCCGCGGCATCGACCCGGACAACGGTGACGCCGCCTTGCCCGCAGCGACCGCCGCCGTAATTCTGAGCGCCGTGAAGCAGACCCTGATCGCGCACAGATCGGAAGATCAGGCGCCCATGATTGTGCTGACGGGCGCAGCCGCGGCAGCGCCCGCCGTACGGGCACAGATTGGCGCGGGCCTGGAGACGCCGCTGCATTATTTCGATGAATTCGATTGCTCGTCGTTCTTCGCCGGTAATCGCACGGAGCCGGTCGCGTTTGCACCCTGCCTTGCGATGTTACTGGCGGAGGCGCCGACCAAGCCGCTCGAGTTGCTGAACTTCCGCCGCGGCGAATCCGCCTTTCGCGGAAGCGGCGGCGGGCTCGGGCCGCTGCGGCTCACGGCCATCCTCGGCGGCATCGCAATTTCCCTCGTGCTGCTGAATTTCCTCCTTGGAGTGGCCGTAAACGCGCGCAAAATTCATCTGCTTGATCGCCAGATCGCGCAGATTACCGCACCGGCTCTGGGTGATACTGACCCGGCTCTGGCGCAAATGGCGCTCAAGCAGAAGCTTGGCGATATGCGCAAGCGGCTGCATCTGATGGGCGGGAATCTTGGCCACGGTTCGCCGCTCGATCTGCTGCGCGCACTTTCGCGTGCGATTCCGCCGAGGATGCCGATGCAACTCGACGACCTGACCGTGGACGACAGCGGACTGAAGATACAAGGCACGGCCGATTCCTTTGCCACCGTTGACCAGGTAAAACGAGCGCTGGAACGGACGCCGCCCTTCGGCCAGATCCAGGTCGAACAGGCGACCGCCGGTTCGGACCTCGGCAAAATTGACTTCCGGCTCAACGTGCCGCTGCGCGAGGGCGCCGCGCCGCTGGAAGGATCGACGCCACGCAAACGAGCGGCGGGAGCCGAATAGGCCATGGCCTTCAATATCAGGGAACTGCCGGAGAAGCTCCGGATTGCGGCAAGCGAGCGGCTACGCGCGCTGGCGGGTTTACCGATCGTGCGCAATTCGCTCGAGCGCGTCACTGCGTTCGCCAGCCGCGAGTCCGAGCGGATCGGGCATTGGCTCGCGCCGGCCTGGCAAATCGCGCATGAGTGGTATGCCAAACGTGAGCATCGCGAGAAGCTCTTGCTGCGGATTCTCGGTGCGATCCTCGGCGTGGTCGTGCTCTACAATTTCATTTATCAGCCGTTTGTCGGCCTCGGCACCGGTCTCGACGGTCGCGTCGCGATGCGCCAGCATCAGTTGGCGGAAGTGCGCAGCATGATGCGCTCGTATGAGCGACTCAAAGTCGAACTTGCCAAGACCGAAAAGCGCACCGTCCGAAGTCAGGATTTCTCGCTCTTCTCGATTATCGAACAGTCGCTCACCAAGAGCATCGGCCGTGACAAAATCAGCTCGATAGCGCCGTCGGACCGGACCGTGTCGGGTGGATATCAGCAGTTTACGGTCGATCTCAAACTGGTCGGACTTAACCTCAATCAGATCGTCGATGTGCTATACGGCGTGCAAACGCTGCCGATGCCCGTGACGGTTTCCAACCTCCACGTACATCAGCGCTCTCAGGACCCGCATTCGTACGACGTCGATATGACCTGCATGTCGTTGGGCCGTAATGGTTGAAAAACCTGCCGCGCAGCCGGCCGCGGGCCGGGCGCGCAAATGGCTGGCAGTGATAGCCTGCGCGCTGGTCGGCGCGGTAGTCTTCGCGGCATTTCTGGCCGCCGATTTTCCATATAACGATACGCTGACCTCGATGCTCGAGCCCTATCGGCTCCGGTTGACCTACCAGTCGCAGAGCCTCAACCCTCCGATCGGGGCGAAGCTGACCGACGTGCGACTTTTCTCGACCGCGGGGATCGACGAGGAGACGCTGCTGCAAAGTCCCGCCGTGACGCTCGCCCCCACGCTCGCGGCGCTGCTGCTGGGGCATCCGGGAATGCACGTACGTGCAAATCTCTATGGCGGCACCGTTCACGTGACGCTCTATCAGCACGCCGGCCATGTCGATCTTGATTTCAATGCGGATTCGTTGAAACTCGCCGAAAGCGCGCCGCTGAGGCAGTTTGGCGCAATCCTGGGCGGTGCCCTGTCCGGCACCGGGACTGCGCATATCGCCGGACCCGAGCTTCCCGACGATCGCGCGATGATGGCGATTGCGGGCAATAACCTGACGGTGTCGATCGCGCGCGGCTTCCCGGCGGTGCACGTGGGCACACTGACTGGTCACCTCCAACTGGAGCAGGGCGCAATCAAGCTGACCGGAATCGTCGCACATGGCGCAGATCTCGACCTCAAGGCCGAAGGTACTATCGAAGTCGGCGACAGTCCCGAAAACAGCACAATCGACCTGACTCTGTACCTCAATCCGACGCAGAGCGGCCGCGACCATTTCGGTTTCTTTCTCAAGTTTTTGCCGCATCCGCCGGGCCCCGACGCGCCCTACTCCGTGCAAGGCGATCTGCTGTCGCCATCGATTAGCTGAAGCACCAACTGCGAGCGTAAATCGTGGTTCGCGCCGGAAATCGGGCGCGGCCCGGAGCACCGGCATTGCACCGCGGACCTTTGCCGCAGCACGACCAGCGCAAACTGCGATCAGGCCGGCGCGTTCGCGAAGAACTCGCCGATAGCCTCGTGGAAGCGCCTGTAGGTGGGCGCGCTCATGTGGTCACCGCCCTCGATTTCGATCGCGCGCGAGTCCTCGAAGAAGGCGGTCATCGCGCGCGGATTTCCGACCAACCGGTCGCGGCTGCCGGTCAGAAACAGCACCGGTACGCGCACCCGCGGCAACCCGGAGAGCTCGCGCGCGCCTTCCTCGGCGCCCATACACGCGGCAAGCGCCTTCAGATCGTTGCCGGCGGCTTCGACTCCTTGGCGAAAGCGGCGCGGCAAACCGTCGGCGATGGACGCAGGATCGTCAGCCAGCAGAGCCGCCGCGATGCGCTCGCGCTGCCCCGGCAGCGACATCGGTCCGTTGGCGCCGAAGCCTCCCAGGACCGCTGCGCGAAAATGTTCGGGATGGTCGATTAGAAGTTCGAGGCTGATGCGGCTGCCCATCGAATAGCCCACCAGCAGCGTTCGCCGCAGCCCGAGATGGTCGAGCAGGCGAACGATGTCGCCGCACATGTTACGCATCCCGTAATGGTCACGGCTATGCGGCTTGTCGCTGCGCCCGTGACCGCGAGCGTCGGGCGCAATCACACGATAGCGGGCTGCCAGATAACGGATCAGCCCGCTCTCGCCCCAATGCGCACGGGCGTCGGTGCCGAAACCATGAACCAGTATCACTGGCGCGCCATCGCCGTGGTCTTCGTAATGAATGCGCAGTCCGGACGAATCAAAATACGGCATCGTAAAAGTTCCTGCAGCTGATGGCGGAGCATGATAATGCCCACCGACGGCGCATCACAAGGCGCCCGCGCCTTGCCGCGAGACGCACGCCGTAGCACAATCGCAAGATGCGCAAACCAAGCGATTTTAACCGTCCGGATTGGAGTCATCATGGCCACTACCGCACCTAAACTTGGACTCGAAATGTCGATCGCCGCCACCGCTTTCGCCGAATGCCCGCGCCTTGCACACGAGGCCGAGGAACGCGGTTACGCGTCGATCTGGGTGCCTGAAGTGAGCGGCCCTGAGGCCTTCGTCACGCTGGCCACGATCGCTCAGACGACCAGCCGGGCCGACCTTGCCACCGGGATCGTGCCGATTCAGATTCGCACGCCGGGTGCGATGGCGATGGGCTTTCTGACGCTCAACGAACTTTCGGGCGGACGCGCAATCGCAGGGCTCGGTGTTTCCAGCCCGATAATCGTTGAACGCTGGCACGGCGCCGCCTACAACAAGCCGGTCACCGCGATGCGCGAGTGCGTCGCGATAATGCGTCAACTCTTTGTCGACGGGCGCAGCAAGTTCGAGGGCACAGTCTATCGCAGCGACTTCCGGCTCGGATTCCAATCCAAATATCCGCCCCCGCGAATCTATCTGGCGGCCTTGAACCCGCCGATGCTGCGGCTGGCCGGCGAAGTCGCCGACGGCGTGCTGCTCAACTATTCGCCGCCCGAGGCTATCGCGCCGATGGTTGCCGAGATTCGCGCCGGCGCCGAAAAGGCCGGACGCAAACTCGCCGATATCGACATCGGGATTTATCTCCGAATGTGCATCACGCAAGACGAGGCCGCAGCCATCAGCGCCTTCAAACGCGAACTTGCGACCTACGCCTTCGTCGATCAGTACAACGCCATGTTTCAACGCTACGGATTGCAGGACGAATTTGCCGAGGTGCGCCGGCTTTGGCGCGAGGGCAAACGCGACGATGCACCGAATGCCCTGAGCGATTCCTCGGCGCGGCGCCTGGCGGCGTTCGGGCCGCCGGCCACCGGTCGGAAGTTCGTCGAAAGTTTCCGCGCCGTCGGCGTGAATCATCCGGTGATTTTCCCAATTGGACCCGGGCGCTCGTTGATGCAGCACTTCACGGATACCATGGACGCGCTCGCAGGCGCCTGAGGTCGCCGCACTCTTCGAGCCGCGCTATCGGCGACTGAGCAGGCTCTGATTCGATGAGTCGCTGCCAAATGAAGCGGCACTGCCTCCAGCGGCGACAGATCCTCCATGCGTCGGACACATTCGCGCGCTTCCTCGCCCAGGCGGGCGCTCGAATTCGGCGCTCAAGATCGCGGAATTTCAAAGCTCTGAAACCGCTTTCATTTAGTGGCTGATTTGTTTCGGCGGCACCGGAAAATTTTCGCCTCCCGGCACATCTGTTGCTCCTTAATTCTGTTGGATGTTGAGTGGTGGAGGGATTTGAATTGGATATACGTGGTATGGTGGACTTCTGGAGCTCACCAAGCGGTGAGTTTGTATCCGGCGGAACCAACATGACAGTTTCAATGTATCCGAAGGCACCAATTTCGGATATTTTTTGGCACTGATTCGTTTGGAACTCTGTGCAATACGGCACGTTCATGCGCACCAGCCTGCGCGAATAAGCTATCCTGTGCGGCCTAGGCCCGTACACAAAAATCGAAACGCGCAGTGACGATGCGCGGTTCGAAAGGAAACACGCGATGACCTACAGGAAGTTGGGGAGGTTGTGCCTGATCCTCGGAGGGGTATGGATTATCGCTTCGGTCCGTCCCGCATTCGCAGACGCGCGAAGCGAGGCGCAGATGCTTAATCGGATCGCGCGAGAGGTTGAGCAGCTCAAGAATGACAAGGCGCGGGACGAACAGAAAATTCAGGATCTCGAACAGAAGGTCAATGAGATTCAGGGGCAGAATCAGCAACTGAAAGCCGCCAATCAAAAGCTGCAAACCGACACCAGCGCGAAGATTGAAACGCTCCAGAGCAAAGTCGAAGAGCCGATACCGGCGTCGGAGTTTGGCAACGCCTTCAATCGCTACCTAGGAGCGCACACCTTCACCGTGAGCGGGGCGGCCGGCGGCAACTTTGTTTACGATCAGCAAAGCGGCGCCTTAAACGACCTTCACCACTCGTCGCAGAACTCGTTCTTTTTCGATTGGGAGCCGCTGGTCCTGTACCGTCCGACCGACTGGCTCTCATTCGTCGGCGTGCTCGGCGCAGGATTCGGAAGCACGGGGACGGGCACCGACCTGTCGACCGCGGAGTTCCTGGCCTTTGTTAACGATTATGTGACAGTGGTGGGCGGGCTTTTCGACCAGCCGTTCGGCGATTGGTACGAGAATCAGAGTCCGATGTGGGTGAACCGGTTTGTCACGGCGCCGCTGCCGTTCGGTGTCGAGCCGGTGATTCCGCCGGGAGAACTTGGGATCCAGCTTCGCGGCGGTATTCAGTTCGGCAAGCTCGGTCAGGACTTCGACTATACGGTGTGGGGCGGAAACGGTCCCAACTATAGCTCGTCGGTCCCGGGCGCCGCGGTCGATAGCCCAACGTCGTCCGCCTCGAGTCAGAGCAACGGCAAATCTATCGGCGCGCGCTTTCGCGTCTATCCGCTGCCGATCGATATGAACATGGGCCGGCTCGAACTCGGCGCGTCCACTTACAACGGCAAATGGATGAACGGACTTTGGTTGACTTCGTGGGGAGTCGATTTCAACTATTTCGTGGATAACCTGCAGACGCGTGGTGCGTGGATGGAAGCGTACCGCCAGACCGACAAGGGACAACCGGCCGACAATCGGCAAGGATGGTACTTGCAGGCCGGTTACTTCCTGAACGGGCTCAATCTCCCGTTCTTTTCCGATAAGTTCAACGGCTATATTCATCGGCTCGAGCCACTGGTGCGTTATTCGGGAGTTAACCAGCACTTCGTTTCAACCGACGACATCGACGGTGCCACCGGGATAGGATTGGGCGGTACGCAGGTGGGTCTGGTTCCCGATTTCGGCATCAACGGATCACCCGCGCTCTACGCACCGCATTCGCGCGAAGTGGCGCTCGGGCTCGACTATTGGTTCGCACCGTCAATTGTTTGGCAAAACGAATTCGATATCGAATTGCCGCACGCAGGAGGAATATTCGTTTCACCGGACGGCGCCCAGACACCCGCCGGCGCGATTCCCAACGATCACGCCATCCTGACCCAATTCACGGTCGGATTTTGATGGGAGGTACGACGTTGAGAAAAATATTGGCGGCAATCGCGCTAGCGACCCTCGTCATCGGAACCGGCACCTTCGCTCGCGCGCAGGACAATCCGAGCCCGGCCGAGCAGCGACAATTGTTTCGAGAGGGTGCGCGACTATGGCCGGTATACTGCAATACCTGTCATAATGCACGGCCCGGCTCGGAATTTGCACCCTATGAATGGGACCAGATCATCATGCATATGCGTACGTTGGGCAACATCCCGCCCCATGACGCCAAAGCAATATTGCAATATTTGAAGGCTCGATAATTCTGCGATTCAAAGGAGTGCAAGCAAGTTGTGGTAAAGGCCAGAATTTTCCTTGGAGTGGCCGCGTTGGTGTGTGCGATTGTCTTGGCAGCATCGGTGCCGCGGGCGACGGCGGCTGAAGACGCTGTGAATCCAAGCACTGATTACATGATCTATTGTGCGAAATGCCACGGTACGGACGGTAAAGGCGACGGCCCAAATGCCTCAACGCTGAAGACCCGGCCGCGCGATTTCGCCGATTGTGCAGTGATGAAGAAAATCTCCGACGCGACCATGTTCGAGGCGATCAAGGACGGCGGCGGGTCGGTACATGTGTCAGCCGAGATGCCACCGTGGGGACAGGCCTTCGACGACAACGAGATCAAGCAACTGATCGCGTATGTGCGCAAATTCTGCAAGCATTAGCGCCACGGACAATCTTCGTACGCAACGACGGTGAGCCGGCCCGCCCGCACGGCTCACCGATACGGCAATAGGCCGGTTGGCGGTGCGCCAATCCTTGCGGGATTGCAAATCGCGTGATACTCGCGTGCTGAGATGGATACTGGCCGCGCCGGATCCAAATCCCAAGCCCGGGGGCCTTGATGGTCAAAGTAATTCTTCAGCTTTATCCCGTAATCCCAGCCGCCAATGAAGAGGAGCGCGCCGCCCTGAGACCGATCGGGCGCAACCGCGAACGCTACCAGGAGACCCTCACCGGCTGGCACGACATTATTCGCGCCGCCGACAACATGGGGGTCTGGGGCGTTGCCACAATCGAACATCACTTCTGGTCCGAGGGCTACGAATGCGGCCCCAACCCGGGGGTTCTCGACGCCTATTGGGCCGCTATCACGAAAAACGTGCGAGTCGGGCAGATGGGCTACGTGATGAGCACGCAGAATCCGATGCGCGTCGCCGAAGAAACGGCGATTATCGATCATCTGACGCGCGGACGCTGCTTCGTTGGATTCGCTCGCGGCTATCAATCGCGCTGGACCAACGTAATCGGGCAACACCTCGGCGCCCGCGCCACCATTTCACCGACGGCCGGCGGCGATCAAGAGCATATGTTCGCGGGCGAAAAGCAGCAGAGCGACGTCGACGACGACGAGTTGAACCGCCGCATCTTCGAGGAAGAGGTCGATATCGTCGTAAAGGCGTGGACCGAAGACAGTATCTCGTACAAGGGCGAGTCCTGGCAGATACCGTTCCCGTTCGAACGCGGGGTTGACGATTGGCCGCTAGCGCGGGCGGGCGTAACCGGGCGCTTCGGCGCACCTGGCGAGGTCGGCGCCGACGGCAACGTACATCGCATCAGCGTGGTGCCGGCGCCCTACACGCGCCCGCATCCTCCCGTCTTCGTCGCCACCGCGGGCAGCCCGCAAAGCGCGCAATACGCCGGCCGCCGCGGCTTCATTCCGCTGTACTTCACCAGCCTCAAGAACGCGATCGCGCTCGGCACGGAGTATCAGCAGGCCGCTACCGCCAGCGGCCATAATCTCACGTTCGGTCAGAACCAGGCGGTCGTGCGCATGCCGCAGCTGGGCGCCACCACGGAGGAGGCGCGCCAATCGCTGATCGATTACGACGGCGATATTTTCCGCAATTTTTACGCTTCGATGGGCCGGCGCAAGATGGATACCAGCGATGTCGTCAAATCGACCACTCAATTCGGCATGTGGACGGTTGGAACGGTGGACGAAGTTCGCCGTCAACTGGTCGAGGAGTGGAAGCAATTCCCGGCCGAATACTTGACGCTGATTTATCACTACGCGCAGATGCCGAAAGAAGTCGTAATCCGCAATCTCGAACTGTTCATGCGCGAGATCAAACCGGCGCTTGACGAGTTGACTCCTTATACCGAGACGGTGGCGGCTGCCGCGGGACGCTAGGCGCACTGCCCGTCATTTGTAAAGGCTATAAAAACGGGGGCTGGCCACCATGGTCAGCCCCCGTTTCATTTCGACCGGCTCAGGATTGGCGATCGTTCGGGCCTCCGGCTTTCCTATGCGACCTTGGCTAAACGCCCCTCAATTACCTCATCGATCAGACCGTACTCCACCGCCTCCTTGGCGCTGAGAAAATTGTCGCGGTCGGTATCCTTTTCGACCTTCTTAATCGCCTGCCCGCTGTGGTTCGACAAAATCTGATTGAGCAGGTCGCGCAAGCGCAGCGCCTCCCGCGCCTGAATATCGATATCGGTCGCCTGCCCTTCGAAGCCACCCGAAAGCTGATGAATCATGATACGCGAGTGTGGCAGCGAGTAGCGCTTGCCCTTGGCGCCCGCCGCCAGCAAGACCGCGCCCATGCTTGCAGCCTGTCCAACGCACAGCGTCGAGACCGGCGGCTTGACGAACTGCATGGTGTCGTAAATCGCCAGTCCCGCAGTCACCGATCCACCGGGTGAATTGATGTACATGTTGATTTCGCGCTCGGGATCTTCTGATTCCAGGAAGAGCAATTGCGCGGTCACGACGTTAGCCAGGTCGTCGCCGATCTGGCCGCCGACGAAAACGATGCGGTCCCTCAACAGCCGCGAATAAATGTCGTACGAGCGTTCACCGCGCCCGGTCTGTTCGACCACAAATGGAATCAGAATGCTCATGGCACCTACTTTACTCCGGTCCGAGGCGGGCGGTCGATAACGATCATACCGACTCGGCAGGTCCCTCGTGCACCGCCCTCATATAGTTAACGCAGGCGGAAGCGCTCGCCCAGGAACACTTCGCGCACGCGCTCGTTATCGACGATCTCTTGCGGCGTACCTTCGAAAAGAATCTTGCCCGCGTGGATAACGTAGGCGCGATCGATGATCGAGAGCGTCTCCTGCACGTTATGGTCGGACATCAGGACGCCAATTCCGCGTTCCTTGAGATAACTGATAATGCGCTGGATTTCGATCACCGTAATCGGATCGATCCCGGCAAATGGCTCGTCGAGGCATAGAAACAACGGGTCGAGCACGAGGGCGCGCGTAATCTCGACCTTGCGCCGTTCACCACCGGACAGCACTCCAGCGGGCGAATTCGCCAGGCGGGCGATATCCAGTTCGCTTAGCAGCGATTGCAAACGCGTGCGGCGCTCGCCGTCGGACAGCGGCAGGGTCTCGAGCACTGCCATCAGGTTCTGCTCAACAGTCAGCTTGCGAAAGACCGAAGGCTCTTGCGGCAGGTAGCTGATCCCGCGGCGCGCCCGCTGGTAGAGCGGCAGCATCGTGATGTCGCCGCCGCCGAGCGAGATGGTCCCGGCGTCCGGTTTCAACAATCCCACCAGCATATAAAAGGTCGTGGTCTTGCCGGCGCCGTTGGGCCCGAGCAATCCAACCACTTCACCCTTGCCCACGCGAACCTGAACATGGTCAACCACCGTGCGGCCCCCATAGCGCTTGGTCAGGCCGTGTCCTTCGAGCGCGGTCTCTCCGCCGGCCACCTTTGCGACCGGGGAGTCCAGCAGGTCACCGTTTATCTGCTCAAGCTTCGCCATTAGTCCGACACTTCAAGACCAGCGTCATTCACCTTTCCCCCGGCTTCGCGGGAGACCGAAAGTTATTCGCTCAATCTTATATAAATCGCGGGCAGATCTCAGCCCTTCGCAATTTCAACGAGCGCTTCGCCAATCGATGCCGGCGTGGATGCGCACAAAATGCTACGGGTCGAGCCATTCGCGGCCGTCAGCCTGAATCAGCTTGTCCGCCGCTTCCGGACCATGCGAGCCGGCCGCATATTCGTGCATCGGGATCGCGGGATCGTCACGCCACTGATCCAGAATCGACTGGACGAATTCCCAGGATTTTTCGACGAACGGAGCGCTGACGAAGAGCGTATGGTCTCCGCTCATTACGTCGAGCAGCAGGCGTTCATAGGCCTCCGGCGAAGGACCGGCAAATTCGCTGTCGTAGCGCAGATTCATTTGCACCGGGCGAATCGCGATATCCAATCCCGGTTGCTTGGCCAGCACTTCGAATGAGAATCCCTCGTCGGGCTGAATCCGGATCGTCAGAGCGTTGGGCGGAATTTTCTTGTCCCGATTAAAGAGAATTCGCGGCACGTCCTTGAACTGAATGTAAATGACGCTGCCGCGCGACGACATCCGCTTGCCGGTGCGCAGGTAGAAGGGCACGCCGGACCAGCGCCAGTTGTCGATTGCGGCTTTGAATGCGACGTAGGTCTCGGTTCGCGATGACGGCGGGATGCCACGCTCCTGCGCATAGCCGGGGACCGCGTCGCCATCGATGTGGCCCGCGCCATAGCGCGCCCTCACCACCGAATCGCGCACCCCGCCGCGCGGCAGCGGCCGCAGCGCGCGCAGAACGTTGAGCTTGGCGTCGCGAATCGCGCTGGCTTCCAGCGAGATCGGCGGCTCCATCGCGATCAGCGCCAGCAATTGCAGCATGTGATTCTGCACCATGTCGCGCAGCGCACCGGCCGGGTCGTAGTACATCGCGCGCGAACCTACCCCTTCGCTCTCGGCCACCGTAATCTGCACATGGTCGACATTGCGTGCGCCCCACATGCGCTCGAAGATCGAATTGGCGAAGCGCAGCACGAATAGATTCTGGACGGTCTCCTTGCCGAGGTAATGATCGATGCGGAAAATCTGCGATTCGTCGAGGAACCGCTGCAGCATCCCGTCTATTTCGAGCGCGCTCTCGAGGTCGGTGCCAATCGGTTTCTCGACGACGACGCGGGTGAAGTTCGGCGCTCCGGGCTTGGCGATGAGTCCGGCGCCGTCGAGCCGCTCGACGCATTCCGGGATCGCCTCGGGGGGCACCGAGAGGTAGTAGATGCGATTGGGCGGCAGTCCACGCGCGGCTTCGACCTGCTCGAGACGCTCCTTGAGCCGGTGAAAGCCGTCGGGTTGGTCGAGACCCGAAACGTAATCGAGGCACGTGGCAAATTCGTGCCAGCACTTTCGGTCGAGTTCGAGCCGCGAAAACCGTGCCGCCGCGACGCGGGCGCTCTCGCGAAATTCTTCGAGCTCGATCGGCCGCCGCGCGAATCCGACGACCGCAATTTCTTGCGATGCGACCTGCTGGCCGCATGCGCGAAGATTGTACAACGCGGGTAGCAGCTTGCGTTTCGCCAGGTCGCCGGAAGCGCCCAGAATCACGACCGTGCATGGCGGTACGGGTAACGCCTCAGCAATGTGAATCGTCTCGGTCAATGGTTCGGTTCACCTCTCGGGGATTGCGGTCGATAACATACTTGATCGATTCTCAACGGCCGACCACAATCAGCAAAGCTGCCTCAATCGATGTCGGCCGAGGTCGCGGTGGCGACCTTTCGCCTCCTTGGGGATCGAGTTAACGCTGGAAGCGCAAATGGAGCAAGTGGAAGGTTCCCCCAAGTTGCCGGATGATTCCGCGACTGTTGCACACGCACCTGTACCTGCCCTCTCATTGCGCAATTGGCTTCCGGCACTGCTGTGGATGGCGCTCCTGTTCGTGCTTTCCACTACGGTCTTTTCTGCGGGAAATACTTCGAGGATTATCGAGCCGATCTTGCGATGGATCTTTCCCGGCGCCTCGCTCGTCACGATCGCGCTGCTGCACAACCTCATTCGCAAGGCGGCACACTTCACCAACTACGCCATCCTCTACTGGCTGCTGATCCACGGTCCGCTTGCAAATCGTCCTTATTTCGCCTTTGCCTGCTGCGTGATTTACGCTTGCCTGGACGAGGGCCACCAGGTTTTCGTGCCGGGACGCGGACCCTCCGTCTATGACGTCGCGCTCGATTCCAGCGGCGCGCTATTCAGCCGCTTCCTGAACGCGGCGATCTACGACGTGAACTGAGGCGAGACTTTCAGGCGTTGGGATCGAGCGACGCGGTAATCCGATCGACCCGGCTGTAGTAGGCGCGCAAACTGGTCATCTCGCCCGGAATCTTGAGGATTCCGCCGATCGCGAGATAACTCAACTGCCCGTATAGCGCGAAATCCGCGTAACCGATTCGGCCAAGCAAAAAAGCGCGCTCGCGCAGGGTGTCGTCGAGCGGTGCCAGCAGTTCCCGCGCTTGCGTCCAATGCAACGCGTTGCGGGCGCAGGTCTCGTCGCAAAATCCGGCGCCGTACTTACGTTCGCGGATCAATCGATAGAACGCCGCCCGATCGCGGCCCTGCCGCTCGAAATGAGCGAGTTCGTCGGGCAGCGCCACCCGAAACAGCACATCCTCGAATTCACCGTCAAAGTAACGCGCCAGCGCGAGATGAATTCCACGCCATTCGGACGGAAAGATCGTTGGCTCCGGATAAAGCTCATCGAGCCGCGCCGCAATTCGATCCGAATCGATCAGCGTCTCGCCGCTTTCCAGCGTAAGCGCCGGCACCATCAATTGACCCGACGCCAAAATCAATTCCTTGCGCTCGAGATAATCGACTTCGATCAGCCGGTAATCGAGCCCCTTGAAATCGAGGATCTTGCGCACCTTGGCGCAAAAGGGACTGGTCGCAAACTGGTAGAGCGTAAGCGTCGCCATAGTTTAGCGGGTCCGCGGCCCGGCCGACTCGATCACGTCGAGACGCTCAAGTTGATACCGCAACGATCACGATAGCAGTTGCGCGAACTCAGGAAAGCTCGCCGCCGTCACCTGCACGACGAACTTCTCCCTTCAGTTTGCCGACCAGCAGACGCTGGCGTTATCCGCTTCGCCCCCGATGACGAGCATTGATGCCATCCCGCGCGTATCGCGATCTACATTCGCGGCGGCTGCATCCCGGTCCCCAGTGTCGATTTGAAAATCTTGAAAAGATGATCGATGTCCCACGGTCCGTCGCTATACAGGATGCGCTCGGGCTCGATATGGCTGTAGCGCGTAATCCGGTAACCGGAGGCGCCGAAGCACTGGCCGTTGACCGCCGCGCCTTCGTCACTGGTCAGGTACACGATTATTGGCGGGACGTTGGCCGGGTCCATCGGCGTGCCAGTGGCCTCTTCGCTGGCCGGACGCGTGCCCGGCAACCGTCCCTCGGGAATCGTGTCGGTCATCCGGGTAGCCGCGCCCGGCATGATCGCGTTGACCGTGATTCCATACTTTTGCAAACCGACCGCGGAACTATAGGTGAGTCCAAGGATGCCGGCCTTGGCGGCGGCGTAATTCGGCTGGCCGGGTGCGCCCAGCGCCGAGTTCGACGAAAAGTTGATGATGCGCCCGAACTTACGCTCGCGCATATGCGCACTGGCCGGACGCGTCGTGCAGAAATGTCCCCGCAGATGAACCCGCACAACCGCGTCCCATTCCTCGATCGTCATATTGAAGATCATGCGGTCGCGCAGAATCCCCGCAACGTTCACCAGAATATCGAGCTGGCCAAATTCCTTGATCGCCTGATTGACCAGACCCTCGCCGCCCTCGGGCGTGGAAATGTCCAGCTGATTCGACGCGGCCTTGCCGCCTCCGGTCTTGATCTCCTTGGCGACCTCGTCGGCCGGCGATACGGTTTCTTTCTGTCCCGCAACCGATACCCCAAGATCGTTGACCACCACCGCCGCTCCCTGCGCGGCCAACGCCCGACAAACTTCGCGGCCGATACCGCGCCCGCCGCCGGTAACGGCGGCCACCTTGCCCTCGAGATGACGACCCATCTAAGTTTTCTCCCGTACGGCCCCTCGCGGTGCCGGCTTTCGAAAAATGCTGTGTTTCCCCGCTTATAGCGCAAAACGCGGCATGAAGAACAACCGGCCGTTCAATTCCGCCTCTACGGATGCGACAGCAGCAAGTCCTTTCTCGGCGCTTGCGCGGTGCCGGTGCCGCTCGCCGCTTCGGCCCGCACCGGGAATTCGGTGAGCACGCCAAGCGGCGTGAGGCGTCCGATCTTGCCGGTCGGCTCGGTAAACCAAAGATTCCCGGCAGGGCCGTCGGCAATAAAACTCGGCACCACCGTCTCCGGAAGATAGAACACCTGCGCATGGCCGTCCGGCGTGATCTTGCACACGGCGTGCGCGTGCGGCGCGGTCACCCAAACGGCATCGTCCGGACCCGCCGTGATATTTAGCGGCGTTCCAATCGCCGGTAGCGGAAACTCAGTAAGCTCGCCGGCGGGAGACAGACGCCCAATCTTGTGGCGCGCGAGCTCGGTGAACCACATGTTGCCATCGGGGCCGGCCACGATTCCATTCGGCTCGCTGCCGGGATTCGGCAATGTAAATTCCTCGACGAGGCCCTGCGGCGACATTCGATCAATTCGGTTTCCGGTGTTCTCCGCGATGTACAGATTCCCGTCCGGGCCCGCCGCAATCCCGGCCGGACCGCCTGCGTGCGGCAGCACGAATTCGGTCAAGGTCCCAAGCGCGGTGAGGCGCCCGATGCGGTTAGCCGCGTGCTCCGTAAACCAGAGATTACCGTCGGGCCCGAGCGTGATCGCGGCCGGACCGCTGTCGGCCGTCCGCAGCGGAACGTACGCCTGCGCCCCGCCGGGATCGAGCCGGCCGATGCGATTACCGGCCGGATCCGTGAACCAGATGGCCCCGTCCGGACCGGCCACCAGGCGTTCAGGCAAGACGTCCGAGTCCAGTTCGAACGGCTCCGATTCGCCTTTGGCATCGATACGGCCGATGCGATGCGATCGAAATTCAGTGAACCACATATTGCCGTCCGCACCCTTGGCGATCGCAAATGGCGCAGGCGGCGCCACTGCAGTTCCGGCTTGCACCGGCGGCGGTTTCGCCGGTGCTGGCACCACCGGCGCGGCTTCTGAGATCGGACTCGTGGCGGGCGTCAGCGGTATTGGATTGCTGGCTCCGCAGCCGCTCATCGCAGCGGCGACAATAGCCGCGGCCGCGAGCGTAAACCCGCGCATCGTCACGGCGCGCGCAACGCTCCATAATCTGGAGAGCTTGGCGCTCTTCAAGGCAATCCGTTTGTACACATTCACGCCCCCATGTTCCTCCAATCGCTCCCTACAAACCATCAGGCCCCGCCCCATACTAGTATGGCATCCTGAATGGAGCGCCGTATGTGCGCCACTCTATAGAACAACCATGCTATTCGCTTCGAGTTTTCTCCAATCTCGAATGGCGAGGAGCACCAACCTACTAATGTCCGACCGACTCCGCTCCATCCGATGTGCGCTCCGAAATACTTGCAACCGCATGCTTGAACCCATTGGCATCAAAAAACAATAACAAGAATACTTGATCTGTGTTATGCGCATTGTCCGTAAGCTTGTGCGGATATGGAAAATAGATCCTATAAGCGTAGGACCTATAACGGTCGATGATCGGTCTTAATCCCGTGTAAGTCCCCTTGATGCCTATTCCAAGGAAAACCTTGTCCACATAGCCCAACCAAACCCCGCGATAAATCCGCCCCTTGCTATCGCGTGTCATGTCGAACTTGGTACCCACAAGCCAATCCGGAACCCAAACCGCCCCCGGCACCCAACTCGATGGAATCAAATCAAGCCTCTCTGCACGAAAGGGGGTGAGCAACTCCGCCTTGCGACCCTGCGCTTTATACTCTGCAGCAGCGATAAGTAATCCGTCGAACAGCGCTGAATCGGCTTGCCGTTCAGCCTCTGCCGCGCTAACTCCCCGATACTGAATGATCGCCGATGATGGTATCCGGTAAAGCTTTACGCCTCCGACCTCAATCGGCGCCCCAACCGAGGACGGCAACCATTTCTGCCATAACGATCCGTCAGGATCAGTGTCACTTACGATGACTGCGCTCACCTGGTGCCTGGCAAGAAAACTCATTACCTGAGCCTTCGGATCAGGAAGATAAGTAAATTCACTCAGTGCTCTCATCACCGGCCACCGTTTATACTTAACGGGTAATGGGCCAGTATATCCGCCGGCCATCCGAAAATACATGTCGCTCTGCGCCTGCCACAACATACTATTTCCGAGGATCCAGCAGGGAGTCACCATCACGATTTCGCCAGGTCTCAAGTATTTTTTGTAGAGCCCCGCGGAGAAAAACGAAGGAGTATTGGACTCGGAAACCCAGTAGTGCGCGTCCATATTCGGTATCGAAAATATAACGATCAGGATTGCAACTATTGACTTCTTTGCGATGCTTGCTCCGCTGCTCGCAAACCATAATGAAGTGATAATCGCTACGGTGAGAACCGCAAACATCGTGAACCGCACCGGTAATGCCTTGTCGATCAGTGGCATTATAGCGAACAACTTCCCGGGCATCCCGATTAGTTGGTGTCCCCCAATATGTAGCTCCGGGCCGAACGATAGAACGACGACTACCAAAAGAACGTCGCTAAGCACCCTGTCAAATGGCTCTTTCCAGTGATGGTAAGCATAGACAATTGTCACACCGATCAGGACCGGCCCCAAATACGCAGTTCGTTCGAAAATGTTCCCGGGAAAGGCCGTTGAAATCCTCCGCAAAGGGCCAAAAGCGCCCAGTGCGTTGGCGTCAGTAGGGATCACGTAGTTTAGCAGGTCTGCCGAGAATTGAAGTGTATCCCATATTTCCCCATGCGGCAGTCCATATGCAATCAAGTAATAGATGTATGGACTTACCAACAGCAACGCAGCCGCGTACCCGCACGCAAGGACACCGAATAATTCCACGAGGCGGCGGCGGACCGGGTTCTTCGTTGCCTCCAGCGCAAGCAACCACGTTAATCCTCCGAACAGCGTCGTCGTCACGAAAATCTCAACCGATAAATAGAACAATGCGGCTAACGTCACGCCGATCAATATCGCCGCTCTCGAAGAACTCAGCGTTCCATCGAACCACCTGACCACAAAATAAAGGACCATCGGCACCAGAAACACGCAAGTCAGATGAAGATGACCTCCGAGAGTTTGCCCCAGCATGTAGGAGGAGAATCCAAAGATGTAGGCTCCCACATTCGCAGGCCAGAAGGCTCTCGTAAGATGGCGGCACAGGATAAAGGCCCCCCAAGCAGCGAATGCTGGCGCTAGAAGCGAGAAACAATTGTATGCCGCAAGAGATCCGTATTTTACGCTAATCGGCCACAAGAGCAGACTCGCGAAGGGGACTGTCGTTGTCCAGGCAAGATTAGTTCCACCGGGAGCGAATATTATTTTACTGAGAAATGGATTGAGCCAATGGCTAATCGCGAAGGGCCACCATGTAATAGCCCAAATAAACAGTGAAGGATCGGGACCACGCCCTACATACGAGTTGCTATAATCGAAGATCAATCCCCGGCCAATGAACAGCAAGGAGAGCGCCGCGTAAAGCCCAAAGGCAAGAATGCTATTACGGTCGCAAATCCGGCCCTGCTCTGATGACGGTAATTGCACAGACAAACCAGCAACCTCTGGTTCGGCCCCGCTCAATTGTCGTTCGTCAGATTGTGCTTTGCTACCGCCGTTGCGCTCACCCTCCATGCGATCCTTCACCTTCCAGCGTTCTTTCCGCTGCATCCATGGTGGTGTCCAGTTGCTCATCGGTAGCGAACCAATACACGGATACGTACACCATCAGCAGCGACACAAATGAGCATTCAGCGACCATGATCGCGAAAGCACCATGCGGGTGCGGGCCGAACGCGGTACGACCCGCCGTCGAAAGTGCAATCAACAGGAAGCTCGCTGTCGCCATCCACAGTGCACGATTATTCGTCCTTCCGTGGCCGGCTGCGATCGACATCATGATGAGGGGAATCAGCATCAGTACAAGATAATGCACCCAGGCGGTTGGCGAGAGCATCACCGAGGTCACGACCCACAGCGAAAATACACTCCAATCGAGATCGGTATTCTCTTTTCTACCTGGCTTCAAGCTTCCCTTGATCGTAAGTGCCAGGAGACCGAGTTCCGCGACTGTCACCAACACCTTTCGTACAATGTTTGAAATGCCAGGGTGCGGTCCGAAAGCATACCAGTACATGCGCGACACGAATGCGCCTAGTGAGAGATTGATCGGCAATGCAAGAAAGCGCGGCTTGGTCACAAATCGAAGGCCGTTGGCAAAGCTCAGAGTTTGCGGCAGCCCCAAAACTGCAATGGTCAAAAGCCCACCGGCCACCATTCCGATCGCCGTATATGCAATTGCTCGCCAGCGCCGTCTTAACACCAGATATCCGAGCATCACCAGCGGAAACCCGCGCATCAATCCGGCAATTCCCAGAATTATTCCAGCGGCGGCATCGTGCCCGCGCTCCAACCAGTGCATCATCAGCACGAGCGCCAGAAGAACGAAAATCTTGTTCTGCCCATAGAAGAAATGCTCTCCCACGGGTGGGTAGAGAAAGGCCAGCGCACCCAATGCGAACGCTGCCCAAACATCCAGACCGGAACCGCACAAAAGGAGCACCAGCGAGGCGATCAATGCGGCCAGATTCAGCGCGGTCCAGAGCCAAAAGGCCTCCCTAAGCGGAAGCAAAGTCAGGGGCTCGAAGCACATGAGGAAAGTGGGCGGATCAGTAGCGTAGTGAATAGGATCGATTTCCAGGTTGAGCCCGTGGCTAACGCGCTCGAGGTCAGTCGTGTAAGGATCGACGTGTTGGCGCAGCGCGAGGCCCGACGCATAGTAAATGCTGAAATCGAATTGATTGGCGCGCGCCGGCAATTGGAGGCCCAGAGCCATCGAATGGAAAATCACGCCGAGCCATAGGATGATCACCATGTGCGGTCGCGTCAGCGTGGTTGCCAATCCCGCGCCGGTAATGCCTTCCGTACGCATGCCTGGTTCTTCCGACGCCTGCTTTCTGTCTGTCATGATCGCCGGCCTCCGTTCACCTCGCAGCCGTCGAGTCGGTCAATCGCGCGGCCCCCGTTCCCTCCAACTCCGGAGCGTCGCTAGGGAACCTCTGCACAGCTTGATCGATTGGTGTACAAAGGAAGCGGAGGATCGACAGATGCGGAGGTGCGGTGATGGGTAGTCAGCGGACTTTTGCTGCGGTGGCATGGAGTGCGAAGGGCAAGGTGACGAGGCGCGAGCGTTTTCTGGCCGAGATGGACGCGGTGATTCCGTGGGCGCGGCTTTTGCGCCTGATCGAGCCTCATTACCCCAAAGCCGGCAACGGGCGCCAGCCACTGGGGCTGGAGAAGATGCTGCGCATCTACTTCCTGCAACAATGGTTCAATCTCTCCGACCCGCAGGCCGAGGACGCGATCTACGACAGTGAGTCGATGCGTCGGTTTGCCAAGGTGGAGCTGGGCGAGGACACGGTGCCGGATGAGACCACGATTCTGCGTTTTCGTCATCTGCTCGAGAAGCACAATTTGACCAAGGCAATCTTCGCCGCGATCGGCGGTCTGCTCGAGACCCGCGGCCTGTTGCTGCGCTCGGGGACGATTGTGGACGCGACCATCATCGCGGCGCCGAGTTCCACCAAGAACGCCAGTGGGACGCGCGACCCCGAGATGAAGCAGACTCGTAAGGGCCAGAACTGGCACTTCGGGATGAAACTGCACATCGGGGCTGACCAGCGTGGCATCGTGCACAGCGTAACCGCGACCGACGCCGCGGTCGCCGATGTCACCCAACTGCCGGAGCTTTTGCACGGGTACGAGCGCGAGGTGTTCGGCGACCAGGCGTATTGGAAGGAAGATGACCGCAGCTTCCTTGAATCGCGGGGAATACATTATCGGATCAATCGCCGTCCTACCGCGCAGCGGCCGTTGAGCAAGCGCTGGCGGATGATCAACCGGGTGCGTTCGCGCACCCGCGCTTGCGGCGAGCATGCCTTCCGCGTACTCAAGCAGTTGTGGGGCTTCAGCAAGGTTAGATATCGCGGGCTGGCCAAGAATCTGGCTCGGGCCGAAACCATGTTCGCGCTGGCCAATCTCTACCAACTCCGGCATCGGTTGCTCCCAGCCGGGGCCTGGTGTGGGTTGTGAACAAGAACCAGAGGCAACCAATGCTCCTGATGGCTTCTCAGCAGCGATCACCCCAGCGCGCTGCTGCCGTTCCTCCTCATAATCCTCATTACTATGTCGAACTGCCGCTGTATGACGACCTGTGCAGAGGCTCCCTAGCAGCAACGAGTTCTAGCGGCTTAGTTGGTGCAACATATTGGGCATCTTGAATTTGAGTACACACATTCGCAAAAGCCTTCTTTGGATCGTCGTCACAATCCGAAACGAGCAGCACTGATTTGAATAGAGCGCTGCGTGCGGCGCGTAGCGCTTCAGCGAATTTGCTGTTACCGCCAGAAACGTGTACCTGGATTCCCAGTATCCCATAAGCTTGCATTAACTCTAGAAACAGAGCTTTGTCGGTCTCGCCCTCACACACGATCAAGCGTGGATGTTCGCGATGGATAGGCATGGGTGCGATTGGCCTGCCCGATCTTTTGTACCATTTCATAAGTTAGTAATGGTTGAGCTTGCAAGCACTCCGATTCGATCAGATTTTGGTGGGCTGATCACCTCTGGCGCCGGTGGCCGGTAGCCGAGCGACGAGTGCGGTCTGACCGTGTTGTAGTGGACCCGCCAACGTTCGATGACGATTTGTGCCTCCTTGAGGGAGTAGAAGATCTCGCCGTTGAGGCATTCATCACGCAGCTTGCTGTTGAACGATTCACAGTAACCATTCTCCCAAGGGCTGCCCGGTTCGATGTACAGCGGCTGGGTGCCCAGCCGTTCGAGCCACTTCCGCACCACAGTGGCGACGAACTCTGGTCCGTTGTCCGAGCGGATGTGCTCGGGTCTTCCGTGCACGAGCATCACATCGGCCAGGGTCTCGATGACGTCGAGACTGCGCAGTCGCCGCTCGACCCGGATTGCCAGGCTCTCCCGGGTGTACTCGTCGATCAAGGTTAACATCCTGACTGACCTGCCATCGTGCGTGGCCGCGCTGACGAAGTCGTAACTCCAGACGTGATTGGGCCGCTGCGGCCGCAGCCGCACGCACGCGCCGTCGTTCAGCCATAGCCGCCCACGCCGGGGTTGTTTCCGCGGCACTTTCAGCCCCTCGCGGCGCCAGATGCGCTCGACCCGGTCCTTGCCCACTAACCAGCCGGCGCTGCGCAGCAGCGCCGCCACCCGCCGGTTGGAGTTGACCCGGTTTCGTAGACGGTGTTGGGGAGAAAGGAAGAAGGAGGTTCCCGATGCCACCAACGCATCCACGGTACCCGCTGGAATACCGGCGGCGGATCGTCGAACTGGCGCGCGCTGGACGGAAGATCGAGGAGCTGGCGCGCGAGTTCGAGCCCTCAGCCAATGCGATCCGCAAATGGCTCAAGCAGGCGGCGCTCGATGAGGGCCTGCGCAGTGACGGCTTGACCACTAGCGAACGGGAGGAACTTAACCACCTGCGGCGGGAGAACCGGGTGCTGCGCGAGGAGCGGGAGATACTTGCAAAAGCCGCGGCCTGGTTCGCTCAGGAGACCGGCGCGACGCCGTCGCGGCGGTCGCATTCGTAGGGGCTAACCAGGCCATGCACGGGATTGCCACGATGTGCCGCGTGCTGGGCGTCTCCCCCGGCGGTTACTACGCGCGGCTAAAGCGTCCGCCCTCGGCGCGGGCCCGGGCGGATGGCGAGTTGTGCGGGCGGATCGCCGAGATCCATCGCCACTCGCGCGCCACCTACGGCGCGCCGCGCATCCATGCCGAACTCAAGGAACAGGGCATTAGGGTGGGATGCAAACGGGTGGCGCGGCTGATGCGCGCGGCGGGGCTTCGCGGCGTGAGCCGGCGCAACTGGATAATCACCACGGTGCGCGATCGCCAGGCGCGCCCGGCCCCCGACCTGGTCGAGCGCAACTTCAGCGCGCCGGCGCCCAATCGGCTGTGGGTCGCCGATATAACCTACATTCCCACCTGGGCGGGCTTTCTCTATCTGGCCGTGGTGCTCGACGCGTTTAGCCGCAAGATCGTGGGCTGGGCGATGGAGACTTATCTGCGCACCGAGTTGGTGCTCAAGGCGCTGGAGATGGCGCTGGGGCAGCGGCGTGCGGCCGGGGTGATTCATCACTCCGATCAGGGGAGCCAGTATACGTCGCTGGCCTTCGGCCAGCGCTGCGATGAGGCCGGGGTTAAACCGTCGATGGGCTCGGTGGGCGACTGTTGCGACAACGCGATGTGCGAGAGTTTCTTTGCCACGCTCGAATGCGAACTGCTCAACCGGCGCAGTTTCAAGACCCAGGTCGAGGCGCGCATGGCCGTGTTCGATTTCATCGAAGGCTGGTACAATCCGCATCGCCGCCATTCGGCGCTCGACTATCGCTCGCCGGTGGAGTACGAACGCCTTCATCGCGAACTGGGCATGCAGACCATGAGGAGCTCGGCCGCCGCGGGCGGTGCTTGGCCAGCAGACCAATTGCTGGCCGGCGCGCCGCAGACCGCGTCGTCCTCGAATCAGCAACCCATAACGCTTTCCGGCCCGGCCTCAAATCAGGTGGAGGCCGGGACCGAAAAGCTGCTATCAGGCCAATCTCGGGAGGACGCTTTCGGCAAGGTTAAACCAGGACGCTAAACCAAGCCCGATACCGTCTACCGAATCGGGGTAGGTCCAGTGCTACCCCGCCGATTACCGCCAACGCTTCGCCGAAGTCGACTTGCGCGTGCCCGGCGTCGTGGCGCAGTGGCACGAACACTTCGCGCTGATGCTGGCGGCGTTCCAGCACGTAGTCCTTAACGATCGTGATCCCGCCGCCGTAGCCGTGCTCATCGCGCAGCCGCTCAAAGATCCGCTTCGAGGTGTGGCGCTGCTTGGCGGGCCTCCCCTTATCCTCCTCCAGGATCTGATCGATCATCGCGACGAACGGCTCGAGCCTCGGCCGCCGCGGAGGATGGCTTCGCCGGTATCCCGGCGGCACCGCGAACGCTAGCATCTTGGCCACCGTCCGTGGGTCGATCCCGAACCGCCGCGCCGCTTCGCGCCGGCTCAGCCCCTCCACGTAAACCGCCCGCCGCACCTGTCCGTACAGTTCCACGCCTTTCATCCCTCCGCCCTCTGCTCATCTTCGCAGAAGGCTCACACACTGATGGTGTTTTACTCCGGCGCGACCACACCACCCCGCCGCTTCTGTGAGGGATTTTTCCACCGGCGCTTACAGCCACGCTGACCGGCAACAAATTCCGCGACCAAGTGGCTGCGATGAGTCTTGGAGCGATCCCAGATTACCAGCAGTCGGCCCGGCAGATGACGCAGCAAGTGCGCGAGAAAGTCTACCATCTGCGGGGCGCGGATGGTCTTTCGGTAAAGCCGAAAATAAAAGTTCCACCAGGTGATGCCGGCGGCCGCCGAGAGCACCTTCCAGTTGAAATGATATTGCAGCACCGGGGTCTGTCCGCGCGGGGCCCAGGTGCGCACCCGATGGGGCCTCTCGCTCAACCCGCTTTCGTCGATGAAGACGATGGTGCGCCGCTCGCAGCGCGCTTTTTTTTAAGCTGTGGCCAGCGCGCTCGCTTCCAGTACCGGATCGCCTCTTCGTCGCGCTCCAGCGCCCGCCCGGTGGGCCGCTGGCAGCTCCAGCCGAGCTGGCGCAGGATGCGCCAGACGTGAGCCTCGTGATAGCGCACCCCGCACTGGTCCTCGATCAGCTTGCGCACCCGGGCCGCGGTCCACAGCCCGCTGGCGTAGCCGAGCGCCTCGGGTCCGCGCTTGAGCGTCTGCTCGATCTTGCGCAGTTGGTTCGCGCTCAGTTTAGGCTTACGCCCGGCCCGGCCGGCCTGCTTCAGACCCGCCCTACCGGACTGGGCGAGCTGCCGCGCCCAGCGAATCACCGATTGCCGATGGACGCCCAGGCGTCGCGCCACCTCACTGTGGCTCATGCCCTGTTTGAGCAACTCCGCGGCAGCCATTCGCCGCCGTTCCAGTCCCGCAAAGTCCCGTCGCACACCTGCTGCATTGCCCATAGCCGTAAACTAGCATATGTATCTATATTATGCAAGAGTCAATAAGATGTTACTGATCGTGGGCCGGGGACGGTACGAGCGTTATGCGGAGCGCGGCGCCGGGGCCCTCGGAAGATGGTCAGCCGGCGTCGCGCTCCGTGTGGATCAAGAACCGTCAGGCTCAATGGTGCTATCGGTCGCCCTGTCCGCATCGGCGTCTCTTCTCCTCTGCGAAAAACGCTGGAGTCTTATATATTATTCAACGTATTTATGACTCAGGACGTTAGCGGAGAGGGCGGTGATTCTTGGTTCTGCGCTTGACTGCATACGCGAAATTCTCAAAACAACGACAAAGCTCACCGATTGCGATTTCGAGGTTATGAAGTTGCTCGATAAGCCGGTTTTGATTGAACCCAGCCGCGCCGTTCAAGTGGGCCTGATTTCGGCAATAGCAGAACCCGGTATCCCCGTTAACAGCCAGCCGAGAACTGTCATATAAATTGTTCATTTTTTAAAATCGCCCACTACCCATTTTTACTCCGGCGTTGACAAACCGTTACGCGAAGGATTATGGTCCCGGTGACTATTTCGGTTCGAAACCGCCTTTGAGAACGCATCATATCTGATGACCGTCACGGCGCTAACCGAATGCGTATTGGTTTGCTTCGACCCTGAGGACTTGTGATCGGCCCTCGCGAAATTTCCCACCCTGAAAAAGAGTCTGCTGGAATTGCTCGACGCTCGTTTGCACGAATCCGGTTGATCCGATTCCTGGGCCTTGGCAGATGCGTCGGACCGCAGCGGGGGATGGATAGGCCTGCGTGGGCATGTACTGCGCCAAATACTCGAAAGAAAGTGAAACAATGAAAAACGCGTCGTTGGGGATCTGCTTGCTATCGCTGCTGGTGATTCCGACGGCGCTCCGGGCGCAGACGGCTCCGTCCGGCCAGGGCGCGGTGCAAAGCGCAAGCGCCGGCGACAACAATTCTTCCGCGGCCGCCGATCCCCTGCGGAGCGGCACCTTGACCGTTCTGCCTGACGACGGGCGCAACATCTACTTCGCCGCGTTTGATTCCGCGAAGAAGCAGATTCGGATTGAAATCTGCGTACTCGAAGATCCGATGATACTGGAGCATCTTCAGTCCGCCCTCGAGCGCGGCGTAAGCGTTCAGGTGATCGTGGATCGCGGAAAATACGAATCGCTATCCGATGAAGAGTACAATCTGGCTCAATACCTCACGAGCGCGGGAGGAGAGCTTCACCTGAGTAATCCGGTTTTTCCCAGAAGCTTCCCGAAGATCATCCTAATCGACTCCCGCGTCTTGGTCTTCGGCTCTGCGTGCCTGGATTCGACAACCTTCGCGGAGTATCGCGACTTCGCCACTGTCAGCAGGAATCACAATGTGATGCGGCGGCTGGAGCGCCTGTTCGAAAACGACTGGGTATATTCATCCGCGGTAGGCGACACGCCGCCTCCTTTCAATCCGACCCCTCCCATAGCAAAGGGCAATCTGATCATCTCGCCCGTCAATGCTTCGCAGCACCTGGTGCAATTCTATCAATCGGCGAAGCATACGCTCGACGTCTATACGGAGTTGCTCGGCAACACGACCCTCGAAGCCGAGATGGTGGCGGCCGTCCAGCGCGGCGTTACGGTCCGCCTGATCTCGCCGCTGCAGGTGAACGGCGGAGAGAACAACGGAATCGATCAACTGCAACTTGACTCTCTCACCGCGCTTTCAGCGGCGGGAGTGGATGTCCACGTGAGCGGTATGGATGAGAGCTTCGATTTACCATACATGCACGCGAGAGCAGCCATCGTGGACGGTCAAGTCGCGTACCTTGGCTCAATCAGTCTGTCGCCGGATTCCGCTACCGTCAATCGGGAGATGGGCATGATTCTGAAGCGGCAGGACACCGTGCGGAAGCTCGAAAATCAGTTCGACTCGGACTTCAACTCTTCGCGAACGACGCCGTTCTGAGCTGCGGCCCGCGAGAATCAGATCCAGCTGCCGAACGCGATTCCTGCGATCGCCGCGATTCCGCCCGTCACCACGCTGCCTATCAGATGGAAGTGTTGCAACTTTAAAAACGGTGACAGTGAAGGCTGTGACGGGAACTGGTCAGTGAGGTCTCAGGCAGCCAGATCGAGCAGCCGGTCGATGAAACGATTCTGTTGGTGAACATTGTTGCCGCTAATCCACCGCGCCTGCCCCTTGCGGATCATGTGTATGGCCTCGTATCCCGCAATCGTTCGTCCTGCTGCTCGGAACTCGCGAAAGCTCTGCTTGGCCTTCACTCGTCGTTTGATCGCTCGATGATCCTGCTCCAGGATGTTGTTCAAATATTGGACCGGGCGATGCAGGCAACGCCGGCACAGGGTTCCTTCCGCTTTCACTGCGGCAATTGCTGAACCATACAGGGGGGCCTTATCGGTATTGATGACGCGGGCTTGGGGAGAGTAATGGATCGCTCAGCGCCTGGCGGAACAGGCGTTTGGCCGCAGTGGCATCGCGCATCGCAGACAGCAAGAAGTCAACGGTGGCGCCGGTGGAATCGACGGCCCGATAGAGATAACGCCAACGGCCCTTCACTCGAATATACGTTTCATCGACACGCCAGGATTTGCTGGTCGGCTTGAGATGACGCCGCAGCCGCTGTTCCAATTCGGGACCGTAACGTTGAACCCAACGCCAGATGGTAGTGTGATCCGCTGCTAGACCGCGCTCGGCGAGCAATTCCTCGACATCGCGCAGGGAGAGCGAGTAGCGCAGGTACCATCGCACCGCACACAAAATCAGTTCCGGCGCCGTCTGCCGCCACTGAAAATTGCCGGTCGGGTCGTATGTTTCACGGTCGTCTCAGTTTACCAGCCAGCCCGACCAAAGTTGCAACACGTCCCTTTTTACTTTTTCCACCAACTTCGCAACACTACCGAGAGAAGACCACAGCCTCCTAAAAATTAGTGGCACCTCGTGGCGGGTTTGGATTCCCGACCGCGCTCGTGTCACGATGCTTTGGCACTCGAATTGATTGTTTGAGGCTCGAGATGTCTGTTGCCAAGCTCAATCCTGGGAGTAAATGATCTGGCGATGATCGGCCGATTTAGCGATGCCTGACGCAGACTCGACAAAAAGTGCACAGAGGAACGGTGCGCCCGGCGTGATACCCCAGGCGGTGGTCGTGCCGCTTACGCGAGACACGATCTTTCTCGTGGTGACGGTGAGCCCGGAGGCCGAGAGTCTGACGCGTGTTCGCGCGTTCTGCGGAGGCCTGCCGAAGCTGCTGCGCGCGGTGGGATTCCGCGAACCGGCGGGAAACTTATCCTGCGTGATTGGCTTCGGATCCGCAATATGGGACCGGCTCTTCGGACCGCCGCGACCAGCGGTGTAAGCGCCGGTGGAAAAATCCCTCACAGAAGCGGCCGGGTGGTGTGGTCGCGCCGGAGTAAAACACCATCAGTGTGTGAGCCTTCTGCGAAGATGAGCAGAGGGCGGAGGGATGAAAGGCGTGGAACTGTACGGACAGGTGCGGCGGGCGGTTTACGTGGAGGGGCTGAGCCGGCGCGAAGCGGCACGGCGGTTCGGGATCGACCCACGGACGGTGGCCAAGATGCTAGGAGTCCGTCCGAGAAATTTCGCCGGTTAAGTTGATCTCCGGATTGGAGCGATTGGCTATTGATGATGCCGGTCGCCCCAGGATCCTGCGAAGCGCCGGCTGGTCGGCTGGCGACTACAAAGAGGTGCGCGTTTTGCTGCGGTATTTCTCGTGACCGCCTGGATGACGGTTACGCATTGCAGAGCCGGTGCAACTTCAAAATGTTGTGGGTGAGACAGACCAGCGCCCACTCGCCCCGGACTTTAGCCAAGCCGCGCAAAAGAAAGCGGCGAAACCCGCGGGCCTCTTTGATCTGGCCGAAGACCGGCTCCACGATCGTTTTCCGTGTCACATAGATTGCCCGCCCCACCTTAGTCTGAAGCTTGCGTTTCATGCGGTCGACCCGCGTCGCATTGCGCGGTAACGGTCCGCGCGAGCAGGGCTGGCGGTATTCGTCATGCTTCTGCTTGCCAGTCGCGATATAGCAATCGATCGGGTCTCCAGACTGACCGAGAGCCGCCAGATACGCGAGGTTCTTCTCCGAGCAATAGCCACTGTCGGCCACGAGGCCGGTGGGTCGCTGTCCGCTCTGTTGCTCGATCACCTGGACCATCGGTTCGATTTGCTGTTTATCGTTGGCTGCCGGCGTCACGCTCTGCCCCACGATTAACTGCAACACCGGCTCCACTGCCGCCTGCGCATTGTAGCCTTGCACCAGACCGTCGCTGCCCTGCATCAGGCGCGACTCCGGGTCGGTGAAATTGTATTGATCTTTGTCCGCGGGCTTCGCCGATTGCACTTCTGCGCGCGGCTTTCCGGCCTTCTCCGCCGACTGCCGCGCCCGCTCTTCCAGCGCCCGTTGCGCCGCGCGAATCTTCCTTAGCCGGCTCTCGCGCCGCTGCAACTCTGCGGGTAGCTCGTCGCCCCGCCGATCGGCCCCGTAGTGCGCGTCTTCGGCGGCGTCCACCGCCTCGGCCTGGGCCAGCAGTTCCCGGACCTCTGCGCGCAGTTGCCGTTGCCGCTCCTGCATCCGGCCATAGCTCATCGCTTTGTGCTTGCTGGCGTTGGCTTTCAGCTTGGTGCCGTCCAACGCCACCCGCCCCAGTTTCAGCGCTCCCGCTTCCAGCGCGATCTTCAGCACCTCTTCAAACAGCCCGGCCAGCGTCGCCAGATGGAGCTTGCGAAAATCTGCGATGGTACGGAAGTTCGGCGCGTTGCCCGCCGCCAGCACGCGAAACCCCACGTCCTCGATTAAACGCCGCTCGATGCGCCGCGAGCTAAATACCCCCACGCAATACCCATACACCAGCACCTTGGTCATCATCCGCGGATCGTAGGGCGGCTGCCCGCGTTGCTCGTCCCCATACGCCGCATCCAGCGCCGATAGGTTCAGATTGTCGACCACATCGCTGACGAAGTAGACCAGATGATTCTCGGGCAACCATTCACGCAGGCTCGGGGGAAGCAGAAACTCTTGATCCGGATGGTACGGTCGGTAGCTCTTACCCATGCCTAATTATCTACTACTCACACCCCGTTTTCTTCCTCAGTCAAATAACTATTTCTCGGACACGCTCCTAGCGTTCGCGGTGCCGCCGGGATACCGGCGAAGCCATCCTCCGCGGCGGCCGAAGCTCGAGCCGTTCGTCGCGATGATCGATCAGATCCTGGACGAGGATAAGGGGAGGCCCGCCAAGCAGCGCCACACCTCGAAGCGGATCTTTGAGCGGCTGCGCGATGAGCACGGCTACGGCGGCGGGATCACTGGAGTTGACCCGGTTTCGTAGACGGTGTTGGGGAGAAAGGAAGAAGGAGGTTCCCGATGCCACCAACGCATCCACGGTACCCGCTGGAATACCGGCGGCGGATCGTCGAACTGGCGCGCGCTGGACGGAAGATCGAGGAGCTGGCGCGCGAGTTCGAGCCCTCAGCCAATGCGATCCGCAAATGGCTCAAGCAGGCGGCGCTCGATGAGGGCCTGCGCAGTGACGGCTTGACCACTAGCGAACGGGAGGAACTTAACCACCTGCGGCGGGAGAACCGGGTGCTGCGCGAGGAGCGGGAGATACTTGCAAAAGCCGCGGCCTGGTTCGCTCAGGAGACCGGCGCGACGCCGTCGCGGCGTTCGCATTCGTAGGGGCTAACCAGGCCATGCACGGGATTGCCACGATGTGCCGCGTGCTGGGCGTCTCCCCCGGCGGTTACTACGCGCGGCTAAAGCGTCCGCCCTCGGCGCGGGCCCGGGCGGATGGCGAGTTGTGCGGGCGGATCGCCGAGATCCATCGCCACTCGCGCGCCACCTACGGCGCGCCGCGCATCCATGCCGAACTCAAGGAACAGGGCATTAGGGTGGGATGCAAACGGGTGGCGCGGCTGATGCGCGCGGCGGGGCTTCGCGGCGTGAGCCGGCGCAACTGGATAATCACCACGGTGCGCGATCGCCAGGCGCGCCCGGCCCCCGACCTGGTCGAGCGCAACTTCAGCGCGCCGGCGCCCAATCGGCTGTGGGTCGCCGATATAACCTACATTCCGACCTGGGCGGGCTTTCTCTATCTGGCCGTGGTGCTCGACGTTTTCAGCCGCCGGATCGTGGGTTGGGCGATGGAGACCAATCTGCGTACCGAGCTGGTACTCAAAGCGCTCGAGATGGCGCTGGTACAGCGCCGTCCCGCCGACGTGATCCATCATTCCGACCAAGGCAGCCAAGGTAGATTCAAACGGTCGTCGCAACAGGTGGAGAAGGGGAATTGCGATGGCTATTCAAAAGCGCCGTTCAGATCGATGCGGGCGAGCACCATTGCGGTCGCCGGGCCGACCGCCGGCAGCACGGCGGGAGAACTATCAGCTATTTTGGGGAGCGATTGCGGCAGGCCGTTCAACCGAGGACGCTGCTCTCGACGCCGGAGTGTCGCCCGCAGTGGGTGGCCGGTGGTTCCGGAGGGCGGGCGGGATGATACCGGTCCATTATTCACGGTCTTCGAAGCCTCTGTCGGGCCGCTATCTATCGTTTGCCGAGCGCGAAGAGATTGCCATATCGCGGGTTCAGGAGCGCGGCGTTCGCGCAATTGCCCGCAAACTTGGGCGAGCACCTTCGACGATCTCACGCGAACTGCGCCGGAATGCCGCAACACGCAGCGGCGGACTGGAATATCGAGCCACCACCGCGCAATGGCATGCCGATCGTTCGTTGCGCCGTCCCAAACCAGCCAAGCTGGTCGAGAATGAAGTCCTGCGCCGTTATGTGCAAGAACGGCTTGCGGGTGCGGTTACCGCCCACGATGGGGTAAAGATCAATGGGCCGAAGGTGGCATGGAAAGGGCGGCGATTTGGACGCAGGCAGCAGCGGCGCTGGGCGATGGCCTGGAGCCCGGAACAGATCGCCAGGCGCCTGCCGCTGGACTTTCCGGCTGATGATTCGATGCGTATCAGTCACGAGGCGATTTACCAGGCCCTTTACGTGCAAGGCCGCGGCGCGCTGCGCCGCGAGTTGACCGCCTGTCTGCGTACGGGCCGTGCCCTGCGCATGCCGCGCGTGCGGGTCCGCGGCAAGCGCAAATCGTTCGTTTCTCCCGAGATAATGATCAGCGAGCGCCCCGCGGAAATTGCAGATCGGGCGGTACCGGGCCATTGGGAGGGAGATCTCATACTTGGTCTCGAGAGTTCGGCGATCGGCACTCTGGTAGAACGAACGACACGGTTCACGCTCCTGCTGCATCTGCCGCGCATGGCAGCCTATGGCAGTTCCGCTCGGGTGAAGAACGGACCAGCCCTTGCCGGTCATGGGGCAGAAGCGGTCCGTGCAGCCATCACGCGCACTATCATCACCTTGCCCGAGCAGGTGCGACGTTCCCTTACCTGGGATCAGGGAGCAGAGATGGCGCAGCATGTGGACCTGCGGTTTGATACTGGGTTGCAAATCTACTTCTGCGATCCGCATAGCCCATGGCAGCGCGGCACTAACGAGAATACCAACGGCCTGCTGCGTCAATACTTTCCAAAGGGAACTGATCTCAGCGCACATAGCGCCGATGATCTCGCGGCGGTGGCGATGACCCTTAACTCAAGGCCGCGAAAAACCTTGGGCTGGAGAACTCCCGCTGAGGCCTTGGATCAGTATCTTCGAGAAGCTAAACGCTATGTTGCGACCACCGTTTGAATCCAGTCTGCGCACCGCGATCGGAATGATGGATACAGCTGGGCGGTGGTCGTCGCGTCTGGGTTGCTGCCCGCAAAGCTGCCAAGGCGAGTCGTGTATCGATCTGCCGACCAAGCGCATAGCCAATCACCCGGCGCGACCAGGCGTCGAGAATCACTGCCACGTAGACGAAGCCGGACGCGATGCGGATGTACGTGATATCGCTGACCCAGAGCTGATTGGGGCCGGTTGGGCGAAAGCCACGGGCAAGGTTGGGAAAGATCGGACCGTCGTGGTCGCTGTCCGTGGTGCGCACGAACTTGCGCAGGGGCCGCACCTGGAGGCCGGTCTGCCGCATCAGCCGCGCTACCGCCTTGTGATTGACCACCATTCCTTCGGCACGGAGCTGGTGGGTGATGCGCCGGTAGCCGTCGCGTGGAAACTCGGCACACAGCGCCTCAATGCGGTCGCACAGAACCTTTTTCTCCGCCGCCTGGCGGCGGCCGCGGTAATAGTAAGTCGAGCGCGCCAGCTTCATGATTCGGCATGCCCGCGTAACGGAGACGGCTTCGGGCCGCTCACAATGGAGTAGCTCCCTTCGTTGGGCTGGCGTCCCAACTGCGCCCCTTTTTTGAGCAGATCGACTTCCATCGTGAGTTGGCCGACCTTGCGTTCGAGCTCAGCTATTTTTCGCTCGTACTGGGCGATGTGCACCGCCTCGGCCAGCTCGTCGGTGAACTCGCCCGCCTCGTACTTGCAGATCCAAAGCCGAATCAGATTGCGCGAGAGACTATGCCGGCGCGCGAGCTCATGCAGCCCTGCGCGCCCGTCGAGAAACTCTTTAGCGATCTGGCACTTGAACTCTGAACTGAAACTCCGATGCCGAGCCATGGCCTATCCTCCGATAAGCCCACCGCGCGGTCCAATTCGTTCATGCCTGGCTGTCCAGTTTTAGGGGTTCACTCCTGTCGCCGAAGTTAAATTAGCCCCCGGGAGCGGTCTGAGCAGGGGGAGCGCGAGGGAGACTGTCTGCGAAGTCAACCGGCAACGCGCAATGAGCGGAGGGGGTTTGGAGCAGACCAATGAGTTTGGCGTCGAAGCATAGCGTTGAGGATGACGAGAAGTTTACGCATGAAGCGGTGAGCGCTTGCTTTGCCGGTTTGCCTCTCGCGCGCAGGCGCTCGTAGAATTCCTTCAGAATGGGATTGCGGCGAACTGCGACTACAGTACTCATGTACAGTACCGAGCGAATCCAACCGCGACCGCCGGCAATCATACGCTTGCCCTTCCAGGTTCCGCTTTCGCGATTGAACGGCGCAACTCCAACGAGCGCGGCGATCTGACGGCGGTCGAGTTCGCCGAGTTCGGGCAATCCGGCCAGCAGTGTCGCGGTAGTAACCTTCCCGACTCCTGGAACGCTCCTGAGAAGTTCAGCCTTACGTCGCCAGGTCTCCGAAGCTGAGATTGCCTTACGGATTTCTCGGTCGACCACCGCAAGTTGGTCTTTTAGCGACCGCAGCAATGAATTGATCAATTTGCGGACCGCTTTCGATGCGAGATCCCGTCGGTTGGATTCTGCGGTCATCATCTCGACCAACTGTCGATGACGGGTCACCAACGCGGAGAGTTCCCGAGACGCGGCATCTGGTAATGGTCGAACCTCCGGCTTCATTACCTCCGCGAAGTGCGCCAGCACGGCCGCGTCCATTGCATCAGTCTTGGCGCGTTGACCGGTCGACTTCGCAAAGTTGCTTACCTGACGGGGATTCACCACCGCCACCGGAAGATTCTCCGCAGCGAGCGCATACGCTAGGGAACCTCTGCACAGCTTGATCGATTGGTGTACAAAGGAAGCGGAGGATCGACAGATGCGGAGGTGCGGTGATGGGTAGTCAGCGGACTTTTGCTGCGGTGGCATGGAGTGCGAAGGGCAAGGTGACGAGGCGCGAGCGTTTTCTGGCCGAGATGGACGCGGTGATTCCGTGGGCGCGGCTTTTGCGCCTGATCGAGCCTCATTACCCCAAAGCCGGCAACGGGCGCCAGCCACTGGGGCTGGAGAAGATGCTGCGCATCTACTTCCTGCAACAATGGTTCAATCTCTCCGACCCGCAGGCCGAGGACGCGATCTACGACAGTGAGTCGATGCGTCGGTTTGCCAAGGTGGAGCTGGGCGAGGACACGGTGCCGGATGAGACCACGATTCTGCGTTTTCGTCATCTGCTCGAGAAGCACAATTTGACCAAGGCAATCTTCGCCGCGATCGGCGGTCTGCTCGAGACCCGCGGCCTGTTGCTGCGCTCGGGGACGATTGTGGACGCGACCATCATCGCGGCGCCGAGTTCCACCAAGAACGCCAGTGGGACGCGCGACCCCGAGATGAAGCAGACTCGTAAGGGCCAGAACTGGCACTTCGGGATGAAACTGCACATCGGGGCTGACCAGCGTGGCATCGTGCACAGCGTAACCGCGACCGACGCCGCGGTCGCCGATGTCACCCAACTGCCGGAGCTTTTGCACGGGTACGAGCGCGAGGTGTTCGGCGACCAGGCGTATTGGAAGGAAGATGACCGCAGCTTCCTTGAATCGCGGGGAATACATTATCGGATCAATCGCCGTCCTACCGCGCAGCGGCCGTTGAGCAAGCGCTGGCGGATGATCAACCGGGTGCGTTCGCGCACCCGCGCTTGCGGCGAGCATGCCTTCCGCGTACTCAAGCAGTTGTGGGGCTTCAGCAAGGTTAGATATCGCGGGCTGGCCAAGAATCTGGCTCGGGCCGAAACCATGTTCGCGCTGGCCAATCTCTACCAACTCCGGCATCGGTTGCTCCCAGCCGGGGCCTGGTGTGGGTTGTGAACAAGAACCAGAGGCAACCAATGCTCCTGATGGCTTCTCAGCAGCGATCACCCCAGCGCGCTGCTGCCGTTCCTCCTCATAATCCTCATTACTTGGACCTACCCCGATTCGGTAGACGGTATCGGGCTTGGTTTAGCGTCCTGGTTTAACCTTGCCGAAAGCGTCCTCCCGAGATTGGCCTGATAGCAGCTTTTCGGTCCCGGCCTCCACCTGATTTGAGGCCGGGCCGGAAAGCGTTATGGGTTGCTGATTCGAGGACGACGCGGTCTGCGGCGCGCCGGCCAGCAATTGGTCTGCTGGCCAAGCACCGCCCGCGGCGGCCGAGCTCCTCATGGTCTGCATGCCCAGTTCGCGATGAAGGCGTTCGTACTCCACCGGCGAGCGATAGTCGAGCGCCGAATGGCGGCGATGCGGATTGTACCAGCCTTCGATGAAATCGAACACGGCCATGCGCGCCTCGACCTGGGTCTTGAAACTGCGCCGGTTGAGCAGTTCGCATTCGAGCGTGGCAAAGAAACTCTCGCACATCGCGTTGTCGCAACAGTCGCCCACCGAGCCCATCGACGGTTTAACCCCGGCCTCATCGCAGCGCTGGCCGAAGGCCAGCGACGTATACTGGCTCCCCTGATCGGAGTGATGAATCACCCCGGCCGCACGCCGCTGCCCCAGCGCCATCTCCAGCGCCTTGAGCACCAACTCGGTGCGCAGATAAGTCTCCATCGCCCAGCCCACGATCTTGCGGCTAAACGCGTCGAGCACCACGGCCAGATAGAGAAAGCCCGCCCAGGTGGGAATGTAGGTTATATCGGCGACCCACAGCCGATTGGGCGCCGGCGCGCTGAAGTTGCGCTCGACCAGGTCGGGGGCCGGGCGCGCCTGGCGATCGCGCACCGTGGTGATTATCCAGTTGCGCCGGCTCACGCCGCGAAGCCCCGCCGCGCGCATCAGCCGCGCCACCCGTTTGCATCCCACCCTAATGCCCTGTTCCTTGAGTTCGGCATGGATGCGCGGCGCGCCGTAGGTGGCGCGCGAGTGGCGATGGATCTCGGCGATCCGCCCGCACAACTCGCCATCCGCCCGGGCCCGCGCCGAGGGCGGACGCTTTAGCCGCGCGTAGTAACCGCCGGGGGAGACGCCCAGCACGCGGCACATCGTGGCAATCCCGTGCATGGCCTGGTTAGCCCCTACGAATGCGAACGCCGCGACGGCGTCGCGCCGGTCTCCTGAGCGAACCAGGCCGCGGCTTTTGCAAGTATCTCCCGCTCCTCGCGCAGCACCCGGTTCTCCCGCCGCAGGTGGTTAAGTTCCTCCCGTTCGCTAGTGGTCAAGCCGTCACTGCGCAGGCCCTCATCGAGCGCCGCCTGCTTGAGCCATTTGCGGATCGCATTGGCTGAGGGCTCGAACTCGCGCGCCAGCTCCTCGATCTTCCGTCCAGCGCGCGCCAGTTCGACGATCCGCCGCCGGTATTCCAGCGGCTACCGTGGATGCGTTGGTGGCATCGGGAACCTCCTTCTTCCTTTCTCCCCAACACCGTCTACGAAACCGGGTCAACTCCAACTATGTCGAACTGCCGCTGTATGACGACCTGTGCAGAGGCTCCCTAGGCGCAACCGGGCGCGCTTGCTGGAGCACGATGTGGCTAGCGAGTTTTTCCGCACGGTGGTGGCGGAGGCGCGCGAGTTGAACTTGACCAGCGACGAGCACTTTACGGTGGACGGCACGCTGATCGAGGCGTGGGCCTCGCTCAAGAGCTTTCGTCCCAAGGGCGAGAAGCCAAGCGATCGTACGCCGCCAGACGATCCCGGTAATCCGAGCGTGGACTTCCACGGCGAACGGCGCCAGAACGCGACCCACCAATCGACCACTGACCCCGAAGCGCGGCTGGCGAAGAAGAGCGCTGGCAAAGAGGCCAGGCTCTGTTACACCGAGAGCGTGCTGATGGAGAATCGCAACGGATTAATGGCCGATCTGCGGGTGGGTCGGGCCAGCGGCCGGGCCGAATGCGAGCAAGGGCTGGAAATGCTGCAAGAGGTTCGCGGGCCGCGCCGGATCACGGTGGCCGGCGACAAGGGCTACGACACGGCGGCGTTCGTGGCGAACTGCAGAGCGCTCAACGTTACTCCACACGTGGCGCAGAATGAGCGGCGGCCGGGTGGCTCGGCGCTCGACCACCGCACCACCAGTTGGCCTGGATACGCAGTCAGCCAGCGGGTTGAAGAGATCTTCGGCCGGATCAAGACGGTCGGCAACTTCCGCCGCACGCGCTATCGGGGCGTCGAGCGCACCAGTTTCGCCGCCTACCTGATCGGCGCCGCCTACAACCTTCTGCGGATCGCCAAGCTCTGTCCCACGGGATGAATCGAGTCGCCTGCAAGCCGAACCTGCAGGCCAACCAGCTAACTACTCGATCCACAACCCCAATACTCACTTCGTCACGCCATCCGGCCAAGCCGATGCCCGTGCTTCAACCCTTTCATCAACACCTGCTAAATGTGGTCATTCGGATCTTCGAGTTGTCCCTATATTATGCAGGACTCAATAGGTCTGGACTGGCCTGCTCCCTTCGGACGATAAGAACCTGGCCATTGCCGAGCAAGGGCGCCGTGTGAAGTGTACGCGCCGTGGTCATGTTAGCAGCCCGTGGCGAAAGTCGGTAACGATTCGAAGGAGGGCCAGAATGGATTGGCAGTACCACAACGTGGCGGATGGCGATGGGAACCCAACAGAGTGATCAAGGGTCGACGTGGGTCGCGACTGCGGAGCTGCCGAATTCGCCGGGGCATCCCTTCTACACGCGGCTGAATGCGTTGCCGGATGCCGACAACTTCGATCGGTTCGTCGAAGGCCCGTGCGTGAGGCTCTACTCCCCGGTCAAGGGACGGAACGGCCGAGCCTGGCGCCGGGTCGATATTTCCGGTTGCTGCTGGTCGGCTACTTCGAGGGGATCGGCTCGGAACGCGGGGATTGCCTGGCGTGCGAGCGACTCTTGGCGGTGCGCGCTTTCCTGCGGCTGCGGGTGGAGGAGCCGCCGCCCGATCATTCGACGATTTCCCGGACGCGGCGCGTCATCAACCTCGAGCACCACCGCACGGTCTTCACGTGGCTGCAGTAACGGCTGGTGGCGGCGGGGTTGCTCAAGGGCAGGACGGTCGCGATCGATGCAGCCGCGCTCGAGGCGAACGTGGCCATGCGCAGTATCGTGGGCGCGACACCGGGGCGAGCTATCAGGCGTTTTTGACCGGTCTCGCGCAGGCGTCGGGGATCGAGACTCCCACGCGCGAGGACTTGGCGCGCATGGACCGCAAGCGCAAGAAGACCACCTCGAACCAAGACTGGAAACATCCGTGGGATCCGGATGCGAAGGTCGCCAAGATGAAAGATGGCCGGACGCACCTGGCCCACAAAGCCGAGCACGCGGTGGACCTGGATACCGGCGCGATAGTCGCGGTCACCGTGCAGGGCGCCGACCAAGGCGATACGACCACGATCATCGAAACGGCCATCGCCGCGGCGGAGCAAATCGAAGACGCGCAAGCCGAGGTGCAGGCACCCCAACCGCTGGAAGAGATCGTCACCGACAAGGGCTATCACAGCAATCAGACGATGATCGACTTTGAGGCCGTAGACCTCCGGTCTTACGTCGCCGAGCCGGGCCGCGGGCGCCGCGATTGGTCCAAGGAGCCCGCAGCCCAGACCCCGGTGTACGCCAATCGGCGGCGGATTCGTGGCGCGCGCGGCCGGCGCCTGATGCGTCGACGGGGCGAGCGGATCGAACGCTCCTTTGCGCATTTCTACGACACCGGTGGGATGCGCCGCACGCATCTGCGCGGGTCACACCAATATCCTCAAGCGCCTGCTGATTCATGCGGGCGGCTTCAATCTCGGGCTCGTTATGCGCCACCTGATCGGCATCGGCACGCCGCGCGGGCTGCGGGATCGCCTGGCGACCGTCATGGCGGCGCTTTTGGTGCTCCTGGCCGCTACCCGACGCTGGCTGGTCGCGATCTTCGCATGGCATCCACTCATAGAGGCTGTACGCTTGTTTCCGTCATCACCGATCATCACCAACCGCTACTCGGCGGCGTGACCACTTTCACCACGGGCTGTTAAGCCGGCCAGTGCGTTGACAAGTCCACAGGCCGGATACACCGCTTGCTCCCAGCGCCTGTGGACCCTGTGGTCAACGTACCGCACCCACTCGTCCATCCTTGACTTCCAACACAGTCGCTCTCTTCCTCAATCGCCCCATTCTGTCCAACTTGTCCTGGCGGGGAACACCCTCACTAAACCTGGAGCTGCCCTCAGTTGCGCTATCGGAGTGGATTTGCTTTATCCGTACTCTGAGCCGAAGGTCAAAACAAAAATCTCAGATTACCCCTCGTTTTGAGCTCGCCGTATGACAACTGAAGAAACCCCGGAAGAAATCCGTCCGTCTCGGGGCAATTCGGCTCGTGATCGCTTTTTTGTACCCATTTTGTGGATGTTGTTAGGCGCTAGTTTAGCGGTTTCTGCGTTTCCCCTTATCGGTGGCCGGCCCGCTTCGATCATCGAGCCTCCGAGCTGGTCAGATGCGCCCCTTGAAGAAGTTAAGGAAGGTGATTATTCCCATCAAGCGGTAGTTCTCGATGGTCACAGGTGGATCAACTGCAATTTCACCGGCGCTACCCTTTACTACGATGGCACCGCATCCACGGAGCTGATCAATTGCCAAGCCAATCACGCCACTCTGACGAGCCACAATAAGGCGGTTGCTCTAACGATCGCGCTCCTGAACGGTCTTCAAAAGGCGGAAGGTCCAGCTCAGCCAAACGGATCAGCATCTCACACTGGGCACAGAAGACATCACCGAAGACATCGGAGTAAGCCCCCCCGTCACTGAAGCCGCTGCTTGCGCGGTGTCAGCACCGGAGCTAACTGTCGGTGGAACGCCGACGTAAAAAGTCAGTTGAAGGCCGATGCAAGATGTCCCTCCTATTGAGCCCTGCATACGATAGTTACAAGGGGAAGAGGTCGGCTTGTTCCCAGAAGGCCATCACCAGAGTGGGACGGCGGCGCATGCGGCGAAGAGTTCGACGCGCCTGATAGCTGAGCTGGCCGAAATCGCGCGGGCAGAGGTTGGGCAGCTCGTGATGTTTCCAGTAGCCCCAGATGTATTCCACCGGATTGAGTTCGGGCGCATAGGCCGGCAACCGCTCGATCGCCAGTCGGCCCCGCTGCACGCGGATAAACTCCGTGACCAGCCGGGCCCGGTGCTGCGGCAGCCCGTCCCAGACCACCAGCAGCTTGCCCGGCCGATGGCGGAGGAATTCGACCACCTGCGGACTTTTGATGGCGCCGGGAAAGAGCCGGAAGTAGAAGTTCCACCAGGTGATCCCGGCCGCCGCCGACAGCACCTTCCAGTTGAAATGATGTTGCAGCACCGGGGTCTGCCCGCGCGGCGCCCAGGTCCGCACCCGATGCGATCGTTCGCTCAGCCCGCTTTCATCGATGAAGACCGTCAGTCGATGCAGCGAGGTGCGAATGTCGAAGGTGGGCGCATGCTTGGAGCCCCTCTTGCGGCGTGGGGCGGACAGTGGGCCGGAGGGGGGGAGGCTGCTGCTCGGCTAGCTTGGCCAGCAACTTCTCGATGGCGGTGTCGCATTCGGCGATCTGCTGGAGGTGGAACTCGTAAGCTGCGAAGTGGAGTTGACCCGGTTTCGTAGACGGTGTTGGGGAGAAAGGAAGAAGGAGGTTCCCGATGCCACCAACGCATCCACGGTACCCGCTGGAATACCGGCGGCGGATCGTCGAACTGGCGCGCGCTGGACGGAAGATCGAGGAGCTGGCGCGCGAGTTCGAGCCCTCAGCCAATGCGATCCGCAAATGGCTCAAGCAGGCGGCGCTCGATGAGGGCCTGCGCAGTGACGGCTTGACCACTAGCGAACGGGAGGAACTTAACCACCTGCGGCGGGAGAACCGGGTGCTGCGCGAGGAGCGGGAGATACTTGCAAAAGCCGCGGCCTGGTTCGCTCAGGAGACCGGCGCGACGCCGTCGCGGCGTTCGCATTCGTAGGGGCTAACCAGGCCATGCACGGGATTGCCACGATGTGCCGCGTGCTGGGCGTCTCCCCCGGCGGTTACTACGCGCGGCTAAAGCGTCCGCCCTCGGCGCGGGCCCGGGCGGATGGCGAGTTGTGCGGGCGGATCGCCGAGATCCATCGCCACTCGCGCGCCACCTACGGCGCGCCGCGCATCCATGCCGAACTCAAGGAACAGGGCATTAGGGTGGGATGCAAACGGGTGGCGCGGCTGATGCGCGCGGCGGGGCTTCGCGGCGTGAGCCGGCGCAACTGGATAATCACCACGGTGCGCGATCGCCAGGCGCGCCCGGCCCCCGACCTGGTCGAGCGCAACTTCAGCGCGCCGGCGCCCAATCGGCTGTGGGTCGCCGATATAACCTACATTCCCACCTGGGCGGGCTTTCTCTATCTGGCCGTGGTGCTCGACGCGTTTAGCCGCAAGATCGTGGGCTGGGCGATGGAGACTTATCTGCGCACCGAGTTGGTGCTCAAGGCGCTGGAGATGGCGCTGGGGCAGCGGCGTGCGGCCGGGGTGATTCATCACTCCGATCAGGGGAGCCAGTATACGTCGCTGGCCTTCGGCCAGCGCTGCGATGAGGCCGGGGTTAAACCGTCGATGGGCTCGGTGGGCGACTGTTGCGACAACGCGATGTGCGAGAGTTTCTTTGCCACGCTCGAATGCGAACTGCTCAACCGGCGCAGTTTCAAGACCCAGGTCGAGGCGCGCATGGCCGTGTTCGATTTCATCGAAGGCTGGTACAATCCGCATCGCCGCCATTCGGCGCTCGACTATCGCTCGCCGGTGGAGTACGAACGCCTTCATCGCGAACTGGGCATGCAGACCATGAGGAGCTCGGCCGCCGCGGGCGGTGCTTGGCCAGCAGACCAATTGCTGGCCGGCGCGCCGCAGACCGCGTCGTCCTCGAATCAGCAACCCATAACGCTTTCCGGCCCGGCCTCAAATCAGGTGGAGGCCGGGACCGAAAAGCTGCTATCAGGCCAATCTCGGGAGGACGCTTTCGGCGAGGTTAAACCAGGACGCTAAACCAAGCCCGATACCGTCTACCGAATCGGGGTAGGTCCAGTGCTACTCGCCCATCATCTCAAGGCGCTTAAGCTGCCGACCTTCCTGCATGAGTACGACAAGCTCGCCCGTCAGTGCGCCGTCGACGGAGTCGACCATCCTCGCTACCTGCTGCGGCTGGCCGAACTGGAGTTGATTGACCGGGAACGACGCACGGTCGAGCGCCGAATCAAGGAAGCGCGCTTCCCGGCGGTGAAGAGTCTCGACAGCTTCGACTTCGCCGCCCTCCCGTCGCTCAACAAGACCCTGGTACTGGAGCTGGCGCGCTGCGAGTACGTGGCGCGTCGCGAGAATATCATTGCCGTCGGCAACAGCGGCACCGGCAAGACCCACGTTGCGCTGGGGCTCGGCCTGGCTGCCTGTCAGAAGGGGCTCGCGGTCGGCTTCACTACGGCCGCCGCCCTGGTCCACGAGCTGATCGAGGCGCGCGATGAGAAGCGTCTGCTGCGCCTGCAGCGCCAGCTCGCCGGCTACAAGCTTCTGATCGTGGATGAACTGGGATATGTACCGCTCTCGCCGACCGGCGCCGAGCTGCTGTTCGAGGTCTTCAGCCAGCGCTACGAACGCGGCTCGACCATCGTCACCAGCAATCTGCCCTTCGACGAATGGACCGGGGTGTTCGGCTCCGAACGGCTCACCGGCGCCTTGCTCGACCGGCTCACCCACCACGTGCACATCCTTGAGATGAACGGCGACAGTTACAGGCTCAAACAGAGCCAACGCCGTCCCCGCCCCGCCGCTCAGCCCGCCGATACCACCGAAGCCTGACGACCAAGTGTAATCAGGCCCCCGCGCGGGGGCCTGATTACACTTCCCACTGATGTACTTTTACTCCGGCCAGGTGATGTAGTTTTACTCCGGCGTTGACACCATCTGCCGTACGCCCCATTAAGCACCCTTTGAGGGGCACTTAATGGCCATTTAAGGAAAGTCGCCGTTCGGGATGTGGAAAATCGTTTCTTGTCCTGATGCGAAAGTCAAAATCAGGGAATCAGTTTGGGATTTTGAAGCTCGATTATCGCGTCCGCAAAGCCGGCGGCACAGCACAGTCAGCCACTTACATGCTCCGAGCCATTTGCGGCAAAGACAGGTGGGAGACAGAATGTTCGGCGACGCACGTCTTTGGAAGCCAACGGCATTCAGATGGCAGCGCTCGATCTCTCGAGCCGGCCGTGATTTGTAGCCGTCGTCGCACGCTCAGCAGTAGTCAATTCCTCCATGCATTTCATGCAACTTTGGACTTATTGTGAAGCTTTGTAAGCACACCGATACTCTTTGTACTTGAAGAATATATTCAAGAGCGGTAACTGCCAGCGCAACGGACTCGTTAATCCGGCGTCCAGCGTGGCGTAACTCCACTTCCATTAGGTTATATTCCATCCACCGTAGTTTCGTACGTGACTGAATTTTAGTTACTAGCGAGATCTCGAAACACGAATCGCCGGAAAGCGTTCCTGACTGCGATTGGTTAAGGTAGTTTTCTCAGAGTCTCGCTTGTTGCGATACACCCAAATCGCGCTCAGCGTCAGAAAGGGCTGCGAAGATTGACTCGGCGGTGCTGGCGCCCATTAAGGTCTGCAGCGTTTCAGGTCGCGAACACATCTGCGGAAGCTTTGCCAGCCAGGGAAGGTGCAGTTCGTGATATTTGAGGCCGAGTACGAAAAACAGATGAGTAGGCTTACCGTCGAGGGCGTCAAAATCGACACCGCCGAGTGATCGGCCAAAAACCATGAACGGTTTGACTACATGTTCGGGATGACGATTGAGCGTGTGCAAGAAGGCGAGTCCGTTGCCAGTCGCGCTAGGCATGATATTCTCACGTTCGATAAGAGCGCCGACAAACCACGTCTTGTCCCGCACCAAATTCAACCGGCTGGCCAGATTCGCGAGCTCTTCGATGACGCCGTTCTTGGTATCGGCTTCCAAGTCAGGTGCTATGTGGCTTGGCTGAAAGCAACTGGCGAGATTTAGCATTCTGCGCGCCGCAGGCGCGCCTCTCGGAAAGTCGACGCTCCGTGGAGTAACTCCCAACATTTGATCATCGAGCCAAGCGTCGAGCATCGCCTTGCGGAATCGCCATTGATTCCCGATTTTGACTCCGGGTAATTCCCCGTCGGATACCAATTTGAGCACTGTCCGCTCATTGAGGTTCAAGTAATCCGCGAGCTGACGAACGGTCATCAACCTGTCGGTCGATCTGGAAGAATCTTCCGTTATTTTACCGACAATGTTTGACACAAACGTTAGATTACGTAAAAATTCTCAGAAATGCAAAAGATTACCTCGCGTGCTAGGTGCGCTGGCTACAGACTCAGCTACATGCTTGCTCGGTCATATGAACCGCGCTCGGCTCCGCGGCGCGCGTGAATCCTGGCCAAAGCTGAATCCCATTGAATCTTGCAGCGCATACGGAGCCACGCGCGGTTATCGCGTCGCACGGTCAAGACCCGTCCTCATGCAATTGAACGTCAGGGAAGTGTCGAAACTCCTAAAGGTTTCGGAGCGGAAAGTTTATGACTGGATCAAACGCGGGATTCTCCGGGCTGATCGGGTCAATAATGAGTACCGATTGCATCGCAGCGACCTGCTCGAGCGGATATCTTCGCGCGAAATAGACATTGCTGCCCAGATCTTTGAAGCTCCGGCTGCAGCCGGAGAGTCGGTCTATTCATTGGCCGATGCGTTGCGCGCTGGCGGCATTTTTTACGGACTGCAGGGCGACGACAAGCCGGCAGTTCTGCGTGAAATCGTGAACAGCTTGGCGCTGCCAGCGAACAGCGACCGAGCATCGATTGCGCAACTACTGCTGGCGCGCGAGGCACTCGGTTCAACGGCGATAGGCGACGGAATCGCCATCCCGCACGTTCGCAGGCCGATCCTTTTAAATGCGTCCATACCGTCGATTGCGCTGTGCTTTCTGGAAAAGCCGGTGGATTTCGCAGCCTTCGACGACGTGCCGGTCTTCGCGATCTTTTTGCTCATCAGCCCAACCGCCCGCATACATCTGCGATTGCTATCGCGTCTGTCGTTCTCATTGCATGACTCTGAGCTTCATGCGGTGCTCGCGCGGCGAGCAGCGCCCGCGGAAATTCTTGCGGAGTTCGAGCGCGTCGAACGCATGATCAAGGAAGGCGCCAGCCTTCAAGTCGAGGACGACGCCTGAATTATGTCTGCGCTATTGGTATCGCTGCTGGCCTTTGCGGTCGGCGCGGCGGGAGCACTCGTCTCCGCAAATCGTGGCCGCTGGCCGACGGTAATCGGTGTCGCGGGAGCGTTGCTCGGCGCTGTATGCGGAATCGTTCCGGCGGTGCGCGTCGTGCTGGGAGCACCGGCGCAGTCGCTGCGGATGGCCTGGGATGTGCCCTATGGCAGCTTTTTTCTCGAACTCGATCCATTGTCCGGGTTCTTTCTTATTCCGGTTTTCTTGCTGTGCGCATTGGCCGCGATTTACGGCGCCGAATACCTCGAGGCATATCGCGGCAGGAAAGCGCTCGCTCCACCGTGGTTCTTCTTCAATCTGCTCGCGGCCAGCATGGTACTGGTGATCCTCGCGCACAACGGCGTCCTCTTCCTGATGGCGTGGGAAATGATGGCGCTGTCCTCGTTCTTCCTGGTGACCTTCGAAGACGAAAAGGAAGGCTCGTGCCAAGCCGGATGGATCTATCTGGTCGCGAGCCATATCGGCACGGCCTTTCTGCTGGTGCTCTTTATCTTGCTCGGCAGATCAAGCGGTTCTTTGGACTTCGATCGTTTCTCGGGTTCCGCGGGCGCCGGACTTCTGTTCGGTTTGGCGCTGATCGGATTTGGATCGAAGGCTGGCTTCATCCCACTCCACGTATGGCTTCCCGAAGCGCACCCCGCGGCGCCAAGTCATGTGTCCGCCGTGATGTCGAGCGTGATGATCAAGACCGGAATCTATGGACTGGTTCGCCTCATAATGATTCTGGGCGCGCCGCAGGCGTGGTGGGGATGGGTGCTGTGTGCAATCGGTCTCTCGTCCGGGATAATCGGCGTTCTGCTCGCGCTGGCGCAGCATGATCTCAAGCGCTTGCTTGCCTACCACAGCGTCGAAAACATCGGCATCATCGCCTTAGGGCTCGGCGTGGGAACGCTCGGACTGAACGCGGGTCTCCCTGCCGTGGCGGCGATCGCCTTCGCCGGCGCCTTGCTGCATGTCCTGAACCACGCGCTTTTCAAGGGACTGCTGTTTTTGGCTGCCGGTAATGTTGCGCACGGAGCGCATACTCGCGAGATCGACCATCTCGGAGGACTGCTGCGGCGAATGCCGCGTACCGGCGGGATCTTCTTGATCGGCGCAGCGGCGATTTCAGGTCTCCCGCCGCTCAACGGATTCGTCAGCGAGTTTCTAATTTACCTCGCGAGCTTCAAGGGCGCGTTGTTGCTCGACGGAACCAACACCGTGCCGATGCTGGCTGCAATCGCGGGACTCGCGTTGATCGGGGGCCTGGCTGCGGCTTGCTTCACCAAGGCTTTCGGTATCGTTTTTCTCGGTCAACCGCGAAGCGCGCACGCCGAGCAAGCACACGAAGTTGGACTCGCGATGGTGCTGCCCGGTTTCGTGCTGGCGGCGGCGTGCATACTGATCGGTTTCTTCGCCGCGGCCGTAGTGTATTCGATGGCCCCGCTGATTACGGAAGTGACCGGACTGTCGGTACCGATCGTCCGCACGAGCCTTGCGAGCGCAGCACATTCGGTCGCATTCGTGAGCATTACTGGAGGAGCGCTGGTCGGCATAGCTACGCTCCTTGCGTTGGGCCGCGCCATCTTAATTTCCAACCGATCGGTCTCCACGAATGTGACCTGGGATTGCGGCTATGCCGAACCGTCGCGGCGAATGCAGTACACTGCGTCCTCGTTCGCCCAACCTTTGACCGACACCTTCGATCTGTTGCTACAGACACGCCGCGTTGTAAGCGCACCGAGTGACCTGTTTCCGAAGGAAGCCGGGCTCGCCACTGAGACTCCCGATCCATATCAGGAATATATTTTTCGGCCGCTGTTCCGCGCCATCGGCCGCGACCTATCACTGCTGCGACCGCTGCAGCAAGGCAACGTCCAGGTTTATATCTTGTATGTCGCCGCCGCCCTTCTGCTGCTCCTGCTGTGGCAGCTCGCCTGACGCATGAGCCTGCGATCGTCATATCCGTTGCTCCTGGCGATGGTGCTCGCTCCGCTCATTAAGGGGGTCATCAATCGCACCAAGGCCATCGCTGCGGGCCGCGTCGGCCAACCGCTCCTGCAGCCCTACCACGACCTCTGGAAGCTGCTCCGAAAAGGCGCTGTTTATAGCGAGACGACCACGTGGATTTTTCGAGCGGGACCGGTCATAGGTCTCGCGTCCATGATCGGCGCCCTTGCCCTGATTCCTTTCGGTGCCTTTGCAGCGTTCGCACCGTTTACCGGCGACCTGGTCCTAGTGGCATATCTTTTGGCGCTCGCTCGGTTCTTCACCGTTCTCGCCGCACTGGATACTGGCTCAAGCTTTGAAGCGATGGGCGCCAGCCGCGAGGTCACGTTCTCGGCACTGGCGGAACCCGCTCTTTTCCTGGGATTGGCGGCGGTGGCCCGGCAGACCGGGAGTCTTTCGCTGACCTTCATGCTCTCATCGATTACTACTGGGACGTGGATGCGCGCCGCTCCGGCACTCGGCCTCACCATCGCGGGTCTGGGCGTGGTTTTCCTTGCGGAGAATGCCCGGATCCCGGTGGACGATCCCACGACACATCTCGAGTTGACGATGATTCACGAAGTCATGGTGCTCGATCACAGCGGTCCTGATTTCGCAATGATCGAGTACGCCGCGGCGCTCAAAATGTGGCTGCTCGGCTCGGTCATAGTCGCGATCGGCATCCCCTGGCATTCCGGCAACCCGCTGATTGACGGTGGCTTTGCGATTGCCGGGATGCTCGGCGTGGCGGTCGTTACCGGGATCATCGAGTCTTCGATGGCGCGATTGCGATTGATTCAAATAACGCAACCATTGATCGCCGCCATTGTACTGTCCGGGCTGGCTCTGGCGCTGGTTCAAAGATGAACCCATGAACCAACTGGAAAATGCAATTTTGGTCTTTCTGGTGCTGACCGGCTTTATGCTTCTGGCATCCAGCCGGCTGGTCGCCTGCATCCGCGCCGTCGCGATTCAGGGAATACTGCTCGGTATCCTGGCCATCTCCGCGCAAGGTGAGGGGATCTCCATCGTCGGCGTGATGCTGCCCGTAATCAGCGCCGCGGTTAAGGGCTTCCTGTTGCCATGGTTACTCATTCGAGCCATGCGCGACGCAGATACCGCACGCGAGATCGAACCGGTCATCGGCTACAACCTGTCGGTCATCATCGGAGCGATTGCGTTAGGGGTTTCGCTGTGGCTGGGTCAGCGCCTGCCGCTGCCCAACCAACCAGCTTCCTTCCTGTTGGTGCCAGCGGTGTTTTTTACCTGCCTCGTAGGCCTGGTGCTGCTGACCACTCGCAGCAAGGCAATTACGCAAGTGCTCGGCTACCTGACCCTCGAGAATGGCGTATATGCATTTGGGGCCGCGGTTGCACTGGAAATGCCCATCCTGGTCGAGTTGGGAATTTTGCTTGACGTTTTTGTAGGGGTGTTTGTGATGGGCATCGCGATCTTTCATATCAGCCGCCAATTCGATCATATCGATACCGATCGGCTCGTAGCTCTCTCTGACCGGGTCCGATGATCGTACTACTCGTATTGATTCCGGCACTGGCAGGAGTGGCGGCATTCTTCATTTGGTCAGATTCGTTGCGGCGCATACTCCTTGTCTGCACTGCGACCGTGCAATTCGCGTTGAGCGTGGCGACCTGGATAGTGCCCCCTGCACACGCTCTGGACGGCTGGCTGGCTGAAGATGCGCTCGGCCGCCTCTTTCTGACGCTCACCACTTTGCTGTTTCTCGCTTCGAGCTTTTACGCAGTTGCATACCTCAGGGAAGAACGCGATCAGTCGCATTCCGACCTCGAGGAAGGATTTCTTTTTTCCAACGCCCGCGAGGCGAGCTTCACAGGGTGCCTGCTGCTCTTTCTGGCTGCGATGACGCTGGTCACCGTAAGCCAGCACCTGGCGCTTCTTTGGGTGGCGGTCGAGGCGACCACCCTGGCCAGTGCTCCGTTAATATACTTTCATCGGCATCATCGCTCGCTGGAGGCGACCTGGAAATACTTGCTCATCTGTTCCGTTGGAATCGCCTTGGCGCTGCTCGGAATTTTCTTCCTTGCAGTAGCCACCACTAGTCGCGGGTCCGCGGTCGGCTCATTGGTTCTGAACGATCTGCTCTCTAACGCACCGCACCTGAATCGTCTCTGGCTCAAAGCAGCATTTGTGCTGATGCTCGTTGGCTACGGCACCAAAATGGGTCTTGCTCCGTTCCACACATGGCTGCCCGACGCTCATAGCGAGGCGCCTTCGGTGGCGTCGGCGTTGCTCTCAGGCGCACTACTCAATTGTGCCTTTCTCGGCATACTCAGAATCCATCAAGTTTGCGTAGCCAGCGGTCTCGCCGATTTCAGCGAACGCTTACTGCTCGTTCTCGGCCTGCTTTCAATGGCGGTCGCCGCCGTGTTCATCGTCGGCCAGACTGACTACAAGCGCATGCTCGCATATTCGAGCGTCGAGCATATGGGTATCTTGGCAGTCGGTGTCGGATTGGGTGGTGCGGGCATGTTCGGAGCTATGCTTCACGTGATCAATCATTCGCTGACCAAGGTGATGCTGTTTATGGTCGCCGGTAACCTTCTGGCCGTTTACCAAACTAAGAATGTGGAAAATGTTTCCGGAGCTTTGCAGCTGTTGCCGGTGTCCGGGATGCTCTGGGTATTGGGCTTTCTTGCGATCACCGGCTCGCCGCCATTCGGCCCGTTCCTGAGTGAATTCACGATCGTGACGGCGGCACTGGATCAAAGCCGGTTTTTCGTGGCGATCGCATTTCTGATTCTTTTGACGGTCATTATTGCCGGAATGGCGAAACCCGTACTGAGTATGGCACAAGGCGCTCCCGACAAGAGTATCGCCGTCTCAGCCGGACGTAATGTCATGCTAACTGCGGTGCCGGCAACGCTTGGTTGCGCAATTTTGCTGATGGGTCTCTACGTTCCTTCTTTCCTGACCCGAACACTTCAGGAAGCCGCGCGTCTGCTTGGTCAGCGCTGATTATGGCGACAGCTCTTTCACCGTTCCACACCGGACAGCCGATTCCGCTAGCCAATGTACCCGATCTGCCGATGATCGAGTTCAGGGCGGCGATTCTTTCCGCCGTGAGCAATGGCTCTACGTTGGCTGCGCTGTTCGGGATGTCGGCCCGCAATCAGCACATTCAACTGATTGCCGTCATGGCTGATCCGGCAACGAATAGCATCTCGATCACCGGCACTGAAGTGGATAAATCCTACCCATGCCTCACTCTGGACTGTCCACAAGCTCATTGGTTCGAGCGCGAAATCGCCGAACAGTGGTTGATTCGACCCGAGGGGCATCCCTGGCTGAAGCCGATCAGATTTCATGCGCCGTACCGATCCGGGGGCAACTTAACTCGGTCGCCAGTAGTCGGTGTTACCGATTTCTTTGCGATGACCGGAGACGAAATTCACGAGGTCGCGGTAGGCCCCGTGCATGCGGGAATCATCGAGCCCGGGCATTTTCGGTTCCAGTGTCATGGCGAGGAAGTTTTTCATTTGGAGATATCGCTCGGCTACCAGCATCGGGGAGTTGAACGGGCGCTCGTGGGAGGACCCAACAAGCGCACAATCCATTTGATGGAAACGCTATGCGGTGACAGCTCGATTGGGCATTCGACAGCTTATTTTGAAGCAATCGAGGCCTTGAGCGGCAATGCGGTTTCCGCCCGCGCGCAGGTGTTGCGCGGAGTAGCATTAGAACTCGAGCGTCTCGCGAACCATACTGGCGACCTCGGCGCTCTCGCGGGAGATGTCGCGTACCTCCCGACCGCAGCGTATTGCGGGCGCATTCGGGGTGACTTCCTTAACCTGATGGCAGCGCTGTGCGGTAGCCGCTTCGGCCGCGGGATGCTCAGGCCTGGCGGGGTCGGATTCGATGTGGATAGGCAACTCGCAGCCAGGATGCAGCAGCGATTGGAAGCGGCTTTGAAGGACGTCGAGGCCGCGCTTGCGTTGCTCTGGGATGCATCATCGGTGCGGGCGCGTTTTGAGTATGCGGGGACGTTAACGCGAGAGACCTGTGAGACGCTTGGGCTGGTAGGCCCGGTGGCGCGCGCTTGCGGTGTCGAGCGGGACGTCAGACAGGATTTTCCCGGCGGCATCTTCAGATTCGCCCAGATCCCGATCTCGAAATGGCACAGCGGCGATGTTTTTGCGCGGGCATGGGTGCGATGGCTCGAAATCCAGCGGTCAGGTGCGTTCCTTCGTGAGCAGCTCGCCGCCGTGCCCGAGGGACCTATCCGGTCATCCGTTGGCCCGCTACTTCCCGATCACCTCGTGGTGTCGTTTGTCGAAGGGTGGCGCGGAGAAATCTGCCATGTCGCGATAACTGACGACCAAGGACAGTTCGCACATTATAAGATTGTAGATCCGTCGTTCCACAATTGGATGGGATTGGCGATCGCGATGCGCAGCCAACAAATCTCCGATTTCCCCCTGTGCAACAAGAGCTTCAACCTGTCGTATTGCGGTCACGATCTCTGAGGACATGCAGTGTCAAGTCTAATACTCACTCGATTGCGTCAGGGGATGCGCACGTCGCCGTTTCCTGACATTGAACCGGTTCTGCCCGAGCGATTCCGCGGTCTGCCTATCCTCGAGCAGGCTCGCTGTAAGGCGGGGTGCACGAACTGCGCAGATGCTTGTCCCACTGAGGCAATTACCAGTGACGGAGGTTTGCAAATCGACCTCGGACGCTGCCTCTTTTGCCCGGAGTGCGTCAACTCATGTCCTGAAGGCGCGATCCGTTTCAGTGCGCAATATCAACTCGCCACCAGCAATCGGAACGATTTAGTTTTGACCGGAGGAGAGACGCCGCGGCTAGTGAGTCGCCTCGCAGAGCAGAGCCGCCGGATACTCGGGCGGTCTCTGAAGCTCCGGCAGGTCAGCGCTGGCGGATGTAACGGATGCGAAGCCGATGTCAATGCTTTGAATAATGTAGTGTTCGATCTGGGCAGATTTGGAATTCAGTTTGTGGCGTCTCCGCGTCATGCGGATGGACTTTTGATCACTGGTGCTATCACCCAGAACATGCACTTGGCGCTCGAAAAGACCTACAGCGCGGTGCCTGAACCCAAGATCGTGATAGCGGTCGGCGCTTGCGCGATCTCAGGCGGTCCATTCCGCGATCATCCCGAGGTTCTCAATGGTGTGAACGATCTCCTGCCGGTGGACCTCTTCGTTCCAGGATGTCCCCCTCACCCGCTTACCATCCTCGACGGTCTATTGCGCCTCCTTGGAAGAATTGAAGACTCAAAGAAAAATTCTCTGACCCAAAACCCGAAAACCAGGACAGCGAAAAGTTGAGAGACGCGCGGCCGGCGTGGTCCTCTGAGGAGCCACAAGGGGGGCCACGAAGGTGCCGAAGAAGGGACTCGAGTTATCCAGCTTTCGTAGACGGTGTTTCGGGTGTCAACACCGGAGAGAAAGTACATCAGTGTACCGGAGTAAAAATGCATCGGCAGGAGACACAAGAAGGCCCCCGCGCGGGGGCCTTCTTGTGTCTCCTGGTCAGGCTTCGGTGGGGTCCGAACTCGCCCCGACTGTCGCGCCTTCGGCCGTAAGTACGACAAAGAGCGAGACCCGCCCGCACGAGTCGTCGGAAAATTCAATCGACACTGCCACTTCCACCGGCTGTAAGAATCCCACCGGATTGTCTGGTGGAACCGGAGCCGGAAATGGTTCAGGACCAGGCAGCGACACCGCTGGCGCACGAGCCATTTTCGCACCGGTGCCAAAGATTCCCCGACGAACTGCGCGAGGATGCGCTCAACAGGGTGGCGATAGCGCATTTCAAAGTAGGCTATGACGGTCCGGTCCAGGTTAATCTGACGAAACCAACCGACAATCCTGAGCTGAATGAAATTTTGCTGAATACGTTGAAGCGGTGGCGTTTTTTCCCAGCGATACGAAGCGGAGTCGCCATTGGTTCCGAGTTTGATATCCGAATGCCAGTTAGCGTCCAGTGATCATGATTCCATTTAGGCCGGCCGCAGCAAGATTTCATCGCGCTCGGCGAGCGACGGGAAGACTATATCACCAAGGTAGTCCAATTTAGAACGCTGTTTCGTTACGAAGCAAGTGAGCGCTGTCAACCGCCGCTTGTCAACCACCGTTCAAGTGTCAACCGGTTGACAGAGAGCAGTACGCATCGGACTGCGTCATCCGCCATTGAGTCTTTAGCTAGCCATATTATTCCTAGACATTTGTAAAAACTCCACGTGTGCACGAGTATTCGCACTTGAGATGGACCGGAGAGAGGCTCTCCCGAAGCCGGATCACGCGAGTTTCGGGCTTTCTCTCTATTGCCCGATTGGGCGGTGGACTTTGGCGATCACCCGGTAGTGCGAGAATTCTTCGTATCGATGGATTCGGAATCGAAAGTACTGAAAGAGTCCCGGAAGTATTTCGTGCGTGGCGGGGTTACCAAGCCGGATCTACGAAGCCGAGCAGTTTTTCTTGGGCTAGCCAACTTAGTGGAAGATCGCCGCGACCGGTGGACAGAAACTGTGCGGTGAGTTCCGGCGGCTGGCGGCCTTCGGCAATTCTTTCGAGGATCGCGGGCGCAAGGAAAGCCAGGCGAATCATCCGACTGACGTAACGCTTGCCGACACCTTCCCGCTGGCCAATCTCAACCATCGAAGCCGCGCGACCCGAGACCAGATCGTCGAACCAGCGGCGGGCGCGCGCGATTGCCTTCAGGATCGTCGAGTCGACCCTCGGCACTGAAGCTGAGCCTGCACCGACGACGAGGCGCATCTCAACCCCGCGCCGTCTCACTTGCAGCGGTATCTGACGAGTGATCGATATGCAGGTCGCGGAACCTGCCACCGGTTTGCCGGACGTGGGAAGCGGCAATTTGAGCGAGAGTCGAATCCCGTCCGGATGCAACTCCGCTCGCTCTACCAGTGATTTCAGTGCCGCCGCTGCCTCAGTCTCTGATCGGAGGCGCGCACTCCACTGCGCGGCAATCGCAAGAATCGAAGTTATGCCGTGCGCGCCAACTGCCGCCACGTCGACGTCGGCCACGATTGCTGTCTGTTCATCGAGAATCCTTGCGATGGCTACGGCCAGATTGCGCTCAATCTCCACCGCAGGAACCCGCCATCCCTGTCCAGACTTACGAGCGGCCCCTTTCATCAAGCTGGCCGAGACGTAGTATCGATACCGGCGCTTGCCCTTGATTGCGTGACTCGGCGTCAGCCGCTCACCGTTGTCGTCGAAGAGCTTGCAGATCCATGGACTCGGCATCGATGCGTTCGGCTTGCCATCGGACCGAACCGTGTGGGCGCGCAAAAGTTCCTGGGTCTTGTCCCAAACTGAACGCTCGACGATCGGCTGATGCTGGCCGGGATAGCGGACGCCCTTGTGTCGGACCTCGCCGATGTAGATGGGATTGCGAAGCAGTGTATAGAGCGCGCCGCGCGCGAAGCACTTTTCGCCCGAGCGGGATCCATTGCTGGATACGCGCAGTTTCGAGCGCCTGCTAGAGGAGGACCTCGACCGAGATGGTCTGCGCCCGCTCATCTCAAACACCGCTCACGCCCGGCGCCCCAACCCGCGCAGCGCGAGCCTTGCCTACTTCTTCTTCCAGACCTAAAGCGTCGCCTCACTGGTCCAGTGCTCGCGGCAGATATCTGCGACCGTCTGCCCACCCTCCCCTGATGCAGCGGCCGCAGGATCTTCTCCCCGCTATGTCCCTTCTTCGTCACCTTCGTGGCCTCCTTCCAACTCCCCGGAGGACAAGGCCCTCCGTCATTCGCTCAACTTGTCGCTGTCTTGGTTTTCGGGTTTTGAGTCACATGGGTCTCCGTACGCCGGTGGCCGGCTGCGAACCAGCGTTCGGCAAGACCATGCAGGCCCGACTCCTAAGTCGACCTGTTACTTAAGTATCCAAACCATCGCGCGCGTACTGACGGGATACGTCCCTCATCCCTCTGGATGGATACGAATACGTAGTCGAAGAGGGAGCGCGATAACGGCCGCGATTTTACTACGCAATGAGCACGTCCCCCTCTGCTTGTAGGTTTCTTAAGGCGGCTAGCAACTCCATAAGTTGGCCGTGCGGTATGCGCCAATGGCCGCATCTAGCTTTCAGTTGCCAGCCGTCTTTCAGCAAAAACAGGCTACTCTATCCAACTTTATGCTAATGCCCAGTTGGCAGGTCCGAAATAGATAGTCTTGCTATCTAGGTGTTGCCTTACTTAGCCTCCAAGCCTGTGCGACATTAACTAAAATACTAGAAAACAAACCCGTTTTCGGTTCCTCGCAGCACTGTGAGATTCGGAATGCAGGTTTGGCCCTTTGCATCGCAAGCTCCGTCGGTACAGCATCAGACGAGGACGAATTCACAGCCGTGACCGCAAAAATCATTCTCGCCATGGTGCCGGGCGTCACAATGCTCGGGGTGCGGGTGTGTAATTAGCTAGTGGCTGGATGCGCTAACCAGCCCAGATACCGTTACGCCCAATCGAGATATTCACATGGCCAACCGCATTATAAATCGCAGCCCCACTTGCAATATAGACAATATCATTCGTCACGACACGCCCAAATGCTGCCGAATCTGCAGTACCTATTTGCCGATCCCGGCCATTACTCTTAGTATCGGCAAAACGGACCGTACGTTGCACAGCACACCGCCTACGACTCCAGCGGCAACGACTGCATCTACTGCGACAGCGACCATGATCATTGGTGGCGGTTGCCTGCCGGTAGGTAAATGCTTGCGCGGGGCACATTTATAGTTCGGCTTGATTAACGGAGGTAGATAGAGATGGAATCCAGATCGGAGATAATAAGAATGGTTCGCAAGACAAAGGTAGTCGCCCTCAAACGCACCGCGTTGATCGCCGCTACTGCGGTGTTCGTGGTCGGCTGCAGCACGACGCCGCCTCCGGAGCAGGTAGCGGCTGCACCGGTCGAGACACAGTTGGTCGGTCCTCAAGGCTATCGAGGTCCGGCCGGTCCCGCTGGTCCGCAAGGTCCGGTCGGAGCGACGGGTGCCCCGGGCTATGTGATGCAGGGCCCCGCCGGCGCCGAGGGCGCTCCCGGTCCTGTAGGCTTACGGGGACCGGTCGGAGCGACAGGCGCTTCAGGCTACCTGGTGAGCGGGGCTCGTGGAATAACTGGCGTGGCGGGTCCCGCCGGCGCGCAGGGTGCGGCCGGAGAGATGGGTGCGCAAGGCTATAGCATGGTCGGACCCACTGGCCCAGCGGGCCCTGCAGGCGAACCAGGCGTGGCGGGATATCAGGGCGCCAGAGGCCCGACTCTGGTCGGTCCTGTTGGCCCTATCGGCAATTCCGGTCTCGCAGGCGCGCAAGGCATGAGTGGGGAGACTGGCGCTCAGGGATACGCGATGGCCGGCCGCGCTGGCGCAGCAGGCCCTTCGGGTGACGCGGGAGCGCAAGGCCCAACCGGGCCAACTGGCGCCCGGGGTCGAGCCGGCATCGTCGGTCGCTGGACTGCATATCGGGATTTCACCTTCTATGGTGGCCAGGCCGATCTTGAACCTTCTCAAGTAACGATGGCCCACGAGATTGCCGGTTACATGGCGCAAAATCCCTCTCTCCAGATCGGTATCGACGGTTCCACTACTCCCAACGGGGTGTTTCCAACCAACCAAAATCTGAATGACCGCCGAGTCGACGCGCTTCATGACGCCCTGCTTGCGGCTGGAGTGCCGGCCTCCAAGATCCAGATGGGTGCCTTCGGCGATCCGCAGCTCAGACGCGACGGTCGAGTCGAGGTGCTGATTAGCACCGGGCCTTCATCGACGGCGCGATCCGACTATTGATGCTTGAGTAAGTGGCGATCGCCAGGGAGCTCCTTCGTACGTCTCGGGTGCGAAGGAGCTCTCCGCAGCCCCGACCCTCTCCCACAACCAATTTCCACCCGCCCCACTTCTAGACGCCATAGCCAAGGGCGCATTATTTAGAATCACACCTGGCCTGGCCGGTCTTTTGTACCAATTCAGGGCATACCGTGCGCAAGCATCTCGTCGGCGTCGGTCTCGATGACGTTCAAGCTGCACAGCGGCGTGGCACCCTGATTGCGAAATTTTCACCGGTTTATTGACCGATCGTTGCCAATACCCTGAGACCCCTCGCGACGTGCGTCGCCGCGCTCACGAAGTTCTAGCTCCAGACGTGGTCGCGGTGCTGCGGCCGCACCCGCACACACGAACCGTCATTCAGCCACAGCCGTCCCCGTTTTGGCTGCTTCCACAGTACTTTGAGCCCCTCGCGGCGCCACAACCCGCATCTGAAGTCAGAGGACCTGCTAGGTGGCGCTCATCAATCGAGCGGCGCAGCGATCTTTATTAGGATCTTGTTCTACAAAGATTGATTGTGTTCGAAGCGTCTCTCAACTCCCGCATGTCAACCACCGCTCAAGTGTCAAATGGTGGACAAAGAGCGGTTCGCATCTGACTGCATCGTCCACCATTCAGCCTCTCGGACTTCGGAAATATCGGAGAATCGCTCGAAAAGCGTGTGTCTGCGCGATTTGCGCTCGATGCGGACCGGAGAGGGCTATCTCGCAGCAGATTGGCAGAATTGCACGGATGTTTCATCAGGCGATGAAAAGCCGAGTTGCTGCGGGTCTCAGCACTTTCTGGGTCGAGACTTTATCCCATCCAAATTGCCGCCAGCTGCGCCGACCAATCGAGCGGCAGATCGATCCGGTTCAACAGTATCTCGGTATTGAGTTCAGCGTGTATGCTGCAAAATTTTGATTTTGGCATCAGCCGCTTCTGTTGCGCAATCTTGTGAATCCGTCACAGGCTGTTAAATTGGCGCTCACATGCGAACTGCTCATTTTGACCGCTCATCTGCTGGTGACTCTGGCAAAGCTGGCCAGGCCGGGCGGTCCGGGCGCAGTGGCGGCAAAATCGCCGGCGGTCAACTCGCAGTTGCTGATCATGAAACGTGTGCAGCGTCGTTGGCCGAGGCTTACCGTATGGAACCGCCTGATACTGGGAGTTTGTGCGCTTTTCGCAATCCCCAAACGCCTGAGCAAGCTGGCGATGATCCTGCAGCCATCCGCCCTGCTGGGCTTTCACCAAGCCGTGGTGAAACGCAAGTATCATCTGCACCATAGTTCGAAAATACGATATCGCCCGGGACCCAAAGGTCCGTCAAAGGAACTCATTGGCGCAATGCTCAAGATGAAGCGGCGTAACCTCCCGCTCCGGCTGCCGGGAATTTACCGAGCCCATATCGTGAGCTTTCGAGATTGCGATCAACAAAGATGTCGTTCGCCGCATACTCACTCAGCACTTCCGACCCGGATCCGGCCGGGAGGGGCCTTTATGGCTTTCGATCATCAGCCATGCCAAGGCCAGTCTGTGGAGCCTCAACTTCTTTCGTTGAGAATCGATTCTGCTCATGAGCTACCGAGTCATGGTCGTGATGGACATTTGCACTCGCCCCATGATTGGCTTTGGGGACGCGGCAGCGAATCGCGATGGCCTCTCGCGCACCACCAGAACCAAAGCTTTATTCGCATACCTGGCGGTCCCGTTCCCACGGCTTATTCCACACCCTATCAGCCAATTGAATCTAAATTTGCCAAAGAAGATCGATACTTTTCGATTTCGATTACATCGCCAAAAGCAATGCCGGTCCGGGAAGAACTGGAATTGGTAATTCGGGGACGTTTGCTGGCCGGCGATTCGCCGAGCTCGCCTCATATGGATTTAAAGGCGCCGGCGCGATCGAACATTTTTACGAACCAACTCCGTCCGCTGTGTTCCTGGCGCACGTAAATACATCATGGCCTGCAACGATTTCACGGCCTACCGCTGTTCCCGCCGGACGCTACCGCGAATCCTTACAGCTGTCGCCCGCGAGCCGCTTCTTGCCCACCTCAAGGAAGTCCTTCGACCAACGATAGTAAAGGTTCTGGTTGATCCCTTCCTTGCGGCATAACTCCGCGATGCTGTCCTCGCCGCGCAGACCAGCGACCACTATCCGAATCTTTTCTTCAGCTGAATACTGCCGGCGGGTAGCTCGCCGAATATTTCGAACCCGCTTCTCCGCTTCGTCCGATTCCGTCTCCGCTTTCGATCTCATCGTCGCTCCTTGCGCGGTTAAGATGTGCCCCAAATACTCTCTCCCTCAATCCCTCGATTCTGTCCTACTTCTCCTGACCGGGAACACCTCACCAGCAATGGGACCAACACGTACACCTGGGATGCGCGCGATCATCTGATGCAGGTTGCGCAGGGGTGGCGGCTCGACAGCTAGCTTTGTCTACGACGCGTTCGGGCGGCGGATGAGCAAGACCATCGATGGCACGGTTACCCAGATTGGGTACGACGGTTTGAATCCGGTGCAGAAACTCGACGGCAGCAACGCGGCGAGCGCCAATCTGCACGCGGAGCTGCGCATCGATGAATGTTTCGTGCGGATCGATTTCAGCGGCACGATGGCGTTCCTGCGCGACGCCCTGGGTTCGACGGTGGGTCTGGTCGGCACCGGCGGCAGCATCGACACCGGATATACCTATCAGCCGCTCGGGACGACCACCGCCGCCGGCACCAATGCCAATCCGTACCAGTTCACCGGCCGTGAAAACGACGGCACCGGTCTGTACTACTTCCGAGCCAGATACTACAGCCCAACGTTGCAGAGGTTCATTGCGCAAGAGCCGATCGGCTTCGCCGGCGGCGGATCAAACCTCTACGAATATGTAGTCAACGATCCGACGGACATCACTGACCCGAAAGGAAATCAACTGGTTACTGCATTATTGGTCGGTGCAGCCGTTGGTGGCATAGTTGGTGCTGTTAACGGTATTGCGAATGGCTGCAGCTGGTCTTCTGTAACCGACTCTGCGCTAATTGGAGCCGGCATCGGAGCTGGCGTTGGCGTCGCCAGTATCTTGGGTGCTAGCGGGGCATTAGGGAGTGCAGTAGGGAGTTTCTTCGGCGCGAGCCTTTCACCAGCAGCGGCGGGAGCGCTTGGCGGCTCTATAATTGGCGCGGCTGCTGCGACGAGTGGAACGATTGCGAACGAGGAGAAATCGGGATCTGGTTTAAACGGCCGGGCAATCGCGGGTTCCGCCTTGGGAGGTGCTCTTGGGGGCAGCGTTGTCGGAGCGGCCACGGCAGGCCTCAGCGGAGGCGCTAATATCACAGATAGCGGCTCTATGGGACTTTCGTTTGGCGAATTATCGGGAGGCTTTAATGCCGTCTTCAGCGGAGGTAAAAACTGCGGTTGCGGAGGCGGCTTTTAGTTGCGGAGTATGTTGTTATTCTACTCGGTAGCAATTGCGTTTGGTGTTCTTCAGGTGGCGACACTAAGTTGGACGTACTATCAGCTTGTTTTGAAAAAGGGATGGCCGATTGTCGAGCAACATGATGGACAGTCGGTAGGAATTTATATTGGAATCGTATTAGCCACGTTTGCTCTCGGCCTCTGTGTCATGCCCATTATGTTTAAAGCTTTCGGCGCTGACTACGAAGAACGAAGTGATTTCTTCGTGACGTGGATGGCCTGCTCGGGGAATTTTGTACCAGCCGACAAATTAGAGAAGCTGGAACAGGAGGGCCCTGGGAATGGCGAAGCGAAGGTACACGGCGGAAGAGATCGTGACGGTGCTGCGGCAGGTGGAGGTGTCGATAGCCAACGGCAAGGGGACGCCGCAGGCGTGTCGCGAGTCGGGGATTACCGAGCAGACTTATTATCGCTGGCGCAAGGAATATGGCGGGCTGAAGCTGGAGCAGGCCAAGCGGCTCAAGGAACTGGAGCGCGAGAACTCGCGGCTCAAGCGGCTGGTGGCTGAGCTGTCGCTGGAGAAACAGATCTTGCAGGACGTCGCGCGGGGAAACTTGTAAGCCCCGCGCGGCGGCGTTGCGCAGCGGATAACGTCCGGCGTCGATACGCGCTCTCGGAACGCCACGTGTGCCGGTTGCTCAGCCAGTGGCGCGGGACACAGCGCTATACGCCGAGAGTGCGCAACGACGAGGATGAGCTGACCCGGGCGATCATCTCACTGGCCGGCCAGCACGGCCGCTACGGCTACCGGCGGGTGGCGGCGCTGCTGCGCAGCGCCGGCTGGTTAGTGGGCAAGGACCGGGTCGAGCGCATCTGGCGCCGCGAGGGGCTGAAAGTGCCGCGGAAACAACCCCGGCGTGGGCGGCTATGGCTGAACGACGGCGCGTGCGTGCGGCTGCGGCCGCAGCGGCCCAATCACGTCTGGAGTTACGACTTCGTCAGCGCGGCCACGCACGATGGCAGGTCAGTCAGGATGTTAACCTTGATCGACGAGTACACCCGGGAGAGCCTGGCAATCCGGGTCGAGCGGCGACTGCGCAGTCTCGACGTCATCGAGACCCTGGCCGATGTGATGCTCGTGCACGGAAGACCCGAGCACATCCGCTCGGACAACGGACCAGAGTTCGTCGCCACTGTGGTGCGGAAGTGGCTCGAACGGCTGGGCACCCAGCCGCTGTACATCGAACCGGGCAGCCCTTGGGAGAATGGTTACTGTGAATCGTTCAACAGCAAGCTGCGTGATGAATGCCTCAACGGCGAGATCTTCTACTCCCTCAAGGAGGCACAAATCGTCATCGAACGTTGGCGGGTCCACTACAACACGGTCAGACCGCACTCGTCGCTCGGCTATCGGCCACCGGCGCCAGAGGTGATCAGCCCACCAAAATCTGATCGAATCGGAGTGCTTGCAAGCTCAACCATTACTAACTTATGAAATGGTACAAAAGATCGGGCAGGCCACGAGCATTCGCAGTCTAATCGAACCGAAGAGAGGAGTTCATGTGGCATCGCGGCGCGATTTTCGCGCTTTCTCACCATCGCCTGCATGAGCGGTAGAATTCGCCGATTCCGCTGGCGGCGTAGTGTTTACCGATTCGATAGATTGAACCGAAAGTCCAGAAACTGTCGAGGCATCTCCTCGTAGTCAGCGGAGGTCTCAAACCTTACCCCGGAAGCCGAATAGTTATTCTCGCGCTTCTCGGCTCAGCGGAAGATCGCCGGCGCCGCTCGGCAGAAAATGTGCGGTGCGTCCGGAAAGTTGGAGGCCTCCGGCAATGCTCTCGACGATCGCGGGCGCAATAAAAGCCAGGTGAATTATGCGACTGACACCGGAATGTAAGCCATCAGCGCTGTGAATCCGCGAACATGTGTCAGCGGTTCCCCTCGAATTGATCCGGTTGCTTCAGTGCGAATGCGTCTGTAGAGAAGACCCCCTGCCCGACGATGCCGATATCGAGCAGTTGGTCAATGACTGGCCCGCTCAGGATTGACCCTCGAATTTGCAATTGTTGGCCGCTTTATCATTGACAAAATATTTGCCGCCTCGGCGCCAATTCTTGACGCAAAAGAGAAGACTTTGCCTTTGGTTCAGGTGCTAGTGATTGAAGGCTTGCTCACAGCAGAATAAAAGAAGGGGATGAAGGCGAAGCGCGCCGATGTATCGATCGGGAGCGAGAATATGAGCAAGCTAACTTTCGTGACGATCGAAGGAGACGAAGAGCCCGACTGGGGAATTGGAAGCCTGAGGCGGTTAGGTCGATGTCCGCGCCGAGGCGTGAGCCGTTCAGTCGGGTAAGGCCGGTATCCCTTCTCGGATATTCAGTATGTTACGCGAGGAACTGATTTTCGTGGCGACCTGCGATATCTCGGGTCAGGTTCGGGGCAAAGGGTTTCCAGCCAGCGAACTGGAAGCCCGTCTTGGCAAAGGGGTCGGCTGGACACCGACTAACCTGATGATATCGGGGCTGGGACCAATCTGGGATACACCCTTTGGTACTGCTGGCGATTTAATGCTGGTGCCTGATCCTTCGACTGAGGTCCGGGTCGACTTTGGTGATGGATCGGCTCCCGAACATTTTTTTATCGGTGACTTACGCACTACCGTCGGTGTGCCGTGGGAATGCTGCCCGCGCGAATTTCTGCGGCGTGCAATGGACCGCCTTGCCAAACTGGGAATCAGCCTCGTTGCTGCCTTTGAGCAGGAGTTCGTCTATAGCGGTATTCAGGATCAGCGCGGCGCACCGTACAGCCTGAGTGCATTCCGAAGGCAGGGAACATTCGGCGAGACAATGGTCGCAGCGATTAGGGCGGCTGGAGTCACTCCTGATAGCTTCCTGCCGGAATATGGTGCGCAGCAATTTGAAGTGACCACTGCCCCCGCTGCGCCGCTGCAAGCCGCCGATCATGCGCTCATTACGCGCGAGATGGCACGGGCGGCAGCATTCAGGTTGGGCCACCGTGCAATTTTTTCTCCGATGATCGATCCCGCAGGCACTGGCAACGGGGTTCATATTCATATGAGCCTGCGCGACGCGGTCGGTACCCCAATTACCTATGCCGCCGGCGAGCCATACGGACTCAGCAGCGCCGCGCGCTATTTCTTCGGGGGTGTGCTGGCGAACCTACGCGCCATTTGTGCGGTCACCGCTCCCAGTCCAGTGTCATATTTGCGCCTCACGCCAAATCGATGGGCGCCCACATATGCCGATATCGCGATGCGCGATCGTGGAGCCAGCCTGCGTGTATGTCCGGTATTCGGTGCGGGTGAAGCAGCTGAAACCGCTTGGCAGTACAACGTTGAATTCCGCCCGGCTGACGCTACCGCCAGTCCTTATCTCGCTCTGGGTGCGATAATTTTTGCCGGTGTCGATGGTCTGCTTCGCAAGCTCGAGCTGCCACTTGAGCAGCAGGTTCGCGACCGGGATATCAGATCGCCATCCGGATCCGGCGACACGATGAGTGGTACGGCTGGCGTCAAGCGGTTGCCCGCTTCCCTGGATGAAGCGTTAGACGAACTCGAACGAATCGGGGGAGCCCGCGACTGGTTCGGGCCGACGCATTTTGAAGCGTACCTTCGAGCAAAGCGGGCCGAGGCCGCGAACACCAAGGTCCTCGATCCAGCCACCCTGTGCGAACAATACGCACAAGCGTATTAGTTCGGGTTTCAGGAATCTTGAGCGCACCAACGATGGCGGTCGCTTCCGCCTTGCCCATGGTCGGCGGGCTGCGTCATCGCTACGTCAGAATTTGAGTTTTCCGTAAGCACAACCAAAACAATGTGGCGCCAACCACCGAATCGTCCCGGCACGTAGTTACAAGCCGTGGCCGCGTGGTGCAAATTTTTATCGATTCCCGCCGTCAGCGATTGTGATGCCCCAATGATGCCATCTTCCGATGATGCGCGGCTGAGGCAGAGGCGGGAAGAATATCAACCCGCTGCATCATTCCGACGTCTTCGTGCTGCAGCACATGGCAATGCATTACAAACGCGCCAACCGTGATCGGATCGAAGTGCGTCACAAAAGTGATCGAACCGAAAGTCACGTCTGGATTGGTTATTGGCCTTCCTCCAGTGGCCGCTGGTACCACGATCGAATCATGCCACTCGGGGACCGGCAGCGAGATGCCGTTGATCTGAGTCACCAGAAAAGGGTTCTGATGAATATGAAATACGTGGTCCGAAAATGACTTGTTGACGACTGTCCATTGCTCGTAATTGTTAACGATCATGTCGTCGAACAGCGGCACGTTATCGTTGAATAGTCCTTCCTTTTGAAAATCCACCAGTGGCTCATCCAGATTCAACGGATTACTTGGCACTCCGGTGTCGTCGGTATCGCGAATCATATTCAGACTGCTGGATGGAATACCGCCCCATTAGTTGGCGTCGTACTTGGCCGCATACCATCCGCAAGATGGCAGCCGAGCGCTCGCAGGGGTCATCTCGCCATTTTCGCCGCACAGTTCGAAAGCGATGTGGCGTATAGCGTTCGGAGTAGCAGTAGTCATTATCGTGATGCTTGGCAGTCCGGTCGGCGGCGGCAGGTCTTCAGTGGGCAGCGCCATGTTCTCAGGCTTGCCATCGACAACGATTGTCGCGAGAGTGATCGGATAAGTCGGCGCCGGAAAGTCGCCACTGATGCGCGAATTGCGCGGGGCGGGAGCTATTCCTTGCGGCGAGACCGACGCACTGGTGGTGGGAGCCAGACACTGCAGCAAGTAGGTCCCCGGAGTCTGGCTGGCCTTCACCATCATATCGACGCGTTGGCCCGCACCCATCACATAGGGAGTGCCGGGCGCCAGCGTCAGCAGGTTCGGCACGCTTATGCCGTCGTTCATCAACACATTGAGCGCGTGGGCTTGCAGGGCGACCAACAGCGTCTCTCCCGAACCTGCATTGAGCATCCTCCACCGCTGCACTTCGCCCGGCCGCATATGCAACGTAGGGTTTATTACTCCATTTGTAATGAAGTAGGTATTGCTCGGCACCAGATACGCACTCCATACTCCGTCGGCAGCCATCGGAGTAAGAGAACCCAACTGCGTGGCCGTCGGATTTACGTATGCAACTTGATTCGCACTGGTCGAGTGCAGGACCTGGAAGTCCATTACTATTTGCTTGGCGGCCCTGACTTCCGGAACGGCGTCGACGGTTCCCGGGCCGCCGCGCACGATCAGCATTCCCGCCATGCCGCCCATCAATTGGAAGGTAACTGCACCATGGACATGCGGGTGATACCAAAAAGTCCCTGCGTGGTGGTAAGTAGGTATCTTGATCACGACCTTATTCGTGGTCCCGGGATACATTTTACGCAGCACATTGTCAGAATCGCCTTGCGGCGATACCTCGAGTCCGTGGCTATGAAAATTGGTCGTATAGGGCTCGTGCGGGTACATCCCGGTTCGGGTGACTGGTGGATTTGCGGGAAAATCATTGATCAGCTTGATCTTCAGCGTGTCTCCGGGTCTCAAGACGAGTGTTGGACCGGTCAGTTTGCCGTTGTAGGTCGGGCCGGTAATCGTCCCGACCACAATTGAATTCGACGCCTCGCCAGTCGCGGCCGGAGTTGTAGTCGACGCAGTCGCGGCTCCCGGAATGTTGTTGGTCGTGACTTTCGCTCGCAGAGTCAGCGACAGCACGCCATTTGAGGAGCGTAGCACCTGCGGCTGGGGAAACGACGACTTGGTCGAATTTGGACTCGACGAGCCGCTTCCGCCGCCGCATCCGATTAGTATTCGCGCAAAAGTCACCGTCGCAACGCCGATCGCAACGACAATTAGCGTCTTTCTAATTCCGGCAAACCCCGTAACTTTCAAGTGCCGCTTGAAACCAGTCATGGCCTCTCCCCAAAGCGAACTTACGCTCGTGTCTTTCCCGATGTGCTTCCGACCTCCATTTTTCAAAAGTCAGCGTTAGTCTCGAGCGCCACGTTTTCCGAGCGCGCCACCACGTTGAACGGATATTACCGTTGCCGCTTTAACTCCCGGATTTTTGCTCGTTTGCCGTATTTAACGCCGTTCCTAGTGTTGTGTCCCAGAAATAACTTTACAAAGGCGTTGGAGCTTGGCGAAGATTGAGTCGGCGGTAGCGGTCCAGGCAAAGGGTCGCTTGTGAGTATTGTAGTGAGTCACAAAGCGATCGATTGTTTGGACCAGGTCACGCACCGAACGGAACGAGCCGCGGCGGATCGCGCGGTGCGTGATAAGCGCGAACCAGCGCTCCACCTGATTGAGCCAACTCGCGTAGGTGGGGGTGTAATGGAGGTGGAAGCGCGGATGGCGCGCGAGCCAGGCCTTGACCCGCGGATGTTTGTGAGTGGCGTAGTTGTCGGCGATCAGGTGCGCCTCAAGCGCGGCCGGAACATGGTGATCGAGGTGGTTGAGAAAGGCCAGAAACTCCTGGTGCCGATGGCGCGGTTTGCACTGAGTGATGACCGCCCCGTCGAGCACGTTGAGCGCCGCGAATAAGGTCGTGGTCCCATGCCGAAAATAGTCATGAGTTACCCCTTCAAGGTAGCCGAGACCCAGCGGCAGCACCGGTTGGGTGCGCTCCAGCGCCTGGATCTGCGACTTTTCATCCACGCACAGCACCAGGGCCTTGTCCGGTGGGTTGAGATAGAGCCCCACCACGTCGCGCACCTTCTCGACGAAGAAAGGGTCGGTGGAAAGCTTGAAGCTCTTGCTGCGGTGCGGCTGGAGCCCGAACAGCGCGAAGTAGCGCGCCACCGTGCTCTTGGAAATGCCGGTGTCCGCCGCGACGGTGCGCACGCTCCAATGGGTGGCGTTGGGCGGTCGGCTGCGGAGCACCTTGCGCATCAGCGTCGCCACCTGCTCATCGCCATAGCTGCGCGGCCGTCCGGGACGCAGTTCGCCGTGCAGCCCAGCCACCCCGCGTTCGCGCCAACAGCGCCGCCAGTGGCTGATGGTCGGAACGCTGACCTCGCAGCGCGCCGCAATCGCCTGATTGGGTACACCTTCAGCTGACATCAAAACGATTCGCGCGCGCCGTACCAACGAATGCGGCAAACTCCGCGAGCGAGCAATCGAACCCAACTGCTCACTCTCCGACGCACTCACCTCCACTACCGTGTTAGGTCTGCCCATCGGGCAGCATCATACCGCTTTAGAGTAATAAATTAAATAGGTTATTTATGGGACACAACACTAGCGAACGTGTCCGCCGGCTTCGATATCCGGTTCTCCAGCGGCGCCGTTAGGAAGGCAGTCTCGCTTCTTGCGACCCGTGCCTTTCAAGTATCATATTCGCGACAGCGTGCCGATGGGCCTGCGATAATAATGCGCCGAATAGTCAGATTTCTTATCCGATTGTCGCTTGCAATTCGATGGTGTTTTGCATGAAGGGCTAGCCGTGAGGCCAAGAGCGGCGTTTTCGCCAACAACTGGCTATGACCCGGCCCTTGCCCAATTTTCTGCTTTGAAGTCGCCGATCATGGCCCGGATCCCGTCGGCCGCCTGCTCGGACTCGCTAGTGTAACTGACTTTTATTGGAGACCTCGTCGAACTCGGTGCGACATGCTTTCAACAGGACTGGTAAATGGCCATTTTGCCTGAGATTTTAGCTTTTCAACTATCAATGATCGTGCTTGGTCGTACCCTGGGTTACCAGGCGATAAGGCTCGCGGCGAGTATTGAGCACGCAATGTTCTTCAAGCCAAGGCGGCGAGTTGCATTGACGGCTATGAGGACCGGTTGTCACTTCGTGACCTCAGGCCATCCCGGACAGCGGAATCCTCCATTACGTCCGCCTTCGGCGCCAGTCGCGATGAATCTGCGACGTTGGTTGAAGTCACGGTCGAGCACGAATCCTAGGTCAGGAGAGCTGGCGAGAAGTCATCGATCGGGTACGATGAGTAGAATCGGCGTTAGGTTCATGGAGATTGGGATACTTCTTCTGGTCGGTGCGTTCCCCGCGGTCGTGGCGGCACAAACCGCAACGAGCACCGCGCCTCAGGACCTTGCGAAAAGCGTCCACAATCCGTTCGAAGATTTCGTGGAGGTACCGCTCCAGGTGACCACGGGTTTCGGCGTCGGTCCCCATCGCAACGCGGGGGCGGGTCTGAATGTTGCTCCATTGATCCCGGTCTCCTTGAACCGTGAGTGGGATTTGATCGTACAACCGAGCCTGTCTGTGACCTATCTTCCAAGCCCGAGCGAGCAATTGGGGCTAGGTGACCTGCAGACTTCGTATTTTCTCACTCCTCATGATGCGAGCGAATGGATTTGGGGCGCTGGGCCGATCTTTGAATTTCCTACGGCGACCGCCGATGAACTCGGTACCGGCAGATGGTCTGCCGGCCCAACCGCAGCACTGATTTACTCTAACGGCCCCTGGTTCAACGGCGTACTTGCGTATCAACTGATGTCCTTCGCTGGAAACCGCGAGCGCGGGAGTGTCAACCAAACCTATTTGGAACCCGAGGTCAGTTATAACTTCAAAAGCGGTTGGTATGTTGACTGCAATCCGGCAATTACTTTCGACTGGACCGCAGACGAGACCGACGGATGGACGATCCCGATCGGGGCGGACGTTGGCGATGCTTTCTATATCGGGTCGCACGCGATGAGTGTCCAGGTTGGCGGATATGGACCTACCCCGATTCGGTAGACGGTATCGGGCTTGGTTTAGCGTCCTGGTTTAACCTCGCCGAAAGCGTCCTCCCGAGATTGGCCTGATAGCAGCTTTTCGGTCCCGGCCTCCACCTGATTTGAGGCCGGGCCGGAAAGCGTTATGGGTTGCTGATTCGAGGACGACGCGGTCTGCGGCGCGCCGGCCAGCAATTGGTCTGCTGGCCAAGCACCGCCCGCGGCGGCCGAGCTCCTCATGGTCTGCATGCCCAGTTCGCGATGAAGGCGTTCGTACTCCACCGGCGAGCGATAGTCGAGCGCCGAATGGCGGCGATGCGGATTGTACCAGCCTTCGATGAAATCGAACACGGCCATGCGCGCCTCGACCTGGGTCTTGAAACTGCGCCGGTTGAGCAGTTCGCATTCGAGCGTGGCAAAGAAACTCTCGCACATCGCGTTGTCGCAACAGTCGCCCACCGAGCCCATCGACGGTTTAACCCCGGCCTCATCGCAGCGCTGGCCGAAGGCCAGCGACGTATACTGGCTCCCCTGATCGGAGTGATGAATCACCCCGGCCGCACGCCGCTGCCCCAGCGCCATCTCCAGCGCCTTGAGCACCAACTCGGTGCGCAGATAAGTCTCCATCGCCCAGCCCACGATCTTGCGGCTAAACGCGTCGAGCACCACGGCCAGATAGAGAAAGCCCGCCCAGGTGGGAATGTAGGTTATATCGGCGACCCACAGCCGATTGGGCGCCGGCGCGCTGAAGTTGCGCTCGACCAGGTCGGGGGCCGGGCGCGCCTGGCGATCGCGCACCGTGGTGATTATCCAGTTGCGCCGGCTCACGCCGCGAAGCCCCGCCGCGCGCATCAGCCGCGCCACCCGTTTGCATCCCACCCTAATGCCCTGTTCCTTGAGTTCGGCATGGATGCGCGGCGCGCCGTAGGTGGCGCGCGAGTGGCGATGGATCTCGGCGATCCGCCCGCACAACTCGCCATCCGCCCGGGCCCGCGCCGAGGGCGGACGCTTTAGCCGCGCGTAGTAACCGCCGGGGGAGACGCCCAGCACGCGGCACATCGTGGCAATCCCGTGCATGGCCTGGTTAGCCCCTACGAATGCGACCGCCGCGACGGCGTCGCGCCGGTCTCCTGAGCGAACCAGGCCGCGGCTTTTGCAAGTATCTCCCGCTCCTCGCGCAGCACCCGGTTCTCCCGCCGCAGGTGGTTAAGTTCCTCCCGTTCGCTAGTGGTCAAGCCGTCACTGCGCAGGCCCTCATCGAGCGCCGCCTGCTTGAGCCATTTGCGGATCGCATTGGCTGAGGGCTCGAACTCGCGCGCCAGCTCCTCGATCTTCCGTCCAGCGCGCGCCAGTTCGACGATCCGCCGCCGGTATTCCAGCGGCTACCGTGGATGCGTTGGTGGCATCGGGAACCTCCTTCTTCCTTTCTCCCCAACACCGTCTACGAAACCGGGTCAACTCCAGATATGACATCGTGCGCCGCCCGCCTGGGGCCCCTCAATGGATCCTCCGGTTACAGCTGACGGCTCTGTTTCCGACGAAGCGGTAGTCTCTCGACCTGCTCAATGGGGCGTCCAAGCGCTCAGAGCATCTCTTTTACATTGATCGCAGGCCGCGATTTCAGCAAAGGCACCGGGTGGCTTGCACCCCTCGCGCGCAGCGGAATTGAGGTAGAGGCCGCCGACTGAAAGGAGATGGACGATTCAGGGCAGCCGATTCAGCGAGGGCCAGAACATTGGGATTCTGCTTGAGCAGGAAGTGGAGGTGAAGACGGCCGAGGTGTGCTGGCGTGCGCAGTGCGGTCCGCTCCAACCTCGGATCCGAAATCCGGACAGCTTTGCGGCCCGCCCTCAGCAATCACGATGGCCGCGAGCGAATAGCTGGCAACCGATCACCGCACGGAACCCGAGGCGGCGAGCTTCGGTCGAGGTTCCCCCCCTTGAGGTATGCGAGCCATAAACTGGCCAGAATAACCGGGCACAACTGATCGCACCAGGTTCAATCCTCGACTTCCGATTGCCCGGGTTTCTGCGCAGCGGATCACTGCCGTCCGGTATCGACTCCATAGCGAGTAAAGATTTCAGCTGCACTTCGTATGACTTTCGCTAAGCTCTTACCGAGTACGAGGGGATCGCGGGGATCAGACTAAAGTCCAATTGTCACCAGATTCGCATTAATAAATATTGGCGTCTGAAATATCCAGCGCATGTAAACCTTTGCGGATTGAACCCGGAGAACCAGGTAAAAGAAGTGTCAGGATTAAGTGAACGGGAGGGAGCCATCAGATCTTCCACTGTGGTTCAGATGCATCTGGTGGTCGTGTTGCTGAATTCGACTTCCACTCAAGCGCAGCGGCAAACGACAGGTGCGCCGGGCTCCGCTGACGCAACGGTCTTTCTGGAATCGAAAATACTCCCGCCACCGCTGCTCGGGTATTGTCATCGAGCCGGTTTTGCCGCTCAAACTGGCACGGATCGAAGCCAGCCACCAATGGGAGAGATGATTCATGATCAAATCTTCGAAACGGTTTAGCGGCGCTGTATGCGGGCTGCTGCTGGTCGGTGTTTGCGCATATCCGCCGAACTCCATTGGTGCCTCCGAACAACGTACCCTGACACCAGCGATCTCGCCCATTCCGGAGGGGCAGATCACCGCTGGTTCTCTCGGGCTCTTCATAGGGCAGGCGGTTGATCCAACCAAGTCTATCGGGCCACTGGCACAAGCGTACCAGTCGTACGGGGAGTCATATGGTTCATACGGCGGAGCCCCCAGTCAACAACGTGGGTCGCGCATGTTCATCTATCCGAGCAAGGGTCAGAGTGCTCACCAACAGCAACTCGACCAGGGCCAGTGCTACTCCTGGGCAGTTCAGCAAAGCGGCTTTAATCCAGCAAATCCGCCACAACCCAGCGCCCCTCCGCCAACGGCAGGACGGCCGCAGGGTGGATTGTTTCGGGGCGCTGCCGGCGGAGCCGCCCTTGGAGCAATCGGGGGTGCCATCGGCGGCGACGCTGGAAAAGGTGCAGCGATGGGTGCGGCGATGGGCGGCGTCTTTGGCGGTATGCGGAGGCGGAGATGGGCGGAGCAGGAGCAATATCAGCAGCGGAATTATGTGCAGCAGGAGCAAAACGCGTTGGCACAAGGTCGCCATAACTACGATCGAGCCTTCCGAGCCTGCATGGTTGGTCGCGGATACACGATCGAGTGATGACGAAATGTTCAGATGGGAAGCCAGGCTCGGAGGTGAGCAATGAAATCCCTCGGCATCATTGGAGCGCTACTTGTTTCGGCCAGCGTTAGTCTTGCCCCGTGCTATGCGAGTGCAAAAATCGAGTTGGACGGATCGCGTCCATTCACTTGTGTTCCGACGGCCGTGTCAGAATGTGGCAACGACGGCAACTGCAAACGCGGCACTGCCGAGAGCGAGAATCTCCCGCAGCTCTTCACCGTCGATCTCCACGGCAAGCGCATAAGTGCCGAACAGAAAGGGCGGCACTCCACTATTGCGCGTGAAACTCATGCGGGAGGCAATCTCATTCTCTCTGGAGGGGAGGCTCAACGAGTCTGGTCCTTGATCATCAACCAGGACACGGGCGACATGACTGGGAACATCACCGGCGACGGAGAAAGTTTCGCGGTATTCGGTGTCTGCTTAGAACCCTAGGTGCTCGAGCAGATTGCCAAATAACTGACTGCGTATTGTCAATCGTGTCATTCCGACACTACAGAATTGCCGACATCATCCGAGCGATAAATATGCTAGGGGAACTGTTGAAAACCATTTTTGTCGAAGGCTTGGGTGGCCGCGCTCGAACAAACCTGTCGATGGGCGAGTCCCAGAGTCCCGGTGAGCAAAAAGACGGATATTTTGGAATATCCGGCAAGTATCGGTGAATTAAGGAAAAACAGCGTTCCATTATTAATGAACCAGTCGGTGGAGGTTTCGATGGCAGCAATGAAAACGTACACTAGAGCGATTGGGCTTTTGTTTGTGGCGGCGATGCTGGCCGGCTGCGCTTCAACCAAAGTTACCGAGCAAACACCCTTGACGTCGCTTGGGCTCGCGCGTCCAAATCAAATCTGGGTATATGACTTCGTAGCCGCGCCATCCGATATGCCGGCGGATTCGTCGATCGCTGGACAGGTCGGTGCGCCAAGTACGCCGCCCACCGCCGAAGAAATTGAAACCGGCCGCAAATACGGCGCGATGATCGCTCAGGAGTTGGTCAAGGATATTCAGAATATGGGGATGCCCGCGATTGAAGCTGGTCCGGGATCGGCGCCGCAGATTGGCGACGGCGTGATCCGTGGATACATCGTTTCAACCGAGGGCGGCGGCACGAGAGCGATGGCCAAACGTCTGGTCATAGGATTTGGCGCCGGAACAGCTGAGATGGATACGGTGGTAGAGGGATTCGTGGTGACCCCTCACGGTCTGCGAAAGCTTGGTTCCGGGACCCTTACCTCATCGGGAAACAAAACACCTGGTTTAGTGGTACCCGCCGCAGTGGCTATAGCCGCAGCGAATCCGGTGGGCCTGATCGTGGTTGGCGGCCTGAAGATCTATGGCGCGGCGAGCGGCAGGTCGGGGCTGGAAGGTCGTGCGAAGTCAACCGCCGACGAGATTGCAGCCCAACTCAAGCTTCGATTTCAGGACCGCGGATGGATTGCTCAAGATTGACGGGGTTTGGCGAAATCTGGCCGCACTGCACGTTGCATCGCACGAACCGTCACCGGTCGGATGCGTCGCCTGCGGCAAAACCTCAGTCCCGGGCGCGGCTCATAAACGCGGGTAAATCGGTCAGGCGGACAGACATACGCCGACATGGCCCGCAGCGATATCCATCGAGTTCACGAAGGCAGTCGCCATTGCACTCCTGTCACCAGCGTCCGCTCGCGCAGAGCATCTCGATTTATCCGCTCAGTTTTTCGAGGAGAGTTTTCGCGTCGATGAGGTCGGCCGTGTCGAAGCCCTCGGTGAACGAGTTGTAAATCTCGGCGAGCGTCGTTCGCGCCTCGTTGCGGCAATTGGTATCGCGCAGCAGCCGCGCGAGGCTGGTGGCTGCGCGCAACTCCCACGCCTTCGCACCCATCTTTTGCGCGAGCGCGATCGCTTCGCGAAAGTCGGCTTCCGCAAGGTGGCGGTTTCCCTGTTCGAGCCTTAATTCTCCGCGGACTCGATAGGTCTCGGGCAGGTACCAAAGTTCCTCGGGATTTGCCTTCAACGCATCCTCGATTGTTCCGATGGCGGCGACGATCGCACCGTCCAGCATCTGCACCCAGGCAAGCCATGTGAGCGTCGAGACTAGGCCGATACGCGCACCGCTTTCGGTAGCACTGGCCACTGACTGGTGATGCAGGTCAACTCCTTCGGCGGTGCGGCCGAGTTCACCGCGTGCCCGACCCAGTGACGCAAGAGACCAGAGCGCGACTTCAGGAAATCCGCGCTCTTCGGATTGCGATAGCGCCTTCGCCGCCAGAGCTTCGGCCGGTTCGAATTCTCCAAGCAAAACATGCAGCCACGCCGCGGTAAATTGCCCGAACGCGACGTCATAGTGATTGCGCCGAGTTTCCTCGAGGCATCGGCGGACGCGCTCGCGGGCGGTATCGGCACGTCCGGTAATCCATGCGAGCCAGCTTGCGATGCCGAAGGCTAGCACCTCCGCGCCGCGGGCCTGCGGGAAGCCGGGCGCGTCGAAAAACTCGCGCCCGCGTTCGAAATGCTCCGCGGCTCCCAGGCAATCTCCACGATAGAAGCGAGCCTGGAATTGCATGTTATGCCCTAGGACCAGACTGGCTGGACTGCCCTCGCGCTGCGCGACTTCGAGTAGCTCGTCTGCAAGCACGGCTGCGGCGGAGAAGTCGCCTCTCACCACGGCGTAGTTGGTCTCGGTAAACAGTTGCCGGACCAGCGCGGGAAGATTGGCGGTTTTCTCGGCCAGCGAACGGGCGCGTCCTGCCATCTCCAGCATTTCCGGCGCACCCCAGCCCTTGCTGGCTGCCATCGAGCGAGCAAGCGCGCTGCGCACTCGCAGTTCGCGCGCATCACGCTCCGGCGACTCCGGCATCGCCTCCAGAACCTTAAGCGCGGCGGCAAAGTACGATTCTCCCTCGCCGTAGCTCGCCCGCTTGAACGCCTGACCGCCCGCGCGATGGAGGAACTCGACGGCCTTGGCGCGGTCGGCGCTGCGCCAGTAATGGTGGGCCAATTCGGCCAGATGGTCGTCGAGCGAACTCGCATAGAGCGTTTCGAGTGCCGCGCCGATGCGTTCATGCAATTGCTTGCGCCGCTCGATCAGGACCGAATTGTAAGAGACTTCCTGCGTCAGCGCATGTTTGAAAATATATTCGGTGTCGCCCACGGCCGACTGCTCGTAGATAAACTCGCCCAGTTGCAGATCGTTGAGCAGGCGGTTTAGTTCGTCGTCGGTTTTTGGCACGACCGCACGAATCAGCGACATCGGGAACTCGCGTCCGATGACGGCCAGGGTTTGCAGCAGGTCCTTCGCATCGGCAGGCAGGCGATCGATGCGCGCGGTCAGAATCCCCTGCACTGTCGGCGGAATTTTCAAAGTATTGAGCGACCGAGTCAGCTTCACCGCCGCCCCGTCACGCACGAGCGCACCCTCATCGATCAGCACCTGCACCGTCTCTTCCATGAAGAACGGATTGCCTTCGGTCTTTTCGATAATCAGGCGCTTGAGCGCCGTTACTTCGACGCCGTCCCCGAGCAACGCCGAGAGCCCTCGTCGGCAGACTCCTTACCGAGCGGGTCGAGTCTCAGTTGCGTATAGTAAGTCTTGCTGTTCCACTGATGTGAGTATTGCGGGCGATAGTTCACCAACAGCAGAATTTTCGCCGTACCGATCGAATCGGCCAGCAGATTCAGGAACTCATGAGTCGCCTCGTCGATCCAGTGCAGGTCCTCGAAGATCACCATCAGCGGCTGATTCATCGACTCGCGCAACAGGATGCGCTTGATCGTGTCGAGCGTGCGCCGCTTGCGGATGTTCGCGTCCATCTGGGCGAGAGGGTCCTCGCCCTCGACGATCCCGAGCAGCGCGAACAGGTACGGCAGCGTATCCTCCATCGTACGGTCGAGCGCGAGTATGCGGCCGGTTAGTTTCTCGCGCCGCGTCCGTTGATCGTCCTCGCCCACGATTTTGAAGTAGCCGTGCAATAGATCGAGCACCGGAAGATAGGCGCTGGCCTTGCCGTGCGACACCGAGAAGGTTTCGAGCACCATCCAGCCGGACTGATGAGTGGCCTTGAATTCGAACACCAGCCGCGACTTGCCGGTGCCGGCCTCGGCCATCGCCGCGACGATCTGTCCGTGGCCGGAGGTTGCGCGATCGGCGGCGGCGCGCATCGCCTCCATCTCGCGCTCGCGCCCCACGAACTTGGTCAGCCCACGACCCGCCGAACGCTGCAGCCGCGTCCGCAGCGGTCCGAGCCCTGTCACTTCATAGACGTTGATCGGCTCGCTCAGACCCTTAACCCGCGTCGGGCCGAGCGATTTCAGTAGGAAGTAGCCTTCGCACAGTTTGCGCGTATTCTCGCTGACGGCGATCGAACCGGTCGGCGCCAGCGCCTGCATCCGCGAGGCGAGGTTGGCAGTATGGCCGATTGGCGTGTACTCGACATGGCCGCCGCCGGTGGAGATCGAACGCACGACCACTTCGCCGGTATTCGCGCCGACCCGCGCTTCGACCGGCAGGTCGCCCATCTCGCGTAGCTTCGCCGAGTACCGCCGCATTTCCTCCTGCATTCGGAGCGCGGCATAAAGCGCCCTCTGCGGATGGTCCTCATGGGCGACCGGCGCGCCGAACAGCGCGAAAATACCATCGCCGGTCGATTGCACGACGTAACCGTCGTAACGCTGGACCGCGTCGATCATCAGCTTCAATGCCGGATCGATGATCGCGCGGGCTTCCTCGGGGTCGAGGTCCTCCATCAGCTCGGTCGAGCCCTTGATGTCGGCGAACAACGCCGTCACCGTCTTGCGCTCGCCCTCGATATGTTCAGCCGCCGGGGTTTCGGCCACACGAACCGGCGCAGCGTTTGATCTCTTCGCCGATACAGCGGCGCTCGCATCGAGCGCCGCACCGCACGAGTCGCAAAACTTCGCATCGGGGCGATTCTCGGCTCCGCACGTAAGGCATTCGGGCGACAGTCGTGCGCCACATTTGTCGCAGAACTTCGCGGTGTCCCGATTATCCGTACCGCAACTCGCATAGCGCATCTCATCAGCCCTCGCCAAGGACAGAAGCTCCCTTTTGTAGCATGCGGCCTTACGCAGCGAACAGCAGAGCGCGCGATGACGATCGCTGTAAGTACTTGCCGTATGCTGGACATCCTTGAGGGAATCACTCATAAGCACTGGTAGTATCTGCTTGCGACCGCGAAGTTGTTTCCCAGTACCGATGCGTATTGCTTTGACGAAGGGAGAGAACGGAACATGAGCCGCTACCAGGTTGACAAGTTGCTACGCGATCTTCGCCGCGAGCCGGAGTTGGCGGCGCGTTTCCGCACCGACGCCGAAGCGGTGCTGGATCGGTATCGGCTCGACTCAATCGAGCGCGACCTGCTCCGGCGCTGGGCGATTCGCGAGCTTTACGATCGCGGCGTTAATCCATTATTGCTGCTACTGGCCCACGGAGCCGCGGCAGGCAAGACGATGAAGGAATACGGAGTCGCGATGAATCCCGGCGGACCGTCGAAATAGTCATGCGTCGATCACCCCTCCGGTAAAGATCGCGCACGAAGGAGAGCGGCCATGGCAGAAGTTGTCGCTGGTATCGCATGCTCGCATGTCCCGTTTATGGCCTCGCCCAGGAACTGGGAGCGTCTGCCTGACGCCGAACGCAACAGTTTGCAAACGGGCTTCGAGCGCGCGCGCAAGATCCTCGAAGCCGCACGGCCCGACGTACTCATAACGTTTGCCGACGACCACTTCGACCGCTGCTTCTTCGACAACCTACCGGCTTTCCTGGTCGGCGTTGGCGAAGAAGCCGTGGGTCCGGCAATCGCGGGTTTCAATATTCCCGACGTGCGCCTTCCGATCATGAGCAGTCTTGCGCGCTTCATCGTGCGCGAAGGACTCGAAGGCGGTGTCGATTTTGCCTTTTCGGAAGAGCTTGCGCTCGACCATGCCGAGATCGCACCGATGATGCATCTGACGCCGCGCTGGGACATTCCGATTATTCCGATCGTCGTCAACGCTTTCGCGCCCCCGATGCCGACGCCGAAACGATGCTTCGATGTCGGTGCGTTCATCGGCGGATGTATCGAACGATGGCCCGAAACGACGCGGGTCGCGTTCCTCGGTACGGGCGGACTGTCGCACTGGGTCGGACCGCCACAGACTGGCAGAATAAACGAGGAGTTCGATCGGTGGTTCCTGGATTGCCTGGTGCGCCGCGAATTCGCCGAGGCCACCGGCCGTTACGCGCGCTATGAAGATCTCGAGGCGGTCGCCGGCAACGGCGGCCATGAGATTCGCGACTGGCTGGCCGTGGCCGGCGCAATGCCGTCGCGGTTGCGTCCGCGGGTGCTCGCCTATGAGCCGCTGAAACCTTGGTCCACCGGAACCGGAATCATGGGCTGGTCGGCAGAATAGCGCGGCCGGCGTCGAATCAGAGCGCACGGGCCTCGAATCAACGCTTAAAGTCCTGCTCCCGAACAATGTCAGCACGGAGGAATGAGTAATGGCAAAAGGCTTCACCGAAGAAGAAGTAAAGGGTGTTTTTGAGAAATGCAGCAATTGGGGCCGCTGGGGTAAGGACGACGAACGCGGCGCGCTCAATTTTATCACTGACAAAAAACGCGCCTCCGCTGCCAAGTTGGTCGAGACCGGTGAGGCGGTATCACTCGCGTTGCCTCTGGCTACGGTCGTCGCGGCGGACAATCCGACACCAGTGACGCATCTGATGCAGCAGGTTGGCCATGACGCTAACGAGGTGGAATTGCTGCCATACAGCGCCGACTATTTTGCGATTGCACCGCATGGTCTGGCTAACACCCATCTCGACGCGCTGTGCCATGTTTTTTACAAGGGCAAGATGTACAACGGTTTCGACGCCACCGAAGTCGGATCACACGGTGCGAAGAAGTGTGCCGTCGATGTCGCGAGCCAGGGCGTGATCAGCCGCGGCGTCCTGCTCGACATTCCGAAGATTAAAAAGGTCGACTGGCTCGAAGAACGGCACCCGCATTTTTCCTGAAGACCTCGACGCCGCCGAGAAGGACCATGGCGTGCGGGTCGAGGAAGGCGACGTACTGTTCGTGCGGACCGGACGAGCGAAGCTACGCAAGGCGAAAGGCGCGTGGGACGTCTTTCAGGAGGGGATGGCCGGACTCGACGCGACCTGTCTGCCGTGGCTGCACGAGCGCAAAATTGCGGTTCTGGGATCGGACGGTATCAGCGATGTGGTTCCCAGCGGGTACAAGGAACTCGCGTTGCCGGTGCATACTTGCGTGCTGGTGATGATGGGGCTTCATCTGATTGACAATGCGGACCTCGATGCGGTGGCGGAGGCCTGCGCACGCAATCGCCGCTACGGATTCCAGTTCGTCATGGCGCCATTGATCCTCAAGCAGGGGACAGCCTCACCGGTGAATCCGCTCGCGTTGTTCTAGGGCAACCAATGAAGACGGCCGCCCTTAATATGTGCCGCCGCTATTCGGGTGCGCGCGACGGCGTCGTGAGAGGCCACGGGCCTCGGGCGATGCTTCCCGGGCGGCGCGAAGCGCGCGTCGTCGCGCAGCGTCAAGCGAGCAGATCGTATAATTCGCGGGCAATCGGCTGGTCGAAAAACGAAACGAGGTCGATGCCCAATTCTTTCAAGTGCGCGCGATGGGCTTCGAGCGCGGCCTGGTCGACGTACTGCTCGTAAAACATGAACATGTGCGGATTGTCGATCGAGCGGTGGAAGATATAGGCGCGATTGCCTGGTTCGGCCTGAACCTGAGGCACAACCGGGCGCATGAGTCGCTCGAATTCGTCTTCGCGGCCAGCCTTGACGGTGATTTTTGCGAGAAAAGTCAGCATGGCATCCTCCTTATAGGTGATAGGCGGCGGAATCGGGCGTCGTTCGACGCTGCGTGCGCGCAAGGACGGGTATGCGACGCCAATTAAAAGCATACACGGATAGAAGCGGCCGTCGCCAGCGAGACGCGCGAAATCTTGATATTCGCGCCAGGCCCGCTCTCCCCTTAACGCTGGACCCCAAAACCGCCGATCATGCGTGGCGCTGCTCGGGAGTTGACGGGCGCGGGAATCAGCCGGCGGAGGATCGGTTGTGTGGCGGGGAAAACTTTGCCAGCGACGTGATGATGTCGCGGAACAATGATATAGCAGCGAATGGCGGTAGCGTCGGGTGCGAACACATTCGCGAAGGGCCTTTATGAAAAAGGAATCATTCAAAATAGCGGTGCCGGACGCGGTCCTGAGCGACCTGCGCGACCGACTATCGCGCGTGCGTTATCCGATCGATTTCAACAATGAAAACTGGGCTTACGGTACCAACCGCGCGTACCTCGAAGAATTGGTGGCGTATTGGCGCGACCGTTACGACTGGCGCAGGCACGAAGCCGAGATTAATCGATTCGCGCATTACCGCACGACGATCGACGGAATGCCGATTCACTTTATCCACGAGCCGGGCAAGGGTCCTAAGCCGATACCGCTGATACTGTCGCACGGATGGCCGTGGACGTTTTGGGATTTACAGAAGGTGATTCGTCCGCTGGCCGATCCGGCATCGTTCGGAGGCGACCCGGCGGACGCCTTCGACGTGGTGGTGCCGTCGCTGCCGGGATTTTGCTTTTCGACTCCGCTCACCACACCCGGGATCAACTGGTGGCGCACGGCCGATATCTGGGTGACGCTGATGCGCGAGGTGTTGGGCTACTCGAAGTTCGCCGCAGAAGGCGGCGACTGGGGTGCGCTTATCACCGAGCAACTCGGACACAAGTACCCGCAACATGTGATCGGAATTTATTTGACGCTGACGATCCCGATGGACTTTTTCAGCGGCGGTGGCTTCAAGGATAGCGACTACGCGGCCAACGAACAGGCGGCGCTCTTGCGCACGCGAGAAGCCCAGCCGGGGATCATCAGCCATATTGCGGTGCAGACGCGCGATCCGCAGACGCTGGCTTACGGAATGCACGATTCACCGGTGGCCCTGCTGGCCTGGATGCTCGAGCGGCGGCGCGCGTGGAGCGATTGCGGCGGGGACGTCGAGCGGCGCTACAGCAAAGACGAACTCCTCACGCACATCATGCTGTACTGGGTGAGCGAATGTTTCGTGACCTCGGTGCGCTACTATTACGAGGCGCGGGAGCATCCGTGGAAGCCGGTGCACGACCGGACGCCGGTGGTCGAGGCGCCGACCGGGATCGGAGTATTCCCGCGAGAATTGCTGATACCGCCGCGCAAGTGGGCCGAGCGTTATTTCAACCTTCAACACTGGACGCCGATGACGTCGGGGGGCCATTTCGCGCCGAGCGAGGAGCCGGAGCAATTGGTCAAGGACGTGCGCGCGTTCTACCGATCTAGACGTTAAGGGCGCCGCGCTGACGGTGCGACACTGACGGCCGGCGGGCGGCGCTTTCGAAGCGTCGCGCTCAGGCTGAATCGTCTCGCGGCCGGGGCGCCAGTTGCCTAGACTATGCGCGTCAGCGGTGCGACACCTTCCTCGGCTTCGACGCTGCCTAGCTCCGCGAGCGCGGCCGCGTCGCTCAGCCGCTCGAGATTGTGCTCGTGCAAGGTGCGATCGATCTTGTAGAAGGTGAGCACGGTCAGTGCGACAGCGCTGCACCCGACCGAGATCGGCACGAAGAACAGTACGAGGTGGCGCAAGATCGACTGATCGACCTGCCCCTGCACGGCGCCTTGGGGGAAGTTAACCCACTGGAGCAGCAGGCCCGACAGAAATGTGCCGCCGCCGCTTACGCACTTCTGGAGGAGCCCGTTGGCGGCGAACAACAGTCCCTCGGAGCGCTGGTTGGTCTGGACAGCGATGTCCTCGACCACATCGGCCATCATCGAGGCCACGATGATAAAGCCCATGATCCCCAAAGTGTCGCGCACGAGGCCGTCGGCAAGCAACGCGAGCAGCAGCGCAAGGGAGTGATTGGGCGGCATCAGGCCAATCAGGCGCAGCGGAATTGGAAGCGAGCCGGCGACCGCGGAAATCGTGAAGAGCAAAAGCATGGCCTTCTTTTTGCCGAGCCGCCTGGAGACCGGAGTGGCGAGCGACACGCCGAGGATCGCCGACAGGAAACCGAAGCTCACCAGATATGAGATCTGCTTCGGCGTAAGCTCCCAAAAGTAAGTCGAGATATAGAGTCCCAGCCCGCTGCTCAGCCCGGCACCGATACTCGCGATGATTCCGGCAATCATCAGGGCGAGAAACGAACGGTTCGAAAGTATGACGCGCAATTCGCGAAGTTTGTCGCCAAATTTTGCGGCTTGATTGCGCGGCGCCGGAACGATGGAGCGCCCTTGAGTACCGATGCAGGTCGCGAGAATCGTCACCAGCATCACCACCGCGGCAACGAGGCCGTACTGCTGGTAGCCGTGACGGTTGAGCACCCCAAGCGGGTGAGTAGCGTCCTTGCGGAGGAAGACCTGGAACGCCAGCACCGTCATCGCGGTGCCGCCGAGCATCCCGAAAAAGAAGCGGTAGGCCATCAAGGACGTGCGCTCGTCGTAGTCAGGCGTCAACTCGGGCGCGAGTGCGGCGCTTGGAATCTCGTAAAGACTCACCAGGAGGCGGACCGCGACCAGCATCAGGAAGAGATAAGCCAGCATCGCGTGCTGCGACCAGCCGTGCGGCGGACTCCACAGGAAGTAGAATGCCAGCGCGAGTGGGGCTGCCGACGCGTACATGAAGGGATGGCGCCGGCCCCAGGGCGAACGCAGGTGGTCGGACCACTGGCCGAGCAAGGGATCAAAGATCGCATCGAAGATCAGTGCGAACATGATCGCTGCTCCGACCCAGGACGCGGGCAAGCCGATCACTTGATTGAAGAAGAGGAGGACCAGCGAGCCGAGAGCGACTGACTCAACGCCGAAGGCAACCGATCCGAGACCGTAGAAGATCTTGACGCCGACTCCGAGCGGGGTCGCCGATGGCAGTTTGATATTTCGCGATTCCATGCGACCGCCAAGCGTGCTCCGACATCGCAACCGCGATTGCGCAATTGCCAGAGTCCTTCCTTATGGACTCACGAGGGCGCCTAAGTCCAGTAGCAACGGGGCTGAGGAAATGCGCTCAGGAGGGCAAAGAATAATGGGCGGCGAGGGGACCGATGGCACGATTACAGATGAGAAGTTGTCGAGGATCCGCTGCGGGCGACTTCGATAAGCCGCTTCGATTTCAGGCCGCGACGGGAACTGTTTCTATCCGAAGGTCGCCGCTTCGAGCGTTGTCGTTGCCGGCTCGGTCTCGGCCGTCATTGATCGGCTGCGTCCTTCCGCCACAGCACTGGAGCGATTGGCCGCAGCTCAGTGCCAGAGGCAATCAGACTTGAGTGCAGACTGATAGCGAAATTGTTGCTGGCCCGCATCAGCGAACAGCGAAGTCTGATTCACCCGATTGCCCGACCGCGCGCATTGAAGTCATGCCTTATTTCTCAGTCGTGCGCGCCGCTTCGATCCACATCTTCTTGAGGTCTTTGGGCAACTGGCTCATCACATGCCAAGCTTCGCCTTCGAGCCCGCTGACGCTACCAAGCAACTTCTGCAGCACCGCAAAAACCGACATCACTGCACGTCGAGCCTCAGCCTCGTCAGGCAGGCTCATTATTTTGCGCACTTCCCCAATGAATTCCGCGGCGTGAATACGGCGCACGGGTCGATCCGGCCGCTCTAACGAGGTCAACAGGCTACGTAATTCATGCGGCATCTGCGCGGTGACGTCGGAAACCTCTTTCGGTGTCAGTCGTTCGCCTAACTCTCGTAACACAGCAAATGTCAGCGCATCAGCTCGCTTCTCATCGCATGCCATGCGCCGGGCGACCTCGCGGATGAAAGCTGAATGATCCATCGACGGCCCTCCTTATTCGATCTTATTTGATCCGGCGCATTAACTGTGCCGCCACCGCGGGCTCGCCTCCTACTCATGATGCTTGGGAAATCGTTCGCCCAACAGCGGCAAAATTCCTTACTTGCCTGGCGTCCTTTGTTTTGTATTTCCTCCTTTCAATCCGGCCACTATTTTCCGTGTATAAAGTCAGGCCGCTCATCTTTGCGGAACAGCAGAGCCACGAAAAGCGCGCCGACAAGATTCCGAGAATTCGGGCGACTCAATGGATCCGACCCTCAAGACCCGAGCGTTTTCTCGACATTCGGAATTTCTGCGGCCGCAGGTCCTTGAAGTCGTATCGACCAGCTACATCTCTTGTGCGGAAAGGGAGCATCGAAGAGAGCATTTGACGTTAAAAGAGCGGTATTTGGCCTTGGCGCAAATAGTGCAACCCGAATTTGTGAAGCGCTTCAAACCGTAGAACAGTAAAAGATGACTCTGACGCTCCTGAGGTGAAGCAAAAATGAAAACTCTCAGATTTCTGGTTGCCGTCGGAGCGGTTGTTCTGCTTGTGCAGAATCCCGCCTTTGCACAGGAATTTCGTAGCACCAGCGCACGAATTTTTAATGTAGGATTCGACGCTGGCGATCTGCTTCCTCGGTGGACGGAGACCGGATTGACGACCACTTCGGTGGACTACTCTGTTACCGGCACGGTCATGGCGACATATGCATGCGTAATGGGCAGGCGCGCCGCCGTAGCATTAGACCCGGTCGGTGGTCCTTTTGAAATGTCCTTTACGCTTCCGGTGTCCAGGAAAGGAGTCACCGGTAACACTGTAGACGTCGAGGAACCGGATCCGGCCTCGGGTTCCTGCCGGGGAATGGGACAGATCGTTCTGTACGACGTCACTTATACCAACGTTGAAATCAATGACCTCTCGAATGGTATCAGCGAACTGGTCGGTGGCGGCAACTTCTCGATGACGTTTTGCAATTTGAGCAAAAACCCGCAGAATTGCCCTCAGCCGTCGTGATGCGCCTGCGCAATTCTCCGTCAGCGCCGGGCGTTAGCGAATCACGCCCGACGCTGACGATATAAGGTGTAGCGGAACTCTATAAAATCAGCCGGCCGCAAGATCGTACGCGTCCAACTTCGGTGCCTCCATTTCTTCGTCGAAGCGCGCCGACGACCATGGCCAACTCGCCGGGACACCGTGCTTATCCAGGTACCAGCTCTTGCATCCAGTCGCCCAGATCGATTTTTTGGCGGCCTCGGCGCGGTCCGCTTCGAACGTCATTGAAGCTGACTGGAGCGGGCTGATTTCCCGACATTCACCGGCGCGAATCTTGTCCATCAGTTGCATGATGTAATGGAGTTGTTGCTCGGCGATGCGGATCAGGGAGAAATTCCCCACCGGTCCGTTAGGGCCGTTGAGCATAAAGAAGTTAGGAAACTCGGGGATCGCAATCGATAGATATGCGACCGGGTGATCTTCCCACACCTTATCGAGATCGACGCCACCGCGGCCGCGCACCACGGCAGGGCGGATGAAGGCATCGGCATGAAAGCCGGTGGCCAGCACGAGGACATCCAGTTCGTGGAGGACGCCGTCTTTGGTGCGAATTCCGGCAGGTTCAATCGCCTCAATTCTGGACACGACCAGTTCGGCATTCGGATGCTGGATCGCTTCGTAGAAATCCGGCGAGAAAATCAGGCGCTTACAGGCCGCGCGATAGCTGGGCCGCAATTTTTCGCGCAACACTGGATCAACCACGGTATCTTCGAGGTTGGCCAGGCACGCAGCTTCGATTTCGCGCATCCGGGGGGAGTCGGCGTTGATGATCGCCGAGCTGAAGGTATCGAAGAAGTCGTTAATCTCTTTGCGCAGCGCATCGATTTTGCCGCGGTCTTCAGCGAATGCGGCACGCTCAGCGGCGGTATAGGGCTGGTTTTCCATTTTGAATACCCATTGTGCCGTCCGCTGAAAAAGCTTGTACTTGGCGACGCGCTTGACCAGCGCGGACGTAATCTGAATGGCGGTGGAGCCGGTGCCAATCACCCCGACGCGTTTTCCGTCGAGCGGGACGCTGTGGTCCCATTGCGCACTGTGGAAACTCGCGCCACGGAAAGAGTTCAACCCCGGCAGTTGCGGCTTATTGGGATGGTGCAAGACGCCGGTTGCCGCGATCAGGACGTCTGCCTGGTCGGTGCGCCCGCTGCTGGTGCGGATTTGCCAGCGTCCGTCGAGGAACTCGCATGAGGTAATCTCTTCACCGAAGCAGGCATTTTCCGCTACCCGGTACTTCCTGGCGACGTTTTGAAAATAGGCCTGGATTTCGGGGCCCGGGGCGAAAACGTGGCTCCAGTCAGGATTGGGCTCGAATGAATAAGTATAGAGGTGGGCAGGGACGTCGCAAGCCAGCCCGGGATAGGTATTTTCGCGCCAGGTACCGCCAAAGGTCTCGCCCTTTTCGTAAATGATGAAGTCGTTATACCCGGCTTCGCGCAACTTGATAGCGGAGAGAATCCCTGCCATGCCGGCGCCAATAATTACGACGCGAAGGTCCCGTTTAGCTTCCGTAGGTCCTGCCATTACGTATCCTCTTTCGATCGTCGGTTGAACTTAACTGCTTCAGGTCGAGCGAAGGTGTCACGCAGTTCGAGCGATCGTTTGCTCGCGGCCGCCGGAGAATGCCATTTGCGGCAGAATGTGGCAAGTCCGCGCGCTCGGAAAGTGCGTGGCTGAAAAATCTGAAGTTGGCCGGAGCTATCACGCACGAGGCGCCAGCGCCTGATCGCGCTTGTCCAGATGAAGCTCCCGAGGATCGTTCTGCTTCGCGGTATCGAGATCGCAATCCCGTACGACGGGCGCCTTGAACTGCCACCGGGCGCAGCCGCTGATATAAAACAGAAAGTCGGATGCGGCCGGCTGCAACTGCCCCCCTGCCCGACCACCGCCTCAATTCTATCATTGCTATATTCGGTTACGTTCGCCGCGCGCTCCAACCGAAATAGTATTTCGGCATTACACTACCCGCTCGATTGCTTGCGAAACGGCTCAATTGGTTGTGCTCTCGAGCGAAATTCCACTATCGCGGTATGGGCCTAAATGCCATAATCGGGCACCCGGCGAATCCGGAATCTACTTTCCGTAGAAACTTGCGTCGGCGTGCCTGATTGGGGGAGCGTATGAAGAGTGCAATCGCAGCACTAGCCTTGATATTCGTGATCGGCGTACCGTCTATAATCTTCGCCGCGTCAGCATCCGATCCATGCGCTCCACTGCCGGCTGCTTCAGCGCCCGGCTTCGAGCGCCTACTCGAAAAATTTATGAATGCCTACTGCTATCAGAAGCAGGAATGGCAGCATGACGCGCAGATTCGCAGCACAAACGGAGTACATCCATATGCCAAGGTGTGGTACTCGCCGACGCTGTGGGATTGGCTCACCGTCGGCAACCGTCAAGGCAACGTGCCGGACGGCGCGATGCTGGTGAAGGAGCAGTACGTCAACCTGACGGCTCCTTTGCGCGAATGGACCATCATGGTGAAGGATTCTACCGGATCGTGGGACGGCTGGTACTGGGCCGACCTGTCGGCGCCGACAAAGCCGCAAAAGGCCACTGCCGCGTGCGCCGAACCGCAGATCTCCTTTGTCGGATTCGGGCTATATTGCATGAACTGCCATGCCTCGGCCGTTGGACTTCAGGGCACCTATGCGACCACTGCCCATGTGAGCGATCCTCCGCCGCTCAACCCCGGTGCAGCACCTGACATCTTCGACAACATCCACCAACGGCTCGCGAGCCCCGGCGAGTCTACGCCGATCGAAGAATTGCTCGCGCCGCGCGACACCGGTATTCCGAGTGAAATTTTCACCAACGTGCGCCAGTTGCGGCTGCCCAAGTCGGCGTGCATGCCGTCGGAGGCGCTCGATCACGTGGTATCCGGCGGGAAGGCCGCCGGTCCCGAGGAGTTCCTCACCTCCGATCAATGCGCCGCATGCCACAACGCTACCGGCACCCTTTCCGGGGCCAATCGCACCGATCTCCCGAGCATGCTATGGCCGGATTCGGTAACGCCAACCGCTAACCTTTCCGAGTACGGCGAATGGCGTTATTCGATGATGGGTCTCGCGGGACGCGATCCGATTTTCTTCTCGCAGTTGAACTCCGAATCAACCCTGCACAATAACATTGCCGGGCAGGCGAACCCGCCCGCATATGTGCAGAACCTCTGCCTCCACTGCCATGGCGTCATGGGCCAGCGCCAGTACCAGATCGACAACGGACCGAACGCGCTGCTAACGCGCGCGGAATTGAACAAGACCGATTCCAAATATGGCGCGCTGGGGCGCGACGGTGTCTCATGCGGCGCCTGCCATCACGCCACCACGCAAGGCTTCGGCGACCCTGCCGATCCGAGCACGAATACGACCTTTACCGGGAATTTCAATTTTGGTCCCGCGACGGAGCTTTACGGGCAGTATGCCGACGTTGCGACCTACCCAATGATTAGCGCGCTCGGCATACTGCCGACGATGGGCGATGCTATCAGCGATCCCAGGCTGTGCGGCTCCTGCCACACCATCATTCTTCCGGTATATGACGAAAACGGGAATCAGGTGATGGAGAACGGACAGCCCAAAACATTTTACGAGCAGGCCACCTTCCCCGAGTGGCTGAACAGCAAGTTTGCCACCGTTCCTTGCCAGACCTGTCATACGCCGTCGGAGTTTCACGGCGACCCGCTCAATCCGAATCCGGCGCTTACCTATAAGATCGCGAACATCGAGGACAATACGTTCCCGGCGGTGGAGTTCCGCGCGCCCGACGCTACGATCACGATGAATCTCCAGCCGAATTACGCTCGCCACCTCTTGCTTGGGATCAACACCTTTGCACTTGAGATGTTCAAGCAGTTCCGCCGGCAACTCGGACTTTACAAAACAGACCCGTACCTGCCGGGCAAATTCGCCAACATTATTTCGAGTCAGGATACTGCGATCTCGGAAAGCGTCGATATCGCCACCACTCAAACCGCGACAGTGCAGATACTGTCCGCAACCAAGAGCAACGGAACCTTAACCGCGGACTTGCGGGTGACCAATCTGGCCGGCCACAGCTTTCCTTCCGGAGTTGGATTCAGACGCGCATTCATCGATTTCCAGGTGCTCGACAGCTCCGGCAAAGAGCTATGGGCCTCGGGTGATACCTCACGCAAGGGCGTAATCGTGGGCGACAAGCGCAAGCCGCTGGTGACGGAGTTCTTCAGTCCCAAGCAGCAGACCTTTCAGACCCATCACTGGGTAGGGAATCCGATCACCAGTCAGAATCAGGTCCAGATTTATGAGGAGCTGGTGACCGATCCGCAGAACCAACTGACAACCAGCTTCCTGTCACTCAACGAGAAGGTGAAGGATAACCGCCTCCAGCCGCAAGGATGGTCCACGGCCGGGCCGTTCGCCGAGGAGACCGGGCCAACCGGCGAGGCCGCCAATGACCCCGACTACACGACCACCGACAGCCCGGGGTCCAATACCGTCGAGTACCAGGTTCCGCTGACCGGTAAGGTTGCCAAGGCCGCAGTCGTGAGCGCGACGCTCTACTACCAGACCATTCCGCCCTACTACCTGCGGCAGCGCGCCCAGGACGCAAAGGGAGTGGATACCCGGCGGCTCAAAGTGTTCGTCAATAATCTGAAGGTGAAGAATACGCCCGTCGAAAACTGGCGGTTGCTAATCGCGAGCGCTTCGATGAATGTTCAATAGCTACTCGAATACCAATGCTGTCTCGCAACGGAGCGATACGCGGCGAACCACTGCTTATTGATTTGGGCGGTAGCCTTGGAGGATTCGAATATAGTTAGCTCGCTCGAAGACCGTCGGATTTGCGATATTACGCTGGCTCATGCGACCGCGAACGCTATCGAGCGTTTCGATCTCGCGCGCTTCGAGCCAGCTCTTGAGACCGTCAAGCAGCGCCTTCATGTGGTTCACTCCATTTCGCAGAAGCGCCGAGGTCGTCATCACGACGTCGGCACCGGCGAGCAGGTATTTGATTACCTCGTCTGAAGTTTCCACGCCGGTGGTGGCCGCAAGCGACACCTGGAGCCGTCCCGACAGGACACCGATCCAAAGCAACGGCAAGCGGATTTCGGCGGCGGTGCTGAGGTCGAGATTCGGCAATAGCGCAAGTTGTGCAAGGTCGATATCCGGTTCGTAGAATCGATTGAATAACACCAAACCGTCAGCCCCGGCATCGGTGAGCCGCGTCGCCATATGGCGCATCGCGCTGAAATACGGGGAGAGCTTGATGGCGACCGGAATTCTCACCTCCTTCTTCACAACCTTGAGGACCTCGGTATAGCGATCCTCGACGTCGCGCCCCGAGATATCGGGATCGGCCGGGATAAAATACACATTGAGCTCGAGTGCGGCAGCACCGGCCTCCTCCATCTGCCGGGCATAGGTGACCCAGCCGCTGGTGCTGGTTCCGTTGAGGCTGGCCACCACAGGAATTTCGACCGTACGGGCGGCTTGACGCAGCACTTCCAGATAACGATCGAGACCGACTCGGTAAGACGCCGCGGCCGGAAAATAGGTCAGAGACTCGGCATAACTTTCCGTGCCGACCGTGGTCAGATCCTCGATCATCTGTTCGTCATGCTCGATCTGCTCCTCAAAAATCGAAGGGAGCACTACGGCGCCGGCACCGAGATCAGCGAGTCGCCGGATGTTGTCCAATTCCCCCGTGAGCGGACTGGCGCTGGCCACGATTGGGCTCTTGAGATGCAATCCTAGATAGCGTGTTGTCAGGTCCATAGCGGCCTGCTCCATCGATCGTTACTGGTCTTACTCGCGGGACATGCCTTACCTGCTACACCTGTGTGACCTAGCGGGCGCCTCATGGCTTCACCGCCGCAGCCGCCACTTTTGCAGGACCCGGCTCGCGACCGAGGTTCGCCAGTTCTTCATAAGCGCGGTACTTCTCGTCGACCCCGGCTTGCGCCCGGCGCAACAGGTCCTCCGCCTCGGCCGGACGCATGAGTGCAAGCGCGCGGTAGCGCAGTTCGTTATAGGCATAGTCCTTGAACGGAATTGTTGGCCGCGGAGAATCCAGGCGAAATGGGCTTTCTCCGAGTTGGCGCAGATCCGGAATGTAGCGGAACAGAGGCCAGTAGCCGCTGGCCGCCGCCAGCTCCTGTTGCTTCATTCCGTTGCGCAGGTCGAAGCCGTGCGCGATACAGTGAGAGTAAGCCAGAATCAAGGACGGACCTTTGTAGGCCTCCGCTTCGCGAAATGCCTGGAGTGTCTGCTGTGGATTAGCGCCCATCGCCACCTGGGCGACATAGACATTGCCGTAAGCGATAGCCTGCAGCGCAAGGTCTTTGCGCGCAACGCGCTTGCCCGCGGCGGCGAACTTGGCAATTGCACCGAGCGGCGTCGCCTTCGACGCTTGCCCACCGGTATTGGAGTAAACCTCGGTGTCGAGCACTAGGACGTTCACGTCGCGGCCGGTCGCAAGAACATGATCGAGGCCGCCGTAGCCGATGTCATACGCCCAGCCATCGCCGCCCACGATCCAGATGCTCCGGCGGACCAGATGGTCAACGACCGAAAGAAGGTCACGCGCGGTATCGTTTCGCTCGGCAAGCTCCAGCAGCTTAACTTTAAGCTCCGCCACGCGGATCCGTTGGGATCGGATCTCGGACTCCTGAGTCTGCGGCGCGGTCAGTATTTCGGAGACCAAGGTCTCCCCCATCTCCGACGAGATCGACTTAATGATAGCGGTTGCCAAGTCGAGGTGCTTGTCGGCGGCCAGACGAAAGCCGAGACCGAACTCGGCATCATCCTCGAACAGCGAATTCGACCACGCGGGACCACGGCCTTCGTGATTCTTGCTCCATGGCGTGACGGGAAGATTTGCACCGTAAATGGACGAGCAACCGGTAGCATTCGCGACCATCATCCGATCGCCGAACAGTTGCGAGAGCAGCTTGAGATAGGGAGTCTCGCCGCAGCCGGCGCAAGCCCCCGAAAACTCGAAGAGCGGCTCGAGAAATTGCACGCCCCGCACGTTCGCAAAGTCCACCCGCGCACGGTCGTTGACCGGCAGGCGTTCGAAGAATTTGATATTCGAGCGTTCGGCCTCGACCAGCGACGGGGTTTTCGGCTCGAGGTTGATCGCTTTGACTCCCGGATCGACCTGGCTGTGCACCGGACAACTCTCGACGCACAGGCCGCAGCCGGTACAATCCTCGACATAAAATTGCAGACTGAATTGGATGCCCGGGTAACCGCGCACATTGACCGGCGCCGACCTGAAGCTTTGCGGCGGGCTATCGAGTTGCGACTCCTCGTAATACTTCGCCCGGATGACGCTGTGCGGGCAGACGAAGCCGCATTGGCCGCACTGGACGCAGAGTTCCGGCCGCCAGACCGGCACCTCACTGGCGATGTTGCGCTTCTCCCAGGCGGCCGTCCCCGACGGGAAAGTGCCGTCCACCGGCATCAGGCTCACCGGAATTTCGTTGCCCCGTCCCTCGAACATTCGAGCCACGACCTGGCGCACGAACTCGGGCGCATCCGCGGGAACGGCAGACGGCCGCTCGAATAGGCTGGTCGCCTCGACCGGCACCGGCACCTCTTTCAGCCGGGCCAGAGTACCGTCCACGGCCTTGAAATTCTGTTGCACCACTTCCTCGCCCTTGGAGCCGTAAGCCTTGCGGATCGAGCTTTTAATTTGCGCGATAGCGTCGGCGCCTGGCAGCACGTCCGAGATCGCGAAGAAGCAGGTTTGGAGCACCGTATTGGTGCGGTTCTTGAGTCCGACCTCCTGAGCAACGCTGGTCGCGTCGATCACATAGAACTTGAGACGCTTGCGGATAATCTCCGCTTGAACCGAACGTGGCAGGTGATTCCAAACCTCGTCGGGGCCGTAGGAACTGTTGAGCAGGAAGGTGGCGCCCGGCGCCGCAAGCTGCAAAATGTTCTGACGCTGCAGAAAATGGAACTGATGGCAGCCGACGAAATTCGCCGAGCTGATCAGATAGGGCGAACGGATCGGCTGGCGTCCGATGCGCAGATGCGAAACGGTTTGCGCTCCGGATTTGTGCGAATCGTAAACGAAATACCCCTGCGCGTAGAGCCCGGCATCTTCGGCAATAATTTTTACGCTGCTTTTGTTCGCGCCAACGGTGCCGTCGGCGCCGAGGCCATAGAAGACCGCACGGACGACGTCGTCGCCCTCGATCGAATAGTCCGGATCGGCCTCGAGATGCGTACCTGAAACGTCATCGATAATTCCGACGGTGAAGCCATTTTTAGGATCCGGCTTCTTCAGTTCGTCGAACACCGCCTTGGCCAGACTCGGGTTGAAATCCTTCGACGACAGGCCGTAGCGACCACCGATGATCCTGGGCATCGCAGGACGCTGTCCGCGGGCACAGGCCTGGGCGAGCGTTTCGACCGTGTCGAGATAGAGCGGCTCACCGGTGGCGCCGGGCTCTTTGGTCAGGTCGAGCACGGCAACCGCGCGGCACGCCGCCGGAAGCGCATCGAGGAAATGCACCGCCGAGAATGGGCGGAACAGACGCACCTGAAGCACGCCGACTTTCTCGCCCGCCTTGCGCAAGGCCGCGGCGGTCTCGCGCGCCGTCTGGGCGCCGGAGCCCATCAGGATGACCACGCGTTCGGCGTCGTCCGGACCTTCGTAATCGAAAAGCCGATAGCGCCTGCCGGTCAACGTGGCGAAAGTGTCCATCGCCGCCTGCACGATGCCCGGCGTCCTGGCAAAAAACGGGTTTACGGTCTCGCGCGCCTGAAAGAAGGTGTCCGGATTTTGCGCCGTGCCGCGAATAAACGGATGCTCGGGGTTGAGGGCGCGAGCCCGATGAGCGCGAACCAGATCATCATCGATCATCGCCCGAATCTCGGCGTCGCTCAGCAAAGTCAGAGTATTGAGCTCGTGCGAGGTGCGGAAGCCGTCGAAAAAATGGACAAACGGGACCCTCGACTGGAGCGTCGCAACCTGGGCAATCAAGGCCGAATCATGCGCCTCCTGAACCGAGCCCGACGACATGATGCCGAAGCCGGTGGTGCGCGTCGCCATCACGTCGGAGTGGTCGCAGAAGATCGACAGCGCCTGGGTTGCAACCGATCGCGCAGCAACATGGAAGACCGTCGCGGTTAGCTCGCCCGCGATCTTGAACATGTTCGGGATCATTAGGAGCAGGCCTTGCGAGGCCGTGAAGGTTGTCGTCAGTGCGCCGGCCTGAAGGGAGCCGTGGATAGCGCCGGCGGCGCCGCCCTCGCTCTGCATCTCCTGAACGACGGGAATGTTGCCCCAGATATTTTTGATGCCGGCCGAGGCCCACTCGTCGGCGAGTTCGGCCATGGTCGAGGACGGCGTAATCGGATAGATCGCGCAGACCTCGTTGACCCGATAGGCCACATGCGCAACGGCCGTGTTGCCGTCCATGGTTGCGACTTGCTTTCCCATCTCAGTCGTTTCCTCGGGATTCGGAAATCATCTCAATGGCGCGACAGGGACATTGCTCGAAGCAGACCGCGCATCCCGTGCACTTGGCGTAGTCATACTGATAGCGCCGGCCCGGCCCGAGCTTGATGATCGCGTCCTCCGGACAGGCCGCGTAGCAGTTGTCGCATTCGAAGCAATTGCCGCACGAGTAACATCGCTGTGCCTCGTAGTGCACCTGCTTTTCCGACAGGCCCTCGACGACTTCTTCGAAACCGCCAACCCGTTCGGGTGCGGGCCGCGCTCTCGTAGGAGTGGGATCGGCGTCGCTATAGACCGGCAGATGAAGCATATCGAAGGTCACCAGCGGATGTTTCATTGGCGGCTGATAGTGCTCGCCCCGCAGCCAGGCGTCGATCTCGCGAGCCGCGCGTTTGCCGTGTCCGACCGACGCGGTAACTGTCCGGTCGCCCGCAACCATGTCGCCGCCGGCGAAGATGCCCGGATGACCGGTCATCATGTTCGGCCCGACTTTCACCACGCCATCTTCCGCAAACTCGATTCCAGGTACTTGGCGAAGAAAGCTGCTGTCGGTTTCCTGCCCGAGCGCCAGCACGATAGCGTCGGCCTCGAGGGTCTCGAACCGTCCGGTCGGCCGCGGCCGCCCGTCAGCGTCGAGCTCCATCACTTCCACGGTGAGCTCGTGACCGGAGATCTCTTTGATCGAGGTTAGCCACTTAATCTTGACGCCCTCCTCGACCGCCTCGTCCGCCTCGAAAGCACGGGCGGGCATGTGTGCCCTATCACGCCGATAGACGATGAGCGCTTCGTCGGCGCCGAGCCGCCTCAATGTGCGAGCCGTGTCCATAGCAGTGTTGCCGCCGCCGTAAACCACGACTCTGCGGCCCAAGCGTGGTGACTCGCCCAGTTCGACGTTGTGCAAAAGCGAAACCGCATCGAGCACCCGCACGGCGTCGCGCGCAGGGATGTCGACGTGCTTACCTACGCTCGCGCCGATGGCGACGAACACCGCCTCGAAGCCCCCGGCTTCTTTCTCGGCGGATAGATCGGTGACTTTGCGATTAGTGACGATCTTGACGCCCATCGCCTCGATCCGGGCGATCTCGCGCATCAGGTCGTTGCGCGGCAGGCGAAAGGCCGGGATGCCGAAATGCATCATGCCGCCCGCCAGCGGGCCTGCTTCGTGGATCTCCACCTCATTGCCGAGCCGCGCCAGGTGATAGGCCGCCGATAATCCGCTTGGTCCGGCCCCGACCACCAGTACTCGCTTTCCGCTTGGCGCCGCTTCGACCTTCAGCTCCCAGCCCTGCTCCGCAGCCAAGTCGCCCAAAAATCGCTCGACCGTATGGATGCTCACGGGGGCGTCGATTTCCCCGCGATTGCAGGCAGTTTCGCAGGGATGGTAACAGACGCGCCCATGCACTCCCGGCATCGGGTTGTCGCGCACCAGCGTCTCCCATGCCCGGCGGTACTTGCCGGCCTGGGCCAAATCAAGCCACCCTTGAATGTTCTCTCCAGCTGGGCAGGCGTGGTTACACGGCGGCAGCAAATCGACATAGACCGGGCGCTGGAAGCGGACCGGCCCCGTACCTCTGGATTGAGCGAGATCGACGGCGGGGGTCATATCGCTCGGCTTCGCGCTCATTTTCCATTCCCTCCAAACCGATTGTCGTTAACCGTCATTCATCGGGAAGTCGAATCCGCTTACCTGTGCTGGCACAGATTGGTCGATGAGGTGGCCGGCAAGCGCGCCCTCGAACCATTGCCCGCACCAGCAAGGCCGCTACATGACCCAAATTCTTGCGGGTAGAGTATGTCAACTTGCACAAGTTCGCCGCCCTACGTCGGCGTATCCGAAGGCATCATCGCGGGATTTCGCTGATGCCTTCGGCGACAGTCACGCAGGCCCTCAGACGGTTGCACATCGGTAAAGATGAACCTCGACGCTGGTGCTTTGGTTGCCTTCATCCACTTTTGCGTGCCACCAACGCGACGAAGTCGGCCTCGGTCAGGATCCCAACGAGGCTCCCGTTCGCGACCACCGGAAGACAACCAATCTTGCGCTCCATGAGTATCCGCGCGGCTTCAACCAAAAGAGTCTCGGGAGTGGTTGTGATCAAATCGACGGTCATCACCTCTTTCACCTGGAGAGATTCCAGCATCTTTCGCTGAGCGTGCGCGCCGTAGCCAAGCGCTTGCGCCAAAGCGCCGCGAAAGAGGTCGCGTTGGCTTACAATACCGACAAGCTGCTTCCCATCATCGTCGAGAACCGGCAGATGGCGAATCCGTCCAAGTCGCATGATGTCATCAGCCAGCGTTAACTGGTCGTTTCGTTTCAAGGTGGTGACTTCGTCGATCATGATATCGCGAACCCGGAGCCCCTCGATGAAATCAGGTTTCATCTCTCACCCTCCAACTATCGGTTTAGGCTTATCTGCACATCATGTACCAAGCGCCACAAACAAGCATCAGGTGTGATTAATCGACGATCCTGCTGCCTATCCCCGGCATGGATTCTGCAATCATCAAATATGGGAGATTCAACCGCCTAAATAGACTTCATGGGCGCATTCCGCTGCAAGTGAGCGGGAGCGAATCAGAGGAGGAATCGTGATGCGAAGTATTCAACTGACGGACGAAGAGGCTGGCGAGCTACAGTCCGTTCTCAAGACTTATTTTTCGGAACTGCGCATGGAAATCGAACGGACCGAAAGCGGTGCATTTCGCAAAAAACTGCAAAACCGGGAGAAAATCGTGAAAAAACTTATCGGTGAGCTCAAAGGCTGATGCGTTCTCAGATACCGGCCCACGCCGGTATCGCGATTCAAATGCGCGATCCGTGGAAGCGCTCTGCGTTTTCAAGACCTCCGAAGAAGTCGATTCTCGCGGTTTTCAGGACCCGATGAGGACGGTGCGTTCATCCCTCTGTGACTCCGCCTGATGAGGCGGCCCAAGGATCCGGTTGAGTTCGTCGAGTTCAACCGTTTCCTCCCGCAAGAGCGCATTGGCCAAATCGTCTAACGGTTTGCGCGCGTCGGTTAGCCGGTCGCGCACTTCCTCATGTGCTTGGTCGAGCAGGCGCCGAACTTCCTCATCGATTTTGGCGGCTGTAGCTTCACTATAATCGGGTCTTTGCGATAATTCGTAGCCGAGAAACGGCTGCTGTTCGTCGGCTCTGAATGCTACCGGTCCCAACTTGGCCATCCCCCATCGCGTTACCATACGACGCGCCAGGCGCGTCGCCTCGACCAGGTCGTTCTCGGCGCCGGTAGTGATTTCCCCGATCGCAATCTCCTCGGCCGTGCGTCCACCCAACATCACGGCCAGGCGCGCTTTTAAGTACGCCTCGTTGAAGTTGTGGCGCTCCTCCCCGGGAACCTGTTCTGTCACCCCGAGGGCCTGACCGTGCGGCACGATCGTCACCTTTTGCACCGGATCGGCGGCCGGCGTGAACCACGCTACCACCGCATGTCCCGCTTCATGATAGGCGACTACGCGACGCTCTTTCGGATCGACCAATTGGGGAAGGGCCACGCCGAGGCGAATCTTGTCATGCGCCTCGTCGAAGTCCGCCATCGTCACGGCACTCCGATTATGGCGCGCCGCGACGAGGGCGGACTCATTGCATAAATTTGCGAGGTCGGCGCCGTTGAGGCCAATCGTGATTTTCGCCAGCAATGTTAGGTCAACGTCGCCCGCCAACCGCAAATGGTGCGCATGTATCCGCAATATCCCCTCGCGCCCTTTCCGGTCGGGGAGTCCAATCACCACTTGCCGATCGAAGCGCCCCGGTCGCAGCAGAGCCGGGTCGAGCACGTCAGGCCGGTTGGTCGCTGCCAGTATGATTACGTCGAAGCGCGGATCGAAACCGTCGAGTTCTCCGAGTAGCTGGTTCAGGGTTTGCTCGCGCTCGTCGCTGCCGGCGCCGAGCCCGGCGCCCCGGCGTCGCCCGACCGCGTCGAGTTCGTCGATAAACACGATTGCCGGCGCCGCTTCCTTGGCCTGGCGAAACAGATCGCGCACGCGGCTCGCGCCGACACCCACGAACATCTCGACGAACTCCGAGGCATTTATGCTGAAGAACGGAACTTCGGCTTCCCCGGCGACGGCGCGCGCAAACAGAGTCTTGCCGGTTCCGGGCGGCCCCACCAGCAGCACCCCGCGTGGAATGCGAGCGCCCAAGTCGCGGTACTTCTGGGGATTCCTCAGAAAATCCACCTCTTCCTGCAACTCCGTCTTGGCTTCGTCGGCGCCCGCCACATCGGCAAAGGTTACCTTCGGCTGATCGCTCGAGTAGCGCCGCGCCTTGAGACGACCGAAGCTGAACATTCCGCCTTGCCCGCGGCTCGAATTGGTCGCCATCCACCAGAAAAAACCGATGAGCAGCAACATTGGAAGCCAATCGATGAGCAGGTTGAGCAGCCATGGTTTAGACGCCGCCGATACCTCCACCGTGATGTGATGGGACTCGAGCAGAGTCATCAGATTCGGGTCGCCGATGGCCGCCGGAAACATCGTATGGAATTTGTGATAGGAGACCGCGGGCGGTTCCGTTGGCGGTTTCACCTTTGTTTGCCGCGAGGGCGACGCGCCCGGCGTCGATTGCTCCAACGACGCCGGCGGAGCGGCCGGCTTCGGTTCGTGGTTCGGCTCGGGCTTGGGCCAGATCATCGGATTCACAAACGTCCCGGTAATCGAATCGGCGGTGACGTGGACTTTCGAAACGTTGCCGGCTCGAACCTGATTTAAAAAAGTTGAATACGGGATATCCGCAAGCTGGGCGGTGGGCGCTGGCCACAGGCCCATCACGATCCAAACAAGAAAGACCGCATAGACTACCCACCAGACCCACGGGATCTGAGGAAATTGCGCGGGTGGCTGCGGCTTCCTGGCTTTTGCTCTGGGATCCTGCACCGCCATACCTTACTTTCCCTGCCGTCGGTGGTCTTGCGCAATGGCTAGCAAGTCTCCAAAGGGTTAATTCGATCGCCGTCCTGCTGCCGCTGACACCAGGATCGGCAACGCCGACAGGTCTATTCGTCGCCCTCGGGACAACTGCGAGGTGACGCAAAACCCTGCGGCATGAAAACGAAATCAATCGCGGCGTGGAAAATACAATAACCCGTGCGCTTTTTCCCGGGATAAGCGATAATCCCTTGGTGGATAGAACTGCTCGATCGGAAAATAAATGCGCAGCGGAAAATGATCCGGCGCAAGGCTCAAAATGCATGAGTTGGCGCTCGCTCGCGACCTGTTGGCCGCAGTTCAGCAAACCCTCGGGGCGGAGGACGCCAAGGTGATGCGCGTCAATGTCATCGTCGGTTCGGCGGCTGGAATCGTGCCGGAATCGTTACGGTTTGCATTCGAGGCGCTGATTCAGGGAACGCACCTGGCCGGCGCTCAGCTCTCAGTTACGACAGTCTCTAGTCAGAGCCGCTGCGCCGGTTGTAGCATGGTCTTCGACTTCGACGGTTTGATCGGCCGATGTCCCCGCTGTGGACGACTCGGCGGTGAGCTTATGTCCGGCGATGAAATGATACTTCAAGCGATTGAGGTGGCCGATGTGTGACACCTGCGGTTGCGGCGTCTCATCGACCCGCACCATTGAAGTCAATCAGCGCCTGCTGGCGTCGAACGCGGCGGAGGCCGCACACAACCGCGCTCATCTCGTCGAAAGAAAAATCCTCGCAATAAATCTTATGGGCACGCCCGGTGCGGGGAAAACCTCGCTGCTGGAGGCAATGATCGCCAGGTCGCGCGGAAACCAGCGTATCTCGGTGATCGAAGGCGATCAGGCGACTGATCGCGACAGCGCGCGCATTCGCGGTGCCGGCGCCACTGCGTTCCAAGTCGAGACCGGCCTCGGCTGTCATCTCGATGCGCATCAGATACATGCGGCGCTCCATCATCTCGACCTCGACCATACCGACCTGCTGTTTATTGAGAATGTCGGGAATCTGGTCTGTCCGGCGCTCTTCGATCTCGGCGAGCAGCTTCGCGTGCTGGTGACCAGTCCCACGGAGGGCGCCGACAAGCCGCTCAAATATCCGCCGATGTTTCGCGCTGCGCATCTGGTCGTGCTGAACAAGCGCGATTTGCTTGCGCACGTGCCATTTTGCCTCGACGAGTGGACCGGATACGTTCGTGCGATCAATCCGCACGCGCGGGTGCTCGAGACCTCCGCCCTTGGCGGACAAGGGGTCGACGAGTTACTCAAGGCGATCGACGACGTTCGGCAGCAATCCTTCACGAGCAACGCCGCATGACCGAACCGCTTCACCTGGGCAAGACGGCTATCGAGGATCTCATCGCGATTCTGTGGCGAGAGGGATTCAAGGTCCTGGGACCGGTCGCGCGTGACGGCGCCGTCGCATTTGACGAGGTGCGCAAGGTCTCCGACCTGGCGGTTGCGATGCGTGAGACGCAAGAGCCGGGGCGCTATCGGCTGGTGCCGGGGCCGGCGGAAGAAATCTTTGGAGTGGTGAACGGCGCGGGTTCGCTCAAATCGTTTTTCTTCGCGCCGGATGAAACACTGCTTGAAATAAATCGCGAGCGGCGCGGCTTCAAGGTCAGCGAAGTGGCGCCGGCGGCGCCGCGGCTGGCATTTATCGGCGTGCGCGCGTGCGACCTGGCCGCGCTTGCCGTGCAGGATAGGATTTTCCTTCACGACCGCTTTCACGACTCCCACTACCAGGCGCGGCGCAAGGATGCGTTTATGGTTGCCGTCAACTGCACCCGTTCCGCGGCAACCTGCTTCTGCGTCTCGATGAAGACCGGCCCCGAAGCGACGGCCGGTTTTGATCTTTCGCTAACCGAGTTGGAACAAAGCTTCGTCATGCGAGCCGGCTCCGACGCCGGCCGGGCGATTGTCGCGAAGCTCGCCTTGAGCCCCGCGCAGGGCGATGAGGTCGCGGCGGCAAAGGCTCGAACCGACGAATGCGCCGCCAACATGCAACGGCGCCTCGATACCGCGGACCTGCCGCGGCTGCTTTACGATGAAGCCGAGAACCCGCGCTGGAAGGACGTCGCGTCGCGATGCCTTTCGTGCACGAACTGCACCATGGTTTGCCCAACGTGTTTTTGCCACACCGTGGTCGATCAGCAAGAAATAGACGGCAACATGAGCCGGCGCGTGCGCCAGTGGGACTCGTGTTTCTCACTCGAGCATGCGCATATCCACGGGATTAATTTCCGTCCGAAGATTGAAAACCGTTATCGCCAATGGCTCACGCACAAACTGGCTTCGTGGATCGATCAGTTCGGCAGTTCCGGATGCGTCGGATGCGGCCGCTGTATCACCTGGTGTCCGGTGGGAATCGACCTGACCGAGGAAGTCGCCGCAATCCGCGCCCATCCCGTAAAGCGATGACGCCATTCATGATATATCCGGCGCGCATCACCGCGCGGCGAATCGAGACTGCGGGCATCTACACCTTCGGCATGCGCTTCGTGGATAACGACGTGAGGCAGGCGTACAACTTCATGGCGGGACAGTTCAATATGATTTACGCCTTCGGAGTCGGCGAGGTACCGATTTCGATCGTGTCCGATCCCGACGATCCGGAAAACCTCGAACACACGATCCGTATTGCCGGTCGCGTTACCGGCGTGATGGGTGGATGGAAGATCGGCGACGTCGTGGGAATTCGTGGCCCGTATGGCAACGGGTGGCCAGTCGAAGCGGCGCGCGGGCGCGACGTCGTGATTATTACCGGCGGTCTCGGCTGCGCCCCGGTCGTAGGGCTTATCAATTATATTTTTCGGCGCCGCGACCAATACGGCGAACTGCATATACTACATGGCGTCAAGACGCCGAACGATCTTCTATACCGCGAGCGCTTTGACGAATGGCGGCGCGCACCGCGCACCAAGGTTTACCTTACGGCGGACCAGCCCGACAAAAGCTGGCACTATCAGATTGGCGTGGTGACCGAGCTTTTCGACGAGCTTACGGTGCCGCCGTCGTCGATCGTGATGATGTGCGGGCCGGAGGTGATGATGCGGTTCGCGGCCCATGCGTTGCGGCAAAAGGGTATCGGCGACGAAGCGATTTTCCTGTCGATGGAGCGGCGTATGGAGTGTGCGGTCGGCCTCTGCGGTCATTGCCAGTACCGCGAGCATTTTGTGTGCAAAGACGGACCGATATTTTCATATCGCGTGGTCCGCGAGCTGTTCGGGATATCGGGCATATGAGACCTCGAGTCGCAGTTTTCAAGTTCGCCTCGTGCGACGGCTGCCAGTTGCAGTTCCTGAATGCCGAAGATGAACTGCTCAAGCTAGCCGGCGAAGTGGATTTCGTTTATTTCCCCGAAGCGCGCAGCCGCCTCCTCGAAGGCCCCTACGACATCTCCTTCGTCGAGGGCAGCGTCACGACTCCCGACGACGCGCGCCGCATCATCAAGGTGCGGGAGGACAGCCGCTTTCTCGTGACGATTGGGGCGTGCGCAACCGCCGGCGGAATCCAGTCCCTGCGCAACTGGGCTGACATCGAGCAGTACCGGCGCGTGGTCTATCCGAGTCCCGAATTCATCTCGACACTTTCGACCTCGACTCCAATTTCCGAACACGTGCGCGTGGACTTCGAAGTGTGGGGATGCCCGGTGGACAAGCATCAGCTGCTCGCCGTTGTGCGATCGCTGCTTTCCCGGGCTCAGCCGGTTCTGCCCGCGCATAGCGTATGTATGGAATGCAAACGGCGCGGCAACGTCTGCGTCGTGGTCACGCGCGGTGAGCCGTGCATGGGCCCGGTGACGCGTACCGGATGTGGTGCGCTGTGTCCGGCGTTTAATCGTGGATGCTACGGATGCTTCGGGCCGGCCAACGATCAAAACATGGAATCCTTCGCCAGCCTTCTGGCTAGCCAAGGCGTCACCGGCGACGATGCGACGCGCCGCCTGCGTTCAATAAACGGATTCGTGAAGCCATGGCGGGAGACTGCTGATGCCATCGCGGCGGGCAAAACGTAGAACTATTCGGGTCAACTATCTGACCCGCGCAGAGGGCGAAGGCGCCCTGCACATCGAGATGCGGGACGGCGCGTTGATCGATCTTCGGCTCGAAATTTTCGAACCGCCGCGGTTCTTCGAAGCTTTTTTGCGCGGTCGAGACTCCCGTGAAGCGCCGGACCTTACGGCGCGGATCTGCGGCATCTGCCCGGTCGCATATCAGATGAGTACGGTGCACGCCTTTGAACGACTGTACAACATCGCGATCGATCCCGCCGTCCGCGAATTGCGGCGCCTGTACCTTTGTGGCGAATGGATTGAAAGCCACGCATTGCACGTTCACATGCTGGCAGCGCCGGATTTTCTCGGATGCGACAGCATCATCACGTTGGCCGACAAAAATCGCGAGGCGGTCGAGCGCGGCTTGAGAATCAAGAAGGCTGGCAACGCGATCATTTCGGCGCTGGGTGGCCGCTCGGTGCATCCCGTGGGCGCGTGCATCGGTGGCTTCACCCGCACCCCCCGGCGCGATCAGCTCGCCGATCTGCGCGAGCAACTGCTCGGCGTGCGCGACGACGCGGTCGAATGCGTGCGTTGGGTCTCGCACTTCGACTTGCCCAACGTCACCCGTGACATCGAATTCGTTTCGCTGCGCCATCCCCTGGAATATCCGATGAACGAAGGGCGCATGACTTCGAGCAAGGGTATCGACGCGGCGGCCGACGACTTTGACGATTTCTTCGAAGAGCATCAGGTGCCGTACTCGAACGCGTTGCACTGCAAGGTCAAGGGCCGCGGTCCGTACTTCCTTGGACCGCTCGCTCGCGTCAATCTCAATTTCGATCGGATGGGAGCGGTCGTAACCGGCGTTGCACGCGAGACCGGGATTCCCTGGCCCAATTCGAATCCCTACACGAGCATCGTCGCGCGCGCACTCGAAGTCCTGTACGCAATCGAGGAGGCGGTCAGAGTCATCGAGGCATATCAGCCGCCGCCCGCTCCTGCGGCATCATTTGAAGTTCGTTCAGGCGTGGGACGCGCGATTACCGAGGCGCCGCGCGGGTCGCTCTACCATTCATTCGAGACCGACGATCGCGGCTTGATTCACTCGGCGCGGATCGTGCCGCCGACGTCGCAGAACCAGGCGCGAATCGAAGCGGACCTGCGCGAGATGGTTCCCGATATCGTGCACCGCAGCCAGGCGGAGGCTGCGCACATGTGCGAGGTAGCGATTCGCAATTACGATCCGTGCATCTCCTGTTCGACCCATTTTCTAAAGCTCGAGATCGTACGGAATTGATTCGCATCATCGGAATCGGTAGTCCCTTTGGCGATGACGCTGCGGGACTCGAGGCCGCACGAAAACTCGTGAAAACGCCGCCGCCCAATTGCGAGGTGATCGCGGCCGATCGCCCCGGTACTGCGCTCGTGGACTTGCTCGAAGGCGCCGACGCCGCGATTCTGATCGACGCGGTGCGTTCGGGTGCGCCGCCGGGGACCATCCACGAATTCGCCTTCGACCAACTTGATTACACAATGGCGCGCTTCGTCTCTTCGCACGACCTGGGTGTCGCTGCGGCAATCCAGCTTGCTCAAAAACTCGGGCGCGGGCCCTCTGCCGGAATGGTGATCGGAATCGAGATCGCACCCGCCACTACCGCACGCCTATCTGGACTTAGTCCATCAACGCGCGATGCTGTGCCTCGAGCCGTCGTGCGCGTGCGGTTGGTCGCCGCCGCCTTCGACGATCGGGAGCGCGAACGGCTGGTCATGGCCGGGACGGTTCAAGGCGTGGGGTTGCGGCCGTTTGTGTGGCGGCTTGCGAAATCGCTGCGGCTCACCGGCTCCGTCCGCAATACTGCGGCCGGGGTCGAGATCGAGGTCGAAGGCAACCGAGCCGCCCTGCGCGAATTTAGCTGCCGCCTGCGAACCGAGCTTCCCCCCGCGGCGACAATCGAACGTATAGAATCCACGCCATTGCCGCTTGTGAGCGATACGGATTTTTTAGCCTTGCCGAGCGAACGCGGACGCGCCGCCACGACCATTCCGCCGGACCTCGCCGCCTGCGCCGAATGCGTATGCGAAATTCTCGATCCCACCAACCGCCGTTATCGCTATCCATTTACCAATTGCACCGCATGCGGTCCCCGATTCAGCGTCGTTAGCGCCCTGCCCTACGATCGCGCGAGCACCACGCTGCGCGACTTTGCCCTGTGCGATCGCTGCCGTCGCGAGTATCTCGATCCCGCGAATCGCCGCTTCAGAGCCGAGCCGATCGCATGTCCCCAATGCGGTCCCAATGCGTGGCTCGAAGTAACTGCGCAACGCTGGAATATCGCAACGCTGGGTCAGGATTGCGTCGCGGGCGCGGCGGCCATCTTGCGCTCCGGCGGCATTGTCGCTGTTCACGGCATCGGCGGCGTCCATCTCGCTTGCGACGCGAGCAACGCCGCGTCTGTTGCACGTCTGCGCACGATCAAACGGCGGCCGCATAAACCCCTTGCCGTGATGGTCGATGGCATCGAGTCGGCGCGAAGCATCGCACAGGTCTCCGAAGCTGAGGCTGCATTGCTCATGTCTCCGCAGGCCGCGATCGTTTTGCTGCGCAAGCGCGCGGACACTCAACTCGCAGCCGGTGTCGCTCCGGGTAACGATCACGTCGGTGTAATGATTGCGTACTCGCCGCTGCATCACTTGATCATGCGCGATGTTGCTCACCCACTCGTAATGACCAGCGCCAACCGCCCAGGCGAGCCGCTGGCTCGGGACGGCGATGAGGCGCGCGCAATATTCGCGAATCAAGTTGACGCGTACCTGTTGCACAACCGTCCGATTCATCAGCGTTGCGACGACGGCGTCTGGTTCGCCGGGCCGCGTGGCCCGCAACCGATCCGGTTAGGCCGCGGTAATACGCCGCACCTGCTCAACGTGCCGATTACAGCGCCAGTTCCAATTCTCGGTGCGGGCGGCGACCTCAAAAACAGTTTATGCCTCCTCACAGAGAGCAAAGCGCTGATGAGCCAGCACATCGGGACGCTGGAAACCCTCGCGACGCAGGAACACTTTCACGAATCGATGCAAAAATGGATCGCTCTCAGTGGCATCGCGCCGGGCGTCGCCGCTCACGATCTTCATCCCCAATCTTACGGCCGCGAAATTGCCGCGCGCTGCGGCATACGAACCATCGCCGTGCAGCATCATCACGCGCACATCGCCGCATGTATGGCTGAAAATGGCCACTCGCGCCCCGTAATCGGGCTCGCCTTCGATGGCACCGGCTACGGCCCCGACGGAGCAATCTGGGGCGGTGAGGCGATGATTGCGGACTTCTGCGATCTGCGGCGGATTGCGCATTTCCAGTACCTGCCGCTTGCCGGCGGCGACGCCGCGATTCGCCATTCGGCGCGCGTGGCTGCAGCGTTTTTGATCTCATTGTTCGAGTCAAAGTTCGAATCTCGCGTGACTGCGCTCGTCGGCGCCGAAAACGCACGAATCCTCGCGACGATGGTCACGCGCGGACTCGGCACGATACCGACTTCCAGTTGCGGCCGCCTGTTCGACGCGGTTGCCGCGTTACTCGGAGTACGGGACGAAATCACCTACGAAGCTCAGGCCGCAATCGAGCTGGAAAGCTGCGCACGCGGCGCAAGTCCGACAAAGCTCTGCTATCCGTTTTCGATTCGCGACGGAGTCGTTTGTACCGGAGATATTCTCGCTGCAATCATTGATGATCTCGAACGCGGAACACCAAAGGCGAAGATCTCGTACGCCTTTCATGAGACGATCGCGGAGATCGCGATGCGGATGGCTTTGGACGCGCGCGCAATCACCGGCATCGGGGTCGTGGCCTTGACCGGCGGGTGTTTTCAAAATCGCCTGCTGCAAGCCATGGCGATTGAGCGAATCGAGCGCGCAGGATTCACCGTCATGGTCCATCACCGGGTGCCCGCCAACGACGGCGGACTGGCCCTGGGACAGGCGGTCGTCGCGGCCGCTCGCCTCAACTCAGAATAGATGGAGGTTCGTCATGTGTCTTGGCGTTCCCGGCAGGATAGTCAAAATCGTCGATGAGCAGGGCCTCAGCATGGGCGACGTGGACTTTGGCGGGGTCACGCGCAAGGTGTGCCTCGCCTATGTGCCCGAGGCAATCGTCGGTGATTATGCGATCGTGCATGCGGGATTCGCTATCGGCACCGTGAACGAGGCCGAGGCGCTGCGCACGCTGGAACTGGCGCGCGAAATCGAAGTGCAGCTCGCCGGCGAGCCGGACGAATCATGAAATTCGTCGACGAATTTCGCGATGCAACCGCGGTCCGTGCGTTGCTCGAGCAGATCCGTAAAACGATCACGCAGCCCTGGACCATCATGGAGGTCTGCGGCGGCCAGACCCACACCATCGTCCGCTACGGTCTCGATGAACTGCTGCCGCGCGAAGTTACCCTGGTTCACGGTCCCGGATGCCCGGTGTGCGTAACGCCGATCGAAATGATCGATCTCGCGATCGAACTCTCGAAGCGCCTGGCCCTTACGCTGTGCTCGTTCGGTGACATGCTGCGCGTACCCGGTTCCACCTGCGACCTGTTCGACGCGCGCGCCGCCGGCGCCGACGTGCGCGTGGTCTATTCGCCGCTCGACGCGCTCGACCTTGCACGCCGCGAGCCTCATCGCGAGATCGTTTTTTTTGCGGTGGGTTTCGAAACCACGGCGCCGACCACAGCAATCGCGGTGCGTCAGGCTGCGCACCTCAACGTTCCAAATTTTTCCGTCATCGCTGCGCATGTTCGCGTTCCGCCCGCGATCGAAGCGATACTTTCCGCTGGCGACAATCGCGTCCAGGGCTTTCTGGCCGCGGGCCACGTGTGCACAATCATGGGGATCGACGAATACCGGCCGCTGGTCGAGAAATTCCGGGTACCGATAGTCGTTACCGGTTTCGAGCCGGTGGACCTGCTGCAAGGCGTGACGATGTGCGTGGCGCAGCTCGAACAAGGCCGCGCCGAGCTTGAAAATCAATACACACGCTCGGTGCGAAGCGAGGGCAACATCGAAGCACGGGCTTTGATGGCCGAAGTCTTCAGCTTCGTTGACCGCCGCTGGCGTGGCCTCGACACATTGGCTCAAAGCGCATTGGCTCTTAGCGATCGATACGCCGCTTACGATGCGATTCGGCGGTTTGGCCTGACTTCGGCGCCCGCCAATGAACCCGTAGAATGCCGCGCTGGCGAGGTCCTGCGGGGCCTGCTCAAACCTCCGCAATGTCCCGCCTTTGGCAGTTTGTGCACGCCGGATCGCCCCCTCGGCGCCCCGATGGTTTCCTCGGAGGGCGCCTGCGCCGCTTATTTTCGCGCTGGCCGCACAGCCACCGCTGCGACGGAGGCGAAATGAACGATTCGAATCGAAACGCTTCCCCAGCCGTACTTAGCTGTCCCACGCCGGCGCCCAAGGGCGAAGTCATCGTGCTGGGCCACGGCAGCGGCGGGCGTCTGACGGCGGATTTGGTCGGCCGTGTTTTCATTCCCGCGCTTTCCAATCCGCTGCTCGATCGCCTCAACGATAGCGCCGAAATCAAGGTCGGCTCGAACCGGCTCCTGTTTACTACCGATTCGTTCGTGGTGAATCCCCTCCGATTCCCCGGCGGCGACATCGGCTCGCTCGCGGTCAACGGCACGGTCAACGATCTTGCGGTCGCGGGTGCTCAACCAATCGGCCTGTCGGCCGCGTTTATCCTCGAAGAAGGGTTTCCCATCGTTGAGCTCGAAGCGATTGTACTATCGATGCGCTCGGCCGCTGATCGCGCCAACGTGTCGGTCATCGCAGCCGACACCAAAGTCGTCGAGCATGGCAAAGCCGACGGCCTCTTCATCACAACCAGCGGAATCGGCCTCGCTGCAGACGATACGCAGATCGGCCCCGAGCGAATCCGGGTTGGCGATGCGCTCCTGGTTAGCGGCCCGATCGGAGATCACGGAATCGCCGTGATGTCGGCCCGCGAGGGACTTGAATTCCAGACCACCATCGTCAGTGACAGCGCCCCCCTCAACGGTCTGGTCTCCGTGATGCTGGATAGCGGCGGCGCTATTCGATGTATGCGCGATCCGACGCGCGGCGGCGTGGCGACGGTCGTCAACGAGTTGGCCAAAAGCTCCGGCGTGGAAATACTCATCGAGGAAACTACAGTGCCGGTGCGCCATGGCGTTCGTGCAGCATGCGAAATCCTCGGCCTCGATCCATTGTATGTCGCCTGTGAGGGCCGGCTGGTGGCGCTCGTCGACAGCACCGATGCGGATAGAGTCCTCGACGCCATGCGCCGCCATCCGCTCGGCACCGACTCATGCCGCATCGGCACCGTCACAGGCGGCAACGTACCGCGCGTGCTGTTGCGAACGGCCTTCGGAACGACCCGTCTCCTGGACGTTCTCGCCAGCGCGCAACTCCCGCGCATTTGCTGACGATTTACTGACCGAAGTCGCTTGCCCGCATCGCCGTGGATGGACTAGAGCTTGGGAATCAAATCCGTCGTGAGAAGCTCTAGGAGAACAGGAAAATGGCCACTGCAATTTATGATATTCCGGTGCGCAGAATCGAAGGCAGCGAGGCTTCGCTGGCCGATCATAAGGGCGCCGTGTTGCTGGTAGTGAATGTCGCATCGCAGTGCGGGCTAACCCCGCAGTACGCTGAACTCGAAGAGATATACGAAACCTACCGCGACCGCGGCCTGGTGGTGCTGGGCTTCCCCGCCAACGAATTTGCCGGGCAGGAGCCCGGATCGAACGCCGAGATCCAGCAGTTTTGCCAGACCAAATTCGGCGTCAAGTTTCCGATGTTCGAGAAAATTGTGGTCAAGGGTGACGGCCAGCATCCGCTATACCGCGAGCTGATCGAAGCGCGGCCATCGGCGCAGCAGAACCCCAGCGGCACCCTGCGCAAAACGCTTGAGAAGCACGGTCTCGCGCCGACCAGCGATACGGATATCATGTGGAACTTCGAGAAATTCCTGATCAATCGGCGGGGCGAAGTTGTTGGGCGATTCGCGCCGGATATATCTCCGAAAGACGTAGCAATTACTAGCGCTATCGAGTCGGAGTTGAGTAAGCCGGCTTAGCGCTCTCACTTCACTTTCGCAGGAGCTTGCTGATCGACCGGCGAGCCTGGCGCACAACACCCGCCGAGGGAGGATAACGATGGACATCGGACTGATGCACATCACGCCGTATAGCCGAGCCGACCCGGCCATCGTGGCCCGGCGCGCCGAAGAACTCGGCTTCGAATCCTATTGGGTCGGTGACCATACGGTGGTGCCGATCGATTCGAGCACGCCATATCCGGGCACGCTGCACGACGGCCGTCCGCCGTTCTATATTTCGGAACATCCCGACCCATTTATCTCATTGGCGCGCGCCGGTGCGACCACCAGCCGGATAAAACTTGGAACGGGCATCTGCCTCGTTCCTGAACGCAATCCGTTGTTGATGGCGAAGCAGGTGGCGACGCTCGACGATGCCTGCGGTGGGCGGTTTTTGTTCGGGATCGGTGCGGGCTGGAATCGCGAGGAATCGACCATTCTTGGCGGCGACTTTGAACATCGCTGGAGCCAGGTGAAAGACTATATTGCCGCGATGAAAGTATTGTGGCACGACGAGATTTCCGAATATCACGGCCGCTACGTCAACTTCCCGCCGGTCAAGTGTTTCCCGAAGCCGGCGCAGAAACCCCATCCGCCAATTCTGATCGGGAGCATCAGCAGTCCGAATGCGCTCAGGCGCGTGGCGCAATGGGGCGACGGCTGGCTGCCGGTGGTCGGTTCCGTCGATGAGTTCGCGCAGGGTGTATCCAAAATTAAAAAGATGGCGGCGGAACTGGGCCGCGACCCCGGCGGATTCGATTTCACGGTTTTTGCGCTGGAACACCAATGGCGTTCCAAACCGGAACTCCAGGCGCTTCAGCAGGTTGGCGCCAATCGAGTCGTACTGTGGCTCCTGCAGCCGGATTTGAAGGGCATCTTAGAAGAGTTGGAAGAGCTGGCGCGCAAGGTCCTCGGCTAGCATCGAAAGCGAGCCGTTGCTCCGGCAGCGACCGGCGCCAGGACAAAGTTTTTGACCGCGGCCTCAGCGAGGGCTGCCAAACATTCGAAGCAAGGAGAGATCATGGGCAAGCTCGACGGAAAAGTCGCGGTAATAACCGGTGCGGCCAGCGGGATGGGACGGGCGACCGCGTTGCGCTTCGCGAAAGAAGGGGCGGCGCTGGTAATTGCCGATCTCAATTCGCAGGCAGGCGAGCAAACCGTCTCTGAAATCGCCGCGGGCGGCGGGCGCGCGGTATTTCAGCATACCGACGTCGGCAGCGACGCCGATATCAAGTCGATGATCGATCGGGCCGTCAAGGAGTTCGGCCGTCTCGATATCACTTACAACAACGCCGGGATCGGCGGTGCGACCGGCCGGCTCGAAGACACCACCGCACCCGATTGGGATAAGAGCTTCGTGATTCTGACGCGCGCGGTCTTTCTCGGAATCAAATATTCGATCGAGCCGATGCGTAAAGCTGGCGGCGGATCGATCATCTCAACGTCCTCCGTCGCAGGACTGAGGGGCGTCGCCGGCTTGCATGCGTATAGCGCGGCCAAAGCCGCCGTCGTCAGCCTGACCGAGAGCGCCGCGATCGAACTCGGGCGCGACCGGATTCGCGTCAATTGCATCTGTCCCGGCGGCATCGTTACGCCGCTGGTCTATCGCGGGATGCGCGGCGGCGAAGACGAAGCGCGGCGCAGCATGGCGCGCTCACAACCGATTCCCCGTGCCGGCCGGCCCGAGGATATTGCGGCGATGGCGCTGTTTCTCGCCAGTGACGACGCCGAATGGATCACCGGCACCGCGATGGTCGTAGACGGCGGCATGAACACTGGTAACACTCGGATAAAGTTTGGTACCGGATTTTCGGGTCCCTCATTCGAGCGGCCTGATCGTACCAATAGCTGACCAACGGCGCGGCATGGGCAACGCCGCTGTTTGACGAGTCAATCGACGACTTTTGCGAGCCGCCCGTAAAGCCGCGAAATAGATTAAAAACGAGCGCACTTCGCAGCACCACTGCGAAGTGCGCTCGCACGATAAGCGCTCATTTTTCGCCGAGAGCCCAGCTCTTGATCAGATGATGTGCAATCGCGATCGGCGGCGGCAGTCGAATGCCGTCGCGACGCTTACCGGTTATCAAATCCTGGACAAGGTCGCGTTCCAGCCAGCGCAGCTCCGCGATTTCGTTCTCGTCCGCCTTCACCTCGCGGCTTTTGGCCTTCGCGAAGCAGCCAATCATCAGTGACGAGGGAAAGGGCCAGGGCTGCGTCGCATAGTAAGTGACCTCTCCCACTTCGACCGAGGCCTCCTCGGTCAGTTCGCGCCGCACCGCCTCCTCGACCGTTTCACCCGGCTCAACGAAGCCTGCAAGGGCCGAAAACATCCCCGATGGAAACTGCTTGCCGCGTCCCACCAGGCACCCATCGCCGTCGGTCGCGAGCATAATGACCACCGGATCGACGCGTGGAAAATGCTCTGCGTTACATTTGCCACAGAGCCGCCGATAACCCGCATCTACCATCTTCGTCGGCGCGCCGCATCGCGGGCAGAAGCCGTGTCGCTGATGCCAATCGATCATAGCCTTGGCCTGCGCGATGATTGCCGCATCTCTGATCGAAACCGTTTGTGCCGCGCTACGCGCCTCGCGGAAATAGCCGAGTCCCGCCAGCGGCCCCCGATTCCCGGGATCGTCGGCTGTCGAGACGTCGAGCGCGAACACCGCTATGTCCCCGTCGAGACCCAAAAAGATGCAAGGGGCATCATCGTTCACCAGCGAATCCACAATTTCGGACCGCATCAGCCCGAGCGCTGCCGGAGCATCCGCCTTCACTGGCTCAAGCAGGAATGGCTCGAGGCGCCAGAGCGGGAGTATCAGAGAAGACGGATCGCGCCGCTTGGACTCGATCCAGTTTGAATCCGTGCGCTTCTCGCTTGCGCGATTCAGCGGACTACCGGCAAAGGGAATCATTCAGTTTCTCCAAAAAGGAACAATGAAATCGAGACGCCCAACACGCGTCTCGCACAAGCTAGCCCCATTTCGCGGGGGATTGAACCCCCGGCGCAGCTCGTCAGCCGGCGCATCGCCACGTGGCGTGAGAATCGCCTTCACTGTCATCGCGACGATTCAGGTGCGATTACACGAGCGCATAGCGCCGGCGCTCAGCCGCACCGTTTACAACTCCGAATTCGCCCCGAGAAACTCTCTACTTCGCCCGCAGGTAGTTGGGCTTGCGCTTCTCGACCATCGCCTTGACGGCTTCCTTGTGATCCTTGGTCGTCAGGGTCAGCGCCTCATATGCGAGGCCTGCATCCATAATCAGATTTGCCTGTTGCTTGAGCCATTTATTCACCGCGAGCTTGGTCCACCTGATCGCCCACGTCGGCCCATCGGCCAGCCGCTGCGCCAGTTCCCGCGCCTTGGGCAAAACCTGACCGGCCGGCAAGGCATAATTGACCAACCCGATGCGAGCGGCGTCGGCACCGGTGATCGTGTCGCCGAGCATCAGGAATTCCTTTGCGCGGTTCGGCCCAATCAACAGCGGCCAGATCACCGCGCCGCCATCGCCGGCGACGGCCCCCAATGCGACGTGCGTATCGGCAAGCTTCGCGGTTTCGCAAGCAACCGTTACGTCGCACAGCAATGCGACGTTGGCCGAGAATCCCAGTGCGTCGCCGTTGATTGCCGCCACGATCGGCTGTTCCACGTCGAGCAGGTTCTCGATTACGCGACGCCCATCAGCCATCACGATGCGCCGTCCGCCACGGCCCTTGCGCTTGCTCGGTCGCGCCCCGCCGGTAATGTCACCGCCGATCGAAAACGCCTCGCCCGCGCCGGTCAGCAGAATCGCGTTGACGTCGCGATCCTCCGCGAGGTCGAGCCAGATCTGTTCGAACTCGTGATGAAGCGCGGCGTTGACCGCGTTGCGTACATCGGGCCGGTTGATCGTCACGGTAGCGACCCGTTCCTTCACTTCCACTTGCAAGAATTCATACTCGCTGTAGTCCATCGCCATCTCCCTTCGCGATTTGCCATTCAGCGGCGGTTATATCGAGACCGACATGCGCGGTCTCCATGTCTTGCCCCAGATAAAACGAGGGTCCACCCGCGGCCGCACTCAGATAGTCCACCGTGAGTTGCCGGTTGCGATTGTTCCTTTCCAGATTCATTCCGGAGACGAAACGAGCCATGCGCGAATCTGCCCCAAAAGTCTGCGAGAATTCGTCCACAATCGCCGCGATTACGTCGTATCCACCGAGCCGTAAATAAAGCGTTTGCTCTGTATCGGAGGCCGCAGGCACAGCACTATTCTCCCAGAGCTACTAACCCGGAATTTTCATTCTGCGTGCTGAATCAAACTCGCATCAACAGTCGCTGGTTGGCAAATGAAATGGGTCGTCTCAGTATTGAGACGGCTGTTCGCTTTTGGCGAACACTGAAGCGCCAGGCGCACCACAATTTCGCGGCTTGATTTTTGATGCAGCAATCGCAATGCATGAATTCAGCTAGTGGCGCGAGCTTGATGGTTCCCTTGCCGGCGCGAAGCTCGATTGTCGTATACTAACCCGCGGCTGCGCTCCATTTAGTCGGTGATCCAAACGTCGGAATCTGCCGATGGAGGAATATTGCTATGCCCTTGATTTACGATAAGCAGGACCATATCGGCATTTTGACTCTCAGCCGGCCGGACGCGCGCAATGCGTGGTGCGAGGAATTTACTGAGGGATTGCAGCAGCGCTTGCCGGAACTGGAAGACGACCGCGACCTCCGCTGCGTCATCCTGACCGGAGACGACAACGGTCGCGCCTTCAGTGCCGGCGCCAATCTGAAGAATCCTCGAACGCACACTGAAAGTTCAATCGCCAGATTTATCGAAGAGATCCCCAAGCGCCGGCGTCTCAGTCCAATCAGTATGCTGGCAGATTTTGCTAAACCGATTGTGGCCGCGGTCAACGGATACGCAGTTGGTATTGGCTGTATCACCACTTTCTGCTGCGATTTGATAGTTGCTTCCGAACGCGCCGAATGGCGGTTGCCGCAGGTCGCCCTAGGTATCATGCCGGCGCAGGGCGGTGCGGTTCGCGCGGCCCGCTGGATCGGCAAGGGCATGGCGATGCGGCTCGCGCTGGGCTTCCCGCTCCCCGCCGACGAAGCCTACCGTATTGGCCTCGCGCAATGGCTGGTTCCCCACGCCGAGCTGATGCCGCAGGCTCTGAAGGTCGCGCAACATATCGCATCGCTCTCTCCGCTCGCCGCGCGCGTTGCAAAGGAATCGCTAAATTCTGGGCTTAACGTTCCACTTGCCGACGCCGCTCATGCCGATCTGTACCGATTCATGGCGCTCGAGCTTACCGAGGATAAAAGCGAAGGCCATCGGGCATGGCGCGAACGCCGCGAGCCCAAATTCAAGGGACGCTGATCTTTCGAGAATCGCGCACTGGCTATCCGCGACCGCCCTCGATCACGGCGAGCGCGGCGCCGCCCGGTTTAACGGGTGGCGACAGCCGGATCGCGCAGCCGCGGCAGTCGGAACCAGACGTCGTCGCAGACTTCCATTTCCTCGCGGTCGAGCGTCAATTCGGTCGCCGGTATCGATTCCTCGAGCTGCGAGGCTGAGGTCGCGCCCACAATTGCCGAGGTCACGGCCGGTTGTGCGAGTACCCACGAAATCGCGACCTGCGTGAGTGGCTTGCCTCGGCCCCCGAAAAACTTATGCAGGTGGTCGACCGCCTCGAACTGTTCATCCTGCCAGTAGCGCTTATGGTAGATCGATTGGGTGCGTCCCGTCAGGAAGCCAAACCGGGTTTCGGATGATGGCGGGGTTTTCGATTTGTACTTGCCCGTCAGAAAACCGCCCGCCAACGGATTGTATGCGATCACCCCGACGCCGTTGTGATGACACAGCGGCAATAGCTCGTTCTCGATTTCGCGGAATAATATATTGTAGCGCGGTTGTACGCAGTCGAAACGCGCAAGTTCATGCTTGTCGCTGATCCACAGCGCACTCGCCAATAGCCACGCCTTGAAGTTGGAACAGCCAAGATAACGGACCTTGCCCTGCCGTGTCAGGTCGTCGAACGCTCGCATCGTTTCATCCAGCGGCGTCTCCGGGTCCGGTGCATGGGCCTGGTAGAGATCGATATAATCCGTCTGCAAGCGGCGCAGGCTGCCCTCGACCGCATCGAAGATATGCTTGCGCGAAAGCCCGCCATCATTGGCCCCCCGCCCCATCGGAACCCAGCATTTTGTCGCGAGGACGATTTTGTCGCGCCGTCCCTTGAGCCACTTGCCGATTATAGTTTCCGTACGCCCCACGGTTTCCAGCGTTCCGCCCATCGGATAGCCGTCGGCGGTGTCGAAAAAATCCACCCCCTGCTCGACCGCGGCGTCCATGATCGCAAAACTCGTCGCTTCGTCGCACTGCATACCGAATGTCATAGTGCCCAGACAGATTTCCGAAACCTTGAGACCCGTGCGTCCCATGCGTTTAATTTTCATCGATTACCTCGTGTGCCCCCCCTGGTTCATCCGCGCATAAGGAATATCTGGTGAACCGGATTCTTAACCGGTAACTTCTCGAAGCGCGCAAATCCCGCTTCCAGAGCCATCTTGCGCGCCTGCTCCTCGCCAATCACCGATCCCAGGCCTTCACCGCCCTGTGCCAGCGACACCGTCATGCAATGCATCGTGCTCGACGCATACATCGTACGCCCTTGCGCAGTGAAATTTTCCTCCAACCGGTTGCCGGCGTGCGCTTCCGACCACAAGGCGGCGCCGTCCGGCTTGACGATCCGGTGAATCGCGGATAACACCTGCCGCGGGCGCGCCATGTCATGGATACAGTTGAAGGCCATCACGAGGTCGAAACGCCCGGCAAACGACAGTTCCTCCGCCGCAACCTGCGTAAAAGTAACGCGCCCGGCCACCCCCGCCTGGTCAGCTTTACGGCGGGCACGCTCAATCGACTTCTGGTCAACGTCGTAGCCAAAAAATCGGCTCTCCGGATACGCCACCGCAACTGGAATGATACATTGCCCGGCCCCGCACCCGACTTCCGCCACATCTCCCCCGACTAGTAATCGCCGATGTATATCCGGCACCGCCGGAATCCATTCCTGAGCGACCCAGGTCTCATATCCCGCGTGAAAAAGGCGCTCGATCGCCTCGACGATATCGCTGCCAAAATCGGAGAATGGCACACCGCCGCCATGCTCGAACGACTCCATCAGCTTGGGGATTTGTCGGTAACACGCTGCAGCGTACTGAAACGCACCGCCCATGAAAAAGGTGTTGTCCTCGCGCGCCAGCACCAGCGCCTGCTCCGGGTTCATTTGAAACGTCGCATCGGCAGGGTTGTAATCGATATATCCGGACGCCGCCATCGTCGCAGTCCATTCCCGAATATAGCGCTCGCTAAGCCGGGTCCGTTCGGCCAGTTGCGCAGAGGTCATCGGCGTACCATCGTCCATCGCCTTGAAAATCCCGAGGCGGTCACCGATATATGCGAGGGCCACCGTCAACGTCGCGCCGAAATCGGTCCCGACCTGTCGCGTCAGCGCTGCCGCCTTTTTTCGATCCGGTATGGTTTCGCTCATCGCGTTGCCGACTTTAGCCATCTGGATGTTCCTCGTCAAAAAAATCTCAGGGTTACACGGTGCTCAGCTTAATAACCTCATTTAGCATATAGCGGCAAAGTTGATAGTCACAGCCCTTATAGTTTATTTCTCGATCGGTCACTTTTATGGTCTTTCTCGTCCTCTCTGCCGCCGGTTTACCATCGTCCTCGAATGGTGATTCCAAAAGTCTCGAAATATATTTTAATACACAGTCCTGCATTCATTCCGGCTTTTTGTTAATATGGAGTTGAGTCTTGGCAGAGAGGGCGGAGTTTATTGTCTCGCCTCCGATTGCCCTTCAGAGATTGTTCGTGTGACCGCCTGCTTTTGATCAAGCGGAGAGATAGAACCGGCACAACCAGGGGAACGAGGCGGTGCGGCGAATCCGCCTGACCTGAGCAGCCCGCACGATGGAAACCGACTCGGCGTGGCGCGGGTGTGGGAGATTATGGCTGCATTGAAATTACCGATTGCGGAAGAAGTGTTGGTGAAGTCGCGGCGGCGGCAGATTTTTCTGGCGGTGACCCGGGTGCTTGCGCGCAAGTCGTTCCATCAGGCGACCGTCAAGGAGATGGCGTTGGAGGCCGGCCTTTCTCCGGGGTCGATTTACGTTTATTTGCGCAGCAAAGACGAAATTCTCTTGCTTCTGGCCGAACACATGGTCGGGGAACTGGTGGTGGAGCTACCCGGAATTCGCGAGCGCACCAAGGATGACTCACGCGCGGAACTGCTGGCGATCATGCGTGCGGCGCTGAACGTTATCGATCGCTATCGCGAAGCCTTCGCCGTATTGAATCATGAATTGCGTTACCTCGAGCAGAATGCCAAGTATCGCGTTGAGCTGAGCGAGTTATTACTGCCGTATCATGAAGCGCTCGCGGGTGCGCTCCAACGAGGCCGTGAGAGCGGACGGATTCATTTCGATGATTTGCCGAGCGTGGTCGAGGCCCTGCACATGCTCTGTTCAGGATTGTCGATGGGCGCTGGCATGCTGGCGAAGACCGATAAGGAAACCTACTGGCGTGAGATTTCCGCGCTGGTCGAAGGCCGCTTCTTCATTAATCACGGTCAAAATACCACACCAGGCTCCGCACCCGGCAGCGCGCCGGATTTCAGCTAGTCTCGCGATAGCGATTAGGGCTAGGCTCGCGATAGTGGCCAGGACGCAAGCGCGGCAACGGCCGAAACGGGCGCGATCGGCGCCTTGAGACAAAGGCGGATTCGCTGATGAAATTTCACGATCGGCGCACCCTCGACGGCGTTCACAGCGTGCGGCAAAGCGCTCGCTACATTATGAACTACCGTTATGCCGAAGAGCGCATGATGCGCATGATGGCGGGCTGGATCGCGCTCACGCCGCAATTGCCGGTTAAGCTCGAAATGGCCCGGCAGGTGTACGAATGCGCGCTGCATGCTGATGCGCTGGGCAAACGGCTCGGCGAGCTCCGCAGCCAGGCACAGGTCTCGCGGCCGCCGAACGAAACCTTCGTCGGCTTTATCAACGAGATCGAGGATCAGGAGGAGTGGGAGGAGACCATCGAGCGTCTGGTCGGAATCCATCGGGTGCTAAAGCCGCACCTCATCGCTCATTACAGCGCCCATGTCTCGGCGGCCAATCCAATCTACGAACCGCCGACGCTCAGGATTCTCTCGCACCTGCTCGAGGACGAAAAGCGTCACGTCGAGCGCGGGCTCGTCGTGCTCGGTGATTTGCTGGATTCGGCAGAGACCCATCGGCGCGCCGCCCAATGGCAATCCCATCTCGAGGAATTGCTGGGCGCGGCCGGCGGGGTGACGGGCCTGGTGGAAGCGGCGGACACGTCGGAGAAGAGTGGACGCAGTTGAAGCAGGCCGCGGTAAGAGAGCAATCGGCAGACCATAGCGACGCGCAATCCGATCGGCTCGGGAACAATGAAATCTGCGGGACGCTGAACGACGGCCGATTTCGGATACTTTCGCGGCCTGTTCCCGACAATTCCTGAAACCCCGATGATAGATTAGTATTGTAGGCCGACAACCGAGTTGCCGATCCACTATGAGGTAGCAGGTAGAGAGAAGATGAGTTTCAAGGCCGAACGCATGGGCATACCGCCGGATCTCGAGACCGCAATATCAACGCACGCGGCGGCGCTGGTGGGAGGCGACGATCGCCTCGCAGCAAGCTTTGTCGAGCCGGGGGCGGCGGCCATCGGTGCCGCGCTTGACCGGACGATAGCGATGCGGCCGTTGCGGGACTTCGAGATAATCGCGCGCGCTCGGCTGGGATTTCAGTACGTCGTGAAATTGCGGCTCACGAGCGCCACCGGCATGACCGTGACACTTCAGAATCGCTGGCACCGGGAGAACGGCGGCGCGTGGCGGCTGATCGAAGTCGAGGATACCGGGTTGCGATCGCCCTGGAAAAAGCCCGAGCGGAACCCGGTGGAGAAAGGTGCGCATTGAAGCAACAAATCGTGACAGCGATTGGCTCGGCCTGGCGCATGACTCAGCTGGATGAAACCACGGTCGCGCATGCATCTGAGGTGATTACCGCGGCGATGACGGGAGCGGCACACCCAGTTGTGCAGAACTGTACAAGACGACAAATTCGATCGATTGCTCACGGCCGTCTCGCGCGGCGCGGCCCATCGATTGGGCAAGGAGCTTAACCAATGCAACGGATGATCCCGGTCAAGCGGCTGGCGCGCGAAGATCGCATGGTGTTGATGCGTGCGCGAAAGGCCCGCGAAATTCGTGAAGAGCAAAACCTCGACGATCGCATACTGCCGTTCGACGAGGAGGCGCTGCGCGCCCGGATGCACGGAATCTTCTGCGGCGAAGTTCAGGCCATGGAGGCCGCGGGCCGCACACTCTTCGACTTTCCGGACGCGCCATGGGAGTTCCAGCTCGACATGGCGCGACAGGTGTGGGACGAATCGCGCCACACCGAGATTTTCTCAGCCTTGCTCACATACGTCGGCGCGGAACCGGGCGACTACGTTGAGACCGAGGTCTTGTGGCGATGCACGCAGGCCGAAGACCCGGCCGCACGTGTTGCCGGAATTAATCGCGGGCTCGAAGGTCTGGCCTGCGACGTTTTCGAACAGTTGATTCGCATCGCGCAGAAAAACGGCGACGAAATAGTTGAGCGCGCGGTCGATTACGTACTCGCCGACGAAATCACCCATGTGCGGATGGGCTCCAAGTGGATGCGCAAGTTGACCGAGGGCGATCCCGAACGGCTCAGGAAGGCGCAGGAATTCCAGGATAGCATCGATGATATTTTCAGCTTTCGCGGCACGCGGCGCGCGATCGAAGACCTTCGCGACGATAACGAGAATATCATCACGATTGCCCGTGAGGCGCGGATGCTGGCCGGATTTTCTGACGAGGAAATTGAACGCCTGATCGCGGCGGCGCGCAAAAGCGCGGCGTATTAGACCAGCAGCCGGGGCCGTCTCGAACAATCGCCGCAAGCGCCGATTGTTCAATTAACATCGCTCAAGTCGGGCGGTCGCTGACGGTTACCTTCTAACGTCAAATGGCGATCTGCCGAACCCTCGCGCGACCTTGGCCCACACCCGAACCCACCTCATTTCGTTCGACTCGGCAGGTTCGTTGTTCATCGCTTCGGCCCGACTTGTTCGAGAGTTCCCAAAAAATCGGGAGTTTGTCGCTGGGCGGTACTGCTATAAATACTCGGGAGAAATCCGGCGAGCGTCCGTCTGCGATGTTCCGCGGCGAAAGCATTGCTAATAGTTTAAGATCCCGTTCTGGTAAAATACTAATTTTGATGTTAAACTTTCGCTACGCGCCTATCGTGTCTGATGTTTGACTATTTCGACCACGACGCCGAAAACGCAAATTTGAGTCTGGAGCATTTCGCGTGACCAATATCCATTCCGCCGGAGCCAATACTAGAAGCCGCGCCCTTGCCGATTGGGTGGCTGAATGCGCACGTCTGACCGAGCCGGATCGCATCCTGTGGTGCGACGGCAGTGAAGCCGAGCGCGAACACCTCAGCCAAGAGGCGGTCGCGGCCGGAGTGTTAGTCCCGCTCAATCAGGAAAAGCGCCCGAACAGCTTCCTTCATCGCTCGAACCCAAGCGACGTCGCCCGCACCGAAGAAGTCACTTTCATATGCTCGCAACGGCCCGAGGACGCCGGGGTGACGAATCATTGGATGGCGCCGGATGAAGCCTACGCCAAGCTCCGCGCGCTGCTCGCAGGCTCGATGAAGGGCCGTACGATGTACGTCATCCCGTATGTGATGGGCCCGCTCGGTTCGCCGTTCTCCAAGGTCGGAATCGAAATCACCGACAGCATTTACGTCGCTCTGAGCATGCGCATCATGACGCGGATGGGCAAAGCGGCCCTCGATATGCTCGGCGACTCGAATGAGTTCAATCGCGGCCTCCATTGCACGCTCGACCTCGACCCGAAGAAGCGCTTCATCTGCCATTTCCCGCACGACAACACCATCTGGTCGGTGGGTAGCGGTTATGGCGGCAATGCGTTGCTCAGCAAAAAATGTTTCGCACTGCGGATTGCAAGTGCGCTCGGACGCCGGGAGGGCTGGTTCGCCGAGCACATGCTCATCGTCGGCCTGCAGAATCCCGCAGGCGAGACGCGCTACGTCGCGGCGGCTTTCCCGAGCGCATGCGGGAAGACCAATCTGGCGATGCTGATGCCGCCGGCGGCGCTCAAAGGCTGGAAGGTTTTCACCATCGGCGACGATATCGCATGGTTGCGTATTGGCCAGGACGGCGGACTGTGGGCGATCAATCCGGAGGCTGGATACTTCGGCGTCGCTCCGGGCACCAGCATGAAATCGAATCCCAACGCGATGCGATCGGTCGCCCATGACTCGCTCTTTACCAATGTGGCGATGACCGCCGACGGCGACGTCTGGTGGGAGGGCATGGACGTGCCGGCGCCGGCGGGGTTGATCGATTGGCGCGGCCAGCCTTGGGATTCGCACTCGGGCGCGAAAGCGGCGCACCCTAACAGCCGCTTCACCACTCCGATGGCGAACAATCCGGTACTGTCGGACGCTGCCGAGGATCCGCAGGGCGTGCCAATTTCGGCGATTATTTTTGGCGGGCGGCGCGCGACCACCATGCCGCTGGTGCTCGAATCGCACGACTGGACCCACGGCGTTCTGATGGGGGCGACCATGGGATCGGAAACCACGGCGGCGGCCGCGGGACAGGTCGGCATAGTGCGACGGGACCCGATGGCGATGCTGCCGTTTTGTGGATACAACATCGGTGACTACCTCGGCCATTGGCTCGAAATGCGCAAGCACATCACCAAACCGCCGCGCATTTTCATGGTCAATTGGTTCCGCAAGAGCGAAGCCGGCGAGTTCCTGTGGCCTGGATATGGTGAAAACCTGCGCGTTCTCAAATGGATTCTCGACCGGATCCATGGGGATGCCGGCGCTCACGAAACGCCGGTAGGTCTGGTACCCGGCCCCACCGACCTCGACCTCGATGGGCTTGTGATCGCACCCGATCAGTTGCGCGCGGCACTGGCGGTGAACCCGGCAGAATGGCAGACCGAAATCAGCTCGGCCGCCGAATTTTTCGATAAGATTGGACCGTCGCTTCCGTCGGCGCTGCGCGAAAAGCAGCGAGCAGTGGCGACCGCGCTGAACGACGACGCTTCGCACAAGGCAGTTTGACCCTGCGCTGGCTTAAGGATGGCGACCGCTAATCAGGAACGGCTGAAGAGTCTTTTCCTCGAACTGGTGCGGATCGATTCGCTGTCGCGCCGCGAACTTGAGGTCGCGGCGCGCCTGCAGCGCGAAGTCGAAAGCGCTGGCGCGTCGTGTCGCTTCGATAACGCAGGCGAAAAAGTTCGCGGCAACACCGGCAACCTGATTGCAAAGCTCCCGGGCAACGTGCCGGGCGTCGCGCCCTTCCTGCTCGCCGCTCACATGGACACCGTCGCACCCGGCGAGGGCGTCAAACCGATTGTCGAGGGCGACCTGATTCGCACCGACGGCACTACCGTGCTCGGCGGTGACGACAAGTCAGGTTGCGCGGTGATCTGCGAAGTGCTGCATCGGCTGCGCGAGAGCGAAATTCCACATGGACCGATTGAGGCCGTCTTCACGATCTGCGAGGAGGTCGGCTTGCAGGGCGCGCGCAATCTCGATCTCGCGCTGATCGGCGCCAGGGAAGGCCTGGTGTACGACAGCGACGCTCCGGGCTACCTCGTGGTCAGGGCGCCGAGCGCGGTCTCGATCAGTTTTACGGTGAAGGGGTTGGAGGCGCACGCAGGTGTGGCGCCGGAGCGGGGACTGTCCGCGATCAAAATCGCGGCGACAGCAATCGCAGGGATGCGGCTGGGGCGAATCGACGACGAGACTACGACGAATATCGGCGTAATCAAGGGCGGCCGCGCCGGCAATATAATCCCGGCCGAGGTGACCGTGCGCGGCGAAGCCCGTTCACGCAACGCGGCGAAGCTTCAAGAGCAGGTCGATCACATGATCGCATGCTTCACGGAGGCGGTCGCCGGCACGAGCGTAGTGATTGACGGGAAGCGCTTCACCCCATCGCTCGAACATTCCGTGCATCGCGCATACGACGGCATGGATATCGGCGACGACGCTCCGCTGGTGAAGAAGGTGCTCGAAGCGGCGCGACGGCTCGACCGGACGATCGAGCCGCAAGGGACTGGAGGCGGCTGCGACGCTAACATCCTTAATCAGCGCGGGATCGTCGCAGCAAACCTGGGCACTGGCATGCGCGAGATCCACACGACTCGCGAATGGCTCGACGTCAACGATATGACCGCCGCAGTTGACTTGACCCTGGAAGTCTTGCGAATTCACGCAGGCGGGTAATTTTTATTCACCCGCCGGCCGGCCGGCGCTTCGCCGGCATAACCAATCCTCCACTAGCTCGCTTAACGTAAGGCACCGGACGCGCCGACCGGACAGCTCAATCCACCGGCTTGCGCAGAAAGGCCGGGATATCGAGCTTGTCGTCGTTCTCAATCGAATCGTTGGCGCTAATGCGCGTTGGACCGCCACGCTGGGCCTCGCCGTTGCGGCGCTTGAAGGCCGGGATGTCGAGACTGTTCTCGTCAACTATCATCCCGAGTCGCCGGACCGGCTTGCCGCCGTAGGAAGTGGCGTGCGGCGGAATCGACGAGACCGCCGGCTGAGCCGGGGGCTGCGCTATCAGCGGCTGCTGAATCTGCTCCATCGGACGCGTGACACTGGCCTGCACCGGAGCGGTGACGGGAGCGCCCGACGGGGAATACGCCGGCATGTGACGCATCGTAAAGTCGCGATCGCCGAAGCCCGTCGCGATTACGGTGACGTGAATCTCGTCGGCGATCTTCTCGTCGATGACCGCGCCGAAAATGATATTCGCGTCCTCGTGGGCTTCTTCCTGAATCAGGCTCGCCGCCTCGTTGACCTCGTAGAGCGACATATCGGGGCCGCCGGTAACGTTGATCAGCAGACCACGCGCGCCTTTGATCGAAACGTCTTCGAGCAGCGGGCTCGAAATCGCTCGTTGCGCCGCTTCGACCGCACGGTTTTCACCCGCCGCACGGGCCGCGCCCATCATCGCCATGCCCATCTCGGCCATGATCGATCGCACGTCGGCGAAGTCGAGATTGATTAACCCATGGACCGTTACCAGCTCGGAAATACCACGCACCGCCTGCAGCAGAACGTCGTCGGCCTTCTGGAACGCATCCTTGAGCGAAGTCGTGCGGCTGGCGATCGAGAGCAAGCGCTGGTTGGGAATTGTGATGAGCGTATCGACCGCGTTCTTGAGTTCGCGCAAGCCTTCTTCGGCCTGGCCCATGCGTTTGCGCCCCTCGAACTGGAAGGGCTTGGTGACGACGCCGACCGTCAGCGCCCCGGTTTCCCGCGCGATACGCGCGATGACCGGAGCCGAGCCGGTACCGGTGCCGCCGCCCATGCCGGCGGTGACAAACACCATCTCGGCTTCGGAGAGCACTTCGCGCAAGCGGTCCTCGTCCTCGAGCGCCGCCTTGCGGCCGATTTCAGGATTACCGCCGGTTCCGCGCCCGCGCGTCAACTGCGTACCCATCTGGATGACCAGGGGCGCCTTGTTGTTTTGCAGCGCCTGGGTATCGGTGTTAACCGCGATGAAATCGACGTTGCGCAGACCCGCGGCAATCATGTGGTTAACCGCATTACCGCCACAGCCACCCGCGCCGATTACCTTGATGCGCGCGCCGGGATCGACATTTTCTACTAACTCAATCATTTGCGAACCTCCTCCACCCCCCGTGTCCGAATTGCCGCGCTCATCGCCTAAGCTCCAGCCTTCATTGCGATCTTTCAAAAGAAATCCCTCACCCAATCGGTTACGCGCGTGCGGATCCAGCCCCACCGTCCGTTTCGCGCAAGCCCGTTCTGATGGCCGCGGCCGTTGCCGGCATGAAGCATCAATCCAGCCGCAGTGGTGTACATCGGCTTCATCAACTCCTCCGGCATACCCTTCAAATTGATCGGCAGCCCACGGCGCACCGGGAGATTGAAAATGCGCTCCGCCAGTTCCTGCGTGCCTTCCAGCAGCGAGGTGCCGCCGACCAGCACGACGCCGGAAGCGAGGCTGTCGTTCGCGCCCGAGCGCATCAGCTCACGCTGCGCCATGGCGAAAATCTCCTCCATCCGCGGTTCGATAATCTCGCCCAGCAACTTGCGTGCGATCACGCGCGGCTCGCGGCCGCCGACGCCTGGCACCTGCACCATTTCATCGCGGCCGACGACCAGGTTGGTCGCCACGCCGTGGCTGATTTTGAGGTTCTCGGCGTCACTGAGCGGCGTGCGCAAACCGGCGGCGACGTCGCTAGTGAGATGATTGCCGCCGATCGGCAAGACCGCGGTGTGCATCACGGCGCCGTTGAGAAATACGATCACGTCCGTAGTGCCGCCGCCAATATCGATGAGCGCGACGCCGAGCTCGCGTTCTTCGGGAAACAACGCCGCGTCGGCAGAGGCCAGCGGCTCGAACATTAATTCGCCGGGCGTCACGCCCGCGCGCTCGCAACATTTGTTGAGGTTCTGGCCGTAGCTTTGCGCGGCGGTCACGATATGGATGCGCGCCTCGAGGCGCACGCCCGCCATCCCGACCGGATTGCGCACGCCCTCCTGATCGTCAACGGCGAACTGCTGGGGAAGAATGTGAAGGACCTGGCGATCGAGCGGAATCGCGACGGCGCGCGCCGCGTCGATCACGCGTTCAACGTCGCGCCCGCTCACTTCTCCGCCGCGCACGGCGACGATACCGTGGCTGTTGAGCCCGCGGATGTGCGCCCCAGCTACGCCGACGACCGCCGCGCCGATGCGTGCGCCGGAAGACTTCTCCGCTTCCTCCATCGCCGCCCGGATCGCTTCGACCGTCGCCTCGATATTCACCACCACGCCCTTGCGCAGACCGGTGCACGGCACCAACCCGTGCCCGAGCAGCCCGATGGATCCATCGGAGGCTGCCTCGGCGACCAGCACGCAGACCTTGCTCGTACCAACGTCCAAACCAGTAAGCACGTTTCTCATCGGTGTACGCGTCCCCCCCGGCGGTCAGACGACGGATGCGAGCGCTCGGTCAACGCGACCGTGCGCATCGCAGCCGCGTGACGATCGCCGGCGAAGGCCGCCGGCCTCATCTGCATCACGGCTTGCCCCGGCGTCGTCAGATCGAGCGACGCGATCAGATTTTCGTGCCCGCGCCAAATTCTGAGGACCTTGGCCGCGCGTGAAAATTCGAGCGCCGTGCGATCGAGGTCGAAGGCGATCTCGATGCGCGGGTGTTCAAGAAAAATCGATGCGGTGCCATCCGCTGCAATGCTCATTTCGGAAACTACGGCGCTGAGATCGGCCTCTGCGCGCACCAGGTCTTCGGCATAATCGATGAGCTGCGCGGGTTGCGCGGCGAGTGCGCCGGCACCGCTGAGAATCGGCATATCGCCTTGCGCGGCAGGTGCAACGGGTCCGCGCAAGCCCCCGTCGGAATCGAGTGCGTAGAATCCATCATCGCGTTTCACCAGCGCAATGACGGAACCTTGCGCGCGGCGAGGGACGGTCCGATTGACGGAGCGGCCGCTCAAAAAGACTGCCGGAACAATCGATGAATGGCCCTGGCCGGGCCACAGATCGAGGATCGCCTCGAGGCGTGCCGCGAGGGTACGTCCGGGCCGGCTCAACCCCGCCATCACGCCGAGCACGAAGAACACGCAGAGCACGATGCCCGCGAGCCGAAAGCCCCAATGACTAGCGTTGCTCTTGCTCTTTTTTCGTTTCGCTGCCGCCACCGCTACCACCACTCCGCCCAAGCGCGTAAGAGCGCATCACCATTCGCCGATAAATCTAACCTCGGTATCGAGCGCAACGCCGGTGTCGTCCATGACCCGGCGGCGCGCCATTTCAATCAAAGCGCGGACTTCTTCGGCACGGGCGCCGCCGAGGTTGACGATGAAATTCGCATGCTGTCCCGAAAAGGCCGCCCCGCCCATCCGTGCGCCCTTGAGTCCCACGCTCTCTAGCAGGCGGCCGGCGTAATTTCCGGGGGGATTCTTGAATACCGAACCGGCGTTCGGCAGTCCGCAGGGCTGACGCGCCGCGCGCTTGCGCCGCAAATCGATAACGCGAGCGCGCAGCTCTTCGCGGTCGCCGCAGGCAAGCTCGAATTCGACTCGCGTGATTATGAAGCGCGGGGGCAAGTCGGTGCGGCGGTAGGCGAAATTCACTTCGTCTTTGGTCAGGGCACGCGCGGCCCCTTCAGCCGTGACGCCGTGCACCAATTTCACTACTCGCGCCATTTCGCCGCCAAAGGCTCCCGCGTTCATCACCAGGCCGCCACCGACGGTGCCTGGAATTCCTTCGCCGAACTCGAGTCCGGCCAGGCCGCGATCGACCACCGCTTCGACCATCGCGCCGAATTGCATCGCCGCACCAACGGTCACCCTGACGCCGTCGATCAGCATGAGGCCGAAACTGTCGCCGAGTTTGATCACGAGGCCGCGCACACCGCGATCGCTCACCAGCAAATTAGTCCCCGCACCGAGGCACATCGCGGGAACTTCATACCGGCAGGCCGCTGCCATCGCGGACATCAGTTCGGCGTCGCTCGTGACCGTGACGAACAAATCGGCCGGCCCGCCGATTTGAAACGAGGTCAGATTGGCCAGCGGACGCGCGATCTCGAGGCGCGCGCCAAAGTGCGTTTTCAATTCGTGCTCAAGCGCGCTCATTGGATTTCACCGCGTCGGCATCGCCGAGCATCGCGAGCATTCTTTCGCCAACTTTGTAAACGTCGCCGGCGCCGAGGGTCACGATCACATCGCCACTACAGGATTCGCCTGCGACGGTGGCGGCCGGATCGATTTCATCGCCGAGGTAGCGCACATTCAAATGACCGCGCGCGCGCAACGATTCGTAGAGGCGACGCGAGGTCGAATCAGCGATCGGGTCTTCGCCGGCGGAATAGACTTCGAGCAGATAAAGCAAGTCGGTATCGTCGAAGGCGCCGAGAAATTCATCGAACAAATCGCGCAGGCGGGTGAAGCGATGAGGCTGGAAGACCGTCACGATACGCCGGCTGAAGGCGCCGCGCGCGGCGGAGAGAGTTGCGCGAATTTCGGCCGGATGGTGTCCGTAATCGTCGAGCACGAGGCGGCCCGCCGCTTCACCCTTGATCTCGAAGCGCCGCGAAATTCCGGAAAACCCGGCGAGCGCGCGCGCCGCAGTTGCGAAGGGTATGCCGAGCTCGAGCGCGACTCCGATTGCCGCCAGCGAATTGAGCGCGAGATGATGGCCCGGCGAGGGTATCGAGACGGTGCCGAGCACGGTGCCCTGGCGCACGACTTCGAAGCGCGTCGAGAGGCCGTCGATGGAGATTTTTTCCGCGCGCAAATCCGCGTCGGCCGCGACCCCGTAGGTCACCACGCGCTTGCGCACCGACGCCAACAGGCCGCGCACGTTGACGCTATCGAGGCCGAGCACGGCGACGCCATAAAACGGCACCCGATTGATGAAATTCAAAAACGCCTCGCGCAGGCGATCCATCGTGCCGTAATGATCGAGATGCTCGGAATCGATGTTGGTCACGACCGCAACGGTCGGCATCAGCAAGAGGAAAGAGGCATCGCTCTCGTCGGCTTCGGCCACCATGAAATCGCCGCGTCCGAGCCGCACGTTGGTCCCCCGCGAGCGCAGATTTCCGCCGATGGCGACGGTCGGATCAAAGCCGGCCTCTTCCAGGATCAAACCGATCAGAGAGGTGGTGGTGGTCTTGCCGTGAGTGCCGGCAACGGCGACGCCCATGCGCGCCATGCGCAGCAATTCACCGAGCATCTCGGCTCGCGCGATCACCGGAATTTTGAGCGCGCGCGCCGCAGCGATTTCGGGATTCGAAAATTTGACCGCAGACGAAATTATCACCGCGTCGAGGTCGGGGCGCAGATGGCTGGGATGATGGCCGTGCTCGATCGTGATGCCCAGAGCGCCGAGGCGCTCAGTGGTCGGGCTGTCATGCAGATCGCAACCGCTGACCTCGAAGCCGAGACGCTGGCACAACTCCGCGATTCCGCTCATGCCGGCACCGCCGATGCCGACAAAATGTAGACGCCGTCGCCGGGTCAACAATCCCGTGGGAACCCCTGCGCTCACGCGGCCTCCCGTTCGGTCCCGGCGACTTCGAAACACACGCGCGCGATTTGCGCTGCGGCGTCGGGCCTACCGGCCTGATTTGCTTTACGTCCCATTTCAATCAAACGCGACGGGTCTTTAGTGAACTCGCTTAATGCAGCGGCGAGATTCTCCCCGAGACTGTCGTCATCGTTAACAATTATTGCACCGCCCAGACGCTCAATCACTCGCGCATTTAGCTCTTGTTGACGATCGCGATGGAACGGATAGGGAACGAAGATCGCAGGGCGGCTGGCCAGAGCGATTTCCGACACCGCCATCGCACCGGAGCGAGCGATGATCAGATCGGCGCAATCGAGTTCCTGCGCCATATCATCGATGAACGGGATAACCTTGGCCGCGCTTCCGAGTCCGCGGTATCGATCGGTCACCAACCCCACGTCCGCCTCCCCAGTCTGATGCACTACCTTCAATTTTATAACATGTTTCTCCAAAAAAGCGAAAGCATTCAGGACACCTAAATTAAGCCGGTGTGCACCACTCGACCCGCCTAAAACAAGGATTTGAAGTGGAACCGAGGTCTTCTGCGAGGGTTCCGGGATAAACTTGAGGCGCACCGGGTTACCGGTCACCACGAGGCGCGAGCGATCGAAGAAGGCGGCGGTGTCGGGAAAGCCGACGCAGATTTTTCGCGCAAAGCGCCAAAGCATCCGGTTGGAGAGTCCGGGACGGGTGTTCTGTTCCATCAGAACCAACGGGACGCGGGAAATAATGGCAGCCATCGCCATCGGAGCCGAGGCATAGCCGCCGGCACTAACCACCAAGTTAGCGGAGTAGCTCTTGAGCAATGCATGGGCACGGTGCACGGCGGCAAGGAATTCGCCGAGTGCGCGCAGCCGGGTAAGCGGGTCCTTGCCGCGCAGACCGCGCACGGGAAACAGTTCGTACTTGAGGCCGCTTTGCGGCAGCCAGGTGGCTTCGAGCCCGTTGACCGTTCCGACATGGAGGACGTCGGTGTCGGGGCATTGGCGCTTGAGCTCCTCGCCCAGCGCAACGGCCGGAAAGAGATGGCCGCCAGTACCGCCGCCTGCGATAATCACCTTCATCGCACCGCCGGGCGCCGGGAGAGCGCGAGCAACGCCCCGAGCGTCGCCATCGCCATCACCATCGAAGTGCCGCCGTAACTGAGAAACGGCAGCGGCAGTCCCTTGGTCGGGACGAGCCCGATTACGACCGCCATGTTGACCAACGCCTGCAAGGAGAGCATCGCGGTGAGCCCAACGGCGAGCAAACTCGCGAAGGGATCGGGCTCCTCGTGGGCGATGCGCATACCGCGAAAAAGAATTGCGCAAAACAGGGAGAAGACCACCAGCGCGCCGATCAGGCCGAATTCCTCGACCACGACCGCAAAAACGAAATCCGTATGCGCCTGCGGCAGATAGAACATCTTCTGGCGTCCAGCACCCAGACCAGTGCCCCATAAACCGCCTTCGCCCAAGGCGATCAGCGACTGGGTGAGCTGAAACCCAGCGCCGCGCGCCGAGGCCCAAGGATCGAGGAAGGCGGTGAGCCGCCGCACTCGATAGGGTTTAGCGATAGCTTGAAGGACAAGGGTGGCAAGCGCGAGACCGCCGGCGGCGCCGAGGTGTTTGGGGCGAGCGCCCGCCGCAAACAGCATCACGAAGAGAACCAGCGCGAGCATCACGGTGGTACCGAAGTCCGGTTGCTTCAGAACCAGCAATGAAATCGGCCCGATTATCAAAAAGGCGGGCAGCGGACCACGCTCGAAATTCGACATCAGGTCCTGGCGCTTGGCGAGAAAGTCGGCAAGAAAAAATACCACCGCGAACTTCACCAGTTCGGACGGCTCGGCCAGCACCGGACCCAGCCGGACCCATCGGCGCGCGCCGCCGCGTACCACGCCGAAGCCGGGAATCCACACCAGAATCAGGAGTCCGACGGCGACGATCATGAGCGGCATCACCAAGCGGCGCAGACCGGCCAGTGAGAATTGAGAGAGGACCACCAGTACGGCAAATCCGATCGCGATATGAATCACGTGGAGTTTGAAATAATGGAACGGATCGCCGGTCTTTTCCTGACCGATAAAGTAGGTCGTGTTGAGCACCATGAGCAGTCCCAACGCCATCAGCGCCGCGGCCGGAAGCCACAGCCACGGGTCGGGGCGGCGGTACGCGACCGCCTCAAAGCGCCCGAACCAGCTCCTGAAATACGCGCCCACGTTCCGCATAGTCCTTAAATTGATCGAAGCTTGAACAGGCCGGCGAAAGCATTACGGTGTCACCACGTTGCGCGCGGGCAGCCGCAAGTGCGACGGCCTCCGCGAGCGCTGCGACGGTCTCGATCGCGGTCGCACCCGCGAGCGCGATGCGCATTTTGTCGCGCGCGGCGCCGATCAGGATGAGCAACCTGACCTTTGCCATTAACGGCGCCCGCAGCGGGCCGTAATCCCCGCCCTTATCGACCCCGCCCGCAATTAGAATCACCGGGCCCGCAATCGCCGCGAGGGCTTCGACTACCGCGCCGACGTTGGTGCCCTTGGAATCGTCGATGTATTTGACGCCGTCCTTGTCGCGAACGAATTCGGTTCGATGCGGCAGCCCGGCGAATTGGGCCAACGCGCGCTCGATAGTTTGCGGCGGTATTCCCAGCGCGAGCGCCGCCGCCGCGGCCGCCATCGCATTGCGCAGGTTGTGCCGGCCGGGCAAGGAGAACCCGCCCAGATCGATTCGCCCGCGCCGATTTTCGAAGTGAAAGGCAAGCGCTGCGCCGTCGCCCCAGATTGCCGCGGAATTATCCGTGTCGTCAGACGCCGGCTGTGCATCGCCGAAGCTAAATACGCGCGAGCGAACTTCGCCCGCGAGCTGCCACACGTGCACGTCCTCGCGATTGAGGATCGCCCAGTCTGCGCCGTCCTGATATTCGAACAGCCGCGCCTTGGCACGTCCGTATTCTTCGAGGTCGCGATAACGATCGAGGTGGTCATCGGTAAGGTTGAGGTGGATCGCGACGCGTGGCTTGAGGGTCTCGATCAATTCGAGTTGGTAGCTCGAAACCTCGATTACAGCGACGTCGTAATCGGCGCCGGCAGCGGCGGCCAGCGGCGTTCCGAGATTTCCGCCGACGAAAGTATTCATGCCGGCCGCTTTGCAGATTTCTCCGATGAGCACGGTAACTGTGCTTTTGCCGTTGGTGCCCGTAATCGCCACCATCGGGGCGCTGACGTAGCGGCTGCTCAGTTCGAGTTCGCCGATTATCGGGATGTCGCGGGTGCGTGCCGCGCTCATCAGGACGGAGTTTCGCGGCGCCCCCGGACTCGCGACCACGAGATCAACCTGATCGAGACCGTCGAGCCACGCCGGATCCTCGGCGCCCAGAAGCACGGCGCCCGCCGGCAAACCCGCGCGAGAGAGATCGGCGCTGCGGTCCGTCATCACGAGCTGCGCCCCACGCTCGGCGAGCAATTGGGCCGCCGCCCGTCCACTGACGCCGAGCCCGATTACCAGTACGCGTTTGCCCTTGAGTTGCATCGAACGAAGCGCGGCCTCAACGCAGCTTGAGCGTGCTCAGCGCGACCAGCGCGCAGACGATCGAGATTATCCAAAAACGCGTGACGACGACCGTTTCCGGCCATCCGCCGAGTTCGAAGTGATGATGCAGGGGCGCCATCCGAAAGATTCGCCGATGCGTCATCTTATAGTAGTAGCGCTGAAGTATGACCGAGACCGCCTCCAGCACGAAGACCCCGCCCGCGATTGGCAAAACCATCTCCTGCTTGGCCAGCAATGCGACCGTCCCCAGCGCTGCGCCGAGAGAAAGCGCTCCGACGTCGCCCATCATCATCGAGGCCGGGTAGGCATTGAACCAAAGAAAGCCCATCGAGGCGGCGATCAGAGCCGCGCAAAAGATTGCGAGTTCGCCAGCGCCTTCGACATGCGGCACGTCCAAGTAGGTCGCGAATTTCAGGTTGCCCGCGACGTAGGTGAAAACCCAATAGCAAAAGGCCGTGGTCATCACCGGGCCGATCGCGAGCCCGTCGAGCCCGTCAGTCAGGTTGACCGCATTGGAACATCCGACGATCACCACCATCGCGAGCGGAATGTACAGCCACCAATGGAGATTCGGATGCACGCGCTTGAGAAACGGAAAGGTGAGATGGGTATCGAGCTTCAACACGCCGAAGATCACCACCGACGCGACGAAGGCGCACGCGAATTGCCAAACGAGTTTCTGCGGTCCGCTCAGCCCTTTGCCGCGGCCGCGCTTGAGCTTGAGGAAATCGTCGCTGAAGCCAATGATGCCGAACGCCACCATGACGAACAGTGCAATCCAGACATAGGGACTGCGCGGATCGGCGAGCAGGATCGTGGCGACGAGGGACGACGCCAAAATCAACAGTCCGCCCATGGTGGGCGTGCCCGCTTTCTTCTGATGAGATTGGGGGACGTCGTCGCGAATCGTCTGCCCGATATGAGCGGCGCGAAACCGCTGAATCAGCAGCGGACCGAGCGCGAGCGATAACGCCAACGCCGTCAGTCCCGCCAGCACCGATCGAAAGGTCTGGTAGCGCAGGACGTTCAGCGCGGGGTAGTGCGAATGGAGCGCAAACAGCGCCAGGTAAAGCATTATGCTTTAGAGTTTCCGACCGGGGTTCATGGTGCAAGTTTAACTCCACGGACAATATCATCGACCGATTGGCCGCCACCGCTATCGAGTTGGGGGATTCACAGCGCTGCCAACTTGGCCCGGCGTCATTCGAGCGGGGAGTCCACGCTCACCGGGGACCTCCCGGGAAAAGCCTCCGACCGGCCCCACTACATCACATCCACCGCCGTCCGGACCGAAGGCTTCACCCGAATTGTCACCGATTCAGCGCAATCCCCCGCAACTAAAACTTAACCCGCATTCGCCGCAGGGGGCCAAGCAGCGAGGTTCCGAATTCCCACTGCGATAGCTCGCGACCGATCGACCAGCAATTGGGCACGCGTCCGCCATCCGGCGCCGATCGCGCCGCCACTACTGACACCACTCGCCCAATGTCACCGCGCACAAATTTCAGTTTCCGCGACCACGTCGAACGCCGCCCATTTCAGCAGCGAGCTCGCGCACCACTGCGCGATCGTCGAATTCGAGCCTGCGACCCGCTACCAGCTGGTAATCTTCGTGGCCCTTGCCGGCGATTACGACGATATCGCCTTGCGCGGCCACCCGGAGCGCCGCCGCGATTGCGTTCCTGCGCTCCGGTTCGACCATGTAACCGATTGTGCCCAAGGCCGCTCCGCCCTCATCGATTCGCCCAAGCCCGCATTGCAACAGGCCGGCTTCGACTTCCGCGATTATTCGCAGCGGATCTTCGGTGCGTGGATTATCGGACGTGAGCACTGCGAGGTCGGCGAGACGCCCGGCGATCTCGCCCATCAGCGGGCGCTTTCCGCGGTCGCGATCGCCGCCGCATCCGAACACGCAGATCAGCCGCTGCGGCCCGAGCGCGCGTAACGCCTCCAGCACCGCCGCGAGTGCGTCCGGCTTATGCGCATAATCCACCAACACCTTGACGCCGGCCGGACCAGTGACGGCCTCGAGTCTGCCGGGGGCCCCTGGGCATCGCCGCACACCGTCCACCACCGCATCCGTTCCGATGCCCAGGGCCACCGACACAGCCGAAGCCGCGAGGATATTGAGCAGATTGATATCGCCAATCATCGGCGATTCGATTTCAAAGGTGCGCCCGGCGGCGCTGATCGTCGCGCGGAGACCGTCGACACCCGCGCTGAAACTCTTGGGATGAATATCGAGGCCGCGTTCGAAGCCGAAGCTGAGTTTGCGCCCGCCGAACGCGCCGAGCACCCGGCGCCCGAACGGATCGTCGCCGCGCACTACCGCTGCGGCGTCCGGGTAGGTACTGCCCGGGAGTATCTCGGTAAACAGCCTCAGCTTGGCGGCGAAGTAATTCTCGATGGTGCCGTGATAGTCCAGGTGATCGCGGCCCAGATTGGTGAAAACGCAGACCCTGAAGCTCAGTTCATCGACCCGCCGCTCCTCCAGCCCGATCGATGAGATTTCCGCAGCAGCGGCCCGGACGCCGGTCCGCTCCATCTCCGCCAGCGCACTTTCGAAATCAATCGATTCCGGCGTCGTCAGACCGCTGTAGAGCTTGCGGCCGGCGGCGAAAATTCCAATCGTCCCGATAATTCCGCAGGGAATCCCCGCGGCTTCCAGGATCGAAGCGAGCAGATAGGTGGTCGTGGTCTTGCCACTGGTGCCGGTGACGCCGATCAAATCAACTCGCCGGCTGGGCGCGCCAAAAAAGCGCGACGCCGCGCGGCCCATGGCGATTCGCGGCTGATCGCATTGGACCAGAGTAAACGCGGAGCGCGCCGCATCGCCATCCCATCCCCGCACCACTGCCGCGCGCGCTCCGCGCCTGAATGCATCCTCGAGATTCGCGCGATTCTGTCCGTCGTCTCGCGCCGTCGAAAAGAACAGGTCGCCCGGCTTGGCCGCGCGCGAGTCATAGCTGAGTCCGCCGATCTCGACCTCGGCATCGCCGATCACGCGTTGCACCGCGCTTCCCGCAATCAAGTCGCCGAGCTTCATCGATGGCTCCGCGGGCGATGGCGCCGATGGGCCGCGCGCTTCGTTCGTACCGCATGGGAACGCCGCACGTGGCGATGCGGCGGGTTCGGGGCCACGTAAGGATTATCGGCCAAGGTCAATTGAATCGGTCCATCGCCGACCGCCGCACCGGGCCGGGGATTTTGCTTCACTACATAGCCGCTACCCGAGGTTTGGATAGCGACGCGGCTGGCACGCGCGATCGCAAATGCACCGCGCAGGCTCTCGCCGGTGAAATCGGGCGCTGCGCTGCCGGTCGGGCTTTTATACTCCCGGGGAGTATCTGTAAGCGACGCGACACGGCTGTCATCGAGCGGCGCTCCTTCGAAAGAGGCCTTGGTCACCGGCGACTCGCCGGATCCGGCGGCCGCACCGCCCGTGAACGGAAGCAGACTTGCCGTGTCGTATCCGGTCGGAATTTTTGCCGGTACGACCCCCAGACGCTGCAGCGATGCCGAGGCGATTTCGCTGAAGACCGGCGCCGCATAGAGTCCACCAAAATGGCCGTGGGAGACATCGTAGAGCACCACTAGAATCACCAGGCGCGGATCGTCGGCGGGCAGGAATCCGACAAACGATGCTACCAGGCGGCTCTGATAGTAAGCGCCGGTAGCAGGATTCACCATCTGCGCCGTTCCGGTTTTGCCGGCTACGGTGAAGTCCGCGACCTGCGCGAGGCGACCGGTGCCGTCGGGGCCGTTGACCACGTTGCGCAGCAGCAGGTTCATCTGATGCGCGACGGCCGGAGTAACCGCGCGGCGCAGTGCCTGCGGCGTGTGACGCAGGATTTCGCGGCCCGACGCATCGTAAGCCGCTGCGACCACGTACGGGCGCATCACGACGCCGCCGTTGGCAATCGCCGCGTAAGCGGTCGCGAGCTGAATCGGCGTAACCGCGACGCCCTGACCGAATCCGTGATTGGCCAGATCGATTTCGCGCCACTTCGAAGGCGGCCACAGCAGGCCGGACGCTTCACCCGGCAAATCGATACCCGTGCGTCGCCCGAGGCCGAAGCTTCGCAGCCCCGAATAAAAGCGATCGGCACCCAGCGCCAGCGCTATTTTCGCTGCGCCGATATTCGACGAGACCTCGATAATCGCGCCCAGATTGAGCCAGCCGTGACGGCTGTCGTCATGAATCATGCGGCCCGCAACGCGCCATTGGCCATTCTCGCAGTAAATTTCCCGATTCGGCGTGATCACGTGATCCTGCAGCGCGATCGCGCCCAGGATTCCCTTCATAGTGGAGCCGGGCTCGAAGGCGTCCTGGATCACCGTGTCGTGCAGCCGGTTGCGCGTCTTCGATTGCGCTGCCGCGATATCGGCCAGCGCCAGCACTTCCCCGGTGAAGGGATCTAGTACGATCGCAGCGCCCCGCCGCGCTCCGCTCTTCTCGACCTCGGCGGTCAGATAATGTTCTGCCGCCGACTGGATCGTCGAATCGATCGTGAGTTCCAGGCGCGCGCCGGGCCGCGCATTCTTGAGCCCCAGCGGCGAATCAAGAATCGGATGGCCGAGCGCGTCGTGATAAAAATGCAGTTCGACCGGCACGCCGCGCACCAGCCGGTCATATTGCAACTCAACCCCGGAGAGCCCCTGGCCGTCCGTACCCGCCAGCCCCACCACCGCCGCGGCCAGATTGCTCTCCGGGTAAAACCTTGCGTACTCGTTCACGCCGCCGATACTTTCAAAGCCCAGATCCTCAGCTGCGTGCGCGCGATTTGGCGGCAGATGTCGCGCGAGCCAGACGAAGGGCGCATGCTTTTTGAGTTTCGTCTCGAGTTCCGCCGGCGTCATCTCGAGCGCCTGAGCCAGACGCACGCGCGCCGCTGCCGTACTGGTCTGCAGCAACTTGCGCGGGCATGCGAAAATCGATCGCGTTTCCGCCGACAGCGCCAACGGCTGTCCGTTGCGATCGACGATCGGACCGCGCACCGCCGCCAACTTCATCGCCGACGTATGTTCTTCATGGGCGATCGAGGCGAGCCGCGGCCCGTCGAACAAGACCAGCGCCGCCAGCCGCATCACCGCCAGCACGAAAATTCCCGCCAGCGCGAGGGTCAGCACCCCGATACGGGCGCGGCGCCTTTTGAATGCCGGATTCACGGCACCACCACCACGTGGCCGGGCGCCGGTGCCGCAAGCCCGTACTTCGGCGCCAGCGTACGCAGCCGCTGATGCGATTCCAAAATCGCCGTTTCGAGCCTCAGGCGCTGGTTCTTGGTCGTGAGATTGCGGATCTCAATCTGCAGCGTCGAGAGCCGGTAGCCCTCTTGCGTTACTTCCAGGCGAATCATCAGCGTGGCGAATCCCGCGACGATGATCGCCAGTGCCAAACAGGCGGGAATGATCTTCGACGGTGGCGCCGCCGGACGCTTCCGCTGACTCATTGCGCCACCCGCTCGATACAGCGCAAACGGGCGCTGCGCGCGCGCGGATTAGCCGCAGACTCGTCGGCCCCGGGACGCATCGCCTTACGGGTCACGGCGCTGAAGCCGCCGGCGTGCACCAACTCACGAAAGCGATGTTTGACCGGGCGATCCTCCAGCGAATGATACGCCAGCACAATCATTCGGCCGCCGACACACAAGCGCGCGGGAGCGCGATCAAGCAACGCCGCAAGGCTTTCGAGCTCGCGGTTGACGGCGATTCGCAGGGCCTGGAAGGTCCGCGTTGCCGGATGAATCCCGCCGCGCCGATTATGCCCGAGCACGCCCTCGACCAAGCGGCTGAGCTCGCCGGTGGTTTCGATCGGACGGCGCCGCCGCGCCTCGACGATCGCCCGCGAGATTTTCCGGGCGCCGCGCTCCTCGCCGTATTCGTGGATAATCCGCGCCAGCTCGGCTTCGGTTTCTTCGTTGACGATGTCGTAGGCGCGCAACGACTGCCCGCGATCCATGCGCATGTCGAGCGGTCCCTCGAGTCTGAAACTGAAACCGCGCTCGGCGTCGTTGAGCGCGAAGCTGCTCATCCCAAGGTCCGCAAGGATCGCCCCGACGCAGGGAAATCCGCTTTCTTCGAGCACCGCGTCGAAGCTGGCGAAATCCGCCTGCCGGAGCATCACGCGCGCGCCAAACTCGGCCAGATTTTCTGCTGCCGCGGAGAGCGCCGCCGCGTCGCGATCGATCCCGAGCAGATGCGCGTCGGTCGCCCGCAGCAGGGCCGCGGCGTGACCGCCCATGCCGACCGTCACGTCGACGATCGTCATCGGGTTCAGAGCGCGGACGAGCCCCACCACCTCATCCACCATCACCGCCACATGTTGACGGCTCGCCGCGCTCTGCCCTTTTTCCTCTGCCAGGCGCATCTCCCCCAAAATCCTAAAAGTCGATCTTCGCCAGAAACTCGGGATCGGCCAGCAATTGCTCCTCAGCCGATTTCAATATCTTGTCGAGCGTCGCGCGGTCCCACAGTTGAAAGCGGTTGTGCCGCGCCGAAAAAGTCACTTCACGGCCGAGGCCCGCAAATTCCCGGAGCTTCGGCGGAATCAGAATCCGCCCCTGCCGGTCCACCTGAACCTCGTGTGCACCGCCGATATAAAAGGTCTCGAAAAGCTGGGCGGCGCGGTCACCGGTCTTCCGCTCGGCGAATTTCTTGACCATCCGCTCCCACTCCGCCGGCGGGTACAGCTCCAGTAGACGCTCGCGTTCGAAAATGAAGTTTGTGATATACATTCGGTCGTGACCCTCGCGCTCCAATACATCGCGAAAGCGAGCGGGAATGCTTACCCGCCCCTTCTCATCGACTGCGTGGTCAAATCGACCGTTGAACACCGCTCCCCTCCCCGGTGCCCCACAATCTCCCACCATCCCCCACAGCAGTCAAGAGACTCCACGAAGCGGGACTAATAATTTTCTGTTGTTCTAATAGGCGAAAATAAGGCGAAAGAGCTATCCGATAAGTCTTGCCAGCGTTGACTTAGAATGAACCGCATGGAACGTGCGACTGCTAACGACATCAGACACGGCGGGCAATTTCAAAGCGACTGGAGCTCTTGCGCAACGCGACGGAATTGTGGATGGGTGCGAACGTGAAGCGTTATTACGCACGCCCTTGCAGCCGGGCCACGGTACCCTTATCCTGCTAGAAGCCAATGAATGAACAACACGAACATGCGGCCGAAGCTCCGATTGTCGAAACCCCGCTAGTTGTCAATCAACTTTCGACCATCGGTTTTTTGCTTTACATCCTCCACGGTATCGGCGTGACGCTGGGCCTGTGTTTGCTGTGGGTACTCGAGGTGGTGCGCAACAACTTCTTCCGCCTGCTCGATAACATGAACGTAAAGGCGCGCACGCGCCGGGCCAGCGCATTTCCTCCGGGGCAACCGCGCAAGCTCCCCCTGACCGAAGCCTCGCGTTAAAGCCCGTCAGATACCTTGAGGGCGCCCGTCAATGATTGCACGACGCGGCGGGCTCGTTAGCTGACACTGTCGCCAGCACCAGGTTCGCATTAACGCCGCGTGGCGTTGGTGTGCGTCGCTAATTCCCGTCGGGCGGCGCTTTACTCCCACGACTGTTGCGCCCGCTGCGCGCGTCGATTTTATCGCGGCGGCGCGCGGGCGCGCGCAGATTCTGCACTATCGCATGCCCCGGCGCGGCGCTCGACGCGACACCGTCGGCGGCGACATTCTCGTCGAGCAGACGGCCGAGATAACCGGCGAGCGGATCGTCGAGCACGCTAACCAGCGCGTCGGTTTGCGCCGCCTGAATGATCTTGAGGAAGCCCTCGAGCCGATGATTGAAGTCGTGCTGGCGGACCAGGCGTGCGATCGCCCGCTGCGAAAGCACGGCCAGCTTGACCTCGAGTGCGCGGCGCGTGCGGTCGAACAGATCGTTCAATTGATCGCGCGGCGAAATAGTCTCCAGCCCTAATCCGCAATGCGCGCAGCGCGGTGTTATCTCGGGCGCGAGCGCACCTTCCGCATCGCATGGCGCAAGACACAGATCGAGTGCAGTAAGCTCGCCGGCGATTTCCACGCCCTCGGGCATCCCAAGTGCCGCGATCGCATTGAGCCGGCCGAGCGCCGCCAGATGACGTCGGGCCGCGTCGGCAACCGGAGCGAGCCGTTCGCGCTCGATCCGCGCGTGCTCATGCGCCGATCGATAGCGCTGCACATAGGTCCACTTGAATTTCTGGAAGCGCGCCTCGAGCGCGTCGAGGTTGTGGCCGCCGCCCGCGAGCGCCGCCGGTCTCACCGCTGCCGCGAGCATCTGACTCTCAGTCTCGAGCGCCACCAGGTCGCGATCGCGCCCGACCTCGTCGTCGAATCGCACCGTCAGCCGGGTCGCCTCCAGATAATCGCGCATGAGTCTCAGGCGCGGAACCGCGGCCGCCACCAGCGCCAGCGTGCGGTACGCCGCAATCGTTGCGAGCGCCGCAGCGCAGGCGGCCGGTTCGCCGCCCGCTTCGATCAGCTCCAGCGGCGCGGTCTCCGCCAGTTCGATGAACCTGGCAAAGGCTTGTTCCTGCTCCACCCGAAGTTTGGCGACGCCATCGCCAATCGCATCAGCGAGGGTCTCGCGGTTGCGACAGGCCTGCTCGAGCGCCGCGGCCATCCCGCGGGCCAGCAGTTCGGTCCTGATCTTGAGTTCGGGCAGATCCCGCGCCGCCGTCAGATTCGCGTCGAACTCTCGCACGAGCGCCAACGCGGAATTAAAGGATGCGACCTCGGGCGCGCCGGCGCCGCGCGGATTGAACTCCGCCGTGGACGCCTGCGCGTCGTACACGATCACCCCGTGCGTGCGCGCCGCGAGCACCTTGAGCGAGGCCGTCAATTTTGCCCCGACCGCACCGTTGCCGGCGACCGCGCCGAGCCGTACGCGAATCTGCTCGAGCGGCAGCGCCGCCGGATTTCCGCTGAGATGGTTCAATACCAGCGTATCGACCAGCGGATAGGCAATCTCGCGCGCCCCGTCCTCGGACGCGACCGCCGCGGCCGCGGCGGTCGCGATTTTCAGCGCCGCGCGTCCGGCTTCGCCCAGCCGCGCGTCTACCACGCGCCGCACCGCAACCGATCGCGTCAGCGCCGCGGGCAGTATCAGCCGGTTGAAGTCATGCTCGGCGTGCCACGATTCGATGACCTCGCGCACTGCGGTGGCCAGCGCCGCGACTCCATCGTCGGGTTTGCGCAGCGATTGCAGCGCCTCGGCAGTCTCCGGATGCAGCGGATAAATTGCGCGGGTGTCCCAGCGACCGCCGTCGAGGTCGCGATAAAGTCCATCGACTTTACGCAGCGCCGATTCATCGAGCCGCCGGGCGCGCCCCACGGCCACCGGAATCTCTTCGTCGGTTTGCGGAGTAACGTTGAACTCCAGCGCCGGCGGCGGTGGCGCGCCGCGGCCCGCTGCCACCACTATTAAGCGCAGGCTTTTGCCCGCCCGCGCGACCTCCGCCAGCATCGCCAGAATAGCGACCGCCCCGGCCCCGGCGTATTCTCCCAAGTCGAGCGCGATCGTGACGCCCTTGACGCCCTGGCGCCGCGCGCTGTCGAGCGCGATCGTCAGCGCCTCGACCCCGCGCATTTGACGCCACAATGCGGATGGGTGATTTTCGCCCGCCAGAATCGTTCCGATCAGGTCGAGTATCCGCCCCTCGATTTCCGCGGCCGCGGCCTCCCCGGTTATCTCCATGCCCAGCGTGAGATAGCGCGCATTCTCCGCACTGAGCGCCCCGGCACGTGCGCTCAGCGCCAGTACATAGTTTAAGAAATGAGTCTTGCCCGCACCGGCCGGACCCGCGATCCAGAAGAGCGCGCCGCGCCCCCCCGCCATACAGCTATTGATCGCCTGCCAGGCGCGGCTTGCTCCGCGTGTGAACACATAGGTCGCGACCGTGCCCGCGGCCGGCTCTTCAGCCAACGGCATCCGCGCCGCAATCTCGGGCCCGATTTCAACGAACTCGCGCGGTACCGGCTCCCGCCCCGCTCTTTGCACCCGCATATTTGACTTCCCGTTGCGCCTCGTCCAGCCGCGCCACATTGAAAGATTCTCTCGGCCCGACTCGGCGCTCGCGGACAGGTACATTGCGGCAGGATTTTGCGCCATTTTGGCGAGGTCACGCCCGCGATCGCCGATCGGCTATGCAACAGGCTATCGCGAATGCGAGTCGTCGCACCGATGCGACAGGTAGTTTAATGTTCCCGTAAGAACAGAAATTTGGCTTTCCGGACGTTACTGATCTTCGCCAGTCATTAACTGGCCGGCGCGCTTGCGGATTCTCCCCAGTAGTCACCGCCCGAACCTCCCCGGCGGGCGAGCGCCGGCCTGCGCGCGGATGCGGCTGCTCTTTAGACGACGCCGCCCTCGCGCAGGCGCGCAAGCTCGGTCGCATCGACGCCGACCCGCGCCAGGACTTCGGCCGTATGCTCTCCCAGCGCCGGGGGCGGCGTAGGCAAACTGGCCGCGTCGTTCGCGTCGGAGAACTTGAGCGGCGTACCCATCACTTTGATCTTTCCGCGCGCCGCCGATTCACTGTCGATCAACATCCGGCGCCGCGCGTTTTCCGGGTCGGCCACGACCTCGGCCACCGACCGCACCGGCGCGCACGGGATGCGCTGATCGATCAGCTTCGCGACCAGATCGTCGCGCCGCCAATCGCGCGTCCAGGCGCCGACCAGGCCATCGACCTCGTCCACGATCGCGTAGCGGCTCGCATGACTTTGGTGACGCGACGATTCGAGCAATTCCTCGCGTCCCATCAACTTCACCAGCGCCCGCCAATGTGGCTCGGTCAGACAAAAGATCATGAGGTCGCCGTCGCGGCACGGATAGATGTTCGAGGGACAGGCGTTGCGATGGCGATTGCCGAGGCGCCCCGTCTTCTGGCCTTCGAGCTCGTTCGCGATCAACCCGGTCATCGACGGGATGCACACGTCGTGCATCGAGACTTCCACCAGTTGCCCGCGGCCTGTGCGCCCGCGCTGAATCAGCGCAGCCAGAATCGCACTGACCAGATGACTGCCGGTGGCCATGTCGATAAAGGTCGCCGGGGTGCGCGTGCCCGGCCGGTCGGGCCAGCCGCTGACGCTCATCAGACCGCACGCCGCCTGCAGGGTGCTGTCCATCGCACCGAGCCGCGCCCACGGCCCGTCGGAGCCGTAGCCCTTGCCCGACGCATAGATCAGGCGCACAAAGCGTTCGCGCAGATTTTCGTAGCCGAGGCCGAGCGCCTCCATCGTGCCGGTCGCGTAATTCTCCGTCAGCACGTCGGCGGTTTCGAGCAGCTTCAAAAAAAGCTCGCGGCCGGCGGCGTCCTTCAAATTCAGCGTTACCGATTTCTTGTTCGGATTCAGCATCAGGAAGGAATAGTTGACGCCTCCGGGCGAGGAATCGGGCCGGCGCAGATGCTCGCCCTTGCCCGGCGGCTCGATCTTGATCACCTCCGCCCCGAGATAGGCGAGTTGCAGCGTGCAGTAAGGCGCCGCGAAAATCTGGCCGAGATCGATGACGCGAATCCCATCAAGCGGCAGGCTCATCAGCAAATATTCTCACTCTCATCAAAATCCGAATCGATGCGGGCGGCCGGCTAATCTAGCGCAACAGATTGCGCGCGATGACCATCCGATGGACCTCCGACGGACCCTCGCCGATGCGCCGGATGCGCGCCTCGCGATACCATCGTTCAAGCGGAAACTCCTTGCTCACACCGTAGCCGCCGTGAATCTGCACCGCGCGATCGATCACGCGCCCCAGCACTTCGCTCGAATACAGCTTGGCGACCGACGCCTCCATGCGCGCGTCCTCCTTGCGGCCCGACTTCCACGCGCCGTCCCATATCAGCCAACGCGCGGCGCGAATTTCGACCTCCGAATCGGCCAACATCCACTGGATCGCCTGGCGGCGCGAGAGCATCTCGCCAAAGGTCTTGCGCTGCTTCGAATGTTCGATCGACATCCGCAGCGCGGCCACCGCTACCCCGACGTTGCACGCGGAATAGGGAAAGCGCAGGCCGGTCAGCAGGTCCATGCACAGGCTGAGACCGCCGCCCTCGGGCCCGAGCCGCTGCGCGACCGGGATGCGGCAGTCCTCGAAATGAACCACGTTCGGCAATGCCGCCGTGCGCAGCGTCTTGAACGGTTTCGCGCTGAAGCCCGGCGTCCCCTTCTCGATAATGAACGCGGTGATGCCGGCGCGTCCGGCGCCCGGATCGGTCCGCGTAAAGACCACGCCCCATTCGGCTTCGTGCGCGTGCGAGATGAAAATTTTCTGGCCGTTGAGCACGTAATGGTCGCCGTCGCGAATCGCGCGGCATTGGATCGCGCCGGCCGGATCGGAACCGCCCGACGGTTCGGTGATCGCGAAAAATGTGTACGTGGCATTCTTGAGCGTCTGCACCGCGTACTTCTGAATCTGCTCCTCGGTGCCGCCCCAGATGACCGGGGGTGGCCTGCGCCCGAACACTCCCGCACCCGGATTGTAGAGTCCGCCGCGATGCTGGCACATCTCCTCCATGAGCACGCACATCTCGAACAAGCTCAAACCGCCGCCGCCGTATTGCACCGGCGATTCCATGCACCACATACCTGCCGCCTGCACCTTGCGCGCGATACGCCAGTAATCTTCCTCGTCGATTTCAGCCGCGTCCGGATCGACCCGCGCCTCGGCCGGTATGACCTCGTCCTTGATGATGCGGCGGACGTTGTCGCGCAGGGCGATTAACTCCGGCGATAGTTGATATCCCTGTGCATTTTCCATCGAGTTCTCCGATTGCAAATTCGGTCCGCTTGCGTGCTCCGATACGATTTGCGATACCGCCCCGCGCAACCGCATGGCGATCGCTGTTGCGGGGGGTTAGTTCTGACCGTCGCCGAAGCGCCGCCGCAACCCCGCCAGCCAGTTCTCGCGCACCCGTTCGATATCGTAAGCGCCCCACGTGCCCTTCAGCGCCAGGTCGATTTCGCGCGCATGCGCGATCGCCTCGCCGATGCGCTCGATCGCGGCCTCGCCACCCCGGCGGCGCTCATCGCCGCTACTCCCAGCCGCTTCGATATAGCCGGCAATCCCGTGTACAACTTCCCGGCCATATTGCCAAATGGAGCGCTCCGCCGCCGTGAGGTTATCGCCCGCCGCGCCCATCACCGCATCGGCCGCCGAGCAGGCGTCATGCAGCAAATCGCGCGCCGCGCGCAGTTCGCGCACGCGCTCCGCCGACGCGGATGAATTGAGCCGTGGACGCATCACTCCACCGCCGCCGTCGAGGATGAGGGCCGAGGCGCGCGCAATCGCACGATATGCCTGGGCCATCGCCGGGGCACATTGCGGATGGCGCCGCGCGGCGACGTCGGCGAGCGTGGCGTCGGGATCGAAGTCCGGCGTTTGCGTGCCGCGCATGAAGGCTTCGAGATTTACCGGATATGCGAGCACGCTGTACGCGCCGAAGGTCAGGCACGAAATGCTCTTGAGGCCGAGCGCCCGGTACGCGCGCAGGTCGCGCGCGATTATCGCGGGCGTCGCCAGGCCGAGGCCGCCGAACAGGATCGCATCGGCGTAATACTCGAATACGTGTCCGCGCCCGTCGAACAGCTCAATGTGTCGTTTGAGGGAATCCAGGTAGCGCGGATTGACGGTGCACGCCGCGTCGTCGATCGCGTGACTGTAACAGCGCTCGCGCGGCGCCCATTCGAAAGCGACGTTCGGCAGCGGGTCGAGTCCGGCAACCGGCTCGAGCGTATCGTGATAGGCGAGATAAGTGACCGGCGTCGCGACGCCGGTGCCCTCGCCCAGCGCGGCCGCGACCGCATTAACGACCGTCATGTACTGGCGCTGGGCCGGCTGCTGTGCGCATTGGCCGCAGCGGCACCACGCTCCGTCCCATACGTCGGCGCCCCATACGTGCAGCAATGCGCATTCGGGATTCTCGCGCATGTAGCGGACCGCACCCTCGCGCACCAGCCGCAGCGCCGCTTCATTCGCGACGCACAGGTTGCCGCGCGGATTGCGTTTGCCGTGCGCCCCGACCGGAAAAAATTCCGGGTTGGTCGCGAAGCGCTCGCGCGGCATCAGCAGCTGCAGGACGTGCCCGCCGTATTCCGGCGCGATACCGCCCGCACGCAGGAGCGGCGTCAGCTCATCGATCTTGAAGCGGCTGTCGCGTTCGTGCCGGATGTAGGAGAATGCATTGATGCCGTGCGCAGCCATCCATGGGATAAACTCGCGGTCGTGTGTGAGATGCAGCGCGAAGCGGTCGGCATTCTCGTACTGCCAGGTCATGATGTCGGACACCAACGCGCGCCGCGTAAAGGCCGCGCTCGATGACGTTTTGCCGCTCACGATGGAATGATACCATCTTTCAAAATCATGGCGCCTGCCGGATGAGCCGCAACGGCGCCGCGAAGCACACACCATCGCGAATGAAATCGCACACCAGGACGCATTCGGTGCCGCCAGCGCCGCACGACGATTGAAACAAGCGCATGCCAAACCCCCAGGAAATTCTCGCCGAGCTCAAGAAGATCAAATACCCGGGCTTCAGCCGCGATATCGTCTCGTTCGGCATGATCAAGGATATCGAGGTCGCGCACGCCGCTATCAGCGTGATTCTCACCGCGCCAACCGCCAAGCCCGAGGTGATCGAAGCGATCTCCGCCGACATCAAACAGACCGTCGCGGCAATGGCCCCGGACTTCGCGCTCAAAATTGAGGTCGAGCAGGCTCCCCCACCGAAGGTCGCGGCCACTGCGCAGAAGCGTCCGATTCCCGGCGTGCGCCACATCGTCGCAGTCGCCAGCGGCAAGGGCGGTGTCGGCAAATCGACCGTAGCCGTAAACCTCTCGCTCGCGATGAGCAAGCTCGGCTGGCGCATCGGGCTGATGGACGCCGACGTTTATGGCCCCAGCGTCGCGATGATGGTCGGCACCGAGGGGCAGGTCGCCGTGACGCGCGAGCGGCGCATCGTGCCGTTCGAACGCTTCGGCATCCGCTACGTTTCGATGGCGCTGTTTATCAACGATGAAACTCCCGTCATCTGGCGCGGCCCGATGGTGACCAAGCTCGAAAGCGAGTTCCTCTTCAACGTCGAATGGGGCGAGCTCGATTGCCTCGTGATCGATCTGCCGCCCGGCACCGGCGATGCTCAGCTGACGATTACGCAACGCGTCGCGCTCGACGGCGGGGTCATCGTGACGACGCCGCAGGAGATCGCGCTGCTCGATGTCCGGCGCGGCGTCGCGATGTTCGACGAGGTGAAGGTCCCGGTGCTCGGCGTGATCGAAAACATGAGCTACTACCTTTGCGGCAAGTGCGGTAACCGCCACGAAATCTTCGCGCACGGCGGCGGCGCGCGGCTGGCGGCCTCGCTCGGCGTCCCGTTCCTCGGCGAAGTGCCGATCACCCGCGAACTGCGCGAGGGCGGCGACAACGCTAATCCGCTGGTCGCGGCGCATCCCGACCATCCGGTGAGCGACGCTTTCCGTTCGCTTGCGGCAAACGTGATCGCGCACCTCTCGAGCCTCCCGGACGAGGCTCACGCCGAATAGGCGATGATACCGGCGCGCTTCGCTGTCATCTTTATTATCGAGCGTCCCGCGAGAATGATTGATTAATAATGGGCTCGCGACCGACTATTTCGCTCATCGTTATCACCCGCGACGAACAGGACCTGATCGGCCAGTGCCTCGCCAGCGCATGCTTTTGCGACGAGCTGATAGTGGTCGATTCAAACTCGACCGACCGCACGGTGGAAATCGCGAAAGGCCTCGGCGCGAAAGTCTTCGATCAACCCTTCACCGACTACGTTCGCCAGAAACAGATCGCGCTCGACCATGCGACCTCCGAATGGGTCCTGCTGCTCGACGCCGACGAGCAGGCGACCCACGATCTCGGCGCGGAAATCGTCGCGACGCTCAGCGCTCCCGGCGCCGCCGACGGCTATCGCATTCGCCGCGTCCTTTATCACCTCGGCCATTACTATACCCGGCCGATTTACCGCGATCGGCCGGTGCGGCTGTTTCGGCGCGACCGCGGACACATCGGCGGCGTCGATCCCCATGACAAGGTGATCGTTAACGGGCGCGTCGAACGGTTGACCGCGCCGATCCTGCACTTCAGCTACCGCGATATCTCCGACCACGTCGCCACCATCAATCGCTTCAGCACCCGCGGAGCCGCCGAAATGGAGCCGTCGGCCTTCGCCGCGGTCCAGATGTTCACTCACGCGGTCTGGCGTTTCTTCAATTTCTACATCATTCGGGGCGGCTTTCTCGACGGCGGGCGCGGGCTCTACGCCGCCATGACCGCTGCCTTTTACGTCTTTCTCAAGTACGCGAAAACCTACGAACGCCGCCTGAAAACGCTCCATCCGCGCTGACCTGGCTCCCTTTGGCGCCTGCCCGCCGCGCCGCGGCCGATTATTCCGGTCGAGTCGGCCTTCGCAGCAAACTTGGGACCTCTCCGCCGCGTGAGATCCGATGTCCGGATCCGGTGGCGATTTTAGCCGCCGCCTTTGATAACGTGGCCGGACGATATGACGCGTCTCCTTGGGTACATCCGCCGCTATTGGCATCGTTATCTTTTCGGCATTCTCTGCACGATCGCCACGGCCGTCCTCCTGACTATAATTCCGCGCCTGAGCGGCGAGGCCGTCAACTCGATTAACCGCGGCGATTATCCGCGCCTGGTCCGCCTGATCGAGATCATGATCGTCGTCGCACTCGCGATGGGCGTCGCGCGATGGTTCTCGCGCTTCGTCATCTTCAATTGCGGCCGCGATATCGAGTACGACCTGCGCAACGACCTCTTCGCCCACCTGTGCAGCCTCGACCAGGTCTTCTATCAGCGCCTCAAGACCGGCGATCTGATGTCGCGGATGATCAACGACCTCGGCGCGGTGCGCATGATGATCGGCATGGGCGTGCTCAGCTTCACCAGCGTCCCAGTCACCTTCTTCTTCTCCCTGATCGTAATGATCTCGCTCAGCCCGCGGCTCTCGGCCGCCGCGATGATCCCCTACGCCTTCCTCTTCCTCATAATGCGCTGGCTCACGCGCACCCTGATGGCGCGCAGCCTCGGCGTGCAGGAGGGACTCGGCGACATCGGCTCCAAGGTGCAGGAGAGCCTCTCGGGCATCCACGTGGTCAAGGCCTACACGCTCGAGGATCATGAGGCGGATCGTTTTCGCGCGATTAACGATCAGTATAACGAACAGGGGCTGGCACTGGCCCGCGTGCGCGGCGCCTTGATGCCGATAATCAAGGGCACCGTCGGCACTTCGGTGATGATCGTCCTGATTTACGGCGGCACCCTGGTGCGCGCTAATATGATCTCGATTGGCGACATCGTCGCCTTCATGGGCTACCTCGGCCAGCTCGCGTGGCCGACCGTCGCGCTTGGCTGGACGCTCTCGATTTATCAGCGCGGCCGCGCCTCGATGAAACGGCTCGAAGAGATTTTCGCGGAAACGCCGACGCCCTCGGTCGAGGGCCCGGAGACCGCTCTGCAGGTCGCCGGTTCGGTCCGGTGGGATCACGTGTCGTTCAGCTATTTCGCCAACGGCATCGCGGCCAATGGCGCGAGCGCCGCTCCCAATGGCGGCCACGACGAGGCCGGCGGCCGCCAGCATTGGGCGCTCAGGGATATCGACGTGACCGTGCCGGCGGGCGGCAAACTCGCGATCGTCGGGCGCACCGGCGCCGGCAAATCGACCATGGTGAAGCTGCTCGCGCGCCTGATGGAGCCGACCACCGGCCGCATCCTGCTCGACGGCCGCGATATTCGCGAACTTCCGCTCAAGGCCCTGCGCAAGGTCGTCGGCATGGTGCCGCAGGAGCCGATCCTGTTCTCCGACACCATCGCCCGCAATATCGCCTCTGGCCGGGTGGACGCCCCGCTCGGCGAGATTGAAGCCGCCGCCCGCACCTCCGGCCTCGAGGGTGATCTCGCCGTGATGCCGCACGGTCTCGAGACCGTCGTCGGCGAGCGCGGCATGTCGCTTTCGGGCGGACAGAAACAACGCGTCACCATCGCCCGCCTGCTGGTTTACGATCCCGACGTGGTGGTGCTGGACGACGCGCTTTCCAGTGTCGATACGGAAACCGAAAAGGGCGTGCTGCGAAGCCTCGCCGACGACGTCAGCGATCGCACGACCATCGTGGTTGCCCATCGCGCATCTACTGTGCGCGACGCCGACCATATAGTGGTGCTCGACGACGGCCGGATCGCCGAACGCGGCACTCACGAGGAGCTGATGGAGCACCGGGGAATCTATGCTGAACTCTTCCGCCGGCAATTACTCGAGGAAGAACTGGCGGGCTACTGAGGCGCGCGCGGAAGGCTTGGAGCTTTGCGGGATATCAAGATGACGGCGGGCGCGACTGATTACGATGCGAATTGAGGCCGAAGAACAACTCGAGCGGGCTTACGACACCCGCTTGCTCCGGTGGGTGTGGCATTACGTGCGCCCCTACCGGCGCCTGTTCTGGTTTTCCGTGCTGCTGATGCCGCTCAACTCGGTCTTCGCGCTCCTCCAGCCCTACATCATCAAGCTCACCATCGACGTCTTCCTCGCCGCGCGTCGCTCCGGTCCGCCGGCCTGGCTCGCCCCGCTTATCAAAAACTCCCACGGCCACGGCATGATCGTGATGGGCGGGCTCTACGTGATCCTGCTGCTCGGCGAGTTCGGCACGTTCTACGGCCAGTTCTACCTGACCATGATGGTCTCGCAGTACAGCCTCTCGGACTTGCGCCTGGCGCTGTTCCGCCACGTCGAACGGCTGCCGATGACATTTTTCGACCGTACTCCCGTCGGCCGCCTGGTCAGCCGCATGACCACCGATATCGACGCCATCAACGAGATGTTCAGCGCCGGATCGCTGACCCTGTTCGTCGATCTGCTGACGCTATGCGGCATCGTCGCGATCATGTTCGCCTTCAACGCCCATCTGGCGCTGTGGTCGCTCTGCGCGCTGCCCCCGCTGCTGCTCATCATTAATTTTTTCCGCGTGCGATCGCGCGCCGTCTATCGCGAAATCCGCGAGCGCTTCGCCGCACTCAACGCCTACCTGTCCGAGTCGCTCAGCGGCATGGCGATCATCCAGCTCTTCACCCGCGAGCGCGAGAGCCGTCGCGAGTTCGACGAGCTCAACGTTAAAAGCCGCAACTCGCAGCGCCTGGCCAACGTCTACGAGGCCGGCCAGTTCTCCGCGGTCGAGGCGCTCAGCTCATTTACCCTGGCGATCATTTTGTGGATTGGCGGCGGCGAAGTTATCCATCATCTCGTCGGCCTCGGCACGCTGGTCGCGTTCATTCAGTACGCCCAGATGTTCTTCACCCCGTTGCGCGACGTCTCCTCGAAGTACACCACCCTGCAGTCGGCACTGGCGGCGGTCGAACGCCTCGAAGCCCTGATGAATACGCCCCCCACCATCACCAGTCCCGACGTGCCCAAGCGCCCCGCCGGCGGCCGCGGCTCGATCCAGTTCGACCGCGTCAGCTTCGAATACCGCAAGGGCGAGCCGGTGCTGCGCGACTTGAGCTTTAGCGTTGAGGCCGGACAGAAAATCGCGATCGTCGGTCCCACCGGCTCCGGCAAGACCACCATTATCAAACTGCTCAACCGCTTTTACGACGTCACTTCGGGACGCATCCTGGTTGACGGCATCGACGTCCGCGAATGGGATCTGACCGAGCTGCGCCGCACCATCGGGCTCGTCCAGCAGGACGTCTTCTTGTTTGCTGGCGACATCGCGGAAAATGTCCGGCTCGGCCGCTCCGACTTGAGCGATAGCGATCTCGACCACGCGCTCACCCGCTCGCAGGCGATGCGTTTCGTCGAGCGGATGCCCGACGGTGTGCATCAGGAAATTCGCGAGCGCGGCGGCAATCTCTCGAGCGGCCAGCGCCAGTTGCTCTCGTTTGCGCGCGCCCTCGCCTACGACCCGCGCATCCTCGTGATGGACGAGGCGACCTCCAGCGTGGACAGCGAAACCGAACGCCTGATTCAGATTGCCCTCGACCAGTTGCTCACCGGACGCACCGCCCTGGTGATCGCCCATCGCTTGTCCACCATCGAACGCGCCGATCGCATCCTCGTGCTGAGCAACGGCGTGCTGCGTGAAAGCGGCACCCATGAGGAGTTGCTCAAGCGCCCCGGCTTGTATCGGCGCCTTTTCGAACTTCAGTACGCCACCGCCGCCGACGCCACGCGCGAGGCGGTGGACTAATCGCCGGCGGCGCCGCGATGCGACCGGTTGTCAGCTTCGCGCGCAGGATGCGGCGCGTGCCGATCCGGCTGCTGGCGCTGACCGTCGCGATGGCCACCGTGCTCGCGGGATGCGACGTCGGCTACCTCACGCGCGCCGCCTATGAGGAAGGTCGCCTGCTGTGGAAGCGCCAGCCCATAAGCACCGTGCTCACGCGGCCCGACCTCCCGGCCGAGACCCGCGCGAAGCTCGAAACCGTGCTGGCCGTGCGCAAATTCGCCGCCGACCGGCTCGGCCTCAACGTCGGCGGCGCGTACAAAACCGTTGCCCAGGTAGATTCGGGTGCGGTCGTCTGGATCGTCATGGCCGCACCGCGAACCTCGCTGACGCCCTACACCTGGTGGTTCCCGATCGTCGGCGCGGTCCCCTATCGCGGCTACTTCAGCCACGCCGACGCCAACGCCGAGGCCGCCGACCTCGAGGCGCGCGGCTTCGACACGCACGTGCGCCCCGCAATCGCCTTTTCCAGTGTCGGCTTCTTCAACGATCCGCTGCTCTCGAATCTGCTCCGGCTCGACCGCGTCGAACTCGCCGGAGTGATCATCCACGAACTCTTCCACCGCACCTACTTTCTCCCGAGCAACGTCATGTTCGACGAGTCCGCCGCCAACTACATCGGCACTCGCGGCGCGATCGCATTTTTTACCGATACCGAAGGCGCCGATTCGGCCGACGCCATCGCCGCGCGCGGCATTTACACGAGCGATATTAAATTTTCCTCCTTCCTGCTGCAGGAGCAGGCGCGCTTGCTGCGGCTCTATCAGAGCGGTCTGCCCAAGGATGAAATCCTCAAGCGCCGCGTGCCGATTTTCGAGGATATCAACCGGGATTATGCGAAACTTAAACCATCCCTTTCAGGCCTCGAGCGCTTCGATCTCGACCGCGAGAAACTCAACAATGCGGTGCTCCTCAACTACCTCATCTACTTCCACGACCTCGACAACTTCGCCACGCTCCAGCGCCTCAATCACGGCGATCTCAAGGCCACCATCAAGCAGATAATCGCGCTCGCCAAAAGCGATCGAAACGACCCGTTCTATGCGATCTGGCGCGCCACCCGCAACGCCCCGCCGTCCGCGGCTGCGGCAACCTTGCCGCCGGTGCCGGCCGCCGCCTCATCGATGACTCGGCCCGCCGCGCTGCCGGTGATCGTGCCTCCGCCCGAGCATCCGGCCTCACCGTAATTCACACCACGCCGCCGGGCTCATCTCGCAGCGCCCCGGCGCTCGCGTATTTGCACCTCTCAGAATGCGCCGAGCATCGACTCAATCGCGCCGGCCAGTTCGACCTCGCACCCGCCGAAAAAATGGTCCGCGCCCGCGACGATTCGCAATTGCGCTCGCGCTCCCAATTCCTTATGTAACGCTTCAAGTTGAGCCGCCGGACAATACATGTCGCCGTCGCCCGCGGCCAGCGCAACCGGCCCCGCAAAATCACGCAGCGCACTGGCATTGGCCATCTTGAGCGGCAACGCCACCAGCACCAGTCCGCCGAGATTCTCGATTTTCGCCGCCGCCGTCAGCGCCGCGATCGACCCGAATGAATATCCGGCCAGGATCGAATCGGCGCTCCGAACGTCCGCCTGGCTCGTCATATACGCGACCGCCGCCGCCGCATCCTCGGCCTCGCCCACGCCCCCGCCGTGCTCCCCTTCGCTGCCGCCAACGCCCCGAAAATTGAAGCGCAGCGTCGCCCATTCGCGCTTCCACATCGCCGCCAGCACCGCGTCCACGACGTTGTTGTACATCGAGCCGCCGTACAGCGGATGCGGATGGCACACGACGGCGCCGCGCACCGGACCGGAACCTTCGGGCTTAGCCAGCAGGCCTTCAAGCGTGAGCGCTCCGGAAGGGAAGGTGACGTGCTGCTCTTTCATCGACTGATCCTCGTTACTTAAAGTGCGACTTTAACTGTGAGCGGCGCGCGTTCAAATGCCAAATCCGCGCCGGGCGCCGGTCCGGTTTCGCCCTGCTATACTACATCGCAGCAACTTTTGCGCGCCGCCCGGACGGCGTTAATCGCAGCGCCCGCGGCCGCGCGGATTTAACCATGCCAACGACCGGCGAACCGCCAAAATTCGCGGCCGACCGCACTCTCATACGCTTGGCGCGATGGCTCCGGCTGATCGGCGCCGACGTCCTCTGCGACCCGATGCTCAGTGCGACCGCGATGTTGGCGCGGGCGCGTGCGCAGGGGCGTCCGATGCTCACGCGCGACAAGCGCCTGCGCACCGCCCCCGACGTGCTCTACCTCGAAAGCGATCGCTTTCGCGATCAGCTGCGCGAGGTGATCTCGCGCTATCCGTTCGATCCCCGGCGCTTCGCCTTCTCCCGCTGCTCGCGATGCAACGGGATACTGCACGAAGTCGCGCGCGACGCCCTGCTCACCCGAGTGCCGCCCTTCGTCTATGCGAGCCATGAAACTTTCGCCGTATGCGACGGGTGCGGGCGCGTCTATTGGGACGCGACCCATCCGCAACGCGCGCGCCGCGAGCTTGCCGCGCTCGGCCTGTGACTATCGCGGCCGCCGCCGACTTGGAATGCGCACGGCGAGCGGACTAACCTTGGCGTTATCATGGCCGACGGAAAATTTATCAAACTCGACGCGCGGCTCTACGACTACGTGGTCGCCCACGGACACAACGGCGACGCCCTGCTCCGCGATCTCGCCGCCGAGACCGCGCGCACGCTCGGCGGTATCAGCATGATGCAAATCGCGCCCGAGCAGGGGACCTTCATGAACCTGCTGGCGCACACGATCGGTGCGCGTTATGCCGTCGAAGTCGGCACCTTCACCGGCTACAGCGCGATCTGCGTGGCGCGCGCATTGCCGCCCAACGGACGCCTGCTCTGCTGCGACGTCAGCGAAGAATGGACCTTCATCGCGCGACGCTACTGGGAGCAGGCCGGCGTCGCGGAAAAAATCACCTTGAAAATCGCTCCGGCCATCGAAACCCTCAAGGCCTTGCCCGGCCTCGGCACCGGCGGCCAGCCGATCGATTTCGCCTTTATCGACGCCGACAAAACCAGCTACCGCCTCTACTACGAGGAGTTGCTCCTGCGGATGCGCTCCGGCGGCCTAATCCTGATCGACAACGTTCTGTGGAACGGCGCCGTGGCCGATTCGAAAATTCAGAGCGCCGACACCCGCGCGATTCGCGAGCTCAACGATTTCCTGGTAACCGACGACCGCGTCGATATGGTGATGCTGCCGGTTTCTGACGGACTCACCATCTGCCGCAAGCGCTGATGCCGCCGCTTTCTTTCACTGAAACTTCCCCAGGGCACAGCCCGCATCGGGGCAAACGGGAAGTCTGAAACCTTGCACTAGGCGACACGCAGCGGAGTCGAGCAAAGGAGTCTGCGACGTGCGCACAGCGCGCGATTCGAATGATAGAGGTTTCGGATAAAAGCTAAAGTTCCGCGCTCCTCAACCAATCTCCTCGGCTTTGAGCCGCGCACTGCGGCACGCTAAACTCATCCGCCGGAGAACGCCCGTCGGACTAGGCCGCAGACCCCGACATCGCGAGCGTCAGGTATTTAAAAGCATGGACGAACGTTACGATCCGAAATTGATCGAGCCCAAATGGCGCGACGAATGGGAACACAGCGACCTCTACCGGACTCGCGAGGAGCCGGGACGCCCGAAGTTCTACGGGCTCGAAATGTTTCCCTACCCCTCCGGCGACGGCCTCTCCGTCGGCCACCTGCACAATTACGTCCCGTGCGACGTGATCGGCCGCTACAAACGAATGGCCGGCTTCAACGTCCTCCATGCGATGGGGTGGGACGCCTTCGGACTCCCCGCCGAAAACGACGCCCTGCTCAAGGGCCTCCATCCCAAGGAGACCGTTCCGCGCTATGCGGCAAACTTCAAGCGACAGTTGAAGTTGTCCGGATGTGCTTATGATTGGTCGCGCGAAATCAATTCCTCGTCGCCCGAGTACTACCGCTGGACCCAATGGTTCTTCCTGCTGCTTTACAAGCGCGGCCTCGCCTACCGAGCGATGGGTTCGCAATGGTGGTGCGAGAAATGCCGCACCATTCTCGCCAACGAACAGGTCGTTAACGGATGTTGCTGGCGTCACACCGACACCGCGGTCACCAAAAAAGATCTCGAGCAGTGGTACTTCAAAATAACCGCTTACGCCGACCGCCTGCTTGAAGACCTCGAGGGCATCGATTGGCCCGAGCCAATCAAGCTGATGCAGCGCAACTGGATCGGCCGCTCCGAAGGCGCGGAACTGGCCTTTCCGGTCGCCGGCCACGCCGATAAGGAAGTCCGCTTCTTCACCACCCGCCCCGACACCGTCTTCGGCGTTTCCTTCATGGTGCTCGCCCCCGAGCATCCGTTGGTCGCCGCGATCACCACCGCTTCGCAGCGCGCCGCCGTCGAGGAGTACGTCACGCAGGCGCGCCGCCAGAGCGATATCGAGCGGCTCTCGACCGTCAAGGAAAAGACCGGGGTCTTCACCGGCGCCTGTGCCCGCAACCTCTTCAGCAACAAGGAAATCCCCATCTGGATTGCCGACTACGTCCTGATGGGTTATGGCACCGGCGCAATCATGGCCGCACCCGGCGAGGACGAACGCGACTTCGCCTTCGCCCGCAAATACGGCCTTGAAATTCCGGTCGTCACCGCACGCGCCGACGGCTCGGCCGCGCCGGCGGATCGCGCGTTTACCGAGCGCGGCATCGCCGTCAACTCCGGCTTTCTCGACGGCATGAAGACCGACGACGCCATCGGCGCCGTATGCAAGTACGCTGACGATCACGGCATCGGACACGCCACCGTCAGCTATCGGATGCGCGATTGGCTGATCTCGCGGCAGCGCTACTGGGGCTGCCCGATTCCAATTCTGTACTGTGCGAAAGATGGAATCGTGCCGGTGCCCGACGACCAATTGCCGGTCGTCCTGCCCGACATGATGAACTATCAGCCGTCCGGCTCCGGCCGCTCGCCGCTCGCCAACGTCCCCGAATTCGTTAACGCCGTGTGCCCGAAATGCGGCGGGCCGGCCGAGCGCGAAACCGATACGCTCGACGGCTTCGCCTGCTCGTCATGGTACTTCCTGCGCTTTGCGTCTCCCCATTTCAACGACGCCCCGTTTGAGCCGCGCGCGGGCGACTACTGGCTCCCGGTTGATCTCTACGTCGGCGGCGCCGAGCACGCTGTGATGCATCTGTTGTACGCGCGGATGTGGACCAAGGTGATGTTCGACACGGGCCTGATCAAGTTCAAGGAGCCGTTTCCGGCACTGCGCAACCAGGGCATGATCTGGGCCGGCGACGGCCAGAAAATGTCCAAGAGCAAGGGCAACGTCGTCACCCCCGACGCGATGGTCGAAAAGTACGGCGCCGACGCGCTGCGCTTGTGGGAACTCTTCATGGGTCCCTTCGAGGATGCCACCAACTGGAACGAGGAGGGCGTCTTTGGCACCGCGCGCTTTCTGCAGCGCGTATGGGGCGTGGTGCGCCGTTACGTCGAAGCCGGATGTCCCGCCGGCAAGCCCAGCGCCGAGACCGTCAAGCGTACCCACAAGACCATTCGCACACTGACCGATCAGCTGGAGCGGATGCGCTTCAATACCGCGCTCGCCACCTTGATGGACCAGCTCAACTACATCGCGAAGCTCACGCCCGAGGAGCTTGGTCGCTTCGCCGTCGAAAGCTACGTCCTGATGCTCGCTCCAATGGCGCCATTTGTCGGTGAGGAGTTCTGGCGCGAACTCGGCCATCGCAACTCGATCCATCTCGAATCATGGCCGCAGTTCGATCCCGAATTGACCCGCGACGAAACGGTTACGGTAGTCGTCCAGATCAACGGCAAGGTCCGCGATCGCCTGCAGGTCAGAGCTGACGCGACAGAGGGCGAAGTGCGCGAGATGGTGCTTAAGAGTGACGCGGTCATCAAGAACCTAGACGGCAAGACGCCGAGGAAAGTGATCTACGTCCCCAACAAACTCGTGAGTATCGTCGCCTGAGCATCGCCGCCCACAAGCGCGCCCACCCCGCACCGGGCTGCTGGTCGAGGAACGCAAAACTGTGATTTTCTGTGAAACCTCACACTAGACGGAGCGCAGCGGAGTCGAGCACACCAGCGAAGCCGCAGGCGAAGCGAGCTAACGAGTCCGCGAGGAGCGTTCAAGATAAGGAGTCTGCGACGTGCGCACAGCGAGCGCAGCGAGCGATTCAAAGGGCAGAGTTTCAGACTTCCCATATGTAAGAACCGTCCACGTGATCTACTGGAATGTCCCAGCCATCACATGAGCCCGGCTGGTTGCCTACCGATCGCGCGAGCACCCTCCCGATCCCGCTTGGTCCCGATCCATGTCCCGTCTGTCCCGATCCTCCGGCACTTTTCTTTCTGTCATTCAGATCGCAGCGAACGACCCCCGCATCGAACCTCAAAGATGATCACGTTTTCACAGGGCGAAGCCCGCATCCGGGCGAAAGGGAAGTCTGAAACCTTGTGAGGTTTCAGCTCTTACGAAATCCACAATTCCGCGTTCCTGAACAACTCTCTTCACTCTGTCGCGCGAATCGCCGGTTACCATGGCGTCTTGGCGTTTTGAGCATCTGCTGGAGCGTCTTGAGCGCGATGGATTCGGGTGATTCGCACACACTCGAAGGCATGAGAGACTGCCGATGCACACGAAATTTTGCAATTCTGAGCAGACAGGCCAAGCTTGTCTTGCCCCGGCCAACGGACCGGATGTTCGCGTGCCGCTCGAATCGAGAGGCGAATTAGCCCACGTGAGGACGACCGCTGATTCCAACCTCCCCATCGACAATCGAACCGTTTCTCGGCGTTTGATACGGTTGGTTCAATGGTAAAACAAAGGTGGCAATGCAGGGATCGATGGAGCGGTTTCAATGAAAGATGAGAACTACGTACCAATCCAAATTACTGGTGTAATCGTCGAGCAGGTTGGCGATCCTCCCCCGGGGGCCACGCACTATGAGATCCCGCTGCGGTTGTCGCGACCGCCTGAACCTGAATGGACGATTTATTTGCTCCGAGCCTGGGACGGGCAGCAACATGTCGGGCCGACGAGCCGCCCTGGAATCGAGGTTGGTTCGGATCGGATTATCCTGGACGGCACCACGATCGACGACATCGAGCAGTATCACATGCAAACGCTCAAGCGCGCGATCGACGAGGCCAACCTCCTCGCGAGCGAGATCCGCGGGAAATCGCAGCGAGCGGCCAGCGCGGAAGAAGTAAAGCGATTACACCATCGCGAACATGTCGCCACGGTAGCTAAACGCCTCAGGTTCAACTGAGCCCTGGATCGCCTGGCCGCCGCGTTCGCTTCCTTCGAACTCTATTCGGAGTTCCAGAAACGCACTGCTCTGTTCTCATTCCCGGGCATTTCTTCCGTGCTTGACGGCGCCGATCTCGCACTAGTTTCATTCAGTGAAATTCGAGCTTTCGCGTTCTTCGACAACTTCTTCCCCCGACGACGCTTGATGCGAGCAGCGCCGCCATGCGATTGTCGCAAAATCCCGAATCGAATTTACGAGGTGACCCCGCCATGGCCGACGACGTCCTCAAGGTCGAACGTCATCCGAATTACGTGACTCTCATCCTCAACCGGCCCGAAAAGCGCAACGCCCTCAACCATGTGCTGATGGCCGCACTCGACGCCGAGCTCACGACGATTGAAAAATCGCCCGATATCCGCGCCGTCATCCTGCGCGGCGAGGGGCGCGCCTTCTGTTCCGGCCTCGACCTTCGCGAAATCGGCCAGATTGGCACGGGTGGCGCTCCCGCACCCGAAAAAATCTTCTCGCGAATCCAGAAGCTGCCGGTCCCGACCATCGCGGCCGTTCAGGGCGATACGCTCACCGGCGGACTGGTGCTCGCGCTCACCTGCGACCTGCGCATCGCGGCTCAGGGCGCGCGACTTGGAATGACCCCGGCGCGCATCGGCTACCTGCCGACCTTCCCGATCTTTCGCCGCTTTATCGAGACTGTCGGGCCGGCCAACACCGCCGAAATCATGTATCTCGCCGATCCGCTCGACGCCGCGCGCTCACGCGAAATCGGGCTGGTGCACAAGGTCGTCCCCGACGACCAACTGGCTGAGGCGGCCGACGCCTGGGCTGCGAAAATCGCCGGCAACGCCCCGCTTTCCGTGCGCGCGATGAAGCTCAGCATCCAGCGCGTGATCAGCAAGGCGTTCGAGATCGATCACAAGGATATCGACGAACTCGGCAACCAGGTGCGCACCAGCGACGACGCCAAGGAAGGCGTGCGCGCGTTCCTGGAAAAGCGCAAACCGGTATGGCAAGGCCACTAGGCGAGCATGCGAGCCGAGCTAACGAGTCTGCGAGGTGCGCGAGATTCCCGAGGTGCTCGACCGTCGATGCGCAAACCTGCTTGAAGCCACTGCGCGGGGCATGCGATGCTCCCCGGCGATTATCAGATGCAAGGAGCTCTTTAGATGGCCGATGAATTATTCAAGGTAGAACGTCACGGCAGTTACGCGACGTTTACTCTCAACCGCCCCGAGAAACGCAATTCGCTCAACGAACCGATGCTCCGGGCTCTCGACGAGGCCGTCGCCTCGGTCGAAAACGAAAAGGGAATCCGCGCCGTGATCCTGCGCGGCAACGGCCGCGGCTTCTGCTCGGGTATCGACCTGGCCGAAGCCGAACGCCTCGAGGGCGGGCATAATCCGGTCAGCCTCGAGCGCATTTTCAAACGCCTCGAGCACCTGCCGGTCCCAGTTATAGCTGCGGTGCAGGGCGCGGCGCTGGCCGGCGGATGCGAGCTCGCGCTGCATTGCGATTTGCGTGTCGCCGCTGACGACCTCCGCATGGGCATGTCGGTCGCGCGCGTGGGTCTGGTAGTTCCCTACAACTTCATCCGCAAGCTCATCGAAATTATCGGTGCCGCCAACACCTCGCAGATTCTCTATACGGCCGAGCCGGTTGACGCTCAGCGCGCGCTCCAGATGGGCATGGTTCATGAGGTTGTGCCGCTGGCCAAGCTCGACGAGGCCGCCATCGCGTGGGCGGAAAAAGTCGCGAGCAACGCCCCGCTCTCGCTGCGCACGATGAAAAAAAGCATGCGCCGCTCGCTCGACCAGTCCAACGACGCATGGCATGAGGACATCACCGAGATGGCGCGGATGGTGCGCTCGAGCAAAGACGCCAAGGAAGGTATTCGCGCGTTCCTCGAAAAGCGCAAACCCGTGTGGCAAGCCGAATAATACGGCAGCATTCCAAATTCAAAAACGCAGCGGCTCGCCGAACCGAATCGGCGGGCCGCTGCGTTTTTGGCCTCGGCGCCGGCCTAGTTACTGCGGGCGAGAGCCTTGCGCAGCGCCGCTACGTTTTGCGCCAGCACGCTCGGCAGATTCAGGGTGCCCGCCACATTCGAATACGGATAAAGCCGTCCGTTGAGATGCGCATGGAGCGGCAATCCGGACCCCTGATGGATTTCGTAATCGAGCGGCAGCGGCCCGAGAATCCGCAGGATGCGAAAAATCGCGCGTGCGAACGGACGCAGCTCGTCCGTCGACAGATCGGTGAGCAGACCGCGAAAGTCCGGCATCACCACGTCGTAGCTGCGCGGAAATGCGCCGATCGGACTCGAGTCAGCTCACCACCCCGTCGCCCCGCTCGATCAGCAGGCCGAGCCGATCGACTAAATCGATCAGTTCGTTCCAGAATCCGGGACTCCGGTCTTCCGCACGGACCTCGGCCTCAAGCACTGGCAGCGGCGCGGGTGACCCGATCAACTGCTGATGCGGATGGGGTTGCGAGGCGCCCGACTCGCGCCCCTGGTTCTTGCGAATCACCACCGAATGCACGGCCGGATTGCCGAAGACATGGCGCATCAGGCGCACGTCTGTCATCAGCAGGTGATAGAAATGTTCCTCGCCGAGCGCGCCGGTGAAGGTCAGGTCGTTGACCGATCGCGGATGGTCGAGGAAATGACGCGGGTCCTCCACCACCACGTAGGACTCGTTGCGGCCGCCGGTGAGCTGCTGCGGGATGCGTGGGAAGAGATTGTTGAAGACCCGAATCGCCCACCCGGCGCCTTCGATTTTGCCGGCCCCCGTCCAGCCCGGAATCTCCTCGGGCGTCACGCGCATCAGCTCGGCCGGCGCCTGCGCCTCGTTGCCGGGGCAAAAGGGACACGCGCGGATCGCGTTATGCAAAGCCTTTTCGTCGGGCGGCGGCGGTTCGGGATTGAGTTCCTCGCGCCCGCCCAACGTGAAGGCGAAGCTCTTGCCGCGCACGTCCACTACGTAAGAGATAACGCCGGTAACCGGATTCTTGATCCAGACCAACGCGCCGTCGCGCACTTCGTATTCAATAGCCATGGCGGTAGCACAACTTTAAGCATGGGCGCGCGATTGCTTTCAACGCAGGCCGTAGAAAAATCATGGAATTGCAATCCGGGGCCCGCTGCCACCACCCTTTCACGCCCCGGCCAGACACTGGCGCTCCGCTCACCTTGACTCTGCCTGACGGCTCCGTTATCCAATTTAGTGGGACGGAAGCCGCGCGCGTTTCACATCGCATTGGGGTCTGGCGCTCCGCACTGGCGGGCACCAGGCTTTTTTTTGCGACGGCGCTCCGCCAATGGCGGGAGACTCGCGTGGGTTAATTTTCGCCGTCGCCGCAACCACGAGAAGGGATTCCAAAAAATCCGCAAAAGCGTGCCAGGCTTAAAAAAATACCTCTTCACCCCCGGTCCCGTCTCGGTCCCGCCGGAAGTCACGCTCGAAATGGCGCGCCCGATGATTCATCATCGGACGCCCGAGTTCAGCGCCGTGCTCGACCGCACGCGCGCGCTCATGCAACCGCTGTTCGGCACCCGCCAGGAGGTCATGCTGCTATCCTCCAGCGGCACCGGCGCGATGGAAGCCGCGGTGACCAATCTACTCGAACCGGGCGACCATGCGATCTTCGTCAACGGCGGCAAGTTCGGCGAGCGCTGGGGCAATCTGCTCGCGGCCAACGCGATGGTCGGTCATGAGGTTACGGTCGAATGGGGCCGGCCGGTGCGTCCCGAGCAGATCGAGGATGCGCTGCGCGCGAATCCGCAGGCCGGCGCGGTACTGGTGCAGGCGAGCGAGACCTCGACCTGCGCGATTCATCCGGTTGCCGAAATCGGCGCCTTGACCCGGGCGCGCGATGTGATGCTGATCGTGGACGGGATTACGTCGGTCGGCGTGTTCGAGCAGAAAATGGACGATTGGGGCGTGGACGCCTATCTGACCGGCAGCCAGAAGGCCCTGATGGTGCCGCCAGGGCTTGCGATGATCGCGTTGTCCGCGCGCGCGCTCGAGCGCGCCGGCAAGACCCGCGCACCGCGCTATTACTTCGATCTGCCGCGCGAGCTCAAGGCTCAGCGCGACCAACATCTGACCGCGTGGACCCCGGCAGTCTCGCTGGTTTTCGGGCTCGCCAAGGCGCTCGAATTGATCCATGCGGAAACCCTGCCCGGCGTTTTCGCACGCCATCGGCTGATGGCCGAGGCGACGCGCGCGGCCGCCGAACCCCTCGGATTGAAACTAATGGCGCCCGACGCACCCGCTCCCGGCGTCACCGGATTGCTCACACCCCCCGGGCTGGACGGCGCGAAGCTGGTACGCATCATGCATGACGAACTCGGCGTATCGGTGCAGGGCGGACAGGACCAAATGAAAGGCAAGCTCGTGCGCATCGGCCACATGGGCTACCTTGGAGCGCTGGATATGCTGGTCGCCGTGAGCGCCCTCGAAATTGGACTGGCGCGGCTCGGCCATCGCTTCCCGACGGGAGCCGGCGTGGCCGCAGTCCAGGAACACATCGCGCGGAGTGTCTGAAAACCCCATGGCGGAAAACTTCCGCGTCCTTCTGAGCGACTCTCTGGCCAGCCAGGGGCTCGACGTGTTCAAGCGCTATCCGCAGATCAGCGTTGACGTCAAAACCGGCCTGCAACCGCCGGAACTCGCCGGGATCATCGCACCGTATAACGCGCTGGTGATTCGCAGCGCGACCAAGGTCACCCGACAGGTAATCGAGGCCGCCACCGCGCTGAAGGTAATCGGCCGCGCCGGCGTCGGCGTGGACAACGTTGACCTCGAGGCCGCCACCCGCCGCGGTATCGTGGTTATGAACAGCCCGATCGGCAACAGCGTCACCACCGCCGAGCATACGATCTCGATGATGATGGCGATGGCCCGTCATATTCCGCAGGCGAACGCCGCGCTGCGCGCGGGCAAATGGGAACGCGGCAAATTCACCGGCGTCGAGATATGCAACAAGACGCTCGGGATTATCGGCCTGGGCAATATCGGACGGATCGTGGCGGACCGCGCAACGGGCCTCAAGATGAAGGTCATCGGCTTCGACCCGATTCTCACGGCCGAGGCTGCGGCGCGCGCCGGAATCGAGCTGGTCAGCCTCGACGATCTCTTCAGACGATCGGACTTTATCACGGTGCACGCGCCGCTCACCGACGAGACCCGCGGAATCGTAGGCGCCGCCGCGTTGGCGGTTATGCGCAAGGGCGTGCGCATCATAAATTGCGCGCGCGGCGGAATCGTTGACGAGGCTGCGCTGCTCGACGCGCTCAACGCAGGCCAGGTCGCGGGCGCCGCACTCGACGTCTTCGTGCAGGAGCCGCCGCCCGCCGACCATCCGCTAATTCAGCATCCGAACGTGATCGCCGTACCGCATCTGGGCGCCGCGACCGGCGAGGCTCAGGTCCAGGTGGCGGTCGATACCGCGCAACAGATAGCCGACTTCCTGATCGACGGAACGATTCGCCATGCGGTGAATATCCCGGCGCTGTCGGTCCAGGAACTCGAAGTGCTGGGACCCCATCTGACGCTGGGCGAAAAACTCGGACGGCTTTCGGCCCAGCTCATCGGCGAGGCGCCGACCCATCTCACCGTAGGCTTTGCCGGCGAGGCTGCCGAACTCAACGCCGGGCCGATCATCGCCTCCGTGCTCAAGGGACTGCTGAGCGGATTCCTCGATCGCGAATTGAATTTCGTCAACGCCCCGTTTATGGCGCGTGACCGCGGCATCAAAATCACCGAAATCCGGTCGCGCGAGACCACCGACTATCGCAACATCCTGACGATTACCGTGCGCACGCGCTCGAGCTCGCATGAGGTCACCGGCGCCGTATTTGGCAATCGCGCGCTGCGGCTGATTCGGATCGACGGCTATCGCGTCGAAGCGGCCCCCGAGGGCTACTTCCTGATGCTGCACAATCGCGACGTGCCCGGCGTAGTCGGCGCTATCGGTTCGATGCTGGGCGAGGCCGGGATTAACATTGCGGGCCTCAAGCTCGGCCGCGACCGCGTCGGCGGAACCGCGCTCAGCCTGTTCGAAATCGACGCCCCGGTGCCGGCCTCCATCCTCGAACGGCTCAAAACGATTCCGGCGATAACCGCCGCGTCCCAGATTAAACTTTGAACCGCCGCCGCTGGAGCATCGAAGCGCATCGAGCGTGCGGCCTGATGCGGCCCGTCGTGCGGCGGGTGCGCCGTGGATACTGCCTATGAAAACTGTCGCTGTGATCGGCTCGCAATGGGGTGACGAAGGCAAAGGCAAAATCGTTGACCTGCTCGCCGCTGACGCCGAGGTCATCGTACGCTTTCAGGGCGGCAACAACGCGGCGCATACGTTGGTCGTCAACGGCGAGAAATTTATCCTGCGGCTGGTGCCGGCCGGTGCGTTGCATCCGGGCAAGCTCTGCGTAATCGGCAATGGCGCGGTGGTCGATCCGATCGCGCTGGTCGAGGAGATCGACAATCTCAAACGCCGCAAGCATCTCAAGGATGACGCTCTGCTCCGGCTCAGCTACGACGCCCACATAGTGATGCCGTACCATCGCGCGATCGATCGCGCACGCGAAGCGAAGCTCGGCAAGAGCGCGATTGGCACCACCGGCTTCGGCATCGGACCGGCATACGAAGACAAGATGGCGCGGCTGGGTCTGCGCTTCGACGACCTCGCGAGCTTTACCACCTTCAAGGAAAAGCTCGAGCGCAACATCCGCGATAAGAACCTCTACCTAAAGGCCGTGCTCAAAGCGAAACCGGTCAACGGCGCCGAAATCGTCGAGCAGATGCGCAAGGTGCGCACCCGTCTGATGCGCTACCTGGACGACACCTCGGTGCTGCTGGCCAACGCGATCGCCGCGGGCAAACGCGTCCTGTTCGAGGGCGCGCACGGCGTGATGCTCGATATCGACCACGGCACCTATCCGTACGTCACGTCGTCGAATTGCGGCGCGAGCGCGGTCTTCGGCGGCGCCGGCGTGGCGCCGGGCAAGCTCGACTGCGTGCTCGGCATCAGCAAGGCGTACACGACTCGGGTGGGTGGCGGTCCGTTCCCGAGCGAAATCAAGAGCAAGCTCGGCGACAAACTACGCGTCGATGGCGACGAGTTCGGCAGCGCGACGGGCCGGCCTCGGCGGATCGGCTGGTACGACACGGTGCTCGCCCGTCATGCCGCGCGGCTCAACGGCATGTGGGGCCTGGCGCTGACCAAGCTGGACGTGCTCACCGGTATCGATCCGCTGAAAATCTGCGTTGCCTACGAACTTCGCGGCACCCGCTACGGCGAGATTCCGCCCGGGCGTCACCTGCTCGAAAAGGTCAAGCCGGTGTACGAGGAATTGCCGGGATGGCGCGAGAATATCACGGGGGCGCGCAGCCCCGCGGAGTTACCGGCGAGCGCACGGCGTTATCTCGAACGCGTCAGCCAACTGAGCGGCGTCAAGCTCGCGATGGTCGGGGTTGGCGCCGCGCGCGAAGCCACGATTGTGATCGAGAATCCCTTCCACGCCTAGCCGGCTTCGCGCGCGACGGGTCCGGTGAGTTGCGCGCCGGTTGTCGTCAGATAGCGCAGACCGCGGCCAGGCTGGAAAGCGCGACGCCGCGGCGTCCCTGCCGAATCTCGTTGCGATCGAAACCATTGGTGCAATAGCCGAGCGAGATTCCGGTAGCCGGATCGCCCCAGCCGATTTGCCCGCCCGCGCCGCCGTGGCCAAAAGCGAGCGGCGAGTTGGTTTTGCCGAAGCCGCGATAGTTCGCCATGCCGTCGTCGCCCGCGACCACCACGCCGAGCGCGCGATTGCATTTGTACTTGAAGATTGGATCGAAGTATTCGCCCGAGCGAACGCGCACCGCCTCTGCGAGCGTCGCCGGCTGCCAGATCGGTTTGCCGCCCGCTACTGGCGGGTTGTGCAGGAGCCCCTGATAGAACAACGCCAATTCGCCCGCCGTCATGATCCCGCCGCCGCCCGGCACACCGGATTCGCGCACGACCGCGCTGTTGAAGCCAAGGATCGCGTCCTCGGTCACTTCGGTCGCGGGTGGCGGAGGCACGCCCATCTTCTGGTAATCCTCGGGCGTCAGATTCTGCCCGACCCACACCAGGTCGGCGACGCGGCCATGTTCCGCACGCGGCAGGCCCACGCGCAACCCCGGCAATCCAAGCGGCTGCGCGATGCGCTCGCGCACGAACTCGCGAAAATCCTGGCCCGTGCGCCGCTCGATAATTTCGCCGAGCACCCAAAAACCGGAAGTCGGATGGTAGATGAAACGCTGACCGACGGGAAATTCCAGCCGCCACGACTTGAAGCGCTCGAGGCGTTTTTCATGGCTATTCCAATCGGGCTGCGGGAATGGCGCACTCGGAAATCCGCCTACATGTAGTAAAAGCTGCTCGACAGTTATCGTTTCCTTGCCGTTGCTGCCGAACTCCCGCACGATGTCCGCCGCACGTTCGCCGATATCGAGCTTGCCGTCTCCGATGAGAATCCAGATAGCCGACGAAATAATCGCCTTGGTGCAGGAAAACACGCAGTAGAGCGTGTCGTTGGTCGCGGGTTTTTCGGCGCCACCCTGAACCGCGCGGCCAACGGTCCTCATCGCGCCGACCTTGCCGTTGCGTGCGATCGCAATCTGGCACGACGGCAGCAAGCCCTCGGTGACTTCGCGCTCGGCGCGCATGAAGAGCTCCTCGACCTTGGCAGGGTCGAGACCAATTTCCTGTGGACTATCGGCAATCTGGTGCGATGCGGGCATAACGGCGACTCCTCGAACTGAACTCCTCGAACTGAACTTGGGCAAAACCTACCACGAAATCGCGGCGGCCTTACAGTCTGGCAGCGGTCGCGACGGACGGCGCTTGCGCGATCGGCTCAGGCCCCTGCGCCGAGATCCATCCGGCACGGCCCGGCAGCGTGGTGCGCACGACCTCGCAGATCGGCAGCGTCGCGCGATCCAACGTCGCCGCAACGTCACCGAGCCGCACAAAGCGAGCGCCGCGCTCCTTCAGCGCATGGACCAGTGCAACGAAGGTTTCGATTTGGCCCATGCCTTCGGTTTCGGCGTGGATTGTATGGACGTTGAGCGCGTCCGGCCTGGCGCGGTCGAGATAGAAGCGCACGATTGCGCCGCGTTCCGCGAGCTCGGGACCCATGACCTCGTCCATCGTCGGCAGCGTCGTCGGAATTTCCGGTGTGGCGAAAGTCTCGCCGGCAATCGCACAGCGGTACGGGGCGCTACCGCGGGTGTCGCTGCGATAATTCAAGCCGAGCGTTTCGAGCGCTCTGAGAGCCGTCGCCGAGGTGCGCCATCCGGGCGCCGCGAAGCATCGGGAAGACTCGCCGACTACCGCGCGAAAGGCCTCGAAGGCCTCGTCGATCTCACCACGAACTCCGCCCTCGCCGATCTGGTCGAGGCGATCCTGCCAGAGCACGTGGTCGTAGCCGTGAACGCCAAGCTCGAAGCCCAGGCGCGCAAGCTCACGCATCACGTGCGGAAACGCGAGAGCGATCGGCCGTGCGGGCAAGAGCGTCCCCGAAAGAACGGTGCGCCATCCGTACATGGCGACCGCGCGCGTCCGCCGCATCTTTTTCAGAAAGCCCGGATTCTTGAGCACCCGCACGATTGCGCGGCCCGAGTTATCAGGGCCCATCGCAACAAAAAAAGTCGCGGTGACCCCGGCCTCGGCCAGCGCTCGCATCAGATGCGGCACGCCTTCGCCGAGCCCCTGATGCGTATCGACGTCAACCTTGAGCGCTACATCCATCGATCGTTCCGGTCGCGGCGCAGTTATGCCTGGGCTTCCTTGCGGAACCAATCCATCGACATGCGCGTGCCCTCGCGCAATGAAATTTTAGGCTCGACTCCGAGCAACTGGCGCATCTTCGTATTGTCCGGCACGCGCCGCGGGATGTCCTCGTAGCTGTTGCCGTAAACTTCTTCCTGCGAAACGAACTTGATTTTCGATTTGGTCGGTCCGTAGAGCTCGAGCATCAGCTTGGCGAAATCGAGCACGGAGGTCTCGACATCCACGCCGATATTGATCGCCTGACCGTCGGCCTTCGGATTGAGTCCGGCCTGGATGGTGGCCTCGACGGCGTCGGTCACATAGGTGAAGCATCGGGTCTGCAAACCGTCACCGATTACGGTCAAGTCGGCGCCGCGCAATAACTGTCCCATGAAGATGGTGAACAGGCGGCCGACATCTACGCGGTCGAGCCGCGGGCCGTAAATGTTAAAAAAGCGGACCACCGCTACCGGCATTCCGAGCTTGTGATAGGCGAAGCAGAAATGCTCGCCGACCGCCTTGGAGGTCGAGTAGCACCAGCGATCGATGGTGGTGGCGCCGAGCACCCGATCGTCGTCCTCCTTCCACGGAACCTTGGGATTGCGCCCGTAAACCTCGGAGGTCGAGCTGAAGACGACTTTCTTGTTGTACTTGTAGGCGGCCTTCAACACGTTTTGCGTGCCGTTGACGTTGACGTTGAGCGTCTCGTACGGATCGCCAACGTAATACTCGACGCCCACGACCGCAGCGAGGTGGTAAATCAAATCGACCTTCGCCACCAGCCCGTCAATCAGTTCGACGTTGAAAATCGAGTCGTGAACATAATGGAAACGCGGCTCGTTCAGCAGATGGCGAACCTTGACGATGGAGCCGGTGTCGAGCACGAAGACTTCGTCGCCGCGCGCAATAAACGCATCGGAAAGGTGCGAACCCAAAAAACCCGCGCCGCCCGTTATCAGAACCCGCATGTAACCTCCATTAGTCGAACCTGATCATACGCGCCGTGGCCGCGCGCGCCACTGTTGCGAGAGCCTCGCCGCCCGATCCCAAAATCTCGCGCGGGCTCCCTTCGGCGCCGCCCTCGATTTGCACACGGCTCAAAACCACGCTGCCGGCGCCCGCCGCGACTTCGATCGCGCCGCCTGCGTGCTCGGCAACGACTTCCCCCGCAACACCGCGGTCGCCGCTTTCGGCCGCGATTTTCGCCGTCCAGACATAGACCTTGCGTCCGTTGATAAAGCCGAACGCCCCCGGATAGGGATGGGTAACGGCGCGCACCAGATTGAAAATCCGCCGGGCCGGCCAGCGCCAGTCAATCCGGCCATCTTCGGGCCGGCGGCGGCCGAAATAGCTGCCGTAGGTCAGATTCTGCGCGCGGCGCGGCGCGGTACCCGACGCGATCAGCGGATGGTACTGGCGAATCAGGCCGGCGCCGATCGGCACGATCTTGCGATAGAGCGTCAAGGCCGTGTCGTCGTCGCCGATGCCGATCGCGCGCTGCGCCACGATGTCGCCGGCATCGGCGCGTTCGACCATGTGATGGAGCGTCGCGCCAGCCTGGCGTTCACCGTTGACCAGCATCCAATTGACTGGCGCGCGTCCGCGATATTTCGGCAACAGCGATCCGTGCAGGTTGTACGCACCCAGCGGCGCCAGCGCGATCAACTCGGTGGGCAGCAAGTTGCGATAGTATAATGAATAAATGATCGACGGCTGTAGAGCCGCGCATTGGGCGATTTCCCCGGCGCCGATTTTTTCCGGCGAATAAACCGGAACCGTATTGGCCTGCGCCAGGGCGGCGCAGGATCGCCACCAGATTTCCTCCTTGGGCGCGTCGCGATGGGTGAACAACGCAACCACCGGAGCGCCCAGCGCGAGCAGCGTCTCGAGACATGCATAACCCATCTCGTGGTAGGCAAACAGCACGCATCGCGCAGTGCGCACGGCCTCGTGCGCCGTCCGCGGTACCGTCGCTTCAGTGTCCATCACGGGGCGGGAGGCGGATGGCTTGCAGGGTCGGCCACGCGCTCTCCATGGACCGCGCGCACGATATAGTTCGGCCGCCGGCGCACCTCGATATAGATGCGGCCGATGTACTCGCCGATCAGGCCGAGCGCAAGAAAAACCAGTCCCACCAGAAAGAACAACACCGCAAACAGCGTCCACAAGGCGCCTTCCTGCTGTGGTCCGTAAATCAGGCGATGGCCCATCAGGATGACGGCGAAAATCGCGTCGAGCAGGAAGATTCCCATACCGGTGAGGCTCAAGGCCCGCATCGGCAGCAGCGAAAAGCCGGTGATTAGATTGAGGCTCAGGTGGGCGAGACTGAACAGATTATATTTCGATTCGCCGCCAGTGCGCTCGGCGTGCTCGACCGGAATCTCGGCGACGCGTTTGGCAAAGGTGTTGGCCAAGGCCGGCACGAAGGCCGCCTTCTCGTCGCATTCGACAACGGTCTCGATGATATGGCGGCGATAGGCGCGCAGCATGCATCCGTAGTCGTGCATCGGCACGCCGACGATCACCGAGGTCAGCCGGTTTTGCAGACGCGAGGCCATCCGCCGATAAGTGCGGTCCTGGCGATCCTCGCGCCATCCGCCAACTACGTCGTTGCCGTCTTCGATGGCGGCAATCAGCTTGGGAATCTCCTCGGGCGGATTCTGCAGGTCGGCGTCGAGCGTGACCACGATCTCGCCGTGACAATTGCGAAACCCCGCAAGCAAGGCCGAATGCTGTCCGAAGTTGCGCGCCAGCTCGACGACGCGAATGCGCGCGTCGGCGGCGGCGAATTCCCGCAGGAGATCGAGCGAATCGTCGCGCGACCCATCATCGACGAAGATCACCTCGCATTCACGACCGAGTCCATCTACGACGGGCTTGACCCGCGTCCACAAGGCGCGAAGATTTGCCGATTCGTTGTAAACGGGGATTACGATCGAGACCGCATCACCGGGCGGCGACGCGGCATCGCTGATCGGAGTTATTTTGCCAACGTTGCTCACGAAGCTGCTGCCCAGCGGCAGGAATCCTCAATTGTGACCGGCCCGGGGCATTGAGACAACATCACCGATCGCAGTGACATTCTGGCAAAGGCGACGTTCCAGTTAAAGCCGACCTTCAATCGCATGCGGGCTTGCGGCGCGGCCGCTCCGCGGTGCACGGCCATCCCTCACCGTTCAACGTGAGCACCCTTACGATGCGGTGCGCGCAAGCACGACGCTCAAGGTGTCGCGTCGCAGGGACTTGGATTGCCTCACCGCGACCTATAGCTTTAATGCAAAACTCCAATGATACGCGGGCACATTTCGGCAACCGCAAGTTCAACCAGGTCATGGGCCCGCGCCCGTGCAATTCCCGATCAATCATGCAGGCTCGCACAATCTGCCGGTTATGCTGTTTCGCCCGCCTGCCCGAGCGTGCGCGGCAAGGTGACACCGCGAGTATCAGGCTCGCCTCCGGCATATTACACTGAGTAATAGGCGAGGGATCCAATTCGGTGAACGACAAGAAATCAGAAGTTGCGGGTACGTCCGAGGCGCAGCCCGATTCGTCGGGGGCCGCTCCTGCAAACCGCGGTTCGAACTCCGAAGCAATGGCGTCTGAGGAATCGTTGGCGCCGCCTGCGGACTCGAAGCGCTCGAATGGCGTGGCCGCCAAAGCCACCACGGTCAACGCGCCGGCGGACAGCGACGAGGATCAAAGCCTCGGCGCATTTCTGATCGCAGCGCGCGAACGTCGCGGCTTTACCGCCGAAGACGTCGTTCGCGAAACGCGGCTGCCGGCGCACTATCTGCGCATGATGGAATCGAACGACTATTCGAAAATCTCCGATCAGCTCTACCTGCTTCCATTCTTGCGCCGCTATGCCACCTACCTCGATCTCGACCAGGAAGACGTCGCGATGCGCTTCGTGCGTGAGGTTCAACGCACCGACAGCATACCGCCGGCCCGACTTGATCAGCCGCTGCTGTCGCAACCGCGCCGTCATCGGGGATGGACCGGGGCAATAATCGTCATCGGATTCCTGACGGCGGCCGCAGTGCTATATCTTTACGAGGCCGATCGCCATCGGCAGGCCAGCTTCACCAGCTTCGTGCCGCATGCTACCGCGAGCACGGTAGCCGGATCCGACAACGCCACCTCTGTGAATGTGCCGCCTGTGAATGTCCCGCCGCCGCCGGCGTCCCATTGAGAGGCGGGGCCGGTGGCGAATCGCCCGGCGTCAATTGCGACTGGCGCCTGGTGTATTCAATTCGGGTGTTCGGTCCGTCGCGACAATCGATTCGATCGCCACTGCGCTTCGCTCCCGCCCCCGACCTGCCAACGATCACTTCCTGAACTCCGGCAGGACTTCCTCGCCGAGGCGCTGGATGCACTCCGTTACTTGCTCCGGCGCGGGACCAAGCGGCACGCGGATGCGCAGGATGAACCAATCGATTCCGCCGAGCGCGCGATTCCAGAATTCCAGCTTCTCGAGCCAATCGGCTGCGGTCCCCATAATCGGGTAGCCCATCGGGCGAATCTTATCGAGCGTAAAGTCGGACTCCCGGTTGAATTCGGGCGTCGGCGCGAGCATTCCCCACTTAAAGTAAAACTTGCATTCCTCGAGCCATAGTCGTCCGAAGGTCTGCTCAGCCTCCTCCATCGAAGACGCCAACCAGCCGTCGCGCAGCAACGCCAGATGCGGAGTCTTGCCGGCCTTGACCGCGGCTTCCCGATAAATTTCAACTTGCTCTTTAATTTGCTCGACGCTGTCGAAGAACGGCGCCAGCGTCCAGGCATCGCCCAGACGACCGGCCCGAGCAATCGATTTAGGCCCGAACGCGCCGATCCATAGCGGCGGGCGCGGTCGCTGAAAAGGCTTGGGCGTGACGTGGATCGCGTCGTAATTGTAGTACTTGCCGTGAAAGGCGAAGGGCTCGGTCGCGGTCCACGCGCGATTAATAATCTCAAGCGATTCTTCAAATCGGCCTTCGCGCTGCTTAATCGAAATACCGAAGTGCGCGAAGTAGTCGGGATGGTAGCCAACGCCCACACCGAGCGTCAGGCGTCCGCGTGACAGCACGTCGATGAGCGCCGCCGACTGCGCCAGATGCACCGGGTTGTAAAGCGGTGGCATGAGGATATCGGTGCCGATTCGCACGCGCCGGGTGCGGGCGGCGATGGCCGCCAGCAGCGGCAGCGGACTCGGAAACATGCATTCGGTGCGCGCATGACGTTCCGGCACAAACACGCCGTCGAAGCCATGACGTTCGGCCTGTTCCGATTCGTTGAGCAATTGTTCGGCAAAATCGGCGCTGCGCTGGGGGCTCGGTTCGGGCTGCTGGTACGGTCCACCGTGAGTGTCGGGCATGTAGCCAAAAGCGATCATATCGTGACCACCTCGCAATCGGCCCGGGTATCGGATGAAATCCATCGGGCCGCCTATTAAGATGAGACTTCCCGGGCGAGAACGTCAAACCCTATCAACCGCGCGGCAAAGCCAAAAGGCCAGCGGCCGAATTTTCGCGCGCGATCAATTTTTTTCCGCCCGACGCCTCACCGATATCCAACTGGTTATGCATATCGGCCCGGTCTTGTGGCATAATTAACTCGATGCCCAAGCAATCGAAAAAGCGCGGCAAAGAATCCGACACGAGCGATGGCGGCATCCTGGCCGCGGTGACTCAAGATCTGGAGTTGACGGTCGAACAAGCTGAAGAAGCCGCGAAAAGGGCCGCGCAGGCAGCGACGGAAGCGCTGAAGATCGTGACACCCGGAAATCGACTGGCCCTGCAACCGCGGTCGAAAAAAGGCTCGATCACAGCAAAACAGATTGCGCAATCGCGAGCGTCCAACAGATCCAGGCGCAAGCCCAAGGGATAAAGGCTCGGGGCGAAACGCCGCTTCGATCGCGCGAGACCAAGGTCTTCCACCAAGGTCTCCTACAAAGTTATTCCGAGAAATTCCATGGCGCTGCCTCGGAGGGTCGAGTCCGCTTGACGCCGGTTAAGTGACGCGAAGCGAATTGTCCCCGATGCGTGGCGTAGCAAATGAAGTTGCTGTTATGATTGGCGGGATCGAGCGCGCACCGCACCCGCGCCGGGCGCGGCTCGAAAAATCGCACGCAGGAGAAGCAGGCATGCACGTCGGAATGGCAGTGATTTTTCAGGGACAGGGCGACGGACGCACTGACCGCAACGTTTACCGCAACGAACTCAGACTCGGCGACCTCGCCGAGCCGCTCGGCTTCGATTCAATCTGGGGCGTCGAGCATCATTTCACCGACTACACCATGTGCCCCGACGTGCTGCAGTTCCTGAGCTACTTCGCCGGCCGCACCGAGCGCGTGCAGCTCGGCTCGATGGTCGTCGTATTGCCGTGGCACAACCCGATACGCGTGGCCGAGCAGGTGGTCATGCTCGATCACTACTCGAACGGCCGCTTCATCCTGGGACTTGGGCGCGGCCTCGGGCGGGTTGAATTCGAGGGCTTCGGCATCAACCAGGAAGCGAGCCGCGACCTCTTCGTCGAATCCGCGCAGATGATTCTCGAAGGGCTCGAGACCGGCGTGTGCGAGTACAACGGCAAGTTCATCCAGCAGACGCGGCGTGCGCTGCGCCCCGCTCCGTTCAAGTCGTTCAAGGGCCGAACCTTCGCGGCGGCGGTCTCGCCGGAGTCCTCCGAAATCATGGCACGGCTCGGAATCGGCCTGCTGATCATTCCGCAAAAGCCGTGGGATATGGTGTCGAAGGAGCTGGCCGACTACGGCAAGCTCTATCGCGAGGTCAACGGCACGGAGGCCCCTGCGCCGATCGTCGGCGGGTGGACCTACTGCGACGAGAACCGCGACCGCGCCGAAGAGATGGCGCGCAAGTACATCGGCGGCTACTGGAAATCGGTCATCCGCCATTACGAACTGGTCGGCGACCATCTGACGAAAATGAAGGGTTACGAGTCCTACAAGGCGATGCAGGAAAACGTCAACGCCCCCGGCGGCGTGGACAAAATGACCGACTTCTTCCTCGGCCTGCAGGTCTGGGGCACGCCCGAAATGTGTTACGAGAAAATCATGGATGTTCACCGGCGCACGCGCTCGCAGGCCTTCAACGGCGTCTTCAGTTACGGTGCGATGCCCTACGATCTCGCCGAAGGAAGTCTGCGTCTGTTTGCAAATGAAGTGATGCCCGAGTTGAAAAAGGTCATACCGGCCGCGGATCAGGCGGTCTCGCGCGCAGGTGTCGGCCGCCATGCGGAGCCTGCCGCCTTCCGGCTCCAGGCGTAATTCGCGGCATGTTGGATCGTATCGTGATTAGCTGCGGCCGGCTGCAAAGCCGGCCGCAGCCGTTTTGCCGCAAACCGGCTGCGACACCGGATCGGTCGCCGAATTCGATCGCCTGATTGCCACCTGGGATTTGCGTCTCGATCTTCATCGTTCCCGCAAATCTCCCACGCAATCCGCCGCGGCGACTGTCGTTCTGCGAGCGTGTGATGAGGAAACTGCTCGGTACCTTCGCTCTAATCGTATTTGGATTCGCACTCGCATTGGGTGTCGCCGATATCGGCATCCGCATCGCGAATCATTGGTTCCCGTACTTCTATTGCTACGACCAGTTTCGCGGATGGGGCCTCAACCCCGGCACCCACGGATGGTATCGGCGCGAAGGCGAGTCGTACGTGCGCATCAATCACGACGGCTTTCGCGGCCCCGATTATCCCAAGGTAAAACCGCCCGACGTGGTGCGTGTCGCGGTGATCGGCGATTCCTATACCGAAGCGATTCAGGTGCCCGAGGATAAAACCTTCACCGACGTGGTTGGCCGCAAACTCGCCGAGTCCCCGCTGCTCAAGGGCAAGCGCGTCGAGGCGATGAACTTCGGCGTTGACGGGTACGGCACGGCGCAGGAACTGATCACGCTTAACCGCAAGGTATGGGCGTATTCGCCGGATATCGTGGTGCTGGGGATTTTCCTCGGCAACGACGTGCGGAACAATTCCGTCGTGCTGGAAGGCGACCAATGCCGTCCGTTCGAAGTCTATCGCGGCGACCACCTGCAACTGACCGGCCCCTTCATCGACTCGCCGAGCTTCAAGCTGTGGTGCATGGCGCGCTTCGATTATCGCGATCTGCGGCTGCTCGATCTGTTCGGCAACGCGTGGGACATCATCAAGGGCGGTCATCGCGGGCCGACCCCGGAACATCCGATCGAACGCGCGATTAACTACAGCATCTACAAGCCGCCGGTGGAGCGCTCGTGGCAAGACGCCTGGCGTATCACGGAGAGGCTGATAACCGCGGTGCGCAACGATACCGTGCGCCACGGTGCGATGTTTCTCGCAGTCACCGAGGACACCGGCATCCAGGTCTGGCCCAACCCCAAGATGCGCGCGAAATTTCAGCGCAGCCTCGGCGTCAGCGATCTCTTTTATCCCGACCGGCGCATCGCCGCGCTTGGCGATCGCGAGGGCTTCGCCGTGCTGACTCTCGCGCCGCTGTTACAGCAATATGTCGATCAGCATCATGTCTTTTTGCACGGCTTCAAGAACACGCCGATGGGATTTGGTCATTGGAACGTGGTGGGACACGCCGTCGCGGGCGATCTGATTGCGCAGAAATTAAGTGCAATGATCGCGGCGGGCCAATGCGGAAGCTGCGGAAAATAACCGGCTGATGAATCCACGCGACGTTCATAGCGCACGGACCCACCAAGTGCGTGGATATTATTTTCGCGGTGGGGAAGCTTTCGCGAGCGCTAATGGCTGGCGCCGCTGCGCTTTCACGGCATCGATGGGGCGCCGAGCCGGCCGCCGGCCATCACGTCGCGGTAAAGTTCCAGCGTCCGCTCGACCATTGTCCCGACACTGAATTCCTCGCGCGCGCGCCGGGCCGCCGCCGCGCCGTATCGGCTTCTGAGATCCGAATCGTCCAGCAGGCGATTGATCGCCGACGCCAGTTCTTCGGCGTCGGCCGGGGCCACGGTAAACCCGGTTTCGCCGTCGATCGAGACGAACGGCACGCCCGACTTGAGCCGCGTGTTGACGACCGGTTTTCCGCACGCCATCGCTTCGAGTTGCGCGATCCCGAATGCTTCACTGCGCGCAATCGACGGCATCACGAATACGTCCGCCGCGTGATAGTAGCCCGCCATTTCTTCTTGCGAGACCCGCCCGAGAAACGTGATTCGATCCATCGTGCCGGCGTCGAACGCCTGCCGTTCGAGCTTCCTGCGCAGCGGCCCCTCGCCCACCAACAGCAGATGTCCGCGAACCTCGGCCATCGCCCGGATGAGATATTCGAAGCCCTTGTAATAAACCATTCGCCCCACGGCCAGTACGAGATGCGGGCCGTAGCGCCTGCGAATCTTGGCCGCAGTCTCGGCGTCGCGTGGACGGAATTCATCGGCGTCGATGCCGAACGGAATCACGCGGCATAATTCGCGGTTGCGCGAAAGGATCGGCGAGCTGTCGACATAATTCGGCGAACTTGCGATCAGCGCCGTCGCCCGCGCCATGAGCGCATTGTCGAGCGGCCGCAGCATTTTCGCTACCGTCTTCTGCCGCACGATATCGCTGTGCCAGGTGATCACCAGGCGGCCTTTGTGCCCGCTCGCCAGATAAGCAAGCGCCATCAGCGGATTCGGCAGATGCAGGTGAATGATGTCCGCGTCGGCGCCGCGAATCTCACGCACGATCGTCGGACAAACCGGCGTCGCCGCCAGATTGAACAGCCGCGGCAACCGCCTCACCGCTACCCCTTCGATCTCGCCATGTTGCAGTCGCCGCGTCTCGCTCGAGACGATCACGCTGACCGCGATCGACTTCGTCAGCTCCCTGCACAGAGCATGCAGATGGCTCTCGATGCCGCCGCGATACGGCGCGTAAAATTTGCCAAGTTGCAGCACGCTGAACCGCCTGCTATCGGCGCGCTCGTGCGGCCGACGCGGTTGCGCGGAGAGTGCCGCAGTTTCCACCGGCGGGTCTCCCACCAGCAACTCGGCGGCGCCGCCGTCATCTGCCATTGATCGTTTCATGCTCGGAACCTCGACCGATCGCAATTTCCCATCGCGCAGTGTCGCGCGCGATTTCGGCGTCTATCGCCACCGCCTTCGCCGTCAACCGTGCCGCTGGCTATGCGCGCAGTCCCGCCGCGCCTCGCGCCGACGCTGTCTGCCGATACAATTCGGCGTACCGGCGTGCGAATTCGCTCCACGAATATTTCGCCGCATTTGCCAATCCGGCTGCGCGCCGCTCGCGGCGCCGCACCGGATCATTCGCCCGCTGGCCGATCAGACTCAGCGCCATCGCGATTCCTCCCGCCACGTCGCCCACCGCGAAAAATTCCGCAGCGTCGCCGCCGACCTCGCGCAGCACCGCCAGGTCGCTCGCCGCCACCGGCGTCCCGCACGCCATCGCTTCGATCAGCGGCAGACCAAACCCTTCGAGCGCCGAGGTCGTCAGCATCAGCGCCGCGCGCCGATAGATCGCTGCGAGCACCGCTGGCTCCAGAAAGGGCAGCGCCGTGATTGCGCCTGCCACTCCCAAGTCGCGGGCCAGGACTTCCTGCTCGCCGGTGAACGGGCCCCCGACTCGCACCAGCCGCGCGCTCCCGACGCTTTCACGAATGCCGGCGAATACCCGCAGCAGTACGTCGATTCGCTTGCGCGGAATCGTGCTGCCCACATGCAGTATCTCGATCACATCGGCGCGCGCCGGACCAAGCATCAGATCGGCTTCGTGGTCCGCGCCGCGCTCCGGATCCGCGCAAAACAGCGGCGCGACCCCGTTGGTTATCGTTACCGCCCGATCGGGTGCGATCAGCCGATAACGCAGCAATTCATCGCGCGTGGCGTTACTCGCGCACCCGACCATCGCCGCGTTCTGAAGACCGCGCAACTGTCGCACTGCCATGAATTTCATTAACCGCGCCCGCGTCGTTTCCGGCGGCTCGACCACCGCGCGAAATGCGTCGAGGTCGTGGCAGGTTACGATCGCGCGGCCTGCCAGCACCTGGGTAACCAGATGTGCGTAGCTGTGATCGACAATATGAAAAACATCGAAATCATGACGCACGCGTTTCAGCCGCCGCGGATAGTCGATGAATCGATTGAGCAAGCGGTCCGCATTGAATCGCGCTTTGCCTGGTCCGTCCGGCGCGGTAAGTCTCCCCGCCCGCGTGAACCGCCACTTGAAACGCGGCCGTATCAGCGCCACATCGATCTCGGCCGCGTGATCAACGCGCAGCCGATCGAGTAGCGCATCGGCGACCGTGTCCATGCTCGGCCACCGCTCTTCGGCGAAATCCGCTACGACGGCGACGCGTATTCTTGAATCACCCAAGTGGCCTCGTTTGCCTCTGATATATCGACGTGCCGGTATGCGCACTGCGCTGCAATCGTCGGCAGAATTGTCGGATCGCCGCGATCTCTGCCACGCACTGGCCTAGCTAGCCGGTTGTTCGAGCAGCATCTCAAAGAACTCTAGATGCTTTTGGGCCACGGCGGCCCAGGTGAAATTCGCCCTTACCCGGTCCAAACCACCTTTCGCCATATCCTCGCGTAATTCTCGCGATTCCAACACTCGCTCAAGCGCCCGGGCCCATTCGCCAACGTCGCCTTCAGGCAACACCAAACCGGCGCCTCCGATTACATTCGGTAATTCGCCGCTGTCACTTGCGAGCACCGGGACCTCACACGCAAAGGCCTCAATTACCATGCGTCCGAAAACCTCCCGCCAACTTGCGGTGGTTCGGCTCGGGGCGCACAGCACATCAAATGCATTCAAGTACGCGGGAACGCGCTCGTGAGACACCGCTCTGACAATTCGTACGCGATCCTTATAGCGCGACGCCCAATTCTCCAGCACTTCGAGCATCGGACCTCCCCCGAGAAATATTGCTCGCCACGGTGTAGAGACCTGGTCCAGTGAGGCAATTAAGGTTCCCAACCCCTTCTGCTCGACAAACCGTCCAATATACCCCACTACTGGAGCGCCAACCTCAGGCCAGCCAAGTCCGCGCAAAGTCGTCAGGCGAGCTTCCTTGTCACGGAAGAATATGTTGAGGTCAACCCCCAAACCGATAGCTGCAAACGATCTATTACCGTGTCCTCGCTCCAGCATCGCATCGATACCTAGCTGTCCACGCGTTAACCAACCAGCGCAGCGTTGGAAGCAATAGCGCTCGATCTGGGCAAAAGGCGGTGGATAGTTCTTAACTCGCGTCTGCCCGGTCCAGAATACAAGGCCCGACGACTTGGCGGTCCAATATGCTACCTGTCCTCCCGCTAGCACGTAGGGCTCTTCCCAGCAATGAACAATGTCCCAGTTATCATCCAGCAGCTTGTGAAGGCGGCCTCCGTAAAAGAACAAATGCGGGTGTGCGCTCAGATAGGTCGGCAACAGCTCGAGTACTGCTCTTTCGCCTTCGAATTGCTCTGTCTTTATCGGTTCCAGATCGCCGTGAAAGAACGATGGCGCTGCGACCGTAATCTCCCATTTGCCGGCACCGACCTTGCTCATTTCCGTCGGTAGCCTTCTATTCAATGAAACACAATAGGAGTGCCCCAACGATAGTATTCTGCGCGGCTTTTTCGGCACAGTATTGGACTAGTACACAGCGAGAATCGCCAATGAGTCTTCATTTCTCAGTATGCAAAGGACAGGTCCTGCAGAAGCTCGCGCGCCGAGGCTATGCTCATAGTGTGCTTGAATGGAAACGCCAGAATCATCGCATTCCAGTGAGCCTCCGCGACATTGCCGGAGCTCTCGCTTAACGGCAGTACACAATAGTCAATCTCCGAAAATATACGCGTTAAAGGTTCCCCGGTGCCGTGTAGTTCAATCATTAGCATGGGACCATGACGTAGCAGCGTTTCCTTCGCGCCTTCGACGACCTCGACTTCAGCTCCCTCGACGTCTATCTTCACAAAATCGGGCGGCTGAATCGCGCTTTCACTTAACAAGTCGTCGAGACGCCGAACCAGGACCTTAATATCGGACATATATTTGTCCGGTGTCTCGGAACCAACACCCTTTAGCTTGCCCCAGGTGGGACGCTCGGAGACCTGGAAAATACGTTCCTCATTCGCTCCGCCCAACGCCAGCGGAAGAATCTGCACGTTGTAGAACTCGTTGCGTTCTATGTTTTCGCGCAGTCGGACGAGATTATCCGGCAAGGGTTCGAAGCTTATGACCTTGCCCTCGGGTCCAGCCAGCCGCGCCGCTAACAGCGAGAAAAACCCGACGTTGGCGCCAACGTCGTAAAAGACACTTCCTTCCTTGACAAAAGAGTTCAAAAAGTTCTGAAGCTCCGGCTTGAAAGTTCCCAGGACATAGGCCGCGGCAGAACTGCCAACATTGATAAAGAGTCCTTTACCAACGCCAGCACCTATCCTGACTGTTTGGTTTCTAAGCAGATTAGCGAACAGTTTTGACAGCCACTTCAGCGTTGGACTTTCGCTTCTCTTCTCACGGATCCACCCGGCTAGCCCCTCGGGTAAGCAGCCCATCAGGCGCACTAAGAACTTTGACATGATCTCCATAGCGGTTCCCCGCAATAAATCCTCGACCTAATCCTCATCTGCTGCCGCTGCATCTCGCACGTCAGGACATTGAGACTCGCCGCGAAAGTTCCAGCAAGGTCTGCCGGGTCCTGAGACGGCGATTACGGCATGCCCAATTCGCGCGGATCGAAGACCTTCAGCAGCGCGAGAACGTGCCGCTCCGGACTGAAACGCTGAGCCAACTCGAAAGCGCCTGCGCGTAATCGCGCGTACTCGGCGGGATCGCGCAGGCACCTTACGATCGCATCCGCCAGGTCCTCGGGCGCCGGTGGGCGCCCGAATGCGAGCGCCCCGTTGACGCCGTCGGTAAGCCATTCCGGTATCCCGCCGACTGCGAACGCGGCCGCAGGGAGCCCGCGCATTCCCGCTTCCGGGCCGACCAGGCCAAAGGGCTCAGGCCACAGACTCGGCACCACCAACAGATCAGAAGACTCGAACCGGGCCACCAGCGCCGCCTGCTCGACCCATCCAGTGAATTCGACGCGCACCGCAGGATGGCGGCGGGTAATCGCGTCAGCCAGCCGAGTCCATTCAAGTCGCGCAACGCCATCGCCGGCGAAAGTCAAAACCAGCGGTCGCGACAGCGCCGACGCCACCAGCGGCAGCGCATCGAGCAGCATCCCGCCACCCTTAACCGACTCCATCCGGCCCGCAAAGAGCAGCCGCAACGCAACCGCAGAGGACGCGTTCACCGACCCTTCCTCGGATACGCGTGGCGTGGCACCGCAATCGGCTACCGGGTAACCGACGCAGCGAACCGCCCCGGGCCCTACGCCATTGCGCATGCACTCGGCACGAACATATTCGGAGGCCGTCAGCAGTCTGCGAAGGCTGCGCAAGATTTCCATCCGTTGTGCGGCGAGCCGGAAATCTGTGGCCATCGTCAATGGATTCAGGCCGCCGCATCGCCGCGGAAAAAAGTTCACCAGGCAAGCCGCAGCGAAGGGCCGGCGGCACGGCGTCGTCGCCGGAAATGCGAAAGCCTTGCTCCCGCTGATGCAGGTCGCGCGATAGTCGTGAACAAATGCGATTGCCGGCGCGACCGCCACAGCGCGCGCTTCCAATTCGGGATCGGAAAGACCGTGCGTGTAAATAAGGTCGGGACGCCAACGCTGGAGCTCGTCGAGCCATCGTTGCGCACCGAGTACGGTCACACTCCACAGCGGGACGTCGACGCCCCGGCTAATCGGACGCGAAGTTGACGGCGCGTCGATTTCGCACATCAGCGCGACTTCGTGACCGGCCGCTTCGAGCAACGGAATAACGGTCGCGAGATAGCGCTCTATCCCGCCGACTACGCCCGCATTACTGGTGACGACCGCTATGCGCACGTGTTCGCTCGCAATGCGGTAATCGTGTGACGCAGGTCAAAGCGGTCATCGTACAAAGCCTTCGCGGCGATCTCATACTCGCGCCGCCGATCTTTATCGCCGATCAATTCATGGACGGCCGACGCATACGCCTCGCTGTCCCCGACCGGCGCCAGCGCAACCGCTCCGCTTTGCCGCCACAACGGCTCCGTCAGCAATCCTTGCGTAGTGACCGCCGCTCGGCCGTGCGCCAGCACCGCCATCATCGAACCCCTGCGCGTGGTAACCCCGTCGGGATAGGGTTGTATCATCAGGTCGCACGCCCCGATTGCGAGCGAGAGTTCAATCGCCGGGAGAGGGCCCGTAGCAACCAGGCGTGCCGCCATTTCGGGATTTTCATGTACCAGCGATTCCCTGAAGGTATCGCTGTGACCGCCTGTCAAAATCATAGTTGACGAGGGATTGTCCGCGAGAATGCGCGGTATGATCATTCGCAGCATCGCGGCGATCGCCGGCGGATATGTACTGAAATGACCGATCACGGGGCCGCATGTCGAAACGTAAAGACGCCGTGCCGCAGCGATTTGCGCTCGATCACCTGCCACCTCAATATTGCTGGGCACCGGCAACCAGGTGACCGCCTGGCTCTCCGAGACGTAGCGACGCACGCGCGGTTCCCAAACGGGTGTGGCTACAAAAATTTGCGCTGCCGATCGCGCGACCAGTCGCGCCATCATGCTTGTCACCGCATCGAGCAACCGGTGGCGCATCGGGTCGCCGCGTTGAAATCCCAGTCTCACTTCGTGAAAAATCACTGTCGCGCCGCCATTTATTCGTGTATGCGCATAGAGCCACAGGCACAGCGGCAGGTTCATCGCCTTGAATCCGAACGCATGCGGTACGTACTGAATCAACAATCGATCTCCTGCTCGGCCTCCAAGCAAGTGCGACAACTCCGCCAGCGCACGCGGGCCAAAATGTCCCGGCAGGCGATGAATCGTGACCCCTTCGTCATCCGGATCGCTCCCACGATGTTCCGGCGCATACACATCCACCGTATCGCCACATGCGACCAGCTCGCGGGCAACCAGACGCGAGTAGTCGCTGACGCCACCGGTCTGCGGCGGATATTCGCCTGTAATCATGTGCCATTTAATCCCCGAACTCATCGCTGGGACGCCGTGCGCGGACCGACTCCGCGGTTCGCTTTGCGGGTCACTCTCATTGTGGTGCGGATTTCAGGGCGGCCTCGTTCACGCGGCGCCGACGCTGGCGTAAATTTCGAGACAGCGGCGAACGACTTGCGGCCAGGTGAATTTATCGAGCACGCGCCGCCGCGCCGCTAATCCCATCGCACGCGCCTCCGTCCGATGTTCCCGCATCCATCCGATTCGATCGGCGAGCGCGGCGGGATCGTTGGGCGGTACGACGAAGCCGCAAACGCCATCATCGACAATCTCCGGCATGCTGGCCACACGCGTGCAGATAACCGGCCGGCCGCAGGCCATCGCTTCGAGCAAGGTCTGCCCGAGCAGTTCCGACACGCCGCTCTCGTCCCCATAAATCGTGCGATAGACGCTCGGCAACACCACGCACAAAGCGCCGCGATAGGCCTCGATCAGTGCGGCGTCGTCGCAATCGTGACGAAAAGTGACACGCTTGCCGGCCGCCAGCTTCTGGAGGTCGGCCAGGTATCGTTGATCGGCCACGCGGCCGATAATCTGGAGTTCGTGCTCGGGCATCATCGCCGCAATCAAATCGTTGACGCCCTTGTGCGGCAAGAGGCGACCCGCGTAAACCACCGCGCCGTGCTCCACGTTCGCGGCGCCGGGCGAGAATTTTTCCGTGTCCACGCCACCCAGAATCACATGCGCGAAGGGCTCGTTCGCGTGGCCGAAATGCGCGCGGCTGTATTCGCTCAGATGCAGATGGCCGTCGAACCATCGATCGGTCGAGATGTAAGCCGACACGTCCCATCCCCCGCCGCCGAGATCGGTGACGAACACGCGGCGGCGCGTCACCCGGCATGCGAGCGCGGTGAGACTCATCGCCAGCAGATGCTGCTGATGGCAATGTACGACGTCGGCGCCGCGCAGATGCGAGAGCATCGAAAGCGCCAGCGGATTGTCGCGCTGGCCGCGCACGTACCATGGATTTCCAATCACGCGCAGGTCCAGATTGCCGAGACGCTCGCGGCGATCACGCGGGCCAAACGTGAGCAGCACGGTCTCGACTTCGTCGGCCATGTGGCGCGCGAGTTCGAGCGCGTAGCGTTCTCCGCCACCGAAGACACCACCTTCGCCGAAAATCGCCGGCGCAATGTGCAGGACTCGCAAGGGCCGGATTTACTTGCGCGCGGCTGGACTGATATCGCACCAGCGCGTGTTGGTGATGGCGCATACGTTGGCGTGATAGCGCTGGCCAAATTGAATCACCGCCACGAGGCCGCCATCGCGATTCACTTTACGACCTCAAGCTCGAAGTTCATAAACCAAGCGGGAAACATCCACGCCCAGCGACGTTCATAGGCTTGCGGATAGCGATTCGCGAAGCGCCAGATCAGCTTATTTACCAAGCTTGAATGAAAGACAATTTGTGCATGGCGGCGGCGGAACTTCTTATCGGTGTAAAAATCGAAATCGTGCTCACCGGTGAAGTAATGAAAGCTGAAGAAGCCGAAGTGATGACGATGGGTTGGATCGGTGAAGGAGTTAGCCGACGAAAAATGCGGCGTGGTGATTCGCACCACGGCGCCGCTTTGGCAGACCCGGTAAATTTCCTCCATCGTAGCCACGATGTCCGAACAATGCCCGAGGATGTCATACGCAAGGACTTCCTTGAACTGATTTTCCACGAACGGCCAAGGGAAGTTATCGATGTCGTGCGCGATGTCGGGGTTGACGGCGGCTACGCGATCGAGATTGATTGCGCGGTTGAGGTGCTTTTCACCGCATCCAAGGTTGAGCACCGCGACAGCGTTTCCCACGGCGTCCGTCATTCGAATTCAGCCGTCGGCTTTGAATGCAACATTTGCGCAAGGAGCCTGATATTCCGCGGACGAAACATACGTCCGATGTTCGACGGCCTTAATGGACACAGCGGATCGTAGCGGAAGACCTCAAGCCAGCATCGGAGCGCCTCTTTCCTGTCGCCTCTTTTCATTGCCCGCAACGCTTTGCTTGCGAAAGCTCCAGCATAACCACCGCGGACCTCGGCCACGAGTCCGCGGGCGCGAACTCCGTAACGCTCTTCAATCAGGCGGAGAAAAACTTTGGGACTCCACTTGTCCGGCCCGACTTCGGGGTTGCTCAGCCGGAAGTGAGCGAGCGGCTCGGGAAGATATTCGAATTCGCCGCACTCGCGCGCCAGGATGAAGAAGTAAAGATCCTCGAAACCTGTGGCCTCGATGTGAAAGCCGCCACATCGCGACCATATCGACCGCGGCATAGTAACCGTGGTGGGCGCGATGGGCCACCAATGGCTCAAAATTTCATCCATCGAAGGCGCGTGCGCGAGGGATGACGGTACGATCGATCGCTGGACGATAGCACCGGCTTGATCGATACGTTCGCAATCGGAAAAAACCAGCGATGCAGCGGGGCTGCGCTCGAGCACGGCCACAGTCTTGGAAAGACGACTCGGAAACCACACATCGTCGGCGTCGAGGAAGGCGATATAGCATCCGGTCGCTCGCTCGATCGCGGCATTGCGGGCAGTCGGCTGACCCTGGTTGCTCTGATGAATCACGGTAATGCAGTCGCCGTAGCTGGCCAATAGCGCCGCAGTGTCGTCGGTCGAGCCGTCATTTACCACGATGATTTCCTGGCCCTCGAAATCCTGGGCCAAGGCGCTGTCGATAGCGGCGGGCAAGGTCGCGGCGCTATTGAACGCGGGAATTATGGTCGAAACGCGCGTGCTCAAGAGCCGATCCGTCCGTAGCCTGCCTGTCGGGTGGCAGCGGCGACCTGATTCCGCCGGTCGGCTGGTGAATTGTACGCGGGGATCATGGTGAACAACCTGCGCTCAAAGGTTGCGTTTTGCAGGCGCCGGGGGGCGGAAATGGGTCGGGAAAATTTGGCTTTGTTTTGTAAAAGAATATTTTTCGTTTCGCTGGCTCTCCCGGGGCAGGGCCGAATTTCCGCAGCCCGCACTCGATGAAGCCGTATACTCCATTTTGGATGAGATGGCTCAGCGCAAAACGAAAAGAGTCTGAACGGAGCCTGCCTATGCGCCGTGGCCGCCGCGACCGGCAAAGAAGCCACTGGTGCGGGACCGGATTCGACCGGCTGGGGCGCCTTAGACATTGCCGTCCCTGACCGTCCACGAGGCTGGCCAAATTACGGGACCGTCCATCGCAGTGGGTAGCAGTCCGGTCCCAAAAATGTCGGTCGGATAGACTTCAAACGAAGCTGCATCCAGAACGACATCGAGGTCGCGCGTAATATCGGCAAAGTCGCCGAAATGCAGATCCACCGAGTACCTGCCAGGCATGAGCGGCAGGCTCATGAAGTCGCAGCTTATGACGCCCTCGCTTACCGGCGATGCATCCACACAGTCATGAGTCCAGCGGTTGCTCACGCCGAACACCGGCGTGCCCTGCGCCGTTTTGACTCTCACCCCGAGAGTCGGCCGCAGCGGCCGCGCCGCCCGAAACGAAACCTCGACCGACAGTGGCGAACCGATTTGAAGGAGCGAAGCGGGTTCGCCGGATTTCGAGCACAGACGGACGGCGGTCATGGTTGGAAACGAGTTGCTCAAACGTCCCGAGTGACCGATGAGTGAACACTCGCCGGAGTCGTTACTCGCGTCGCTTGCGATGTAGTGTTCGATGACCTTTGCAGTCGCGCCATGTGACACCATGCGGCCACCGCTCAACATTAGGCAAGCACTACACAGGGATTCGATCGAGGCCATGTTATGGCTGACAAAAATCACTGTCCGCCCGGCGCGAGCGACCTCGCCGATTTTGCCCAGGCATTTCTTCTGAAAGGCGGCATCGCCGACCGCGAGAACCTCGTCAACCAGCAGGATTTCCGGATCGAGATGGGCAGCGACGGCGAAGGCGAGGCGGACGTACATACCGCTGGAGTAGCGTTTCACCGGCGTATCGACGAATCGCTCGATTTCGGCGAAGTCGACGATCTGATCGAACTTGCGGGTGATTTCGGCCCGGCGCATGCCCATAATCGCGCCGCTCAAGCCGATGTTTTCGCGGCCGGTAAGTTCAGGATGGAAACCGGTGCCGACTTCCAGCAGGCTGCCGACACGGCCGTAGAGCTCGGCGCGGCCGGTGGTCGGCTCGGTGATGCGCGAGAGCACCTTGAGCAGGGTGGATTTGCCGGCGCCGTTGCGTCCAATGACGCCAAGCACCTCGCCCGGCATTACTTCGAAGCTGACGTCGCTCAAGGCCCAGACGTGGTTCGCTTCGCGGCACTCGGAGCGACCGGCAAGGCGCGCGCGTAATCCGCGCCACGGAGCGGCGGCCGCCCGCATAATCGATTCGCGAATCGTGTGATAGGCCTCGCGCTCGCCGATCAGGTAACGCTTGCCGAGCTTTTCGACTTTGATTATCGGACGCATCGAGAGTTTAGTTGATGCCGCGGTGCCGGCCGTTGATTTCCGCCTCCAGCCTGTCGGACTTACCGCCGACGACGGCCACTACTCAGATAATATCGGCGAACTCCCGCTCCATGCGGCGAAACGCAAAGGCCGCATAGATCACTACGCCGACGGTGAGCGCGGCCGAGACCGCGAGGCCGGTCCAGTCGAACGGATAGCCGAAAATCGCGCAGCGAAAGCCCTGAATAATTCCGCTGAGCGGATTGAGTGCGATTAGCCAGCGCCAGTGCGCGGGAATGAAGCTGACCGGATAGATGATGGGCGTCACGTACATCCAGATTTGCAGGATGAACGGCAGCGCATAACGGACATCGCGGAATTTCACGTTGAGCGCCGACATCCACATGCCCACGCCGGCCGCGAACAGCGTGATCATCAGCACCAGCGGAATCAGCATCAGGAGGCCCGCGCTAATCGCTACGCCGTAGTAAATCGCCATCGCGAACATGATCGCGGCGGAAATCGCGAAATCGACCAGCGCGGCACCCACGGCGGCGCCCGGAATAACCAATCGCGGAAAATACACCTTGGTGATCAACGCCGCATTTCCGACCAGGCTGTTGCTGCTGGTGGTGACCGCCTGGTTGAAAAAATTCCAGGGCAGCAGGCCCGCGAACACGAAAATCGGATAAGGCATACCGTCGGAGGGCACCTTGGCGAGCCGGCCAAAGATAACGGTGAAGACCACCATGGTGAGAACCGGCTGCAAGACCGCCCAGGCGACACCGAGCGCGGTCTGCTTGTAGCGGACTTTCACGTCGCGCCCGACCATAAAGAGAAACAGGTCGCGATGCGCCCAGAGGTCGCACAGGTCGAGCGAAAGCCATCTGCCGGGACGTTCGATAATGAGGATCGGGCGTTCGGGCAGGTGATCGGCGATCGCGGCGGCCTCCGGGCGCATCGAATCGTCGGGACCGCTGGCGACGGTTGTCGCGGGTCCGGATGCCGGAGCGGTTCGCGGATCGATTGCGGGTTGCGGATTCATAGGGCTTCGCCCGCGCTCGCGCGCGGATCGGATGATTGTACCGGGCTCGGCACGGTTGGCGAAGCGTCGGCAAGCGCGACGATTTGCGCGGCCATATCGGACCACGTCCACGCGCGAAGAGTCTCGCCCAACGGCATGATTTTACACTTGAACTCCTCGATCCGCCCGCGCCACTGGAGGAGCCGCCGCACTAGGTCGTCGGCGTCCTCGGGATCGGGCAGGAGCAAGTCCCCGAGGTCGGACGGATAACGCTCGGCGATGCCGGCGCCGCGGCTCACGATGGCGGGGACACCGGAGCAGAGCGCCTCTAGCACGTTGAGTCCGTAGGACTCGTAGCGCACCGGACTTACCAGCAGATCGGCGGCGTCGAGCAGTTGGTTGACGCCGGTCGAGAATCCGGGCAAGCGGACGCGGGCGGCGAGTCCCGCGCGATCGACCTCGCTCCGCCATCGGGGCAACGCGCGCCCGCCGCCGGCGGCGATGAGATCGACGTTCCAATCCGACCGGGCGCAAAGTGCGCGCCAGGCCGAGCACAAGGTATCGAAGCCCTTGCGCGAGTCGTGGCCGAACGCGCCGACGAATACGACCAGCGGTCGATCCATGGGTTGTCCGAGCGCGACGCGGGCGGCCGCGCGCCGATCGGGCGTGACCGGTTGCCATTCGGAACCGCAGCCGAGATAGACCGTATGTACGCGGTCCGCTGCGACGCCCACATCGCGAATCAAGTCGGTGCGGGTCCGCTCGGAATTGGCAATCACAACGCGGGTGCCGCGGAGAACGCGCCGTTCCTTGCGCGAATTAGACCAGCCCTCGACGGCGTGTTTGAGCCTGAACCACAGGGGCGCGGCGGGCTGCGGCGCGCGCCATTGGCGATGGACAAAATGGACCCAATTGAGGTCGGACCATTGACAGTTTGCGCCGTTGACTAGCACGCGCGCGGCCGGGGTACGCGCGAGCACATGAGCGGCAACCGCGCGTCCGAGCCGGTTGAGCAGGCCCTGAGCCAGAAAATGTGAGCCGGCGAGGCGCGCGGCGCGATGGACCCGGACATTGGGATGTGCCGCCAGGGCAGGGTCCACACGGAAGCTCACGAGATGGACGGTGGCGCCGGCGGCGCACAGGTACTGCGCAAGTTCGGCGTTGGCGCGATCCATGCCGCCCGCGCGATGAAAGTCGCCCGCGACCAGAACCCAGGTGCGTGCCGGCGGCTGGGGCAGCGCGGAGCCGAGCGACGCCGGGACGGGCCGGACGCAAGCGCAGGTATTACCGGCGCGGGTGGTCATGCAGTCTTGAGCGTCGGATCGGACAATGGCCCCGGCGAGGTGTCAGGGATTGCGTGCAAGCGCCCCGGAGTAATGCTGGGAGTTGCGACCCATCCCATAAAGACCAGGAGCAAGGCGGTTCCGGGAATGGACGTTAGCAGTCCCATACCGGTGGGCGCGATCATAAAGCAAAAGGCCACAGTGACACGCGCGAGCCATTTGCCGAGATACCAGGGATCGTCGGTAGAGGGCAGCGGCCGGGTCAGCGTCCAGAAGATAAAGGAGAGCCAGAGCGCCAGACCGGGCAGCCCCTCCTCAAGCATGATGCGTGCGTACTCATTTTCGAGGGAGACCGGATTGCGCAACTCGGGCAAGAGAAAATACGGGATGCTGGTGCCGCCGCCGCCGAGCCCGTTGCCGAGCGGATACTCCATAGCGAGTTGCAGGAAATTAGAATTGAGACTGCTGGAAACGCGCTTGCGAACGTAGGTGGTATTGTCCAGGGTGACGAATCGCTGCATGCGCGGACTGAACGCAACCAGGGCGGTGATGCCAACGAGTAATCCGACCCATCCGAACCACGGAAAATTCTTGACCCGGCGGGAAAAGGTGGCGGCGAGCACGATCACGATGAGCATGGTGGCCTGGCTGCGCGAAGCCGAAAGAAAGACCCCGGCGGCGGACACCCCGAGTGCAATCAGCAGAAGATTGCGGCGCCTCGTGCCACGACGCTCCTGGATCATGCCACCGAGCAACAGCGGTATAGCGGACGCCATGCTACCGCCGAAAACAGCGGATTGGACGAACGTGGCCGGGATTCTAAAGGCCGACATCGACGAACCGATCTTCACATCCTGGCTCTTGTAAATGATTTCGTCGACGGCGTTGATTGGATAGAAATGCGTCAGTCCGAAATGCACCTCGGCCAATGCGAAGGCGATTTCGATGAAGCTCAAGACGGCGAGGCCGAAGGCAATCTTGCGCATGTCGCGGCCGTCAAGGAGTGCGCCCGCAAGGATGAAGGGCAAAAAGAAAATTTGCGCGCGCAAGCCGACCAACTGGATCATGATCGGCTGCATCGGCATGAACATGATCAGCACGGGCCATCCGGCGAGAGCCAACACCCAGGGCATCACGCGGCGCATCTTGAAGCGCTCGAGGGGAGTATCACGGCGGGTAATCAGCGCGAGGAAGAAGCCCACAGCGGCGAAATCGTAGAAAAAATGTGAAATGGGCGAGTCGATATTGGCCCGCGTGATGCCATAGAAATAGCCCACGACCATGGTGGCCATGAAGCCGGCCCATACGGCGCGACGGCCTGCGACGTAGCAGACCCAGAAACAAATCAGACAAATTGAAATCGCTAGCATCGAGCTTTGACGCGGTCTTTTTACAACCGCACGGTCCTGGTGTCGGCGATGTCGGCCGCTGAGCCGCGCAACGCCGATCTAACCTCTAAATCCCCACAGCACGCCCTCGCGCAGCACAGCTGAACCGTCGAGCGTTGCAACATTCTCGATCGTACCGGACTGAATCTGCCATCCGAGATCGTGCAGTCGTTCGCTCAGATCACGTTGAGCCTCGTGATGCTCCTCGGTCGCATGCCATTCCATCACAAGGTTCCTGATCGGCAAATCCCTAAAGCGCGGATCCATCAGGATTTCATATTCCGCGCCTTCGCAGTCGAGCTTCAGCAAGTCGATCGGGCCGCTGCTGAGGACCTCGAAAAAGTCTACAACCTCGGCCTGCACTCGCCCACAATCGGAAGGGGCAAGCACGGCACTGTATTTCGCGATCCCGGTCGCCGGACCCGCATCAATCAGTTCGCAGGTCCCGTTGGCGATGCCCACCGCAACCGGGTAAACCCTGACCCGCTCTTCGATTCGATTTATCCGGAGGCTGCGTCGCAGGATCTCTAGATGCCTGGGATGCGGTTCGAAGGCGTCGATGATGGCGGAAGGAAACTTCGCGGCCAGATAGATCGCCGAGTAGCCGACGTTGGCGCCAACGTCCACGATCCGGCGAATGTTCGCCGGCGAGAGCTCGCGCGGACAGCGGTACGTATCGAGCACGAAAATTTCGTAGGCGACCGAGACCCCGGGCATTATCGATCTTTGAAACAACAGCCGCTCGCCGCCGGCGAAGCGCACCTCGATCTCGTCACCAAGCACTCCGGCGCGCCAGGCAAGGTAGCGCAGCTTGCTGGAAGTCGTCATCAGATCGCGTAATCGCATCATCCCTTCCACCGCAGCGGCCCCCTCAGACGCGCGCGCCGATCCGCGATTACGAACACGATTTCGCGCTGCGCATCGGAGCGCACGAGGGCCAGCGCGGGAATCGCGCAGATCGCGGCAGCCATTCGCATCGAAGCACTTAGCCGATCGCGGCAATCGAATCTTACGCCCTCGTACTTCGCACGCAACGTCATTTCGCTGCGGACAATTCCGTCGATCAATCTTACTACGTAGGCGGTCTCGAGGCGGCGCTTTGGAATCTGGTGGATGAGTCGGAGTGTGGGCGCATACACTCGGCGATAGCCCGCCTTCCCGATTAACGAGCCGATCTCGATATCTTCACCGCAAAACAGTTGTTGCCCGACGCGCCCGCCAACCAGGAGATCTATACGGTCACAAGGAATAGCCGTCAAAAAGACCTGTCGGCGGACCCACATGCCGGCGGTAATCGTCGGAACAATGGTGCCCCGGGCACCCCAGTCAGCGGGGGCATCGCCCATATAATGATTTACGGCAAACAGGTGCTGGCGCCGGATGATACTCGGTGGCGGTGCGACCTCCCACTCGGGCGATACGCGTGACACCGCGAGCGCCACGGACTGCTCCTCGAAAAGAGCCAAAGCATTGGCGATGTAGTCAGACTCCGGAATGTTATCGTCGTCGAGAAAGCAGACCAGTTCCGACCTGGATTCGCGCACGCCGCGGATTCGAGCGTGCGTCGTACCCTGGCGCGGCTCCGCTACCACGCGGACGTCGATGCCGCGTTCACGCAGGCGCTGTGCAGACGGATCATGCTGCGCGACCGCAGCAGTTTCGTCAGTCGAAGCATTATCCACCACGAGTACTTCAAACGAACCATCCAGGGCGGTCTGTGCGGCAAGCGCCACCAGCACCCGCGGCAGTCGCATCGCCCCGTTGAAAGTCGGAATGACGATGCTGGCGAGGGGCGAACGGCTTAGCACAGAGCTGCGCGAAGGGTGGATTCAGGCATCATCAGTTGCGGTCATTCCGGACTCGGGCCATTGTGTGCACTTCGGTGCACTTCTTTGACCTGCACGGTTTTCGTGGGCTGCGGGATTATCCATCACAATACCATTTCGCCACGGTCATTCATTCGTTGCGCCTCATTGGAATTTCCAATGACCTGTCGAGTTCGGCGAATTGCTATTGAACCAGCAAATTTACTGGTAGCTTGATGCAGCGTCGAAGAATTCGGCAATGATCGCTGCAAGACATGATACGCGTGCTCCACATTTCGAGTGGTAATCTCTTTGGCGGCATCGAAACATTTTTGATTGGTCTCGCGGAAAATCGCGGCCTTTGCAGTGAGATGGAAGCTGAGTACGCGCTGTGCTTTGAAGGAAAGCTTTCGAAGCAGCTAAGCGCGGCGGCAGTTCCAGTTCATCTGTTGGGCGGCGTTCGTGCGCGACATCCATCTACCGTCTGGCGCGCCCGCTGGCGGCTCGCCGAGCTGCTTCGTCAGCGGAATTTCGACTGCGTCGTTTGCCACATGCCCTGGGCACAGGCGATTTTCGGGCCAGTGGTGAATTCGGCCGCCGTTCCGCTGGTCTCATGGTTTCATAACGCGGCAGACAGGCGTCATTGGATCGATCTATGGGCGCGAATTGCGTCACGGCCGAACTTGATTATCTGCAACAGCCGGTTCACCGGGGCTACCCTTCCAAAGCGCTATTCCGAAGTTCCCACAGAGGTAGTCTATTATCCCATCGCATCGACCGATCTCAGACTGGATGAGAATGAACGGAATTCGAGACGCGCGTCTTTGGAAACCGCTCGAGATGCGAAGGTAATTATTCAAGTGAGCCGGATGGAAGCATGGAAGGGCCACCGGTTGCATTTGCAGGCGCTGAATAAGTTGAGAGACCTGCCAAACTGGGTATGTTGGCAAGTAGGCGGTCCGCAAAGGCCCGATGAAAGCGCGTATTTCGAGTCCTTGAAGGTCGCGGCGGAGCGACTGGGAGTTGCGCACCGGATACGATTTCTGGGCGCACGCAATGACGTTCCGGAGTTATTGCGTGCAGCCGATATTTTTTGCCAGACCAATCTTGTACCGGAACCGTTCGGCATCGTCTTTATCGAAGCGCTTTTCGCGGCTCTTCCGGTAGTCGCGGTGGCTTCAGGCGGGGCCTTGGAAATTGTGGATGACAGTTGCGGAATTCTAACCTCACCCGAAGCCGACGCGATCGCCGCAGCAGAACGAAAGCTCATCGAAGATGATAGTTTGCGCACTGCTCTCGGAAGTGGCGGCGCGCCGAGGGCCAGTAAGCTTTGCGACGTACCGACGCAAATCAACAAAATTGCCGAGACCCTATCCTCCGCCGTCCGACCGCGACAGACACGCCTGTGACCGGTCCGAACGCTGCTCGAATCCTTAACGGCCGGTTGCGAGAAATAATCATTGTGTTTCGGTCGCCGACCTCGCAATCGCGCGATATATCGGCACCAGGTCAGCCGCGAGCCGCGGCTGCGCGAAGCGCCGCGCGCTGGCGAGTGCGGCGGTACGGCCGAGCCGCTGACGCATCGCGGCGTCACCGGCAAGCTGCCCGATCAGTCGGGCCAGCGCCGGAACGTCTCCGGGCTGACATGCAAGCGCGTCAACTCCGTCTTCGATAATTTCGGCAGCGCCGCCAGCCGCACTGACGATGACTGCGCGTCCGCACGCCATCGCTTCGGCAATCACGAGGCCGAACGGCTCGGGCTGTGTGCTGGCATGGGCCACAATGTCGAGCGTGCGCATGGCCGCAGGCACGTCGCCGACGAAGCCGGTAAAGCCGACCCGGCCGGACAGGCCCAGCCGCGCAGCGAGCGCGCGCAATTCCGCGATCGTGTATTGGCTGCCGGCGGTCTCGTAAAGCGGCCCGCCGATGACGTAGCCACGCACTGGCAATGCCGCCGGTAATGTCGCGAGCGCGCGCAGGAAGGTCTCGTGTCCTTTCCAGCGCGCCATAGTCGCCACCATTCCAACCCGTATGCTGCCAGAACCCAGGGGCGGCAGTCCGGCCAGCCGGTCGAGATCGAGCATCACGCCGGCGGGCGCGAAGCGCGCGAGATCGATCGCATTATAGACCGTAAAGATCGGAAGCCGGGGGCCCACAATCACGCGGGCGTCGCCGGCAACGCTATGAGAATTGGCGACGATCGCAGCGCATCGATGGGTCTGCGTGCGCAATAGCCGCGACATCAGCGGACGCGAGCCGACGAAGTCATGCAGGTGCCACAGCACCGGGAGTCCACGCGGCGCCGCCCACGCTCCAAGGAGGTGCATTTTGAAACCGTTGGTATGCACCAGGTCAGGGGTCGCAGCAGCGATCGCACGGCGCAGCCGACGCCGGTAGAGCCCCACCGCCGGCGTCGCGGCCGACAGTCGCGCAGCCAAGCCGAGCGTCGATCGATAAGTGCGAGCCGGAGTGCCGACACTGGCGTCGCCCACGACCGCGAGCGAGCGCGGGAAGGCCAGCACCGATACATCGGCGCCCAGAGCGCGCGCCTCGCCGACAAGGTCGCCATCGGCCGTTGTGATCAGGGACAGCGGCCACTCCGGATTGGCCGCTCTGAGACTCGCGATGACGTCGAGCAGGGCGCGCTCGGCCCCGCCGATTAGACCGGCGGGATTGAGGAACATGATCCTCACGGCACGCGGCGCATCGACGACGGAGCGCCGCATTCACGAGCGGCCTCGATCGCCGGGAAATGCTTCATTGTGCGGGTGACTCTTGTGCCGGCGATTGCTTGAGCGCACGCGCCACTCGCTGCTGAAACTCGAGATAGGCCTTGCGCATGCTCTTATCGCCGGGCGCGAGTTCAACCGCTTTGGCATAGTCGCCGCGAGCGCCGGCAAAATCGAAATCCGACTCCTCAGCTTGCGCGAGTTTGAAGTAGGCGCTGGCCGAGCGGGGATCGATTTCGGTAGCCCGCTGGTATGCGATCGTCGCGCGCTCATACTGAGCGTTCTCGTTGTAGAAGTCGCCCAGTTTAATCACGGACGCAAAAGTCGGAGCGTCCTTGGCGACCTGTTTAAGGGCGATTTCGGCAGTCTTGAGGTCGCCGCCCGCTCGCGACGCATCGGCCAGAGCCCGCTCCATCGCGAGCGGTTTGGCGCCGTTGCGCAGGCCCTCCCGCATCGCGTGGCGGATACCGTCGAGATCATGGGCCGGGCCGAGCACGCCAACCATCAGGGCGGTGTACGGACGCGCATCGGTGGGATCGAGCGCAATCGCAGCCCGCAAATTCTGTTGCGCCTCATCGGGGAGCATCGCCTGAGCGTAGTCGCGTCCGGCCGACAGGAGGTACTCGACCTTTTCGCTCTTGTCGGTTGCGGCAGCGGCGGCAGCGGCCGAGACTTCGGCCGCCTCGCGGTAGCGCCCGAGATCGCGATAAAACTGGGCCAGCCCATTGGCCGAACCCGCATAACCGGCGGCAATTGCTTGCCCGAAGCCTTCGTAAATCGCGTGTTGCTCATCTGGCAAAAGCCACGGGAGAGCGCGCGGCAGCAGGTAGAAGTGACTTTCCAGATCGGGGGCATGGAAAACCGAAAGCCTGACCTGCGAGAGTCCCTCGCGCTTCTTGCCCGCGAGAAACAGACTGCGTGCATATAGGTCGCGCGCCAGCGGGTCGTTGGGATTAAGCCAGACCGCAGCAAGCAACTGCTGCTGGCGCAGCGCCGGCGGCGCCCCCGGCGGCATCAACGCTGCCAGCGCCAGGTGCACTCCGGAGTCGGCCGGATGATTGACCGTTGCGGACTCGGCCTGGGCCAAGGTTTTGGGCGTTCCGATATCGTACGGATAGGCGGCGTCGCGCTGGGTTTGCGCGCCGACGATCATGATTGCGGCGACGCCGGCGATTAGTGCAGCACCCGCGAAAGTATATTTGCTCGGAGCGGAGACGCTGCGCAGCCCGATCGGATTGCGGCCTTCGCTCGGGGTCAGCGCAACGCGCAACAACGTCGCCAGGACTACGCTGAAGAGCAGCGCGTTGGCGGGTGTGTGCAGGCTAAAATCGAATAATTCGTGAATCAGCGAAGCGACGATTCCCGCGCCGAGAGCGGCAAACAGCGGCCATCGCCGCTGGCTCAGGCGAGCCGCCGCGGTCCGGCATTTGCGCCATACGACTGCGCCAAACCACAGCGTCAGTGCAATTCCAGCGAGTCCGGTTTCGGCCGCCAGTTGCAGATAGTCATTTTCCGGCTGCCGGAAATAGAAGGCCGTCCATGGGGCGTGCTGGTAATGCGGGAACAGTTCCGGCCAGCAGCCCAAGCCGACGCCGAAAATCGGGAAATCCCGGATCATCTTCAGCGAATCACGCCAGGCGTGAGGCTTTAAGCCGAGGCTGTCACCGTGCGCGATAGTCGCCCCGATACGGGCGCTGGCCGCGCTGCGTCCGCTCGGACCGATGAGGAAGAGCAGTATCAGTAATAAACTTACCAATCCGGCCAAGGCGAACGGTACGGCGCGCGCACCGAGGCGGCGGAGCGGAGCGGGAGCGCGCTCGCGGGCGTAGCCGAAGCTCAAGGCGAGGGCGGTGCAGACGCCGACGAGCGAAGCGATCCAGGCCCCGCGCGAGAGGCTCAGAACAATCCCTGCGGCCATCAGAAACGCGGCCACCGCACATGGCAGTCGTAGGTCGGCTCGGCGATCGCGATGGCTTAGGGTAATCGGAAAGAGCGAGCCGACGACGGCCAGCGGCAGGACCGTCGCAAGAAAGTTGGCGAAATGATCCGGATTGACGAACGGCCCGCTGGCGCGGATGTTTACCGCGAGCGGGCCGCTCCAGTCGCGCGGCACAAAGAACCACAGGATGCGTCCGTTCCAGGTGGCCTTTTCGACCAGTCCGATCAGCGCCACGAGACTCCCAACCGACAATAGCGTGACTACCATCACGCCCAGGAAGCGGGTATTGGCCTCGCGTTCAGCGCCGACAAAGCCCAGCGGGTAGCCGAGCACAAGAAAGAACACACCGGCACACGCCAGCATCTCGATCAGGCCCGCCCAGGTTACGGACGGCGCGATCGCTATCGATCGCCAGCGCAGGTCGCCGAGCTTACCGAGGGATTCGGGCGCCGGAGGATGGGGAAGAGTCGCAGCCGCTTTGGCCGCGGCATTCGGCGACGCCGCCTGCGCGCGAACCTGCTTCTGTCCGCCGACCGGCGGCAACGCGATTTCGAGGTGAGGCGTGGAACCGTGGGATTTTGCGCTCCAAGCGGCCCGCAGCGCCGCATACGGTGCGCTTCGGGGCCATTCGGGGAGACTCTCGCGATAGAGTTTATAGGTGGCGGGCGAAATTACCCGCATCATGGCGGGAGGAAGCGGCGTGACCTGGAACACCAGCAGTATCGCGAACAACGTCGACGGGAGCGCGAGACTCGCCCAGTCCGAGCGCGGGATCGCGATGCGCGCGGGCTTTGACCCTTCGAGCCAGATCCGCGTCATCCACAGAATCACCAGGGCGTACTGGGTGGTCTCCAGCAGCGTGTAGGCCCATTGATGGACCGCGCCGAAGGCCAGTGGCGCGAAGGCGAGGATCAGAATCAACCCGCCGATTACCGCGTGGTCGATCCATCTCAGTCCGCCGGTTCCGGTGTTCCACAAGCGCTCGAGCATCCGCATTCAGGAAGCGCGGCCGGGACAATGGGCGTGCGGATCTGAAGCTTCAGGCAAGATCTTCATCATCGTGCGTGTGATCATTCTCGAACGAGTAATAATCCTGATGGTAATAGTAGTGGTAATCGGGGCTGTGAATCTTGACCTTGTTGAGCACCAGCCCAAGGATCTTCGCGCGCGCATACTCGAGGCGGGCGCAGGCGTTCTTGACCTGCTGACGCGGCGTCGCCGATCCGTTGGCGACCACCACCACACCGTCGGTCAGCTTCGACAGGACCATCGAATCGCTCACCGGCAGCACGGGCGCCGAATCGATGACGACGTATTCGTAGTGATCGCGCAAATCCGCGACCACGTCGGCCATTTTGGGCGAGTTTAACAATTCGGTGGGATTGGGCGGCACCGATCCGGCGCCCAGAAAATAGAGGTTTTCAATTTCGGTCGCGCGGATCATCTCGTGCAATTCGCGCGACCCGGTGAGCACTTCGGTCAGCCCCAGATGATTGTCAACGGCGAGCACGCGATGACAGCGGGCGCGGCGCAGATCGGCGTCGATCAGAAGGACCTTGCCGCCCAGTTGCGAGAGCATCACGGAGATGTTCACCGCGGTGACGGTCTTGCCCTCCCGGCTCATGGCGCTGGTGATCAGAGTCACCTTGGGCGGACCGCCGGCGCGCGACATCAGCAGCGCCGTGCGCAGATTGCGATAGGCCTCACCCACTCGCGAATACGACCCGTGAGTGGTAACCAGCTCGCGGCCGGGCGGCAGCACAGTGGAAGCTCGCGCCCCGCCTCCATTCATCAGCTCACGCGGAGCGTAAGCCGACTTGCCGTTGACGCTTGAGAACTCGGGCACCACCCCGAGATTGGGCAGCTTCAGGTAGTTCTCCGCCTCTTCGGGATTCTTGAGCGTATTGTCAGCCAACTCGACCACGAACGCGAGACCGAGGCCAAGGCCGAGACCGCCGATGGTCGAGAGCATCAGGGCGAGCATTTTCTTCGGGCTCGAAGCCCCCCCGGGAACTTCGGCGGAATTGATTACCGAGACATTTTTCGACTCGATGTCGCCTGACATCTCGACGTCCTTGATGCGCGTCAGGATGGCGTTATAGAGCTCGCGATTGGTATCGACTTCGCGCTGGAGCATCGCATACTGGGCGGCCTTGCTGTTGAGCTTCAGAGTCTGCGTCTTCTGCTGTTCCATTTCGGATTCCAGCAGGTGTTCCTTATCGACCGCTTCTTCGTAGCGGGACTCGAGCGCGCCCACCTTCTGCCGGATCATCGCGCCGATGCGCGCCTGCATGTCGTGAATCTGAGCGTCGAGCTTCGCCAAGGGCGGATAGCTGGGCTTGAACTGGGTTGCTAGCGCCACACGCTGCGAATGGAGAGCGTCGAGCGCCTTGTTCATGGTCTGGATCGTCGGATCGTCCATGACCGACGGCAGCGAGCTGAAGTCGTGTTTTTTGATGAGCGAATCCTGCGCGCCCAGACTGATGCGCTCGACCTGCGCCTTGGTCAGGTCCTTGCTCAGGTCCGACAGCCGATCCAGGACGATCGCGTCTTTGCCGTCGAGCGAGATCAATCCGGGGATTATCCCGTTTGCAGTCCGGTAGGCGTTCAGCGCGGCTTCGGAACTGATTAGATTCTCCTTTACTTTGCGCAGCTTGTCCCTGAGATAGCTCTGCGCCTCGTCAGTCTGATCGCCGTGAATTCGGCGTTGCTGACGCTGGTACTCCTTGACGTGCTGATTCGCGATTTCCGCTGCCAACTCCGGACTCGCCGATGTCACCGTGATTTTGACCAGGTTGGTGTCGGGCATGGCGGTGACTTTGAGATTACTTAGATACGCGTGCACCAGCCCGGGGTTCACGCCATTGTCTTCCTGGAGCCCGGACAGCCTTTCGGCGAGGCCTTGAGGCGGCGCAGGCCGCTTATGTATCGCGCTGGATATTTTCTTTTCGAGCCGGGCAAATATCCCGGGTTTCGCCGGTTTGCCGGCAAAGGCGGGATTGTGCTCCAGGTCGAGCGCCTTGATGACGTTGGCAGCGATCGGGCGGCTCTGCAAAACCGCACATTGGGTCTTGTAATACTGATCGGAGTTGTACGCGGCCGCTTCAATCTTCACCAGATTTTCGAGTGAGTCGGTGCCTCCGCCTTGCGCCGAGGGTTCGATCATGACGGTGGTTTCGGCCTCATAGAGCGGGGTCTCGGTCATCACCTTGATCATCGCCAGCGTGACGACCGCCGCCATCACCGTAAGCACCAACCGGTAATGCTTGCGAATAATTCGCCAGTAGGCCTGGAAATCGACCAGCGGCTGGCCTTCGTCGAGGAAGATCGGAGAGGCCTCGGTTTCAATCGGCGCATTCAGCGGCATTCCACCGGTGCGCCGGACAACATAACGCGATGGTTCCATCAGTTGGCTATTACCAAGCCGGAGTGCCTATCCCCATGCGCGACAGGATCGAATAGAACACGTACGGACCAATTCTCACGTTGGAATACGGCACGTCGATCACGTCGTTGGCCTTGACCGGCAGGTCCGGAGCCTCCCCTTTAGAAATTTTGTCTAGATTGATCGGAATAGTTTCCTTGCTGCCGTTCTGGTTGCTGCGTATCAGGGTGATGTCCTTGGTGTTGGCGGCGTACATCGGACCGCCCGCGGCGCCAATCGCTCCGAGCACAGTGAGCCCCGATCCCACCTGGAAATAGCCCGGTGTCTGCACCCATCCCACCACCATCACATTACCACCGCCGGGCACGACGATTACGTCCCCCGGCCGCATCGGCAGGTTGATGTATTTACCGGCACCGGTGAGCGAGGTGCTTTTGATCTTTATCGTGAGCGGATGCGCGTTGGCGGGCATCATCTCGAACGTACGCGCCGCGATATCGGGCTGCGGGCCAGCCGCAGCCGCTTCCCTCATGCGCTCCGCGCGTTGATGGATTCCCGGGTTGCCGCGAGCAATTGCGGCCCCCGGCTGATTCGGCATGATTTGGCCGGCCTGCCCGACCGGATGCGCAGAATCGCCGATCGCCATACCGTGCGCGGCCGCCTCGACCGCGCCGCCACCGGCCACGCCTCCTTGCGGACTGAAGGTCGCCTGGGAAACTCGCTGCGCCATCGACGGATCGCCCTGCTCCACCGGAATCAGAATAAGCTGGTCGGCGGCAGTGGAGGAAAGCCCGCCGGCCTGAGTGATGACGTCGAGAATCGTTTCGGAGGGGCTGTTGAGCAGAACCAGTCCCGGATGATTCACCGCACCGATCACCGCGACCTCACGGTTGTGGTACTCGTTGACGTAAACCGAGGCCTGCGGATTGTACATATAATTGTTGAGCTTGCGGTCGAGTTCGGCCTCCAGTTGCACTTCGGTCAGGCCGCCCGCCTGCACCGTACCGACTAGCGGCAATTCAATCGTGCCAATCTGAGTGACACGTACCTTGTGCGCCTGTAAGTCGTCGATCTGAGGGACCGAAATCGTCAATACGTCGCCCGGACCGATCGGATAATCATTGGACGACGAAAGCTGGGCCGTACGCTTTTGCCACAGCCGTTCCAGGTCGGCATCCTCGGCAAGGTCGGAAGCCGCTTGGCTCTGTGTCGACGCGGCGGCTTGCGTCTCGCCGCTGGAAAGGCCGGGACTCTGAGCTCTCATCGGATCGCGCGAAAAGCAGCCGACCGCCAGCATCGCGACTGCGAGCCAACCGAGCAATGTCGCTAAATCCCGCCATCCAGCCATGCGACCTGCGCTGCCCGCTCGATTGCCCGACGTGTGCGCCGTCCAACGCCGAAAAAAATAATTTATCAAATGCATTTTTTGAAACGCCGGTCGTGCCAACCAGCCCGGGTTTCAGACAGCGCCCCGAGTCGTGTGGACGCTAGGGGCGCTGTTAGATCTGCGCGTCAATCCGCGCCTTTGTGATTTAGAACTGTGGGCTCACCGGAAAACGTGTCGGAACCGGAGAGGATGAATCGCTGCGATTTCCGGTTTCGGCCCAGACGATTGCCGCGGTTCCGCCCGCGACACCCAACCCAAGCACTCCCACGGCTGCCCATTCGGCTGGCGTCAGGGCACCCGCCGGATCGATGCAGGACCCGCCCTGCGAGGCCGTCGCGCTGCGGGCGTCGGAAACCTGCCAATTCACCATCCGGCATTGCCGGTCATGTCCAAAATGCCCGATCCGCCCTGCACCGATGCGCTGCCTGGATCGAGAAAGAGGTCAAGCGTGCCTTGCTGCAGATTGTCGATTTCGTATTCGCCTTTGCTGCCGGTAACGGTCTGCCCAAGGAGTCTTCCAGACGCATCCTTGGCGGTGATCGAAACGCCACTGATCGGATTACCCTGCGGGTCTTGCGCGACACCACAGACGGTCGCACTCATTGCCTGTCCGGCGGCCAATCCGATCGCCAGCACGGTGGTGAGGATCATTGTCGTTCTGCGTTTCATCGATTTTCCCTTCCCTGAGGTTAACGAATGACGTTTAGGCGGCAATACAATTTCTGAATCAGCTACGCGTCCGCCACGCCCAAATCACAATGTAATCGGCTCGACGTCAGCGCGCCTGCGGAAAGCGGGCTGAAACCCCCGCTAATTCCCGTCATGCCGCGATCTGGCCATTTTGCCGGCCAGCCACCCCTTCGCGATTCGCACTGCCGTCCGGAGATTCGTTGACCCTCGTGTTCTCGGCAGATATCGCGCTGACCTTGGAACTATCATTGGCACTAGAATGGAGTCAAGTGTGTACTGTGGATGTTTGATTCCTATCAACTCTCCAATTTTATGCATTGTTATCTCTGGTTGGTATCTTGCTGTTTATATCCCTTGTATTGGGCCCACAATTGCCTACTTCAACTATCGTGCGGTTCGAAAGGTTCTAACATCTCCTACTCTATCGCACAAAAATTTTTCATAGTCCTTCAGTTAGCTGTGACACCAAAAATTGCACGAATGCGGCGAATTATCGCTTTAGCGACGATCAAAGCAGATACTTCTCCTTTTGCGCGCTTTGTCGTCGCCCATAGACATTTGGGCGGCGCCGATCGTTCGAGGCCATTCAGCTAGCCGGACGCCGCAACACTACCGGGTCGATCTTGCGCCGGACCGGTTGCCCATCGCCCAATTGGCCCATAAGCCGCCCGCCTTCAACGATTACCTTGCCGCGCAAAATGGTCGTTATCGGCCATCCGGTGACGTTCCAGCCTTCCCATGGACTGTAGTCGCTGACATGGAAGTCTTCGCGCGCCAGAGTTTTGCTGATCGACGGATCGATCAACACGAGGTCGGCGTCGCTACCGGGCGCGATCACTCCCTTTTGCGGATAAAGCCCGAGGATGCGCGCCGCATTGGTGGAGGTGACGTCGGCGAAGCGCTGCAGGGACATGCCGCGCCGAACCACGCCCTCGGTAAAAATGATGCCCATGCGCGCTTCGGCGCCGAGGTTGCCGCCGGTCACGTCGTCGATTCGATGACCGCGCAACTTCACCGCGAGCGAGGTCGGATATTCGTCGGTGGCAGTAGTCGAGACGCCGTCGCGCACGAGCCCCTCCCAGAGCGCAGCCTGATCGTCTGGCAGCTTCAGCGACGGATAGGTATGGTAGCAAAAGCCCCGCGGCTTCAAGTATTCCGCAGCCGAGAAACACGCGTAATGATGCAGCGTTTCGGCGTATACCGGCAGCCGACGCGCACGCGCCTCGACCACCGCCTCAACTCCGCTGCGAGCCGACGTGTGGACGAAATAAACCGCCGCCCCGGTGGCGGCCGCCATCTGAATCGTGCGGGTGAACGCCAACTGCTCCGAAAGCTGATTGTGCACCAGATGAAGGTTGGCGCCGTCCGTGCGCCCTTCTTCGCTGAAGCGCTCGTAATTGAACTGCACGATGTCGTCGTCTTCGGCATGGACGACCATGATTCCGCCATGGCGCGCCGCCTGATCCATCGCCATCTCGATGCGTCCGAAATCGAGCTTGAAGGGTTGACGCTGCGGATGAGGCGGCAGGACCTCGTTGGTAAAGACTTTGAAGCTGGGAAATCCTTCGGCGATCGCCTCGCGCATTTGATCAAAAATTTTCAACGGCAACGCGCCGCCCAATGCGATATGAAAACTGTAGTCAACGTGCGACTTGCCAATCCAGCGCTTGCGCCGCTGCTCAATCGCCGACGGGATGTCGGTCCTCGGATGAACGAAACAAAAGTCCAGATGCGTCGTGGTACCGCCAAACGCCATGCCGACGGTGTCTTCCTCGGGCCCGAGCGTGAACTCGCGACTGCCCGGGTGCATCGACACCTGGCTTGAAAGATGGGCGTGAGGCTCGATCCCGCCGGGGACCACGATTTTGCCGCTGGCGTCAATCAACCGGCCGGCCTCGATTGAGCTATCGTCAACCCCTACGGTCACGATTCGGCCGTCCTTTACGCCAACGCTCCATTGGCCAACGCCCTGGGGCGTCACCACCTCGCCCCCGCGAATTATCAAATCGATCATAACAAATCATCCCCCACGAACACTCAGTTACGGCATCCCTGTTGTCGAGATTCGCTCCTTCAACCCACGCATACCTAACGTACAAGATACATAGCATCTACGCACCGGAGCATAACCGACAACCCTTTGCACAGCAGACATTAGCCACAAACTGGGTCGAAGCGGCCACCGTCGGCATCGCAGACGCTACCAGCGGTACATCACTCTATCGCCTCAGAGTGAGACACCCAACCCATTGAACGATCCGTAATGAGTCACTCTTTCGCGATGATTGATTATCGTCTCTCCGAATTCTAATAGGGTGCTAAACAATACAATCTGTTAGCTTTCGCTACCTACTCACTGATCTCCAAAGATCGCAAGACCCTCCTATTCTTCGTTATTGCGGCCGATTTTACGCACTTCACACATTAATCAACGCCCTGCTAGTGTTGTGTCCCATAAATAACCTATTTAATTTATTACTCTAAAGCGGTATGATGCTGCCCGATGGGCAGACCTAACACGGTAGTGGAGGTGAGTGCGTCGGAGAGTGAGCAGTTGGGTTCGATTGCTCGCTCGCGGAGTTTGCCGCATTCGTTGGTACGGCGCGCGCGAATCGTTTTGATGTCAGCTGAAGGTGTACCCAATCAGGCGATTGCGGCGCGCTGCGAGGTCAGCGTTCCGACCATCAGCCACTGGCGGCGCTGTTGGCGCGAACGCGGGGTGGCTGGGCTGCACGGCGAACTGCGTCCCGGACGGCCGCGCAGCTATGGCGATGAGCAGGTGGCGACGCTGATGCGCAAGGTGCTCCGCAGCCGACCGCCCAACGCCACCCATTGGAGCGTGCGCACCGTCGCGGCGGACACCGGCATTTCCAAGAGCACGGTGGCGCGCTACTTCGCGCTGTTCGGGCTCCAGCCGCACCGCAGCAAGAGCTTCAAGCTTTCCACCGACCCTTTCTTCGTCGAGAAGGTGCGCGACGTGGTGGGGCTCTATCTCAACCCACCGGACAAGGCCCTGGTGCTGTGCGTGGATGAAAAGTCGCAGATCCAGGCGCTGGAGCGCACCCAACCGGTGCTGCCGCTGGGTCTCGGCTACCTTGAAGGGGTAACTCATGACTATTTTCGGCATGGGACCACGACCTTATTCGCGGCGCTCAACGTGCTCGACGGGGCGGTCATCACTCAGTGCAAACCGCGCCATCGGCACCAGGAGTTTCTGGCCTTTCTCAACCACCTCGATCACCATGTTCCGGCCGCGCTTGAGGCGCACCTGATCGCCGACAACTACGCCACTCACAAACATCCGCGGGTCAAGGCCTGGCTCGCGCGCCATCCGCGCTTCCACCTCCATTACACCCCCACCTACGCGAGTTGGCTCAATCAGGTGGAGCGCTGGTTCGCGCTTATCACGCACCGCGCGATCCGCCGCGGCTCGTTCCGTTCGGTGCGTGACCTGGTCCAAACAATCGATCGCTTTGTGACTCACTACAATACTCACAAGCGACCCTTTGCCTGGACCGCTACCGCCGACTCAATCTTCGCCAAGCTCCAACGCCTTTGTAAAGTTATTTCTGGGACACAACACTAGATGAGAGCATTTCCAAGCAAACGTGCATTTCCACTATTCCGCCATCTAGAGCACTTTCCCAGATGCCGAATCACATCTCTGGTCATGCTGGCGTTCCGCAACTCCATATCTAAACCGTCCACAATGAGATCGCGGCACATTTCGTGCATTTAGCTCTTCTCAGGTGAGTCACTCACTTTCCCAATGGAGAATAGTTTCTATATGATAATGACTGTCTTCTTCAAACTCGCCATTCACTCAACACATTCCATTAGTCGTATAGCTCTGGCCGGTTTTCGAAAGCGACTTATACTTTTCGTCGCTAGTGTTTTGATTCTCTTGACCAATGCTTCTATGGTTCATGCAGGGTGGTATTTCTATGTACAGCCCACTACCCCGGGTTTCCATCCCCGTCTGAAGTTCGAGTATAACTCTAGATTCGCCTGTCAAGACTGGCTCGGCTACTGCATCCCCAACGAGGGATACCCATATCAACTGCCATACGGAGCCTGCGGAAAGAATGGAGTCGGCGTGGGTGAAGACGGTTATATGGGAACCTCGTGCGGACGAGATTCTTCGCGCCTCGTCAACTATTGGAGTTTTCTATTCTATCCCGATTCCGGAGGCGTCTATCGTAGAGCATTCTCGGGTCAATCGACCTGTCTCTCTAAACTATTCCGCTCAAAGAAGCGCGGCAGCCTTCGCATCCGCGGAAATGGAAGGATGAATGGAACCTTCAGCAAATCCTGTATTTTCGCCGGTCAGGCCTTCGAATAGCGGGGAGTGTCTTTTGATCGGCGGTACTCATTGCGCACCGAAATGGCGCTCAGTAATCGCGAAATTACCGAGAGATCCGCAATAGTACCGCTTCACTTTTGCGGTAACCGGATTTCGGTCTTTTGTGGATTAGTGATTATTGGGGCCGCCTCAGACCTCTCCTCAAGAAGTTTCGCTAGAGAGCGCCGGATAAGTCCAATTGGATGTCGATCTCCGAGACCACAAATATATTCTAGTGATGAGTTTCCTTTTGAATTCTTCCACTGTGCCAGTGTACTTTCGAGTACGGCGACACCGGCAATATATTCGGCGGCGCTTTTCTTGTCGGATATTAATTCAGCCGGAAGCCGCCTGATTAGGCTTAAGATCGCGACTAAGGAGGCCATGTTTTCTCTTAAAAGCCTAAAATGAATCGTCATTTCGAGAGTGTCAATCTGCGGAAACATTGAATCAATGATTTCCAATGTCTCATTAAGAAGCATTTCGTTTTCAAGCAATGAAAAAGCCATCTCGCTATCAAGTGATGTAAATCGCGACCCCACTATTAGTTAATAAAAATAACACTCCGTATTACTTATGACGCTGATGTAGAAGGTCCACAAAAGCAACAGGCTCCTTGGGTGAATGAAGTCAAAAAATGGGCAATCCGTTCCAAAGAGAACCGAGCGGTTGATTTGATCCAAATTGAATATTTCGTTGGCGCGCTACCTCTCGGGGCCTGGCCCCAGGTTCTCTCAGCGACCGCATTCCCACCGGTGTATCGGCAACACGGCCTCGGATTTCTGGGCTGCCGGGAAGAATTCCTAGGAGGTGCCTGACGATGGCGGTTCGGCGCTTTTCTTGCCCGTGATTGCGTGGAGTTGAGCCCGATGATCCGGGCGCTTGCCGTTGACTTGCTTGCGCGGCGGCTGCGGATGATTCGGCAAACCGCTCCTGCCCCATTTTCCTGGATTATTGGGAAGGCGAATCCCGCCGTTGGCCGGATTGCCGAACTGCTCGAAAATCGCAACCGCACCAGCCGCCGTAAGCAGGAAGAGGATGACCCACAAGGTATTTTGCGCGTGCAGAAATTCCAGCGATAACGCACCAGCGGCCGTACCCGCGGTGAATGCGAGAACCCACCAGAATTTGGACAGGCGCCGAGAGTTCTTGTCGCGCGCCATTCGCGCCTCCCGCCAAGCGATTTGATCTTGGTCTATCTCTCGCATACACGAACGCCGCAGCGGAGAAAACTTCTCACGCGCGGCGTTCTCTAAATAGCTGTTTTTATTACAGTAAGCGCGTCCCCCCGACAACTTGGCCGTGCAAGGGATGCGTTTGCTTCCCGCGCTTTGTCACAGCCGCCGGGCGGCCCTATCGATCGCCAATCGAGACAGCCAGCACGGCGTCTCGAACTATTCTTCTTCTTCGACCGCCTGACGGATGGCGTTCAGGATGAAGAGGAATTGGCGCGGAGCCGCAACTTTTCCCAGCAGGTTGACTTGCGACAGCACCTTGAGCTCGCGCGGCTGCACATTGTAACGCGCCAGCATCGCCTTGTTGCCGGTAAAGTCACGCCACACCTGGTCGGAATTGCTGCTCGGCACTGAGGGATCGCGCCGCCCCGTCAACAGGGTGCTGGCTTCCGGATGGGCGAGCAGGAAAAGCGGTTCCTTCTCGAGTCCCAGCACGTCGGCGATGCGGCTGACCAGCCCCAACGATGGACGCCGCCGATCTTTTTCCAGATAGGCCACGTGACTCGGTTTGACGTCAAGTTTCAGCGCCAGCTCCCGCTGCGTAAGCCCCAGAATCTCACGCTGTTTCTTCAGGACCGAACCCAGACTTTTCTTTTTCATATTTCGTACTCGCCAAGCAGTGCCCACCGTAGTTTCGCGTAATGAATCATCCCCGACAAGTAATGCAAGCGCTGATGCGCCGGAATTCGTTCCATCAAGTCGAAGCCGTACACGCCTTTAAGATGATGGCGCACTTCGGCCAGTGCCGCTTCGGTCATATCCTTGGCCCTTGCGACCAGACCCCATTTCCACGGCGTGGCGAAGATCTTGCGCGCAATCGGTTGCGGATACCCGGCAATACTCACCATCACGTCGGCCGCCAGTTCACCGGGCTCCTCTAGATGAGAGGCGTAGTCGGCGTCGAAGAAAAAATGCACCGGTGTCTCTTCCTTATCACCTAGGAGTTCGGAGCTCATATGATGTCCAACTTCATGACAAAAAGTCGAAGAAACCGCTAATGGATGATGGGCCGTGTTAACATAAATTAATGGACGCTTTAAGATACCCTCTTTGCGCGTGACATAGAAGCCTCTAAGTGCAAGCCCTTCATCGCCAGTATTCGGCGCGGCCTTAAAGTGTAAATCCAGGGTTTCTGCCCATGCCGCCAACTGCTCGACCGGCATCATCCCGACTATTTCGCGATTGAAGCCCGGCAGCTTTTCGCTGAACGCGTCAACCAACGCCCGCAGCTCCCGGTAGGGCAAGTTCCGTCGCAAGCTGCGGACATAATCGCGCCGCACCAACCGACGGATATCGGAACTGGGCTTCTTCCATGCCTCGATCTTCTGCGCTTCCTTGCCGCGGGTCTCGGCCAGAATGCGCGTCACCATCTTCTCGATGCGGTCTTCCATGCTCACTGGGAATGCCATCGTGGTCGCAATAACTGGACGAATTTTCTTGATAGTTTCATTGACACCGAGCGAGTTTGCAAGTAACCGTCAGCCAGCGGCACAGAGCCAATGATATCAGAAAACTACGACATTAAACACGCTCACCGGTTATAAATCGATGAGTACCTACACTAGAATCGACACTTGTTCTGACGTAATTCTTTCCTCGACTCAATTGGTCCGACTATACGCGGCCAATTGGATATTCATGGTGGACGTGAAGCAGCAGATGGTGTACAGCTAACACCAAATGGCCATACCCATGCTATGTTGGTCTTTAGTGTTAAAATTTACACTGAGATGGCTAAAATGGCTTGCGGAGGACAACCCGTTTTGCAGCTCGTAACTCGATCGGCCCTGGCTCGCTGGCACGTGGCTTTCACTCGGCATTTGGAAAGCGTCGAGGCGCGCGTCAGCGAGGTAACCGGCGGTCGTCCGCGAATTTATTGTTAACTGGCACACGTGAACAACTGTAGTAGCGCTGAGTTCGGACCGAATAGAGGAGGAGTTCCATGGAATTGCGGTTGCTGACGACAGACGCCGATCGACGCATCTTCGCGCGCCGTCTGAGCGAAGTTCGCATGATGCGCGGCGCAGGCTTCAGCGAAACCCGACGATCGGTTATTGGCGAGGTGCATCTCGCTTTCGGCAATCTCTATGGTCTTTTCGACGAAACCGAAATGGTGCCCGAAATGATCGGCGGCTTCGCTATGCACGACCTGGCGATGTTCAGCCAAAGCTATGCGAAACCCGACCTTACTTACCTGCCGCCGGAAACAGTCTTCGAATGCGGTGAGCTGTGGGCGGTGGCGGCCGGCGCCGGCCGCTTGCTGCGCTATGGCGGCGCGATTCTCAGCGGTCTGCTCAAGGCTCGCGCGCTGCTGCTCTATCCAATCTTCAAGCCCTGGAACCTGTGCGGCGGCTATAAATATTTCACTCGCGTGGGCGAGCCCATCGAATGGCCCTATGCGCGCACCCTCGACGGCGGAAAAATTTACGTTCAGGCCATGGTGCTCGAGGGTAAGATGCTCAATGCGGTAGTCGCGCAAGCCGGACAATACGGCTTTGAAATGCTCGACGGCGGCACGCGTCTGCGCTTCTCGACGCCCTTCGGCATCAGTAGCAAGCGGATCGATCAACGCCGGCACGCGGGAGATGACGCCGGCACTGCGAGCGCCGTCCGCAAGCTCAACGCCGCTTGATTCATCGCGCAAGCGCGCGCCACTCGGCCGCGACCAACGGCCGGATGTTGCTGCGCGCTTCGCCTCACTGCCTCCGGTCGCGCCTCTGTCTGGTTCTGATACCATTTCCATACTTAGAGTAGCTATTGTCGCCTTTTTGATAGAAGCCCGGAGGCGCATCGAAGCAGCCTCAACGTGACCGTCAGTTAGCAGGCGACAGCTGCCATGCCCGGATTACCCGCGGGTGGCCGCCGCCAAAACCATCGGGAAATCCAGGAATACGGCATTCGCGCCGCAACCGTGCCGGTCTGCAACGGCTTTGCCCTAAGCAGCTCGAACGGGGCACTTTTCGGTGCAGATCCGTCGCGATCTTCATTCTGACACATAGCGAATGTCCCGATTGCTGGTGTTTCTGCGCGATTCCGAAATCACCGGCAACGGCGAAAAATGCCTCGAAAAGCGCGTGCCTTGAGCATCGCCGGTGCGATCGATTAAACGCGCAAATTTGGGACACCCTATTCTTTTTTGTGCCATTATCGTCTTTGACCGTCTTTAATAATGCTTTACCGTTCATTAACGTTATATCATACTCATCTTCAATCATAAACATCTCATTTCCATTATTTTCCTTAATCATTGATGATTACCACCTCAGATAAAGTATTTCGCTATCAAGACATAAATGAGCGTCAATAACCACTTGCCTCAACCACACAACTAGACTAGATTCTGCTAACTAGATGTTTACGCAGGAAGTGAGTGGAATGATGAATTTGGAGCATAAGCCGCTGATGACCACAATCGCCAACCCTTCAAATTCTGCGGATTGCAGCCATCAGGACGATTGGATTGCCCTTAATCAAACTCCGCCTCCCAATGAGGAAGTGGGAGGGATGGTGGTGCGGTCGGCGAACATGCGGCGAGTGATGAAGATGGTGCAGCGGTTGGGGCCGTATAAGGCGTCGGTGCTGATCCATGGCGAGTCGGGGACCGGCAAGGAGTTGGTGGCGCGCGCGCTGCATACGCTGGGGCCGGTACCGAAGGGACCGTTCGTAACCTTCAACTGTTCCAATCTGGTCGAGTCGCTGGCCGAATCGCAACTGTTCGGCCACGTGCGCGGGGCCTTTACCGACGCGCGTGACGATTCGCTGGGCTACTTTCGTTCGGCCAACGGCGGCACGCTTTTCCTCGACGAGATTGGCGAGTTGCCGTTGCGGCTGCAGCCGAAACTGTTGCGTGCGGTCGAGACCCATGAAGTGCAGCCGGTAGGCTCGGCGCATAGCTACAAGGTCAATATCCGGCTGATCGCGGCGACCAACCGCGACCTGCGGGCGATGGTCAAGGCGGGCGAGTTCCGCGACGACCTCTACTACCGCTTGAATGCCACCGCGATTCTGGTGCCGCCGCTGCGCGAGCGGCGCGACGCGATCGAGGCCTTGGCGGTGCATTTCACCGAACATTACAACCGTCTCTTCGGCAAACAGATCCGCTTCATCTCGCGCCGTGCGGCCGCCGCCCTCCAGGCCTACGACTGGCCCGGCAACGTCCGCGAATTCTCCCACGCCATGCAATCCGCCGTCATGCTTACCGACGGCGACCGCCTCGATGCGCACGACCTGCCGGAGCATTTGTTGCATACCGTGGCCGGCGGCGACGCGACGGCAGAGGATCGGATGCTCGAAGAGCCCGAGGTAGCGGCCGCGCATAGCGGGCGTTTCTCACTCGACGAAGTGATCAATAAAGCCTCGAAGACCGCACTCCTGCGCGCATTGCGCGAGGCGGGCGGCAATTGTCATCGCGCAGCGCAGCTCCTCGGAGCGTCGCGCTACACGGTCTATCGGATGATCACGCGTTACGGATTGGCGCCCAGTCGCACACGTCAGAATTCGGAGCTGCACGCATTGGCGGGTGGCATTAAGGGATAGCGTTAGGCGGTGTGGTGGTAGGGAGGGGACGGCCCGGATTGCGCGACCACGCAATCCGGGCCGCTGGTTTTTATAGCCGGTACTTCGTGTCTGTTTTCATTTGCGGGATCCGCCGTTGGCTACGCGCGCCGGATTTGACACGGCCGTCCACCCAAGGATTAATTTGTCGCTGCCACGCGCTCGCAAGCGCAGCGGATTTGCGCGCCGGCATCGCGCGACTTAGCCAAGCACGATCAATGACGGGTAAATTTCCAACCTCAAAGAGTGGGGGCGACGGCTTGTGAAGATCGCCACTCGCTATTTCGCTGATGCTGTAGGCTGGCGCTGATGACCGGGTCGCAGATCTTCGGTCTGGCAACCTCCGTGTGGGGCTGCGTCATAATCTACGGCACACACAAGCGCTGGCGATACTTCGTCGATCCGCCCGAGGGCTTTTGGTGGCGTTTCCCGGGCGGTGGCGTCGGCCTGCTGAAGAGTTGGCCGGGTGTCGTCGTTAATCTGTATTTAATCGGAGCGGGATTGGTAGTGGGCGGCATCGTGATACTGTTTTTCCGTTGATTTGACACCCGATTTGTCACGTCAGTTCATGGCCAGTCGAGATATTACTGCGCAATCGAGGATACAAGATCATCTTTTCACGGGCACAATTTGGTGCACAGTGGGGCCTTCCAATGACTGCAAATCCCTGTAAAGATTGCCGTTCCTTCAGTTTCATTCGGAGAGCCGTTAGCTCAGGCCGGTAGAGCATCTGACTTTTAATCAGAGGGTCCTGGGTTCGAGTCCCAGACGGCTCACCAATAATTTGAAACAAATTGTACGGGCCGCGCGCTTCAAGGCGCGCGCACGAGACTGCAAGCTCATAGGTGTCTGTGCGAATCGGATAGCTCTGCGCGAGCGTCATGCGGTTGTGCGCCACCCAAGCGACCGCCATCCAACTGCGACCGCCGCCAGCCCAAGCGCCACGAGCGAAGTATTCCAGGTCAGCGGAGCGAGACCGAGTGGCTCCGCAAACACTGCCACGCCGGCGAATAGAAAGGGCGTCGCGACGGCCGCCACGCATATCGTCCAGAAGCGGGCGTCGCGCGGGATACCGGTTTTCCACCACGATCGTTCTCCGGCTAATTCGGCGAAAATCAACAGTACGCCGCCGACCACCGCCGCCAGCATCGCCGAGCTTCGCGCATACTCCTCACCCGCCGGAAGGAAATGCACAAACACGCCGAGCGCACCGAGGGCGAGGATCGCGCCGCAGATACCCGAACGCAGGGCCGCACCCGACTGCACGACGGCGCGAGCAGGGTCGCGCGGCGGCCGGCCCATCACATCTTCGCCCACTTCCCGGCTCTCGAAGACCAGCGCCGATACGCTATGAACGATCAGCTCCAGCCACACGACATTGAGCGGCGTCAAAAGGATCGGCAAATCGAAAAGTGGCGCCCCGAATGCCATCCCCACCAGCATCACCTTAAACCCGATCAGGTACCTGAAGGTCTTCTGGATATTGAGGTACAGCCGCCGCCCGTCCCGGATGGCATCCACTAACGCTCCGAAGTCATCGTTGAGCAGCACCAGGCCGGCCGCCGCCCGCGCGACTTCGGTCGCTTTCGAGCCCATGCTGACGCCGATATTCGCGCGCCTCAGTGCCGGGGCGTCATTGATACCGTCGCCCGTCATCGCAACGATTTCGCCGTTCTCGATGAGCGCATCGACGATCGCATACTTCTGCTCCGGACGCGTGCGGGCGAAGATGCTGTATTCGCGGACAATCTCGCGCAAGCGCTGCGGACCCGCGCGATCCAGTCCAGGGCCGGTGATGATTCCCTCGTCGCGATGCGCCAGGCCGGTCGCGTCGGCGATCGCATGAGCGGTCAGCGGATGGTCTCCGGTAACCAGCTTGAGCGTGACCCCGGCGCGCTGGCACTCGGCGACCGCGGCCGGCACTCCGGGTCTCACCGGATCGTTAAATCCCAGCAGACCGTAAAGCGTCAGCGCGCGTTCGTCATGTGCTCGCACGCCGGTAAATTCGGCTGGCGACGGACTCGCGCGACCGGCGACGGCGAGCACGCGTATCCCGCGAGCGGCAAGATCGGTGTTCATTCGGATTGCGCGCTCACGCGCGTCGGATTCGATCGAGCAATGTTCCAGGATGCCTTCGAGCGCACCTTTCGCGACGATGATCGCATCAGTTCCATTGACCCGGCCCCATACGTGCGACATGTGCTTGCCGCGCGAATCGAAGTCGTAATCGTGCTCGAGCCGCCACTCGCCGTGAACGCGCGCCGGCTCTACACCGTGCTCTGCGCAATGGCGGACAATTACGGCTTCGATCGAATCGCGGGCCTGTGGCTCGCACGCGAGGATCGCAAATTCGAGTAATCGCTGTTCGCTCAGATCGTCAACGAGCGGCGCATGAACGCTCAATTCAAATGAGCCGAGGGTCAGGGTGCCGGTCTTGTCGAGACAAATTACCGTGGTCGCTCCGAGCGTTTCCACGCAACTGATTCGTCTGACCAGTACGCTCTTGCGGCTCAGACGGTACGCACCGACGCTCAGAAAAAGTGTCAGCACGAGCACGAACTCTTCCCCGACCGAAGCCATAGCGAGGGTGATCGCGTACAGAAACGCTTTTCCCAGCGGCGTTGCGCGAAACATTTCGAGGGCGAAAACGCCGACCGACAATGCCACACCCGCCAGCGCCGTCGATCGAACCATCAACGCCACTTTTCGCTCGAGCAGCGTGCGCTCGGGAGTTGCCTGCGCGACCAGACCGGCAATTCGACCGTAGCGCGACGACCCTCCCGTGGCGGTGACGCGCGAGATGCCCTGCCCCGCCAATACGCGGGAACCCGCATAGACCTGCGATGATTCGCCGCCTTCGGGTTCGCCGTCGGACGCTGCGCGTTTGCTTTGGGGTTCCGCTTCTCCTGTGAGTTGGGATTCGTCGAGCGCGAGATTCGACGCGGTTATGACGGTCGCGTCCGCATGAACGATGTCGCCTTCGCCCAGTACGATTAAATCCCCCGGCACCAGCAGCTCGCTCGAAATCTCCTGCTCGCGGCCATCGCGGATTACGCGCGCTTTCGCGCCAACCGTGGCGGCCAGCTTCTTGAGCGCCGCCTGCGAACGGATATCGAGGATGACGTCGATCCCGAGAACCGGAATCAAGGCCCCGAGAAGTACGACCCCCTCCAGCCGTTCTCCCATCAACAGATAAGCCACGCCAGCGACCGCGAGCATCAGCGCCATCGGATCGAGCAGCAGCCGCGCCAGATCGAGCAGGCGTTGGCCCGGTCGCGGCGTGACCGGGAGATTGCGCCCGAACAGCTCAAATTGTTTGCGCGCTTCGGATGAGCTAAGTCCCGACATGAACCGCTCGGCCGCGGGCTTCACTCCGGTTTCGACAGGCGGCTCGCACACGTCAGTATGACACTCCGGAAAAAAACATAGGCTCTCCGTATCATCCCGGCTTCATCGCCGATGAACCTCGGTCAGGGAGCGAATCGGACTGCCGAACATGATACTCCTGCACCGGCTTTCGGAAATTGTAGCATTCGCAAAGCCAGCGGCGTTCTACTTCAAAGATGTTCGATTGCGTATGCTTGGGTTGAGGCGGAACAAGGTTAGGCGCGGATGCACTGCGCTACCGACGGAGCACAGCTAAAAGATGGATTTCAGCTATAGCAGCGAAGACCAGGCCTTGCGGACCGAGTTTCGTGCCTGGCTGCAAAAGCATCGCCAATACGCCGTACCGGCGGCGGGTCCTTTGGCCGACGAGGAGGAAGTTAGCTGGGAGGCGACCCTCCGCTGGCATCGGGCGCTGTACGAGGGCGGATGGCTCGGGATTACCTGGCCCAGGGAATACGGCGGACGCGGCGGCACTCTTTTGCAGGAAATTATCTGCGACCAGGAGCTCGAGCAAATCGGCAGCGGCGTACCGTTCACCGGCCCCGGAATCTGGTTGCTCGGACCAACGCTGATCCATTGGGGAAACGACGCGCAGAAACAGCGCCATTTGCGCAATGTTTTGTCCGGAGCCGAGCTTTGGTGTCAAGGATATTCCGAGCCCAATGCCGGCTCGGACCTCGCCTCGCTGCAAACCCGTGCGGTCGAACACGACGGTTATTTCATCGTCAACGGCTCAAAAATCTGGACCTCGCTCGCTCATCACGCGCACTGGATGTTTCTGCTGGCGCGCACCGATTCCACAGCGCCCAAGCACAAGGGCATCAGCTACCTGCTGGTGGATATGAAATCACCGGGAATCACCATCAGCCCGCTGGTACAAATGACCGGCGCCCGCCATTTCAATCAGGTCTTTCTCGAAGACGTGCGAGTGCCGGTCGAAAATCTGGTCGGGCGCAAGAACGAAGGCTGGCAAGTCGCGATGACCACGCTCGCCTTCGAGCGCTCCAACGGACAGGAGCGAATCATGCTGGGGCGGGTGCAGGAGCTGGCGCGCCTGGCGCGGAGCTTGTCGCGCAACGGCCGCAGCCTGTGGGACGAGCCGGACGTTCGCCAGCGTATCGGGCAGTTCGCAACCGAAGCCGCGGCCATCCGCTACACCGGATTCCGCCAGCTTACCCGGCAACTCAAAGGGATGCCGCCCGGGCCCGAAGGCTCGATGATCAAGCTGAGCGCATCCGAATTGAGCCTCAAGATCGCGTCATTCGCCATGGAATTTCTGGGGCCCTTCGCGCAACTCGAACGCCTCGACGGCCGCGCGATCGACCACGGCATCTGGGTCCGCCGAATGCTCGAAGCGCGCGGTCCGATGATCTACTCGGGCGCCAACGAGATTCAGCGCAACATCCTTGGCGAGCGCGTGCTCGGCCTGCCCAAGGGCTGAGCGCGAAGCATAAATCCTGACCCGGCGGGCGCGCGCTCAGGGATTTTCGCAGCACACCGACGTGCGCTTGTGATGGGGTCGCGCGATCTGGCAGGATTCTAGGGTCGTCGAGTATTCCTCCGATTGCCGAGGTGGCGAAACGGCAGACGCAGTGGACTCAAAATCCACCGTGGGTAACCACATGGGGGTTCAAGTCCCCCCCTCGGCACCAATTAATTACGCGACCCGATTCGACTTCGTGAATGCCCGCGACTCACGTGGCGAGGCGATCATTTCGATCCTTGCTTGAGGTCGGGATTGTGCCAGGGGCCGTCCGCCGCGATCAGTGCGTCGGCCGCTTTCGGTCCCCAACTGCCGCGCTTGTACGGATGCGCACCGTGACGAGTCTTCAGCACCGGATTGACTACCGCCCACGCAGCCTCAACCGCGTCTTCACGGGTGAAGAGCGCGCCGTCGCCGGCCATGGCGTCAGTCAATAGCCGCTCGTAGGGTGCTTCCACTCCGTCCTGTTCTTCGGACAGGTAGAGTTCCCGCTGATCGCCGATGAATTCCTGCCCGGCTCGTTTGACGCGAGCGGCAAGTGCGATCGCCGAGTTCGGGGAAAGCCTAAAACGTATATAGTTGGCCATTCCGGCTGCCTGCTGCGAATCCGCGAAGAGGCTCTGCGGTGGCGTCTTCAATTCCACCAGCACCTCAGTCGCGGTGGTCGGCATATATTTGCCCGATCGCAGGTACCATGGCACCCCGCCCCAGCGCCACGAATCGATCGACAGCCGCATCGCACAAAAAGTCTCGACGTCGGATCGCTTCGCCACGCCCCGCTCCTGCCGATAACCGGCGTATTGGCCGCGCACCAGGTCGTCTGCCGTAAGCGGCCGCATCGCCTGAAAGACCTTGGCCTTCTCGCTCTGCACCGCGCCATACTCACGGTCGGCTGGCGACTCCATCGCAAGCAACGCGACGACCTGAAAAAGATGGTTCTGGACAACGTCGCGCAGACAGCCCGCGGTCTCGTAGAACGCACCACGGTCGCCCACGCCGAAATCCTCCGACATCGTCACCTGAACACTGGCCACATAATTGCGATTCCAAATCGGCTCGAGGAACGAATTAGCGAAGCGGAAATAGAGGATATTCATGATCGCTTCCTTACCGAGGAAGTGATCGATGCGGAAGATCGAATCCTGCCGGAAGACTTTTTCCGCCGCCTGGTTGAGTTCGCGCGCAGACTTCAAATCGCGTCCGAAGGGCTTTTCGACAATCACCCGCGCGTGCTCGGACAAATTCGCGGCGCCGAGCCCTTTGATCACCGTCTCGAAAAGCGCCGGCGGAATCGCGAGATAATGCGCCGGACGGCGGGCGCTGCCCAGTGCCTGCTTGATCGCCTTGAACGTTTCCGCGTCGTTGTAATCTCCGCTCACGTACTGAAGCTGCAACAACAAACGGTCCAGGGCGCGCCGGTTATCGATCCCGCCCGCGCGCTTGATACTGTCGGTCACACGTTTGCGCAGCCGCTCGATATTCCACTTCGGGAAAGCCACCCCGATTACCGGGACCTTCAGAGTGCCTCGCTTCGCCATCGCATAGAGCGCCGGGAAGATCATCTTGTGAGCCAGATCGCCCGTCACGCCGAACAGCACCAGCGCATCCGAATGAGTCCTGCTCATCAGGCGCACTCCTTGATGACGCCGTCGTCGTCTTCACCGCTACTGAGTTCGGCAACAATGCTGTCGCCTTCGCGATTCCAATGGTGTGGCGCCGCACAAAGCAAGCTGCGCCCTCTATGATCAATGCCGGCGATTACGCTCATGAATGTAACTGCGGTTTCCTGTCCTTCGGGAAGTTTTTGGGAAGTCTGAGTATTCAGTTTAGCAACTGACGTTCGCGGAAGCAGTATTTTATGTTCCGGGAGCGATTGCTTCTCGCAAACGGGACTGAGCGCCACGCAGCCTGTCCGTGCAAAGCCGGCATCGGGCCCACCCAGCGGCCGACGTCATTCCTTCTAACGTAACTTCCTGGCGTAACTTCGTCTGTCTGTATTGCTTGCCGGATTCTGAGTTGCTCGCCGGATTCGGCTTGATTGGCGGGTGTTCCTGAGCTTCGGGTTGGCCCGGCTGCCCGCGTTGGCAGCCGAGCGCTCGAATTACGGAGTCGTCATTGCGGTGCAGGTGGCGTACGCCGTCACGTCCACCGGATGCCGACTCTTGTTGATTACCGTAGCGATTTGGCCGATTGGCGCGCTGTTCGTCTGGTCCATGCCGGCCGGAAACGCGGGCGCCATGCCTGTAACGTAAACTCGCTGGGGAACCCTGACCCCGTTGATCGGCGTGTCCGTCATGAAGCTTCCGCTGATGGCGACGAAGTTCTCGGAACAATCGGCCTCTACAACAATCGTCTTGCCGCGCTGGACGGTTGCGACGTTACTTACCACTTCATAGACCGGCACGAGGTCAACGTCGTCCGGAGTGACAGCCGGCGGGTCGCTGTCAGGTACGAAGCAAAAGTGCCAGTTTCCCTTGCCATCGTTGCAGCTGCGATCCTTCCCGTGACCATTATTCGCAAATGCCGGCGCGGCCGTCAGCACCAAGGCCAGGGCCATGATTGATATCGGTAAACGCATCAAGATTTCTCCTTAAGACAATAAAAGCACTGAATCACTAAACAGAACATATTCTAAAACGTTATACGATGTCAATGCTATAACTTGCCAGAAGAATAATTAGATAATCAACGCAGATAATATCTTTCAAATAGATGTTTTACGATATATATCCATTAAATTACATCACATAGATAGCTATAATTAAATAGGCATCACGCGCGGGGTAAACGCAGAATTGCGGCCACACTCCCGCGACAAAATCGCGTCGGCGGTTCGCTTATGTGCTTATGCGAAGAAGCCCGATTACGAAGTTGAATCAATGCCGCTCGACGGCGTTTGTGGCGCGCAGGCGTACTCGATACGGGCGCACTCAAGGATGCGTTCGCTTGGCAGACTCGTGCGGTGTCGCGACTCCCGCCGGTCGGTTCCAGAGCCTCAGAAGGGGAGTCGCGCCGTCAATACCGCGCTGTGGTTGTAAGCCGGGCGATCGGTAACCGCGACCTGGTAACCCGCGCCGATCGTTAAACCGACCCGGTCGTGAATTGGAATCTTGCCGATCACCAGGCCCGGCGTCAGAAAAACCTGGGTTTCTCCTTCGCGCCCCCCGTTCGGCCACCAGCTGTAATTCACTTCGAACTCGGGCCAGAAATATTTCAAGACACGGTATTGAAACGCGGTGTTCCACGCGAGCGGCATTCCGAGCCGCTGTAATCCGCCGGCGGGCAGCGAAATTCCGGCGGTGCTCTGTATGTCGAAGTCGCCAAATCCCTTTCCCACCGCGATCGTCGGCGTGAAGATCGCGTGCCGATTGCTGTTGCCGTCGTCTCCGGTCGGCGCGCTGAAACCCATAAACGCGGTCACGACATAATTTCCGTGCTCTGCGTTGGCCGAGGTGATCCGGTACTTGACGAGAAAGGTCTCGTCGGCCCAACCGTCGCTGGGCGCCTCGCCGTTCTTGCCCTTGCCCGAATGCGGGATCGTCCCGTTGTGCGCGATCCACGCGGGCACCCCGAGAATCACTTCGACGTTTTGGAACGGTATCAGTTCCAGGCCCTTGCCCCCGCCAAAGATGTCGGTCGCCGCGCCATGCGCCTGGGAACGCCACGATTGGTCGTAGCGGTATTCCTCTTCCAGTAGCGGCGTAACCGTCAGCACCGGCGTTATCCAATGCGGCTGCTCGCTCTGAATCCGCGCTACGCGGCTGAACCAATCGGCGAAGTATTCGTGAATCGACGACACCGGCGAGCTGCCGGCCACCTCCGTCGATTCCGGAAGCTGCGCGCCCGCAAGCTGCGCGGCGCATAGCGACGGGCACCAGACTATGGAGACCAGGAAAATCGCGGCGATGGAAACAATCAGCTTGGCGGTGAGTGCAGCGGCAGGAGACTTCATGGTACCGGCGTTTATGCCAGTTTACATGGCGCAAGACAAGTATTATGGCATATGCGCACAGCCAGCCTCGCGCGGTGCAATGTCCGCTGCGCGCCTCTGCGCTTTAATTTTCGGGGACGCCGGAATCCGCTTTCATCCTGATCACCTTCATTACTTCCAGGACTAAAAGCGGTATCAGTCCGAGCAGTATTCCCACGGCGCATTCGACCAGGCCGACGCGCTGAGTCTTGAAGATCTCTTCCATCAGCGGAGTGGCGGATATCAGGAGTTGGAGTCCGAAGCTCACGAGCACGATCCACAGCAGGCGCAAGTTGCTGAATACGCCGATCTGCCACAGCGGCTTGGACGTGCTGCGGGCGCCGAAGGCGCGCACCAGCTCCGCCACCACCAGCACGAAAAAACCTGCGTTGCGCGCTCGCGCCAAATCCATTCCACTGCGCAGCGAGTAGCCGAAGGCGAACAGCGATACGCCGGCCGTGAGACACCCGACCAGCGCCGCACGACCGATGAAGGTTCGATCGACGATTTCGGCCTGCGAATCGCGCGGCGGACGCATCAGCACGTCGCTATCGATCGGATCGGTTGCCAGCGCAATTGCCGGCAGCCCGTCCGATATCAGGTTGATCCAAAGCAACTGGATCGGCAGCAGCGGCAGCGGCCAGCCCGCCAGCGCCGCCACCAACATCACGGTCAGTTCGCCGAAATTCCCGCCCATCAAATAGAGCAAGGTCTTGACCACGTTGTCGTAGATTCCGCGGCCCTCTTCCACAGCGGCGACGATCGATGCGAAATTGTCGTCGGCGATTACGATGTCGGCGGCGGCCTTGGTCACTTCGGTGCCGCTAATCCCCATGGCCACGCCGATCGCCGCCTCCTTGAGCGCGGGAGCGTCATTGACGCCGTCGCCAGTCATCGCGACCACCGCGCCGTGCGACTTCCAGGCGCGTACGATCCTGAGCTTGTGCTCCGCCGTCACCCGCGCGTACACCGCGACCTCGCGGACGCGCTCGCCCAGTTGCTCATCGCTCATCCGCTCGAGTTCGGCGCCGTTGAGCACGGCGTCGCCCGGCCTCAAGATACCGAGGTCGCGGGCAATCGTGGCGGCGGTATCCGGATGATCGCCGGTGATCATCACGGTGCGGATTCCGGCGCGCGCGCATTTGCGCACCGCTTCGCGCGCTTCGCTGCGAGGCGGATCCTGCAGCCCGATCAGTCCGAGAAACTCGAGGTCACGCTCGACCTCTCCCTCGGCCGGCGACGGCGCGCCGCCCCCGGATAGCGGCGGCAGCGAACGCCGCGCGCATGCGAGTACCCGCAGGCCCTCCTTCGCCAGCACCGCGTTCGCCTCGGTCATTCGCACGCGATCCTCGGAGCCCAGCGGCACGGCGCCGCCGGGCCGCGCGATCCGCGAGCATCGCTCGAGCACCACCTCGGGTGCGCCCTTGGTATACGCGACCACGCCCGCCTTCGATTCAACCGTTACGGTCATGCGCTTGCGCTCGGAGGTGAACGCAATCGCACTGACGCGGTGCATCTGCGCCTCGACCTGCTCGCGCGTGATACCCGCCTTGGCCGCGAGCACCAGCAACGCGCCTTCAGTCGGATCGCCGACGACGCCGGCGCGGCCAGCCTCGGAGTTCAGGTACGAGTCGTTGCAGGCGACCACAGCGCGCAGCAGCTCCTCGAGCACCGCGTCGGGTGCCGCTAGCGCCGCGCCGTCGTTGAAAATCGCCCCGTCGGTCGAGTAACCCTCCCCCGTTACGTCTAGCACCTGGTCGGCGGTCACGACCCTGCGCGCGGTCATTTCGCCAAGCGTCAGAGTGCCGGTCTTGTCGGTGCATATGACCTGCGCGCAGCCCAGCGTCTCCACCGAATGAAGCCGGCGCACCAGCGCGTTGCGACGCGCCATCCGGGAAACCCCCAGGGCCAGTGCTACCGTGACCACGGCGGGCAAGCCCTCAGGGATAGCGGCGACCGCCAGGCTCACTGCGCTGAGGAACAGCTCGAACATCGGCACCGCGCGCAGCAACCCCAACGCGAAGACCAGCCCTACGATTCCGAGACAAAACCACAGCAGGCGCTGACCGACCCGGTCTAACTGGCGCTGGAGCGGAGTCTGCTCGCGCGTGGCGCTTTCCAGCAGCCGCGCGATCTTGCCGAACTCGGTACCCATGCCGGTGGCGACCACCAGGGCGCGGCCCGCGCCACGGGTTATCGCGGTGCCGAGAAACAGCATGTTTCCGCGCTCCGCCAGCGGCGTCTCGAACGCGCCACGGATGCTCGACTTGCCCGCCGGCGCCGACTCGCCGGTCAACGCCGCTTCGTTCGCTTCCAGTCCCGCCGCCTCAACCAGACGCGCATCCGCGGCTACGAGATCGCCCGCTTCCACCAGCAGCACGTCGCCCGGGACCAGGGTCGTCGCCGGCACCGTCGCAGCGTTTCCGTTGCGCAGCACACGCGCCTTGGGCGCCGTCATTCGTTTGAGCGCAGCCACCGCCTGCTCGGCGCGATATTCCTGCAGCGAGCCGATCAGCGCGTTGAGCACCACGATCGCCATGATCGCGCTCGCGTCGATCCACTCGCCCATCGCCGCCGACAATCCCGCGGCGACAATCAGTATCCAGATCACCAGGCTCGAAAACTGGCGCAGGAAGATCGTCAACGCCGACGCCGCCGGCGCCTCCACCAACTCGTTGCGGCCATGGCTGACGATTCGCCGCTGCACCTCATCGTCGTTCAGCCCGCGCCCCGCGTCCGTCGCCAGCGCCTGTGCGATCGCCGCCGGCTCCAGCGCGTGCCAGTCCTGCCGGGCAAGGTCCGGTGCGCCGCCTGATCGATTGTTCACAGGGTTCTCGCCAATACTCATGACGGCCTTGGTTCAATCTTCACGATGGACCCGATTCCTGCGCTGGACTACGATTGCGCAGACCGGCCGTCCGCGCCGGGTGCATTCGCCGGCGGAACCGTCGCCATCGGTTTCATTCGGCCCGCGGAATAGCATGCTGACCTACGTTTTCGCCTTCATCGCCAGTGCCGCGATCATGCTCGTAGCCGGCGCCGTACTGACCCGCACGGCCGATTCGATCGCCGATGCGACCGGCCTCGGCCGCGCGTGGATCGGCGCGGTCCTGCTCGCGGGCGCCACCTCGTTGCCCGAGGTCGTTACCGATATTTCAGCGGTGCGGATGCACGCGCCCAATCTCGCCGCGGGCGACCTCTTCGGCTCGAGCCTCGCCAACATGCTGGTTCTCGCCGTCATCGACCAGCTTTCGCGCCAGGGTAGCGTTCTGCGCGGCGCCGCCATCGAAAACGCGCTGGTCGCCTGCCTCGCTATTGTGCTCAACGCCCTCGGCACGCTGTTCGTCCTCACCCGTTCGCCAACGACGCTCCTCGGCGTGTCGCCCGAATCGCTCCTGTTGCTGGCAGTATATCTCGGCGGCACTCGCGCCGTTTACCGCAACGGCAGGCGAAAAGTCGAACCCGTTCCCGCCAAGCCATCGCCGCAAAAGCGCAAGGCCGCGCATCCGTTGCGGCGCACCATCGCGCTATTTGCCGGGGCCGCCCTCGTTATCCTGATGGTCTCGCCGGTCATCGCATGGTCGGCCAGGAACATCGCCGAATTGAGCGGTCTCGGCAACACTTTCATCGGCACCTGGCTGCTCGGCCTTGCCACCTCAATGCCCGAACTCGTGACCTCCTTCACCGCCGTCCGCATGGGCGCGTTCGACCTCGCCGTCAGCAACCTCTTCGGCTCCAATTCCTTTAACATGGTGATCTTCCTGGCGCTCGATTTGGCTATGCCGTCCGGCTCCATCTTCGCCAGCCTGAATCCCGCCCACGCCATTTCGGGCCTGCTGGCCGTGGCCCTGATGGGTCTTGGCCTCGCTGGCATCCTCTACCGCGCCGAGCGGCGCTTCCTGATGATGGAACCCGACAGCGCGCTGATGCTGCTCGTCTATGCGCTCTCGATCTGGCTCGTGTACTCCCATTCGGGCGGCGGATGATCTGCCCGCTCAGCCGGCGCCTGCTCCACGCATGTACCGCCCGCTGCCGGTTAGCTCGGTTCGACGCCCCAGATCTCTCGGCCGTACTCGCGCACCGTGCGATCGCTCGAAAACCGCCCAATCCGCGCAACGTTCAGAATCGCCTTGCGCGTCCATAGCGCAGGCGTCTTATACTCCCGCGAAATCTTGGCCTGCGTGTCGATATACGCCGCGAAATCCGCCAGCAGATAATATTGGTCCCGGCCCAGCAGCGCGTCCCGAATCCAGCGAAACAACCCCGGCTCGCCCGGACAGAAACGGTCCGACGCCAGCTCGTCGAGTACCCGCTTTATCCGCGGATCCGAATTGTAATAGTCGACCGGACGATAGCGGCGCGCCGCTTCCATCTCGGTAATCTGTCCCGCGGTCAGCCCGAATATGAAGATGTTGTCCGCGCCGACCGCTTCGCGAATCTCGATATTGGCCCCATCGAGCGTCCCGATCGTCAACGCCCCGTTCATCGCAAACTTCATGTTGCCGGTGCCCGACGCCTCCATCCCGGCGGTCGAAATCTGCTCCGACACGTTCGCCGCCGGAATGATTTTCTCCGCCAGCGAAACCCGGTAATCGGGCAGGAATACGACTTTGATCAGCCCGCGCGTGCGCTCGTCGTTGTTGATCACCGTGCCAAGATTGTTGATCAGCTTGATGATCATCTTGGCCGCCCAGTATCCCGGCGCGGACTTGCCCGCCATGATGTATGCGCGCGGGGCCGGCGGCTCCACACCGTCCTCCACCAGGTTCAGATAGCGATGGATGATCCCGAGCGCCATCAGCAGTTGGCGCTTGTACTCATGCATCCGCTTGGCCTGCACGTCGAAGATCGATGCCGGATCGATATCGACCTGCACCACGCGATTGATCACGCGCGCGAGCCGCTCCTTGTTGGCTCGCTTGATCGCCTCGAACCGCGTCTGAAATCCCGCGTCATCGGCCAGCGGCGCGATCCCGCCCAGCCGCTCGAGATCGGTCGCCCACTCGGGCCCGACCGTTTCATCCAGCAGCTTCGCCAACCCCGGGTTCGCCATCAGCAGCCAGCGCCGCTGCGTCACTCCGTTGGTCTTGTTGCTGAAGCGTTCCGGCCAGAGTTCGTACAGGTCCGGCACCAGCCGGCTCTTGATCAGTTCCGAATGAAGCTTCGAGACCCCGTTTATCGAATGGCTGCCGATGATCGCCAGATGCGCCATCCGCACCTGCCCCTCATGGCCTTCGTCGATGATCGCGACGCGCCGCGCACGCTCCTGATCGCCGGGCCACACGATCGCCGCCTCGGTCAGAAAGCGGCGGTTGATCTCCTCGATGATCTGCAGATGGCGCGGCACCACGCGCTCCATCAGGCCTATCGGCCAGCGCTCCAGCGCCTCCGGCAGCAACGTATGATTGGTGTACCCCACCGTCGCCCGCGTCAGTTCCCAGGCGCCGCGCCAGTTAAGCTGATGGTCGTCAACCAGCGTGCGCATCAGCTCGGCAATCGCCAGCGCCGGATGGGTATCGTTGAGCTGGATCGCGACCTTGGCCGGAAAATCCGTCAACACCTCGCCGCGCCTGAGAAAGCTGCGCACGATGTCGCGCACCGCACAGGCCACGAAAAAATATTCCTGCAGCAAGCGCAGCTCGCGCCCCGCCTGCACCGAGTCCGAGGGATAAAGCACCTTCGAGATGGTCTCCGAGACCATCTTCTGCTCGACCGCCTTCACATAGTCGCCGCCATTGAAGATCTCCATGTCGAACTCGCTCGACGATCGCGCCGAGTAAAGCCGCACGTAGTTCACCGTGCGGCCGCCGTAGCCGACAATCGGCAAATCCGAAGGCACCCCTGAAATCGTTCGCCAGTCAATCCAGACCGGCTTGTACTCGCCCCGGTGATCAACCCGATGTTCAATCCGGCCGTACACCGGTATCATGCACGATTCCTCCGGCCGCTCGACCAGCCACGGCGAGGCCTCGCGCTGCCACGCGTCGGGCATCTCCACCTGATGGCCGTCGCGAATCTCCTGGCGGAACAGCCCGTATTCGTAGTTGATTCCGTAGCCGTAACCCGGCATCCCGAGCGTCGCGAGCGAATCCAGAAAACATGCCGCGAGCCGTCCCAGGCCGCCGTTGCCGAGCGCCGCGTCGGGCTCGTAGTCGAACAGCAATTGCAGGTCTAATCCGTTACTCTCCAGTACCTCGCGGCACACGTCGATCACGCCCAGGTTGTAAAGGTTGTTCTCGAGCGATCGCCCGATCAGAAATTCCAGCGACAGGTAATAGAGCTTCTTGCCATGGCGCCGCTCGAAGCGGATCTGCGTCGCCAGCATCTGCTCGGCCAGCAGGTCGCGCACCACCAGCGCCGTCGCCCGGTACCAATCGGCCTTGGTCAGCTCGATCGGCCGCTTCGCCAGGGTGAAGTGCAGATGATGTTGGATTAACGAACGAAAGATTTTCTCGTTGTTATCGGTTTTCGGGCGAACTGCCATGCTTTGCGAAATCCTTCAATGTGGTGGCGTGGGATCGCCCTGGGACGCCCCCTACCTCGCGAAGCTACCGGGAGCGCCGATACGGGTCCACTGATTGCACCGTCGGCTTACCGGTGTTCCGCCATTTATTTTCGAGGCACCGGCCACATTATCCCGCGGCCGGTGCGTCTGTTCGCGATTCAATTTCTCGCGCCGGGTCGCCTTTGCCGGTTTGTCAAATTCGAGCGCGTCGTTGTAGAGTTTGTCCTATGAGCACCAGCAGCGATCTCGCCACGAAGGCGGCGCTCGACCGGATCGACGCGCCGATGAACTATCTGGTCGATGACGGCGAAAAACCCGTCACCTATACCTACGAGCCGCCGCCGCGAGTGCCGCCGCGCACCGGCCACGTCGTCAAGCAAACTATCTCCATCTTGAACGGGCGCCCCCTCGCCGATCGCATCACGCTCGACCAGCACGGCTTCATGCTCACCGGGCACCACACCGCGGTGCACGATTTCTATGACGCCGACGAGGTGCGCAGGGTCTATTACCCTGAGGTCGAGCAGTTGGTTAAGACCATCACCGGCGCGAACCGGGTGATCGTCTTCGATCATAACGTGCGCAATGGGTCCAAGGAAATGCGCGCCAGGCTCGGCGTGCGCGAACCCGTAAAGTTTGCGCATAACGATTATACCCTCAAATCCGGTCCGCAGCGCGTGCGCGATCTGGTCGGCGACGCCGAGGCCGACGAATTACTCAAGCATCGCTACGCCTTCATCAACGTCTGGCGCGCCGTGCGCGGTCCGATCGAAGAGTTTCCGCTCGCCGTCTGCGACGCCCAGAGCATGACCCTCAAGGACTTCATCGCGACCGACCTCAAATATCGCGACCGCACCGGCGAGGTCTATTCCGTCGCCTACAATGCGGCTCATCGCTGGTTCTATTTCCCGCGCATGCGCACCGACGAAGCGCTGCTGCTCAAGTGCTTCGATTCCGACGAGCGCCGCACCCGCTTCACCGCGCATTCGGCATTCGAGGATCCGACCTCGCCGCCCAACGCGGCGCCGCGCGAAAGTATCGAGGCCCGAACGATTCTCTTTTTCGCGCCCGATAATCCGTAAGCGCCAGCCGCCCCGCGTCCCGGGCCCTCGGTTGCACCTGCGCAAATCCAATCGCGAAGCACGTGCGCGCACATCGCGCGCACGTGCACGCCAACACCACTGGTCAATCCCGCGCAAATCCGCCGCGCGGGGAGCGCGCGGCGCCGGCACGCCGATGCTACAATCTTCAATGCCGGCGGCCGGCCTCCCCGTCCTGACCTGGCTCTCAACCGTGGAGCGTTGATTATGGCAACCAAGCATCCCCAGGAAATCAATCTGTTCAGGATCGCCGGTGTCCAGATCGCGATTGACTATTCCTGGCTGGTCATCTTCGCACTGGTCCTCTGGAGCCTTTCGGCCGGCTACTTCCCGGAACTCCATCCAGGCTATCCCGGCCTCGAATACTGGCTCGTCGGCCTGGTCGCGACCATGCTCTTCTTCCTCTCGATCGTCGGCCATGAGCTTTCGCACGCGATCGTCGGAAATTACCTCGGACAGCCTATCGATCGCATCTCGCTCTTCATCTTCGGCGGCATGGCCCATCTCGGCCACGAACCCACCAGCGCGCGCGACGAACTCAAAATCGCGGTGGCCGGCCCGCTCTCGAGCATCATCATCGGCGGGTTCTTCCTCTGGCTTCCGCGGGTCTTGGGGCTTTACGGTCCCTACCCGATGTGGGCCTCCGTCTTCGACTACCTCGGCTTTATCAACATCGCCCTGGCGCTGTTTAATTTGCTGCCGGGATTTCCCCTCGATGGCGGTCGCATCCTGCGCGCCGTCTTCTGGGCCCGCTCGGGCGATTTCCGCCAGGCCACCGCGCGCGCCTCCGGATGGGGTCGCGGCATCGCCTACGGCCTGATCTTTCTGGGCGCAGCCGAAATCTTTTCGGGCTCTCTGATCGGCGGCCTGTGGTTGATCTTTATCGCGCTGTTTCTCAAAAATGCCGCCTCCGCCAGTTACCAGAGCATCGTCATCGAGCAGGTCCTCGGCAGCGTGACCGTCAGCGATCTGATGGTCCGCGACCCCGTCACCATCGATGCCGCGAGTACGGTGGCCGACGCCATCGAGCAGCACTTCATGAGTCATGGTTTCGGCGGCTACCCGGTCCTCAGCGACGGCAAGGCGGCCGGCCTCGTCGCACTCAGCCAGGTCCGCAATTGCCCGGCCGCCGAACGTTCTCACAAACGCGTCGGTGAGATCATGCGGCCGCTCGATCCGGCCATCGTCATCGCCCCTACCGCCCCGGTCTCCAACGCGCTCCGGCAGATGGCCGAGGGCGACACCGCCCGCCTGCTCGTCATGGAACATGACCGTCTCGTGGGGCTGCTTTCACGCTCCGGCGTGGCCCACTTCATCATGATGCGCAGCCAACTGGGATTTACGCCCCCCGGCGGTGTCCCCCACGCCGACGCCTCGGCCACGTCGGCCGCCTGATCGCGATTCGCGCGGCCCATGCCCGGTCCCGATAAACCGGTTGTCACGATGGAGAAGCCCCCCCTAAGCGCCGTTCTGGCACTGCTCGCAGGCCTGCTGATGTCCGCGTGTGCCAGCGAGCCGCCGACACCGCAACAGCTGCAGATCATGCAGCCGCGCCCCGCATCGTTTGCCGACGCGGTGCAGTTGACGCCCGGGCCCGCGGGCAGCGAGTTGCTCTACTACCAGAACCTCGACGCCGAATCGTCCCACTATGACAGCATCATTATAGAGCCCATCGTCCTGTGGTGCGGCGACATGACTCTCGATATTTCTCCTGAAGATCAATTCATCCTCAGCGTCTATCTCTACAAGGTGCTCAGGTCTCATCTCGCCCGCGATTTCAGGATCGCCGACAAGCCCGGCCCCGGCGTCATGCGTTTGCGGATCGTCTTCGTCGATACTGGCAACGCCGCCCACGGCATGCTCACCGTCTCCGCGATGCCGCCGCCGCAAAGCCTTACGCAGGCCGTCGAAAAACTCTCCGGTGGTGCCTACGCCTTCATCGGCGCCGCCCAAAGCGAGGGTGTGGTGACCGATTCGGTCACCGGAGCGCGCCTGCTCGCCTGGATTGACCGGCGCATCGGCGGCGGTTCGCTCAAAATGCCCGCGCTATGGCAATGGGGTGACGCGCATGCCGCTGTCGATTACTGGGCCGAAACCCTGAGCGCACGCCTTACTCAATGGCATTATCAGAATAACGTCGCCGGCTGATTCCCACGAGAATTCTCCAGCCATGACCGAATCCGACAAAGCCTCCGCCGCAGCCGATTCCGCCGCCAACGGCCATCAGATCGATTTCATCCCGGCCGAGGGCGGCAAGGTCGTCGTGCGGGTCTCCGGCACCTGGCGGATCCACCATGGGATGCCCCAGCCGGCCTCAATCGAGCCGCTGCTCGCTGCCAGCCCGCCCCCGCGCCAGGTCACCGTCGATACCGCCGGCGTTACCGCATGGGACAGTAGCTTGGTCAGCTTTCTCGTCGGCCTCGACGAAATTTGCCGCACCCGCAAGATCGACTTCGACCGCACCGGATTGCCCCCCGGATTGTTCCGCCTCATCGAACTCGCCGAAGCCGTGCCCGAGAACAAGGATGCGAACCTGGCCTCCACGCGCGCCCCTTTTCTCGAACGCTTCGGCGCTGCGATTATCGCGCAACTCGCCGCCGCCGAAAAATTCGTCGAATTCATCGGCTTGGTCACCCTCGCTTTTGGCGGCTTCCTGCGCGGTCGCTCGCGCTACCGCCGTTCCGATCTGATGGAGGTGATCCAGTCCTGCGGCGCCAACGCCCTCGGCATCGTCTCTCTCATCAGCTTCCTCGTCGGCGTGATCCTCGCCTACATGGGCGCCGTCCAGTTGCAGCAATTCGGCGCCGCCATCTATGTCGCCGACCTCGTAAGTATCGGCATGGTGCGCGAGATGGGCGCCATGATGACCGGCATCATCATGGCCGGCCGTACCGGCGCCGCCTTTGCCGCCCAGCTCGGCAGCATGAAGGTCACTCAGGAAATCGACGCCCTCTCGACCATGGGCATCGCGCCGATGGAATTCCTCGTCATCCCCCGCATGATCGCCCTCATCCTGATGATGCCGCTGCTCTGCCTCTATGCCGATTTCGTCGGCATCCTCGGCGGCGCCTCGGTCGGCGTCGGCGTCCTCGGCCTCTCCCTCAGCGCCTACTGGCATCAATCCATCCACGCCATCACGACGGCCGGGTTGGTCGGCGGTTTGGCCAAAAGCGCCGTTTACGGCGTCCTCATCGCCCTCGCCGGCTGCTACCAGGGCTTCCAGTGCGGCAACAGCTCCTCGGCCGTCGGCGAAGCCGCCACCACCGCCGTGGTTACCTCCATCGTGATGATCGTCGTTGCCTGCGGCCTCTTCGCCGTGGTCTTCAATATCCTCGGTATCTGATTCATGCGAGCATCGCAGGCCGGTTATCGCTATGCTGTCTGCGGGATGCGATCTCGAGGGCGCTACTAGATTGTCTTCTTCCGATAGTAATTCTCGCAGTGCTGCCGCCGCCGTTCCCGCGGCCAGCGATAGCGCCCCGCACATCGAAGTCCGCAACTTGACCATGGCTTACGGCAGCTTCGTCCTGATGCGCGATCTCAACTTCACCGTGCGCCATGGCGACGTGTTCGTTATCATGGGTGCCTCGGGATGCGGCAAAAGCACCCTCCTGCGCCATCTCGTCGGCCTGATGGAACCCGCCCACGGCGATATCCTCTACGATAATGTCAATTTTACCACCGCTGCGCCCGCCGTCCGCGAGACCACCCTGCGCCGCTTCGGCGTCCTCTACCAATCCGGCGCGCTCTGGAGTTCGATGACCCTGGCGGAAAATATCGGCCTGCCGCTCGGCGAATTCACCGACCTGAGCCCTGCCGAAATCCGCGAAATCGCCTCGCTCAAACTCGCCCTCGTCGGCCTCAAGGGCTTCGAGGATTACTACCCGAGCCAAATCAGCGGCGGGATGCAAAAACGCGCCGGCCTCGCCCGCGCGATCGCTCTCGATCCCTCCATCCTTTTCTTCGACGAACCCTCGGCCGGCCTCGACCCCGTCAGCTCGCGCCTCCTCGACGAGCTCATCCTCGCCCTGCGCGACAGCCTCGGCGCCACCGTCGTCGTCGTCAGCCACGAATTGCCAAGCATCTTCACCATCGCCAACAACAGCGTCTTTCTCGACGCCGATACTCACACCATGATCGCCCACGGCGATCCTCATCAGCTACTCGCTCATTGCACCGAACCCCGCGTCAGGCAATTTCTGACCCGGGGCGACCCTGCGGTAGCCTCGGAGCAGGCTCATGGCTAAACGCGCCAACCCGGCCTTCGTCGGCGCCTTCGTCATCGGCGCCATCGCGCTCGCCGTCTCCGCCGTCGTGCTGATCGGTTCCGGCACGCTGTTTCGCACTACCCATCTCTTCGTCTGCTTCTTCGACGGCAACGTCAACGGCTTGCGCGTCGGCGCTCCGGTCAAGTTCAAGGGCGTCCAAATCGGCGAGGTCCGCCAGATTCTGCTCAGCCTCAACGCCGGCAACGGTCCGACCAACAAATCCAACTCCATCAAAATCCCGGTCATTATCGAGCTCGACCAGGGCCGCATCCTCAAGCGCGGAGCCTCCTACATCAACGTCGGCAGCCCCGAGGGCATGCAACTCGCCATCAAGCGCGGCCTGCGCGCGCAACTCGCCACCGAAAGCCTGCTCACCGGCCTCCTCTATGTTGACCTCGATATCCATCCCGGCAGCCCGGCCCGCTTCGCCACCAACGGCAGCTCCCCTTACATCGAGATTCCGACCCTGCCAACCGCCTTCGAGCAGGCCCAGTCGGTCGCCATCAAGCTCATGAACCAGCTCGATAAGGTCCGCATCGACCTCCTCGTCACCACCGCCACCCAGGCCCTCGCCGCGGTCCGCGACCTTGCCGCTTCCAGCGATCTCAAGCAATCCTTCGTCTCCCTGAACCAGGCCGGCCAGAGCCTCGCCAAGACTTCGGAGAGCATCCGCAACCTGACCGATCACCTCGACCACCAGCTCGTGCCGCTCACCGCCAGCCTGCAATCCATCTCGCACGACGCCGACGCCACCTTGCGCCAGACCCAGGTCACTCTCGGCCACATCGACGCGACCTTGGCCCCCGACGCGCCCCTGCTCTACCAGGTCAACCACACGCTGGTCGATCTTTCGGAGGCCGCCCGTGCCATTCGCCAACTCGCCGATTTCCTCCAGCGCAACCCCGACGCCCTCATCCGCGGGCGCTCCTACCGCAAGGACGCCCGATGACCCGGCGTAATCTTTCGATCCTCTGCGCACTTTGCGGGCTCGCCTTCGCCTCCGGATGCTCCTTTCTTTCTCCGCGGCCCGATCCGACCAGGTTCTACATTCTCACCGCCACCGCGACGCCGCCGGCCGCCGCCGCCGTGCATCCGCTCGCCCTTGGCCTCGGTCCCGTGACGCTGCCCGATTATCTCGAGAATCCCGAGGTCGTCACCCGGGTCTCATCCAATCGCATCGAGCTCGACCCCGCCAGCCGGTGGGCCGAGCCCTTCAGCCGCAACTTCCGCGCGGTGCTCGCCCGCGACCTTGAGACGCTCCTCGGCAACGCCCGCGTGACTCCGTACCCGTGGTATTCCTCGACCCATCTCGATTTCGCGGTTGAAGTGAACGTCGAACGCTTCGAGCGCGACTCTTCCGGTGTCACCCGGCTGGTCGCCGACTGGACCATTCGCGACGGCCGCACCAACCGCATCCTGCTCGTGCGCCATTCCGCTTTCAGCGCGCCCGCCGCCGGCCCCTCGGTCGATAGTGCGGTAGCCGCCCTCAGCCGCGAATTGAACGACTTGAGCCGTCAGATCGCCGACGCCGTCACCGCGTTGGATTCCCGCCCGGCGACCGCCGCGGCGCTCCCGGCTCCGTCGGCCGGGTCGCCGCCGCATCTTTGAGTTGTGATTCTATCGGCCAGTCTTATCGGCAGATCGCAGGCCCGCTCAACGCAGCCACAACAACACGCCAAAGCACAGCGCCATCAGCGGCAGCCCCGCCGTCAGTCCAACCCGCGCCCACTCCCGGCTGGTAATTCCCAGGCGCCCGGCCGCGACGATATTCGGAATATTTCCCGGTATCAGCATCCCGCCGCTGATTAACAGGCCCATCAGCACCGCCCGCTGTTGCATATGCGTCAGCGACGGTCCGATCTCGGCCGCCGTCAGCGTCGCGTTATCCACCACTGCCGATATCGAATTGATCCAGAACAAGGCCGCCTGCGGAACCCGGCTGATGTATTCATCGACCAGCGGCCGCAAACCCCACGACAGCCCCACCAGGCCCGCTACGAACAGATAGACCTTGCCCGCCCGGATAAAAATCTCCGCCCAGCTATCCGTATGCGCGTCGGCCTTAAGCGAATGGCCGTAGCGCGCCGGCAGAAACAGGCTCGCCACGCCGACAATTGCGATTCCCACCAGCACCATCGGTCCCAGCAGCCGCGCTAGGTACCAGAAGTCCGCCTTCAGCGCCGCCGTCGCGATTGTCCCCAGCGGTTCGCCCACCGGCGTCAGCGCCGCGCCCAGCCCGATCGCAAAACAGGCGAATACCACCGCCGCCGTTTCGCTGTCGCGATCGAGCTTCAGCAGCGCGATCGCTTCGACCAGCACCAGGGCCGCGATTACCGCCGTAATCACGCTCGAAATCAGACCCAGCACGACGATCAGCCCGAAGTAGATCCACCGCGCATCCACCACCTTCACCAGCCGCTCGACCTGCCGGTCGAGTACCGGCCGCAACAACCTCACCACCACTCCGAACACCAGCACCGCCACCGTCAGCGGTATCGGCTCGGTCGCCGCCGCATGGAGCAATTCCCTGCTCCATTGCCCGGCCGCCGCCGCGGCCAGCGTGCCAGCGGCCAGGAAAAAAACCTCGATGTTCCGTTCGACTTGCTTGACTAAGACCGGACCCAACAACACCGCGAGCAAAATAAGCCCGAGACCCAACAACTCCATCGTTTTTTAGATCTTCGCTGCAGCTGCGCGCTCAGACGGCGTCGTCGCCATGCTCGCGTGTGCGGATCCGGATTACGTCGGCCAGATCCGACACGAAGATCTTGCCGTCTCCGATCTTCCCCGTATGCGCCTTCAGCATGATCGCCTCCAGCGCCTGCGTCAGCTGGTCGTCCTTGACCACCAGCTCGATCTTCAGCTTGGGCAGGAAATCCACCACATATTCCGACCCCCGGTACATCTCCGTATGCCCTTTCTGACGCCCGAACCCTTTCACCTCGTACACCGTCAGGCCGGTGATTCCGACGCTCTGCAGCTCCTGCTTCACCGGGTCGAGCGTGAACGGTTTAATTATCGCTTCGATTTTTTTCATCCTCAGCTCCTCGGAATTTGCTCGACATCCTTCAGGCCGCAGGCGCGCGCCAAACCAGCCATCCCACCGCCAGCCCGACCCCTAAAATCGCCGCCACTGGAGGCGCTCCAATCACGTAGATCGCCGTCACTAATGCGATCACTCCGGTCCCTACCGTCATCGCAATGTAGCGACTTCTGCCGATTGTATTGGCTGTCCGCTTTATGATCATTTCTTTGACCTCGATTTGCCCAGCAGCCGGCTGAAGTCCGGGCGCCAGGCGCGCCGTGACGCACGGCGCGCCTCCGCTGTCAGCAAATCGCGTGCGATTTTCTTCTCATCGGCGCTCACTGCTAGATCCACCGCGATCTCCAACTCCTCCTTGGCCTTCGTCGCCACACCTACCCGATGGTACATCTCGGCCATCCGCAGATGCGCGTAAAAGCTCTTCGGCTCGAGCTCGATCGCCGTCTCCAGCGCCAGTTGCGCCGCTGGAATTTCCAGTGTCTTGGTGAGCGCGATGCCCAGCGCCAGTTGGCTGTGAAATGACTGGGCATCGAGCTCCACCGCTTGCCGCAACAGACCCACCGCCTGATCGAGATGATTCCGCTCAAGGGCGTCGATCCCGCGCAGGAGCAGCGCGTGCGCGTCCCGTACAATCGGTGTCGGCCGCTTTCCGTCCATCGCGTAGTTCCAGTCCGCCGCCCCGGTCTGCTCGATCATTTCCATCGCTTTGCCTACTTGTCAAAGATACTCTTACCGGGTTTCACGAATTGCCAGCCTACGAACACCCCGATTAACACCACCATGAATACTATTTGTCCTACCATCGATCTCCTCCCGGCTCGGCGTCAGTCCGCAGCCGTCACTTCGACCGAGCGGCCCAGGCCCGCCGTCACCATTTGGAACTCAGGATAGCCCAACGCACCCATCTCGGGCAGGTCGAGGCCTTCAAGCTCGCTCTGCGCACCGACCCGCTGACCCACCAGTCCGTCAACCAGCCAGTTAAACAGATACGAGAGCGTAAATATTATCCCGACCAGCGTCGCGCAGCCGATCAATTGCGCCACGAGCTGGCTCGGATCGCCGTAGAAAAGCCCCGTCACGGAGCCGTTCACGCCGTTCCAGCTGCCGCCATAATTACTCGTGCCGTCGGCAAACAGACCCACCGAGATCACGCCCCACAGCCCGCAGATGCCGTGGACGGAAATCGCGCCGACCGGATCGTCGAGCTTCAGCACCCGCTCCATGTACTCGACGCTGAAGCACACCAGCATTCCCGCCGAGAACCCGATAATGGTCGCGCCCACCGTGTTGACGAAACCGCTGGGCGCCGTAATCGCCACCAGACCCGCGAGCAGTCCGTTACCCGCCATCGAGGCGTCGGGCTTGCCGAACCGGATCCACATATAGAGCAGCGCCGCAATCGAGCCGGTCGCGCCCGCCAGCATCGTATTGACCGCGATCGAGCCGATGCGCAGATTGCCCGGACCCGACGCTCCCAGCGTGCTGCCGGGGTTAAACCCGAACCAGCCGAACGCCAGGATAAAGCAGCCGATCAGCACCATCGTAATATCGTGGCCCGGCATCGGATTGGGCTTGCCCGTACGCGTGTACTTGCCGATTCGCGGCCCGACTATCATACACACCGCCAGTGCGGAAAAACCGCCGACCGCATGCACCACGCCCGAACCCGCGAAATCGCAGTACCCATGTCCGATCCCGTAGTTCGTCCCGAGCGCCGACAGCCAGCCGCCGCCCCACGCCCAGTTGCCGAACAGCGGATAGGTGATCGCCGCCAGGAAAAAGGTCGAAATTGAAAATGCCAGGAACTTCCAGCGCTCCGCCGCCGCACCCGTCACGATCGTCGCCGCGGTGTCCATGAACACCATCTGGAACAGGAACATCACCATTACGCCGACGTCGTACGCGCTGCCCGACAGGAAAAATCCGCGCTCGCCGAAGAGTCCCCACGACTTGCCGCCGATAAAGTTGATCGCGAACTCGCCGTTGAGCGGACTCAAACCGCCCAGGTTGCCGTTGGTCGCACATCCGCCCTGCTGCAACGCGAAGCCCATCACCCAGTACGCGAACAGGCCCAACCCGTAAACCATGAAGTTCATCATGAAGGTGTGGTTCGCGTTCTTCGCCCGGCACAGTCCCGCCTCAACCGCCGCGAAGCCGGCCTGCATGAACATCACCAGGTAGCCCGTGATCAACGTCCACATCAGGTTGATCGCGATCCGGTTCTGACCCACCGTGTTGACCACGTCGGCCAGCGACAGTCCCGCCTTTGGGTCGCTCACCGGGATGTCGTTGACGGTTCCCGTTATATTGCCGCTCGGGTCGCCCTTGGCCTGCTCTTCCGGCGTCGGCCCGCTGATCGCCTTGAGATCGGCCGCGGTTATCGGTTTGGCCGCCGCCGCTGCCGCGGCCGCAGCCGCCGCTCCCGGGGCCTGCGCCAGCGCAACCGAGGCCGGCAGCAGCCATGCAGTCGTCAAGATGATAGCCACCATTCTCGTCAGTCGGTGGCGATTTCGATTGATTCCTATCAGCATCTTCTGTCCCCTCTCAGGCCTTCCAGATGGCGTCTTTCAGATGTGCGCGGTTGATGATCCCCATCGAACCGATCCCCGCTACCACCAGCCCCAGCAGGGCCACCAATATCTGCGCGTAAACCCCTGGCACCGTCACGCTCAAAACCGCGATCAGCCAGCCCAGTACACAAACCGCCAGTCCCAAAATCTTCATCGTTCTTCTCCATGTTTCGCCGCTACCATTGCCCTGTGCCTGCCCGTACCGCGCGCTTCGTCCGCGCCGCGGCGACCCCCGGTCAGGCCCCTCCGTGCTCCTGATGCTCCAGCGGCTTAAGCTTGACGCACCAAACTAGCGACCCGATCAAACACGCCAATCCGGCGATTGTGAAAATTGGCCCTAATGCAAAGAGACCGGCCGGTACAAATGTGAAGCCCAGGATGAAGAGCAGCAGCGCCCATCCCTGTTGCCTGTTTGCGCCCATTCAGCAAAACCCTCCAGCTCGTTATTCAGCCGCGACCTCGCCTCACCGAACCGATCGCGGCTAGCTACGAAAAACCCCATTGACCGCTTCTGAATTAACTTCGGCGTCGGGTAATGCAGGCTCTATGCCACCGGAAATTTTGGCGTGGCACGGATGATCTCAGAGGGGTATAGAACGATTTATCGAATCAAAACTTGGAAATTCGCCGACACCGCCGCGCCCCCGCCTGGCCCCGTCGGCACCGGCTTTCAGCCCCGCGTTGCCTAACAAAACAACTGATGCCCGCCAACTGCGCACCCCCACCCCCCGCGTCATATCGGATGTCGTCGTCGGAAATTATCGAAAGTCAGGCGTCGTCGTCGGGAATCAGGTCGAGCTGCACCAGCCAGGCGTCGGCCTCGCTATCGCTCGGTGCGCGATAGTCTCCGCGCGGCGACAACGATCCACCCGACCCGACCTTGGGCGCATTCGGAATACAGCTACGTTTGAACTGACTCTGCTTGAAGAAGCGATAGAGAAATGTCCGTAAATGTGCCTTGATTTGCCTAAGCGTGTATTGATGGCGCTCGTCCACCGGAATCTCCGGCCATCCCCCCAGTGCCCGGTCACGCCACGCCGACCACGCCAGGAACGCAATCTTGGGTGGCGGATATCCAAACCGCAAGATGTAGTACAGGGTGAAATCCTGCAATTCGTACGGACCGACGATCGCCTCCGTGTCCTGCGCCGGCTCGTTGCGATCGGCGTGCGCCGGAACCAGTTCGGGACTGATCTGCGTGTCCAGAATTTCGAGCAGCGTCGCGCTCGCCTCCGACCCGAACCGATGGGTCTCGGCAACCCAGCGGATGACGTGCTGAATCAGCGTCTTGGGCACGCTCGCGTTGACCGCGTAATGCGACATGTGATCGCCCACGCCGTACGTGCACCAGCCCAGCGCCAGTTCGCTGAGATCGCCGGTGCCCACCACTATCGCCTGATTCAAGTTCGCCAGCCGGAACAGATGGCTGGTGCGCTCGCCCGCCTGCACATTCTCGAAAGTGACGTCGTATTGCTCGTGGCCGTCGGTGTACGGATGGCCGATGTCTTTGAGCATCTGCATCGCGCTCGGCCGGATGTCGAGTTCGTGCGACTCGCATTCGATCGCCGCCATCAGGCGGCGCGCCAGCGCGAGCGTGCGCTCACTGGTCGCGAAACCGGGCATGGTATAGGCAAGCAGATTACTGCGCGGATAGCCGAGCCGGTCGAGCGCCTGTGCGCAGACCAGCAGCGCGTGGGTCGAATCGATACCGCCCGAAATTCCCAGCACAACGCGCTTGAGACCGGTCGATCGCAGCCGGCTGGCAAGGCCTTGCACCTGGATCTCATAAACCTCCGCGCAGCGTTCGCCGCGCCGCGCGGGATCCGACGGCACGTAGGGGAAGCGCTCGTAACGGCGCTCCAGCGGCAGGCGCTCAGAGCGCGGCGGTTGCGCGGCAAAGGTCACGGTGCGGAAATCCGCCAGCCCTGCGCGCTCGTTGCGAATCGAATAACCGAAGCTGGTCTGGCGCATCCGTTCTTGCGCCGGCCGTTCGAGATCGATCTCCGAACAAAGCAATTGCGCGCCGTACTGGAAGCGTTCGGATTCGCCAATCAGGTTGCCGTTCTCGCAAATCAACGCATGCCCGTCCCACGCCAGATCGGTGGTCGATTCGCCCGAGCCGGCGGCCGAGTACAGATACGCAGCCAGACATCGTGCCGACTGGCTCGCGACCAGATCGCGCCGGTAGTCGGCCTTGCCGACCGTGATATTCGAAGCCGAGAGATTCAACAGCACGGTGGCGCCGGCCAGAGCCGCGTGCGACGACGGCGGAATCGGCACCCACAGGTCTTCGCAAATTTCGGCGTGGATCGTCAGCGCGGGAATATCGCCGGCCTGAAAGAGTATCCGGCTGCCGAACGGAACTTTGCTCTGCCCCGCGATTTCGATTTCGGTGCGCAGCGCATGGTCGCCCGGATTGAACTGGCGCAGCTCGTAGAACTCGCGATAGTTGGGTGGATAGGTCTTGGGCACGACGCCGAGCACCCGACCGCGATTGATCAGGACGGCGCAGTTGTAGAGCAGGTGATCGACTTCCAACGGCATCCCGATCGCCGCCACGATCGGCCATGAGGCCGAGGCCGCCAGAATTTTCGACAACCCCTCACGGCATCCGTCGAGCAGTGCGCGCTGATGGAAGAGGTCGTCGCAGGTGTATGCCGAGAGCCCGAGTTCGGGAAAAAGCACGACGATCGCTCTGCGATCGACCGCCTCGCGGATCAGCGCGATAGTCTGATCGGAGTTGTAAGCGGGGTCCGCCACGCGCACGGAAGGAATTCCGACGGCGACGCGGATGAAGTCGTGATTGTAGAGGTTATAGAACTCTGCTCCCGCTTTCACGGTGACCGCCCTTTTCGAGGATCCTCAACACCAATGTTACAACTATATTAGGCCTATAGCAGGCGTTGAGCACAGCTATCCCTATCGGCTCGCGGATCGGTGCCGCGGCCGACTAAGCTACCGCTCAAGATGACATCGGGGCAGCGGGCGGCGCGTCGAACTATGGCTAATGCCTTAAAAGGACGTCCAACGCCCTAATCGGTAACGGCGCCGAGGCTGCTGGTCGACACCTGCGCGGCGTATTTCGCGAGCACCCCGCGAGTGTACCGCGGCTTGGGCGGCGTCCAGGCGGCGCGCCGCCGCGCGATTTCGGCCTCCGGCACGTTCAGATTGAGCACGCGCTTGTCGGCGTCGATCGTGATCGAATCGCCTTCGTGCACGAGCGCGATCAATCCGCCGACCTGGGCTTCGGGCGCGACGTGCCCGACTACCAGCCCGTAGGTGCCGCCCGAGAAGCGCCCGTCGGTGATCAGCCCGACCGAATCGCCGAGCCCCGCGCCGATAATCGCCGAGGTCGGCGAGAGCATCTCGCGCATGCCGGGACCGCCCTTGGGCCCCTCGTAGCGGATCACCAGGATATCGCCCGCCTTGATTTTTCCGGCAAGGATCGCGTCGAGGCTCTCTTCCTCGCGTTCAAACACGCGTGCCGGGCCGGTGATCTCATGATGTTTGATTCCCGTGATTTTGGCGACGCATCCTTCGGGCGCGAGATTGCCCTTGAGGATCGCGAGATGGCCGTGTTCGTACATCGGGTTGTCCCACTGACGGATAACCGGCTGGTCCTTGCGCGGCGCGTCGGGGATTTCGGCGAGATTTTCCGCCACCGTACGGCCGGTCATAGTGAGCGCGTCGCCGTGCAGCAAGCCGTGGGCGAGGAGCATTTTCATCACCTGCGGGATACCGCCGACGCGATGGAGGTCGGTCGCCACGAACTGTCCCGAGGGTTTGAGATCGCAGAGCACGCGCGTGCGCTGGCGAATCGCCTCGAAGTCGTCGATCTTGAGCGGGACCTCGGCCGCATGCGCGATCGCGAGCAGATGCAGTACGGCGTTGGTCGAACCGCCCACCGCCATCACGACGGCGATCGCGTTCTCGAAAGCTTTGCGCGTCATGATCTGGCGCGGGAGCAATTGGTTGTGTACGGCGTTGACGACAGCCTCGGCGGACTTGGCCGCGCTGTCGGCCTTCTCGGCGTCTTCGGCCGCCATGGTCGATGAAAACGGCAGGCTCATGCCCAACGCTTCGATCGCCGACGACATGGTGTTGGCGGTGTACATACCGCCGCAGGAACCAGCGCCCGGACAGGCGCGGCGCTCGACATCCATCAATTCCTTCTCGTCAATCTTGTGCGCGCTGAACTGGCCGACCGCTTCGAACGAGCTGACGATGGTGAGGTCGCGGCCGTTAAGATGGCCGGGTTTGATGGTGCCGCCGTAAACGAAAATCGCCGGTATATTCATGCGCGCGATCGCAATCAGGGCACCCGGCATGTTCTTGTCGCATCCGCCAACCACGAGCACACCGTCCATCGATTCGCCGTTGACCGCGGTCTCGATCGAATCCGCGATGACCTCGCGCGAGACCAGCGAATATTTCATTCCTTCGGTGCCCATCGAGATGCCGTCGCTGACGGTGATAGTGCCGAAGATCTGCGGCATCGCGCCGGCGGTTTTTACCGCGGCCTCGGCGCGTTTGGCGAGGATGTCGAGACCCAGATTGCACGGCGTGATGGTGCTGTAACCGTTGGCGACGCCGATGATCGCCTTTTCGAAATCGTTGTCGCCAAAACCGACCGCGCGGAGCATCGCGCGATTGGGCGAACGCTGTACACCCTGCGTTACAATCCTGCTTCTCAGATTCTCAGCCATGGTCAATCTCCGTGGGCCCGCCGATGCTTACTTGATGAGCGTGGCAAATGAAGCGCGATTGCACCACAACAGATACGGCATTTTCAAGCACGCCATATGAGCGCGAGTGCGACGAGCGTTAAATAAATTGGGATTGGAAGATATGAGGATTGTGGTTGGGGATGAAGAACTGAACCTTTTCCAGAAACCTCAGCGTGGTTTCAGACTTCCCGCTTGAGGTGGCGCGCGAATGATATGCGATCGCGATCCGCTTGCGAATACGCGCCGGGAATGTGAAAGGATGCGACTGCTCCAGAGGAGGCGAATCAACATGGCAGACAAACCGCGGCACGTACTGGACGGTTACAAGGTGCTTGATTTCACGCAGTTCCTGGCTGGACCCACAGTCACGCGCATGATGGCCGAAATGGGCGCCGAAATTATCAAGGTCGAGATTGCGCCGATCGGCGATTTCTCGCGCGGGCTGCCGTACCTGCACGATGGGCGCAGCGCATACTACATCCAGCAGAATCGCGGCAAGAAAAGCCTGTGCATCGACGTGAAGAATCCGCGCGGACTCGAAATCCTGAAAGACCTGATACGCACGGTTGACGTGATGGTCGAGAATTTCTCGCCGGGCGTGATCGGGCGGCTGGGACTCGATTACGCAACCGTCAGCGCGCTCAACCCGCGTATCGTGATGTGCTCGATATCGTCGCTGGGACAGACCGGACCGCTCGCCAAGCGCCCGGGGTTCGACTATATCGGCGCCGCGTATGCGGGCGTGCTCGACATGATCGGCGACCCTGACAAAGCGCCGGTGTTCCCGCAACTCGGAATCGGCGACGTCAGCACGGGGGTCAATGCGCTGAGCGCGATCACGGCCGCCCTGCTCTATCGCGAGCGCACCGGCGAAGGGCAATTCGTCGAGACCTCGCTGCTCGATTGCTACTTCAGCTACCACGAGGTCAACGTCCAGGTGCTGAGTGCGAGCAAGGGCGCGATGCGGCCGCGGCGGGCGGGCTCGTTTCATTATCTGGTCGCGCCGGTGGGAATTTACCAGGGCAAGGAACATTACATATTCATCGTCGGCGGCCTGCCGCATCAGTGGCCGGAATTCTGCCGCGCGATGGGCAAGCCGGAACTGATCGAGGATGCGCGCTTCGTCGACGTTCCGAGCCGCGCGCAGAGTACGGCCGCGCTCAACGAGATCGTGCAGGGATGGATCGACTCGTCAGCCAACGACGAGACGGTTTATAAATTGTTGGAGGATCATCGGATTCCATACGCGCCGGTGCTGACGGTGGAAGAGGCGATGAAACATCCGCACATGCGCGAGCGCGGCACGATCAGGACGGTGCACGATCGCTTCATGGAGGATTTCGAAGTGCCGGGCTTCCCCTTGCGCTTCTCGAAATTCCCCGGACAGCTCGAACTCGACGCGCCCACCCTCGGCGAGCATAACGGCGAGATTTTGCGTAACCGGTTGGGCTATTCGGAGGAACGTATTCGACAGCTCGAGGCCGACGGCATCCTCCATCGCGGGCCGCGTTAAGAACGCTGCGCTTCGCTGCGATGCGCGCGCAGATTATGCATCGACCAGCCGACGCGATCAGGTTTTGGACGAGGACTGCCGGAGGTGGCGTAAGTGCTCCCAGTAGGGCAGCGCCAGAAGCATCACGATGGTGGCGCCGCTCGTGTCCTCGGCAACATCGGAAAGCTTTCCGCTGCGGGTGGCGGTGAGCAATTGCAGCGACTCGTCGAGGGACGCGACGGCGATACAGACCATCAGGGCGGCGACTGGCCGGCCGCGCAAGGGTCCGAGACTGAGGATCAAGAACAGCAAGCCGTATTCGATAAGGTGGGCGCTGTGGCGGACCAGCTCTTGAAGTTTGTAGGTCGCATCGGCGCCGAGCCCTGGCGAGATCCGCGCCATCAGAGGATCGAAAACCGTGCTGGTCTTGACCATCGAAAAGAGCGACGAGCCGAGCGTCAGGACGACGCCAACACAGAGCGCCGGAACGATCCAGCGCCAGAGCACAGTGGTGAAGCGGCGCTTGCCGGGCGGTTTGCGCACACTGGAGACGGGCTTGTTGCGATCGGGCTGAACGGAGGGCGCTGGCTGACTCATCAATATTCTACCGGTCGATGGCTTTATCCGACCGTGCCTTGATCCGTCCATGCGGCGCGGGCGCGGTTACCGGGATCACGCGCTGGCCGTTGCGCGCGGCCTGCCCGACGTTAAGCGCGACGAGGTCGTTGGCGCGGACGTTACCGCTGGTAATCTCGACCTGCACTCCGTTGTCGTAACCGAGTGTGACCTCGACGAGCAGCAGGCGATCGTCGCGCACCAGCGGCACGTAAGTTTTGTTGTCGCGGAAGACCAGCGCGTCATCGGGCACGAGCGGAACTCCGGCCGGGACTGAAACGACAAAATTCGCGGTCCCGTACATTCCGGGATAGAGCGTGCGATCGGCGTTGGGCAAATCGACCTCGACCAGCATCGTGCGCGAGTCGGGCGCGAGCGCTTCGGGATGGCGGGTAATCGTGCCGCTGAATTTTCTGCCGGGATATTCATTGAAGGTGATCGTCGCGCGATCGCCGTTGCGGATGAAGAGCGCGAGGCTTTGCGGCACATACGAGTAGATGCGTATCGGCGTCATTCGAGCGATCTGAAAAATCGCGTCGCTGCCGGCGGTCGTGCTGGTCGCCGCGGGAATCAGATGGCCCGGATCGACATTGCGCGCGGTGACGATGCCGTCGAACGGCGCGGTGATGCGCTCGTAACCCTGCATCGCGCGGAACTGGTCGAGCGTGGCGCGGGCTTGCAGCAGCATCGCGTGCGACTCGTCCTCGGTCTGTTGCGGGATTACGCCCTGGCGCAGCAACGTGCGATTGCGTTCGTCGGTGATGCGGGCGAGCCGATACGCGGCCAGCGCGTTGGTCACCTGCTGATCGGTTTCGGGCGATTCGATCACGGCGAGCAATTGGCCTGCGCGTACGCGGTCGCCCTTATCGACTTTGAGGCTTTTGAGGTAGCCGGGCACCTTGGCGTAAATCTGGGTTTCGTCGAAGCCGCGGGCAGTAGCCGGAAGCGTGAGATCGCGAGTGCGCGGCGATTGACCGACCCGCGCGACCAAGACGTGCTGACCCGCATCGGCGCGCCGGGCGAGCGCCGCGGCCTCGCGGTCGAGGCGGCGGTCGCGCGCAAAGACGAAGCCGGCGGTCGCAATCAGCATGAGCACGAGCGCGCCGACCCATCCGGCGACATAACGCTTGCCGGTCGGGACCGCGGTGTACTGTCTGGGATCGTCTTCCATGCTCGCTTAAACCGCTTCAGGCGCCGGGCAGGGTAATGCTTTCGACCTCGGCGTCGCGCTGATGCTTGCCGATCATGTGGCGGCTGAAAATCGAGTAAAACGCCGGCACCACGAACAGCGTTGAAACCGTGGCGGCGATCAACCCGCCGATAACCGCGCGGCCGAGCGGTCCGTTTTGCTCGGAACCGGCGCCCAGCGTTAACGCCATCGGCAACATCCCGAGGATCATCGCGAGCGCAGTCATCAGAATGGGGCGCAGGCGGATGCGCGCGGCTTCGATCGCCGCCGCTACCGGACCGTAGCCGTCCTCGCGCAGTTCGTTGGCGAACGTAATCAGCAGATTCGCGTTGGCGACGCCCACACCGACCGCCATGATAGCGCCCATCAGCGATTCGACGTTGATGGTCGAGCCGGTCAGCGCGAGCATCCACAGCGCTCCGGCAAGCGCGCCCGGCACCGCCATCATGATGATGAACGGTTCGAGCCACGACTGATAGTTGGCGACCAGCAACAGATAAACCAGGACGATCGCGAGGAGGATGCCGAAGCCGAGCGTGCGGAAGGACTCGCGCATCGCCTGACTCTGCCCGCGGATGACCACCTGGGTGCCGGCGGGCAGCTTGCCGAGATGGCCGATTGCGCGCTGCACATCGCCGGTGACCGAGCCGAGGTCGCGGCCCTGCACGGAACAATCGACGTCGATCACGCGCTGGACGCTATAGTGATCGACCACCGCGGGATTCCAGCCGTGACTTACCGTCGCAAGGTTGCCGAGCAACTGCGGCGGAAGCGGCGGACCGCCATCGGTGCTCGAGGCCTGGCTGGTGCTGAGCGGGATATTCTTGAGCGCACCGATCGAATCGAACAGATGCTGCGGCGCCTGCGGCACCACCGAATAGTTCACTCCGGTTACCGGATCGAGCCAGAAATTCGGCTGCAACAGCGTCGCCCCGGTGAGCAGCGAGAGCACGCTCGAGGCGACCTGCTGCTGGGTCACGCCGAATTGCAGCGCCTTGGCGCGATCCACGTCGATCTTGAGCGAGGGATAATCGAGCGGTTCGGCGATGCGAATATCAACCGCGCCCGGAATCCGCTCCATCCGCTGCTTGAGACGCAGCGCAATGTCGTAGTCGGAGTCGAGGCTGTTGCCGTTGACCTGCGCGTCGATCGCCGCGGGCAAACCGAAGTTGAGCACCTGGCTCACGATGTCGGCGGCCTGAAAATAGGTGGTGACCTGGGGAAACTTTGCCACGAGCGCAGCGCGGATGCGCTGTTTGTAAAGCGCGGTCGGGCGATGTTTCGGTTTGAGCTCGATCAGCACGTCGGCGTCCTGCGGGCCGATGCTGTCGGTCTGGTAAAAGGCCAGATCGTAAGACACCGGCAGGCCGATGTTGTCGCTGATGCTCGCGAGCTCCGAGGGCGGCACGATGGTGCGGATAGTCCGTTCGATTTCGTCCACGAGATACTCGGTGTGCTCGATGCGCGTTCCGGTGGGGGCGCGCACGTGTAGCTTCATCATCCCGGCATCCACCGCCGGAAAGAAATCCTGTCCGACGAACGGGATCAACAGCAGGGAGCACATCACCAGTGCGAATGCGCACGCGAGCGAAAACGCCCGGCGTCCGATGAACATGCTCAACGCGCTGCGATAGCGCTCGCGCATACGCTCGAAGCCGCGATCGAAGCCGCGCACGAAGCGTCCCCGGGCGCCGTGCCCGAGATGGTCCGCGTGATCGTCGGGGAGCAGATAGCGCGCCATCGACGGCACCAGCGTCCGCGAGAGCAGGTACGAGGTCAGCATCGCGAACACCACCGCCAGTGCGAGCGGCGTGAACAGAAACTTCGCGACGCCAGTCAGCAGCACCACCGGAAAGAACACGATGCAGATCGAGAGCGTGCCGGCCAGGGTCGGCGTTGCGATTTGCGAGGCGCCGTCGAGAATCGCCACCAGCAGCGGCTTGTTCATCGCATGATTGCGATGGATGTTCTCGACCTCGACCGTGGCGTCGTCCACCAGCATACCGACCGCCAGCGCGATGCCCCCGAGCGTCATCGTATTAATCGTTTGCCCGCACAGGTTGAGCGCGAGGATCGCCGTCAGAATCGACAGCGGTATCGACGTGATCACGATCAGCATGCTGCGCGGTGAACCCAGGAACAGCAGCACCAGCACGGCGACCAGCACCGCCGCAGTGATCGCCTCCTGCACCACATCCCACAACGCGGCGCGGACGAACTGCGATTGATCGAAACCGAGCGACACCTTCAACCCCTTGGGCGCGGTCGCCATGATAAGCGGGATTTTCTTGCGCACCGCATCCACCACCTTGAGCGTGGACGCGTCGGCGTGCTTGATCACCATCAGGTAGGTCGCCGGCTTGCCGTCAACGCGCACGACGTTGGTCTGCGGCTGATGCGAATCGGTGACCGGCGCGATATCGCCGAGGAATACCGGCGCGCCGCCTGCGTACTTGATCGGCAAGCGATTGAAGTCCGAGACCTTGGGCACGCTCATGTTCAAATCGACGTCGTACTCGTAGTTGCCGATCTTGGCGGTGCCCGACGGGATGACCACGTTGGCCGTGCCCAACGCGTTGCCCAGATCGCTCGCCGACATCCCATTGGCATAGAGCGCCGTCGGATCGAGATTGACCAATATCGCGCGCGAGACGCCGCCCAGCGGCGCGGGCGATGAGAACCCGGGGATGGTGAATAACTGGACGCGGATGAAATTGAGCCCGTAGTCGAACAGCCGGCTGGTCGAGAGCGTGTCGCTGGAGATGTTCAACTGGGCGACCGGCACGTTGCTCGCGTTATAGCTGATGATCTGCGGCGGTTCGGTGCCGCGCGGTAAAATTCTCAGGATGGTCTCCGAGACCGCGTTGATCTGCGAGATCGCGGCGCCCAGATCGGTGCCGGGATAAAAATAGACGCGCAGGATACCCAGCCCGTTGATCGATTCCGACTCGATGTGCTGGATGCCGTTGACGGTGGTCGAGTAGGCGCGCTCGCTGATGAACACCATCCGGCGTTCAACCTGGAATCCCGGCAGTCCCGGATAGTTCCACACCACCATCACCACCGGCAGGTCGATCTCGGGAAAGATGTCCACGTTCATCCGCGTGAACGAAAGTACCCCGAGCACCAGCATCAGCAGCGCCATCACGGCAACCGTGAGCGGCCGGCGCAGGGCAAGGCGTACTATCCACATATGCGGGTTTTCACGGACGCGTCTTGCAATAAAAACGGCGCAAGCAAGTACCTGGGCGCATTGAATAACCGATGCGAAGGACCGCGGCTAAACTAACATTTCTCCCGGCGCCAGCAAATTCGGTCGGTCGCCGGCCGTTGCCCAGACGGCGCTTGAGCGTCGCTCCACCCCGGTCGCCGCAATGACAGGCGTCCGGATCGCCGGCCCACAAGCGTCCGATTTATTCAGGAGGTCATCGATTTATTCGGGAGGGCACCGAGCTGGGTGCGTCAGCGGCGAACCGCACCGGGCGCGCTTCCAGGCGCGATTATTATCGGCGAGCATGCGCCGAGCGCATTGCGAGCGAAAAAATCGTCTGGATGCGAGAATGCTGAAGCTCAATCGATTTTCGGCGGCGGCGACTTCACCGGCATCGTGTTCGATAATCTGTTGCAGATAGTCTTCGAATCGCTGCCGAACGGTTTCGGGATCCTGATCGACTACGAGGCGTTTGCGATGGGCCATGGTGAGGGCGGCCTTGTTGCGCCGCAAGCCCGCCGCGCTAACGTATAAAACCTGATCTGGATTGATCAGAACTTCTTTCCCATTGGATGACAGCCCGCTTACAAAGAACATGGTCTGTGCTCCTCATTTTCGGCCAAGTGATGCCAACATTTATATGATTAATAAAAGTCGAAAAACTCCGCAAGAACAATCGATTGCATCACCGCGTGAGCCCTTTTGCCTGCATGCCGCGCTTGTGTCGGCGCGAAGCGCCATGTACAAATGTATGTTTCGGGCGGGGTCGTAGTTCAGCCCGGTTAGAACGCCGGCCTGTCACGTCGGAAGTCGTGGGTTCAAATCCCATCGGCCCCGCCAAATTTTAATGCGTCGGATTGCCGTCGGATCACCACCGGGGTGACGGCGGATCACGCGGGACGGGTAAGGAAACTTGAAGCTGACCGAACAGACCAGAAGCGTTTCGCATGAAAGCGCGTTGCGCGGCCGCCATTGGGTGGTGATCGATGCCGACGGCCGCGCACTTGGGCGCGTCGCCTCGCGGGCGGCCAGCGTTCTGCGCGGCAAACATCGCTCCGACTTCACGCCCAATCAGGACGCGGGCGACTTCGTCGTCATTATCAATGCCGCCAAGGTGAAGCTGACCGGAAAGAAGCTGACCGACAAGGTATACCATCGTCACACCGGCTTTCCCGGAGGAATCCGCAGCACCACCGCCGGCAAACTGTTGCAGACCCGGCCCGAGCGGATGCTCAAGATGGCGGTACACGGGATGTTGCCGAAGAACCGGCTCGGACGACGACTGTTCAACAAACTCAAAGTGTATCGCGGCAACGAACATCCGCACGTCGCGCAAAAACCGGTAGAGATGAACGTCTGACGACAGCCGACTCCGGCGCAGGCTAGAGACCCACGATGGCAGAGAATAAAGATATGATTCGCACGACCGGACGGCGCAAGACCGCGGTCGCCAGTGTCAGGCTTCGTCCCGGTTCCGGAACGATCGTCGTCAACCAGCGGTCGCTCGAGGTATACTTCCCGCGCGACACCTCGCGGATGCGCATCCTGGAGCCGCTGGAACTCACCGAGACCAACGGCCAGTACGACCTGATCGTTAGCGTGCGCGGCGGCGGATCGTCGGCGCAGGCGGATGCGGTGCGCCACGCGATCTCGCGCGCATTGGTGACGGTTTCCGAAGCACTGCGTCCGGCATTACGCAAAAACGGGATGCTGACGCGCGACCCGCGCGAGGTCGAGCGCAAGAAATACGGCCACCACAAGGCGCGCAAGCGGCCGCAGTACTCGAAGCGTTAAGTCTCACGCGAGACGATTTGCCAGGGCCCTTCGCAACTCGCGGAGGGCCCTTTTCGTTCGCGACGAAGCCGTCAACGGCGCCGCCGGTACCAGCGTAAAAAATAGATCAACTGGAACGCCCGCCGTATTCATGATATTTCACACGAACCGACATTAAATTTGCGTAAACGGTTTGAGGATCCCCGATGGCGTCGCACGATCGCGTTAAGGTTGCAGTGTTGGGAGCGTCCGGTTACTCGGGCATCGAGGCGGTTCGCATCCTCGCCACACATCCTTTCGTAGAACTCTCCGTCCTGACCTCCGAGCACTACAGCGGACGCGAAGTCGCCAACGTCTATCGCCACCTGATCGGCATCGATCTGCCGCCGTTCGAGGAACTGCGCCCCGACCTGATCAAGGGACGCGCCGAGGTGGTCATCTCGTGCCTGCCAGAGCGCGTCGGCGCGCCGCTGCTCGCCGAATTCGTGCGCGACGGCATCCGCGCCATCGATGTCTCCGCCGACTTCCGCCTCAAGGACCCGGCCGCCTATCGCCAGACCTACGGCGCGGAACATCCGGCGCCCGCGCTGCTCAAGGAGGCGGTTTACGGCTTGAGCGAGTTCCATCGCCGCGAATTGCGCGAGGCGCGCATGGTCGCCAATCCGGGGTGCTATCCGACCGGCGCGCTGCTCGGCATCCTGCCCCTGATTCGCCGCGACTTGATCGATCCGTCCTCGATTGTCATCGACGCCAAGTCCGGCACCACCGGTGCGCGCCGCCAGGCGTCGGTCGAACAGCTGTTCGCCGAAGTCAACGAAAACTTCCGCGCATACAAAATCGGCAATCATCGCCATACGCCCGAGATGGAGCAGGAAATCAGCTCCGCTCTCGGCCGTGATGTCGCGATCCTTTTCGTGCCGCATCTGCTGCCGGTCACTCGCGGCATCCTGAGCTCGATCTTCATGCGGCCCCGCGCCGGAACCACCGAGCAGGACGTGCGCGCCGCCTTCGAAGCCAGCTTCGCCAAGTCGCGCTTCGTGCGCATCCTTCAGCCCGGCGAACTGCCCGAGCTCAAGAACGTCCGTGCGACCAATTTCTGCGAACTCACCTTCGTCATCGATCGCCGCTCGGAAACCCTGGTCGTGCTGACCGCGATCGACAACCTCGGCAAGGGCGCCGCCGGCCAAGCGGTGCAGAACCTGAACCTGATGCTCGGCTTTGACGAAGCCGCCGGCCTGCTCGCGGCCGCGCCGGTTCCCTGAAGCCCCGCGGCCGACCGCGACCGGCGCCCTGAGCCGGCCGTGCCTCGCACCTCCATCGAAACGCCAAAATCGCAACGCCGCAACCGGATCGCCGGAGGCGGCGTTGTTGGTTGCTGGCGGCTGAAAGCCGAGCGACATCACGCGAGATCGAACAGCAGCACTTCCGACGGCTCGCGCCCCGCGATCACGATCGTTCGCTCGTCAACGACGCGCGCGCCGTCGCCAGCCTCCAGCCCCACGCCGTTCATGTCGATCGCACCCTTGACCACCTGAACGAAACCGCGACGCCCCGGCGGGAGCTCGAACGTCAGCGTGCCGGCCGTCTCGAGCTCACCCACATAGAGCCGCGCGTCCTGATGGATCGTGACTGAGCCGTCGCGGCCGTCGGGCGACGCGATTAACCGCATGCGTCCGCGCTTGTCGGCATCCGGCACGCTCTTTTGCTCGTAGCCCGGCTGATGACCGCGCCGATCCGGCATTATCCAGATTTGCAGCAGATGAAGTTCCTCGACGCTCGAGGGATTGTACTCGCTATGCGTCACGCCGCTCCCAGCGCTCATCCGCTGCACTTCTCCCGGCCGAATCACTGAGCCGTTGCCCATGCTGTCGCGATGTTGCACGGCGCCCTCGATCACGTAGGTGACTATCTCCATGTCGCGATGCGAATGCGTGGGAAAGCCCGTCCCCGGCGCGACCCAGTCCTCGTTGATCACGCGCAAGTCGGAAAAGCCCTGCTCGTTCGGGTCATAGTAATCGCCAAACGAAAACGTATGACGGCTCTTGAGCCAGTCGATACTGGTTAATCCGCGATCGCCGGCCTTGCGTACCGAAATCATCCGCTTGCTCCTCTTTGCCGATCCATCTGATAGCGCCAACCCCCTGGGCTCATAGCGCCACGCGTCTGGGTCAACCAGCCGAGGCCGCTACGGCTGATCCGCGAAGCTTTGGTTTGCGGCCATCGCAAGGACAATTCTATAGTCGGAGGGTGTAGTCGATGCGAGGGGGGCTACCGCGCGAGGATCGTCAATCTTCGCCGACGACGCAGAGCGGCAATCAGGTCATCAATTCGGCTGGAGGGACTAAATGAGCACGGAAGAACTACTGATCGACGCGGACGGCCACATTCTCGAGCCGCCCGACCTGTGGGAAAAATATCTCGAACCCAAGTATCGCGATCGCGCTATCCGGATCAAAGTCGGCGACGACAAGCGCGAATACCTTGAAATCGACAACAAACGCTCCGCGCTCACCAGTCCAACGCTGCTGGCCTCGCTCGGGGGCATGAAAAAACTCCAGGAACTCGGCGCCAAGGTCGAGGATGTAAACGCCCAGCGCCGCGAACTGCTGAAGTCGCGCTCGGGCGAGAAGCACCGGGTCTTCGACAGCCTCGAAGGCGTCGAGACCGTCGGTGCCTACGTCAGCGGTGCGGCTTATGGCGCCATGGATATGAAGGAGCGGATCTCGCTGCTCGATACCGAAGGCATGGCCAAGTCGGTGATCTATCCGACGATTAGCATTTTGTGGGAGGCGGAAGTTTTCGATGCCGAATTATCGGCCGCCTATTGCACCGCGTACAATCGCTGGATCGCTGACTTCTGCCGCGATTCCGGCGGACGCCTGATTCCGATCGCGCACATCTCGCTTGGCGACCCGGCGGCCGCGGCCCGCGAACTCGAGCGCGCGGTCAAGGACGGATGCAAGGGCGCGTTCGCCTGCCCCTTCACAATCACGCGCAAACCGCACGGCCACGTCGATCACGATCCGGTCTTCGCGGCGGCCCAGGATCTGGATATCCCGTTTGCGATTCATCCGACGCTCGAGCCCCCCGCGTGGGGCGTGCATCAGCGCTTCGACAATATGGATTGGGCCGACTGGTATTTCGATTTGTTCGCCGCCCAAGGTGTGTCCCACGCCTTCGGCACGATGTTCCAGTACGGCGTCTTCGATCGCTTTCCGCGCCTGCGCACGGTCGTGCTTGAATCCGGCGCGGGCTGGATCGGCTACTGGCTCGACCGCGCCGACGCCATCTACCGGCGCACCGGTCTCGGCGGCACGGTCCAGCTCAAGGAGCGTCCGTCGTACTACTTCAAGCGCCAATGTTACATCTCGGGCGACCCCGACGAGCGTTCGATCGCGCCGCTGACCAAGCTTATCGGCGAGGATCGTTTCTTCTGGGCCTCGGATTATCCCCATCCCGATCATCCGGGCGATTATCTGGTCGAGTTGCGCGGGATGGTCGAGGGGATGTCGAGCAGCGCCCGGCGCGGAGTCCTGGGCGAGAACGTCGCTCGCGCTTACAACCTGCTTTAGTCCACAAAATCGAGCGGCGGGAGAATCGATCTCCCGCCGCTCATTCTTCCAGTTATCGCCTCGACCACGCGCGCCATTTGCCGGCGCGTCGCCGATTCCTTATGCCGTGCGGCGCATCAGCTCCAGGATGTCGTAGCCCGTGATCGCCTTGCTCTTCGCCGACCAGTCGGCCAGCTCCGCCGCATCCACCATACCCGCCTGCGCCCCCTTGGCCAGGTCCATCAAGCCGATCTTGATCGTCGCTTCGTCGATCATCTCGCCGCTCACCGGATCCGCCATCGAGCCGCCGCCCTTCTCATGGTAGAGCTTGATTACCCGGCGCGCCTCGTCGACCTGGGTCTGGTTCGGCGTGTAACAACTATTGCAGATCTCCGCCTGCTGCGGATGTATCACCCAAGTGCCGTCCATGCCGAGATTCGCGGCGCCCTGATTCTTGTCGCGCAAGCCAGCCTGCAACTCAGCGATGCGCTCGGGCGAGTCGTCCTTGCGCCACAGCCGCAGGTAAACGTTATCCACCGCATGGAGTCCGGCCGCCTTCGCCGCAACCACCACCGCCTGCTTCGAGTAATGGAAATTCTGGTTTTGATTCTCAACGATCTCGCGGATCCCGAGGTTGGCCGCGTAGTCCGCGATGCCGAAAATCAACCCGGCCATGCGATCCGACGCCGTCGCGATTTCGTAGGCATTGATCAACGCATGCGGCGTCTCGATCAGCGACTCGATCTGGATTTTCGAGGTCCAGCCGGCCCGCTGCTCGAGGTCGTCGAGCAGCTTCGAGACCGCGCGAATCTCTTCGGGCCCGCGGGTCTTCGGCAAGATGATCCCGTGAAAGCGATTCGGCGCCCCCAGCACGATCGCCTCCATATCGCCCTTGAAGAACGGCGAATGGATATTGTTCGGGCGAATCGTCACGACTTTCTTGCCGAAATCGAGCGTATTGAGCGCCTCGACCATCACCTTGCGGCTCTTCTCGCCCTTGAACTCATAGGGGCAGGCGTCCTCGAAATCCGCCATCACGTGGTCAACCGGCGACTTCACCGGGTCGGCCGCGTTCTGATGAAGTTTCATGCTGTGACCCGGATAGGTCATCTCGGTGCGCGGGATTACGAAGCGCCTGCCTTTATCCATTACGAACATGAAGATGTCTCCGATTCTGAAAAATCACGGATGCCGCCCCGCTGAGGACCATCGCCGCGAACGCGAATCGTCCGCGGTATCGGCGCCCTGGCCGCATCCGGTCCGACGGGTGCCGCAGGACTAAAAAGGCGGCTGCTAAGTGCAGGAACCGCGATCAAGCGGGGCAAACCGTTGCCGCTGATCTATGAGATTCGCTTTCGCGCGTCAACCGACGCTCGCCGCAGGTAGCGGGTTGTTGTCTCCAATCCCCGCAACGTATAATTTCCTTTCGCTTAACCCTCTCATTCGCGCCCGTGCGAATGCAGTAAAAGAAGGTCCTTTGCATGAAAGCGATTGTGTTTCAGCAGCACGGAGGCTGCGAAGTCCTCAAGTATCGGGACACCCCGATCCCGCAGGCCGGCCCCAACGACGTCGTCATCAAGGTCAAGGCCTCCGCCTGCAACTTCAACGACATCTGGGCGCGCCGCGGGCTGCCCGGCATGAAAATCATCCTCCCTCATATCTCGGGCTCCGACGCCGCCGGTGTGGTTACCGAGACCGGCAGCGAGGTCAAGAACGTCAAGATTGGCGACGAGGTCGTCGTCCATTGCGGCATCTCGTGCCGTCAATGCTACTACTGCACGCGCGGCGAAGAATATTTCTGCACCGACTTCAAAATCTGGGGCTTCCAGACCGGCCCGCTCGACGGTGCGCATGGCGAGTATTGCAAGGTTCCTGCCGTCAATACGCTGCCCAAGCCGCCCAACCTCTCCTTTGAGGAAGCCGCCACCATTCCGCTCGTGCTGGTCACCGTATGGCGGATGCTGGTGTCGCGCGCACACATCAAGGCCGGTGATTTCGTGCTGATCTGGGGCGCGGCCGGTGGCCTCGGCGTGATGGCGATTCAGATCGCGAAACTCTTCAACGCGCGTGCGATCGCGGTCGCCTCGGCCGACGATAAACTCGAACTGTGCCGCAAACTGGGCGCCGAGTTCACCATCAATCGCAAGCAGCAAGACGTCTTTCAGGAAGTCCGCAAAATCACCGACGGCCGCCGCGCCGATATCGTCTTCGAGCACACCGGCGCCGACACCTGGCCGACCTCGATGCAATGTCTGAAGTGGGGCGGCACCATCGTCACCTGCGGTGCGACCTCGGGCTTCGACGCCCATCTCGATATTCGCCTGCTGTGGAACAAGCAGCAGAACTATCTCGGCTCGCATCTTGGCAACAAGGGCGAACTGATCGACGCGATGCGTTTCGTCGATAGCGGTCACATTAAGCCGGTGGTCGGTGAGGTGCTTCCTCTGAAGGACCTCGGCAAGGCGCAGGATTTGATGGAGAAAGGCTCCGTCGCCGGCAAGATCGCAATCGTCCCGCCGGCTGCCTGACCCTTCGCATCGATAGCGGACGCGGCCTCCTCAGGGGTTCGCGTCCGCTTTTATTTTTCACGCGACACTGCGTTCTTCCGCACCTGTAATTCTCCCGCTCAGGTGAACTACAATCGAACCCACAATGGCTTCGATCAACGCAATGCAAGATAAACTAGCCGCCGCGATCGAGGGCGAAGTTCGCTTCGACGCTGCCACCCGCGCCATCTATTCCACCGACGCCTCAAACTATCGGCGAGTGCCAATCGGGGTCGTGATACCCCGCCACGACGACGACGTTATCCGGGCCCTCGAGTTCGCGCGCGAGAACGCAATGGCGGTACTTCCACGCGGCGGCGGCACCGCACTCGGCGGACAGACCGCCAACACCGCGCTGGTCCTCGACTTCTCGAAGTACATGAATTCGATTGCACACATCGACGCCGAAAGGCGCGTCGCCGTGGTGCAACCAGGAGTCGTGCAGGCGCAGCTCAACGCCGCCGCGGCGCCCTATGGGTTATTCTTCGCGCCCGACCCATCGACCAAGGATCGCTGCACGCTCGGCGGCATGATCGGCAATAATTCCTGCGGCGCGCATTCCGCCGCTCACGGCAAGACCGTGGACAACGTCGAGCGGCTCGACGTGTTGCTCTACGACGGCACCCGAATGGTTCTCGGCGCCGGCATCGCTGGCGAGACTACCGGAAGCCGGGCCGCCAGCCGCATCGCCAGCCTCGGCGGCACGCTGCGCGCGATCGCGAGTACTCACAGCGACGCGATTCGCACGGGCTATCCCAAAATCCCGCGCCGTGTCTCCGGCTACAACCTCGACGAGTTGCTGCCCGAAAACGGCTTCAATCTGGCCCGTGCGATAGTCGGTTCCGAGGGCACGCTGGCGACGATCCTCGGCGCGACCGTGCGGCTGGTGCCCAAGCCGCGGCATCTCGCACTGGTGGTGCTCGGATTCGACGATGTTTATCTGGCCGCCGATCAGATGCCCTGGATGCTCGAGCATCGCCCGCAGGCGCTCGAGGGCTTCGACCATCATCTGCCCGACATCGCCCGGCAAAAGGGTATCGCCGCGGTAAATTTGCTGCCAAGCGGCCGCGCTTTTCTGATGGTCGAACTCGGCGGCGAATCGGCCGACGAAGTCCGCGACGCCGCTGAATCGTTGCGGCGGCAAGCCGAAACCGTCGCCGCATGTTCGGGCGTCGCGACCTTACTCGACGCCGGCGATCAGCTCGCGGTCTGGCGATTGCGCGAATCCGGCCTCGGCGCGGGTGCCTTCGTGCGCGGCCAGCCGCGCACCTGGCCAGGTGCCGAGGACTGTGCCGTGCCGCCCGCCCGGCTCGGCCACTTCCTGCGCCGCTTCGTCAAATTGCTCGACGGCTACGACCTCGCCGCCGCGACCTATTATGGTCATTTCGGCGAAGGCTGCGTTCACTGCCGCATCAACTTCGATCTATTCACCCGCGACGGTGTCGCGAAGTTCCGCGCCGCGATGCTTGCGATTGGCGATCTCGTGATCGAGTTCGGGGGCTCGCTCTCGGGCGAGCATGGCGACGGGCTGGCGCGTTCCGAACTGCTCCCGAAAATGTTTGGCAGCGAGTTGATCGGCGCCTTTCGCGAGTTCAAGCGCGCCTTCGATCCCGACCATCGAATGAACCCCGGAATAATCGTGGACGCGGAACCGCTCGACGCACATCTGCGGATCGGCGCCAACTACGCGCCGCCGCCGATGCCTACGCATTTCGACTTCAGCGCCGAAGGCGGTCTTGCCGGCGCCGCGCTCAAATGCGTCGGTATCGGCAAATGCCGCAAGACCGACGCCGGCGTGATGTGCCCGTCGTATATGGCGACGCGCGACGAAGCGCATTCCACCCGCGGCCGCGCCCGCCTGCTCCACGAGGCGCTCTCCGGCAACGGCCTGCTCAAGGACGGCTTCGCCGATCGCGCCCTCTACGACGCTCTGGAACTGTGCCTGTCGTGCAAGGCGTGCAAGACCGAATGTCCCGCGTCGGTCGATATGGCGTCCTACAAGGCCGAATTTCTCGCCAATCACTACCTGACTCATCGCCGCCCGCTGCCGGCCCACTTCTTCGGACACATTCACGAATTCGCCCGCGCCGCCTCGCTGATCCCGGGGCTCTCGAATTCAATTGCCGGCGGCAACTCGGGCCGGATACTCAAGCGCCTCCTCGGCGTCCATCCCGAGCGCCAATTGCCGACCGTCGCCACGACGCCATTTCGCCGCTGGTTCGGGCGGCGCGCCGCCAAAAATCCGCAGGGCGCCGAGGTGCTGCTGTTTCCCGACACCTTCAATAATTTCTTCGAGCCCGAGGTCGCGATCGCCGCGACCGCCGCGCTCGAGCGCGCCGGCTTTCGCGTCACCTTGCCGCCGCGCGACGTCTGCTGCGGGCGCCCGCTTTACGACCAGGGCCTGATGGACCGTGCGCGCATCCGGATGCTCGGGGCGCTCGAGACGCTCGCACCCTACGCCGAACGCGGAGTCAAAATCGTCGGCCTCGAACCGAGTTGCATCCTGACCTTCCGCGACGAGTTACCGGGGCTCTTTCCGCGGCTGTCGCGCGCGCAAACGCTTGCCGAAAACACGCTGCTGCTCGATGAGTTCCTCACCCGCGAGGCCCCGTATTTTGTGCCGCCGAAACTGCGCGGCCACGCGCTCGTCCACGGCCACTGCCATCAGAAGTCGCTCGCCGGCATGGCGGGCGAACTCTCTTTGCTGTCCAAGGCGCCCGACCTCGACGTGGTCGCACCCGACGCGGGCTGCTGCGGAATGGCCGGCGCGTTTGGTTACGGCGAGATCCATTTCGCAGTCTCGCGCGCAATCGGCGATCGCGTACTGATCCCGGCGATCAATTCGAGCGCCCCCGATACCATCGTGATCGCCGACGGCTTCGCCTGCCGCGCACAGATTCGTAACTTCTGCGACGGGCGGCGTCCGCTGCACCTGGCCCAGGCGCTAGCACTCGAACCCCCGCCCGCGGGTTGAAATCGCCCGTTGTCAACGGGAGAATCTGTCCACCATGATGCGACTTGGAATTACAATCCCCCTCGACGGCTTCCAGAATCCCCACTTTGCCGACCTCGTGCGCCATGCCGAGCGCGCCGGTTTCACCGACGCCTGGTCTTACGAAACCTTCCACGGTGACGCCTTCGTACCGGTCGCCGCGGCTGCGGTCGCCAGCGAGCGGATGCGGCTTGGCACTGCAATCGTGCCGGTTTTTACGCGCCCTGCCGCGCTGATCGCAATTTCGTCGGCGACCGTGCAGCGCCTCTCGGGCGGCCGCTTCATTCTCGGCGTGGGCATCTCGACTCCCACCATCGTCGAGCAATGGATGGGGGTGCCGTACAAGATGCCGGTGACGCGGCTGCGCGAGACCGTCGAGGCACTGCGCGCCTCCTTTACCGGACAGAAGGTCACGATGGCCGGCAAGACCGTCCACATCAACGGCTTCCGACTCTCCGCGCCGGTCGAACCGCCGCCGCCAATCTATGTCGGTGCACAGGGTCCGCTGATGTTGCGCACGGCCGGCGAGATCGGCGACGGCGTAATCGTCAACTACATCACCCCGGAGACCTTCGCACCGCTGCTCGAGCACATTCGCGAGGGCGCGCGCAGTGCGGGCAAGCCGACCGACAATATCGATATCGCATGCCGTATCATGGTCGCGGTCGATCCTGAGGAAGAAGTCGTGCGCGAGAATCTGCGCCGCGAGCTGACGGCCTACGTCACCGTTCCGCAGTACAACAAGTTCTTTCGCGAAATCGGTTTCGAAAACGAGGCGCGCGTCGCCTTCGAGGCCTGGAACGCCGGCGATCGCAAGAAGGCACTGCAAACGATCCCGCAAAGCATGGTCGAGTCGATCTACGTTCTCGGCTCACCCGAGCGTATCGCCAAACGCCTGCGCGAATATGAAGCCGCCGGCATCACCACCAGCACGCTTCAATTCACTTCGTACGCACCCAACCAGGATGAACGCCGAGCACGGGTCCTGAAGGCGATCGAAACACTGGCCTCGAACTGGTGATTTCACACCGCGAATGATTACGCGCCGCCAATGATCACATGACGGCAATAAACACGCGCCGGTTTGATCGGCCGCACGGCCTCTGCACCGGCCAAAAGAAAACGCCCCGCCAGATTGACGGGGCGTTTTTCGATTATATTGAGATGACTTTCGATTATCCGATTATCGAACCGGAGCTCCAAGCAGCGGACCTACCAGTGCACCTAATCCGCCCAACGGCGAGCCGTAGTAACCGTTGTTTCCGTAGTAGCCGTTGCCGTAGCCATTGTTTCCGTAATAGCCGTTGTTCCGGTAGGCCGAGCCGTAGCGCCGCGCCCAATGGCAGTGGTGACCCTGTGAGTCGCATGACCAGATCAATCCGGGATGACGGCGGCTCGCCATACCGTTACCGTTCCAGCCGTTGCTGCGCCAACGATTGCCGTATCCGTATCCTTCGTCGCCGTCATTATCCCCTTGGCCATACCGGTAGGGCTGCTGATAGCCGTAATTGTACGGTTGCTGATAGTAGCCCCCGCCGCGGTAGTCGTCGTCATCATCGCCGCGATGGTTGTTCCAGCCCAGATGCCTGCCGTTATCATGATGCCGCTGGCCCCAGCCGCCACCGTCGTGGTCTCGGCCGTGCGCCAATGCGCTCGTCGGCATCACCAGCATCCCGATCCCGACTATTGCTGAAAATACCCCTGCGAAAATTGCCTTTTTTGAAATCACAGCCGGACACCTCCTCTCTCAATCAATTCAATGTCCCTACTCATCAAGACGTTAGTAACCAAGTTTAGTTTCAAGAATTCTGGTCTCATCGCCATCTGATAGATAGAGAGGGCATCAAGCATGCCGCCCGCGCGTTCAAAAATAGATCAATGTCCTACTGACGAATTTTCAAATGACCGGCGTGTAACCATGTAACGTGTACGCAAATGGTAAACCTTTATACCAAATTGGCAACCCTGGACCGAATCGTCGCGCGATGGAGCAGATCGAGATACCCATGCACCTGTGAATGACGGTAATGGAGGGCTGCAATTGACGGGGGGTTGATTCGGACCGTGGTGGCGCAAATGGAAAAGGCGGCCATTTATGGCCGCCTTCCATGAATCGTCTCGGGAACTGATCCCGCCTGAGGTAACCCGAATACCTTAGGTCAGGCGCGCGCCTTTCGCAGATTATGCGAGGTGGGTCGCGCAGGCACAACCGCTGCGCTCTTGCGCTGTATTGCCCTCGGTACGAAGACCTTGGCGTTCGCGACGGGGGCCGGCTTTGGCGGCTCGGCCACCGCTACGGGCGCGTCCGCAACCGGCTCGGGCTGCGCGACGATACCCGCTGCCGCGTCCATCTCGGCACGCGCCGCGGCTTCAGCTTTGGCCTCGGCGGCACGTTGCATTGCCTCGATCTTACGCTGCTTCCAATCCCTCAATCCGCGCCGCATATACTCGGGGTTGATATCGAGCATGTCGCAGACGTTGTCGAAAGAAAAAACCCAATGCTTATCTTCCAGCGCAATCCACTCGTCGGCTTCACGGTACAGGCGCTGGCCCTTGCTGGTGGCCGAGTCCATGCACTTCATGAAGCACTCGATCGCATCTTCGAGCACGCTCAGAATCAGGCGTTTTTCTCCCTCGAGCAAATGCTTGCGACGCATCGCCTCGAAGTACTGGATGGGCAAGAGGGTGTCCGGCTCAAACAGCGCCGGCAATCTCTCATCCAATGTTTCCTTTTCTTGCATCTTTCCTCCCTGGTCAGTCCTCATCGCATCCACCGCCGCCACCTCCTTTGTCTATGACGTTCACCGCCACGACTCTATTCAGTCGTCGCTGTTTTCCTCGTACAGTTCGTTCCAAGCCATCTGGATCGCTTCCAGCCTGCCTTCGGTCGAAGCGCCTGGTTCATCGCCGAACTCGTCCAGATCGATCACCCATTGGCGCAGGTCGGTAAATCTCACCTGCAATGGATTCAGTCCCGGATGATTTTCGGCCAGAACCTCAGCGATCTCTTCCGCCTGGTCCCATTTCAGTTCCATTACAAATTGCCCCTCTCCCTTGACGCGGGAAGCGGGCTTTTATGGAGTTCGCCGATAAGGCGAAGCAGCATGCACCTTTTCCTCCGATTCGTCAAGTAATTTCGTCAATCGATTTTTTTTCGAGCGCCAGCTTGATTGCGCGGTCCATTATTCGTTCGGCAAACGGCGTGGTGATTTCGTTGAGTTCCTCGACCATTTTGCTCAACCGTTCGCGATCCACGCCTTGCCGTGCAAGCTCGAGGCGTGCCGTCGCCTCGGCAATCTGCCGCCGCTCGCCCTCCTCCACCAACTCTCCGAACTCGCGCAACTGCTTATCCAACGCGCTCAGTATCTGATCGGCATCGTTGCGCGCCGAAATCAGCAGCCGCTGTTCAATATCCTCCTCGCCGAAGTCGATCGATTCCTCGAGCATCTGCTCGATATCGTCGTCGGTGAGGCCGTAACTGGGCTTTACGTCCACCGAATGCTCGCGGCCGGTGCGCTCGTCGCGCGCTGTTACATTCAGTATTCCGTTCGCGTCAACGAGGAAAGTAACTTCGATACGCGGTACGCCGGCCGGCTGCGAGTCGAGCGGACCCAGCTTGAAGCGCGCCAGGCTGCGACAGTCCGGCGCCAACTCGCGCTCGCCTTGCAGCACGTGCACGTCAACGTGGGTCTGATTGTCCACCGCGGTGGTAAAGCCCTCGGTGGTGCTGGTCGGAATCGTGGTATTGCGATGGATCAGCCGCTCCATCACGCCGCCCATGGTTTCGATACCGAGAGAAAGCGGAACCACGTCGAGCAACAGCATGTCGCCCTGCGCACCCATCAGGACACTCGCCTGCACTGCGGCGCCGAGAGCGACTACCTGATCGGGATCGAGCGAGCACAGCGGCTCGCGTCCAAAAAACTCTCCGACGCGCTGGCGCACGAGCGGCGTCCGCGTCGAGCCGCCGACCAGCACCACCGCGTCGATTTGAGCCGGGGTTAGAGCGGCGTCGGCGAGTGCGCGCCGGCAACATTCGAGCGTTCGGTCGACGATCGGCGCCGCCATCCGCTCGAACTCGGAGCGGGTGATCGTGCGCGCCAGCTTGCGGCCCGAAAGATCCAGCCGCAACTCGACGCTTGCCGCCTCGCTGAGCGCTTTCTTGGCGTCTTCGGCGACGTGGCGCGCGCTGTTCCAGACGTGGCGATCGGCGCGCTGCTCCGGCGAGGCGCCCTCGAGCAGCGTATCGATCAGTAACCGATCGAGATCGTCGCCGCCCAGATGAGTATCGCCGTTGGTCGCCAGCACTTCGAAGATTCCGCCCTTGATATTGAGGATGGAAATATCGAAAGTTCCACCGCCAAAATCGAATACCGCGACGCACCCTTCGGCCTTCTGATTCAGGCCGTATGCGAGCGACGCAGCGGTCGGCTCGTTGACCAGGCGCACCACCTCGAGCCCGGCCAGCCGCCCGGCATCCTTGGTCGCCTGCCGCTGACCGTCGTTGAAGTAGGCCGGCACCGTAACGACCACGCGCTCGACCTTCTCGCCGCCCAATGCAGCTTCCGCGCGAGCCTTGAGTGCGCGCAGGATTTCAGCCGAAATCTGCGGGGGCGTATAAACCCGCGAGCCGACCTGGAAGCGCACCACCGAGCCCGCCAGATCGGTAAAGGTGTAGCGCCGGCGATCCTCGTCGGCGAGTTCCTCGCCGCCGCGACCCATATAGCGCTTGACCGATCGCACCACGGCGCCGACTTCGCCGCCGGGGAAATCCACGGCTGCGGCGCGACCGTCGCGCGCGCCGTTCAGATGCGGTTCCATGGCGATCGCCTCGTCACCGACGAAGACCTTGCCGTCGGGCGCGAGCGCAACCACCGACGGCAGCAAGGAATCGCCACTTACGGGGTCGGCGATCACCTGCGGCCGGCCATCATCCATGACGGCGATCAGGCTATTGGTAGTGCCGAGGTCTATGCCAAAAATTCGAGCCATACAAAAGTTTATCGAATCAATTCTTGTTTGATTAAGAGTCTTATCCTTGCGCGCCTCGCAGACTCGTTCGCTCGGTTCGCAAGCTCACCTAGTGTACGGCGATCAGGCTATTGGTGGTGCCAAGGTCTATTCAAATAATTCGAGCCATATAAAAATTCTTATGCTGCCGGATATTCCACGCCTTACCCGGCGAATGGTGCTGCATGCAGCGACCGCCGCCGGCGTGGCGTCGTTCAGGGTTCAGGCCGCCTGCGCCGAATCAAGTTCGCGGTCAATGTCGCGGGTCAGAGTTCTGAGATAGGCGAGCTTCGAGAGCACCGACTTGAGTTCCATCACCAGCGAATCGCGGGCCGCGCCGGGCCCGTCATCCGCAGCGCGATGAGCGTCCCAGCGTGCAAAATTCTCCCCTAGTTGGTGCCGGGCCTGCTCGATCATGCGATCCAGTTCCGTGCGCCGCTCTTCCACCTCGCCGCGCAACCCCTCCGCCTCTGCCTCGCCATCGTCCTGCGCCGCGCGCAGATCGGCCAATTGTTCCTGCACCTCGAAGACCATCGCCGCAAGGTCGGCAGGAACGCTCTTGTTGTTTTCGGCCAGCTTATGACCGTTGAGTTCGAGCCAATAAAGTCCGCGGCTGACCGGGTCGCGCAGCGTGCGATAAGCCCGCGTCAGCGATGCGGTGGCGCGCAGACTCGCGTCGCGCAGCTTCACCGATTTGTTGGCGAAGCGATCCGGATGAATCCGGCGACCGAGGTCGTGGTACACCCGTTCGAGATGCGCCGGGTCGATGGTCAACAGGCGCGGCATTCCGAGTGCGGCGAAACAATCAAGCGCGGCGCCCAGCGGCGCGGCGCATTGCGCACACAACAGACGCGGCTCCTGCTCGCGCCCGCATGCTTGACACTTAATCATGATTCCGTCGAAACCGAGGTAAATTTTCTCCCGGCCAACGCCCCCTCAGACCACGAATGATTCGCCACAGCCGCAGGTCCGCTTGGCGTTGGGATTGACCAACCGGAACCCCGCGGCCATGAGATCTTCGCCGTAGTCGAGTTCCGAACCGTTCAGGTACAGAAAACTCTTCTTGTCCACGATCAGCCGGGCCCCGTCACGCTCGAAGACTTTGTCGCGCTCCTTGGCCGAGTCGATCTCCATTCGATACTGCAAACCCGAGCATCCGCCGCCCACGACCTTGACGCGCAGGCCGGACTCCGGCTGGTCGACGGTCAACTGGTGAATCTTTTTGACCGCGTTTTCCGAAAGTGTGACCGTAGCCACCTTGGCTCAGCCCTCCTGCGCCTTCCCGGGCTCGGACGCGGCCGCGGGGGCCTGATGATTCTTCCAATCGGAGATCGCCGCCTTGATCGCGTCCTCGGCCAGCACCGAGCAATGAATCTTGACCGGCGGCAGGTTGAGTTCCTTGACGATGACGGTGTTCTTGATCGTCATCGCTTCCTCAATATGCTTGCCCTTAACCAGCTCGGTCACGTAACTCGAGCTCGCGATCGCACTGCCGCAGCCGAAGGTCTTGAACTTCGCGTCCTCGATCATTCCCTCGGGCGAGATCTTGAGCTGGAGCTTCATCACGTCACCGCATTCGGGCGCTCCGACGACGCCAGTGCCGACGTTCTCCTCGCCCTTGGCGAAGCTGCCAACGTTGCGCGGATTGGTGTAATGTTCGATTACTTTTTCTGAATAAGCCATCTAAGTTCTCCCGCCTCGCTACTCCGTCTTCCACTGCACCGACTTGAGGTCGATACCTTCGCGCGCCATCTCATAGAGCGGCGACATTTCGCGCAGCCGCTTGACTTCTTTGGTGACCCGTTCGGCCACGAAATCGACCTCTTCGCCGGTGTTGAAACGGCCGATTCCGAAGCGGATCGAGCTATGCGCAAGTTCTTCGTCGATCCCGAGCGCGCGAATCACATACGACGGCTCGAGCGTCGCCGAAGTGCAGGCCGAGCCCGAACTGACCGCGATATCGCTGATACCCATCAGCAGCGATTCGCCCTCGACGTAAGCAAAACTCACGTTGAGATTCCCCGGCAGCCGCTCGGTCGGATGGCCGTTGAGATAGACCTCGTCGAGCCGCTCGAAAATCCCCGCCTGCAACTGGTTGCGCAGTTCGAGCATCCGGCGGGTCTCCTCGGCCATTTCCGCTTGCGCGATTTCGCAGGCCTTGCCCAAGCCGATGATCCCGGTGACGTTGAGCGTCCCCGAGCGCATTCCGCGCTCGTGCCCGCCGCCATCCATCTGCGGCGAGATCCGTACTCGCGGACCCTTCGAGCGGACGTATATCGCACCGACTCCCTTGGGTCCGTAAATCTTGTGAGCGCTCATCGAGAGCAGGTCGATTCCGTCGCGTTCGACGTCGACCGGAATCTTGCCCACCGCTTGCACCGCGTCGCAATGGAACACGATGCCCTTTTCCTTGGCGATACGGCCAATCTCGGCCACCGGATGAATCGTGCCGATTTCGTTATTGGCGTACATCAGCGTGATCAGCACGGTCTTGTCGGTGATCGCTGCGCGCACCGCGTCCGGATCGACCATCCCGTACTTGTCCACCGGCAGATAGGTAACCGTCGCCTTTCCGTTGCGCTCGAGCGCGCGGCAACTGTCGAGCACCGCCTTATGCTCGGTCACGCAGGTGACGACGTGGTTACCCTTGTCCTTGTAGAAATCGATCACGCCTTTGATCGCGAGATTGTCAGACTCGGTCGCGCCGCTGGTGAAAATAATTTCCTTGGACTTGGCGTTGATCACCGCCGCTATCTGGTGGCGGGCTTTGTCCACCGCCTCTTCCGCTTCCCAGCCAAAACTATGGTTGCGGCTGGCCGCATTACCAAACTTTTCGCTGAAATACGGAAGCATCGCGTCGAGCACCCGCGGGTCAACCGGGGTCGTCGCATGATTGTCCATATAAATCGGCAGCTTAACCATCACTTCCTCTTCTCGCAGCGGGCTCCTGAACACCTTCGAACGGATTAGTGGACCTTGTAGGTATAGTATAGCCCGCTCGACTCCGCTGTCAAACCGAAGCACCGCTTTCAGATATACCGCTTCGGAATAGTTGACCCATCAGGTCTAGTAAGGCTTTAGCCGTTGAATGTCAAGGGAAATGAGGGTGCACGAACCGACGGGTCAGGCAAGTCTCGAGTGGCGAATCAGACCTTCTTCGGGCGCGGTTTGAGCTCGATTCGCCGTTCGTGAGTCCAATCTTCATAGCCGGCCTTGTACCACGCCGCCGATCCCAGCCAATTGCGATCGAGAACGGTCAGCGTTATCACCGCGACGCCCTTTGCGCGAAACCAGTCGGAGGCCATCTCGAGCATCGGACGCATTAGCCCGCGCCCGCGCCAGGCTTCGTCAAGGTAAGCATGACTAATATATCCACGGACCCGAGGCAAATACCCCTGGCGATCGCGCCGCAGATGCACCCAGAGATAGCCGACGAGACGGCCCGCGCCATGGTCGGCGACCCAGAAGGCGTGATGGTCGCGATGAAGGACGGCCTTGAGCCAGGTCGGAGCCTGGCGAATCTCGTCCCAATCGAAGCGTGCGCGCGGGTCTATCGATTCGTGGTAGCTGGCGATCCCGGCAACCAGTCGCGCGAGTTCGGAGATGTCCTGGTCGCGCGCCGGCCTCAGTTCAACTTCCATCTTGTCAACTTCCATCGTGGCACCCTCATCATCGGCACCTTCATCAAGCGCCCCCTAGAACGGTCCGCGCCTGGAAGTATCGAAGGCGATTTCATGGAGCTTGCGTTCGCTGCGAATAGATTTGAGCGCCGCTTCCCGGATGATCTCGAATTCACGCTCGACCCACGGCTGAATCCGCGCGATAAGTTCGCCGGGCGAATCGGGGCCGGCCAATCCGGCGTCTATCCGGCAGCGGAACACGACCCGTTCGACCCCGTCGGCACGTTCGAGTGCAAGTGTCAGCACGATCGCGCCGGCGCCCGATTCAGACGGCGCGGCTTCGATTATCCGATAGCGCCCGCGTCCGCTGCTGACCTCTACCGCCACGCTCGGATCCTCTGCGCGCCGTCAAGTTTCTGGCCGAATGAGCCGCGCCGCCGGATGTGCACCGGCTAGGCTGCGCGCGACGCCGCGGTCTTGCCGCCGCCGTGACCCTTCTCCCAGAAGAGTACGACCGGACCTGCGATATAAATTGAAGAATAGGTTCCCGTGATGATCCCGACGAAGAGCGTGAACGCGGCCGGACGCAGGATCGGGCCACCGAGCACGAGCAGCGACAACAGCACCGTGAGCGCGGTCCCCGAGGTCAGAATCGTGCGTGACAGGGTCTCGTTGATCGCGCGATTCATCGTCACATCGAGGCCTTCGCGGCGGCGTTTGCCGGCGTCCTCGCGAATACGATCGGACACGATAATCGTGTCGTGAACCGAATAGCCGATAACGGTGAGCAAAGCAGCGAGCGTCGTCAGGTCGAACTCGAGCCGCGAAATCACCAGCGCACCGGTCACCACCAGCACGTCATGGATGAGCGCGATAACGGCGCCGGCGCCGAAGCTCCAGCTCACGTTGCGGAACTGGATCGCGATGTAGATGCCCATGAAGATCGTCGCGAACGCGACCGCCAGGAATCCGTCGATGCGCAAATCGTGGCCGACCTTCGCGCCTACCGTCTCAACCCGCAGCACCTCCGACTTGTTGCTCGTGCCGTAACTCTTTGCGAGCGCGCCCTCGAGCTCTTTGCCGATGCTGCCGATATTTTTGACTTTCTCGAAATGCACCAGGAACTGGTTTTTATCGCTCGCGCCAAAGTCCTGCACCGACACTTCGCCCAATTCCATCGAGCTGAGCGCCTTGCGAATCTGTTCGCCGTTGGTCGGTTTGTCGAACTTGACCTGGACTACGCTGCCGCCGGCGAAATCGACCCCGTAATTGAGGCCGACCACCAGCAGCAAAATAATCGCCGCGACATTGACGATCGTCGAGAGCGTTACGAAGATGAAGCGCTTGCCGACGAAGTCGAGGTTAATGTCGGGCGGGATAAGCTGTAGTCCCATGATTCCTGTCGTACTCCCGGCCGCGTTGTGATCCCGGTGACGGTAAAGGCGGCTCGCACGAAATTTACAATTTCACCCGGCCAAATCAATGCCGAATGCGCTGCCGCCTCCATTCAGCGTGCTCACGATGTGGACAATGGACACGGTGGGTTAGGGTTCTGCGATCCCGCTGGACACGCCGCTACGACGCCACCGGCGTGATTCGCCCCGCCGTTGCCCGCACGAGCCGCGTCACGACCTCAGGCCGCTGCGGTCCGCGTCTTGGCGCATTTGGCGCAATGGTTATCGACGTTATTGGGATCCTCGGTCAGCCCGTCGTCCAGCGAATGGCACACCTTCATGCACTTCGAGCAAATGAAGTAGATACCCTCGATGGTCTTGTTGATGCGCTCGCGATTCAGAATCCGCCCCTTGAGCTTCTCGATCCGAATGCCGAGCAATTCCTGGTATTGACGCTTGATTTTGCGACGGCCCGCTTCGTCTTTAGGAAGATCCGCATCTTCCTCGCGCTCATCTACCGCGTCGCCGAAGCCCGAGTACAGATCTTTTTTGGATGCCTTGGTCTTGCGTACTCTTGCCATGGTCAAACCTGCACCGCCCTCATCGCAGCGCGCCGACGTAACCGCAGGCTTTCTCGCAGACCACGTAGAAGCCCTTGCGGCCGTAGCCTGCGAACAGCGTGACCTTGCCCTCCGCACCGCACGTCGGACATACGCGCTTGCGCTCGACTTGCCCACCGATCTTTTGCGCCGTCTTTGCCTTTTTTTCCGCCATTTCCTAACCGCCTGTCGCTAAAGTTCCGGGCCCTGCCCGGGGCGCCGCGCCGGGTGCTCTCGCCTCGGCGTCGAATCCCGTTACCAGCCGTCTTCCGAGGCCAAAAAATTACCCGGCCGCTGCTCCGCCTGATACATCGATCGGTTGAACTGCAATCGCCGGGACCACCCACGAGCGTAAACGCCACCCCCTATTATAGTCAATAGTCGGCCGCAATGCAGGTTGCACCCGGCACGTTTAACCTTTAAGCGTGTAACTGCTTGAACAATCTACTCAAAGAAAACGACGCCGTCCTCTTTATCGATCGCAAGGGCCGCCGCTACCTGAAAATCCTGCGGCCCGGCAAAAAGCTGGAAATTCGTGGCGACCTCGCCCCCGAAAGCCTTTATGGCATCGAGGAAGGCTCGCGCGTGAAATTCAGCACTGGCGAGAATTACCTCGTCTTGCGGCCCACCTATGCCGATCTCATTCCCCATCTGCCGCGCGCCGCCCAGGTAATTTATCCCAAGGACACCGGCCCGCTGCTGGTCTGGGGCGACGTCTATCCCGGGGCCACCGTGATCGAAGGCGGCGTCGGGGCCGGCGCCCTGACCATCGCCCTGCTGCGCGCCGTCGGGCCCACAGGACATCTGATCTCATACGAATTGCGCGAGGATTTCGCCGCCGCCGCGCGCCGCAACGTCGCCACGTTCTTCGGCGCCGCGCCCAACTGGACGCTCAAGCTGCGCGACCTCTACGAGGGCTTCGACGAGACCGGCGTCGATCGCCTCTTCCTCGATCTCCCCGAACCCGGCCGCGCGCTTGACGTCGTCGCCCGCGCCTTGCGCCCCGGCGGAGTCTTTATCGGGTACGTACCGACGGTCATCCAACTCAAAGACACGGTCGAGGCGCTTCAGCGGCGCCCCGATTTCGCCGAGATCGAAAGTTTCGAAACCCTCATGCGCAATTGGCACGTCAAGGGGATGAGCGTGCGCCCGATGCATCGGATGATCGCGCATTCGGCCTTTATCATCGTCGCGCGCAGGCTCGCCGAGATGTCGCCGGATTTACAACCTCAGACCGTCGCTGCAACGAGCGCAAGTCCCACGGAAGCGGCCTGCGAAGCCGACTCGGTAGCCAACTATGATACCGATAGCGACGGCGGTAGCGACGACGATTCCGGCGCGTGAACGCTGGCCGCGCGCATCAATATTTTAATTAGATACATCACTTCGCGAGACCCGCCGGCGGATTTCCTGCTGCGTCGTCGATGCCTATGGATGCGGCGCCGACCATAACAACGCGCCCGCGATTCCGCCGGCCATAATCACCCACGCCGAGTTCACGCGAAACCGAATCAGCGCGATCGCGCCCAACAGCGCCAGCGTCACCGTGGTCGCGTCGATAATCGCCGCGCGCCCGAGGTCCCAGGTCACCGCGATCATCAATGCCAGCGCGGCCGCGTTGACTCCATCGAGAAACGCACCCGCCGTCGGCGATCGCCGCAGCCGCGGCAGCAACGGTCCGCTGATCGCCACGAAAACAAAGGCCGGCAGAAAAATTCCCGCCGTCGCCACCAGCGAGCCGGTGGTCGATCCCAGCAGATAACCGATAAAGGTCGCCGTGCAGAATACGGGTCCCGGTGTGAACTGGCCCACCGCCACCGCGTCGAGCAGTTGGCCGCGCGTCAGCCAGTGCAAGCGATCGACGAAATCCGCCTGCAGAAAGGCCAACAAAACGTAGCCGCTGCCAAACAGCACCGCGCCAATCTTGGCGAATATCAAGAACATCTTGCCCAGTCCGAACGGCGCCGCCGGCTCTGACGCCGCTATCGCGCCCGACGCCGCGACCGGGACTGCAACCGCCGCCGCGACCGTCGCGCGCCCGCCGATCCGCTTTGCAATCTGCGCCGCCACGATCGCGAAAATGCCGGCAGCAAACAGGAGCGCGATCTCGTTGAAGCCCGCCAAGGCCGCCACCGTCGCCGCGATCGTCATCGCCGTCAGCCTCCGCGTGCGCGCCGCACTCGGCCACAGGCGCCACAGCGCCTGCACGATCACCGCGATGATCACCGGCTTGATCCCGTAGAGCACCCCCGCCACCTGCGGCATCGAGCCCCAGCGAACGTAGGCCCAGGCGACCGCGATCGTGATCGCCATCGCCGGCACGATAAAGCACGCGCCCGCCACCGCCAGGCCGCGCAGGCCCGCCCGCCGATGGCCGATATGGATCGCCATTTCGGTCGAGTTCGGCCCCGGAATCAGGTTGCACGCCCCCACCATGTCGAGGAATTCTTCGGGCGTAACCCAGCCGCGCCGCCGCACGACCTCGTCTTCCATCATCGCGATATGCGCTGCCGGCCCGCCGAACGCGGTCGTCCCCAGCCGCAAAAAAAGCCGCGCCAGATCGCGCAGCCGCGCCCGCCGATCGCCAGTCATGCTCGCTGGTGTGCCTTCTACCGGCGAATCGATCATCGCCGGCCGGATCCCTCAGTGCGCAACCGGCGAGGGCGGCGGCGCCACCGGCGGCAGGACCAAAATCTGCCCACTCATCTCCGGCTGATGCGCCAGGCACTTGAAATCGAAAAGCCCCTCGCGATGGAAGGTGAAGACCCACGAGGTTTTGGTCAACGGCACCAGCTTCTCGTACATCAGCACTTTTAGATCGCCGTCGAGCAGCGCGAAGTCATGCTCGTCGTCGGGCTGCAAATTCCAGAACTCGATCTGCGTTGGCTGGTCGCGATGGACCGCGATAAATCCCGGGCTGAACGCGTACACTTCGCCGAATTTCTTGACCGTCGCGCGCGGGCCGTTCTCCTTCACCGCCACCCCCTCGGTGATCACCGTGATTCCGGCCGCCGCCTCCCCTCCCTTGGTCACCGTGACGACCTCGGCATTGTTGCCAGAAGGCAAAAAGAACCGCCCCTTGTGCCGGGCCTGTGCGGTCGCGCCGAACGCCAGGAATAAAAATCCGAACGCGGCCGCTGCCGCGCAGGCTCGCATCAGAGTTCGCCGCGAATTTCCACCGGGAAATTCGCCTCGCCGTTTCACCGCCCTTAGGTGTCTCACAGTTCTAATGTTGCGGAGAATCCATCGGCCGCACAATCGCATCGCGATCGCCGATCGTCGCGGCGCCGCAACCCGTCGAACCGCGCCTGGCCGGAGGCGCCCAACCGAGACCAGCTAATGGGCGAACAGCGAGCCGATAAAATTCCCAAGCGCGCCGAGCATCCCATTGGCGGCCGCGCGCGGCGGCACGGGACCTGGAGCCGGGTTCGCCACAGCGCCCGGCCCTGCGCTATCGATCGGCGCCAGCGGGCTCATCCCCGATGACGCGGTGGTGGTCGGTCCCGCTGCGAATCCGCTATGCAGCGGGCACAATCGCGTCGGCTCGGTGCCTTCTAGAAACGGCACCCGCTGCACGCGCGGACAGGCCGGCGTCGCGATTCCACCGCTCGCCGGATCGATTGACACCATCGTGATTCCCGGCGGTGGCGGGCCGAAACCCCGATCGGGTTGGCGCACCGCCTGTTTCATATAATCCACCCACGCCGGCAACGCCGCACCCGCGCCGGTCAGCCCGATCCGCTGCGGCTTGTCGAAGCCGACCCACACCCCCGTGACCAGGCCGCGCGTGTAGCCCATGAAGTACGCATCGCGATAGTCGTCGGTGGTCCCGGTTTTTCCTGCCGCGGCAAAATCCAGCCCCATCCGCGTCGCGCCCGCCGCCGTGCCGTATTGAAATACGCCCTGCAACGCTCCCGTGATCAGATACGCGACCGCTCGGCTCATCAGCCGCCGCGGCGCCGCCGGATGCTCGTAGATTAGGTGATGGTCGCCACTCGTGATCGCTGCAATCGCGTAGGGTCCCCGCTTTACACCGCCGCCGGCAAACACCTGGTAAGCGCCGGTCAGATCCAGCAGCGTCACGTCGCCCGCACCAATCGCGATCGGCAGATAGTTGGGCAGCTTCGAACGGATTCCCAACTCATGCGCCGTGCGGATGATCCGCGACGTCCCCACCAGGCTCCCCAGGTACGCGGTCGGCACGTTCAAGGATTCGGCCAGCGCCTCCGCCACCGTTACCTGTCCCTTGTAGGTGCGTTCGTAATTCGCCGGCATCCAACCGCCGAAGGACATCGGCCGATCCGGCAAAATCGTCGCCAGCGAGACCGGCTGCGGCAGCGGATTCAGTTCCGGGTCGAGCGCCGTCAGATAGACGATCGGCTTGAAGGCCGATCCCGGCTGGCGCTGCGCCTCGGCCGCGCGATTGTACTGGCTAGCAACGTAGTCGCGTCCGCCGACCATCGCGACGATCGCGCCGCTGCGCGGATCGATTGAGACCAGCGAACTCTCGAGGCGGTCGACGGGGTTGCGCCGCCGCAGGCGCGGATGCGCCTTTTCGATCCGCTTGAGGTTTTCCCGCACCGTCTGCTGCGCGACTTCCTGGAGCTCCGGATCGAGCGTCGTATAGACCTTGAGCCCCAGCGGATTGCCCCGCGCCGCCGGAATCTCTTTCACCCGCCCGATCACGTAATCGGTGAAGTAGCGCACCCGCCGCACGCCCGACGGCTTGATCGTCGTCACTGCCTGCGCGACCGCCTGCCCGTACTGGGCGTCGTCGATCGCGCCCGCCCGGCGCATCAGCCCGAGCACGAGGTCGCGCCGCGCGCGCGCCGCCTCCGGATGGCGTCGCGGATCGTCGAGCGTCGGCGCCTGGATCATCCCGATCAACGTGGCCGCCTGCGCCGGCGAGACGGCGCGCAAGTCCTTACCGAAAAAATAGCGCGCTGCCAGCGGCAATCCGTAAATTGGTGCGCCCTGGTAATCTCCCAACGGCACGTCGTTGATATAGCGCTCGAGAATCTCCTTCTTGGTCAGGCGCATCTCGAGCACCAGCGCGATCGCAAGTTCTTTTACCTTGCGCCCGAAGGTCCGCGAATGGCGCTGGATAAACGTCCGCGCAAGCTGCTGCGTCAGCGTGCTCGCACCCTCGCGCAATCGATGCGATCGCAGATCCACGATCGCCGCCTCGATTATGCGGATCGGGTCGAAACCGAAATGGTAATAGAAAAAGCGATCCTCGGTCGCCAGCAGCCCCTTGACCAAAAACGGCGGGACCTCGTTGAGCGACACCTCCACCCGCTCGGCCGGCGCTCCGGGCAACAGCCGCCCGATCACCTCGGGCTCGATTTCGACCTGCCTGAGGGCCACGCCGAAAGAATCCGTCATCGCAGCGACCCGCGACCCGTCGAACGTCAGATGCACCAGCGAAGCGGGATATCCGCGCGAGCCAATCGTAAACTCGCGTACGAACACCGTCATCGAGCCCGGCATCAGGGAGTACTCGCCCGGATGCGCGACGTTCTGCACGCGCGAGTAGCTCAGATGCTCAAGGCGATCCACCAGATGCAACGGACCGACCTGGTCGCCGCGGGCAACCGTCAGCGGCGCCGAATAGATCGCCGAAGTCAGCGCCGCGCGCCGCTCCTGGATCATCGCGGAAATGTTCACGTAGAGCTGGGCTATATAAAATCCAACGCCGAAAGCCCCCAGCATCAGGATCCCGCCGAGCGATCGGCGCCACCCGAGCCGCCGGAAGAAACCCGCTAACGCGTTAGATCGCTGCTTTGCCGTCCGCTTGGCGGTGCGCCCGCCACGACTGCCTGCTTTCGCCATGAGGCGACCCGTTCGTCCTTCCCCGCCCCGTTCGGCATGCGCATCGGCGCGCAGCCACAAAACCCACCGTCAGTATATCGGCCCGACGACGCCGTCGCATCGCATGCGCGGTCGCGTCGTCTATTGCTTGTATCCGAAACGCCGCAGCAGTGCGTGGCGCTCGGCGCGTTCGGACTCGCCTTCGACCCCGTGCGGTGCGCTGCCGTCGATCACCCCCATCACACCGCGCCCGCCGTTATGCTCGGCCACCACCACGGTCAGCGGATTCGCCGTCGCGCAGAAGACCGTGCAGACTTCGGTCACCGCCTTGATTTGATTCAACACATTCACCGGAAACGCGTTCCCGAGCATCACCACGAACACGTGTCCTGCGGCGATCGCATTGGCCGCCGCGGTCGCCGCCGCCTCCAGCGCCGCATCGTTCCCGGTATGGCGCACCAGGCACGGCCCCGACGCCTCGCAAAATGCCACGCCGAACTTCACTCCCGGCACCGCCTGCACGATCGCCTCGTACAGGTCCTCTACCGTCTTGATAAAATGGGCCTGACCGACGATCACGTTGAGGTCTTCCGAAGGCTTTGCGATTTCAACTGCGTGCAAGTTCATGTTCGATATGTTCCTGATGATTCCCGGCTCGAACCGGCCGAATCCGGTTGCTACCCGCCGCCGCGCCCGAAGCACCGGCGATTAGCGGGCACGCCACCCGGACCACTCGTGCGAATCCAGCCGGTCACGCGAACCCCATTCGCTCGCGCGAATCCCTTCGCTCAAATGATATGGCGGAACCACGTTCGCGGAAAGACGCGGCGGGAATCGCGGCGGCACAGTTGCGCTTTGGCGCCGATGCTCGCAGGATAGGCTGGCGGTGGACGCGGGGCCCAAAGGCATAACCGGCGATCTTTTTGCATCGCTCGCCACACCGGCGCGTGCCGGTAACGCAGAGTCTCCGCCCGCCCCCGTCGCGAAACCGCCGCCAGCCGTCATTGCAAAACCGCCACCTGCCACCACCCCAGCTGCACGGTCGCGACCGCCGGCACCAACGCGAAAGCTACCTGCTTACTACTATCGATTGCCGTTACGCGCGCAACGATGCTACCTCGCTAGCGACGCGATCGACCGATTCCCGCTGACGCCCAGCCCCGCCGCCTTCGCGAGGGTCACCGCTCTGATGAGCGCACTCGACGGCGGCGCGCCGTCAATCGTCCAGCGCACTTCGCAGTCGCTGCTCGACGAACTCTGTCGTCTGCTCGGCGTCCGCACTGTGCGCCTCGAGGTCCGCAGCGTCCGTCCGCGCAATTCACGCGGCGAACTGCACGGGCTGTTTTACCCGCAAGCACCCGCCCGCTCCGCCGCCTCCGCAACCCGCCGATCGACCGGCCTTGCCCCCGTCGCCGGCCAGCCACTGATTGTCCTTTGGATGCGCACGGCCCAGCGCCATGACGTGGTCAAACCGCGCACCTACCTGCGCACTCTAATGCATGAACTCGGGCACTATCTGGATTACGCGTTGCTCAAACTCGACGACTCGTACCATTCGATTGGCTTCTATCAGCGCGAGTCATTTCTGGTGCGCACGTTATTTCCCGGCGCCTCGCCGTCGCCGCCCGGCTCGCCGCCGTCGCGCGCGCGGCGACCGCGCACGCGCTGACCCGGATCGCCGGTCGCCGGCCGCGCAAATTCCGCCTCGCGATTTCCCAGCGGGCGCCGCAGTCGGATCTCACAGATAACGCAACAGACCGCGCCGCGCGAGTTCACCAGACACGCGGCGCACTTCCTGCGACTGCGATAGACGCGCGATAAGGATCGCGTCACCGGTATCGACCGCGACCAAATCGCTCACGCCCAGCAGCACCATCAGCCGCTTGCCGCCACGCGCGATGACGCCGCTACTGTCGAGCGCGAGCACATTGCCGATCGTCACGTTGCCGCCGGTGCCGCCGCTGAGCGCCTCCCACAAGCCTTCCCAACTGCCAACGTCGAACCACTTGAAGCGCGCACGCACGCCCAGCACCCGCGTACTTCGCTCGGCGACGACGCGATCGAACGAATCGAATTCGAGCCGGCGATAGACTCGCGACAGTTCGGCGGCGCGCGCCGTCCCGAGCGTGGCCATCGCGCTCGCCAGCGCGGGCGCGTGCTCGCCCAGTTCGCGCGTGAGCGTCGCAACCCGCATCACGAAAATTCCCGCGTTCCACAGGAACTTGCCCGACTTCACCATCTGGCGCGCGCGCGCCGGTTCAGGCTTTTCAATGAAGCGATCGACCTTGAAGCCTGCTCCGGCGGCGCGTCCGATCTTCTGGTAGCCGTAGCCGGTCTCGGGGCGCGTCGGAGTGACGCCGACGACGACGATCGCGTCGTTAGCGGCGGCCAGCGCGATCGCACTCGCGACCGTCGCGCGAAAGCCTGTGGCGGGCGTCACGTAATGGTCGGCCGGCATCACCGCGACCACCGTTTCCGCGCCGAGGCGCTGGCCGATTACCGCACCGCCATAGGCGATTGCGACCGTGGTGCCGCGCCCGGCCGGCTCCACGATCAGGTTTCGCGGCGGTATCAGTCCGCGCAGCGCGCGGCGAAACGCGTCGCGTTGATCGGTGGCGACCAGCACGAAGATCCGCTCCCTGGAAATCTGCGGCTGCATGCGCGCGATGGTTTGTTCGAGCAGCGAGGTCTTGCCGTCGATCGCGAACAGCGGCTTCGGACGCCCGGCGCGGCTCTCGGGCCAGAAACGAGTGCCGCGTCCGCCCGCGATTATGAGCGCGGCGGCGCGCGGCTTGGCGGCTGCCTGCTTCATCGGCTTTCCTTTCGCTGCGGGCGAAGTGCAAGCCCGGGCGACCGAACGACTGCGTGCAATCGCCCGGCGCAAGCGGCGCGAACGTCCATCAAAGGACCGCGCCAAATTCCTGGAGTTTGCGTTCGAATAGCGTGCGGATTTCGCCAAGGGTCTTTTGGTCCTGCGCCTCGAAGCGCATCACCAGTGCCGGCTGCGTATTGGAAGCGCGCACCAGCCCCCACCCCCCGGGGAAATTGACCCGTGCTCCGTCGGTATCGATGGTGTCGTAATGCGCACGAAAGTACTCGGCCGCTTTGCGGACGACCTCGAATTTCCGGTCGTCCGGACAGTCGAGGCGCAACTCCGGGGTGAAGCAGGAGGGCGGCAAATCGGCGAGCATCGCGCCCAGTCCGCGGCCTTCGCTGCTGATGATTTCGAGCAATCGGAATGACGCGTAAATGGCGTCGTCGAAGCCGTAGTAACGATCGTTGAAAAACATGTGGCCGCTCATTTCACCGGCCAGCGCCGCGTTCTCCTGCTTGAGCTTGCTCTTGATCAGCGAATGTCCGGTCTTCCACATAATCGGGCGTCCGCCATGACGGGCGATATCGTCGTACATCCGCTGCGAGCATTTGACATCGCCGATGATCGTCGCGCCCGGCCGCTGCTTGAGGATCGACCGCGCGTACAGCACCATCTGCTCGTCGCCCCATACGATGCGTCCGTGCTCATCGACGGCGCCAATGCGATCGGCGTCGCCGTCATACGCGATGCCGACCTGCGCGCCGCTGTTCTTCACGGCCTCCTGCAGGTCGCGCATGTTCTCTTCGACGGTGGGATCCGGATGATGATTGGGAAAGCGGCCGTCCATCTCGATATACAGTTCGACCGTTTCCAGACCGAACTCGCGCATCAGCGGCGCTGCGACCACGCCGCCGCAGCCGTTGCCGCCATCGACCGCGACCTTCATGCCGGGCTTCAGCGAAATATTGCGCTTGATGTATTCGCGGTAGTCGGGCAGCACCGGCCGCGCAGTGAGCGTGCCCTTGCCGCCACCAGAGACAAAGGCTCGCGTCTCGATGATCTGCCGCACGCGCTGAATCTCCGCGCCAAAGATCGTGGAAGGACCGACGCCGAGCTTGAAGCCGTTATACTCGGCGGCGTTGTGGCTGCCGGTGATCATCGCGCCGCCGTCCATCTTCCAATGCAGCACCGAAAAATAGAGAAGCGGCGTCGGCACCACGCCAACGTCGACGACGTCGATGCCGTTCGGCAGCAACCCCTCGATTAGCAGATCGCGCAGCGCGTCCGAGGTGAGGCGGCAGTCGCGGCCGAGCGTGATGGTGCGTTTGCCGGCATGATGGAGCAGCGTCGCGTAGGCACGCCCGAGATCGACCGCGAAATCGTCGTCGAAATCATCCTCGACCACACCTCGGATATCGTATTCGCGAAAGACTTGCGGGTTCATCAGAATGCAATTGTCGCCGCCGGACACTCCAGAATCAATCCGCTTCGCACGATGGCAGGGGCCGCCCGCTCTCGCTATCATTTAGATTCCAATTTGCACATCTCGAATGGAAAATTTCGCGATGCGGTTTGTGCTACAGGTAACTTTCAACACGAGGGCCGATCGTGATGGCGCATCAGTGCAAACTATCGGGCGGGAATAATTGCGGACGCTAGGCGCAACAGCGAAAAACGAGGCACACGGGCAGGAGACGCGCCAGCGCGTGGCACTGATCACGGGGGCCGGGCGGGGCGTCGGCCGCGCCACCGCGATCGCATTGGCGCGCGCTGGCTTTGCGCTGTGCCTGGCGGCGCGCACGCGCGAGGAACTCGAGCAGACCCGCGCGCTGTGCGGACTGGAGCCCGTACGCTCGCTAATCGTGCTGATCGATCTGGCGCAGGAGGAGGCGCCCGAATCCCTGATCGACACCGCTTTCGAGCATTTCGGGCAGCTCGATGTACTGGTGAACAACGCGGGCTGGGCGCCGCCGCGAACGGCCCTGATCAAGCTGCACGAGACCGATCAGGATCGCATCCTGGCGGTTAATCTGCGCGCGCCGATCGCGCTTGCGCGGCTCGGCGCAGCGCGTATGGCAGAGCAGGAGCAGGGCGGCGTAATCGTCAACGTCGCGTCGGGGGCGGCGCGCCGAATGCCGTCGGGCGAGGCGATTTACGCGGCGGCCAAGGCCGGTCTGGTCGCCTTCACTCACGCGGCCTTCGCCGAATTGCGCGACCGCGGGATTAAGCTATCGGTGGTAATTCCGGGGCTGGTCGATACATCGCTGATACCGCACAACAAACGGCTTGACCGAGCGCTGATGCTGCGGCCCGCCGACGTCGCAGCGGCCGTGATGACGATCGTGAACGCAGCGGCCGGCGTGTGCCCGGTCGAGGTGGTACTGGAGCCGCAGCGCGATCCGATGCGCGGCGGCCAATGAAGGTTGCGCCGCGGCCGAGGTTGAAAATCGATACATCAGATCGCACTCCTGCGCATTCGTGGTTCACGCTGCGCTTCGTAATCGCGCTGGTCGCCGGACTCGCCGCCGCGGTGGTGATCTCGCCCTTTGCGGCCGACGCGGTCGCGGCGCTGGGCTGGCGCTTTCCGTTTCCGCGCATCTTCGATCGCACCGTGATGGTCACGCTGCTGGCGGCGCTGCTGATCTGGTCGCGCTCGATGGGATTCCTCGATCTGATTCGCGCCGGCTTTGCCGCACCGCGGGCGAATCTGCCACGGGCGGCGACAGGCCTGGCGATCGCATTGACCGCGATCGCGATATTGTTTGCGCTGGCGCTCGTGGGCGGCGCCGGCCGAGCGGTCACGATCGGCGCACTAGCCGCGCGCGCCTCCCGCTACGTGCTGGCCGCACTGGCCATCGGATTGATCGAAGAGGGCTTCTTCCGGGCGTTTCTGCTCGGCGGCCTGCGCCGCGATTTCGGCGCGCGCGGAGCCCTGGTCGTGAGTTCCGCTTTTTATGCGGGCTGCCACCTGGTGCGGTCGCCGAAGCATTACTATCTGACCGGATTCCATGCCACCGCCGGCCTTAACGATCTGGCTGCGAGCGCGGCGCAACTGGGTCATCCGATCGTAGCGGCACCGACTCTGATCGGGCTTTTCCTGCTCGGATTGGTCCTCGGCGAAGCCTTCCTGCGGACCCGAACGGTGTGGTTTTCGGTCGGGCTGCACGCCGGCTTCGTGCTGGGCGCAAAGACCTGGAGGGTAATCGCGCACAGTGGCGCTCCGGTCTCGCGATGGGTCGCGGGGCCCGGTCCGGTGCCACTGATCGCGGCGCCGGCCGCGTGGCTGATCGCATTTGTCCTACTGGTGCTGGTGGCGAAATTTCTTGGCGACCCTCCAGTTGCCGCGGAGAGCGGCGCGCGCGATCACTTGGGCGGGTAAATCGGCGCCATTCCGCGCGGACGTGTGCGGTAGCGCCGATGGGTCCACAGGAACTGTTCGGGATAGCGCCGCACGACATCTTCGATCACCTTTACGAAGCGACGGGTATTTTCCTCGATATCGGCGGCGGCGTCGCCGCTGCGCTGAATCGGGACCTCGTCGAGGATTTCGATGCGATGGGTGTGCTGGTTGGGCTGGCGCACGATAAAGGCGGGTACCACCGGTGCTCCGGAAAGCGCCACGACGCGGGCGAGTCCGCTGGTGGTAGCGGCGACCTCGTTGAAGAACGGTACGAAGATGGCCTCACTGCGCTTGGCGTTCTGGTCGAAGGGAATTCCGACGGTTTCACCGTGGCGCAGCGCCTTGAGGACCGCGCGCGCCGCAGAATGTTTGCGCAGGATCTCGACCCCGGCGCGCTCGCGAATGAAGGTAATCACGGCGTCGCCGGCAATGAAGCGTTGTGTATGGTGGACCAGATTGATCTGGAATCCGTGCAGCGCGTGAGCGGGCGCGAGTAGCTCGAAGTTGCCGAAATGGGCGCTCAGGATTATCATGCCGCGCCCCGGATGGCGCGCCGCGACTTCTCCCCAGTAGGCGAAGCGGTCGTAAACGACGCGCCGCTTGAGACGCCGGTGGAAAAATCCGCCAAGCCGGATGACCTCGGCGGCGCCGCGTCCCAGATTGATGTACGATGCCCGCAGGATGCGCAGGCGCTCGGCCTCGCTGCGTTCGGGAAACGCAATCGCAAGGTTCTTCATCCCTATCGGCCGATGACGCCGGTCGAGGCAGTAGCCGATGAAGCCGCCGGCAATCCCGATCGGATAGAGCAGAAAATCCGGAATCAGGCTCAATACGTGGAGCAGTCCCACCATCAGATAGAACAGGATGCGATCCTTGAATCCGAGTCGAAGATTCGATCGGCGCAGCGGCCGTCCGGACTCGGCGCGGATCGCAGCGGGAGGAATTGCGGCAATGCCCGTCGCCGTAACCTGGTCGGGCGACGCACCGTCCCGCGATGGCGTCGGGCAGTCGGGGACCGGGCGGCTCTGATCCATCGGCTCGCCCCCGCCAGGCTCGTCGGCAGGCGCTCCCGGGCGCTCAATGGAGGACGCCGACACGCGCCGCTCAGTAGAAGGTTCCATCATGTTTCGGAGCTTTCGGAATCACCACGATCCCGCTGTCGGTAACGGTATAGCGCTTGCGATCCTGCTCGAGGTCATAGCCGATTACGGCGCCTTCGGGAATCTTGACGTTTTTGTCGATGATCGCGCGGCGAATTCGGGCGTGGCGTCCGATATCGCAGTAGTCCATCACGACCGAGTCGTCGATTTGGCTATAGGAGTGGACGAAGACCGAGCGCCCCAGGACCGAGTTGCGTACGGAGGCGCCGGAAATGATGCAGCCCTCCGAGATAACCGAATGGGCGGCGCTGCCGCGGCGCGAATGCTCATTGAAAACGAACTTCGCCGGCGGCTGATTGTAGTAGGCAGAGCGCAGCGGCCAGAGCGGGTTGTAGAGGTTCAGGTGGGGTTTGGCGTCGCGCAGATCCATATTGGCTTCATAGTAGGCGTCGAGGGTCCCGACGTCGCGCCAGTAGGAGAGATTTTCCTCGGAATCGCCGCGAATCCGGTTAGTCATGAAGTTATAGGCATAGACTGGCACGCGTTCTATAAGGCCCGGAATGAGGTTGTGGCCAAAGTCGTGGCCGCTATTAGGATTCTGCGAATCCTCGATCAGGGCCGTCCGCAGAACCTGAGGGTCGAACAGGTAATTGCCCATCGAGGCCAGGCATTTGCCGGGCGCCCCGGGCATCGAGCGCGTAGTGCTCGGCTTTTCCGTGAAATCAAGCACGCGCAAGCCTGAATCGACTTCGAGCACACCAAACTGATCGGACTCCTCGACCGGGACCGGCAAGGTCGCCACCGTCACCGCGGCCTTGCGCTCGAGGTGGAAGGCAATCATCTGCTGGATATCCATCCGGTAGATATGGTCGGCGCCAAAAATCGCAATGAGGTCGGGTCTGAAATCGTCGATCAGATTCATGTTCTGGAAGACGGCGTCCGCAGTGCCCTGATACCAACTGGCGCCGAGGCGCATCTGCGCGGGCACTGGCACGACAAAGTGGTCGTGCAGGACCCGGCCGAACTGCCAGCCGTCCTTCAGATGCTCAATGAGCGACTGAGAACGCCATTGGACGAGCAGATAGATCGAGTAAATCTGCGAATTCACCATGTTCGAGAGGACAAAATCCACGATTCGGTACTTGCCGCCGAACGGCACCGCAGGTTTCGCCCGTTCGAGGGTCAGCGGATGCAACCGGGTACCCTGCCCTCCCGCCATTATCAGAGCTAACGTTCTCATCTAAGCCTAGCTAATCCGTTCGACGACGCCGTGGTGACGCCGGCGCTGTCAGGGATGAAAAGAATTCCGCGCGACGCCCCAAGTATAAAGACGCCGGCGCTATCAGGAAAGCCCGCGCCAGCCATTGGGAATCTCTGCTCTAAAATGGTCGAGAATGGTGAGAATTGTCCGAATTTGCGCATCCGGAATTTGCGAATTGTCGCGAAATGGCAGCAAAAGAGGCAATATTTTCCCCATTCGCGTTGCTCAGGGGCCCTTGGGCAATATGATGCGGACCAAAATTATCCTTATTTTTCACGTGATTAGAGCTTGAAATGAAATTTTAACCGAAACGGCATGAAGTATGCTCGAAACTTTTCCACAGAGATCACGTCTAAGTGATGTGATGGCATGAAGGTGATGATATCTAGATGATTCGAAAAGGAAGGAAGGCTCCCTCATCAAGGAGGAGAATCTGATGCAAACTACCGTGACACAAACCGTCGAGAACAAAAAAAACGCGCTGCCTGGAGTGGTCTATAGGACCGTATGCCAGAATCCGGGATGCGGACATAGCTTTGACCTGCGAATCACGCCTCAGACGGCGTCAATGCTGAGCGGACCGGTAGCCTGCCCGCACTGCCGACGCCACGGCGGGATGCTCAAGTCGCAGGGTCGAATTGGAGACAAGCTGTTCGCAGCGAAGCTGGTCTATCGCATGACCGGAGTGGCGCCGCGTCCGGACGAGGAAGATGCGTACACCGACGCGACCGAAGTGCGCTACTAATTGGGCGCGACGTGGACTAGAGTAGGGACTGCCGTACCCGCATCCGCGGCCATCCGCGATGCACCCGAAAACGCCGCCTCGGCTTGAACGTCGAAGCGGCGTTTTCATTTTCCATCTGCAGGCGGCGTTCGCGCGCCGCCTTGGTCATACGCCGGCGAGTAATTGCACGGTCAAGCCTTCGAGACTCTGGATACTTGGACGATCTATCATGCGGTTGAGCCACGCTTCGACGTTGGGGCGATTTTGACCGGGATCGAGGCCGAGGTCCTTGAGCACCACCAGGCGCGGTACAAACGCGATATCGGCGATCGAGAATTGCTGGGCGAGGAACTCCTGGCCTTGCAATTCATGGTTAACGAAATCCAGCACGCGCTCGATCGAGCGATGAAACCTTTGCACGCGCGCAGGATCGCGATCGTCCTCGGGCTTGCCCATTTCGCCCATCAATTGTCCGACCTGCGCGGTAAACGAGGTATCGGCAAAATCCTCCCAGATACGGGCGCGGGCGCGAAGGGCACTCGAACCGATCGCAGGGAACAGAGGCGGCTCGGGATATTCGTCTTCGAGATATTCCGCGATAATTGTCGAATCGTAAACCGTGACGTCCTCATCGACCAGGACCGGCACGCGGCCGAAGGGGTTGAGCCGCAGGAAGTCGGGCTTGCGTTGTTCGCCCTCGGCCAGATCGATCTGGACTAACTCATAAGATAGCCCCTTTTCGGCCAGCATAATGCGAACCTTTTGGCCGAAGGGACAGGGCAAGAAGTCGTAGAGCTTCATCATTTCGCGTCAGGGCCTCATTCTCCGACTGCGGTCACGTTGACCTTCAAGTGAGCTTCGACTTCCGATTCGAGTTTAACGGTAACGGTAAAGTCACCGAGTTGCTTAATCGGCTCGGCTAGCGCAATTCGGCGTCGATCGACCGTGAAGCCGCGCTCGCGCAATGCCCGCTCGATGTCGATATTGGTTACCGAACCGAACAGCTTGCCCTCCTCGCCGGCGCGGGCCTCGATCGCGAGCATCAGTGCCTCGATCTGCTCTTTGAGAGCGCCCGCCTTCTGCTTCAGCGCCTCGCGCTTGAGCATCGCCACGCTCTTGGCATGCTCGAAGGCGCGCAGGTTTTTGGGGTTGGCTTCGACCGCGAGCTTGCGCGGCAGCAGATAGTTGCGAGCATAGCCGGCCCGCACCTTGACCACGTCGCCGGGCCTTCCGAGGTCGGTGACCTCTTCGCTCAAAATCACTTGGACATTCATAGAAGCGCCTGCCTTATTGAGCCCAGCTCATAAAAAGTCGCCTAAATTGCGCGCCTCCTGGCTGGGCGGCTTAAGCCGCCGGAAATCGATCCAGAGATCGAAGATCCCGACAGCGCAGACCAGCACCGCGAGCACCGGCTGCACAATCGTAACAAAGTAAATGAGTCCACGTGCGAGCGGCGGCATCGCCAGGGCCTTGAAGTAAAAGGCCATGATCGCCAGCCCCTGGCAGAAGTAAACCGCTGCCACACAGACGAACAAATCCAGTGCAATCGTGCTGAGCGCCGCGACCGGGATGAACAATCCGAATCCGGCGGTGAGCAGCACCCAAATCAACCAATCGGGCGTGGACCACCGCGCCAGATCGTTGAACAGCATATAGCCGATCCGCTGCTGGCGGCCGCCCAGGCGCCAGAACAGACCAAGATTGATCAGCACGGTGAACGCGGCAACCATCGCCGCCAGAGCCGGACTCAGCCGCAGCGTCAACTCGACGATACTCACGCGGGTATCGGACGGCATCGTCGATTGAATCCCGACGGACTTGTAAAATTTCTCGCCGCGAGCTAGCGCCAGGGTCAGATCGTGGCGCATCGCTTCGGCCAGCGCGCCGGGCGACCCGGAAGCCGCCAACGCCACCGCCACGCCCGCCAGCAACATCGCGGCGGCGCTGCACAACACGATAGTTTCAAACGGACGCCGCCGTTCGATCAGATAGACCATCATGACCGTCGCGAGGCCAAGCGTCAGCAAGTAGGCACCGCCGGCCGACAATCCCGCTCCGAGCGTAATCAGGGCTACCGCCAACGCCACCACCGCGACCATTCGCCACAGCGCGCGGGGTTGGCCGATCGCATAGGCGAGCACGGGCGTGGGCGCGAACAGCATCGCGACTCCGCCGACCATCGGCACTACGCCGCCGGCCAGAAAGAGAGCGGCCGCGCCAAAGGAGGCGCGAACCAGCCCGATTGCGTCTCTGCGAGTCACGTTCGGACTTTAGATCCCCATAGTCGAGAACGGCAGCAGCGCAATCACGCGTGCACGTTTTATCGCAATCGCGAGTTGGCGCTGATGTCTGGCGCAGTTGCCCGACGTACGGCTCGGAACAATCTTGCCGCCCTCGGTCACAAAGCTCTGCAGGGTGCGCACGTCTTTGTAGTCGACTGCCAGCGTCTTGTCGGCGCAAAAGCGGCAAACCTTGCGGCGTCCGCCACCGGGCCGGCGACGCCCGCCGCCGCCACGTTCGCCGGGCCGTCCGCCGCCTTCACCGCGACCGCCGCGGGGATGCTCATGCGCATCGCCCGGACCATGTTCTCTTCTCACTTCATCAGCCATTGTTCATTTCCCTGATCGCAAGCGCGGCCCGCCGGGATGTCGTCCCGCTGGCCACGGCAGCCGCTATGGTTCGTTCATGCCCTGATTCGCTGGCGGCTTCGCGTTTCAATTGCGCGCATCCGCAAGCGTAATCTCGTCGGCCAAGACTTCGACTCCGGGACGCCCCGCGCCCGTGCGATTGTGTCCGGGCGCCGGTCGCAGCGCGCCGCGAGCACTTACTGCAAGGCCCTGGCTGAGCCGCGCCGCAGTCACACGCGCAGGCTCTCCCGCCATCACTACCGGCATCAGCAGTTCGCCCGCCTTCTCTCCACAATCGACGACCACGCTCAACACCGCGGTTCCGGCCGGCGTTACGCGTAGCGACGGAGCATTTGCAAGGCGGCCGCACAGCTCAACCCTGACTGCCACTTTCCGGCTCGGTCGAGCCCTCGGCCGGGGTTGCGGATTGCACCGGTTCGGCCGATGCACGCGCGGGCTCGGCCGCGGTTTGCGCCGATTCGCTCGATTCGGCCGCGCCTTCGGTCTGCGGAGCCGCCTGCACGGCGGACTCCGAAGACGACTCGGCCGCTGCGCAATCCTTGGCGGCCTGGGCCTCGGCCGCAGCCTCCGCAGCGGCGGCGCGTTCGGCGGCATATGCAGCCATGCGGGCCTCGGTCGCCGCCTTGGCTTCCGCGGCGCGCTTGTGCCGCGCTTCAATTTCGCTGCGGACCGTGTCCATGTCGGCGGATTCGTCGACCAGCACCGAAAGGTAGCGCAATACGCCGTCGGAGAGTTTCAGATTGCGCTCGACTTCGTTCATGGTCGCACCGTCACCGCCGTAGTCCAGCCTGACGTAGAAGCCGCGCCGCTCGCCCTTGATTCGGTAGGCAAGCTCGCGAAAGCCCCATTCCTCAGTCTCGACCAGGTCGCCGCCGGTGGAGCCAACGATACCTTCGAAACGCTTTATCGCGACTTTCTGTGCGGATTCGCCCAAATCCGGGCGAAGAATGAAAATAGTTTCGTAGCGCCTCATGCGCTGCCCTCCTTCCGGGTACCAGCCCCCTTAATGGGAGCAAGGAGCAAGAAGGGAATCCTATCAGCGCGCCCACGCCGTAACAAGGCGAAAATCCGCTGAATTTGAGGCCAACGCCCGGAAACTCGCGGGAGAAATTCACCGGTGGCAGTTCCGCAAGCCCGCCGGATCGCTATCTTACGAGCGTCCACATAGCCATGGAATCATCACGGCATCAACGCGTCGGGAAATCGCGCTGGCCCCCTCGACGCGCCGGCACTGAGCTATTGAATTGCGGCTACGTGTTGCTATTACAAAGGGCTCGTAGAACGGCGAAGCGAGCGTGACCGGATTGGCGGGACCGGCGGGACCGAACGAACTGACTGGAAGAGGGAAACTCCGATGGTGAAGGCGAAGCGCGGCAAGATGACCTCGAAATCCAAGCCCAAGACGCAGTCCAAGCTCGCGTCGGTAAAGACCCTCGCCAAGCCTAAGGCCAAGATCAATATTAGGCCCAAGGCTAAGTTCAAGGTTAAGCCCAAAGCTAAGCTCAGGGCCCAGCAGAAACCCAAGGCCAAAGCGATCCGTCAGGTCGTAGCCAAATCGAAGCCTGCGGCACGGTCGAAGCCGGCGGCGCAGGCAGCGGCAAGCAAGCGACCGCGTGCGCCCAAGCCAAATCTGCCCCGGCACGACCAATTACCGATACGCGAGGGCGCACCCACCGGCGCCGCCTGGGGTGTTTTTGGCGAGGAAGATCAGCTCGGCACGATCAATCTGATGACGCCCGCAGCCGTCATCGAGGCCGCTGGTTCAATTCGCAGCGGACAGACCTTCGCCCTCAACCTGCCGATCAACATCCCGGATCCACCGCTATTCGGGCGCGGCAAGCATAATCACGTAATCAAGCAATACGCGTCCTATATCCTCGACGATTATCTCGATAACTTTTATCCGCAGGCCTCTTCTCAATGGGACGCGCTGTGCCATGTGAAGCATCCGAAACACGGCGGCTACAACGGAATCCCGGACAGTGAAATTACCGGCTACGGCGGTGCCAAACTCGGAATCGATAATCTCGCCCGGCGCGGGATCGCAGGTCGCGGGGTGCTGGCCGATATCGGCCGCTTCCACGAACGGCGCGGGCGCACGCTGGATTTCATGACCAACGAAATGATCGCGCTCGAAGACCTGTGGGAGACCCTGCAGGAGCAGCAGACCGAATTGCGCCCGGGCGACGTGCTGCTGGTTCGCATCGGATGGACCAAGGCTTATCTCGCGATGTCGCCGGAGGAAAAAGAGGCGCTGGCCGCCCGCACCAAATCGCCGGGCATCGAGGGCTCTCGGCGCACTGCAAAGTGGCTGTGGGACAGCCGCATCGCAGCCGTTGCATCCGATTCGCCGGCGCTCGAAGCGATGCCACCGCCCAAGACTCCGGAGTTTCTGGAATCGGGCGAGATGCTGCATTTCCACATGCTGTCGTTTTTCGGCATGCCGATCGGTGAAATGTGGAATCTCGAAGAGCTTGCGCATGCCTGTGCGAGCGATGGTCGCTACGATTTCTTCTTCACCTCGGCGCCGCTCAACATTCCGGGCGGAGTGGGCTCTCCACCCAACGCGATCGCCGTGAAGTAAGCGATCTCAAGTCGAGCTACTGGAACGCGCAGATCTGCGGGTTGGGTCGGCTTGGTCCTAACGCGTGCATCTGCGAGACGACACCGCTGCGTCATTGTCAAAAGATGACGATGGTCTCAGATTGGCCGTATTAAAAGCATTTCCATTGATCCGGTTCAAATGATACGGTTCGTTCGTTTTTCAAATGCTCTGCAGAGTTATGATGGGAGTTCTGATACTATGAGGTCAAAACATTTCACCGTTTTCGCGACAATGGTGATCGCGGTTGCAATTCTGGCCATCAGCGTCCGCGCGGCCTTTGCTCAAGGCATCGGAACTTCCATTTCCGCGGCTGACCGCGACGCGGCAGAGCAGGTGCTGGCCTCTGGACACTACGGGGCAGAATTGACGCCGACGCGAAGTGAAGCGTCCAAAGGGTCCACCGCCTTCATGCGCATCGGCGAGGCCGCAAATGCACCGGCGCCCGGCGACGGAAGAAATCCGTCCATTATCCTGCCCAAGCAATCTTGGGGTCCGGTCGATTTGGGATATAACGGCGGCTCGACGCTCGCGTACACGACTCAATGGAACGTCTATCTCGGATGCCCGTCAAACGACCAGTCGTGCTGGGGAAATCCTGAGCAATTCATCACCGATCTGAACGGCAGCAAATTTATTCACGTGGTCGATCAATACATCGGCACGAAAGCGCGCAAGCGCTATCCGCTTTCGAATACATACATATACAACACCTCATCAGTCGGAACCTTTCTCAGTGCGGCCGATATAATTACGTGGCTACATGCCGCAGTGGGCTCAGCCGGGGGGGCCAGTGCGGCAGGTTCAGGCAACCTGTTTCATCTCTACTTAAACGCAGGCATCGATACCTGCATCGATGACGGAAACACTATCTGTTACAGTCCCGATAATTTCGGGACATTTGCCTTCTGCGGCTATCACGAATACGCCGACTTTGGCGATTACGGACGAGTCTATTTCACGGTCGAACCCTACCAGGCCGTCAATGGTTGCTACGGATCGACCGCCGACTTAACCAGTGCGACCGCTAACGTTCTTTCGCACGAGATCTTCGAAACGATCACCGATCCCAATCTCGACGCCTGGTATGGTACCGGCTACCCACTGAATAATTTCGGCGAAGAGATTGGCGATGAATGCTCGTGGCTGTATCTATATCCGCAGAAACTCAATCGCCGACATCCGCCCTACATCACCCAGAATGAGTATTCAAACAAATACCATGCGTGCGTCAACAAACCCTGAGCGCTCTATGTAATTGAACTACAGAGAAGTAGTTACGACTCGCGATCGACAAAGAAAAATCAGGCTGGTTCCGCACGCGGCGGGCCAGCCTGATTTTTTTCGCGGCGCGCTTAAAGCTCGCGGCGGTAACTGACGAAATTGCCGGTCACCCGCGCGCCAAGGCTTTCCGCGGTACGCCGCGACGGCCAGTTATCGTCGAGCACCAGCGTGTAGCCGGCGAAACTCATTTGCTGCTGCACCATCGCCAGAAACGATCGCGCCGCCATTGCCCGCGCCAGCCCGCGCGAGCGCGCCGTTTCGAGCACACCGATATTCACCAGGGCGCCGCGAGTTCCGCCGCCGCGTTCAGGCGCAAGCCTGACTCCGCTGCGAACCTTCGCCAGTTGCTCGCTCAAATCCGGCACCGAAAACACCGCACCCACCGGATGCCCGTCGAGCACCCCGATCATCGAAAGGTCGGCCACCGGCGTGGGCTGCAGCGGCAACAGCATCGGGCGCACTTCCGTGCGGGTGATCGGATTCCATCCCCAATGGCGCTCGAAGGCGGAGTTAGTGATATCGGTCCAAACGTCGATCGCGGCCAGAAATCCATATTCGCGCCAACTCTTGATCGTAACGCCACCGGCCTGTGCCGCCTCGATCATGCGCCGGTAGCGCTGCTGAATATCGGGCGTCAGCGGGGCGGTGTAATCGACCTGCCCTTTCTCGGTAACGAAGCGAGCGTTCTTGAGGTAGCGATGGTAGAAGTCGGGGTTCCCACGCAACAGGAACGAAGGCAGCGCCCGGTAATTGTCGATCGTGTAGGGGTAGTCAAGGAAGGCGGCGAAACCGCTGCGTGCGGCGTTCATGCCGCGTCGCGCGAGCCACGTCAGAGCTTCTTCCAGCAACGCAGCCGCAGCGTCGTCCTCGTCGGCCAGCGCTTCGAAATGAATCAACTGGCCGAGCTTCTCGTTCCAATGCTGATTGTACCGATAGTTGACCACGGCGCTCGCGCGCGCGACCAGGCGGCCGTCGCTGTAGGCAGCGAACGGACAGAGGTCGAGATGCGCCGTGATCAGTGCACGGCCGGTGAGCAGATCAATTTCATTGTGAACGTCGGGCGGCCACCAGGCCTCGCGGTTGCCATAGATTTGGAACGGCAACCGCGCGAATTGCTCGAAGCCGGCCCGCGAGTTAACCTGTTCGATTCGTATTTTGCGCAGCGCCACTCTGCGATTACCTGCCGGTCACGAATCCCGAAAATTACCTACGCGCTCGCCTGCCACCGTTGCGATCGCCGTGCCGTCCCGCGGTGGCGCGCAAGGGCCATCATTACTGCGGAATATCCGCCGTTCAAGCCGCCTCGCAGATAGGTTCGTTATGCGCCCAGCGACCGTTGAAAAAACCGTCGCGGGAACCTTTCGCCGCCGGTTAGAATTTAGATCGGTGTGGGTGCTATGTTTGTCTTCTCCTCATATGGCGGTAAAACACGTCATCCCTGTAGACCGGCGGCTCAGGTTCGAGCAGACGGCTTTGCCGCATCTCGACACCATATATACGTCGGCCTTGCGTCTAGCCCGCAATCCCGACGACGCCGAAGACCTGCTCCAGGAAACCATCCTGCGTGCCTATCGATTTTTTCATCAGTTCACCGAGGGCACCAATTGCCGCGCGTGGCTGCTGGCGATCCTCTACAACAATTTCCGCAATTCGTATCGTCGCGGCGCCCGCGAGCAACCCGCCGCCTCGAGCGAGGAATTCGAACGCGAGGTCGAAACCCGCAGCCTGCGCAGCGATCAGTCCTGCATCAATCCCGAAGATCTGCTCGGCAGCCGCATGCTCGGACATCGGATCGAAGCGGCGCTCGAGTCCTTGCCACCCGACTTTCGCGAAGCCCTGCTACTGGTGGATGTGCAGGATCTCAACTATCAGGAGGTCGCCATCGTACTCGATGTACCATTGGGAACCGTCAAGTCGCGGGTCTCTCGCGCACGTGCGCTGATGCGCGTGGCCTTGCGCGATTTCGATCGAGCCCGCGGAAAAACTGGCTCTTGACAGGAATCGATGACCGCCATACTGCACAGTCAGGACGTATTTGCCGATGTGACGCCACTGGTTTCACGGCGTTTCGCCGCTGCAGGGCTAGACCATCCACTCAAACGGGAGCGAACGACCGAACCGCCGAGCCGGCGTTTTCGGGGAGAGCTAGTCGGGAAACCAGCGGGAGATAAGGCAGGAGATAAGGTTGGATTGCAGCGAGTACATAGATCAGTACCTCGCGGCGCAGGCTGATGACGAGTTGGCCGCGCACGAGCGCGTCGCCGCCAATGAACACCTGGCGCAATGCGCACCCTGTCGCGCTCTGCTCGCTCAGGAGCGTGTGCTCAAGGTCCTCGTGCGCGGCAATGCACCGCTCGTCCGCACTCCTCCCAATATTCGCATGCGCATCCGCGCCGCGCTTGGCGAATCGGCCGAACCGCAGCTCGAACACGTCGCCGCCTACGCCAATCGCCCCGCCGATGAGCGTCCGCAACGCGCCGTTGGCGAAACCTTCGATCACCGTCGCGGTGCCGCACTGCGGCGCGGTCTCAACGGTTTGTCGCGCAATTGGCATTGGGCTTCGGCGGCCAGTGCAGCCGCGATCCTGTTGATCGCGCTCGCGATCTTCAGCGGACGTCCGGCCGATCGGCGTGCTCCGCTCGCAACCCCCGACGTTCCCGCCTTCGATCAGGCGATAGGCAAGTACGTCTCGTTCCAGCGCGACTTTGCTCCCAACCTGCCGGCCGAGGCCTATTCCAACGTTGACGGCGCGGTCTATGCCTGGGTTCAGAATCGAGATCCCCTCCAGCGTGTCAACACCGAAGCGACCGATAAGTTCAACGACGTGGCGCAGGCTTATCGCGAGATGAGCATGCCCGATGACCTGCTTAATTTATCCGCGGCCGGATACACACTGCTGGGTGCGCGCGCCGGACGCCTGCCAGACGGCCGCCCGGTCGCTTACGCGCTCTACAACGACGGCCGCAATACGATTCTCGGCGTTTCCTATCCCGACGCCTCGATGGCGGCGCCGATCGGCGCTACCGACTGGCTCGGGATGCGCTCGTTTTACGAGTACAAGGGCTACAGCATCTGCCTGTCATTTTATCCGGCCGGCCATTACGTCTCGATCCTGCTGTCGCGCTTGCCGGTGAAGCGATTGTTGGTCGATGTCGCGGCGGCGGATTCGATGATCGCCTCCCGCTAGCCCGCGGACGCACCGCGCCCCGTCGCGCCGACCGCGAGCGCCGCGCCTCAGCGGCGCATTGCAGCGCCGTTGGCATGATCGGCCGCCTCGAACAAATGAAGCTGGGCCGGGCCGGTTTGCTTGGGTATCTCGACGGGATAATTTCCCGTGAAGCAGGCGTCGCAGTAGCCCTCGCGGTCGCCGCCATTGAATGAATACAGTCCGTCAGTGCTCAGATAACCGAGCGAGTCGGCCGTGATATACCGGCGAATCTCGTCGACCGTCTGATGCGACGCGAGCAGCTCCTCGCGCGTCGGCGTATCGATCCCGTAAAAGCACGAGTTGGTCGTCGGCGGCGCCGCAATCCGCATGTGGACTTCGCGCGCCCCCGCCTGCCGCAGCATCGGAATCACCTTGCGTAGCGTCGTCCCGCGCACCAGCGAATCCTCCACCAGCACGATTCGCTTGTCCTTGAGCAACTCGGCCACCGGATTAAATTTGATCTTCACCCCGAAATGGCGAATCGACGCCCGCGGCTCGATAAAGGTGCGGCCGATATAATGGCTGCGCACGAGCGCCATCTCGAACGGCAATCCGGCCTCCTCGGCGTAACCGAGCGCCGCCGCATTGCCCGAGTCGGGTACCGGCACCACCACGTCGGCCGCCGCCGGACATTCGCGCGCCAGCGCCCGCCCCTGCTGCTTGCGCACCGAATAGACGTTGCGACCGTAAAGCAGGCTGTCGGGCCGCGAAAAATACACATACTCGAAGATGCACCGTCGCGTGACTGCCGGTGCGAACGGATGGAGCGAACGCATCCCCTCGTCGGTGATTACCAGCATCTCACCCGGCTCGACCTCGCGCACGTATTCCGCACGCACCAGGTCGAGCGCGCAGGTCTCCGAAGCGACGATGGTCGCGTCGTTGAGCTTGCCAATCACCAGCGGACGAAACCCATGGGGATCGCGCACCGCGATCAGGCAATTCTCCGTCAGCAAGACCAGCGAGTAGGCCCCGCGCACTTGCGCCAACGCTTCGATCACGCGGCTCGGCAGGTCCTCAGCCTGCGAACCGGCGATCAGATGGATCACCAGTTCGCTATCGGACGACGATTGAAAGATTGAACCGCGCGCCTCGAGGCGCGCGCGCAGTTCTTCGAAATTCACCAAATTTCCGTTGTGCGCCAGCCCAAGGCCCCCGCGCGCATACTCAACCACCAGCGGCTGGCAATTCTTGAGCGTGGTCGAACCGGTCGTCGAATACCGGTTGTGCCCGATCGCCGCGGTGCCTTCGAGCCGGCCCAGCACGTCGCTGTTGAAGATATCGGCGACCAGGCCCATCCCGCGATGCGAGATCAGCGCCTTGCCGTTGGATGAAACGATCCCGGCCGATTCCTGCCCCCGATGCTGCAACGCGTACAGCCCCAGGTAAACCAGGTTCGCGGCCTCGGGATGTCCGTACACGCCGAAGACCCCGCACTCCTCGTGAAAGCCGTCGACCTTTGCTTCCTCCGCATCCAACTCAACTGACAACTCTGGGCCATCAGTCATCGGCGGCCGAGCCTCCCTGGCAGTGCCTCTTCGTAGAGCCGCTGCAATGCGGCCACGTTTTCGTCGATAGCCGTCCCGATCTTAAGCCGCGGCGCCTGCGTCACGCGTCCGATCGCAACTACTTCGAGCGGTGCAAATACTTGATGTAGCACTTGAATATTTTCCACAGGCGCCGAGATTATGACGGTTGACGTTCCTTCGCCAAAAAGCACTTCCGCAGCGTGGTCACCGCCGCCGAGATTAACTTCCGCTCCAAGCACGCCGGCGGGATTGAAGCACGACTCGGCCAGCGCCACCGCGATTCCGCCCTCGCTCACGTCGTGAGCCGATCTTATCAACCGCCGATCCGCACATTCAACCAGCCCCTCGATAAGCTTGCTCTCGCGCCCGAGATCGATCGGTCCGAGCTTCGCCGATCCCGCTCCGTACAGCGCAGCGTATTCGCTGGCCGCGAGCGACGGCGGCGCACTGTGCACCATCACTACCGCGTCGCCCGGCGACTTAAAGTATTGCTTCAAGTGTAGCGCGACGTTGGCGAAGGTCCCCACCACCGCAATCGTCGGGGTCGGCGGAATCGCCCGTCCCTCAGTCTCGTTGTAAAGGCTGACGTTGCCGCTGATAACCGGCGTATCGAAGGCCACCGCGGCGTCGCGCAGCCCTTCGATTCCGCGGATGAGCTGCCACATGATTTCGGGCCGCTCCGGATTTCCGTAGTTCAAGCAATTGGTGATACCGGCCGGCCGCGCCCCCGCGCACGCGACATTGCGCACCGCCTCGCAGACCGTGGCGACCGCCCCCAGGTAAGGGTCGATCGCGCACGCGCGTGGATTGGAATCGACTTTCAGCGCCAGCCCACGACGCGAATCCTTGATTCGCAAAACCGCGGCGTCGCTCCCCGGCCCCACCATCGTATTGCCCTGCACCAGCGAATCGTACTGGCGAAATACCATCCGCCGTGACGCGACGTTGGGACTCGATACCAGCGCTCGCAGCGCTTCCGCGGGGGTCGGCTCCGGCCCGCTCGTCAGCGTGTCAGCCAACGCGCGCGACGTTCCGTCCGCCGCGACCTCATTTGCCGCAGCCGGCGCCCGCGACGGTCGATCGTAAACCGGCGCGTCGTCGCTGAGCGCACCGACCGGAATGTCGGCGACCACCTGTCCATTCCAGCGCGCCCGCCAGCGCCCGTCATCGGTAATTCGCCCGATCACGACCGCGTGCAGATCCCACTTCTCGAAGACCGCCGCCAGTTCGTCCTCGCGCCCGTGCTCGGCGACGATCAGCATCCGCTCCTGCGATTCCGAGAGCAGGATCTCGTAGGGCGTCAGGTTGGCCTCGCGCAGCGGCACGCGGTCGAGCTCGAGTTCGATTCCGAATCCGCCGCGGCCCGCCATCTCGCTCGACGATGAAGTCAGACCGGCGGCGCCCATATCCTGGATCGCGATTATCGGACAGTGCGAACGGTTGGCCCCGTCGAAATCGTCTGCCCCGATTTTTATCGCTTCCAGGCACGCCTCGATCAGCAGCTTCTCGGTAAAGGGATCGCCGACTTGCACCGTCGGCCGCTTCGATTCGCTCTCGGCGTCGAACTCCGCCGACGCGAGCAGGCTCGCCCCGTGAATCCCGTCGCGACCAGTGGCCGAACCGACGTAGAGCACCGGATTACCGGCGCCGCGCGCCCGCGCACTTTGCAAATCTTCCCGGCGCGCGAGCCCCAGCGCGAAGGCGTTGACCAGGATATTGCCGTCGTAGCCCGCATCGAACATCACTTCGCCGCCGACCGTCGGCACGCCTACGCAATTCCCGTAGCCGCCGATTCCGCCGACCACCCCACCCACCAGGAAGCGCGTGCGCGGATGATCGAGCGAGCCGAACTTGAGCGAGTCCATGCTCGCGATCGGCCGCGCGCCCATCGTAAAGATGTCGCGTAAGATACCGCCAACGCCCGTCGCAGCGCCCTGATACGGCTCTACGTATGACGGATGATTGTGGCTCTCAATCTTGAACACCGCGACCCAGCCGTCGCCGACGTCGATCGCTCCGGCGTTCTCGCCCGGACCGCTCACCACGTTGCGACCCGTCATCGGCAGCATCCGCAGATGCTTGCGCGACGACTTGTACGAGCAATGCTCCGACCACATGACGGAGAACACTCCCAACTCCGTGAAAGTCGGCGCACGCCCGAGAATACGTTCGATCGCCGCGTACTCGTCGCCGCTCAGCCCGTGCGCACGCGCCTGTGCCGCATCGACCACCGGCTCACCCGGCAGTGCGCTGGCCACCGCGCTCATCGCGCACCAGCGACGATGGACTGGAAAATCTTGAGCCCGTCTTCGCCACCCAGCAGTTTTTCGACTGCGTGCTCTGGATGCGGCATCAGGCCGAAAACATTGAAGCGATCGTTGGCGACTCCCGCTATCGATCGCATCGAACCGTTCGGGTTGGCCGCGTCGGTCTCGACGCCCGCGGCATCGACATAACGCAGGACCACCTGACCGCGCTCCTCCATCTGCGCCAGTTCCGCGGCTGGCGCGACGTAACAGCCCTCGCCGTGTTTGATTGGCAGATGCAGTATATCGCCCGCTTGCGCCGCCCGCGTGAACGGAGTCTGTGCATTATCGACGCGCACGTTGACGAAATCGCAGATGAACGAGAGCGCGCGGTTGCGCATCAGCGCACCGGGCAGCAGATGAGCCTCGCACAGGATCTGGAAGCCGTTGCAGATCCCGAGCACCAATCCGCCCTCGGCGGCAAAGCGCGCGACGCTTTTCATGATCGGCGAGAAGCGCGCGATCGCACCGCAGCGCAGGTAGTCGCCGTAGCTGAAACCGCCCGGCAGCACCACGCATTGTGCGCCGCCGAGCGATTCGTCCTTGTGCCAGAGCATCGCGGCGTCCTGCTCCATCACGTCGCGCAGCGCGTAGAGCGCGTCGCCGTCGTCGAGCGAGCCGGGAAACCGTACGACCCCCCACCTCATTCGTTGTCCTTCGAGACCGTGCGGCCAGAGTCCGACGCGGGAATGACGGACGCCTCACGCGATGGTTCGACGCTGGAATCAACCTCGCAGCGATAGTCCTCGATATTGGGATTGGCGAGCAACCGATCGCACATCTGCTTGACCGCCGCCTCGGCCTCGGCCGCGGACGACGCGTTGATGTCTATCAGGATGTAACGGCCGACATGGACACCGGCAACGCCGGTGAAGCCGAGGCTCTGGAGCGTACCCGCAACCGCGCGTCCCTGCGGGTCGAGGATACCCTTGCGCGGAGTGATAAAGACTTTAACCCGCAAGCCTAATTCTCCACCCGCCGGAGCATCTCGTGGTAGGCCTGCTCAACGTCGCCCAGGTCGCGGCGAAAGCGATCCTTGTCGAGCTTCTCGCGCGTGGCCTTGTCCCAGAAGCGGCAGGTGTCGGGACAGATCTCGTCGCCGAGCAGAATTTCATCGTGAAAACGCCCGAATTCGAGCTTGAAATCGACCAGCAAAATCCCGCGCTCATCGAGGAAGCGGCCGAGAATCTGGTTGACCCGCAGCGCGAGCGTATCGATAGTTTTGAGTTCGTCGGCGGTGGCCCACCCGAAAGCGATGGCGTGCTCGCCGAGGATCAGCGGATCATCGAGCGCGTCGCACTTGTAATAGTATTCGACCACCGGACGGGGCAGTTGCTCGCCCTCCTCACGCCCGAGCCGCTTGGCCATGGAGCCCGCGACGAGATTACGCACGACGGTTTCGACCGGAACGATCTGGAGGCGCTTGCACAACATCTCGCGGTCGTTCAGGCGGCGGACGAAATGGGTTTTCACGCCGTTGCTTTCGAGCAGCGTGAAGAACAACTCGGACATGCGATTGTTGATTACGCCCTTGTCTTCGATGGTGCCGCGTTTCTTCGCATTGAAGGCCGTCGCATCGTCTTTGAAGTAGGCGATAACCAAATCGGGGTCAGAGGTCGAATAGAGTTTCTTCGCCTTGCCCTCGTACAGCAGTTCAAGCTTTTCCGGAGTCGCTTCCACGATTCCCTCCGACCATTCAGTAGAATTGATACGGTTATCTTACTGGTGCGGCCCGAGCGGGAAAACCAGCCCCGCAATCGCCAGCTGACAAGTGCGCGCGATTATCCACAAAGCACCGGTTTATGCACAGGATCGAGCGGCACGAGAGGGCGGACTCGCGTGCCCAAGTCAATCAGGGCCGGGGCTTGGCGCCGGCGCGCGGGGCGAAGCGTTCGACCAGTTCGCGTGCGAGCCCCAGGTAGTTGCGCGGCTCCAGGCTGAGCAGCGCGGCTTTGGCCTCGGCGTCCAACGGAAGTTCGGCCACGAATTCCTCGATCGTTTTGCGATTAACCGCACGCCCGCGCGTCAATTCCTTGAGCCGTTCATAGGGCCGCTCGAGCCCGTACCGGCGCATCATGGTCTGAATCGCCTCGGCCAGCACTTCCCACGCTTTTTCGTCGCCGATATCCGCTGCAATGCGCACGGTTCCGATCTGGAGCTTGCCGAGCCCGCGTTCGAGCGAACTAAGTGCGACGATGACGTGTCCGAAGGCCGTTCCGATACCGCGAATTGTAGTGCTATCGCTCAAATCGCGCTGCCAGCGCGAGATCGGCAGCTTGGCCGCGAGATGCTGGAACATGGCCGTCGCCAGACCTAGATTACCCTCGCAATTCTCGAAGTCGATCGGATTCACTTTGTGCGGCATCACCGAGGAACCGACCTCCCCGGCGACGGTCTTCTGAGTGAAGTAGCCGATCGAAATATAAGCCCAGATGTCGCGCGCGAAGCCGATCAGGATGGTATCGATGCGTGCGACCGTGTCGAACAGTTCGGCCAGAAAGTCATGACTTTCGATCTGCGTCGTCAGCGGATTCCAGGTGAGCCCCAGACCCTCGACGAAATTGCGCGAATGCTCGAGCCAATCGGCCTGCGGATAGACCACCCGATGAGCGTTGAAGTTGCCGACCGCGCCGTTGGCTTTCCCGAGGAATTCCTGGCGCCGCAGATGGCCGATCTGGCGCTCGAGCCGCCAAGCGAAAATTGCGAATTCCTTGCCGACCGTGGTCGGCGACGCCTCCTGCCCGTGGGTGCGCGCGATCATCCCGACGCCTTTGTACTGGTGCGCGATCGCGGCGAGCGTGTCGCGGATCCGGTCGAGCACGGGCAGCAGCGAGCGCTCGGTGAATTCCTTCAGAATCAGCGCATAGGCGAGGTTGCTGATGTCCTCCGAGGTGCAGGCAAAATGCACCATCTCGAGCGGCAGCCCGAGTTTGAGCGCGCCGATTTTTTCCTTGAGAAAATACTCGAGCGCCTTGACGTCGTGATTGGTCTCGCCTTCGAGCGCCTTGACCCAGCGGGCGTCAGCGATGGTGAAATCCCGATAGAGCGCGCGCAAGCGCGAGGCGACCGGGTCATCGATCGGAGCCAGCGCATCGATGGCGGGATTAGCCGCAAGCGCCAGGTACCATTCGATTTCGACGCGCGTGCGATAGCGAATCAGCGCGTATTCGCTGAAGTACTCGGCGAGCGGACGGGTGCGCGAACGGTAACGCCCGTCAACCGGGCCGATCGCCATCAGGGCTTCGTCGTGTTCGACCTGGTCAGTCGCGCGGTCCTTACTCATATGCGTGGGCGGCTCAATTGGGTAGGCGAATCATCTAGGCGTCATCTTCCGGTATGGCCGAAGCCGCCGTCGCCGCGCGGACTGCCGGCGAGGCTGTCGGCTTCCACTAGGTCGGCACGGACGACCGGTGCGAAGACCAGTTGCGCGATGCGATCGCCACGCCTGATCGTCAGCGGTTCGGCTCCCAAATTGATGACGATAACGCGAATTTCGCCGCGGTAATCGGCGTCGATGGTGCCGGGCGAGTTCAGCAGCGTGAGCCCTTCGCTCAGCGCGCGGCCGCTGCGCGGGCGCACCTGCCCCTCGAACCCGGGTGGTAACTCGATCGCGATTCCAGTCGGGATTGCGGCGCGTTGGAGCGGCGCCAACACCTCATCGGTCTCGACATCCGCCATCAGATCGACACCCGACGCATGATCGCTATGGTAGCGTGGCAGCGGCATCGCGGCCGCACGAAGACGCACAACTTTGACCTGGGGCATAATGCTAAATGCAGCCGGTGGCATCCCGGGTTGGCGGCTCCGACACGGCGAAGGACGCTCCCACCTCAGGTTAACACTTAAGTCAAATTCAGTGGGACGGCGCAACCGGGGCGGAGCGTAATTCAGGCTAAATTGAAAGTTGCGTGCGACACCCATGGTCTCGCACGCCACTGGCACGCGGAATTGATATTCAAGTGAACCCTAGCCGAGCGCCGACCAGACCTGCGAGCCGAGCTCGCGACCCTTCAGATCGCCCAGCAGGACGAGCCCCATCCGGTTGGAATTGAAGCAATGCTGCGAGAGCTCGACGACCTGATCGTTGGTGACGCTGTCGATCGCGCCGGCGATCTCTTCGAGCGGGATGTCGCGATGGAAGTAGATTTCGTTGCGCGCGAGCCGGTTCATGCGGCTGTCGGTGGACTCCATGCCGAGCAGCATGTTGCCCTTGAGCTGGCTCTTGGCGCGCTCGAGTTCGGCCCGCGTGAGTCCGTCGCGCGAAACCTTACCGATCTCGGCAAGAGTGACTTCGATTACCTCGTCAACCCATTCCGGACTGGTACCGGCGTAAATCCCGAAATAACCGCAGTCAAGAAATGAAGAGATGAACGAGTAGATGCTGTAAACGCGGCCGCGCTTCTCGCGCACTTCCTGAAAAAGCCGCGAGGACATGCCGCCGCCGACCGCCGTGTTCATCACATAAGCAGCGAAGCGCAGCGGATCGAGCTGGCTGATGCCAGGCCCGCCAATATAGATATGAGCCTGCTCGAGTTCCTTGGGCTGATTGTGAACCATGACCGTTTCGTTCGGGGGCGTAATCGGTTCGCCGCGGCCGTCGCCCTCGATAGCGCCGAAGTACCGCTGGCAATCGGCTACCAGCTCGTCATGATCCAGGGCGCCCGCCGCCGCGATAAAGACGCGGCCCGCGCGATAGCGGTCGGCCATGAAGGAGACCAGCAATTCGCGATCGATCGCGTTGACGGTCTCGACCGATCCGAAGATCGGCAAGGCCAGCGGATGGCCACGCCAGAAGTGCAGGTTGAAAAGGTCGTGGATGAAGTCGTCGGGAGTATCTTCGGCCTGCGAAATTTCCTGCAGCACGACCTGGCGCTCGCGATCGATTTCAGCCGGGTCGAAGACCGACTCAAGAAAGAGGTCGGCCAGCAACTCGGTCGCCATCTTGAGATCGCCCCCTAGGACCTTGGCGTAGTAACAAGTGTATTCCTTGCCGGTGAAGGCATTGAGGACGCCGCCGACCGCGTCGAATTGTTCTGCGATCTCCGCGGCGGTGCGCTTCTTGGTGCCCTTGAAGAGCAGGTGCTCGATAAAGTGAGACACCCCGTTCTGGCGTTCGTGCTCATAGCGCGAGCCGTTTTCGACCCAGATGCCGATGGTCGCGGAAACCATCTGCGGCATCGGTTCGCTGAGGACTCGAACGCCGTTGGGGAGGACGCTCTTGCGCACCATCAGGGCGCCTATTTCGCCTCCTGCTGTTCGAGGTCGGCCTGTGCTTCGCGCAGGGAAAGCCGAATCTTGCCGCTGCGATCGACGTCCAGCACCTTGACCTTGATTTCGTCGCCCTCGTGCAGGACATCCTCGACGCGGCGAATCCGCTCGTTGGAAATCTGCGAAATGTGCAGCAGGCCGTCGGTCCCAGGCATGATTTCGACGAACGCGCCAAACTCAACGATCTTGCGCACCACCCCGTCGTAGATGCGGCCAACTTCGGGCTCGGCGGTAATGGCTTCGATGCGGCTGATGGCCAACTCCATCGCAGTGTTGTCAGCCGACGCGATAAGCACCGTGCCGTCGTCCTCGATATCGATCTTGCAGCCCGTCTCCTCGACCAGGCCGCGGATGACCTTGCCGCCGGGTCCGATAACGTCGCGAATCTTGTCGGGTTTGATATGCAGGGTGACGATGCGCGGGGCATAGGTCGAGACCTCGCCGCGCGGCTTGTCGAGCGCTTTTTCCATCACGCTCAGGATGAACAGCCGGGCGTCGCGTGCCTGATGCAGTGCCTGACGCATCACCTCGCGAGTGACGCCGCCGACCTTGTTGTCCATCTGAATTGCGGTGACACCAGCAGCGGTGCCGGCGACCTTGAAGTCCATGTCGCCGAGATGGTCCTCGTCGCCCAGGATATCGGTCAGCACGCGAACCTTGTCGCCTTCCTTAACCAGACCCATCGCGATACCCGCGACCGGCGCCTTGATCGGAACGCCCGCGTCCATCAGGGCAAGGGTGCCGCTGCAGATCGTAGCCATCGAGGAGCTGCCGTTGGATTCGAGCACCTCACCGACGATACGGATGGTGTAGGGAAAATCCTCTTCCGGCGGCAGCACCGCGGCGATGGCGCGTTCGGCCAGCGCACCGTGCCCGATTTCGCGGCGGCCCGGCCCGCGCAGGAATTTGACCTCGCCGGTTGAAAACGGCGGGAAATTATAGTGGAGCATGAACTTTTTGTAACGCTCGCCCAGCAGTGCGTCGACGCGCTGCTCATCGGACGAGGTGCCCAGCGTGACGGTCGAAAGCACCTGGGTCTCGCCGCGCGTGAACAGGGCCGAGCCGTGGGTGCGCGGCAGCACGTGGACCTCGGCACTGAGCTGGCGGATTTCGGTGGAAGAACGATCGTCGATGCGCTTGTCCTGGTCGAGGATCACGCCGCGCACCTGGTCGCGCAGGACCTTCTCGCAGGCCTCTTCAATTTCGTGTTTGCGATCGGGATAGTTGACAGCCAGCTCTTCGACGACCTTGTCCTGCAGCGCGTAAACCGCGGTCCCGCGGTCTTTCTTTCCGCTGATTTTGAGCGCCTGCTCGAGATCCGACGCCATCCGTGCATGCACCTCGGCGATCAGCTTCTCGTCGAATTCCTTCTTCTTGAAATCGCGCTTGGGCTTGCCCACAAGCCGCCCGAGCTCTTGCTGCAATTCGAAGACCGGACGCAATTCCTCGTGAGCCGTGAACAGCGCTTCGAGCACCGCTTCCTCGTCAACCACCTGCGCGCCGCCTTCGAGCATCACGATCGATTCGGGCTTGGCCGCGACGACAAACGAAATATCGCTCTGTTCAAGCTCGCTGAAGAGCGGATTGACCACCAGCTTGCCGTCGATCCGGCCCATGCGCACGGCGGCGACCGGTCCTGCATAGGGGATATCGGAGACTTCGAGGGCGGCCGAGGTCGCGATCAGCGCGAGGGTGTCGGAGTCGTTCTCGCGATCGATCGAGAGCACGTTGACGACGATTTGGGTTTCCTTGTCGTAGCCCTTGGGAAAGAGCGGGCGCATCGCGCGATCGATCAGCCGCGAGGTCAGAATTTCCTTTTCGGAGGGGCGTCCTTCGCGCTTGAAAAAACCGCCGGGAATTTTGCCGGCGGCGAAGGTTTTTTCCTGGTAGTCCACCGTCAGCGGCAGGAAATCGATTTTGTCGCGGCTCTGGTAAGCCGACACCACGGTGGCGAGCACCACGGTCTCGCCGTATTGCGCGAGCACCGAGCCGTGCGCCTGTTTGGCGAGGCGCCCCGTCTCCAGCGACAAAGTCCGGCCGGCGAATAAAATCTCTAGCTTTCTGTACATCGAATCACACTTGAGGGAGAGGAGGAGGCCCCTTTGATTTCGCGGATGAACCCGCGGAGCCCCTTTCCCGACGCGTCCTGTGGAAGCTGGTCGCTGCCCATGCGTTTGAGAGCACGGGGCGCTGTGAGCCGGCGAAATCCGTTCTAGCGGCGGATTCCGAGCTTTGCGATCAGTCCTTTGTACCGCTCGAAGTCCTGCGAATGCAGATAGTCGAGCAACCGCCGGCGCTTGCCGACCAGCCGGAGCAATCCGCGGCGCGAATGATGGTCCTTCGCGTGCGACTTCAAATGGCCAGTGAGCTGTTCGATTCGCGCCGTAAATAGCGCAATCTGAACTTCGCACGAGCCGCTGTCGTTCTGGATACGCGCGTGCGCGCCGATTATTTCCCGTTTGCGGGCGGCCTCGAGAGGCATCAGGTTTACTTGCTTTCCCTTTTTCCTTTATTTATCCGGCAACATTACCAGAGGGTCTTGCCCTAGTAAAGCTACCTCCACGTCCAATTCCCGGGGCCGCTACGAATGTCGAGACCGGCGGCACCACCGCAAGCCGGGCTAACCGGCCGCGACGGAATCGCTCGCGGAACTAAATACCCGCGAAATCACGGCGGTTATCCGCGAAGTTACCTCAGCGACCGCGAGCAGGCGGCCGTTGCTCACGACCTTGAAGAATTCGGCTTGCGGCGGAACCATGCCATCGAGCGCGCGCGAGTCGCCATTGCGCAGGCGGGTCGCGATCGTTTCGTCAACTGCGACCTCCGGCAAATCGGGCAACGCCTGGCGCAATCCGATTAGCCCCGGGTCATCGCCGCGTTCAATCGCTGCGAGCACCTCGTCTAGCGGGGAGGCGTCCTCGATCGCGAAGCGTCCGTTGCGGGTGCGTCGCAACTCTGCCAGATGAGCCGCACCGTCGAGCGCTATCCCGATATCGCGCGCGAGCGAGCGGACGTAGGTGCCGGGCGAACAAACCAGGACGAAGCGAATCGCAGCCGGGCCTTCGGCGCCAAGATCAAGGCGCATAATCTCGATCTCGCGCGGCGGTGGGGGTGCGACCTCGTCGCCACGGCGTGCGAGCTTGTAGAGCGGCACGCCACCACGTTTTATCGCGGAAAATATCGGCGGCGTCTGCGTGACGCTACCGGTAAACCGCGCAGCGATCGCGGCGAGGCGCTCTGGATCGAGCGGCGCGATTGCGGCCGTACGCACCACCTCGCCCGAGCGATCGAGGGTGTCGGTCTCGCTGCCCAGCGCGATCAGTCCTTCGTAATGTTTGTCGCCGTCGTGAAGGAAGGGTGCCAGCTTGGTCGCCTCGCCCACCAGAATCGGCAACACGCCGGTGGCAAACGGATCGAGCGTGCCGAGATGCCCAACGCGCGCCGGTTTCACGCGGAACTTGATCTGGCGCACTACGTCGGCCGAAGTCGGCCCGGCGGGCTTGTCGATAAGTATTATTCCATTCATCAGGTTAACCGCTCATCCTATCCGAATGGGCGGCTGGAATTAAGCGGGGGTTACGAAAGTGCGGCACCGCAGGTCACGCCGGCGGCTGCGCACGCCGTTCAACGTGCGCGAACGGCGTTACTGGCGCGAGCGGCTGGCGCGCAGCAATTCCTCAACGCGCGCGGCGTTTTCGAGGCCGGGATCGAACTCGAAATCCAGATGCGGGGTGTAGCGCAGCCCTAGCACCCGCCCGATATTGCGCCGGATGAAGCCCTCGGCACTTGCAAAACCCTTGACCGCGTCGGCGGCGTGAGAGCGGCCCTCAAAATGCGAAAAGAACACCCGTCCCTGACGCAGGTCATCGCTCATCCGCACGGAAGTCAACGTCACCCCGCGCAAGCGCGGATCCCTCAAGTCGCGCAGGAGCATCAACGACAACTCCCGCAGGACCATTTCGGCGACCCGTTCCGGCCGCCTGCCATCGCCCGATGCCATAATTTGAATACTACCGCCGTGCGCCGCCCCGCATAAGCGGACGACGGGGGTCACCACTTTGATTTGTCAACAGGTCCGATCAGTAGTTGATAATTTCGAGTTCCTCAGCGCCAAGCTGAGCCAGGGCGAGCGCTTCGATAAAATTCACCACTTCGCGCAGAGCCGAATCTACGAACGCGCGCTCATTGCCGACCTGACAGATTCCCAGCTCGGCGCGCTGCCACATTTCGTTATGATCGGACTCGGCGATCGAAACATTGAACTTGTCGCGCACCCGAGCCTTAATCGCGCGCAACACCTGGCGCTTGCCCTTCAGCGAATGGTTCTCGGGCAGATAGAGAGTGAGCCGCAAAACCCCGACGACCATTTCGCTTCGTAAACTCCGTCAGGCGGCACCGATCGGGATCCGCCGCCTCTCAGGCTCCTCTTCCTACCCCCGCTCCCCGATAAGGAAAGGAGAGGGGTCAAAGCGCGGCGTCACGTCACTCGGAACCCGCGCAGCGCATCTCGTGGGCTCGCGCAATCCCCGCGCAGAGCGTTCGCTCAGGTCTGCATCGGCTTTTCGGCCGACGCTCCACCACCGCGCACCGTTTCCGGCTTGGGTATCGCCAGCTTGCGCAGCACCGTCTCCATCTCGAAGTCCTCGATCACATCGTTCGGTTTAACGTCGTTGAAATTCTTGAGCCCGATACCGCATTCATAGCCGGCCAGGACTTCGCGCGCGTCGTCTTTGAAGCGCCGCAGGGTCCCGATCTTGCCTTCCCAGACCACCCGTCCGTCGCGCACCAGCCGCGCGCGGGCGCTGCGCAGGAGCTTGCCCTCCGTGACCATCGCACCCGCCACCGTAGTGCCCTGCACGACGAAGGTCTGGCGCACCTCGGCCCGTCCCAACGACTTCTCCCTATAGGTCGGCGCGAGCAATCCTTCCATCGCCTCGCGCATGTCGTTGATAACTTCGTAGATGATGGTGTAGAGGCGGATTTCGACGCCCTCTTTCTCGGCCAGTTGCACCGCCTTGGGCTCGGGGCGCACGTTGAATCCGATCACCACGGCCTTCGACGCCGACGCCAGGGTAACGTCGGTTTCCGAAATCGCCCCGACCGACTTGTGAATCAGTTCGACTTTGACCTCGTTGGTCGAAAGCCGCATCAGCGATTCCACCAGCGCTTCGACTGAACCGTTGACGTCGCCCTTGACGATCACGCGCAACTCTTTGACCTCGCCCCCGGCCATCCGCGAGCTCAGGTCTTCGAGCGAAATTCGGCTGGTCTTCTGCAGCACGCCCTCGCGCTGCTTGGAGCGGCGGAATTCCGCGACCTGCCGGGCCTTGGCTTCGTCGAGCACGGCGTTAAACGCGGTGCCCGGCTCGGGCACGCTCGAAAGTCCGAAAATCTCGACCGGCGTCGACGGCCCCGCCTCGGTCACGCGCTGTCCCAGATGATTCTGCATCGCCCGCACGCGCCCGTACGTGGTGCCGCATACGAACGGATCGCCCTGATGCAGCGTGCCCTCCTGAATCAGCACCGTCGCCACCGGACCGCGCCCGCGGTCGAGCTCGGATTCGACCACCGTGCCGCGCGCCGTGCGGTCGGGATTCGCCTTGAGATCCATCAGATCGGCCTGCAGCAGGATCATTTCGAGCAGCCGCTCGACCCCTTCGCCGGTTCGCGCGGAGACCGGAACGGTAATCGTGTCACCACCGTAGTCTTCCGGAATCAGGCTGTGCTCGGTGAGCTGCTGCTTGACCCGATCGAGGTTCGCTTCGGGACGGTCGATCTTGTTGACCGCAACCAGGATCGGAACGCCCGCCGCCTTGGCGTGATTGAGTGCCTCGACCGTCTGTGGCATCACGCCCTCGTCGGCCGCCACGACCAGGATGACCATGTCGGTAACTTTAGCACCGCGCGCGCGCATCGCGGTGAAGGCTTCATGTCCCGGCGTATCGACAAAGCTTATCTTGCGCCCATGAACTTCGACGGTGTATGCGCCGATATGCTGCGTAATTCCGCCGTATTCGCGCTCGGTGACGTTGGTATGCCGAATAGCGTCGAGCAGCGAGGTCTTGCCGTGATCGACATGGCCCATCACGGTGACCACCGGCGGCCGCGTAATCGCCTCGCCGGCGACCTCTTCCTCGCCCTCGTCGATCGCCGATTCCACGTCGAAGCCGACGTTCTCGACGCTGTAACCGAACTCGCTCGCGACCAGGGTCGCGGTATCGACATCGAGCACCTGGTTGAGCGTTGACATCACGCCGAGATCCATCAGCTTGCGGATAATCTCGCCGGCCTTGACGCCCATCTGGCGCGCCAGCTCCGCGACGTTGACGCCTTCTGCGATTCGCACGACGCGCTTGGACGCCTTGGGCGTAGTGATCTCGGTCTTGCGCTGTTCCTTGCCCGGCATCGCGCGCCGTTTCTTGGGCACGCGCAATCCGCGCATCTCGCGCTCGGCCGCGACATCGGTCGGCCCCTTCTTGACCACGCGCTTCTTTTTGATCGTGCGCGCAGCTCCCGGCTTGTTGTTCTCCGACGGCGGCCCAAAGCCTTCGGGCGGCCCGGCCGGAGCAGCCGGCTGATTGAAGCGTCCGGTGGTCATCGGACGCGCCGGCGGTCCACCCGGTCGTGCACCCGGAGTCGCCGGACGGGCGGGCGGCGCCGCTGCTTTGCGCAAATCGATTTTGCCCAGCACCTTGGGTCCGCGGGGTCCGTCGTCGAGCGTCGGCGCCTCGGAATGGGCTGAACTGGTAAAGTTTACGGTGCGGCCCGGCAAGTCGGCATCGGCCGCTCGAGGCTCGGTCCGCCGCGCCGACGGCGCCGCATTCCCGGACGGCAAATTCCTGACCGGTGCACTATCGCGCAACTCGCGGCCCGGCGGCATCCCGCCATGACGAATCGCACCCGGTGGCGGCGGCGGTGCTGCAGGCGCAGGACGCTGCGCTGGCGGCGCGGGCCGTGACGGCGCCGGTCGTGACGGCGGGGTCGCGGGCGCGCCCTTGGCGGGTGCGCCCTTGGCGAGCGTGCCGGTGGGCGGCGCCGGTGTGTGCTTGACCGTAATCGACGACAGCCGCTCGACCACCGTTCCGGCCGCTGCCGGCGCAGACTCCGGCGCCGGAGCCGACGCTTCCTCAGGAGCTGCTGTGGAGATTGGCTCGTCCGCAGCTTCCGCTGCTTCCACCGCGACTGGTGCCAGTTCGGAGCCATTTACTGCGGGCCCTGGCTCTTCCGACACTTCGAGTGCGGGCTCGGGCAGTTCCGCTTCGACCGCGATCGGCTCGTCGAAGATCGGCGCGACAAAGCCTTCGTCGCCGCCGTCGCTCTCGACTTCGAAATGGAACGGTTCGGCCGGCTCGGCCGCCTGGCCGGGTTCCGGTTCCGCATGGCGACGGCGCATTACCGTCGCATTGAGGCGCTTCTCCAGCACCTTACCGGCGCTGGTTTCGACCACCGTCTCGCGGCGCAACAGAGCGGCGCGATGAACCTGCTCATCGAGATCGGCTTTGACCCGATCGGTCTCGTCCTGGGAGAGCAGGCTCGAATCCGAATGAGCATGCCCGAGATGCAGGCGCCCGCAACTGGCGAGCACCTCCTCGACCGGCACACTCCATTCGTGGGCAAGGGTTTTGATCCGCTTTCGAGCCATCTTACCTATGTTATTCCAACTCGGCTGATCTCGCCAGCCGCAACCGAATCAATTCTGTTATTTGACGCCGCTCGTCCGCAACGAGTTTACGCCTCAACGAGCGAAATTCCTTGACCCTGCTCCGCTCAAACCGCTCCAGACAGTCCGCGCTGCGATGGAGATAACCGCCGCGCCCCGGCCCCCGCACCCCATCGTCGGGCCGCACCTGCCCGCCCACGCCCGCAATCCGCACCATCACGCTCTGCTGATCGCGCCGCATGCATCCTATACAGGTGCGCACCGGTTTATGATTTGCCCTCGGCATCGCTTGCGTGCGCCTCATGGGCACCGCCGTCGCCTGCACCGTCGCTGACCGCACCGGCATCGACCGCCCCATCCCCTTCTATACTCACATCTTCGGCCTTCGCATCGACGCTCGCATCGACATTCGCATCCTCGCCGACCGATACGGCCCCGTCCGCGCCAACCGCTTCGGCCTCAGCGGCTTCGGCGGCTTGCTCGGCAGCCGCCTTTTCTTCTTCGATACGACGCTTGTTCGCGACCCATTCGCGCGCCGCCAGAATTACCTGCCGCGCCCGCTCGGGGCTGATACCTTCGACCTCGAAATTATCCTCGTTGGCCTCGGCCAGTTGCTCGGCCGAGCGAAAGCCCCACTGGTAGAGCAGCTCCGCGTTGATATCGCCGATACCCGGAATCGCGTTGAGCGAGGCCCTTGCCGCGCGCGCCTCCTCTTCGGCCTCGGAATCGCTGCGCACGTCGAGCTTCCATCCGGAGAGCCGATGAGCCAAGCGCACGTTCTGGCCGCGCTTGCCGATCGCGAGCGAAAGTTGATCGTCGGGCACGATCACTTCCATCGCATGCTCCTCCTCGTCGATCACCACTTTGGAAACCTTCGCCGGCGCCAGCGCGCGGCATACCAGCTCGGCCTGATCGTCGGTCCACGGCACGATATCGATCTTCTCGCCGCGCAGCTCCTGCACCACCGACTGAACCCGCGTGCCCTTCATCCCGACGCAGGCACCCACCGGATCGACGTCGTTGTCCTTGGAGTAAACCGCGACCTTGGCCCGTCCGCCGGGCTCGCGCGCGCATTGGCGAATCTCGACGATCGCCTCGTAAATCTCCGGCACCTCCTGCTCGAACAGCTTCATCAGGAACAGGTTCGAGGTGCGTGAAAGCACAATCGAGAGCCCCTTCTCCGACAAATCCACGTCGAGAATCAGCGCCCTTATGCGATCGCCCTGGCGATAGCGCTCGTGCGGTATCTGCTCCTTCTCGGGCAGGATCGCCTCGGTCCGTCCGAGATTGACGATCATGTTCTTGCGCTCGAAGCGCTGCACTATCCCCGACACGATCTCGCCCTTGCGATCCTTGAACTCGTTGAAAATCTGTTTGCGCTCGGCGTCGCGAATATGCTGGATGAGGTTTTGCTTGGCCGCCTGCGCCGCGATGCGCCCCATGGTCGCGGTATCGAGTTTGATCAGGATTTCGTCGCCGACCTGCGCTTCCGGATCGTACTTCGTGCGCGCGTCCTCGAGTTCGACCTCGGAACCCGCGTTGGCCACCGCCTCGACCACCGTCTTGATCTCGAACAATTCGATTTCGCCGATCTCGGGGTTGAAGCGCGATTCGATATTGCGGTCGGGACCGAAGGTCCGGCGCGCCGCCGAATGCATCATCTCCTCGACCGCGTTGACCACGATCGTTTTGTCGATCCCTTTTTCCTTGGATACTTGTTCGATAACCCGGTTCAGATCGATCGACATAACGCCTCCCGCGGGCGCAAGCTGATTCGCGCGGCTGCTGGAACTGATAGATTCGTCGCGGCGCCGTTAAGTTGCAGCGCCGCCGATTGCCCATTACTAATCGAACTTGTGTTCGTAATTCGCTCCCTTGATTTCGTCGAAGCCAAAGCTTTCGCGCCCCCGGCTATGTTCGTCGTCAAGCTCCACTCCGTTTGCGCTGACCGCCGCCAGCACGCCTTCAAAATTCTTGCGCCCGTCGCGTGGGCGATGGGTCCGCAGCTTCACGCGCTGGCCCACAAAGGCCTCGAAATGCGCCAGCTTGGTCAGCGGACGATTGATCCCCGGCGACGCGACCTCCAGCAGATAACGCCCCTCGACCGGATCGTAAACGTCGAGCAGGTCGCCGATTATCGGGCTCAGCACTTCCAGATCGCTCATCGCGATTCCGCCGCCTGGACGATCCACCAGCAGCCGCAGCAGCGAACTCCGCGTGCCCTTGCGGAAGTCCACTCCGACCAGCTCGAAGCCTTGGCGTTCAATATGCGGCTCGATCAATTCGACCACCTTTTTAGCGATCGGATTAAGCTGTATCACCATCACCGGCCGTTTCCCCGACGGTTCGCCAGCAAGGACCGAGTCAAGACAGCCGAAATGTTCCCGGGATCGAGCGGCGAACCAACAAAAAAGTGGGCAGCGGCCCACGGACGTATGCTATCATCCTCCGGCGCCTGCCATCAAGGCGGGTGTCGATAGCCGGGAGCAGGCCGCATCGCTCCCCTCCTCAAGCGCTTGAATCAGATATCGCTCAATCCGATGGACGGGCTTAACTGGGTCGACCCGGCCACCAGCAGCCTGCTCGACCTCGGATGTAACGTCGGCGAACTACTGGGCGCGGTCGCGCGTAGCTACCCGCAAATCAAATTAGCCGGCGTCGACGTCAACCCCACCGCGATCGATACCGCTCGACGCAATCTTGCGTCGGCCGATCTGCGCCAATGCGACGGACCGATACTGCCATTTCCCAATGCGTCCTTCGACTACGTCACCTGCATCGAGGTCCTCGAGCACATCCCGTCGGCGCAGCGCCGCGCGACCCTCGGAGAAGTCTGGCGCGTGCTCGCGCCCGGCGGCAGATTCGTCCTCCGATGCCCGCACGCAGGCACCTTCCAGGCCCTCGACGTAGCCAATTTTCGCTTTCGCTTCCCGCGTCTTTATCGGACCCTTATCCGCCGCGGTCTGCGCGACCACGGCTATTCCGATAACTCCGCCGGCGTCGTCTGGCACCACCATTTCAGCCGCGAGGAATTGCTCGACCTGCTCGGTCCGGGCTTTACCCTCGAAGCGCAGCGCTATGGCGGGTTGCTGCTGGTGCCGCTCGGCGATTTCATGCGTTGGCCGCTCTACCGCCTGCAGCTCTATCGCAATCCCGTCCTGCGCATGATCGATCGGATGATCGTCTGGGACCTCGGCATCGACTACGGCCGTGCCTCTTTCACGATCCTCCTGGTCCTGCGCAAACCCGCAGAGGTGCAAAAGCCCTCGGATAATTAAGTTGATGGGGAGCCCAAAATTGACACTTTTCGCCCGCCGCCCACCGAGAATCGCGAGCGCCAATTACGAGGGGGTACGCACAGGGCGCAGCCCGCATCTTACAAATGGGAAGTCTGAAACCTTGTGAGGTTTCAGAAAGAACTCAAGGTTTTGAGTTCTTCGACTAATGCATCAGGCGCGAACGACCCCGCGACGTCTTTGCGTTAGCGCGCGGAAAACCGCGCAAGATCCTTCACTTCGTTCAGGATGACTTAAGGCGGGCAGCGCGACTGCCCGCCGTGCGCTCGTCGACCCCCCTGATTTCACCTATTCGTCGTCTTCGCGCAGCTTCGCAAGCACCGACAAATCCTCGAGCGTTGTAGTATCGCCGAGCGTTTCGTCGCCGGTCGCAATCTGCCGCAGCAACCGCCGCATGATCTTGCCGCTGCGCGTTTTCGGCAGCGCGTCGGTGAAGCGCAAATCGTCGGGCCGCGCGAGTGCGCCGATCTCCTTGACCACGTGCTGGCGCAGTTCCTCGCGCAGCTTGGCGTCACTATGACGTCCGCCCTCGAGCGTCACGAACGCGACCACCGCCTGCCCCTTCATCTCGTCGGGGCGTCCAACCACCGCCGCTTCGGCGACCGTCGGATGCGACACCAGCGCGCTCTCGATTTCCATCGTGCCCAGCCGATGGCCCGAGACGTTAATCACGTCGTCGACCCGGCCCATGATCCAGAAGTAGCCGTCCTCGTCGCGCCGCGCGCCGTCGCCGGTGAAATACATGTCGTCGATCTGGCTGAAATACTGCTGGCGATAGCGTTCGGGATCGCGATAGATCGTCCGCAGCATCCCCGGCCACGGCCGCTTGATCACCAGCAAACCGCCCTGGTTGGGCGCAACCGTTACGCCCTCGCGCGTGACTACTTCGGCTGCGATTCCCGGCAGCGGCTGCGTCGCCGAGCCTGGCTTGGTCGCGACCGCCCCCGGCATCGGTGCGATCAGGATGCCGCCGGTTTCGGTCTGCCACCAGGTATCGACGATCGGACAGCGCTCGCCACCGATCACCTTGTGGTACCACATCCAGGCCTCGGGATTGATCGGTTCGCCGACCGTACCCAGCAGCCGCAGGCTCGACAGGTCATGTTTCTTGACCCACGCTTCGCCCCACTTGATAAACGTGCGAATCGCCGTCGGCGCGGTGTAGAGAATATTGACGCGGTACTTCTCGATAATTTCCCAGAAGCGATCGTTTTCGGGAAAATTCGGCGCCCCTTCGTACATCACCACCGTTGCACCCGCCGCCAGCGGTCCGTAAACCACGTAGCTGTGCCCGGTCACCCAGCCGATATCCGCCGTGCACCAGAAGATGTCCTCCTCCTTGAGGTCGAACACCCACTTCATCGTCATCGCGACGTGCGTCAGATACCCGCCCGTCGTATGCACTACGCCCTTGGGCTTGCCGGTCGTGCCCGAGGTATAGAGCGTGTACAGCGGATGCTCCGAATCGACGTGCAGCGCTTCGCAGTTGGGGCTCTGCTTCGGCACCAGTTCGTCCCACCAGACATCGCGCCCGTGGCGCATTTCAATCTTTTCGCCCAGCCGGTTCAGCACCAGGCATTTCTTCACCGATGGAGTGCGCTTCAGCGCCTCGTCAACGTTATGCTTGAGCGCGACCTTCTGCCCCCGGCGCCAACCTCCGTCGGCGGTGATTACCAGCTTGGCTTCGGCGTCGTTGATTCGATCGATCAGCGCCTCGGCCGAAAAACCGCCAAAGATCACCGAATGAATCGCGCCGATTCGCGCACACGCCAGCATCGCGATCGCCGCCTCCGGCACCATCGGCATATAGATCGCCACCCGGTCGCCGTCCTTCACGCCGAGACTCTTCAGCGCATTGGCGCAGCGCCCGACTTCATCGGCGAGCATCTGGTAGGTCAGCACGCGGGTATCGCCGGGCTCGCCCTCCCAGAAGAGCGCGACCTTGTTGCGCCGCGCGCCCGTCAGATGGCGATCGAGGCAGTTGTACGACGCGTTCAGTTCACCGCCGACAAACCATTTCGCAAACGGAAACTTCCATTCGAGCACCTGTCCGAACGGCTTGAACCACGCTAGTTCGCCCGCGCATTCGGCCCAGAACCCCTCCGGATCCTGCGCCGCCCGCTGATAGAGCGCCTCGTACTCGGCCAGGCTCTTGACCTCGGCCCGCTTGCGAAATTCCGCCGACGGTTCGAACTTCCGCCCTTCGCGCAATATTGATTCAATATCGGTGCTTTCGTTGTCAGCCATTGGTGCCTAGACCCTCCCGCGTGCCTCGCGCGTCTTGAGACTCAAATAAAGCGTTGCCGCGTCTCCAATATCGTGCCGGTTGGAATGAATCGCCCGCAACCGGCCGAGCAGCTCATGCTCGACGTCTGGCGCAAACTCGGCCGCGAGTTCCGCCGTGCGCGCCGCCCAGCGCAGCACGATTCGCCCTTCGGGACCGCCAAAATCGTCGAAAAACCACGCGCAACTGGTCAGCGTCGCCTGCGCCGCCCGCTCCATCTCCAGCAGCCGCATCAGGCGCCAGCGCCGATCCTCGTCGGTCACCCGATGGCGTACGAAGAACGCCTCCTGCGCCACCGGATGGGCATCGATTAGCGGCAGAATCGAATCGCGCAACGCCGCTCCCGGATCTGCCACCAACGCCGGCGCACAACGATCATACACGTCGTCCGCGTGGCCCTTGATAAACTCCATCGCCGCGCGCAGCGGCCCGCGCCATTCCTGATTCGTATGGCCCTCGAGCCGGCACCCGCAGTTCGAGCGCCAGCGCTCCACCCCATGCGCGCAGCTCCACGCCGACGTGCCTTCGATCTCGAAGCGCCCGCGCGCCGGATGGCCGGCCAGATATTGCGCGCAATTCGTCACCACCAGGCCCTCGCGATCGGCCAGCATCGTAAAGGCGCGCGCCAGCTCGGCCGCTCCGGTTTTCTTATGATGGCCAAAGGTTTCGCCGTCGGTCGCGACCATCACCGCTGCCCCCGGAGGCAGCGCGAACGCCGCTTCGGCGAGCCGATCCGCCATCCGCGCGCCATCGAGCAGCGAATCGCCAAACGAAACCTGCCCCGAAAGATCCTGCTCGAAGCGGAACACTGCAACACTAAGATCGCCGCGCCGCCATTCGAACGGACCGGCCTCGTTGCGCGACGCATTGTCGCCTATATAGCGCCCCTGGCTCGGCGACAGAATCGTGTATTTGATTCCGGCACGCGCCAGCGTCTCCAGCGTTTCGTCATCGACCGCGCATTCCGGCAGCCACATGCCCTCCGGCCGCCGCCCGAAGCGATAGACGAAATCCTCGATCCCCCAATTCACCTGGATTTCCTTGTCGCGCGCGCTGAGCAACGGCAATATCGAATGGCTGTAGCCTTGCGCCATCGCGTTGCCATGACCCCCGCGACTCTCCGCACTGGCTTCATCCCCCATCCGAATCGCACGATAGGCGGACTTCCCATGCCGTTCGAGCCAGCCTGCCAGCGTCGGCCCGAAATTAAAGTCGATCGACGCGTAATTATTGAGGATATGGACCACGTGCCCGTCCATGATATGGGCGTGCGCGTTGGCGTTGTAACATTCGCTCAGAATCCGCTCGTTCCAGTTGGCGAACGGCTTCGCAGTCGGTTCCGGCGCGATCAGCCCGGTCCACGGGCTTTCGCGCGGCGGCTGATAAAAATGGCCGTGTACGATTATGTACCGTGGCTCATCCATTAGTTACTTCGCTTTCTCCCCTCGATAATTGCTCAACCGGCCGCGCAATCTCACGCGCCCGGCACCGCGCCGCGAATTCTTCGCCGAAGTCACCAGCGCATCCGCGGCCGCACGCGTCCAAGTTGCAACGTTGCCGCGCGGCCACATCGCCATGTTTCGAAGATAATTTTATCGCGCCGCCCCGGCCAACCGATAGCTCCCCGGCCCTCACGTGCCGCCCTCGGCCGCTCGCGCGGCTCCAACGCCACCGCCGTCAGCCGGCCGCGACCGCGAAGCTCCCCTTGACCGTCGCCTCTCCCTTTTGATTCACCACTTCGAGCTCGCCCTCGACCAGCCGTTCGCCATGCTTCTCGCTCTTGCCCGTCACCTTGCCGCGGCAAGTTAAGGTGTCGCCCGGCCAGACCTGCCGTGCAAAACGCACCTTGAAACGCCGCACCTGACCCGCTCCCGCATAGTCCGTGAGACAGCGCGAAAGACATCCCGCCGTCCACATCCCCTGCGCAAATACGGTCGGAATTCCTGCCGCCTCGACGAAGGTCTGGTCATAATGCAACGGCACAAAGTCGCCCGACGCTCCCGCGTAACGCACGAAATCGGGCCGCGCGACGTTATCGATCGTCACCGTCGGCGTCTGATCGCCAACCTTCACCGCGTCGTACTTGATTTTGCTCGCCATGGAACACCTCTTCAGTCTTAAGGTCTAAGGTCGAGGAACGAAGAATCTGGGTTCTTTCTGAAACCTCACAAGGTTTCAGACTTCCCATTTGCAAGATGCGGGCTGCGCCCTCGAAAAAATTATTTCACTCACTCGCCCGATGGACGTTGAGCGCATTTCAACCATGCGTCTCCCACCAACGGGAAGTTTGAAACCTTGTGAGGTTTCAAGAAGCTTTAGGTTTTGCGCTCCTCAACAACTCTCCCTGTTCTCAACCGCCGACCGCCTGCCCGGTCTCGACCAGCGTCCCGCGCGCATACGCAACGACCTCGCCTTGCTGATTCTTGTATTCGATCTCGGTCACCATAAAGGTCATCTTGCCGCCGCGGCCGCCCTCTTTCTCATAGACGTCGGCGATTCGCGAGGTCCCCGTCAGCACGTCGCCCACGAAGATCGGCTTCAGGAACTCGAAGTCCTGCTCGCCGTGCAGGATCCGGCGCAAGTCGAAGTTCGCCGTCGGCATCGAATCCTCGCCCATCCAGAACGCGGCGACCTGCAGGAAGGTCGGCGGCACCGGAATTCCGCCGCACTCCTTCTTCGCCAGCTCCGGATCGAAGTACAACGGATTCGGGTCGCGGATCGCGCGTGCGAACTCGCGCACCTTGCTCCACTCGATCGGCACCGTAAACGATTTGCCGGTCTTGCCGATAATACTCTTGTCGATCGCCATCGAATTACCTTCCTTTTTTCAATCCTGAACGCGGCAGCCGGTCGTCAAACAAGCGGTCGCAGAACTCCAAACCTACAGTTCCTTGAAACCTTACAAGGTTTCAAACTTCCCTTTTTGTAAGAGCATGCGTGTCGGCATCCGCTCGGCGTGCTCTCACACCAGAATTAGCTGCTACCCGAGCATCGCGAGCATCGATCACCCGGTTCTCACAGGGCGCAGCCCGCATCTTCCAAACGGGAAGTCTGAAACCTCCGATTCCCGAATCGCTCGCTGTGCGCACGTCGCAGACTCCTTTTCTCGACTCCGCGGCGCTTCGTCTAGTGCGAGGTTTCAGAAGAGATAGAGATTCTGCATTCCTCAACCGAGCTCTTCTTTCTGCTCCTCGCCTACAGGTTAATTCCCTGCGCCACCAACTCCCGATTATAGGTCGCATCGCCGAATGTGAATTCGGACGACTTTGCGCGCTTGAAGTACAGATGCATATCGTGGTCCCAGGTAAAGCCGATCCCGCCATGGACCTGGATTCCATCGGCCGTCACGCGCCGATACGCGTCGGAGGCCGCCGCCTTGGCCAGCGCCGCCGCCAGCGGCGCCTCGGCCACGCCGTTACTGACCGCCCACGCCGCATAATAGACCGCCGACTTCGCCCCCTCGACGTCGATCATCATGTTGGCGCACTTATGTTGCACCGCCTGAAAGCTCCCGATCGGCCGCCCGAATTGTACCCGCACCTTGGCGTATTCCACGCTCATATCGAGGACCTTCTGCGCGCCCCCCATCATCTCGGCCGCGATCATCACCTTGCCCCGATCGATAATCTCCGCTAGCGTCCGCCACCCGTCCCCGACCGTCCCGACCACGTCCACCGCGCCCGCCTTCACGCCTTCGAATTTCACTTCGCTGAGCCGCCGCGTCGAGTCCATCGTCTTGAGCGGCGCGATACTGACGCCGGCCCGCGACGATTCGATCGCAAACAGCGTGATCCCCTTGCCGCTACGTGCCGCGACCAGAATGTAATCCGCAATATCGCCGTCATTGACGAACAACTTTACGCCGTCGAGCGTGAAGCCCTTGCCGCGCTTGCGCGCCGCCATCGCGATTCCGTCTTCGCCCCAGAGCCCCGACGGCTCCATCCACGCCACCGTCGCGATCAGTTCGCCCGCCGCGATTTTCGGCAGCAACGCCTGTTTCTGCTCCTCGCTGCCGGCACTCCTGAGCGCCTCGGCCACCATTGCGGTCCAGATAAACGGCGACGGCAGCAGCACGCGTCCCATCTCCTCGAGCACCAGCACCAGGTCGACGTACGACAGTCCGGCGCCGCCGTATTCTTCGGGGATTACCAGGCCGGTCCAGCCGAGTCCCGCCATCTTGCGCCACAACTCGGCGTCGCAACCGCGATTTTCGTCGATCAATCGGCGTACCGCCGTCGACGGGCATTCCTTTTCGAGCAGTCCGCGCGCACTCTCGCGCAACATCTCCTGCTCTTCGCTGAAGCCAAAGTCCACGTTGGATTACCTTCCCCGCTTGATTTCGAGTTCGCCGCCGCCTAACTCGCGTCCGCTACTCACAACGCGCTTTCGGATACCACGCCGCCAACTCCCGCGACAAGTCCGCCCAGCGCAAGCCAGCCGCTACTAGAAACAGAACTATCGGTTGAAGAACTCAAAACTTATAGTTCCTTGAAACCTCACAAGGTTTCAAACTTCCCTTTTTCAATAATGGCCTGCTTGATCGGCACCCGTTCCGTTCAGGCGCACCCAGCGTTATTCAAATCGATCGCGCTCGCCGCTCCCGCAGTATCTCGCCCTCCACCCGAGCATCGCGAGCATCAGCCATCACAAGGTTTTCCCAGGGCGCAGCCCGCATCTTACTAACGGGAAGTCTGAAACCTGCGTGAGCTTTCAGAAAAAAATCAAGGTTCTGCGCTCTTCGACAAATCTCCTACCTCCCCCTCCTCACAATCCCAACGAAACGATATCCGCCGCCCGGATATTACCGCCGTCGATTATCATCGTCGCCCCGGTCATCCAGCCAGCCGCTTCCGAAGCCAGGAAGATACACGGGTAGGCGACGTCCTGGACTCGCCCGAAGCGCCCGAGCGCCCGCGACCGCAGCATCATCGTCTTGACCTCCTCGTTGGGCCAAATCCGCTCGGCGGCGCCCTCGGTCGTCACCGGCCCCGGCGCGATACAGTTGACCCGGATTCCATGGCGTCCCCATTCCGCCGCATGGGATTCGGTGAGCTTGATCACGCCCGCCTTCGACGCCCCGTACGGCAGCATCGTAGGCGAGCCATGGACGCCCGAGGTTGACGACAGGTTGATAATACAGCCGCCGCTCTGTTGCGCGATAAACTGGCGCGCCGCCGCCTTCGAACAAAAAAACGTGCCGTCGAGATTGATCGAGATCACCGCGCGCCAGCCGTTGGGCGACAAGTTCAGGCTCGGCGTCGTGATACTGCCGCCATGATTGTTGATCATCACGTCGAGCCGCCCGAAATGCTTGACCGCCGCAGCGATCATCTCGTCGCATTTGGCCGCGTCGCGCACGTCGACCACGAACATTTCGCACTTGCCGCCGGCACGCCGGATATCGTCCCGCACCGGCTCCAGATGGCCCGCGTTTCGGCTGGCGATAAGCACCGGCGCGCCGCGCTTGGCAAATTCATGAGCGATCGAAATCCCGATCCCGGTGCCGCCCCCGGTCACCACTGTCACCATGCCTTCAACGCTGAATACGTCTTTCAAATCGCCAGTCCTCCCGCCAGATTGCGAATCCCGGCGCCCATCGCCACGCGCACTCACAACAGCGATCATGCGCGATTCTGTGCCGCGATCCCTTACGATGTCTGTTGATTTAGCGCAGCGCCCCGGCAATCGCCAAACCCCGCCGCAGCCCGCGGAGCCCCGGCGCGCCGCTCCTGCTACGGTGCCGGCAGCCGGCGTTGACGCTATCGATTCGGAATTTTCTGCCGCCGCCTGAATCGGCTACGGCCTAGAGCGGGCGGGCACTCGGATTGGGTACGGGCCGCAGATGGCGCTCGCGGCGAACTCGCGGGGTGATCCGAAGCTGCGTATGGATACTCGCGGGATGACGCTCGCGGCGCCGATGGATCGCGTGCTTCCACGAAATAATCCGGCGGCGCAGATTTCCCGCCTCGATTCCCAGCGCTTCGCACACCGTTTCGAAACTGAGACACTCGCCGCTTTCGCAGTCTGCCATGATCCAGCGCTCGGCGGCGGCGTATAGGCGGCGCGCACCCGTCCGATGGGACAGGACGCCCTTCTGATAGACATTGATCGCGTCGGTCAGCAGCGCGAGCATCAGGCGCTGCTCGCCGCTTAATTGATAGCCCCCCGAGATGTCCCAGTACTGGCACGGCAGGATCAGATCGAATCCGATCGCTTCGCTTACCGGCTCAATCGAAACGGCGCAAAATCTCGAGCTCATCGCCGATTACCTCGTTCGCAAATCCGCTCGCAGCGGCCAGCGACGCCCGTCCCCATGGGTCGCTGGTTCCGCCGCGAACCGTCCAACTCCTTGAGCTGGCAACTAGGAGAACAAGGGAGCCCGCGATTTGGTTCCCCAGTCCCGCCGGAACAATCTAACTATTTGATTTTATTGACTTTTGAGACGGTCGATGGTTCCGCCCGATCGCTTCCGCCGCCGTTCAATCGCCTGCTGGTTTCCACAGGGCGCCAGCCCGCATCTTTCAAACGGGAAGTCTGAAACTTTTTCTACTTGAATCGCTCGCTGCGCTCGCTATGCGCACGTCGCGGACTGGTTATTTTAACGCACCTCGCCGACTCGTTAGCTCGCTGCGCCTACGGCCCTGCTGTTGTGCTCGACTCCGCTCCGTCTAGTGGCAGGTTCCCCGTTCCTCGACCACCGTCCCCGATCTCTCAACCCGCCGGCACACCCATCCGGGCCAGTGCCGCGCGCGCCTTGCGCACCGCATCCGCATCCGCCTCGGGTCCGGTCGCGACCGCCGCGATCCGGTAATGTCGCACGGCCTCGATACGATCTCCGGTCGCTTCATAGGCGTCGGCGAGGTTCAATTGTGCCTGCGCGCTGGTCGGGCACGCCGTCACGGCGTCATGGTAATAGCCGAGCGCCTTGATCGTATCGCCCGCCGCCATCCGCTCGCCCCCCTTATGGGTCGCGACCGCCATCACCGTATGGTCGCAGGCGCCCGCAGGCGGCGGCGCGGTGGCGTAGGAGATCCGCTGGTTTTGCAGGGTCTTGACCTCTTTCATCAGCTGATCGAGTTGCGCCTGCTGATCCTTAAGCTGCCGCTGATTCGCGTCGATCGCCCCTTGCAAGCATCCTGCGAACACCATCGAGAGCACGGCGGTGGCCAACGTCACGGTCATCCTGCGCATTGACATGGTCGTAAATTTGTAATTGCGGCTGGCGGCAAGTCAATCGCGCTCATCAGCGCACCGCCTCCGATACGGTCCGCAAATTCCCGATAGCACCGCTTCCGCGCTCGGGATAGTTTTATCTCCTGTGGCAGTCCGCGAAGTATCCGGCCTGACCCGCCAGGCTGCGAGGTGCGAATGGAACCTGTAACGCCGAAGACCAATTCCGGCCTGCGCGCCAAAATCATTTTCGCGCTCACTCCCGTCGCAATCTTCGCTGCGATCGCATTTGCGCCACCGGCATGGTCCCTGGCGCCGCCCAAGGCAACGCCGCCCGCCGTCGCGCTGCAACAACTGCTCGACGGTAACGCCCGCTATGTCGCCGGCCAACCGACTCATCCCGCGTCGCGCCCCTCCGACGCCAGCCAGCATCCGGCCGCGACCATCCTCTCATGCTCGGATTCGCGCGTGCCGCCCGAGATCCTCTTCGACCAGGGGGTCGGCACGCTCTTCATCGTGCGCACCGCCGGCAACACCTTCGACCGGCTCGGACGCGAAAGTATCGACTACGCCGCCACTCATCTGCACACCCCGCTGATCGTCGTGATGGGTCATGACAAATGCGGTGCCGTCACCGCCGCCGTCGGCGAGTACCCCAAGCGGGGCGGCGGTCCGATGCTTGAAAATATTTATCCGGCGGTCGCCAAGACCCGCGGGAAACCCGGCGATCCGGTTTCAAACGCGGCAAGTGAAAATGCGATTTTGACCGCCGAACGCCTCGCCAGAGATCCGCGGCTGGCCCCGCTGGTCGCGACCGCCAAGCTGAAGATCGTCGCCGCCCGCTACAACCTCGCCACCGGCGCCGTCACCGTGTTGCCGATGAAGTAATCTCGCCGTTTCGGACCTACGCCCGGCTTTCCTCGCCGCGTGGCCGCGCGGCCCGCTCCGCGCGAGGTTCATGACCCCACGCGCCAACGGGGCTAACGTGCGCTCCTCAAAATTCGCACCAATGCGTGCACCGTGCCGATCAAACTTGTAAAATCGCAATCTGATGCCACCTACGCTGACACTGCAACACCTGCTCGAAGGCAACGCGCGTTTCACCACCGGCCAGGCGATTCATCCCGAGTCGCGCCCATCTGACGCCACCCAGCGCCCGGCCGCTGCGATCCTCTCATGCTCGGATTCGCGCGTGCCGACCGAAATTCTCTTCGACCAGGGCGTCGGTACGCTGTTCGTCGTGCGCACCGCTGGCAACACCTACGACCTGCTCGCGCTTGAAAGCCTCGAATTCGCGGTCGCCAAACTTCATACCCCGCTGATTGTCGTCCTCGGCCATGACCAATGCGGTGCGGTGACTGCCGCCGTCGGCGAGTATCCCCGGCCGACCGGCGGTCCGATGCTCGAAAATATTTACCCGGCCGTAGCCCGGACCCGCGCGATGGGGGGAGATCCGATCGCCAACGCGATCAACGAAAACGCCGTGCTTACGGCCCAACGCCTCGCAGCGGAACCGCGCCTGGTTCCGCGTATCGCGGCCGGCACGCTCAGAATCGTCGCCGCGCGCTACAACCTAGCCAGTGGCGCCGTCACCCTGCTGCCGCTTGCGTAATCACCCGCGCCGACCGATCATCTGTATTCATAGGGCGCAGCCCGCATCTTCCAAACGGGAAGTCTGAAACCTGTAAGAGGTTTCAGCCTCGGGAAATACTACAGTTTTGCATTCTTGAACAATTTTGTTGTTATCTCCCTGAAGCCCTTCGCACCTAGGAGTAAGAGCCATGGCAGCCACCCACAATCCACAGAATAAGCCAGTCGCGGTAATTACCGGTGTCGGCGCCGGCCTCGGCGCCGCACTCGCCCGCCGCTTCGCCGCCACTTACGCCGTTGCGCTGCTCGCGCGCAGCGCCGATTACCTGAAAAGTCTCGCCGGCGAGATTCGCCAAGGCGGCGGCGCCGCGCTCGATGTAGTTTGCGACGTTGGCGATCGCAAACAACTCACCGACGCCTTCCGCACCATTCGCGACGGCCTCGGGGAGCCCGCTCTAATGCTCTATAACGCCGGCATCGGCACCTGGGGCACGGTCGCGGATATTACGCCCGAGCAGTTCGAGGAAAATTGGCGGGTCAACGCTTTCGGCGCGTTCGTGGCGGCGCGCGAGGTCGTACCCGGGATGGTCGCGCGCGGTCGCGGCGCGATTCTGTTCACCGGAGCGACCGCCGGTGTCAAGGCGGGGGCCAAATCGGTCGCGTTCGGTCCGGCGAAGTTTGCGATGCGCGGGTTGGCGCAGGCGCTGGCCCGCGACCTCGGGCCCAAGGGCGTCCACGTCGCCTGGATCAACGTTGACGGCATCATCGACATCCCGCGCGTGCGCGCCCGGATGCCGCAGGTGGCAACCGAGGACCTGCTCAAGCCCGACGCCATCGCGGAGACCTACTGGCACGTCGCCCATCAGGACCCCAGCGCATGGACGATGGAACTCGAGGTCCGCCCCTTCAAGGAAAAATTCTAAAGCACCGCTTCGCGCTCTGCCGCGGGGTTCGGTCTGAATTAAGGCCTTGGGAGTGGGAGATTAAGACACCTGTCAAAAGATGGAAGTGGCCTGCTCGGGGAATTTTGTACCAGCCGACAAATTAGAGAAGCTGGAACAGGAGGGCCCTGGGAATGGCGAAGCGAAGGTACACGGCGGAAGAGATCGTGACGGTGCTGCGGCAGGTGGAGGTGTCGATAGCCAACGGCAAGGGGACGCCGCAGGCGTGTCGCGAGTCGGGGATTACCGAGCAGACTTATTATCGCTGGCGCAAGGAATATGGCGGGCTGAAGCTGGAGCAGGCCAAGCGGCTCAAGGAACTGGAGCGCGAGAACTCGCGGCTCAAGCGGCTGGTGGCTGAGCTGTCGCTGGAGAAACAGATCTTGCAGGACGTCGCGCGGGGAAACTTGTAAGCCCCGCGCGGCGGCGTTGCGCAGCGGATAACGTCCGGCGTCGATACGCGCTCTCGGAACGCCACGTGTGCCGGTTGCTCAGCCAGTGGCGCGGGACACAGCGCTATACGCCGAGAGTGCGCAACGACGAGGATGAGCTGACCCGGGCGATCATCTCACTGGCCGGCCAGCACGGCCGCTACGGCTACCGGCGGGTGGCGGCGCTGCTGCGCAGCGCCGGCTGGTTAGTGGGCAAGGACCGGGTCGAGCGCATCTGGCGCCGCGAGGGGCTGAAAGTGCCGCGGAAACAACCCCGGCGTGGGCGGCTATGGCTGAACGACGGCGCGTGCGTGCGGCTGCGGCCGCAGCGGCCCAATCACGTCTGGAGTTACGACTTCGTCAGCGCGGCCACGCACGATGGCAGGTCAGTCAGGATGTTAACCTTGATCGACGAGTACACCCGGGAGAGCCTGGCAATCCGGGTCGAGCGGCGACTGCGCAGTCTCGACGTCATCGAGACCCTGGCCGATGTGATGCTCGTGCACGGAAGACCCGAGCACATCCGCTCGGACAACGGACCAGAGTTCGTCGCCACTGTGGTGCGGAAGTGGCTCGAACGGCTGGGCACCCAGCCGCTGTACATCGAACCGGGCAGCCCTTGGGAGAATGGTTACTGTGAATCGTTCAACAGCAAGCTGCGTGATGAATGCCTCAACGGCGAGATCTTCTACTCCCTCAAGGAGGCACAAATCGTCATCGAACGTTGGCGGGTCCACTACAACACGGTCAGACCGCACTCGTCGCTCGGCTATCGGCCACCGGCGCCAGAGGTGATCAGCCCACCAAAATCTGATCGAATCGGAGTGCTTGCAAGCTCAACCATTACTAACTTATGAAATGGTACAAAAGATCGGGCAGGCCACTGTTTGGCCCGCTCTAACTTTGATTCGAAGCTGAACTTCGTCATGATTAAGCTATATGACGGACAATAAAGAACCCAGACAAAAAACTCCTAAAGGTCACGAAATTCCCGTGCCGAAGCGCGAGGATTTCTTTCGCAATCTCAAGAAGGCCGCGAACGCGAGTCCGCCGCCGAAGCGACCCGCGAAAGCAAAAGATTGAAGTGCCCGCGATGATCGTCCTTGTGGTTATACCGCCAAGCGTATTCGTCTAGGTACGATTGCAGATGCTTTGCTGAGACATTGTGATAAACACCCGAAATCCCGCGCTTCACAAGCGACCAGAAGCCTTCGATCGTGTTGGTGTGAACATTCCCGCTTACATAGACCTCTGCCGCATGATGAACGCGCCCGTGATTGAATCCCATATTGATCAGCGGGTCATAGAACTTCGCTTCATCGGTAAAGACCGTAGTTGCGGGCATGATGCGCCGAACTACATGCGGCAGAATGTCCCCCGACTTCGCAGGTGTTGGAACGACTTTCGCGACAACCTTTCCGCCACGTTCGAGCATCCCGAAAACGGTCGTCTTACCTTTGAATCGTGCGCCATGCGCGCCGATACGCTTGGACAGACGCTTGCTGCGGTCTTTCCCGCCGAAATAGGACTCATCAAGCTCGACTTCGCCAGACAATTGACCGCCATCATCGGCCAGCGAATAACGCAGTCGATTGAAGATACGCCATGCGGTCTTGTAGGTAACGCCCAGTTCACGCCCAAGCTGTTTAGCGGAGATACCGCATCGGGTGCTCGTGATCAGGTACATCGCATAGAACCACAGATGCAGCGACGTGGACGACTTGTGGAAGATAGTTCCTGCGGTCGGGTGCAGATGATGCCCGCAGGCAACGCACGTCCACGATTGCCGTTGCTGCGCTGTGGAATAGCGCTTAAACGAGCGAATTTCGTTGCACTTCGGGCAATGCGCGTGCTCGCCATCGGCAGACAAACGATTGTTCCAAAGCCAGACCAAGCACGCTTTATCGTCTGGAAATTGCTGCGTGAACTCCATCAACGAGTAACGCGAGTCCGAAGAGGCGCAACGTACCGGATTCTTTCGATTTCCTGCGGCCATACAGGCATTCAAGCATAAGCGACTTATACAGTCAAGGTATACTTACCCACGTGAAACATCTTCGCTCTGACTTCGCTGCGAACGCCCGCCGCGGCCTGCGCCGCCTGCTCGGTGTCAACTGCCACGCCGCGGCTTTACCAGTACGCCCTGCATGAAGGTCTTCGAGCGTCCGTCCACGGTCTTAACGGTCAGCAAACAGAGGTAGCTTCCGGGCTTTTTGTAGGTGTGGAAAATGTAAAGCTCCGGCGGCAGCGCCGAAACCGTGCCATCGCCGAAGTTCCATGAGTAAGTGAGAAACCCGAGGCCCTCGGGATCGTCGGCGAGCACGAAGAAGCCGACTTTCATCGGTGCAAATCCATAGGGCGGCGCCGCCAGCATCGACCCCGTGATCTGCCCCGGCAGATGCAGCTTCGGCATCGGTGGCGGCATTGACGGGTCGCTCACCGCCATCGGCGGACTCATCGACGGAAACGGTCCGCCCTCTGAGCCCATCGCGCCGCTGCCCGCATCCTGCGCAAAGACCGCGCAAGGATTCAACGCCATCGCGGCGGTCGCCAGCAGCGATACCGCTGCGCACGCGGCAACTATACGTCTCAAGCTCATCGGATTGCGCAGCAACTCAGTTCCAACTTTCGCACGGTCTCAATTTACCGTCGCCTCGGCCTTGCGCCAAGCGCAGCGGCCATTGCCTCGTCCGGGGCGCGCGGCCGGTACGCGAACCCGCAAAGCTATTGCATCACGAAGCCGCCGTCGGGATGCAGGATCGAGCCGGTAAAGTAGCTGCCCTCCTCGCTCGCGAGAAACAACGCCGTGTTCGCCACATCGACCGGCCTGCCGATCCGCTTGAGCGGCGCCTGCCTCATCATGCGGTCGAAGTTCTTGCTCTCCTGCAGATCCTTGGTCATCGGCGTATCGATTACGCCCGGTCCGATCGCGTTGCAGGTGATATCGTAACGGCCGAGTTCGAGCGCCATGTTCTTCATCAACATCCAGACGCCGGCCTTGCTCACGGCATACTCGCCGGAGCCCTTGATCGGAATCTTCGCGGCGCCCGAGGCGATCGCGATAATCCGGCCGCCGCGCCCCTGCGCGATCATCTGTTTCGCGGCCGCCTGACAGGTCAGGAAGCAGCCGTCGAGATTGATCGCCATCAGCCGGCGCCAGTCCTCGAAGGGAATCTCGTGGAGCAGCCTATGTTTGACTTCGCCCTCGCCGTAGCGCGCATGGGAAACGCCGGCCGCCGCGAGCACGACGTCGAGCCCGCCGAGGTCCTTGACGCATTTTTCGAGCATCGCATTGACCTGCGTGGGATCGCTCACGTCAACCTGAATCGCCGCGGCCTTGCGACCGAGCTTGCGCACGGCGGCCGCGGTCTCCTCGGCTGCCGCCAGGTTACGATCGGCGACCGCAACGTCGGCGCCCTCTTCGGCAAAACGAATCGCTGAGGCACGGCCGATTCCGCTGGCGGCACCGGTGATCAGGGCAACTTTTCCATCGAGTCTCAAACTCATAGCGATAAACTCCTGCGGTCTGCCGCCTGCGCCGGCGAGGGACGGCGTGGCGCAAGACCAGTCCGAGTGGGCTTGTTAGCATTTCCGCGCCCGCCGAAAAACCAATCGCGCAATGCGCGTGCCGGCGGACCGCCGGCCGAAGCTAGGGGGAGATTGTCCCGGACCGGCCGAAACTTGTCGTCGCACCCTGTCGGTGCGCCGCATAGCGTCCGCCCGGGCCGCGCTTCGCACCGCCGCTCAAGGCGATTGCGCGGCGCGGCCGGCGAGCGGCAGCGTCAGCGAAGATTTACGGTCTTGTCCTTGACGTTGAGGTTGGCCGAGGACACGTTCCATTGCACCGGCACGTTCCAACCGCCAATGTGGCTGCTCTGCCGAAGATGCATGTCTACAACACCTTGCGCGCGGCGGCCGGTAACCTTGTAGTCGAGATACCATCCAGAAGCCTTACCGCTTTCGTGCTGTTCCTTGGTCTCGACCACGTTCTGCACCGTACCGAGATGATCCTGGACGACCGGGCTGCTCTTGATGAAGGTGCGGGCGAAGCTCTTGGCCTGCGTCGCCAAATAGTCTTTGTGGTGAATCGAAAAAAGCAGAAACACCACTCCGGCCACCACTAGGATGGCGAGGCCGCCGAGCAAAACGCGGCTAACGCTGCTCTCAGAGTCTTGTGCGTCCTCGGGGTGGGGCGGCTCCATGTTGGGCCGGCGGGCAGGCTTATCCGAATCGTTCTTGCTCATAAAAAATCCTCATGCGACAGTCTGCCGCGACTGTGGATTGAAGGGCGACATCTCGCACTCTCCAACCAAAACTGACGTTGAAGGCCCGATCGGAAAGACCCGCGAACTATGCGAAACGTGGAGCACCGGGCCCACATCGCCAAACCAGGTGGATTCTGATTTTCAAGACGATGCACGGATCGGGTTTATTCACGTTTCGGCAGCGGCGGCGCTCCTTCGATCAAACGTTACCAATGACTTAGGCGTTGTAGCTATTCACGTTGCGTTAGGCAAACGTCCGCAACGGCGCACGGCGCCGAAGCGACGCGCGCGGCCCGCGCACACGCCCCAGTCCGACGTGCGATTCAACGACCTGATACGTGGGATCGGCGAACCGGGCGGCGAGTCAGACGCGCAGAAGCCATTCGCTGAGATCGACGGTAAAGGCCTCGCCGTCGGTCATCATCAGGGACTTGGGCGAACGCCGCAGATGGACTTTGACGATGTCGAGATCGCGCGGCATCAGATAGATCAGGTCGCCCGCCGACATCGAGATGACGCGGGTGCGCTCCTCGCCGTGGCGCTCGGCGCCGGAGATTTCGTAGGGGCTCAGATGGAAAGGGAAGCCGCGCACGCGGACGGCGACCGAGTCGTATTCCTCGATCACGCCGACGAAAAAGCGCGTGTTGTCGTCTTTGAAGAGCTTGCGATCGATGATCAGCACGCGATCGCCATCACTTAAAGCGGCCATTTGCTACCCTCCCCGAAACACCCTGCCGGCGCTGCTAACGGGATGATTGTATCTACCCGATGGAGTTAAATCGACGCCCTACCGCACGCTTCGCCAGTCGCTGCGCCGCCGGCGCGCGCGTAGGGTTCGAAGCCGCGGCGGTACCGAACCAATGATGCGTCGATCATTCGACCAGGATGATGATGTGAGGGGTTGATCCGATGACGCGTCGATTCGGAATTCGGCGGGGCGGCTTTCACGGCGCGCGTCAGACCGGTATCATGAACGGTTTGAACGGCGCGACGGCACGGATCATGCCGCCGCCCGCGAGGAATCGCAGTGCTGACGCTCGACAAGGTCACCAAACATTACGGCGGACAAACGATTTTCGACGGCGTGAGCTGGTCGATGCCGGACGACGGACGAGTCGGACTGGTCGGCCTGAACGGCGCGGGAAAATCGACGCTGCTGCGGGTAATCGCCGAGCTGATTCCACTCGACGGCGGCCGCATCACCCGCCCGCAGCGCACCCGCGTCGGCTATCTGCATCAGGATTCGCCCGAGATGGGCGGGCGCGCACTGCTCGACGAGACGCTCTCGGCGCTGGCCGAAATGCGCGAGCACGATCGGCGCCGCGTCGAGCTTGAAGAGATACTGGCAACCGAACATTCCGGCCCCAATCACGAAGCTGCGCTCGAAGAATTGGGCGAGGTGCTGAGCGAACTCGAGCGCCACGGCTTTTACGACGCCGACAGCCGCGCGACGGCGGTGCTCTTCGGTCTGGGCTTTCGCCAGGAGGACCTCGAACGCGACGTCGCCGAATTTTCCGGCGGCATCCGCATGCGCGTCGCCCTCGCCAAGCTGTTGCTCCAGCGGCCCGACTTCCTGATGCTCGACGAGCCCACCAACCATCTCGATATCGAGGCGCGCAACTGGCTCGAAGAATATCTGCAAGATTACGAGGGCGGCATCATCCTGGTCTCGCATGACCATTATTTTCTCGACCGCGTGACGCGGCGCACGGTCGAGGTCGCGCGCGGCGCGCTCAACGAATACAACGGCAACTACTCATTTTATCTGGTCGAACGCGAACGCCGGTTTCAGGCCGAGCTTGCGGCCTACGAAAAGCAGCGCGTCGAAATCGAGCACATGGAGGCGTTCATCAGCCGCTTCCGCTACCAGGCGAGCAAGGCCAAGCTGGTGCAGAGCCGGATCAAGCAGCTCGAAAAAGTCGAACGGCTGCAATCGCCGGCGGGACTCGAGAAGCCGCCCACGATCAAGTTCCCGGATTGCGACCGGGGCGCGCGGCGGGTGGTCGAATTGCGCGACGCGGTCAAGCGTTACGGCGAACTCACGGTCTATAGCGGCGTCAGCCTCGAGCTCGAGCGCGGCTCGCGAATCGCGCTGGTCGGACCCAACGGCGCCGGTAAATCGACCATGATCCGGATGCTCGCCGGCGTCGATGAACTCACGGCGGGCGAGCGGATCGTGGGCGACAAGGTCGTCATGGGCTACTTCGCACAGAACCTCGCCGAGGCCCTCGACTACGACGGCACCGTGCTCGAGGAGCTGAGCGCCAGCGCCCAGGGCATGACCTCCACCGAAATCCGCAACCTGCTGGGCGCGATGCTGTTCTCGGGCGACCATGTGCAAAAGCGCGTGGGTGTGCTCTCGGGCGGCGAACGCGCGCGGCTGGCGCTGGCCAAGGTGATCGCGCGGCGTAACAATTGTCTGCTGCTCGACGAACCGACCAACAACCTCGATATCGTCGCGCAGGACACCCTGCTCGAGGCGCTGCGGCGCTTTCCGGGCACAGTGATGATCGTCAGTCACGACCGCTACATCCTGAACCAGCTTGCGACCCAGGTGATCGAGGTCGGCCACGGACACGCGGTGCGCTACCTCGGGAATTACGACGACTACCTGGCGAAGAAGGCACAGGAAGAGGCGCGCGCCGCGCAGGGCGCCGCCACGGCCCGGACCGAAGGCGCGCGCAACCGTCTGACGCAGGTCGGCAGTTCGGTCGCGGCGGAAGTCGCAGCCAACGGTGCGACGGGCGCGGCGCGGGACGATTCGGCCAGGCCGGCGAACGGGAACGGCCGCAAGTTAAACGCTCCGGGCGATCGCGAGGCCGAGCGGCGGCGCTCGCAGAACGCGCGCAAACGCGTCGAAATTGAAGCGGTGATCGAGCGCAAGGAAACCGAGCGCGCCGGGCTCGCGGCCGAAATGAACGATCCGAACTTCTACCTCGTGCGCAAGGACGCCAACGAGATGATTGCGCGCTACGAACTGCTGGGCCGCGAGATCGACCAGCTCTACGACGACCTGGTCGCGTTCGAGGATTCCGGCGCCGCAAAGTGATCGCGCGCTGGTCCGCCACCGGCCTGCGACGACGGCTCGCGCGCCAACCCGCCTAACGGCTAAAATCGCGCGTGTGAGCGCAGAAAATCCACCCGGTCTCGAAGCCTGGCTGAACCGCGCCGTCGCCGAGCGCTTCAGCGGCGCAAGCGTCGCGGGACTGATCGCGCTCAAGGGCGACGCGTCTACCCGCCGCTTCTGGCGCGTCGCGATTGAGCATCGCGAGAGCGACGATAATCGCGCTCCGGTGGCTGGCGGAAAAGGTGGCGGGAAGCCACCGATCGCAATCGCGCCGTCGAGCGCAATCGCGATAGACCTCGGCCCCGATGACCTCCCGCTATATGCGCGCGCGCTCAAGCTCGTGCCCGAGCCGCTCACGGAACCGCCGTGGATCACGATGCAACGTTTCTTCGCCGCGGCCGGCGTTGCGGTTCCCGAGGTTTATGCGCACGACACGCGCGCGCGCCTGATGCTGGTCGAGGATGTCGGCGAGCGGCCGCTGTTCGATGCAGCGTTGCGCGGCGACGCGGGCGACCTCTATCGATTAGCCGCCGATGAGCTGCTGACGATTCATCTCGAAGGCACGCGCCGGCTCGACGACGATTGCATCGCGGCGCGAGTCGCTTACGATGCGCGGCTGTTTCGCTGGGAACTGTCGCAATTCGTCGAATATGGGATTGCCGAACTCGAGGGCGGCGCCGCGCCGGACGCGATCGCACCTGAACTCGACGAACTCGCCGAGCGCCTCGGCCGTTACCCGCGCGTGCTTTCGCATCGCGACTACCATGGCAACAACCTCTTCCTGCAACCGACGGCGCACGACGTCCCGCGGCTGCGCGTGATCGATTTTCAGGACGCCCTGATGGCGCCGGCGGCGCAGGACCTCGCCGTGTTGCTGACCACGCGCGACACCGCCCGCATTATCACGCCGACGATCGAGCGGCGCGTGCTCGAATACTACTTCGCCGCGCATATCCGGCGCGGCACGCCGATGGCGCTCACGCTCGCCGAATTCATCGAGAGCTACCGCCTGTGCGTGCTGCAACATGCGCTCAAGGTCATCGGGCGCTTCATCTGGCTCGAGCGCAACGGCAAGCCCGGTTACGCCGCGTACATTCCCTGTGCGATCGAGCAGGCGCGCCGGGTGCTCGAGGACCGCAGCGACTTCCCGCGGCTGCGCGCGGCATTTGGCGCGGTGCGATGAAGGGGCTGGTGCTCTCAGCCGGGTATGGCGAGCGTCTGCGTCCGCTCACCGAATCGACGCCCAAACCGATTCTCGAAGTCGGCGGCCGTCCGCTGATCCACTATCCGCTGCTGATGCTCAAGCACGTGGGAATTACCGAGGTCGCGATCAACGTCCATCACCTCGCCGCCCAAGTCCAACGAACCCTCGGCGACGGCGCGGCGCTGGGATTGCGAATTACCTATTCGCCCGAGCGCGTGCTGGCAGGGACCGGCGGTCCGCTCGCGGTGCTGCGCGATTACTTCGGCGACGAACCGTTCGTGCTGCTCAACTGCGACACGATTCTCGATCTCGATCTGGCGCGCATGATCGAGTTCCATCGCGAACGGCGCGGGCTGGCGACGCTGGTGTTGCGGGCGGGCGGCGATCCCGACGCTTACAGCCGTATCGAATGCGACGCGGGCGGCCGGATTCGCCGGATGCGCCTGCTGCAGGGACGCGCGCGCGGCACCTTCGTCGATTACCCGCGCGAACTCGACGCGGGCGTCGCGGCAACGCTGACGCCTTATATGTACTGTGGCGTGATGGTCTGCGAGCCGGGGATTTTTGCGCTGGTGCCGGCGACGCCGCCGTTTTCCCTGATGGGCGATCTGTTCGCGCCGATTGCCGCGCGCGGAGTGCCGCTGTTCGGCTACGTTCATCGCGGGTTGTTTCGCACGGTTGACGATCTCGCAGGCTACCAGGCGGTGCGCACGGAGTTCGTTGCCGCGCCGCCGCCGCTCGATTTTCTGCGCTGATCCACGCGATCTCCCAGCGTTCTCGGCGGCACACGATCCAGGAGTCTCGGCGCTCGGCGAACGCGCTCCTTCAACAGCTATTTTTGAGCGGGGGTCAATCGGCGCTTGCGGCGAATTAACCGCTCAAGCAAGCTGAATCCGAGAGGTCATCAGATGTACAAAATTGTCGGCCTGTGGGGAGCCCTGAAGCCGTCGGAGGTCAAGGCCTTCGAAAAGCATTACCTGGAGGTTCACGTGCCGCTCGCGCGCAAGGTCCCGCATCTGCGCAAGCTGGTGCTGACGCGCGCGGAGTCCGACCTCGAAGGTGGGCCCGCCCCGTTTCATCGGGTGGCGGAACTGCACTTCGACGATCCCGAGTCATACCAGCGGGCGATCGAAACCGTGCAGTGGCGCGCGATGCGCGAGGACGGCGGCAAGCTTGCCGCGCGTTTTGGCGTCACGATTCAGGCGGTGATCGGTTGGGAGCGCGAGTAGCTAGGGCTTGAACCTTCGGCGGCGCGGCCGCTAGCCGAGCAGATGCTTGCTGGCGATCGCGGCGCCGTCGCGCATCGCGCGCAGCTTCTCCCACACAATTTCGTCGGCGACCGGGGCCAGTCCGGTGGAGGTCTCGAAGCCGCAATCGGTACCCGCCATCACGCGGCGCGGATCGCCGACCGCCCGCGCGACGCGCACGATTCGGTCGGCCACCACCTGCGGATGTTCGATGTAATTGGTGGTGGTGTCGATGACTCCCGCTATCAGGTTCATCTCAGGCGGCAGCCGATGGCGCTCGAAGCACAAAAACTCATGCTCGTGGCGCGGATTCGCCATCGAGATCATCAGTGCGCCGACTCGCGCGCGGTACAATTGCGGCAAAATCACGTCCAGTGGTACGTCCTGATTATGCGGCCCCTCGTAATTGCCCCAGCATACGTGCAGCCGCACGCGGTCGCGCGCAACGTTCTCGAGCGCACGGTTGATCGCGTCGATCACCAGGTCAACGAAGCCGGCGAACTCCTTGAGCGAGCGCTGCGCATAGCTGACGTGGCGCTCCATCGCGAGGTCGGGCGCGTCGATTTGCAGCAGGAAGCCGCGCGCGACGATAGCCTCGTATTCGACCCGCAGGGCGTCGGCCAGTGCTGCCACGTAGGCCTCGAGGCTCGGGTAATGTTCGTTGAGCATGGCGGCCGCGATGATGCCGGGTGACGGCGCGGTCATGAAGGCCTCGGCAAACCCCGGTTGGACCTCGGCCAGGACTTTCGCAAAATCGTCGCATTCGCGTTCGAGCGGGGCGCGGTTAACGTATTCGACGGCGCCGATCGCCTTGGGCGCGTGCAGCAGATCGACTTGCACCCGCGCGCGCATCTGCTCGAAGGCCAACTCGACGAAGCCCGGATAACTCCACACGTCGGCCAGCCGCGGACGGTTGCTCGCGCCGCCGAACCCGCTCATCCGATGTTGCACGTAGGTGAAGAAGCTCTCGCGCGCCTGCTCGCCGTTGTTGCCGACGTCGATACCGCAATCCGCCTGCAGCTTCACCACGCGGCGGGTCGCCTCGAGGATCGCCCGTTCCATCGCGTCCGCATCCACCGACTGGTGGCGGCTGAGCCGCCCGAACATCTCGCCGAGTGCCCGCGGCCGCAGCAGGCTGCCTGCGTGCGTGGTCAAAATTCGCTTGTCCGATCGTTTCATCGCCAAGTCCCCAATCGCTTCATAGCCGAGTCCCCCGTCGCTTTTTGTCGAATACTCCGTTTGAGCGGATTTGCCCAATGCTAGGGCGGCGCCGTGAGCCGGAAGATTCAGCCGCGCGGCGTCTGTGAAGTGTCCGCCAATGACGGCCCAGAATGACGGCCAGGCTCGATAGATGACCCGCCGCGGCGATCGGGCTATTGTTACGCGAATTCGTCCGGCACTTGACGGAATGATTACAATGTTTGTCAGGAGGGCTATTCGATGAGACCGAGGGTGCGAACGCTGTCGCACGCTGGCGCCGCGGGCGACCAGGATGCCGCACGCGCGCCGATGGCCGACGGCAGCCTCTTCGATGCTTATTCGCGGGCGGTGATTCATGCCGCCGAGGTCGTCAGCCCGGCCGTGGTCTATATCGAAGTAACACGCCGTCCGCCGGCCGTGCCGCGGGATTCGCGAGGCGGCGCCGGGGCTGCTCCGGCACGCACGCCGCCGGGTCCGCATTCGACCGGCTCGGGCTTTATCTTCACGCCCGACGGCTACGTGCTGACCAACAGCCACGTCGTGCGCGGCGCCGGACGTATCGATGTCGCCCTGAGCGACGGCCGCCGTACGCAAGCCGAACTGGTGGGCGACGATCCCGACACCGACCTCGCGGTAATTCGGATCGGCGGCGGCGACCTGATCGCAGCGCGCATGGGCGATTCCCAGGCGATTCGCGTCGGCCAACTCGCCATCGCGATTGGCAATCCGTACGGCTTTCAGTATTCGGTAACCGCCGGCGTCGTCAGCGCGCTCGGCCGCTCGCTGCGTTCGCAATCCGGCCGTCTGATCGACAACGTTCTGCAGACCGACGCGGCGCTGAACCCGGGCAATTCGGGCGGACCGCTGGTCAGTTCCCGCGCCGAAGTCATCGGAGTGAACAGCGCGTCGATCCTGCCCGCGCAGGGTATCTGCTTCGCGATTGCGATCAATACCGCGAAGTTTGTCGCCGCCCAGTTGATTCGCAATGGACGGGTCGAGCGCGCGTGGCTCGGACTGGCGGGGCAGAACGTCGACCTCCATCGCCGCGTCGTCCGCTTTCACGAGATCAAGACCCAGAGCGGCGTGATGGCGGCGTCGGTCGAAATCGACAGTCCCGCCGATCGCGCGGGAATCAAGCGTGGCGACGTGATCGTCGGCTTCGGCGGCCAGAGCATCGCGAGCAGCGACGATCTGCAGCGACTGCTCACCGGCGACCAGGTCGGCGCACGATCGAAGATCACGGTGCTTCGCGGCACTGAGAAGATCGTGCTCGAGGTCGTGCCGGGATCGCGTCCGTCTGCGCGTTCCTGAGGGGTAATCCGCTGTCGCAATCCGCACGCACACCAGATGGCGCAGAGTCGCGCCTTGCCGTTTCGATAAAATTGCGACAATATCCCCGCGCTGAAGGACAAGCGTTGGGGCTTCTTCGCTCGCCGGCTCCGGCGAGCGGTGGGTTAAAGGCGAGAATTCCGCCCGGTAGTTAAGATGCGTGTTCCGAATCGACTGCATTGCGTTATCGAAATATTGGGATCGATCGCTCGCGCGCCGTTCAATCGCGAAAGCGGCGCGCCATTTTCAGGGGGAACAATGACGGCAGAATCAGGATTGCGTTTCGGCAAAACATCAACCGCGATGGCCGCGTCAGTCGCGTTTATCGCGTTGCTTTTTGCGTTTGGCGGCGGGCTCGCGCGGGCCCAGGCCCAACCATCGCCCGATCAGTCAAAGCCGGCAGCGCCGGCCGCCGCTGCCCCCGCTCCTGAAGCCGCTGCGGCGCCCGCAAAGGCCGAACCGGCGAGCGCCAAAGCCGAACCGGCGAGCGCATCGATAGCTCCCGGCACGACGATTACGATGCAGAACTGGCAGCAGTACCAGCAGTTCATGCCCGACGGAATGGCGTCGTTATTTCAGGGCAAGTATTTCTGGAAGATGCCGCCCGACGTACAGATCGAAGTCGGGCCGACGGTCATCAATCCGCTGCCGAAAACTTACATGGCGGCCACCGAAAAATATTCCGGCCAGGTCAAGGCTGTCGAATTGCCCGATGGCGGTATGACCTTGACCGGTTACCAGGGCGGAATTCCTTTTCCGAATCCCGCCGCACCGCATCAGGGATGGAAGATTCTGGCAAACCTCTGGTACCGCTACCTGCCGCATCTGATCGTCGATACCCACGGCCAAGGCTGTTCGCTGAATAGTTCGGGCAACGTCACCTGCACGACCGCACAAATCATCAACCGCCAGCTCGCCTATAACACCGACCCCAATACGCCGGTGACCTATCCCGGAACGAATGGAAAGTTTGCCACCGAATATCTGATGGTGCTGGAGCCTGAACAGCGGCGCTACACCGCGTTTCTGACGATCTCGTACATGGACCCGGCCAAGGCCGAGGATACCTATCTGTTCATACCCTCGCTGCGCCGCTATCAGCCGGTGGCCTCGTCCGCACGATGCAGCCCTAATCAGGGCACCGATTCGACCCAGGAGGACTACCGCTTCGGCTTCAATTCCAACATCACCGAACTCTCAGTCAAGATGCTGGGCGAGAAGAAGATTCTCGCTCTGCTCGACGCCAAATTGCCGCTCGGGGAGTTTCCCGCGAACTTCGACATGCCGCTCGGCTGGCCCAAGCCCTCGTGGGGCAAATGGCAGGTGCGCGACGTTTACGAAATCAGCGCGAGCAAGGTTCCTTCGAAGGCGGAGGGTTATTGCTACGGCAAGCGCGTCATGTACGTGGACAAGCAGACCTTCGCGCCGCTGTGGGAAGATCTCTACGATTCCCATCTGAAGCTGTGGCGCATCTTCGGGATGTTTCGGCGCTCGATCGATATTCCGGGGATCGGCCTGGTTGACGAGTCCGGCTCGATGGTATGGGCCTTCTGGGACGTGCAGAATTCCCACGCGACGTTCTTCATCGATCCGGCGCCCGGCCATCCCTTGTACGTGAACGACGGAGCGCCGAAGGAATTTGACGATTTGGCGAGATACACCTCGGCGCCCGGGCTCAATTTGATTATGCGTTAGGCGTGACTCGCCGGCGGAGCCTGGCGCCAGCGGGCACGCCAGGCCCGGCCGGGCCGGCATCGAGGATCGGATAATTCAGCGGAGGTCGCGCATTGAAAATCGGCATCTCGATGTTCCTTACCGACAAGACCGGCAATTCCGGCGCGATCGCGCGCGAGGCGGAGAATTCAGGCTTCGAGTCGTTCTGGGTCGCCGAGCATCTGGTGATGCCGGTGACTTACTCGACCTGGTATCCGCGAGGCAAGGACGGCAAGGTGCCGGAATTCTATGCCGCCCTGATCGACCCCTTCGTAGCGCTCGCAACCGCCGCCGCCGCGACCAGCACGATCAAGCTCGGCACCGGTATCTGCCTGCTGCCGGAGCGCAACGTGATTCAGACCGCCAAGGCCGTCGCCTCGCTGGATTTGTATTCGGGCGGCCGCTTTATCTTCGGCGTCGGCGCCGGATGGTTTCCCGAAGGGGCCGCCATCATGGGCGTGGACTTCAAGCGCCGCTGGCTCCATTTGCGCGAATCGATCGAAGCATTGCGCGAGCTGTGGACCAAAGATGAGGCGAGTTACGACGGCGAGATCATCAAGTTTCCGCCGGTCAAACTTTATCCCAAGCCGCTGCAGAAAAACGGTCCGCCGATTATTCTGGGCGCGCACGATCCCAAGCATGCGCTGCGCCGCGTCGCCCGCTACGCCGACGGATGGTGTCCCGGCGGGCTGACGCCGGAAAAGGCCCGCGAATGTATTCCGCAGATTCGCGCGATGGCGAGCGAATACGGCCGCGACCCGGACAAGCTCGAATTTTCGGTGTTGCAAATGGCCGCCGACACGGCCGGCCCGTCGGCCGACACCCTCGCGCAGTACCGCGACGCCGGCGTCACCCGGGTGGTCGTGCTGCCGGGCGCATCGGCCGAGACCGACGGCGTCGGTCTGGTGCGAGCGCTCGCGCCGCTGGCCGCGCGCGCCGCAAAGCTCTAGTCACACCTTGCCGATAAGGTCGCGCTCGGCCGCGGCGATCGCGGCCAGGGCTTGCGCCACGTCGCGTCCGCGCGGCGGCAATATCAGACGGCCGACTCCAAGGTCGGCGTAGCGAAGGGCGAAATCGCGATCGATTTCGCCCTTCGGCGTCACGCTTACCTCGATTTCTTCGAACGGGCGGCTGGCGTCGGCGCAGGCAGCGCGAAGGCCCTCGATACAGACGCGCGTCGCGGCCAAATCAAGTGCGTATCCGTACCATCCGTTGCCCAGGCGCGCGGTGCGGCTGAACGCATGGGTGGTCTTACCGCCAAACACGATTTCGGGATGGGGCCGCTGGAGCGGGCGCGGCTCGGCCCGCACGCCGCTGAAGGAAAAGTAGCGGCCGTGGAATTCGGGGCGCTCCATCGACCACAGCGCCTTGATCGCGGCAAGGCTCTCCTCGGCGCGGCGGCCCTTGTGATCAAACGGCATCCCGACGGCGGCGAATTCGAACTCCAGATTGCCAATACCGATGCCGAAAATCAGGCGGCCGCCAGAAATGACATCGACAGAGGCCAGTTGCTTGGCGAGGATCACCGGATTGCGCAGCGGCAGAATCATGATGCCGGTGCCGAAGCGCAGCGTGCGGGTATGCGCCGCGGCGAACGCCATAGTGACGTTGAGATCGAGGAAATCGATCCGCGGCGGCATCGGCGAAGCCGGCGTCTGCGGATCGGCGAGCGCCAGATGTTCGCCGCCCCAGAAGCTTTCGAAGCCGGCCTCTTCAGCGGCATGAGCGACCGCTGCGACGGCCGCGGGCGTCACGCATGGGCGCATGTTCATGCCGAACAGTCCGAATTTCATGCAACCGGGCTCATTCGAAATCGGCGGTTCATGGCGCAGTGGATTATCACGTTTAAATCCGGATTCCCATTTCCCATATTGACAACCAGTTCAGTATTAGTCTGCCACGTCGGATTCAGCATCATCGGAGCTTGCGCCCGCCACTCTGCGCTTCGGGTCAGCGAGCCGCGAGCTTCATCTTGCCGCTCTGAATCAATATTGCCCAAGCTCGCGGATGCTCATGCTTTTTTACCAATTGACAGACACCACCGAATGTTAGAAGTGGATAATTAGTTCTTTGGAGAACCCGAGTATCAGGATCTGGGCTTCGCTAAATTGACAACAATTTCGGCGACAATTAAACTTTTTGGCTCGAAAGCGAAGTCTGCCGTAGTGTCAGCCAGCGATTGATTCGAGGAAGATTGGGGAGGATGTGGGTCAAAGTCTCCGGCACCGCAAAATAATGGTGGTCAGTACACGGGGAACATATGCACAAGGACGATTACAGGTCCAAATCCGAAAGTCGCGCACCCGCTCCGCCCCCGCGTTTGGCCAATATTGAGCCTCGCTTAAGAGGCCCCAGTTTTTCACAACAACCACTTCCCCCGCAGAATCATGTTAGCGCGAATCAGCTGACCTTCTTAGGAGCAGGTTACCACAAGCTCAGGACTATGCTGATTTCACACGGCTTGCCCGAGAGTGATATCAACGAATTAATCGATCATCGCACGCTACTCAATTATCCCAAAGGTTCGATGATTATCGCGGATGGAGCTTCTACCGACTTACTGTATTGGGTGTCCAGCGGATTGGTCGATATCCTTTTTACCGAGCCGGATGGAGGCCGGGTACAGACGAGGTTGGTGGGCTCAGGAGAAATATTTGGATTCATGGAATTCTTCGACTTCAAGAGGAATCCAGCGCAAGCATTTCAATGCCGAGCACGAACGCACGTCCAACTGGGTCCGATAGTGCGGAGTCGCGTCTGCAAAGTGCTAAGCCGGCTTGAACCGCCGCTGCTCATGGGTCTGCTGCGGGAAATTACCGCATTATGGGGTTCCTTTACCTATCATTACGCGCCGTTCCTGGGCATGAATTATAGCGAGCGACTGGGGACCGTGCTGGAGGATCTCGCGCACAAATTCGGCGTCACGGAATCAGGTGGCACCCGGCTGACTCTGGAGTTCGGACACGGCGATTTCGCCGAGATGATTGGCTCCTCGCGGCAGATGGTCAGCCGACTGATAGCCGATATGATAGCCAGTCACTGGCTTGCATACGACGGCGAGCACTACATCGTGCGTGGAGACTCCGCGATCACGGCTGCCGATTAAACGCCGGTGCAATCTTTCTTCGGAGATGAGCCGCCGCAGGGACCACAGTGCCTATAGCTTGAGCCGTCTTCGACAGTCAGCCCTTGACCAACCGATCCAGCGAATCCGCCGTTTCTTCATCGCCCTTGCCAATTTTGTGTGTTCGGATCTGAGCGCAAGGGGAATCGCAACGGCCAATGCAGGAATGCGCGACAAAAGGCGTCCTCCACCGGGACAAACTTCGAAGCCACTGTCCCCGCTATACGTTTGGTTCGGACGGTCCAACCGGTCTTGCCGGCATCGCGACCTTTGTTCACCAAGCGGAGTAAACTAGTAAGATCACCTTTGACGTCGGCATCATGAAGCGCAAAAGATACTACAGGAAGCCCACTGGGGCATCTATTTAATAATAACCTTGAAACATACTAAAGGATTACTCATAGGAGCTTTGCTGCTAGGCACATATGCTGTCCAGGGGAAGCTCTTCCATATAAAGGTGGAAGTTCCGGAAAATGCATCAATGGATTTCCAGTTGCGCAATTCTGGACAATGCACTGTCAGTTCTGATGAAAAATACGTACATATCCAATGCTCCTTGGGAACTAAAACCATAGCATTCCATTGCGTTCATCCGGCTGGAGCAAAACCTCTCTGCGTTAAGTCTGCCGGACCGCATCGCGAGCGACGTTCCGCGCTCCTCAAGTGAGATTACCTAGTCTGGCGATCGTCGCGGATGCGCTGCACCCCGAAAATGCGCGAGAACTGAAGTAGCGGTCACTACGCAAAGACCTGCCCGCGGAACTAGTACGATCGGGAGTTGAGAAATTTTCAGGTGTGGTCGGTTAGCGACGGTAGCGCAGCGCCTCGACCACCACGACGAAAGCGGGCGTGGGCTGGCGGCGGCTCGGGTAATGGAGATGGTAGCCGTAAAACGGTGGACACCAATCCGCCAGCACTCGCTTGAGACGTCCCTTGGCCAGGTGGGGCTCCGCAACGTCCTCGGGCACGTAGGCCAGGCCGAATCCGGCCAGGGCCGCGTCGAGCATCTGACCCGTCGGCGACTGCCGCGACCCCTACCACTTACACCATGGGTTGTTAGGGAAAGCTCTTGTACTTAAGCTCAGATGCTTTGCCGTCCTTAATACGCCAAAGTTTCGCTTCCCGAGTAGTACAGCCAATAATCAACATCAAAGAATTGTTTTCAGCATTGATAATGTCGCCCTCACCTGGTTCAGCTAGCCAAAATGGATGTGAATGGAAGGTCCCAACTACTTCATAATTAAGCGTCCTCGTGGCTTTTACTATTCGACGTACCTCAGGAAAATGAAATGCGAAACTTCCAGCGCGCCGCGATTTGTTTTTACATTCGATTAGGTCCAGCCAGTATTTGTTATCTACGAAAAGACCGGCTATCTCTTTCGATTCCTTTTTTGCAGTCGATATCGCACGCTTAATTAGCTTGCTAAGCTGTGAAGTGCTTAGAAGATAATTATTTGTGCTCATCGATCTTTGACCACGAATTTTTCGATCGCCGGCCTGCGGCCCGGGTAAAGCTGCGCTCGCTCGCGGCCGCGAGAAAGGCCTGGAGGTCATTCAGGTTTTCGCGCGGCATTGATGAATCCCTCTCATAGGTACATGCGGATTCTACCATCTAGTCGCAAGCTGTCACGCCGTCTAGATTCATGATCGCGCGCAGTCGGAGAGGCTGCGCACTAGTCGAAAGGAGAAACCATGGAAATCAAGCGAAGCGGTTCACAGCGCTCACGGAAAGGGCCTGCCGAGAATTTCACCGGGAGCGTACGGATCGATCCCCTGTTCGCGCCGCCGGAACCGGCCCGCAGTTATGGCGCCCTGGTGACGTTCGAACCGGGGGCGCGCACGGCGTGGCACACCCATCCGCTGGGGCAGACCTTGATCGTCACGTCGGGCTGCGGCTGGACGCAATGCTGGGACGGCAGCAAAGAAGAAATCCGGGCCGGCGATGTGGTCTGGTGTCCACCCGACAAGAAGCATTGGCACGGCGCGACCGCAACGACGGCGATGTCGCATATCGCGATTGTGGAAAAGCTCAACGGCAAGGCGGTCGAGTGGATGGAAAAGGTCAGCGACGATCAGTACCAGTCCGCATTAAGCGGCAAATGAGGGCCGATTTTCGAGCTGAGGCGACCGTTACGGATGGCGCCTCGAAGGCTAAACGATGAACGAGCGCAGGCTTGGAAATAGCAATCTGGAAGTGTCGGCGATCGGGCTCGGCTGCATGGGCATGAGCGCCAACTACGGCCAGCCCGCAAACCGGCACGAGATGATCGCTTTGATTCGGACCGCCGTGGAGCATGGCGTCACGTTTTTCGATACGGCGGAGTCTTACGGGCCGTTCGCCAACGAAGAGTTGGTCGGCGAGGCGCTTGCGCCGTTGCGTGAGCAGGTCGTGATTGCGACCAAGTTCGGCTTCGACATCGATCTCGAGACGGGGCAGCGGCTGGGAGGCCTGAACAGCCGCCCGAAACACATCAGGCAGGTTGCCGAGGCGTCGCTCAGGCGCCTGCGAACCGACGTTATCGATTTATTTTATCAGCATCGCGTGGACCTGGATGTGCCGATTGAAGATGTGGCGGGCGCGATCAAGGACCTGATCGCGCAAGGCAAGGTCCGGCATTTCGGGCTGTCCGAAGCGGCGGCGCAGACGATTCGCCGGGCGCATGCAGTACATCCGATGACGGCGGTGCAGAGCGAATACTCGCTGTCGTCGCGAGATCCGGAAGCGGAAGTGCTGCCGGCTTGCGAAGAACTCGGGATCGGCTTCGTTCCGTGGAGCCCGCTCGGGCAGGGCTTTCTCACGGCGAAAGTTGATAGCGCCATGGCCTTCGACGCCGGTGACGTGCGCTCGTGGTTCCCGCGCTTCACTCCCGAGGCCCGCAAGGCCAATCAGCCGATCGTCGATCTGCTCAGCCAGGTCGCAGCGCGCAAGCATGCGACGCCGGCCCAGATCGCGCTCGCGTGGCTGCTCGCCCAGGAGCCCTGGATCGTTCCGATTCCGGGCACGCGCAGGCTGGAGCGTGTGGACGAGAACCTTGGAGCAGTTGCAATTGAACTCACTGCCGACGACCTCAGCGAGATAGCTGCAGTCAGTTCCAGGATTCAGGTGCAGGGCGCCCGAGGGACTGGAAAGGAGCAATACGTTTGAGGCCATGATGACAAGCGCCTGAACGATCGAGATGCCCGCGACCAGACGGCCGGAAAAAAAACGGGAAAGGATCGTTCGCTGACCGACCAGCGGCCGGCGCACGGTTCCGGCACCGCCCGGCGAGCGACCGTGAAAAACCCCGTCCGTCAAAATCGTGAAAATGATTAGTCCAAACGGTCGGGATGCGAGGTTGCAGCGAACGTTGCGACGGTAGCGGGCCGCACTCGACGCGCGGCTAAATCCCTGATTAAACCAGTAGCCGGACGTGCGACTATCTCCGCAAGGATGGCGGTCACCGGGCGGACGGCAATCACCGGAAGGAAGGGGAATAAAATGAGTGCGAGCATCGAACCTTTTCGCATCGCGGCGACTGACGAGCAGATCGACGACCTGAAGCGGCGCCTGCGCAACACGCGCTGGCCGGAACGCGAGTGCGTGGACGACTGGACGCAGGGGATACCGCTCAGTTACGTGCAGGAGTTATGCACGTACTGGCTCGAAAAATACGATTGGCGCGCGCGCGAGGCGCAGCTCAATCGCTTCCCGCAGTTCAAGACGACCATCGACGGCCTGGGGATTCATTTCATTCACGCCCGCTCGCCCCATCCCAACGCGATGCCGCTGGTGATCACGCACGGATGGCCGGGATCGATCGTCGAGTTCCACAAGGTGATCGAGCCGCTGACGAATCCGACCGCCTTCGGGGGCGATGCGGCCGACGCGTTTCATGTGGTGGCGCCGTCGCTGCCGGGCTTCGGTTTTTCCGACAAGCCCGCGCGCAACGGATGGAACATTCAACGCATCGCGCGCGCGTGGTCGGAGCTGATGCCGCGGCTGGGCTACCAGCGCTATGCGGCGCAGGGCGGCGACTGGGGTGCGGCGGTAACGATGTACATCGGGGTTCAGGATCCGGCCAATTGCCTGGGCATCCATATGAACCTGGTGCTGGCGCCGCCCGATCCGACTGCGACCGATTTGACCGAGAAGGAAAAGTCGGCGGTGGCGGGAATGACCTACTACAGCGAATGGGACTCGGGCTATTCGAAGCAACAGAGCACACGGCCGCAGACGCTGGGATACGGACTTACCGATTCGCCGGCCGGGCAAGCAGCCTGGATTATCGAGAAGTACCAGTCGTGGATGGATTGTGACGGGCATCCGGAGAACGTGCTGACGCGCGACGAACTGCTCGACAATGTGATGCTGTATTGGCTGCCGGCGACCGCGGCATCATCGGGGCGGTTGTACTGGGAGAGCTTCAGGGATGCGTTCGCGCGGCGCGATCCGGTGACCATACCAGTCGGATGCTCAATCTTCCCGAAGGAGATCTTCCGCACGTCCAGGCGCTTTGCCGAGAAGCGATTCGACAAGGTGGTGTATTTCAACGAACTCGACAAGGGCGGACATTTCGCAGCGTTCGAGCAGCCCGAATCGTATCTGCGCGAGGTGCGCAACTGCTTTCGCGGCTTGAGATAGTATCGGGCCATGCCACTGGTGTCGGTGGCGCGCGCGTGATTGGCTTGAGAGGATGCATCGGATCGTAATCGAAACGCTGCGGCAGGCCCGGCGCGCAATTGTCGCGGTGATCGGGTTTACGGTGGTGGCCCTCGGCGTCGTGATGCTGGTGACGCCTGGGCCGGGCTGGCTGGTGATCTTCGGCGGACTGAGCGTGCTCGCGCTGGAGTTCGTGTGGGCGCGCCATCTGCTCAAGCGCCTGAAGGCCAAAGGCAGGGAGGTGCGCGACGCGATTTTTGGCAACGGGACGGACGCCCGCTCGTCGATTCCTAAGCCACCAGCCGATGCGCCTCGCACAGGGCCCGAAAACGGCCGTCGCGCCGTTCGTTGAGCTCGTCCCAGCCGCCGGACTCGGCCACCGCGCCATCTTCAATGACATAGATCAGATCGGCCCAGCGAATCGCCGACAGGCGATGAGCGATCATCAGAACGGTGACTTCGCCGCGCAGGGCTTCGATCGCGCCGAGCACACGGGCCTCGTTGTCGTAGTCGAGGCTGTTGGTGGCTTCGTCGAGAATCAGCAGTGCGGGACGGCGCAGAAGCGCGCGCGCGAGGGCGATACGCTGGCGCTCGCCCTGGGAGAGCATCGCGCCGCGTTCGCCAACGATAGTGTCGAGACCCTGGGGCAATGCGCGCACGAAATCATCGGCCGCCGCCATGCGCAAGGTGTCGAGCAGTTGCGACTCGCTGGCGCCGGGATCCGCCCACAAGAGATTTTCGCGCACCGACAGGTGAAACAGCGCGGTCTCGTTGGCGACGTAGCCGATACGTTCGCGCCAGGCCCGCGCGGTGCCGGGCGTGAGCGGTGTGCCGTCGATCGCGATGCGGCCGGAGTCGGGCGGAAAGAGGCCCATCACGAGGTCGGCGACGGTGCTTTTGCCCGCACCGGACGGCCCTACGATCGCCGTGATGCGCCCGGCGGCAATCGCGAGGTTGACTCCGCTCAGGGCAGGCGCGCCGTCGCGGTTGTAGGTGAACGACAGATCCTCGAGCCGAATCTCATGGCGAAAGACCGGTGGCGCAACGGCGGCCGGGGGCGGTTCGGCGGCGGCGAGGCAGCGGGCTTCGAGCGCCATGACGTTATGAAACGAGGGCAGCGCGTTGATGAAGTTGCGATAGTAGGAATGAATCGACTGAATCCGCGGCATCACGCGCATGTACATCAGGAGCAGCAGTAGCAGCTCGGCGGGCGGCACCTTGACCACTCGAACCGAGACGTAAAGCAACGGCACCAGTATCGCGGCGGCGCCGATTTCAAACCATCCGCCGACGGCGACCTGATCGCGCGCGGTGGCGACGTTGGTCGCGGCGATGCGGCCGCTGATGTCGGCAAAGATGGCGTAGTTGCGATCGATAGCGCCATAGGCGCGCGCGGTTTTGAGGCTCTGCAGATGCTCGTCGGTGGCGGCGTAGAGGAGGTTCGTAATACGTGCGAGCTCGGCGCCGCGGTGTTCGATGTGCCGGGTTCTGCCGCGCATCGCGAACGCCAATAGAGTGCCGGCCGCCAGCACCATCAGGGTGATCGAAGGCGACAGCACGAAGGCGACGGCGAGATAGATCACGCCGAGCACCAGGTCGCCGGCGACCATCATCCACGAAGAGACACATTCGGCGACGCGGCCGAGTTCGGCGGTAAGCGCGTGAGTGAAGTCGGCGAGGCGGCTGCGCGTGATAAAGAGCCAGTCGGCGCCGGCGATCGCGCGATAAAGCCGGCGGCGCATATTGTCTTCGAAGTTCTGCTGCACGATCCAGACCGAGACGCTGCGATTGCGCTCGAGAATGGTGCGCAGGCCGATAATCAGCACATACAGCACCAGCAGTTCGAGAAAGCCGGGATGCGCTCCGACGGCCGCAAACCCGCGCCAGATCAGGCGCGCGAGATGACCGGCCTGTCCCTGGTTGTGCAGGTCGAGGCCCGCCGTCTCGAGCGTGGGGAGCAGCAGCGCGAGGCCCGCGCCCTCAGTCAACGGGAGCATCACGATAAGCGCAATGGTCCACCAGAAGCGCCAGCGGGCCGAGCGCATCAGCGCGCCCACGAAGGTGGTCATGCGATGGCTCATCGGGGCATGCCGCGCAGGCGCTTGAGGGGATGGGGCACGTCGGTAAAGAAGCGGCGCCCCTGCTGCCAGGCGAGGCGCAACGGACGGATCGGGTAGTAGAGCGGATAGAGCATTTGCGGCAACGGCATGAAGTCGAAGTCGTCGATATTGGGGGTGAGGGCGCGGCTGGCGAAATAGCGCAGGCGGCCGCCGGCGCCGGCGATCGAACGCATCGGCACCAGCCAATCCGAGTAAAGCCGCGCGCGCATGCCGACGCTGGCGAAGAGCCGGCGCTCGATGCCGGCGAGCAGCGAGGGAACCGCGCGATCGCGCCGGAGTGCATCGGCGAAGACCGACGGGATCGGCGCGTCGAGCAAATCGGCGGCTAGCGCGAGCGCCAGCAACAGCATCCGCAGGCAGCCGGAGCGGCGCGCGTCGTCGAGTATCGCGGGCAGATCGGCGTCGTCGATCGTGCGCATGGTCTGGTCGAAATCGCAAATGCCGCTGAGGTTGATCCAGCCGTGCTTGGCGCCATGCACCGCGAGGCATAACACCAGGTCACGCGGAGCCGGGGTCAACACGTCGGCGCCTTCGACGCGAACCGTTTCGACGCGCTCCCAAACGGCGGCCGAATCGGGTCCGTAGGAAAAATAGGCCGGGTTGAGTTCCCAATGGAGATCGATCATCCAGGCACTGCCGGGACGCATAAACTCGTCCTCGCATCGGCGCGCGATCGATATTTCGGGATGCTCGCGATCGAACGTGAGCGGCGTATAGCCGGCCGCGATCAAGACCTCGACGGCGGGCGCAGCGTTCTGCGGCCGGACCAGCAGGTCGAGATCATTAAACTGGCGCATCGCGAGATCGCCCCACGCCTGGAGGGCGAGCGTAGGGCCCTTGAGGCAGATCGCGCGAAGGCCGTGGGCGTCAAGCAGTTCGATCAAGCGTACTAGTTCGCGTGCGAAGTGCAGGTTATTGAGCGAGTTGCCGTAAAATTCCGCGCGCATCGGGGCCAGCGCCTCGGGCGGTATATCGGCAGCCGACTTGAGACGCCGATAGACCAGCGGCAAGACCCCGTGCGAGCCCGCCGCGAAGGTCAGGCGCTCCCAATCGACGCAATCGAGAGCAAGGCCGAGGTCACCGTCGGAACTGGCGCCGCCATTAACGGCGGACTCGGAGCTGCGCCAACGCCGCATCGGCCAGTTCCTTGACCCGCCGCAGCGGATGCGCCTTCGGCAGCCGTTCGCCAGGCTCCATGATCATCAACATCGCCCGCTGCCGCCGCTCTTCTCCCCGCATACGCCGCTTCCTCCACCCCTCCGATTGCTCACTCAGACGAATTATACCGCAATGACATTCCGGTGTTTATCAACGGCCTTGTATGTTGACGAAGTGGTACAAGAATCAGAGCTGGTGGTGCGGCAGGCCGGTACAGCCGTGGGAGAAAAATCCCGTCTAGCAGCAGAGGTCGCCGCGCCACCGGTAGCGCTTAGCCCGAACGGTTGTAAGGGAAAGCAATCCCGGATCGCAAGGCGGGGCAAGCCGCGCTGAGGGGAGGTGGTAAATGGACGAGCTGGGACGGTATGTCGGGATCGACGTCGCCAAGGCGGCACTGGACGTCTTCATCGGGTCCGCCGGCGGGGCCTTTTCAGTGGCTAATGATGAGGTTGGAATCCGGGAGTTACTAAGACAGCTGAAACGGGCTGACTTTGTGATTCTTGAAGCGACTGGTGGCCTGGAAATGCCCGTCGCCAGTGCACTGGCGGCTGCGGGGATCGCAGTGGCGATAGTGAATCCGCGCCAGGTGCGAGACTTTGCCCGTGCCACCGGCAGACTGGCCAAGACCGAGCGGCTGGACGCCGAGGTGCTGGCGCGGTTCGGTGAAGCGGTTCGACCCGCGGCGCGGCCTTTAGCCGACGAACAGGCCCAGGCGCTCAAAGCACTGGTTACCCGGCGGCGCCAGTTGGTCGAGATGCTGACGGCGGAGAAGAATCGACGGGCGAGGGCCCCAAAGGTTTTACACCGTAGCATCGATGAGCACATCCGATGGTTGGAAAAGCGGCTTTCGGTTTTCGACGATGAACTCGGCGAGTTGATCCGCAATACTCCCCTGTGGCGCGAGCGTGACGAGTTGCTGCGTTCGGTGCCCGGGGTCGGCAAGGTGCTCTCGAGTACTCTGCTCGCGTAGTTGCCTGAACTAGGAATGCTCAACCGCAAGCAGATCGCCGCACTGGCCGGTCAGGCACCATTTAACCGCGACAGCGGAAGCATGCGCGGCAGTCGTTGTATCTGGGGTGGACGCGCCCAAGTCCGGCGTGTCTTGTATATGGCGACGGTGGCAGGTGTTCGCAGCAATCCTGCCATCAGAACTTTCTATCTGCGGCTGCGTGCCAATGGTAAGAACGCCAAGCCCGCGCTCGTCGCCTGCATGCGCAAGTTCCTTGTTATTCTCAATGCCGTGCTTCACCACAAAACTCACTGGCAAACGCCTGCGCTCACTTCCCCAACCTCTCCCCTTTATCCCCTCTTGGGCGCGGTTTCTGAACACGGTTGCTGCTAGTGTTGTGTCCCAGAAATAACTTTACAAAGGCGTTGGAGCTTGGCGAAGATTGAGTCGGCGGTAGCGGTCCAGGCAAAGGGTCGCTTGTGAGTATTGTAGTGAGTCACAAAGCGATCGATTGTTTGGACCAGGTCACGCACCGAACGGAACGAGCCGCGGCGGATCGCGCGGTGCGTGATAAGCGCGAACCAGCGCTCCACCTGATTGAGCCAACTCGCGTAGGTGGGGGTGTAATGGAGGTGGAAGCGCGGATGGCGCGCGAGCCAGGCCTTGACCCGCGGATGTTTGTGAGTGGCGTAGTTGTCGGCGATCAGGTGCGCCTCAAGCGCGGCCGGAACATGGTGATCGAGGTGGTTGAGAAAGGCCAGAAACTCCTGGTGCCGATGGCGCGGTTTGCACTGAGTGATGACCGCCCCGTCGAGCACGTTGAGCGCCGCGAATAAGGTCGTGGTCCCATGCCGAAAATAGTCATGAGTTACCCCTTCAAGGTAGCCGAGACCCAGCGGCAGCACCGGTTGGGTGCGCTCCAGCGCCTGGATCTGCGACTTTTCATCCACGCACAGCACCAGGGCCTTGTCCGGTGGGTTGAGATAGAGCCCCACCACGTCGCGCACCTTCTCGACGAAGAAAGGGTCGGTGGAAAGCTTGAAGCTCTTGCTGCGGTGCGGCTGGAGCCCGAACAGCGCGAAGTAGCGCGCCACCGTGCTCTTGGAAATGCCGGTGTCCGCCGCGACGGTGCGCACGCTCCAATGGGTGGCGTTGGGCGGTCGGCTGCGGAGCACCTTGCGCATCAGCGTCGCCACCTGCTCATCGCCATAGCTGCGCGGCCGTCCGGGACGCAGTTCGCCGTGCAGCCCAGCCACCCCGCGTTCGCGCCAACAGCGCCGCCAGTGGCTGATGGTCGGAACGCTGACCTCGCAGCGCGCCGCAATCGCCTGATTGGGTACACCTTCAGCTGACATCAAAACGATTCGCGCGCGCCGTACCAACGAATGCGGCAAACTCCGCGAGCGAGCAATCGAACCCAACTGCTCACTCTCCGACGCACTCACCTCCACTACCGTGTTAGGTCTGCCCATCGGGCAGCATCATACCGCTTTAGAGTAATAAATTAAATAGGTTATTTATGGGACACAACACTAGATGCTGCTATCGACACGGTCAGTCTACCCGTAGACCCTAAGAACCTGAATCAATCCGCCGGAATTGAATGCGAAGCACCGCCACCCGTTCTCGAGACGCCGCTATACTACTAGACGCGAAGAAACCTTATCCCTTCATTTACGCTTCAAACGATTGATTTCCCTGATCAGGTTCTCCCAGTCGATAGCGTCCAACCTGCGCTCGCGCAACGCACGTGCCTGTTTCCCTGCCCATCTACTAAGGTTCGTCTTATAGATATCCCCCATCTCTTCCGCATCGTTACCAATTTTCACCTGACGGCATTCAATTCCTGGATTTCCTCTCATGAGTACTTCCGGCAAAGGTGCATTGCCGTATTCTTTGCGTACCAACCAACGCTCAATCTCGTTCAAACTAAAGCGCCACTCCTTACCGACTTTGAACGCAGGAATTTCGCCACGCTTCGCCAACCGGTATATCGTGGTATTGTGAACCCTGAAATACTTAGCGCACTCGTTCACGATCATTACCCGATTATCATGACCTGCTTCTTTGCCCTTTGAAGTCATTTTTTCGCCCTTTGAGAGAAACTCCGCAAACCTGGAGATCCGTTGCACCCATTCTGGCTCACGGCGACCGCAATCCAACCCAGCAGTTCATCGCCTAATGTATTTATAAAGCTGCGTTTGGCGGTATCGGCCTGCTGCGTCACTCAGCGAGAAGCAGCGGGGAACGTAAATTTCCCTCTATAACGGACCCCCTGCCGATTCATGAAGAACATCGCGAACTCGCCCCTTGACGGACCGTTTCACCGAGCAATCCTTGCCAGAAACCATCATCGAGTAGCAGGAAAACCAAGAATCGCCACCCCAAAGAGACATCGCCCGCGATGCTACAAGCCACCGTTTCGTGAGCCGCCGACCTCAATGAAACCTACCCAGTGACACCTAGCTCGGACGCTACCGAAGGGCAACGTCAACCCTCGCGACCCCGGCCCTTTGTCCAGGACTTCCGCGACCCTGCTGGAAATTGAATCAAAAGCCGAAGGAAGGAACTCGCTGCTCAGCACCGCCACGCGCACTTCGAATCTCCCTCTTCAGACGACATCCGCGTCAAAAGATTTAGGGCAGGATTCTTTTAAGGCCCCCCCAGAGCACGCCATCTAAGGACAAAGTTTTTCATTTTTGTACGGCGTGGGCGTCTGGTTCGACGCCCACGCCGTTGAGCCCTACGCCCCTATTAGTGCGTGAAGAAATTCCACAGGGGCACGGCCGACTTCGCCGCCGCAGAACTATTTTGAACCGTCGGCGTCGGCGTTGGCGTTGGGGTTGGGGTTGGGGTTGGGGTTGGGGTTGGGGTTGGCGATATACCTAAGCCGCTCAACGGCACCTGCTTCTTCCCCACCTTCATTGTGGCTGTTGAAGCCCCCACGTGATCCGGCGTAAATGTGACGGAAAACGTGAAAGGACTCTTTTTTGTAACAACAAAGTTCGTTACTCCGCCTGTACTGAAGGATGCTGCGTCAGGACCACTGATATCCACCTTCCCTTTGGTTTTGCCCTGTTTCGGCCTAGATATCGTCACCGATTGTTGGGCAGTGCTACCAATCGTAACCGTACCAAAGTCGAGAGACGGTGGAGTCACCTCGATTGCGAAAGCAGCCGTAGCACCAAACACGAACATCACACTCATCAGCCCAAGCAGCAACGTCATACGTCGTTGTGCGGGTTTCATAGTTCCTCCAGCGTGGTGCAATTGTGAGTTAAGCTTAAACACACCGCACCTACGGGAGCGGGTTTCCGACCGCATCCGACTGCGCCCTGCAGTCAACGGCCGCCACTATGCCGGAATAGGTCGGGGGCGGCTGAATGGTGATCCGGAATCCATGCGCTACACCGTTTGCATCCAGACTGTCCATCACCAGCTGATTGTTGAAGCTGAGTACAAAGGGGAAGGCCGGGATGATAACAGACGGAGGGATATAGTTTAGGGCAATGGTTCCTTGACCGTTCGGAGTAGCGGACCAAGTGCCGCTAGTCACAACGATATCGATCAAGCCAACTCCCGCGACATCCCAGACCCAATTACTGCCGGGTGGCGTGGTAAGGGTCGTCCCCCCTGTGTCTGCGGTTAAGACACCAGACACGCTAAACGGAAAGTCGCCGTCGTGATCCGTCCCAGTCCCTGTGCAGGAGTAATTACCCTGCAGCGAGGCCGTAGACGTCGCCGCCAGCGCCGGACTCCCGCCAATCCCCGCACAGAGCACTAGCCCCGCGGCCATTGATACCAACTTTTTCACCTTCATTGCTCGTCCTCCCAATTCCTCGCTGTTTTTCGTGCCCTCGCGCTAGGTCGTTAGGAACTAGCGCAACTTTTGGATAGTGGAAGATAATCGAATCACGCAGTGTATGTCAAGACCCGATTACGTAGTTTCTCGTCTTTGAGCGATTTTAACGGATCGTGGCGATTTTCATATTCTGGCCAATGTCGTCACAATCATTAGCGTTGCATTCCGACATACAGCAAGCGCACCCTTAGTTGAGTACGGATTGTAGCGGTGAGATTAGCGCGAATATCTAATCAGCCGTCGAACCCCGCGATAGCGTACTTTCCGATCCGTCAACCGGTGCGGTTCAGACGCAAAAATATCGAATGGAGGAGCCCATCGCAAGCGGGCCACCGTTCCAGCGGCCGCAGCCGTCGGGACCGCGATGGGCGATAGCCGCGAGCGTCCGCTCGAAGATCGCGCGATCGGCCGGGCGGCCGTCGAGGTTGAAGATTACCGCAAACCCGCCCATTAGTAGCTAACCGACACAATCAGGCAGTAGAGCCCGAGGGCCGCGATTCGGGCGGCGCGAGCGGCACGTAATGCTCGAGCTCGAATTCGCCGATGACCACGGCGCCGCCGCTCTCGAGCCATGCATGTGCCGAGATCCCGCCGTCGTCCGCCTTGCGCACGCCGATGCGCAGTTCCGAGCGATAGCCGAACTGTCCGAGCATCGATTGCGTCGCCAGCGCGCGCAGCAGGCAATTGGACCCGTTGGGAATGAAACGGCTGGCCGCGCGCACCGCCCATGAAATGCGCTCGACGCTGGGCGGCGAGACCGGCCGGCGCGGCGGTGGTCCGCACCATGAATGGGTCCGCGGATTCGAAGCGGTTACGCGCGCAGCCCGGCGCTTGACAGCGGTGAAGCCGATCGTGCGCAGGCCGACCCAGCTGACGGCGAGCGTGCGCACGGCGGAGAGCGCAAGCGCCCGATCGCGGCGGCCGAGGCGGATGAATTTAGCTGCCGTTCCCATCGCCAATGCGAATCAGGCCGCGCTCGTCGAGCCGTTGGAGCAGCGCCAGCAAGTCGCGCTCGCAGTGGTCGCGATCGACGTCGTATTCAGCCACCATCGCGTCCACGATCGCGTGGACTGCGATTGGGCTGGAAATCAGCGTCCAGACCGCCGCGCCGATCGAATCCAGGCCATGGTAGGCGCCGCTCGTCAGGTTCAAAATCGCCGCCTCGCCGTCGAGCTCACAGGAGACCTGGTCGGGGGCAACCGAAACAATCGAGTCGAGCGAAATTGTCGTGGGCTTAGCCAAGTTTCAACGGCCGCTTCAAACCGGGTTCAATCAAGTGCTGATTGCGTGTGAGAAAAGCATATAGCGCGGACCACGTTACGGCAACTGAGGTTCGCACCCGCTACTCCGAGGCGAATCGCTCCAAATCTTGCTTATAGGTGTCGCGCCCGAACCGGGAAAAGTACGAAGACCACGGGTCGCCGCGTCGGCGTATCGAACGCTCGATCAGCCGCGAACGCGACTCAGCTTGCGGCGACGCCGGCGGCGCGGCCTGGCGCGTCTTCGTAGCGCGTAATGAAGTGAGGGCGGCGCCACGCGATATAGGCCGGCAATATCAGCACACCCGCGATCATGTTGGTCGCCATCAGGAATATCAGGAGTACGCTCATCTCGTTGTGGAACAGCAAGGGGGAGAATACCCACGGTAAAATGCCGCCGATCATCACGGCGAAGGTGCTGCAGACCGACGCCCCGGTGCTGCGCAATGCGGTGGTGATCGACTGGTCCACCGACGCTCCGCCCATTACCTCGTCGCGGATTCTGGCGACCGTATAGATGCCGTAGTCAACGCCGAGGCCGATGCCCAGCGAGATCACTGGAACGGTGTCGATGGTCAGCCCGATGTTGAACGTGTTCATGTATATGAACGCGCCGAAGTTCGCCATCACGCACGAGACGATAAAGAGCGCGCCCGCTGTGAACGACATGAAGCTGACCGCGCAGCAGGCAAAAATGACCAGCAACACGAAGGTCAGGTTGATGATGTCGAGCCGGTAGAGCACGTCATTGGCGGCAAGATAAAGACCGGCGACGCCACCCAGATAAGCGAGGCTGACCTTCGACAGCGCCGGATCGGGCCTTAACCTCAAGTTCACGAACCGATTGATATCGGCGCGAACGCGATTGAGACGGTCGTAGGTGTGATCGGGAAGAAAAACGCGGATGCAGGTGTTGGTCATCCGCGGAGTGTGTGCAAAGAAGCGTTCCATCTCGCCGGGCGCCGTACCAGCGCTGAAGAGGTACCACAGATTGCCGCCGAGCTCGGTCCCGGACGGGATACTGAGATACTTCGGATAGGCGTTGTGAAACATCATGTTGAGCGGTTTGATCGCGACATTGGTGAACGATGCGACCGCCACCGCGTCTCCACGGCTGACCAGGTACGCGCCGAGGTCGTCGGTCATGCGCATCACGTCGGGGCCGATGGCGGATTGCGGATCGGGATAGTTGGTGCCCGATAGCACGATCCAGCCGACGTCGGTGGGAAAGAATTTTCCGATCTCGGCGATGTCGCGATTAACCTTCGAGTCCTGACGATAAAGCGGCGTACCGGGCGTCTGATATCCAATGTGCGCCCGCTGTCCGGAAACGATGCCGAACACAATGAACAGCGCGCCGCCGGCCAACAGCGCAGAGCGCGTGATTCCGGGCGTGACCGGCAGATTCACCAGCCAATCGATCGGGCCCTGAAGGATCCCGGAGCCCTGGCTCTGACCGCGCCGATTCAGCCAACTGCGCTCGCGGATGCGCGGCCGCGGCAGATAGCTCATGAAGATCGGCTGGAATACGAAGACCATCAGGATGCTCGCCGCAAGCCACATGCTGCCGCCCAGGCCGATCTCTTTCAGCACCGGAATCCCGCCGAGCGCGATGAAGATAATTCCCGCGATGTCGGCGAAGATCGAAAGCAGCCCGGGCGGCAGCATCACGTCGGTGGTGGTCGCACACGCGAGCAACTTGTCGTCGAGACGATCGAGCTCGTCGTAGTAGCGTCCCTGCCACTGGATTCCGTGGCTGAGATCGCGCGCCGTCAGGATGAACGGGATAACCAGCATCACCGGGTCGAAGTCGTAACCCATCAGGCTGACGAACCCGAGGCCCCAGATGGCGGAAAACGTGCCAGTCAATATCGGCGCCCACCAACTGCTGCGTTCGCCGATGCTGAGATAGAGGATGATCAGCATGAGCGCGATCGCAATCAGAAAAATTATCTTGATGTGCGTGAGATAGTAGTAGCCCCAGCCCGAGATGACGGGCTCGCCGGCTGCGTATAATTCGGTGTTGTCGTCCGAGTAGCGATTAATGATCGACTGGATGCCGTCGAACAGCGCCTTATAGTCGAGACCGTGCTCGTTGAAGCTCGCCGTGATCATCGCACCCTTGTCATCGTACGTGACCAGGTTCTGCACGGGTGCGGGATGAATGTGAACGTTGCGCCGCAGTTCGTCGAGCCCGGCCTTGGTCGTGGGCACCCGCGGATACATGTAATTGGTCGAGATGAGCGCGCCGGGAATCGCATGGCTGAAGGCCACGCGATAGGAGGACAGCGAAAAAACTTCGTTGTGGTTGACGCCGGGAAGAATATTAACGTCGTGGGTGATTTCCTGGATTTTGGTCAGGGTTTTGACGTTGAAGATGTCGCCGTGCTTGACCCGCAACATCAGGAAGAGCGTCTGCGCGCCGCCGTACTGATTCTGGAATTTCCGGTACAGCAGCGTGCTCGGGTGATCGGACGGGAAAAAATTTTCGAAACTGGTTGCGATTCGTACGTTGGCCGCCCAATAGCCCATGAAGGCCGTGGCCAGTATCAAGGCCAGCCCGATTGGAGCGCGAAACTGAAGGATGTACTTACCCAGCCCCCAAGGCTCGCGGGTCCCCGAACTGTCCATTAAGTACTTCTCCGGGTGGTTCCCAAGTGTAGGGCGGGCTGAAGGCGGTCCCCCGATGCTTTATCAGCCCTGCCCTCACCGGGACGTGTTTGCGTACCATCTCCCGCTCTCCAGAGCAAGCGTTGCGACTTTCGGCCGTCGCCGGCGCTACGCTTCAATGGACCGACGGGGCGCCGCCGGTGGGACGCTGCTTGCGCATCACGAAGACCATCGGCGTCAGAAAGAAAAAGATATAGGCAATTAGACGGAAGTCATCCACGAAGGCCATCACCGACGCCTGCCGGCGCACTTCCCCGTACATCATTCCGAGCAGCGGGGCCGATCCGTGGCGCGTCAATTGATTTAATTCGCCTGCCGCCGCCGGGTACGAATGGAGCCAGAGGCCGAAGCTGAACGGGTTCACCTGCTGCGCCAGGTAGGTTTGATGAATCTGCGCATGGCTGCTCAACATCGCCACCAGGATAGCGATTCCGATACTGCCGCCTATGGTCCGCACCATGTTGAACAGGCCCGAGGCCGTCGCCATATCTTCGTTCGATACCGCCGAGAGGCTCAGCGTCGTCAATGGGATAAAAATCAGGCCCGAACCGATGCCGCGATAAAGCCCCGGCATCGCGATGTCCCAGAAATCGATTTGCGCATTGAAATGCCCCATGTCCCAGGTGCCGTAACCGCCCACCAGGCAGCCGATCGCCACCATGATTCGCGCATCGATCAAGTTGAAAAGACGGCCCGCCGCCAGGATCGACACCAGCGTGCCGAAACTCTGGATCGAAAGGACGTAGCCGGCGATCAACGGCGTATAGCCCATGATCTGCTGGCAATAGAGCGGGATCAGTACATAGGTCCCGTACATCGCGAACATCACCAGGGTGGTGAACAGCGTGCCGACGGCGAAGGTTCGATTGTTGAGCACCCGCAGATCGACCACCGGCTCGGCCGTCCGCAATTCCTGGATGATAAACAGGATCACCCCGATCGTGCCCACCACCGCCAGCGTGTTGATCAGGTGGGAGCTGAACCAGTCGAGCCGCTCGCCCTTGTCCAGCATCACCTGGATACAACTGACGCCGATCACCAGGTAGCAGAGGCCCCACCAGTCGATCTTTTTGATTCCCTTGCGGACGTAAGCCGGATCGTGCACGAACATCACGACCATGGTCGCGGCGAGCAGTCCGATCGGCACGTTGATGTAGAAAATCCAGCGCCAACTGTAATTGTCGGTGATCCAGCCGCCGAGCATCGGGCCCATTACCGGCCCCAGCATCATCCCGAGGCCCCACACCGACATCGCCACTGCCTGCTCGTCGGGCGGAAAGGTCTCCATCAGGATGGCCTGCGACATCGGCATCATCGCGCCACCGCCGAGGCCCTGCAGCACGCGAAAAAAGATCAGCGTCGGCAGGTTGGGCGACGCGCCCGCCGCCAGCGAACTGCCGACGAACAGCAAAATCGAAAAGGTAAAGAAACGCTTGCGGCCGAAGAACGAACCGCACCATCCGGTCAGCGGAATCACGATCGCGTTGGCTACGATATACGACGTGAGTACCCACGCGGCCTCGTCCACACCGGCCGAAAGACTGCCGCGGATATGCAGCAGTGCGACGTTGGCGATGGTGGTGTCGAGCACCTCCATGATCGTCGCCAGCATCACCGCGACTGCGATGATCCATTTGTTCGAGGCGCCTGCCGCGCTGTGCTGCGGCGATGAGCTGTCAGTGGGAGCAGCGGCCATGGCGGGCGCTTCGCGCTAGTTGCACGCTGCGGCGCGATACGCGCCTGGGGCGACGGATTTGCGGCTATAGCTCACGATATCGGCGACGGTCGGTCTCGTTGGCCTGAGCTTGCCGAATATCCGCTAGCCGCTGCAAGCCGCGCGAAGTTTTAGATGAGGTACCGGCGCCACGGCATTTTGGGGGACCAGACATCTTCGACCTCGGGGGACTAATATCGAGACGTCCAGGATGCCAAGGCAACCGGTACCTCCGAAAGTTGGGCGCTCGCCGATTTTACCGTGAATCCCGTCTAACACCGCGCACGCTGTCCACGCGTCAATCACGAACTGCATTTGCCGCGGATTCAATCGGACAACAGATTTGCGCAGCACCGGACAAACCGTCCCATCGGTACGAATCTTATGCATCCCGTACCGCAATTGTCAAACCATTCTCGACTCAACCGATTTCACTGCAGCGCTTCTTATCAAGCGCTCTTAGCGCTAGAAATAGAGCGGTCTGTGAGGCCTTTTATGGGAAAGCCCAAAACCAAGCCACTACCGGTACGCCTGCGTCGCGTGTTGGACGAAGCTGAGGAACTTTTCTTGCAGGAAGGCTTTTTGCACTTCAGCACCGACGAGCTTGCCCGCCGCCTGCGATGCTCCAAGCGCACCATCTATGCGGTCGCTCCGGGACGTGAAAAATTCTTCGAGGCGGTGGTTCTGCAAAGAACAACCAAAGCGCGCGACGCCACCATCGCGCCGATCCGCAATGCGCCCAGCGTGCGCGCCGCCGTTCAAGGCTGTATCAAGGCCAGCGTCGAGCAAACCCAGCACGTCACCCCGCTCTTCCTCCACGATGTCATGTTGTTTCCGGCCGGACGGCGCGCCACCGAACAATGGCGCAGCGACATCGCCAACGAAATGGAACATCTCATCGCCCGAGGAATTCACGAAGGGCTCTTTCGCAAGATCGACCCGCGCGTCGCGGCCGAGTCCCTGCTCGCTTCGGTCCTGCGCATGTGCGAACCGGATTTTTCCGCCAACTCCCGCACCACCACCGCGGAAGCGGTTCGCCAGGTTTATGAAATTTTCTGGGCGGGACTTTTTCGCGGGCGCCGCTATGGAAAGCAGAACCGGCGGAGCGAAAAGGACGTCGAGCTGGCGCTTGGATAGCCCATTATAGAAGGCTCCTCTTAAACTTCAGGAGCGTGCGTCCACCGGCGCGACCTAAAATTTGCGCATCGCGATTAGACCGCTTCAGATTTCGCCGGCCGCCTCGAACGCTGAGGCCCGCACGAAGACCACGCCCTCCATCAGGCGGCGCGCGGTGCGATAAACCGTCGCCTGATCGGCGATCCAGCCGTTATCGGTGCGGCGCACCGCCGCGCCCACCACGGTCAGCCCCGATGGCTGCGCGATTCTGACCGGTGCTTCATCCGAATCCGCCGCGCGCACCACCCGTTGCGCGACGCTCCCTGGTATTCGCGACGCGACCGCCAGACACATCGCCCCGGTCAATGGCACCGCGCGATGCGGCTGCCCAATCGAGATCATCCGCACGGTAATGTCGGCACCGTCCGCGTCGATTCGATCGCCCGCCAGCGTTGGCGCCGCTCGCGGCCCGGTAACCATCGCGACCTTGGGGATGCTCGGTTTGCTCGCCGCTTCGGCCTTCGTGCCCGCAATTCCCATGCGCAGGCTGGCGGCTACGCGGATCGCTTCGAGCCGCTCGAGCAGCTCGCGGTTGGCGTCAAGCGCGTCGGGCATCTCGATCCCGCTCATGCCGAGCGCGTCGGCCGCAACGAACACACAGGGATTGGCGGCGTCGATCAACGAGGCCTCGATCATGCCGGCGCCCGCCACCTCGAGCCGATCCACGATATTGCCGGTGGGTAGCAGACGGCCGGTGCCCGCGCCGCCCGGTTCGAGAAATTCAAGCCGCACTGGCGCGCCCGTCCCCGCTACTCCGGGCAAAACTGAAATCGCCGTCCACCGCCGCGAGACCGCCGTCCATCGCGAAACGCGCGACGATTATCTTTTTCGTATTGGTGTTGTGGATGCGCACCACGGCCTCGTCGCCAGCGGCCTTGACCAGCCCTTCATCGACCGCGAACGGTCCCACCGCCGACGACATGTTGCCGCAATTCCCGCTGTAATCGACCGTCGCGCCGGTCACCGAAACCTGGGCGAAGGTGTAATCGACGTCGGCATCGGGCCGTGTCGCCGCGCCAATCACGCACACCTTTGAAAGCGACGAGATGCCGCCACCCATGCCGTCGAGTTGACGGCCGTTACGGTCGGGACTGCCGATCACGCCGAGGAATATCGGCGCCCATCGCGCCCGCTCGCGCGGTAAATCCTCGGCCCGAAACATCACCGCCTTGCTGGTGCCGCCGCGCATGAAAACCGCGCGCAAACCAATCTGCTTCATCGCGTCACACCGGGTTTCACGCAGCGCCGCCCGGCCTCAGGCTCGCTCGCGGGCGGCGTTGGCCCCGGCGATTCGGCCGAAGACCGCTCCCGACATCAGGCCCGAGCCGCCCGGATAATTGCTGTGAAAAAGCCCGCCCACCATTTCGCCGCAGGTGTAGAGGCCGGCGATCGGATTCCAATCGGTCCCAATCACCTGCGCCTGCGCATTGACCTTCAGCCCGCCGAACGAAAACGTGATTCCCCCCGTCACCGGCCACGCCAGGTACGGTGGCGTATCGAGTTTCTGCGCCCAGTTTGACTTCGGCAACGCGAGCCCGCGCGTCGCCATGTCGTCGCGGCCGCCCGGATTGAAGCTGCCGTGGCCGGCCGCCGCGTTGTATTCCACGATCGTCCGCAACGCGGCTTCGCGATCGAATTCGAGCATTCCCACCAGCTCCTCAAGGGTCGCCGCCGTCGCCGGTTCGCTGGTCGAGTAGCGCGGCTCGAGCAGATCTTTCACCTTCGAGTCGAAGATTTGCCAGGCAACGCCGCCGGGTTGATTGAGGATGATCCCGCCGAACTTGGCGTACGTGAACAACGCCTGATCCTCGCCCTCATCGACGAAGCGCAGCCCCTGCCGATTCAGCATCAGGCCGTATGGATACGACAGGCGATTGGTCTTGTCGGTGAGTTTGCGATCGCCGAAAGCCGGCGCTTCGGCGTTGATCGGCGTCGCGTGACAGCCGCTCCATTGACCCCACGGCATCGCCCCGATTTCAAACGCCATGCGCAGGCCGTCGGCCTGATTATGCGGCGTCCCGCGTACTTTCGCATGGTCCCACGGCCGCCCGAGGTATTGCGCGCGCCACGCCGCGTTGGCCTCGAATCCGCCGCATCCGAGCACCACCGCGTCGGCGCTCAATTCATGCACCCCGCTTGCATTGCGCGCGATTAGCCCGCTCACCCGCCCGCGCGCGTCCTGCCGCAAGCGAATCGCCGGGGTCCCATACCGAATCTCGACGCCCTTGCGCTGCGCCGTCGCGAACCACATCCGCGAAAGCCCCACGCCCTCATGCACCGCTCGCACGATCGCCCCCTTGGGCCATTTGATCAGATTGCCCACGCGCACCGCACCCAGCGATATCGCAGGCTCGAAGCGAATCCCCTGCTCGGCCATCCACGCCGCGGTGTCGTACGAATTCCCGATCAGTATCCCCGCCAGCTCCGGATCGGTTCGATCGCTCGTCATCCGGCGCAGGTCCGACCAGAAGGCGTCGCTCGGATAGGCTTCGATTCCCTCGACGAATCCCTCCAGCTCCCGCGCCTTCGGCACCAGCCGCAAGATCTGCTCGACGCTGTCGAACGCGATTCGCAACAGCCCGCCGCTGTAATGCGTATTGCCGCCGCGCAGCTCCTCGTGCGCCTTCTCCAACACCAGCACGCGCTCGGCCCCGGCGTTGCGCGCCGACACACTCGCCGCCAGCGCTGCATTGCCCGCTCCAACCACGATTACGTCGTAATCCGCCATCTCCCTCTATCCGATCTCCATTACCGCCGCCGTCGCCGGTTTCCTATGATTCTTATGATTCGCGCGTTTCGCCTGATTCGCCTGTTTCGTGTGATGCCGCCTCCGCTTGTGCGCAAAATCCGCCGCCCGCCCGGCCCGCGCAATTCGCTGCGTTCACTGCATTCAATTGACTGTCGCGTTATCGAAATCGAATAATTGCACAATTCACGGCGGCGCCGAAAACCTCTCGATTCGGACGAATGGCGGCGCACGCGACGCCGCACTCTCCGTGCGCAAGGTGCATCCCTTATGACCTGGCTCAGCCACGACCCAACCGCTTCCGCCCCCGCCGGCGACCGTCTCGCCGCCCTCTGGCGCGAACCCGGCATCCTCAAAATCGCGGGCGCGCACAACGCCTTGGCGGGCCTCCTCGCCCGGCGCGCCGGCTTCCGCGCGCTCTACCTCTCGGGCGCCGCGCTCTCCGCCAGTCTCGGCCTCGCCGACCTCGGCATCCTGGGCCTCGACGAAATTTGCCTCTTCACCCGCTCCATCTCGCGCGCCACCGCCCTCCCCCTCATCGTTGACGCCGACACCGGCTTCGGCGGCGCCCTCAACGTGATGCGCACCGTGCGTGAACTCGAGGACGCCGGCGCCGCTGCCATTCAGATCGAGGATCAGCTGCTGCCCAAAAAATGCGGCCACCTCAACGACAAACGGCTGGTCGCGCCCGCCGACATGGCCGCGAAGATCGCCGCCGCCCACCGCGCCCGCCGCCACTTGCGAATTATTGCGCGCACCGACGCTGCCGCCGTCGAAGGCCTCGACGCCGCTATCGAACGCGCCCGGCTCTATCGCGCAGCCGGCGCCGACGCCATCTTCCCCGAAGCCCTCACCACCGCCGAGATGTTCTCCGCCTTCGCCCGCGCCATCGACGCGCCCCTGCTCGCCAACATGACCGAGTTCGGCCGCACGCCCTACTTCACCGCCGCCCAGTTCGAAGCCTTCGGCTTCCACATGGTCATCTGGCCGGTCTCGTCCCTGCGCGTCGCGGCCAAAGCCATCGGCGATCTCTACCAATCCATCATGCGCGACGGCAGTGCGGAGGCCATGCTCGATCGCATGCAAACCCGCGCCGAGCTTTACCAGACCATCGGTTACGCCGATTACGAAGCGCTCGACGAATCGCTCGCGCAAAGCGTCATCCCGCCCGATCTGCGCGGCAAACCATGAACTTCCAACTACACTTCCAACTATATTTGCAACTACACTTGAACCTCAGTTCATTTACCCCGGCGACGACCCGAAAGTGAGTATTCGCAATGGCTGATAGCTATGACGTGATCGTAATCGGCGGCGGCAACGCCGCTTTTTGCGCGGCGCTCGCCGCGCGCGAAGCCGGCGCCGGCGTGCTCGTCCTCGAATGCGCTCCGGCCGCCGAACACGGCGGCAACAGCCGCTTTACCGCCGGTGCGATGCGCGTTGCATACGACGGCGTGGACGATCTCGTGCGCTTGATGCCCGATCTGACCGCCGAAGATATCGCCAATACCGACTTCGGCGCCTATCCCGCCGATCAATTCTACGACGACCTTTGCCGCGTTACTCAGTACCGCACCGATACTCACTTGGCCGAAACCCTCGTCGGCCGCAGCCTCGAAACCATGCTCTGGATGCGTACCAAGGGCGTCCGCTTCGCCCCTATTTACGGACGGCAGGCCTTCAAGGTCGATGGCAAATTCAAGTTCTGGGGCGGCCTCACGGTCGAAGCATGGGGCGGTGGACCCGGTCTGATCGACGCGCTTTACGCCGCCGCCGAACGCAACCAAATCGAAGTGCGCTACCAATGCCGCGCCCTCGAATTGATCCACGACGACCACGGCATCCGCGGCGTGGTCGTGCGCGAACACGGACGCACCGCCCGCATCGCCGCGAAATCCGTCGTGCTGGCCACCGGCGGCTTCGAAGCCAACGCCGAATGGCGCACCCGCTACCTCGGCCCCGGCTGGGATCTCGCCAAAGTGCGCGGCACCCGCTTCAACACCGGCGACGGCATTCGCATGGCGCTCGAAATCGGCGCGATGCCCTGCGGCAACTGGTCCGGATGCCACGCCGTCGGATGGGATCGCAACGCACCGGAGTTTGGCGACCTGAGCGTCGGCGACGGCTTTCAGAAGCACAGCTACCCCTTCGGGATAATCGTCAACGGACGCGGACGGCGCTTCGTCGACGAGGGCGCCGACTTTCGCAATTACACATACGCCAAGTACGGGCGCGCGGTGCTCGAGCAACCCGGCCAATTCGCCTGGCAAGTATTCGATCGCAAGGTCGCACACCTGCTGCGCGACGAGTATCGCATCAAGCGCGTCAGCAAAGTCAGCGCCGATTCGCTCGAAGCGCTTGCGCCCAAACTCGAAGACGTCGACGCCCAGGGCTTCCTCGACGAGGTGCGCACCTACAATGCCGCCGTGCAGACCGCCGTGCCCTTCAATCCCAACGTCAAGGACGGCCGTTCCACCCGCGGCCTCGCGATCGATAAGAGCAACTGGGCCAACACCCTCGACACGCCGCCCTTCGAAGGCTACGCGATCACCTGCGGCATCACCTTTACTTTCGGCGGCCTGCGCATCGGCGCCGATTGCGCGGTGATCGATACCGACGGCGTCCCGCTGCGCGGCCTCTACGCGGCCGGCGAACTGGTCGGCGGTCTGTTCTACTTCAATTATCCCGGCGGCACCGGCCTGATGTCGGGTTCGGTCTTCGGCCGCATCGCCGGAACTTCCGCGGGCGCGGCCGCGCGCGAATAGCTATTGGCGAATGGCTATACTCAGTTCCGATCGCGCTTCAGTATCCGATCGACCATCGCCTTGAATTCTCCCGTCACCGGCGATCGGAAAAAGCGCGTGCGCGTGAAATACGGGTCGCCCGAGTAAAACCACTCGTATTGTAATTGGCGGCTGCCGAACGGCTCGCCGATCATGTCCCACGCGAGCTTGAACAGTTGCACCCGGTCGCGCGCCGATACGTTCTTCCCGCACAGATATTTCTCTAGGTACGCGGCTATCTCCGGGTTGGCGAAATCGCTTTCCGACGGCGTCATTATCAACCCGCTGCCGCTCAACTGCCGGATGACCTCGGCCGCCCGCATTTGCGCCTGCGGTATCAATACCCACAGCGTCGCCGCCAGCGAGCGATGCGGCGTGCCGCGGGTCGTGCCCCACGTCACCTCCTGCGTCGCCGCCCGCACCAGCCCGCTCACCAGCTCGGCGTTAGCCACCAGCTCGCCGATTTGTGCCTGCACGTGCAGCAGGTCGCTGCGTCCGATCGCCTCCGCGATATGCAGTGCCAGGCCGGCCATGAACCGCAGCTTTACCATCCCGCGAATCGTCGCTTGCAGCATCGCGTAGCCCGGCGTCCGCGCCAGTATCCGATTGAAAATATCGATGTCGCCGTTGATAAACACGCGCTCCCACGGCACCAGCACGTCGTCGAAAATCGCCAGCGCGTCCTCCTCGTCGTAGCGCGAGCTCAAGGGCCGGTCGAAGCTGCTGCGGCCGCGGTCGTAGGCTTCGCGGCAGATAAATTTCAGTCCGCGCGTATCCATCGGCAGCGCAAAGCTTAGCGCGTACGGCTCCTCCCCGGCGCGCCGCGGATAAAACGGCCCGACCAATAATTCGTTGGCGAACGGCGCCAGCGTTGAGAGCATCTTCGCGCCGCGCACTATCAGGCCGGCGTCGGTTTCCCGCACCAGGCGCAACGCCGCGAACGGGTCCGCCTGCTCCGCCGGCCCCTTCGAACGATCCATTTGCGGGTCCACCAGCGTGTGCGTCAGACACCAGTCGCGGTCGCGGCACTCCTCGTAATAGCGCGCCAGGTTTTCCGCGTAGCGCGGCTCCTTCGCGCCCAGCGTCGCCCGCGCCGCCATGAAATCGCTCACCATTGCGTTGCAGAAATCCGGCAGCCGCCCCATCAGGCCCAGGGTATGGTCCGCACGGATTTCCTCGGCCCGCGCGCGGCATTCGGCCGCTTCGGTCGTCTCGGCCAGAATAAACGACGCGCTCACCGGCTCTCCGGTCTTCGGCGAGGCATACGTCAGTTCGGATTTTCGCTCGTGCTGCAGATCGTACAGCGACGCCAGCGTCGCCACCGTTCCGCGAAACGGCGGATGCTCAGTCACATCCTTGATCCGCTCGCCATTAACGTAAACGGTCCGCCCGTCGCGTAGGCTTTCAACGAATTCCTGGCCGGTCCGTATACCCATGATTACTCTTTCGCCTTATTCAATCTTCGAATGACTCAGTCGGGACTGACTGCTGACTATAACCGCGATTATCAGTACAGGCGCGGCCCGTTAAATACGCCGTCCACGAAATGCTTGGTCGCAGTCGCCGCCTTGCGCGGCATCTTCATTAGTTCGTCGGCCAGCTCGCGCGCCGCCGGTATCAGATCGGCGCTCGCCACCACCCGATTGACCATTCCTAGTTCGTAGAGTTCGCGCGCCTTGAAATGCCGGCACAATATCATGGCGTCCTTCGCCCGCCAGGGACCCAGCTGCGCCGCCATCGCCAGCGCCGGGCCGCCGGTGAACGCTGCGCCCAGCTCGACCTCGGGAACCCAGAACTCGGCCTGCTCCGCCGCCACGATAAAATCGAAGGCGGCGGCGACCGCCCAGCCGCCCCCCACCGCATGCCCGTTCACCGCGGCGATCGTCATGCAGTCCAGCCGCGTCACGTGATCATAGGTGCGTCCCACCATCCGCGCCACGCCGCTGTTATGCGTCGAAAATGCGCGCATCCGTTCCTTCGGATCGGTTATCCCCTTCGCCGCCGTCATATCGGCGCCCGCCGAAAACGCGCTGCCCTTCCCGGTCACGATCAGCACCCGCGTCTCGCGATCGTCGCGCACCGCGCGCAGCAGATCTTCCAGCTCGAACATCACTTGCCGGTTCATGCAGTTGCGCCGCTCCGGCCGGTTGAAAGTGATAGTGGTTATCGGACCGTCTTTTTCGTAAAGAAAATCTTCAGACATCCCATTCCTCATCGCGGTCCGCGAGCCGCTGCCCGAGCTGCTGCCGATGTTCCAGCGCTCGATTACTGACTGAGTACGCGGCGCCGCCTCTGACTAATCGAGCGTGAACCCGTTGAGCTGCGCCTTGGCCTGGATCAGCGCACTGCGCTTGCGCGACGCCAGGTAGCGCGCTAGTTCCATCGCCACCGGCATCAGCTCGGCTTTCTTTACCACCCGGTTGAGCAGGCCCCACTGATAAAGTTCCTCGGATTTGAAATGGCGGCAGGTCATGATGATCTCCTTCGCGCGCGCACTGCCCACCTCTTCGCGCAGGCGCCGCTCCGGCTCCCGCGGTCCCGGCACTCCAAGGTCGATTTCGGGCATCCAGAATTCCGCGCCTTCGACCGCGATCCGAAAATCGCACGCGAGCGCCAGGAACCATCCGCCTCCGACCGCGAATCCATTGACGGCCGCCACCGTCGGCAGTTCGTGATTGACCAGCAACTCCATCGTCCGCCGCACCAATTGCCGCCGGCGCGCCGGCACCGCACTGAACAGCCGCACCCGCTCCGCCTCGTCCGTCACGCCCTTCATATGCGACATGTCGGCGCCCGCCGAAAACGACGCGCCCGACCCGGTCAGGATCAACGCGCGCACGTCGTTGTCATCGCGCAGCGCCATCAGATGGTCGTACAGTTCCGACAGGCTGTCTTCGTTGAGCGGATTGCGCTTCTCCGGCCGATCGAAGGTTAGTACCGCTACGCCGTCATCCTTTACCAGTTTGAACTGAGTACCCATTCCGATACCTCGTTTCCGCTGCGATAGTTAGTATAGATGCCCCGGCTTCGATTATTCCGGCGCCGATCCTCCCGACTAGTATTTCGCGATTACCTCGCGGCTGAACTCCTCGATCATCTCGCGCCCGTTGTTCACCACCTGGATCGCCACCTGCTTCAAGCCCTCCGCTTCGAGCGCCTTCAGCCGCGCGATGATCTCTTCTCCGCGCCCCGTCAGCGTCGTCCGCACCAGGTTCTCATCGACGTATTTTTCCTCGCCCGGCCGCAGGTAAACCAGATGGCCCTCGTGCATCTCAAGATAGCGCCGGTCCGCCGGCGTCTTACTCTTGGCGACGTATTCGTCGCGATAGCTCTCCCACAACTTGAGCAACGGCGCCGGCAGGCCCGCGCCCACCGCCGACTGCTCCCACAACGCATGCATCATCACGATCGCGAACGGCCCCACCCGCTCGACCACCCGCGGCGACGTCATCGACTCGCCGTCGCGCAACACGCAGCCGGTCGTCAGCACCGTCGTCGGCAGTGTCGCCACTGACCGCCCGGCGCGCGCGGCGCCCTTTTTCACCGCGTCGAATTTCTGCCTGAAGCGCGGCGCGTCCGCCATCACCGTCAGCCACCCGTCGGCGACCTCACCCGCCATTTCCAGCGCCCGCGCCCCGTCGGCCGCCATGTAAATTGGAATCGGATCCTTCAGGTTGATGTATCCATTGTCCTGATGCAGGAAGCGTATCCAGCGCTCGCGCTTGCCCTCGCGATAGAGCACCTCCTCGCCGCGCAACAGCTTGCGCACCATTTCGATATACGCGCGCAACCGCTCCAGCGGTATCGGCGGCAAGCCCATCGTGTTGCGACCGGTAAATCCGGTGCCCACGCCCAGCGCCGTCCGTCCCGGCGCAAGCAGATTGATCGTCGCAATCGAATGCGCCGTCACCGGCTCAATCCGATTCGACGGTATCGCCACGCCCGTTCCCAGCGTCATCCGCTTGGTGCGCTCCGCCGCCATCGCCATGCACACGTAAACGTCGCTGTAGAGCATCTGCGAATCGTAAAACCAGCAGTGCGTGAAGCCGTGCTCCTCGGCGATCACCAGGTCTTTCCACGCGTCCGGCCGCGCCGGATATGCAAGCGCAAATTCCATCGTCAGTTTACCTCTCGCGATTTACCTTTAATCCCTGTCTGCGCGCCCGAAAGTCAAGCGCGCCCACCCCTCCATGACGCCCGCCCGTGTCGCCGGATGTCCGAAATCGCGACGCTTGATTCCGCCCGCGCATGTGGCCCTTTCCGCTTTTCGACCCATTCCCGCGGATTCCCTCCGCCGTCTCTCGGCCTATCGCTCCCTGATTATCTGCTTGATGCCACCGCGCTCGGCACCGTCCTTGCGTCTTGATGCGTGAGTCGCGCTCTCAAAGGGTAAGGCCACGCATGCTGTCCCAAAATGACGCTATCGCCGATGACCACGCTTCGCCTCCATCGGCGCTAGCCTCCACCGCTCCTCCAGACCAATCGCGCCGCCCGATCCGACATCCCGCTTCGTGGAAAAGCATCCCTCTTACTGGACTCCTCGTGATGGCGGCCATGAGTGCCTATGAGTTGCTGAAGCAGTTCATCATCCCCGGAATTACCATGTGGGAATCCCACCTGACGACGATCCTGATTGGCACCGCCGTCGCCATGCTATGCGTTTATCGCTTGGTCGTGCGCAATCTTAAAATCGAGCGGGAGATCGATGAAACCGTCGAAAATGCCTTCGACGCGGTGATTACGCTCGACCAGTTCGGACGTGTGAAAACCTGGAATCCGCGCGCGATTGCGATGTTCGGATGGCCGCGCGAAGCCGCCCTCGGCAAATTCTTCATCGACCTCGTCACCCCGCTCGCGCTCAGACCGCAATATGAAGAAGTTCTCCGCCAATTTCATCTCACACACGAAACCTCAATTTTAAACCAGTTCATCGAAAGCCCCGGCCTCCATCGCGACGGACACGAGTTTCCCGCCGAATGGACCGCTTCAATCTCCCACCTGGGCAGCGGCTTTGGCTTCACCGTCATGGTGCGCGACGTCAGCGAACGCAAGCGCATGGAGCAGGTTATTATCGATACCCGCGAACGTGCCTTGGCCGCCTCCCGCGCCAAATCGGAATTCCTCTCCACCATGTCCCATGAAATCCGCACCCCCATGAACGCTATCCTCGGCATGACCGAGTTGCTCGCCGAGACCGCACTCTCATCCGATCAGCGCCATTACCTCGAGGTAATGTCCGCTAACGGCAATGGCCTGCTCGATCTGATCAATAGCATCCTCGACCTCGCGCGAATCGAAAGCGGTTGCATCCAGCTCGAAAAGACCGAGTTCGATCTGACCGACCTCATCGACAAAACCATCTCGACCTTCGGCGTCTCCGCCCACGGCAAGGGCCTCGAACTCGCCGCCCGCATCGCCCCCGGCGTGCCCGATCGCCTCATCGGCGCCCCCCTGCGCCTGCGCCAGGTCCTGGTCAACCTCCTCGGCAACGCCATCAAGTTCACCGAACTCGGCCAGGTCGTGCTTGAAGTCGATCACGCGCCCGACCGCGAGCCCGGGGTCTTGCTCTTCACCGTCGCCGACACCGGCATCGGCATCCCGCCGGACAAGCTCGAATCGATCTTCGCGAACTTCACGCAGGTCGACTCCTCCACCACCCGCAAGCACGGCGGCAGCGGCCTGGGCCTCGCTATCGCGCAACGCCTGGTCTCCATGATGGGCGGGGAAATCAGCCTCCAGAGCACCCTCAACCAGGGCAGCAAGTTCTCCTTTACAGCCCCCTTCGGCCTCGCGCCCCGGATGATTTCTCCGACTAAGCAGGTCGTGCTTACCCTCGTCGGCTATCGCGCGTTGATAGTGGACGATAACCAGATCAATCGCCTGATTTTGCGCGAGATGATGACCTCGTGTGGCGCCGATATCGAAGAAGCCGAGTCCGGCGAACGGGCCCTCGCCGCAGTCCAGCAAGCCTGCGAGAAGGGTCAGCCCTTTCGCATTGTCCTGCTCGACATGCGCATGCCCGCAATGGACGGTCTCGAGGTCGCCCGCCGCATCCGCGAGCACCACCTCCCGGTCGACCCGTTGATCCTCATGCTCTCCTCCGACGACCTCCAGCCGCAAGTCCAGCGCCTCCGCGAACTCGCGCTCGACGCCTACGTCGTCAAACCGATCACGCGCAAGGAACTGTTCGAAGCCATCTACCAACTGCTCGCCGATTCCAACCGCGACGGCGCCAGTCCGATGCCGCAGCGCGGGCCCCCGCACAAACCCGAACCCGCCGCGGCCGCCAACCTGCCGCAAAGACGCGTACTCGTGGCCGAAGACTCGCCCGACAATCGCCTAGTAATTTCCGCCTTCCTCCGCGGCCAGCCCTTCGCCATCGATTACGCTGACAACGGCGAAATCGCGGTCAATTTATTCCGCACAAAACCGTACGACCTGGTCCTGATGGATATCCAGATGCCGGTGCTCGACGGTCTCGCCGCTACTCGTCTCATTCGCCAATGGGAAACCGAACATGGCCGCCAACCCACGCCGGTAATCGCGCTGACCGCGTCCGTGCTCGAAGATGACGTACGCAATGCCATCGCTGCCGGATGCGACTCGCATCTCAGCAAGCCGGTAAAGAAGCAAATCCTGATCGACGCGATCCGCAATGCCGCTCCGATGCCGCAAGACCTCGCCCCCACCACGGCCAACGGCACCGAACCCAACGGCGCAAGTCCTGCCACGGCGAACAACGCCGCCGAATCCAACGGTTCAGATCCCGGCAACCCCGCCACACCCCACCCCCCGCCGCTCTGCTGACCGCCCCGCCGCCCTCCTCCACCGCCTGCCGTTCGTTTGAATCCGAACGAAAACTATCCGAACAAAAGTAGACGCAGCGAGGCGAAAACCGGTCGTCGAGTCTCAGTTTCGAATAATTGCGCGGGGGACAACGGTCGAAGACGAACCAGCGAAGTGTCTTTGCGGATCACAGGTCCGCAGTTCGAGTTTCCGAGGACTGCCTGTAAAACCTATTTCTCCCGTTCGGCCTGTTTGGCCCATTCGGGAGCATCGGCTCTCAATGATTGGGTCGTGGGGTCGCCAAAGGCCTCAGCAACCAGGCTGCAGGTTCTTGCGTCGTAAAGCTGATAGTCACCCACCTCCGGACCATGAGTCGCCCCCCATACCGCGGCGATTCGCTTCCCGTCATCCCGGAAGGTCCAGAAGCACAGCATCTGGCCCTGCTCGATGTGCATTATGGTCTTACCGGAATGGTAAATTGCCAGACTGTATGGAATCGCATACGACGTAGCGGCGTTATCGATGGTCTCGGCCCAGCCGATGGTTCGTTCGTCCGACGCCATTTTAACGTCGATGATACCTTGCTGCTCATATTATATACGACGTGGTTGCTCTCGTCAGTGATTTGTCTCTTGGGACGGAGAGTATCGGAGACCTCGGTCTTGTCGCTGTAAACGATATGAAGATTACCGGTCTCGTCTCCGGAACCTGAAGCAAGCGCCTCTATATAGTATTTGACGATATGCGCGCTTTGAGCCGGGACGCTCCCACGTATATCAGTGCGGGTGATAGCCGGTTGATCGTCGTTTGCTTGCGCGCAGATTGAGAACGGAAGCAATGCCAGGCAGAGCCATGCGACTAGTCTGATGTTCATATGCTCGAACATTTCCACTTTGAATCGTGCTGATCGCGTCCGTCCTCGAAGATGACCTCCGCAACCCCGCGCGGTGAACTCGGCATCCTCGAAGAATCTCATCGAAAATATCAGAGTTCTCGCGATTGTTTCCATTCCGGGCTCTATCGGGCCACCTGGCGGCGGAAAGGTCCCCGCGGGAAATTTACGTTTGCCAAATATTGCGAATCAATTTCGACGCCTCTCCCGGTCTTGGGAGAGGCTGCCCGCCGGATTCCGGCTGGCGGTGACGGTCGATGCGGCGGCTCGGAATGTCCGTTGAGAAGCGCCGCCGTTTCCGGACACCTTGGTTTCCGCCTGCGGACCTTGAGAAGCGGAAACCGGGCGGATAGTCATTCACCAGTGTCCAGACTGAGCATATTTGTATAGTAGGACCATCTTTGTTTAATAGGGTCATGTTTGTTTAATAGCGTATAGACAAGCGCGTGGAGTTTTGATCAAACAGAACCGAGCAGCACGACCTTCTCTCGGAGGTGCCCAATGGCCCGCGGTGGTTTTAATCATATTGCGCTGACGGTCCGCGATCTGGCCCGTTCAGCCGAGTTTTACGACAAAATACTGGGGTTTCTTGGCTATACGCGAGTCGAAGTGCCCGAAGCGACTCAGCAATCGATGAAGACCCGGTTGCTGGCGTGGGCCAGCCCCAACGGTTCAATCACGCTTCGCCCAGCGCGAGGAGAATCCGCAGGCAAAGTACACGATCGCAACGCGCCCGGCTTGAACCATCTGGCGTTCGACGCCGACAGTCGAGCCGACGTCGAGAAGCTGCATAGTCTGCTCCAGGAAATGGGGGCGCATATTCTCGACGCACCGGCCGAATATGCGTACTTCCCAGGATACTACGCGGTCTATTTCAGCGATCCCGACGGTTTCAAGTTCGAATTCGTTTTCTGGCCGCAGTCTTAACGACGTTACTCGGAAACAGGATGGAATCGCCTGATCGCACTGTATGAGGATCGGCGGATGCGAGCAGAGGTGCGGCGCCGAGTGCTCTAGTCGCCGCGCCCACCCGGCGTCGTGTCTTAACCCGATGCCCGCCGCGCCCCGATCGCCGCGGCGGGCATCTGTAATCGTCTACTGCAAATTGTAGTAACGCTTCGCGCCGCCGGCCAGCACATTGCTCAGAGTCTTTGGCGGCATCCCCATCGCCTTGATCATGTTGGCTGCGTTCGGAAATCCGTCCAGATGCGGATAGTCAGTCGCCCACAGTATATTGTCGGAACCGATATAGTCGGCCAGCAGCACCAGCGACTTCTCGACCGGCTCGAACGAAATGAAGCACTGCCGATGGAACAGCTCGCTCGGCCGCATCGTCAGATGGGTGTCGTTCATCCCCTTGTCGTCGAAATGGCGGTCCATCCGATCCAGCCATCCCGCCATCCAGCCGCCGCCCGACTCCAGAAACGCAAACCTCAGCTTCGGATGGCGATCGCACACGCCGCACATGATCAGGCTGGTCGCCGCCGCCATCATCTCGAACGTATGGGCCACGCAATGGCGCACCGCGCCGCCCTTGGTAAACCGGTCCATCCCCAGCGTCACCTGTCCGCTTTCGGAGCCGCCGTGAATCCCGATCGAAAAATTCATTTCTTCCGCCGCGTTCCACAGCGGTTCGTAATCGGGGTCGTGCAGCGACCGTCCGTTGTAAGGATTGGGCCGGATAAAGCCCGCCTTGAAGCCTAACTCCTTCGCCGCAAACCGCATCTCCTGCACCGACGCCTCGACCGATTGCATCGGCAGCATCGCGGCCCCGAACAGCCGCTCCGGATAGGGCTTGCAGTAGTCCGCCAGCCACCGGTTATACGCACGGCAAGCCGCTGCCGCGAACTCCGGATCCTTCATCGAACCCAGAAACAGGCCCAGGCTCGGATAGAGAAACGCCGCGTTGATTCCCTCCGCATCCATGTCGGGTATTCGCGCATGCGGATCGAATCCGCCTTTGCGCCCCTGGGTGTACGGAATCTTCGCCGAGACCGAACCGTCGCGCGCGCCGAACGCGCCGACCGCACCGAAGCTGACTCGCTTCTTGCCGCGCCCGAGATCGATCGCGTCGTCATGCTCCACGCGAAATATCTCGAGACCGTCGGCCGCCGTTACCAGCTTCGGACATCCCTCGCGGAATTTCGGTTCGATATACTGCTCCCACAAATCGGGAGGCTCGAGAATATGGCCGTCCGCGTCGATGACGTTGTATTCCATCACGTTCACCTCGCCTGTTCTTTTGACTATCTGTCGCATCTAAGCACGGTCCATTTTCGCATTACAAGTTCGCTCCCGCGCCAGCCGCCGGCCCATCGCCGCGCTTTGCGTTTCTCGCTAGTGTCGCGTTGGTGGTTTGCGTTTCTCGACAGCGTCGCGCTGGCGTTTCCCGCCAGTGCCTCGCTGATGGCCTCATCGGGAGATTCAGTCTAACCTGCTTGATGGTTATAAATCCAAAGGCAAATCCAATGGTGAAATGTTTCATGGTAAGCGGCACCGGACCCGGCGCCGGTCGCACCACCGTCGGCTGTGCGCTGGCCTTCGCCCTCAAGGTGCGCGCGATGCGCGTCGGCGTGATCAAGCCGGCCGCGACCGGATGCGCCGAGCGCAACGGCGTGCTCGCGGCCGACGACGCCGCGGCCCTGCTCGCCGCCGCCTCGTCGGACCTGCCTCTGGAATTGGCCGCGCCATGGTGCGCGCGCTCCCCGCTCGCTCCCTTGGAAGCCGCACTAGCCGATGGCGTCGCCGCGCCCGACTACGCGGCGATCGAGCGGGCGCTCGGCGAGATCGCCAACCGCAGCGACGTGGTGATCGTGGAGGATAGTTATGGGCTGGCCGCCAAACTCGACGCGACCCATGACTTTGCCGACCTCGCCCGCGCGCACGGGCTGGAGCTGATCCTGGTGATCGGGGTGTCGGCGACGCGGCCGGGATTCGCCGACGCCGCGAAACGGGCGCTTGACTATGCGGCCGCGCGCGGGATTCCGGTGCGCGGCGCGATTCTCAACGCGCTCGACGCTCAAGCCGGTGCCACCATCGCGCAAGACGCCGCCGTCGTCGGTCGCGCAACCGGCGTGCGCGTGCTCGGCACGATGCGTTTCAAGGAGCCGCTCAGCCTCGCGATCGTCGAACAATTGCTGTGAGCGACGCGGCCGCGTCGAGTACTTGGTCCGCGGTCCGGCGCGCGCATGTTTGACAGGCGCGGGCTAACCGGATTATCGACCGTTAGCTGCTGCCGGCGTTACGCCCGACCGCGATTTTGACGGCAGCGCGGGAGGCCCTCGATGGCGGAATCAACGGCGTCGCGAATTATTGAGGTAAGCGAGATCGAATGGCAGGTGATGCTTCCGGGAATCGCGGCCAAGGCGTTGTGGTCCGATCCGGCGACCAAGCGCCGCGCGCAACTAACCCGGTTCGAGGCCGGGTCGAAGCTCAATAGTCATCGCCACGACGGCGACGAGATATTGTACGTGATCGAAGGCGCTATCGCGGACGAATTCGGCACGGTAACGGCCGGCAATATCGGCTACCGGCCCAATGGCTGCGTGCATTCGGTGACGAGCAAGCATGGCGCGACGGTCTTCGCGATTATCACCGGCAGTGTGGCGCCGGCCAAGGAAGGCGAACACGGACCCGCCTCGCAGGTGATTCGGCTGAATGAAATCGCATGGGCCGATGCGCTCCCCGGAATCCGGCAGAAACCAATCTTCAGCGACAAGGAAACCCATCGGCGAATGGTGCTGGCGCGCTTCGAGCCGGGCGCAAAGCTCGGACGCCATCGCCACCTCGGCGACGAGATCGTCTTCGTGATCGAAGGCTCGAACGCGGACGAATCGGGCGAGCTGGTCGCCGGCAATATGAACTACCGGCCCAACGGCTGCACCCATAGTGTGTGGAGCACCAACGGCGCGACCGCATTGGCGTTCGTCACCGGATCGGTCGAGGCGGCTGCGGCGGATTGACCCTCGCACCGCTCGCACCGGAGGCTTGGCCGCACGCTGGCGCAGCGGGCGCACAAAGCCGCCGGGCAATTTGAGCGCGAATCCGGCAATCGAGGAAAACGGCGATGAGCGAAATAGCATTCGGCATCTTCGACCACGTGGAACGACGCGACGAGCCGCTCGATCGGATTTACGAAGAGCGCCTGCAACTGGTGTCGGCGGCCGAGGCGGCGGGTTTCTTCTGCTACCACGTGGCGGAACATCATGCGACTCCGCTGGGACTGGCGCCGTCGCCAGGTATTTTGCTGTCGGCGGTAGCGGCACGAACCTCAAAAATCCATATCGGGCCGCTGGTCTTTTTGCTCCCGCTGTATAATCCGCTGCGGCTGGTGCAGGAAATCTGCATGCTCGATCAGATCAGCGGGGGGCGCTTCGAACTTGGCGTCGGGCGCGGGGTATCGCCGTTCGAACTCGCCTACCATCGGGTGCCCTTCATGGAGGCGCGCGAGATGTTCGAAGAGGCGCTGACAGCGGTGATCGGCGGGCTGCGCAACGAACATCTGAATCATCGCGGACATTACTATCGTTTCGACTCGGTGCCGGTGGTGCTAAGGCCCCAGCAGCAACCGAATCCGCCGGTGTGGTACGGCACGGCGACGCCCGACAGTGTCTTGTTCGCGGCGCGGCACGGAATGCACATGGTGGGGAACGGGCCGGTACCGGCGCTCAAGAAATTCACCGATCTTTACCGGGAAGAGCTCAAAAAGCATAAAGGCGGCCCCGACGATCTGAATCCGCATATCGCAGAGCCGCGCCGCGGCGCAATTCGCCACGTATATGTCGCGGCGAACGAACGCGAACTCGACGAGGTCGCGCGCCCGGCCTATCGCGCCTACTACAACAACATCACGAAGCTGTGGCTCGATTTCCGCACGATTCCGGCCTACGGCTTCACCGACGACCTGGATCTGGCGCGCAAGACCGACGTCGCGATCGCGGGTACGGCGAGCGAGGTGCAGGATCAGGTCGCGCGCTTTTTCGAGCACAGCGGTTGTAATTATCTGGTGTTGTCATTCGCGTGGGGTGACATGGCCAACGCGCATTCGCGGGCGTCACTGGAGCGGTTCGCGACGGAGGTGATGCCGGCCTTCGCGGGTCGCATGAGCACCGGGATAACTGCGGCTGCGAGTTGAACCTCTTCGGTGGGCGCGGTCCTAGCGAGTTGCTGACAGCGGGCGACCTGCCCTCTCAGCTCCGGGCGGAAAATCTGAAGAGTGGAGTGCTGAAGGGTTCGCCGATGCCGTGGTCTCAGCCGGTCCGCTTGAGAAGAAGTGTGGAAACGCTGGTGCTTGAGGCGGGGCGAGCGTAACGGGCAACCCGACTTACACAACCAGTCGGGGCGCGGACGGATCGTCGCTCGCCAACCAGTACGCAGCCATAAATCCAATCAGCAATGCAATCGACGAACCCTCCGCCAGGTAGCGCACACCGCGCGCCCACCAAATGGGACCGATCAGATCCAGTCGTAATCTAAAGGTAATTCCGATCAGCGCGAAACTGACTATCGCGGCCCGTAGCGCCCGCCTACTGCACTGCTGGCTGGCCGCGGCGCTGACTATTTCCGCGAAGGGTATCAGGAGAAGAATCATGTAATGAATCCATGACAACGGCGACAATACGACCGCAACAGCAACCCATAAACCGAATGAGCGGCGGTCGAAGCCGGCATGGCATCGGCGGCGGGCGGTCACCCGAGCCGTAACGGCGATAATCAGAACGAATCCAGTGGCGATGGCGAGGTATTGCAGGAACTGGATTATGGCGCCGGGATGATCGCCGAAAACGCAGGCAAACATCCGAATGGTAAATCCACGCAAGGCGACGTCGGCCGGATCGAAATTAGACGACGTCGTCGCGAAGCGCATGCCGTTCAGATAGCTCACACAGACGGGGACACCCAATCCGACAATCGTCAGGACACCGCAGACAGCAAGACCCACGATCACATAGCCAAGCATGCGCCACTGACGCCGCACCACAAAATAGCCGGCTACGAAGACTGGAAAGGCCCGATACGCTATCGCCGCGGCCAATATTAGCCCGGCGGCGGCTTCACGGTCCTTTTCTATCGAGTAGATCACCAGCACCAGCAGCAGCAATACGAGAGTCTGGCGCTGGCTGAAGATGAAGTTGTCGGTAACCGGGGCATATAGCAATGCGAGCGCGCAGATCGCATACGCCGTTTGGATACTGAGGCCGCTATATTTCGGACGAAGCATCAGGATCAGTGCAACTATGAACGCCGCACCATTAACGATTAGCCACACCCAAAATGCGGTGGCGGGCTGCATAAGAGAGAAGGGAATGAAGAAGAGCAGCGCACTCGGCGTATCGGTGCTGTGGATCAGCTGTCCGATATACATTCCCAAGTGATTGCCAATTGGTTTCAGGTTTGCAGTGTAGGGTTCGATACCATGGCGGATAGCAACTGCAGACGTATAAAAAACGCTGAAATCGTTCTGATATGCACGTGGAGGCAAGTGCATTAGCAGAAGAATCGTATGCGTGATCGCCAGGTACCAAAGGATCAGCAAAACCGACAGTCGAACGAGACTATCGGAACCGAGTCGATGGGTGCTCACGCAATTAGTCCACGCGGAGGCGATCGGCGAGGCGGCTGAAGCGGCGGCGCTCGTCTTCGTTGCGCACCGACTGGACCAGCGCGCTGCGCGTGCCGACCAGTACGCAGACACGCTCGGCGCGGGTGATGGCGGTATAGATGAGGTTGCGCCGCAACATCAGGAAGTGGCTCTGATGCATCGGGATGACGACCGCCGGATACTGGCTGCCCTGGCTCTTGTGGATTGAAATCGCGTAGGCGAGTCCGAGTTCGTCGAGGTCCGAGAAATCGTACTCGGCGCTGCCCTCGTCGAAGACCGCGCCGATGCGTCCGCGCGCGGGATCGACCGCAACGATGCGCCCGATGGCGCCGTTGAAAATGAGCTTGTCGTAATTGTTGCGCAACTGAATTACGCGGTCGCCTTCGCGAAAGCGGCGATCGCCGGCGCGCAATTCGCGGCCGCGCGGGTTGAGCAGGTCCTGCAGTTCCCGATTAAGCGTCTGGGTGCCGAGCGGTCCGCGATTCATCGGGGTCAGCACCTGGATTTCGCGCGGGTCGGCGATGCCGAAGTGTCCGACGAGGCGATTTTGCACCAACTGCTTGATGGTCCCGAGGACGTCTTCGGGGGCGGCGCGCTCGAAGAAGAAGAAATCGCCTTCGGCATCGTTCTGCGTAGCCGGCATCTCGCCGCGATTGAGGCGATGGGCATTCGAGACGATCAGGCTTTCGCGGGCTTGCCGGTAAACCTCGCGCAGTTCGACGACCGGAACGAGGCCGGAGGCGATGACGTCCTTGAGCACGCTGCCGGGGCCGACTGAGGGCAACTGGTCACGGTCGCCGACCAGCAGCAGCGAGGCGCCCGGGGTCAGCGCGCGTACGAGGCTCGCCGCTAATTCGACGTCCATCATCGAGGCTTCATCGACAATCAGGAAGTTGGTGCGTAAGGGAAATCGTTCGGAGCGCAGGAAATCGTCGGTCTCGGGCGAGTACTCGAGCAGGCGGTGGATGGTCTTGGCCTCGCGGCCGCTGGCCTCGCCGAGGCGGCGGGCGGCGCGACCGGTGGGCGCCGCGAGGGTCGGCTTGAGGCCGGCCGAATCGAGCGCAACGAGCAGCGAACGCAAGAGCGTGGTCTTGCCGGTGCCGGGACCGCCGGTGATGACGGCGACCTTGGCCATCAGGGCGGTTTTGAGCGCGCGCATCTGCTCGGCCGAAAGCGCGACGCCGCCGGGCTTGGCGGCTGCTTCCATCGCGCGATCGATAACCGCCGCGCCCATCGGGCGGCCCGCGACGAGCATCCGGATGCGATCGGCGACAGTGGCTTCGGCCTCGTGCAGGCGCTTGAGATAGACGGCCGGGGCCCCATCGACATCTTCGGCGACGATATCGCCGCTCGCGGCGAGCTCGGCCATCGCAGCGCGCGCGAGGTCGGGATCCATTTCAAGCGCACTCTGAAACTGATGTTCGAGATAGCCGAAGGGGGCGAAGACGTGGCCTTCGTCGGCCATCCGCTCGAGCAGGTAGAGCATCGCGGCTCGCGCGCGCTGGATCGAGTTGCGCGGGATGCCAAGCTTCTCGGCGACGACGTCGGCGGTGCGAAACCCGATGCCGCTGATGGTACGGGCGAGGACGTACGGGTCTTCGCGCACGGTGGCCAGCGAGTCGCGGCCATAGACCTTGTGGATGCGGCGGGCGTGGGCCGCGGCAATTCCGTGGCCGCGCAAAAAGACGGAGAGCTCGCGCAGGCCCGATGAATCGCGCCAGGCGATGGCGATGCGCTGGGCGACGGCGCGGGGTAATCCGCGAACTTCGTGCAGACGTTCGGGCGAGGAGTCGAGCAGGGCCGGCAACTCCTCGCCGAAGCGCTCGACGATGCGGCGCGCGAGGGCGGGACCGACGCCCTTGATTTCGGAGGCCAGGTAGCGCTCAAGGGCGTTGACGCCGGCGGGCCGTATGGTTTCGAAATCCTCGACGCGAAACTGTTCGCCGAAGCGCGGATGCTTTTCGAAGTGCCCGCTCAGGCGCAAGCCGGCGCCGATCTCGATTGCGCCGAGTTCGCCGACCGCCGTGATGCGCCGCCGTGCGCCGTCGTCGTCGCTGCGCTCGACCACGGCTACGACGTAACCGCTAGCCTCGTTGATGTAGAGAATCTGGTCGAGGGTGCCTTCGACGAGTTCGGGCGGATTATCAGGCGCGTTCACAGGTATTCAGGATGGGGCAAAGCCGACGATAAGAGAACCCGAAGGAAGAGAAAGATTCACAACTCGAGGCCGGCGATTGAGATGGGCGAGGCGGGCTGAGGAAGTGCGCGGCGGCGAGATCATTTGCAGTACAATCAGTATGAGGCGCGCAAGAACCGCATCGGTGTTTATGGTTCCTGATTCGCTCACAATTCGCAAAGTGGGAATTTTTTGAAATATTACGCGTCGAAATATCCTTTAGAGTCAAGGATTTTTCGATGGCACGCATCATGCTCGTTACCATCTGCAAGAGCATGGAGGCTCGAACGGATGATTAACCCATCGATGACGGTACTGGCTTTCGGAACGATTGTGATGGCGCTGTTGCTGGCGGTTGACTGGTACGTATGGGGTATGACCTACGCCATCAACTTCCGGCGCACGGTGAGTCCACGAGGCACGGGCGAGGCGACAACTGGAAATTCCACGCACGACGACCGGCACGGCTTCAAGCAAGTCGCCTGATCGGCGATGCAGAAAGCGAACCACGAGATTAGTCGCCACGATCGCCGTGATTGCCATGATACCGAAAATGTCATAACCACATTCAACCCGGCGCCCGGCGGTCTGACGCACGATGTGCGCGCTCAGACCGTCGAGCGCGTCGGTAGTTAATCCGCCCGCCTGTCGCGGTTGAGCGTTGGTCGCAGCGCGCCGCTGAATTTTCCTGAAAACTTGAAATCGCCGATAGTCTGTGAGCCGCGACCGCAGCCTGGGCATAAAGCTGCGCTCGACTCTAACAACGCGCGGCGCAAAATGGTAAATCGGAGTGGAATCGCGTGCGGCGCAACCGCATCTGGTGGTGCGGCGGGCGCTCGAGCCGTCGAGCACAACCGTTGAATCGTGCGCGATCGCGAGGAGGAGTCATGAGTTCCGCAAAGAGCGAATTCGACAAGCCGAGACTGAACGAGCTTTTCGACGACCTCAACGCCACGCTGAAGGATTTTATTCGCAAACATCAGGTGACGTACGACGAGTACCATCGCGCACTGGCCTATCTGGGCGAGGTTAGCGAGAAGGGCGAGGCGCCGTTGCTGTTCGACGTGTTTCTGGAATCGACCGTCGATGTCGTGAACAACAGCAAGCGCGACGGCACCGAGACCACGGTGGAAGGGCCGTTTTACCTGCCGGATATGCCGGAGATGAAGTCGCCGTGCGTCGTGCCGCATCGCCCCAACGAGCCGGGAGACGTGCTGTTTTTCTCGGGCACGGTGCGCTCGACGGACGGCAAGGCGCTGCCGGGCGCGATCGTCGATTTCTGGCAGGCCGACGCCGAAGGCGCCTATTCGCATTTCAACATTCCGAAGGAACAAGCGCCGTACAATTTGCGCGCGCGGGTAACAGCGGACGCTCAGGGTCGATTCGAGATCCAGACCTGGGTACCATCGTCGTACGAAATCCCGAAGGGCGGGCCAACCGGTGCGCTGCTCAAGGCGCTGGGCCGCCACGCATGGCGCCCGGCTCATCTGCACGTACTGGTGCAACATGCGGGCTGCGAGGATTTGATCACGCAGATTTTTCTCCAGGGCGACAAGTGGATCGAATCGGACGTGGTGGGCGCAGTGAAGGAATCGCTGATCGCGGGGATGGAGCTGCATGAAGACGCGGCGGAGATCGGCAAGCGTGGATTGAAGCGGCCGTTCTACACGCTGGAGTTCGATTTTGTACTGCCGCGCGGAATGAAGAAGGCCGCGTGACAAGGTTATCCGAATCGATTTCTCGTTGGCGGGCGCGCGCGAACGGCGCGACCCGCCATTTTTGATCGGGCGGCGGCGTTCAGCCGTAAAGGCCGCGGAACGATATTCTTAAGGACTGACGAGGCCGCGGGGTGGACGAAATCGATCGCATGCTATTCCGCATCAGACACGTCACGCGATACAGCTATGAACGGCCAGCCTCCCATTCGCATAATGTAGTACGGCTCGCGCCGATCGACGCGTCGGATCAGAAGCGGCTCGCCTTCAAACTCGACGTGACGCCGGCGGCGGAAATCGGCGAGTATCGAGACGCCTTCGGCAACCTCGCACATTCGATAGATATTCAGGCGCCGCATACCGAGTTGATAATCTGCGCGACGTCGGTAGTCGAACGGCTCGCGCCAAGCGGCGAGCCACCGCCGCGAATCACGTTGCGCGAATATCTTAATGGGGATGCGGGCCGGCTTGAGGAATTCGGCGAATTCCTGAATCCCAGCCGGTACGTGCCGTTCAGCGATCGGCTGCGGAGGTTTTTCTGGTCGGTGCGGCCGGAAATGACTGAAGACGTGACGGAATATGCCGAGCGCATGATGCGCTACGTGCACAATCAATTTGCGTACGACGGCGCGACTACTCATGTACACTCGACGCTTGACGATATACTCACTTCGGGCGGCGGGGTGTGCCAGGATTTCGCGCATCTGAGTATCGGGCTGCTGCGGCTGGCGGGAATTCCGGCACGCTATGTTTCGGGCTATCTCGCGCCCGACCCCGCGCGCATCAGTAATTCGCAGCCGCCGGCTCTCGCCAGCCACGCATGGATCGAAGCGCTATTGCCCGGCGCCGGATGGAGCGGGTTCGATCCGACCCATAAGATCGGGACGATCATCCGGCATATACGCGTCGCGGTCGGCAGGGATTACAGCGACCTGCCGCCGGTATCGGGGGTTTATAAGAGCGCGGGCGGTGGCCGGCAGATGGGTTACGAGTTGGAAGTCAGTCAGCCGGGCGCGGAAGGCGTGGGCGAGATGAACGGGCAAACCTGACCGCCCAACGCCGTCAGTTGCGGCAACAAATCAATCGTCAACAAATCAATCGCGAATAGCTCAATCGCGATGGTAATCGACGTCGAACTGGGTGCCGCGCGCCGAGGCCACGGCGTTGGGAGTATGCACTTCAAAATTCGGCGGCGTGCCGGGCGTCGAGCGCACCAGCGATCGCACCAGCCCTGTAAGCAATGACAATTTGGTGGCGGCGCGGGTGCCGTCGGGGTTCAGCTTGTTTTCTTCGATAGTGAGGTTGCTGGAATCGGTGAGTTCGATCTGGCTGCCGTCGGTAAGCGTAACCGTGATGTTGCTGGCGGGACCCGTAGTAATACGGTCACCGACGTCAACCTTGGCGCCGTAAACTGCGGGAATCGTCGCACCGCCGCGGGTAATGGTGACAGTACCGGAGATGCCCGAAATTGAACCCGCCACGGATTGGGCGGCGGCGGCAGGAAACGCGCCGATCGTAAGCGACGCAAACAGCATAAGTGCGAGTGCCGAGATGATTGAGGAGCCTACTTTACGGTTTGCCATGAGATCCTTCAAAATTTGTAGCTACGAATACCATTAGTGCGCAGGTTCTTACTGCGTCAAGCATATTTCAACATTCCATCGTCAGTCGATAGCCACGACTGCGGCAGCAGCGAGTTACGACTTGATCTCCTCGACACCGTCCAGGCGTTTCGAGAGATCGACCGGATCGCCCACAGCCACTTGCGCGGGATCGACCTGGTAGGCCCATACCTCGAAATTAGTCAGGCGCGCGGCGCCATAGGTAGTCGCGAAGGCACATTCGACGGCGTCGAGGCCATGGGCGATTTTAATGCGGCCGATGCGCGGTTCATTGTAACGCGCGTCGAAGACGTGCCATTGGCCGCCCAGATAGACTTCGCTGTACGCGTGAAAATCCATCGGGGTTCCGGGATCGATATGGCCGATGTCGGGCAGGTGGCCAGTGACGTAGCGGGCCGGGAGGTTGAGCGCGCGGCAGAGCGCGATGGTGCAGTGCGCAAAGTCGCGACATACCCCGTAGCCGCATTCGATGACCTGCGCGGCGGAAATATCCGGCCGGCCGGAACCGAAACGATATTCGATGTTGCGATGGACCCAGTCGCAAATGGCCTGCACGCGCTCGCCCGCGTCGAATATGTTTCCGAACTTGTCTTTGGCGAATGCAAAGAGCCGGTCCGAGTCGCAATAACGGCTCGGCAGGAGGTAGCGCAAAAACGCGGGATCGAGCGTGGCGACGGACGGCGCGGCGCCGAAATGTTCACTTCGGTCGGGGGCCGCTGAGACATCGACCAGGGCGTCGTGACGAATCTCGTTCAGCCCGGTTTCGAGAAGCACCCGGTAGGTGGTGTTGCCGTCGCCGTCGATGAAGGATTCCGGCTGGGGCGAGCGGCCGAAGGTAAAAGCCTCGTGGCGGACGGGATATTCGCGGTCGAAACGCGGATGGACCATTACGATCGCGGTGGCCGGCGCTTCGCATTCAAAACGTATATTGCAGCCGACGCGAACCGTAAGCATAGAGTCAAAAAATCTCAAGGCCGAGCGCGAATAGCTATTCGGCGCTGCGAATTCGATCGAAAAAATCGGCGAACAACGGGAGGTAAAGCGGATGCCGTTCGGGATGATATTGGACACCGACAGCGAAATCGTGCGTGCGCAGCCTCACCTGTTCGACGATTCCGTCGCTCGCCGACCAGGCTTCGACCTCGACGCCAGCGGCGAGGTTTTCGAGCGCCTGATGATGCGAGCTGTTGACCGCGGCGAAGCGGTGACGCGCCTTCGAGCTATGTCTGAGCGGTTGGATGTTTGCGGTTTGCGCATTGTCGTGGTCGGGAATGTCGATGTGCAAAGAGCCGCCCAAGGCGACGTTGAGCACCTGCAATCCACGGCAGATGCCGAGGATCGGCTTGCCCGCCGCGAGCATCGCAGCGACCGCCATGAATTCCCAGCGATCGCGCGCGCAATCGGTATCGACAATCAGGCCGGGCTCGGCGATCGGTTGGCGCAGATAGCCGGGCGAGATGTCGCCGCCGCCGGTCAACAGGAGCGCGTCCATAAGCTCCGGCTCGACCGGATGCAAGCGCGCATTATGCGCAGTCAGATGGGGATAGCGGCTGAATAAAGCGGTGAACCAATGCTCGTCGCATTGGCGAATCCAGGTCGCGATAGTTGCCATCGCTAAAGCACTGCCGCTGCGCGAAACGGTTGCGAATCAGGCTCGCGGCTGTCCATATCGAAAACTCCCAAGGTGAGAAAAGGCTATCACCCGGACAATCACTGTCATAGCGAGGCTGCGGCGGAGTAAGGGCGGACTGTACTTAATTCGGGCTTGAGAGTCTTAAGTTCTGGCAGTGTGGGAGCGAAAACTACGGAAAGCTGAAACGGATATTCCGGTGAGGGAACGATGAGCATGAGCGAGTTGTGCAGCAAGGGAGCCGGGGAGTTGGCGGCCATGATCCGCGCCCGGCAGGTCACGTCGAGAGAGGCCGTTGACGCGTACCTAGCCCGCATCGGAGAGGTCAATCCGAACGTCAATGCGGTAACGGTAACGCTCGCCGACGAGGCTCGTGCCGCCGCCGCGGCCGTTGACCGGGCGGTCGCCGCCGGTGAGGCGCTGGGGCCGTTGGCCGGGGTGCCAATCACGGTCAAGGAGAATATCGACGTGGCAGGCTCGGCGACGACCTGGGGTGTTGCCGCGCTCGCCGAGCAGATCGCAGCGGCCGACGCTCCGCCGGTCGCCCGGATGCGCGAAGCCGGAGCGATCCCGCTGGCGCGCACGAATCTGCCGGACTTCGCGTTTCGCTGGGATACCGCGAGCGGACGCGCAGGGCGCACTCGCAACCCATGGGATCCCGCGCGCACGGCGGGCGGCTCGTCAGGCGGCGAGGCGGCGGCGCTGGCGAGCGGCATGACGCCGCTGGGCCTCGGCAACGACCTCGGCGGCTCATTGCGGGTCCCCGCGCAGATGTGCGGGATTACTTCGCTGCGGCCGACGCGAGGGCGAGTCGCCAACAGCGCCGTGACGCAGCCGTGGCCGGAGCCGATCGCGATCCAGATGACCAACTGCCAGGGACCGATGGCGCGGCGCGTCGCCGACTTGCGGCTGGCGCTGGGGATCATAAGCGCCCCCGACGCGTGCGACCCCCGGTGGGTGCCGGCGCCATTGCAGGGGCCGCCGGTGCGCAAGCCGATCCGGGTCGCGGTCGTCCGCGATCCGGCAGGCGGCGGGATCGACCCCCACGTGCGCGCGGGAATCGACCGCGCGGCCAAGTGGCTGGCCGACGCCGGCTACGAGATTGTCGATGCCGAGCCGCCGCAGATCGCCGAGGCCGCCGCGACCTGGTTCGACGCGATCTGGGCCGATGTCGGCATGCTGTGGCCGGAATTGCAGAAGGTCGCCGGACGCGACGAGTTGGAGTTCGTCAAGGCATGTCTGGCGCAAAGAATGTTCAGTCGCGTCGATCAGGCGGCGCAGCTGGAGGCGTGGAAGGCTGTGTACCAAAACGGCTCGGCCTGGTCGCAGTTCTCAATGGAATATCCGGTGATACTCGCTCCGGTGTGCTGCGAGCGTCCGTGGCTTATCGACGAGGACATCACTCGTATCGCAAAGATCGGCGTGGCGATGCGTATGGTCGTGCCGGTCAACATTTTCGGACTGCCTTCGTGCGCGGTGCCGGTCGGAAGCGACGACGGCCTGCCCCAGGGCGTGCAGCTTATCGGAGCCCGCTACCGGGAAGACCTGCTGCTGGACGCGGCGCAAGCGGTCGAGGACCGGGCGCCATCCATCACGCCGATCCAGCCGCGAGTGGCACTGGCCTCCTGAGCGGGATATGCAGGGAGCCGTCCAGGGCTGGGTGAACGCCCTGCCCTGGACGGCAAACGCCCGGCGCTGCATTCGACCGCCGCATTCCCGGCAATCGGCCTCGACCGGAAACAATGAAATCGTCTTGACCACCGCACTCCCCGCTCCTAGATTCCTGATACGCTTGCCGCGGGCGTGCGGTCCGCCGCCGCCAGGCAGGTGAGCAACGAACATTTGAACAGGGCGCATCGACTCAATGCCGGTTAACGCCGGGATGATGCGGCGGCGATAACGGGCGGAGCAAAATGATCGATCGCAACGCATCCGGGGAGACCCGATCGGGCGGCCAATTACTATCGGCGCGAAGCATCGCCAAAACGGTTGCAGCGGCGATCGCGATCGCATTGGCGAGCGTGGCGCTGGCAGGATGCGCGACGGGCGGCGCGGGCGAAGTTGGATACGTGGCGCCGCCGAAGGCCATGGCGCCGACGCCCGACGGTTCCGCGCGACCGCCAAAAGGCGCCGCCAGCGAAAAGGTCGGGGTGTGGCGAGGAGAGACCGTAGCGAGATGCTCAAACTCGGCGCCCGAGCGTTGTAACGCGCAGCAGATAGTCACTCTGACGCTGTTTGAAGGCGCCAAGGGACTGACCGGCTTTTACCGATGCGCCTACGGCAACCGGAACTGTTACAACATGAACGAGACCGGGAACATCGTGAGGGCCACCCTCAACGGCACGCGGCTGACGGCGCGGGTGGCGATGCCGGACGGAACCTCGTGCATCTACACCGGGCGCACCAAGGGCAATGATATCAAGGGCGGCTATTCGTGTTACGCCGGCGGCGCGCAGATTGAAAGCGGGACGTGGCAGGGGCGGCGCGAGTACTAGCGTAGCGGGGGCGGCGAGCGCACCGAGTCACTTCCCGGCCTTCGCGGATGCGCGCGGGGGACGGCGGCGAGGACCCTGGCGCAGAGCCAGCGCACGCACGGACTCGAGCACCGCGGCGGCCGCGGCCTGAAGCGCACACGGATCGAAACCGCGCGCAGCGGCGCGGCGGGCGACCTCGGCAAGCGTGCGATCGTAATCGTTGCGGAAGCGGGTATTGAGTTCCTTCCACGGGATGCCGGTGAGGGCGCCGATCGCGTTTCGATCGGCGTCGATACGCCCGCGCGCGATCATCACGGCGATCGCCGGATAGCCCAGATAACCCTGCCAGAACGAAGCGTTGTCGTTGGACGAAATTTCCCGGCCGTCGTCGCCGATCTCGACCTGGTAGGTTTTGCTACCGTCCGACGATTTGACGGCGGCGCGGTGTGCGTCCTCGATGCGCACGCGGCTGTCGCCGATCGCGCCGAGGGCCTCGTAGACCTTGGCCAGCGGCGGCATTTTCCATAACGCACCCGGCATACAACTCCAGCTAGTTCGCCTTAAAGCCCGATTCGCGCGCCGATGCAAGGCGGGCTCGCCGCGCCCCGGCGGGAAGCTTCCCGACGCGGCGGCGCTGGGATAAGTTGCGAATCGCCGTCCGGCGCGGCCAGCGCGCACGGACCGTAGGGGATTCGGATGGCCAATGAACCGATCGGAAAACTCGACCATATCGGAATCGCGGTAAAGAGCCTCACCGAGGCGCGCAAGTTCTTCGAGGGCGTGCTCGGCGCGCGCTTTCTCTACCAGCATGAAAATCGCGCGGCGGGCTACACGCTGGTTGAGCTCGACTTGAACGGGATGACGTTCGAACTGCTCGAGCCCCTCGGCGACGAATCGTTTGTACGGGCGTTTCTCGAAAAACGCGGCGAAGGGCTCCATCACCTGACTTTCGACGTGCCCAACGCGAGGGAAAAAATCGGGGAGTTGAAGGAGCGCGGGGTGCGCATCGTGGACGAGCGCGAATTTTCGCCGGACTCGTACGAAGCCTTCATCTCACCGCGCGCCAGCCACGGCGTGTTGATCCAGATCGGGTCGGGCTATCCGACGCTGGCGCGATCGGCGGAATGGTTCAAAGAAAAGAAATAGCCTTGGCGCTCGGCTAAATCGCGCGCTGTGCGTGTCACGCAAAGTGAACGCGTCAGCTTACGAATTTCGAACGCGACCGCGCGGGGCCGCCGCCCGCTCGCCAGTGCGAACATTCAGCCCATCAGGCCCTGGGTGTAACCGCCGTCTATCGTGATGTTGGCAGCGTGGATGAAGGCTGCGCGATCGGAAACCAGAAAAAGGATCAGGTCGGCGACTTCTTCGGGCGTGCCGACGCGTCCGAGCGGAGTCATCTTGCGAAACGCCTCGTCGGCGGACTCGGACGACTGGGTCAGCGCGGTGCGCATCTTGAGCAGGCGTTCGGTCAGAATCGGCCCGGGATTGATGCCGACGACGCGCAGGCCGGACCGTCCGCCCTCGTCGGCCAGGGCCTTGGTGAAGTGATTGAGCGCGGCGTTGGCGGCGCCGCCGATCATGTAGCTGCGGCGGGGATTGGTCGCGGCCGCACCGATCACGTTGAGGATAACGCCGCTGCCCTGGCGTTCCATCAGCGGCAGGATCTCTCGCGCCATCCGCACGTAGCCGAAGAACTTGAGCTGCCAGTCGTCGAGCCAGGCCTGATCGTCGAGCTTGAGAAACTCGCCGGTGCGCGCGCTGCCTGCGTTGTTGACGAGGATATCGACACGACCGAAGAGTTCGACCGCGCGGGCAACGACGCGTTTGATAGCGGCGCCATCGGTCAGGTCGGCCGCGATCGTGCCAACGCGTGCGCGCGCGTCGCCGGCGGCGGCTGCGACCTCGGCGAGCGCTTCGGCGCCGCGTGCGCATAGCATCACGGACGCGCCCTCCGCGATTAATCCGAGCGCCGTCGCGCGTCCGATCCCTTTACTGCCGCCGGTAACGATTGCAACCTTGCCGTCGAGTCCAAGTTTCATCCGATGCTCCCAAGTTTCGACCCAAGTTTCATCCGATTAAGTTCCATCCGATGTGCCAATGTTGCGTGGCCGTGGAGGTGGATTCGCCGATTCGCGGAATCTAGCACGAATCGACCCGAAGCGGGCAGGCTCGCCTAGCGCGCACCGGCCCCATCTGGCACGATTAAGCGTTAAATCACCAATGAAGGACCTCATCACCTCGCTTCTGACGGCCGCGATCGCGCGCGCACACAATTCCGGCAAGCTCGCATCGGCCGCGGCGACCGTCGCTATCGAAGCGCCGAAGGATCCCGCGCATGGCGATGCCGCGAGCAACGTCGCCCTGACCATGGCGCGAGCGGAGGGCAAACCGCCGCGCGCGATCGCCGCGATTATTGTCGAGCATTTCGAGCGGCCGCCGGAGATTCTGGAGGTGGGCATCGCCGGCCCGGGGTTCATCAACTTTCGCATGGCGGCGACTTACTGGCATCGTGAACTGCGGCAGGCAGCGGCGCAGGGCACCGCCTTCATACGCCCGCAAATCGGCAACGGCCGCACGGTGCAGGTCGAATTTCTTTCGGCAAACCCGACCGGGCCGCTGACCGTCGGGCACGGGCGCAACGCGGTGCTCGGCGACACGCTCGCGCGCCTGTTCGAAGCCACCGGATATCGCGTCACCCGCGAATATTATTTCAACGACGGCGGGCGGCAGATGAAGCTGCTCGGTGAGTCGGTGCGGGTGCGCTATCTGCAGGAGCTGGGACGCGAGGCGACGCTGCCGGAGGACGGCTACCAGGGCGAATACATCCGCGAGATCGCGCGCAAGCTGATCGAGCAACATCGCGAGGCGCTCACGGATACCACCGACCTCGAAATCTTTCGCAATGCGGCGGTGGAGGCCATCATGGCCGAAATCCGCACGACCTGCGCCGCCCTGGGCGTGACCTTCGACAATTTCACCAACGAGCGCGACCTGATGGAACCGCGCGCGCCGGAGACTATCAGCCGCGTGGACGTAGTGCTCGGCGAGTTGCGCACCCGCGGGCTGATCGCGGAGTACGACGGCGCCGTCTGGTTGCGCGGCGAGCCGCTCGGATTGCCCAAGGACGCGGTGCTGGTGCGTTCAGGGCCGGACCGCGAGCCGACCTATCGCACGCCCGATATCGCCTATCATATAGACAAGCTCAAGCGCGGCTTCGATCTGATAATCGACGTCTTTGGCGCCGACCATATCGCGGAACATCAGCAGGTGATCGCGGCGGTGAAGGCGCTGGGTCACGAGACCGCGTCGATTCGGGCGATCATTTACCAGTTCGTCACGCTCACGCGCGGCGGCGAGAAGCTCAAGATGTCAACGCGCAAGGCGACCTACGTCACGCTCGACGAGTTGGTCGATGAAGTGGGCAAGGACGTCGTGCGTTTCTTCTTTCTATTTCGCAAGCACGACAGCCATCTGGATTTCGATCTCGATCTGGCCAAGCGGCAGGCGCCGGAAAACCCGGTCTTCTATGTGCAGTACGCCCACGCGCGGCTGGCCAGCGTCTTCCGCGAGGCCGACAAGGCGGGACTCGCGCTGCCGGCGATAGCGGCGTCCCCGGACGCGGCGGCGGACGGCGCGCAGGCGGTGGACCTGACATTGCTCTCGGCTGAGGAGATCGAGCTTGCCAAGCGCGCGGTGGGCTTCGCGGAAATCGTCGCTGCGGCGGTGGACGCGCTCGAACCCCATCGGATTCCATTTTACTTGCTGGAGCTGGCGGGCGAGTTCCATCGCTATTACAACAAGGCCGCCAATCGTATAATCAACCCGGACGATCCGCAGCTGAGCCATGCACGGCTGTTCCTCGCCAGGGTGTTGAGGGACGCGATCGCGGGCGGACTGGAATTGCTTGGCGTTAGCGCGCCAGCGCGGATGTGAACACGAGGCGGCATGCGATTCGAAATCAAGTCTGGCGGCGTGGTTGCAATCGTATTTGGTATCGCGGCGCTTTCGGGCGCCGTCTTCATGCTCGGGCTGCTGGCAGGTTACGACGTCGGCCGCGAGAGCAAAGTCAGCGCGGCACAGGTCGCGACCGCCTATCCGGTCGCGGCGCCGCCCGCCGGCAGCAGTACGCCGGCTGAGCCAGCGGCGGCTTCGAGCACCACCGCCAATGCGATAGAAACACCGGCGCCTGCGGCAGTCGCAAGTCCGGTCGTACCGCCACGGGCGGTAGCGGCCAGACATCCCGCGTCGGTCGCACATCCGGCCACACCCGCATCCAACCCGTCGGAGCGGCGTCTGGCGCATGAAGCCCCCTCGCCTTCCGGCGCAATGAGCGCGCCCGACAGCAGCGCCAGCACCGGCGCGGAAGCGGGCGTCAATCCCACGCGCGAAGCCGAACACTATGCAACCGCCAAACCGGTCGGGCGCGAGGTCAGCAAAAAGCCCGCGCCGCGACCTACGCCGCGGCATAAGCCCTACAACATTCAGATCGAGGCCGCGATGGATCGCGCCGGCGCCAACGAGATGGTGCATCGATTGCAGGCGCTCGGCTATACGCCTCATGTGGTGCCGACACGATTGAACGGCGAGACCTGGTACAAGCTCGTGATCGGTCCCTACCCGACTCAAGAGGCGGCCGCGGCCGCGCAACAGCAAATGCGCGCGAAGTATAACAGCCTCTATGGCGGCGGCCGGGCGACGGGTGCGGGCACCAGGCCGTGAGATTGACAATCAACGGCACGACTGGCTAATTATTGGTACTGATGTTCGACTATGAAAACCGGCAGGGATGGGCGAACTGGCGTTGGTGCCACAAGGCGTTCGCTTGCGCGCCGGTTTTGTAGTTCACGACAGAACCGATTTTCCGAGGGCCGCAGGCGATATGTCCTGCGGCCCTTTTATTTTGGGTTACGCGGGATTTGCGCCGGCCCCAATAGTCAGTCGAACTGACCAGTGAAGTTGCTCGTGAAGTTGGCAGAGAAGTTGGGAGGTAATAGCGATGCTCACGCCAAGTGCAGCCGAGTTCGACGCGCTCGCGGCCAAGGGCTACAACCTGGTGCCGGTATGCCGTGAAATCGCCGCCGATCTCGAAACCCCGGTGTCGGCCTTTCTCAAGGTCGCGCGCGGCGAATACTCATTCCTGCTCGAAAGCGTACGTGGCGGCGAGAAATGGGGACGCTATACCTTCCTCGGCACCGAGCCGGCGCTGGTCGTGCGCGCACGCGGCAATCGTATGGATCTGATCCGGCCGGGTCGCGCGATCGAAGCGCGCCAGGTCGATAATCCGTTCGAAGCCCTGCGCGCCGAAGTGCAACGCCTGCGCGCTCCCGAAATTCCAGGCCTGCCGCGCTTCTTCGGCGGCGCCGTGGGCTTTCTGGCCTACGATATCGTGCGCTGCTTCGAGCCGCGCATACCGGCTACCGTGCACGACGACCTCGGCATTCCCGACCTCTACATGATGTTCACCGATACCGTGCTGGTGTTCGACAACGTGCGCCAGTCGCTCAAGCTGATCGCCAGCGTGCCGGTAGCGGAATTCGATTCGACCCGCATCGCCTACCAGAGCGCGCAAGCAAAAATCGATGAGACTATCGCGCGGCTGCGGCAGGCGGCCGTAGCGCCGTGCCTCGAAACCCCGGCGGCCGGCAACGGCGAACTGCAAATCACTTCGAACCAGACCCGCGAAGGCTATATGGCGATGGTCGAGGCGGCCAAGGAATACATCGCGGCCGGCGATATTATCCAGGTGGTGCCGTCTCAGCGGTTCGAGGCGCCGCTGACGGTTCATCCGTTCAATCTCTATCGCAGCCTGCGCACCATCAATCCGTCGCCGTATATGTTTTACGTCCGCCTCGGCGACATGACGCTGGTCGGAGCGTCGCCCGAAACCATGGTGCGCGTCGAGGGCCGAGAAATCACGCTGCGGCCGATCGCCGGCACCCGGCGGCGCGGCGCCAACGAGGCCGAAGACCTCGCGCTGGAACGGGAGCTGCTGGCCGATCCCAAGGAGATCGCCGAGCACGTGATGCTGGTGGACCTCGGGCGCAACGACGTCGGCCGCGTCGCCAATATCGGCTCCGTCAAGGTGACCGAACTGATGAACGTCGAACGCTACTCGCACGTGATGCATATCGTGTCGAACGTGGTCGGCGAACTGCAGCAGGGTTACGACGCGTTCGACGCATTTCGCGCCACCTTCCCGCAGGGCACGGTCTCGGGCGCCCCGAAAATCCGCGCGATGGAAATTATCGACGAACTCGAACCGGTGCGCCGCGGCGTGTACGCGGGCGCCGTCGGTTACTTCAGCTACACCGGCAACACCGACACCGCGATCGCCCTGCGCACGCTGGTGGTCAAGGATGGCCGCGTATATATCCAGGCCGGCGGGGGCGTGGTCGCCGACTCGGACCCCGGTGCTGAATTCGAGGAATCGGTCAACAAGGCCCGCGCGATGATCCGCGCGCTCGGCGCCGCGCGCGAGTTCGAAGCGGCGGCCGCGCAGAGGTAAGCCGTCATGAAGCTGCTGATGATCGACAACTACGACTCGTTTACCTACAACCTCGTGCAGTACCTGGGCGAACTCGGCGCCGAAGTTATCGTCAAGCGCAATGACGCGATCGACGTTGCCGGCGCACGCGCGCTCGAACCCGCAGCGATCGTAATCTCGCCGGGTCCATGCACGCCCGCGCAAGCCGGCGTCTCGGTCCCGATCCTGCGCGAACTGGCGGGGGCACTGCCGATGCTCGGGGTCTGCCTGGGCCATCAGTGTATCGGCGAAGCCTTCGGCGGCAAGGTCGTGCGCGCGACGCGCCTGATGCATGGCAAGACCTCGCCGATCGTGCACGACGGCCGCACGATCTTCGCCGGCCTCGGCAATCCGTTCGAAGCGATGCGTTATCATTCGCTGCTAGTCGAGCCGGACTCGATTCCCCGATGCCTGGAAGTGAGCGCGCGCACGGCCGAGGGCGAAATCATGGGCCTGCGTCATCGGGAGCATCGGATCGAAGGCGTGCAGTTCCATCCCGAATCGATCGGCACGCGCGAGGGCAAGGAGTTGCTGCGTAATTTTCTGGCGGGGATAGCCGCGTGATTAATTTGCGCGCAGCCTTCGACCAGGTATTGAGGTCGCGATCGCTCGACGCCGCCGAGGCCGAAGGCGTGATCGGCGAGATTCTCGACGACGTGGTGCCCGACGCGCTGGTCGCCGGTTTTCTGGTCGCGCTCAAGATGAAGGGCGAAGCGGCCGCCGAGTTGACCGGTGGCGCGCGCGCCATGCGCAAGCGGGCGCGTCCGCTCGAGCTCAACGGCGGCAACGTGCTCGACACCGCGGGCACCGGCGGCGACGGTGCGGGCACCTTCAATATTTCGACGGCGGCCGCGATGGTCGCGGCGGCGGCCGGCGTGCCGGTGGCCAAACACGGCAATCGCGCGGTCAGCGGACGGGTCGGCGCGGCCGACGTGCTGGAGCGGTTCGGCGTCAAAATCGACCTCGACGCAGCCGGACTCCAGCGCTGCCTCGAGCAGTCGGGCTGTTGCTTCGTGTTCGCCCCGGCATACCATCCGGCGCTTGCGCGCATGGCGGTGCTGCGCCGGACGCTCGCGATTCGAACGCTGTTCAATTTGATCGCGCCACTGTCGAATCCTGCGCGTCCGCTGCGCCAACTGCTCGGCGTGTCGGAACCGCGCCTGCTGCGGCCGATGGCCGAGGCGCTCGCCGCGCTCGGCGTGGTTCACGCAATGGTTGTCCATGGAAACGACGGCCTCGACGAAATCTCGCTTGGCACATCGACACGCGTGGTCGAAGTGAATAACGGGGAGCTGCGTGACTACGAAATCGCGCCGGAGGACTTTGGCCTCACACCGGCGAGCGCCGCGAGCTTTCTGACGGCCGACGCGGAAGAGGCGACCGAGTTGCTGCGGCGCACGCTTGCGGGCGACCCGGGTCCGGCGCACGATGTGCTCGCGCTCAACGCCGGCGCCGCGATTTATGTCGGCGGCGGCTCGGCAACGCTGGTTGAAGGCGTCAGCCGGGCGCAAACAATTATCGCCTCGGGCCGCGCGCTCGACACGATCGAAAAGTTGCGCCGCGCCAGTGGCGGTGCGCCGACGGGACCGGCCTGAATCCGGAGTTTATTTCTATGGCTTCAATTCTGGATGAGATTTTTGCCGCCAAGCGCGCCGAAGTACGCGCCCAGCGCGCGGTGGTGACACCCGCGGCGATCGCTGCAGCGGCCGTCCGAGCACCGGCACCGCGCCCGTTCATGGACGCCCTGCGAGCGCGTAAACCCGCGATTATCGCCGAGGTCAAACGAGCCTCGCCAAGCAAGGGCGACATCTTGCCGGGACTCGATCCGGCCGCCGTTGTGCGCGATTACGTGGCCGGCGGGGCGGCCGCGATCTCGGTGCTGACGGACCGCCATTTCAAGGGCTCGCTCGACGACTTGCGCGCGGTCCGCGACGCGGTTGACGCGCCGCTCCTGCGCAAGGACTTTATCTTCGACCCGTACCAGCTCTATGAGGCGCGCGCGGCCGGCGCCGATTGCGTCTTGCTGATCGCCGCAATGCTCAAGGAGGGCGAGTTGCGCTCGCTCGCGGCGCTGGCGGGCGAATTGAAAATGGCCGCATTGATCGAAGTACATGACGCGGCCGAATTTACGCTGGCGCGAAAAGTCGATGCGCAACTCATCGGTATCAACAATCGCGACCTGCATAGCTTCAAAACCGACCTCGCGACCACCGAGAATCTGCTGCGCGGATACGACGGCGACGCGCTGATAGTGGCGGAGAGCGGAATCGAAACGCCCGCCGACATCCGGCGGCTCGACGCGGCCGGCGCACGCGCATATTTGATCGGCGAAAGCCTGTTGCGCGGCGGCGCTCCGCGCGAGGCGCTGGGGGTGCTGGCCAGAGCGTTCGGCGACGGCGATGCGCAGGGTCTCCGATGACTGCGGCGGCGGCGAATCGAGGCGATGAATGACGAGGCATGAATTGAGGTGAGTGTTCGCGTCAAGATCTGCGGCGTCACGCGCGCCGAGGATGCCGAAGCCGCGATCGCGCTCGGAGCGGAAATGATCGGCCTGAACTTTTATCCGCCGAGCCCGCGCTGCCTGACGATCGAACGGGCGCGCGAAATTCGCCGCGCGATCGGACGGCGGGCGACGGTGGTCGGGGTTTTCGTCAACGCCAGCCGCGACTACATCGACGAGCGTCTGCGCGAACTCGAGCTCGATATGATCCAGTTTCACGGCGACGAAGACGAATCCGCGCTCGGCGGATGGCCGGTCAAAGTGATTCGCGCGTTTCGGTTGCGCGCCGACGCGCCCGAGGCGTCGTTGCCCGTGACCGCCGCCGATTACGTGCTGCTCGATACTTTCCATCCGGGGCTTTACGGCGGCACCGGACAGGCGCGCCCGCTCGCCGGTCTCGAACGCTTCGATCTGACGCGCGTGATTATCTCGGGCGGCCTGGATGCGTCCAACGTCGCGCAGGCGGCGGCGCTCGGGCCGTTTGCGATCGACGTCGCCAGCGGCGTGGAATCGTCTCCGGGAATCAAGGACCCGGCCAAACTAAGGAGCTTCATCGCGAATGCAAAATCTTCCCGATAGTCACGGACGGTTCGGCCAATTCGGCGGACGCTTCGTCGCCGAAACCCTGATGCCCGCACTGTTCGAACTGGAAAAGGCCTACAAGGCGGCGCGGCGCGACGCGAAGTTCCGCGACGATCTGGCGCGCCTCTCGCGCGAGTACGTCGGCCGGCCGACGCCGCTGTATTTTTGCGCCAATCTGACGGACAAACTCGGCGGCGCCAAGATTTACCTGAAGCGCGAGGACCTCTGCCATACCGGCGCGCACAAGGTGAACAATACGCTCGGGCAGGCGCTGCTCGCCGAGCGTATGGGCAAGTCGCGGATCACCGCGGAGACCGGCGCCGGGCAACACGGCGTCGCGACGGCGACGATGGCGGCGCTGTTCAAGCGCGAGTGCGAAGTCTTCATGGGCAGCGTCGATGTCGAGCGCCAATCGCTCAACGTCTTTCGCATGAAGCTGCTCGGCGCGAAAGTCACGCCGGTGGACTCGGGCAGCAAAAGCCTGAAGGACGCGCTCAACGAGGCCTTGCGCGACTGGATCGCAACCGTGCGCGAGACCTACTACTTGATTGGAACCGCCGCTGGGCCGCATCCGTACCCGATGATCGTGCGCGACTTCCAGTCGGTAATCGGCCGCGAGGCGCGACGCCAGATTATTACACATGAGGGCCGCCTGCCTGACGTGCTGATAGCGTGCGTCAACGGCGGCTCCAACGCGATCGGCCTGTTCTATCCATTCATCAAGGATGCTGGCGTGCGCATGATCGGAGTCGAGGCCGCGGGCCTGGGGCTCAGCGGCCCAATGCATGCGGCGACGATCACCGCGGGCAGCGTCGGCGTGCTGCATGGAAATCGCACGTACCTGCTGCAGGACGAGATGGGGCAGATTCGCGAGACTCATTCGATCGCGGCGGGCCTGGACTATCCGGGCGTCGGCCCCGAGCATGCCTGGCTCAAGGATAGCGGCCGCGCGACCTACACCGCGGTCACCGACGCCGAGGCGCTCGAGGCCTTGAAGACGCTCTCTGAAACCGAGGGCATTATCCCGGCGCTGGAAAGCTCGCACGCGGTGGCCTATGCGGCCAAGCTCGCGCCGACGCTGCCGCGCGAACAGGTAATCGTGGTCAATCTATCGGGCCGCGGCGACAAGGATATGGGAACCGTCGCGAAAGCCTTTGGCGTGAGTCTCTGACTATTGCAATGACTAATCGAATCAAAAACCCCCGCGGACGTATCGCCGCCAAATTCAGCGAACTTCGCGCGCGCGACGAGGCGGCGCTGATTCCGTATATCGTGGCCGGAGACCCCGACCTCGAAGCCACGCGCCGCCTGGTGCTGGAACTCGAGGCGCGCGGCGCCGACCTGATAGAGCTGGGCGTGCCGTTTTCCGATCCGATGGCCGACGGTCCCGCGAATCAGCGCGCCGCGGCCCGCGGCCTCGCCGCGGGTGCGACCATGCCGGCGATTCTCGCGATGGTCGCCGACCTGCGCCGCGTCACGCAGATCCCTCTGATCATGTTTGGCTACTACAATCCGATCTTCCACTACGGATGCGATCGGCTGTGCGCCGACGCAGCCAGCGCCGGAATCGACGGGCTGCTGGTGGTCGACCTGCCGCCCGAGGAGGCGCACGAACTTGCGCGCCCGGCGAAGGCGGCCGGCCTCGACATCATCTACCTGCTCGCGCCCACCACGCCGCTCGAGCGCAGCCGGATAATCGCGCGGTCGGCGAGCGGCTTCCTCTACTACGTCTCGGTTGCCGGCGTGACCGGCGCGCGCACGCAACTCGCCCTCGACCTGCCGGGCAACGTGCGCGACCTGCGCGGCGTAACCGACCTGCCGATTGGCGTCGGTTTCGGCATCTCGACTCCCGGACAGGCGCGCGAGGTCGCCACGTTCGCCGATGCGGTGGTGGTCGGCAGTGCGATTTCGCAGTTGATCGAAGCGCACGCGGGCGCCGATGGAATGATCGAAATCGTCGGCGAATTCGCCGGAGCGCTCAAGCAGGCGATGCTCGCGGCACGCCAGGGCGGCGGCGCGGGCGCGACTAACTGATTCGATCGCGGTATAGTGACGGCCATGGCAACGGATCGCGCGCAGAGCGGATCGGCGGCTCCCGGGGCTGCCGACGATATATGGCTTAAATGTCCCGCATGCAGGGAGATCGCGTTTCGCAAGGAAGTCGAACGCAATCTCAACGTATGCCCGAAGTGCGGACATCATTACCGCGTTACCGCCGATCAGCGCCTCACGATCACGGTCGATCCGCGCTCGTGGCATGAACTGTTCGCGGGCCTCGCGATCGGCGACCCGCTCGAATTTGTCGATTCGCGCCCGTACCCCAAGCGCATGCAGGCGGCGCGCCAGGCGGCCGGCCGCAACGATGCGGTGCTGACCGGCACTGCGAAGATCGAGGGGCACGATACCGCGCTCGCACTGATGGACTTCGGCTTCATGGGCGGCAGCATGGGCGTGGTGGTTGGCGAGAAGATCGCGCTGCTGATGGATCATGCGCTCAAGCGCCGGCTGCCGGTGATTGTCTTCGCGGCGTCGGGCGGCGCACGGATGCAGGAAGGCGTGCTTTCCCTGATGCAGATGGCGAAGGTCTCGAGCGCGATCGCGCGCCTGCGCGCGGCCTGCATTCCGTACATCTCGGTGCTGGGCGATCCCACGACCGGCGGCGTCGCGGCCTCGTTCGCCAGCCTGGGCGACGTCAATCTCGCGGAACCCGGCGCGGTGATCGGATTTGCCGGACGGCGCGTTATCGAACAGACGACCAATCAGCAACTGCCCGACGATTTCCAGACGGCCGAGTTCCTGATGGCGCACGGCATGCTCGACGCGATCGTGCCGCGCCATCGGATGCGCCCGACGCTCGGCCAACTGCTTGATATTCTGCGCCCGCCCAAAACCCGTGCCGCGGCGAAATCCGCCGCCAGCGGCGATGGCAAAGCCGGGCCGTCCGGACGCTCCTGGTAAAGACCACAGCCCGCGCCGGTAGCACCAACCCCGCCCTCCAATATGTCGACGGCGATGCTTTCTCGAGTCTCGCGACGAGACTAAGATACGCGTCAGCCAATGGAACGGATGAGCCAAACTCTCGACTGGTTGTACTCGCTCGAGGCGCGCGGCGAGATTTACAAGCTCGATCGCATGGATGCCGCGCTCGCGCTGATCGGCAATCCTCATCACAAGCTGTGCGCCGTCCATATCGCGGGCACCAAGGGCAAGGGCTCGGTGGCAGCTATGATCGACGCAATGGTGCGCGCGGCCGGCTATCGCTGCGGGCTCTACACCAAACCGCATCTGGTTCATCTGACTGAACGTACCCGAATCGACGGCGCCGAGATGCCGGCGGCGCTGATGCTCGAATACATCACGAGCCTGCGCGCCGTCTTTGAGCGTGCCGGCCTCGCCCTGACCTTTTTCGAATTCACAGTCGCGCTCATGTTCCTTTATTTCGCGGAGGCCGGCGTCGATCTGGCGGTGATCGAAACCGGCCTGGGCGGGCGGCTCGATTCGACCAACGTGGTGCGTCCGCTGCTCAGCGTGATTACGCCGATCGGATTCGATCACATGGATCGCCTCGGCTACACCATCGCAGCCATCGCCGGCGAGAAGGGCGGCATCATCAAGGAGGGCGTGCCGGTGGTAATCGGCGCGCGCGACGCCGAGGCGCGGCTGGTGCTGTCGTCGATCGCGAGCCAGCGACACAGTGCAGCCTTCATGATCGACCGCGAGTATTCGTACCGGTCGCATGCTCCGGCCCATCGGCTCGACTACCATGGCCTCGGGCTCACGGTCGAAGGCGTCGAGCTTGCGCTGGCCGGTCCGTTTCAGCATGAGAACGCCGCGATCGCGCTGGCGGCAGCCGACGCGATGCGCGCGGAGGGCTGGCAAATCGGCGAGCCGGCGATTCGCCGGGGATTGCGCGAGATGTCGTGGCCGGGCCGCTTCGACATTGTCATGCGCAATCCGCTGGTAATCCTCGACTGCGCGCACAACGAACTGGCGATCGAGGCACTGCTCGAAACGATCGCGGTCGAGCTCGGACCCGAGGTCAAGCCGCGGCTGGTATTCGGTTGTCTCGAGGATAAGCAATGGGAGCGCATGGCGGCGATGCTGGGCCCGCGCGTAAGCGACGTGACGATCACGCGCGCTGCCGCAAAACGGCCCCTTGATCCGGCAAATCTGCTGCCGGTATTCTCGAGTTACGCACCGGCACGAGTAGTGCGCGATCCAATCGATGCGATCGCGCAAAGTGTCGCGATGGCAGGGAGCCACGAGGTCGTGCTGGTGACGGGTTCGGTCTATCTGGTGGGGGAGATCTATCCGTGGTTTCTGGCGCGACAAGGCCGGCGAGGACTGTTCTCTGAGACCGCGGCCTAAATTCCGATTGCGCGGCTTGATTGCCGCCGCAGCGCTGATCGCACTGGTGCCGCTTGCGGCGCATGCGCAGGACCGCAACCTCTCGACATTTATGAAGGCGGAACATCCGGGCGGTCCCGTGAGCATCACGGGCCGCAAGCTCTATTACGATTACAAGACCGACAGCTTCATAGTGAGCGGCGACGCGGTTATCACGCAGGCCAAGACCACACTGACCGCAGATAAGATCGATCTGATGCGCCACGATCGCAGGATGCACGCGTGGGGCGACGTCCACATGACCGACCCCATCGGCAACATCGTAGCGACCGAAGCAGTCATCAACCTTAACGATGAAACCGGGACTCTGACCAATGCGACGATTACCGATCATAACGAGACCTACCGGCTGACCGGCAGGAAGGTCCGCAAGCTGCTGGGCCAGCGCTACGGAGTGCTGGACGGGTTTTTTACCACCTGCGGATGCGAGCCCGGGACGCCGGACTGGGCGATTACCGCCGACGACATGAACGTGCATCTGGGCGAGACCGGCACCGCCCATCACGCGCACTTCAATATTCTGGGCTATCCGGTAATACCGATGCCCTACGTGGTTTTTCCGGCGAACACCAATCGCCACACCGGACTGTTGACGCCGCGCGTCGGGGAGTCGGGCTTGCGCGGTTTCCAACTCGTTCAACCGTACTACTGGGCGATCAACAAGAGTTCGGACGCCACCGTGGCGCTCGATACCGAAACTTCCAAACGCGTGGGCCTGCTCGGCGAGTATCGGCTGAAGACGGGGATCGGCGACTATTTCATGGCCGATGCCGCGTTTTACAACGAGCAACTGCGCACTGACTACAGCCGCCATCACGACGTTATCGATAACCAGATTGGCGACGCGCATATCCCGATCGATCGCTACGACCTGATCGGCATGTTTCGCCAGCATCTGACCGACGACCTGGTGGCCTATGCCGATGCGGTCAGCGTGAGTGACAGCCTGTTGCTGCGCGAGCTGAACGTGTGGACGCTGTCGCGCACGATTGGCACCGGCATCGCATATCCGACCGCATTCCCCAGCATGCGCGACGCCGTCTCGCATTTCGGCCTGCTCGACAGCTACGACGGCGGCTTCGCGCGGCTTCAAGGCACCTGGAATCAGGACCTGATTCAGCCGCAGGAATTCGCGATGCAAACGCTGCCGGATCTGCTGGTCAGCGGGCGCAGGGAATTGTTCGGCGGACTCGCATACACCGACTACGATGTCGAGGGTACGAACTTCTGGCGATATCACGGGCAAAGCGGATTGCGCCTCGATTTGAATCCGCGCTTCACGGTGCCGTGGCGCCTCGGCGAGTACCTTTATGGATTTGGCACACTCGGCCTGCGCGAGACCGTCTATGATACTTCGGGCCACTCGATTCTGATCACGCCGGTGGGCCAGAACGGGCTGCAATACAACAATGGCCTGTCGCTTGGCGGCCTGGCTCCCGGCGGCTTGCGCTCGCGCGAAATGATCTATGGCAACGCGGGGATCGGCACCGACATTGAAAAGGTTTACGATCTCAACTGGCGTACGATTGAAAAGCTCAAGCACACGATTGAGCCGTTCATGACGTACTCCTACGTTCCGCACATCGATCAGAGCGCCATTCCGCTCTACGACCAGGTCGATCGCATGGAATCGCGCAGCCTCATAACCTATGGATTCACGTCGCGGATATTTGCGAAACTCGCGCCCGTTCAGGCGCCCGAGGGCGGCGGCGACGAGGGCCCACAGAATACGACTGTCAGCCCGTTCCGCGCACGGACCTATGGCCACGGCGGCGCGATAGAGGAACTCCTGCGATTTTCGGTGCTGCAAGCCTATGATGTCACGCACGACATAGCGCCGGGCGCGGGGCGCTTCTCCGACCTTGATTTCACAGCGACCGCGTTTCCGACGCGCATATGGTCCCTTGGTTCGCAAATTGGCTATCAGCCGAGCACCGACCGATTGAGCTACGCGAGTGCGTTCCTGACTTTTCAGCCGTGGTGGACGCAGAACCGGGCGAAAGTTTATAGCGGCAAGGCCGAGGAAGGATCGTACTTGCAGATCAGCTATGACTATATCGCGCCGGGTCCGAGTTTTAATCCGGGCGTCAATGCCAACTATAGTCAGTTCATGGTGCTGCGATCGTACTACGCACTTTTCGATCGGATGGGCATATACTTCGCGCCGGCCTACGATTTCGTCGCGCATAAGCTGCTGTCGTCGACCTACGGCCTTCGTTTGAAATCGCCGTGCGATTGCTGGTCTTTCGACATGGGCATCTCCAAGACCTACAACCCGAGCGAGACCTCGTTCCAGTTCCAGCTCACGCTCGGCGGGATTGGTTCGATCGGTGAAAGTCCGTTCGGCCACAATCCGTTTCAGCAGCGCACCAGCCTGCTCCCGGTTCCAAGCGTCAACAATCAGTAGGCCCGCGGGGACGCGCGGGCGGTAGTCGCGAATGTCGGTTCGAACTATCGCGCCGGCGGACGGCCTTCTCGATGGACGGCGCTGGCGAAGTTCGGCCGATTTCGATTGCCCGGCGAATACTTGCGGCATCTTCGAACAAGGCGGTATAGCGTTAGGCGGAAATCGGCGTGAAGCAAGGCCGTAGCCGAGGCAGGACTGCAAGTAATGGTGGATCCAGACAACGATAAAACCGGACCGTCCGTGACGATCGATACCGACGGTCTGCGACGTTTCCTGCGCGATCGCAAACTCAGCGAGGCGAGCGATTTGCGCGTCGAAAACATCTCGTTCGGGCATTCAAACGAAGTTCATCTCGTCACATTCGATGACCAATCGTGGGCGCTGCGCCGGCCGCCGCGCGGACCGCTGCTGCCAACTGCGCACGACGTGATGCGCGAGTTTCGCGTGCTCAACGCGCTGCAGAATACGGCCGTGCCGGTGCCGCGCGTGTTTGCGGGCTGCGACGATACGTCGTACATCGGGGCTCCCTTCTTCCTGATGGAGTACATGCGCGGCAAGGTGATCCGGTCGGGCCTGGTGGCGACCAGCGAACCGAGCTTCGCGGTGACCGAGACTCAGCGGCGCGCAGTCAGCGAGCACATGATCGACCTGCTGGTAACCCTGCAAGCGGTCGATTGGCGCAAGGTTGGACTGGAAGGCTTCGGCCGGCCCGACGGCTATATCGAACGGCAGGTGCGGCGCTGGAGCGATCAGCTCGAGCGCACCATTCCAAAGACGCGGCCGCTGCCAGTGATGGCGAAGATTCAACAATGGCTGATGGCCCATATGCCGCCTGCGCAGCCAGCGACGATCGTTCACGGCGACTACAAGCTCGACAACGTGATGTGGGATCCGAGCGGCGGCAAACCGCGTCCGATAGCGCTGTTCGACTGGGAGATGTCCACGCTGGGCGATCCACTGGCGGACCTCGGCTGGATGGTTACGTACTGGAGCGACCCGAGCGACGACGAGCAGCGGCGCTCGGTGGTTTCGAGCATGGAACCGGGCGGCGGATACTACAATCGCGCGGAGATGATCGGGCTATACGAGCGAAAGTCCGGACGGGCGATGCGCGGGTTTGCGTTCTACGAGATCTTCTCGCTGTTCAAGCTGGCGATCATCGGGGAAGGCAGTTATGCGCGTTACCTCGGCGGACAGGCCGACGATCCGGTATTCGCGACCTACGATTTGCGCATCCCGGCGATGGCCGAGGTGGCGTGGTCGCTGTGCGAAAAGGCCGGCTCATAATCAGCCACTCGGAGTGTCGCTGTTCGGTTCGAGGACGGCGCGAGTGAGTATCTGAGCGGCGGGCGGCCGGTGAGAAACCTCACCGGCCGCCCGCTCGTTAAGTTGGTTTCAAATCCCGCGGTGGAGCCGCCGCTTATCCGGTGCGCGATTCATGCGGCGATCTGGGTGGTGCCCTTGAAGGCGTCCTTGTCGGGATCGCTGACGTAGCGAATCGCCGACAAGGTGGTATCGGCGATCGCGTAGCTCGCCGAAATCGGCCACGTCGGCACGAGCTTGTCGCCGCCGTTCCAGGCCTGCCCGTCGAAAGTCACGAGGCGCGGGCGTCCGCGCTCGGCCTTGATGAAGGTCCACTCGGGATCGAGCTGCACCACCACCAGCTTGCCGTCTTCCCGATTGCGGCACAGGTGCATGCTCGAAACATACTGGATGTCGTTGCCGCCGATGAATTCGCGATCGAGCATCTCGACTTCGAGGATGGTGCGGCCGCCGGTGTGGACGCGGCCGATCACGCGGTCGTGGAAGGCACGCAGGTGGACCTCGCCGACGCTCGCCGGATAGCCCCAGCGGCTCGTCAGTTCGCGCGCCGCGGCCTCGGTGCTGACGTAGCTTTTGAGGGTGAAGCCGCGCGGGCGCACCCCGGCACGGCATCCGACGCGGACGTCGGCGATCGAGAACGGACCCACCGGGCTATCCGGATAATGGGTCACATTGAGCATCGCGTAGGCCGGAATCACCGGATGAACGGTAATCGGCATCAGGCTCGCGAAGGGTTCGTTGGCGACCTCGAAATAGACGTTGAGAATCTGGGCGCCCTTGAGCACCCATTGCTCGGTCTTGAAGCCGTTGATTTCGCCGACGTTGGGCGCGAACGCCTGCACGTCCATGGTTCCCGAGGAAGGCATCAGCGACCACCTCCCGCCGCGGCCGACTGACTCGAGCCGTCCTGGAAATGCGGCATCACATACTTGGCGAAAGTGCGCAGGCTGTTGAGGACGTCGGCCTGGGGCACGGTCTCGAGCGCGTTGAGCAGGAAGTTGATGCGATCGACGCCGACCGCTTCCCATCGCTTGCAGGCGCGCAGGACGCGCTCGGGATCGCCGATCGCGATACCCTCGGGCACGCCGGCGGTATCGCCGGGACCCGCGGCTTCCTTGCGCAGGGTCGGCAGCAGGCCGAGCGACGGATAGGACTTGGTGGGAAAGGCCTCGCGCGCGGCGAGCAATTGCGCCGCGAGAAAGTTGAAGGTGCCGAGCATCCGGCGGCCAATCTTGTTACCGCGCTCGCTGTCCTCGTGACAGAAGAGGAAGTTGACGGTGCTGACCTTGTCGTTGATGAATTCGCCGACCGGTTCGCAGCTGGCGATGATGCGCCGGTAATTTTTGATTTTCTCTTCCTGCTCGCGGACCGAGCCGAAAGTCAGGCCAAGCGAGCCGAGGCCGCGTTCGGCGGCGTCGACTTCGGTGCCGGGACTGGTCACCGCGACCCACATCGGGGGATGGGGTTTCTGATAGGGCTTGGGGATGATCGCGCGCTCGGGCATCGACCATGAGCGGCCCTCGTAGCTGAAGCGCTCCTGCGTCCACATTTTGGGCAGGCAGCGGACGAATTCGTCCCAGGTTTTTTTGGTCTCGTCGGGATTGGCGCGAAATCCGCCAAGCTCGTTCCAGGTGGCGGAACGGCCGGTGCCGACTTCGAGGCGGCCGCCCGAGATGATGTCGAGGGTGGCGGTGCGCTCGGCGATCTTAATCGGGTGATTGAACTCCGGCACGCAGACCACGATGCCGTGGCCGACGCGCATTTTTTTGGTGCGCATCGCACAGGCGGTGAGGAAGATTTCGGGCGCCGAGCAATGCGAGTATTCCTCGAGGAAGTGATGCTCGACCGCCCAGACCGTGTCGAAGCCGAGTTCGTCGGCGAGTGCGACCTGCTCGAGGCAGTTATCGAATACGCGCTTTTCGGCTTCACGATCCCAAGGGCGCGGCACCGAGATTTCATAAAAGATTCCGAATTTCATCGGGTGACCTCCGGCATTTCCCAGAGCGATTTAGTTTGATCCTGTTCTCCTACGCCGAGACAGATTTTGCAAGAAAGGCGAGGTCTGCCAGCCCGCCGTTTCGCAAAAAGGAAAAATGGGTTCGTTTTTGAAATTTCTGTTTGAGCGGATTCAGTCCATGTCCCCGAGTTGATCCGGAGCCGGGGCTGCGGCGAGGTTGAGGTCGATAACCGCCGGAGCGGCAACGGATTCGCCGGCGCGTCTGGCCTGGAGCCGCTGGAGTTCGTGCAGGTTGCTCTGGAGCGAGCGAGTAAGGGCTCGTTCATGGCGCCAGAGGTTGGTGAAAAAGGGGGCTGAGGCTTCAAGGATTTGGGTCGCGCGCAAGAGGGGATCGCGCAAGACGACATCCTGTTTTTCGATTTCGGCTTCCGCGAGAGTACGTTCGGCCACCTGGCACGGCTCAGAAAGCATGGGCTGGCCGGTGATCGCGGAGAGCATCCCGGCGGTTTCGGCTGCACGGAATTGACTGACCTGCGCGCGGGCCTGATCGATGGCCATCTCATGGCAACCGCGCCGATGGATGGCGGCTTCGAGAATTGGAATCCGCCGGATTCGCCATGAAGCGACGATCACCTGGTCGGCGAGGCTCTCCTCGAGGGCACCTTCAGGATCGAGCGACGCGAGCAGGCGGGCGCGAAAGTCGTCGTAATCGGCGGTGCGTTCGCTGGGGAGCACGACGTCGAGGCCGCTGAGGCCGTGGCGGTGCGCATTGGCGGAGGCGCGCGCCTTGCCGGCTGCGGTGCGGGGGCCGGTGCTGTTGCGCGAGTTGCGGCGATTGGCGTCGAGCTGGCGGTCGGTGATCATCGTGGTTCCTTTGGGGCGGTGTTTCGATGTTTAACGGCTCCGTTGTCGCAGTGAGATATCGGCGAAAATCGAATCTGCGTCAGAAGTGGTGTGGAAATTGCGAAAAGAGAGGGAGGAAAGGCCGTCGCTGTGTAGCAGTGTACTCCTTTTCGGAGGTGCGTGGTGTGGCCTTCGGTGATTCCGGGTGAAGAGATGGATGACGGGAGGGGGCGGGGCGAGGTGTTGGGCATTAACGCGCGGAGGGCCGCGCGAGGTGTTGGGCATTAACGCGCGGAGGGGCCGCGCGAGGTCTCGGGATTAACGCGCGGAGGAACCGCGCGAGGTTCTTGGATTAACGCGCGGAGGAACCGCGCGAGATCCTTCACTTCGTTCAGGATGACTGAACGGATCGTGAAGGATGACTGAAGGGGCGTTCTTCAACCACCAGCACTTTTCCTTTCGCGACGTGACCGGTGCGCCGCTGCCCTAGGCTTCGTCGAGGTTGGAGGCGTGGTGTTCGGGGCCGACGGCAATAATGACGGCGTCGCCGCACAAGACGATGGTGGCGACCAGCGCCAAGGCACTGGCGTAGCCGAGGTGTTGCGCGATCAGCGCCTCGACGAATGCAGCATTGGCCGCGAGCAAGACCCCCAATTGATACGCGAGACCTGAGAAAAGCCCGCGGACTTCGGGCGGCGACAACTCGACCAGATGAGCGGGAATCGCGCCCCATGCGCCCTGCACCATGAACTGCATCAGGAATGCGCCGACGGTCAGCCATACGAGCGAATGCGGATAGAGCCAGAACGGCACGATCAGCACACCGCATAGCACCGCCGCGACCATCGAGCGGCGACGGCCGAAGCGGTCGGAGAGATAGCCGAACACCAGGCCGCCGAGCAGCGCGCCGATGTTATAGATGATGGCGACAGTGGCGACGGTGCGGGGGTCGAGGCCGCGCTCGATCTTGAGGAAGGTCGGGTACATGTCCTGGGTGCCGTGCGAGATGAGATTCATCATCGTCATCAGGGCGACCAGATAAAGGAAGCGGCGGAAATTGCGGCGCAGCGAGCGCCAAATCGCGGACGACGGCGGGCGGCGCAATTCCCATGATTTGGATTCGGGGACCTTGGTGCGGATATAAAGTGTGAGCAGCGCGGGGATACCGCCGAGGAAGAACAGCGGACGCCATCCGAAGTGCGGGAAGACCAGGAAGTAGGCGGCGGCGGCGAGCAGATAACCGACGGCGTAGCCCTCCTGCAGCACGCCGGAGAGCAGGCCGCGCCAGCGCGCGGGCACCGCTTCCATTGCGATGGAGGCGCCGACGCCCCATTCGCCGCCCATGCCGATGCCGTAGAGCGCACGGAAAAAGAGGAACCATCCGTAGGTCGGAGCGAGGCCGCTCAAGACTTCGACGATGGAGTAGAAGATGACGTCGAGCATCAGGGGCAGGCGGCGGCCGTAGCGGTCGGCGACCCAGCCGAAGATGAGCGCGCCGACCGGACGCATCGCGAGCGTGGCGGTGATGGTGAAGGCGATATCGGGGATGGAGCAGTGGAAGTCACTGGCCACGGTGGGCATCACGAAGACCAGCACGAAAAAGTCAAAGGCGTCGAGGGTCCATCCGAGGAAGCTCGCCAGGAGGGTATGGACGGCGTCGGCGGCGGAGAGTTCGCGCGCTTCGGTGGCGGCGGACGATGTGGTATCGGCATCCATCGGTGGCAATGTAATAGTCGATGCGCGAGCGCGGTGAAACCGCGAACGAGATTTGCGCAGCGCAAAAGTTATGCGAGAAAGCGACGCAGAAAAGACGATGCCGGCGGGAGGCGAGCGGGCAGCGGAAATCTTCGAGACGCTGATACCGGCGCGGCTCGACCGCCTGCCGTGGAGCCGATTTCATACGGTGCTGGTGATGGGCCTGGGGATCACGTGGATCCTCGACGGGCTCGAAGTGACGCTGATGGGGGCGATCAGCGCGGTGCTGCAACGGCCCGACGTGCTGAATTTCAGCGCCGCGCAGATCGGATTCATCAGTTCGTGCTACCTGGCGGGCGCGGTGATCGGGTCGATCCTATTCGGTCATCTGACGGATCGTTTCGGGCGGCGCAAATTCTTCTTCCTGAGCCTCGCGATCTACCTGGTGGGCGTGGCGTTCACGGCGCTTTCGTGGAATCTCGCGAGCTTCGCGTTTTTCCGGTTCGTCACCGGGATGGGCATCGGCGGCGAATATTCGGCGGTGAATTCGGCGATCGATGAATTGATTCCGGCGCGCTTGCGGGGGCGAATCGATCTGATCGTCAACGGGAGTTTCTGGCTGGGCGCGGCGGCGGGATCGATTTCGACGCTGGTAATTCTGAATCCACACATTTTCCCGTACCCGATCGGATGGCGGCTCGGATTCGGCGTGGGCGCGCTGATCGGATGCGGGATCCTGTACCTGCGCAAATTTATCCCGGAGAGTCCGCGATGGTTGCTGGTGCATGGGCGAACGGCAGCGGCGGAGGAGATAGTTGGCGAGATCGAACGAATAGTGGCGGCGGAGGCCGGCGCGAAGCTGAGTGAGCCGCCGACGGAGTTTACGCTGCGTTTCAAGGCGCGGCAGCGATTCGGCCTGGGCGTCTTCATACGACCGCTGCTGACGCGGTATCGTTCGCGAGCGGTGCTGGCGTTTACGCTGATGGCCGCGCAGGCGTTCACCTACAACGCGATATTCTTCACCTACGCGCTGGTGCTCAGCCGCTTTTACGGCGAGCGGGCGGATCGCATCGGGCTGTTCATGCTGCCGTTTGCGGCGGGGAATTTTCTTGGACCGCTGCTGCTCGGCCATCTGTTCGATACGGTCGGGCGGCGGCGGATGATCGCGGGTACGTTCACGATTTCGGCGGTGATACTGATTGCGACGGGATGGCTGTTCAGCCACAACCTGCTGACGACGTTTTCGCAGACCACGCTGTGGACGGTGATGTTTTTCTTCGCGTCGCCGGCCGCAAGCTCGGCCTACCTGACGGTGAGCGAGATTTTTCCGCTGGAGGTGCGGGCGCTCGCGATCGCGATTTTTTATTCGGCTGGCACGGCGGTGGGCGGAATCGGCGCGCCGTGGCTGTTTGGGCGGTTAATCGATACGGGTTCGCGCGCGGCGCTGTTCGACGGCTACCTGCTGGCGGCCGGGTTGATGTTAGCGGCGGCGATCGTCGAGGTGATTTTGGGCGTCGATGCGGAGGGGGCGAGCCTGGAGGAAATCGCGTCACCGTTGTCGTCGGCCTGAAGGCGAGAGGGCGGGAATTGCTTGAGCTTGCGAAGCGGCGGAGCGAAGATACCGGGAGGGCGGGTGCGATCCGGGAGATGGCGCGCACGCGATCGAGCAGGCGATCGAATCGAGCCAATTGACCGAATCGAGCGAATTGATCGAGCCGATCAAATCGACCAAATCGACGCCGGCGCATTGAAGGCATACTCGCGGCGAGCGCCGGGCGCGGAGGAAGTTCATGTTCAACGGCAACAAGGTAATCGACACCGACGGTCACGTGATGGAGCCGAACGACCTCTACGACCGCTACCTCGAAGCCAAGTTCAAACCCGACCTCGAGGATTTGAAGAAGGAGACGGCGGGACGCGCGTCGAAATTTTTCTTCGGCATATTTCATCAGCTCAACACCGGGCGACCGCTGGGCGTGCCGAATCCCGACAAGCCGCTGATGCGCACGGGGCGTAATCCGCACGGGGAAAAACCGGACATGCGCGGGGGCTGGGACCCGCATATTCGAATCAAGGATATGGATCGCGAGGGTATCGACATCGCGGTGCTGTTCGCGACGGTGGTTTCGAGCTTTTGCTCGCTGAAAACGGTGGACTTCGAAATCGCGATGATTCGCGCGTATCATCGATGGCTCGGGGAATACTGCGCGGCATATCCGGGGCGCCTCAAGGGCGTCGCGGTGATGCCGATGCGCGATCCCGAACGGGCGGCCGCGATGATGCGTGAGGTGGCGCGCGAACCGTGGGTTGCGGGCGTCTACCTATCGGGGCACATCGAGGATCGGCTGCTCGACCATCCGGGGCTGCATCCGATTTGGCAGGCGTGTCAGGACACCGATTTGCCGGCCTGCTTCCACGGCGGCACGGCTCGACCGCCGTATGGGCTCGGCACCTTCGACATGACCAACAATCTCTTCCTGCAGCATTCGGCGACCAACCCGTTCGAATGCATGCGGGCGCTGGCGTCGTTGATTGGCGGCGGCGTTCTCGATCTCTTCCCGCGATTGCGCGTCGCGATCCTGGAAGCGGGCGTGGGCTGGCTGCCGTACTGGATGGAGCGCCTCGACGAGCATTACGAGCTGATGCCGGAATACGTGCCGTTTTTGCGGCGCAAGCCGTCGGAGGTGATTCGCTCGGAGAACTTTTTTATCTCGTGCGATCCGGACGAAGAGACGCTGCCGTTCGTGGCGAATTTTGTCGGGCCGGAGCACATCCTGTATGCGTCGGATTATCCGCATTTCGACGGGCGCTTCCCGAATACGGTGAAGCTGACGGCGCGTCCAGAGGTTTTTCCGCCGGGGGTGCAGCGGATGATTCTGTGGGACAATGCGCGGCGGCTCTACACGCGGATTTCGTGACGGCCCCTGCGCAAATCAGGCGAAGGGGATGATTGTTGAGGAACTCAAAATTGAAAGCCTTCCCTGAAACCTCATTGAGGTTTCAGACTTCCCTTTGGTTAAGCTGCGGGCTTCGCGGAATCGTCCGCAGGACCTGCTAGCGCTTTTCACGGGGGGAAGTGTGAAACTTTTCAAAGGTTTCGGGGCGCTTTGCCCCTACCGCAGGCCCTCGGCGAACCTTGACTAAAAATTAAGGCAGCACCTATAGTGGCCGAACGCGGATCGTCAATCGCCTCAGCCTCTGCCGTCGCGAAAATTTCGCTTCGCGGGCAACACCAAAAACAATTCCGAGAACTCTTTGAGGCGACCCGGAAGCAGTCCAGACAGATTAGTCAGAGGTAGCGAAATGACCCAGCTTGAAGCGGCGCGCAAAGGCGTCATTACCCAGCAGATGATCGAAGTGGCCGAAGACGAAGGGCTCAGCCCCGAGGAAATCCGCGCGCTGGTGGCGACCGGCGAGGTGGTAATCCCGCACAATCAGCATCACGAGTTTCGCGCGATCGGGATTGGCAAGCGCCTGCGGACCAAGGTCAACGCGAATATCGGCGCCTCGAACTTCCATCAACTGATCGAAGAAGAAGTGGAAAAACTTTACACCGCGGTGCGCTACGGGGCGGACTCGGTGATGGATCTTTCGACCGGCACGGACCTGGACAAAATCCGGGTCGAGATACTCTCGCGCTGTCAGGTGATATTGGGCACGGTGCCGATTTACCAGGTGGCGTCGGAGCGCTCGATCATGGAGCTTGGCGTCGAGGGCTTCCTCGAAGTGATCGAGCGGCAGGCGCGCCAGGGCGTCGATTACATGACGCTGCATTGCGGGGTCACGCGCGAAAGCGTGAACAAATTGCGCGGGCATCAGAGGATCGAGGGGATCGTGTCGCGCGGCGGCGCGTTGCTGGCGGGATGGATCGAGCGCACGGGCAACGAGAATCCGCTCTACGAACATTTCGACGAAGTGTGCGCGATTTTGCGCGAACATGACGTGACGATTTCGCTCGGCGACGGACTGCGTCCGGGCGCCACCGGGGACGCGACCGATCGCGGTCAACTGGCGGAGCTGCTGGTGCTGGGCGAACTGACCGAACGGGCGCGCGCGCTGGGCGTGCAGGTAATGATCGAAGGGCCGGGGCATGTGCCGCTCGATCAGATAGAAGCCAACGTGCAGCTCGAAAAGCGCGTATGCGGCAACGCGCCGTTTTACGTGCTGGGGCCGCTGACGTGCGACGTCGCACCCGGCTACGACCATATTACGGGAGCGATCGGCGGCGCGATTGCATCGGCGGCGGGCACCGACTTCCTGTGTTACGTGACGCCGGCCGAGCATCTGCGGCTGCCGGATATCGACGATGTGCGCGAGGGCGTTATCGCCACGCGGATCGCGGCCCATTCGGGCGACCTGGTCAAGGGCGTGCGGGCGGCCAAGGTCTGGAACGATCAGATGTCGCGCTATCGCAAGTCGCTCAACTGGGAAGGCATGTACGCGATGGCGATGGACCCGGACAAGGCGCGCCGTTACAAGGAAGAGAGCGAAGCGTCGGGCTCGAACGTGTGCAGCATGTGCGGGTCGCTGTGCTCGATCAATATCGACAACGCCGCAATCAAGTTCACCCGCAAACGGGCGATCGAGCAGGACGAGACCAATGCCGCAGCCGGATGATCAGGTGCGTGCCGACGACGCGTCGGCGATCCTGGGAATAGAAGTTTGCGATCAGTTCGGCCGCACGCGGCGACTGGGAGATTACCGCGGGCAGACGGTAGCGGTCTATTTCTATCCCAAGGACGACACCCCCGGATGCACGCTGGAGGGCAAGGAATTTCGCGATCTACACGAGAAATTTCACGCTTTGGAGTGCGCGGTGGTCGGGGTCAGCACGGATTCGTCGGCATCGCATCGGGCGTTTGCGGATAAGCATGGTTTCCCGTTCACGCTGCTGGCCGACGAGCATGGCGAATTGGCGCGGGCCTTTGGCGTGCTCAACGGCAAGCATGCCGATCGCGCGACCTTCGTGCTCGATCGCGACGGACGGGTGGCGCGGGAGTTTCTCGACGTGACGCCGCGGGGCCATGCCCGGCGGGTGTTCAACTACGTGCAGGCCCTGGTCGAATCCCATCGGATGATCGGGGGCTGATCGCGGCGGACCGCTGGGCCGCGGCGGCGGTTGGCGCCCCACCCTCCCCACCTGATGCGTCAGGCCGGCACAGTGGTTATAGTTTCATGACAGGACCAAGGCTAACGATGGCGTCCCGCTACTCCGAGACCTCGGCGGCGGGCGAAACGGTGCAGGCAAATGGCTAAGACTTCAAAAAATATACTGGACGAAGCGCGCGCGTCGATTAAGCAGATCGACATCGACCAGGCGCGCAAGCTGCTCGATCAGCCGGGCACGGTGCTGATCGACGTACGCGAAAGCGACGAATGGCGCCAGGGGCATATCCCGCAGGCGATCGCGATACCGCGCGGCTTTCTGGAACTGCGGGTCGAGGAGAAAGTTCCCGACCATAAGACGCCGGTGATCCTGCAATGCGCGTCGGGCACACGGTCGCTGCTGGCGGCGCGTGCGTTGCACGAACTGGGCTACGAAAATCTCTACAACTTGACCGGCGGCTTCAATGCCTGGAAGGATCGCGGACTGCCGTGGACGGCGGATCGGGCCTTTACCCAGGACGAGATCACCCGCTACTCGCGCCACTTCGTGATACCCGAGGTGGGCGAAAAGGGGCAGGCGAAGCTGCTGGATTCGAAGGTGCTGATTCTCGGCTCGGGGGCGCTCGGATCGCCGACCGCGTTGTACCTGGCGGCGGCGGGGGTGGGCACGATCGGGCTGGTCGATTTCGACGTAGTGGATCTATCGAACCTGCAGCGCCAGATAATTCACACGACCGATCGGGTGGGCATGGCGAAGACCGAATCGGCGCAAAAGCAGATCAACGCGCTGAACCCCGGGATCAAGGTGGTGCGCCACGACGTGCGGCTGAGTTCCGAGAACGTAATGGAGATCATCAAGCCGTATGACGTGGTGGTCAATTGCGGAGACAATTTTCCGACGCGCTATCTGATCAACGACGCGTGCGTGTTCGCGAAGAAGCCGCTGGTGGACGGCGCGATATTCCGCTTCGAGGGCAACGCCACGGTGTTCAATCCGGCGGACGGCGGGCCGTGCTACCGCTGCCTGTATCCGGAGCCGGCACCGCCGGACATGGCGCCGTCGTGCGCGGAGGCGGGCGTACTCGGGGCGTTGCCGGGCGTGATCGGCTCGATGGAAGCGCTCGAAGCGATCAAGCTGTTGCTCGGGGCGGGCAAATCGCTGGCCGGCAAGATGGTCTATTTCGACACGCTGTCGGCGGATTACGTGCGGGTACTCAAGATTCGGCGCAATCCGGATTGCCCGGTTTGCAGCGAGCATCCGACGCAGACGACGCTGATCGATTACGAGGCCTTCTGCGGACTCGCACCGGCCTCCAGCGGTGTGAGCGAGAGCGCCAACGGCCACGCGTCGGCCGCGGCAGGACGTTGAAAACAAAACCTCGCGACCGACGAGGCGAATAATCGGAAGACGGCGAGCGCATCGCAAGTGCGCTCGCCGTTTTGCTTGAAAATGCAAATTCACCGGGGACAAAAATGGCGCTGGGGCCTTTTTACGTGGCGCAAAAGCTGATGAACACCAAGGGCGCACGCGGCATCGCGATCCTGATGCGACACGGCGAAACCGCATGGAATCGCCAGGGGCGCGTGATGGGCCGCCATCCGATAGAGCTAACCGAGCATGGCCGCGAGCAGGTCGTGGCGACGGCGCACTTCGCGCGGAGTATCAAGCCGGAACTGATCGTCACGAGTCCGCTGGTGCGGGCGCGCCAGTCGGCCGAGATCATGTCGGCGGAACTCGGCGGAATTGAAATTGTCGAAGAACCGGGGATCGCCGAGGTGCTGTATGGGCGCTGGGAGGGCATGCACTACCACGAGCTGATCGACGACCCGCATTACATCACCTATCGGAAATCGCCGATCGAACATCCAACGCCGGGCGGTGAACGGATTCCCGAGGTGCAGGCGCGCGGAGTCGCGGCGGTGATGCGCACGATGGAGGCGCATTTGGGGCAGCGCGTGATGTTCGTCTCGCACGGCGATATCGTGCGCACGGTGCTGTGCCATTTCCTCGGGCTCGAGCTCAAGCATTTCCATCGCATCCGGGTGGACAACGCGACGCTCTCGGCGATTCAGATCGCCGGGGAATTTGCCGAAGTCAAATTTCTCAACTTAATGCCCGATCCGCATCAGGCGTTCGTGGCGCCCTTCGCTACCGCCCGCAGCGCCGACCAGCACGACGAGCGCAAGTAGCTGGCGACCGCGGAGTTCGCGTCGGGGCCGCGGGGAGCGGGGCAGTGCGCGCCTAATTGGGCGGCGACGCGTTGGCCGATTCGGTGCCGCCGACGTTCACACCTTTGCGCACGCGCACGTTGACATTGGAATGGGTGGGGACATCGACGTGGATCGAGCGGTAGCCGCTGCGTGAAGCGTCGGGTGCGACGAAGCCGATGGTGTATTGCTCGCGCAATTCCCGGCTGATGGTCGCGCAGGCATTGCGCAATGCGTCACCGTCGCCAACCTCGCGGATAATGTAAGTCTTGGCTCCGCTCTCGGTCGAAAGCATGCTCAGGGTACGCGCATCGACCTGTTCCCCATCGCCGCCGAAGCTGAACGGTCCGAACGTGATTCCGGGCAGGCTGGCGGCGTTGGGGTCGCCGATTCCAATCGAATAGATCAACACGCCCATGCGACGGGCCTGCGCGACGACCTGCCGGACGTTGGCCTGGCTGGTGTTGTCGATACCGTCGGTGATAACCAGCAGCGCCCGCTTGTCGTAGCGTCCGTGCTGGACCATCAGGAGGCCGTCGAGAATGGTGTCGTAAAGCGAGGTCTGGCCGAAGGCGTGGAGGAGTTCGAGGCGGCTCAGGACGAGGTAATGATTAGTGGTAAAGGGCTGGAGCAAAAACGGGCGGCTCGAGAAGGCGAACAGGAAGACGTCGTCGCGCTCGTTGAGGTCGCGGATGAATTCGGAAATCGCCGCGCGCGCTTGCGGAAGCTTGGGCTGCATGCTGCCCGAAGTATCAACCAGAATTCCGACCGAGACCGGCGTGTTGAGGTCTTGGCGAAAGAATTCAATCGGACGATTCTGGCCGTCGATCAGCAGCTTGAAATCGCCACGCTTGAGGCCGGTGACGTAGCGGCCGCGCTGATCGGTGACGGTAACGGTCACCTGCCGATAACCTTGCTGGCTTTTCAGTTGACGCGACGGCAGTGTAAGCGCCTGGCCTTGCTGCGGCGCTATCGGTGGAATCGTAGCGGTCGCCCCGCCGCCCTGGCGTCCGGGAATCGTGGGCAACTCGAGGACACTGCCGCCCTGACCCTGGATCGGCGGAGGCGTGACTCCGGGTTGAAAATGCCCCTGTTGCGCTGGCGCGAGGCCGGCAGTGGCGAGAATCGCGAGGAGCGCGATCAGAGCCGCAATCGGCGGCATCAGCGGCCACTGTTTCGGGTTCTGTCGGATTCTCATTAGAGTCAGTCTTTTACCTGTGGGCGAATTAAGTCTAGTCGATCTTCCTATTTGGCATAGACCGGGGCAAGCGGCGTGTCAGAAGCGTATGCCAAGCGCCGTAAGCCGATGCAACTCCGCGCGGAGCGGCATCACCCGAATAGTTAGACGAATCAACCGGCGATCCAGTTCAGGTAGAGGTTGCATACGCGAGTAATTGGCGCCGGGCGGTTGGCGATCGTCAGGAAAAGTGGAGGGAGAAGGCATAAGGCGAAGAACCCGCGAAGACGGATTGTGCAAATGGCGCGGTTTTTTGCTAACAGACGAACTAGGGCCACCGGTGTCAGTGGGCGCGAGGCCTTGGCGGCGACAGGCGGAGAAAGTCAAAGATGGCGGACGATAGCCGGGCGATCAAGCGATTCCTTTTCCATGAGGCACGCCTGATGGACGGCTATCGGCTCGACGAATGGCTGGCGCTGTGGGACGCTGATGCGACCTACTGGGTGCCGTGCAACGACGACGATATCGATCCGACACGGAACGTCTCGGTGATTTACGATCGGCGGGGGCAACTGCGCAATCGAATCCAGCGAATCAAGGAGACGCTGTGGCTCAAGGAGCAGGCGCCACGGCTGCGGCGGATCGTCGGGAACGTCGAGATCGAAGCGGCGGGCGCCGAGGAAATCGTGGTCGGCTCGAACTTCATACTTGCCGAACTACATCACCATCGCCAGACGCTATGGGCGGGGAATACGGTACACAAACTGATACCGCAGGGCGACGGCTTCCGAATTAAGTACAAAAAAGTAATATTGCTGAATAACGACGAGCCGCTGCCGAATATGCTGTTCCTGATATGAGGAATCGAATAGCCAGTACAAGGGCGGCGCGGGAGAGTATAGCTTGCGCCTGACCAGTGAATTTGCAGTAGTCGAAATCGAGCGCGACGACCGCGGCAATGGCCCGCGCCTGATGGTGCGCGACGCGCGCAGCGGAAAATGTATCTACCTTGATCCGCTGGAGTTATGGGCGCTGGCATGGGCACGGCACGAGGATTTGATACCGCTGATGGATCCGTCGCGTCTCGATCGGCTTTCGTGAAATGGTGCGTGACCGCATGGCGGAGGTGACCGGCAATGGATACTACGACCGAATCACGCCCGGACTATAACAAGTTAATTCTCACCGACCGCGTCAACGGGCGGATTTACTACGATGAGGCGGTATTTCGCGAAGAGCTGGAAAAAATCTGGCATCGCGAATGGGTATATGTGGCGCATGAGAGCGAAGTACCGGAGCCGGGCGACTATGTAACGCGGCAGATCGGGATGCAGCCGGTGATCGTCTCGCGCGACGACGCGGGCGAGGTCCATCTGCTGCTCAACCGCTGCACCCATCGGGGCAACACGATATGCCAGAGCCTGCGCGGCAACTCCCATGCGTTTCGCTGCGCGTACCACGGCTGGACCTTCAACAGCCGCGGCGATCTGGTAGGAGTGCCGTACGCGGCGGGCTATGGCGAGTCGTTTCGCAAGGAAAATTCAGCGCTGGCGAAGGTTCCGCGGACGGGTTCCTATCGCGGGCTTATATTCGCGAGTCTAAGTCACCAGGGACCCGCGTTGGAGGAGCGCCTGGGACCGGCGCGGGCGTTGCTCGATCAATTCGTCGATCTGGCACCCGACGGCGAAATCATAGTGCGGTCGGGGGTGCTGAAACATTCGTATCGCGGCAACTGGAAGATGGCGCTGGAAAATTCGGTTGATGGCTATCATCCCAACATACTGCATCATGCGGCGATGGTGATGATGACGCGGGGCAAGACTGACATCGATTCGCTGTTTGGCGAACGCAGCGACGCGCAGGCGCGCGATCTGGGTAACGGCACGGCGCAACTGGATTTGAACGTAATCCAGAATCGAAATGGCGGACGCGTGGTGCCACCGACGTGGAGCAAGGCGGCCCATGAGGAGTTTCGCGCGGCGTTGGCGCGGCGCCATGGCGCAGAGCGGGCGGATCAAATACTAGCGCAAGGCGGTCCGCATTTTTGCATCTTTCCGAACCTGATCCTGATTCTTAACCAGCTGCGGGTGATTCAGCCGATTAGCGTCAACGAAACCGTAATCCATTATTATCCGACGCTGCTCAAGGGCGCGCCCGAAGAGGTGAATCAACGGCGGCTGAGCGAGACCTACCTGGTACATGGACCGGCGGGACGCGTGGCGCCGGACGATTTGGAAGCCTACGAGCGCAATCAGATGGGGTTCGAAGCGCGCGTCAACGAATGGCTGGTGCTGCGCCGCGGATTACATAGGGAAGAGCATGAGGCGGGCGGCGCGATCGCGGGCCATGAGACCGACGAGACCACGCAACGCGGGATCTGGAATTACTATCGCGGCGTGATGACGCAGTAGAGTGCGCGCGGACAGACGGCGCGATGGATGGGAATCCAGTAGTCAAGGAACGCGGAACTGTAGTTTTTGCTGAAGCCTCACAAGGTTTCAGACTTCCCATTTCGAGATCATGGCGCCGGACCTGCTCGGGTTGGCCGCTAAGTCACGCGAGAAAGCAGCGACGCGAGCGATGGGTGCGGCGCGCGCGGGGCGTGGATTCGGCAACGGGACTTTTCTCGCGCAAATTAACCAATCGCACAGTTGTGCCACACGCAGGTTCACGGATGCTATTGTTGGAGTGGACGCATCGGGGGTAAGGTGCGTTAAATTACGCCTGATCGGTGCGCACGGTGTGCGGGTCGCGGGCAAGGAGCAAACATGAAATTCGGAATCTTCATGGCCCCGTTTCACCGGGTCGGCGAAAACCCGACGCTCGCATTCGAGCGCGACATGCAACTGATCCAATGGCTCGACGATCTCGGCTACGACGAAGCGTTCATCGGCGAGCATCATTCGGCGGGATGGGAAATTATTCCGTCGCCGGAGATTTTCATGGCGGTGGCGGCCGGACGGACCAAGCGGATCATGCTGGGGTCGGGCGTGGTCAGCGTCCCGTACCATCATCCGTTCAATATCGCCAATCGCTTTGCGCTGCTCGATCAGCTCACCCATGGTCGCGTGATGCTGGGATGCGGGCCGGGCGCGTTGCCGAGCGACGCGTACATGCTCGGAATCGAGACCACCACGCAGCGCGACCGGATGGTCGAGGGGCTGTCGGCGGTGATGCGGCTATTCAATGAAGAGGGCAATATCACGGTCGATGGTTCGTACTTCACGCTGCGCGAGGCGCATTTGCAGGTGAAGCCGTTCCAGCAACCGCTGCCGGTCTTCGTCGCCAACACGATCTCGCCGTCGGGCATGGTGGCGGCGGGCAAGCTCGGATGCGGTGTGCTGTCGGTGGCGGCGTTCAGCCCGGGCGGGTTAGCGAGCCTGCCCAAGCGCTGGGCGATGGCCGAAGAGATTGCGGCGGAGAACGGCAAGACGGTCGATCGCAAGAACTGGCGGCTGGTGTTCCCGGTGCATCTGGCGGAATCGGCCAAGGAAGCGGCCGACGACGTGCGCGAAGGCGGCAATACGTGGATTCAGAAATACTTCATCGAGACACTCGCGGCGAAAGTGCAGTTCGAGGAGTATCCGGGACAGCCGACCGAGGAGATGACGATGGACCGGATGATCGCGCGTGGCGGCGCGATCGTGGGCACGCCGGACGACGCCATCAAGCGCATCAACGAGGTGATCGAGGTGAGCGGCGGCGGGTTCGGCGGACTGCTGGTGCTCGCGCATGAATGGGCGTCGCGGGAAAAGACGCTGAAGTCATACGAGATGCTGGCGCGCTACGTAATTCCGAAATTCCAGGGCGCAGCGCTGCCGATCGAGTATTCGCAGCAATGGACGGCGCAGCGCAAGGACGAGCTTTTCAGTACGTCGGTGAAGGCGGTGGTCAAGGCGATGCACGACTACAAGGAGCATCGGCAGGCAGCCGGCGCGACACCTTCGGATCTGGCGGACCAGCCGATCACGCGGGTGCGGCCGTAGCAAATTCAGATTGAATTGCAACAGCGGGCCGGCGGAACTGAGATTCGCCGGCCCGCTTTATTTTTTCTCGACTTCGGGGCGCCGCAGTCTGAAGATTTGATCGACAGAGGTGTATTGGTCGAGGCCGCCGAGCCGCGCGATCGGGCGGTGCGCGGAAAGATCGACTTTGCCGTCGATAATCACTTCGTCGGCGATATAGATCCCGACGACCGCGCCGATCACGATCGAAAACGGATGGGGCTTGCCGCCGGCGCCCGGCAAATCGACGGTCTTGACGTATTTGCATTCGAAGGCAACGGGCGAGCGCTTGACGCGCGGCGGTTTAACGGCGATCGACGGCGCCATTTCGAGGCCGGCAAGTTCGGGCTCGCTGATATCGGGGCCGACATCGGCGGAGGTGATGTTCATCTCCTCGCGCAAATCCCACGTAGCCAGGCTGTGGACGAATTCGCCGGTGGCTTCGGCGTTGGCCAGGGAATTTTTGCGGCCGGCGCTCGCGAACATGACGAAGGGCGGGCGGCTCGCGATAGCGTTGAAGAAGCTATAGGGCGCGAGGTTTACGAGGCCACCCGGGGTGAGGGTCGAGATCCATCCGATGGGGCGCGGCACCACCAGCGAGGTGAGCGGATCGCGCTTGAGCGGATATTGCTGGTCGCGTGGATCGAAGTACATGGTCGAAACTCCCGAAAGTTGCAGCGGTTTAATCTAATCGGATGCAGGGGCGGCTGCGAGCGGCGCGGCGGCACCGACTGCGGCGGCACTGAGGATGGCGGCGGGTTCGAGGCGCGGGCCGTTGAGATAAATCAAGCGCCCGTCGGCAGGGTCGCGTTCGCGCAGCCAGCGGGCAACGATAGTCATGGCCTCGAGTTCGCCGCGAGCGACCGCACGCATGCGATAGCGATCGTAATGCTCGGCGACGAAGGCGCTAATCGCGGTGGCCGACTCGGTCGACTTGATCTCACGGGTAAGCGCGAGCCGCCCGCTCAAAATCACGTAGGCGATTGAAAAAGCATCGGGCGGCGCGGAAGGCGCATCACCGTTGTGCGGCACGGTCGCGGCCGCGGGGGGCGGCGGCGCGATTACGATGACGAGATTGTTTTCGGTAACGACGCGGCTAAGGCGACTGGCGCGCTCGGAAAATGCGGCGAGGGCGACGAGCTCGCGCTGACATCGGCGCGCCTCCTCGAAGCGCATCGCGGCAACCGCCTGTTCGCGGGCGCGGACGAGGTCGCCCATGAGCGGGCCGCTGCGTCCACGCATAAAGGCGACGACGCGCGCGACGCGCTGATTGTAGGCGTCCTCTTCGATAGTGAGATTACAGGGCGCGGCGCAGTGGCCCATCTGGCCGTAGATGCAAGGTGGGAAATCCTCGTCAGGGGCGAGCTTGCCGCTACAGGTGCGCAATCCGAGCAGACGCGAGAGCCCGCGCACGGCATGGTCGAGATTGTGCCGGCCGATGAACGGCCCGAGATACATCACACCGACGCGGGCGCCGAGCTTCTGGGTAATCTGGAGGCGCGGGAAAGGATCGGAGAGGTCGAGTTTGACGAAGAAGGCGGGGGCGGCCGCCTTGAGCATGCGGTTGAATGGCGGCTTGAGTTCGCGAATCAGGCGCGCCTCATGGAGCGCGGCGTCGAGCGGGGAGCGCGCGGGACGGGTTTCGATCGCGTGAACGTGGCCGACCAGCTCGGCGGTTTTCGCATTGCGTGCGGCGGCGCCGTTGAAGTACGAGGCGACGCGATCGCGCAGGCGGGCGGCCTTGCCAACATACAGCAGATCGCCGCGCTGATTGCGCATCAGATAGACCCCGGGCGTGCGCGGCAACGCCGCGATAACGTCGGGCGGGACGTGGCGTTCGAGGCGGCGGCCGGCGGCGCCGCGCTGATTCCAGTCGATCAGCCGGTCGAGGCGGTTGAGCCCCATCTTCGCCGCCATCTCGATGAAGATCGAAAGCAACTCGGCCGCCATGCGAGCGTCGCCGAGGCCGCGATGGCGACCGGCGGTCGAGAGGCCGAAATGTTCGGCTAGAGCGTCGAGGCGGCGGCGCTTGAGCGAGGGCAGCAGGCGGCGCGAGAGGCGCAGCGTGCAGAGCACGGGATTGCGCAGGCCAATTCCGAAGAGGCGGCGAAACTCGAAGTCGAGAAACGAATGATCGAATTGAGCGTTATGCGCGACCATCACGGCGTCGCCGAGGAAGTCGCGAAAGTCCGGCAGCGCCTGCTCGATCGGCGGCGCGTCGCGGACCATGTCGTTGGTAATCGAGGTCAAGCCGGTGATGAAGCGGGGAATCGGCATGTGCGGGCGCACGAGGGTCGTAAAGGTATCGGTCACACGGCCGCCCTCCATCCGACACGCGCCGATCTCGATGATCGAACCGGCCGCGGCACGCCCGCCCGTGGTTTCGAGATCGACGACAACAAAGCGCACGCTGTCGAGCGGAATGCGCAGGCTGACGCTCTGGCGCAACGACCACATGCCGGCAGCGTCGTCGAAGACGAAATTGGGATCGGCGCCGATAAGCCCGTGAATCAGGCGCGCGCCGAGTTCAGGATCGGAGCCTGCGCCCTTGAACAGCAAGCCAACCAGTTCGGCCGAATCGGCGCCGGCCGGTCGCGCCTCGAGGAAAGCGTGGAGCTTTTCTTTCGCGCTCGCCCGCGGCATGCGGTCGAAGGCGGAGGTAAACGGAAGCGCGGAGACGGCTGAGCCGTCGCTGAGCGCATACGCGTCATCTATTGAGGCATCGAGCGAGGAATTGAGGCGATCGTCATCGATTGCGTCGTCGCGCACGCAGTCGTCGAAATCTCCATCCAGCGCTCCACCACCCATCATTATTCCTCAGCCAAAATCCCGAGCCGGCGTGGCACCCCGGAATCTGGCGGCCGCCGCGAACAATATCACAACTTCGACTTGTCTTCGCTCTAACAGACCGCGCGGGTGGTCCGCAACGAATCGATGAAAATCGGGGTGCTGGCACAGCCCCCCCGGACCACTTACAATTAGGGGTACACGACAGGGGACACAATTATGGAACGAGTCGAACTTCAACGCGAATGCGAAGCCGTGCAGATTCCGGCCGGCACTCCGATAACGCTGGAAAAGGGCATCGAGGTCTTCATCACACAGTCGCTTGGCGGGACCTTCACGTTGCAGGTGCCGGCGTACAACGGGCTGTACCGAATCGCGGGCAAAGATGCGGACGCGATCGGAAAAACGGCGGCCGAGGCCGGGGCGGTCGCGTCAAGCGGCGGCGACCTGGAATCGATGGTCTGGGAGCAGCTCAAGACCTGCTACGACCCGGAGATACCGGTGAATATAGTGGACCTTGGGCTGGTCTACGGGATGGAGGTGACGCCGCAAGCTGACGGCACCAGCAAAGTCGAGGTCAAGATGACGCTGACGGCGCAGGGCTGCGGGATGGGCGCGTCGATCGCGTTTGACGCCAAGAGCAAGTTGATGACGATCGCAGGGGTGTCGGAGGCGAACGTCGATTTGGTGTGGGATCCGCCGTGGAATCCGCAGATGATTGCGCCGGAGGCGCGCGAGAAGCTCGGGATCGATTGAGCACCCGGACTGAGTAATCAAAATACGACTGAGTAATCGAGCGCGAAGCGGCAATCCCGCTTCGCGCTTTTCATTGTCGGCGATAAAGCCGGCAATCAGGATCGGCGACCGATGCGCCGGGCGCTAACCCTTGCGCAACGCGCGCATCGGGAGATGCGTGAGGCCGAGGAGGCGATTGTTGTTGGTCCAGGCCAACGGGCCGGTGACCTCGAAGCGCTGAAAGCGGGCGAGGAGTTCCTCGAACATCACGCGCATCTCGAGGCGAGCGAGGTTCGCGCCGAGGCAGAAGTGCGTACCGAGTCCGAAGCCGACGTGGTTATTGGGATCGCGCGCGACGTTGAATCGGAACGGATCGGGGAATTCCTCTTCGTCGCGATTGGCCGACATTTCCCAGACCGTCACTTTCTGACCCCGGCGAATGAGGCGCCCGCGCAGCTCGACGTCGCGGCTGGTGGTGCGCCGTTTGTAAACCGAAGGCGAGGTCCAGCGCACGGTTTCCTCGATGGCGGTTTTCAACAGGTCCGGGTTATTGCGCAAGCGTTCGAGCTCGTCGGGATTTTCGATAAGCGCAAACATCCCGCCCGCGATCGCGCTGCGGGTGGTTTCCGCTCCGGCCGGGAACAGCAGATTGAAAAACGCGCGCAGCTCGAGGTTGCTGAGTTGAGGAGAGCCGTCGTCCAATTGCGCGTGCACGATGATCGAAAGGATATCGTCGGCCGGATTCTGCCGCTTGCGCTCGACCAGCGCGTCGGCATAGGCGCTGAGGCGCTTCAAATGCTCGGGCGACATGGTTGCGCCGCCGCCGGCGCCAATCGCGAGGTCAACGATATCGCCGAGCTCGGCGCGGTCCTCCTGCGGGACTCCGAGCACCGCGCAAATCGCCTGGAGGGGAAGTTCGCGGGCGACCATCGGTACGAAGTTGAAGGTGTCGCCAGGCGGAATCGCGTCGAGAATACGCACCGCTCGCGCGCGCAGGTCGTCTTCCAGGCGGCCAATCATCCGCGGGGTAAACCCCTTGTTGACCAACCCCCGCAGCCGGCGATGCTTGGGGTCGTCGGTCTGATTCAATTGGTAACCCATGCCCTTGCCGTCGTAGATCTGCGTACCGCCGAGCTCGGATGAATAGGTTTCGGCGTCTTTGAAGATCGCGACGACGTCGGGGTGGCGGCTAACCACCCAGAAACCGATGCCATTGGGGGTGTGCTCGGTGGGCTCATGCCACCAGACCGGCTCGTTGTGGCGCAGCCAGGTAAAAAACTCGTGCGGAAATCCGGCGGAAAAACTGCCACTGTATGAGAGATCTACGGGTTCCACGAAAACTCCTTCTAGTCCAAGACGAAAGCAGCGGGCGGCGACACCCCCCACGTCTACAATAATTATAGCGCAGAATCGCGAATCGTCAGTAACGCCCGCGGCCGTACTGCCTACGGTCGTCGACATGAACGCCGCCACGTCGGTCTTGGAGTCCGTGGGCGATCCATTTAGCGTATCGCTGGAGTGAGCTTTCGCCGCTCCAGCGGCACCTTTCTGCACGGGCGCCCACGAGGGTTCGTGATTGACTTCGACCGCGGCCTCCGATAGATAAAAGGGGTCGGAATTGGTGAAATGTTCGCAATAGTAAAGACAGGCGGAAAGCAATATCGCGTCGGCCCCGGCGATCAGATCGTGGTCGAACGCATTGCGGGCGATGTCGGTGCGGAAGTGGCGCTCGATCAGGTGCTGGCGATTAGCGACGGCGAGCGCAACGCGCTCGGCACGCCGACGGTCGCGAACGCCTCGGTACGGGCAAAGATCGTCCAGCAGCCGCGCGGCACCAAGGTGCTGGTATTCAAGAAGAAGCGGCGCAAGAACTATCGCCGCAAGCGCGGGCATCGCCAGGAACTGACCGTCCTGCGCATCCAGGAAATCAGCACTGGGGCTTGAGCCGGTGGATCGCAGACGTCATTCGATAACGGAAGGGCACAGCCATGGCGCATAAAAAGGGACAGGGATCGACGCGCAACGGGCGTGACAGTCCCGGCCAGCGGCGCGGAATCAAAATTTACGCGGGGCAGACCGTGCGAGCCGGAAATATTCTGGTGCGTCAACTCGGCACCCGGATTCATCCGGGACGCAACGTCGGGCTGGGCCGTGACTACACCATCTTCGCGCTGATCGACGGTATCGTGAAGTACGAGTCGTATCACGGCGACAAGCGGCAGGTGAGCGTCGACGCGGTCGAAAAGCCATCCGAGCAGCCGACAGCGGAGCAGCCCTCGGCATAACGATTCAATGCCAGGCTCGATTTTCGAAGCCCCGCGGGTAACCGTGGGGCTTTTTGTTGTGGCGGCGCTATACTGATTGGCTGGAACCTGAACGGATGTCGCGAACCGGTTGACTCAGGTGGTTGCAAGTTCGGCGAAAGAATTTTTGACTCACCGCGCACAAATGTCAGTCCGGCGCGCACGCCCGGCGGCCTGATTGAGGAGGAACTGAAAGATGAGGCTGGGACTCAACACCGGATACTCCGGGCCGCGCATGGCCCACACCATGGAGCTGATACTCGAAGCCGAACGGCTCGGCTACGACTCGGTGTGGTCGGGCGAGGCCTACGGCTCGGACGTGATCACGTTCCTGGCGTGGGTGGGCGCGCGCACCTCGAAGATCAAGCTCGGCGCGGGAATCATGCAGATGCATGCGCGCACGCCGGCGATGGCGGCGATGACCGCGATGACGCTCGACGGGCTGTCGGGAGGGCGATTCATCATCGGGCTGGGGCCGTCGAATCCGCAGGTGGTCGAGGGCTGGCATGGGATCCCATACGGCAAGCCGCTACAGCGCTACCGGGAATATATCGAGATCATGCGCATGATTCTCAAGCGCGAACAGCCGCTGCAATACGACGGTAAGGAGTATCAGATACCGTACCGGGGTGCGGGCGCGTCGGGCCTGGGCAAGCCGTTGCGCAGTATCCTGCACGGCCGCGCGGACATGAAAATCTACACGGCGTCGATCAGCCCGAAGGGAATCGAACTGGCGGCGGAACTCGCCGACGGCGTGATTCCGGTGTGGATGAGTCCGGCGTGGTATGGGCAGCTCTACCAGCCGCATCTGGAGGCCGGCTTCAAGAAGGCGGGCGGCGGCAAGAGTATCGCGAACTTCGATCTGGCGCCGTACGTACCGGTACACATGGGCAAGGACCTCGACCAATGCCGGGCGCCGGTGAAGGCGAGCCTTGCGCTTTATATCGGCGGGATGGGCGCGCGCAATCGTAATTTTTACAACAGCTACGTGCGCAATTTCGGCTACGAAGATCTCGCCACGCAGTTGCAGGATCTGTATCTGAGCGGACGCAAGGAAGAGGCGGCGGCGGCAGTGCCTGACAAACTGGTCGATGCGGTTGCGCTGATCGGACCGCGCGAGCGGATCAAGGATCAGTTAGCCGAGTGGCAGGCGTCGCCGATCGGCACGATGATCGTCGCGAGCGGGCAAGTCGAGGCGCTACGGGCGGTTGCGGAACTGTGCCTATAGGCCGGAGCTTGCAGATTCGTGCATGGAAGATAAATCCGCGAGGTCGCGAGGCGCGGTCTGATAATCCGGACGTGCCACGCGGACTCGGAGGTTGATTCGCAGGTCGCAGACTCCGTAGCTCGACTCGGCTGGGCTCCGTCCAGTGTGCCCGGCGCGCAGGCTCGGCTTGGTATAATTATGCGTTTCATCGACGAAGCCAGAGTCTATGTCCACGCCGGCAAGGGCGGCGATGGAGCGATCGCATTCCTGCGCGAAAAGTACCGGCCCTTTGGCGGACCCGCGGGCGGCGATGGCGGCCGCGGCGGCAGCGTCATCTTCGAAGTCCACGAGGGCATGTCAACGCTGCTCGACTTCAAGTACAAGCCGCGCCTGGTCGCACGCGACGGCGAACCCGGCCGCGGCAAACAGCAGTACGGCCATCATGGAGAGGATCTGGTCGTGAGGGTGCCGCCGGGCACGATGGTGATTGACGAAGAGAGCGGCGCACTGCTTGCCGATCTGGTGATTCCGGGCGCGCGGGCGATTATCGCGCAGGCGGGCAAGGGCGGTCTCGGCAACATGCATTTTGTCTCCTCGACGCGGCGGGCGCCGCGGATCGCGACGCCGGGAACTGCGGGGGAACAGCGCTGGGTCCGGATCGAACTGCGGCTGGTGGCGGAAGCCGGCCTGGTGGGCCTGCCGAACGCGGGCAAATCGACGCTGCTAGCAGCGCTCAGCGCGGCGCGGCCGAAGATTGCGCCCTACCCTTTCACCACGCTGACGCCGAATCTCGGCCACGTCCAGTTCTCCGACGAAGAGGCGTTCACGATCGCCGATATACCGGGCCTGATCGAAGGCGCACACCTCGGCCACGGTCTCGGGATCAAGTTTTTGCGCCATCTCAAACGCACGCGCATGCTGGTTTACGTGCTCGACGTTAGTGCCAAACCGGAGGACGATTTCGACACGGTGCGGCGCGAAGTGGCGGCATTCGACGAGGCTATGGTCGAGCGCCCGGCGATAATCGCGCTGAACAAGGCCGACCTGGCAAGCGCCGCCGAGGCGGAGCGAATCGCCGGGGCGTTGCGGACTCATAGCGGACTCGAAGTGATGGTGATTTCGGCGGAGCAAAGGGCGGGACTCGATCTGCTGGTCGAGGGAATCGCCGCCAGGTTGCGGATCGCGCCGGACGATTCAGCCGAAGCGGCCGCATGCCCCAGGTGAATTACAAGGAGGCGCTGATTGCGCCGCTGCGCCGGCTGGTGGTGAAGGTCGGGAGCGCCGTGCTCTCGGATGCGACCGGCCTGCAAACCGCAGTAATGGCCAATCTGGCGCGGCAAATCGACGCGATTATCCGCGACGGACGCGAAGTCGTGCTGGTAACATCGGGCGCGATCGCCGCAGGTCGTGCACGGCTGGGCCGGCGAACTGCGACGATGGCGGAGCGGCAAGCGGCGGCCGCCACCGGCCAAATTGAACTGATGAGACAATGGGCCAAGGCCTTCGACGCGCATGGCCGTACGGTCGCGCAGATTCTGCTTACCCATCAGGATTTGGCTGAGCGCAAACGCCGGCTCAACGCGGTGCATACGATTGAGTCGCTGTTTGCCGCCGGCGTGATTCCGATCGTCAACGAAAACGACACCGTGGCGGTTGAAGAAATCCGCATGGGCGACAATGACGTGCTCTCGTCGCTGGTGGCCGGGATGGTGCAGGCGGGCCTGCTGATCATCCTGAGCGATGTCGCGGGCGTGCTGACCGGCGACCCGCGCACCCGGCCCGACGCGCAACTGATTCCGTTGATCACCGACCCCGAGGCCGCGATGCGCGGGCTGGTTGCGGAACGCGCGGGGCCGCTCGGCAGCGGCGGGATGGCGACCAAGCTCAAAGCGGCGCGGCAAGCCGCGCGCGCGGGTATCTGCGTGATGATCGCGCCGGGACGCGAGTCCGACACGCTGATCGCTGCGCTCGATTCTGCGCGCGAAGTGGGGACGCTGGTGCTGCCCGCACGCCGTCGCCTGCCCGGCCGCAAACACTGGATCGCCTTCGCCCTGCGCCCGAACGGGGCACTCGCGCTCGATCGAGGCGCCGCCGAGGCCTTGCGTACGAAGGGACGCAGCCTGCTCGCGTCGGGAATCCGCGAGGTGCTCGGCAAGTTTGCCAGCGGCGATTGCGTCAGCCTGCTCGACCCCGAGGGTGTCGAGTTCGGACGCGGGCTGGTAAATTACCCGGCGGTCGATGTGCTAAAAGTGAAAGGCATGAAATCGCAGGAGATTCCGCGTGTGCTGGGTTATACAGTGGCCGACGAAATCATCCATCGCGACAACTTCGTTTTGATTGAAGACCTCGCATGAACCTCGAAGCTGAGATATTGGACGGCCTGGCGCGTGCACGCACCGCCGCACGCAAGCTCGCGCTGGCGGGCACGAAACGCAAGAATCAGGCACTGGCCGCCCTCGCCGGCACGTTGCGCACATCGACGGAGCGGATTCTCGCGGCAAATAGCGAGGACGTCGCACGCGCTCGCGCTAACGGCGACGCGCCGGCCTTCGTCGAGCGATTGACTCTCACGCCCGATCGCATAGAAGCGATGGCGCGCGGAGTCGAAACGGTCGCCACGCTGCCCGATCCGGTGGGCGAAACGATAGCGAGCTGGCGGCGGCCCAACGGCCTCGAGATCCGGCAGATGCGGGTGCCGCTCGGGGTTGTCGCGATCATCTACGAGTCGCGGCCGAACGTCACCGTCGATGCGGCCGTGCTCTGCTTCAAGGCGGGCAACGCGGTGGTGCTGCGCGGGGGACGCGAGGCGCTCGCGACCAACGCGGTGCTCGCGGAACTTATCACGGCGTCATTTAGCAGGGCCGATCTCGATTCCAACTCCGTGATGTTCATCGGCAATCCCGATCGCGAAGCGATCCAGATTCTCAAGCGACTGCCCGAGGCGATCGACCTGATAATTCCACGCGGCGGCAAAGCGCTGAAGGATGCCTTGGCAGGATCGTCGGTGCCGATCCTGCCGCACTTCGACGGTATCTGTCACACCTACGTGGACCGCGCCGCCGACTTGCCGATGGCCGAGGAGATTTGTTTCAACGCCAAGTGCAGTCGCCCGTCGGTGTGCAACGCGATGGAAACGATGCTGGTGCATGCGGACATCGCGGCGAAATTTCTGCCGCCAATCGCCAGGCGGATGCGCGCGGCGGGCGTGGAGTTGCGCGGCGACGGTCGCGTAAGCGCCATCATCCCCGACGCACGCCCCGCGACGACTGAGGATTGGGACACCGAGTACCTCGACCTGATCCTGGCGATAAAGGTGGTGGACTCGATCGAGCAGGCGATTGAGTTCATCGCGCGGCACGGCTCGGGCCTGGCCGACGCGATTGTAACCCAGGACGAGGCGGTGGCGGCGCGTTTCGAGCGCGAGGTCGATTCGGCGACGGTTTACATCAACGCCTCGACCCGCTTCACTGACGGTTTCGAATTCGGCTTCGGCGCCGAAACCGGCATCTCGACCAATCGGCTGCACGCGCGCGGCCCCATGGGGCTCAAGGAATTGACGACTTACAAGTACGTCATCGTGGGCGACGGTCAGGTCCGGAAATGAGGCGGCATCGGACCGGCTGAAGCAGGACGGATGGGGAAAGTATCGCGATGCGCGTAGGCCTGTTTGGCGGCAGCTTCAACCCGATTCACCTGGGCCATCTGCGGGCGGCGGAGGAGGATCGCGAGGCGTTGTCGCTCGATCTGATTTATTTCATTCCGGCCGCAACGCCACCACACAAGCCCGATGGCGGGCTGGCCCCGCCCGAGCATCGCCTGCAGATGGTGCGGATCGCGACGCGCGGCAATCGGCACTTCATGGTGTCGGATGCCGAAATCCGCCGCTCGGGCCGCTCATATACGATCGATACCGTCCGCCATTTTTTGTCGACCAAGCGGGGACAGGCCGAGCTTCATCTGATTATGGGCGCCGACCAGTTCGCTGAGCTGGCGACGTGGAGGGAGGCGGAGGAACTCGTGCGGTTGTGCGATCTGGCAGTGCATACCCGACAGAACGACGAGAGCGGGACTGCGGCGCGAATCTCACTTGCGCCTATCAAGCATTTTGGCTACATTCGGACTGAAGATCATTACGTGCATCCAAGCGGTCATACGCTATCTTTCCTCGCTACCACCTTTCTGCCGATATCCGCCACGCTCATCCGGCAAAAACTCGCCGCACGCGAATCGGTGCGCTACCTCGTACCTGATGATGTCGCGGACTATATACAACGGCATGGCCTGTACGCGTCGCTCTAACTTCCGGCAAACGCCTGCGCCAGCGGGCGCCGTCAACGGATTCACGCCACTCACCCCGTAATGGATTCGCTAAAAAAGGCCCTGGCGGCGGCCGAGGCGGCGCTCGAAAAGAAAGCCTACGACCTGGTCGTGCTCGAGGTCGAGCATCTGCATTCGATCGCGGATTATTTCCTGATTGCGACCGGCCGCTCCGACGTGCAGGTACAGGCGATTGCACGCGGTATCGGCGAACGCCTGGACCGCGAAGATGAGCATCCGATCGCGATCGAAGGACTCAATCACGGCCATTGGGTGGTGCTGGATTACGTCGATGTCGTGGTGCACATCTTCTTCGAGGCGGCGCGCGAGTTTTATCGACTGGAGCAAAATTGGACCGATGGGCGCGAAGTCGTACTGCCGGAGCCCTATCGATCGCAGGCGCGAGATTTGACCTTGCATGCTATAGGCTAATTAGTCTAATCTTAGCATCACGGCGCATAAAGTTGACGAATCCACGGGCAACACCAATCCCGCGATCGATCACATGCAACGCGCACGTAGAACGCCGATGGTGCAAAATCCCGTCATACTCGCAATAATCGCTTTACTCTACGCGATCGTAGGAACCTTGTGCCTGATGTGGCCCGAGTGGCTGCAAGCGCTCGCGATCCGCAAGAGCGAAGCGGCCAAGGTTCGCCACGCCTTTTTGACGCGCATCATCGAATCGCGGCATTATGTCCTATACCTGCAAGCCGTGGGAGCGGTCAGCGCGAGCGCCGCGCTGGCGATTACGCTGCTGCTGCTCGAGCGGGTCAAGCTCGCCTCGTGACATCGAAGGGTCCCGCGCGCTAGCATCGCGCCCGGCGTGACGCCTGTGCGGCGTCAGCGCGTGCAGCGAGGCCGGCAACCGCATCATGAACGACGTGCAACGACTTGCGACACTCCAGCGGCAATTCCGGCGCCGGCCACAGGCCTATGACGGGGTTCCGGGCACCGGCGAACTCAAATTCATCGCGTTCCTGGTCTCGACCGCGGGCGCCGGACGCGACGACCGCGTACTCGACGTCGCCTGCGGGACCGGTGCGCTGACTAATGCGTTCGCCGCGCGCTGCGGCGCCGCCGTGGGCCTCGACATCATGGCGCCGGCCCTTGCTCAGGCGCGCGCACAAGCGCGTGAACGCGGTCTCGCCAATGTGGAATTCACGCTCGGCGAACTCGAGCGGATGCCCTTCGCCAACGGCCAGTTCACCGGCGCCGCGTGCCGCTTCTCCTTTCATCACTTCGTCAATCCCGCGCAAGTTTTTGCCGAGATGGCGCGCGTGATCGCGCCGGGCGGCTGGATGATCATCGCCGACATGACTGCGTCGGAAGACAAGGCCAAGGCGGCACTACACAATGAACTCGAACGGCTTGCCGATCCGACTCACGCGCGAACGCTCGCGGCGTCGGAATTCGAGCAGATGTTCGCCGCCCACGGTTTTCGCATCGTGATGAAGATTGCGCGCGACGCACGGACCACGCTCGACGAATGGATCGGTTTCAACCACGCGCCGCCGGCCGCCGCCGCGCGTATCCGCGAACTGATGGAAGGCTCGCTCGACGGCGACCGGGCCGGTCTGCGCGCAATCCGCGACCGCGATACGATCCGGACGATCCGCACCAGCATGACGTTTGTGATCGAACGCGAATAATTGTGTCGCATGCGCGACCGGGCGACGGCGACAAACCGCGCGAGCTTCGCTAATGCTCAGGCAGTGCGGACGACGTAGATCGCGGCGGGCGCTCCGAGGATCGAAACGCGCAGAATCTTTTGCGGCCGGAACAGGCCGCGCGACATCAGATCCGCCATCAGGCGGGTTTCTGCCGTCAACATCACGATGAGACCGCCGGGCCTGGTCACGCGCCGGAATTCCTCGAACAAAAATGGATAGAGGCGGCGATTTTCGGCATGCGACCCGTGACGCATTCCCCACGGAAGGTTCGTTACTACCTTGGTCACGCTCGCGTCGCCGAGCGCGATCGCAGTGGCATCCCACGAATGAAGATCGATCGGCTTATAACGCGGGCCAACGTTCTCGCGTGCGGCGTCGAGCATCGCGGGATTGCTGTCACCGCCGATCAATTGGCGGTAGCGTCCGAGATGCGCACGTTCGATCAACACGGTCGCCGCGCCGCACAAGGGATCGAGCACGATATCGTCGGGCGACGGCTCAGAGAGCCATCCTAGCGCAGCCGCGACCGACGGCCTGAGCGAGCCCGGCATGTGCGCAACCTTGTAGTCGCGATGACGCAGGCGCGCGTCGCTCAGGCGCAGCGTCAGGACCATCTCGCCGGGAAACATCGTCACCCAGAATTCGACATCGGATTCCTCGCCACCGAGATGCCACGTATGGTCATCGCGCCCGCCGATCCCGCGTTCGACGGCGTGCTGCAGATCGACCCGGCGAAACGGATGCTCCCCAGCCATGCGCGCGACCACGCGGTAATACAGCCGCTTGCCGGCGTGGCTGCCGGGAACCAGACTTACGTGGGCCGTGAGCGCCTCTTCGATGAAGCGCGCATCGCGACTGGCGATACGGACGCCGTCGAGCATTTTACGCGCGAGCCGTTCGTCCTCGTCATGTTCCGCCGGGGTCTTCGGCGCATATCTTTTGGCCGGATCGGGCGCTTTAACCGGGAAGCGGCGATAGGCGACCACCGCGAAAAAATCCTCGGCGGTGCGGACCTGCTTCAGCGAGGCGATGCGCGGCGCCGAGAAGATCGTCATGCCGACGCGCTCGGGCACCAGACGGCGACCGAGTTCGGCGGCGAGGCCGCGGTCGTAGCGCGCCGCAATTTCGTTCCACGCGATCGGCTCGAACCCGGGCTGGGTTTGCGCGAGGTAGATGTGGGCGCCGAACTTGAACGGCTTGGGCGGCTCGGGATTGGCGCGGCGGGGCCGCAGCGGCGGGCGGCGCGGCCGCGGCGATTCGCTGGGTGCCTTGACTTCACCCGAATTCAATCGGGACGTGTGCCGGGGCGGCGTCATTTAGTGCGCGAGAGGTATTCGTTATTCTCGGTATTGATCGTGATGATGTCGCCCTCGACCACGAAATGCGGCACCTGAATCACCAGCCCGGTTTCGAGCGTCGCCGGCTTGAGCGTATTGGTGACGGCGGCGGTCCGGATTCCAGGGTCGGTCTGCACCACTTTCATCGAAACCGTTTTGGGCAAGGTCACATTCAGCGGGGTGGATTCGTGATACTCGACCTCGACCTTGAGATTGGGCGTCAGGTAGCCGGCGACATCGGCGATCAGATCCTTAGGCAGTGTGATCTGGTCATAGGTCTGCGTATTCATGAAATGGAAATCGTCGCCCTCCTGGTAGAGGAACTCCATCTCCATCTGGTCGAGGATCACGCGCTCAACGCGATCCTCCGAACGGAAGCGGTTTTCGGTTTGCGAGCCGCTCTTGATATTGCGCAACTTGGTCTGCACCATGCCGCGCCAATTGCCCGGCGTGATGTGGTTAATCGTCATCACGCGCCAGAGGCCGCCGTTATATTCGAGGATCATCCCGGGCCGAAGTTGCGTCGCCTGAATCAACATCTTCTGTTCACTCTCAATCGATGTAGCGGAAACATCAAAGCTTAACCCATGCCTTCAACCTCGCACAAGGCACCCGCCGGCGGGTGTTATCGCCGGAATTGGGCCGGCGGCGTGCCTGGAGAATCGGACCGCTGATTTTCTTCGGGCGATGACGGGCAACGATTTCGATGGCAGTATGCCACCCGGCCGCAGCCCGCGGGCAGTCTTCGATATGACAGCATCGGCGCGCGCTAATCCTAGCGGCCACCAACCGAAGCGCGATCTCACCACGAAGATGCCGGCGGCGACGCGAACGGATTGGTCGGCGGCAGGTATGGGCTTACCGGCGGCGCGCCCAGCTTACCGTCCGCGTATGGATTCGGATTGCGCCCGTATGGCGAAATGCCGGAGCCGTACGAGCCGTAGGGATTGGCGCCGTAAGGATTCATACCATACGGATTGATGCCGCCGTAGGGGCTCATCCCGGCCACGATCACGGGCTGTTCGCTGTAGGCGCCGCGCGAATCGAAGGCGCGAATCGTAGCGGGTCCGGCTTGCGGATTGAAGCGCACATTGAAATTGACGTTGCGCGATCCGCCGGAGATGAACGCGCCGATCGCTCCGGCGATCCCGCCGCCGCCGATCGGAATTCGCTGCACCAGCATCCCGTTCTGATAGAGCCCCGCACTCGAAAGGCTCCGGCCCGAAATTAACCCGGATACCAAGTAGAGATTGCGCGTAATCGGGCCGACACCTTGAATCTGTATCAGGATTCCCGAACTCATCGGACCGCCGAGTATCGCACCGCCCGGGATCATCGACGGCCCTTCGGGCATGCCCGCCGACGCCATCGCGGTCGAGAGATCTACCGAACTCTCGACGTACTGATTGCCCACGCTGTACGCACGGATAGTAACTTCGCCGCCGTTGGTGGTGAATTGCACGTCGAAGTTGGTAACGTCCGAGCCGAATTCGACGGCGATCGGCTTCACCAGGCGGCGGTCAACGTAAATGCCGGCGCGCGAAATCCCGTGCCCCTGAATCTGGCCAGCGAGTTGGTAGGTAGGCGGCACCGCCGCGAGCAGATTCTCGGCGGTAATCGTTACCCGAACGTTGCCCAGTTGACTGCTCATCGGATGCCGTCTGGAGGGCGACCGCCGCACTGTTGCGCGGCTCGGAATCTCGGCAATGTTGGAGCCGCCCACGCCACTCTCCCCCTTGCGGTTGCCGCGAAATACTTCGACCCCGTGCTCGGTTGTGGGCGCCTCGTCCGCAGGAACGTGCGCAGCACTGCTCAATGGGGGAATCTCCGGTGCGTCGGAGGCGTCCGCCCGATCCGGTGGCGGACTTTCGCTCGCTGCAGCGGACTCCGCCGAGTCCGCTGCGATGGAAGCGGCGGCGATCGGCGCTTCGGCCATCCGCCCGGCGACGTCGTAGACGCGAATCACGGTGCCGGGCGCCGGACTGGCCAGACCGATATCGAAATTGATTCTATGCTCACCGGCGACACCGGCTACGTCGAACGCATGCAATTGATGTTTCCCGAGGTAAATTCCGCCGCGCTTGAGATCCGTGCCTTCGATATATCCCTTGAGACGCACGTCGGCGCCCTCGGCGGTGCGCGATTCGATTACTACCCGCGGCGGCCGCGCGTCAGCCTTGGCAGTGCCGCGCGGGACCGGGGGTTCCGTCGGAATCGCTGCCGTGGCCGGAGGCTCGACCGCTCGGGGCGAAACGCTGGACGTTGCTGTTGCCGCCGGCTTGGCGGCGCTTGCCGCTTCGTGCCGCGCCGCTCCGGTCGGCACGATCTGGTTTGCGAGCGCGGCCATCTCGGATTTGATTCGATTCCAATCGGCGGCGTTGACCAGACCCGGATTCGAAGCGATCGCACTGTCCACGGCGTCGCGATCCGATTCGAGCGTAGCGAGCGCGCTCGACGCCCGAACGCGATCGCCGATGGCCAGGGTGTGACTCAGCGATTGCGCGTCTCCGGCAAATATCGCCACCGCACCCACCGTCTCATTCGATTTGATGCCGCTTCGCGCATTGAGGGCATCGAGTATCGCAAACGCTCCATTGCCGATTCGAGTCGCGGAAGCCGCCGGATCTTCGGCACGTGCGAGACCGGCGAATTGAAACGCAGCCACCAGGATCGCGCACAGTACGAGGCGGCTCGCGCGCAGAATTCTCCCCCTCTGAAGGGGCCGCGCGGCCGCCGCCGCTATGGAACTCGCGCGCTTCACGATTTCCTCACGTAACGGTTTACCGCTTGAAAGTATACGCCCAACGAATCGCTCTTCGGAATGCTCGGGACCATCGATTCCGCGGCCGTAGTTGTGGCAGCAGTTCCCGATCTGTTAGCCTTTTACCGGTTAGCATCTTCGTCCAGGTTGTCCACAATAGAGTGCGATCGTGAACCTGACCAATCCGAGCGACGGCCAGCAGCCCCCGCGTCAACCCGGCCCGAACGGGGCCGTCGGCGATTACGCCGCGATCACGTCCGGCGCGGGAATTGCCACACCGGACAATCGCATTATCGTGCGCGTCAGCGGCGCCGATCGCATCCCGTTCATGCATGGGATGTGCAGCAACGATATCCAGGGGCTCGCGACCGGCTCGGTTTCGCCCGCGCTAATCCTGACTGAACATGCGCATATCATCGCGGACTTCTTCATTTATGCCGACGCCGACGCGATGCTGATCGAGGCCGATCGCATCCTGTGGGCAAACGCGCGGGCGCATCTGGAAAAGTTTCTGGTCGCCGACGACGTTGAATTTGAGGAACTCGACGGCCTCGGCGTGATCGACGTCGAAGGTCCCGAGGCAGCGCGCACGGTCGCATCGCTGGTCGGCGACGCGACGCTGGCGCCGTGGCGTCATGCGCAGACCGCCGATATGCTCGTCGCAAACCTTGCGCGCTATGGCGCGCCGGCCTTCACGCTCATGGTCGAGCGGTCGCGGATCGCCGCCACCATTGAAACGTTGTGCGAACGCGCAGCCGCTGCCGGCATCGGCGGTGTCGCTCAGGTCGGCGCCGAGGCGCTGGAGATCGTGCGCGTCGAGCACGGCATCGCAAGCGTCGGCGGCGACACGGGCGACAAGACTATCGCGCTCGAGGCACGGCTGGAACGGGCGATTTCATACAGCAAGGGATGCTACGTCGGCCAGGAGACGATCGAGCGTGCGACGGCGCGCGGCGGTCTCAAGAAGCGGCTTTTCGGCTTGCGTCTCGACGGCGACCGGCGGCCGGTAACCGGTGGCGCGATCATGCTCGACACCAAAGAGGTCGGACGCCTCACCAGCGTCGTGCAGTCGCCGCATTTTGGGGTTATCGGCCTGTCGATCCTCCACCATAGCGCATGGCCGGCCGGCACCCGCGTGACGATTGCCGGGGAGAGCGGGAATTTTTCAGCTACCGTCTGCGACTTGCCGTTCGCGTGAAGGTCGCTCGTCGCTGACGCCGCGGCGATTTAGTGGCGCGATCCGCTTCCAAGTTGCGCGAGGATTGATAATGATGCCGGGCGTTCTTAAGATTGAGCGCGGATAGGCGTGGGCGACCGGGCCATCCCGAGGAGTTGTGAAAATGGCTAACGTATTGGGCAAACGCTACATGTGCGAATCCTGCGGAACCGAGGTGCTGTGCAACAAGGCCGGTACCGGAACGTTCGAGTGTTGCGATCACGAAATGAAACTCAAAGAGGCCAAGCCGCTGCCTTCGTCCGATTAATCGGACGCGCTCACAAAGCGAACGGCGACGGGCGAACGGTTGGGCGCGATGAGCCCAACCAATAATCCGCACACGTCGCGGTGCGGCTGAAGGCTTGGACTGCAAATCGAGGATTGAGGGCGATCATTGAGTAAAGGGGGGTCGCACTAATGAGCCTCGACAAAGCCGATCTGGTTTTGCACGAGGGTATCGTCTCGGGGCATCCGGGGAGCGACTCGATCGCGGTCGGCGACGGCGTCATCCTCGCGCATGGCGCTTTTGCCGACCTCAAATCGATGGTCGGCCCCCAGACCCATATGATTCGCCTGGCCGGTCGCACAGTTGCGCCGGGCTTTATCGATTGCCATCTCCATTTTATGGAGGGAGCGGCGGTCGCGGCGGGCGTGAACGTCATGCGCTGCCGCAGCGTTGGCGACCTGCTCGCCGACTTGCGCCTCACGGCGGGCAAGACTCCGCCGGGAAACTGGTTGCGGGCTTTCGGCTGCGATGAGGCTTTGATGCGCGAAGGGCGCGGCCCCACGCGTGCCGAACTCGATGGATCGGTGGGGCGCAATCCTCTGCGCCTGCGTCATCAGACGCTGCATGCCTCATGGCTGAATTCGCGCGCAATTGCCGCTTTCGGACTCGAAGCGCCGGAGTTCAAGCCGCCCGCAGGCGCGTGGCTTGAACGTGAACCGTCGGGACGTCTCACGGGCTTCGTCGCCGGCATGGACGAGTGGCTCTCGCAACGCCTGCCGCGAGTGACCGCCGCCGGACTCGAAGCGCGTACCCGCACGTTCAGCCGCGAACTCGCCGCCGGCGGTATCACCGCGTTCACCGACGCGACCGTGCGCAACGGTCCCGACGATCTCGCGACCTTCGCACGCCTCGTGAGCAGCGGCGCCATTGGTCAGCGCACCGGCGTCATGATTGGTCAGGGCCAGGTTGACTCGATAGCCACCGCCTACAATGTCGCCAACGCCGGCGGCATCAGGCTCGCAGGCGTCAAGTTCATGAATCTCGCGAGCTGGGAACCTGCAGCGCTCGCGCGTCGCGTCGCCCGCGCACTGGCCCAGGGACTCGACACTGCGTTCCATGTTACCGAGGTAGAAGAGCTGGAAGCGGCGCTGGGCGCGATCGACTGGGCGCGACGCGAGGTAAATCCGCGCACGCTCGAAAACACCGTCTGCCGCATCGAACACGGCGGCCTGATCCCGGACGGCTACCCTGCGCGCATCGCAGCGATGGGCGTGTGGGTTGTGACCAATCCCGGATTTATCCATTACCGCGGCCCGAAGTACGCCGCCGAGCCTGCGCTGGCCCCCTATCTGTATCGCGCCCGCAGCCTGCTGGACGCGGGCGTGTCGCTCGCCGCTGCCACCGATGCGCCGGTCACGCCCGCCAAGCCGCTCACCGCGGTCGCGGCCGCGGCCACCCGTCTTTCGACCGATGGCGATGAACTTGGACCGGGAGAAAAAATCTCGCTGACCGAGGGCCTCGACCTCTTCACGCGTTCGGCCGCGCGCCTGAGCCGGCTCAGCGCGGGCGAGATCGCACCCGGACGCCTCGCCGACCTGATCGTCGTACTCGCCGATCCGCTCACCCTTGAACCGGCCGAAATTTCCAATCTGGCGGTTGACCTGACCATCGTCGCCGGACGCCTGATCTATGAGCGCGGACGTCCCGCGCTTGCCCAGAGTGACACGGCGAACTTGTATTCTCCCTGATTCGGATTAAATTTCGATTCTGGTTGACGCTTTTTTACTTCGATGGCTGAATATCGGAAGGCCGCGCCGCGCGGCATGGCGGCCCCGCGCAACGGCGCGGTTATTTTCGAAAAGCGTGACGCGGTCGCGTGGATAACGCTCAATCGGCCGCGGCGCCTGAATGCCTATAACGTCGAAATGCGCGACGACTTGTTCGCCGCGTTGAGTGCCGTGCACGACGACCCCGGCATACGCGCGATGGTGCTGGCAGGTGCGGGCGAGGCCTTTTCGACCGGCGGAGATGTCAGCGAATTCGGTTCGGCTCCGTCGCCGACGGCCGCACGCTGGATTCGCTTTCGGCGCGACGTGTGGGGACGCTTGCGCACCATGCCGATTCCCACGATCGCCGCAGTCCACGGCTTTACGGTCGGAGGCGGTCTCGAAATGGCGCTGCTGTGCGACCTTGCGATCGCGGCCGACGACACCCGCATGTGCTTGCCCGAAACCGGCCTCGGCATGATTCCGGGAGTCGCCGGCACTCAGACCGCACCGCGGCGTCTCGGCCTCGGATGGGCGCTGGATTTGAATATTACGGGCCGTTGGATTGACGCCAATCAGGCTTTGTTTATAGGTTTGGTCGCCGAAGTCGTGCCGCTCAAGGCGCTCGACCGCTCTGCCCATGCGATGGCCTCGGCCTTAAGCCGGCTGCCGCGCGAGCACGCGGCGTTTGCCAAGTTGGCCATTTGGGAAGGTATAAATTCGTCGCTCGCCGATGGCCTCGAGCTCGAGCGGCGCCTCGCGATGCGACTCGAACGAATTTCCGCGGCGGCGGGTATTAGCCCAAACGCCAATCGGCCAAGGCCGCGTAGAAGGAGTAGTTAACCCGTGAACACCGTAAATTTCATCTCGATCCCTGGGTCAATCGTGCCCGATCAGGAAGTTCTGGTCTTCGGAGAGAATCGCCTGACTTACGCCGCGCTCAACGAACTGGTTGGACGCATCGCGGGCGTGTTCAAGAAACTCGGGCTCAAACAGCGCGATGTCGTCGCGATGCTCGATACCAACTCCCATCTCTATGTCGCCTGCTATTACGCCGCGGCCAAGGCCGGGCTCACCTTCCTGCCGCTCAACTATCGCGCCAAGGAAGCCGAACTTGAGTACATGATCAATACCGCCGAGACCAAGCTCTTGCTGGTCGGCGATCGCTACCTCGACCTGATCAAGCGCATCCACACCCAGCTCAATAGCCTGCCGTGCATTGCCGTCGGCGAGGATGACGGGTCGATGGCGCGTCTGACTGATCTGGTCGCGCAGGCCCAACCCGACGAGGAGGAAGCCGAGGTCGAAGACGAAGACGTTTCGGTTTTGATGTACACCAGCGGCACCACTTCGCTACCCAAGGGCGTGATGCTGAGCTTTCGCGACTTCACCGCCTACGTCACCGCCAACATCGAAATGGCCGACGGCACCGACCGCGGCGCTTTCCTTGTGTGCGCGCCCTTTTACCATATCGCCGGCACCACCGCGATGATGACCAACCTCTGGACCGGCCGCAAAATGGTCGTGATGCCGCAGTTTGAAGCGAAGACCTGGCTCGACCTGGTCGGCGCCGAGCGTGTCACTCACGCCTTCGTCGTGCCCACCATGATGAAGCAGGTGCTCGACGATCCGAACTTCGCAAAAACCGATTTCTCGAGCATGACGAACCTTGCCTACGGCGGCGCCGCCATGCCGATCGCGGTCATCCGCCGCGCGATCGAGGCCTTCCCCGAGACCGTCGGTTTCGTCAACGCCTACGGACAGACCGAAACCACCTCCTCGCTCACGATCCTCGGCCCCGACGACCATCGCATCAGCGGCACGCCGGCCGAAGTTGAACTCAAGCTCAAGCGGCTCAATTCGATTGGCAAGCCGCTGCCCGATGTCGAAATCAAGGTGCGTGACGACGACGGCAATTTTCTTGGCCAAAACGAGGTCGGCGAAATTATCATCCGCACCCCGCGCATCATGAAGGGTTACGCCGGGCGCAAGGACGATTCCGCCCTGCCCGACGGCTGGCGCGCAACCGGCGACCTCGGCTGGGTTGACGACGAGGGCTATGTTTTCTTCGCCGGCCGCAAGGACGACATGATCATCCGCGGCGGCGAAAATATCGCGCCGGCCGAAATCGAGACCGTCCTGATGAGCCATCCGTCGGTTGACGAAGCCGCCGTGATCGGCGTCCCGTCGGTCGAATGGGGTCAGATCGTGAAGGGCTACGTGGTACTGCGCCCGGGCGAAAAAGCCAGCGCCAAGGATATCCAGGAATTCTGCCGGACCCGGCTATCGAGCTTCAAACGGCCCGAAGAGATCGAATTTCTCGACGCGCTGCCGAAAAATGCCCTCGGCAAAATCCTGCGCAAGGAGCTGCATGCGCGCAACCACGGCGAAGCCTGAATCCGGCCGTCATTCCGCTCGGTCCCGCCGCAGCCGCAAAACCGCGCGTGTAAATCGCGCCGATGGCGGCGCGGATCCGGGCGCGATCGAGATCGAGGTCATCAGCGGCGCCATCGTCGCCACCCTCCAGCGGCCGGGCGCACGTAATCGCGTCAGCCATGCGATGGCGCGCGAGCTGATCGATCTTGCCGAAACCGTCGAGGACGACGATTCGATTCTAGCCCTCGCGCTGACCGGCGCCGGCTCCGATTTTTGCGCGGGCTTCGACGATGGCGTCGATCCGCGGCTGGTCGAGACGCTCGCCCTGGTCTCCAAGCCGACCATCGCGATTATCAACGGCGACGCGATCGATGAAGGCCTCGAACTCGCGATGGGGCTCGACCTCCGCGTGGCCGCCGGCGCGGCGAGCTTTGCCCTCACGCAACTTGTCCGCGGCAGTCTGCCGCGTTTTGGCGGGACCCAGCGCTTGCCGCGGCTCGCCGGACCCGCCCATGCGTTGCGCATGATTCTTACCGGGCAGCCGATCGATGGCGCCGAAGCACTGCGCCTCGGCCTCGTGACTTATCTCGCCGAAGGCCCCGGAGAACTCGCCCGCATCGCCCACGGTCTGCTCGCGACACTCGCCAGCCGCGGCCCCGTCGGCATGCGCATGGCCAAGGAAGCCGTCCGCAAGGGCTACGATATGTCGATCGAACAAGGCATTAGACTTGAAGAGGACTTGTACGCCCTGCTACAAACCACGTCCGACCGTGCCGAAGGCGTTCGCGCGTTTCTGGAAAAGCGCAAACCCCTGTTCAAAGGCGCGTAGTGCGGTGCAAAATCAGTTCGCTAAGGAGATCCGATAAAAATGGCTAACCAGCTCGGCAAAGTTTATATTTGCGGCAAATGCGGCGCGCAGGTGATTGTGACCAAAGGCGGCGCCGGTGGATTGAAGTGTTGCGGCGGCCCGATGGAACAGAAGAAGTGATCGAACGCGTCCGGTTTCGCGCCGGACGCACTCCACTATGCCACCCGATTCCAGACGGCCGCGACACGATGCTCGACCAGCGCGGCGCGCTTGCAAGCGGCATCAGGTGATCGTCAGGAGAACAGCGTGCTTGGAGTTCTGATCGCTGGATTAATCGCCGGATGGCTGACCGGGAAACTGATGCGTGGCAAGGGCTACGGCATTCTCGCCGACATCCTGCTCGGCTTGATCGGCGCCGTCATCGGGCAGTGGATCTTCAGCCGGCTGGGAATTTTCGCCGAGGGCGGTATCGGCTTTATCGCGATGGCGGTGGTTGGCGCGGTGGTCCTGGTCGGCGCGATTCACCTGATCCGCGGCGACCGCTTACTCCGCACCTAGCGCAATTCAAGGTCGCTGATGCGTTCGGGCTTCGCACCGTGCTGAAGCCCGTGCGATTGGTCCGCCCGCGTTCGGCAATCCGCTGCGCCATTGACATCCGCCGGGCGATACGGAAAGAGTTTAAATCATGAAGCGGATTGCAATCAGCCTCGTGGCGCTTCTGGCCTTGACACTGCCATCTCTTGCGCATGCACAAAACTCGATGCGCGACAGTTCCGAATACGGTCCGCCGCCGTACAACGACGTCGAGGACGGGCAACTCCTGCGCCTCGCCGGGTACGTTCTCGCGCCGGTCGGCTACGCCCTCGAATGGACCGTGATGCGCCCGCTCCATCACCTTGCGACCGATACCGTTCTTACGCCCGTGCTTAGCGGCGATACCGGCATCAGGTATTTTGGCGAGACCGCCAACGCCAGCCGGCTGCCAGCTAATACCTTCGCGCCTTTCGTGATGCCGGCGAATCCCAATGCGCTGGATTCCGGCGTGGCCACCAACACCTACCCGCGTCGATCATCGAACGTGCTGCCGCCCGTGCCCCCGGCGCGAAGCCACCGCGCCCCGGCTTCTTCGTACGGCCGCCAGCCGACGGTCCACTGAGTCAGCGAAATTAGTTGCGGCAAATCGCCCTGCCCTCGCCGCTGCTGCTCGCCTCGTTGCGCGCTATCGACAGAGGCAATTCACGAGCCGCCGCGCCCGCCTAATCGAGCGGCGCGAGCCGAGCTATGACAACAGGCCCGCGGCGCGCGCCCAGCGATATTTCGCGCCGAGCACCGCCACCGGCTTTTCGGTGGTGTAGGCATACGCCGGTATTCCATGTTCGAACAGGTACGCGCTCGCCTGCTCAACCTCGACGTCGCCCACCAGCGAGGCCACCACTGGCTTGTCGATACCCCGGCGCCGCGCCTCTTCCACCGCCTCGCTGGCCAGCCGCGCAAAGACCATCGGCGGCGTGATTATCGTATGCCAGTAGCCCAGGATCAGCGCATGAATCCGCTCATCCTCGAGCCCCAGCTTGATCGTGTTCTGATAGGTCGTCGGCGGCTCGCCCCCGGTGATATCGACCGGATTTCCAGCCGCTCCGAAGGGCGGGATAAATTTGCGAAATGCCGCGTCGAGATCCGGCGGCATCGCCATCAGCTTGAGGCCGTTGTCAACGCACGCGTCCGACAACAGCACGCCCGATCCGCCAGCCCCGGTGATAATCAAGATGTTCTCACCCTTGGGCGTCGGCAGAATTGGGAGACAGCGCGCGAACTCCAGCATGTCGTTCAGGCTCATCGCGCGCACCACGCCGCTCTGCCGCAGGACGTCGTCGTAAATTCGATCGTTGCCGGCCAGCGCCGCGGTATGCGATTTCGCGGCCCGCGCGCCCATCGCCGTGCGTCCCGCCTTCAGCACGATCACCGGCTTTTTCTGTGAGACCCGCCGCGCCACCTCCGCAAACGATCGCCCGTCCTTCAGATCCTCGACGTGCATCGCGACCACCTGCGTATTCGGATCCTGCTCGAAAAAGGTCAGCAGGTCGTCCTCGTCGATATCCGATTTATTGCCTAGCCCGACGATCGCCGAGACTCCCATCTTGGCCGACCGGCTGAAGCCGATTATCGCCATCCCGACGCCGCCGCTCTGCGACGACAACGCTGCCGTCCCCTTGACGTCGTAGGGTGTGCAGAAGGTCGCGCACAGGTTCTTGTGCGTGTAATAGAAGCCGTAGATATTCGGGCCCATCAGGCGGACGTTGTACTCGCGCGCGACCGCGACGATCTGGTCCTGCAATTCGACGTTGCCGGTCTCCGCGAAACCCGACGGGATCAGCACCGCGCCCGGTATCTGCTTCTCGCCGCACTCCTTGAGCGCCCCCGCCACCAGCGGCGCCGGAATCGCGAACACCGCCACGTCGACCGCCCCCGGAATGTCCTTCACGCTCTTGTAGGCGCGCTTGCCCAGCACTTCTGACACCTTCGGATGTATCGGGTAGATCTCACCCTGGTAACCGCCGTTGATCAGGTTCTTCATCACCGAGTTGCCGATTTTGCCGTCTTCCGGCGACGCCCCGATCACCGCCACCGCGTCGGGCTTCATGATCCGGTTCATCGCGCGCAGGATTTCCTGCTGGCTCGGCCGATAGCGCTCTTTGGGCGGCGCAAAATCCGTCAGGATACGCACGTCGGCGGCGGTCGCTCCGTCGGCGCGGGCGAATACCGGGTTCAGATCGATCTCCTGAATTTCAGGGAAGTCGGCTGCGAGGTTCGATACCGCCACGATAATTTTAGCGATCGCATCGCGATCGGCCGGCGCAGCGCCACGCACTCCGCGCAAAATCTCGGCGGCTGCGATACCGTCGATCATCGAGAGGGCGTCGGCCTCAGTCGCCGGGGCGAGCCGAAACGTCACATCCTTGAGCACCTCGACCAGCACTCCACCGAGTCCGAAGGCCACCACTTTGCCGAAGCTCGGGTCGGTCAGCGCGCCGACAATCACTTCCTGTCCGCCCGCCAGCATCCGCTGAATCTGCACGCCCGCGATTTTCGCGTCGGGCTTATACTCCTTGGCGCTGCGCACAATCGTCTCGAAGGCCTGCTCGGCTTCGGCCGCGCTTTTCACGCCAACCACTACCCCGCCCGCATCGGTCTTGTGCAGGATGTCGGGCGAGACGATCTTCATCACCACCGGAAAGCCGATTTCGCCGGCCAGCCGTGCCGCTTCCTTGGCCGAGGCGGCAAGGGCCTCCTGCGGCACCGGGATTCCGTACGCATCGCAAAGGATTTTGCTCTCTGCCGGACTCAGCGACGACCGCTGTTCAGCCTTGACCCGGTCGAGGACTTGACGAACCGACGCCCGATCGTAACTCATGTTCTCCTCCGCGAATTCCGCTCTACGATAAGGCCGCGCGACCCATTGATGGGCGCCCACGGCATGCGCTGGAAAATCCCCCCGGAAGATCCCGCCGCGCGCCGGCTGCGGCCACTGCCTTGAGTTTGGGCGCACCCTGTGCGCTAATTGTCAGCAGCGTACAACCCTAACGCTGGGTGTGCGATAACGTCAAACGGCGGGGTTGCCAGTTTCCTGCATTAGGAGCGGCTGATATGGTTGAAAAAATCATTGATTTGATAGGGATTTCGTCAAACTCTATCGAAGACGCGGTGCAAATCGCTCTCGCCCGCGCGGGTGTCACGATCAAGGGCATTCACTACGCCCACATCGAGGACATCTCCGCGGTGGTCGACGAAAATCAGGTCACAAAGTGGCGGGTTGCGCTGAAAGTTGCCTTTCAGGTCAAGGATCAGTTGCACGAATAACGCGAATCCGATCGTCCCGGACCGCGCGAGGGCCGCACCTAAGCCCCCTGCCAGCCGGTAGCCGATTGGATCCAAGGCCGGGACCACACGGGCGGCGGATCGACGACTGTCGCGATCATGCCGCATTAGCTGGTCCAGAGAGTCCACAATATGCCAGCAAAAGTCGCCGAGGTCTCCCCCGGTATCTACGAACTCTTTCTGCCGCTTCCGATGCGGCCGACCATCGTCAACGTTTACCTCATCGATTGTCATGGCGCGTGGGCGCTGATCGACACCGGCATGAACACCGCCGATAGCTTCGCCACGCTCAACGAAGCCTTCGAAGAGATTGGACTCAACCTCAAGGACCTCGACGTCGTCATCGGAACGCATCACCACGTCGATCATTTCGGCACTTCGGCCACCATCAAGCAGCACAGCAACGCGACCACCATGCTGCATAAACTCGAACAGGAACGCGTCAACCGGATGCTCACTTTGGGGCCGCCTTCGGCCAATCCCGATGCGATGGCGTTCTTTCTCACGCATGGATTCCCGGTCGACAAGTATCCGATCGAAGGGATGCGGCCGGTCTGGATGGGCACCGATCAGTACAATCCGTTGCCGGTGCCTGACAAATATTTGTCGGATGGCGACATAATTTCGGTCGGCGACCGCAAGCTCGAAGTAATCTGGACGCCCGGCCATGCCCCCGGTCATTGCGTGATCTATCTACGCCAGGAGAAGGTGCTGATCGTCGGCGACCATCTGTTGCCCAAGATCACCCCGCACGTCGGAGTTTATCCGAGCAGCCCGCCCAATCCGCTGGGCGATTTCATCGCTTCACAACTGAAGGTGCAGAAGTTCGAGGTCGAACTGGTGCTGCCCGCCCATGGCGGCGTGTACCACGACCATCGGCATCGAGCCAATCAGCTTATCGAGCACCATCGCTATCGCGAGGCCGAGATGCTCGACATCATCAAGCGCAGACCGCATTGCGCGTTCGAAGTGGCCGACGAGGTGTTCGGGAGCGAGGAGCGTCCGATGTTCCATGTGATGGCGGCGACGTTTGAAACGCTCGCCCATCTGGAACTCGCTTGTATCGAAGGGCGGGCGCGCAAGTCGCTGGGCGCGAACGGTCGCACGCTGTTCCAGACCGTCTGAGCACCCGTTCCGCGCGCGCTATTGCCAGTCTCAAGGCCGCGGACGCCTCGGGCATTCAAGGCGCTCAGCGCCGACAGGGTCGTCTGACTCCGCCTGCCAAGGCAACCACTGCCAAATGGACCGGCAGCCAGTAATAATGTCACGGTCGGCGCCCGGTCGATGTTTTGAATAACTGGCTATCGCAACCGCCGTTTCGCGCAAACTCACGGCTCATGCCGTCATCTGCACCGCAAGGGCGGTATGTGACTTATGATGTCACTTTACCGCCCTATTTGGTGCACAAAAAACCGGCAGCCTGCTGCCCAAGTTCAAGCTGCTAGGCCGTCTGCGTGGCTCGTTTGCTGCGGCGAGTGGGCGCACTGATACGACCGCTGCGGACCACCGGTGAGCGCCGAGCGAGCCGCCGGGTCGAGACTCCGGCAAGCTGCAGATCGCGCCAGGCTTTCAGGCCTGCACGCAGGAAAGAAGGTTCGATACCCAAGGTTTCACACACCGTCTCGAACGAAAACGGACCGTCGCCCTCGCCACCGCAAAGCCATAGTTCAGCATCGGCAAAGAGACGCTTACGCGGACCACTCTTAGCATCGGCATTGTTTTGAAAGCATCTTAACGCGTCCTCGAGTACCGCTAACATCAAGCGCTTGACCGGGGCGATACGACTGTCGTCGCGCCGTACGTCATAGTACTGGTCAGGGGTCAGAACGTCGGGGACGAAAATATTTCCGAGTACGCCGTTTTCCCATTCCATGATTGTCGAATAACTCCCTTGCTCAGGTTGGGAACCGATTCATAACCGGCCACGATCGTAATAACGATGAAGAGCCGATTTGGTTCCTATCAAGTCGCTATAATTCGGGAGCAATAGTCGTGCCTTTCTTCCGCCGCCGCTCGATCTTTAATCGCCATGCATTGAGCTGGAATTAATTTGCCGTCTCCTGCGTATTTTCCCTTTTTAGCGGCTAAATCTTCAGGCCTCGCGCATTTTGCGAAATCGATGAATTAATCTTCGCATACGCCGTAAATCCTACAGGGTCGCCGATTTGCGCGACTCGAGACGTCTACCTAATTCGGAGTTTCAAATTGACTCCGCCGTCTCACTGCTGAATTGGCGCGGCTGAAGGGGGCCCGCTCAACGGTCTCACCGTCGAGCGTCTGAACCTGATAATCGGAGAGGGGGCCTACTGAATCGGACCGGAGGGGCCGTGGGAGCCGCCGGGACCGAGTTTGCGCTCTTCGAGCTTGAAGGTAAGCACGTCGATCAGGCATCCGGTACGGCCGTCGCACGCTTCGAGCAGGGTCTGCTTTTCGATCGGCGAAACGTCCAGATGAAAACAGATGAAGTTGATCAGTTCAGCGTCGCGCAAGCCGCGCTGTTCGACCAGCGAGCGCCAGACTTCACGGGCCGGCTCGCCGAGGTAGGTTACCAGCAAGTTGCGCAAGGCCGACATCGCGGAATCGTCGAGGGCGAGTCTTTCGGTCGCGGCCGGACACCATTGGACCTGCGCCTGGCGGTACGAGCGTTCGCGGACTTCACGCAGGACCCGGAATTCGGCAAGGCCGTCAAGCACCAGGTTGAAGCGTCCGTCGGGAAGCCGCGTGAGGTCGCTGATTTTGCCGGCGCAGCCGATTTCGTAAAGGTCGGGAAACGCGTGATAGTCGCGTTCCCATTCGCCCTTGAGCATCATCATGCCGATCACGCGATGGCTGTTGGCGACGTCGGCGATCATCTCGCGGTAGCGCGGCTCGAAAATGTGGAGCGGCACCTGCACATGCGGGAAGAGCACAAAATTGGGCAGAGGAAAGACCGGAATTATTTCTGGAAATTCTGCCACAGTAGTCCCACACTATGGATACGGACAAAAGGCGTCAAGCTGCGGCGTTGCGTGTCACGTCGATATACTTGCCGTTATACCTTCGCGCGCGGCGCCCATGGCCATCGAAGGTCGCAAAGGGTGACAGTTGCGCTCGGCCGGGATGACGGTAACGATCGTTAAGCAATTACGGTCTTTCAGCAATCAAGATCGTTCAGTATTACAGTGGCGACGTGGCGGAACGCGGGGCGCGCGAGCACGAGAGCAGGTATTCACCGGGCGCAGCCCTCATCTTGTTGAAATGGGAAGCCTGAAACCTCGTTAGGTTTCAGTATCGGGAAAACAAAAGCAGAGGAAATACGCTGATGGGAGCGCGGTCGGGCAATAATTATCTGAGCGCGATGCGCAAGCTCAAGGCCGAAGTATGGATCGGCGGCGCGCGAATCGAGGACGTGACCGTTCATCCCGCGCTGGTGCATTGCGCGCGCTCGCTGGCATCCCTCTATGATATGCAGGGCGAGCATCCCGAGGCGATGACCTTTCGCACGGCCGACGGCGACCGCGCCGGAATGTCGTTTATTCAGCCTCAGAGTCTCGAGGAATTGCGCAAGCGCACGGCGATGTTCCGGCGCTGGGCCGAGTACAGCCACGGGATGCTGGGGCGCACGCCCGACTACCTCAACACCAGTATCGCGGCGCTGGCGGCAGCTCGCGAATATTTCGCCGCGAGTGATCCGCGTTACGGCGCCAATATCGCGAACTACTATGGCGAGGCGCGCAAGCACGACTGGTGCGCGACCCATACGCTGCTCAATCCCCGCGCCAGCCGTGCCGCCGGATGGGCCGGTCATACCGCCGCCGATCTCGCGCTCAAGCTGGTCGAAAAAGACGCCGGCGGGATCGTAGTCAGCGGATGCCGAATGCTGGCGACTTTGGGGCCGTTGGCCGAGGAGCTGCTGGTATTTCCCTCGACGGTGCTCAGGCAGGAGCCCGCGGCGGAGCCCTTTGCGCTGGCCTTCGCGATAAATTGCAACGCCCCGGGGCTCAAGTTTATTTGCCGCGATTCGTTTGACACCGGCCGATCGCATTTCGACGCGCCGCTCGCCTCGCGCTTCGAAGAGATGGACTGCGTCGCGATCTTCGACCAGGTGCGAGTGCCGTGGGAGCGCGTGTTTCTGTGCGGCGACGTGCCGCGCTGCAACGGGCTCTACGGCGAGACCAACGCAGTCGTCAACATGATGCATCAGGTTGTGGTCAGGGACGTGGTCAAGAGCGAATTCATGCTCGGGCTCGCGGCGAAGATCGCCCAGGTCAGCGACGCCATGAGCCTGCCGCACATCCGCGAGCGGCTGGCCGAGATGATCATGACGACCGAGGTGATGCGCGCGTGCCTGCGCGCGGCCGAGGCCGACGCCGCGCTCGACCGCTGGGGCGAAATGGTTCCGGCGCGGGCGCCGCTCGACGCCGCGCGTAATCTGTTTCCGCGGCTCTATCCGCGGCTGGTCGAGATTATCCAGCTCAATTCGTCCTCCAACCTGATGGCGGCGCCGTCGGAGGCCGATTTTGCAAGCTCACTGATGCCCGAGATCGAGCGCTACTTTGCAACCGCCGGCGCCCCCGCGCGCGAGCGGGTCGCGCTGTACCGGCTCGCATGGGACGTCGCCGGCAGCAGCTTCGGCGGACGCCAAACCCTCTACGAGCGGTTTTTCTTCGGCGACCCGGTGCGGATGGCGAGTGCGCTGGTGGACAATACCGACTTGCAGCCGCTTATCGCGCGGGTGGACGATTTTCTCAAGCGGATCGATTAGCCGCGACCCGCGCGAATCGTGCTCCGCTGCGGCCGGCGCGGACACTATGCCGCTGCGGCGCATGGGATCTGCCGCTGGGGCTTGTGTGTAATTTGCGGCGTCGCGCGATAGTGTAGACTAACGGATAGCAATGGGTGCGCGCCGCTCGGCGGGCGGCAGCTAAAATCGCTCAAATCGCATATTCAAGACTCGCGGACTTGGAAATCACAGACCTATGTCACGATTGCGCAAGGGCTCGCGCGTATGGCGCAGCGAGGAAATGGCGGCGGCTGCGCGCGTGCTGGTGACGTGCGCGGGGCCGGTCTTTTCGATCGAGCCGACGGCGCTGTTCGAACGGCCGGCGCCGCTCGAGATCGAAATCGGCGCAGGGCGCGGCGACTTTATCCTCGAGCATGCGGCGCGCGCGCCGCAGCGTAATTTCCTGGCCGTCGAGCTGGCCGCGACGATCGCCCAACTGATCGCCGTGCGCGCCGGGCGCAGCGGCCTGACCAATCTTAAGGTGGTGCGCATGGACGCGCGCACGCTGGTAAACCTGATGCTGCCCGCGGCGAGCGTGGACGCCTTCCATATCTATTTTCCCGATCCGTGGCCGAAGGAACGCCAGCTCAAGCATCGGCTCTTCACCGAATGGTTTGCCGCAAGCCTCAAGCGCAGGCTGCGGCCGCGCGCGCCGCTATACGTTGCGACCGACGTCGCGGACTACGCCGAGGCCATTTTCTCGATGCTCGACGGATGCGGATTCGCGCGCGCCGAGCTGACGGTGCCGGGCGCGGAGGACAGCGGGTTTGCGCGGCGATTTCGCGCAGCCGGCAAGCCGATTCACGCCGGAGCCTTCGTCGCCAATGGATAATCACGCGCCGCGCGCACAGCGTCAGCAAGGGCCTGGAGGGGTCGCTTGCGTTGGTGGCGGGCAATGTCTAACCTTTTTGTGATTCATGAATAAACGCGTCGTGATGGTTATGGTGGCGTGCGCATTGTTGACAGCGGTCGGGTGCAGCACACGCAAGCGTCCCACGGGGGAGAACTTTTACGTCAAGGCGACGCAGGAATACGCACAGCATTTCTATCAGCCGGCGATCGCCGACTATCAGAAGCTGATCGACCAATATCCGTTCAGCCCGTTTGCCGAAGAAGCCGAGCTGAATATCGGCCTGTCCTATTACAAATCGCATAACTACGCCGAGGCGATCGGATCGTTCAACGATTTCCTGCGGATGCATCCGACCAGCAAGCATCTGGATATCGCGTCGTATTACCTCGCGATGGCGCATTTCGTACAAATCGGCCGCCCCGATCAGGACCAGACCAATACGGCGCTCGCGCTCGAGCAATTCCAGACCATCGAGCGGCGCTTCCCGGAAAGCGATTTCGCGGCCCTGGCGCGCGAGCAAATTGTCATCTGCCGCGACGTGCTGGCACGTCACGACTATCTCATCGGCGAATTTTACGAAGGACGGTCCAATCTGAAGGCCGCCGAATCGCGCATGGCGGAGGTCGTCGCGCTCTATCCGGACACTCCGATCGCTCCCGAGGGGCTCTATCAACTGGCGCTGACACTGAAGAAGCAGGGCAAGAAATATTCGGCGGCTCAGGCCTTCACAGCGCTCAAGATTCACTTCCCGCACACCCCCTACGCGCTCCGGGCCGAGAGCGAATTGAAGCAGCTTCATCAGCCGATCGACACGGAAGAGGACCCGCTGAAGCTGGTGCTCGCCGAGAGCGGATTCAGCGAGAATACGCCCGGAAATTCGGTCGCGGTGCACGAGAGCCTGGCCAGTCTGACGGCGGCGAACGACAACGGCTCAAGCACGTTCGGCGCGGGCGGAATACCGATTTTACCGGCCTCGATGGCGCCGGGGGCGAAGAAGACCGGCGGCCTGGGGATCGCGCGCACGCAGCCCAATCCGGGGCCCGCGACGCTCACCGAGGTCCGGCTGTCGCCCTCGAATCCGCCGCTGTCGGTAATTTTCGATCTGACGGGGCCGGTCACCTTCGATCAGCATCTCGACAAGGGCGACGGAATCTCGACCTTGACGCTTTATCTCAAACAGGTAACGCCGGCGACGACGCTCACGCGGCACATGATCTTCGATAAATCGATCTTCCGCGACTGCGATATCGAGAGCGACCCGAACGGGACAAAAGTAGTGGTAAGCACGATGCCGATTACGCGCTACGTGGTGCTGCCCCTGCAATCGCCGCCGCGACTGCTCGTGACCTTCACTCCGGAGGGCGGCGCCGCGACTATCAGTTCAATGAACAGTCCGCAGCCCGGCGGTGCAGCGACCGATCCGGCACTGAACTAAACCAGCCTCGCGCTCGCCAGCGCCAGCCGACTTCACTATCACGCGTGGCGCATCATCCCGCAGCGCGCGACCCAGTCCGCGCCGCCGCTTGATTTCTTCAAGCCCACTCTCCAATCCGCAATTACGTCAGCAGAAGACCTCTTCCGTACTGAGACCGAGCGCCTGCAGGACGACCTCGGTGTAGAGCCGCAGGCCCCACAGGAAGCCCGCGATCGGCATGCGCTCGTCGTTGCCGTGATAGAGCGAACCAAACGGCATCCGCGTTTCGAGACGGACCGGGGCGAAGCCGTAGCAGACTGCGCCGAGTTGCGCGTAGAACTTGCTGTCGGTGGCGCCGGGTAACATCCAGGGGATAGCGCGGGCGCCGGGGTCGGCAGCCTCGGTGCGGGCCTTGATCATTTCGAACAGCGCCGTTGCGGGACTCGACTCGACCGGCGGCGCGGTCTTGATCACTTCGAGCGTGGGTTCGGGCCCGACGATCTCGCGCAATTGGAGCAGGAAGCTGCGTTCGTCGTCGCCGGGGAGAGTGCGGCCGTCGAGGATAGCCCAGGCTTCGCCCGGAATCACGTTATCCTTGTAGCCGGCGCGCACGATTGTGGGCGTGACCGTATTCGCCAGCATCGGGCGAAAGAGCGGAGGTGCCTGGGCGGGAGCGATGCCCAGATCCGCAAGGATGCGGCGCATCAGCGGCGTCACGCGACGCGGCATCGGTGAGCGCGCGATACGTCCGATGAGGTCGGCGAGCCATCCGATCGCGGTATCGGCCCGCGGCATCGAGCCATGGCCGGGGCTGCCGTTGACCGTCATCTTGACCGTGACGAAGCCTTTTTCGGCGACCTGAATCGGATAAACGCGGCCCATTCCCAGATGGAGCGTGAAGCCGCCGGTCTCGTTCAGGACGTAACCCGCACGAATCAGTTCCGGATGATGTTCGACCAGGTAGCGAGCGCCGAGTTCGGATCCGGCCTCTTCATCCGCGACCGCAGCAATAATCAAATCGCACGCCGGGAGCAGACCCGCGCGCTTGATCGCGAGCGCGAGGCCGAGGTCCATCGCACCCTTGGATTTCATATCGATCGAGCCGCGCCCCCACACGCATCCGTCGGCGACCTCCGCGCCGAAGGGATCGCGCGACCAGCGGCTCGCCTCGACCCCGACCACGTCGGTATGCGAGGAGAGCATCAGGGGCGGTAATGCGCGATCGCGTCCGGGCATCCGCGCGACCAGATTGGCCCGCCCCGGCACCGCCTCGACCGTCACCGACTCGATCGACTCGCGGGCCAGCGCCGCGCGCAGGTAGTCGGCGGCGAGGCATTCGTTGCCGGGCGGATTGGTGGTATCGAGGCGGACCAACGCGCGCAGGTGGTCGAGGGTCTCGCGCTCGAAGGTTTCCCAGGCAGTTCTCATCGAAGTCTTATTTCGGCGATTGACGCGCGCGCCGCCCGGATACCGGGCCTGGTCCAACGCGAACGGACGCAGCGCACCAGTGCGGACGGACGCATTCCAGGTGTTTTGGTTTTTTGAACATTCGATGACGGCTGCGCGAATCCACCGGCCCTCGCGCAGTGTAGCGACTGTGCGAGGGCTAGTGTAGGGGCGACGCGATCGCGGCGCCGACGCGCCCAAACGTCGTGCTTGCAGGGGTGGCCGGGTCGCCGCGCGTCAGCCAATCACGCGGGTGCGCGGCCTTCGGGCCAACCGGTCAGGGTCTTGTCGATTGGATCGAGCGGAATTTCGGCGGTCTTGAGGAATCCGGCCATCATATGCCAGAAACCCGCCACCAGAATCAGCTCCACCAGTTCCGCCGACGAAAACGATTTTTCGAGCGCCGCCCAGGTCGCGGGCGAGACCACGGAGTGATCGTGAAGTTCATCGGCCATCGCGATCACCGCGCGATCGATGTCGTTGTAGGCTTTGCACGCGGCCGGGTCGCGCACCCCAAGGATTTCCTCGTCGGTCATATTCAGGCGGCGCGCAACCGCAACGTGCTGGACGAATTCGTACTCCGATTTGGTCCGCCATCCGGTGCGCAGAATCACTAGTTCGCGGATCCGATGGTCCAGCGTCTTGCTGCCCATCAGCGCGCCTGCGAGTCCGCTTTGAGCCAGCGTGATGGCAGGATTATTGAGCAACGCGCGAAAGACGTTGAGCTGGGACATCGATTTCGCCAGGGCCGGATCCTTCACGGCGTCGGCGATACGCGATTCGGTGAAACGCTTGAGGGCTTCATCAGCGGGCAGCAGCGGAATCATAGTTGGCCTCCGGTTGAATAAACTCGGATGGACTGGCGCACGCCGCAAAGGGCTGCGCCCGCCCAGCGCCCGGCATTATCGAACGGACCTATTTGAACTGCAACTGGCCCTGTATCGCGCAGGAGTCGCCCTGGTTATCGTTGTAAACGGTGACGAAGAACACCACATGCGCGACGCCGCGAACAAAGGCCCCGTAAACCGCGTCGAAGGTGGTCGCTCCATTGCCCGGATCGACCGTGAAGGTGTTAGCGGTGGTCGAGTACGGGCCTGAGATGCTCCCGGGGGATTCGGTAAACGGCGTTACGTCGTTCGGACCTGAGATTGCGGTTAAATCTTGGGAGACGACTCCGCCGCCGATCGAAATCATGGAAGCAGTCATCGTGTGAGTCTTGGGATTGAAGGTCGCCACGCCGATTTTGTCGCGAATCGAACCGAGCGAGTTAAACGTGAAAAAATTGCTGTCGCCGTCCGTCATGTCGCTTTGCGTCTGTGCATAGAGATTGGGCTGGCAATAGCGGTTGAATTGCACGGCGTAAATGCCCGCTAGTTTAGGTTGCGCGGGAATCCCGGCCGCGTTGGCGCGACTTCCCGCAAGCAGCATCAAGACACTTCCCGCAACCGTCAGGCACGCAACACTTTTGAAACGACGCCTCATAGCTACACCACTCCCTTTTTCGCCAGATTGACTTCAATTTTGACCACGCTCGGCGACGCCGCCGAGAACCCGACTTTGTGCAGCCGGAGGAGCCAATTGTTAAATGTCGCTATCAATGAGCAGCCTATATTTGACCCACGCAATTGCGCTTTCAAGCCAAGCTGCCAAGGCGCGTCATATTCACAAACCAAGGGTGAAAACCAAACAAAATTAGCGAAGCCAATTTGAAGTGGCAATAGACGAAGCCTGACTTAGTCGGCACCAGCACAGATTCGCGACGCCTACCAACCCTTGTAGTACCACCACCCGATGCCCCAGACCTCGATCGTCATGCCCACCGCCATGCCCACCGGGGTGACCAGCATCAGCGATGGCATCGACGATATGCGCGTCGTGGAAACGCATTAGATCTATTCGCGCGGGAGGTGCGGAATCGTGTTGCGCTCCTCAGTGATTTGCTAGTGTGCGCGGCTTATACGGCGATTCGCGGCACGGTCGCAAGCTCGTCGAAGTACAAGCAGGCACGCGTCGAGAAGAGGATGACGAAGCCGCCCATCGAAAGCAGCCCGCTTACGTCCGAGACGGAGCTTCATACGCCATCCAACCTGGCCTCCAATCCCGGTGGCGAGGTCTCGCGATTTCTTCACAGCCAGCGTTTCGGTTTCTTCCTCGTATTTTTTCTGTTTCTCGGCTTCTATGCGTTGACGTCCGGCGAAAAAACTCACTTCGATGAGCATGTGCGCCTCGCCAACGCCCTCCTTCATGGGCACGCGTGGATTGAGACACCACCCTCTTATATGGAACGGGCGACATATGCCGGCCACTCCTATATCGTCCATCCGCCCTTGCCCGGCCTGATGCTGGTTCCGTTGGTCGCGATTTTCGGTCTCTCGCTTAATCAGACCGCGGTGTCCGTCGTGGTCGGAGCATTTTCCGTGGCGCTGGTGTGGCGGCTATGCGGGTTGCTCGCTCCCGCGGCGCAGATTTGGCTTACGCTCTTCTTTGGAATCGGCACCACCTTTTGGTACGAAGCGACGCTTGGCGATAGCTGGAACTTCGCCGTTGTAATCAGCGTGCCGCTGACCTTGCTCGCGCTCAACGAGTTGTTTGGCAAAGCGCGACCGTTCGTCGTCGGACTTTGTGCCGCACTGGCCGCTCTCGCACGCTACGATTTGGTGCTCGCATGGCCCTTTTACCTGGCGCTGCTATGGGCTCGCGGAAAATCCTGGCGAACTTTGTCGGCATTTGGCGGATTCGCGATCGCAGGAGCGATTTATGTCTGGTTCGACGAGATCCGTTTCGGCACTGTAACCGACATCTCGCTGTGGCTGTTCACCAGCCACGACGGCTGGCTGCACCGGCGCATGGGCGGAGGCCCGCCGCTTCAGCTTCGTTTCCTTCCGAAAAATCTTTACACCTTACTCTTCATGGCACCCGTGCTGAATGAGAAATTTCCGTACATTCATCCGCAAATCCAGGGACAGGCCCTGCTCCTCACCAGTCCGGCCTTCCTGCTTGCCTTGAGGCCGAATTTTCGCCGCGCGATCCCGCTATTGCTGCTGCTCGCTGCAGGATTTTCGATGGGCCCCGTGCTGCTGTGGTACGCCAACGGCTTCATGCAGTTCGGCCTGCGCTTTTATGTCCAAGTGTTCCCCTTTTTAATCGCTTTGATGGCGCTCGGTGCGCAGGAATCAGGAATCGACCAGATGGGAAAAATTCTCATTGTATTTTCGATGATCCTGGTTGCCTTTGGCACCTGGCAAATCAAAACGCAGGGCTTCGCCTAGCTTCGTCCACGATCGCGATTTGCCGGCCGGTGCTGGCATATTCGTCAACGTTTCGCGACAATCCGGAACGCGCCCGGATCGTGCGGCTTGCGGCCGCAGGCTATCGGCGCCTAATCGCATTCGTGGAGGAACCGCCGTGAGCTGGGATTTTGAAACCGAACCTGAATTTCAAAAGCAACTGGATTGGATCGAGAAGTTCGTCCGAGAAGAGGTCGAGCCGCTGGATTATGTACTGGGATCGCCCTACGACGTCGCCAACGCCAATCGCAACAAGCTGGTGCGGCCGCTGCAGGCCGAGGTGCGCAAACACAAGCTATGGGCCTGCCATCTCGAGCCCGAGCTCGGCGGACAGGGCTATGGCCAAGTCAAGCTCGCCCTCATGAATGAGATCCTCGGCCCCTCGCGCTTCGCACCCACGGTCTTCGGATGTCAGGCCCCGGATACCGGCAACAGCGAAATCCTCGCCAAGTACGGCACCCCGGAACAGAAGAAAAAATACCTCGAACCGCTGCTCCGAAACGAAATCGTCTCGTGCTTTTCGATGACCGAGCCGCAGGGCGGCGCCGATCCCAAGGTCTTCGAGACCCGCGCCGAGTTGAAGGGCGACAACTGGGTGATCAACGGCGAAAAATGGTTCTCCTCCAACGCGCGCTGGTCCTCGTTTCTGATCACGATGGCGGTGACCGATCCCGACGCGCCGCCGTACCGCCGGCTCTCGACCTTCGTGGTGCCGATGGACTCGCCCGGAATCAACGTGGTGCGCAACGTCGGGGTCGGCCACGAAGACGAGAACATGCGCGGCCATGCCTACATCCGCTACCAGGACGTGCAAGTACCCAAGGACCATCTGCTGGGCGAGCGCGGGGGTGGTTTCGTGGTCGCGCAGACCCGGCTCGGCGGCGGCCGCATCCACCATGCGATGCGCACGATCGGGCAGGTGCGCCGCGCCTTCGATCTGATGTGCGAGCGGGTGCTCTCGCGCTCGACCCAGGGCTCGCGGCTGGCCGACAAGCAGATGGTACAGGAAAAGATCGCGGATTCGTGGATCGATCTCGAGCAGTTCCGCCTGCTGGTGCTGCGCACGGCCTGGCGCATCGACAAGTTCAAGGACTACATGAAGGTGCGCAAGGACATCTCGGCGGTCAAGGCGCAGATGCCGAAGGTGTTCCACGACGTCGCCATCCGCGCGCTGCAGATTCACGGGTCGCTCGGCGTAACCAACGAAATGCCGTTCGTCGATCAGGTGCTCGAGAGCTTCGTGATGGGACTCGCCGACGGCCCGACCGAGGTCCACAAGATCACGCTCGCCAAGCAGATTCTGCGCGGTTACAAGGGCACCGAGGGACTTTTTCCGAGCGCCCACATACCGGCGCTGCGCGAGGCCGCGATCAAGAAGTACGGCGACCAGATCGAACTGGAGGTTGGCGCGCAATGAAGACGGTCGCGGAGCTCTACGATTTCACCGGCAAGGTCGTGTTGATCACCGGCGGCAGCCGCGGCCTCGGCCATGGGATGGCGCTGGGCTTCGCCGCGGCTGGTGCGAAACTCGCGATCGCGAGCCGCAAACTCGACTCCTGCGAGGCCACGGTGGCAGAGATTCGGGCGCTCGGCAGCGACGGCTCGGCGCATGGCGCCCACGTCGGCAAATGGGCCGACTGCAATCGGCTGGTCGATGAAGTCTATGCGCGGTGGGGACGCGTCGACGTGCTGATCAACAACGCCGGCCTGTCGCCGGTGGTCCCGTCCTCGTTCGAGACCAGCGAAGACCTGTTCGATAAGGTGATCGGAGTAAACCTCAAGGGACCGTTTCGGTTGACCTCGCTGATCGGTCCGCGGATGGTCGGCGGCGACGGCGGCGCGGTGATCAATATTTCGTCAACCTCTTCGATTCGTCCGGCGCCGGATACTGCCCCATATTCCGCGGCCAAGGCCGGGCTCAACATCCTGACCGTCGCATTCGCGCAGGAATACGGCCCCAAGGTGCGCGTCAATTGCATCATGGCGGGCCCGTTTCATACCGACATCAGCAAGAGCTGGTCGCGCACCGAGGGCTTCACCAAGGCCGCGCGCGAGCAGTTTCCGTTGCAACGCGCGGGCGAACCGCACGAGGTGGTCGGCGCGGCGCTTTATCTGGCGAGTCCGGCGTCGAGTTATACGACGGGAACGGTACTGACGATCGACGGCGGATCGTCGTATCCGAAGGCGGCGCATACGGCGGCCGGCTGAGGCGAACGCGAGGACGGGTCAGATGGCGAAGGCAATTAAATTCGGTTACATGCTCGACTTCCGCAATCCGCCGGGCTCCGGGCTCGAGTTCGGAGAGCTTTACGCCGAGATGTTCCGCCAGATCGAGTTCGTCGAAGGCGCTGGCTTCGATTCGGTCTGGCTGACCGAGCATCACTTCACCGATGACGGCTACATGCCGGCGATCATGCCGGCGCTGGCGGCCGTCGCCGCACGCACGCAGCGAGTTTCGATCGGCACTTACGTGCTGCTCGCCCCGTTCTACCATCCGCTACGGCTGGCCGAAGACGCGGCGGTGATCGACGTTATCTCCAACGGGCGCTTGCGCATGGGTATCGGCACCGCCTATCGCGCCGAGGAATTCGCCGGCTTCGAGCTCTCGCGCAAGCAGCGCCTCGGCCGCACCCTCGAGACTATCGAGATCATGCGGCGGGCGTGGACCGGCGAGCGTTTCAGCTTCAGCGGCAAGCATTTCAACATCACCGACGTGCGCGTACTGCCGCGGCCGGTGAGCCAACCCCATCCGGAGCTGCTGTGGGGCGGCATGACGGCGAAGGCGATCGAACGCGGCGCCGAGCTCGGCCTGTCGTTCGCCTGCAACCTGGGCTCGCACGAGATCGCGGTTTACCAGGACAAGCTGCGGCAACTCGGCAAGGACCCGGCCGCATTCAGCATCGTCAACAACCGCGTGGTGTACGTTGCCGACAGCGCTGACCAGGCGTGGGCGGAGATCGAACCCGCCCTGATGTACCAGGCGGAGCTGTACGGCAAATGGCTGTCGGAGGCGGCCGGAGGCGATCAGAACTGGATCGTGCCCGACGCGGCGCGCCTGCGTAAAAACAGCGTGATCGGCACGGCGGCGGAAGTCCGCGAGCGGCTGGCCGGGATCATCGCGCAGACCCCGATGACGGAGCTGATCATCATCATGCAATTGCCCGGGCTCGCGCCGGCCAAGGCGATGCGCTCGTTGGAACGCTTCGCCACCGGCGTCCTGCCGGCGTTGCGTGCGGCACGGGGTTAGCCGGGAGCGAGCGCCTCGACCACCCGCATATCAGGCAGACGATCGCCTGCCGCCGTCAGCGGAATCACGTAAACGTGGTCGGCGCCCGCCGCGTAATGCTGCGCGATCCGCTCATGCAGATGACGCTCGTCGCCCCACGCGATGATGCTGTCCACCAGGTGATCGCTGCCACCGCCGCGAAGGTCGTCGTCGCTGAACCCCATCGCCTTGAAGTTGCGCTGATAGGGCGGTGCGTTGAGGTAAAAACGCATGAAGGCGCGGATGCCAGCGCGGGCTTTTTCGGCGTCGTGCTCGAGCATCACCATCTGCTGGGCGAGTACCATTTTGTTCGGGCCGACCTCCGTGCGCAGGCGCGCGATGTGGGCGGGCGGCATCAGCGCCGTGATAATTCCGTCGCTCGCCTCGGCCCCCAGGCGCAACATCCGGGGCAGCAGCCCCGCGATTACCACCGGCGGCTCATGGCGCGGCAGCGGCGCCTTGAAGGGACCCGATTTGATGCCGGCGAGGTACTCGCGCATGTAAGTTACCGGCTTGGCGTATTTCAGGCCGTTGCGAATCATGAAGGGCCCGGCGCTGACGCCGAGTCCCAGGATAAAGCGGTCGTCGAAGAGTTCGGCGAGCGTGCGCGCAGCGGCTCCGGTCGCCATCGCTTCGCGCTTCCAGACGTTGGCTATCGCGGTGCCTACGACGATGTCATTGGTGGCATTGAGCAGATGCGTCGCCATCACGAACGGATCGCGGCCGAAAGTTTCCGGGACCCACAAGACCGAGTAGCCAAATTTCTCGACGGCGCGCACAAACTCGACGCTCTCCGCGCCGGACATGGTGTCGAAATAGCCGAGGATGCCAAGTTTCTTCAGGTGCATGACCATTGCGGTAACGCTTGTGCACGGGGCGCGTCAACCGCGCACCGGATACGAGCGCCGCGATGCCCTGCGCTAGAACTTTTCCTTGAAGGGCCGCACGTCGAGTTCCTGGGTCCAGGCGCTGCGATCCTGATGCGCAAGGAACCAGTAGGCGTCGGCGATCGCGGCGGGCTTGAGCATATCCTCGTCCTTCAATTCGGGAAAGCGCTGGCGGATGAAAGGCATGTCGATTGCGCCGTCCACATTGACGTAGGCGACGTGGATTCCCTGCGGCTGGAGATCGCGCGCCATCACCTGGGCAAGCCCCCGCATCGCGAACTTCGCCGGGCCGAACGCAGCGGAGGTCGGATAGGGTTTGACGCCCGCAGTCGCGCCGGTGAAGAGGATAACGCCCTGCCCTGCCGCGAGCATCGCAGGAACGACCTGTTGAGCGCAGAGAAACGCACCGAATGTATTGACGCGCCAGGTGTTCTCGAAGGTGCTCGGCTTGGTTTCCATGAGCCGGCCAAACGGACGCATCGCGGCGTTGTAGATGAGTACGCGCGGATCGCCGAGGTCGCGCCGGATAGTCTCGAAGGCGGCGGCGATGCCGCTCTGATCGGCGGTGTTGGCCGCGACCGGATGGGCGCGACCGCCACCGGCTGCGATTTCGCCGGCAACCTTCGCCAGATAGTCGGCGTTGCGCGCGACTATCGCGACCGTGTAGTCGGCGGCAAAACGCCGGGCGATCGCGGCGCCGAGTCCGGGACCGACTCCAATTACAACGGCGACGGATTTCTCTCTAATGGCGGACATGACGAACTCCTTCGATAACCGATTGTCGTAACTTTTCTAACTCCGCGCTCATGCGCTAACGAACGGTCCTGTCGATGCCATCCGCATCGGTGATTTATGTCCATTCAACGTGGGAAGTTTGAAACCGTTCGAAGGTTTCACAAATCTCACGCCGCCGAGCGGCGGAGCGCTTCCTCGACGAAATCAAACCGATCGTTGCCCCAGAACATTTCGTCGCCGACGAAAAAGGTCGGCGCGCCGAAGGCACCGCGCGCGACGGCGTCGTCGGTATTGCGGCGCAGTTCGTCCTTGACGTGCTGGCCTTCACTGGCGGCGATCAGGTCGGCCAGGTTGACGCCGGCCCGCTGCAGGACGCCAGTCAGCACCGCCCATTCGCCAAGGTCGAGACCGTCGGCCCAGGCCGCGCGGTAAATCGCATCATGGTAGGCGGCAAAGACGCCGAGTCGCTGCGCCGCGACCGCACCGCGCATCAGCGGGAGCGTGTTGGCCATGAACGGATGCGGATTGAGCTTGAGCATAACGCCGTAGCGCGCGGCCCAGCGGCGCATATCGTCGGCGAAATAGCGGGCTTTCGCCGGCACCGCCATCGGCGAGGAATTGCCGGTGGCTTTGAGCACGGCGCCGAGCAGGATCGGTCGATAGATCACGGCGGCGCCGTTGCGTTTGGCAAAGCCCGGAAGCTGGATGTTCGCGAGGTAACTGAAGGGGCTGCCGTAGTCGAAGAGGAATTCGAGTTGTTTCGCCATGTCGAGGCTCCGTCGCGCGAGTCGGCGGCCGTGGAAGACCGGCGTGCGCCGTTGGTTGAAGGTTTCCGCAAAGGGTTTCGCTGCGCGCGTCGAAGGCATGCCGCCGTTCGCAGATAACCAGGTTTCATCATGCAACTCACAAGCATCAGCAATATCCAATCAGGTTTCATGATGCAACTTCTCGCCCGGAGCCGCCGTCCGCGTCCGCTGGAACGGTTGCCCGATGCAACCGATTTGCCGTAGCGTGGTTCCATGCGGCGCAAGACCTTCGCACGAATGAACTGCTCGATCGCACGTGCGCTCGAGCTGGTCGGCGAATGGTGGACCATACTGATCCTGCGCGAGGCCTTTCTCGGCACGCGGCGCTTTCATGATTTCCAGCAGAACCTCGGGATCGCGCGCAACATCCTGTCGGCGCGTCTCAAAAAGCTGGTAGCGCGAGGCATCCTGGACCGGGTTCCGGCGCCCGACGGCGGCCGGCGCTTCGAATATCGGCTCACCGGCAAGGGCCGGGCGTTCTTCCCCGTACTGATGGCGCTGATGCAATGGGGCGACCGCTGGGTGGCGGGCTCTGAACGCGTACCGGTGCGGGTGATCGATCGGGAATCCGGTCGCGAGATAGCGGAAATAGGCGTAGTCAGCGACGACGGCCGTGCGCTCGGACCCGCCGATGTGATGATGGTGCCGGGACCGGGAGCGCGGCCGTCCACGCGGGTGCGGTTGGCGCCACGCAAAAAGCCGGGCGCGATCACGCGGCGGGCCACGCCGATTCCGGGTAATTCGCCGGATAATTCCCACACTCCAGACGACGACGCGCGCGACGCCTGATCCCACCGACAAAATATAGCGGTGAGGGTCGCCCAGACCGAATCGCGCGCCGCGGCAGAGCCGGGTGATCGCAATTCAGCCGGTATTGCGATGACCTGCTATCGATTGCATCGACAACGCCACCGGGGGGGGCCTGCAGTGGTTGATCTGACCGTACTGCGCCTTTAGCCTCGATCCTGGATTGTGTCGGTTTCCCGCACACGCATGTTTTCTGGCTTCGCTTTCAAGGAGGGTTTTGGTTATGGCCATCGATGAGGCAAAACTGAATGCACTGCTCGGAAAAATGGTCGGAGACTTGGGCGCTGCGGCGGGCTCCGCACTGGTGGTGGTCGGGGACAAATTAGGTCTGTACCGCGCGATTGCCGAAGCCGGCACGGTCACTCCGGTCGAACTCGCAAAACGCACAGGGACCACTGAACGTTATGTGCGCGAATGGCTCGCGCAGCAGGCGGCCTCCGGCTATGTCGATTACGACGCGGCCGCGGAGCGCTATTCGATGTCCCCCGAACAGCAATTGGCGCTAGCCACGGAGGACAGCCCGGGCTGCGTCCTGGGAGCATTCGAACTCGTCGGCTCGATCCATCGCGACGAAGCCAAGATCACCGACGCCTTCCGCAGTGGCAAAGGCGTTGGATGGCATGAGCATGACGTGGCGCTCTTTCGCGGCACCGAGAGATTTTTCCGGCCCGGCTATGCTGCCCATCTGGTGAATGAGTGGCTACCGTCGTTCGATGGTGTGCGTGAAAAACTCGAACGCGGCGCGCGCGTGGCCGACGGCGGCTGCGGTCACGGAGCATCCGCTATCCTGATGGCGCAAGCCTTTCCGAAGTCGCAATTTTTCGGATTCGATTATCATCAGCCGTCCCTCGACCGGGCGATCGAGGCGGCGCGCGATGCCGGCGTCAGCGCCAATACTAGCTTTGCCCGCGCGGTCGCCAAGGATTATCCGGGAACTTACGATCTCGTCGCATTTTTCGACTGTCTGCACGATATGGGCGATCCGGCCGGGGCGGCGGCGCATGTATTACAGAGCCTGACCGCGGATGGCACCTGGATGATCGTCGAGCCGATGGCGGGTGACTCCGTTGCTGAAAACCTGAATCCGCTCGGCCGCCTGGCTTACACCTTCTCGACCATGATTTGCACTCCGGCCTCGATGGCGCAGGAAGGACAGGCCGCCCTCGGCACCCAGGCGGGCGAAAAGAAGTTACGCGAGGTAATCGCGGCGGGCGGCTTCACTCGGATTCGGCGCACGGCACAGACGCCGTTTAACATGGTGCTCGAAGCGCGCGCCTAGGACCGGCACTCTTCAACGCAATCGCCGTCCGCTCGCGACCGTGGTGAGCGGATGGCGTCCTCATCCGCAGATCATCTCAATTGAGAGCGACTGGCTTCACTTGGCTCCGAGTAACTCGCCTCCCGGCCGTATCCGTGTAAACGTCTAATCCAGCGCCGGGTGCTGGTCATTCCGCGGGCGGGCTTCCTCGAAGGCGGCGTCGGCGAACCGGGTAGCCGGTGGCGGCGCCTCATACGGATCGCCATCGGCCGCCCCGGCCATCTCGTCGAGCATCGTGGCCGCGTCGCGCACGGAGCGGGCAATACGTCCGTCGGTTGCGGAACCCGCCCCACCCTTCGCCCATCACAGGAGCGTTGCAAACGCGGCCGCGCGCGGCCGCGCTTCCTTGTACAGCATCATTTCGCGCAATTTGTGGGCGCTGAGATAAGGGTCGAGCATAGCGGGCCGTGGCGATCGGTCGAGATTTTGTGTTAGCCGCGTTCGGCGCGTGGTTCCAGCCGCAGCGTGCTAATCTCGACGCGCGAGGCGGCACGGCCGCGATCGCGAAAGGAGCAAGGCGGCAGCCGATGGTGATCAGGTCGGTAGTATTATGGGTCCACGTACTGTGCGGCGTGATGTGGGTGGGAACCTCCGCGAGTTTCCTGCTCGCGGCGTCCGCGATGACCGCGGAATCCGACGAATGGCGCGAGTTCGCCCTGAAGGCGGCGCCGCGCATCAATCGCATCAACGTGGTCCCGGCGCTGGTGGTGCCGCTGACCGGTGCGGGTAATCTCTTCTCCGCCGCGATGGTGCGCAAGTCGCCCTTTCCGCCGGAGTTTATCGGAATCGTCGCGCTCAAAGTGGTGCTGTTCTGTTTCATGGGCGTGATGCTGGCGGCGTCGTTCGCGGCCGAACGTTCGATGCGCGAGGGCTTTGCCGTGAGCAACGAGGACGGCGTCGTGGCGGCGCGGCGGCTGGTGCGGCTCTACGGGTCGATTGCGGCCCTGGGCACGATCGCCTTGTGCCTGGGTCTATGGCTGGCGGGTACCTGACAATGGAAGCATCGCGAAAACTTCAGGTCGGCGAATTTACGGTCGCGTTTCTGAGCGACGGCATCTGGCGCAACGACGGCGGTTGCATGTTCGGCGTGGTGCCGCGCGAATTGTGGCAGCGCGAACATCCGGCCGACGAGCAAAATCGCATTCGCCTCAATCTGACCTGCCCGCTGATCATGCGCGGCCACGACGCGATTGTGGTCGATACCGGAATCGGCAACCGCCTTAGCGCGGTCGAGCGCAAGATCTTCGACCACGGCAACGGCTGGCTGACGGGCGGACTCAAGGCGCTCGGGATGGAGCCCGGCGATATCACCCACGTCGTCCTGTCGCATCTCCATTTCGACCATTGCGGCGGCATCGTCCGGCGGCGCGAATCGGGCGCATTCGAGGCGGCGTTTCCGCGCGCGCGCATTTTCGTCCAGCACGGCGAGATCGAAGTCGCGCGCGATTCGCGCAACGAACGGCTGCGCGCAGCCTATCGCCATATCGGCGATTGCCTTGAGCCGGTCAGCGCGATGATCGAGGCGCTCGACGGCGACACCGAGATCGTGCCGGGAGTCTCCGCGATCGTCACCGGCGGCCATACCGCCGACCATCAGGTGGCGGTGGTCCAGTCGGGCGGCGAAAGCTTCGTCCATCTCGCCGACATCGTGCCGACCCGGTCGCATATGCGGGGGCCGTGGAACCAGGCCTACGACCTCGACGCAATTCGCACCATGGAGCAGAAAGCGGGCTTCCTGAAACGCGCAGTCGAGGAGCGCTGGTGGGTCTCGTTTGCGCATGACGAACGCGTGTTCGCGGCGCAAGTGGATAGCGATCGCGGACGGCTGGTGCTGGGGCCGGCGGTGGAAGTTCCAGCCGGACTCGACGGGCTTTGAATGAATCGCACCTTTTAAACGTCAAATATTAGATGAATCGTTCAGCGCGCCTCGTATTATTCCAACGCGGCTCCCGGCCGCATGCACCCGACGAACTTGTGGACAACGGCAACAGATAGTCAAATCATTGCTTGATTGGCTTCCGCACCGGGTTATACTGCGCCTAGGGATGCACCGTAACAATCTAACGGCCCGACCTACTTTCCTTATCTCCTGGCAGTTGCCGCGACGGCATAAGGCCCGCATAACCAGGCCCCAACCAAGGAGTTAGCTGATGGCGGAAACGAATAGTTTTGAGCAAGTGATCAAACGTGATCGCGCGGCTCGCGAGTCCAAGCAGTGGCGCGGAACGCTACTCGAATATCTGGAGATCGTCAAAGCCAATCCGCTGATGACGAAGCTCGCCCACGCGCGGATCTACGACATGATCATCACGCAGGGCACGCGCAACATCCACGACACCGACGATCCGCGCACCAAGCGTCTGTACAAAGATGAACCGATAAAGGTTTACAACTTCTTCGCCGACGAGTTCTTCGGCATCGAGCGGACGATCTCGCAGATCGTGCGCTACTTCCACTCGGCCTCGCTCAAGGGCGAGGAAAGCCGGCAGGTGCTCTACCTGATGGGTCCGGTCGGCTCGGGCAAAAGCTCGCTGGTCGAGCGCGTGCAGCGCGGCCTCGAAAACGTCGACGCAGTTTATGTGATTGAGGGCTGCCCGATGCATGAGGAGGCGCTGCATCTGATCCCGCGCCACCTGCGCCGCGAGTTCGAAAAGATGCTGGGCGTGCATATCGAGGGCGACCTGTGTCCGGTATGCCGCTACCGCCTCAAAGAGGAATTCGGCCAGCGTTACGAAGAGTTCCCCATCGAGACGCGCAGCCTCTCCAAACGCAATCGCGTGGGCGTGGGCGTGGTGCCGCCGGTCGATCCCAACAATCAGGACACTTCGGTGCTGATCGGATCGGAAGATATCTCGAAGCTCGATCAATACTCCGAAGGCGACCCGCGCGTGCTCGAGCTCAACGGCGCGCTCAACGTCGGCAATCGCGGCATCGTCGAGTTTATCGAGGTCTTCAAGAACGAGACCGAATACCTGCACGCGATGATCACGGCAACCCAGGAAAAGGTCATCCCGGCGCCGGGCCGCCACGGCATGGTTTACGTTGACACCTGCATCATCGCGCATTCGAACGAGGCCGAGTGGCAGAAGTTCAAGGCCGACCACACCAACGAAGCGATTCTCGATCGTATCGTCGTGGTCAAGGTGCCCTACAATCTGCGCCTGTCGGAAGAGGTCAAGATCTATCAGAAGATCATCCGCAACTCGGATTTTCGCGCCCACGTCGCGCCGCATACGCTCGAGCTCGCCTCGATGTTCGCAATCCTGTCGCGGCTCGAACCGACCTCGAAATGCGACCTGATGACGAAGCTGCGCCTGTACAACGGCGAAGAGGTCGTCGAGAAGGGCCGCACCAAGAAGATCGACGTCGCCGAGCTCAAGGAAGACACCAAGCGCGAAGGCATGAACGGCATCTCGACGCGCTTCATCATGAAGGCGCTCGACAACGCGCTGTCGGACAATGTCTCGGGCAACTGCATCAATCCGATCAACGTGCGCGAGGCGCTGATCTCGATGACCAAGGAGGCCGACCTCGCCGACGATACGCGCAAGCAGTACTTGGAGTTCCTGCAGGACACTCTGCACAAGGAATATCTCGATCTGCTCGAAAAGGAGATTACGCGCGCGTTCGTTTACTCCTATCAGGAACAGGCCGAGGCGCTCTTCCAGAATTACCTCGACCACGCCGAGTCCTACGTCAACAAGACCAAGGTGCGCGATCGCAATACCAAAGAAGAGCTGCCGCCCGACGAGGGTTTCCTCAAATCGATCGAGGAGCAAATCGCGATCATCGGGTCGGCCGCCGAAGGTTTCCGCCAGGAGGTCATCGCTTACCTGTGGGCGACCTCGCGGCGCGGCGAAAAGGTCAGCTATCGCAGCTACGAGCCGCTCAAGGAAGCGATCGAGAAAAAGCTCATGACTTCGGTGCGCGACATCTCGCGGATTATCACGAAAGCGCGCACTCGCGACGAGGAGCAGACCGAGAAGTACGGCTCGATGGTGAAGAATCTGCTCGAAAACGGTTACTGCGAATCGTGCGTGGACGTGGTGTTGAAGTACGCGGCCAACAACCTCTGGAAGGACTGATCGGATTCTCCGTCCATCGCCGCCGACCGCCACTCTTTCCGCTCGAGGAAAGAGTGGCGGCAGTGTGCGCGGCGGGCGTTGCTCCGGCAAGCCGATTCTGTCCGCGCGAGCCTCGTGCGTTGAATGTCGGCGGGCTTCGATTAGAGTAGGGTTAACGGGCGGAGGAGGACGTTGCTTATGACGAGCGAGACCATCTTTCGCGAATACCGTATCTCCGATGCCGAGCGATCGGATCGCTCCGCGGGCGACCGCTTGCGTCATCGTGAGAAAGTCCGCGAGTCGATTCGCGAAAATATCGCCGACATCATCGCTGAAGAATCGATCATCGGCAAAAACAAAGACCGCATCATCAAGGTCCCCCTGCGCGGCATCAAGGAATATCGCTTCATCTACGGCGACAACGCTCCCGGCGTCGGCGAAGGAGACGGCAACGCTCAGCCAGGCCAGGTCGTCGGCAAGACCGGCAAGGACGGCCAGGGTCAAGGCGACGGCAAGGCCGGCGATCGCCCCGGCGTCGACTATTACGAGACCGACGTCACCCTCGACGAGCTCATCGAAATCATGTTCGAGGATCTCGAATTGCCCAACCTCGAACGGCGCGCCCTGCGCGAAATCGAGACCGACCGTTTCGCCAAGCGCAAGGGCTATCGCCACGTCGGCATCCGCGTGCGGCTCGACAAGCGGCGCACCGCCCGCCAGCGTGTCAAACGCGTGCTCGCCACGCGCCACAATCAAATCACCCAGGGTCTCGAGTCCAAGAAGAACACCGACGGCAGCGAGCGCCGCTTCCCCTTCCATCAGGATGACTTGCGCTACAAGCATCTCGAGACCGACGTTCGCGAGGAATCCAACGCCGCCGTAATCTGCATCATGGATACCTCGGGCTCGATGGACACGATGAAGAAGTACCTCGCGCGCAGCTTCTTCTTCCTGCTCTACCAGTTCATCTCGACCCGCTACCGCAACGTCGAAATCGTCTTCGTCGCACATCACACCGAAGCCAGCGAAGTCACCGAAGACGAGTTCTTCCATAAGGGCGAGGCCGGCGGCACCTTCATTTCGTCGGGCTATCAGAAGGCCCTCGACATCATCGCCGAGCGCTATCATCCGTCGCTATGGAATCTCTACGCCTTCCACTGTTCGGACGGCGACAACTTCGACTCCGATAATCCGGCGGCTCTGCGGACCGCCAAAGAGTTGAGCGATATCTGCAATCTTTTCGGCTATGGCGAGATCAAGCCGCTCGGTTCGCGTTACTACGAATCCTCGATGCTCAATGTTTTCCGGCGGCTCGACGCACCCAATTTCCAGGCCGTCCTGATCGAGCGCAAGGAAGACATCTGGCCGTCTTTCAAGGCCTTCCTGTCCAAGGATCGCGTCAAGGAATAGACCTGCGGCCGGCTCAATTACCACGGAGGCGCCCAGCGCGCCGGGACTACGCTGAACCCTATGGCGAACTACGAAATCCAGGACCTGGTCGAATGGGATCACCGGATCCAGGCAAAGGCGGAGGAGTTCGGGCTCACCTGGTTTCCCCAGGAATTCGAGATCTGCGACCACGTCGGGATGCTCGGTTACATGGCCTACTCCGGGATGCCCTCGCATTACCCGCACTGGTCCTACGGCAAGTCCTACGAAAAGCTCAAAACCCTGTACGATTACGGCGTCAGCGGATTACCCTACGAGATGGTGATCGCTTCCAATCCCGCGATCGCCTACCTGATGCGCGACAATTCGCTGCTGCTGCAGATTCTCACGATCGCGCACGTCTATGGTCATAACGATTTCTTCAAAAACAATTTCACCTTCAAGTCCAACCGCGCTGAATTGATCATCGAGCGCTTCAAGGCCCATGCACTGCGCGTGCGGCACTACATGGAGGATCCGTCGATCGGGATCGAAAAGGTCGAGCGCATTCTCGACGGCGCCCACGCACTCAATTTCCAGTGCCGGCGCAACTTGGCGATTCGCAAGCTCGGCCGCGAGGAGCAGGTCGAGCGCGCGCTCGAAGCCGCGCAGCCGCGCCAGGATCCGTTTTCGCGCCTCCACGCGCGGCCCGAATATCACACGCCGGAAACCAACAAGGTGCCGCTCGAACCCGACGAGGACGTGCTCCTGTTCATCCGCGATCACAATCCCTTCCTCCAGGAATGGGAACAGGACCTGCTCACCATCGTTGACGAGGAAACCAAGTATTTCCTCCCCATGATGGAAACCAAGATCATGAACGAGGGCTGGGCGAGCTACTGGCACAAGAAGATCGTCGAGTCGCTCGAGCTCGAACAGGGGCTCCATCTGGAATTCATCGTGCGCCATAACCAGGTGCTGCGGCCGACCCCGGGTCAAATCAACCCGTATCACCTCGGCTTCAAAATCTGGGAGGACATCTACCGCCGCCACACCGAGCCGACCCCTGAAGAGATCAAGAACGTACGGCGCGCCCACCAAAACGGGCGCCGAAAAAATCTTCGAGGCCCGCGAAGTCGAGCGCGATTCGTCCTTCTTGCGGCGTTACCTCACCGAAGAACTGATGCGCGAAATGGATATGTTCGAGTACGAAGCGCGCGGCGACGAGCTGGTAATCGACAAGGTTTCGGACGAAGAGGGCTGGAAGGCCGTCAAGGAGACTTTGATCAAAAATGTCGGCGCGGGATCCATTCCGATTATCAAGGTCGAAGACGGGGACTTCGGCCACAACCGCACGCTTTATCTCAAGCACTACCACGACGGCCGCGACCTGCAGCTCGAGTACGCCGAGAAGACGATTTCCTACGTTTATCGCCTGTGGGGTCGCGAATGCGTCCTCGAGACCGTGCTCCAGGGCAAACGCTCGCTCCTGTGCATGAACGATCGCGGCTTTTCCGTCCGCGCACTGAAGTAACGCGTCCGCCCCGCCTCGGCGCTTCGCGCCCTTCGCGTCGCCTTTGCATGGACGCTGTTCGATTCCTGGCGAAATCCCTCAAATGCGCAGCGGGTCGAGCAGCCCAGCCAGCACGTGGAGCGCCTCGTACAAATAATAGCTGCCCCAGATGAGTTCATGCTTCGCCGCCAGGCCGATACGCCGGTTGTAGCAGCCTTCCCACAGCCCGCCTTCGGGCCCCAGGTAATTTTCGACCAGTGCACTAACTGTCGCCGCGGCCGCCTCACGATAGACTTTGCGCTGGGTCTCGGAGCTCGAAAGCTGCGCCAGCTTGAGCATCGCGGCCGCCGCGATCGCCGTCGCGGAAGTATCGCGATTGGTTTGCGGAATCGCCGGGTCGTCAAAATCCCAGTAAGCCACGCGATCCGCCGGCACCCGCGCGAGCCACCACGCGGCCGCGCGTTCGGCCGGCTCGATCGGCGCCGTCTCTCCCGTCCAATGCGCGGCGAGCGCCCATCCCAGTATCGCCCACGCCTGCGCGCGCGCCCACGTGCTGTCGTCCGTGATCCCCTTGTGAGTGTAGCGCCGAGTCATCTTGCCGGTGCGCGGATCGAACGACGCCGATTGGCAGATCGAGCCGTCGTCGCGCAGGCAAAATTCAATGTGCCGGCGGGCGTGGCGCGCCGCTATTTCGCCCAGCTTCGAGTCGCCGGTCTCGCGCGCCGCCCACGACAGCAGCGCCGCAATCTGCACCACGTCGATTTCCGATTCGCCCAGCCCGACGCTGTGAACCTCCTCGAACTCCGCGCCCAGCGGGATGACCTCGGCCTGCGGATTGTAGGCCGTCGCCAGCGACCGCGCCGCGGCGATCGCGATTTCGCGAGCACCCTCGCTGCCGGTCAGGATCGCACCCACCGCTGCGCCGTAATAGAACAGCAGGCCGCGCGCCGAGCTTTGCGAGTCGATCCGCGGGCGCAGCCGCTCGGTCCATCCCTGCGCCAGCCGCGCATAGCGGCCGTCTCCGCTCGCCGCCGCCGTCAGCCACAGCATCGCGTTCCAGTAACCGCCGGTCCAATCGCCCGCCGGTGTGAGCGTCCAGGCGCCCGTCGCCGGATCGGCGTAATGGGGAAAGCCCTCGCCCACCACCACCGCGGTGTGGTCGATCCGCGCCCGCATCCGCGCGATCGCGTCAGTCCAGATTTTCTCGGCCATGCTGCGCGGTTTCCCTCTCTATCGTGACGCGATTCGCAACCCTCGAGCGGGTCGCATCACGCCAGTTGAGCTTTGAAGAACGCCACCATCTTCGGCCACAACTCGAAGGCCACCGCCTCGCGATAGCTCGGACGATAATCCGCGAAAAAGGCGTGGCCCGCGTTCTTGAAAACCTCGAGCTTGAAGTTCTTGCCCGCCGCCTCCAGCCGCCGCCCCAGGTCGGCCGCGTCGGCCGGCGACGGATTCTGATCCTCCTCGCCGCAAACGATATACAGCGGACAGTTTAGCTTCCCGGCAAGCTCAATTACCGGAATCGGCCGCTCGGGCGTGCTTGCCGCATTCGGCGTTGCGCGCGTGATAAAGCCGCCCCAGCAATCGATCGCCGCATCCACTTTCGTGCTCGTGCAGGCGAACAGCAGCGTCCAGCGCCCGCCGACGCAAAAGCCCACGCATCCGACCTTGCCGCTGGCGCTCGGCTGTGCGCGCACGAACGCCGCCGCCGCCTCGAAATCGCGCACCAGTTGCGCGTCGGCCAGACCGAACATCTTGGCGCGCACTTCGGTCATGTCGGTGGCGTTGTTCAGCGCGCCGACCCGCGAGTAAATATCGGGCGCCAATGCGATAAACCCGGCGTTGGCGAACCGCCGCGCGACGTCGCGCTCGTGCTCGACCAGCCCAAACGCCTCGTGCAGCACGATCACCGCGGGATAGGTTCCCGGCGCCTTGGGCCGCGCGAGATAGCCGCGCATCGCAAAGTTATCGCTCTGGAAGGTTACGTCTTGCGCTTCGATCGCGGCGGGATTGGTCACTTCCCCTGGCAGCGGCATAGCATTTACCTCGACAATTTTTCGATATTTGTTTGATAATTGCTCGAAAATTTAAGGTCGCGTGCGAACCCGGTGCGCATTCTCTTCCGCGACGCCCCGCGGCCCTCACACGAACGGTTTTTTGGCCCAGCCCTCTTCGTACGGCGTCAGAAAATGCGACGTCACCTTTAATCGCTTGAACATCCAGCGGCCGTCAACGCGGACATATTCGTCATGATAAACCGCCGCCAGCCACACCGCCTGATTATCCTTGGCCATCGTCGCCGGCTGCAGCAGATACCATTGCCCGGTGGCGCGGTCGCCATCGACCTCGATCATCGGGTTCATCACGTTATGGATAGCGAAGGGAAAGAACTCTGTGGCGCGGCTGAAGAATTTTCGAATCGCCGGACGGCCTTCGGCATGGCCCAGCGTTCCGCCATCCCACACGGCGTCTTCGGTGAAAAGCGCCGCGATTGCGTCGGCGTTGTAGTTGTCGTCGCACGCCGCCGCGTAGCGTGCCTTGAGTGTGCGGATCTCCTCGAGGTCCTCGAGCGCTCGCAGCCGCTCCTCCAGGGTCTTCATCGAATTACACCTCGCGATAACGGTTGTCGCTCCCTTCTCAATAGCGCATTTCATGAGCCTCGCTCAAAAGCCATCGCCAAACGCGCGTAGGGTCTCTTACTTTTGCGCGAACGATGCGGCAAACTTAAAGCGAATTCACCTCCGAAGAGTGCAATGTTCGTCTTTACGGAACGCGGGATTATGCGCTGATGCATCAGGGGATAAACCCGAATGGGATAGCCGAATGGCTGGCGAACTGGGGCTACTTGGGCCTCTTCATCAGCGTTTTCGTCGGCAACCTCGGCGTTCCGATGCCCGAGGAGACCGTCTTGCTCGCCGCTGGATTCCTGGCCGCACACGACATTCTCGACCTCAAAACCATCTATGTTGTTGGTATCGCGAGCGCCGTAACCGGCGATTGCGTAGGTTTCCTGATCGGACGCACCGGCGGATCGCGGCTGCTCGCATGGCTCGGGCGTAAGCTCCCGTTTCTGCGGCCAAGTCAGGAACGGCTGGAAACCTTCTTCAAAACCCACGGCAGCCGCGCGGTCTTCATGGCCCGCTTCATCACCGGCGCGCGCTTTATGGCCGGTCCAATGGCGGGTGCGGCCGGCATGGGCTTCTGGCGTTTCCTCGGATGGAACCTGCTCGGCGCGATAATCTGGTGCAGCCTCATTATCACTATTGGATATCTGGTCGGCGACGAACTCGCGTGGGCAATCAGAGAAACCCATCGCGCCTTCCTCTGGATCGGCATCGCGACCGTGCTTGCGCTCGGCGCCGCATGGCTCTTTTGGTGGCGTGCGCGCCAGCCCTCGGAACAGTAGCCCCCGTCAAATCTGAAGACCGGCCCGGCGCCAGACCATATCCGCGAAATTTTTTCCGCCCGCGATTCTTCGGCGGATTAAGGCCGTGCCTGCTTTCGCATCGCACCGCCTCCGCCAAAAAGAATTGTATTGTTACTGGGAGCCGTGGCGATCGAAAGTCACGCTCCCGCACCAGGTGGCGCCCGGAGGCTTAAACTCTTTTTTTCAAAACAAACCCAATTTGCCCGCCACGTCCCGGCTCCTTGGGGCCGGCCAACCATATTGCGACGTCGCAGGTTGCTGGCCATGCGCGCCGAGCTGTCGCCGCCGGGCGTTTGCACGGAAAATGCCTTCGGTACTACGCTGCCGCCCGAACCCACAGCCCATAGAGGCCGCCGCGATTTGACGCGAAGGCCCTTTACGGGGCTGGTAACGTGTCCATTTCGAACCGCAACGAACCGCTGCAAAAAAGGACTAGAGCGATGGCACTGCTACCGTACGTCGATGAAAGCACCGCGCCCGAAAAAACCCGCGAAATCCTTGGAAATACCCCGCGCAAGCTCAACGTCGCGCGCATGATGGCGAACGCTTCGGAAGCCGTCTTCCATAATTTCTCGCGCCTCGGAAACGCCCTGCTGACGAAGGGAAAGCTCGATTCGAAGCTGCGCGAAATCGCAATCCTGCGCACCGCCAAGGTCAGCCACTCGGTTTACGAATGGACCCAGCATGTGCCGATCGCCAAGGCGGTCGGCGTCAGCGACGATCAGCTCGCCGCCATCGAAAACTGGGAAACGGCGGCTTGCTTCAACGAAATCGAGCGGCTCGCCCTGCGCTTCACCGACGAGGTCGCACGCGGCGTCAAGGGCAAAAAGGAAACGCTCACCGCGCTCCAGCAACATCTCGGACAGGGCGAAATCGTCGAGCTAATCATGTCGATCGGCTTCTGGGGCATGGTCGCGCGCGTGCTCGAAACCACCGAGGTCGGCCTCGAGGACTTTGCCGGCACGGTGAACCTGCATGCGCGCTCCAAAAAATAACCGCCGCCTGCGGCCGCGACGCTTCGCAGCGAACGCGCCCGCGGTCGGTTCGCTCTCGGTTTGGCGCGCTCCAATAGCGCCGATTTCGGGCGGCGTGGAGCCCGTGCCCAGGCTCAACCTCCGCGCGCCGGACGAGGGATTTTGCGGGCCTTGCGATCGGCGGCGGGCTGCGATCGGCGCGCTGCGGCCCTGATATATTTTACGGTCACCGGCGATAGATCGTCGCGCCCGACATCGACGTTGATTATCGCAAAGCTCTTGCACTTGTGCGCCGCCTTCAGCGCTGCGCGCAGTTCCGACGCGGTCCCCGCCTGGAAGCCCTCGCCACCCCAGTCGCGCGCGAGCTGCGCGTATGGCCACGGCGGAATTTCCAGCAGGTCGCGGCGATCGGACGCGACCGGACGAAAGATGCCCCAGCCGCCGTTGTTCACCACGATCACAATCGGATTGGCGCCGAAGCGCGGCGCCTGCGAAATTTCTGATCCCGTCATCTGGAAGGCGCCGTCGCCACTAAGTACGATCGGCCGCAACCCCGATCCGATTTGCGCACCGAGGGCTGCCGGTACCGCAAAGCCCATCGATGCGTAAAAACCCTGCGCCAGGTAGGCGCCCTGATGGGGTACGCGAATATCGAGACCGCCAAACAGCATATCGCCCGATTCGGCGACCACCTGGTAGCGTCGATGCTCGGCCAGAAACTCGTTGACCACCGCCAGAATCTGGCTGACCCGCACTGGCGCGCGATTGACGTCCCCGGTCACGCCGCCGGTCAGATTGCTCGAGTAGGTAACCGTCTCATGATGGTCTCGCAGGTCCTGGCGTTGCAGCGCCCGCACGAACTCGCGCACTCCGACATCGATAAAGCTGTGATACGTCACGTCGACCCGCCGATCGACCGCCCACACGCTGCGGCCCTCGATAATCTGCGGCGCTCGATTGCCAAAATTCATGTCGGTCTTGAGGCAGCCGAGGTTCAACACGAAATCCGCCTCGTCTATTCGCGCGACGATCGACGGTGGGCTGATCGGCCCGACATGAACCCCCATGTACAGCGGATGGCCCATCGGAAAGGCGCCCTTGCCAAGCACCGTGCTAAACACCGGCGCGCCGATTTTCTCGGCCAGTTCTACCAGCTCGCGCGAGGCCTTGTAACGGTGAATCTCGATGCCCGCGATCAGCACCGGTTTGCGGCTCTGATTGAGTATCGCGGCGGTCTCGCGCGCCGCTTCAGCGACCCGTCGCGTATTGGATTCGTGAAAATGCAGGCGGCCGTCCCACGCGATAATCTCCTCGGGCACGTCGATCACGCGATCGACCATATCGCGATGGATCTCGATATACCCGGGGCGTTGCTCGGCCCATATCGTGCGCACCACCCGATCGAGTTCGCGCGCGGCGCTCAGCGGATCGGTCAATACGGCCGAGGCGCAGGTCACCTCCCGATAAATCCGGTGCTGCGACTCGATCTCGCGCGCCTGATGATGAATCAGGGTGCCCAGCTTGCGCTCTTCTTCGCCCGGACCACCCGAAAATATCAGCAGCGGTACCCGCTCGGAAAACGACCCGGCGACCGGATTCACCATGTTGTGGCCGCCCGCCCCGTAGGTCACGCAGACGACGCCGATTTTGCCGGTGGCACGCGCGTACCCGTCGGCGGCGAAGCCCACCCCGGGCTCGTGGGACAAGGTCAGGATTTCGAGATCGTGCTTGCGGCCGAGTGCGAAGAACAGTTTGAGCGCGAGATCGCCCGGTATGCCGAAGACGTGACGGACTCCAATTTTGCGCAGGTAAGCGACCAGAAAGCTGCCCAGCGTCATTCGCTTATTCACCGATTCGCGCCTCCATCTGTAACAATTTTAGCCCAAACCGCGCGACGCGTCCGCCGCCTTGTGCTTGCGATCGCGCCGCCGAACACGCATCGATTGCCGCAGCAACGAACGCTTGTGCTAGACTTTGAGCCGGTGTTTCGTTCCCTGCTCAGGATGCAATTGCTGAACCCGCTGCGTGTGCGCGGGATGTTGGCGTATCTGCCTCAGTTCTGCCGCGTGTTCTGGCGTCTGATGCATGACGCCCGCGTGTCGTTTCTGGCTAAGGCCGTACCGCTCCTGGGCCTGCTCGTCTTGATCACGCCGCCGGCGCTCGAGCTCGATTTGATCCCCATTATCGGCGAACTCGACTGGCTCCTGGTCGGATACCTGTCCCTTAAACTGTTCATCTGGATGTGCCCGCCCGACGTGGTTCGTGAACATGTAGCCCAAGTCGCACGCGGTGCCTGATCGAGTAAACCTGATGCGTCCACGATTCCTATTGTTCGGCCTGATTGCTGCGCTGATCGTCGCCTTCGTCGTCCTGAGTCTGGCCGACGGCCTGCTGGTTGACTGGCTGTGGTTCGGCGCCGCCGGCTACAGCCAGGTTTTCTCCACCACGCTAATCGCCGAAGTGGCAATTTTCGCGGTCGTGTGGCTGGTCGCCTTTAGTGCGATCGCGCTCAGCGGATTGATCGCGCTGCGCCTCAGTCACGAGCGCGAAAGGCTTCGCGTAGTGCGCCGCAGCGACGATGTGGTCGAGGTCAATCTGCCCGAACTGATTCGGGCGCTGGGAGATCGCGTGCCGTGGCGGCTGATCGTGATCGGAGGCGCCGCATTGCTCGCGCTGTTTGCCGCGCAGGGCGAGGCCGCCAACTGGGACGTTTACCTCAAGGCGCTCGAGGGCGTGCCGTTTGGATTGAAAGAGCCGGCCTTCGGCCTCGACATCGGTTTCTATATTTTCAGTCTGCCGCTGTTCGAAGAGCTGCGCGATCTCTTCATGCTGATCCTGTTCCTCACGACGGCGGCGACGGTGGCGGTTTACTGGGCGCGGGGGTCGCTGGATTTTCGCGAATCTCCGCCCAACATCTCCGGGCAATGCGCCGCGCATCTGTCCGTGCTGGCAGGCGTCTTCTTCATCGAGCGCGCCCTGAATTACTGGATCGACCGCTACGAGCTGACTTTGCATTCCAATGGCGTGGTCTTCGGCCTGCGCTACGTCGACCACCTCTTGTGGCAGCCGGGATTGTGGCTGCTGATCGCGTTGGCACTGGTGGCGGCGGTGATCTGTTTCGTCAACGTTCGCGATCGCGGCCTGCGCTTGCCGGTAACGGCGGCCGTGATCGTCTTCGCCCCGGCGATCATCCTGTCCCTGCTGCAGCCGGTGGTCGAGCGGCTCTGGGTGAAGCCCGACGAGCTTCGGGTGGAAAAGCCATATATCAAGCGCAATATCGCGATGACGCGCCATGCCTATGACCTTGACGGCGTCGACGTGCGGCCGTTCGCGGGCGCCGGCAAACTGACGCAGGCCTCGCTCAACGAGGACGAGACCACTATCCAGAACATCCGCTTGTGGGATCCGCGACCGCTGATCGCCACCTATCAGCAACTCCAGAACATCCGGCTTTACTACGATTTCCGGGACGTCGATATCGATCGCTACACCATCGACAACAAATACACCCAGGTCATGTTGTCGGCGCGCGAACTGAACGTCAATTTGCTGCCGCAGAATGCGCAGACCTGGGTGAACCGCCACCTCAAATTTACTCACGGCTACGGGCTCGTGATGAGCCCGGTCAGCACCAAGGATCAGGAGGGATTGCCGGTACTTCTGATCAAGGATATTCCGCCGCAATCCGACGCGGGCCTGAAAGTAACCCGCCCTGGAATCTACTTTGGCGAGGAGCCCGACGTTTACGCGATCGTCAAGGCGGCAACGCCGGAGTTCGACTATCCGCGCGGCAAGGATAATGTCACCGATTTTTACAAGGGCAGCGGCGGCGTGCCGATCAGCGGATTCTGGCGGCGCCTGCTGTTCAGCTTCTACTATCGCGACGTCAATCTGCTGGTGACCGAGAATATAATCTCAGGCAGCCGCATCATGCTGCGCCGCAACATAAGAGAGCGAATCAACTATATCGCGCCGTTCATCAATCTGGACCGCGATCCCTACATCGTATTGCACAACGGCCATCTCAGCTGGATCGTCGACGGCTATACCTACAGCAATCATTATCCGTACTCGCAGATTAACGGCGACGGCATTAACTACATTCGGAACTCGGTCAAAGTAGTAGTCAATGCGTACACCGGCCGTACTGATTTTTATGTCTCCGACCCCGACGATCCGATAATCCGCACGTGGGAACGAATCTATCCGGGCATGTTCAAACCGATGAGCGAGATGCCGCCGGATTTGCGCGCGCACATCCGTTATCCGGAGGATTTCTTCCTGACGCAGGCCCAGATGTACGGCACCTATCACATGACCGACCCGACCACCTTCTACAATCGCGAGGACCTGTGGACCTTTCCCCGCGAAAACTATTCGGACGAAACCATCCCGATGCAGCCCTATTACGTCATCATGCGGCTGCCCGGCGACACGCATGCCGAGTACGTCCTGATGCTGCCGATGGTGCCGCAAGGGCGCGACAACATGATCTCGTGGATGGCAGCGCGCTGCGACGGCGCCGACTACGGCCATCTGTTCGAATTTGAATTTTCCAAGGACCGGCTGTTTTACGGCCCCTATCAGATCCAGGCGCGCATCAATCAGAATCCGGACATCTCGCAGCAATACTCACTGTGGAACCAGATGGGCTCGAAGGTCATTCTGGGAAATCTGCTGGTGATACCGGTCGAGGATGCGCTGCTCTATGTCGAACCGCTCTACATCCGCGCGCAAAATGGGCAATTGCCGGAACTCAAGCGGGTGCTGGCGTCGTATGGCGACCGCACTGTGATGGGCACCACGATGGAATCGGCGCTGACTGCGCTGTTTAGCGGTCCCGAGAACAACCCCGCACCAATCGTCGCCTCTACCACTGCGCCGGCGAGCATGCCGGCACCGGCGCAACCCGGCGCGCCGCCGGCCGCATCGGCGACGGTTGTATCGACCAATTCGCCGCCGGGACTGCAAGCCGCGGCAGGCCATTACAATCGGGCCATTGCGGCTTTGAAGCAGGGCGACTGGACCTCGTTCGGAGCCGAAATGAGGCAACTGGGTGAAGAATTGAGCCGGCCTGCCGAGGCCACCCATCACTGACGGCCCGCGGGGCCGCGGTCGCACTCGTGAAGAACCCATCCCGGCCGGTTGCATCAAACGGTGACGCGCGCCGAGACCCGGCCGAGGATGGGACGGCCGGTCAATTGCGGGCGTTGGCCGATTTGAGCGCGCACCTGCACGATGGCGGCACCTGCCTGATCGCGTGGCAGGACGCGACGCACGCCGCAACGATTGTGACCGCACCGGATTTGCAGTCGGAGTCGCTGCTCAATTCGTTGCTCGCAGCGGTCGAGCGCGACCCGCGATATCAGGCGAATCGCGGTACCGGACTGCTGCGATTCGGCGACGACGAACTGGCCGCGGCTTGCCGCCTGGCGCATTCGCTGACTTGTGCGGCCGTCGCCATAGCGCATGGAGCCGGAGCGGAACCAGCACTGCGGGCGACTATGGTGCTGGCGATGCCCGGCACACCGGGTGCTCGCGACCTTCTGATTGCCGCTGAACTAGCGGCCACTGCGGCCGTCGCTATCATCGGTGCCGGCGCCGCCCACGTGTCGCGCGATTTCTGGTGCCGGCGCACGAGCGAGTCAGCCGAACGGCTCACGCGTTCCAAAGCACGCTCGTCGGACGCATCGTCCGAGCGCGGCTCGATCGATCGCGCAGCCTCCGCGGCGAACAAGCTCCATACGCGCAACCGGTTCGCCAGCCTTGGCATTCTGATCGCTAAATTGGGTCCGTTCGACGCCTGGATTATCGCCACCGCCGAAAACGGGGCGTTGCGCGTGGCCGCCGCCGCCGGGGTGCTCGCGCCGGCGGCAGTAATCGATATCGAGGATGCCCGCGTAAGTGCGCTTTCGAACTGTTATGCCCAACAGGCTCCGTTCGTGCGCGCGACGCCGCCGGCCACCCGCGCGACTTATAGCGAAGACCGCACCTTCGCCCGCTTCGGCAGTTATATATGTGTACCGTTCGACAATGGCGCGATCGTTTTGGCCGCGCACGGATCTCCCGATGACGCTGCGATCGCGCGAATCGAAGCGCTCGTGGCGCGCCTCAACCCGCTTATCGCCAAATGGCTGCTCGAGGCCGAGGTCGACCGGCTGCGGCGGCTGGTGGGTAATCTCGGGCTGCGCATGTTCGGTGCGATCGATTCGGAGCGCGCACGCATCGCGCGCGACCTCCACGACCATCAGGCGCAACTGCTCGCGGCGGCGCGCATCGGAATCGAAGCCGGGCCCGACGAGGCGCGCGGCATTTTCAAGCAACTCGAGGACGCGCTGCGGCTGCGGGTGCGCGAACTCAAGCCGCCCACCCTCGGGCGCTCGACCCTCGCCGACGGCCTGCGCTACGAAACGCGCCGGCTCGCCGACGCAGGCATCAAATGCCGGCTGATCCACGCCGCCACGATGAACGCGTTGACCCGGCCGGTGCAGCAGCTTTGCTACCAGGTCGCACGTGAAGCCCTGGCCAACGTGATCCGCCATGCGGGCGCAAGCCGGGTCGAAATCGCGATTGAAAAGCGCGGCAAACGAGTGCGCCTGTCGATTCTCGATAATGGCATGGGAATCGGCAACGCGACCGGCCGCGACGGCATCGGACTGAACGGGCTCAGCGAGCGGCTCGAATTGATGGGCGGACGGCTGCGGGTCGAATCCAAGGCCGGCTCGACCCGGCTGCTGGCGGACATCCCGGAGACCGCATGATTAAGCCGGGCGAAGTCATTCGAGTAATGCTGGCTGACGACCATCGCGTGCTGATGGGCTCGTTGAGAGCGCTGCTCGAACGTCACGGATGCGAAATCGTGGGCGAGGCGATCGACGGCGAAGAGGCGCTCGCGCTGGCCGCGAAGGTGCGGCCGCAGGTAATTGTGATGGACATCGAGATGCCGGGTACCGGCGGTCTCGCAGCGGCGCATCGGATGAAGCGCGCGGCGCCGGCCGCCAAGGTGCTGATTCTCAGCGCGCACGACGACGAGTCCGACGTGCTGGAGGCGCTCAACGAGGCCGGGGTGGCGGGTTACCTGGTCAAGCGCGATGCACCGGAAGAACTGATCAGCGCAGTGCATTCGGTCGCCAGCGGCAAACGCTACCTGAGTCCCTCGGTCGCGCCGATTCTTTTGAACCGGCTCAAGAATCCGCGGCCGCGCGGCGGCGCCAACGAACTGGCGATAACGCTGCGCGAGCGCGAGGTGCTGCGGCTAATCAGCCAGGGGGCGACCAGCAAGGAGATCGCGCAAAAGCTTGGGATTAGCCCGAAGACCGCGCAGGCTCATCGCGAGAACCTCAGGGGCAAGCTGGGTTTGCGCACGACCGCGGAGATGGTCCGTTACGCGATCAAGCACAAGATCGTCAAAATGGAATAGCGCGTCGCGCGACGCGGACCCGTCATCGGACGGCGCGAGACGATTTCGCTTGGCGGCGCACAATGGTAGTTAGGTTACCAGCGGAAACGAAACGGGTTCGAGCGCGCGCGGTCGGGCGAATCGATACGACCAGAAGCGCGGGCACGCGGATTTCCATTTCGCTCGGCCCGAAGCGGTGGCTAACTACCGGAACCTGAAAATCAGCCAGGAGATTACGATGGCAGAAATTGGTCTATTTGAAGCGATGTACTCGGCGCGGGCAATTCGGCGAATCAAGACCGACCCCGTGCCCGACGAAGTAATCACCAAGGTGCTCGACGCCGCGATTCGCGCTCCGTCTGGGAGCAATGCCCAGTCGTGGGTATTCATCGTGGTGAAGGATGCCGAGATTCGCCGGCAACTGGGCGCGTTGTACCAGAAGACCTCGTCGATCCTGGTCAAGCTTTACGAGGGCGCCAAGCCGCCGCCGCACATGGATCCGGCCAAATACGAACGCTGGTGGCGCTCCGTGCTGTATCTTTTCGATCACATGGGCGAGGCGCCGGTGCTGATCGTTCCGTGCCTCAAGCAGTCGATCTGGGCAAATGCGGCGAGCTTGCCCGACGACGTCAAGACGCGAATGGCGGGGGCGGCGCGACTAGCCGGGTCGAGCATTTATCCAGCAGTTCAGAATATCATCCTCGCGTGCCGCGCCTTCGGCCTGGGCACCGTCCTGACGACGATTCATGCATTCTATGAGGACGAGGCGCGCGAGATTTTGAATCTGCCGCCTGATGTACAGACCTACGCGCTGATGCCGGTGGGTTATCCCAGGGGCAAACACGGTCCAATCACCCGTAAACCGGTCAGCGAGGTCGCCTGCCTCGACAGCTACGGCAAGCCGTGGGCGGGATGAACGGGCGGGTATGAGATAGTTCATCTCGAAGCGGCGCGGCGGAATTACTTCAACTCAGATGCGCGTAGATGCAAAAAGCGAGGGCGAACCATGACAGTGGGTTCGCCCTCGCCCGTTTCGGATCGAGATTGCGGTCTGGATGCTCAACCGAGATTGTTCTTGAAGAAAGCGATGGTCTTCGACCACGCCTCTTTCGCGTGCTCCGGATGATACGAAGGACGCTCCTCGCACATGAAGCCGTGATCGGCATCGCGGTAGAGCACTATTTCAGGGGACTTGCCGGCCTTGGCCAGCGCGTCGCGGAATTTGTCGACTTCAGTCACCGGGATGAACGCATCCTTGCCACCGAAGAACGCGAGCACAGGCCCCTTGAGATTGGCGGCATCGTCCACCGGCGCCTTGCCGCCTGGCTGTCCGGCGCGAGTCATCCCACCGCCGTAAAATGGCGCGGTCGCGTACACGTCGCCATTGCGCACTGCCGTCAGAAACGCAACGCGGCCGCCCATGCAGAAGCCGGTTGTGCCGAATTTCGGTTTGGCCTCCTTGAGGGTCTTGACGTAATCGATCGCCGCCGTCATGTCGGCTGCGATTTGATCGTCGATCAAGCTGCCCATCAGCTTAATCGCGCCAGGCAGGTTGTCGTAGCCGACCACGTTGTTGGGCTGGCGAAAATACAGGTTCGGCGAGATTGCAACGAAGCCTTCAGCCGCGAATTGGTCGGTGATCTTTTTGATGTTCCCGTTGAGGCCGAAAGCCTCCATCACAACCACAATCGCGGGATAGGGACCGCCGCTGGCTGGACGCGCCAGATGGCACGGCATGCTCTCGTTGCCGGTCTTCACTGTCAGTTCCTGAGTGACGATCTCCATAATAACCTCCGGATGTTTGGACCCGCTCGCGGGCGGGCATTCGGGAAACTCAAGCAGTGGGAATGACTGGCCCGTCGGTTGACTGAGCCACCGCGCACGCCGTCCCGGACGGCCGCCGCAGGTCGTCGAGGGACGCACACGCACCCTTGTTTCGCACACAAATCCATTGCGCTCAAGTGCACGGACTCGCGCAAACGGCGAGGTCTGGCTAACATACCGAGCGCGACTGTTCCCCATGCGGACGCTATGACGACGCGAACGTGATGGTTAAGCAATGATTCCGTTGCGCGATAGCGAAGCGACGCATCGGCTGGCGCCGGCCAATACCATCCTCATCCTTGCGAATATCGCGGTCTTCGCGCTCGAGGTGAAGCTGGACGGACGGGTCAACGCGATGCTGGCGCCGTTTGCGATGGTCCCGGCACGGGTCGCGCATCTGCACTTCTCGGCCCCGGTATCGGCGATCGCGGCGTTGGCTACGATTTTAACCGCGACGTTTCTGCACGCCGGATTTATCCACATCGGCGGCAACATGCTGTACCTGTTCATCTTTGGACCGGCGGTCGAGGAGCGCATGGGCTCGCTGCGCTACCTGCTGTTTTACCTTGCGGCAGCGGTGGCGGCAGGCCTGGCGCTGGTCGCGATGGGACCGGACTCGCGCGTGCCGGTGATCGGCGCGAGCGGCGCGATCGCCGGCGTCCTCGGCGCTTATTTCGTGATCTATCCGCGCGGACGGATTACGACCGTGGTGCCGCTGGTGATTCTGTGGCCGGTCGTCCAAGTCAGCGCGTACCTATACCTGCTTTTGTGGTTTGCCCTACAGCTTTACGCAGGAATCGCTTCCGGCGCGCAGGGCCCGCTGATAGGCGGGGTGGCATGGTGGGCGCATGTCGGCGGATTTCTGTTCGGCCTCGCCGCCGGGCCGCTGCTGGCGCATCCGCATCCGTCCCCCAAGCGCCGCGCGCGCCGGGCATGAGCTGTGGACTGTGTGCATAGACGATGCGCGAGATCCCCGAGTATGCTTGCCGCAGCATTTCCCGATGCGGATACTAATCTGGTCTTGGACACAGTGATTGGTTTCTGGAACGACGGTTCGACTTAGTGCGGGCGGGGGGTTGCAGGTGGCGGCGGCAGCGGCGGACGATATTCTAAAGCGTGTTCCTCCACAGAATCTCGATGCCGAGCAATCGGTGCTTGGTGCGATTCTGCTCGACAACGACGCCATCAATCAGGCGCTTGAAGTCGTCAGTGCGGAAGATTTCTATCGCGAGACCCATCGTGAAATCTATCGCGCGATGGTCGATCTGACCGAGCATAACAAACCCGTCGATGCGATCACGCTGAGCGAATGGCTGCGCACCAAGGGCGCGCTAGAGGCGGTTGGCGGCCCAGGCTATATCGCCGAGCTCGCCGCCTGCGTGCCGACGGCCGCCAATGTCGCGCACTATGCGCGCATCGTGCGCGAGAAGGCGGTGCTGCGGGCACTGGCTTCCACGGCCACCGAAATCGCCTCGGGCGCGTTCGACGCACCGACCAACGTCGAGGAGTACCTCGACACCGCCGAGCATCGGATCTTCGAAATTTCCGAGCGCCGGATCCGGCAATCGTTTCCGTCGATGAGCGTGCTGACGCGTGATTCGCTCAAGATGATCGAGCGGCTGTACGAGAACAAGGAACTCGTAACCGGCGTGCCGACCGGCTTTATCGATCTCGATCGCATCACGGCGGGTTTGCAGCCCTCCGACCTGGTAATCATCGCCGCGCGCCCGAGCATGGGCAAAACCGCACTCGCGTTGAACCTCTGCGCCTATGCCGCGATGGATGCCGATCCGCGCGTCGGCGTCGCCTTTTTTTCGCTCGAAATGTCCAAGGAGCAACTGGTCTTGCGCCTGCTCTGTTCGGAGGCGCGCGTTGACAGTTCAAAGGCCCGCGCGGGCTTTCTCAGCGAACGCGACTTTCCGAAGCTGGCGCAGGCGGCCGCGCGGCTTTCCGAGGCGCCGATCTTCATCGACGACAGCTCGGACATGTCGCCGATCGTGTTGAAGGCGAAATGCCGGCGCCTGATGCGCGAGCGGGATTCACATCTCGGGCTGGTGATTGTCGATTACCTGCAATTGATGCGTTCATCGCGTCCCGGCGAGTCGCGCGAAAAGGAAATCGCAGAAGTCTCGCGGTCGCTCAAGGGGCTAGCCAAGGAACTGCGCGTGCCGGTGATCGCCTTGTCGCAGTTGAACCGGCAGGTCGAGACCCGGCCCGAACGGCGGCCGCTGCTGGCGGATTTGCGCGAATCGGGCGCGATCGAGCAGGACGCCGACGTCATCGCGTTCATCTATCGCGACGAAGTTTACCATCGCGACACCAAGGAACCCGGGGTTGCCGAGATCATCGTGGCCAAGCAGCGTAACGGTCCCACCGACACCGCCAAGCTGACCTACCTAAGCCAGTTCACGCGATTCGAGAACTATGCCGCCGAAGGCGGGTACTTCGAAGAAAGCGAAGCCTAGATTCGAAGCGCGGGCAGTCCGGAAAATCGTGACTGACTAATTCTGTTTTCGGCGCGCAGGGCGGATGACCCTGCGTCTAGTCGCGATCTTCGGATTCGGCCGCAGGCTTAATCGAGTCGTGATCGGCCGGCTCGTCAGGTGAATTGTCCGCGACGGAATCGCCGGCGGCCGCTTTGATCGCATCGGCTGCGGACTCGCCAGCGGCGGTATCCATCGAATCCACCGGTTGCGCCGCTTCGGTTTCACCGGCCGAGACCTCAGCCGACGGGTCATCAGCAGAAAAATCACGGCCCAGCGCGACTTCCGTCACCTCTGCAACGACCACCAGTTGCGGCTCGTCGCCGGTTTCAGTTCCAGTCGGCTCCGATTCATCTGAATACACCACGGCCTCCGCACCACCAGCATTTTCCGCGGCCTCTGCGCCGCTGGACGCATCCGCCGGATCTGCGCCGTCGGGGCGGGCGAAGAGCGGCTCTTCGCGCGGATTCTCGATCATGCGAAGTTCCTCGAGGTCGGGCAGACCGCTCAAGTCCTTGAGGCCGAAAAGTTCGAGAAAGTCGCGCGTGGTGGTGTACATGATCGGGCGCCCGGGCGCCTCTTTGCGTCCAGCGATCTGGATCAACCGCCGCTCAACCAGGGTATCGAGTACGCCACCGCAATCGACGCCGCGCAACTGCTCGATTTCGGGCCGCGTGATCGGCTGGCGATAGGCCACGATCGCGACGGTCTCGAGCAACGGACGGCTGAGCCGCGGCGGTTTGGCCGCGAGCAGCTTGCGCACGTAAGACGCATGCTCCCTGGGCGTGCGCAGTTGGTAGCCGTTGGCCACTTCCTCGAGCACGATGCCGCGACCACCCGAGGCGTACGCCACCGCCATCTCGCCGAGGGCCCTTTTGATATCGTCGCGGGCAACGCTCTCGATCACCGTGACCAGTTGCGACAATGCCACGGGCTCGGCCGCCGCAAACAGCAGGCTCTCCAGGATCGCCTTAAGACGCTCTTCTTCCACCAGTTCGTGCGCGAACCTATTTGTCGCGCTCTCCTGCTTCGGTAATTTCGTCCGCCGGGCCGTCGGCGCGGTCGGCGACCTGCATACTAGCGGCTTCGGCGGCATTTGCGGAATTCTGTTCTTGTGCGTCGAAGCGCTCGCCACGCCCGAGCAGGATCGGACCATGGCGCTCGTCCTGCCATGCCCGCACCGCGCCGCGCCGGATAAGTTCGAGCAACGCCATGAAGGTCGCGATCATCAGCGGGCGGTCGGCCAGGTCCTCGAACAGCGCGGTGAACTCTACGCGCTCGCCGGCGCCCAGTGCGGCGAGAATCCGCGGGATGCATTGGGCCACCGGGATGTCGCGCAACTCGATGCGCCGCGGCGCGCGATCGCCTAGCCGCTTGAGCACCGCGGCCATCGCGCTCACCAGATCGAAGATCGACACGTCGAACGGTGCCGACGGCGTCTGCTCTTCGGGCACCGGCTCACCCGCCGCCGCAAAGACGTCGCGGCCGAGCACTGCGCGCTCGCCGAGTTTGGCCGCAGCCTCGCGATAGCGCTGGTATTCGAGCAGCCGCTCGACCAGGTCGCGCTTCAAGTCCTCGGCCTCTTCGGTGTCGGCTAGTTCCGGATGCGGCAGCAAAGCGAACGATTTTATCAAAAGCAGCGTCGCCGCCATCACCAGGTATTCGCCGGCGATGTCGAGATTGAGCTGCTCCATCAGGTTCAACTGTTCGAGGTACTGTTCCGTGATGATGCTGGCCGTAACGTCCTGCGGATCGAGCTCGGCGCGCTTGATCAAATGCAACAGCAGGTCGAGCGGCCCCTCGTAAACCGGCAGGCGAAAGCGCATCCCCGCGCCGTCGCCACCGAGTTTGATCGGCGTGCCCTCGGCGCTCATAGCAGCACCCGCGCCATTGCGTTGATTACCGGATCGACCACCGCATTCACCATGTTGGTATACAGCAGCAGCAACAATATCAGAAATCCGTAGCGCTCCAGCCTGGCGAAGGGCAGCGCGAGACGCGGCGGCAGGAGGCCCGCGAGTACGCGCCCGCCGTCGAGCGGCAACAGCGGCAGCAAATTGAAAACCGCCAATTCAAGATTGACGATGCACGACGCCAGCGCCATCTGGCTCAGCAGTCCGCGCGGCGTAAAAGCCGCGCCCGGGGCGAGCATGAAAATCAAGTGGCGAAAGGCGACGCCGCTCAGTATCGCGAGCGTAAAATTGGTCAACGGGCCGGCGGCCGCTACTGCCATCATGCCGGCGCGCGGCGGATGCAGCCTGCGAAAATCGACCGGCACCGGCTTGGCGTAGCCAAACACTGGCGCATGCGCAAACAGCAGCAGCGCGGGCAGAATGATCGTACCGAACGGATCGATATGAGCGAGCGGATTGAGCGTCAGACGACCCGCGCGCGCCGCCGTGTCGTCGCCGAGCATCCGCGCGACCACTCCGTGCATTACCTCGTGCAGCATGATCGCCATGACGATCGGCACCGCCCACAGCAGCAACTGCGTGAGAAATCCGTGCGACCCGTCCAAATCAGTCGTCCGTCTTTCCGGCGTCCGCCAACGCGCGCCTGGCCCGCGGATGGAACGTGCGATGGACCTTGCGCAAATGGCTGCGTGACAGATGCGTGTAGATCTGCGTCGTCGAAATATCGCTGTGCCCGAGCATCTCCTGCACCGCGCGCAAATCGGCGCCGCCCTCGAGCAGATGGGTCGCAAAGCAATGGCGCAGCGTGTGCGGGCTGACCCACGCGAGCCGCGCATCGCTCGCGGCCCATCCCTTGAGCGCCTTGAAAAATCCCTGCCGCGTCATCGGGCCGCCGAGCCGCGTAATAAACACTGCCGCGTTCGGCCGCAACGCGGGAGCGTCGGCCCGCCGGCGCCCGCGCCCGTCCGCCGGGGTCTGCTCCAGCGCCGCCTTTTGCCGCGCGACCAGATACGACTTGAGCGCGCGCAGCGCCGCACCGCCCACCGGCACGACGCGCTCCTTGTTGCCCTTGCCAATCACGATCACTACACGCGCTTCGAGGTTGATTTGGTTGAGCTTGAGCCCAACCAGCTCAGAGACGCGCAGGCCGCATCCGTAGGCCAGCTCGAGCATCGCGCGATCGCGTTTGCCGCGCAGCGTAGCAGTATCGATCGCGTCGATCAGCGCCGCCGTATCGGCGCGTCCGAGGGTACGCGGCAGGGGTCGCGGATGCGGCCGCAACTTGAGGGAGCTGGCCGGATCGCGATTGAGAATCTTGCGTTCGATCATTTCCCGGATGAGCCCGTGCACGGCGGCCAGCCGCCGCCGCTGACTGGTGACGCGATACTCGCGCGTGGCGAGATCTTCGAGATAGGCCGTGACCGCCGCGGCGTCCAGGGCCTGCGGATCGACGCCGTGGCTGCGGCAGAAGTCCTGAAAGTCGCGCAGGTCGCCGCCGTAGGCTTCGAGCGAATTGCGACTGAGCCCGCGCTCGACCGCCTGACGCGCCAGATGCAGCTCGATCAGTTCGTCCCAATCGAATTTAACTGAGTTTTCCACGTCCTCAACAACCGCCGTCCCCGGCCGCACCGAACCCACCGCTTCAGCCAAACCCCGCGAATTTAACCGGCGCCCGCCGCTACGGCGCCCGGTTCGCTTTCAAGCCGTTCGACAAGCGCCGTCCTGATCGAGCGCATCCGCTCGATCTCGGTAATTTTGCGGCCGTCACGATCGCTGATGTAAAAAACGTCGAGCGCCTGGTCGGCGTTGGTCGAGATGCGCGCCACATGGATCACCATCCCGAGTTCGAACAGCGTGTGCGTAATTGCAAACAGCAGCCCCACGCGGTCTTGGGTGAAGACATCGATCACGGTGAATTCCTCGGAGCTGCGATTGTCAACCGTGACCTCTGTCTCGACGCGCCGCACGAACTTGCGCGCGCCGAATCGCACCTGATGCGATTGCGCCACCAGCGCCGCGATATCCTGCTCGCCCGACAGCACCCGTTCGAGGTCGCGCTCGACACGCGACCAGCGATCCTCATCCATCGCGAGAGCACCGGCGTTGCCTAGATGAGACACGCGGAATACGTCGAGCGCAAGGCTGTCGTCGCGTGTCGTAATCCGCGCCGACAGGATGTTGAGATTGTTCGCGGTCAAGACGCCCGCAATCTTCGAGAACAGACCCGGCTGATCGCGCGTGACCACCAGAAGCTCGCTGAACTCGAGCTCCGGATAATGGCGATGGCGGCATACCAGCGGACGCTCCTCGATCGCGCGCATCATGTCGAAATGGAGTTTGATGTCGCCCTCGGGCGCGGTCAGGAAATAACGGTCCGGCATCCGTTCGAGAAATTCATTGACGGCCTGTTCCGGAGCCTTGGCTGCGGTCAACTCCGCTTGCACCGCCGCCTTCACCACCGCCAACCGCCGCGCCGGATCGGCCGCCTCGCGCCCGCCATGTTCGAGCGTTTTCAGCGAGCGCATGTAGAGTTCGCTCAGCAGCATGTCGCGCCAATTGTTGTAAACCTTGGGCGCGACCGCGCGCATGTCGGCAAAGGTAAGCAGGTACAGCGCCTTCAGCCGATCGATCGAGCCCGCCTCGCGCGCGAACTCCTCGACCGTATTCGGATTATCGACGTCGCCCTTCTGCGCCACCTGCGACATCTTCAGATGTTCCCGCACTAGGAAGACCACCAGATCCGTCTCCTCCGCGTCGAGCCCCATCCGTTCGCAGACCGCGGCCGTTAGCTGAGCGCCCAGTTCATGATGATCGTGGCCGTGGCCCTTGCCGATATCGTGCAGCACCAGCGCCAGAAAAACGATCGGTAGCGAACTGTATTGGCGTGCGACTTCCGTCAACAGCGCGTTGGTCGTTTTGAATTCGCCCGCGCGTAGCCGCTCGAGCTCGCGCACCGCCGCCAACGAATGCCGGTCAACCGTATAGATGTGGTAAAGGTCGTGCAGCACCCGCGCGTAAAGCTTGCCGAACTCCGGGATGAGCGCGCCCAGCACGCCCGCCCGATGCATCGCCTCGAGCGTTTCGGCGACCCGCTCGCGCCCGCTCAGGATTCCCATCAGCGCCATTCCGGTCTGCGGATCGCGGCGCATCGCTTCGTCAATCAATCCCAGATTGTCGCGCACCAGTTGATACGCGCCACCGGAAAGTTCGACGCCATGGGTCTGGCAATCGGCGAAAATTGTTATCAGGTTGAGCGGCGCGCGCGTGAAGAAATCGCTGCTCGCGAGCACGATCACGTTGCCCTGTATCAACACTCCCGGCCGAATCTGCCGCCGCGGGCTCCGGCGCAGAAAACGCGTCGGCTCGGTGTCCTCGGTCACCCGTGCGGTCAAGCCCTCGGAGAAGCGCAGAATCGTACTAGCCTGCCGATAGTACGTCCGCATCAGATTGGCGCTCGCCGCGGCACCATCGGTGGCGGTGAAGCCGAGCATCGGCGCGATCTGCTCCTGGTATTCGAACGTCAGCTGATCGAAATGCCTACGGCTGAGAAAATGCAGCGAGTTGCGCACCCGCAGGATAAAATCCTGCGCCGCGTTCACTTCGTTCAGTTCCGGCTCGGTGATCACCGCCTTCTGCACCAGCTCTTCCAGTGCATGAATCTTGTACTTCACCTTCGCCAGCCATAACGCCGTATGCAAATCGCGCAGGCCGCCCTCGCCGTCCTTCACCTGCGGCTCCAGCAGATAGATCGATTCGCCGTATTGCTTGTGCCGCTTACGGCTCTCTTCCAGCTTGGCCTTGAAAAAACTCTGCTGGTGGCGATTCAGTACGTCCGTGATCATCGCCGTGTCGAACTGCATGTAGAGCTTTTCGTCTCCGACCAGAAAACGCGCATCCAGGATAGCGGTCTTTTCCTTCAGATCTTCGGCCGCCATTTTGACGCATTGGGTGGAGTTGCGCACCGAATAACCAACCGTCAGGCCCGCGTCCCACAATGCGTGCAGAATTATCTCGGTCACGATCTCGGTGTAGGGCCCGGGCTTGTAGTCATGCAAAAACAGCAGATCGATGTCGGAATAGGGATTGAGTTCCCGGCGCCCGTATCCGCCGCGAGCCGCTACCACCAGCCGTTGATTCAGCCGCGAGTGACGCTGCCCGTGCTCGGCGTCCGCGTAGCGAAAAAGCGCGCGCATCAGATCGTCGACCGCCCCTGTCAGCGCACGCACGATTTCGAATCCGCCGGCGCCCGCGCGATGACGCTCGAACAGCGCCGCCCGCACCGCCTCCAGCTGCGTCCGCGCAACCGCGCCCGGCTTGCGCGTGCGCTTAAACTCCGCCTCCAGCGCCGCCTCATCGAGCAGCGCCGCTACCGGGGTCGTCGCCGACGCCGACCCAAGCGGTTCACGCAACTCTCTCACAGGTTGCCTACCGCCGCGTCAGCATTGAAGTAATGGACGATCGCACGCGCAATCCCGTCGGCCAGCCCCTGCTGATATTGCGGCTCCTGCAACAGATGCGCCTCGCCCGGATTCGAGAGAAACCCGCACTCGACCAGTACCGACGGCATCAGCGCGCCGACCAGCACGTAAAATGGACCCTGCTTTGCCCCCAGCTCGTTCACCTTTAGCCCCGTCGAAGCGTCGATGTCCGCGACCGTCTCCGCCTCGATCATCCGCGCCAGCGATGCGGATTCATTCGCCTTATACTGCTGGCGCAGGTCCGTAAGGATGTAGTTTAAGTTGGGCTCACCCGGCGCGCTATAGCCTCCCGCCACGCCGTTTTCCATGCGCGCCAGCCTGATCGTCGCGCGGTCGGTCGTATTGTTGAGATAGTAGGTCTCGATCCCGGTGGTGTTCGAATCCGGGCTCGAGTTCAGGTGAATCGACACGAACAGATCGGCGTGATCGCGATTGGCCAATTTCGTGCGTGCGGCCAGGGTCAGAAAAGTATCGCTGTCGCGGGTCATCCGAACTTTGATTCCGCTGGCCGTCAACGCGTTGCGCAGGCGCATGGCGATTTGCAGCGCGATGGTCTTTTCCGCCACCGTGCCGGCCGCTTCGGTTCCCGGATCGTAACCGCCATGGCCCGGATCGATGACAACCAGGGGATGGCCGGTCGGCTCCCGAGCCCGCACCGGGGGGCGAATTGATGCCAGTACCGGAGCTGCTGTCTTCGCGCCTGGCGCCGCCGGCATCGCGGTCCGCGCCTGCGGCGGAGGCGGCGACGGCCTCGCGACGTAATGCCGATGCTCCATGCGGGTCAGAATCGGCGCGGCAAGGTTCGGCACCTCGCCGGCCGGCGCCACCCGCAGCACCAGCTCGTGCGGCAGGCGCCCGATTGCGTAATCGGTGCGGCCCTTTACCTCGACCACGATTCGTCCAGTCGTGCCGCCGCCATAAATCGCGCGCACCGAATCGATCGGCGCGATCTTGCGCCCCCTCAGCGGTAGCGAGGCGAGCCGCATGCGCACGTGGTCGAGATCGATCCAGAGTTCCTGCTTATGAATGCTGAGATGCCATCCAAGCCCATGCCCATGAACGGCGAAATGGAGTTCGACCGCATTGCCCTGCTGTTTTATCGACGCGCCCGTGACGGTCGCGGCGCGCGCAGTCGCGGGCCGCGCGGTCGCCTGCACCGCCAGCAGGGCGAACACCGCAACGAACCACCCGGCCCGCTTCACCGCGGAAATCCGGCGCGCGGGGCCAACCATCGGCGCCGCCTTCACCGCCTACTCGTCGCCGCCGCGCAGGCGCCCGACCATTCGCGCAAGCGCGTTGAGCGCTTCCACCGGCGTCATCCGTTCGACTTCGAGCGCGCGCAATTCCTCGACGACGCGGCTTTCGGCCGGCGCAAAAAGACCGAACTGCGCCGCCGTGCGTTCGCGCTCGGCACTATGCGCCAGCCGCGCCTGGCCGGCTTCATCGAATTCGCCCCGTTCCAGATTGCTCAGAATCTCGCGCGCCCGCGCGATGATTTCCGTCGGCAGCCCCGCCAGCCGCGCCACTTCGATTCCGTAGCTGCGGCTCGCTGGCCCCTCGATCACACGCCGCAAAAAGAGCACCTCTCCATTCCACTCCCGCACCGCCATGCTGAGATTCTTGACCCGTGTCCGTTCCCGCGCAAGATCGGTCAGCTCATGGAAATGGGTGGCGAAGAGCACCTTCGCGCGCATCGCGTCGTGCAGATGTTCGGCCACCGCCCACGCGATCGCGAGGCCGTCGAACGTGCTGGTGCCGCGTCCAACCTCGTCAAGCAACAACAGGCTGCGCTCGGTCAGACCCTCGAGCAGGCGCGCGGTCTCGCGCATCTCGACCATGAAAGTCGATTCACCCCGCCGCAGATCGTCGCGCGCGCCGATCCGCGTCAGCACACGATCGGTCAGCCCCATAACGGCTGAGGTCGCCGGCACGAAACTACCGATCTGGGCCATGATCGCGATCAGCGCCACCTGCCGCAGGTAGGTCGATTTGCCCGCCATATTGGGACCGGTGATCAGCAGCAACTGGCGCTCGGCGGGATCGGCGTCGAGATCGTTGGGCACAAACTCGCCCGGCTTCATCGACGATTCGAGCACCGGATGGCGGCCGTCGCGAATTCCGATCGCGAAGCCCGAGTTCAGCTCGGGCCGCACATAACCGCGGCCGCGCGCGACCGCCGCCAGCGACCGCAAGGTATCGAATTCGCCCACCGCGATCGCAGTCTCCAGAATCTCCCCGGTATGCGCGGCAAGATCGCGCAGCAACCTGGCAAACAGTTGCAGTTCGAGTTCCTTGAGCCCCGACTCCGCACTGAGAATCTTGCGTTCGAGTTCCTTCAGGGCCGGTGTCGTGAAACGCTCGGCGCCGACCAGCGTCTGCTTGCGTTCATAATCGTCGGGCACCCGCTCGGCGTGGGTTTTGGTGACTTCGATGTAGTAGCCGAAGACCTGGTTGTAGCGAACCTTGAGCGACGGTATCCGCGTCCGCTCGCGCTCCGAAGTCTCCAGCCGCGCGATCACGCCGCGTGCGTCGAGCGCGAGCCCGCGCATCTCATCGACCTCGGGGTTGAAGCCCGCGCGGATGGTATTGCCGTCGCGCGGATTTACCGGCGGCTCGTCGCTGATCGTGGAATCGATCTGCGCCACCACTTCGGGCAACGGACACAGGCGCTGCGCGATCGCGCCAATCATCGCACTGCCGCGCGACGCCAGCGCATTGCGCAGCGCTCCGACCGCCGTGAGCGCCTGACCCAGACGCAGCGCGTCGCGCGGGCTCGCACGCAGGCCTCCGATCCGGCCCGCCAGCCGCTCCAGGTCGCCGATTCGCCGCAGCGACTCCGCCACCTCGCCGCCCAGGTCCGCGTCGAACAGTTCCTCAACGGCGTCGTGGCGGCCGCGAATCGAGGCGAGATCGAGCAGCGGATAGGCGATCCAGTTGGACAGCGTTCGCGCGCCGACCGGCGTCAGCGTCTCGTCCAGAATCGAAAGCAGCGAACCGGCGCGAGTGCCGTCGCTCGAAGCGAGCAATTCCAGATGGCGGCGGCTGACCTCGTCCACCAACATGAACTCGGCGGCGCGATAGAGCCGCAGAGGCCGGAGGTAGGCCAGGTTGCGCCCGAAGTTTTCCTCGACGTAGCCGAGTGCGGCACCCGCCGCGGCGACCACCGCACCGGCGAACCCGCCGTCGGGCAGCGCCGCCGCCTGCAAGCCGAAGCGCTGTACCAGCAGCGCCTGCGCGCCCACTGTGTCGAAAGCGCCGGCTTCGAGTTCGGTCAACGGACAGCGCTGCTCCGTCGCGATCGTCTTCAGCGCGGCGCTGCCGGCGGGGATTACGATTTCGCGAGGCGCGATCCGCGCGATTTCCTCGCGCAGACCGGCCGCCCCGGCGATTCGCGTCGCGATAAACTCGCCCGTCGAAACGTCGATCGCGGCCAGCGCGAAAGCCTCGTCGTCGGACGCCGCGGCCAGCAGAAAATTCTTCTCGCCGGCGACCAGAACCAGCTCTTCGCCGACCGTACCGGGGGTTATCACGCGCACGATCTGCCGGGGCATCAAGCCCTTTCCGCCGCCGCCGCGCTTCTCGCCCGGCGCCGATAACTGAAACGCGCCGCCCTTTCCGCTCGAGCCCGCGGCCGGCGACGGCGGTGCAGATTGTTCGCAGATTGCTACCTTGAGTCCGGCCTTCAGCAGCTTTGCGATGTATGGTTCCGCCGCATGGTACGGCACTCCGCACAGCGGCACTCCGTCTTTCGATCGCGACGTCAGTTGAATATCGAGGATGCGCGCGCCAACTTCGGCGTCCTCGAAGAACATTTCGTAAAAGTCGCCGAGCCGAAAAAACAGAATGGCGTCGGGGACCTTCTGTTTGACGGTGAGGTATTGAGTAATGAGCGGTGATTGCTTGATCGCCACGTTCCGCGCCCAAGAATAGCCAGTGGGCACGGTTACCGCAAAACTAGCCGAATCCGGACGCGATCGCGCTGCGGTTTGATCGACGCCCCAAAACCGCGTGTGCCCCGCGCGTCCTTGCGGACGCGCGGGGCACACGCTTTCATTTCTCGCCACGCACCGCCGGCGGTTAGACCGATTCGGCGGCTGACGCGACTGTTTCTACATCACCCCGGGGAGCGGAAAGAATTTCACCCCGCTACCGTTCATGCAACTGAACGTCGTGGTGGTTCCAGCGCAATTGCCTGTGGGCAATGGGTTGCTGATCATCGCCGGATGGTTTTGCAGAGTGCTCAAGTCGACTTCGACGAGAAACTGGAAGTCGCTGTCAACCGCGTAACCGGTATTGTTGCATTCGCCCACTGCGACCGCATACGGATCGCCCTGAGTGGCCCACGAGACTCCCTGCGGAGTATCCGGAATGGTCGAAATCTTGGGCGTGCCCAATTTGCTTGGCGTCAGCGTCCCGGAGACCGGGCTCTTGGGCAATTGGAGCAGTGTCACTCCGTTGCTATCGTCCTCGATGAGGAAGGCCTGATGGGTCCGCCCGTTAACTGCTGAGCCCGCCGTTCCTCCAGGAAGCCCACTGACCAACACCGAATTGGGCGGATTGTTTTCATCAAGGGTACAAGGCGTACCCGAGCCCGGGTTGAAGGCAGATCCAAAGAGATTAAGCACCGAAGCTGTGCCGTCCTCATTGCTGATCACGGTGATGTTGGTGGCGGAATCGGTCGAGGCGCCATCGAGATCGTCTCCGATATTGGAATCGTTAAGGGTGCAGGCACGCTCACCGCTTACGTCAACCGCATCCATTGACCCGCCACCGGTATCGTCGCTGGCATCCATGACGACATTGGTAGTTGAATTAAGCGAAAAAGCCTCGGGATAACTCGCCGGAATCACAGTGCCGAAAGCATGGGTGACCGGGTTGAAGGTCACGAACCCACTCGTTGGCGAGTACAAGCCAATGATCGCCAGATTGGTGTTGGTGTTGTACAGGATTTGACCAGTGTCGCCGACGTCGCTGCCCCCCGGAAGAGCAAACGGCGAACCCATGACGGGCATGTTGGTGGCTTGGTCGATAACATCGACATATCCACCACCGACGACCAGGATCAGGTTGTCGTCGTCATCATACGCGGTGCCAGTCGGGATATCCGAATGCCCCAGTGAGATCGTCGCAATGCGGGGATCCGTGGTGTCCGGATCGACTGCGAGGTTAATTACAGCAACCTGCCCACTTTCCATGTTGTCGTATGTATTTAGAGGGACGTAGGCCAAATTTTTGGCGCAATCTACGGCAAACAGTCCGGAACCTGGAGACGTTTTGGCAGGCGGGGGCGGATGATGACCACCGGTCGTAACAGTCCCGCCGCCGGAGTCGGGACCGCATCCCCCTATTGCCATCAGCGCTCCCAGTAACGTAATCCACAAACTGGCCTTGACGGTCTTCTCTCTCACTATTTCTCTCCTCCTTCATGCACTCGTCCATCGGTATCCCGCAGCAATTGCGAGATGTCGATCGGTCGCTGCTGCTACCACACACTCTACGGTATTCAATTTTCGAAAGATCTCCCCCTTAGCCCGATCAAGCGTGCAAACCAAGGAAGGCATATAGCGTATATGGCACCTCTTTGCCACATGTAGATTAGATTCTAACGCACATGGTGGTGATTCCGCGCTGTGGATAAAGTTTGCCTGTTAAGTTGATTACTTCCGTGGATCTCGACGGTTAACGGTGTACGGTTGGGAAACTAGCGGATGGCGGTCGCTATTCGTAGCGATTACACTCACAAAATAGGATGAATCCGATCACGATGGGGCGCGAGCTGCTGGCCACCTGGGCGTTGGCGACGTATTATCCGCTGGATTGCCTGACGGTTACGCAGGCGTGGCTTCCGTTGCGGTTTCGACAGTCGCCGGACGCGGTGATACTGATCCATGGCAACGGTGGCGACCGCACCAATCTGCTCGCGATGTCGGTGCTGCTGCGAATGGCGGGATTCGACAATATCGGTTTCTTCGCATACTCGGCGCGTCAAGCGGCTGAGGTATCAGCCTCGCAGTTGGCCGAGATGGCGGCGCAGGCCGACCCCGGCGCGGGCGTCCATTTCATCGGTCATAGCCTCGGCGGGACGCTGGCGCGGATGGCGGCAGCGCGATCGGCCGAGCACCGCGTCCGCTCGCTGGTGACGCTCGGGGCACCCTGGTCGGCGACCCAGCGCAGTCCCCGGGAGGTCGCGATTTTTGGCGCCGACGATCCGATTGTACCGCCGCCGCGTGGACGATCTTTTCCCGACGGGATGTTCAAGCGGCTGATCGTGCTGCGCAATACCGGCCATCTCGCGGTGCTCTATCACGAGCAGACCATCGGCATCGCGCTGAGCGAGTTGACGGCTAATCGGGTCGTGTCGAAATGATTTCGCCGGCTGCGCGACGACCATCCTGCGGCGGGAGCGGGCGGCGCGCGAGGGCGTACCGATGAGCGCGGCGAGTGCCGTAATCCTCGCCGGCGGCCGCAGTTCGCGAATGGGGCTGTCCAAGGCGGCCTTGCCGTTCGGGCCGTCGAGCATATTGGAACACTTGATCGACACGCTGAGCGGCGCGTTTGCCGAGCTAATCATCGTCGCGGCGCCGGTGTGCGACGAGCCCTTTTCAATCGATCGGACGCTGAAAGATCGTGCGGACGGGTTGATTATTGTGCGCGACGACGCGGCCTTCGACGGTCCGGTCGGAGCCTTGCGGCGCGGGCTCGCGCGGGCGCGCCACGAGATCGCTTTTGCATGTTCGTGCGACCTGCCGCTGCTGCGCGCCGATCTGGCTGTCGCGCTCTGCGCAATGGTTGGCGACCGCGACGCGGCGATTCCGCAAGTTCATGGAATCCTGCAGCCGTTGTGTGCGGCATATCGGCGCGAACCGGCGATCGCGGCACTGATCGCGATGGAGACCGGCGGAGAACGGCGGCTCTCAACGGTGGCCGAGCGGCTTGCGGTTCGCGTAGTCGAAGAAACGGCATTGCGCCCGCTCGATCCGGATTTGCGCAGTTTGCTCAACGTCAACACCGCCGAGGATTATGCGCGGGCGCTGCGGCTCGCGTGCAAAGCGTAAACCCCGCGGCCGCCCCCACGAATTGGCGACGCGACCTCGCCAGCGCCGGCTAGCGACCCGTCCAGCGGAGAATCGGATGGCGGGCGGCCGTCACCTCGTCGATCCGCCGTAGCTTGAGCGAATGCGGCGCCGCTTTCACCATCGCGGGGACCGCCAACGCCTCGGCGTGGATTTGCTCCATGATCTCGACGAAGCTTTCAAGCGTCTCGCGGCTCTCGGTTTCGGTCGGTTCGATCATTAGCGCGCCGTGGACCACCAGCGGGAAGTAGATCGTCGGCGGATGGACGCCGAAGTCGAGCAGGCGCTTGGCGATATCGAGTGTGGTGACGCCGGTGCGCTGCTCGAGGTCGTGGGTGAGCACGCATTCATGCATCGTCGGCTCGGCGGTGGCCGTGGGAAAATACGGCGCGAGACGCTTGCGCAGATAGGCGGCGTTGAGAATCGCGTGGCGACTGGCGGCGGCGAGTCCGTCCCCGCCCATCGCGAGGATATAAGCATAGGCGCGGACCAGCATGCCGAAATTACCGTGGAACGATCGCAATCGCCCGATTGAATCGGGACGGTCGCGATCGAATTCCCATTGCTCACCGCGCTTGACCAGGCGCGGATGGGGCAGGAAGGGCTCGAAGTGCCGTTTAACCGCGATCGGACCGGCGCCTGGACCGCCACCCCCGTGCGGCGTCGAAAAGGTCTTGTGCAGGTTCAGATGAACGATGTCGGCGCCCATGTCGCCGGGCTTAGCCACGCCCATCAGGGCGTTCATGTTGGCGCCGTCGAGATAGAGCATTGCTCCGCGCTCGTGCAGAGCCGCGGCGATTTGCTCGATTTCCGGCTCGAACATGCCGAGCGTGTTGGGATTCGTCACCATCAGGGCGGCCACCTCGTCGGTCACCAGGCGGCGAATCTCTGCTGCTTCGAGGTAGCCGCGCGGACCGGAGCGGGCGACGATTACCTCGAAGCCGGCGAGCGTGCAGCTTGCGGGATTGGTGCCGTGAGCGGTGTCGGGGATGATCACCTTGCGGCGAACCTTGCCGCTTTTCTCCTCCCACGCCCGAATCATCAGCAGGCCGCTCAGCTCGCCCTGCGCACCCGCGGCGGGGGCGAGCGACACGGCGTCCATCCCGGTGATCTCGGCGAGCGCGGCCTCCATGCGGGCAATCAGTTCGAGCGCGCCCTGGGCCAAATGCGCCGGGGTTTGCGGATGCAGGTTGGCGAAGCCGGGCAGCGCCGCCATCTCGTCGTTCAGCGCAGGGTTGTATTTCATTGTGCAGGAGCCGAGCGGATAAAACTGGAGCGCCTGCCCGAAGTTCAATTGCGAAAGGCGAAGAAAATGGCGCATGACCTGCGGCTCGCTGAGTTCCGGGAAACCCTCGATATCGCTACGGCAGAGTTCACCGCCCAGGAGATCGACCGCATGCGCCACGCTGGCCGCGCCGCCGACAGAATCGACGCCCCGGCGTCCGGGCGACGATTCCTCGAAAATCAGTGGTACAGCGTTTGGCCCTGCGAGTATCGCCGGGTTCCCGAAAGCGGCCGCTGCTGGCTCGGCGCCAGCGGTCCCGGGTTTTTTGCTGATCGCCATTATTTGCCTCCCGCGAGCACTTGGCACAGCCGCTCGATCTCGGCTTCGGTATTGAGTTCGGTCACCGCGATCAAAAGCGCGGCGCCAAGTTCGGGATAGTCGCTCTCGAGCGCGAGACCGGCGAGTATTCCATGGCGCTCGGCGGCAGCGAGCGCCGTTTGGGGCGCGTCGATCATGACGACAAATTCGTTGAAGCATTGTCCGCTGAAACGCGAGCGAACTCCGGCGGCCGCCAACGCCGCACGGGCTGCGTGCGCGAGTTCCACGTTGCGCGCGGCGAGTTCGCGCAATCCGCTACGCCCCATCAGGGAGAGATAGGCGGTGGCGGCGAGCGCGCACAGCGAATGATTGGTGCAGATGTTCGACGTCGCGCGTTCGCGGCGAATGTGCTGTTCGCGCGTGGCCAAGGTCAGACAGAAGGCGCGGCGGCCCTCACTGTCGCGGGTCTGCCCGACCAGCCGCCCGGGCATCTGGCGCACGTGTGCAGCGCGGCCGGCGAGGAATCCCAGCCCAGGGCCACCGAATTGCAACGGCATGCCGAAGCTCTGTCCTTCGCCGACGGCGATATCGATGCCGAGTGCGCCGGGCGGCTTCAGGATTCCAAGCGCCAGGGGCTCGGCCGTAACCGAAATCGCCAGCGCGCCGGCCCGATGGGCCGCCTCGGCGATTTGTGCGAGCGGCTCGATCACCCCGAAGGCGTTGGGATAGCCGGTAACGATGCAGAGCAATTGGTCGGTGGCGAGGCCTTCCAGCGCCGCGCGGTCGATTGCCCCGGTGGCGGGGTCGAACGGCAATTCGACGAGGTCGAGCGTGCCCAGCGCGCTAAGGTAGGTACGGATTGTCGCGCGGTAGTCGGGCCACAGCGCGCGCGAAATGGCGACGACCCGGCGCTTGGGCAGCACTCGATGGGCCATCAGGATCGCTTCGGCCGCTGCCGAGGCGCCGTCGTACATGCTGGCGTTGGCGAGATCGAGGCCGGTTAGCTGCGCGATCAAGGTCTGGAACTCGAATATCGCCTGGGTGGTGCCCTGGCTCACTTCGGGTTGATAGGGGGTGTAGCTAGTGGCGAACTCGGCGCGGGCGGTGATCGCCCGGACCGCTGCCGGGACATAATGGCGGTAGTAGCCGCCGCCTAGAAAGTTGGCGAAGCCGGCCGCGCCGGGATTGTCGGCGGCCAGCGTCGTCAGTTCGGCGGCGACCTCGGCTTCAGCGCACCCGTCGGGCAACTTGATGACGGCGGCGGCGCGCAATCCTTCCGGCACGTGAGCGATCAGATCGTCGAGGCGGGTGGCGCCGACGGTCTCGAGCATGACGGCCAGGTCGGCTTCGGTGTGCGGGATGAATCTCATCTAATGACTTAACTTCCTCGAATGCTCCTGAGTTTAGCGTGCGCGACCGGGTGCAGCACTGCTCCGGATCAGCCGGCGACTGATGGACGCCGGTAGAACGGCAGCGGCACCAAGGTCGCCGCGACCATCCGGTTTCGAATCGCGACTTCGACGCGGTCGCCGTCGTGCAAGTCGGCGCCGGTCGGCACGTAGCCGATCGCCAGCGGGCGCTCGAAGCTGGGCGCGTAGGTGCCGCTCGTAATCGCCCCGATTTCGGATTGGTCACGGTATATTTTGTAGCCCTGACGCGCGATGCTCTTGCCGTCGTCGGTGCGGATGCCGGCAAGGCGGCGCGAAGTTCCCCCGTCGCGCTGGGCAGCCAGCGCAGCTTCGCCGACACAGCCGTGGCTGAACTTTACGAAGGGGCGCAACCCGGCCTCGAGCGGGGAAGTGGTGCGGTCGAGCTCATGGCCGTAGAGCGGCAGCGCGGCTTCCATGCGCAGCGTATCGCGCGCGCCGAGGCCGCAGGGCACGACGCCGTCGGCCGCGCCCGCTTCCAGCGCTGCTGCGAAAAGGGCTTCGCCAGATGGGGCGGGGCAGAAGATTTCGAAGCCGTCCTCCCCGGTATAGCCGGTGCGCGCAATTATCGAGACCACGCCGGCAACCTCGCCTGACATTGTGCGGAAGCGTGGAATCGAAGCCAACGGCAGCCTGGTGATGCGCGCGAGGATCGCACGTGCGCGCGGTCCCTGAATCGCGATCAGTGCGGTCTCGTCGCTGCGATCGGTAAGCACGGCGCCCTCGCGATTAAGTTCGCCAAGCCATTGCCAATCGGCCCCGATATTCGAGGCGTTGACGCAAAGCATGTAGCGTTCGGCGGCGAGCCGATAGACGATGAGGTCGTCGATGGTGCCACCGTCGGCGGTACACATGATGGTGTACTGAGCCTGTCCATCGGTCAGCCGGGCGGCGGAGTTGGTCAGGGCGTGTTCGAGCAGCGCGAGTGCGCGCGGACCTTCGAGCATGAATTCGCCCATGTGGCTGAGATCGAAAAGGCCTGCGGCGCGGCGCACGGCAAGATGCTCGGGGATGATGCCGGCATAGCTCAGCGGCATCGCAAAGCCGCCGAACTCCGTCATGCGGGCGCCGAGTTTGCGATGCAAGGAAGCGAACGGGGTGCGCTTGACCGGTTCCATCAGCCCGTCTAATTTTACCAGAGGCGTTTGTCTGCAACGAACTGAATCCGCATTTTCCGCGATAATTTTTACGATCACCCCGACTCCAGCCCGCTTCTCGAATTTTTCGGCGTCGATCGCCGGCGGACGGGCGTGTGCGCTGAGGGACGCAGAGAGTTCAAAATGACGGGCACACTGATGGACGGCCGCGAGGTCAGTCGGTATTTGAAGCCATACTTGCGAGCCCACGGGCAGGAGCTGGCCGAGCGTTATCGGCTGGTGCCCGCGCTGGTGGCAATCATGGTGGGCGACGATGCGGCCTCGACCCAATACGTGCACAACAAGCGCAAGCTCGCCGAGGCGCTGGGCTTTCGCAGCGAAGTAATCAAGATCGCGGCGGCGGAGGCGTCCACCGAGCGCGTGCTCGAAACGATCGCGCGGCTCAACGCGGACCCGGCGATCACGGGGATCCTATTGCAACTGCCGGTACCCGACGGCATCGACACTTTTCGGCTGTTCGACGCGATCGACCCGGACAAGGATGTCGATGCGGTGGGCTCCGCGAGCATGAGCGGATTTTATCGAGGACAGTGGGGACGTTTCATTCCCTGCACGCCGCGCGGAGTGCTGACACTGCTCGATCATTACAAGGTGCCGGTGGACGGACGGCGCGCGGCCGTGATCGGACGCAGCGATATCGCGGGCAAGCCGATGGCGATAATTCTGGGCGGGCGGCTGCGCAACGCGACCGTGACCTGGTGTCATCGTCATACGCATGACCTGGCGGACATCTGCCGCGAGTCGGACATCGTGGTGTCGTGCACGGGAGTGGCGCCGCCGGACCGAATGTTTCTGATCACCGCCGACATGATCAGGCCGGGGGCGTGCGTGATCGACGTCGGATTTCGCCGTATCGCAGCGGGGCGATTCGCCGGCGATGTGGATTTCGACGGCGTGCGGAGCGTGGCCGGATGGATCACGCCGAATCCCGGCGGCACCGGACCGATGACGGTGCTGGCGCTGATGCAAAACGTGATCGACGCGGCACGCTATCGGGTCGGACTCGGGCGCGCCGACTACCCCGTATAGATCGCAAACCAATAATCAAAAAACCGGGTGACAGTGGCGATACCGGGCATGGATCCGTACGGCCCACGAGCGTGGCGCGGGCCGGTGTCGTCACCAATCCAGACAAGGGAGCATTTGCAAATTTATGTCGGACGCCGATGATGGCCAACTCCTCCAATCGAAACGGAAGCTGCGCGAGATCCTCGTCGGGCCTGCGCGCGACATCAAGGATCCGGAGATATTTCACCAACTCTCGCTGGTCGCATTCCTCGCCTGGGTGGGGCTCGGATCGGACGGTCTGAGTTCGTCCTGCTACGGGCCGGAGGAGGCCTTCCTGGCGCTCGGACCCCATCAGTACATGGCGGTGTTCCTGGCGCTGCTGATGGCGCTGACGGTCTTCATCATATCGGCGTCGTACTCGCAGACTATCGATACGTTCCCGACCGGAGGCGGCGGCTACCTGGTCGCGACCAAGCTGCTCGGACGTCATGCCGGCGTGGTCTCGGGCTCGGCGCTGGTCATCGACTACGTGCTGACGATTTCGATTTCGATCGCCAGCGGCGCCGACGCGATTTTCAGCTTCATGCCCCCGGCAACGCTCGAATACAAATTCTGGGTGTGCCTGCTCGTCGTGCTCGTGCTGATCGGAATGAACTTGCGCGGGGTAAAGGAATCGGTGCTGTCGCTGCTGCCGATATTTATCGCGTTCGTAATTATGCACGGGTGGCTGATCACGTACGCGCTGCTCGAGCGCGCCGCGACGATCCCGAAAGAGGTACGCACCGCGTTCGTGCAGACCGGGGCCAGCATCCACAGCATTGGCTTCTTCGCACTGGCGATACTGTTCCTGCGCGCCTACAGTCTGGGCGGCGGCACCTATACCGGAATTGAGGCGGTCAGCAACGGCCTGCCGATCCTGCGCGAGCCGCGTAATGTTACGGGCAAGCGCACCATGATCTACATGTCGGTGTCGCTCGCATTCGTCGCGGGCGGCATCCTGTTCGGCTACATGCTGTTCCACGTCGGACCGCAAGCCGGCAAAACGCTCAACGCGGTGCTGTTCGAGAAGATGACGGCGCATTGGCGGCTCTTCGGCCTGCGAATTGGGACGCCGATAGTGACCTTCACGATGCTGTCGGAGGGCGCGCTGCTGTTCGTCGCGGCGCAGACCGGATTCGTCGATGGGCCGCGGGTCCTCGCGTCGATGGCGACGGACCGATGGCTGCCGCGGCGATTCGCGAATCTGAGCGCGCGCCTGGTCACGCAGGACGGCGTGCTGGCGATGGGGCTGGCGGCGGCGGTAATTCTGGTCGGCACGCACGCCAGCGTTGAATTGCTGGTGGTGCTTTACGCGATCAACGTCTTCATCACGTTCACCCTTTCGCAACTCGGGATGACCGTGCATTGGTGGCAAGAGCGCCACGTTGAACCGCGCTGGCTGCGCAAGCTCCTGATCAACGGCGTCGGCTGCACCTTTACCGCGCTGATTCTGGTTCTGACGGTGGCGCTGAAGTTCGACCAGGGCGGATGGGTGACGGTGGTGATGACGGGTGGGATGGTCGCCGCGTGCATGGTCGTGCGGTCTCATTACGAGCACGTGCAACGAGCGGTCGAGCAACTCGAAGCCGACGTACTGCCGGAGATTTTCGCGGCCACCGAGATGGCGCCGACCAGTCGCGATCCGAATGCTCCGACGGCGGTGCTGCTGGTCAGCGGCTTTAACGGGTTGGGACTGGCGACGCTGACCACTATGCAACGGCTGTTTGGCGGGCAATTCCGCAACGTGGTTTTCGTCGGCGTCGGCGAAATCGATTCTGCGCTGCTCAAGGGGCCGGACGAAGTCAACCACGTCGAACAGCAGATTGCCGACGACATGGTGGAGTACGGCCGCTTCGCCGCAGACCTCGGCTTCCATCCGGAATTGCGCACCGGCATCGGGCCCGACGTCGTGGTCGAGCTGCATCGGCTGTGCCTCGAGGTCGCGCGCGAATTCCCGCACTCGGTGTTCTTCGCGGGCAAGCTCATCTTTACCGACGAACTCGACGGCTTCGTCAGCCGCTTCCTGCACAACCACACCGCGCTCGAACTGCAGAATTGGCTGCAGCTACACGGGTTGAGTCTGGTGATTCTGCCGGTGCGCGTGGGACAGGAGCAGGCCCGCGCGGCGAGTATCAAGGCCTATGGCGTTCCGCAGGGAATCGGGGCGATGCCTAAGTAGGGCGTCGTTCGCGGCGCGGTTGACAGCATGCGCGCGAAAAGATCAATTGGAGCCGTGGCGAGTGCGGTGGCGGACATCGGTGCGAATCCAATCGCACGGCAGGCGCAGGCGCTCAAGCCGCCGCTCAAATGGGCCGGCGGCAAGGGCTGGCTGGTGCCGCGCCTGCGCGATTTGTATGAGCCCTATCGCGATCGGCGGCTGGTCGAGCCGCTGTGCGGCGGACTCGCGGTGGCGCTCGGATTGCGCCCGCGCCGCGCGCTGCTCAACGACATCAGTCCGCACGCCTGCAATTTCTATCACCGGCTGACTCACGGCTTCAGCCCGGCGATCGAGATGCGCAACGACGAGCGGCTTTACTACCGACATCGCGAACGCTTCAATCGGCTGATCGCGGCGGGCGAGGCGGATAGCGCCGAAGCCGCAGCACTTTTCTATTTTCTGAATCGCACCGGGTACAACGGGTTGTGCCGCTTCAACAGCCGCGGCGAATTCAACGTGCCGTTTGGGCGTTACGCGAAGATCAACTACGCGAGGGACTTTGCCAGCTATCGCGCGGCGTTAGCGCACTGGACCTTTTCCAATCGGGACTTTGCGCGGCTGCGGCTCAAGGCGGACGATTTCGTGTACGCCGATCCGCCGTATGACGTGGTGTTCACGCGCTACGCGAAAGAGGATTTCGGCTGGGACGACCAAGTGCGGCTGGCCAAATTCCTCGCGATCCACCGCGGGCCCGTGGTGCTCTCGAATGAGGCGACCGAGCGTATCGTAGAGCTCTACGAACGGCTCGGTTTCAAGCTGAATTACCTGGCGGCGCCGCGGCGAATCAGTTGCAAGGAGCGAAGACCCGCGCTCGAAGTCCTCGCCACCCGCAATCTCTGAGGCGACATCCGCCCGTACGATTGATCAATCAGCGGGTTAATTCGTGAAGATGATGCCGAAGTGATGGTCAGTTACGTCGCCTGCGGCCGTCACGAGAAAATTGGAAGTGATCAAGCCGCTGGCTCCTGCGAAGCGACCAGTGCCGCTGTCGATCTTCCATGCGACAGATCCATGCTTCACCTTCGGATCAACGCTGCCACCAAGATAGCCGCGGCCCACGGTGGAAAACCGAATCGAGTCGGCGGCGGCACCCAAAGTGATGATTCCTTCCTCATTAAAAGTGGTCTCGTCGAGAAAGGTGACCGTAGATTCAAAGGTCGAACGTGGACCTTCGGTCGTGCGAATTGCTCCTTGAAATTCCCCCGGGTCACTGGAGGTTGCGATCAGGCATGGGGGCGCGGACAAAGTCGCGCTTAAAACTGTACCCGCTGTATTGGCAGGTACAACCTTGCCGACGAATTGAAGCGCATAATGAGTCTGTATCATTGACCAACGCCTCTTTCCCCAGAATTTCTTCCGTGCGTCAGATAGCAGCGGTGTCGGCGGGCTCGTCGATCACCGGATTTTCGATCGCTCCGACCCGCTCGATTTCGATGCGCACGCGGTCGCCGGCCTTGAGCCATTGCGGCGGCTTCATCGCAAAGGCGACACCGGCAGGAGTTCCGGTTGAAACGATCGTCCCCGGCATCAGGGTGCATACGGTCGAGAGCGTTTCGACTTGCGCGTAGCAGTCGAAGACCAGGTTCTTGGTATTCGAATGCTGGCGCAGTTCGCCGTTAACCCAGGTCTTCAGGTCGAGCGTATGCGGATCGCCGACCTCGTCGGGAGTGACGATCCACGGACCGATTGGCCCGTGAGTGTCGAAGGACTTGCCGAGCGTCATGGTCTGGGCCTTGAATTGCCAGTCGCGCACGCTGACGTCGTTGACGACGAGGTAGCCGGCGATGACCTCATGGGCGCGATCGCGCGGCACGTGACGGCAGCGCCGGCCGATCACGAAGCCGAGTTCGCCCTCGTAATCCAGCGCCGTGGAGACCCGCGGGCGATGGATCGGATCGTAGGGGCCGGTGACGCAACTCGATTGCTTGTTGAAGAACAGCGGAAACTCGGGCCGCTTCATCTTCGACTCTTCGATGTGATCGGCGTAGTTGAGGCCGATCGCGAGGAACTCCGCCGGATGCATCACGGGCGCCTCGAGTTTGACCTTCGCCAGTTCAAACCGATGGGTGCCCTGCGCGGCCTTGCGGGCACGCTCGAGCGCAGCGGGTCCGGCAGCAAGAAACGCGGCCATTTCGCGCGGCAGTTCGGGCGCCTCGGCCGCCAGATCGACGATGATATCGCCGGTGGCGACACCTATCCGGGTGACACCGCCGTGGGTGAACGTTGCGAGTTTCATCGCAATTCCTCCATCTTCAGAGCTTGACCTACGCGCATATCGAGGGCTTCGCGTACGTGCAAACGAACGTACTGGTCCTGCCGGCCCTACTGGCTGAGCCGCACCAGGGCCTCGCGATTGAAGCCTTTTTCCGGATCGTACTTAGTCAGTTGGGCGAGCGACTCGCCGGCGTGATAGCGGCGCGCGAGGTCGTCGGGGTCGAAGTTCACGCCGATCGGATTTTTGGCAAACGCGTCGGTGCGGAAAAATTCATGCATCGCGGCGGCGTTGTCGTAGTTGTCGATTTGCAACTCGACTTTGTTGCCGTCGGGGTCGCGATAGTACATCGAGGTGGTGATGCCGTGGTTGATGGTGACTACCGGTGTGATACCGGCGGCCTTGAGCCGTTCGTAGGTAGCGACCAGATCGCCGATGGTGGCGTAGGTGTAGGCCAGATGATCGAGGCCGTCAGAGTGCGGCGGGCGTTCGACGATGCCGGGAAACGCGGCGATCGCAATTCGATGATGCTCATCGTCGTACGTCATGAACGCGAGGACATTATTTTCGTACATGACTTTCGCGCCGAGTACGGTGCAGTACCAGTCGACCATTTCCTTCAGGCGGGTCGTGCGCAAAACCGCATGGGCGAATTTCGCGGGCGCGATCGGCCTGGATTCGCCGTTAACCGGGGTCTTCTTTGCCGCCATGGCGGTTCCTCCTGTGCGACAGCGCAAGGCTCGCGAGGAGCCAGCGGGTCTCGGGCGACGATAGCAAATTTCACGGGCGGATTGTTACCGCTGGCGCGGCGCCAAGATGGAGAGAAGATAGATTCGCCTTGCGACACTGACAGTGCAATTGCTAGAGCACCAAGTGGATCGGCCGCGCCGCGCGATTCTTCAGGGTAAATTGCGCGGAGCGCGAGCAGCGGTAACGCGTCGGTTTTGGATTAAGTGACGGGTGTCGGTTACGGATCAAGTCAGGAGGTCGGTTGATGGCGGCACAAGCTCCGAGGCACGTACTCGACGGAATCAAGGCGCTCGACTTCACCCAGTTCGTGGCGGGACCGACCGTCACCAAGCTGATGGCGGAGATGGGGGCGGAAGTAATCAAGGTGGAACTGGCGCCGGACGGGGACCGCTGCCGTACGGTGTCGTACTTCAAAAATAATCGCAGCGGATACTTCGTGCAGCAGAATCGCGGCAAGCTCAGCCTGTGCCTAGACGCGCGGCGGCCGGAGGGCAAGGAGATCCTGCGCGGGCTGATATCCAAAGTTGATGTAGTGGTTGAGAATTTCGCGCCTGGCGTGATCGGGCGAATGGGCTTCGATTATGAAGCGGTAAGGCAGATCAACCCGAAGATCATCATGTGTTCGGTTTCGACTTTCGGCCAGACCGGGCCGTTGGCGAACGATCCGGGCTACGACTTTGTGGGGCAGGCGTATGCGGGGGTGACTTCGCTCAGCGGCGAGCCGGACGGACCGCCCTACCCTCCGATGCTGGCGATCGGCGACGTCTCGACCGGGGTCCATGCGCTGGCGGCGGTGGCGTGCGCACTATTTTATCGCGACCGCACGGGCGTGGGCCAATACCTGGATATCTCGCTGCTCGACGCCTACTTCCATTACCACGACTGGGGCGTGCAGACGCTGAGCGCGAGTGGCGGAGAAAAAAAGGCGCTTCGCACCGGACAGCATTATTCGTCGCTGTGTCCGGCGGGGATGTTCAAGGGCAAGGAGACTTACATTTTTATTTTCGCGTGGCTCGATCACCATTGGGTCAAGTTCTGCGAAATCATGGGACGGCCGGAGCTGGGCCGCGACCCGCGCTTTATCGACAACAACGCGCGCCTGGCCCATCTGAAAGAGATCATTCCTATAATCGAGGACTGGCTCGGGCGGATGCCGAGCGACGACGCGTCGGTGGAAGCGCTGCGTGCGGCGCGAATTCCGTCGGCGCCGGTGCTGACGCTCGAGCAGGCGATGAGCCATCCGCATCTGCGCGAGCGGCACACGGTGCGCAAGGTTCACGACCGGCTGCTGGGCGACTTCGAGGTGCCGGGATTTCCGCTGCGGTTTTCGGCCTTTCCCGATCTGCTGGATCTGGAAGCGCCGCTGCTCGGCGAACATAACGGGCGCATCCTGTCGAGTTACCTGGGATATGCGCCGGGCGATATCGCGCGGCTCGAACGCGAGGGCGTGCTGCAAAGCCAACCGCGCTGAAAGCGGGCCGAGTGCGCGACGCGACCGCTTGGACAGCCGTGTGCGCACACAAAAAAGTCAGGGACAGCCGGCCAGGCGCATCAGCTCGCGCACTCCGTCGGGGGTGGCGACTTCGGGCTCCCAGGCGAGGGCGGCGCGGATCGCGCTGAGATCGGCGAGCGTGTCGCGGGCGTCGCCGGGCCGGCGTGCGACATGGACCACGGGTCCGCCGACGATTTCCGCAATCTGGTTGACACTGAGACTTTCACCGCGTCCGACGTTGAGCGCGCGTCCGTCGGCGACGCCCGCGTCCATCGCGGCGATATTGGCCCGCACCGCGTCGCGCACGTGGGTGAAGTCGCGGGTCTGGGTACCGTCGCCATGAATGATAAGTGGACGGCCGGCGAGGCGTTCGCGGATGAAGAGGCCGATGACGGTGACGTAGGCGCCCTCGGTGGCCATCCGAGGACCGTAGATATTGAAGTAGCGCAGGGTCAGCGTGCCCATCGCGAAGAGGCGATGGAACATGCGGGTATATTGTTCGCCGGCGAGCTTCTGGAGGGCGTAAGGGTTGAGCGGATTGGGGGTCATCGACTCGCGCAGCGGCAGGGTCGGCTGGTCGCCGTAAACCGACGACGAGCCCGAGTAGATGAAGCGGCGGACGCCGGCGTCGCGCGCGGCGAGCAGGGCGTTGAGGGTGCCGACGACGTTGGTGAGATGGGTCTCGACGGGATGCTCGATCGAGAGCAGGACGCGCGGCAGGGCGGCCATGTGAAAGACGCAATCGACACCGGCGAAAGCGGCGCGGATGGAATCGAGGTCGCGCACGTCGCCGATCACGACCTCGGCCGCCCGGTTGACGTTTTCCCGCAGACCGGCGACGAAGTTATCGAGCACGCGCACGCGCAGGCCCCGGGCGATCAGGGCGTCGGTCAGATGAGAGCCGATAAAGCCCGCGCCGCCCGTGACCAGCACGAGGCGCGGGGTGTTGCCGGTGGCAGAAGCAGACATTGTGAGAAATGTTACAGGGCGCGATTCGAATACGCGATACGCGGGGCCTCAGAACGAGAAACCGAAGCCGCCGCCACCGAAGCTGAAGCCACTGCCACCGCCGCCGAAGCCGATGCCGGGCGGACCGAAGCCGGGCGGCCCGAGCATTTGCTGCTGTTGCTGGAGCTCGACGGCGCGGCGATCGCGCGCGGCAACCTGGTTTTCGAGCTTGATATTTTCATAGCGCTGATACGCGGCTTCGTCGCCGTGGAAGAGGCATTTGCAGTAGTCGGGATCGGCCATCCAGTAATGGGCGTCGCCGTTTTTATCGTCGTAGTAACCGAGCTTGAGCGGCGGCAGGGCTTTGAGCCGGGTGATTTCATCGGGAGTAGCCGCAGGCAACTCGGTGAAGCCGGCCGCCTGGAGCATAGGTTCGAGATCCTGGGCCTGCTGCAGGGGAGTTTGGGAGTCGGCAAAGGGATTGACGACGGAGGTGGACGACGGCGCGCATCCGGCGGCAACCAGCAGGCACATCACGAAAGCAATGCGCCACCGCCTTTTCCGCGCGCGGCGCATCGGCAAATTTTGCACTTCGATTGAGGGGCCGGCGTTGGCCGACATTGCGTGGCTCCTGAAATTCAGGCTGACATTTCCCGCCGGGAGCCGCAACTCGGCGAGCTTGCGACGCTTGCGGAATACCCCCGGGCTTAGCTACGGATGCGCAATGCGATCGCGTTGCGGCGGGCGAATTGGACGCGCGCGGCGGCGATCGGTCACCCTGCGTAAACGCGCGAAATCCGCTTCACGGAAATGCGCAAACAGAATGGAGGTCGGCCACGATGATTCCAGTGCTACCCGCCGAAGAGGCTTTGAAGCGCGCCAAAGAGGTCAATATCGACGAGAGCTGGGCGAGCCTGAACGCTTTTCGCACGATGCTCAACAGTCCGCGCGTCGCGGGTGGGTTTGCCGAGCTGCTGCGCACGATGATGTTCCGCAACGTGGTGAATTCGCGGGCGCGCGAGCTGGTAATCCTGCGTATCGGATGGCGCACGAAATCGGAATACGAATTTTGCCAGCATGTGCGGGTGGCGCGCGAGCTCAAAATCCCCGAGCCCGAGATTCTCGGGGTGCGCGATCCGGACGCGTGCACGGCGTACAGCGCGGTCGATCGGGCGGTGATCAAGATGGCCGACGAACTACACGAGACCGCGACGGTGACGGCGGCGACGTGGGCGACGCTAGTGCAGGCGTTCACCAACGAAGAGCTGATCGAGCTGGTGATGGCAGCCGGGTTGTGGCGCATGGTCGCGGGATTTTTCAACGCGGCTAAGCTGCCGCTCGACGGATGGGTGCCGAGCTGGCCGGAAGGCAAGGCGCCGGCGTAAGCGAAATCGACCGCTTGCCAGGCATTTTGAATCGGAGCAGGTTCGGCCAAGGATCACACGTATTGCAGGTATCTCACGTATCAAGCGAGCCGCGTGGAGAACGACGATGAGCAAATTCGAGGAATACGCCAACAAGTACAAGCACGTGAAGATGGAGCGCCGCGACGGCATCCTGCAATTCACGTTGCACAACAACGACGGACCGGTGATCTGGAACTTCGAATCACATAGCGATACCGCGCACGCCCTGGGCGACGTGGCGCGCGACCGCGACAACAAGGTGATAATCCTCACCGGCGCGGGCGACAACTTCATCGCGGAGCACGAATTCGGCGACGCCGACAAGATTCCGGCCGCGATGTGGGATCATGTGATCACGGATGCCAAGTACCTGATCATGAATCACCTCGATATCGAAGCACCGATGATCGCGGCGGTGAACGGTCCGGCGCTGATTCACGCGGAGTTGGCACTGCTGTGCGATATCGTGCTGGCGTCGGATACCGCGGTGTTTCAGGACCTGCCCCATTTTCCGAGCGGGCTGGTGCCGGGCGACGGCGTCCACGTGGTATTTCCGTTGCTGCTCGGGGCGAATCGCGGGCGCTATTTTCTCTTGATGGGCGAGAAGATCGAGGCCAAGGAGGCCAAGCATCTAGGTCTCGTCGGCGAGGTGCTGCCGCCGGACAAACTGCTCGCTCGCGCATGGGAAGTCGCGCACCATCTGCTGCAACGCCCGCCGTTGACGGTGCGTTATGCGCGGCAGCTGCTGACCCGCGAACTGAAGCGCCTGATGATCGACAACCTGGGCCTGGGCCTCGCGCTGGAGGGCCTGGCGGCGGGCGAATATTTCATCAGCGACAAGAAGAAATAGCGGCCGCGACGCGGTTACACGGCAGTATACCCGCCGTCAACGAGGTATTCGGCGCCGGTCACGAATGAGGCCTCGTCAGTGGCCAGGAACAGGACCACATAGCCGACCTCTTCGGGACGGGCGGCGCGCTTCATCGGCGCGAGCATCGCGATCGCGTCGAGCTCCTTGTCGTCAAAGATGTCGACCATCGGGGTTTTGATCACTCCCGGATGGACGGAATTGACGCGGATGTTGTCCGGCGCGTACTCGACGGCTGCGGTCTTGGTAAGAAGGCGCACGGCGCCCTTGCTCGCATGGTATGCGGCGGAACCGCCCGAGCCGATCAGGCCGTAGATCGACGAGATATTGATGATCGAGCCGCCGCCGCGTTTTTTCATGGCCGGCGCCGCGACCTTGATCCCGAGCCATACGCCCTTTTGGTTGACGTTGATGATGGCGTCCCATTCCTCCTCGCTGGTGTCGGCGATGCCCTTGGTATTGAGGATGCCAGCGTTGTTGACGAGGATGTCGAGACCGCCGAATTCGCGTTCGCAAGATTCCACCGCGGCGCGCCAGTCGGCCGCGCGGGTGACGTCGAGATGCAACGGCAGGGTAACTTTGGAGCCGGCCTTGTGATTAATATCGTCGGCGAGCTGGCGCGCCTCGCCGTCGAGCACATCGGCGATCGCGACTTGCGCGCCCTGTTCGACAAAGAGCCTGGTCTCGGCCGCACCCTGACCGCGCGCGCCGCCCGAAATCAACGCGACTTTTCCTTTTAGACGATCCATCGGTGTAATCCTCCGCGTAATCTTGCGCAGCGCCACGGGGCGCGGCTGGTTTTCAGCGTTATCAGCAACGTTTACGTCATTGCGCTGGAATTGTTAACTGCGCCCGCCAGCGCGGCCGACGCCGTTATCGCACGATTCGAGCGACTCCGGCGCAACGCTTTCGGCGCAATGGTGCGGTATCGAAAGAGCGTTCGCATAACAGGCGGGCATCCGCGTCAATGCGCCGGTGGCGGAGCAGCCGGCGGAGCTTGCGCGGCGGGCGCGGCGGCTGGCGGCGCGGGTGTCGCCGAGGGCTGGGAATCGTTGAGCAACCGGCGAATACGTTCGCCGATCAGGACGCCGGCAATCCGATGGCCCTCGACGTTCCAATGGCCGGTACCCGGGGTAGTGTTGGAAAAGCCATGCAGAAAGACGCGATGAGCCTCGGCATATTCTTGCATCGGCTTGGGCAGGTTAAGCACGGCAAACCCCTCCCGTTTCCCCAGTTCACGAATGTGGTCGTCGGGATAGAAGAGATTATCCGAATGGACCATGTGCATATATTTGGCACGAAATTTCGGGTTGGGATCGTCCTGGATTCCAGTTCCGACGGTGGCGACCAGAAAGAGCGCTCCGTGCGCTTTGACTTCGCGATTCATCATTGCGATTTCGTCGTCGGTGACGCTCCAGGCTTCGCGCCAAACCTGGTTGATTGGCGGTCCGTAAATCAGATCGCTCAGCCCGAGCTCGACTCCGTGGGGCCGTTTTTTTCGGCGGCGCTGTTGGGGTTTGGCGCGCTCGCGGCGAATGATGCGCCGGAGCTGGCTGCGGCCGCTCCCGATGAGGTTCAGGACCTGCGAATGGCGCGATTCGAAGCGCAGCATGCAATGGGTGTGAAACGACCACGAATCCTCGAACGGACCGGACAGCACGAGTTTGCCATCGCGGTGAACGAAGAAGGGCTGGCACTTGTCGCCCTCGAGCACGACCGAATCGTTGCGGACGTCGTTGCCACTGAAAAAGGCCAGCACCACGACATCGGGCGAATAGCGCCACACCCATCGGCGCATAGTGACCAGCTCCTGCGCGGTGCCATAGCCGTCGCATCCAAAGTCCATCACCTGGACGTGCGAGAACAGGCGCTTTTGCCCACCTTCGCCACCGATCACGAACGGACATTGCTCCTGGAGATCGCTCTGTGCGACGGCGCAAAACGTATCTTCGTAATTGACGTGCTGAGCCTCGGTGAAGGAATCGCCCAGCACCGCGACCCTGAGCGTATCGGGCGGCTTCTTGAAGGAAAATTCGGGGCCGCGAAAGCCGGCGCTGTTAACTTTGACCCACGCATGCCCCTCATGGGTCTGCCAACCGGAGGCCCCGGCCTTCAATTTCCATCCGGTATACTGGTTGTAGGTATAAAATTCGGCGGGCGCGAGATCGAATACGCGGACCACGACCTCGGCGATCGCGAACGCGACCAGGATGCCTGCCAGGATGAGAGCGAGCCGCTGCGCCAACGCCTTCAGCATCGGGCGGTACGGCGGCTCGGGCTGGGGATGCAATTCACGCGCGGGATTCGCTGACGTTTCATGTGCGGGTTTTCGCTCGACAACGGTAACATCTCTCCGACCTAAAACAGCGTGTAGATAAACGGTGCGACGGCCGAGAATTGCGCCAGCGCGACCAACAGGCTCAACACCACCAGGGTGCCAATCAGCGGTATCAGCCAGTATTTCTTGCGCGCGCGCGCAAATCCCCAAAGGTCCTTGAGCAATTCAACCATCAGTATGGATGCTCCATGTCTTTATCCCCCCGCCGCCGCGACGGTACCCGATAGCTGGCGCAGTCAGGGTCGAGCTTGCGCGCCATCCGATCGCGCCCGCACAGGCGCATGATGAGTCCGACCGGAACGATTGAGATCGCAAACAGCAAGGTCAGGATAACGCGAGTATTCACCCATCCGAGCGCGAGTCCGAGCCGAGTCCAACCGCGATAAAGGTAGCTGAGAGCGGGCGGCCAGATCAAAGCGAACAGCCACAGCACCGCGGCGACGACCCACGGCCATAGCGGAGTGGAGTGATGACGCAGCAACGGCCAGAGGCCGAAAAACGCCGCGAACAGCGCGCCCAGAATCAGACCGAAGCTGCGGAGTTCCTTGCGGCTGACGCTCGCCGGCTTGCCGTGCTCGGGCATCAATCGAGCTCGAACTGCTGACGCCACGACTCGTCGCGCGGACGTTCGGGCTGGAAGCTCTTCGCCAGCAGAAAGTTTCCGACCACGAGGTAGTCGATCTCGGTGCGCATGAAGCAGCGGTAGGCGTCCTCGGGCGTGCATACGATCGGCTCGCCGCGCACGTTGAACGAGGTGTTGACGATCACGCCGCAGCCGGTGAGCGCCTCGAAGCGCCGGATCATTTCGTGGTAGCGGGGATTGGTCTCGCGATGGACGGTCTGGATTCGCGCCGAGTGATCCACGTGCGTCACCGCCGGGATAGTCGAGCGCGGTACGTTAAGCTGGTCGATGCCGAACAAGCGCTCCTGCGCGGGCGTCATCGGGGTGCGCAGTTGCTCGCGCACCGGCGCCACCAGCGCCATGTAGGGGCTTGGCCGATCGAGCTCGAAGTAGTCGCCGACCCGCTCGTAGAGCACCGACGGCGCGAACGGCCTGAACGATTCGCGATACTTGATCTTGAGGTTCATCGCGGATTGCATCCGGGCGTCGCGCGCGTCGCCGATAATCGAGCGGGCGCCGAGTGCGCGCGGACCGAATTCCATACGCCCGTCGAACCATCCGACCACCGAGCCGTGGCTCAAGGTCTCGGCCACGCGATCGAACAATTGATCGTCGTCCAAACGTTCATAGGCAGCGCCGGCCGCGTCGAGCGCGTGGCGGATTTCGTCGTCGTCGAAACTCGGCCCGAGGTAAGTCCCGCGCATGTCGTCAGCGTCGCGGGCAGCGCGCGCACCCTCGCGATAGAGATGCCATCCGCACAGCGCCGCACCGAGCGCGCCGCCCGCGTCGCCCGCAGCCGGCTGCACCCAGATGTCGCGAAAAATCCCTTCGCGCAGAATCTTGCCGTTGGCGACGCAATTGAGCGCCACGCCGCCGGCCAGGCACAGGTACTCCGCGCCGAGCTCCTTGCGCGCGGTACGCGCCAGCCGCAATACGGCCTCCTCGGTCACCGCCTGAATTGAACTCGCCAGGTTCATCTCGCGCTGGGTCAGCGGCGACTCGGGCGTGCGCGGCGGCGCGCCGAACAGCGCGTGGAACTTGTCGCTGGTCATCGTCAGGCCGGTGGCGTAGTTGAAATAATCGCTGGCGAGCCGAAAGGTCCCGTCGGGCTTCAGGTCGATCAGATGTTTCAGGATCGCGTCGGCGTACTCGGGCTTGCCATAGGGCGCCAGGCCCATGAGCTTGTACTCGCCGGAATTGACCTTGAAGCCCGTGTAATAGGTGAAGGCGGAGTAGAGCAAGCCGAGCGAATGAGGAAAATCGAGCTCCCACTGCGGGTCGAGGCGATTGCCTTCGCCCAACCAGAGCGAGGTCGTCGCCCATTCGCCCACCCCGTCGAGGCAAAGCACCGCCGCGCGTTCGAACGGGCTCGGGAAAAACGCCGACGCCGCATGCGCCTGATGATGTTCGGTAAAGAGCAGCGGCGGCAATTCGGCCACCCCGCATTCGCCGACCGCCGCGAGTTCATGCTTGAGCAGCGACTTGAGGTTGAGCTTTTCCTTGAGCCACAACGGCATCGAGGTAAGGAACGACTTCAAACCGCTCGGCGCGAAGCCAAGGTAGGTTTCGAGCATCCGCTCGAACTTGATCCAGGGCTTATCGTAGAAGACGACGCTGTCGATCCCGCTCAGTTTCACTCCCGCCGCATGCAGGCAATAGGCGACTGCATCGTGCGGAAAGCCGGGATCGTGCTTCTTGCGCGAGAAGCGTTCTTCCTGCGCCGCTGCGACAATTTTGCCATCATCGACCAACGCCGCGGCGCTGTCGTGGTAGTAGGCGGAAATTCCCAGAATCTTCATCGAACGTGGCGAATTTATAGCACAAATCCTGCGCCTGCTCGCGACACCGCCGGTGGCTCGCAACATTCCTGGAGATTTTCTGGTCGATTTCCAAGGCGATTTGCCGACAGAAGTCGAATTTTCGGCCCGCAAAGCTGCCGGCAACCGGCGGCGGATGGCTCAGGCGCATTGCGCGAGCGAGGATTCGTACTTAGAATTGAGATGTAGCCGTTAGAAAACGCGCATCGATCGATCGTGCCGCACGACGGTCGCACCAATGGGGGCGAACCGGGTTCGACGGGGTCACGAAAGTTTTGGTCGCACGCCGGGGTGCTGTTGGCCCGTAAAACAAACAGTACTGCGAAATTTACCCGCAGACAATAACGGTTACGCTCTGGCGGCCTAAGGGCCGCTAGCGTCTCGCCACTGTTCGCCCATGACTGTGGGTCGAGGCGTCATTTAGTGGGCTAGGGTGCCGTAGTCTACCGATTGGACGGTGGCCCGAAATTACAATCGGCTGGCTGCGCGCCAGCCTGTCCGTAGGCGGTCGCGCGGCGAGCTACAGTTTGCGGACTAAGCGTGTAGTGGCCATTTCTGGAGGGTCTTCGGACGGGGGTTCAATTCCCCCCGCCTCCACCACAATTTTCCCACGAAAGTCGAACTTCCTTCCGCGACCCACCTATCGGGTCCGGTCAGGGAGAACCCGGCTTTTCTCCAATCGCGGCAGCACACAGAATAGGCCGCGCGACAGATTCCGGATCTGTTCGTGCCTGATGCGACCCGTGAAATGCGAGCGGGCGGCAGGACATCGTCCCACCGCCCGCTGAATGTAGCTTCGTTATCGGCGCAGTTCGCTACCGGGCAGCCGCCAGCGGTCCGCGAATCAGTTGGCCCGGCAGAGCGCCGCTATGTTCGTTGTTGCGCATCAGAACCTCGCCGTTGACGATCGTCGCCTTGATCCCGACCGACTTCTGCTTGAGGCGACGCGCGCCGCCCGGCAAATCGTATTCGAGCGTCGGCATCGTCGGTGAAATGGTCTCGGGATCGAAGATCGTGACGTCAGCGAAATTACCCTCGCGAATCATCCCGCGCCCCTGCAGGCCCCAGAACGACGCCAGCTCGAAGGTGATCTTGCGGATCGCATACTCGAGCGTCAGCGCTTGACGATCGCGCACCCAATGGCCGAGCAGATGGGTCTGGATCGATGAATCCATGATCTGCGACACGTGCGCGCCGGAGTCCGAAAAAGTCACGACCGAGCGCGGATGGCGCATCATGCCCAGCACTAAATCCTGATCCTCGTTGACGATCGGCTGGATGAAGAACTGCTTGAGATGTTTTTCCAGCGCGAGGTCGATCATCATCTCCAACGGATCGCGATTCACTTCCTTCGCGATTTGCGCGATCGAGCGATACGGAGGTAGCGGCTTATCGAACAGAAAGAGATAATCGAAATTGGGCTTGCGCGCCTCCGCTCCGATCGCGCGGTCCGGTTTCGTCATGTACTCGCGGGCGGCCTCGAGCAGCGCCCGGCGCGAGTCCGGATTGCGCAGCGCGGCCTCCTGCTCGGCCAGCGGCAGCTTGCGCATATCGCACCAGACCGGCGTCTTGTCGAAGGGCATCGCAGTCTCAAACGAGAGCAGCGAGCTGATCCAGCGGCTGGTGCCCTGCGCGAGCATCCTGCCGCCGCGCGCGACAGTCTCGTCGATCATCTGAAAATAAGGACGCCAGGTGTCCGGCGCCTTACGCATCGAGACCACGCCAAAGGTCGTCGGCACGCGGGTTTCGAGCGCGAGACGCTGCAGGCGGCCGAGAAAATCGCGCATGCGCTCGGGATCGCGCTCGACCGATTCCTGCGCCAGCTCGAATACGCCGGCGCCGAGATCGCCCATCACGCCGACCAGCTCCGAAACCTCATTCCAGTTGGCGAGACGGCTCGCGACCGGCTGATCGTCGGGCGTCTCATGATTGCGATTGCGCGACGTGCTGAAGCCGGCCGCGCCCGCTTTGATCGCGCCGCGCAACTCCCGCTTCATCGCCGCGAGATCCTCCGACGTCGCTTCCTCAGTAAAGCCCCGCTCGCCCATCACATAGGTGCGCAATGCCGAATGACCCATGTAGGCGGTATAGTTGATTCCTTTGGGCACGCGGTCGATGGCGTCGAGATACTGCGGAAACGAATCCCACGACCATTTGATGCCGGCTTCCATCGCTTGCGGCGAGATATCTTCGGCGCGCTCGAGATTGCGAATGACGCGCGCCTTGTCCTTTTCGGCACACGGCGCGAGCGAGAAACCGCAATTGCCCATCACCACCGTGGTGACGCCGTGCCAGCATGAACAGGTGCCCAGCGCGTCCCAGAAAATTTGCGCGTCCATGTGGGTATGGCCGTCGATGAAGCCGGGCGCGACGATATGCCCCTCGGCGTCGATAGTCTCTTTCGCCGCGCCGCTGATTTTGCCAATTGCGGCGATTCGGCCCTGCGCAATTGCGACGTCGGCGCGATAACGCGGAAGCCCGGAGCCATCGACGACGGTGCCGTTACGAATGATCAGATCGTATGACATTGTTCCTCCTCGGGTCGGCAGCAGCGCCTGCGGCGCGCCAACCTTGCCGCCGCTTCAATAATTCACTTATCGGGTCGATTATATCCAAGATTTTCGTGCGAAAGTAAAAAGGATTTAACGCCAGCCCGCGCGGTTGCCGATAACCGGGCAGGCTGGCGTCCGGCTCGATTACGCTGGTTTCTTCGAACCCGGCAGGTAATCGTCGAGCGGAACGCCCAGGCTGTTCAACGCCCACGACACCAGGTTGTACTGGCCGATGGTGAAAACCGCGTCCATCATCTGCTCGGTGTTGTAGCGCTCGGACAGCGTTTTCCAGGTTTCGTCCGAAACCACGGATTTCTCGAACAAATCGTCGGCCGCCTGAAGCAACGCCGCGTCATGCTTATTCCACCCGGCCGCCGCGCCCTTGCCGATTCGATCGATCTCGTCGTCGGTGAGCCCGGCCGCCTTGCCGATTCGAACGTGCTGCTCCCATTCGTAGGGTGCCTGGTTGAGCCATCCGATCCTGAGAATCAATAGCTCGCGCTCGCGCGCCGGCAGGCTCTGCTGGTCGGAAAGGATGTAGGTCGCGAACTTCGACCACGCGCGAGTGAGCTTGGGATGCTGCATCAAAACTCTGAAGATATTGACTACCTTGCCGTTGACCTGGGTGCCTTCGCCCATCTTGCGGTCCTCGGCGTTGAGCGTCGAAAAATCGCGGAACGGCACTCGCTGTTTTCGCTCGACCATGAGATCTCCTCCAAGTGTTTGCGGCTCCCGCAGGAGCGCCGACGGCCGGCCGATTAGGCGCCGGCCACGACTGTCCGAATGGCCTCGTCGCTCCCGGATAGACCGGTGACGATCGTGTAACCACACATGATGCCCCACCTTGGGGGTTGTCTGACTGTTGTAGCGAGCCCGTCTGGCTTTGCGCAATTGAATTCGGCAGCACGCGGCCGGCCGCGAATCGCTCCGCGGACTCCGCCGCCCTGCCGGAAACTTCGCACCACCGGACACTTCACATCGATACCTGCCGGATTACCTCTGTGTCCTCATCCGGCGAGTTGGAAAAACCGGGTTGAATGGTATGGATGAGTGGCTAAACGGCCGAGCCTTTGAGATATGTACGCAGTCGCGAGTGGCGAATTTGGTCGTCCGCGAAAACCCACGATCGCCTCGCGGCGCAACCGAACGGCCACTGAAAAAGGAGCAATTTTATATGTCGGTTAAAATCCAGCCCATGATCTGCGGATGGCTCGAAACTGCCGCCGCCGGCATTCTGGCCAAAGAGCCCGGACGTCTTCGGCTTCCGATACCGAGCTACCTGATCGAGCATCCCAAGGGCCGCGCTGTCTTCGATACCGGATTGCACCGCGACCTCCAGCGCGATTCGAGCCGCATCGGCTCGCTGGCCAAGATGTTCGCGGTAGAGTTCCAACCCGGCGAGGACCTGGCCGCGCGGCTCGAAGCGCGCGGTGTCGATCCCACCCGCGTCGACTACCTGATTAATTCGCATTTGCATTTCGATCATGTCGGCGGCAACGCCGACCTGCCCAATGCGAAGCTGGTGGTGCAGCGCCGCGAATGGGAAGCTGCGGCGGACCCCGATCTGATCCGACGCAACGGTTACAATCGCGCGGATTTCGACCTCGGCCACCAACTCCAGTTGGTCGATGGCGAGCACGATCTGTTTGGCGACGGCAGCGTGGTCTGCCTGCCGACCTACGGTCACACCGCAGGCCACCAGTCACTGCGCATACGCACCGACAGTGGCGAATTCGTGATGACGGCGGACTCCTGCTACATGCGCAAGGTGCTCGAAGAGATGGTGCTGCCGCCGTTCGCCTTCAGCTACGACGCGATGCGCACGGTGATCGAAGGTTATCGCAAAATGGAACGGGCCGGCGCGCGCCTGATCTTTGGCCACGACGCGGCGCAATGGAACGCCGACGGATCGATCGCCGTCGCGCTCGCCTGATTCATCGCCCTTCGCGGAAAAAGCGGCGATCTCGATCGCGGTCGCCGCTTTTTCCGCCACCGGCGCCGTTGATTCGTCCGCCAGCGCCGCGGCTCCGATTCAATCTTTCCGAGCAGCTTTATTCTTCAGGCGGAATGTGAAACGCGTGCAGGACCCTATGGAACACGGGACCAAGCAACAGGCCACTCACCAGGACGAACGCCAGCACTCCGATTATCGCATCGAAGATCGAAAAAATCATGCCGCCCGTAGTGTGCAGCCGACTCACCAGACCGTTGCCGGTAATCACCATCGACGCATTGACGCTCGCTTTAAGCCAATCCATTCCTTCCAGCGAATGATATCCAATCGCGCCGAAGGCGACAGCGGCCGAGTCGATCGCGAGTGCCATAGCGACGGCTATCGCAAATCGCTTTGCAAACCTGCGGCGCGAGATAAGCGGTTGATCACGACTCTCGAACATTTTGCGCAACCTCGCATTTGTGCGGGTAATGAGATTCGCTGAGCAGTTAAAGTACATTTCAGCGCTTACTCAAATTAACTAGCGAATAGTGCGAACGTACCGTAACCATACTATGTCATCGTCGCGCCACTCCATCGAACTCAGCTTCCAGCGCACGCTCTGAGAATCTGGCATTGTCGTACCAAACGTATCGAACAACGCCGGTGATCCGCTGGTCGCGTCGACCACAGGAGCTACCAATATACTCAGTTCGTCAATCAACCCGGCACGCAGCATCGAGCCGTTGATCTTGCCGCCGCCTTCGAGCAAAAGCGTCTTTATCTGGAACGCACTTGCGAGCTTTTCAAGCGCCATGAGAAGGTCGAGTCGGTCCCGCCCTGCGGTCAGATAAGAAACGCCATTCGCACGGAGATAGGCGAGATATTCAGGCGATACCGTTTCAGAAAGCACCGTGACGATGTGATCGCCGCTTATATCGCTGCGTCCCCAATAGAGTTTACCGCCGGGATCGAGCGCCACCGCGTACGAAGTCTGCGTATGCGGAGCAATATAATCAATTTCGGGAATGAGCGGCGCATCTAACGCAGATGTTGGTGGCGTTCCCTGTGCGTATCCGGCCATCGTGATCCGGCCGCACATCCACGCATTCGCCGCAAATGTCGCCGCCGTATTTTCATATTCGGCGCGCCCCTCCGGACTCAGTTGCCATCGCGAACTGGCTATTCGGCCATCGACCGACATTATCATGTGACATATAGTGTAGGGTTTCATGTAGATACTCAGATAAGTCTCAGGCGCATATCAACTCGGTGCGATCCGCATCTGGAGAGTTGGCTCAGGGCGTTCGCCCAGGGGCCAACCTCGACGATTTCCACCTCTGAACGGAAATCCAGACATCCTATAAGCGTCTCGGCGACGATATTCCATAGAACCTTGATTACCGCTCCCGGTTGATCGACCTTATTCCTGGCGCACACCTGAATCAGCCGCATCGAACATCGCGGACTTGCAACCGGGACCGATACTGCTCTAATCAATCCACAGAACTGCCGGTTGGCAGGGTTCGATTTTTAAAAATTGACTTCCCCGAGAGATACGCACATGAAAGTCGGCGTCATGGCGACAGTGTTCGGACGTGTCAAAGGAATGGCCGTGATGAAGGCCTTTGCCCATCACGCCGAGCGTCTCGGCTTCTCGACCCTGTGGGCACCCGAGCACGTTATCCTGGTTGACGATTACAACTCGCGCTACCCCTATCGCGACGAGGGCAAGTTCCCGGCTCCCACCAACGCGCCGATCGCCGATCCGTTCCTGACGCTTTGTACGATGGCGTCGGTGACCGCAAAAATCCGCCTCGGTACTGCCATCTGCCTAGTCCCCGAGCATAACCCGCTGGTGCTGGCCAAGGTCATCGCCACGCTCGATTGTTTGAGCGAAGGCCGCGTAACGCTCGGGGTTGGCGTCGGCTGGCTCGAAGAGGAGTTCCGCGCACTCGGTATTTCATGGGAACGGCGCGGGCAGCGCACTCGCGAATATATCGAGGCGATGCGCCGGCTATGGGGCGATCCGCTCAGCACCTATCATGGCGAGTTCGTCGATTTCGAAAATGTCCGCGCTTATCCGAAACCGGTTCACGGCGCTGACGTGCCGGTATTTTTCGGCGGCGAGAGCGCTCCTGCCCTACGCCGCGTTGCCGATTGCGGCAACGGATGGATCGGCTTCAACCTCGCGCCCGACGAAGCCGCGAACAAAATCCGGCGTATCGAGGAGCTGCTCAAAGCCAACGGCCGCCAGCGTTCCGAGGTCGAGCTCGCGGTCTCCAACTCCGGCAAGCCAATCACTCCCGACGATCTCAAACGCTATCGCGATGCCGGCGTTGACGAATTCGTCATCACCGCGCTGCGCTCGCCGCATACTCCCGAAGAAGCGCATACCGTGCTCGAAAAGGCCGCCCGCGAATGGCTCGAACCGGCCGCGAAACTGTGATTCCGGCTTGATGCGATGAGTGATAATCCCCCGCCCTCGAAGCCGGTCGAGGCCACCCTCAACTACGCCGGCGGCGATCGTCACGCCCACCTCGTGCCGATTCATGACGCGCGCCCCCTCGCGGCACAATTGTCGCTCGAACGCCACGGCTTCGAGTTGCACGCCCACCCGACCGCGGTGTCGGATTTTTTCGATGCCGCCGAAGTCCGCGCGGTCTATTACCCTGAAGTCGAAGCGCTGCTGAAAATTGCTATCGGCGCCGCTCGCGTGACGGCCTTCGAGCATGACGTGCGACGCGGTGGGCGCCGACGCCGTGGCGACGTGCGCGAACCGGTGCGCGTCGTCCACGATGATTACACCGAAATCTCGGCTCCCGAGCGCGTGCGCTTGTATCTCCCCGATGACGCCGACGCCCTGCTCCGCCGCCGCTTCGCCGTGATTAACCTGTGGCGCCCGGTTAACTGTACCGTGCGCGATACCCCGCTCGCCGTATGCGATGCGCAAAGCCTGCGCGCCGATGACCTCATCCCGATCTCCGCCGGCGTCAAGCACGAAATCTATCTTTTCAAGTTCAGCCCGAACCATCGCTGGTTCTATTTTCCGCAGATGCGCACCGACGAGGTTTTGCTGCTCAACTGCTTCGATTCGATCCGCGACGGCCGCGCGCGCTTTACCGCCCATAGCGCTTTCGACGATCCCTCGGCGCCCCCCGACACTCCCGTGCGCGAAAGTATAGAAGTCCGTGCGCTGGCTTTTTTCGACGCCTGAAGAATTCCGATTTTCGCCCGTCATCCCCGTATGCTTGACGGCGTCGGCCCATTGGATGAACCTGATGAAAACCCAAGCGAGGTCTGCCTGCCATGATCGATCTGTATTATTGGCCCACCCCCAACGGCCATAAGATCTCGATTTTTCTCGAAGAGACCGCGACTCCCTATCGCGTGGTCCCGGTCAATATCCGCAAGGGCGAACAGTTCGCGCCCGACTTCCTCAAGATCAGTCCCAACAACCGCATGCCTGCGATCGTGGATACTGACGGCCCCGGCGGCCAGCCCATCTCGATCTTCGAATCCGGCGCGATCCTGCTCTATCTCGCCGAGAAAACCGGCAAGCTGATGCCCTCCGAAACTCGCGCGCGCTTCTCCGTCATCCAGTGGCTGATGTTCCAGATGGCCGGCGTCGGCCCGATGTTCGGCCAGGCCGGACACTTCCGCAACGCCGCGCCCGAAAAAATTCCGTACGCGATCGAACGCTACACCAACGAGACCCATCGCCTCTGCGACGTCATGGACAAGCGCCTCGCCGACAGCCCCTTCCTCGGCGGCGATTACTCGATTGCCGATATCGTCAGCTATCCGTGGGTCGTCGCCGCCCTGCGCCGCGAGCCCGATCAATTGGGCACCCGTCCCAATCTCAAGCGCTGGATTGACGCGATCGGCGAACGTCCCGCGGTCAAACGGGGCATGGCCGTGATGGCCGATACTCCCGTCCAGCCGCTGACCGACGAGGAACGCTCGATTCTATACGGCAAGAAGCAGTTCGAGCGTCACTGATCTCGCACGTCGCCGGGCCTCGCCTCAGTTCGTAATCCCGCTCGTACTGCCCACGCCCGCCGATAGCCCGCCATCTACGACCAACGCATGGCCGGTGACGAAAGAGGCGTCGTCGGACGCGAGGAACAGTACGCAATGTGCGATCTCGCTCGGCTTGCCCATCCGCCCCAGCGGATGGAACCGATGCATCGTCTCGCGAATCTCCTCGGTCGCCCCGAACGCTCGCGCGACCAGCGGCGTATCTATAATTCCCGGGCAAATGCAGTTCACGCGCACGCCTGCACTGGCGAATTCGAGCGCCGCGTTACGCGTCAGCCCGACCACCCCATGCTTGGCCGCGTTGTACGCCGACAGCCCGACACTGCCGCGAATCCCCGCCACCGACGCCGTGTTGACGATCGCCCCGCGCTTCTGCGCGATCATCACCTGCCCCGCAAACTTGAGCCCCCAGTAAACCCCGTCCAGGTCGATTCGAATCGTATTCGAGTAAAGCTCTTCCGTGGTCTCGACCAGCGGCGCCACGATCCCGATTCCCGCATTGTTGAACATGATATCGAGGCCGCCGAATTTATCGCACGCCGCGCGCACCAGCTTCTCGATCGCCTTGGGCTCGCGCACGTCGGTCGCCACGAAGGTACCGCCGATTGACTTCGCGACCTCCTCGCCCGCACTCGTCGGCAAGTCTCCGATGACTACCTTCGCGCCGTGCTGCGCGAAAAGTTCCGCCGTCGCCCGCCCGATTCCCGATCCGCCACCGGTGACGATCGCTACCCTGCCCTCGATTCTGCCTTGCGCCATTTTTTTCTCCATTTTCTATGCGAATTCGCGATATTGCCTGCGCCCGGTCATTCCTTGCGCACCGCCGAAGTGAATCCCGCGACGAACAATGTCGTAAGTATCCAGCCCGCTGCCATTTGGATCCAAAGCCAGAATCGCAGAAACCCTCCGAAATTCAGACCTCCGCTTGTCATCTTAAAGCCGTAATGCGGGTTCGGCATCCAGCGGTCTTTTTCGCCGAAGTTGATAATCGGCAAAAACGTGCCTAGTGAATAAATCGGTGCCGAGAATTTTTCGTAATACCACGGCGGATTCCCGTGCCGCTCCTTGGGAAAGTAGGTCTCGAACACTTTGTAGGCGCCCGCGTCGGTCGGGGTCATCGCTCCGTTGCAATAGCCTAATCCAAACAGCAAGCAACCGAACGCAACAATTCCAGCGCCCCAGCGCAACGCGAGCCACGGCCTGTAATCGTACCCCATCGTCGCCCCGAGAATCCGGTGCCACGCTTGCGCGAATGAGGTGAGCTTTCCGCGCTCGTGTCGCGCATTTTCCATCGCCACCAGCACACGCCGCGCCCCGACGTTATCGCCCGCCTCGCGCAACACCTTCGCCAGTTGCCGATACGGCTGCGGTATAAACTCATCCGGCGGATGCCGTCTGAGCCACTCCAGCCGGCTTTTGGCATCGGTCGGTCCGCCGCCAAAGCGCGCGTACTCGAAGCCATCGAGGTAAAGATTGCCGCTCGCCGGCCAGCTCTCTGGATCATCGCCCATCGGCCCTACCGAAGCATGACTCAGGTTAAGCACCGGCTTAACCGTCGCTTCCAAGCCTCTCCAAAAGAATACGCCCTTCACGGTCGCGCCCTGAGCATTAACGACGCTATCCGCAGCGAACTCCGCACGTGAGACTGCGAAAACTCCGCCGATTTCTGCCTCCAGCAGCCGCACCTCACCTTCGGCGCTGAATCCGTCGCCCAGAAAGACGCTCCCAGTAACCTTCACACCGTCAGCAACGAGAGCCATTCCGCCGGAATTCACGAACTTCCCACCGACGCAGCTAAAGTCCACGCCGATTTCCGCGCCGGCCAGCCGCACCTCGCCGTCCGCGCTGAACCCGTTACTCAGAGAGACAGTTCCCGCAACCTTCATCCGGTCGGCACTCAGCGCCGTTCTCCCGGGATTCATGAACTTCCCTTTTCCGCAGTCCAGGTTCCCGCCGATGTCCGCGCCGAGCAGCCTCACCTCGCCATCGGATCGGAAGCCCTCGCTTAGATTCAGATCTCCGCGGACGCGAATCCCATCGCCGACAAGGCCGGAAAGAAAGCTGCCGCTAAGCTCCAAGAATTCCACTTGGGCGTCGCGCAGATTCATCTCTTCCGCGATGCGGCATCTCACCAGAAGTAGTGGAAACTTCACCGTCGTAAATGAGAGGTCCAATTCCCCGCTGATTCGCGCGGCGTAAATTCGTAACCCACGAGGATCAATCCACTTCGCGGCTTCGCGATCGACGCATAACCAGCGAATCAGCCCGGCTCGTATTTCGCGGTCGATACCCCAAGGGGCTGCGGATGCTGGATCGTTGCTTGGATCTTTTTCGTCGAAGCTCGGGCCGAATCCGGCAATCTTGCCGCGCGTGACCGCGTCGAGGAACTTCAGTTCTGATTTTCTGAGGTCAGGGAATCTCGCGCGTGCGAGCGTCGTCAGCTCCGTGGCCTCGCGCGTCTCCTCACTCATCGACCGCTAGCTCGCACCGCTCGCCGCCGGCGCCCTCAGCCCTCGACCTTCAACCGCTCGGCCAGCGCCACTTCCTCCGCGCTCCCGATATACACCGGCACCCTCTCGTGGATATTGCCCGGTACGAACTCAAGCGCCCGCCCATGGCCCGTCGTTGACGCGCCGCCCGCCTGCTCCGCCACCATCGAGAGCGGCGCAACTTCGTACATCAGCCGCAGCTTGCCCGCGCTCCTGACCCCGTCCTTTACCTCGCCCGGGTACATGAAAATCCCGCCCTCGAGCAGGCATCGATGGAAGTCGCCGACGAACGCCCCGCAGTAGCGCAGCGAGTAGCCGCCGCCTTCATCTTTCGGTCCGGTCAAACGCTCAATCAGCGCGCGCGCTCCCGGATTCCACTTCGCCGCATTCCCCTGATTCACCGCGTAGGTCTTGCCCCGCTTCGGCATCCGCATCTTTTCCTGCCACAGCATGAACTTGCCCGTCGCCGGGTCCAGCGCAAACGCACTGACGCCCTCGCCCGCCGTCCACACCAGCATCGTCGCCGGTCCATAGAGCGCGTAGCCCGCCGCTATCTGCTCGGTGCCCGCACTCAGGACGTCATCGATATCCTCGCCATGGCCGGGCTTGCGCCGGCGCACCGTGAAGATCGTCCCGAGCGCACCGTTGACGCCGACGTTCGACGATCCGTCGAGCGGATCGTAGAGCAATGCGTACGAATCGGGCGTGCAGTTCCCCTTGAAATGCCGCACCTCGTCCATCTCTTCGGAAATCAGCGTGCACACCGGCACACCGCCGGAAAACGCCTCGACAAATACTTCGTTGCTCCACTCGTCGAGCTTTTTGACCTTTTCGCCATGTACGTTGATCTCGCCGCTATGACCCAGATCTCCGGCCAGAGCGGCCCCCGCAAGCCCGTTCGAAATTCGCTTTACCGCATGCCCCACCTGTTCCAGCGTCGCGATCAATCCCGCGCTGATTCGTTGTCCCGTGCGCAGGTAGCGCTCCAGTGTCATCATCGATGGCTTCGTCATGATTTTGCCCCTCGCCTCCGAATATGGGCTCTCTGATCGCAATCTTATAGCCTGTCCGCGCGATGATCTGTACACACTCGCGGCGTCAATTTTTCGGCCGCCGCCGCCGCTTCTGTCATTCATCGCGCCGCGAAGAATCCCGCCACACTTTCATCTTGATTGGTAAGTTCAGTCATCCTGAACGAAGTGAAGGATCTCGCGCGGTCCCCGCGCACGGATTTTGCCGCATGACTCGCAAGACCGATTGCCCCTCTCTGACGTTTCTCGTATCCTCGAGCGTCAACCCAATAAGTCCTTTCCAGGGCGCAGCCCGCATCTTCCCAAACGGGAAGTCTGAAACTCTGTCTTTCGAATCGCTCGCTGCGCTCGCTGTGCGCACGTCGCAGACTCCTTTGCTCGACTTCGCTGCGCTTCGTCTAGTGGGAGGTTTCAGCTCTTACGGTACCTGTGGTTCTGCGCTCCTCAACCAAATTTTAACGCACCTCGCAGACTCGTTTGCTCGTTGCGCTTCGATCCACTTGTGAGCTCGCTTCGCCTGCGGCTTCGCTAGTGTGCTCAACTCCGCTACGCTCCGTCCGTTCGAATCGCGTGCAGCTCGCGCCCAAATCCACCGGCCGTTGCAGCCGGCGAGTTCGTGTATTAGAGCCTGTGAGGTCCAAAGTTACCTGGAGGATACGATTCCATGGCTGAGCGCAATTTATTGTCCGGTATCCGGGTCATCGACTGCGGAACCTACGTCGCCGGCCCCGCTGCCGCCACCGTAATGTCCGACTTCGGCGCCGACGTGATTAAAATCGAGCGGCCCGGCGGCGGCGACTTATGGCGGCTGTTTTCCAAGCTGCCCGGTTCCGCCCACTCTGATCTCGATTGGTGTTCGATTCTCACCAACCGCAACAAAAAGAGCCTCGCGCTCAACCTCGGAGATCCGGCCGGACACGAAGCGCTGATTCGGCTGGTAAAAACCGCCGACGTTTTCCTGACCAATTATCAGCGGCCCCTGCTGGATAAATTCGGCCTGTCCTGGGAAGCGCTCTCCGCCGTCAACGACCGGCTCATCTACGCCCATCTGACCGGCTACGGCGACGCCGGCGACGACGCCGACGATCCCGCCTTCGACGCGCTGGCTTACTGGGCGCGCTCCGGCCTGATGATGTCAGTGGTCGGCGCCGACGGTTCTCCCGGCAGCCCGCGCCCCGGCATGGGCGATCATCCGACCTCGATGTCGATGTTCGGGGCGATCATGCTCGGACTTTACCAGCGCGAACGCACCGGCCACGGCTCGCGCGTCACCACCTCTTTGCTGGCAAGCGGGATATGGGCGAACGGATGCGACATCCAGGCGAAGTTCTGCAAGGCGTCCTTTCCGGTGCGCGGCGAAGGCAAGCATCCGCCCAATCCACTCACCGCCGCCTATGTGACTCGCGACGGCAAATTATTCCTGCTCGTGCAAATCGACCCCGACAACGAATTCCCGCGCCTGTGCGCCGCCTTCGGACAGCCTGAACTCGCGCACGGCGACTTGTTCGGCACCAACGCCGCCCGCGGCGAAAATGCGGCGGCGCTCTATGCCATCCTGGCCTCGCAGTTCGAAGCGCGCGACCTCGCCGAATGGCGCGTGGTCTTCAAAAGCAACGACGTCAAATGGGCGCCGCTGCCCAAGCTCGACGACGTCGTGCAGGATCCGCAGATGCGCGCCGCTGAGGCCTTCGTCGATATGGATTATCCCGGCGTTGGCAGCCTCGAGACCGTCAACAGCCCGGTATTCGTTTCGGGCGTGCAAAAACGCAAACCCACGTCTGCGCCCAAAGTCGGCGAGCATACCCGCGAGATTCTTCGCGAACTTGGTTACGCCGACGACGCGATCGAGGCGTTGGTGCGCGGCTCGTGACCGTCCTGTAAAGCCACCGATCGCCACACCGGATAGCAACGGGCGGCCGCTAAGTTTCTTAGCGGACGCCCGTTCGTTTTTTCAGCCCGTCAGCCAGATTAATCTGGCCGACAGGTCCCCATCTCGCGATTCCTCGAATCGAGCTGCGTATGTCTCGACTGACTATTTGATAGCGATCGGATTAACCGCCGATCCGCATCCGTAAACCAGCTTCAACGGCGCACCCGCGAACAGAAAGCTGTACTGTCCATCCTTCGCGCAATCCGCAGCCAGATCCTTCAGCCACACGATCTCGTTGAAGATCACCCCCAGGTTGCAGAGCAGCGCCGAATGGAGAATCCCCAGACCGCCGGTTTCCTTGTTCAACCCTTGCTCGCACCCGATGGTGTCCGCCGTGATCGACGGTATCTCCATCTCGTACCACCATTGCACGAGCTCTTTGCTGTACTGCAGTCCCGGTTCGTCGAAGACCTGCCCCTCGGGGAACAGCGCCTTCTGACCCTCCTCGTAAAAGCGATCGAGCCATCCGGTGTGCAACACGATTATATCGTGCTTCTCGATCGTGACGCCCTGCTTCTTCGCCGCACCCAGAAGATCGTCGAGCGTGAAACCCTCGTCACGATCCAGATGCTTCTTGCCCTTGTAACGCGCCGCGTCAATCAGGACACCGCGCCCGATCACGCCATGCTCGGCGATCGGCTGAATCGAGCACTTCTGCAAACCTCCGATCGTGGTCTTCGGATCGAAGCCATTGTAGAGCTTGTCGCCATACCAGGCGTGGCCCAAGGCATCGTACTGAGTAGTTCCCTGCGGGAACATCGTGACGACGTCGTCGGAATATTTGAGGCCGCCGGGAAAAGGCTTGATTCGCCCGCTGATAAAGAATCCCTCGTCAGCCGTCATCGTGTGAATCGGCTGCGCGCGAATCGGATGAAGCGGATCGCCTTCCGGACGCGCGACCGGTACGCCGAGCATGAAGACCTTGCCTTGCTGCACCGCCTTGACGCCGCGCAGGACTTCAGCACTGGTTAAAAAATTGAGGCTGCCGATCTCATCGTTCGCGCCCCATCGACCCCAGTTTTTGGGCAGATCCTTGAGAACTTCGGTGAAATCCTTAACTTCGGCCATGGTCGATATTCACTCCTTCAGATCGAACTTCTGCGCACGACACAATCGTCATCGTATAATCGCGTCGCGCGGCGCATCTCATTAACGCTTAGAGGCCGTAGAGTTCCGCGACATTATCGTGCAGCAGCCAATCCTTTTCCTCACTGGTCAGGCCGGCGGTATGCTTGGTCAGCAGTTCCTGCGATCGCGGCCAGGTCGAGTCGCTGTGCGGAAAGTCGTTGGCCCACATCAGACGATGGGGATTGCACATTTCCTTCATCTTGAAGGCGACCCAATCGTCCTGGAAAGTCATATAGACGTTCTCGCGGAAATATTCGCTGGGCATCTTCGAAAGCTTTCCCGCGGTCATCCAGTAGCGATGGCGCTCGAAGGCGTGATCCATGCGGTACATGAAATGCGGCGCCCAGCCCGCGTCGGCTTCGACACAAACGATTTTGAGCTTCGGATTGCGCTCGAAAACGCCGCTGAAAATGAAGGTTCCGATGATGTCCTGATTGCCGCGGATGATCGACATGAAGGCGTTGATTCTCGGTCCGCGCGGCGCTCGGCCAATGCCTTCGTTGGAGGTCAGGATGTGGAAGCTCAGCGTCATCTTTTTTTCGATCGCCGCCTGCCAGAAATCATCGTAGATGGGGCTGTCGTAATCTTCCTTGACCGGAAAGCCCGGCATCATTACGCCGCGCAGGCCTTGGGCCTTGATTCGTTCGAGATCCTTGATGCCCTCCTCGGGCGAGCGCATCGCGGTCTGTCCCAGGCCGATCAGGCGGTCGGGATGGGGCGCGCAGTACTCGGCGATCCACAAGTTGTAGGCGTCGAAGCAGGCCTTTTTGTAATCGGGATCGGGATGGTTGCAGAGGATCATCCCGACGCTCGGATAGATGACTTCGGCGGCGACGCCGTCGCGATCCTGGTCGCCCATGCGGGCCTCGGGATCCCATCCCCCGCGATGGAGGTCTGCGAACTTGGCCCGCGCCGAGAGGCCGGCAAGTTCTTCGGCCGTGCGGCCGGCGGCGGCCACCAATCCCATCGGGATGGTATCCTTCATTCCATTGATGACGTAGGTATCGCCGCGATTTTCGTCCCACACCACCCTCGGCGCCGTATCCTTATACTTCTTGTCGATATGCGCGAGATAGGTATCGGGTGGCTCCATAATATGGGAGTCCGCGGAGATGATCGGCTTGGTAGTAACCGAGTTCGACATTGGTTTAACTCTCCTTGGCGGTTTGATCTGCGCCGCGCGGGGCGGTCACGTCAGAGTTCCTTGCACGTCAGAGTCCCTTGTTAGTCCAGTTCGGGGACGGCGTAAAGCCGAATGAGGTTCGTGCCGAAGGGGAATCCCGGGGTGCCGTTGCGCAAATGCGCCATGCGCGACTCTGGCCGAGCGCGCGCACACTGGGCTATACGGAATGGAGGGTAAGGATAATGCCGGTGCCGCCTGCAGCGGCCGCGGCGCAGAGGCGGATATGAAGGTATATGAAATCGGTACAAGCGGCGGAATCGACGGACTCAAGATGGTCGAGCGGCCAACGCCGCATCCCGGTCACGGCCAGGTGGTGGTGCGAATCCGCGCAACGTCGCTCAACTATCGTGACCTGATCATTGCCAAGGGCGGACTCGGCAAACGCGATAACCCGCTGATTCCGCTGTCCGACGGCGCCGGCGAAGTGTCCGAGATCGGCCCCGGCGTCACGCGGGTACGGGTCGGCGACCGCGTCGCGCCGATCTTCACGCAGAGCTGGCTCGGAGGGGACATCGGGAGAAACCGGCCGACCGCGCTCGGCGGCGACATCGACGGGGTGCTCGCCGAATACGTATTACTCGATCAGAACGGGCTGGTGCATTTCCCGGATCACCTGTCGTTCGAAGAGGCCGCGACGCTCCCGTGCGCCGCCGTGACCTCATGGAACGCGCTGATCACGCTCGGGCAGCTCAAGGCCGGCGACACGGTGCTGGTGATGGGCACCGGCGGCGTGTCGATCTTCGCGCTGCAGTTCGCCCGGATGACCGGCGCGCGCGTGATCGCGACTTCGAGCAGCGACGCCAAGCTGGCCCGCCTGCGCGAGTTGGGCGCGGCCGAGGTGATGAACTATCGGACGGTGCCGGAGTGGGGCAAGAACGCCTACAAATTGACTTCCGGTGGCGTCGATCACGTGATCGAGGTGGGCGGCGCGGGCACGCTGGCCAACTCGTTTGAGGCGGTGCGCCCGGGCGGGCGCATCAGCCTGATTGGCCTGTTGACGGGCTTCGGCGGCGAGTTCAATCCGCTGGCGGTGCTGTTCAAGGGCGTTTGCTTTCAGGGTATCAGGGTCGGCTCCCGCGAGATGTTTGAAGCGATGAATCGCGCAATCGCGGCGGCGCAACTGCGGCCAGTGATCGACCGCACATTTGCTTTTGACGAAGCACCGGCGGCCTATCGCCATCTCGAAAGCGGCGCGCATTTAGGCAAGGTCTGCATCCGGATATAGAAACTTGGCAACTTGCCGCGATGGCACGGGCGCAGATTTTGCCGACTGACTACTCAGGTGAAACGGCTGGACAACCTGTAACGAGGCTGTAACGAGGATTCGACCATGGACAATTCAGAACTCGAAAGACGCATCACCGTGCGCGAGGATGTCGAAGCGATCAAACAGTTGAAGGCGCGTTATTGCGCGGTATGCGACGACAATCACAACACCGACAATATCACCAAGCTGTTCGTCGAAGATGGCATCTGGGAGGGCGCCGGACTCGGCAGCCATCAGGGGCATGCGGCGATTCGCGCGCTCTTCAAATCGTTTCAGGAGCGCATCAGCTTTTCGCAACACAACGTGATGAATCCAATTATCGAAGTGAACGGCGACCGCGCGACGGGCGTTTGGTATCTGCTGGGACCGTTCACATTTCGCAAGGGCAATCGGGCCATCTGGCTCGCGGCGCGCTACGAGGACGATTACGTAAAGATCAACGGAGAGTGGAAGTTCAAGCACCTCCGGGCAATTGGCCGGATGGCGGCGCCGTACGAAAAGGGCTGGGCCGAGTAATCGTCGGCAGCGACGCCGTCGCGGCCGACGGTTGGCCAACGGCGCGCAGACCGCGAGCGGCAGCGGACGGGTAATTGATAATTCAGGAGCGGGACGCGGCATATGCCGCGCCCCGCTCTCGCTTCAAAGGAACCGGATATCTAGCGTAACTCGGAAACGAACTCCTTCAGCGCGGCGTTGAATTCGAGCGGCTTTTCGAGTTGATGGAAATGACCGACGTCCTTGACCACGGTGAGTTTCGCACCGGGAATATTGTCGGCGAGAAACTTGTTGGCGGCCACTGTTGTCGCATTATCCTCGTCGCCGGCGATCACGATCGTCGGCCTGTGAATAGTTGAAAGGCGGTCTTTGATATTCCAGCCGAATACTCCGTTGGGGTCAGCCATCGCGGAGTCGAATACATACTTGGGAAAGTTGGATTGAACCATGAAATGCGCCTTCATGACTTCGAGGATTTCGGGGCGCTCGCGCTTCGATTTAGCCGAGACTGCGCCCTCAAGCAGGGCGCCGAAGGTTCCCTCGAAATCTTTGGCGAAGGCGTCGGCCGCTTCCTTGGGCATCCCCTCGCCGAGTCCCGTGCCGGAACTGAGGATGAGCTGGCCGAGCACGCGATGGGCATTATCGAGCGTAAACTGCATCGCGATCATGCCGCCGATCGAATTGCCGACCAGCACCGCACGTTCGACCTTTGCCGCGTCCAGCACCGCGGTGACATCGCGCGCATGCTCCTGAATCGAATAGCCACTGCGAGGCTTATCCGAACGGCCGTGGCCGCGATGATCGATGACGATGACCTTATTGGTGCGAGCGAACGGAAAGACCTGGTAGTACCAGATGTAACCGTTGGTCGTCCACGGGTGGAGAAACACGATTGGCGTGCCCTCTCCATAGGTGTCGTAGAAGATTTTGACTCCATTGTTGTCAGCGTACGGCATTTGGGTGCTCCTGTTGCGCCGCGTTCGCGGTCATGGCGTACCGGTTGGCGGCAATTTAATTCGCTATTTGAGGCGTTCGGCCCAGCCCTCATGGCAACCGCGCGGGACACGCGCAGCCACTGTCGCTCCAGCTTGGCATATACAACAGCCGGCGCGCGATTGCACGGTTGGACGAGGGCGGCCGCAGCGCCGCATTATCGGCATCCGGCCGGGCATCGATAACACGGCTTTTGAAGGCGACCGGCGTCGGCAGTCCGGAGCGTCGCGGGAAGGCGGTCAGGCCGCAAATGTTTGACAATTGACGAGGCGTTGCCGGATAAGGATCGAAGGGGACGGGGATTCCAAATGAACATTCGCAGAGCCGGGAGGTAACTGCCATGGCACGGATTTTTTTCCGACGCGCGAACCTGATCGACGGCATTCACGCACCGAAGAAGAATGCGACGGTGGTAGTCGAAAACCAGCGTATCGCCGCGGTCGCGAGCAACGGCGACGCGCCGAAGCCCTCGGCTAACGATGTGGTCTATGATTTGGCGGGGCGCTCGCTGATGCCGGGAATGGTGCAGAGCCATTACCATGTCGCGTACGACAACATCGGCGACCTGCTTGACCTCGACATGAAACATCCGCCGACGATGCTCACTTTGATCGCGGCTAAAAATGCCGAGTTGCTATTGCGCAGCGGCTTTACCGGGGCGGTGGGCGCGGGCACGCTGCACAATATCGACGTGACTTTGAAACGCGCGATTAACCGTGGACTGATTCCGGGGCCGCGCTTCATGGCGTGCGGACGCGACGTGGTAACGACCGGGGATTCGGTGGATTTTCATCCGAGCTGGTGGAAGCTGCAGATGGAAGGGCTCGGGCTGATCTGCGACGGACCCGACGAATTCCGCAAAGCGGTACGCGACGAAATCAAGCAGGGCGTGGACATTATCAAGCTATACCCCACCGGCGGCCACGGGCTGGCGTGGCCGGCCGACGTGATGACGATGACGTTGGAAGAGCTGAAGGCGGCGGCGGACACCGCGCACGAACGGGGCAAGAAAATCCGCGGGCATATCATCTCGAAGCGCGGCATCCTGGCGGCGCTCGACGCGCACGTCGACGTCATCGACCATGGCGACCAGATGGACGATGAATGTATTGAGCGCATGGTCGAACAAGGTACGTTCGTGACGCCGAGCCTGTATTTTCCCTACCTGATGGTCGAGCAGAAGCGGCGCACCGGGAAGGCTGCGTTCCCAGGAGTCGAGGAGATGGAGCGCGGCCTGGAGCAATCGTACCGGATGCTGCCGAAGGCGCAGGCGGCCGGAGTGAAGCTGCTGGTGGGCGACGATTTCGGCACGTCGGCGATGCCGCACGGCGACTATGCGAAGGAGTTGGAAGCGTACGTCAAGGGCGCGGGGATTCCGGCGCTCGAGGTGATCGGCTGGGCTACGCGCAACGGCGCCGAGTTGCTCGGCATGAAGGACGACCTGGGCACGATCGAAACGGGCAAGCTCGCCGACCTGCTGGTGGTCAACGGCGACCCGGTAAAGGACATCACGGTGCTGCAGAAGCGGGCGAATCTCGACGTCGTGATGAAGGACGGAAAGTTCGTCGAGTGCCATCTGACGCCGGGCAAGGCTGCGGCGCGGGCGGCCTGACGGCGGGCGGCGAGCAACCTCGCGCACCAGGCGCCCGCTCCTACAGCTCCGGATTATTGCAACAGTATCGGCGTGGTTGCGCCCGTGTCCGTGGTCGAAGTTGGATCGGGGACGCCCTGCGGGATCGACTGTTGAATGAAGTAGCAGGTAATGTTGCCCTGCTGATCCTCGGAGACGATCCACATCATCGCGAACCCTTTCAGCGGGACCTGCGCACTGCCGTTGATGCCGCTGAAGTTGACCAGCGGAATCAGCATCACGCGGGGATCGTTCAGATCGTGGACCGCGAAGGTGCCTGAGGGGAAATTCGTCTGGCCAGAGCTGACGCGGTAGGCGATGGCCTGATTGGTCGGCCCGACGACGTTGCCAGTTTCGGTATTGAGCATATCGCCAATCTTGACCGATCCGCTGTAGCCGTACTCGACATTGGTGCGGTAGGGATCAGCGCCGTTCGCGCCCAGGGCCAGGGGGCCCCAGTTGCCCGGCCCCACTTGCCCCTGCTTGAGGACAACCTGCTGCCCGTAGTCAAGCGGCGTGCGGTAATCGACGGCGATCGGAACTACGCCGGCCGCAGAGCGAATCGGCACGATGCCCGAGGTCGCGGTGGCGTTCAATCCGCGGTCGGTTCCGCTGGAGCCGCCACTGACGGTCTGAGCATGGGCTTCGGACTCGCCGAGAATCGCGCACAGGAAACAGGGCAACGCTCGCGCGACTGAAATGGTAACCGTTTTATTATCGGGCGTTACCGAAATCGAAGTAATCTCACTATCCTTCAGACCATTGGAATTGGCGTACTGGTGCGCAAACGAGATCGCCTGGTCGGGGTACGAAGGCAGATACAATCCACCGGCCAGCACCGCACTATCGCTCGCAGTCTGGATTTCGAGTTTATTGAAGAATGCATTGCCGATATCCACTACCAGGGTCAACGACCCAAGGATCGCGGGGATTGCGGCAATCACGATTACCAGCGCCTGTCCTTTGCGCAGACCGCGGCTTGCAAATCGACGAAGCGGATTCATATTTCACCTCGGTGGTTCCTCATGAACCTGTTGGCTTATCCAAAACGTCCGAATACATAGCGACCCCGTAACCGGCTATCGCACCGGATGGAGATACGAGAGCCGATTTGCGGAATCGTGCTCCAGCGAGGGTTTTTCCGCGTAAATGCGGGCGCCCTCCGGTGAAAGAAGATTGGCGGTGCGCTCCAGCGTGCGCAGCAGGATCGAGGTGTTATCCGCGACCGGCGCGTTTGCGCGCTGTAACGACAGCCGCGAGGTGATGCTCCCCGGTGGGCGGTTCGCGGCGATGCGATCCGGCCGGTAAGACGTGCAACTCGCATCGAAGGCGTGCATCGTACCTTCGGTAAGCAACTCCATCCGACAATCGCGCAGCGTCCACAGCGGATGCGACTGACTATCTGAATCGACGCGCTTCCCGGCACCGGCGCGCATCCGGAAGGGCCGCGCAGCGTGGTACCGAGGCCGTCGCTCGGGCGGCGTCATTCGTAACATCAGACTGCGCGACCGAGACTCTCTCCAGAGGTTCCATAGCGTCGCGGCTAAGACGAAGGGGGAAGCTATTCCGGCTAGGTTTATGATTGTGAAGTGCATTTTTGTTCTCCGCAAATTGACTATTTGGACAAACCCTATTGGGTGGCCGCAGTGTCACTGCTCTTCAGAATGTTTGGGAACTTCAGACCGAACGCGCCCGCGCCGAAGCTATCCGCATGGTCATAGGTGTAGGCGACAGTGACGGTAACGGCACTGCCCAAACGGCGCGGCGTAGTAGTCGGAGTCACGGTGATGTTGAGCGCCGATCCGCCGTTCGCGGCGACAATTCCGTGAGCATTTTGCAGCACGTAATTCTTGATAGTCGGAACGTCGTAGGCCGGATTTGCTGCTGCGTATTGGGATCCCAGATGCGCGAGGCCCCTCACCGTGGAGGCACGCGTGAACAGCAGGGTTCCCTGCACCAGGACTAGCAAAATGGGGCACGCCGAAAGTACCAGAACTGTCATTTCGAAGATTGCGATACCGCGCGAGTAGGCGTGTACGGATTTATTAGACCGAGACTGCGAATTGGAACGTGAGAATCGTGTTGTCATTTGGCTCACCTCGAGGTTTGGTCAGGTTAAACATCCTTACGATAGGTACTAGAGCAATCGGCGGGCCATCCTTATCAATAGCAATATTAAGTCGGCTCTCCTGCCTCTAATGAATTATTAGCGGGACTGATACCAGAGTGTCCGGATGCGGGCGTCCGACTGCGGACACCGACTTCGATCTCACTGGTGCATTGCGAAAGGTCCAGAAATCGACGCGCGACCGAGGGGAGGATATTCGAGGAAAGAGGACGGCAACCGGAAGACGAGAGCGCCGCAGCGAGCGGGCCACGGCTCACCGTGCTCTGGTCATGGCATGCGCGTATGACCGCCGGCGAATACTAATACATGCGCCACTGCCGTCGCTGTTCATGTGAGCCCCAGGGGGCTATCGAGGATTATTATTCCGATTGGCGACCGGCTCGGGAGAGTTCGTAATGAGCAATCATACGATAGAGCTTTTGCCGGGAAATGCCGAGAATCTTCGCGGCTTGTAGGCGATTCCCCCGAGTCTGTTCGAGCGATCTCAGCAACATCGACCTGGTCATCGAATCTAGCCGGGTGGTGCCTCGAAGGGTGGCGGAATCCGGCGGCTCCTCGAGCGGCGTAGTCGTCGCGGAATTTTGCGCTTCTGGCTCACCATCGACGTCATCGAGAGCACCTTCCACCCCGATCAGTAGAGCGGGCAAATCCTCCACATCGATGCGCGACGAATCGGCCATGAGCAACGCACTCTGAACCGCATGGCTCAGTTCCCGCACGTTATCCGGCCAGTCGTAGCCGAGAATCAGTCGCAACGCGCGGCCGGAAATATGCGTGACGGATTTTCCGGTCTCGCGGCAATACAATTTTACAAAATGAGCGAGCAGCGCACCGATCCCTTCGCGGCGCTCTCTCAGCGGCGGAGTCACGATTGAAACCGCGTTCAGGCGATAAAAGAGATCCTCACGGAAGGTTCCCGCCGCGACCATCGAGCGCAAATTTCGATTGGTTGCGGTCACCAGCCGCACGTTAACGTGATGGGCCTGAAATGAGCCCACCGACTGTACCTCGCGGTTCTCTACCGCGCGCAAGATTTTGGGCTGAAGTTCGAGCGGTAGTTCGCCAATCTCGTCAAGAAAGAGCGTCCCTCCGTCAGCTGCCCGAAAATAGCCCAGCGAATTGTCGCGCGCGTCGGTAAATGCCCCGCGAACATGTCCGAAAAGTTGCGACTCGGCGAGTTGTCCGATTAGCGTCGCACAGTTCAATGTGACAGATGGACCCTTCGGGTTCGGTCCCAATCTATGCAGCGCGCCAGCGACCAGTTCCTTGCCGGTTCCCGTCTCACCCTGAATCAAGACTGTGACGTCAAATGGTGCAATCCGCTGAACATGCTCGAACATTTTCCTGAGCTTGGACGACGACAAAATCATGTCTCCGCCGTAGTCCGCACCTACGAGCAGCTCAGCCAGATCAAAGTCTTTGTTAAAGTTCATTTCAGCGGGATACTTTCAGGCGTGACACGAACACCTAATTTATCATTTGTTCACTATTTTTATATATATAGATGATATTCAATGATTATACCAGAAGTAGAGTGATTACTACTGATAATAATCTCCAATCTATCAATAAAGATGAAATAACAATCTATAATAAGCTCTAATCGTCAATTCTTATCCTCAATTATCCAAATTGCTTATATCGCGCCAGCCTGAGCGGCAGCCGATGTTTTCGAGCGCTGGCTCGTCTCCGCAACCTGCGACCGCTTCCAGCCGCTACGCCATTGACGACAAATACAAATGGAGTATAAAACGCAGCAGATCTTGGACGCTCAGGACATTGGGTCCGCGACTCTCGACGGACACCCCAGGGCGTATCGCGTATGAAGGGGTTCGGCGGACCGATTGGTAGGTACATCGGGGTAGAGGACGCCGTGGAAATGGCGTTGGCCCGACGCACATCTCGATAATTCGCCCCCGAAGCCGAGCAGATCGTTGGTTCCGGAGTAGAGACGGTACCCGATGAAAGCCGCAGTCCTCACCAGCTACGACGCCAGCCTGAACCGACCGGATTTCGTTATCTATCAGGACGTTAAGGAGCCGAGCATCGATGCTCCGAGCGACATTATCGTGCGCGTCGGCGGGGCGGGCGTATGCCGCACCGATTTGCACGTGATCGAAGGGCTGTGGCGCGACAAAGTGACGGTCACCCTCCCCTATATCATGGGACACGAAAATGCCGGGTGGGTGGAGGCGATCGGCGGCTCTGTGGAATCCGTCAAGGTCGGCGACCCGGTCATTTGTCATCCGCTGATGAGCAACGGCGCAGCGCTTGCGGCTCGGCGCGGCAACGATATGCACGCCGGCGGGGCCTTCCCGGGCATTGATTGCAACGGCGGCTATGCCGAACTCCTCAAGACCTCCGAGCGCGCCGTGATCAAGCTGCCGCTCACACTCGCGCCCAGGGACGTTGCGCCTTATGCCGATGCGGGACTCACCGCCTATCATGCGGCAAAGAAGGCGGCGCGGCATCTGCTGCCCGGCGATTATGTGGTCGCGATCGGTGCGGGCGGTCTCGGCCATATCGGCATCCAGGTCCTGCAGGCGCTGTGCGCGGCGGAGATCATCGCGGTTGACCGATCCGATCTGGCCCTGGAATTGGCCAAGGATTGCGGCGCCGACCAAATCGTCAAAGCCGATGGCAATGAGGTCGAAGCGGTGCTTGCGCTGACCGGAGGGGCGGGGGCCGAGGCGGTAATCGACTTCGTTGGCGAGGGCGATTCGGTCGCCAATGGCCTGAAGATGACGCGCAACGCCGGCTACTATTATATTGTCGGCTACGGCGGCAAGGTCGAAATACCAACGATGGACATGATCATCAGCGAAAAGACCATCGTCGGGAATCTCGTCGGGACATACCCTGACCTGGTCGAATTGATGGCGCTTGCAGACCGCGGACTGGTCACACTGGCAACCCGGGAATATCGGCTCAACCAGGCCAACGCGGCCCTCCACGATTTGAAGAGCGGCGCGATCAAGGGTCGCGCGGTACTGATTCCCTGATCGAATACTCAAATGGAAAGTACAGTGAAAGTGAGAAATTGTTGATGGTTGACGGCTTCCGGAGGTTTGCCATCGTCTTCGCGCTCATATCCTTTTTGACCCCCTCGGCAATGCTGATGGCGGGGATCGGGCCCGAGGGGAACTCGCGAACTGTGATCGCGCAGAATTCCAGTGACCCTGCGGCGCCTCCGGCTAAAGCGGTCAAAAGTGAGGCCGCCATCACCCCGAAGGACCAGGCGGAGGCCGCCCACATCTTCAAGTCGCGATGCGCGGCCTGTCATGGCGCCGAAGGCCGCGGCGACGGCCCGGCGGCCTCGAATATGAATCCCCGGCCGCGGGATTTCCAGAACCCCAAATGGCAAAAGTCGATTACCGACGCGACTATCGCGCAGGCAATCGTGCACGGCGGAGCCGCAGTGGGAGTAAGCGGCGAGATGGCGCCGAATCCGGACCTCGGAGATGAACCGGGGGTGGTCGCGGCGCTGGTCGAACACGTTCGCGGCCTGGGTAAATGACGCGAAACGAGTTCTTCGCGAAAATTGATCCGTCGGCAACTACCCTGCGCTGAACGCGCCGGCGATGAGATGGATCGGGAAGCAAGCAACAGCGGAGCGAAAATGAAACGGCGAGAATTTTTGCAAAGGGGCGCACTGGCAGTGGCCGGCGCGGCGGCAATGGTATCGGGGGTGGCCACGGTCGGCGAGGGCGCCCAGTGGACGGCTGGATTAAAAACCCTCAACCCGCACGAGGGCGAGACCCTGCTCAAAGTCACGCGACAGATATTTCCGCACGATCGCCTCGACGACTCGCACTACATCAAGGTGGTTCATGATTTGGACGCCGAAGCCGGAAAGACCCCCGCGACGGCCAAGGTCCTGCGCGACGGCGTTGCGACTCTCGATCGGAATACCAATAGCAAGTTCATTACTATGTCGGATGAAGACCAGGTAGCCGCGCTGAAAAAAATCGAGGACGGCCCATTCTTCCAGAAGGTTCATGGCACCGAACTGGTGTCGCTCTACAATAACCATGACGTCTGGAAGAAGCTCGGTTACCAGGGGCCCTCGTATCAGATTGGCGGCTACCTTCATCATGGCTTCAACGACCTGACATGGCTGCCCGATCCGCCCGCTTCGGCCAGCCCCAAACCTGCCTGAGCGGAGGATGGTGTAGTGGCTCGATTCGATCCCAAGGACGATTCCGTTGTAGTCATTATTGGTTCGGGTGCAGGTGGCGGTACGCTCGCCAACGAACTGTGCCAGAAGGGTTTCAAGGTGGTCCTGCTGGAAGCGGGCAAGCGCCAGTCGCCGGCGACTTTTCACAATGACGAATGGTTCGCCTTCAAGCAGCTCGCGTGGCTCGACAAGCGCACGACCTCCGGCAGTTGGCAAATCGCCAAGGATTTCCCCAATCTGCCCGCCTGGATATGCAAGACCGTCGGCGGCACCTCGGTCCATTGGGCCGGCGCTTCGCTGCGCCTTCAGGAACACGAACTCAAGGCCAAAACGACCTATTCAAATGTCACTGGCGCCAACCTTCTCGATTGGCCAGTCACGCTGGCCGAGCTTGAGCCCTATTACGCCAAAGCCGAAAACAAAATGGGGGTTACCCGCACCAACGGCATCCCCGGACTGCCCGGTAATAACAACTTCAAAGTAATGTACAATGGGGCGACGCGGGTCGGATACAAGACCGTGCATACCGGACGCATGGCGATCAACAGCCGCCCGCGCGATGACCGATCGTCATGCTGGCAGCTCGGCTTTTGTTTCCAGGGCTGCAAGTCCGGCGCGAAGTGGTCAACTTTATATACTGAGATTCCGAAGGCCGAGGCGACCGGCAAGCTTGACCTGCGGCCCGAATGTTTTGCCCTGCAGATTCAGCACGACAAACATGGCAAAGCGACCGGCGTGCTGTACGCCGATAAAGATGGCAAGCACGTCCTGCAGAAGGCGCGCATCGTTAGTGTCGCGTGCAATTCAATCGAAAGCCCGCGCCTGCTGCTCAACTCGGCCTCTTCGACCTTCCCGCAGGGATTGGCCAACTCCTCGGGACAGGTCGGAAAGAACTATATGAGGCATACTACCGGTTCGGTCTACGCCACCTTCAAAAAGCCGGTGTTCATGAATCGCGGCACCGTGATGGCGGGAATTATCACTGACGAAGCCGAGCTCAATTTCAAGCGCGGGTTTGCCGGTGGCTTCGAGTTCGAGACGATCGCGCTGGGCCTGCCGTTCGCCGCCGCGTTCCTGAAGCCGGGAGCCTGGGGCCGCGAATACACCCGCCTGCTCGATCAGTACACCAACATGGCCGGCATGTGGATCGTCGGCGAGGATATGCCGCAGGAAACCAATGCCGTAACCCTCCATCCGACTGAGAAAGACCAATGGGGTATGCCGATCCCGAACGTGCATTACGACGATCATCCGAACGATGTCGCGATGCGCAATTATGCATACAAACGCGGAGCCGCAATCTATGACGCCGTGGGCGCGACCAGGACCGTAGCGGTGCCGCCGTATCCGTCCACCCACAATCTCGGAACCTGCCGCATGGCCGAGAATGCGCGCGACGGTGTATGCAACAAGTGGGGACAAACCCACGAACTCAAGAACCTGTTTATTTCAGACGGTAGTCAGTTCACCACCAGCGGCGGCGAAAATCCGACGCTGACAATAGTCAGTCTGGCGATCAGGCAAGCGGAGTATATTGCCGATCAGAGTACGAAAAAAAATATTTAGACGCAGGCGACAGGCCGTCGCCGATGTGCGAAAATCTCCCGCGTAGCATGAGGTGCGGCATCGGCTCGGAATGCCGATTCGTCTCGATCGGACCGGAGGATCGCCGGCGTTCTCGCTTGGCGTTGGTTCCGGCCCCGAGTGGATCCTGCTTGGATGTCCGCCGTCCGACCTGCCCGGCGCCAGTGAATGGAAGGCAGGCAACTGCACCCGATGGCGCACAGCGCCGGGCGCGGCTCACGAAGTCGTAGAAGGTTTTGTTCGCAATTTGGCTGGCCGGATAGTAAATTGTCAGCGTTATGAGGCTTGCCTGGTTGTCCTTTGCCAGGAGCGGGGCATCTGCCTCTCTCGCTCTCGAGAGAGGTTTTTTTTCGCTTCGACAGCTCCGGCGGTGCAGCGCGATGACCATACCAACCGCCGTCGGTTTGAGCGGCGCTAACGGGGCCAAATGAACAGATGAATATGAGAGGAGACATCGTAGGATCATGATCGTTGGCGTGCCCAAGGAAACCTATCCTGGCGAACGGCGGGTCGCGATGGTGCCGTCCGTAATTCCCATTTTGCTAAAGGCAGGCTGCGAAGTTCTTATCGAAAAAGGAGCAGGCCTCGAAGCCGGCTACGAGGATGAGGCCTACGTCTCCAAGGGCGCAAAGCTTGCCGCTACGCGCGAGGAAGTCTTTGCGACCAGCGAAATCATAATCCAGGTCCTCTGCCATGGCGCCAATGACAAGACCGGTGAAGCCGACCTGCCCTTGATCCGCAGCGGTCAGGTCCTGATCGGCTTCCTGCGGCCGCTCGGTTCGCTCCGCACGGTCGAGCAGATTGCCGCAACCGGATCAACCGCCTTCGCCGTCGAACTGATGCCGCGAATCACACGCAGCCAAAGCATGGACGCACTTTCCGCGATGGCGACGGTGTGCGGCTACAAGTCCGTGCTCACCGCCGCCGACCTGCTGCCGCGCTTTTTTCCCATGTTGACCACCGCCGCCGGCACGATCACTCCGGCCCGTGTGCTGGTACTCGGCGCGGGCGTTGCGGGATTGCAGGCGATCGCGACCTCGCGCCGGCTGGGCGCTGTAGTATCGGCCTACGACGTTCGCCCCGCCGTCAAGGAACAGATCGTCAGCGTCGGCGGACGCTTCATCGAATTACCGCTCGAGACCGGCCAATCCGAGGACGCGCGCGGTTACGCCCAGGCCCAGGACGAATCCTTTTATCGCCGCCAACGCGAAGTTCTGACCAAGGTAGTCGCCGAAAGCGATGTCGTCATAACCACCGCGGTGGTGCCGGGCCAGAAGGCCCCGGTCCTCGTTACCGGCGAGATGGTTGCGTCGATGGCGCGCGGTTCCGTGATTATCGATCTGGCGGCGGAGCGCGGCGGCAATTGCGAATTGACCCGGCCCAACGAAACCGTCGTCGAGCACGGAGTCACCATCGTCGGCACCTTCAATTTCGCCACCACGGTGCCCTACCACGCCAGTCAGATGTACGCGCGTAACCTCGCCACTTTCATTTCGCATATGCTCAAGGACGGCCAGCTCGTGCTTGACCTCGAGGATCAGATTACGCGAGAAACGCTGATCACGCGCGACGGCAAGATAGTCAATCCGCGCGCCGGCGGTGCCCCAGCCGAGTCGGCGGCGCCGAAACCGACTGGAGCGACACCGGGCTGAAATCTTGCCGATGGTTGCCGTTTAGCCTACAAACCATGCTTGACGTAAATCGAAGTGCCAATGCCGAAATCCTAGTTCGCATAACCTGACGCCCAGCCAAAGGAGCGCGCCGTGCCAGCCGGTTTTATTTCTAATCTCTACGTTTTTGTGCTGGCGGGCTTCGTCGGATTTGAAGTAATCCGGCGGGTCTCGCCGCTGTTGCACACGCCGTTAATGGCGCTCACCAACGCGCTCGACGCGATCGTCGTGGTCGCCGCGATCATCATCGCCGGTCGCGAGGGAAGCGCGTTCTCGGCCTTTCTCGGCGCGATCGCCGTCGCCGCCGCGTTCAGCAACATGGTCGGCGGGTTTTTGATTACCGACCGCATGGTGCGGATGTTCAAACTTAGCGGACGCGGAAGGCAGTAACCGTGAGCACGCTGCCGGACCTCGCCTATATCGTCGCCATCGCGCTCTTCATCCTGTCGCTCAGATGGCTCAGCTCACCGGCAACGGCGCGCCGCGGCGTGCTCGCCGGCGAGATCGGAGCGGCGATCGCTGTCATCACGACGTTCTTCAATCCCCAGTTGGTCGAGTACAAATGGATCATTCTCGCGCTGGCTGGCGGCGCCGCGATTGGTATCCCGCTCGGCATGGTGCCGATGACCGCGGTGCCGCAGCGGACCGCGATGAGCCACGCATTCGGCGCACTGGCCGCCGCGCTGATCGGCATTGCCGAGTACTACATGCGGCTTCCGCACATTAACAAGTTCGAGATGACCGAAATCGCGCTCGAGGTGATCATCGGCTCGCTCAGCTTTACCGGAAGCCTGGTCGCCGCCGGCAAGCTGCAGGAGATTCTGCCCCAGCGGCCAATCGTTTATCGCGGGCAGAATTACGTCAGCCTCTCGGTGCTCGGGGCCGCGATTTTGCTCGCGCTGATACTCATCGCTAACCCCGCACACACCGTGGTCTTCGTGCTCATGGTGGTGATCTCGCTGGTCTTCGGCGTGCTCCTGGTCACGCCCATCGGCGGCGCCGATATGCCAACCGTCATTTCGCTGTTGAACTCCTACGTCGGCTTCACCGCCGCGCTCTTGGGCTTCGTGCTCAACGCGAAAGTGCTGGTCGTGGCCGGCGCACTCGATGGCGCATCAGGCTTCATCCTTTCCGTGATTATGTGCCGCGCGATGAACCGTTCCTTTACCAACGTGATGTTCGGCGCGTTCGGCCAGCTCCAGGTTTCCGCGGCCGGCGCCGTGGAAGAGCGCACCGTCCGCAGCGCGTCGCCCGAGGAAGCGGCCGCAATTCTCGAAGCCGCTAATTCCGTGATGATCGTCCCGGGCTATGGCATGGCGGTCGCCCAGGCCCAGCACAAGGTGCGCGAATTCTATGACGCCCTGACCAAGCGCGGCATCGACGTCAAGTTCGCCATTCACCCGGTCGCCGGACGCATGCCCGGCCATATGAACGTTCTGCTCGCCGAGGCCGACGTACCTTACGACCGCTTGATCGAAATGGATGACGCCAACTCAGAGTTCCCGCAAGTCGATGTCGCCCTCGTGATCGGCGCCAACGACGTCACCAATCCGGCGGCACGCCACGACCAGAGCAGTCCAATCTTCGGCATGCCGATCCTCGAAGTCGAATTGGCGCGCACCGTGATGGTGATCAAACGCGGTATGAGCCCGGGCTTTGCCGGTATCGAAAACGAGCTCTACTACCTGGACAAGACTTTGATGATCTTCGGCGACGCCAAGAGCGTGGTCGGCAGCCTGGTGCGCGAAGTTACCGGCGGCCACGACCATTAAAATACGCGGCAGCCGCGGCCGTTGTGTCGCCGGCTGCGGCTGCCGCACTCTCTGAATACTTACCGGCGCTGGCTTTTCAACTCGACCGGCGGATAGTACGCTCGGTCGCCGAGCGCATCGATCGCGCCGAAGAATTCCGGTCCCGACGCCTTGCCGATTTCCTCCAGCTCCAGCGTCTGCCGCAAGTAGTCCCAGCGCTCCGGAGTGAGCTCGCGCGCCTTCGTCAGGTAAGCTCGCGCAGCCTCCGGATGTCCATTGCTGTGGAGCCATTGACCGAGGCGAAAATTCGCGGTCGCCATTGCGTCGTTGGCGGACGGCCCTGCAATCCGCTCGCGGATCTCCTGCGGCGACAGCACAAATTCGCTCTGCTCACCCTTGGCGACCCAGTCCCGCAACGCATCGACGTAGCCTTTGCGCGCGATGCGGCCGCGGTCAGCCACCTCCGGCGCCATCTTGAAGGTCGCCCGATCCATTGTGCGAAAGCCGTCGGTTGCACCGGCCGGTTCGGCCGGCCGCACGATCCGCCCGCGCTCGTCGATCCATACCGACATCGGCACGTTATGCATATTGTATCGTTCTGCTACAATATGCTGTTCATCGATCAGGTTCGGGTAGGTGGGTGCGGCCGCGCGCGCATAATCCGCAGCGTTCCAGCCCATGATGTCGAGAATTTCCGGTGCTATCTGCAGCGGTTGCGCCGGTCGAATGTACTCCCGCACCGCCGCCACGCCGCCGGTATCGAAGGCGATCGAAACAATCGTAAAATTCCGGTCTTTCAGCTCATTGTAAATGCCCTGCCAGACTGGCAGGTCAAAGCGGCAGCCTCACCACGAGGCCCAGGAAAGCAGCAGAACCTTCTTGCCCCGATAATCCGACAGCGAATGCGCCTTGCCGTCGATATCGGGCAGAGTAAAGTCGGGCGCTTGCAGCGAAAGCAAACCGGCGCGGCGCGCCTCTGGCGCCTCGCCGAAAAACCACACCCCATGCGCGTCGTCGTGGAGCACCGCTTGCTCACGCAGGCGCGCGAATGCCGCCAGGTTGAAGGAGTCATCCGGGCGCATGAATTCGTCGCGCCGGCGCGGCGGAATCGGCACGCATAGATCGCCCTGGCAAACCCCTTCGGGCTTGAACTCCCACCCGGTCGCCCGCTTCAGGTCGCCGAGCCCTAACCACAGGTTGTCGCCCTGCGTCGAGGCGCTCGCCACCTGCGAAGCCTTGTCTCCGTATATAATCGTCGTCGGCATAGACAATTTCCTCCCGCCGTCATCGTAGCGAATTGCGGACTCGCCGCCGAGACCCACACGGACGCCCCGCTCCGCCTCGACCGTCGATTTGCGGTCGCAACGGCCACGCCATCAACGCGCCCGCCGCCGCGACTTTCGGCCATCGTTATACTGGCTACCGTACGTAGTCGGGAGCAGGCAGCTCGGCGAGCGATTTGTGACACATCTTGCAACTCGAAATACCGCGCGCACGTGCCGCCGGATCGAGCGTCTCGTCCACCCACTGCCGAAACCGCCGATAGTTCTCAAAGACCTTGTCGGCTTCGGCCCCGACGCGACCGAGGTCATAATGCGGGGCGTCGATTTCCGCCGCAAACGGACACGCGTGAAACCGGCCCTGCGTCGTGAGCACCGGGAAGCAGCGCACACATCCCGTACTCATGCCATGGTATCCGGCCTCGCGATCGCGGTCGTACTCCGATTCCGCTCCCGCCCCGGCGTGGAAGAGCACCTTGTATCCCTGGAAGAGCCGCCCGGGATGCGCCGCCGCCCAACGCTCGAGTTGTTCCTTCGCATGCGCGCTCAACGGTTCGGCGTCGCGTCCGTGATAGATCGAATAATTCAGCACCGCCTCGCTGCGCGGATCGCTTTCGAGGATACCGATGAGCGCGGTGGCTTTCACGCCATTGGAATAAATCGAAACGAGGCCGGCGAATCCCTTGCGGCGCACGTAGGCGATCGCGTCGCTTACGTCGGCGGCGTGAAGCGTCGGTTCGCCACCGTAAAATTTCAGGTTGCCGTCACTCGCTACGGTCGCCACCGCCTGGTCGAGTACCGCAGCGCTATATGGATGATAGGTGCCTCGCGGCGATCCATTTATCGTGCACCACGCGCACGTGCGATTACAGAAATTCCCCTCGTACAAGTACAACTCGCGCAGCCGGCCGTCGGCTGGCGTGTAATGTTCCACCGATTCGTGAAACAGGATCGGACCCAGTCGGGGCGCTCGCCGCGAATCATTCAGCCCCCAATCGTAGGTGTTATAGACCACCTCGTAATCTGCGATCTGCTCGTACGCCACGCCGGTATGTTCCGCGACGAAGCGCAACACTCCCGCGCGATATTCCGCGGTGGTGCCACTCGCGCCGGCGAAATCCTGCGCGTACATCTTGAAGATGCGCGACACGTATATTCGCCGCGTCGCCTGATCGATCCGGCAATTCCATTCGCTCGCCAGAAATTGCTGCGTCGCCGAGCGCAAGGTCTCGCGCAGCCCCTCCCCCTCAAACGCCGACGGCCGAATCGGCGGGCAGCCGTTCGAGCCGCAATTGATCGCAAAGTGAATCCGCGGTTCCGCAAACCGCGAGCGCAGGATCGCGTGTTCGATATCGTCGAGGCTCACCGCCTTGCCTCCGGCGATATGCCGCCGGCGCTGAAAAAACTGGCCGTCGCGCGTCTTCCACACCGACGTGATTGGATACTCCTCCATTATCGCGTGCAGCGTGAACGCGTTGTATGCGTTGAGCCAGTAGGCGAGTTGCTCTTCCTCGGAGTCGAAGGCCGCCGGCGTGGCCTCGGGGCTGCTCGCCGCAAACTCACCAATCACGCGGTCGAGCGCTTCACGGCGCTCCGCCAGACGAACGTAATCGACGCGGCCCTCCGCGTTGACAATCTCCGCCAGCAGCCGGCTCCATTCTTCGTAGTGCATACTCATGGTTGCGAGTGAGGTTAGCGAGATTAGTGTATCTGCATCGCCAGTGTGGTGCTGCGGTCGGTGCCGGTCCCATTCTTTGCCCGGCACGACTTCGCCGGCTCGGCTTAAAAGGAATGCGGCATCCCGATTTGAATTGTCCAGGATGCCGCATTCGGCCGTGCCAATAGTTACTCTCGTGCCGCTCGGTCCGCTCCAATCCTTAAGCGGTATGTGCGAGCACGTACGATCCGATTCGATCGATCGCCTGCTGTCCCTCCGGCAGAATTTTTGCGAACACGTGCCAGACGTGAAACATCTCCGGCCACGCTTCCATTTCGACTTTCACTCCCGCGGCCTTGGCCCGCTCCGTCACCCGGGTCGCATCGTCGAGCAGGATTTCCGCGTCGCCGACCTGAATCAGCATCGGCGGAATCCCGCTATAGTCGGCGTGGATCGGCGAAATCAGCGGATTTTTGGAATTGTGATCGCCCGCGTACATCTTCGCCATCCGCAGCAGGCCCGGCTTGTCCACCATCGGATCGGCCGCCGCGCGCGTCTCGACCGAAGCGCCGGTTCCTTCGAGGTCGGCCCACGGCGAAATCGGAACGGCCGCCGCCGGCAGCGGAGTCTTCGCGTCGCGCAACGCGATCAATGTTGCGAGCGTCAATCCGCCGCCCGCCGAATCGCCGGAAATCACGATTTTCCCGGGCTTGTAACCCTGCGCCAGCAGCCAGCGATAGGCTGCCGTCGCGTCGTCAACCGCCGCCGGAAACGGATGCTCCGGCGCCATCCGGTAGTCGAGGGCCAGCGCCTTGGCCTGCGCCGCCCGCGCGATCCGGGCGACCATCGCGCGATGCGTGTTAATCGATCCCATCACGTAGCCGCCACCGTGCAGATAAAGAATTACGCGGTCGTCCGCCGCACCCGGCGGCACGATCCATTCCGCCGGAACGCCGCCCGCACTTACCGCTTCGCACTTGACGTCGCGCGCGACGTGCTCGCTGACCTTTTCCATCGCACCGCGCATCCGTTCGACCGAGGCGGTCGGATCGCGCGGCACCGACTTTATCATCGCGATTACTTTCGCAAGCTCTGCACTCGCCATCAGCTACACCCTTCGATAGTCACTAGTCAGTTCGCCAGAATACTCAGTTCGCCAAAATACTCGGCTCGCCAGGTGCCTGGTATAATACTCAGTATCGTCGCCGTTCGCCGCCTATCCCCGCGCCAATGGGCCGCGCAGCAGCCGCCCCGGCAATGCTCCGGTGGCTTCGTTGTTGCGCAGGATGACCTCACCGTTAACCACCGACGCCATCAGCCCTGCCGCTTTCTGCTTCAGACGGCGCGCTCCGGCCGGCAAATCGTGATCGAGATGCGGCATCAGCGGCGCGATCTTGTCGGCGTCGAATACGATCACGTCCGCCGCCATGCCCTCGCGCAGCAAGCCGCGTCCGTTGAGTCCCCAATGCGACGCCGGTACGAAGGTCAGCATCCGGATCGCCTGCTCCAGCGTCAGCGCCTGCTTGTCGCGCACCCAGTAGCTCAGCAGATGGCTCTGCAGCGACGAATCCATGATCTGCGAAACGTGTGCGCCCGAGTCCGAAAAGGTCACTACCGAACGCGGATTACGCATCATCTCGAGTACGTGGTCCTGATTATCGTTAGCCAGCGGCTGCAGGAAAAACTGCTTCATGTGTTTTTCCAGCGCCAGGTCGAGAATCACCTCGACCGGATCCTTGTTCAACTCTTCTGCAATCTCGGCCACCGAGCGATGCGGCGGGCTGGCCTTGTCCATCACGAACAGCCACTTGAAATTCGCCCGGCGGGGCTCCGGGCCGACGGCTCGCCGATCGTCGCGCGGCTCCTGATGGACCGCGTCGATCAGCTTGCGCCGCATCTCGGGATTGCGCAGCGCCGCCTCCTGCTCCGCCAGCGGCAGTTTGCGCACGTCGCGCCATACCGGCAGCCGATCGAACGGCATCGTGGTCTCGAACGAAAGCACGACGTTCAACGCACGGCTATGCACCTGGATAAACATGCGGCCGCCGGCGTCGGCGGTCTCGTCGGCGAGCTTGAAAAAATGACGCCAGTAGTCCGGCGCCTTGCGCTGACTGAACATCCCGTAGGTGACCGGCACGCCGGTATCGACCGCCAGCGCCTTGAGCCGGTCGAGATAGTCGCGGATGCGCTCGGGCGCCAGCCCCGTGTCTTCGCCCGCAATCTCGAACACGCCCGCGTTCTCCTCGCCCATCACGCCGACCAGTTGCCGCACTTCGTCCCAATTCGCCAGGCGGCTCGCCACCGGCTGTCCGTCGGGCGTCTGATGATTGCGGGTGCGCGAGGTCGTGAATCCGATCGCACCGGCTCGAATAGCCGTGCGCAGCTCCCGCTTCATCGCCACCAGGTCGTCCGCCGTCGCCTCATGCTCGAACGCGCGTTCGCCCATCACGTAGGTGCGCAGTGCCGAATGGCCCAGGTACGCCGTGTAGTTGATTCCCTTCGGCGTGCGATCGACCGCGTCGAGGTACTGCGGAAAGGTCTCCCATGCCCACTTGATGCCCGCCTCCATCGCCTCTGGCGCGATGTCTTCGGCGCGCTCCAGGTTGCGCATTACCAGCAGCTTGTCCTTCTCCGCGCAGGGTGCGAGTGAGAAGCCGCAATTCCCCATCACCACCGAGGTGATGCCGTGCCAGCACGACGACGTCCCCATCGGATCCCAGAACACCTGCGCATCCATGTGGGTGTGCGCGTCGATGATTCCGGGCGTCACGACGTGGCCGTCAGCGTCGATAGTCTCCTTCGCACTCTCGCGAATTTTTCCGATCGAGGCGATCTTGCCGCCTGCGATTCCGACGTCGGCGCGAAAACGGGGCATCCCTGATCCATCGATCACGGTGCCGTTTTTGATGATCAAATCGTAGTTCATTATTCCTCCTAATTTGGCGGGAATGGAGGACGAGCTGTCTGCGAGGATGTGATGTCGCCCCTGCGCCGTCCCGCGGGCAGCGCGGGTACAACTCACCCGTTGATACTCTTTATTTCATGAATCGGAACCTACCGACAAGCCCTGCGCGTGGCTCACAGGCACGGGTTTCACGAGCGCCGGGGCGGCCAGGCACCCGGGAAAAAGGGTTTGGTTTGCAACAAAATCCGCCCCCAGTCGCCCGGCCCGTTGCGAGAGCCCGGCTGCTGCGGCCGGAACTCGCTGGCGCAGTATCATCCATTCTGGACGAGGCGGCGCGGCATCAAAAGGGAAAACACTCCGGCGCCGCGCTTCCCCTTAGTATTGGCGTTATTGGCGAAGATTAGCCGGCCGACGCAATCTCAGCCCCGGGCACGCCTCAGTTCGATTCGTCGTCCATCATCGGAATACCGAACGCGCTTTTGCCCAGGAACTCGAGACTCTCGTCGCTGTCGAACGGATGAAACAAACCGGCGCGCACGTCGCGGTAATAGCGCTCGAGCGGCAGCCGCTTGAAATAGGACGCGCCGCCGACCGCGCGCATCGCCAGGTCCACCGCCTTGGTCGAATTCTCGATCGCGACCATCCGCGCCGCCACCGCCTTGCGCGACCAGCTCACCGGTTCGTCCAGATTCATCTCGGCCGCGGCCTTCCACATCATCGCGCGCGCGGCCTCGAGCAGCAGATCGATCTCGCCGACCTTGTTGTACACGCTCGGCAGATGGCTCATCGGATGCTTGAGCGGAAAGCGCTGCCGGTCGCGCATGAAGTCAACCGCGAAGTCGCGCGCCGCCGCGGCGATTCCGATATAGACCGCCCCGATCGCGAACGGCGCCTTGGCGAACACCTTCGTCACCCGCCCGCTCTTCGAGACGCCGCGCTGCAGCACCACCGACGCCTCCGGCACGAAGGCGTCCTTCAATTCGGTGCTGCGCGATTCGGTCGAGCGCATCCCCATGGTGTTCCAGTCGTCCTTGAAATCCAGGCCTTTGGTTTCGCGCGGCGGGATAAAAAAGGTGAGGATAGTCTCGCCCTGCGGCGCGTCTTCCCAGGTCGCCTCGGCGAAAAACAGGTCGAGCGCGATACTCTGCGTGCCGAAGATTTTGCGCCCGTTGAGCGCCCATCCGCCGGGCTCCCGCCGCGCGGTCGTGCGCGGCCGCAGGTTGATCACCGCGTTGTCCGGCTCCGATCCCGACCCGCCGACAATCAAGCGCTCTTTGGCGATTCGCGTCAGCATTTCCGTGACGTTGGGCGCGTGGAATTTGCGCTCGAGGTCGATCAACACCCCGAGCACGTTGAAATGCATATTGATCGCCAGCGCCGTCGCCCCGCAGCCCATCGCGAGCCGCTCCTGCGCCTTCAGGCGCTCCAGCATGCTGGCGCCGAGGCCGCCGAACTTTTCCGGAATCGTCATGATAGTGTAGCCGCTCTCGCGCATGCGGGCATAATTCTCGTGCGGAAACGACGCCTCCTCGTCATGCCGTGCGGCGCGCGTCTTGAAGTCGTCGGCCAGCCCCGCGGCCAGATCGATAAAGCGCTGCTCGCGCTCGGTGTTGATCGAATTCATTGCCCGCCCTCCATCATGCGTATGACTCGTGCGGCGTCGCGATCCAGTGCCGTGCGTACCGCTATACGCCGCGAGTCCGATCGCCGCCGCCCGCCGCCGCTTAACCTCACGCGGGTGCCGGTGGTGCGATCTCGCGGGAGCTTACTACCATCTTTCCCGAGTCACAAAGCACGCACTGCGTCCGTCCCGGCTCCGCCTTCCACCTCCCGACGCTTTTCCTCCCCTACCCCTTTGCACGTCGCGAGTGCCATTCAAAATCGCGCAGCCCGCATCTTACTGACGGGAAGTCTGAAACCTCGTGAGGTTTCAGCAAAAAACTATAGTTCCTCGTTCCTCGACCACTCTCCCCTGAAACCACCCGCAGCATGACACGGCCCCGACGACGCTTGACATTCCGTCCTTCGGAAGCAAAATCCAAAGCAACCCTCGAAACTGCCTGTTGGGAGAATTACCGATGAAAGGCAAAATCGCCTTCCTGCCCGCCGCTCATAAAATTGAATTTCATGAATACGACGTGCCCGCACCGCCCGCCGGCGGAATCGTCGCCGAAGTCACGCAGACCAACGTCTGCGGCTCGGAGGTCCACATATGGCGCGGCGAATTCGGCGGCCGCCACGGCACGATGCCCGGCCACGAAATGAGCGGGCGCGTCATGGCGCTCGGCGAGGGCGTCAAGACCGACTACGCGGGCGTGCCGATCAAGCCCGGCGATCGCGTCGCGCCGGTCTATTATTCGGTCTGCAATCGATGCCCGAATTGCGTGCGCGGCAATCAGGCCGCGTGCATCAACAAAGTGCTCGGCGGCCGCCATCCCGACGACCCGCCGCACTTCGTCTCGACCTTCGGCACGCATTACGTGGTGCGCCCCAATCAGCATTTCTACCGCGTCCCCGACAACGTCCCCGACATCATCGCGGCGTCGGCCAACTGCGCCATGTCGCAGGTTTATTGGGGCCTGGATCGCGGGCGCGTGGCATACGGCGAGAACCTGGTGGTGCTCGGCGCCGGCGGCCTCGGACTGCATGCGATGGCGATCGCCAAGGAGCGCGGCGCCCGCGTGATTGCGATCGACGGGGTCGATCAGCGCCTCGAAGAAGCGGCCAAATTCGGCGCCGACGAGACCATCGACTTGCGCAAGTTCGCCGATATCGACGCACGCGTTAAACGCGTGCGCGATCTGTGCGGCGGCTTTCCGGACGTGGTGCTCGAAGTCGCGGGCGTGCCGCAGGCGTTTGCCGACTCCCTGCGAATCGTCGGCGTGGGCGGCCGCGTGATCGAGATCGGCAATATCTCGCCGGCGCTCACCGTGGCGATTCCGCCGTCTTCGATCACCTTCAAGTCGATTGAGATGTTCGGAGTAGTTATGTATCCGCCGCACTATCTGAAAAAGTCGCTCGATTTTCTCTCGATGCACATCGATCGCTATCCGTATCGCGAGATGTGCGACGCGACCTTCCCGCTGACCGATGCCGCCGAGGCCCTCGATCGCAGCGAGCGTCGCGAAGTGACCCGCGCCGCCCTGCTGCCGTAGCCGCACCGCACCTCCGCCGGCACTGAAAACGCGAACTTTTTCCGGGGTCGTTTCCGTCGCGGGAGCGACCCCGGGGAGGCAGCTTTGCCGGCGGCCCGCAAGGGCGAAGCGTTTCTCCGCAAATGAAATGCAAAGATGTTTCACGTGAAACATCTTCGCCGCTTGTTCGTGGTGAAATTTCGGGCGATTATGTTGCTGATGACTACGATTGCCGAAAGGAGTAACCTCAAATGGACGTGACAGGCCAGCAATCCAGAAAGGCTTGCCCTGTGGATACTGTGGATCACAATGAAGTGAGCGCAGTAATGGCGGATTGCGCGAGCATCTGCGCTACGCTAGTTCTAATGGGGTCGATGGCCGATGAAAAAGAAATAGAACTTATTGAAGCTACGATCCGAGATATTCAGTACTCGATCGATCGGCTTCAAGCACGCATAACCGAGGACACTCGGGAAGTAGCTGCTAAGCGTCAACGAATCACCGTTTGGAGGGAGCGACTAGCGAATCTCAAAGGTGGGTCGGATGAATCTATCAGCGAGCCACGTAAACTCCGGCGCCCGAAGGGTGCCAACCTGCGCACGATCATGGCGTGCATAGATGAAATACCAGGTGGCGCAAGTGCAGGCGAAATTCAACGAAAAACGGCGCTAGCGTGGTCTTCGGTGCAGAGCACATTAAAGAATCATCCTGATTTGTTCATTGAGGAAAGCGGTCTTTGGAAGCTGAGAACGGAGGCAAGGCTTTCCGCAGATGCAGTATCAAATGGAATGATGAAGAATTAAAAACCCCCGTCTTTCGAGCGGGGGTAGTGTTGGGATGCCTGATGTGGGCGCTCCCTGTAGGGGTACAGAGAAGCCTACTCGATTACCGACCATCCCGTCAACAATCCGGCTCGCGCTGATCAGGGTGCGCGAGCCGAGGGAGTTGTACGTCTATGCGGTTTGCCGACCGCTCGTCATCACGAGCAGCCCCCGAAAAAGGGGGCTACTATTGGGCGCCATATAAGTTCAAGGGGGAGGAAGCAGCTGAATGCTTGATTTAACTGGAAAGAAAGTTACCTACTACGGCTATACTGGAATCATTGATTCAAACGGAGCTACGCGTCTTTGCCAAGCTTTCAACATCGCATCGAACAATAAATCTGAATACGTCTATTTGTGTTTGAATTCGGTCGGTGGCGCAGTTGCCGATGGAATCTATTTGTACAACCATATTAGAGCATTGCCGGTGAAGATGATTATCCACGCTACCGGATTCGTCGCATCGATCGCTGCTGTGGTATATGTGGCCGCAGAAATTCGTTATGCCTCTCCGAATGCGATGTTCATGGTGCATTCCACTACGGTCGGACCGTATCCATTGGCCGTCAATGCCCAACAACTGCAAACGAGCTTAGACTACGCAGTTGCGGAAGATGAACGTACTGAACGGATACTGCGCGAGCGCACGCAATTAAGTGATGAAATTTTATTTGCTAAGCGGAGCAGAGAGGTCTATCTGCCGCCGCAAGAAGCTCTCAAATTCGGACTGGTTCATGAGATCGGGGACTTCACGATTGGGAGTGGATCCCAAGTCGTTCAAATCTAGTACTAATGTTCTGCGCCCTGAGAGGTCTTGCCCAAATTGAGGGGACACGCTGATGCCATAATATAAGAACAGCATTAACGATGTACCTCCTTGCCGCGTGTTCGGACCCTGCGGGACAAAAACGCTAACACAAGTCCCCGCTCCTCACAAGAAGTCAGGTGCTTTCTTGCGAGCGTGGCTTCGTCGCGGTTCCCACCAATCGTTTCATTATTCGATCAAACTTCCGCATGTCAGCGTTTTCAAGCTTTTCGCGGGCTTCGCGCTCGAACGCTTCCTGCTTTGGTGATTTCTTCGAGGATGAAGCTGAGTTGTCTTTGGCTTTGGCCACGTCTGAATTTTAGCGCGACGACTGCGTGGATTCCATCGTTAGGATTGATGCACCGATGAAATCAATTGGCGGAACTGATCCGGCTCGTGACGGAAGTGGAGTTGACCCGGTTTCGTAGACGGTGTTGGGGAGAAAGGAAGAAGGAGGTTCCCGATGCCACCAACGCATCCACGGTACCCGCTGGAATACCGGCGGCGGATCGTCGAACTGGCGCGCGCTGGACGGAAGATCGAGGAGCTGGCGCGCGAGTTCGAGCCCTCAGCCAATGCGATCCGCAAATGGCTCAAGCAGGCGGCGCTCGATGAGGGCCTGCGCAGTGACGGCTTGACCACTAGCGAACGGGAGGAACTTAACCACCTGCGGCGGGAGAACCGGGTGCTGCGCGAGGAGCGGGAGATACTTGCAAAAGCCGCGGCCTGGTTCGCTCAGGAGACCGGCGCGACGCCGTCGCGGCGGTCGCATTCGTAGGGGCTAACCAGGCCATGCACGGGATTGCCACGATGTGCCGCGTGCTGGGCGTCTCCCCCGGCGGTTACTACGCGCGGCTAAAGCGTCCGCCCTCGGCGCGGGCCCGGGCGGATGGCGAGTTGTGCGGGCGGATCGCCGAGATCCATCACCACTCGCGCGCCACCTACGGCGCGCCGCGCATCCATGCCGAACTCAAGGAACAGGGCATTAGGGTGGGATGCAAACGGGTGGCGCGGCTGATGCGCGCGGCGGGGCTTCGCGGCGTGAGCCGGCGCAACTGGATAATCACCACGGTGCGCGATCGCCAGGCGCGCCCGGCCCCCGACCTGGTCGAGCGCAACTTCAGCGCGCCGGCGCCCAATCGGCTGTGGGTCGCCGATATAACCTACATTCCCACCTGGGCGGGCTTTCTCTATCTGGCCGTGGTGCTCGACGCGTTTAGCCGCAAGATCGTGGGCTGGGCGATGGAGACTTATCTGCGCACCGAGTTGGTGCTCAAGGCGCTGGAGATGGCGCTGGGGCAGCGGCGTGCGGCCGGGGTGATTCATCACTCCGATCAGGGGAGCCAGTATACGTCGCTGGCCTTCGGCCAGCGCTGCGATGAGGCCGGGGTTAAACCGTCGATGGGCTCGGTGGGCGACTGTTGCGACAACGCGATGTGCGAGAGTTTCTTTGCCACGCTCGAATGCGAACTGCTCAACCGGCGCAGTTTCAAGACCCAGGTCGAGGCGCGCATGGCCGTGTTCGATTTCATCGAAGGCTGGTACAATCCGCATCGCCGCCATTCGGCGCTCGACTATCGCTCGCCGGTGGAGTACGAACGCCTTCATCGCGAACTGGGCATGCAGACCATGAGGAGCTCGGCCGCCGCGGGCGGTGCTTGGCCAGCAGACCAATTGCTGGCCGGCGCGCCGCAGACCGCGTCGTCCTCGAATCAGCAACCCATAACGCTTTCCGGCCCGGCCTCAAATCAGGTGGAGGCCGGGACCGAAAAGCTGCTATCAGGCCAATCTCGGGAGGACGCTTTCGGCGAGGTTAAACCAGGACGCTAAACCAAGCCCGATACCGTCTACCGAATCGGGGTAGGTCCAGAAGTTGTGCCGGAACGTGAACTCGTTCAAGTAGAGCGGCAGATAATCGCGGCTGACATTGTGAAACGTACCGATCACGCCCCGTTTTAAGAGCGACCAGAAATTCTCGATATTATTGGTGTGGACCTCGCCACGCACGTATTCCCGCGCTTTGTGCTGCACCGATTGATGCGGGTAGAAATGCTTCAAATCGACGTACCCAACATATTCGTCGGTCGCGACCAGCGAGACCTTTTCGTTGACCGTCTTTTCGACAAACAGGCTGAGTTCTTCGGCGCTGGTGTTTTCGATCACTTGCGCCACCACGTTGCCCTTGCGAGCAATCGCGCCGATCACGGTCATTTTGCCGGTATTGGCCGCTCCGCCGCCGTGATACTTCGCGCGAGCGCTCTTGTGACGATTCTTCTGCTTGCCGCCCAGAAACGCCTCGTCTACTTCGACTTGGCCCGATAGCGGCCATTCCTCATTCTTCATCGCCGCACGAAGTCGATGGCACATAAACCAATAGGTCCGGTAATCGGCGCCATCGGTGCGTGCCATCATGCGATAGACTTGTAGAGCGCTGATTCCCTTTTTGCTCGACAGCATCAAGTACGCAACTTTGAACCAAGTCCGAAGCGGCATCTTCGTGTCTTTGAAGATCGTGCCGACCAGCACCGAAAACCGATACGGGGTCTTGCCGCATTTCTTGCACACCCAGGTAAACGGCTTCGCTTTGACCGCATAGACGTGATCATTATTGCAGCGAGCGCAGCGCACTCCATCCGGCCAGCGCACGTCAACTAGATATTGCTTGCAGGCATCGTCATCAGGAAAGCGACGATCAAACGCATCGAGCGAGAGCTTCGGCTTTACGACTTTCGGACGGCCCTTTTCAGCTTGCTTGTCCATGCTGCAATTATGGCTCAAATGCCGTTAGTAGTCAATACCAACATAATCGCCAAATTTCGCGTGAAGAACCGGCTAGCTCTTACCCGCTGAATTCATCGGACAGCCCGCGAGCATCGCAGGCGACGGGTCATCGATGAGTCAGTCGGCGAGTTCGCTCAGCAGTCGGCGCGCCGCGATCAGATCGTAGGTGTCCGCACCCTCGCTGAAGCTGTCGTGAATCGCGGCCAAGGTCGTGCGCGCAGTTGATCGCTCTCCGCGCTCGGCCATCAGTTGCGCAAGGCCCACGGTCGAGCGCAACTCGAAAATGCGCATGCCTTTCGCATGCGCGGAAGCGATCGCCGTACGCCATGCGGCTTCGAGCGGATCGCGGTCGGCCCCGGCCATCCGCAGAATATCGGCTCGAGTCCACGCGACGATCGGTTCTTCCATCTGCAACTCGCCAATCGCTGCATCGGCATCCGCCAGGGTGTCCTCGGCCTCGATGAACCGTCGATCCAGACCGTAGCTCCACGCCAGCATCGACAAGTACCACGCGTGCGGCAGCCGTCCGCCGTCCGCAAGCCATCCGGCGATTCCGCGGCGAATCTGCTCGGCGCCCTCCCGTGGATTTCCACACGCCGCCACCGCCCATCCGCTATAAACGTCGAGCGCCGACGCCAGTTGCGCGACGCCGTGAGAGCGTCCGACTTCAGCCGCAGCGCGCGCGACTTCGAGCGCCGCCTGGGGATTGAATGACAGTTGATGCATCGCGGCGACGTTGACCGCGCAGAAGGTAATATTCGACGGCTTGGCAAGTTCCTCGGCGGTGCGCATGGTGCGGACCGCGACTTCCCGCGCCTGGTCGGCGCATCCCACGAGCACCAGCGCAACCGCCAGGTAGCTCATCGCGAGCAAGCCCGCATCGAACGGCCGCAACGCCGAGTCGCGATTATGCGACTCGCCGACCGCGGCGCGCAGATGGGTGAGGCTGTCGGACAGCATCCCACGATGCAACAGCGTGGCGCCGAGCGCAAAATGGCCCCAGCAGAGCGACAGCGGCGCGCCTTCGCGTTCGGCCATCGCCAACCGCTGTTCGGCCAGCGTCTGCGCGGTGGTCAACTCGCCGCGCGTCAGGTAGGTCTGCCACAGGCCGAGGGTCGCCGACGATCGCACGTTGCCGAGCCGCTCGCTCAGCTTGCGCGCGCGCAGGAAAACACTTTCGACCTCGCGCGAGGCCAGTCCCCGGGTCGGAGTCAGGACCGATCCGAGCGAGGTCAGCAGTGCCAACTCGCGCTGGTTGCGCGCGTTCGATTCCGGCGTCGTCAGCAAGACCTCGAGGGCGCGCGAATAATGACTCCCCGCTTCCGCGAAGCCGCCGCGCGCAGCCGCGCGATCCGCCGCCTGCTGCCATGCCGCGGCGGCGCGCTCGCCCGCCCCGGCTTCGGTCAAATGATATGCGAGTAAGGCTGGCTCGGCCTCGGCCCGCTCTGCGAATTTACCGGTCAGCACACGCGCGACTGCGCTATGCAACTCGCGCCGGCGCGACCTCAGCAGGGAACCGTACGCGGTGTCACGCACCATCACATGCTTGAAGACGAAGGTCGCGTTGGGCAGTTCGCCTTCGGCAACGATGAGATCGGCGTCGAGCACGCGGTCGAGCGCGGCGTGCAATTCATCGTCGGGCTTGCCCGCAATCTCGCGCAACAAATCGTAGGAAAAGCCGCGCCCGACAACGGCGGCGATTTGCGCGATTTCCTTGGCGGCGCCCAGGCGGTCGATACGCGCCATCAGCGAGTCAGCAAGCGTCACCGGGATCTGTTGTCCGCTGGCCTCGGCGCCGTTGGTCTCGGCCACCACCCGGGCTAGCTCCTCGACGAACAGCGGCACCCCGTCGGTGCGCTCGACGACCAGATCGAGCGTGCGATCGCCGAGCGCGGTGCGCGCCGCCGCCAGCCGCGCCAGCTCTCGCGTATGCTGTCCGCTCAGGCGCCCGAGTATCAGATGAGAATGGTTTTCGTGCGATGGCCAGGGCGCGATGAATTCCGGCCGCACTGTACAGATCAGCATGATCGGCCTGGCCGCGCACTGCTCGATCAGCACTTGATACAGGGCGAGGGTCGAAGGGTCCGCCCACTGCGCATCGTCGAGCAGCAGGACCAGCGGCTGGAGCCGCGCCAGCGAGAAGATCCATTGCGCGAGCATCGCAATCAGGCGCCTGCGTTTCTGGTCTGGCGGCGAGAGCGAAGGCGGATAGCCGGCAGGCAGCGGCAAGTTGAGCATCTCGGCCATCAGCGGCAAGGCCTCTTCGACCTTGAAATCGGCGTCGCGCAGGCTTCGTTCGAGCGCGGCCAGCCGTTCCGCGACCGAGTCGTTACCGGTCCAGCTCAGCGAAGAAGCAATGAGATTAACGGTGGGCGCAAAGGGCGTGTTGACGTCGAACAACGAGCAAAAGCCCTCGAGCCAGCTATGCGGCAACCCGGTCAGACTTTCGCGAAACTGCCGGGCGAGGCGCGATTTTCCGATTCCCGATTCGCCCCGTATGATCACCACCTGGCCCGCGCCGGCCTTGACCGACTGCCAGCGCTCGACCAGCGCGTGCAGTTCGTTATCGCGCCCGACGAACGGAGTCAGGGCGGCCGCCGCATGCAAGCGGCTGCGCACGCCGGTCGCGCGCTGCACGCGAAACACTTCGATCGGGTAGGCGACGCCCTTGAGCGATTGTGGGCCCAGGGCCTCCACCGCGAACAATCCCGCGACCAGCCGCTCGGTCGCACCGGTAATCGTGAGACCGCCCGGAGGCGCCAACGACTGCGCACGCGACGCGATATTCGGAGTCTCGCCAATAGCCGTGATCTCGCGGCGCCGGCCGCCGCCGAGATGCCCCACCATGACCGGTCCGGTATCGATGCCGACGCGCACCGCGATTTGATTGCCCGCCGGCAGGCCCTGGTTGATCTCCTTGATCGCCTCGATAATCTGGAGGCCCGCGCGCACCGCCCGTTCGGCGTCGTCGCCGTGAGCCTGCGGCCATCCGAAGTACGCCACGATCCCGTCGCCCTGATATTGCGCAACGTAGCCGTCGAAGCGCGCGGCCACCCGGCCGACGGCCTGATGATAGGCCTGAATAATGCCGTGGTATTCCTCGGGATCGAGCCGCGTTGACATTTGCGTCGAGCCCACCAGGTCGGCGAAGAGCACGGTCAACTGCCTGCGCTCTCCGCCGGCCTGCAAGTCAACCGCCGGCGCTCCATCGTGCGGCGCCGCTTCGAGGACCTCGAGCTTGGCTCCGCAATTCCCGCAGAACTTCTCACCCGGCCCGATCGGTGCGTTGCAGGTGACGCAGGCGAGCTCGAGACGCGACCCGCATTCGACGCAAAACCGCTTATCGGAAAGATTGATTTTGCCGCAATTTCGGCAGGCGATCGCAGACATTCTAATTTCTCAGCCGCACTTGGCCTGCGATCCAGGCGCAAGGCGACGCTGGTACGAGCGTGACTTTCGAGGCTACCATGAGGGCAACACCGTCGGCCAGCGAATCATTCGAGGCCGGCCATTGTTTAAATGAAACGTAATAATGCGAGCTCGGAAGCCCACCGCTGACTCGGACGAAGCGGTCGAAGCGCTCGAAGCATGGGCTCGCCGGCGGCCGCGGGGGCCTCGGTGAAAGCGCTCGTCCTCGGCGCTTCCGGACATATCGGCAACGCCGTGGTGCGCGAGATGATCGCGCGCGGATATGCCGTCACCGCCAGCAGCCGCGGCCCGATTCCGCCCGTCAACCTGAACGGCCTCGCGCTTCGCTACCTCGCCGGTGACCTCGATACTCCCGGCCATATCGAGCGCGCGGTCGAAGGCCACGAGGTCGTCGTCGATGCGGCCGCGCCCTACCCGTCCCTGCTGATGCCCGCGCAAACTGCCGCGCGGGCGCTGGACGACGCCCGCCGGCGGACGCAGACACTCATTGATGCGCTGCGCCGCCAGCAGGCGCGCCTCGCCTACGTCAGTTCGTTCACCACGCTGCCGGATAATTCCTCGGGCTTCGAGCAGATGCAGCGCCGATGGATTCGGCAGATTCATCCGTATTTCGCGGTCAAGCAATTGATCGAAACCGAAATCCTCACGGCGGTGCGCGCGGGACTTCCGGCCGTCATCGTCAACCCCACCCTCTGCATCGGCCCATGGGATATCAAGGACCGCGAGCTTTGCTTCATCCCGCGCCTGCTAAGCGGCGAAGCACCCGCCGCGGTCGCCCATCCGATTAACGTGATAGACGTCCGCGACCTCGCCGCGGGTCTCGTCGCCGCGCTCGAGGCCGGCCATTACGGCGAACCGATTCCGCTCACCGGCCACAATCTCTCGGTCGACGCGCTTTACACCTGGCTTTGCGAGATTGGCGGTGTCGCGCCGCCGGCGACCGTCGCGCCGCTGACGCTCGCGGTGATTGCAACCTACTGGAGCGAAATCACCCTCGGCGCGATCGGCCGCCGCCCGCCGCTGCCCGCGCTCGCGCCGATGCTCACCATGATGCACGAGTCATTCGATCCTGGCCGCGTGCAATTGGAACTCGGCGTAAATCCGCGACCGCTCTCTGCCACCCTGACCGAAGCGATCGAATGGTACCGCTCCATCGGTTATTGCTGATTACCCTGATATCATCTGCGAATAATCGACCGCGAATGGGCCGGAGCGCGGTTTGGCGCATCCGAAATCGGGGCGCCGGCGGCTCCGCCCGCAGCCCTGGCCAGGGCTGGTGCGAAACGCTCAAAGCCTTCTGGCACAAGCTCAGTTTGCACTTTCGCTGTTCGGTGATTTGAAGCAAATCGTCAAAACGGGAATTCAGACCTCGAGGCATCTATGGCACAAATTACGCATCAATTCGTCACTACCAATGGTATCCGAATGCACTACGCGGAAGCCGGCTCCGGACCGCGCGTGCTGCTCTGCCACGGCTTTCCCGAGTCCTGGTACTCGTGGCGCCACCAGCTAGGCGCGCTGGCCGACGCGGGATTCCACGCGATCGCGCCCGACATGCGCGGCTACGGCCAGACCGATCAGCCGAAAACAGTCGAGGCCTACGACATTTTTCAGTTGACCGGCGACCTCGTGGGGCTGGTCAATGCGCTCGGCGCGGAGCCGGTCGTAATCGTCGGACATGATTGGGGCGCATGGATCACGCAAGCCGCGGCGCTGTTGCGCCCGGATCTTTTCCGCGCGGTCGTGCTGCTCAGTGTGCCGTTTCTGCCGCGCGGTCCGATCAGTCCCAGCCAATGGGAACAGCAAAAGTATCCGGGCAAAATTTTCTACCAACAGATGTTCCGCATGCCGGGTTCGGAGCAGATTTTCGAGGCCGACGTGCACGGCGCGATCGTCAACGCTCTATACTCGGGTTCGGGCGAGCCGCCGCCGGAGGAACGCTGGAAGTTCGCAATGGATCCGGCAGAGATGAGCAGCGCCGGCCTGCCATCGAATCCGCGGAAACCTGCTTTCGTAACGGCCGAGGATATCGAGTTCTTCGTCGGCGAATTCAAACGGACCGGCTTTGCCGGCGGCCTCAACTATTATCGCAACGTCGATCGCAACTGGGCCCTGACGCCATTTCTTGACGGCGCTAAACTCCGCCAGCCCACATTATTTGTCGCCGGCGATCGCGACGGAGTGCTCGGATTCTGGGGTGAAGAGGTCGACGCTATGGAGCGCGAAGTGCCGAATCTGCGCAAGAAGGTGATTCTTCCCGGCGTCGGCCATTGGACCCAGCAGGAACGCCCGGACGAGGTCAACCGCCTCCTGATTGAGTTCCTGCGCGGGCTTTAGGAACGAGCGCGAGCTTTTGATTGACCGCTACTTGCTATTGTCGCGGAGGCGGATATCGGTGGCAGTCTGACGGGATTGATGACCGCCCGCGTGCTCGCCGCTCACTTCAAATCCGTAACGGTACTCGAGCGCGACCAGAATGGGCCGGGACCTAGGCTGCATAAGTCGATTCCACTGGGCAACCATCTTCACGGGATGCAGCTCGGCGTCCGCCGCAACCTCGGCCGCGCCGCCGCGCAAGAAATCAGCCGGCGTCGTCGTGTTGCCAGTCCATCCCGCCCGCCCGCCAGCACAGGTTGACACCGAGCCCTTGCTCCATGGCACCACGCAGCCAGAAGGGCTTTTCGGGTTCGAACACGACCCCGGAACGCCCGCTTCGACTAACGTGCGGGGTGCCGCCTGTCAGCCCGAACTTCTTTACAATTTGCATCGAATCGAATTCGTAGATAATCACTTGCAAAGCTTCGGCGATCGCGCCGAGCTCAGGCTGGCCGTCAAACTTTCGCGCGACTTTCACCAACGACTGGTAGCATGCGCGATCGGCCAGCGTCGCATCGCGAAATTGCTTGAGTGAGACGCTCTCGAAGCGATTGTGCAACCTGGCCGCCTCGAGCCCCAAGTCACGCAGCCAACGCTCCAGGGATTCTACCGCTTGCTCGGGCGGCGCCGGCGCGCCGGTCCGCTGCGCAACTTCGAGCAGCGTCCAGCGCCGGGTCTGCTCATCTTCGTCGAGCGTCGGGCAAATGCTAGTTCTGAGGCTGAACAGCGGGCGCAGCGGATACTTCCCACCCGGCGGCAACTCCTGCATCCCATGCAATGTCGGCGCCGCGAAATCCGAAGCGAGCGCGAAGCGTCCATTAACTTCGCGATTGGAGATGGCGTTCCATTCAGTGCCGGTAAAATTGATCAGCGGCAGAATCACCAATTGCTCAGGCGCCGTCGTTTGGCGGCGGCGGCACTTCGCCACGATCGCAAATCTCAGTTCACTGTCCGCCCAGCCCTCCCTCGCCTCCGACCCGCTGGTCATTTCGCGGAATTGATCGGCGATCAGGAGTACGTACGGCGCGACCGGCTCAATGATATACGGAACGCCTTCGAAGAGGTCCCGGCAGAGTTTCGCCAGGGTCTCCAGGTCGGCGCTCAACGGCAGCACACGGGCCAGAAAATACGGAAACTTTTCAACCCCCGCGATCTCTTCCAGCGCGCCGCTGCCGACAGTTACATAGTCATCCTTACGCGCGGCGGGCGCGCCCTGGGTTCCCGCCGCCGCGAATCGCGTTGTCCGCGATCGCCAGCATATCGTGCTGGCATCGCCGTAGCTCAGATCGAGGCTCCACCAGAACGGGCAGAAGGGCTTCAGTACCGTCACGGCGGCGCCTTGCTCGCTGACAATCTCACTCACTTCGAGCCCGAGGGTTTCGACGACTGGCTGAGTTTTGAATTGATGAAGCCGCAGCGTCACACCGCCGCTGGTGTCGCCCGAGAGCGGATTGAACAGCAGCCCGCCGTCGATGATTCTATCGATCGAGATCTCGGATTTTACCAGCGACTGATAACAAGCCGACTCGATCTCGTGGGCATCGCGGAACTGCTTCAACACTATATTGTTCTTCATGAACGGTGACGCGGTGAAGCTTTCCTTTCCGCGGCCCATTCCAGGTATCATCATTTTCCAGAATTCGCATAGCCAATTACTGAGGTAACCCGCGCCGTTACCGACTATCGCCTGACACTGACCGGACCGTTCTCCCGCGGGCTTGCGCAGGAAGAAGTCCGCCAGCGATGATGCAACGGTCGACGCCGCGCCGAGCCCGCCGACCAAAGCCTCCGGCACCATCTTATAGAGTCCGCCGATGCTCCAGGGGGCCGCCCCGATTCCGTCGGCATCCTGCCTGATTTCCATGAATGGCCGAAACGGTTCCGGCTGATTGGGGCGCGCGCGCGAATGAGTAGCCAGATTGAAGGCAACGCGCCCCTGCGGATCGGGGGGATTACGCAACGGGAAGAGCCGCGGCAGGCGCACCGGGACCTTGGGCCAGCCGTACATTTCGCGCCCAATCCAGATTGAAATGGGATTATCCAGATAGATAAACGGATAGGTCATTGCCCAGTCCTTGAAGACCCAGGCATCGCCCTTCCGCTCGTACCATTCGATTGGAATACTAAAAATTGCCTCGTGCTGAACCAGCCAGCCTATATTCTCGATCTCGAGCCTGTTGTAGTTGACGGTCTGCATCAGGACGAACGGGGCGGCGGGCTTGAAATAGACCGGCGGACGGTCGTCAGGCTCAGAGGTGAAATTCAGGTAGCTGTCGCAGACCTGTTGCAGGCGAACGATGTCCGCCCGCAGTGGGTAGAATCGCATACCCACATCCGGAAACTTCATTTCGATCCGCGATGGCCACACGAGCATATCAGCGATCGCGGTATTGTATTTGGGCAGATTGCTGTCGGCCATTCGCTTCCCCTTCAATCCCGTGGCGCGGTTTCGGTTGCAGACGTTGCGCGCCCATAGTAAGTATTGCCGGCTCAGTTCCGCTCGACCACCCAGGTCACCATATTTTCGATAAAGCGCTTGTCGCGCGAGTCTGGAACTCCTGCAAACGCAAGTGAGTATTCATGTAATGCGACGCCTGCCAACCGATGCGCATAGCGGCGCGCGTAATCGATGCAGCCGTACCGATCCATCTGGGCGCGAATCCAGGCGACGTCGGCAGGCGTCCGTCCCTCGCGCCCAGTCCGGAGGATGCCCGCAAGGCGGTCGCGTTCGGCTGGCGGCGATTCGCGGAACAGCCGAATCAGCATCAGCGTGCGCTTGCCTTCCCACAGGTCGCCGTCGCGCTCCTTGCCGTAGCTTCGATCGCCTACCAGGTTGAGCAGGTCGTCCTGAATCTGAAAAGTGGCGCCGAGAAAAAATCCGAAACGCACAAAGTCTTCCGCGCCGATAGCGCCGCGCGCGCCGATCAGCGCACCCACGCGGATGGGGTAAATCGTCGCGAGCCAGCAGGTCTTCTTGAGGACCATTCGCAGGTAATCGGCGTCGTCCAGATCGACCGGATTGTCCTTGCGCCAGCCCAGTTCCAGGGCCTGCCCTTCAGCGGTGGCGGTCGCCATGCGATCGGTCTCGCGCATGATTTTCTGCGCGAGTTCGCCGCCGAGGCGGTCGTAGTTATCGAGCAGCGGACGCAGGCCGAGCAGTGCGAGCATATCGCCCGCGTTGAGCGCGAGCGCCACCCCGTGTGCGGCGTGCAGAGTGGGCTGTCCGCGACGCTGTTCGCTGCCGTCTTCGATATCGTCGTGAATGAGTAGTGCATTGTGCAGCAACTCGATCGACACTGCGAAGTCCAGGGCATCTTGCGGACGCGCGCCGAACGCGCACGCAGTTGCGATACACAAACTCGATCGCATCATCTTGCCGCCGCGCAGCGGATAGTCAGCGACCAGATCGTAGAGATGTCGGCGGGGCTCGGACTCGGGCAAATAGTCACTCAGCAGCGTCCTCGTCATCGCGCCGTACTCGCGCAGCATCTCAGGAACCGAAGTGTACGTGATGCTCATGGCATCGCCCGCCGTGAGGACGCCGTGCTAGACGTCGATCCGCAAAGTTATGGTGCCGCGCGGTTGCCCGGAATCCCGGTCCACGATGACACCGCTATACACTCCAGCAGGCTGATCGTCGGGCACCCGGATACTAACTACGGTACGATTCGAGCCGGTTTCGATCCCGAGCGTAATCTCCTTCAGCGGCGGCTTCTCCGCTTCGATCGACAGCAACCCGCCCACCGCGAAATTGGGCGCACCCGGCTGCTGCGCGAGGTCAACCGTAACCCGGGCCCTTCGGGTCGATGCGATTTCAACGATGACGGGCGCGGCGGCGTTGCGCGGTATCGGCGCGGGCGCGAGGGGTGCAGCCGACAGTCCGTCGGCGGACGGGTCACGCGCCGCCGCGGTGCTCGCGACGGAATTCAGGAAGGTGGTCCACAAGGGCGCAAGGCTCGAATAAAGCCGGAGGCCTTGCGCGACCATCTCTTCGAAATTCGGGGGTGCGACGCCCGCGGCGGCCGCACCCGTGGAAGCCGAATCGTCAACTCCCGGAGTACCCGGTCGAGCGGCGGCTGGCCGCGCTTGCGCTGCGCGGCGGCCCTCCTGCAGATGTTCGTCGATCACCCGATAGGCATCTTCGATGCCGCGCTGCGCCTCCTCGCTCACAGGGTCGGTCGGCGACGAAGTGGCTGCGGGTGCAGATCCGTTAGCGACGCCATCGGGCGGGAATTCGCTCGCAGGTGCTTTCATGGCAGCCCCGTTACCCGACGCCGCAGGCACGCCCTGCGCCGCGGGATTTCGAAACAGGTTGGACCAGTCTCGAATGGGAGCGATGCGCTCGGCGTCGTTGCGCCTGACACGCGGGCGGTCGCTCATGTTCTTATTCCATCGGTTGTGGCTATTGGACAGCATCGCCGCATAGTCAATACTCGAGTCCCGATATACTACGGATGGTCATAGCCGACTATCTCTTCGAGGGTGGGCGATCCCGCGAGTGCGTGGGCTGCAAGGCGCCCCGAAATTACCGCGGCCTCGACGCAACCGACGTTAAGACCGCATGCGGTCCAGTCGCCGGCAATAGTCAGATTGTCGTAAGTATTGTCGAGCGGCGAGATGCGCAAGCGCGCGGTCTTGGGCGGCGATTGCACGTAACGATCGGAAGGATTCACATTCGCCGTCCAGAATTGGGTATCGAAGCACGACTCGCCGATTGCGTCCTCCGCAACCGAGGAAGCGGCCGCGGACTCGCCCGCGACCGGCGCCGAACGAGTTGCGGAATGCGCCGGTTCATCGGCCGAAACCAGCAATTCCCAGCGAAAGCCACCGCCGGCCTGCGCGGCGGCCGGCCATAACTGAGCGATATCGCGATCGAGAAAATTGATTGCGTTGCGTTTCACCTGGGCGCGCTGTTTCACCGGATAATCCGGCGCCGCGCGGTCGGCCGCCGCACTATTGGATTGCGCGTCGGGCAAGGCGCTGCAGAAGTATGCGATCGCGCGCGGCCGCACCGGCCAGCTCTCCTCGGGAATCAGATGACGCATATCGGCCCAGGTATCGAACGGATGATGAAAGGCCGAAATCGCGGTCTGCCGATGGGGCCATCCGAGCGCCGCCATGTCCTCGCGCATCCAGATTTGAAACGCCTGCGTCGCAACGGTCGGTACGTGGCTGACCAGATCGCGCCAACGCTGATCGCGTTCGACCAGATCGTGGGCTACGTGGGGAATCGCGCCGAGCCCAACGCCCAGAACGACAAAGTCGAAGTCGGCGCCCACGCGCAGGGTCACCGTTGCGGCCTTGCGGCGGTCCCAATGCGATTCAAAATTCCAGCCCTCCCGTTCCATGCGCGCGCCGTCGGCAAGCTGGCGGAAGTCGGGTCCCGATGGCCAGCATGGCAATCCGCCCACGTCGATCAGCGGGCGATATTCCTGGCCGTCGGCGGTGACCGCCTGCACGTCGAATTCCAGCGACTCGACGTATGGACGTTCGCCCGGCGCGAGTGCCGCGGGATCGACCAGCCGCAGATGCTCGAGCCGATGAAAAAATTTGAAGGTCACGCCGCGCCGTTTCAGCACTTCATAAAAGGGCGCGAATACCACGTCGCCCATGCCGGCTTGCATGCGCCAGAAGAACGCTCCGCGATAGGTAAAGAACATCCGCAGCGACCCGCGCACCGAAAGTCCCGCCGCCTGGCTCGGGCGCTTCGGGTCCGCGTACTGATAGGCAAACGCGAGGTCGTAAATGCCGCGAATCAGCGCCGAGTCGAGCGAGCGTTCAGACGCGCCGTTGAGCCGCAGCCATTCGCGCAGTTCGTAATCGTCGATGGCGTCGAAGCCGCGCGGATCGGTCGCAAGGCCGAAGCGAACGATCCCGGTCATCACGGCAAGCGTCAGGTCGATCACTTCCCACAGACGCCGAAGCTCGTCGTCATTTTCGATTAGCGGTTCAAGCTGGCGGCGCGCCGCGGCGCCGACTGCGCCGAGTAAATTTAAAATGATCGCGGTCGGGTAGAGCGGCAGCGCCCGCAGCATCACTTCGAGCAGCGCGACAGCCTCGCCGAGTCCCGCGACGGTCGCGAGCAGGCCGTACTTGAGCAGGCGCGAGATCGCGGCGGCGACCTGATCGGTCGGCTGGGAACCGGGATCTTTCGCGCCTGGCCCAGATGAAAATGGATCGGCACCCGCGCGCCCATCCGGTCCCGGCGCCGGATTGGCCTGGCGCATCTGCGCACTCGCAATGGTAATGCGCAACATCGAGGCGAGCCGCGACAGATACGCAGTGACGCTGAACGGATTGTGCCGGGTGAGCGGATCTCCCGGCAGCCCTTCGGCCGGCGGGAACATTGCGAGCCATGGATTCCATTCGCCGCGCGGCGACCGATCCATCACGCCGACCAGCGGCGCCGGGACGAAAGCGTCGCGCCAGTCGGCGAGGCGACACTTGCGCGGATCGCGATTGAGCTCGGCATAGCATTCGCGCACAAGGCGAAACGCATTCTCATAAAAGCCCATCCAGATGTGCAGGCCGTGCTCCTCGATCCGATCGGCCGGTCCGCGCCCCGACGCGCCTTTGCCGCCCAGGCGCCATCCTAGTTGATAGACGGTGACGTGAAATTTCCCCTGATGCTCGGGACGCGTCAGCTCAAAGGCGGCGGTAATCGCGGCACATCCGCCACCGATCACGGCAACCTCGATAGGCTTCTCACTACTCACAGGGTCTTTCCGAAGTCCAGATAAGCAAAAATAAGCGCTGATGCGATAGAAGATGTACTATCCCCAAATGTTGGTCAACCAAACTGCTATAGCGTCCGGGAGTTGGGCCGCCGGCGCTGGCGTGCGAAGCCCGACTGAGACTATTGTGCGTTCGTCGAGAGCCATCGAAGCGCCTGCGGCGATGGACCGAATCCGCATCCACGGGAGGAAAAAACCATGTCGATACGCCTTCGCCAGATTTGCCTGGTTGCCGAAAAGCTCGCGCCCGTGCTCGAGGACTTCAAAGCGGTGCTCGGGGTCGAAGTCTGTTTCAAGGATCCCGACGTCGCGGTCTTCGGGCTTGAGAACTCGCTGATGCCGTTCGGCAATAATTTCATCGAAGTGGTTGCGCCGGTTAAGGAAAACACCGCCGCGGGCCGCTACCTGAAGCGCCGCAACGGCGACGGCGGCTATATGGTTATCTGCCAGTGCGACAGCCATGAGATTCAACTCGGGCGCAAGCAACGAGCCGCCGATCTCAACATTCGCCTGGTGCTCGATCACGAGGCGAAGGGCTTCCATGCGATGCAGCTTCATCCGGCCGATACCGGCGGTGCATTTTTTGAAATCGATTGGGACGCCAAAGGCGAGCCCGAGGGAAATTGGATGCCGGCGGGCGGCAGCAGCTGGACCACGGCGCGCCGCAACGACGTCGTCAGCGCCTACAGCGCCGTCGAATTGCAATCGGCCGACCCGCGCGGACTCGCCGAGCGATGGGCCAAGATCGCCGAATTGCCGCTGCGCAACGATGCTCGTGGGCGGATCGAGTTGCCGCTGGACAACGCTTCTATCCGTTTTGTCGAAGCGACCGACGGCCGCGGCGAAGGCCTCGGCGGAATCGACCTGGTGGTTGCCGATCGCAAACGCCTGCTCGAGGCTGCGGAGCGACGCGGCTGCCGGCAGAGTGACGATCAAGTGAATATCTGCGGCACCCGCTTCTACCTTGTATGAGCTACGTGCAACGGGTTGCCGGCGCTTTCGCGAAATATTCGCGTTCGCGAATTGTCAGGCGGGAGAATTCTTTGCGTTGCTTGTGCAGGAGCTTTCTTCGAACTGATTGTTCGCAATCGACAGGCGGCCCGATCAAGGACGGTCGAGTCGAGCATTACGGCCGGTCGATCTGCGAATTGATATTACGGATTCAGGCGGGTCGGATAAGCTTGTCTTTCGCAAGTACGGTGATATAAACGAAATCAGCAAAACTTATCTCGGGCACGGCCCCGGTCGGGCGCTATGCCTCGGTCCTTACCATCGAGGAGGGAACTCTAAATGGCCGATTACGACATACACATCAAGGGTGGCACCGTGGTTGACGGGACGCGGTCGCCGCGCTACCGGGGCGACATCTGGATACGCGACGGCAAGGTCGCGCAGATTGGCGGGCGCTCACCGGGCTTCGCGAAAAAGACCATCGACGCCGACGGCTTGATCGTGGCGCCGGGCTTCGTCGATCTGCACACCCATTACGACGCGCAGATTCGCTGGGACCCCTACTGCACAATTTCGGGATGGCACGGGGTGACCTCGCTGGTGCTGGGCAATTGCGGCTTCGGCTTCGCGCCGTGCAAGCCGGAATTTCGCGAACGCTCGATGCTGACGATGACGCGGACCGAGGCGATTCCGTACAGCGCGATGAAGGAAGGGATGCACTGGGATTGGGAGACCATCCCCGAGTACATGGACTCGCTCGACCGCGCGCCCAAGGGCGTCAACTGCATCCAGTACATGCCGACCGCGTCGCTGATGACGTACGTGATGGGACTGGAGGCGGCCAAGACCCGCGTCGCGACCGAAAAGGAACGGGCCGAGATGGCGCGCCTGCTCGACGAGGGCATGGACGCCGGCCTCTGCGGTTTTTCGATCCAGCGCCTCGGCAAGGACTCGGTTCAGGCCGACTTCGACGGCTCGCCGATGGTCACCGACACCATGTGCGACGAGGACATCTTCAACCTCGCGCGCGTATTGCATGCCCGTGACGAAGGCTTCATGGAGATCACGCAGGGCACCGAGGACGTCCGTCGCGACCTCCACTTCATCGAAACGCTGGCTGGAATCGCGCAGCGTCCGATCCTGTTTCAAGCCGTGCTCCCGACCCGCAGCGATCCCGAGATTCATCGCCGCAGCCTGCGCTGGATCGCGCGATGCCGTGCCAAGGGCCTGCCGATCTACGGCCAGGGTGCGACCGTGCGCAGCGGCTTCGCCTTCAGCCTCGAACACTGGAACCTCTACGACGCGAGTCCCGCCTGGCGCGTGCTCACCACCGGCACCACCGAAGAGAAAATCGCCAAGATGAAGGACCCCGAACTGCGCCGCGCCGTCATCCGCGAGACCGACGAAGCCGACCGCCGTCTCAAGGCGATTCAGGCCGGCGTCGGCGGTGCGCCCAAGCATCTCATTGTGCAGTGGGTCGATAATCACGAAGACCTGGAAAAGTATGTCGGCAAAGCGCTCGGCCAAATCGGCGTCGAAGAGGGCAAGCATCCGATCGACGTGATGCTCGATCTGTCGATCGCGACCAATCTGAAGGCCGAATTCCTTGGCCCCAACCGCGGCATCAACCCCGATTACATGGCGGAAATCATCAACGATTCGCCGTACACTTTCCCCGGCGTCTCGGACGGCGGCGCGCACACCAAGTTCTTCACTGGCGGCGCTTTCACCACCGACTTCCTGCGCTGGCTGGTGCGCGACGAACAGAAGATCACGCTCGAAGAGGCACACTATCGCCTCTCGGCGTTGCCGGCGCATGCGGCCGGCTTCAAGAATCGCGGCACGCTGCGCGAAGGTGCGCACGCCGACGTCGTGGTCTATGACTTGAAGGGTCTCGACGTCGAACCCGACTGGGTCGGCGAGGTCGCGCACGACTTCCCGGGCGGCGAATGGCGCCGGGTGCAGCGCGCGCACGGCTATCGTTCGATCATCGTCAACGGCCAGGAGACCTTCGCCGAGGGCAAATGCACCGGCGCAACTCCGGGCATGCTGGTGCGCAACGGCCACGCCGACTGAGATTAACGGATAACGATCGCCCAGGGGCGTGGATGTCCAATTGGCATCCGCGCCCCTTGCGTTTTCGCCTCGCAACGCGCGGCCGCCGCCGCTCGCGCATTACTCACTCGACGCGTCCGTTTACCTACTTCCAGATCTGACTAATCAACTCGGTATCCAGGTACGCCGTCCCTTCGCGCACTTTGCCGTCCGCCATGCGCATCACCCAGCAATAGGTCTGATGATAAATCGAGCCGTTCTTGGCCGAGGAGCGCCCTTCCCACTGCAACACCACCTTGTCGCCTTCCGCGATGATGTCGCGCACTGTCGGCACGATCGGCCCGGCCAGCTTAGCGGTCAGCGGCTTCACCGCGCCTTCCACAAACGCGTCGCGGCTCGGATAGGTGCGCGAGACCGCCGTGCTGCCGATCACCGTCCAGCGCACGTCCGCCGCCAGCAAATTAAAAAACGCGTTGCCGTCGCCGCGCGCCCACGCCGTGAATGCATCCTGAATCAGTTTCTTGTTTTCGGCTGTACTCATTTCGCTTCTCCCGTAAATCTCCAAGTAGTATTTCCGGCTTCCGCTCCGGATTGTCTGTGGACTCGCGCTCCGCGCCGATTCTCCTAGCGCTCCATTTTCTTGATCGCCTGTTCCACCCCCGGCAGCCGCCGCATTTTCCGGTCTCCGCCGCCTTCGTCCATCTTGTTATAGGCCGGCACCCGCGCGAGAAAATGATGCGAGTGGGCATTGCGCACCGACGTCCGAAAGCCCATCGCGTCCTGCGCCTGGTTGACCGCGAATTTCACCATCCGCAACTGGTATTCGTCGCTCTCCGCGATCTTCGTCGCCAGCGCCATGGTCGCGCTTTCGAGCTCGGCGCGCGGCACCACCTGATTCACCAGGCCCAGGCGCTCGGCCTCGCGCGCGTCGACAAACCGGCTCTGAAAAAGCACCTCCTTGGCCTTGCGCACGCCAATGTCCCACGGCGCTGAAAAATACTGCGTCAGCGACGGCAGGAACATCGCGTCGTCCGCCGCAACGATCAGGTCCATCGCCGACACAAACATGTAGCCGCCGAAGATGCAGTAGCCTTGCACCTGCGCGATCGTCGCCTTGGGCAGGTCGCGCCAGCGCAACGTGTTATCGAGAAATACCTCCCACGATTTCCAATGGCGATTGCTGATGCCGCGAGTGTTCAGATAGCTCGACTGGTCGGCGCGTTCGTCGGGCGTACCGAGGTCGTGCCCCGACGAAAAATGATCGCCCGCCCCCGCCAGGATCACCACCCGCACGTCGCGATCCTCGGCCGCCTCGGCAAACGCGCGGTCGAGTTCCTTCAGCAGCGCAGTCGATTGCGCGTTGCGATACTTTGGCCGATTGAGCGTGATTGTCGCGATGCGGTCGCTCTTGTCATAGATCACGTTGCTGTACGCCATGCTCTCCTCCAGTGTTGCGTTTCACGGCAGCGACGCGCGCCGGCGCCTCGCGAACCTTCGCCGTTTTGCGCCGATTCTCGCCCCAACCGCATCGCGACGGCAAGCGGCATCTCGCGCGCCGGCACGCACCGCTGCGCTCGCCGGCATCGGCCGCCCGCCGTTCCCGCTCTTGCCCAACGGGAACTGCAAAACATCGAGAGGCTTCAGAACGAGGCTATCGATTTGTGTTCCGGAACAACTTTCGTGAAGACGTCAGGGTCAGACCTTTTGCGTGGCGGGAATGCTCGCGGCCGGGCTGGAGAAACCGGGACGGGGTCGTCCCCTCCTTCACACCCGTGACAGGTTTTCGAGGTATCGGTAAAATGCGACCCCGTCCCTCTTTGGAACACCGCGAGCATGCTTACGCGCGCGGCCGCTCGACGAAACTCGTAGCTGAGCTGTGTTGCGTCTACTGTGATGACGGTACCGGTCGCCGATTCGCCTGTCAACTGTTTGTCGTGATTATGCTATCCAAGAGTTAGCAACATATGCGTTCGCTCGCCCGTACTAACTTCAAATGTCAGTTCGCACATGGCGCGATCGCCCGAAACCCGAAGCCCGCGGAGACGCAAAAATGGAGCGTGGAGACAAGTTTATGAAGCCCGAAAGTGCGAACATGGAATTGGTCAAATTCGAATGCGAAGGTTCGATCGCGACCGTAACGATCAACCGTCCCGAAGCGCGCAACGCCGTTGATCGTCCTACCGCCGACGCCCTCGCCCGTGCCTTTCGCCGCTTCGATAGCGACGGCACGCTCAACGTTGCGATTTTGACCGGCGCGGGCGGCGCCTTCTGCGCCGGCGCCGACCTCAAGGCGGTCGCCACCGATCGCGGCAATCGCGTGACGCTCGACGGCGACGGCCCGCTCGGATGTACCCGCATGTTGCTCGGCAAACCGGTCATCGCCGCAGTCGAAGGCCATGCGGTCGCGGGCGGCCTCGAACTCGCACTATGGTGCGACCTGCGCGTGGCCGCGCGCGACGCGGTCTTCGGCGTCTATTGCCGGCGCTTCGGCGTCCCGCTGGTGGACGGCGGCACCGTGCGCCTCCCGCGTCTCGTCGGCATGAGCCACGCGCTCGATCTCATTTTGACCGGGCGCGGAGTTACCGGCGAGGAAGCCTTTCGCATGGGACTCGCCAATCGCGTCACCGAACCCGGCGGCGCGCTCTCCGCCGCGCGGGAACTGGCGCTTCAGATCGCGAGCTTCCCGCAACGATGCATGCGTTCGGATCGGCTCTCGGCCTACGAGCAGGAACCGCTCGGCCTCGCCGACGCGATCCGCAACGAATATCGTCTCGGTGTCGCGACCATTCGCTCGGGCGAGACCGTCGAGGGCGCGCGCCGTTTCGCGTCGGGCGCCGGACGCCACGGCAAGTTCTAACCCGCGCCGCCCTCGCCAATTACGCAATCGATGCAGCATTCAATTTCATGCTGCTGGCGCGGGTGCCACAATGGAATTCAGCAGCCCGGCGCAAGACACCTTACTGTGCTCGCCGCCGATTCGTCGTGACGCGACTAAGTCTTGAAATTGATTTTCCGGGCGCCCATTACGGTTGCAGATGAAATAGTCATTCGCCAAATAGAATTGTACTGACCTTGATAGTCAGTTGACCCGATCCGCCGCGCCCGCCCTCATAGGCGCCCGCCCATCCACACCACCCGCCCCAGCACCGAAACCTCCTCGGGCCTCACCACCGACGACTCATACGCCGGATTATCGCTGCGGATCACCAGGCTGCCATCGGGTTGCCGCTGCAGACGCTTGACCGCCAGATCGCTGCCCGTACGCAGTACATAGATCCCGTCGTGCCGATACCGCGCTTCGCGCAAATCCACCAGCACCAGGTCGCCCTCGTCGATCGTCGGCGACATCGAATCGCCAATTACTTCGACCAGCGCCATGTTGCGCAAATCGACGTTGAGCGCGCGCTCCAGCCACTCGGGCTGAAAACTCAGATAGTCAACCAACTGCTGATTCGGAAGCCCCGGACGTCCGTTGGCCGTACGCAGCACCGGGCGCGGCGGCGATACGCCCTCGGCCGGCTCCGCCATGTGAATTTCGCCCTTGGGCTTGGTCGGAACGCCGCGCCCCGTCGCCAGCCACTCGACCGAAACCCCGGCCGCCTTCGACAGGTTGACCAGACTCATCATGCTCGGTTGTCCGCGACCGGAAACCCACTTGTAGATAGCGTTATCCGAGACCCCGACGGCGCGCGCCAGATCAGCAACCGAGCCAAATTGCTGCATGATTAGCCGCAAGCGTCGCCGAAATTCCTCATCTACCAGTGTGGTTGACATAATTCTCCTACTGTGGGGTAAATTTAAGCGAAGCTAAGGCATTCATGGCATCCAAGTATCAATATGAGCCGTCTAAAAACTTCCAAAGCCAATAATTAAACGATTCTTCCGGTATCCGGCCCGCTACGATGTTCTGAGGGGCCGAGATGGTGAATTTCGGGAAATTATCCGGTTTTAGACCATAACTGGAGCTATTTGATGTCCTCTGAGAACCATGGACTCCACAGATTGCGACTTGCTTTCCTCCCGTGAACTTCGGACACGCTTATACCCACTGCAATTGGCACGCCGCAGATTGCTCCGGTATCGACCGGTTAAGAACGATCAGCCCCAAGCTCGTTTACTATTCCAACTGTAGTAGAATTCCAAGCCGAATGCTTTCATCCGCCGGCGATGCTCCAAGCCGCCTTCTGAGGCCTTCGCTGCTTGGTTTTCGGACGAATTTCAACACGATCGCCTTCATCCGCCTTCATTCTCCCGCGCACGACGACCTTAGCGGTCCGCGCGTCGCGATTCTCCCGGCCGAACGGCCCACGGCCGGCGATAGCCTCCTGATTCCATGAGCGCACACCATTCGCACCTTGAGGATTCGATCGGAGCCCGCTGTATCACTTACCCGCGAGCGCCATTTTCTTGTTCCGGCGAAACCAGATCTGTCGAAAAAATGGCGCTCGGGCGCTCGCTCTCCAATTACCGCCGCACCCGTCCCATGCCGGCGGCGGCGATCGTCACACAAACAGTTTCGTGTGCATCCAAATCGAAGGAGATAAGCCGATGATTCCTGCCGATCGCTCTCGCGGGATCTCGATTCGGGAGATCCAGCAAACCGTTGCGCTGGCCTTCAACCTCAGCGTACGCGATATGGTTTCGCCCAGCCGCCGACGCCGGGTGACCTGCGCGCGCCACGTCGCCATGTACTTGAGCCGCCAGATGGCCGCTCGCAGATTGCGGACCGCGAACCGCGCGAATGACCCCGGCGTATCCGCGCCGCCGTCGTTCCCGCGGATCGGTATCGCGTTTGCGCGCGACCATTCGAGCGTGATTCATGCGTGCACGGTCGTTAAACGCCGACTGCGCGAAGACCTCGGCTTCGCCCTGCTCGTCAATCGCCTCAGCGGCGATTTGCGCGAAAATACAGGCGCGGCGGCAACCACACGGGAGGCTGCATGATGGAAGCGCACGGACCCATTACGCGGCGCGGGAGTTCATTGCCACCGGACAGCCGGACCGGCTTCGACCCCGCACGAAACTTCTCGTCGAAACCCGTCGCCAGCTCGCCCTTGGGCTCCGCCCGCGTTGCGTCCTCGACCGGCACCGACCCCGCGATGGCTCTGGCCAACGATACGTCGCGGACCATCGAACTCTCGTTGCGCGGGCGCGGTTCGCTGCTCAAGGACATCGTCAGCCTCATCGGCATCGAAGATGCCGCGCGGCTCATCGCCGCGTATGGCGGCATGCGCCTTTACGTGCCGCATACCCCCGAGCCCGACGATACCCTGAGCCAGACCGTCGGTCATGAATCGGCCGTCCTGCTTGCCCAGGTCTACGGCGGCGATCGCATCGACGTGCCCAATCCGACCCCGCGCCGATTCCGCATAATCGAGTTGCGCGCGAGCGGGGTCAGCATCGACGTCATCGCACGGTCGTTGCGCTGTACTCGCCGGCGCGTTTTTCAGGTCCTGGCCGAGGCCCGCCGCGACCGTCACGAACACCACGATCGTCACGATCTCGACGACCGGAACGGTCGCGACGATCAGAAAGATTGTCAAGATCAGAAAGATCGCAACGGCCGCTAGCACCAGCGGTGGTCCTGCCGGCCACTCCCCCCTCCTGACGACTCCGGCTGCGCGTGCGCCCTGGCCGCGGCGCGCAAGCCGGCGTCAGGCGGCGAAAAGTCCGCCGTCAACCGGCAGGCTTACGCCCGTTATATACGAAGCCTGCTCTGAACATAGCCACGCCACGGTCTCCGCAATCTCCCTCGGCGCAGCGTACCGATGCATCGGCACGACCCGTTCGAAATCCCTGCGCGTGGGTTGGCCCTCGTTGCTGGCGATCCGCTCCATCATCGGCGTATCCACCGGCCCCGGACATACCGCGTTCACCCGAATTCCGGCATCTGCGCATTCGAGCGCCGCGGATTTGGTCAGCCCCACCACCGCGTGCTTGCTCGCAACGTAAATCGACATGCTCGGAAATCCGGACAGCCCCGCAACCGACGCCGTGTTGACGATCGCGCCGCCCCCCTGCTTGCGCATCTGCCGGATCTCGTACTTCATGCAGAGCCACACGCCCCGCACGTTGACCCCCATCACGCGGTCGAAGTTACGCTCGGACGCCTCATGGAGCTCAATCACGTCGCCCTCGATCCCGGCATTGTTGAAAGCGCAATCCAGGCGCCCGTGCGCCGCCACAATCCGGGCGATCAGCGCCTGCACCTGACCCGGATCGGTCACGTCGACCTGGACGAACTCGGCCTTGCCGCCGGCTTCCCTTATCAGCGCCGCCGTCGCCTCTCCGCCCTTCTGGTCAACGTCCGCGCAGGTAATGATCGCACCCGACCGCCCGAAAGCGAGCGCCGTCGCGCGGCCTATTCCGCTGCCGCACCCGGTAATCAGCGCCGACTTACCTTCAAGTAGATTCGCCATTGCAGCACTATCCTCCCCGTAACCATGCTAGCCGCCCGCCCATGGCGGGCTTCGCCGACTCTAACCCTTCGACGCTTCATCGTCCACGGCTATTCTCTCCGTCCGCTCCGCCTGCCAGTCGCCCCCCTCTCGCGTCGCGCAGTCCTTCGTGATGCCTTCGACCCAAACCTCCCTTTATCCGTGCGACCCTAAACATTCACGCTCCCGCCTTCTCACTCTCCGCCCTCCTCCCCCGCCTGATACACACCCATCTCAACTCGCAACGTGGCCTGCTCGGGGAATTTTGTACCAGCCGACAAATTAGAGAAGCTGGAACAGGAGGGCCCTGGGAATGGCGAAGCGAAGGTACACGGCGGAAGAGATCGTGACGGTGCTGCGGCAGGTGGAGGTGTCGATAGCCAACGGCAAGGGGACGCCGCAGGCGTGTCGTGATTTCGACAATCCGGTCTGGCCCACTTCGATGCTTACATTTGGCCCACCAGTTTTCCGTTAGTTGTTCAGTTATTGCTCTGTGCTGATGATCAGCGCTACGGGCCTCGTTTTAGGTCGCCTTTTTCCCGCCGCCGCTAAGCGGGGGCGGCGCGGTAATATTGTTCAGCTCTGCATTGCGGCCCTTGCGCTTCTCCAGGGTTCGGCGAAAGCGGTATGAGTCAGTCCCGGTTTCGATGATGCTAGCGCGGTCAGTAATGCGATCGATCAACGCCTTGCAGAGCCGTGCGTTGGGAATCACCTGCGTCCATTCCGAGAAGGGCAGGTTGGTAGTAACGATCACTGCGGCCTTCTCGGCCCGTTCGGCAATGACCTGGAACAGGAACTCCGCACCTACTTCGGCCAGGGGCACGTAGCCCACTTCATCGAGCGCGATGAGGTCGTAACGGGCCCAACGGCTCAACGCGCGGCCGAGTTGCAACTGATGTTTGGCCTCGACCATTTCGTTGATCAACGCAGCGGCGGTAGTGAATCGAACCCGGCGCTTCTGCCGGCAGGCGGCTACTGCCAGGCCGGTGAGTAGATGGGTTTTACCGGTGCCGCTGTCACCGATGAAGATGACCGGCTCAGCCCGGCCGATGTAAGCGCCTTGCGCGAGTTCGTGGATCTGTTGTGCCGAGATCTTGGGATTGCGGGCGAAGTCAAACTCCTCCAGGGTCTTCATCCGCGGCAGATGCGCTTCGCGAAGGCGCCGCTCCACCAGCCGCTGTTCCCGTTCTTCGAGTTCGGCCTGCAACAGCGCTTCGAGGAAGCCCAGGTGCGAATGACGTTCGCGCACCGCCTGTTCGGCCAGTTGGCCGCATTGCGCGGCGATCGCCGGCAGGCGTAACACCTTGCACTGCTGCTGGATGCTGGCAGTTTCCAGAACGGCGGCCTGCGCATTCATAGCGCTATCTCCGAGCTCAGCAACCCATCGTAGTCGGTGATCGCCGGCAGTGGTCGTTCGAAACGGGCAAGTGCGCCCAACTCGATGAGCGCACTGCGCGCATGGGCCAGGTCCGCGGCTTCCACCAGATGCCGCACCGCCGCGGCATCCGCACAGCCCAGAGCGATTGCTTCTTCCACCGCCGTTCGTACCCGTTGGTGGCCATGCTGTTTGATCAGGCTGAGCAGCTGAATCATCTGGCGCGTGCCGCTCTGCCTGCCGTGCCGGTGTATCAGTTCGTCGAGCAGCCGATCGTAGCTTGGCGGCCACCAGCCACGTTCCCGCCATGCCTTGAGCGGCCTGGAGCCGATCAGGGCGCCCGGTTTGCGCTCCAGTACATCGAGATAGTGTTCCAGGTCGAGCACTTGTTGCTGCCGCCCGTGACAACGCTCGTGGCAAGCGATGCACCGCCCTTCATCCCGCACTTCGACGTAACTCGGATAAAGCCGGACCTCGACCGTCTTGCCGGACGCCGCCGGCACCGAATAGAGATTGGTCCGCACCCGCACGCAGCCGAGACCGTCCACGCGTGGAAACGCGATCTCCGCCAGCTCGAAGCCTTGTTCGGCGAGCGGTAATAGCTGCGCACGCTCCTCGATCATTAACCCTCCCACCGGCTGCTGGTGTCCGGCGATCTGGCGCCGTTCATCGGCACGGCAGGCGGCGAGCAACTGCGCGTTGAGATCCGCGAGGTCGCGCGCCTTCGGCACCGGCACCCAATGATTGCGCCGAAAGTAGCCGGCCTCGCCTTCTATCCCACCTTTCTCGTGGGGCTCCTCGGGCGTGCAAAATTCGCTCTGGAACCGCCAGTGTGAACGAAAAGCAATGAAGCGCACGGTCTCCTCGCGGCGGAACCCACGCAGGATCTTCTTCACCGCAGCTTTCAGGTTGTCGTACCTGAGGATGCGAAAGACGCCCTCAAAATATTGAAACGCGTGCTCGTGAGCCTCGAGAAACGCCTGCTGGGTCGCGCGATGATAGGCCCGATGGAAGGCCGCGCCGCTCGCCATGCTCCGTATCGCAAAGACCTGCAGCTTTATCCGTTCACCATTGAGCTCCGCCCATGCTTCATACCAATCGACCTGGCCTTCCTGCCCCGGTGCGTAGCTCTGCGGCACACAGGTCGCGCGGGCTGACCATCCCAGCTCCCGTTTGCGCTCGCGCACATACTGCCGAATCGTCGCTTCCGACACTTTCCGCTCCGGCTGCTCCGTCACAATCCGCTGCCAGATGCGATGGGCGGTGTGACGCTGCTTGCGCGGGGCGTTGCGATCGGCTTCCAGCACCGCGTTGATGAAGGGCATCAACGGCGCCATTATCGGTCGCTTCCGTTCCCACTGCTGGCGCTCCGGCGGTGCGGCATTGGCCAGCGCCTGACGTACCATCCGGCGATGCACTCCCAGCTTGCGCGCGATGCCGAGCACGGTACCGTCGCCGAATTCGTACTCCCTGCGTATCTGCTCGAATAGCTCCACCTTTGCTTTCCTCTCCATCCCGCGCCTCCTGCTCTTCAGCAGGATGCTTCGGGTCTGCGAGGTGGGCCATTTTACAGCATCGAAATGGGCCGCTTTAGAGTATCGAAA
>CAWAKE010000002.1:0-520798 GCA_963782535.1 uncultured delta proteobacterium | reverse complement strand
ATGTCGCGAGTCGGGGATTACCGAGCAGACTTATTATCGCTGGCGCAAGGAATATGGCGGGCTGAAGCTGGAGCAGGCCAAGCGGCTCAAGGAACTGGAGCGCGAGAACTCGCGGCTCAAGCGGCTGGTGGCTGAGCTGTCGCTGGAGAAACAGATCTTGCAGGACGTCGCGCGGGGAAACTTGTAAGCCCCGCGCGGCGGCGTTGCGCAGCGGATAACGTCCGGCGTCGATACGCGCTCTCGGAACGCCACGTGTGCCGGTTGCTCAGCCAGTGGCGCGGGACACAGCGCTATACGCCGAGAGTGCGCAACGACGAGGATGAGCTGACCCGGGCGATCATCTCACTGGCCGGCCAGCACGGCCGCTACGGCTACCGGCGGGTGGCGGCGCTGCTGCGCAGCGCCGGCTGGTTAGTGGGCAAGGACCGGGTCGAGCGCATCTGGCGCCGCGAGGGGCTGAAAGTGCCGCGGAAACAACCCCGGCGTGGGCGGCTATGGCTGAACGACGGCGCGTGCGTGCGGCTGCGGCCGCAGCGGCCCAATCACGTCTGGAGTTACGACTTCGTCAGCGCGGCCACGCACGATGGCAGGTCAGTCAGGATGTTAACCTTGATCGACGAGTACACCCGGGAGAGCCTGGCAATCCGGGTCGAGCGGCGACTGCGCAGTCTCGACGTCATCGAGACCCTGGCCGATGTGATGCTCGTGCACGGAAGACCCGAGCACATCCGCTCGGACAACGGACCAGAGTTCGTCGCCACTGTGGTGCGGAAGTGGCTCGAACGGCTGGGCACCCAGCCGCTGTACATCGAACCGGGCAGCCCTTGGGAGAATGGTTACTGTGAATCGTTCAACAGCAAGCTGCGTGATGAATGCCTCAACGGCGAGATCTTCTACTCCCTCAAGGAGGCACAAATCGTCATCGAACGTTGGCGGGTCCACTACAACACGGTCAGACCGCACTCGTCGCTCGGCTATCGGCCACCGGCGCCAGAGGTGATCAGCCCACCAAAATCTGATCGAATCGGAGTGCTTGCAAGCTCAACCATTACTAACTTATGAAATGGTACAAAAGATCGGGCAGGCCACTCAAGAGCCATCGGACGCCCGTTTTCGATTACATCATATGCGAAAAACGGCGCAGCGCCCGCGCCAGGGTATAGCGTCTCGGACATCGATTCGAGTCGCAGGTTCGTCGGCGGAATCCGGCCGCGCACCTAATTCGACGCTTTGCAGACAATGAACAGGCATCACGAAGTAGTCTATTGTTTAACCGTATTGCACTTCCTTTCCCCGACACTCGGCGTCAGTCGTTCACCAATCCTTCGTTGACGCCAAGTGTATTGACAAGCACCGGACCCATCTCGCTCGGAGCGACTAGGGACGCAGGAGCCCGTCTCGACGATGGCCAATCACCACTAGGATTCGCCCGGACTCTTATGAACGCGTCGCGAAAGTGGACAGATAGCCGATCGAACAGAGGAAGCGAGCCCTCGTGGAATGGCCTCGGATTCGGGATCGCGTTATCACAACTCGCCCGGACAAACTCAACCGTTTCGCCAACCGAAATGAATTCAAGCAGCCAGACGGTATCCCGCGACAACTGTAGTTCAGAAGGCCTGCCCCTTCCCTCCACAGTAATGAACGGACAATCACCCGCTCCGATAAAGGAGACAACTCCAACAGGGCATCTGAACTCTGTCTCGAACAAAATATCCGCTCCTTTCATCGTAAATTTCTCGCCTACGCTCACTTTCAGCGGCGACGCGCGCGAAAATGATCTTGACAACCGCATACTCGAAGCAATCGCCCACTACGGTCAGGATATTGTTCGGATAGTAAATCGCGAGATACAAACGCAGAGCCGCGCGTCCTTTTAACGGCAGACCCATGATGAGGGGGTTATCCCTCACAACGGCACATCACGTCGATAACGACAATTCAAGGAAGCAATGTTTGCAATATTAGGCGAAATAGTCTTCGAATCGTTAACCTCCCCGGATAGCTTTGAATCAAAGCGTACCTGGAACTTCGCTGAACATCGGGTAGTCGAGGACCGACCGACAATGCAATGGATGGCGGCCGGCCTGGAGGCTATCGAGCTCGATTTCCATTTTCACGTCTCCTTTACGAATCCGACCTTACAAGCTGCCGCACTCATTGGAGCCGCAAACGACCACAGCGCTCGCGCACTGGTCTTTGGGAATGGTTTTCACCGCGGGTACTTCGTTGTAACTGCGGTCCGGACGACTGCGAAACAAATGAGTGCAACCGGCGATTTGATAGCTATAACGATCCGGGCCTGCCTGAGGGAGTGGGCGCTTGAATCCGAAGTTAATCTCTTTGGCCCGCCGGTTCCATCGTTTCCGCTGATCGGTATCGCTGCCACGCTTCCATCTGCTCAAACGGGCTCGCGGAACTTATCGACGGTCGCCGGTCTCCTCGCGACCGTCGAGACGGTTCGTGCTAACGATTCGTTTCCTTCTCCATCGGCGCCAGGCGTGTCGCCAATGCTGAAACTATCGGGCGTTGCGGGTCTGACCGCACCGCTACTCAGTCCGGCAGATGTACCGCCAAGGACGATCGTTAGAGCAATAGGATGACGAACGCTCAAGGACCGACGATAAAGCGTCGCTCTCCGATCCAGCCGGACCAGGTGCAATAGAAAATGCCACAAGCTCAATATCTTGCACATATTACTGCGGTTGGCGAGCGCTGGGATCTTCTGGCGTGGTCCTATTATGGCGACCCGACCCTTTTCTCGCCGATTATTATGGCCAATCCGCAAGTACCAATTGAACCGGTATTCGCGGCGGGTCTTCACATCGCCGTTCCCCTACTGCAGGTGAGCCAGACGACAACAAATCTACCCCCGTGAAAACAAACCTTCTGAGCGCAAAAAAAATTTTGGCCTTCGCAACGCCCAATTGAGTGCTCTCCCCCGCTAGGGGCAATGACCTGGCGGTTGCTCTGAGCGCGCATCGGAAAAGAATGAGTTACAGAATGAAACGCAACTCAGAGGGCCTCGGCGTGAGCGAGCGGAACGGCAGCACGGATATCAAGATGGTCCCTTTTCGTGACGTTGCTACTACCTACCCGAGCAGCAGTCGGTATCGGTAAATGTACGCTTCCCTAACATTCCCGGTCCGAGCCCCACGCTGGATACTTACTTACCAGGTAGTAAATCTTACCGCTACAATCTCCCGTATGGTTACACGGATCGTCTATCACGATCGTTTGGGAGGGGCTTCAGGAACACTCGAAGTCGACCTCGAGGATCATGAAAAACTATGGCAAACAAGTTGGAAACCACACGAGGGGGACTTAGTTAGCTTGATGATCGGATACTCGGGAGAGTTGCTCTTGCCGTGCGGCGACTTCCAGGTTGATGAACTCAGCCTGAGTGGGCCACCGGACATTCTCACCCTTCGGTGCCTCGCCGCGTATATCACACCAGCGATGCGAACGTTGAGCAGCGTTGGCTTCGAAAGCCAGACGCTTGCGCAAATCGCGTCGACCCTGGCCGCGAAATACGGCCTCAGCGTAATCACTGCGAAAAATGTTTCGGACCTTCGATTCACCAGAATCACGCAGCACCAGGAGACCGACCTCGGCTTTCTCCGAAGAATCGCGCGAGAGCACAACTATGAGTTCACGATTCGCGGGAAGCAGCTCGTATTCTATTCGCGCAATTCTTTGGAAAACGCACCTTCCGTGATGACGCTCGGCCGCAGCCAGTTGCTTCGCTTCGATTTTCGCCTGAAGACCCATCACATGTATAAGGCATCTCAGGTTTCATACCAATCACCAGAACGCAAGCAACTCCTGACCCAGGTGACCATGGCCTCTTCAGACATACCCACTGGCGACACGCTGAAGCGGATCGCTCGCTGCGACGACGGACAGCAGGCGTTGCTTAAGGCCACAAGTGCACTAGCGGAAGCGAATATTCATCGCACAGTCGCGAGCATCATGGCGGTGGGTGCCACGGACTTCGCGGCCGGGAGCAACGTAACGATCTCGGGCTTCGGCTTCAATGACGGGAAATACCTGATTGAGAGCGCTCACCACCGGCTGGAAAGGACTACCGGCTACACTACAGAGATCGAGGCTTTCCGTGTCGAATAGTTTAATCGAGCTTTTAGCATGCAGCGGCCGGAATGAACACACCGATGTGCTCGGTCACCATTTCCCTTTCCTTTCAGACCTTAGACAGTTGGTCGCTTGCTACGTCACGGGCCCGCAACAGTAGTGGAGGAGCATGATGTACCGAGTGGGGATCGTCAAGGCTCAAGACGCGGCGAACGCCTGCGTACGCGTGACATTTCCGGACCGCGACCAAATGGAGAGTTGGTGGCTACCAATAGTCTTCGCAAAGACACACGATGACAAGATGTATTGGATCCCTGATGTAGGAGAACAAGTCGTCTGCATGATGGATGAGTATGATGAGGACGGTGCAGTGTTAGGCGCAATCTATTCGACCGCCGACAGACCGCCAGTCGCAAGCGCCGATATAGTTTATTGGGCATCGAAGGATGGAGCTACGTTCAAGTACGACCGCTCCGTTCATTCTTTACAAATGACTATCCCTAGCGGCGGTACGATCACGATTTCAGCGAATGGGGCTTCAATCGCTATTGACGGGTCCGGCGACGTCCTGGTGACAGCCCCCGGACAGATTCAGTTGGGGGGAGGAGGCTCCGGCATAGCACGAATTGGAGACGAGACTATTTGCCCGGCGGGATCCGGCCACATTACGAGTGGCAGCACTAAGGTGAACGCGGGATGACGCTCACGAACGACAGTCCATTTCGAAACCACTCACGCTCTAGCACGCGTCGACGGTCCGCTGCGGCTGCCGGGGACTGCTAATTTATGCCTACAGGAACGGTTATGCTTGCCGATATTACCTCCGCCGACTGGTCGCTGAAATTGGACGTTCCGGGAGAACCGGGGTCCGGAATCGGCAATGTCGTGCAAGGCATCGCTGACGTGAACCAGTGTATCCGTATAATTCTTGGACCTACCCCGATTCGGTAGACGGTATCGGGCTTGGTTTAGCGTCCTGGTTTAACCTCGCCGAAAGCGTCCTCCCGAGATTGGCCTGATAGCAGCTTTTCGGTCCCGGCCTCCACCTGATTTGAGGCCGGGCCGGAAAGCGTTATGGGTTGCTGATTCGAGGACGACGCGGTCTGCGGCGCGCCGGCCAGCAATTGGTCTGCTGGCCAAGCACCGCCCGCGGCGGCCGAGCTCCTCATGGTCTGCATGCCCAGTTCGCGATGAAGGCGTTCGTACTCCACCGGCGAGCGATAGTCGAGCGCCGAATGGCGGCGATGCGGATTGTACCAGCCTTCGATGAAATCGAACACGGCCATGCGCGCCTCGACCTGGGTCTTGAAACTGCGCCGGTTGAGCAGTTCGCATTCGAGCGTGGCAAAGAAACTCTCGCACATCGCGTTGTCGCAACAGTCGCCCACCGAGCCCATCGACGGTTTAACCCCGGCCTCATCGCAGCGCTGGCCGAAGGCCAGCGACGTATACTGGGTAGATTCAAACGGTCGTCGCAACAGGTGGAGAAGGGGAATTGCGATGGCTATTCAAAAGCGCCGTTCAGATCGATGCGGGCGAGCACCATTGCGGTCGCCGGGCCGACCGCCGGCAGCACGGCGGGAGAACTATCAGCTATTTTGGGGAGCGATTGCGGCAGGCCGTTCAACCGAGGACGCTGCTCTCGACGCCGGAGTGTCGCCCGCAGTGGGTGGCCGGTGGTTCCGGAGGGCGGGCGGGATGATACCGGTCCATTATTCACGGTCTTCGAAGCCTCTGTCGGGCCGCTATCTATCGTTTGCCGAGCGCGAAGAGATTGCCATATCGCGGGTTCAGGAGCGCGGCGTTCGCGCAATTGCCCGCAAACTTGGGCGAGCACCTTCGACGATCTCACGCGAACTGCGCCGGAATGCCGCAACACGCAGCGGCGGACTGGAATATCGAGCCACCACCGCGCAATGGCATGCCGATCGTTCGTTGCGCCGTCCCAAACCAGCCAAGCTGGTCGAGAATGAAGTCCTGCGCCGTTATGTGCAAGAACGGCTTGCGGGTGCGGTTACCGCCCACGATGGGGTAAAGATCAATGGGCCGAAGGTGGCATGGAAAGGGCGGCGATTTGGACGCAGGCAGCAGCGGCGCTGGGCGATGGCCTGGAGCCCGGAACAGATCGCCAGGCGCCTGCCGCTGGACTTTCCGGCTGATGATTCGATGCGTATCAGTCACGAGGCGATTTACCAGGCCCTTTACGTGCAAGGCCGCGGCGCGCTGCGCCGCGAGTTGACCGCCTGTCTGCGTACGGGCCGTGCCCTGCGCATGCCGCGCGTGCGGGTCCGCGGCAAGCGCAAATCGTTCGTTTCTCCCGAGATAATGATCAGCGAGCGCCCCGCGGAAATTGCAGATCGGGCGGTACCGGGCCATTGGGAGGGAGATCTCATACTTGGTCTCGAGAGTTCGGCGATCGGCACTCTGGTAGAACGAACGACACGGTTCACGCTCCTGCTGCATCTGCCGCGCATGGCAGCCTATGGCAGTTCCGCTCGGGTGAAGAACGGACCAGCCCTTGCCGGTCATGGGGCAGAAGCGGTCCGTGCAGCCATCACGCGCACTATCATCACCTTGCCCGAGCAGGTGCGACGTTCCCTTACCTGGGATCAGGGAGCAGAGATGGCGCAGCATGTGGACCTGCGGTTTGATACTGGGTTGCAAATCTACTTCTGCGATCCGCATAGCCCATGGCAGCGCGGCACTAACGAGAATACCAACGGCCTGCTGCGTCAATACTTTCCAAAGGGAACTGATCTCAGCGCACATAGCGCCGATGATCTCGCGGCGGTGGCGATGACCCTTAACTCAAGGCCGCGAAAAACCTTGGGCTGGAGAACTCCCGCTGAGGCCTTGGATCAGTATCTTCGAGAAGCTAAACGCTATGTTGCGACCACCGTTTGAATCCAGTCTGGCAACCCTGGTCCGAATGATGAATCACCTCTTTCGGCCGGCGCTGCCAGAGGGCCAGGTTGAGCGCTTGCAACACCAGTTCCGTGCGCAGATGGGTTTCCATCGCCCAGCCGACGATTCTGCGGCTGAAAGTGTCGAGCACCACGGCCAGATAGAGAAAGCCCGCCCAGGTGGGAATGTAGGTTATATCGGCGACCCACAGCCGATTGGGCGCCGGCGCGCTGAAGTTGCGCTCGACCAGGTCGGGGGCCGGGCGCGCCTGGCGATCGCGCACCGTGGTGATTATCCAGTTGCGCCGGCTCACGCCGCGAAGCCCCGCCGCGCGCATCAGCCGCGCCACCCGTTTGCATCCCACCCTAATGCCCTGTTCCTTGAGTTCGGCATGGATGCGCGGCGCGCCGTAGGTGGCGCGCGAGTGGTGATGGATCTCGGCGATCCGCCCGCACAACTCGCCATCCGCCCGGGCCCGCGCCGAGGGCGGACGCTTTAGCCGCGCGTAGTAACCGCCGGGGGAGACGCCCAGCACGCGGCACATCGTGGCAATCCCGTGCATGGCCTGGTTAGCCCCTACGAATGCGACCGCCGCGACGGCGTCGCGCCGGTCTCCTGAGCGAACCAGGCCGCGGCTTTTGCAAGTATCTCCCGCTCCTCGCGCAGCACCCGGTTCTCCCGCCGCAGGTGGTTAAGTTCCTCCCGTTCGCTAGTGGTCAAGCCGTCACTGCGCAGGCCCTCATCGAGCGCCGCCTGCTTGAGCCATTTGCGGATCGCATTGGCTGAGGGCTCGAACTCGCGCGCCAGCTCCTCGATCTTCCGTCCAGCGCGCGCCAGTTCGACGATCCGCCGCCGGTATTCCAGCGGCTACCGTGGATGCGTTGGTGGCATCGGGAACCTCCTTCTTCCTTTCTCCCCAACACCGTCTACGAAACCGGGTCAACTCCATTCTTACCACACCAAAGGGCAGCGATCCCTTACGACCAACTTTCGGAGCAGACGTTTGGCGTTACATCGACACGCCGATTAATACAGCAATTCCAGCGATAGTGCGCGAAGTAACCGAAGCGATTACTCGCTGGGAACCGCGGGTAACAGTCTTGTCAGTCACCGCGGCTCCGGTACTGGGCGGGGATCCACAGGCAGGTGCGCACCTCAATATAGCAGTTACCTGGCGCCTAAAATTGAGTATGCGCGGTCCAGGAGCCTCGCCGTTCGCGCCGGCTCAATCGCTCGTGATCGCGATCCCTACAGCCTAAAAACCATGCCGATTATTCGATCGGTAAAGCATTCAGATCAATAGCCGAAGGAGTCAGCGCGAATGGCAGCCGGAATTTTTGCCCTTCCTCCACCCGTTTTTCTCGACGATACCGACGGCTTGGATCCCAATCTGATCCTAGCTGACATGGTCACGGCCTTTCAGGCCGCTTCCGGCAAGACTTTGCAACCGGCCCAAGTCGAGCGTCTTCTTATCAATCTTTACGCATATCGCGAATCATTAATGCGCAATGCCATACAGTATGCGGGACAGCAGAACCTTCTTGCATTTGCGGCCTTTCCGATGCTTGATTACCTTGGTCAATTGCTCGGTGTGACGCGTTTGCCGGCACAAGGCGCAAGCACCTACCTCCAGTTCACTCTGGCGAGCCCACTAAGCATCTCGTATACGATTCCCGCCGGAACCCCAGTAGGCACGAATGACGGCCAGTTCGTCTTTACCACATCAAGCGATCTGACAATTCCACCGGGTGGAAGCACCGGAAACATGATAGCTGTTGCCACAACCGCGGGCGTCGATGCGGACGGCTATCTGGCGGGACAAATCAATGTCCAATTGAATCCAAGTGTACTTATCGCTTCCGTTTCGAACACCACGATTAGCGCCGGCGGAGCCTCACCGGAGACCGATGAGCATTTGCGCACGCGCATTCAGGCGGCGCCGAATCGATTCAGCGTAGCCGGGCCAGAGGGTTCGTACAGGTATTTCACTCTCAGCGCCGATCCCTCGATCACCGACGCCCAAATTGTATCACCCGGACCCGGCTTGGTAAGCATCTTCGTGTTGACCGGACCAATAAGCACCCAGCCAGGGCCGTCTCCGAATCCTACCGCCGTGGCCAGTGTCGAATTATTGGCAAAAGTCGCGGCTCAGCTTAACGCGGACAACGTGCGTCCGCTGACAGATACCGTCAACGTCCAGCCCATTACGGAGGTTGATTACCAGATAGCAGGAACGATTACATTGTATGCGGACACCGATCCAGCCAGCGCAATGTCGGCCGCAAACGCGGCCGCACAGAAATATGCGCTGGCACTCGCGTCCCGCATTCAACGCGATATCGTACCCAGCCAAATAATAGAGACACTTTCCGTACCCGGGGTCTATCAGGTGTCTTTGAGTTCACCTGATTATACGCAGTTGCAGTCTGGACAATGGGCGAACTGTGTCGCTATCACGCTAACTCAAAACACCGCCCTCGTGAAAAGTTGACGGTACCGAGCGCCGAGGACGTACTTTGGCACCGGGCGGCGGCTCGGCCTATCGCGCTCACACTGGTGTCTAGATACCGAACATAACCCATCAGTACTCGCCGGGTGGATTGGCGACAGAATAATGCACTAATGGCACAATTAATCATTCAACCATCCATCACTGATGCGCGTAGCAGGTCCCTGCTTGATCTTATCGAGCGGTTGGATGCTATCGACCTAACCTCAATCCTCGTGTACAGACTGGATTCGACTCCGGATAGCGCGCTGTTGTTTTTGGCATGGCAGTTTGATCTGATCGCTCCGCAGTGGCAACTTGGCGCCCAGGTTTCCGAATCGATAGACACTTTACGGAACATCGATTCGATCACCAACATCGACACGCTTACGTCTACGGCGGGATTGGCTGGACCCTCTGATTTCGACTCATTGAGAGCTTTGCTCAAGATCGCTATCCCGCTGCATCGGGCGCGCGGAACTCCCTATGCGATCAAGAGGGCGCTTAAGCCTTTAGGTTGGTCCGATGTAACACTGCTCGAAGGACAGGCTAGCTGGGGCGGGACGAGCTATCCAGCAGATGAGGGATGGGCAGTCTTCCAGGCGCGGCTTATTCTAAAAAGTGGTCAGTCTGTTGGGATTAGCGACCCGGGCCGAGCCATTGCTGCTATCAATTTTTTTAAGCCTGTCCGAGCGTGGCTCGATTCGCTCTGGTTTATCGCTGCTCCAATCGAGCAGGAGATACCAACACCTCGAGATATGGTTGTCTCGATATTTTCACGCGTCGACAGAGCGCCAAGACCAACTGATTCGGTCGATGCACCCGCATGGCTGGTAGCCGACAGATGGATACTAACGCCGCGGTACGACCGACATTTCTACCAAAGCGGGATAACTTTCGGGGCAAACGAACCGATCATCGCGGACTCTGGTGTTGTGGTTAACGGTATCGCGATCGCTTCGAAACCATAAATTAATGGCACACACACAGCTTTGAGAGGCAATCATGCGACCAAAAGGGACAGTGACACTATATGCGGAAGGCCAACTGATGTGGCGGCGTCAGAATCTGTTCGTCGATACCGGCTTACCCGCCCTTGCTAATCTTCTGGCGGGTATTACCGCAGGACAATCCGTTACGGCGATAGGATACGGTTCAGATGCCACAGCACCAGCCGCCAACGATACCGGTCTCATCGGGGTACCGGCCTACTATAGCGGGATTGGCGCTTATACCTTTCCATCACCAGGCAGCGTTGAATTCAGCTATGCCCTTCAAACCACGGATTACGGCGCAAACGGTATCACCGTTCAAGAGCTCGGGTTGTTCGCGAATTCAAGTGCGGTCGCTTTACCGGCAGCAGTCGGTACTTCGAATCCGGCATGGATTGACAGCGCAGCGCGATCTGTGGGAGCGATGATCCTCGACACAAACGGCAATCTTCAACGATGTACGACTGCCGGTACAAGCGGCGCAAGTGCGCCCGTGTGGGCGACGACAATCGATGCGACAACGATTGACGCTTTGGCGGTATGGACGTTGGTCGCCTTGCATACAGCACCCGGTCCGCTTATCGCCCGCGTAGTGGTCCCAGCGTTCGCATACACAGGCGCTGCGAATTATGCCGGCACCTGGACGTTAACGTTTTAGGGGCTGGCCTTCCCGATAGAGACGTAACCTCGGCAAAATCGAGTGCAGACGATTGGTGAGATAGATGCCCACACTGATAGACACTCCTGAATTCAGCGGTAATGAAATCTACGAACTCCAGCAAACCGACGCGGTCGAGGGTGCACCGGAAGGCGCGAGTTTTGGAAGTATCGGGATCAGCAATCAGCCGCATCAGCAGCTTGCAAATCGTACCGCACTCTTGAAGCTACGACAGGACGTCAACATTGGAAGCATCGGAATCCTCCAGGCGTTTATGGCGGGCTTTACCGGCGCCTTACAAGCGAACGGCTTCATTCGGCTTCCCGTTACCGACGCTTCGCGAGGCCAACTATCGATGGTCATTCAGTGGGGTTATTATCCATTGCCGCAGGTAGGCATCTCAGGGGACACCGAGTTCCCAGTGACCTGGCCGATCAGATTCCCCAATGCAATTCTGACACCGCCGATGGCCTCCAATGTCTATTATCAAACCGGTGGACGCAACACTGTTGCATCGGCCGTGAGCTGGAATACGACCGGGGGGGTATTTGTACTGGACGTACCCAACGGCGCGACGGGTTCCTTCTCGGGCAACGAGAAGACCAGCGGATTCTCGTGGATCGCCCTTGGATTTTGATACCTGCGAAGAGCTCGACTAGCCCACTTCGGGCCGGAGCACGGGAATAATTTATCACCACTGAAAGGTCACTCGAAATAAAGGCACTTATTTGCAATGAAACGACATTTACAATTTGCGGGTATTCGAGCGACCGCGACATACATTCAAACGATTAAGACGTTGGGCGCGTTCGCGATTATAGCGGCAGCTGCGACGGTTGCGCAGGCTCAGTTTCGACCGATTCCGAACTACGTCGGCTTCGGTGCAGGCGCGCGGTTCCGTAACGATATCAATAATCATCTATCTGGCGCAGCCACGGTTGCGCCGCGAATTGTTGGCCTGCCGCTCGGGCAGTTGCCCACCGAACAGGAAGGGCAAGAGTACTGGTGCTCTGATTGCAAGCAGGCTAACCCATGCACCGGGGGCGGGAACGGAGCTTTGGCACTTGGTTCACATGGACTATGGTCATGTACCAGTGGAGCTAGTTTGCCGGACGGCTTTCCGCTGAATACAGATGTATCGGCCACGGCACATCGGATTCAGAATCTTGCTCCCAGCGAGGCAACGGGCGATGCGCTCTCACAAGGCCAAAGTACTATGAATAATTTGGCCGTACCGCTTGCGAGTATACCTATGAACAGTCAGCGCTTGACTGGTCTGGGCACAGATACAACGACTGGCGATGCTTTATCTCGCGGGCATTCGACACCAAACTCGCTGGGGTCACCGACGGCACCGATTGATTGGAGCACGCAGACGGCCAAGTTTGGAACAGCGACGGCGAGTGGTCAGGCAATCGCTTTCAGACAAAACAGTGCGCAGTTGACGACAAATCAAGCTAATGGAGCTTTTGTTTCTGAGGCGGATAACTCTACGAGCGGGCTGACGAATACAATCAATGCTCCAGCGACTATCGTTGCTGGAAATGTTCTCATCGCCGCTGTGAACTGGTCTTCATCGGCGGCAGCGATTTCTGGACCTGCCGGATGGTCGATATTGCGAAGCGACTCGACGGCATTAGGATCTAGTGGCTTTGCCACTTCGTTCCTTTGCAAAGTGGCGACCGGTTCGGAACCCGCAAGTTACCAGTTTTCCTCGACAATCAGCACATATTCGACGGGTGCGGTGATTCAGCTTAGAGGGGCATCTTGTGCCCTGGACGGCGCAGGGAGTTTTGGGGAGGCCAATGGAACATCTGCAACCGCCCCAAGTTTTGCGATTACGCATACAGGTGACATCGTTGTAACTCAAGGTGCGTACTACGGCGGTGTACCAATATTTCCGTCCAAGGGCAGGCTGGTAGAGAACCAGTCTTCTCATGGTGCAGCCGCCACAGTTTACAACGGCCCACCGAATACCATTCCAGCTGTCAGTTATTCAGAAACGCAAGGCGGTGTCGCGTCTTTTCTCGTTTCTCAAATAGCATTGATTTCATCCAGCACGATTCAAAGCTCGCCTCTCGTGATGGAACAGCAAGGGGCAGCTCTCCAGTCGCTCACTGCCAGCGTCAACAACGTGCTGAACGTGATGGCTCCCCCGTATAATGCCTTATCCGATAGTAACACAGCCAATTATTCCGTGATTCAGCAGGCAATCTGGGATGCGGAGAACGCGACTCCACCGACTTTTCCCAGTAACCAACTCGGCCGCACGGTTTACTTGCCGTCGTCACCTGACGGCAAATGCTACGCGATTTCACAGCCCTTACGAATCGCGAGTGGACCAATCGAGATCAAAGGTGACTTAGGCTCGTGCGTTACCAAGAAATTTTACGGTCCGACGATTATTCAGGTGCCGTGGGGCGTCGATAATATGGCGACAGGCCCGGCGCTGGTAGGTACTGGCACATCTTTTGTCAGTGCGAGCAGTGAGCCGGTTCTGGATTTGGCGCATTTTCTCAACACGTCCCACCTCAATCTTGCAACTGAATTTGTTAATGGCTTCGATATTGAGTTTTGGGACAAGCCTACCAGCGTTGGTGGCGCCTTGCTCGAATCGTCGCCGTCGAATCCCGGCAGCGGCGATGGGATGTACCGTTTTTTCCTGGATGGTTCGAACAAGCTCAACGCAACGATCAATACTATAGGCGGTCTCGTGACGCTCAGCGCGTGTTCGACCGCACAGACGCTGGGCACAGCCTACGATGCCGCAGTTGATTGGGACAAGACCACCTACCGGCTCTTTCAAAATGGAGTGCTCTGCTCGAGTGTAGCCTCCGCGAACCCGCCGGCGCTGGGGCCGTTCGAGGCGATGCTGATTCCGGACTTGGGTCATTGGGATTATTGGATGGCGGGCGGGACCTCCCACAATCCCTTCCAAGGCTATCTCGACGACATCAGGTTTGAGCGCGCTTCTTTGCATACCACAGCATATTCGCCACTTACGACTAGATTCGTTGCCGATAACAATACTACGCTTTTGCTTGATCCATCGGTGACTTCGCCCGACGCCTCGTTTTTAGCCCATACCTATGATGGTTTGGACCCGGTTTATCTGCCCGTGCTCTTGGGCACCACTTCCTCGGTGATTACGGCGCACATCCACGATCTGGAACCCTGTTCGCCTTTCGGTGACGCGGGTGACGGTTATATAGCGCAGTGGGGCGTAAACTCGGAAGTCGATCACGTCTCGTGCTCGAACGCGGCATTTGCCGGACTGGACTTCTACAACAATGACTACGGAGTTCGCGAACACGACAATATAAGTTTGGGGGGCATGCTTGGCATCCTTCACGGCGTGGCGTGGAATGGCAGCATCGCGCATGACGACCGAATGGACAGCAACAAAATCGCTTGCGAGGAAACCGTTGGCGATGGCGGGGGCGGATTCCATGATTCCGGCCAGAACTGCATCAACCGCGGAAATCTCCTCTATTGCAAGATGTACATGGGAATAGGCTTTGCCTCGGAGGTAGATGGCGATGGGTGTGACCAGGAGGCCGGCGATTCAAGTTTCCTGGCTTCAATCCTGATCAACAACTCGATCGCGATCCAGTTCAACGCGCCCGACCTCTCGGGCGTTTCGGGCCATCCGTTCATCGAAGTCGACGGCGGCAGCCAAGGCCCGACGATCATCAACGGACAATTCCAGCAGGGCACGGGCGCAACTGAGATTATCCACTTCGGCTCCGCGCCCTCGAGTCCGGCTTTGATTGTGAATCCGGTGACGATGCCAACGGGTGTCCCTCTTTCAAACGAGGGCGGAAATCCGAACATTCTGCAACTCGGCAACGGGCAACGCTCAGTGGTGCAATCGCTGGAGCTTCAGCAAGTGCCGAAGTTCGACTCCGGCCTCGCCCATCTGACCGTTAATCCGATCGCAGACCCGGCCGCCGCGACGATTTCGGTCGGTGGCGCTACCGGCAGCGCGGCTTATGGTCCGTACTTTGTGGTTTGCCGCGACGCCAACGGCGGCGTCACGCTGCCTTCACCGTCATCGAACACTATAGCCAACGGTCCGACGACACTCAGCAGCGGCAATTACATCAATATTACTTGGAGCGCTGTCACCGGATGCACGACGTGGGACGTACTGAAGGGCAACACTGGGACGGCGCTCGCACAGGGCGTTACGGGAACGTCTTATCGCGACATCGGCGGCTCGACGGCGGCTTATACCGCGCCGATTCGCAATACTACCGGCGACGTATCGGGGCTGGCGCAAATCAGCACTGGTACGACCTTCTCTAAGCTGCCGGCTATGGTCGTTAACGGCGCACGAATCTACTGCTCGGATTGCGATCCGCCGGCAAATCCACCGGTAGCGTGTACTCATTCGGGAGCCAAGACCGGCGCGTTCGCCGACGGCGTCAATAATACCTGGCTGTGCGCGCCATGAAGTGGATTTTCGGGAACGAGGCGAAAATTGCCAGAGAGACCGGCCGCCGCAGTTGACAGTAAATGTTGTAGCCCGTCTTCCGAGTAGTCGAAGTGCGTCGAGCGGGTGATATTAGGCAATCGCGGACAAATATGAGTGGGGACAGGAAGTGGGGAAGCTTCCTGTCCCCGGGGGTGGAGCGAGAACCCTGGGAACTGGAGTCCTCGCTCGGACAGAGACTTAGCGCAAAACCGTGTCTGGAGTGACCCAATTCGGAACATTAGGAAGGGCCTGCTCTGCGCGGCGAGCGTGCGAAAGCGCCTCGTCATAACGACCGACCTGGTAATACCGCCGGGCCTCGATATACTCGGTTGACGCCTCGCCACTGGAAAACGACGCCAATCGATCTGCCTCCAGTATTCGATTGAGATTGTTCAATTCACTGCCCACCTGCTCGCGGGTGGGAACGAATTCGGCGTTGATCGGCTGAACCTGATTGACGGCCATCTGGAACGCTTGGGAGGGCGCCGCAGCGCCCGCGATCGTCAAAGCCGCTACAATTGCGACGGCGTGTCTCGAAATCTTCATTGGCTACTGGGCCCCCGGTTAAAACTCCGAGCTGGCGTCGGTCTAAGAATGATCCGTACGCCGCTCGAGTTGAATTGCAACCTTGCCAGTAAGCGAAAGCGAAGATCGTGCCATCGAACTGATATACCCGCACGGATTGGCAACAACGCCAAGAATTTCAATATTTGCGAGGGTTTGTGAGTTTTGAAAATTGCTGTGAGCCGAATAGCCGCGATTCAAATTTTGAAATAGTGAGAATTCAGTGAACGATCCTTCGCTAAATGCGAAGAATTGGCGCGGTCAATCAGGATGATCGGATTGCGGCCCAAGATGTTCAGATTGCGGGAGCGACGCTCCAGCGTGGTTCAAATCATCAAGATAACCCAGCGGCGACGGGATTGTTCCCGCCGCCGCCGTTCGCGTCTGGAGCTCGCGAGTGCGATCAATCAGGCGTCGTAGTAAAGCGCGAATTCATACGGATGCGGCCGCAGACGAATCGCGCTGACCTCCTTCGCCATCTTGTAGTCGATCCAGGTCTCGATCAGGTCTTCGGTAAAGACGTCGCCCTTGAGCAGGAACTCATGGTCCCGCTTGAGGTTAGCGAGCGAATCTTCGAGCGACGCGGGCATGCTCGGCACTTCCGCCAATTCCGCCGGCGACAGTGCGTAGATGTCCTTGTCGAGCGGCTGGCCCGGGTCGAGCCGGCGCTGGATTCCATCGATACCGGCGAGCAACATCGCCGAGAACGCAAGATACGGGTTGCAGGTCGGGTCGGGGAAACGCACTTCGATCCGTTTCGCCTTGGGCGACGGCGAGTACATCGGGATACGCACGGACGCCGAGCGGTTGCGACTCGAGTAGGCCAGGTTAATCGGGGCCTCGAAACCAGGAACCAGACGGCGATACGAGTTAGTGCCCGGATTGGTGAAGGCCGCAATCGCCGGCGCGTGATGCAGGATTCCGGCGATGTAATGCATCGCAAGTTCCGACATGCCGGCGTATCCGTTACCGGCAAACAGCGGCGTATCGCCCTTCCAGATACTCTGGTGGGTATGCATCCCGGTGCCGTTGTCGCCGAAAATCGGCTTGGGCATGAAGGTCGCCGTCATGCCGTGACGCGTCGCGACATTTTTGACGATATATTTGTACCAGGTCAGCCAGTCGCCCATTTTGACCAGCGACTGAAAGCGCATGTCGATTTCAGCCTGGCCCGCAGTCGCGACTTCGTGATGCTGCTTTTCGACCCGGATACCGACGCGCTCCATCTCGAGCACCATCTCGGTGCGGATGTCCTGGAGGCTGTCGGTCGGCGGTACCGGAAAGTAGCCTTCCTTGTTTTTCACCTTGTAGCCGAGGTTGAGTCCGCCCTTGATCGCGGTCTCACGGCCACTGTTCCAGTTGCCTTCGTTCGATTCGATGTGGTGGTAGCTGGAATTCTGAGTGGTATCGAATCGCACCGAATCGAAAATGAAAAACTCAGGCTCCGGACCGAAGTAGGCGACGTCGCCGATGCCGGTCGATTTGAGATAGGCCTCGGCTTTGCGCGCGACGTTGCGCGGATCGCGGGAATAATCGGTACGCGTGATTGGATCCTGGATCGTGCAGATGAGTGAAAGCGTCGGATCCTTGGTAAACGGGTCGAGCACGGCGGTTTCAGGATCTGGAATAACCAGCATGTCGCTGCTGTCGATCGCCTGCCATCCGCGGATCGACGAGCCGTCGAAGCCAAGACCCTCTTCGAAGGGCGCCTCATCCCTGAATTCGGACACCGGAGCAGAAAAGTGCTGCCAGGTCCCAAGCAGGTCGATAAATTTGATATCGACCATCACTACGCCCTTGTCTTTCATTAACTGAAGAACTTGTTTCGGAGTCATTTGACTCGTCATCCTCCCGGCCGCTTACGGGGCGGCAGACCCTTGAATTCGTTTTGTGCTCGCGGCACCTTTCAATCCGGCGCCCAACTCCGATAATCGCCCGAACGCAGCGAACCGGCGGCCAGCGCTACGTCGAGGTGCCGCAACAACCATCCCATTGTTCACGAAATCGGCCGCAACGCAACGCCCGCTAACGCGGCATCCGCTGCCTAATTGACGAGCATCCGTGAACTTGTCCGGAACTGGCTCTTTCATGTCATATCGTTCACAAATACCCTCCGGCCGTTGTGCTTGCGGAGCGCGGCGGACCGCCTTCAGCCGTCGATTCGCATTAACCAGCCGCAATACAGCAAAATAGATGCCCAACGCGCCGGAGCGTTCGCAGCGCCAGGTCCGAGCCGGGTGCGCAACGGGAGGCGCGTTTCGCTTGGAACTGGTTGGAGCTCGGGTTAATCTGCAAGGAATAGAAAATCGAAGCTGAAGATTCGGTTTGACCTACCGGGGAGAGCGCCAAGATGGATTTTGAGATCACCGATTCACAGAAAGAAATCGTCGCCGGAGTACGTGCGCTATGTCAGCGGTTCCCCGACGAGTACTGGCGCGGCAAGGATTCGTCGGGCGAATTTCCGCATGAGTTTTATCAGGCGGTTGCTGCGGCCGGCTACCTTGGAATCGCGATCCCCGAACAGTACGGCGGCAGCGGACTCGGAATCACCGAGGCCGCGCTCATAATGCGCGAAGTCGCTTACGCCGGCGCGATGAATGCCGCGAGCGCAATCCACCTGGGCATCTTCGGCTTAACCCCGTTGATCCGTCATGGCAGCGAGGAAATGAAGCGCCGCTGGCTGCCGCGCGTCATCAGCGGCGAGTTGCATATGTCGTTCGCCGTGACCGAGCCGGACGCGGGCAACGACATTACGCATATCAAGACCTTCGCCCGTCGCGAGGGCGACAACTTTATCATCAACGGCCGCAAGGTCTTTATCACCAAGGCGCAGGAAGCCAAAAAGATGCTCCTGCTCACGCGCACGACGCCAATCGATCAGGTCACCAAAAAAACTGACGGTATGACCCTGTTCTTTGCCGACCTCGATCGCGACGCGGTCGAGGTCCGGGAGCTGCACAAGCTCGGGCGCCATGCGGTCGATACGAACATGTTGTTCATCGACAACTTGAAGGTCTCTGCCGCCGATATAATCGGCGAAGAGGGCCGCGGCTTCGTGACCCTGCTCGACGGCCTCAACCCCGAACGTATCCTCATCGCTTCCGAAGGCATCGGCATGGGCCGCGCGGCGATCGATAAGGCTGTGCAGTACGCCAAGCAGCGTGTCGTCTTCGGCCGTCCAATCGGCCAGAACCAGGCCATCGCCCATCCATTGGCCGACGCTTACTCAAAGCTCGAGGTCGCCGAGCTCATGATGATGAAAGCGGGATGGCTGTTCGATAATCGCAAGCCGTGCGGAGCCGAGGCCAATATCGCAAAGTTGCGCGCCGCCGACGCGTCGTTCGAAGCCTGCGATCGCGCAGTGCAGACCCTCGGCGGTTACGGCTACATGCAGGAATACGACGTCGAACGCTACTTTCGCGAATGCCGGCTGCTCAAAATCGCGCCGGTCTCGCAGGAAATGGTCCTCAACTCGATAAGCGAACACGTACTCGCCCTGCCCCGCTCGTATTGAGGGTGACGCGAGCTACTCGATGATGCTGGCGCGGGACGCGCGGGGTGCTTCGCGAAAATACGTAAAGTAGGAATTAGATGCGCCTAGGCGGATGGATAATGCTGGCGATTGCAGTCGCCTTCGTCGGATTCGTTTTTTATTCTCTAATGACGGTCCAGCCGGTAGAGGTCGTCAACAGCCATCTCGAGCACGACGGCAGCCGCGTCTTTGTCGTCGGCGAGTTGCATAATACTGCCAGTAAGCCCCGCGCCATCGATCTCGAGGTCCACTACTACGACCGCAACGGTCGCGCCCTTGGACAGGACACCATCAAGGTCGATGGGCTGGACCCCGGCGCCGAGCGTGGATTCAAAAGCCCGCCGCGCGAGATCGCCGGCGTCAACGACTATTCAATCTACCTCAACAACGGACGCAATCCCTACGGCAACTGAACCGCCATTCGTATAGACCGCAGACCGGCTCGCGACACCTTTGCACAGGCGAATCGCGATTTGCGGCGGCTACGTCACTGCCGGCGATTTCTTATCTCTACTTGCAGTAGCTGCTTGCGTCAGGCATAAATAATGCTAGCAGTAGTATTGCGAAGGGAGATATTTCGCTTTTAAATTGCATTAGGTAGCATTTATTTGCCTAACGGCTCACAGGGTCGGGGGCGAGAGTTTCGGGGGGGAAACGTCGCAGTCTCCGTGGATTCTCTGTCCATGGACCACCTCATAATGATTTCTGACCGGCAACGGGTATGACAAAGCGGAGGCTGGGAACGCGACATCGCGGCGGTGAAACCCGATCGGCTCAGTTTCAATACCCGGATTGGTCAAGGGTGCCATGGCAAACCGAAAAGATCGAAACTTTGGACAGGTGATTCGCGATCGCCGACGTCAACTGGATTTGACTCAGCAAGAAGTCGCTCGCCGAATTAAAACCTCTACACCCTACGTTGGCCACCTGGAGTCCAGTAAACGCCATCCATCAGACAAGGTTCTCAGCCGCTTAGCGGAGGTCTTGGGACTCGATCGCCGCGAGTTGTTCTTCCTGGCTAACCCGCGGGCAGTCGAATTGTTGCGGACCGAGCAGAGCGGTAACGAGCAATCGGCGTGGGACGAGTTTCGCAAGAAGGATCGCATTCGCCGCTCACACAATATCAAGGCGGACGAGATGGCGTTGCTGACCGCGGTTTCACAGATGGGCGAAATCCGCTCGGCGCGCGAATTCATTTACATTTTGCATATTGTTCGCTTCGCCTTGGGTCGCTGATGCGTTCGGCGGGAATCGGGCGTGGCGCTCGGTCCCGTCGTCTAAGTGCCTGCCAGTCATGCGCGGTCTCGCCTAATCGGATAGGGTGGACACGCAATGCGCATGCAAATCCTCGCTGCGTCCACCCCTGCATGGGCGGCGGTCGTCGCGCAGGCAAGCCAACTGATTGACGGGCCCGATTTTCGACCGCACAAGCGGTCGGCGCGGACCGTCGCTGGGTTCCTCACCGCCAACGGCACCACGGTTTTTATCAAGCGCGTGAACGGGGGTTCGCGGTTCAAGGGCTGGATTCAAAGGGTACGAGGTTCACGCGCCCGGCGCGCGTTGCACGGCGCCGCGATATTGAAGGCAGCCGGCTTCGCGCGCCCGGAACCTCTAGCCGCCGCGGAGGCCCGCTCGCTGGGCGCAGTCCATTCAAGCTACGTGATCAGTGAAGCGCTCGAAGACGCATGCGTCATGAGCGCGGTGGTGCTGGCCGGCGGACGGCGCGAATTTCGCCGCCGTTGCGTGCTCTCGGGCATAATCGCCGATGAAATCCGCCGCCTGCACAACTCCGGGATCTACACGCTCGACCTCCAGGAAACCAATCTGATGCTCTCGGGAAGCGACGGCACCGGATGGAAAATCCATTTCGTCGATCTGGAGGACTTTCGGCGCACGAGTAAGGTCTCGATGCGACGCTGGATGCTCAACCTGGTGCATCTCGATCGCAGCATCGGACGATTCCTCCCGCGTACGCAAAGGCTTCGATTCTTTTACAACTACCTCGGCGGCCGTCCCGAACACGACGACGCGAGGCGATTGCTGCACCGGTATTTCGTAATACGCGGACGTGCCGATCGCCGCGCCGGCGCGCGTCGGCCTACGACCCGGGTGCTACCGTCCGAGACTCATCTCAACGCGCCTCGCTGCGCCAGCCGTCGCGGCTGAAATTCGCGGCTTGTCAGTGCTCATTGCGAACCGACTCGCGACGTCTGATGCCGCCCCAAGGTAAAAAATTAGCTGCATTTGGGTAGCTTCCGGCTTCGCCTTATGCCTATTTAGCAGCGAAAGCACTTCGGGGGAGGGAGCATGGAGAACTATGCCAAAGACGTGAAGGTCGCTCTACCGGCCTTCCTTGGCGTTGGACCGCCGCGCACGGGTACGAGTTGGCTGGACAGCATTTTTCGCGGCCATATCAATCTGCCTGACGGGATCAAAGAAACCCTGTTTTTCGATTTGCGCTACGCGCGTGGCATCGATTGGTATGCGAGCCATTTCAGAAATCAGCGGGCCGGTGTGCCGACCGGCGAGTTCGCGCCATCCTGCTTCACCTCGGGCCTGGCGCGCGAACGCATCGCCCATCATATTCCCGACTGCAAAATCATCTGTACTTTGCGCGATCCCGTAGAGCGCCTCTACTCGAACTACAGGATGTGGCGTAAGCTCGCGCTGGTTAAAGATCCATTTCCTGACGTTGCCGAACGCCATCAAGCCTTGCTGTCCTACACGCGCTACACCGATAACATCGCGGCGTGGCAGCGAATGTTCGGTCGCGACAATACGCTGGTGCTGATTCACGCCGACTTGTTGGCCGATCGGCAAGCGTACGTCGATCGTATTTGCACGTTTATTGGCGCGCCCAAACTCGACCTCGCGAAATTGCCGAAGGTTGACGCAGTTGTCGCTCGAGTGGAGCGCGCACCAAAAAACAGGCGCATGGCCCGGCGGGCCCGGCAGTTCAGAGGTTTTCTCTCAGACCACAGATTTTGGCGGACGCGCAAACTGATCCGGCCGCTTTTTGATTTTTGCACGGGACGCGGTGAGGTGTTCCCGCCACTTGATCCGCCGCTGGCAAGAAGGCTCCGGCAGCATTTCGAACCCGAAATCGCCTCGTGCGAAGAGCTGCTCGGTCGCGATTTATCTATCTGGCGAAACCCTTTGTCTAATGCATAAGCGCAGGGAGGCGCGCCACCCTTTCCCCGCGTTTCGAGCATATAACGGGCCGCTTAAGCGCGACCATCTGGCCGCCAGCCTATCGCAGATGAAGCGCGCACATTGTGAAGCGCTGCCGGGCCGGAGCTATTTCCAACGCGTCAGGTCGCGTGCGACGAGAGTTTCCAGCTCCTCGACCCCGGGCCGAAAATAATCTCTCAGCGATGACTCGAGTTTGGGGTCGGCCGGCTTAAATTGCTCACCGCGCCCGAAGCAGTAATTCCACAGCGGGTCGCAGCGCTCGCTGATCAGGTAAAGTTTGTGCCGGCGCATCCATTCGCGGGCCTCACGCGCCCGCCGTGCGAGCTTGTAGCTCTTCGGCGCCTGGTTCATTTCGTTGATTTTGCCGCCGCCGACCGACGAACTGCTCAGATCGATCTCCGGAATTCCGATAAAGCGTGCGACCTGGTCAAGGTAGGCCTGCGGGTTGTCTTCGAGATCGTCGTAGAAAATGACCAGCACCCGCTCCGCGCCGAACATATCCCGCCAAGCGCGAACATTTTCAGCGTAGCGGCTGACGCTGAACATGTTGCCCGGACCGTCCCATTTGCGATGGCTTTCGATCGCCTGTTCGAGGGTGACGTTGCCGAGGAATCCTTCGCGGCGCAACTGCCGGTAATGCGAAAACAGCCGGCGCGTCGGATCGCGCAACGTGCAGATTATGCGGCACTGCGGAATGTCCTGTTTGATCCGCTCGCGCGCGGCCGGCGAGTCGAAATAGGTCGTCGCGATTTCGCCAACCGGCAGATCCGGCGGGCAATTACGAAAATGTTCCTGGTACCAGGCGAGCCCGCGATCGTAGTACCACGAAAAAAATTGGGTCTCTTTGATACCTTCCGGCAGCCCGACATGGCCGATCAGCACCCGATCAAGCCAGGTAGTTCCGGTTCGCGGCGGGCCCACGGCAATAAATTCCGGAAAGCGCCGTGTCGCCGGGACGCTCACAGAACGGTTTTCCCTCGAACGTTCATTGCGGATTTCCTCTGCATTCGCATGCTGGGATAATTTAGAGTGTTACGTCCAGTATCGCCAGTGTTGTCAGGAAATCGCACACGCTTAAGGGCTTGCTTCGCACTCGCCCGAAGCTCTTATCGATGGGCAATCGCCGCCCTCTCGATTGCCGTCGCGAAGGCCAGAAAGTACAGTATCGGCGGCGGGCGCTCGACCGATTCAGGCTGATCTGAAGTGATGGAAATCCAACCCCGCTGCATCATAGGCAAGGAATGACCCGAACTGGTAATCGAGGTCCGCTGCGACTTCCGGATTTTATAGGGATCGGTCCGCCACGTACGGGGACCACGTGGCTGGAGAAAATCCTGCGCGGTCGGGTCGGATTGCCCGAAGGGGTCAAGGAGACCCAATTTTTTGTCTGGCGTTACGAACTCGGCATGGACTGGTACGGTGCTCATTTTCGTCGATGTCCGCCGGACCTGCCAGTCGGCGAGTTCACCCCCTCTTATTTCGACTCGCCCGAAGCGCGCGAGCGGATCGCGAACGAATTGCCGGGCTGCCGGATTATATGCACTCTGCGTGAACCGGCCGAGCGTCTCTATTCGCATTATCGGCTGATGCGCAGAGGCGGTTATACCAAAGCGAGTTTCGAGCATTGCGCCTTCGACCACCGCCAATTGTTGCATACCGCGCAATACGCCGACCATTTGAAAGGCTGGTTCGATCGCTTCGGGCGCGAGCGGGTGCTGGTCCTCTTGCATGACGATCTGCTTGCAGACCGCCAGGGTTATTTGGATCGAGTCTGTGACTTCATCGGCATAGCCCGCTTCGACGTATCGAAGATCGATTGGGCCGAGACCCGGGTCAATAAAGTAGAGCAGGCTCCTCGCAGTTTCCGCGCCGCCCGCCGAGCGCAATTCGTAAAGCGCCGGATGCGGCGATTGCGGCTTTACCGCCTGGCCGATCTTTGCGATCCCATTTTTGAATATTGCTCCTCCGGGGGAGAGCCGTTCCCGCCTCTGGACCCGTCATTGGCCGATCGCATCCGCGAATCGCTGCGTCCCCAAACCGAAGCCCTCGAAGAGTTGATCGGACGCGATTTGAGTGCATGGAAGGGCCGCACGGAAAAACCGGCCGCATAACCGGGCCGATCAAAATGCGGCAGCGTAGGCCTCGAGGTGGCGATTCGCGAAGGCACGCCAAGTGAAACGATCGCGGACCATCGCGTACCCGCGCCGCCCCATCGCGCGGCGCCGGCCCTCGTCCGCCAGCAGTGTGCGCATCGCGGCGGCAAAGGCTTCGGCGCCATCGTCGCCAACGAGTAATCCGTTGTCGCCGTCGATGACGATTTCGAGCGTGCCGCCGCTACGCGTCGCAATCACCGGACGCGAACAGGCCATCGACTCCAGAAAAACCAGGCCGAGCCCCTCCGGCAAGCGTGAGGGCATCGCGAAAAACAACGCACCTTTATATAGCGACCACAATTCCGCGCGTGGGCGCGTCCCGATCAGCTCGACGCGTCCGGGGCTCGCGACACTCGCGGCCAGCGCGGCGACCCGTTCGCGATCGGGACCGTCGCCCGCGATCAGAAGATCGACGTCAGGATGCTCGAGCGCGACCATGGCGAAAGCCGCCACCAGCAAATCGATCGCCTTATGTCGCAGATCCAGGCGCGCCGCGCAAAAGATATATTCACGTTCGCGATGATAGGGTTGCGCTGCGTCGGCATCGTCGAGGTCAACACCGCCGAGAACCAGGCGCGCTTTGCGCGCGCGCCGCGAGTAAACCGCAAATTGCGCGCGAGTCGCCTCGGAATTGGTGGTCAGCGCCGCAGCGCATTTGAACGACCGTAGAGCTCTGCGGCCGAGTTTGCCTCGCCCCCAGGTGTCGTGAAGCGACTGCACCAGCGGAACCCGCGTTTTCCGGCACGCAAGCGCGACGCTCATGAACTTGTCCCAGGTCCATACGTGGGAATTGATTACGTCGGGGCCGAAGCGCTGAATCTCCGCGATCAGAGCCGTCGCCTGCGGCTGGCGCCAGAGTCGCTCGAGATGGCGCAGGGTCACCGCCTTGCGACCCGGAATCTCAACCAGCGCGAGTTCGGCGCCGGTATTCGGCGTACGCGCGGCCCCGGGCGTTACGTTCGGCGTCGAGACGATCGCGACCTGATGGCCCGCAGCGATCATTTCTTCGGCAAGATGATCGACCATTTCCTGGATTCCGCCAATGGCACGGAAGTCCTCGACGATGAACATGATGCGCATTTAAAATTCGCACCGCCACGCACCGTCACCTGAACACTGCGCAAACGTGCGATTGCGGTCAATTCTCATAGAGACTGAGATTCCCTGGAGCATCTATTAATAATCCCCGTGGTACACTCCGCTTTTCTTTATACTCATCAGGTTTAATGACTATTGACCGACGCGCGTCCGTCCAGAAAACGCTCGCACCATCCGAAGCGGCAAGTAGGTCTTAAGGTAACGCAGAATGTTCTTTACGCGCAGTGGATCTATTTGCAATGCGCGGCGAAAGGCTTCGCGCGCCGACACTCGATCGCCATCGCGCAGGGCGCACAAGCCGATGTAGCCGAAGATACTGCGGTTGGCGCGCGCCCGCGACGCAATTAATCTATCCGCACCGATTCCGTATCGTTCGCGTAATACGCGATCGAAGGTGACCGCCGCTTCGGGCTTCCGCCACCCAGCTTTGATCGGGCGTGGAAACAGCGCGAAGCGCCATTTTACCAGACACTCCGGAATGTAATGAAAGGGTCCCAGCTCGCGCGCTCGCAGCCAGAAAATCACATCCTCAAAGCCATACGAGCGGAATTCCTCGGAGAATCCTTCGCAGCCGTCGAAGGTGGCACGGCGCATTACGACGGCGCTCGGCATTATCGGCCAGAGCCGCGAAAGCATCTCGTCGAGCGTGGGCGCATGATCTACACCGGCGCCGATCAGCGCGGAACTAAGGTCATGCCCGTCGCTGTCGATCACCGCACAATTAGTATAGGCGAGCACGCATTCGGGATTATCGTCGAGCGCGGCGACCGCCCTTTCGATCATCGTCGGCATCCAGACGTCGTCACAATCGAGGAGCCCGAAATATTCGCCCATCGCGGCCGCTGCGCCGGTGTTGCGTGCCGCCGCGATTCCGCCGTTAGGCCGATCGATTACCTTGATTCGTCCCGCATAGCGCCCCAGCACCTCGCCAGTTGCATCGGTCGATCCGTCGTTGACGACGATCACCTCGAGGTCCGTACAGGTTTGCGCAAGTGCGCTGTCGATCGCCTCGGCGATCGTGGCCGCACCGTTGAAAACGGGAATTATCACGGAAACGCGCGTCATCTGTCGGGGCTCGCCATCGGGTGGATCGATCAGTGCCGAAAATCAATCGGTCGGTTGCGAACGGCCAATCGCGTGCTCGTCTCCGGGGTTCTTCCAAGGTGAAAGATCGCGCCCGATTAATTCCTCGAGCGATTCGACTTCGGGCCGAAAGCGTTCGCGCAGTCGCGTCTGGACCTCGAGGCCAAGCGGCGCCAATTCCTCACCACCCTCGAAGCAGTAGCGCCACAAACCGGTCCGGCCCAGCAGGTTGATCGCGCCGTAGGCTTCGCGCGCCTTGAGCCAGTCACGCAGTTTGCGTGCCTTGCGTGCCAGGCGCCGGTTGCGCGGCGGCGTTCTAAAGGTATTGACTCGCCGCTCTCCTACCGGCGAATTGGCGAGAGCGATGGGCGCGATTCCGATAAAGCCGCAGACGCTGTCGAGGTAGCTCTGCGGGTTCGCTTCGAGGTCATCGTGAATCAGCACCAGCACACGTTCACGGCCAAAGGTTTCGAACCAGGCCTTGAGCTGACTGTGCGGGTTGACCGGATTCTTCGCCACCCAAGCCTCGAAGTCGTCGCCGGTCCACGCGTTGCGCAGCGCCAGCTTGTAAAACGAGTAGCGCCATTCGACCGGATCGCGAAAGGTGCAAATTATGCGACACTGCGGAATATGCAACGCGATCCGCTCGCGGCCCGCCGGCGAATAGTAACTCGGACAAATCTCACCCGCCGGAACACTCGGATCGCAATCGCGAAAATAATTCATGTACCAGTCGATTCCGCGCGCGTAATTCTCGATAAAGAAATCGACTTCCTTGATTCCCCGGGGCAACCCGACGTGTCCGCGCAAGACCGCGTCAAGCCATGAGGTCGCCGCGCGCGGAGGTCCAACGCCAAGAAAATCCGGCAAACGCCCGGATCGTGAATGAGCGACCGCGTCCGCCGCCATCAGCAGTCGCCCCCGGCCGGAAAGTAATCCGGCTGCAATGCGTATTTATAAATGAGGTGCACGTTTTCGGAGATTCATTCCATTACGGCGCGGCGCATTCGGCCGCGCGTGCACAGCTACATTTCGATGAATACATCGTCGCCATCGACCTTCACGGCAAAACAGGCGACCCGCATCTGCGGATCATCGACGTTTGCACCAGTGGTGAAATCAAATTCCCATCCGTGCAACGGACAAACCACGCGCGTGCCGTAAATCTCGCCGGTGCCGAGCGATCCGCCCCGATGGCGGCAGGCGTTGTCGATCGCATAGAAGGCGCCACCGGCATTAATCAGCGCGAGCTTGCGGCCACGCGCTTCGACGATTATCGCGCGGTCTTCAGGAACCTCGCCGCGCATCGCAACTTTGACTAGTTCGGACATCCCTAATGCTATTTTGGCAAAGACTCGCGCCCTCTCAGGTAGTATATTCCGCGTTGACCTTCACGTATTCGAAACTCAAATCGCAAGTGACTATCCGGGCCAACGCCTTACCGGCCTTGAGATCCACCGTGAGCCCAAATTCAGGTTCCTTCATTCGCGCCGCCGCCGCTTCCAGCGCACCGGTATGCAGCGTGCCGCGACTCGCAAGTTTGATTCCGCCAAGGTTCACTTCGATGCGTTCGAGGTCGAGCGCGACGCCAGCCTTACCCGCGGCCATCAGGATGCGGCCGAAATTTGGATCGCATCCGAAAAATGCGGTCTTGACCAGCGGCGAGTTCGCGATCTGTCGCGCGACGCGTTCGGCGTCCGTGTTCGTGCGTGCGCCGCGCACCTCGATCGTCACGAGCTTGGACGCACCTTCGCCGTCGCGCACGAGCTCGCGCGCAAGCCCACTGGACACTTCGGCGACCGCCGCCTCGAACGCCAACAGTTCGCGCCCCGCCAGCGTGCGATTTCCGGCCGCTCCCGACGCCATCAACAGCAGCGTATCGTTGGTGGACATGTCGCCATCGACCGTGATCGCATTGAAACTCTGCGGCAGGGCGCGGGCCAGCGCGCGCTTGAGCGCAGCCGGCTTCATTGCCGCGTCCGTCATCACGAACGCGAGCATCGTCGCCATTTTCGGTTCGATCATCCCGGCACCCTTCGCGCAACCCATAATAGTCACTTCGGTGCCGCCCAGTTTCAGTGTCGCCGACGCCATCTTCGGATGCGTATCGGTGGTCATGATCGCGCGGGCGAAATCCTCGAAGCGCTCGGGCGCCAGCGCCGCTACCGCTTCTCCGACACCGGCGCGGTACTTCGCGAGGTCGTAGATACGCCCGATTACACCGGTCGAGCATGGCGCGACCAGCTCGGGCGCACAGCCGATCGCCCTGGCCACTGCCGCGGCCGAACCCTGAGCCAGCTTCAGCCCGGCCTTGCCCGTGAAGCAATTCGCCGAACCCGAATTCACGGTGACCGCCTGAAGATGTCCGCGCCGAACGCGCTCCTGCGATACAATCACTGGCGCCGCTTTGACCCGATTGGTGGTAAAGACGCCCGCGACCGCCACCGGCCAATCGGCCACAATCAATCCGAGATCCTTGCGTCCGGGCTCGTTGCGCAATCCCGCGCACACCCCGGCAAAGCGAAATCCGCGCACCTGCGCGGGCTCGAGTCGTACCTTCATCGCCACCTCCAGGCGCCGATCTAATACGGCCCCGCCGCACGAACGCAAGCGTGCTTGCCGAATGTGAGTATTGAACCGTGTGCCGGCGCCGGCGGTGGCGCGCTTCTTCGCGACTCGATCACTTGCCGTGGCAGCGCTTGTATTTCTTGCCCGATCCGCAGGGGCAGGCATCGTTGCGCCCGACCTTGTCGGCTTCGCGCTTGACGGTGGCCGGGCCCGCATCGACCGGTTCGTCGCCGTGGCTCATCGCGACCTTTTGCGGCCGCTGCTGTTGCTGCTGAATCTGCTCTACGTCCTGTTCGCGACGCACCTGCACCGAATATACTTTCTCGACGATGTCCTGCTGCATTACCTGCATCATCGCCTCGAACATCTCGAACCCTTCCTTCTGATATTCGGTCAGCGGATTTTTCTGCCCGTAGCCGCGCAGACCGATGCCCTCCTTCAGATGGTCCATCGCGAGCAGATGATCCTTCCACAACGAATCGAGCGTCTGCAGCGAGATGATCTTTTCGATTTGCCGCATCACCGGCTCGGTAAATTCCTGTTCGCGTTCGTCATACAGCCCCTTGACGCGCTCGAGCGCAATTTCGACCAGGTCGTTGGGAACACTCACTTCGTTCTCGTTGAGGCTTTCACGGAAGTTCGGCCGGAACTTGAACTGCTTGAAGAAGCCGTCCTCGATCTCCTTCCATTCCCACTCGTCCGGCGTTCGGTCGGCCTCGGCGTGCGGCAAAATGATGGCCTCGATCAGCTCGTCGCACATCTCGATAACGTCCTCTTTAAGAGGTTCACCCGAGAGCAATTCCTTGCGCCGATGATAGACCACTTCGCGCTGCCGGTTCATGACGTCGTCGTATTCGAGCAAGTGTTTGCGGATATCGAAGTTGTGTCCCTCGACCTTCTTTTGCGCGTTTTCGATCGCCTTCGAGATCCAGCGATGCTCGATCGGAACGCCGTCTTCCATCCCGATGCGGTTCATCAAGCCCTTGAGCCGGTCGGCGCCGAAAATTCGCAGCAGGTCGTCCTCGAGCGATAGAAAAAAGCGCGAGGATCCCGGATCACCCTGGCGTCCAGAACGCCCGCGCAGCTGGTTGTCGATACGCCGCGACTCGTGCCGCTCAGTGCCGAGGATATGCAGCCCCCCGGCCGCCAGCACCTGCTCGCGTTCCCGTGTGCATTGCTCGCGATTTCGCGCCAACGCCTGCTGGAAGTTGGGATCCGCGGCGTCGCGCGTACCGGTTTCGTTCGCCGCCAGACCCTCAGGATTGCCGCCGAGCACGATGTCGGTGCCGCGGCCCGCCATGTTGGTCGAAATCGTCACCGCCTTGTAACGCCCCGCCTGCGCAACGATTTCGGCCTCGCGCTCGTGATTCTTGGCGTTCAACACGTTGAATTTGATGCCGGTTTCCTTGAGCTGATTGGACACCCGCTCGGACTTCTCGATCGAAACCGTGCCCACCAGTACCGGCTGCCCGCGCTCGTAACAGTCGCGGATATCCTCGATCACCGCGTCGAATTTTTCCTGCTCGGTTTTGTAAACGACATCGTGATGGTCGGCGCGGACCATCGGCCTGTTGGTCGGTATCACCGCTACTTCAAGGCCGTAAATCTCCCCGAATTCCTCGGCTTCGGTTTCCGCCGTGCCGGTCATGCCCGAGAGCTTTTTGTACATCCGGAAGTAGTTCTGAAACGTGACCGTCGCCAGCGTTTGATTCTCGGATTCGATCTTGACGTTTTCCTTCGCCTCGATCGCCTGATGCAGCCCGTCGCTCCAGCGCCGCCCCGGCATCAGCCGGCCGGTGAATTCGTCGACGATCACCACCTGCCCCTCTTTGACCACGTAATCGACGTCGCGCTTGAACAGCACGTGTGCCCGCAGTCCCTGGTTCACATGATGCAACAGCAGGATGTTGCGCGGGTCGTAGAGATTTTCCACCCCGAGCAATTGCTCGACCTTGGTCACGCCCTCCTCGGTGGTCGCGACGGTGCGCAGCTTTTCGTCAACCGTGTAATGTTCCTCGGCCTTCAGCCGCGGTATCACCCGATCGACCACATAGTAGGTATCCGTCGATTCTTCGGAGGCGCCCGAAATAATCAGCGGCGTGCGCGCCTCGTCGATCAGAATCGAATCGACCTCGTCCACGATCGCAAAATTGTGTTCGCGCTGGACGTAATCTTCCAGGTTGAACTTCATATTGTCGCGCAGGTAGTCGAAGCCGAATTCGTTGTTCTGGCCGTAAGTGATGTCGGATTGATAGGCGAGCTTGCGCTCCTCGTCGGTGACTCCGTGCACCACCACGCCGACGCTGAGGCCGAGAAAATTATAGACCCGCCCCATCCATTCCGAGTCGCGCCGCGCCAGGTAGTCGTTGACCGTCACGACGTGTACCCCGCGCCCGCTCAGCGCGTTGAGGACCGCCGGCAGCGTCGCCACCAGAGTCTTGCCTTCGCCGGTCTTCATCTCGGCGATTTTGCCCTGATGCAGCACCATGCCGCCGATTAACTGCACGTCGAAATGGCGCTGGCCGAGCGTGCGCTTGGAGGCTTCGCGCACTATCGCGAAGACTTCCGGCAGCGCATCGTCGAGCGCGTCCTTGCGCTCCTCGGGATCTTCGATCGCGCTGATACGCGCCTTGAGCTCGCCGATCTTCGCGCGCAATTCATCGTCGCTGCTCTGCGCGACCGCGTCCTCGAGTTGATTGATTTCTGCGACGATCGGCCGCATTTTCTTCAGCTCCCGATCGTTTTTGGAACCGAAGATTTTATGTGCGACCTGGGTCAGGGATGAAGCCATATTGTGCGAGTCAACTCATATGGAAATGCCCGCCTCGTTCGGACGCAGGCGAATTTGTTGTGATTGTAGCGCACCTCGCGCCGCATTTCAGCGCTCTATGCGCACCGCGGATTCCACTCGCGGCCCGATAAAGCGCCGCCCCACGCGCACGAACCGCTCCGGCGTTTCCGTGACGAAAAAGCTCTGCGCTCCCGCTACCGCCCCGCCGCGCCGCCCGAGCTTAAGCACTGCCAGCTTCTCGCGCACCGCCGCCGCCGTCGCCACCGCCGAATCGACGATCTTGACCCGCGCCCCGACCACCCGCTCGAACATGCCGCGCAGCAATGGGTAATGCGTGCAGCCCAGCAGCAGCGTGTCGATCCCGCTCGCCTTGAGACTCTTCGAGATAGTGCGCGACCGTGCGCTCGGCGATCTCGTTGTCGGTCCACCCTTCCTCCACCAGCGGCACCAGCAGCGGACAGGCGCGCGTGTAAATTTCGGCGCGCGGCCGCAAATTCTGGATCGCCCGCGTATAGGCCCCCGACGCGATCGTCGCCTCGGTCCCGATCACGCCGATCTTGCCCGTGCGCGAAGCCTTCACCGCCGCCTGCGCTCCCGGCTCGATTACCCCGATCACCGGCACCATCGTATGACCGGCGATTTCGCCCAGCGCCACCGCACTCGAGGTGTTGCACGCCACCACCAGCAGCTTGATCCCCTTGGCCAGCAGGAATTCGGTGTTCTCACGCGAGTAGCGCACGATCACTTCGTTCGACTTGGTCCCGTAGGGCAGCCGCGCCGTGTCCCCGAGATAGATAAAATCCTCGCCGGGCAGCAGCGTTATCAATTCCTTGAGCACGGTCAGGCCACCGATGCCGGAATCAAATACGCCGATCGGCCGCGCGCGATTGTCGATCACGCCCGGCGCCGCGAGGCTCCGCACGCGGCCATTCGCGGCCGCTGTCGTCGCCGGCCGCCGCCCGCGCACTGGCGCGCTGCCGACACTATCGTTGACGCGCTTGGCCATCGCTCAGTCCCCGGCCAGCCGCGCACCCAGCACCGACGGCGGCGGCGCCGCTTCGCCAAATACCCGCCGCTGCACGCTCGCGCTTTCCATGCACAAGTAGGTTTGCAACTTCGCGTTCGCCTTTCCGATCCGCTCGCTCAACGCCGCGTATAGCTTCAACCGCAGCGGCGTAAACGTGCGATAACGCCCGTCCGGCCCCAGCACCTCTTCCCCCACCAGCATCGGATCGTCGGGAAAGCGCCGCCGCGCCGCCGCCCTGAGCGCCGGCGTCATGCGCAGTCCACCCATGCTGATAAATCCGATTCGCTCCGGCGGTATCGCATCGAAAAGATTTTCGATCAGCTCGAGATATTCGCTCTCGGCGCCGGCGTAAGCGATTATCGGGTCGAGATGAAACGCAACGCGGTAGCCCGCCGCCAGCACGCGCCGCGCCGCCTCGATTCGTGCCGCCGGCGCTGCCGTCCGATGTTCGGTGCTATTAAAAACCCGCGCCGGCGACAGCGTCCATGAAACCAGCGTGCGCCCGCACGGATCGATCGCGAGCAAGTTTTCGATTTCGCCGGTCTTGGTCTTTAACTCGAGCGTCAGGTCGTCGCGCCCGGCAAAGTACGCGACCAGGTCGCGGCTCATTCCCGTCAACGAATCGAAGGCCAGCGAATCCGCCAACTCGCCCGTACCCACGCGAAATCCGCGCGCCGGTGCGTTGCGGCGCAAGCGCTCCAGTTCCTCGAAGGCGTCGGCGTAATTCGCATAGACCTGAAAGCCCGGATTGTCGGCGAGATATTCCTGTAGAAAACAGTAGCCGCAGTCCATCGGGCAGTTCGACGCCAGCGTGAGCACCAGGTAGCCGCAGCACGCGAACTCCGACGAGCCCGCCGGACACGCCATCAGAAACGGCGCGCGCCGCCGCATGATCACCATCCGGCGCTTGCCCGCAGCGAACGAATCCGCCGCCCCGGCAAGCGGCCGCGCGGCTGCGCGGCCATCGGCGACGTAACTCACCGCGACTGCGGGCGGCGCCGCCGAAATAATCCGGCGCGCAAGCGCACTCGTGCGCACGCCCTCTTCTATATCAATCGCGTCTAGCTCAAACTTCATCGTCAACCGAATCGGCTCCACCGATCTGCTCGGCAACCCGCGCGAGCCCGGCGCGCGCTTGCGTCACGGCGTCGATCAGCCGCTCCAGCTCGGCCCCGCCATGCGCTGAAATTTCGATCCTGACCTCATCAGAGGAAAGTTCCCTGGGCAAGACCACCTTGACCTTGCCCGGCAGACCCAACGCCGCGATCTCCGCCGCCAGCCGATCGGCCGCGCGCTTCAAGCGCGGAAATCGAATCGCGCGCAGCGTCTCGAGCAATTCCCGCGCGCGTCCCGGCGCCGAACCCTTCGCCTCAAGTATCCGCCGGATTTCGCCGCGGGCAAGGATCGCAGCGATCGGCGCCGCGAGCGGACCGTGCGTGGCGCGCTCGCGCACGGCGATCTCCTCGAGCATTTCCAGCGCCGTCATCAACTGGCCCGTACGCAGCCGCAGCGCTTCGGCGATTTCCAGCAACGCAGCGCGATCGTCGTGCCCCAGCGCCAGCCAGCGTTCCAGATGCGGCTCAGGCAGATGACGCTCGGCTGCCCAGCGGCGAATCGTATCGCTGATTTCAGGCCCGCTCATGCGCCCGTCTCCGCTATCGCACCCGGGCTTTCGTGCATTATCGCGATAATCGGCCCAATCGCATCCGCGTCCGCGTCGCCGCGCCCCTCGCACAATCCGCCGCTTGCGCGCGCACCCAGCCGCGCGACTGCAGCCGCATCGGTTTCACGCCCGCGCCGGCGCAGCCCCTGCGCATAGATCGCGCATTTCTCGGCAAGTACGTCGCACACGGCCTGGCGCCGCGGCCCATCCAGATCGCCGGCCGCGAGCAGTTTCAGCAGCGCGACAATTCGAAAGCGGTCAATCGCCGGGACGGTTGCCGAAAGTTGCCCCGCGACTCCTGATACCGCATAGCCCGCGCGGCGCACCGTCAACGGCTCCGCCAGCAGCCGCACCTGATGTCTGGCGAGAATTCGCAGCCACAGGTCGTAATCCTCCGCCGCCGCCATCCGCTCGTCGAAGCCGCCGATCTCGCGCAACAACGCGGTCCGCATGATTACCGCTGACGGACTGATCAGGCACGTGCGCAACGAGTCGAGGAAAATGTCGCCGCCGCGCTTGCGCTGTCGCAAGCCGGGATTCACGCGCCGCCCGCCGCGCAGCCATATTTCGTCGGTCTGCGAAATTACGCATTGCGGATCGGTGCGCATCGACGCTACCTGCCGCTTGAGCTTTTGCGGCAGCCACAGATCGTCGGAGTCGAGCAGCGCGATCAGCGGCGCCGAGGCGAGCGCGACGCCGGTATTGCGCGCCGCCGCCACCCCGCGATTCGCAGTGCGCACCACCCCCATCCGCCGGCGCTCCGCGCGCTCCGCATTCGCCAGCGCCGCCACCCGCTCGAGCTCGTCCGCCGTCCCGTCGGTCGAACCGTCGTCAACCACGATCAGTTCGAACTCCGCTTCGCGCTGGGCCAGCACCGAGGCCACCGCCTCGCGCACCATCGCAAGTCGGTTGTAGGTGGGAATGACGACGCTGACTTCGGGCGGCATTTTAGAATTGATCAGCTCAGGCGTCCGCGTCCGCACGACCGCGGCGCGCATCGGGCCATCGCCGGGCGCAATCGAGAATTCGGCCGCGCAATTCGCCGAGCCCCTCGCCGTCGAAGGCCGAACACATGATCGGCGCGCTCGCCAGGGCTGCAAACCGGCGCGGAATCTCGGGCCGCTCGGCGTTGCGAATCTTGTCGCTCTTGGTCGCCACCACGATCGGCTCGAGTCCGCGCGCGCGTGCGGCCGCTGCCAGATCCAGTTCTTCGCGCTCGGGCCCGCGGCGCGCGTCGATCAACATCACCAGCCCTGCGAGCTGCCGGCGTTCGCGGAGATAAGCGGCGAGCAACTCCGCGATTTTCGCCGCGTCGGTCCGCGACATCTTGGCAAAGCCGTACCCCGGCAAATCCACCAGCGCGAGATTCGTTCCTACCTCGAAGAAATTCACGCATCGCGTCCGCCCGGGCGTCTTGCTCGTGCGCGCGAGTCCTTTGCTGCCCGTCAGCGCGTTCAACAACGAACTCTTGCCGACGTTCGAACGTCCGGCCAGCGCCACTTCCGCGCGCGCCCAGCGCGGACAATCGCCAAGCGCGAAAGCCGAGCTCAGGAATTTCGCCTCCAGCCGCATTATCGAATTTCTATCACGACCGCGGGTAATTATCCGCACCGCCCGCCGCGCGCCGACGCCTTATCGCGCGAACGTCCCCACCAATTCGGTTGACGCCAGCGTGTGCCCCTTTATCGCCCGCTCCACCTCGTCGGCGCTCGCACCCGGCCCGAGCTTCAATTTGACGTCCAGCGCGTAGAGCCTGAAATGGTAGTGATGGGCCGGGCCGGGCGGCGGACACATACCTTGATAACCGATCTTGCCGCGTCCGTTGATCCCCTGCACGGCGCCGTTGTCGATCGTTGCCGTAGCGGGAACCGCCGCGGACAGTCCGGTCGCGCTCGCCGGCAAGTTATAAATCACCCAATGCACGTAAGATCCCATGGGCGCGTCGGGATCGCGAACGATTAACGCCATGACCTTTGCAGCGGCGGGTACCCCGCTCCAGGTGAGTGCGGGTGACTCACTCTCGCCTGAGCAGGTGTACGCGACGGGAATCGGTCCATTCGCAGCGAAATCAATACTATGAAGCTTCAGTTTCGAAGCTTCGGCGCGCGCCGGCCCCGAAGCAAACAGCGTAAGTAAGCACAGCAAAACCAAAAACTGACTAAAATGATTTCGAAGCATTTGCGCTAATTCTCCTATTGAGATGTTGCAAGACGAACCAACTTCGATTAAGAGTTAATAGAGCCTAGCAAAGAACAGCGTGCGGATCAGAGACGCGATTTTGCGTGAAACTTTATCTGTTGAAATCATTACGATTCCCACTTGACCCGTATTTAGGCTTTTCGCTACGCTAGGTGTAATCAAATGAGGCTTTATCCATCAACGGGACTTTAGGAACAGAGCGAATGTCGCATGCCGTCACATGGGGGAAGGATGAGCGGCGACACGCATTGGAGAAAAGAAGTGGCAGAACCAAAATATAACTTGCCTCGTGTGATGACCGTGAGGGAACTTTCAGCGTACCTTCGCGTACATCCGTCAACCATTTACAAGCTGTTGCGCCGTGGCGAGCTGCCGGGCTTCCGCATCGGAACTGACTGGCGCTTTAACGCCGAGGTGATCGACCGCTGGTGCCTCGAACGCAACATGAAGCCCGCCGACGAGGTGATGCGCGGAAATTAATCGCGTATCCGTTCTGGAGTTCCCGATCTGGTTTTAGTCATCTGCAGGGCCGGAGTTTGCGCTTTCGGGCGCTGACTCCGGCCCTGACTCCTCCCCCCCTCAAATCAGCGACGCGTTCCTGGAGCCGCTGGCGTTTCAATGAGACGCGGCCCCGAGGGTCGTACTTCGAGCGCTCGTCCAAACATACTGTCATCTTGGATTAACGACACCACGGCGTTGGCGATCGCGGTCGGCGCCATGATCGTCGCCGGCACGCCTGCGCTCTGCCCGGCACGCTTCGCCGCTTCGATTCCCTTGCGCACCAGCGGCGTATCGACTACCCCCGGACACACGCAGTTCACCCTGATGTTGCGCTTGGCCGCCCACGGCGCAAGCGAATAGGTGAAGTTGACCACGCCCGCCTTGGCCGCGCCGTAAACCGGGTCTTCCTTGTAGGGATATAAGCCCGCCATCGACGCTGTATTGATTATCACCCCGCCCTTCGGGTCCATCATTGGCGCCGCCAGGTGGCAGCCCAGTATGACCGCCATCAGGTCGATCTCGATTACCCGGCGCCAGCGTTTGATTGTCGCCTGCGGATAGCCCGGAATTCCCACCGCGATGCCGGCGTTGTTGTAGAGAATGTCGAGCGCGCCGAATTTTTGCGTCGCCGTCTCCAGCATCCGCCGCGCATCGTCCTCGTCGGTGACGTCGGCTTTAACGAAGACCGCGCGGCCGCCCGCCGCTTCGATCGCCTTGACGGTTTCGCCGCCGGACGCCTCTACCAGGTCGCCGATAACGATCGCGGCGCCGGCCGCCGCCAGCATCTCGGCGGTGGCGCGCCCGATTCCCGATGCGCCACCGGTAATCACCGCGACTTTTCCATTGATGTCCATTTTGCTTTGCTCCTGCGTTCGGCGCCGCCCGCCGGCGCTGTCCGCTATCCGATTCGTCCCAGCATCACTCCCGCGACGAGAGCCGCCAGCACATAGGCCGTCGCCGCCACATAGATCAAATCGCGGTCCTTGAGAAACAGAAAAAAAGTAAAGGCCACGCGCACCAGCGGCACCATCGTCAACAGGTAAAGTCCGATGATCATGATGCCGTGCGGATCGCCATGGCGCATTCCACTCAGCAGTTGCGTCAGGCTCTCGCGCGTATGCAGTTCGCCGTGCTGCAGTGCGTGGAAACGGCCGATGTAAAATCCGGGCGCGAATACCGCCGTTTGCGCGATTCCCACCGCCAGGATGACCGCACTCGCCACCAGGATGCTGCGCAAAATAAGCGGCGTCCAGATCCGCAGGATGCGGTCTTCGTCGCTGGTTGGAATCTCAGTCTTCATTTAAACCTTCGAGAAAGCGCGCCATCCCATCTCGATCGCGATGAGCACGAGGATAACGACGAACAGCTTGCGCAATGCGCCGGTGTTTACGCGCGGCAGCACGCGGCCGCCAACCAGCGCGCCCATGGCCACGCCGAGCGCCACCGGAGCAGCGACCGTGGCGGCAACATCGCCGCGCGACAGGTACACCAGCGCGCCGGCACCCGCCGTCACGCCGATCATGAAGTTGCTGGTGGCGCTGGAAACCTTCAGCGGCAGCTTCATCAGAAAATCCATCGCGGTGACCTTGACCGCGCCGGCGCCAATTCCCAGCAAGCCCGAGAGCAAGCCCGCAACCACCATCAGGCTCGCGCCGCCCGGCAGATTAACCACGCCGTAACTTTGCATTACGCCGTCGTCGCCTGGCATCTGCCCGCCGAGGCGCAGGCGCGTACAGAGCGCGTCGGATTGCGGCAGGAAGGTTTCGCCCTGGCTTTTCATCGCAAACCACGCCGATTGCAGCATCATAAACGCGAACATCATTTCCAGAATCGGCGGTGAAATCAGGCCCGCCATATAGGCGCCGAGCACCGCGCCGGTGACGGTCGCGCACTCCAGAATTATCGCGACGCGCAGGTTGGTCCAACCGTCGCGGACGAAGGCCACGCTCGCGCCGGCGCTGGTAGCAACCACCGAAATCAGGCTCGCGCCGATCGCGATATGCATCGGGATGTGCGCCAGGATGACCAGACCGGGCACGATGAACACGCCGCCGCCGAGACCCGACAACGCACCGATGAAGCCCGCACCAATCGAGAGCGCAAAGAGTCCGGTCAGAATACTCAGCACAAAATCTGTTCCAGGCTAGCGGCCGTTAAACAAACTTCCGCGCGATCTTCGACTCGAAGGGGCGGAGCGTCCTGCAATAAAACTTCGGCATTAACGGCGAAAGATTGTCGCTTCTCCGCCGATCGGCAAGCCTAGCGCGTAGCGCCGCAGCCAGTCGAGCGCGACCTGCGAAGTCAGCAATTTCACCCATTCGCGATTTCCGCGAAATTGGTAGCGGCGCGAGGCCGTAACGTCTTTCGCCACCAGCGCGATACACACCGTGCCTACCGGATGTTCGGCGCTGCCGCCGCTGGGCCCGGCTACGCCCGAGGTCGCGATCGCGACGTCCGCGCCGGCCTGTTCGATCGCTCCCGCCGCCATCTCACGCACGCATTCCTCGCTCACCGCGCCGTGCCGCTCAAGCGTCGCCGCGCGAACTCCGAGCAGCTTGACCTTCATCTCATTGGAATAGGTGACGAGCCCGGCATCGAAGTAACCCGAGCTGCCGGCAACGTTGGTGATGCGATGGCCGATGAGGCCGCCGGTGCACGATTCCGCCACCGCCAGCTTCAGATGCTTATCCATGAGCAGGCGCCCCACCACCTCTTCCATCGAAACTTCGCCTTCTCCGTAGATGTATTCGCCGACGCGCTCGCGCACGCGACGGCTCAATTCTTCGAGCCGCTGTTCGGCGGTGCCCGCCATGTCCTCGACCATCACCTTCATCGAGATCTGCGGGAAGCTCGCGCGGAAACCGACCTTGGCCTCTTCCGGCCTGATCAGTCCCGCGACCGCCTCGTCGAGTCCGGATTCGCTGATACCGAAGGTCTGAAAGATGCGCGTCGCGAAGACTTTATCGCTGCCGCGATTGAGCCGCAGCCACGGAATGACTTCGTTCTCCATCATCGGCTTCATCTCGCGCGGAACTCCAGGCATGACGACCAGATGCGCGGTGTGATTACCCCGCAGCACGGCCATGCGAAACCCGGGCGCGGTGCCGAGCGGATTGGGAATCACTTCGGCGGTTTCCGGAAACAGCGCCTGCTTGATGTTGTTCTCGGGCATCACGCGGTTGATCGATTCGAACAGCCGCTTCATGTGCTCGACCGAGGGCTCGTGACGCCACAATTTCTTGCCCGTCAGCCGCGCGATAGTCTCAGTCGTCAGGTCGTCGGCGGTCGGTCCGATACCGCCGGTCGAGAGGACCACGTCGCCCAGTTCGAGCGCCGACCGCCACGCCCATTCCAGCCGTTCCGGCACGTCGCCGACGGTCAGCACCGCGACCAGGTCGATACCGATTTCGTTCAGCTTGTCGGCCAGGTAGCTCGAATTGCTGTCGACCACCTTGCCGGTGGTAATTTCATCGCCGGTCGAAAGAATCACCGCTCGTTCAATCATCGTAGGGCTCCTTCACGGGCGTCGCATGCGCCCGGCTGTCGGCACTCCTGGCCGCCCGCTTCAGAGGAGGCGGCGGGCCACCTGTAACACGAGGTTCGCATAGATGGCCGCAGCCATATCGTCAAGCATCACACCGGCGCCGCCGCGCACGCGGCGGTCGATATAACTCGCAGGAAACGGCTTGATAATATCGAACAAGCGAAACAGCGCGAAACCGGCGACCAGCGAAATCCATCCGGTCGGATTCATGAACATGGTCGCCACCATGCCGAGAACTTCGTCAAGCACGATTTTCGAGCTGTCGTGTTCGCCAAGGAGCTTTTCGGCGCTACCGGCGATCCAGCACGCGACCACGAAAACGATCGCAAACACTATCAGGCACGCCACCGGCGAGCGGCGCCACAGCGGCGCAAAACACAGGTATCCGATGAGCAAGCCGACGATCGACCCGAAGGTGCCGGGGGCGAACGGCATGTAACCGGTCCAGGCTCCGGTGGCGATAAATATAACGAGGTGGCGCATCGCGGTCCTGGCGGTAGCGCGACCATAACACGCGCCCGCGCGCGCACAAAGACTCACGGGTTATCTGATGGCAAGGGACCCGGCGCCGAGCAAGTCAGCAGGCGAAGCGGCAAACGGGCGAAGATGTTTCACGTGAAACATTTTCGCGCTGCGTTTGCGGGGAAGCATTTCGGCCTTGCGCAGCGGCATCGATAGTGCACAGCGCGTTGAGAGGCGCTGTGCATCGGCGTAGTGACGCACCGGGTTTTGAGCGGCGCGGGGGGGTCAGCTTGGACGGATTGGCGTCGGCGATTCCTCGGCGTTGACCTCGACCGAGGTGACGCCTTCGATCTGGCGCGCAACCTCGCCGATCAAATCGTCCCACGGCGGCACCAGCCCCGGGCCGACAATTTGCACGGCGCCGCCGGCGCAATTCACTTCAATCGGGGCGTGCCCGATCTTCGGATGCACCAGCAGCATCGCCCGGACCTCAGCGGCGAGCGCGGTGTCGCGCATCATCCGCCATTTTTCGGCGTCGGCGGTGCGATCTATTTCGGCGGCGGCCGCCGCCAGCATCGCAAGCATCAGGGGCATCGGCGTCGCGAACGTATTGAGCGTCAAATGATGGAAGCTGGGATCTTCTATATCGACTTCAAACAGCGCGTGCAGGCGCGCGCGAACTTCACGGTCGTAGTCGCGCACCCGGCGCTCGGCGATGGTCGGCGCTAGCTTTTCCTCAGCCGCAACTTCCTGGCTGCGCGCGCTCAGCGGTCCGACCAGGCGCAAACGCAGGCCGCATCCATATTCGGGCATCAGATGCGCGACCGAGCGGCCGAGCACGACCAGCCGATCCTGCGCCATATGCTTGAGCAGCACGGACTTAAAAATCGGGATGAAACGCGCCGTGTCGGTCTTGAGACGCTCCCAGAAATGCGGACGGCGTTCGTCAACCACGACGAGCAGCTCGGGCGTGATGTTGTAGGTTTTCGAGGCCTCGTCGATGACATCCTGCACGTTCATGAAGCGATATCCGAGACGGTCGGCAAGTGCCCGTCCGAGTGATTCGCCACGCGTGCCCAGATGCTGGGTGATCGCGATTATCGCCATGTTGTTGTCCCCGCGCTGAGCAGAATGGTCCCCTGTTCGCCAATCTTAGGTGGCGGAGAATCGAGGCGCAAACCGGCGCAAGCGATGGAATCGGGCGGCGCCGAAAGGTAGGATCGCAAAGTTTATCCCTGAATCACGACGGGCCGTGTGCGGCGCGGGAACGATGGCGCGCAAGCATCTGCTCCCGCGCGACCACCGGCATTTGCGAGTAACAATGGCAGTAAAAAAATCGGCAGCAAAAAAATCCGCAGTCGAGCGGATGTCCGGGGCGCAGATCAATCCCGGCGCGGTCACCGGCAAAATGACTGCCGCAGACCTGGTCGATAGCGCCTTCCTCGCGTACAACGGACGGCGCTTGCGCGACGCGTGCCGCCTGTTTGCCGAGAAGATGCTCAGCGACGACACCGTCGTCGGCATCAGCCTGACCGGGGCGCTGACCCCGGCCGGCCTCGGCATGTCCTGCATCATCCCGCTGATCGAGAACGGCTTCGTCGACTGGATGGTCTCGACCGGCGCGAATCTTTATCACGACACCCACTTCGGCCTCGGCCTCAAAATGTTCCAGGGCTCGGCGGAAGCCGACGACATCGCGCTGCGAAAGGCCGGCGTGGTGCGCATCTACGACATTTTTTTCGACTATCGCGTATTGCTCTCGACCGACGCGTTCTTTCGCGAAATTGCGCGGCAGCCTGAATTTCAGCGCGCGATGAGCACCGCGGAATTTCATTACCTGGCGGGGCGCTACGTCGCCGAGCGCGAACGGGTGCTCAAGCTCAAGCGCCGCTCGCTACTGGCCTCGGCCTTCAAGCATGCGCTGCCGGTTTACACGTCGTCGCCGGGCGATTCGTCAATCGGGATGAATCTCGCGGCGCTCGAACTCGAGGGCTACGAACTGCGCCTCGATCCGCTGGCCGACGTCAACGAGACCGCGGCGATCGTCTATGCGGCGAAGGCGGCCGGGCTGAAGAGCGCGGTCTTCATACTGGGCGGCGGTTCGCCCAAGAATTTCATGCTGCAGACCGAGCCGCAGATTCAGGAAGTGATGGGCGTCGCGGAAAAGGGCCACGATTACTTTCTTCAGGTGACCGACGCGCGGCCCGACACCGGCGGTCTTTCCGGCGCGACGCCGAACGAAGCCGTCAGTTGGGGTAAGATCGATCCCGAGCGGCTGCCCGACTCGGTGGTTTGCTATGTGGACTCGACGGTGGCGCTGCCGTTGATCACGGCGTACGCACTGGCACGGCGCAAGGCGCGCAAACCGCGCCGACTGCTGGAGCAGCGTGAGGCGATGATGGCGAAGCTGACGAGCGCTTATGAAAAAGTCCTGCGCAAGCGCGCGAAGAGCGCAAAATCCTGAGGTGCGGACGGAGTTGGACCCGAACTTATGAGCACACGGACGAAATCCGAAGCGAATCCTGCAAACGATCCCGGGCACGAATCGTCCACGCATGACGGGCGCTCGCCGAGCAGCGCGGCGCCGACCGCATTCGATCGCGAACTGTCGGTGGCGCGCGAAGCCGCGATCGCGGCGGGCGAAATCCTGCGCGGCTACTTTCGCGACGGCGGCTACCAGATCGATTCCAAGGGCAAGAACAATCCGGTTACGACCGCCGACTTCGAGGCCGACAGCAAACTCAAGCAGATTTTGCGCGACGCCTTTCCCACTTACGGATGGCTCTCGGAGGAAACCGTTGACAACGACGACCGGCTCGAATGCGAACGGGTCTGGATCGTTGATCCGCTCGACGGCACCAAGGAGTTCATCAAGGGGATTCCGGAATTCGTAGTCGCGATCGCGCTGACCGACCACGGGGTGCCGGTGATGGGCGTGACCTATAACCCGATCAAGCACGAGATGTTCTGCGGCGTGCCGGGTGCGGGATGCTATCTCGACGGCAAGGCGGTCGCCGTCAGCGAAACCGGCAAGCTCGAATCCGCGACGATCCTGGCGAGCCGCAGCGAGACTGCGCGCGGCGAATGGAAGGCCTACGAAGGCCGCGTCGTCGTCCGGTCGATCGGCAGCGTCGCTTACAAACTGGCGCTGGTCGCCGCGGGCCAGGCCGACGCCACCTTTACGCTGACGCCCAAGAGCGAGTGGGACATCGCGTCGGGAGTGGCGCTGATAATGGCGGCCGGCGGGCGCGTAACCGATCTTTACGGCGAGGAAGTTCGCTTTAACCGGCGCGAGGTGAAGGTGCCGGGGTTCGTCGCTTCCAATGGCCATCTGCACGCCGCACTGGAACAGATGCTGCCGCCGCGCGAACGCAAGTAGCGTTTCCGCCGCTCGAAAATTTCCAGTGGCGGTGGATGTCCGGCATGCACGCCGTCGATCGTCAGATTTTGCGCTCCCCGCTCGCCATCGCGATGTAGCACAGCGCCCCGATCGCGTAGATGGCAGCGGTCAGATAGAAGACCGCCGAGAACGAATTGGTCGCCTCCAGGATAAAGCCGGTGGCCGCCACGCCGACGATTCCCGGAACCGTCGCGGCGGTGTTCGAGATACCCATCAGGATACCGGCATAGCGCGGCGCGACGTCGAAGTGGTTGACGACGAAGCCGCCCGAGCCGAGCGCGGTTCCGCCAATCGAGATTGTCACCAGCACGATCGCCATGATGGGCGAATGCGCCAGCGGCAGCACCAGGAGCGGCAATCCACCGATCGCAAAGGCGCTCCCCTGCATCAGCTTGCGCACTTTTCCAAGGGGCATGCCGCGTTGATGGAGGCGGTCGGCGAACCAACCGCTGGTGTTCTGCATGACGAAGGCGACGATCCACGGTACCACGGAGAGCGCCCCGAGTTGCTCCATCGGCACCCCGAACGTCCGGCTCAAGTAGCTCGGCAGCCATAGCAGGATGATGTAGAAGCCGAAGTTGTTGCACAGATGGGCGATGACGATCGCCCAGACCGCGCGCTCGCGAAAAATCCGTCCCCATGGAATGCGGTCGGCGAGATCGACCTCGGCGGCGCGCTCGGCCATGATCAGCGCGAGTTCATCGGGCGAGATTCCGTGGGATTCCTCGGGTCCGTTGGCGGCCTTGATTTGCCAGGCCACGAGCCACACCAATCCGAGCGCGCCCGAGATATAGAAGACCGACTGCCAGCCAAAGGCGATTACGATCATCGGGCTGACCAGCAGCGCGACGATGGTGCCGAAGGCGACGCCGCTGAAGTGCAGCGAGATCGCCCGCGCACGCTCGGAGCCGATGGTCCAGCGCGCGGCGATGCTGTGCACGGCGGGAAAATTCAAGGCCTCGCCGGCACCGAGCAGCGCACGCATCGCGAGCAGCGTGCCGAACGAGAGCGAGGCTGCGGGTGGCGTCAGGCAGGTCGCGAGCGACCACAGCGCGACCCCGGCGGCGAGTACGCGTTTGCCGCCGAAGCGATCCGCCATCCAGCCGCCGAGGAGTTGCAGCCACAGATAGCCCCAGAAAAACGACGACAGCACCAGCCCCTTGGCGGCGGCATCGTAACCCTGCTCGCGCGCGAGCGGGATAATCGCAATCGAGATATTGACGCGGTCGATGTAGCAAAGCGCGGTCGCGAGGGCGAACAGCGCCACCACCGTGTAGCGGCGCGGCCATTCACGCGAGCCCGCACTGCCTGAGTCGATCTCAACCGGAATCGGCGAATTTGCCATCGGCGAGTTATACCCCCGCGCGAGCGTACTCGGCCAACACCTGATTTCCAACCGCATCGCGGGCGGCGGGGTCGCTATGCGCGACCGAAACAGGCGTTTGCGGGAAGCGGGCAGCGCGGTCCGCTAAGCCCGATATGCTAGGCTCGCTCGCGATGTCGCGAGTGTCGGTCGTAATACCGGTTTTCAATAGCGCAGAAACTATCGAGCGCGCGATTGCGAGCGTGCTGGCACAGCGGGGCGGCACAGAAGCGGAGGCCGCGGGTCTGGGCGCGGACGCGATCGAAATAATCGTCGTGAACGACGGCTCGACGGACGGCACGGCGGAAATCCTGCGTGGATTTGGCGAGCGCATCCGCGTGATCGAGCAGTCGAATCGCGGTGCCGCAGCGGCTCGCAACGCGGGCGCAAGAGCCGCGCGGGGCGAACACCTTGCGTTCCTGGACGCCGACGACGTGTGGCTGCCGCACAAGCTCGCGGCGACCGTTGCGCTGCTCGATCGAAATCCGGCCGTCGTGCTGGTTTTTTCCGACGCGATTCCGGTCAATGCGGAGGGCGCGCCGATGGGTGATTCGTACGTCACGCCGGATTGTGCGCATGCGCCGACGATGGCCGAAATGCTGGAGCGCTGGTGGCCGATCATCCCGAGCACCGCGGTGATGCGTGCGGCGACGTTCGCGGCGTGCGGCGGGTTCGTCGAGGAGTTTCGAGCGGCGGCTTACGAGGATCCATTTCTGTTCCTGGTTGCGCGCGAGCATGGCGAGTTCGCATACGTGGCGGAGCGGCTGGTGCAATACCGTTGGGAATCGCCGGGCGTGCGCATGGAGAAATATCAGCGCTACCGCGAGGTCTTCATTCGGCGCGTGCGTGAACGCTATGGCGCCGCGGCGCGAGGATTGATTCGCGGCACCCGGCGCGCGTATGCCAGCGCGCTCGGTTACGAAGGGCTAATCGCGATGCGCTCGGGGGACCTGCGCACGGCGCGGCGTCATTTCGCGCGGGCGTGGCGCGAACGCCCGCTCGATTTCAAAACCGCGCTGCGGCTGGCGCGCACTTTTCTGCCGCCGGGGCTCGCGCGCGCGCTCAGCGGCCGTACCGGCGGCGGGTCTAGCCGTTGAGCTGTTGGCACAGGCGACGCCAGGTGGCGTCGTCGAAGGCGGCCTTGTAGGGGACATAAAAATTGACCCGATCGAGCAGACCGTCATAGCGCTCGCGCACTTTCTCGCCGATATTTTCGAAGGTTCCGGTCACCGCATAGACCTCGAGCATCTCGTCGGTGATCAGCTTGGGCATGCTGGCCCAGTCGCCCTTGGCCGCCATCTCGTTGAGTTTCGGTGCGACGTCGGCCCAGCCGTGGGTTTCGAGCACGATCTGGTAGGTGCGGGTCGAGGCGTAGAACGAAATCTGTTGGCGGACACCGGCCTTGGCGCGCTCGATTTCATCGGCGTTGCGGCCGACGATCACGAACGGCGTCGTGGTAATGGTGAAGTCCTTGCGCGCGCGGCCAGCTTTCTTGAGCCCCTCCTCGACGTGGGGCACGAGGAATTCGCGCAGGTACTTGGCCGAGGTGAACGGATGGGCGTGGAGTCCGTCGCAGAGCTCGCCGGCGGTGCGCAGGATCAGTTCGTTGACGCCCGCGATGTAGATCGGGATGTCGTAATTGTGCGGTTTGGGTGCGAAGAACGGGGTCATCAGGGACAGGTTGTAGTATTTGCCCGAGAACGAGAGCTTCTTGCCGCCCTCCTGCCAGCATTTGAAGATGGTGCGCAGGGCTTGCACGTACTCGCGGAGCTTGGCCACCGGGGGCTCCCATTTGACGCCGTAGCGGCGCTCGATATGGCCCTTGACCTGGGTGCCGAGGCCGAGGATGAAACGACCCTTCGAGAGCGCGGCCAGGTCCCAAGACTGGTAGGCCATCGACATGGGGCTGCGCGGAAAGGCGATCGCGACGGCGGGACCGAGCTTGACCCGGCTGGTGTGTTCGGCGGCAAGCGCGAGCGGCAGAAAGCCGTCGTTGCCGGCCTCCATCGACCAGATTGCGTCGAAGCCGAGGGCCTCGGCAGACTTCGCCATTGCGGGAACTTCGCTGAGGTCGCGCGTGGTGAGCGTGGTATCAAGCTTCATCGGGAACCGCCTCCGTCAAATCGTCTCTGAGCGCGGGAATCGTAACAGATGCGCGGTCGCGCTGAAAAGCGATCGCAGCTACGAGCATCTGCGCCCCATTCGATCGCCTCGAAAGGAGAAAGGTGCGGAAAGCGGCAGGAAAAGATCGGTTTGTATTGCAAAAAAAAGATTGTACGGGACGGAGCCAATCGAACGGAACCCGTGCTGGAGGTCGCTAGCGGGACGCCAGCAGCGCGAGCAGGCGGGCCGGGTAATTGGTGATTATGCCGTCCACGCCAGCCTCCAGCATTGCACGCATCGCGGTTTCGTCGTCGATGGTCCAGACGTGTATTTCGACTCCAAGCCGATGCGCCACGGCGACCGCCTCGGGGGTGACCAGCTGCCACGATTCGTGGTCGGGCGGCATTTGCAGGGCCACGCCGAGCGGCTCGAAGGGGGGAGCGCCGGGCGCCAGCGACATCATGAAGGCGGCGACTTCGGGGGTGGGGAAATTGGTCGGGATATCGGGCGCCGCCGCGCGAAATTCGTCGATCGGCGCCTGATGCTCGCTTGCCACCAGCACCCGCCGGCGTAGCCCGGCGCGATCGATGACGCCGATCAGGTTATCGACGAGGCTCGGGGTGGTCTGTTTGATTTCGAGGATGAAGCGCTGGGCGGGACAGGCAGCGAAGACCTCGGCGAGTTCGGACACGTGCACGGCGCGTCCGCGAAACGGAAACACGCCCTCGGCGCGTCCGTGCGGCGTGAAGTTACGGGCGGCATCGAAGCGGGCAAGCTCGGCCAGGGTCATCGCGGAAATTTCGCCGGCGACTCCGGAGACGCGCTCGAGATTGTCGTCATGGGCGACGACGATGTGGCCGTCGCTGGTCATGTGCAGGTCGAGTTCGATGTAGGGTGCGCCGAGGTCGCGCGCCGCCTCAAACGCGGGCAGCGTGTTTTCGGGGTAATCGCCGCTGGCGCCGCGATGGGCAATCACTCGGGGGCGGGGCGGGTCGAAAAAATCGGATTTGATTTGCGCGCGCATCGACAGGCCGGCGGCGGCTTTAATGGGGTTCAAGCGGCCGCGGCGACACGCCCATCTTCACAATTACTCGCGGCGGCGCGCAACGGCTTCGGCACGGCGAGAGCGGACGGCGATAAAGGGCGGGTGTCCGGTGCGATTCAGCGCGCGGGAATGCCGGCGGTTTCGACAGCAACGGTTTGAACGTGACCGGCCGGATGGGCTGCGGCCGGTGTGGCGGCGCTGCGCACGCCCGCTGCTCCCTTGGCAGGCGCCACGACCGGATGGGACAGGCTGAGATGACCGCCGAACTTGGGCAGGCGGTCGAGCACCGCCACGTACTTTTGCTCGATGCGCTTGAACATGGCGCGCATCCGCGGAGGAATTTCATGATGAGCGCCCAGGGACTGGGTCAGCGGGTTGACGAAGTGTCCGTGTTTCTCGATCGCGAAGTGGAGATGGGGTCCGGTGGAGAGGCCGCTGGTGCCGACCCGTCCGATGACCTCGCCGACGCCCACTGGAGTTCCAGGATGGAGGCCCGCCGTGATCCTCGAGAGATGGCCGTAAATGCTGACGAGGCCACCGCCATGGTTGATTTTGACGCAGCGTCCGAGTTCGCCGCACCATCCGGCGGATTCTACGCGGCCGTCGCTGATCGCCTTGACCGGCGTGCCGTAATGGGCCGCGAGGTCAACGCCCAGGTGGGCACGATATCTATGAAGGATCGGATGGTAGCGATGAAAGCTGAAGCCCGAGGAGATGTATTGGAACTTCAAGGGGAAGCGCAGCGATTGCGGTTCGAGAGCCTCGCCGCTGGCGTTATAAAGATGCGCCTCGCCCTTTTCCCCGCGGAAGGAAAAGACCGACAGGGTCTTTTTTCCGATGCTTATTTGCGCAGCGTCGAGACCAGCCGGCGTGCGCGCGGTGCCGTCGCGGCTGACCCGTTCACGGTAGATAAGTTTTACCGCGGCTCCGCGCGGAAGATCGTTGAGCGGATGCTGGTCCTTGAAAGCCTTTTCCAGCGTTGCCACGATCGGTCGCGGCAGATCGTGGCGTTTCGCGGCCTGCCAGAAATTCCCGTCGAGCTTAAAGGACACCGCGACCGGGCGCACGACATAAGAAATCAGTTCTTGCGAAGATCGGATAACGCCGTTGCCATAAGTTTCGGCACGAACCGCTACATTGTCGTCGAGGTTGTACTTGATTTCGCGGAGGCTGCCGTTCTCCGGGTCCTTATAGAGCGTCAGGACGTGACCCCGGCGGAGGTAAGCACCCGCTCCGGCCTTTACAAAAGAATGCGCCCAGCGCTGAGCCTCATTGCGGTCGAGGCCGGCCTCTTCCAGATACCACAGCACGCGAGCGGAACGATCCAGCGTGAGGCTAATCGTAATGGGATCAGGGGCAGGCGCGACCTCGGTGGGTTCGTCGACATATTCCGGCTCGATCTGGCCGGCGATCATCGGATGCTGCACCACTGCATGGTGCGCATGATCGTTGACGCCGACCACGAAGACCAGAAATGCACCCGCGCTCGCGAGAAGCGCGATCGCCAGCCCCGCCACTACGCGGGCCCAGCGGCATCGGTAGTTCCCCCACCCCATCGGCGTCGAGGCTACGACACGGATGTGTCACAATCAAGCCCATATGTGTCCTTTCTAAACAGGTAAATCGTCGAACTTCGACACGAATCTATGCGCTTTTTGATATTAGGGTAACTACTGGATGGCGATAGCTGCTCTTGATTTGGGCAAACGGCGCATCGGAATTGCAATTGCGGATGACGAGGGTCTGACGGTTCATCCGATTGGCGCGCTGGAACGCCGTTCGGTAATTCGCGACCTTGAATCGATTCGGATGCGTCTCGTCGAATTTGAAGTGTCGCGCGTCGTGATCGGCCTGCCGCTGAATATGGACGGTAGCAGCGGAGGGCCGGCCCGCGCCGCCCGGGCATTTGCGGAGCGGCTGGGCGAGGCGAGCGGACTGCCGGTGGAACTATTCGACGAGCGGCTGACGAGTTTCGAGGCCGAGGAGCGTCTGAAGGATCTGTCGGGCAGGCGCGCCCGGGACAAGGGCACGGTGGACGCGGTGGCTGCGGGAATAATTCTGGAGAGCTGGCTCAATCATCGCAGGTCCGAGCCCCAGGTGCGCGGTTGAAGCCGCGTCGAGGGCTGAACGGCAGCATCGGGCGCGAGCCGCGGAAGCGGAATTGCAAAGCCGATTTGCCGGGCTGAATTGCGAAGCCGAATTCGCGAGCCGATTAAGCAAGCTGACCGAGCAAAGTGATTAGGCAAACTGATTAGGCAAACAGATCAATAACGATGAGAAAGTTCGGATATGCGATGGCGGTGCTGCTGCTGGCGGCGGCCGGCACTGGGCTTTACGCCGGTTACCTGATTTTCAGCCCGACGCATCGTTTCGAGACGCCGCGCATAGTTTCGATCCGCAAGGGCGCGTCGATGACGGAAGCGGCGTGGGAACTCGCGCAAGCCGGGGTGGTGCGCAGTGAACTGGCGTTCGTGCTTTACGCCAAAACGACCGGGCGCGCGAAGCTGGTCAAGCCGGGCGACTACGCCTTCAAGGGGGGCGAGGCGATGCCGGCGATCTTGACCCATCTGGTCAACGGCGACTTCATGGTGGTAACGGTGACGATTCCCGAAGGCATGACGGTGCATCAGATTGGCCAACGGCTGGAGCAGGCCGGGCTGGTCTGCGAAAATCAGTTCGACGGGGCGGCGCGGCGCGGGCGAATTACTGCCGCGCTAGGCCTGGGGCCGCTGGGTGCCGAGGGTTATCTTTTCCCGGCGACCTACCGGTTCTCGCCGCTGGCCAGCACCGACCAGATACTGTCGGAGATGCTCGGGCGCTTTTTCGAGGTGCTGACACCGGCCGTCGAGCAGCGGCTGTTCGAACTCGGGCTGACCACGCGCGAGATGGTGACGATGGCGTCGATTATCGAGAAGGAGGCTCACGTGGCGCAGGAGCGTCCGATAATCGCGAGCGTATTTTACAATCGGCTGAAGCGCGGGATGCCGCTGCAATCGGATCCGACGGCCCAGTATAATCTGCAAGGCGACAGCGAGCGGGCGGCGACGGCCGTACGGACGCCCTCGGCGTTCAACACATATGAGATACCGGGACTGCCGCCGGGGCCGATTGCAAATCCGGGATTGCCCTCGATTGAGGCGGCGCTCTATCCGGCGCACACCGATTACCTGTATTTTGTTGCACGCGATGACGGGACCCATATTTTTTCGCGATCGTTTGCCGAGCATCTGCGGGCGATCGCCGAGATCAAACGGATGCACGCGCTGGCAAAAAAATTGAAGGGATAGACCGGAGGACCGAATCCCGCGACCGCGCGGAGCCGCAACTAATGAATCCCATCGAGCAAATCGGCAGGTCGCGCCAACGCCTCGCGCGTCTGGCGGCGGCGGGCGCCGCGATCGAGCTGACGCTGCCGCTGGCGGCAACGATTTTGTTCGCCCTCGGGCTGGACCTGATCGGCGCGCTGACGTGGGAGAATTTCGGCTACATCCTGACCGGCGGGCGCGAATCGCTGGTCGGCGAAATCCTGCTGGGGGTATTCACCGCGCAACTTTTGGTGCTCGCGATAATGGCAGCGCTGGCCTATCGCAAGGCCAATGACTTTTTGCGCGCGGCGGCGGCGGTGGACGATCATATCGGGGGCCATCAGGAGGTATTGACGCTGGCGACGCTGGCCGATCCGTCGCGGCCGCAGGGGCGCGAGCGGCGATCGCCGTTGTTCCCGATGCTGTGGCGGCGCGCGATTGCGTATCTCGACCTGTTCGATCCGCGGCGCGAGTTCAGGCTGAAGCCGAGCGTGCCGTTGAAGCGTTCGGCGATCGCGGCAGCCGTGACCGTGGCGGCGCTGGGCCTGACCGCGTTCGCGCTGGTGGTGGTGCCGACGCCGGATCAGGCGATCGCGCATCGGTTGCGCAGAGTCGCACGGAGCATCGACGGCCTGACGGCGCCGAAATCCGACAAGGAGCTCGCGCGGGCCTTGCGTGACGTCGCCCGCGACCTTGAGAATCCCAAATTACCGACCGAGCAGAAACTTCAGGAGCTTGCCGCGATGAAGCGTCAGGTCGAGCGAGCCGAGCAGCAGCGCAAAAGTGCCACGAGTCTCGCCCTGAACTCCTCCGGCAGCGGTTCCGGGAGCGGATCGTCGGCGAGCGGTAGCAGCAAAGGCACGGGAACCGGCAGTGGCGCCGGGAGCGGAACGGGCAAGAGCGCGGGCGCGGGTCAAGGCAAAGGTGCGGGGGCAGGTGCAGGCGGCGGCGGCCAAGGCAAGGGCGATAAAAGTACGGAGAAGCTGATCGAGCTGGGCAACGATATTTCCAAGGCGCAGGCGCAAATCGCGGCCGCAGCCGGGAATCGCAACCAGAGCAAGGGCCAGCAGCAGGCCAATAACGGGACCGGCGCAGCACCCAAACAAGGCGACAATCCCAATGCCACGTCCCCGCAAAAGCCGTCCGGCGCGGCGGGCAATACCGAGCTGCCGCGGCCGGGCAGCGAGGCCCGCAGCAACTTGCCGGCGCCCTCGGCCGGAACTCCGAGCGGGCGGCCCGACGACAAGGGCTCGACCGGCGACACTCATTTGGGGGAGATACCGAAACCGGGGAATTATGAGCGCTTCTACAAGGCCGGCGAGGGTCCCGCGATCGCGATCCGCGACGCGCGTTACGTCACCTTCCGCTTGCCCAGCACGGCGATCGGCAAGGAGGGCGCGGGGCGGACCGTGGCCGAAGCCCAACGTTCGGCGGCAACCGCAGCCTTCACCAACGCACCGCTCAAGGCGCAGGGACTGGCTGACACTCCCGACGAGCGGCAACTGGTGCCGCCGCGATATCGCGATTTGATTCGTTAAGGGATTTCGTTGCTTAAGTATTTTCACTGGTCAGGCGATCTGGTTCATCAATCAAGATGATTCATCAGGGCTGCAAGATGATTCATCAGGACTGCGGGTTGATTCATCCGTAAGGCGATTTGATTCATCAGGAAGGAGAAGCGATGGGAGCGGCTCCCCAAATATCACCCAACGAGCGCGTGGCCGAGTTTCGCAAGACATTCGCGCGCGCGGAGGCCGAGGTGGCCCGCGTCATCGTCGGCCATCGCGACCCGATTCGAAAGCTGCTCACGGCGTTGTTCTGTGGCGGGCATATTCTGATTGAGGGGGTTCCCGGACTTGGGAAAACCCTGATGGTCAAGGCGGCGGCCGAGACGCTGGGCCTGAGCTTCAAGCGGATTCAGTTCACGCCCGACCTGATGCCGTCGGATATCGTCGGCACGCAGGTGCTGGCCGAAACCGACGGCCATCGCGAGTTCAGTTTCAAGGCTGGTCCGATTTTCGCGCACGTGGTGCTCGGCGACGAAATCAACCGCGCGACGCCCAAGACCCAATCGGCGGTGCTTGAGGCGATGGAGGAGCGACAGGTGACGGTATTCGGCACCACCTATCGGCTCGACGCGCCGTTTTTCGTGCTGGCGACGCAGAATCCGATCGAGCTCGAGGGCACCTATCCGCTGCCCGAGGCGCAGATGGATCGCTTCCTGTTCAAGGTCGTGATGGGTGCGCCCAAACCCGACGAACTGCGCGAGATTCTCAACCGCACCACCGGCGCAACTTCCTACACGGTGCAATCGATCTTCAACCCGGCGCATGCGCCCGAGCTGATCGAGAACGAAAAGACCCTGGTGCGCGAGGTCATGGTGGGCGAGCCGGTCGAGCGCTACATCATCGCGATTATGGGTGCGTGCACGCCCGGCGGCCCGGAAGCGATACCCGAAGTTTCGCAGTACCTGCGCTTCGGCCCGAGTCCGCGCGGCGCGCAGGCCCTGATCATGTGCGCGAAGGTCAACGCCCTGCTCGAGGGGCGCGTCACGATTAGTTACGAAGACGTTGAGGACGCGATCATCCCGGCGCTGCGCCATCGCCTGCTGCGCAACTTTCAGGCCGAGGCCGAAAACGTGAGCGCCGAAGCGATCCTCGAACAGGCGGTCAAGCGGCTCAAGCGCCCGCGCTAGCGATGCTCGGACTGCCGGTAGAATTTACGCCCGAGTTTATCGCCCGCCTCGACCAGCTGCGCATCAAGACGCGGCGCGAGTTCGCGGGTCTCGGCAAGGGAACCCACCTGTCGCCGCGGCGCGGGTCCTCGCTCGAGTTCAGCGATTTTCGCCATTATTCCGACGGCGACGATTTTCGCTACATCGACTGGGGCCTTTACGGACGCACCGACAAGCTCTACATCAAGCTGTTCAAGGAAGAGGAAGACCTGCTCACCTATATCTTCATCGACGCGAGTGCATCGATGGGTTTTCCGGCGCGCGATCGCAAGTTCGAATCCGCCGTCGCCACCGCGCTGGCACTGGCCTATGTCGCGCTGGCCTCGGGCGACCGCGTGATGATCCGCGTAATCGCGGGCCGCGGCAATCCGCCGCCGCATGCCTTCGTGTACGGCCGCCATCGGATCGTCGAGTTGGGCCGCAGCCTGACCGCGATCCGGCCGGGCGGTGAAGTCGATCTGGCGCCGGCGCTCGCGCGCGAGCTGGTCTCGATCCGCCGCGCCGGCAAGGTCTTTCTGATTTCGGATTTTATGATGTTGCCGAACGCCGCCACGCACGGCCTCGGACTTTTCACCGCCGCCAACATGGACGTGACCGCCGTGCAGATCATCGGCGGCACCGAACTCGACGGCCAGGGCCTCAACGGCGATGTCGAGGTGGTCGATGCTGAGAGCGGCGAGAGCATCCGCGTGTCGATCGGCCCGCGCGAGCGCGAGCGCTATCGCGAGACGATGCTTAGGCTCGCGCGCGAGATCAAGTCCTTCTGCTTTCGCAACGGGCTCCACTACACGCTCTACACCACCGACGTGGATTTTCACGGTTTCTTCCTGCGCGCCGTCGCCGACCTCGGCCTGGTGCATTAGCCGGTCCGGCGCGCGCGCGATCTATCAACCATGGGACTGCTTGACGCAATCGGCCTGCTGAATCCGGCGGCACTCTATTTTCTGGCGATCGTGCCCGCGCTGATTCTCGCCTACCTTGCACGCGAGCGTCCGCGCCAGGCGACGGTCTCGAGCGTGATCGCCTTTCGCGCGTTGCACGCGATGCGCGGACAGCGCTTCGGCGGACGCCCGCGATTTACCTGGACCTTCTTTCTCGAATTGCTCGCGCTGTGTCTGGCCGTGCTCGCGATGGCCGGACCGTACCTCTTGAAAAAGGGCACGCCGATCGCCGTCGTGATCGATAACTCGGCGGCGATGCAGGCGCTCACTTCCTCGGGCAAGACCCGCTTTCAGAGCGCGATCGCGGCGGTCAACGACGCACTCGACCGCGCGGGCGGCAGCGGCCAGGTCTCGGTCTATCTGACCGCCCCGCAACCGCATCAGATGGGCGGCGTCAGCAGCAGTATCGGCGCGGCCCGCACTCTGATCGCAGACGCGCGGGCGGTGGACGCGCCCGACGATCCGGCGGCGCTGGCGACGCTGCTCGGGCAACTCGCCGGCGACGGCCACATCGGACGCATTATCTTTGCCAGCTACCGCGGGATCGCGCCGCCGGTCCCTGCCCGCGTCACGCCGATCATGGCGGGCGAGCCGATCGCAAATTACGCTATCGGGTCGTTCGCGCTCAGCCGCGAGACCTTCGGCGCAGCGGCCCTTCATGCGCGCGTGACGGTGGCCAATTTCAGTCCGGCCGCCAAGACTCTCAAGGTGACGATCGCCGGCGACGGCAAGCCGCTCGCCACTGCGCAGGCGGCGGTCGCTCCGGGTGAAGTTGCCGCGCTCGATTTCCCCAAACTGCCGCCGGCTGCGGTCTATCGCGCCCAACTGGAACCGGCCGACGGCTTTGCGCTCGATAACACCGCCTATGCGACCGGCGCCGGGGTGAAGCCGGTGGCGGTGCTGTTCGTCAGTCCGACGCCGGCCGACGGCCTGAGCCTGCGCTCGATTCCCGGTGTCAGCGTAGTGACGCGCGCGCCCGCCGCATACGCGCCGGCCGAGTTGGCGAACTTCGATCTCGCGATTTTCGAATACACCGCACCCAAGCAGTTACCCACCATCAACACGCTGCTGGTGATGCCGCCGCCCGGCGATCCGGTGTTCGATTTTGCGGTGCGCACGACCGCGCACGTCGAAGTCGCCGGTTGGCCGACGACCGATCCGCTCACCGACGCGGTCAATTTCAGGCTGCTCAACTTCCATTCGGGCGAGTACCTCGGCGAGCATCCGTGGATGCGGCCGGTGGTGACCGGCAATGACGGCGGGCTGATCCTCTCGGGCAGCCGCCAGGGCCATCGCTTCGTTGCCACCGGTTTCAATCCGTTTCCCTACCTCGGCCGCGAAAATCTGCCGATGTCGATTCTCACGCTGAATCTGCTCGGCAGGCTCGCCGGGTTCGGCGCGCAGACCGGCGGCTATCGCACCGGCGAGCCGTGGACGGTCCCGGCCGGAGTGACCGCGATCGTGACGCCGTCGGGCCGCCGCGAGGCGGTTCGCGCGGGGACGCCGTTTACCTCGGTCGATGCGCAGGGCGTTTATCAGTTGGTGGAGGCGCACGGACAAAAGTCGCTGCGCGCGGTGAATCTCGCCGATCTGACGGCGTCCGACCTGACCAATATTCCGCCGGTGAATGTCTCGGCCGCGGCGGCCGGCGCGCTGGCCCCAAGCGCAATCGTGCGGGCGCCGCTGGCCCCGTATATTCTCGCCGCGATCATCGCGCTGATCGTCATGGAAGCGCTGCTGGTGTACCGCCGCCGCCGCACGATCGAAGTGTCAGCGTGAACGCCACCGCCGTCGCCAACGCGCTGCATCTGCCGCTCGAGGGGCCGAGCTTCGCCCGGCCGGAAGCGCTTTATCTGCTCTTCGCGATCGCGCTGCTGCTCGCATGGTGGCTATGGCAGGCGCGCTCGCTGATGCGCTCGATCGCTCCGCTGATCCGCGCGGTGGTGCTGGCGCTGTTCGTCGCGGCACTCGCCGATCCGCATCGGGTGGTGCGTTCCGAGGGTTCGGCGCGGCCGGCGGTGATTGACGCATCCGCCAGTATCACGCCGCAGATGCGCGAATTTACCGCGAACCTGTTGCGCGGCCGCCTGAAGCTGAAGTCGAGCGATCCGGCGGTGATCTTCGCCGCCGCGCCGCTGGGCGAGACCGTCGGCGGCGCGCTCACCACACTGACAGGCGCCGGCGGATGCGCCTCGTGCGGTCCCGCGGCGACCAATCTGGAGACCGCGCTCGACGCGATCGCCAGCCGCCGGGACGCGCGCGGCGGACCGATCGTGCTGGTTACCGACGGCTGGCAAAACCATGGCGACGCGCTCAACGCCATCGGTGCGCTGCGCGCCGCCGGCATCCGGCTCGACATCTTCACGCCGCCCGGGGCGCGATCGATCGCCAACGTCGCGATGACCCAGTTGAACCTGCCGCCGGCGCTGGCCAAGGCCGAGCCGTTCGCGCTCGGCGTCACCATGATGAACCTCAACGCTGCGCCGGCGGGTGGCACGATCACGATCACGCGCAACGGTCAGCCGCTCGCTCAGCGCGCGGTCACCGTCGCGCCCGGGCAGACCCGCTTCGACTTTCCCGTGCACACCGAGAACGCGGGGCTCGCCGACTATCGCGCCTCTTTCAAGCCGTCCAATCCGGCGCTCGACGCCTATCCCGAGGACGATTCGCTACAGGGCTGGGTCGGCGTGGGGGCGCAGCGCAAGGTTCTGATCCTGACCGACACGCAACGCGACGCGAAATATCTGGCCGAGGTCGTCCGCCGCATCGGACTCGACCCCACCACCGTCGTGCTCACGAGCGGCCAGTGGAACGGAAGTCCGAAGGGCTACGACGCCGTCGTGCTCAATAATATATCGCGCGCGCGCGTCGCCCAGGCGGCGCAAAACGCGCTGGTGCAGTACGTCGCTGGCGGCGGTTCGCTCGCGATGGTCGGCGGCGATCAGAGTTTCGGCCTCGGCGGATGGCAGGACAGCCCGGTTGCGCGCGCGCTGCCGGTGGTGATGCGGCCGCCGCAACGCCGCGAGCGCAAACGCGCGCTGGTGCTGGTGATCGACAAGTCCGGTTCGATGGGCCGCAATCAGAAGCTCGAATACGCGAAGGCCGCCGCGCTCACCGTCACCAAGACTTTGAAAGACGACGACTCGATCGGCGTGATCGGTTTCGATTCGCAGCCCTTCGTCGTGATTCCGCTCGAGAGCGTCGGCCATAGCCGCCCGTACTTCAGCCAACTGATCGACCGGCTCAAGGCGCGCGGCACTACATTCCTGCTCCCCGCGCTGCAGGAAGCCGAACGGATGCTGGTGCAGAGCCGCGCCGCGATCAAGCACGTCGTGATTCTCACCGATGGCGAGACGGGCGGCACGGCCGCGATGTATTACGACCTGGTTTCGAGCATGCATCGCGACGGCGGAGTGACTATCTCGACTATCGCGATCGGGCATGAAGCCAACCTCGGCCTGCTCGAATCGATCAGCAAGTACGGCGGCGGCGGCTTCTATCAGACCGACAGCCCGTCCAACCTGCCGCAACTGTTCCTCCAGGACGTGCGCCAGCGCGGGGGCGACACCACCATGGTCGAAAAGAATTTCGTGCCGTACAGCGTCTCGCCCGATCCGGTGCTCAAGAACCTCGCCGGCCGCAAGATGCCCGCGCTGACCGGTTTTGTTTCGACCGACCTCAAGCGAGGGGCGACACTGAGCATGTTCGTAAACAGCGGCGGCGTGCGCGCACCGGTGATTGCGAGCTGGAAATTCGGCGCGGGCAAGGCGCTGGCCGTCACCACCGACGCGAGCGGCCGCTGGACCTCGCGCTGGGTCGAGCAGGGAGTCTTCGGGCCTGTGTGGGACAAGATCGTCGCGTGGATGACTCCGCAGACCGCGACCACGCAGAAGTACGACGTCGCGCTGGGCTACCGTGCCGGGCGCATCGAAATCAAGTTAACCGATTACAGCGACAGGGCGCTGGCCTGGTCGCGGCCGATCGACGCGGTGGTGCGGATGCCCGACGGCTCGAAAGCCGGCGCCATCCTGTCGCAGGACGCACCGGGCGAACTGTCGGGCAGTATCGAGGCGGCGAAGCCGGGCAACTATCACATCGAGCTCAAGCCGCCGCCCGGCAGCAATCAGAGTTTCCCGCCGCTGGCCTATAGCGTCAGTCCCTCGATCGGCGCCGAATCGCCCCGCCCCGCGCCCAACTATGGCCTGCTCGAACATCTCGCGTCGGCCACCGGCGGACGGCTCAATCCGGCGCCGAACGAACTTGCGATGTCGCGGCCGCAGTTCGAACATACGGCCTCGTTCGCGCCGTGGCTGGTGGTGACCGCGATGATACTGTTGATCGCCGAGGCGTTGATCCGGCGCCTCACTTACTGAGGTTCCGCGCGCAATGGGCAAGCACGACCATAAGGACCGCACCGACGCGCACGATTCAGTCGCTTCGCACGCGCCATCCGCATCTTCGGGACCGGGCGAATCGAGCGCGCCGGTCGAGGCGAATCATCATCTGCAACATCGCTATCCCGCGCACGTGCGTTACTGCGGATTGTGTGGCGGCACGATGGAACCGCGAACGGTGCTGCCCGATCGCAAGCGCCTGATGGTCTGCGAGCGCTGCGGCTTCGTCCACTTTCCCGGCCCCAAGCTGGTCGCGGGATGCCTGGTAATAGACGCCGGGCGAGTGCTGTTGCTGCGGCGCGGCAACGAACCGCGGATCGGCACGTGGACCTTTCCCGGCGGCTATGTGGATTTGGGCGAGACCCCGGCGCAGGGCGCGGTGCGCGAGACGCTCGAGGAGGTCGGAATGCGCGTCGCTGTCGAAGGTCTGCTCGGGGTTTACTCCGACGCCCGCAATCCGATGGCCGCGGTCGTGGTTTACCTGGCGCGTCCGGGTGCCGAAGCACCGAGCCGGTCGCCCGAAGCGCTCGACGCGAAGTACTTTGCGGCGGACGAAATTCCCTGGAACGAACTCTCATTCGCCACGAGCCACGACGCACTGCGCGATTGGGTCAGGTCAGCTCTAAAAAAATAATTTCGACTCGCACAACGCGCGATCGATGGCGCGCCACGCGCTGCCACACGACCGTCAGGCGCCGGCCGAGGGGAGCGGTTTGACCATCTGGCGATCGAAGGCGGCGGCGACGTCGGCGATAGTATCGGCCTCCGCTGCGGACTTATCGTTGCGCACGCCGATGATGCGGGCGAAGCGCAGCGCCATGCCGCCGGCATAACGCGGACTGCGCTGGATATCGCTGCACGCGACCTCGACCACGACCTCGGGACGCACCACCACGGCGCCGCGGCGCTCGGCGGTCTTGAGGGCGAGCAGGCGCTCGGTCATCGCGCGAAAGTCGTCGTCGGTGAGACCCTTGAAGGTTTTGCCGACTTCGACGAAGCTGCCGGCGGCCTCGTCGCGCGCCGCCAGATGATAATTCGAGAGCCACCCGTGGCGGCGGCCGTAGCCCCATTCGGCGGCAACGATCACGAGGTCGAAGGTGCGAGAGGATTTGACTTTGACCCAGCCGCGGCCGCGCGCGCCCGGCATGTAGGGACTCGCCAGCGCCTTGGCGACGATACCCTCGAAGCCAGCGGCGATTGCGCGCGCGTAAAATTGATTGGCCTCGGCAACGGTCGATGGCAGGGTGCGCGCCGCCATCGTGAGGCCGGCGGACGACGCGAGTTCGCTCAGGGCGGCGTAGCGTTCTTCGTAGGGCGAATCGATCAGCAAACGATCGTCGAGACCGATCAAATCGAAGACCAGGAGCCGCACCGGCTGTTCGGCGCGCATACGCTCGATATCGCGCACGCGTCCGAAGCGGCGCATCAGTTCCTGAAACGCGAGCGGCCGCCCGTCGGCCGCGACCGCGATAACTTCGCCGTCGAGAATCGCGCGGCGGGGGCCGAGGCGACGGGCGAGATCGACGACTTCGGGCAGGCTCGCGGTGATGTCGTTGAGGGCGCGCGAGAAGATCCGCACGCCCGCGGCGGTGCAATGAATTTGCACGCGCGCGCCGTCGAGCTTGTGTTCGAATGCGGTGCGATCGCCGAGCATGCGCCAGGCCTCGGCGACGTTGGGCGCAGGCTGCGCGAGCATCGGCTTGAGCGGCCGAATGGCTGCGCCGCGGTGAGCAGCGGAGACAGGTTGCGCGGCGGCGGACCCAGCGGCATCGGAATGCGGCGCGGGCGAAGGGCTTTCATTACCGATGCCTGAGAGCGGCGCGGGAGCGGACGACACTGTACCCGCAATGGAGCCGGCGGTGGTTGACGGCTGGCGCAGGGCATCCACAACGCGGCCGACGTCGCCGACGAGCATGTTCGAACGGCGCACCTCGGCCACCGGACGCGCGGCCATTTTCGCGATCGCTTCGAGCATCAGGCCCTCGCTCATGCCGTGGCGCATCTCGCCGATCAGAATTTTCGCGAGGTACTTGCCTTCCAGAGCGCTGGCGCGCGCAAAGAGATCGCGCAGGGCGTCGAGCTTGGCGCGGCGTGCGTTGCGCCCCTCGATCGCAGCGACCGCGGCGAAGCACTGTTCGACTTCGGCTAGGGTCAGGGTGGGCGCGGGATCTTGGGGACGCCGCCGCAGCGCCATTTCGATGGCCTCGCCGAAATCGCTCGCGGCGGCGAAAATCTCCTCGCCCATGTCGTCATCGCCCGCTGTGCTGTGGTCGCCGGCGACCAGTGCGGCAACAATTTTCCAGATTGCGCGTCCGCTGATTTGCAGAGGCTTTTCGCCGCCCTGGGGCAGCGCGCGCCCGACCATGAAGCGCGCCGCAATCGCGGCGTCGGCCGGGTCGAGCCGGGCGAGAAACTCGCCGGCCAATTCGGCCATCTGGAGCCGGCTCTGGGTCTGACCCAAGGCGAGGCAGACCAGCGCGAAATCGTTGAACTGGGCCACGCTGGTCAGAATAACCCACCGCGCGGTGACATTCACACAGCCAGAAAGAAATCGCGACCGCACGGTTAAAAAGCACTTGACGGGATGGATCGAATGATTTATTTAACTCACAGGTTATTTAACTATATGGTTCACCAAGAATGACACCAGACCTCAATATCACGTTCGCAGCTTTAGCCGATCCGACACGCCGCGCGATTCTGGCACGGCTCGCTGCGGGCGAGACTTCGGTGACGGAATTGGCGGAGCCCTTCGCGATGAGCCTGCCGGCGATATCGAAACACCTGAAGGTGCTGGAGCGGGCGGGGCTGATTAAACGCGGGCGCGAGGCGCAATGGCGGCCGTGCCGGTTGCAGGCAGGACCGTTGAAGGAAGCATCGGACTGGCTGGAGCATTACCGGGAGTTCTGGGAGCAGAGCTTCGATCGGCTGGAAGAATATTTGCGCAAACTGCAGCAGAAGGAGAAGCAGCATGGCCGCAAGAAATAGTGCCGCCGCGAATGCACCGGCACAACGGGTACTGGTGATTGAGCGGATCTTCGACGCGCCGCGCGATCTGGTGTTCAAGGCCTGGACGGAACCCGAACGAATGGCGCAGTGGACCGGGCCGAAGGGCTTCACGATGACGAACTGTGAGATGGATGCGCGACCCGGCGGCAGCTACCGCATGAGCATGCGCTCGCCCGAGGGCGTGGAGCATCGAGTGCGCGGCGTTTACCACGAGATCGTGGAGCACGAGCGGCTAGTTTACACCTGGGCGTGGGTGGACGAGCAGGGTCAGGCCGGCCCTGAAACGCTGATCACGGTGACGTTTGCCGACGCCGGCGAGAAGACCCGGTTGACGCTGCATCAGGCGGTGTTCGAATCGGAGACGGCCCGCGACGCTCATCGAGTGGGCTGGGACAGCGCCCTGGATTGCCTGGCGGAATACCTGGCGACGGTTTGAGAAACCTAACTGGCTATATGACGGAATGACTGAGTAATCGAAGAACGTCCTAAAAAAGGAGAGCGGGCGATGGTCAATTTAATCGTATCCCGGGAAGCGTGGATCGCCGCGCGCAAGCAATTGCTGGCGAAGGAAAAGGACTTGTCAAACCTGCAGGACGAAGTGAGCCGGCAACGACGCGAGCTACCGTGGGTAAAAGTCGAGAAGGAGTACGTATTCGACACGCCGGCAGGCAAAAAAACACTATCGGACCTGTTTGACGGTCGCAGCCAGCTGATCGTCTATCATTTCATGTTCAGTCCCGGGTGGCAGGCAGGTTGCGTTGGCTGTTCGTTTCTGTCCGACCACGTCGATGGCGCCAACCAGCACATAGCGAATCACGATGTAAGTTTCGTGGCGATCTCGCGAGCTCCGCTGAAGGATCTGGAGGCGTACCGCAAGCGCATGGGCTGGCGCTTCAAGTGGGTATCGTCGAATGAAAGTGATTTCAACTATGACTATCACGTCTCGTTCAAAAAGGACGACCTGGAGCAGGGCAAAGTTTACTACAACTATGAAATGATCGACTGCAAGATGGAAGATATGCATGGCACCAGTGTGTTCTACAAGGACGAGAGCGGCGCCATCTTCCATACCTATTCGGCCTATGCGCGAGGCGATGAACGGGGGCTCGGCGCTTACATGTTCCTGGACATCACGCCAAAAGGTCGCAACGAGAACGGACCGAATTTCAATCTGACTGACTGGGTGCGGCGCCACGACGAATACGAGACCAACGGCACGGCGGTGCCGCCGGGCGCACCAGCGGCGAGGCCCTAAGATGAGCGCCGACGGTTGCTGTGGCGGCGGACGCACACGTCGCACCGAGGACGCATCGGGGCGCTCTCGGAACTCGGGCGGCCGGCGGATTCGCGACGCCGCCGGCTGGGTGGTGCCGGGCGCCTTGATGGCGCTCGTGCCGAAATGCCCGGCGTGTCTGGCGGCCTATGTTGCGCTGGGTACCGGCGTCGGAATCTCGATGACGGCGGCGACATATTTGCGAATGGGTTTGCTGGCGCTGTGCGCGACGACGCTTGGGTATTTCATAGTGAGGCGCGCAGCTCGCTTTAGCGCCGCGAAGTTCGCCCGCAATCGCACCCGATCGACGAACCTCGAAGAGCACTCGAGCCGGACGGAAAAATGTGAGGATCATTCATGCGCAGCCATCGACACATGGGCCTCGGTTACGAGGTCTGGAACGGTCACGGAAGCTGGTACTGGCATGTAGTCTATCCGCCGCCGATGGGCGGCACGATCGGCGCAGCGGGGAATGAAGCGGAAGCGATCCGCGAAGCGCGCTGGGCGATCGAAGAGGCGCATTGGCGCTGCGAGACGGAGTCGGGAACGGCAGCCCGATGGTGCCCGGCGCGATGCCTGCGAGCCGATTCGGCTATCCGAAGTGGGCTCGTGGATTGAACCGGAGTGAGTCAGCAGAGCGCAAAATCGTTGAACTGGGCCACGCGGGTCAGAATAACCCATCGCGCGGGAAATTCACTCGGGTTTTCGAACCAGCGACAAGTGCGCGCGACTGCGCGCCTTGCGAACCGACGAACCGGGTACTGACTTGAATGGACGTTTGCAGTCGGAGTCGGCGGATGGCGGAGCGGTGGCAGCAATTTCGCCAGCGGGCGGCGACGGACAATCGGCGAGCGCGTCGTAAGCGGCGACACATAACTGATGTGCGATCGCGATGCGGAATTCGAGGTCTTCGTCGCCGGAGTGCACCGGCGCATGCGGAGCGCAGCCATCCAACGGATAGGTTCTCAGCGCCTCGCGGACTCGCTCGGTGTACCAGTCCCGGTGGCGCAGTCCATCATCAGACAGGTCTTCATCCAGTCGCCGGAACACCTCGTCCATGCGCTGGGTCGAGCGAATCACTTCACGCCCTTACGGCAGCCCGAATGCCGCCATGCGGAGAGTTGCAGAAGCTTCTGGATATCGAAATCATCGGATTGGTTACCTCCACGCCGCCGGCGTTCTAATGCCAGGTCAGCTGATTTTTAACTGCGAGAACGCCCGGCACGGCCGCTGCGATGTGCCCGGCGCGGCGGGCGTCGTGAGCGGATCGCATGATGCCGCTCAGCAAAATGCTGCCATGATCACAATCGACAACGATGGCAGATCCATCGGCGACGCCGTCCTCAGCCAGTGCGCTTTTGACTTCAGTGATCAGGAGGGCATCGTTAGCACGTTCGGCTGAAGAGCCGTAATGGTGATGGCCGACGAGATGCGCGCTATCGTGCTCGGTGTTAACGTAGCCCGAGTCGACCGCGTTGTTTTCGGCGGCCCGAGCCGGAGCGGGGAAAATTTGAGCGCCCGCGAAGACGAGGGCGGCGGCGATAGCTATTGCAGTCGAAATAGACTTCACAGCGGAACGAAAGTTAAACATCAATAAGAATCTCACTATTGACAATCGATGTTCTATAGCGACGGCCGCCCCGAACCGGGAGGCGGGTTTTCGCGAGCGGCCATCGCAGTCGATTAGTTACTCGGGGCCGTCGTCGTGGACTCGCTATGATGGCTACTGGACGAATAGCCAGTTCCGCCAGCCGGATCCGAATTGGTCGAATTGCTGGTGCGATCGCTCGTAGTACTGGTGGTAGTCGTCGGCGGCGTGACAGCTTCATGCGGAGCCTGCACGATCACCTGGGGTGGCGGCGTGACGGGCACATAGGTAGTGGTTTCGCGGGTGGTCGTGCCGCAGGCGCTGACCAAGGTCAGAGCGGCGACGCCGAGGATGGCGGCTGCGAAGCGTTTAATGTTTTTCATTATTTTGAATCTTCCAGGGAAGCTGCGGCCGGCCGGAATCTTCAGGGCGGCGCGGTGTATCGATATCAAGTTCAGGATTCCAATATTTTACTGGCGTTCCGGGTCGCCGAATCGGCGGCGGCGGTGCCGGGACTTAAAAGATAAAACCTCTAAAGGTCGCGGGTTGGGTACTGGCAACCGGGACGGACTGGGTAGTCGTAGGAGAAGTTTCAGTTTGCATCGAGGTCTGCGGCGGCACGGATTCCGACGACAATTCGTAATCACATCCGACGGCACTGAGACCGCCGGGCAAACCGGCAAAGGCGATCAGTGATGTCGTAATAATCTCTGTCTTCACCGTCTGAGTGTAACATGGTGGGGTAACGGCGACGTGGAACAACGTCACGCTAATGGTCACCTGCGGAACTCAAAAAGCTCAATGGTCGTGTCGAATGAGAGCGCACGGCTGCGCGGCGAAGGTTTAGCGGCGATGGAGCGGGCGCTCGGCACCACACAGAGTGACGTCAGCGGGGCCTCCAAGACGTCAGCGGGGCCCCAATGAGAGCAACAGAACAAGGGCGGGAGCGGAGCTGGCGCAGCAGGATGCGTCTGCGCGCGTTGAAGATGAAGGTGGCGGTTCGGCGGAGCCGCGGTCAATTGGAGGCGGCGGACGGAAGGGCGGCTAACGGACCGGTCGGGGGCGCCGAGGGTTTGTGCCAGCGCATAATCAATTCGCTGCCGGCGACGTAGGCGGCCTGCTGGGCGACGAAGCCATGTTTATTGAGAATGCGAGTGAGGCTTTCGCGCGTATAGTGAGTAATATGCTCGTCGCGGTAGCCGCCGGGGATCAAGCGGCCGTATAGCGGTTCGATGATGCGCCAGCCGCGGGTGTCATAGTCGGGGGTACCGATAATCAATGTTCCGCCCGGCGTGAGCACGCGCGACATTTCGGTAAAGAGCGATTCCTCATAGGTGATATGCTCGATCACCTGGGAGCTGATTACACAGTCGAAAGAGCTATCGGAAAATGGCAGTGCGAAGGCCGAACCGCGCACCAGCGGGATGCCGTGGCGTCGCAGAAAGCGCAATTTGCCGATGGAGACGTCCATCCCGACGGCGTTGTTGAGGCTTTGAATGATGACGCTCGAACCGCATCCGATATCGAGGGTGCGATCGGCATCGCGCGCCCATGAGGTGGCGATACGATGGCGCTTGCGCTGCCAGTATCGCTGGATCGGGATGATGCTGTAGAAGGCGCGATCGTCGTAGTCGGCGGATGCGATCGAGTTGCGCAGCGTCCAAAGCTTCATCGCGGCGCGGGCGAGATCGATGCCGAAGCGCAGCACGCGGGCATGGGAGCGGCCGGCGCCGCGCGGGAAATATGTGAACGGAACTTCGCTGATACTGAAGCCGTGCGCGAAAGCCTTGACCAGAACCTCTTCCTGCACTTCGAAATTTTGACTCTGGATATCCAGATTGGCGAGCGCCTCGCGGCGGTACAGGCGAAAGCCGCTCGACATATCGCGCACCGGCATCGAGAGCATCGAGCGCATGCCGAAGTTGAGCACGCGGCTGAGCCAATCGCGGATGAATTCGGTATAAGCGATGCCGCCGTGAACATAGCGCGAAGCGATGATGATGTCGGCGTGGTCGCGAGCCCGCCACATGCGCGAGACAAAGGCCGGGTCGTGGGACATATCGGCGTCGAGGGTGAGGACGTAGTCGCCGCGGGCCTCGGCGAAACCGGTCTCGAGCGCGCCGGCATAACCGCGGCGGCGTTCCGAGACGACGCGCGCGCCGAGTTCGGTCGCGGCCTCGCGCGTGCCGTCGCTGGAGTTACCGTCGATGACGACGATCTCGAAGTCAATTCCCTCGCGCTCCATGAGGGCACGCATGCGCGGGATCAGAACGATCAGATTGTCGCGTTCGTTGACGACCGGGAGAATAATCGAGAGGTCCATAATCGCAAATCGCTCCCGAATTTCTATTCGGATCGCGCGGCAAAGGGAACCCCGACGGTGCGATTTCGCGATGAAAGGTGACCGGAAGTCGCAGGGAACGAGCGGCGTCGAATCCGACGGACGCAGCGGATTATTCCGGCGGGCGGACGGCGAAGGCCTCGCGCTTGCCCACGCCGCCCGCCCGCCGTACTCTCGTAGGGTGCGGAAATGCAGGCGGTGCGGAGTGGCCGGCGATGACGCTTTCCAATAAATCGAAGTTTTCCGGGAGTTGCATGACGCGGCGAATTATCATGGTTGTCGTGGCGATGCTGCTGGGCGCAAGCGGTCTCGCGATGGCCGCGGGGCATGGCGCGACGCATCACGCGGAGCGCAAGGCGCCGCCGGTGCCGGCGGAGCCGCTCGCGCAAATCAAGGTCTTCGGCGGACGCCCGGCGCCGTTCGCGCTCGACGCGCGCGCCGCAATGTTGATCGACCGGAGCAGCGGCGACGTGCTCTACGCCTACAATCAGCATGAGCGGATGGAGCCGGCGAGCCTCGCCAAGATGATGACGTTTTACCTCACGCTCGAAGCGTTGAAGCAAAAGCGCATCACGCTGGACACGCCGATACCGATCAGCAAGGCGGCGTGGCGGCTGTCGTTGAACAGTTCGGTTTCCCGGATGTTCCTGCAGGTCGGCCAGAACGTTCCGGTCAAGGACCTGCTCTACGGACTGATGGTGTCGTCGGGCAACGACGCGGCGGTGGCGTTGTCTGAATATCTGGCCGGAAGCGCTCAGGCGTTTGCCGATCTGATGAACCAGAAGGCCAAGCAACTGGGCCTGACCGAAACCCATTTCGCGAACCCGGACGGATTGCCGGCCGACGGCGAGTACACCACCGCGGACGACATGGTGAAACTCGGCAACGCATTGCTGCGCGACTTCCCCGAAGCGACCGAGTACACCTCGGCCAAGGAATTCACCTTCGACAAAATTCGGCAGCGCAACTTCAATACGCTGCTGTTCTATGACGCGCGCGTCAACGGCATCAAGACGGGTCATGTGGACGTGGCTGGCTATCATCTGGTGGCGTCGGCGGAGTCGGGAAATCTCAAGTTGATATCGGCGGTGATGGGCACGCCGAGCATGGAGAAGCGCCGGGTCGAAACCGACAAGCTGCTGGACTGGGCGTTTCGCACTTTCACGACCGTGAGTCCCGACTGGCATAAGGCGGTGCCCGCGCAATTGCGGGTTTACAAGGGAAATGTCAACGAAGTGGCGATCGCGCCTGCGAACGGCACGCCCTACTTTACGGTCGGTCGCGGCGACGAGAACAAGATGACGCTGGCTGCTACGTTGCCGAGCAAATGGCTGGTCGCACCGGTCGCCAAGGGCACGCAGGTGGGCGAGTTGAGCGTGATGATCGCGGGCAAGCCGATTTCCTCGGTGCCGCTGGTGACAGAGGCGGCGGTCAAGGAAGGCGGCCTCATACATCGAATGGCGGATGCGATTCGGCTGAAGCTTTAACCGCGCCGGGCGGCGGCGGGACTTCCGGACGCATCGCAGATGCGCGACGGCCGCGTCGGCGATGTCACTCGCCGATGCGGCCGTCGATTTTCATGGAAAAGAATGGCGCGTCAGGCGGTGTGCTCCTTGAGAAAGCTGCCGATACCGTCAACGGCCTGCTGACCCTCGGGCAGGAAGGAAGCGAAGAGTTGCCAGACGTGGATCATTTCGGGCCACACTTCGAGTTTGGCGCTGACGCCGGCGGCCTTCGCGCGATCGGCCAGCCGGGTTGAATCGTCGAGCAGGGTTTCGGCATCGCCGACCTGAATCAGCAGCGGCGGCAGGCCTTTCAAATCCGCATAGAGCGGTGCGGCGAGCGGCGTGCGCGGATTCTGTCCGCCGAGATAAGCCGCGGCCATCCCGAGCAGGCCTTCACGCGCAACTACCGGATCGACCGCCGCCCGGGTCGTCATCGATTCGCCGATGCCTTCGAGGTCGATCCAGGGCGAGAGGCAAACGCCAGCACCGGGCATCGGCAGCTTGGCGTCGCGAATCGCTACCAGGGTCGCCACCGTCAAGCCGCCACCAGCGGAGTCGCCCGCGACGGCGATACGGTTGGGCTTGAGGCCCTGCGCGAGCATCCAGCGATAGGCGGCGACCGAATCATCGACAGCGGCCGGGAACGGATGCTCGGGCGCGAGGCGATAATTGACGCCGAGGACACGGGCGCCGGAGGCGCGCGCGATGCGGCCCATCAAATCGCGATGGGTATTGATCGAACCGATCACGTAACCGCCGCCATGGACGTAGAGCACCGCGCGATCGGCGGCTGCGTTGGGCGCGCTGATCCATTCGGCCTCGATACCGCCGGCGTTGACCTTTTCACATTTGATATCGGGTGGCATCGGGGAAGCGGACGCCATCTTCTCGAACACCACGCGCAATTCCTGCGGCGTCTTCGCCCCCGATTCCATCATCGCCTTCATCGCGTCTTTTGCCATTTGCAACTGCGGGCTTGCCATCTAATTTCTCCTTTTTTGCGGTTTCACGGGCAGCGCTTAGATGCGTGCGGCATCGCGGCGCGGCCGGCCGATTTGCTTCCGGAGACTACCCCAGCCATGCGCGAATCGCCAAGCCGTGACGCGTCGGGTAGCGCGACCGGGCTCGCGGCGGGCGGTGCGGGATCGAGTGAGCGCGGATACGTCACCGAAATGCCGGGGCGATCTCTTCGGCGACCAGCTTCATGTTCTGATCAATATCCTCATGGCGGCAGGCCCAGCTAATCAGCACGGTGCGCGCGCCGGCATCCATGTATTCCTTGAGCCGTTTGCGGCAATCGTCGGGATTGCCATAGAGCGTGTAGCGGCCGGCGATTTTCGAGAAATCCTGCGAGTAGGTTCCGCCGAGCGCCTTGGCCGCCTGATCGCGCGCCATGTCGCGATCCGCGTAGACCGATGCGAAGATGAACAGGCCGGGCCGGAATTTGCTCATGTCGCGGCCGGCTTCCTTGCCGAACTGCTTAATCTTTTCGATACTCTCGTGGAGCATTTCGGGCGTGTACATGTAGGGAATCCAGCCGTCGCCGTGGGTCGCCGCGCGACGCATCGCGGGCTCTTTGCGGCCGGCCACCCAAATCGGAGGGTGCGGTTTCTGCACCGGATGCGGGCCGATGGTGATGCCGGAGAATTTGGAATAGCGCCCCTCGAAGCTCACGTTCTTTTCGGTCCACAACTTCTTGATCACTTCGAGCGCTTCGTTGCTGCGCGACGCGCGCTGTTTGACCGGCACGCCGCAGGCTTCAAACTCCTTGGGAAATTCGCCGCCGATTCCGATACCCATGTGGTAGCGGCCGTCGGAGGCGACGTCGAGCACCGAGGTCAGCTTGGCCAGCACCATCGGCTGATAGAGCGGCAGCAGGATTATCGTGCTCATCAATTTGATTTTGGTGGTGGCGCCGGCTGCGACCGAGAGCGCGATCAGCGAGTTCGAAACCGGCCCATGAAACATCATGTGTTCGCCGCTGCAAAGATAGTCGTAGCCCATATTCTCGGCACGCCGGGCGAACTCCGGGATGCCTTTCGACGAAGGTATCGCGACTCCAAAATCAACTGCTGCCACTTTCGACTCCTCCTGCTTGCGATGCGATTGCGCACGCCGGCAGAAGCGTTGCGATGCAAACACCGGCGGCTGAGCGCGCGGCGGCGCGATGAATTATTTTCCGCATTCGCCCGCGCGATTTCCCTTGCCGTTTAGCATATTCGTGGCGCAATCTGTAACACCGCAATCGTTGGCCGCGCCGGCACGCGGAGCATTGGCCACGGACTATCGACCGCAGAGCATGGACCAACGACGAGAGCAACCCTGGCAGACCAAGCCCCGGAGGATCCCTTGATGGAACGACAACCGAATCGCTTCACCGCAAAGTCCGCCGTGAGCACGGCCAAAGGATGGTCGGCGAGCAGCGTCACACCGCCGAGCGTCCTGTTCGGCGCCAACGGCATGCGCATCGGGCCCGACGGCCGCCTGTACGTCGCGCAAGCGTTCGGCAGCCAGGTGAGCGCGATCGACGTCAGTAGCGGCGAGGTCACGACCATAAGTCCGATCGGCGGCCCGATCGTCGCGCCCGACGACCTGGCGTTCGACTCGCACGGCATCCTGTACATCACCGAAGTGATGAGCGAGCGGGTGTGCGCGCGCGCGCCCAACGGCGACCTGCGGATCATCGCGGACAATGTGCCCGCCGCCAACGGCATCACGCAGTGGCGCGATCGTCTGTTCATGGACGAATGCCGCCACGACGGCCGGCTGTTCGAGCTGTTTCCCGACGGCCGCGCGCCGCGCAAGATCGCCGAGAACCTGCCGCTGCCCAACGCGCTCAACGTCGGCCCGGACGGCAAGATTTATTTCCCCGCGATCGGCGCCAACGAAATCTGGCGGGTCGCGCTCGAAGGCGGCAAGCCCGAAGTTTTCGCGACCAACATGGCGGTGCCGACCGCGGTGAAGTTCGACAGCAAGGGCTCACTGCTCTCGACCCAGGGCGCGAGCGGCGAGATTCTGCGCTTCGATATCCAGAGCGGCGAACGGCGGGTGGTCGCGACGATGCGGCCGGGAATCGACAATTTTGCGCTGACCGACACCGATCGGTTGTTCGTTTCGCACTTCGTCGATGGTGGCGTCGCCGAAATAATGGCTGACGGCAGCGAGCGGCGGCTGGTGCCGCCGGGATTTTGCGGACCGATGGGAATCGCGGTGGCTGACGACGGAACGATTTACGCCGCCGATGGAATCAGCCTGGCGGCGGTCGCGCCCGACGGCACGCATCACCGCGTCGGCCTGCTTTTCGACGGCCATTTCCCGGGCTTCGTGCGCGGAGTCGCAAAGGGCGCCAAGGGCTCGCTGGTCGTCACCACCTCGGGCGGCAACGTGACCTCCTACCATCCGGTGACGCACGAGATGGAGGTGCTGGCGACCGAACTGCATGAGCTCTACGGCGTCGCGATTGGCGCCGGCGGCGCGGTGTACGTGGCCGACGGCGGCGAGGGACGGGTGCTGGAAATCGCGGGCGGCAAGCTCACCGAAAAGGTGCGCGGGCTGGCGCGGCCGACCGGGATCGCCGTCGCCCCGAGCGGTGCGTGCTTCGTCGCGGAGAGCGACAAGGGCCGCGTCGTGCAAATCGATCGCGGCGCCGCGACCGCGGTGGTCGAGGGCCTTAAGGAGCCCCAGGGTCTCGCGATCGGCGGCGACAATCTCTACATCGTCGATGCGGGTGCGCATGAGTTGATCGCGTATTCGCTCAAGAGCCGCAAGCACGAGACGGTGGCTTCGAATCTGCCGGTCGGCGCCGCTCCGGGCGTGGTGCCGAAGCTGTTGATGGGAATTCCGGGGCTGCTGCCGGGACCGTTGCGGCCGTTTGCGGGGGCGACGGTGGGCGGCGACGGCAAGGTCTACGTCGCGGCCGACGGCGACGGCAGCATCGTCGCGCTGTCGCATGCGTGAGAATCAATGATGCGCCGCGCGCGGCTGCACTCCGGGCCGTTCGCGGATTTCCGGGATTGAGCGCCGCGATTCTTCGCCACGCTGAGAATGACCTGAGGCGCGAGCATCCGCGGTACGTAAACTGAAGTGAGTATGCAGTGAGTATTCGCCCACGGCCGGCGAATACTCACTGCGTTGGCGGCGAAGCGATTACGCGTCAGCCGCGGACGGCACCTCGCCTCCGCTCATTTTCGCAATGAGTTTTTGGGCGGCGCCTTCGACCGCGGTGCCCTTGAAGAAATCCGGATTGGTCCCGCCCCAGAACTCGACCGGCCAGGTATAGACGAAATCGCGAAAATCATTGCGCGTGATCAGCCCGTCATCGACCAGTTCATGGGCCTCGCCCAGGACCGCGCGCATGTCGGGCACGTCGAAATGGCCGATGTCGGAGCCGAACAGCGTCTTGAGCTTGGCGCCGTAGGGGTTGACCTTCGCGTTGAAACCCCACGCGTTGGTCGGGTCGTCGGCCTCGCAGCCGAAATAGAGATTGCGCGTGAACAGGTCGCGGATGTCGCGACCGCGGGTGATGCCGCACGCGGCGTAATCGTCGATCACCGCGGGCCCCTGCGCGGCCCATGCGGCGGCCGCCTCCTCGCCCTCGGGCACGAGCTTGTACTCGCCGACGCGCTCGGCCCAGGCGGGGCCGGCAAATTCGCCGAGCAATTCGCGCAGTTGCCGGCGATCGAGATTGGCCGGATCGACCTCCGCGAGCGCCGCCCCGTTGCGTTTTTTCCAATGGCCGATGAGGTCGGCATAGAGCTGGCAGGCCCAGCCGACGCCGCCTTCGAGGAAGCCGAACTTGAGCGTGGGGAAGCGCCGCGTGACGCCGCCCATGAATATGGCCTTGCACACGGCCTCGCCGGCGGTGGCGAAATGGCCGATGTGGTTGTAGGTGAAATTGGAGTGCGACTGGCGGAAGCCGAGGCCGCGCGAGGCGCTATGGAAGGTCGGCGCGACTTTGAGCTCGACGCATTTGGCCCACACCGGGTCGTAGTCGTAGTCGCTGTCGAGTGCGAGCACGTCGTACCAGGCGGTAGTGCCGCGGCCCGCGCCGCCACGCCCAAGCGTGCGGATTGGACGGCGCACCAGGCTACCCATCACGACCACCTTGAGCCCAAGCGTCTTGACCACGTATTCGAGCTCGGCGATGGCCTCGCCGGGCGTGTTCATGGGGATGACGGCGGCCGGAGTCATGCGGTCAGCGAACTCGCGGAAGGCGTCGGCCATGTACATGTTGAGTGCGCGGCATGTCGCTTGCCGGCGTTCGTCGTTGCCGATGAACGGGACGCCGAGGCCGGTGGTCGGATAGAGCACCGTGAAATCGAGGCCGAGTTCCGCCATGCGCCGATGAAGCAGGCGGGGTGCGAGCGCGGTTGCGCGGTCGAGCGTGTTTTTCGTCGGCAGCGCCCACCAGGCCTGTTGCGCGCGGCGTTCCTCGCGGCGCTGGGCGGGCGACATCAGGATGGTGGCGGCGACGTTGCGATCGCGCGAGAGGAAGCCGTCAACGGCGGCGTTACCGCCGACTTTTTTTAGGTAATCGACGACGATCGGGCCGTATTCGAGCCAATGGCCGTCGGAATCGATTACGGGAAAATCGAGGGTTGCACGCAGGGCTTTGGGATCGGTTTGATGGTTTCCAGACATGAGTCACCTTGCTCGACGCGTTGATATATCGCCAGAGCTAGGACCGACGGTTTTCAATGTCAAGCGCGGTGCGCAAAGGCGAAGCACGGAAGGACAAGTGAAACCTTTGATAGGTTTCGCACTTCCCACGGTGAAGGGGATGGACGATCTTGCGGATGATCCCGTTGCAACCGTTCGCCAGCGAGTAAGCGCACGTTTATGCGCCGTTCCAAGGCGATCGCTTCGGACACTCCACCAACTGTGCGGAGTTTCAGGGACGGAGGCTACGATGCTAAACTTCCCGCCAAGTGCATCCACTGCTCGAAGTCAAAGATTTGAGGACCTCGTTCTTCACGCCGCGCGGCGAAGTGCGTGCAGTTGACGGCGTGAGTTTCTCGGTGGCGCCCGGCAAGCTCACCGGAATCGTCGGCGAATCGGGCTCCGGCAAGACCGTCAGCGTGCTGTCGATAATGCGGCTGCTGCCCGAGAGCGGCCGCGTAACCGGCGGTTCGATCACCTTCGATGGAATCGACCTGCTGGGCCTGAGCGAGGCCGGGATGCGGGCGACGCGGGGCGCGCGAATCGCGATGATCTTCCAGGAGCCGATGACCTCGCTCAACCCGGTCTTTACGATCGGCAGCCAGGTCGGCGAGGCGATCAAACTCCATCAGCATACGGGGCGGCAGGAAACCCGCGATCGCACGATCGAGGCGCTGCGAATGGTCGGGCTAGCCGATCCCGAGCGGCGGATCCGCGACTATCCCCATCAACTCTCGGGCGGGATGCGCCAGCGGGTGATGATCGCGATGGCGCTCGCGTGCAATCCGCAGGTGCTGATCGCCGACGAGCCGACGACAGCGCTCGATGTGACAATTCAGGCGCAAATTCTCGACCTGATCCGCGAACTCCAGCAGCGCCTTGGCCTGGCGGTGATCCTGGTGACGCACGATCTTGGAATCGTCGCGCAATATGCCGACGACGTGACGATCCTTTATGCGGCGCGGGTGATGGAGCAGGCGCCGACGGCGGAGTTGTTTGCGAATCCGCTGAGCCCGTACACCAAGGGGCTGCTGGGGTCGATACCGGGCCTGGACGGCACGCGCCATCGGCGGCTGCAGGCGATACCGGGGTTCATTCCGGGCCCACTCAATCCGCCCACCGGATGCCGGTTTCATCCACGCTGCCCCAACGCGATCGACGAATGCGCGACGGTCGAGCCGCCGCTCGAACGCAAGGCCCCCGACCATTATGCCGCCTGTATCCGCGTCTGACATGAGCGCCGCCCCAACCGCAGGCGCCGGCGCGCTGCTCCGATGCGTTGGCTTGCGCAAGGAATTTGCGGCCGGCTCCGAGGATCTGCTCGGGCGCAAGCGGCTGACGGTCAAGGCTGTCGATGGCGTCGATCTGGAAATCATGGCGGGCGAGACGGTGGGCCTGGTAGGGGAATCCGGCTCGGGAAAATCGACGCTGGGGCGGCTGATCCTGAAACTGATCGAGCCGACCGCCGGGCAGGTTATTTACGACGGCCGCGATCTGGCGGCGCTGTCGCGCGCGCAACTGCGCCACCTTCGCCGGCAGATGCAACTGGTGTTTCAGGACCCCTACTCGTCGCTCAATCCGCGGATGCGGGTGCGGGCGATCGTCGGCGAGGGAATAGAGATACATCGGCTGGCGCGCGGGCGCGAGAAAGAGGAGCGCATCGTGAAGCTGCTCGCGCGGGTGGGAATCGGCCCCGAGGCGCTGGATCGATATCCGCGTGAATTTTCCGGCGGCCAGCGGCAGCGGATCGGGATCGCGCGGGCACTGGCAGTCGAGCCGCGGTTTCTGGTGCTGGACGAACCGGTCTCGGCGCTCGACGTTTCGATTCAGGCGCAGATCATCAACCTGCTGCAGGACCTGCAGGACGAGCTGCGGCTGACCTACTTGTTTATCGCGCACGACCTGCGGGTGGTCGAGCATATCAGCCGGCGGGTGGCGATCATGTACCTGGGCAAGATCGTGGAAATCGCCGATCGCGACGCGATTTATGCAGCCCCGCGGCATCCCTATACGCGCGCCCTGCTCTCGGCGATTCCGACCATCGACGCGTCGGCGCGGACCGAACGGATCAAGCTGCCGGGCGAAGTGCCGAGCCCGCTCAATCCGCCGTCGGGCTGCGGCTTCCATCCGCGCTGCCCTTATGCGAAAGATATCTGCACGACCACCGATCCGGAGTTGCTCAAGGGCCGCGGCGGCCACGCCGTAGCCTGCCATGTATTTCCCGCGCCCTGAGCGCTAATCATCAGTGCCATGGACTCCAACCAGCGACCGCATAATCCAGCCCTCGCGGGCCGCCCAACGGATGCGCGGACAGCAGCCAGCGACGCGTTCAGCACGCCGGCCAGTTCCCTGCCACTGGCGCCGGGGCAGGCGTGGATCGAAGAGCGCACGCGGGTCGCAGTCAACCGCAATATCAATGTTTCGGGCAAGCTGGTGTTTCAGGAGCCGGTGCGAATCGAGGGGCATTTTCGCGGCGAAGTCAGCTCGAGCGCCTTGGTTGTGATTGCCGAAGAGGGCGTGGTAACGGGCAAGGTGAAGACCCCGCGCCTGCTGATTCTCGGCGAGTTAGAGGGCGATATCGTAGGTTCGCAATCGGTGGTGCTGGGACCGCATTCTCGGGTTAAGGGGCGAATTGAGGCCGAACGGCTTACGGTGTGCGAGGGGGCGCGGCTCGAAGGCGACCTGGTGGTCGGGCGAATTGGCGACCGGCTCGCGTGAGGGGCGCTGATGCGGGCGCGTATCGCGCGGCCCGCGAATGCAAAGTATTAGCCGACAGTCTTGATACGGGCGGCCTTGCCCGAGAGTCCGCGCAGATAGTAGAGCTTCGCGCGGCGGACTTTGCCCCGGCTGAGGACCTGAATCTTCTCGATACGCGGCGAATGGAACGGGAAAATGCGCTCGACTCCGACGCCGTAGGAAATCTTGCGAACGGTAAAGCACGCGCGGTTACCGCCGCGGTTGATCTTGATAACCAAGCCTTCGAACGGCTGGATGCGCTCCTTTTCGCCCTCGACGACGCGGACTTGGAGCCGCACAGTATCGCCGACGCGGAATTCGGGCAGGTCATTGCGCAAGGCACGGTCTTCGATCTTCTGAATAACGCTGTTCATGGGAGCAACACCCCGGCAGTTGAGCCGTCTAACCTATCGAAACGTGCGCGCATACTCAACCCCTCGGCGGGTCCGGGGTGCTGTATTAATTCGGGGCTGAGTGTCTGAATTTGAAATCGGGAGCGAGCTAAAATCTCCGCCGTCCATGCCATCGACCAACGGCAGCCGGAGATCCAGTACTGCGACGCAAAACACAAGGCAACGGACCGTAGGGAATGGATTCACAGCCGCGCTGTGCTTGCATGGGCGCGCTGGAATCGGAGCCGCATCCGCTGAGCAAGAGCATCGCGAGGAGAGCGAGCGCGGCGGCGTGGCGAAGTTTGGTTGCCGGCTTCATGCGGCGCGTTACTCAAGACTCGGATAGATGACGCGCTCGGGCTTGAGCGGCAGGCCGCATTGCATGCACTTGCGCGCGAAAAGATTCCAAATCGTGGGCGAGCCGTGAGTCGAGAAGAACAGCGCGGCACATCGGGGGCATCGGCAAAACATGCCGCGCGCGATGCTGCGGACGAAGCCGACGGCCCAGATGGCGATGACCACGGTATCGGCGACGCTGGAATGAAACACGTGCCGGACGATCCATACGGCCGGGACGTAGGAGAGCACCCAGAACCAGATCCAGACGCGCTTGTGCCGGATTTCGCGCAGGCCCGCGGTTTCGTCATTGGTCATCGTTCGGTTCCCGCCCGGCGACTCGCTTAGCGCCGCTTGTCGGCCTTGCCGCGCGTGTCATCCTTGCCGCCCTCCAACTCCTGCTCGCGCAGGCGCATCGCGCTGCCGCGATGATTCAAGATCCCGGCAACCAGAATCGAGACGCCGATCAGCGACAGCAGCACGCCGAGCAGGCCGCCGACGCTCGCGAGGTTCTGCCCGGCCGTTTCGATCACGAGGTCGGTGCCCGCGGTCAGCAAGATCGCGCCGAAGAATACCATCAGGTCGCCAAGTAGTTTCATGGTCTAAGCTCCGCGCCACGATCGAATCGGCCGAATCGGCAGGTAACCGGTTGATTATCTCAAGTTGGCAGGCATTGGAATATACGCAGGTTGCAACCGCCAAGCCTGGCGAGCCGCGGTGCTAATGGCCACAGAGGCGGTCGAGGATGATGCCGGCAGCGGCGCGTACGGAGAGATGGTTGTAGGGGCCGGGGCCGAGGATCGGCGGCAGCGCGAGGTCAGCGCGATCGAGTATCGCAGGCGCCATCCCGAAACCGGTGCCGAACATCAACATCGCGGGCTGGGCGTCGGCCCGCTCGAGCCGCGCACGCATCGCGGGATAGTCGATGGCGCCCGTCGCGCGTGCTGAGCTTGCGCGCGCCGAGGTGGACACGATCAACGGACGCGCGCCGGCGATGCGCTCGGCCTCGACGATCGCGTCGTCGAGACAGGTCACTACGCGAATCAGTGCGAGCGCCTCCTGGCGACGCGAATCGAACTGGCGGCCGTAACCGGTGCGCCAATGGTCGAGCACGCGGCCGGCGAACTCGCGCTGATCGGCCACCGGATGAACGACGAAGAAACCCGCGACTCCGTAGGTACGCGCCGAGCGGGCGATATCGTGGAGGTCGAGGCTGGTGATCGCGGAAGTGACGATGCGCCCGTTGCGGTCGAGCACCGGGTAGTGGATGAGGGCGACGAAGAGCGCGGCCACGTCAGGGTTTGCGCCGGTGCGCAACCAGCTCCGGACGCCGCCGCGCGGTGCGCCGCAGGGCCTCGGCCTCGCGCCACGCGCGAATCTTGCCATGGTCGCCGCTCAGCAGGATTTCGGGCACGCGCATGCCGCGAAATTCCTCGGGTCGCGTGTAATGGGGATATTCGAGCAGATTGCCGTTGCCGAATGATTCCTCGGCGAGCGACTCGGGATTCCCCACCACCCCCGGCAGCAGGCGCGCGACCGCCTCGATCACGACCATCGCAGCCACTTCGCCGCCGCTCAGCACGTAGTCGCCAATCGAAAGTTCCCGATCGATCAGCTCATGAATCCGATCGTCAACGCCCTCATAGCGGCCGGCGATAAACAGCAGGCCGCCCGCGTGACTGGCGAGTTCGCGCGCGAGCGGCTGATCGAAGCGCTCGCCTTGCGGAGTCATCAGGATTTTCATCAAGCGCGGGCGCGCGGCGGCCACCGCGTCGATAGCGGCGGCGATCGGTTCGGGGCGCATCACCATGCCGCTGCCGCCGCCGTAAGGCGTGTCGTCGACTTGCCGGTAGTTGCCGAGGCCGAAGTCGCGCAGGTTATGCGCATGCACGGCGATCAGACCCTGCTGTTGCGCGCGGCCGATGAGGCCAGCGTCAAGCGCGGCGAACATCTCGGGGAAAAGCGTGATTACGTGAAATTCCATCTGGCGCGATTATATCCGACAACTCGAGAATAGCCGTGACTCGACGCGACCTGCGACGGTACCCGGCCGCGCGGTGCGACCGCGCGATCAATCGAGCAGCCCCGGGACCGCCTCGATTACCATCAGTCGCGCGTCGAGGTCGATCGATTTGACCACGTTATCGATGACCGGCACGAGGACCTCGGCGGGGCCGTCGCGCACCACCCAGACGTCGTTGGCGCCGGTGGCGAAGACCTCCTCGATGACACCGAGCCGGCGGCCGTCGGTGGTCGTCACGGCGCATCCGATAGCTTCGTAGAAGTAGAACTCGCCGGGCGCCTTAGGCGGCAAATCCTCGAGGGCCACCGCCAGCACGGCGCCGCGCAAGGCGGCGGCCGCGTCGGGATCATCGAGGCCCGCCAGCATCACGCGAAGGGTCGTGCGATTGAGCCGTTGCGCGCCGGCCAGCTGATATTCGCGCACCGCGCCGACGGCGTCTTCGACGAAGACCCGCCGCACGTGGCCGAGCGTGTCGGAATCGGGATTGTCGGGCCGGACGCGCAGCGCACCGTGTAATCCGTGAGCCCCGGCGATGCGGGCGACCCTCAGGCGGGGCGGCACGACGTCATTGGTTGAAGGGTTCAATACGGGCGCCAGACCCGAAGGCGGCGCGGCTATAGCCAACCGCGCCGGGCGGGCCTATTTCTCTTCGATGATTTCGAGCACAACCTTGCGATTAGTCCGCGATGCAACGGCGTTGAGGATCGTGCGAATCGATTTCGCGGTACGGCCCTGCTTCCCGATCACCCGGCCAAGGTCTTCCTTCGCCACGCGCAATTCAAGGATAGAGGCGGTATCGCCCTGAGTCTCCTTGACCTCGACCGCGTCCGGGTTGTTGACCAATTGCTGCGCCAGGAACTGGACTAGCTCCTTCATGACTGGCTCCCTGCAAGATGTCGGGAAGATGTCAGGCGGTTTGAGCAGCGCTTGTCGCTTGCTTAATCAGCTTCCTCACGGTTTCAGTTGGTTGAGCGCCCGATTTGAGCCAATGCTCAGTTTGATCAGCCTTCAAGGTCACCTTCGGCGGATCGAAGGCCGGGTCGTAGGTGCCAATCTGATCAACAAAACGCCCCTCGCGAGGCGAACGCGAATCGGCCACGACGATTCGATAAAACGGTCTCTTCTTGGCGCCGTGCCGGCGCAGTCTGATTACGAGTCCCATTATTCCTCTCTTTGCTCCATAACCCTATTCTAGCTCCCAAGGCCGAACCCGCGCATCATCGATTTTGCAGCGCCGCCGCGCGTGATTTTCTTCATCATTTTGCGAGTCTGCTCGAATTGCTTGACGAAGCGGTTGACGTCCTGCACCGAAGTGCCACTGCCGTTGGCGATGCGCACGCGGCGACGGGCGTTGAGTATCAGATGATTGCGGCGTTCCTGATGCGTCATCGAATCGATAATCGCCTGCACCCTCTTCAACTCATGCTTGGCCTCGTCCGAATCCGCCTGCCCGGCGACCTTCTTGAGCCCGGGAATCATGCCCAGGATATCACCCAATGAGCCCATCCGGCTGATGGTTTTGAGCTGATCTGCGAAATCCTCGATGGTGAATTCGTTTTTCTTGAACTTGCGCTCGAGTTCCTTGGCCTTGCCCTGATCGTAGTTCTGCTGGGCCTTTTCGATGAGGCTCAGCATGTCGCCCATGCCGAGGATGCGCGAGGCGAGGCGATCGGGATGAAAGACCTCGAAGGCGTCGAGCTTCTCGCCCACGCCGGCGAACAGGATCGGCGCTCCGGTTATCGCGCGCACCGAGAGCGCGGCGCCGCCGCGCGCGTCGCTGTCGAGCTTGGTCAGAATCAGGCCGGAAATCTTGAGCTTATCGTGAAATCCTTGCGCGACATTGACCGCGTCCTGCCCGGTCATCGAGTCGGCCACCAGGATCGTATGATGAGGGTTGCCGACAGTCTTGAGCCGCCCGAGCTCCTCCATCAGTTCGTCGTCAATCTGCAACCGGCCGGCGGTATCGATCAGCAGTGCGTCGAAGCCGCCGACATCGGCGCGCATCAGGGCGCGGCTGATAATCTCGACCGGGTCGTCGGTTTCCTTGGTCTCCACCACCGGCACGCCGATTTGCGCACCGAGGACGCGCAACTGCTCCATCGCGGCGGGACGGCGAACGTCGGTCGAAACCAGCAGCGGATTGCGCTTGCGCTCGGTCTTGAGCAGCCGCGCGAGCTTGGCCAGCGAGGTGGTTTTACCCGAGCCCTGCAGGCCGACGACCATGATTTTAACCGGAGGCTTGACCTTGAGGTCGAGCTCCTTGGCGCTCCCGCCCATCACCTCGCAAAGTTCGGTCGCGACGAACTTTATGAGGTGCTGTTCGGGTGTCAGCGAGCGCAGGACCTCCTGTCCGAGCGCCTTTTTGCGCACATGCTCGACGAAGTCGCGGACCACCTTGATATTGACGTCGGCTTCGAGCAGCGCGAGCCGGACTTCACGGAGCGCCTCTTCGATGTTGCGCTCGGTGATGCGTCCTTGGCCCTTGAGCCGCTTAAAGACGCCTTCGAGGCGATCGCTTAGCGTATCGAACATGGCTTAAAGGATAATGCTTCGGGAATGCCAGGGCGGACTGGTTTCGGGGGCCTCGGGTGCTGATGGTCGTACGATTCTAACCAATAGACGTTAAGCGAGCATTGAATCTAAGTCAACGCCGCTTCTTCTGATCGCAAAGGCAGGCGCGCCACGATCCAATGTGCTGGATGACGAACCGCTAGCCTGCATGGTCGATTTCCAATCTGTCAACGAGGGCCCTCGCTGGGCGAAGAACCGGTTTTACCAGGGTGAAGCCCGCGTCTTTCAAATCGGAAGTCTGCAACTCCGTCGATTGAATCGCTCGCTGCGCTCCAGGTGCGCACGGCGCAGACTCCTACCTTGAACGCACCTCGCGGACTCGTTTGCTCGCTGCGCCTGCGGCTTAGCTGGCGTGCTCGACTTCGCTCCGCTTCGTCTAGTGTGAGGTTTCAGTAACAGTAATAGTTTTGTGCTCCTCGTCAAATTCTCCTACCGCGTTCCTCACAAGGCGATGCGATCGAGGGAGCGGTACTGAATCGCCTCGCTCAGGTGAAACGCCTGGATCGGGCCGCCGCCGTCGAGGTCTGCAACGGTGCGCGCGACCTTGAGAATCCGGGTGTATGCGCGCGCGCTCAGCCCGAGGCGGTTGATCGCGAGCTCGAGCAGACGCTCACCGGCCGCATCGACCTGGCAATGATCGCGCAATTCGCGCGCGCCCATCTGCGCGTTGGAGAAAAAATCGACCTCCTTGAAGCGTTCGAGTTGCAGGCCGCGCGCCCGATTGACCCGCTCGCGAATCGCACTGGATGGCTCGCCCGCGGTGCGGTCGGTCAACTCCTTGTACTTCACCGCCGGGACCTCGATATGAATATCGATGCGATCGAGCAGCGGCCCCGAAATCCGCGAGCGGTAGCGCTGAATCATAATCGGCGAGCAGGTACATTCGTGCTGCATGTCGGTGAAAAACCCGCAGGGACATGGGTTCATCGCCGCGATCATCATCACGCTCGCGGGAAAGGTGACGGTGCCGAGCACGCGGGCGATGGTGATGCGATTGTCTTCGAGCGGCTGGCGCAGGACTTCGAGGACGTTCTTGCGGAACTCGGGCAATTCGTCGAGGAACAACACCCCGTGATGGGCCATGCTGACCTCGCCCGGACGCGGCACCGGACCGCCGCCGATCATGCCGGCGTCGGAAATCGTATGGTGGGGCGAGCGGAACGGACGGGTGGCGATCAGCGCGCGGCCGTCGAGCAGCCCCGCCACGCTATGGACCTTGGTGGTCTCGATCGCCTCCTCGAAGGACATCGCGGGCAGGATCGTCGCGAGGCGCTTGGCGAGCATCGTCTTGCCCGAGCCGGGCGGCCCGATCATCAGGACGTTATGGCCCCCGGCGGCGGCGACTTCGAGCGCCCGCTTGGCTTGCTCCTGCCCCTTGACCTCGCTGAAATCGACGCCGTAGCGGCTGGCCGCCTCGAACATCTCGGCCACGTTTACGCGAGTCGGCGGGATTTCGCGCAATTCCTCGAAAAACTCGAAGGCCTCGCGCAGGGTATCCACTCCGAGGACGGTCACGTTGTCGCCGATAACCGAGGCCTCGGCGGCGTTCTCGCGTGGCACCACGACCCCGGCGAGCCCGCGCGATCGCGCCAGTATGGCACTGGCCAGCGCACCCTTTATGCCCTTGACGCGGCCGTCGAGCGCGAGTTCGCCAAGCACCACGTAGTCGCTCATCCGCTCGCGCTTTTGCACCGCGCCGTTGGCTACCAGCACGCCGAGCGCCATCGGCAGATCGAAGGCCGAGCCCTCCTTGCGGATATCGGCCGGGGCGAGATTGACGGTGATTTTGCGATTGGGAAATTCGAAGCCGGAGTTGCGCAGCGCCGACTTCATGCGGTCGAAAGCTTCGCGTACGGCGCCCTCGGCCAAACCCACCATGCGAAAACTCGGCACCCCGGCGCTGATATCGAGTTCGACCTCGACGGCGAAGGCGTCAACCCCGGAAAGCGCGCTGGAAAGAACGCTGGCGAGCAAATTCGATCCCCACGAAGCCGCAAGGAGGCTCCACTCAACGGAAGGCTACTTCCAGTAGGCCATTACTGCCGTATGGAGCGCAAGGGCATATCGCAGGGAGGCTGAGGACGGGCGGAGAGCGCGGAGAACTTGAAACCTTTGAAAGGTTTCAAACTTCCCACAATGAAATGGGGATTAATCACTCTCGCGGGCGATTCCGTCGCGCCCCGGCGCAGGCGCGTAAGCGGATGTTCAATGGGAGACGACGCGCTAAACCGCATGACTTGGCTGCCAACTCGATCATCGCGAGCATCAATCGATGAAATACCGGCGTTAATGATGCTACGATTTTCTGAGGGCGAAGCCCGCATCTTTACAAAAGGGAAGCCTGAAACTTTATCTACTTGAATCGCTCGCTGCGCTCGCTGTGCGCACGTCGCAGACTCCTTACCTTAAACGCACCTAGCAGACTCGTTTGCTCGCTACGCCTGCGGCTTCGCTGGTGTGCTCGACTCCGCTGCGCTCCGTCTGGTGCCAGGTTTCAGCTCTTAAGGAACTCAAAGTTCCGCGCTCCTCAACCGATTTTCAACGCACCTCTTAGACTCGTTTGCTCGTTACGCTTCGCTCCACTAATGAGTTCGCTACGCCTACGGCTCCGCTGGTGTGCTCGACTCCGCTGCGCTTCGTCTAGTGCGAGGTTTCAGAAAAAGTCAAAGTTCCGCGCTCCTCAACTCCGCATTTGACGCACCTCGCAGACTCCTTACCTTAAACGCACCTCGCGGACTCGTTTGCTCGCTACGCCTGCGGCTCCGCTGGTGTGTTCGACTCCGCTGCGCTTCCCTAATCAGCGCGACGCGCCTACGCTTAATCGATCACCCCAGGATCTCGCCGCATCACGCGCAAGACCGATTACCCCCCTCCCACGTTTCTCGTAGCCTCGAGCGTCAGCCCACTTAATCTCTCCAGGGCGCAGCCCGCATCTTCCAAACGGGAAGTCTGAAACCTGAGTGAGGTTTCAGTTTCCGAAGAAACTATGGTTCCTTGTTCCTCAACCAGTTCCTTACTTTTCGATAAACAGATCCGGGGCTGAATCTTCTGGGCATGGTTACTCCCAAACGGCCTGTTCGGCGATGAGGGCGTCGCGCTCCGCGCGGCCGATGCCGAGCAATTCGCCGAGCACGTAATCGTTAGCCTCGCCGATTACCGGCGAAGGCGTGCGAAATCCGCCGGGCGTAGCCGAGAGCTTCATCGGGATGCCGGTGACGCGGGTGGTGGTGCCGTCGGGCAGCGGCACGCTGCCCCAGAAATTGCGCGCGCGCAATTGCGGGTCGCGCTCGCAGATATCGGCGCCATTGGCGACCACGCCGGCGGCGACTCCCGCCAGTTGCAGCAAGTTCATCGCGTCCTCGGCGGTCTGATCGGCTGCCCAGCGCGCGACCTGCGCGTCGAGTTCGGCGCGATTGCGCATGCGCAGGTAGAGCGTTCGAAACTTTGCGTCGTCGGCCCATGCGGGCGAGCCGAGCGCGCCGACGAAGCGCTCCCAATTGGCCTGCGACTTGACGCAGATAGCGAGCCAGCGATCGTTATCGTCGCCGCGCGGAAGGCATCGGTAAACGCCATGGGGCGCGGCGGGTAATTCCTGCGATCGATAACCGGGCGGCGTTTGTTCGCGGCGGTTGACCGAAATATCGAGCATCGCGGGACCGGCAACGCTGGCCAGCGCCTCGAATTGCGCCAGGTCAACGAATTGTCCGCGGCCGGTGCGTCGCCGATGCCACAACGCGATCAGAGCCGCGAGCGCACCGGTATATCCGCCCGACATGTCGGCGTAAGAATAGCCGTAGCCGGCGGGCTCGCCGTTGCCGTCCGCCATCAGCCTCGTGAAGCCGGTGAGCGCCTGCAGCGTCGGCCCGTAACTGACGTAGTTCGAGCGCGGTCCGGTATGCCCCAGGCCGGACATGCTGAGACAGATGATGTCGGGCTTGAGGGCGCTCAGGCTCGGGTAATCCATCCCCCAACTGCTCATCACGCGCGCCGAGAAATTGTCGATCACGATATCGCTCAGCTGCGCGAGGCGCCGCGCGATCGCTACGCCGCCCGGCGTGCCCATGTTTACGGCGATCGATCTTTTATTGCGATGGAGGTCGCCCTGAAGTCCGGTCTGGCGCGAACCCGGCGGCCCGGGCTTGCGTTCGAGCTTGATGACCTCCGCCCCGTGGTCGGCCAGGATCCGTGTCGCCACCGGCCCGGCGACGACCCAGGTGAAGTCGAGCACGCGGATACCTTCGAGCGGCAATCGTGGGCCAGATGCGGTCGCGGTCATACGATACCCTCGGCGGCGAGCGCTGCGATCTCGTCGGCCTCGAGGCCGAGTTCGTCGCGGAGAATCCCGGCCGTATGTTCACCGGTCAGCGGCGGGCGGCGGCGCACCGCCCATGGCGAATCGTTGAAAACGTAGGGCGCGCCCGGATAGCGGAAGGTGCGGCCCAACTCCGGATGCTCAACCTCGACGAAGTAGCCGCGCCCCTGCAACTGATCGTCGTCGAATAACGCTTCGGGCCGGCGCACGGTGGCATAGGGCAGGCGCAAGGTCTGCGCGCGTTCGAGCAGTTCGTCGCGATTGTAGCCGGCCACCCATTCGTCGAGTACGTCGAACAGATGCTCGGCGTGTTCGGCGCGATAGAGCACGTCGTCCCATTGCGGCTCGACCAGATCCTGCGCCTTGCCATCGGCTGCCACCCATTCGACGAGCGAGGTCCAGTCGCCGAGCGTGCAATGCATGATGTAGCCGTCGCGGCATTTGCCGACGCGAAAATAGCGGCTCCAATGGAGCGTGCCGCGGCGCGGCTCGATGCGGCCCTCGCCAAAATAGCTGCCGGCGACGTGCTCGACCGCGGCCGCGGTGGCCTCCTGCATGCTGAGATCGATCCATTGTCCGGCGCCGTCGCGGTCGCGCGCGAACAGCGCACACATGGTCGCGATCGCGGCGAAGTAGGCCGACGAATGGTAGGCCTGCAGGCCCCATGGGCGCACGGGGGCCTGGCCCGGCCAGCCGTTTACGTAGAGCATCCCGCCGAGAGCGGCGAGCACGGTGTCGTCGGCGTCGAAGTCGCGATACGGGCCGCTTTGTCCGAACGGCGCGATCGAAAGAAGAATCAGCGCGGGATTGGCGGCGTGCAGCACGGACCATCCGAGGCCCATCGCGTCGAGCGTGCCGGGCGCGGAACTCTCGATTACGAGGTCGGCGCCGCGGGCGAGCCGGAGCATCAGTTCGGCGCCGCGTGGACGGTGCAAATCCAGCGTGAGCGAGCGCTTGTTGAGATTATAGAACCAGAAAAACAGGCTGCGGTCGCGATGGACAACGTCGTAAGCGAACGGACCGATGCGGCGCGCCTCGTCCCCGCCCGGCGGCTCGACCTTGATCACGTCGGCGCCCATGTCGGCGAGCAGGCGGCCGCATAGCTGCCCGCGATAATCGCTCAAATCGAGAATTCTGAGTCCGCTCAGCGCGGCCATTTAGTTCGTCCATCCTTTCGCGGCTTCGTGCCTTCGCCGAAATTTACACGATTTTCCACTATATACTCGACGAGCATGTAGATATGCTTTTTGACGCGCGAATCAATCCCACGACGCGGAGCAGCGAACTTATGGCGGAGACAACGGCTGATGATGTCTGGGTCGATTCATGGTTTACGATTTGGTATCGCCCGCGCGCAACGATGCGGCGGATCGTAGATACCGACCCGCATAAGTTCGTTATCGCGATCGCCTGGATGGCGGGTGCGCTCGCGGCCCTCGAAAGCCAGGTGATGCTGGCGTCGGTCGCCTTGCCGCCGGAGATGCCGCATATGCCGCGATTAGGCCCAATCGCCGTCGCGCTCGCGGCAATCCTGCTCGGCCTGCTCAGCGTCGTTAGCCTCTACGGACTCGGCGTGCTCTATCGATGGTCGGGTCATATCCTGGGCGGCACCGCGGAAAGGGTCGAAGTCCGGGCCGCGCTGGCGTGGGCGCAGGTCCCTGGAATCTACTTCGCCGTCGTAATGATTCTGGCGGCGGTGCTCGGAATCTACACGCCTCCGACCCCGCATACGACGTCGCCGGTCGGCGTGGTCGAAACCATCGTTGGCATCTGGGTCTTCGTGATTTCGCTGAAATGCCTCGGCGAGGTCCATCGGTTTTCGGCCTGGCGCGCGCTCGGCGCGATCCTGCTCGGCACGCTGGCGATGATCGCCGTCGCGGTGGGCGCCGTGATCGCGATTTGGCTCGCCGTGGTCGTCGCCCGCTCAATGCTATGAGTGATGGACCCTTGCCCGACGATCAGGAAATTTCCAGGCCGTGGCCGGCATAATGTTCGGGTTGCTTTCAATCCGGATTTCTATTTTCGAGTGGAATACCAATTTGCCAAAGGCACGCAAAACCCCGGATGGACGTGGGACCGGATACGGTGGTCGGCAGTGTCGCGGTTCGGCACTGAGTTGGCTAATGGGCCGGGAATCTGATGCTTGAAAAATCTGAACCGAGATCGCACCCGAAACCATCGAGATCTCACGGGGCAGACGCCCACGGAGCTCCGAACGGAATTGCTAATCCGCAAAGGGTATCGGCTGCAGGTCTATTACGGGCGCTCACGAGTCCATTTCCAATAGCCATATTCTGGGCCGCTACAATAGTAAAAGCCTGCGCAGTGTTTTCCAAGCTGCCCGGAGCGATCAGAGGCTTCGATTTTCAATGTTACTATGTATCGGCGCTTGCGCTTCATCTTGGTTTGAATCCGTATACAATCGGGTTTCGACCGCTAATCGCGTCTCTCGGCCTGCATCTTGGCGCGAATTACAAGACCGACTTTACTCCCACACTACTGCTGCTTTTCGATCCCTTGACTCGAATGCCGATGGATCAAGCATTCTGGATCTGGATCGCGTTTAACATCCTCGCCCTGGGCATTGCGGTACTTATGCTAGTCCGCCGCAAATGCTCTGGGCTCGATTCACGCACTATTTGGACGATAGTCCCGCTGGCGCTTCTATACGGACCAGTGGCGATCCATTTCGAGTATGCGCAGACCGTGATCGTGGTGCTTGCATTGCTGGTCTTGGCGATGCGAGCGTTGGAACGCGGCATGGATGCAGCGGCAGGAATATTACTCGCGTTGGCCGGATTACTGCGCGCATTTCCGCTGTTGCTGCTGGTTTACCTCGCTGTTGCGCGGTACTGGCGAGCACTGGCCTGGGCAATCGTTGGACTCGTAATCGGAGGCGGCCTCACGATCGCACTGGTTGGCCCTGCGGCCTTCGACTTTTTCAACGCGATTTCCTCAGCGAGACTATCGGTGTATCTACAGGACCCGGCGAACCTTGCGATTCAGGCGGTTGTTTGGCGCTGCTTCCTATTCATTTGCAGGTGCCGCGCCAGTGAATTGATCGGGCTGATGCGCGGGCTTGCGATCTTGAGCATCGAGGCGGTACTGCTTGCGGTCGCTGTAAAAGCTACGTGGCCCTTGAACGGCCACGATCCCGAGTGGGGCGGATTTTCGCTCTGGATCGTGTTGGCGATAATGCTGTCGCCGCTGGTGTGGTCATTCTATCTGGTGCTGCTCTTGATTCCCTACGCGCAGATAGTGATTGGTGCATACTCTGGACGTGCCAGCATGCGCGCTATCCTGATGGCTTTTGGCAGCTACGGAGCGATCTCCGTAACCAGAACCATGGGTGCTGGTGTGGAAATCGGCGGACCCTTTGCCGCGTTGCTTGAACAAGGGGCGTGGGTTTCGTTGTTAATGGCATACGTCGCAATGTACTGGTTCGTCGTCGACATTCGCGTCGCGGCTCCTGAGCTTAGATTGAGGTCCGGCGCGTTGTCCGCGGCCCCATCGGCCACCACTAACTTCGCGCAGGAAGCGCCGCCGTCCACTATGTAATGATCTGCCACCAACCCACGCCGCCGTCGCAGCAAGCGGCGGCGGACGCGGCTTGAAAGCTTCACCGTGCTCGAAAGATACAACCTGATAGTTCCCGCAATCGGCTGAAAAGGATGGTCATCGCGGGGGCGCGAATCGTCCCGCTAACCTGTGCTAGACTTCTGCCTCTGAAATCGCGCACGACCCCAGTCCGCGAACGCATATAAGGAGTTGAATCGCCGCGCCGCGGACCCAAAGCGCCGCGCGGTCATCGCACGCCGTGGCTGAGACCGACTATAAAGCGACCCTGAAACTGCCCCGCACCGATTTCCCGATGAAGGCTAATCTGCCCAAGCGGGAACCCGAGATGCTCGCGCGCTGGACCGACGCCGGCCTCTACGGGCGTATCCTCGCGGCCCGCGCCGGCGCCCCAACGTGGATCCTTCACGACGGCCCTCCGTACGCCAACGGGCGCGTTCACATGGGCACCGCCCTCAACAAAATCCTCAAGGACTTCGTCGTCCGCTCGCGCTCGATGATGGGGTTTCGCACCCCCTTCGTCCCCGGCTGGGACTGTCACGGGATGCCCATCGAGTTCAAAGTCTCGAAGGACCTCGGCAGCAAGGCGCGCACCCTCTCCAAGCTCGAATTGCGCCGTCTGTGCCACGCCGAGGCCGAAAAATGGATCGACCTCCAGCGCAAGGACTTCATGCGCCTGGGCTGCGTCGGCGACTGGTTCAACCCGTACATCACGATGGACCCCGCCTACGACGCCGCCGAGATCGGCGTCCTGCGCAACCTGGTCGCGGGCGGCTACGTCTATCGCGGCTTGCGCCCGGTGCATTGGTGCTTCGCCGATCGCACCGCATTGGCCGAGGCCGAGGTCGAGTATCGCGACCACGTCTCGCCATCGATTTATGTCGCCTTCGCGCTCAATTCCCAGGTGCCTGACGCCGCTGCGCTCGCCGCCGAATCTGCTGACTCGGCCGAGCTCGACGCCGCCCATCGCGCCGGCAAACTCTTCGCCGTCATCTGGACGACGACGCCGTGGACGCTCCCTGCCAACCTCGGTATCAGTCTCAACGCGAGCTTCGATTACGTCGCGCTCAAAGTCGGCGACCGCTATTACATCGTCGCCGATCGCCTCGCCGACGCCGTCGCCAAGGAATGCGGCCTCGCCGTCGATAAGCGCATCGCCGTCAGCCGCGACGCTCTCAAGGCGCTCGACGGCCGCGACATCTTCCGCCATCCGTTCATCGCGCGCGACGCCCGCCTGATGTACGCCGATCACGTCACGGCCGACGCCGGCACCGGCCTCGTCCACACCGCTCCCGGCCACGGTTACGAGGATTTCGTAGTCGGCGCGCAGTACGGCTTGCAGCCCTTCACCCCGGTCGATACCGGCGGCGTCTTCACCGCCGACGGCGGCCAATGGGCCGGGCAGAACGTCTTCAAGGCCAACGATTCGATCGTCGAGAAGCTGCGCGAAATCGGCGCCCTCCTCCACACGCAAAAATTCTCGCACAGCTATCCGCATTGCTGGCGTTGCAAGAATCCGCTGATTTTCCTCGCCGCCGAGCAATGGTTCATGAAGATCGATCACGATGGCCTGCGCACGCGCATCGTCGCCGAAATCGACGGCGTCAAATGGATTCCGGCGTGGTCGCGCGACCGTATCCGCAACATGACCGAGACCCGGCCCGATTGGTGTCTTTCGCGCCAACGCGCCTGGGGCGTGCCGATTCCCGCGCTGCGCTGCAAAGCCTGCGGCGAGGTCGGCCTCTATGACGCGGTCATGCGCGCCGCCGAACAAATTTTCGCGAGCGAAGGCTCCGACGCATGGTTCATCCGCCCCGCCGGCGATTTCACTGGTGGCGGCGGCGTAAAGTGCTCGAAATGCGGTGGGGCCGAATTCGACAAAGAGGAAGACGTGCTCGACGTATGGTTCGACTCGGGCTCCTCGCAGGCCGCCGTGCTGGGCCAGCGGCCGGAACTCGCATGGCCGGCCGACGCCTATCTCGAAGCCGTTGAGCAGGCCCGCGGATGGTTCGGGTCGTCGCTCGCCTGCGCGGTCGCCGAGCGCGGCCACGCCCCCTTTCGCAGCGTCATCAGCCACGGCCTCACCGTCGACGAGCAGGGCCGCAAGATGTCGAAGTCGCTCGGCAATTCCGAGGACGCCGCCGACGCCGTCAATCGTATCGGCGCCGACGTCCTGCGCCTGGTCTACGCGTCGCTCGACTACACCACCGAAATCGCGCTCGGCAACACTATCTACACCGCCGTCTCGGAGTCCTATCGCAAGATTCGCAACACCTGCCGCTTCATGCTCGGCAATCTCAGCGACTTCGATCCCGCGCGCGACACCGTCGAGCCCCCCGCGATGCTCGAATTCGATCGCTACATCATGGCGCGCACCGAACGGCTCAAGGCCGAGGTGCTGCGCGCCTACGAGGCCTTCGACTTTCAGACGGCGTGGCACGCGATCCAGAATTTCGTCGTGGTCGATCTGAGTTCGCTGTACATCGACGTCGCCCGCGACCGGCTTTACTGCGACGCCGCCAACTCGCGCGAACGCCGCTCGGCGCAGACCGCGCTCCACGTGATGCTCGATACGCTGCTGCGGATGCTCGCGCCGCTGATTCCGTTTACCGCCGACGAGGTTTACGCACACGTCCCGGGAAAAACCGCCGAGAGCGTCCACCTGCTGACGCTCCATCCCGCCGACCCGCGCTTCGCCGATGAGCAGCTCGACGCGAAATGGCAACGGCTGCTGCAGGTCCGCGGCGAGGCGATGAAGCTGCTCGAAGCGATGCGCCAGGCGGGCGAAATCGGTGCGCCACTCGAAGCCCGCCTCGAACTTGCGACGGCCTCGGCCGACGGCGCGAACCTGGCCGCGATCCTGCGCGACCATCGTGAGCAGTTGAAGGACCTCTTTATAGTTTCGGATGTCGCGATCCTCGCCGACGCCGACGCCGCCGACTTCAAGCGCCGTGCCGACGGCAACGAGGATTTTCGCGCCGACGGCTACTTCGGACACGTCGCCGCGCATCCGCCGCTGGTGATGGTTGGACGCAAGGCAGCGGGCCGCAAATGTCAACGCTGCTGGAAGTACTTCAATGACGACAGCGATAGCGATCTCGATACCCGCTGCCGCGCAGTCGTGGGTCTCTAACTTGATCGCTTCGGGATGCCGGCTGGCACTCGCGAATCGCTCTTCGATGGTTCAAAAGGGAAGTCTGAAACCTCTTTTTTCAATAATTGACGCTCGCGATGCTCGATCCCATTTTTCCACACCGCGTGCCTTCCGAAAGCCACGCCCTCCCGCGTACGCGTCTGCGAAAGGTCTCACCGGCGCGATCCGCATGACCTACCCAACTCCATTCACCGTGGGAAGTCTGAAACCTCTTTTTTCAATAATTGACGCTCGCGATGCTCGATCCCATTTTTCCAAACCGTGTGCCTTCCGAAAGCCACGCCCTCCCGCGTACGCGTCCGCGAAAGGTCTCATCGACGCGATCCGCATGACCTACCCAACTCCGTTCACCGTGGGAAGTGTGAAACCTTTCAAAGGTTTCACTACTCTTTCCCCCTCTTTCTTCTCCGCCCGCTCCCTGAACCTCTGCCGCATCGCGGCACGGACCTGAAATGGCTATTGGGTTGGCGACGCCTCCGGCCGCATCCCCCGCACCGCCGCGCTCATGGCTCCGCACGCTGGCGCCGCTCGCCTTCGTCACCGCCCCGGTCGTCGCGCTCGATCAATGGAGCAAGCTCTACATCCGCTCACATTTCGAGCTCTACCACACGCGCCCGCTCATTCCGCACTGGCTCGACCTCACCTACACCCTCAATCCGGGTGCGGCCTTCAGCCTATTCGCCACGATGTCCCCGGACTTCCGCCACTTCTTCTTCGTCGGCCTCTCGATTGTCGCCGCGATCATCCTGATCGTGCTGATGTTCCGGCGGGCCACTACTACCTCATATGCGATCGCTTTCGCGCTCATCCTCGGCGGCACCATCGGCAATCTGATCGACCGGATGGCGCGCGGCGTGGTCACCGACTTCATCTGGTTCCATCACGCGTCGTTCAGTTACCCGGTCTTCAATCTCGCCGACTCCGCTATCACCGTCGGCGTCGCGTTGATTTTGATTCTTACGTGGCTGGAGCCCTCCGCCGATCCGCCCTCTTCGCAATAGCTATTCAAACGCCTTTGAATTCTACGCCTCCGGTCAGTTTTGCCACCTGGTTGTACAGAAAACAAAAGAGCGCGGTGAACGGATAGAAGATTATTGACATCACAATGAAAATGATTGGAGGTACCAGTAGAAAAATTCCCACAGCCTGCTTCCAGGTTGGCAGATGGTGCAGAGTTTGAATCAGATGACCGCCGACCGCCCAGGATACAAACAAGCTCAAAAATAAAATCAGAATTGCGGCCGCATAAAGGAAACCCGCCATCGTGGAGAGGACCAGCGCCGTCCGCGCGACCTTAACCGACTGTATCCGATACATTACAATTCCTCGTCTGGAACTATACGTTCGGAGTGGACTGAGATTCCGAACCTGCAGCAGAGACCCCAACGACACTTAATTCTATGCCGCCAGTGAATTTGACTAGCCAATTGTAGAACCAGCACCACAGCGCAGTGGAAAGAAAGGCGCCGATTCCCTCAAAAAATGGCATCGCGACGAATAGCCAGCCGCCGTGCATCATCGGCCGCGCTGGATTTACCGCGACATGCATCGCAACGCCGTGATGGAACTGATGCGCGACTAATCCGAACACGGCGGCCACTAGTGTTGTGTCCCATAAATAACCTATTTAATTTATTACTCTAAAGCGGTATGATGCTGCCCGATGGGCAGACCTAACACGGTAGTGGAGGTGAGTGCGTCGGAGAGTGAGCAGTTGGGTTCGATTGCTCGCTCGCGGAGTTTGCCGCATTCGTTGGTACGGCGCGCGCGAATCGTTTTGATGTCAGCTGAAGGTGTACCCAATCAGGCGATTGCGGCGCGCTGCGAGGTCAGCGTTCCGACCATCAGCCACTGGCGGCGCTGTTGGCGCGAACGCGGGGTGGCTGGGCTGCACGGCGAACTGCGTCCCGGACGGCCGCGCAGCTATGGCGATGAGCAGGTGGCGACGCTGATGCGCAAGGTGCTCCGCAGCCGACCGCCCAACGCCACCCATTGGAGCGTGCGCACCGTCGCGGCGGACACCGGCATTTCCAAGAGCACGGTGGCGCGCTACTTCGCGCTGTTCGGGCTCCAGCCGCACCGCAGCAAGAGCTTCAAGCTTTCCACCGACCCTTTCTTCGTCGAGAAGGTGCGCGACGTGGTGGGGCTCTATCTCAACCCACCGGACAAGGCCCTGGTGCTGTGCGTGGATGAAAAGTCGCAGATCCAGGCGCTGGAGCGCACCCAACCGGTGCTGCCGCTGGGTCTCGGCTACCTTGAAGGGGTAACTCATGACTATTTTCGGCATGGGACCACGACCTTATTCGCGGCGCTCAACGTGCTCGACGGGGCGGTCATCACTCAGTGCAAACCGCGCCATCGGCACCAGGAGTTTCTGGCCTTTCTCAACCACCTCGATCACCATGTTCCGGCCGCGCTTGAGGCGCACCTGATCGCCGACAACTACGCCACTCACAAACATCCGCGGGTCAAGGCCTGGCTCGCGCGCCATCCGCGCTTCCACCTCCATTACACCCCCACCTACGCGAGTTGGCTCAATCAGGTGGAGCGCTGGTTCGCGCTTATCACGCACCGCGCGATCCGCCGCGGCTCGTTCCGTTCGGTGCGTGACCTGGTCCAAACAATCGATCGCTTTGTGACTCACTACAATACTCACAAGCGACCCTTTGCCTGGACCGCTACCGCCGACTCAATCTTCGCCAAGCTCCAACGCCTTTGTAAAGTTATTTCTGGGACACAACACTAGCAGGATGTTGAGAAATTCCTTTCCGAGCTGGATAGATCGCTCGTTTGGCAATGGTATAGTTTGAACGAGGCCAGTGGGGTTGAGGAGGAAGAGGAAGATGCGGGGATTCGATCGGCCACAGACGACGATGCTGACCTTGGTGAATCCTGAGAAGAGGGTACCGGCCAACCATCCGATCCGGCTGATCAAAGCGCTGGCCGAGGTGGCACTCAAAGAACTCTCGCCGCTGTTCGAGCAGATGTACAGTGAAGTGGGCCGGCCCTCGATTCCGCCGGAGCGGTTGTTGAAAGCTTCGCTGTTGATGGCGCTGTACACGGTGCGCAGTGAACGGATGTTCTGCGAGCAGTTGGACTACAACTTGTTGTTCCGCTGGTTCCTGGATCTGAACTGGGACGAGCCGGCCTTCGACCACTCGACCTTTAGCCGCAACCGGGCGCGCTTGCTGGAGCACGATGTGGCGGGCGAGTTTTTCAGCATGGTGGTGGCGGAGGCGCGCGAGTTGAAGCTGACTAGCGACGAACACTTTACGGTGGACGGCACGCTGATCGAGGCGTGGGCTTCGCTCAAGAGCTTTCGTCCCAAGGGTGAGGAGCGCAGCGATCGTACGCCGCCAGACGATCCGGGCAATCCGAGCGTGGACTTCCACGGCGAACGGCGCCAAAACGCGACCCACCAGTCGACCACCGATCCCGAAGCGCGACTGGCAAAGAAGGGCGCCGGCAAAGAGGCCCGGCTCTGCTACACGGAAAGCGTGCTGATGGAGAATCGCAACGGATTAATGATCGATCTGCGCGTAGGTCAGGCCAGCGGTCGGGCCGAATGCGAGCAAGGGCTCGATATGCTCCAGGAGATTCGCGGACCGCGCCGGATCACGGTGGCCGGCGACAAGGGCTATGACACGGCGGCATTCGTGGCGACCTGCCGCGCGCTCAACGTTACTCCACACGTGGCGCAGAATGAGCGGCGGCCGGGTGGCTCGGCGCTCGACCACCGCACCACCAGTTGGCCTGGATACGCAGTCAGCCAGCGGGTGCGCAAGCGGGTTGAGGAGATCTTCGGCTGGATCAAGACGGTCGGCAACTTCCGCCGCACGCGCTATCGGGGCGTCGAGCGGACCAGTTTCGCCGCCTACATGGTCGGCGCTGCCTACAACCTGCTGAGAATCGCAAAGCTATGTCCCAGCGGGTGATTCGAGTTGCCAGCAAGCTGCAACTGCGACCACTAACCTGCTATCTATCCGACCCGCAACCTCAATACTCAGTTCGTCAAGTCATCCGACCGAGCCAACTTCGCGATTTAGCCCTTTCATCAACACCCTTCTAGGGAAAACGCGGCGAAGAAGACAAACATCAGAATTCCCATCGTCGCCGAAGTTCGCAGGATGCCGAACGATTTGATTCGGTGCCTCATTAGCTCTGAATCTCCTCTTCACGCCTGAAGTTTTCGACGAAACAGTCGGTGACGGCCCCACCTCGACCGGTCGCCATATTTGCCAAATATTTCCTAGCGTACTATTCGCCCTTTGGCGCTTTTTTTGCTCTGGACCTCTTGGGTCGGGTTGGCATTGTTGAACTGGGCTCCGGAAGTGATAAGATTGGGTCGCCGCCTACTCGCATGAATTGTAACGATGGCGTCGCAGTACGAATAGTGACAACCGCTTGGTCAACTTCTGGATCTGTTTTGTTTTCTGAACTCTTTGGTGGTTCTATCCGCACATCAAAATTAAGCCCGCGATCCAAGCGATTAGCGATCATGTTAAGCGAAATCTTGATAGCCGTTCGTAATTCATGCGTCCGGTTTCCGTCCTCAACAACGGAGTATTCACTTTCGATATCGACCGCGATTTTTTCAATTCCGCGTTCCATTTGGGAATTCGCAAACTCTTCAATTCCCTTCAATTCATCGGGCGGCACCCCATCAGTTCGTAAGTCCCCGACTTTTTCTCGAATGTCAATAATTTTCTTATACTGATCGATAATCCACGCCACTGCGCGAGCCAATGCAGCAGCGACCCGCGGGATCACATCGACATAAACTAACAAATCGCTAGACGAGATCGTACGTATTGGGAATGATAGAGAACCACCCGTTGTAAACTCACCAAAGGTCCTCAAAATGAACCGAAGATCTCTTAATTCACCAGCGAACCCGTCTAAGTCATCCTTTAGAGCTGCACGTGGAATAGAAACTCCAAATTCACATTCGCCCGGCGCGAGATTTTCGGATCCGATATTGAGATTTTCGAAGGACGCAATTAGTTGATCTATAGCAGATTTAAAAACGGTCGCTGATTGTTGGATTTGGAGTATTCCCTGATGCGCTGCTTGTGGGGTGATTTTCTCATTGCGTTCGATGAGGGTGCGAATTTTGTCGGCAAGCGAACTGCCTAAAAATTCGGCGCCGCCAATCTCCGTCAATATTTGACGCCACGCGGGGCTAAAATTGTTGCTTGGAGCAGCTCTCAGGGCCTTCTGCAGTTGTTCGAACCTATTAGCTACCTGCTGCTGATTTGTGGGATTTCCCGGTTGATTTGCGAGAGCTTGTAGGAATGTCGTGAGCTGCTGAAGATGATTCGCTGTACCTGTTGAGTTTAATTCCGCTTGGATTGCTTTGGCAACTGTTTGTAGACGCTCGGCGTTCAACCAGAAATCCCTCCTCGGCAATATGCTCGGGCTTAATATAGATCACGAAGACTCTCGGGGGTACGAAGCCCTACCGATTGCGATGGTCCCGCGCGAGGCCCGGTTCCTTCGGATGCGGGTATGGATGCGGCGTGCGTACGACCTCCCGATGAAACGCGCGCGCCCGCGTCGCCGCCTCCCGATAGATCGCCGCAAGCTTGTCCTCGGTCTCGTAGTCGAAGCTGTCCTGCAGCCGCTGCTCGAGATCGCCCCCGCGCTCCGGCTGATGCTCGAGGTACCACCGCGCCGTGCGCCGCAGCGCCTCCTCCGGCGCCAGCGCATCGCTATAGCCCAACTGCTGCTTGATCTTGTGCAGGTCCATCAGCTTGTGCTGAGGTGTAACTTCCAGGCTGATTCCGCGCGCCGGATACGCCACCTCCGCCGGCAAACTGACTATTTCGAACTTATGCTGCATCTCGTCGGCGATGATCTCGACCACCTGCCTGACTGAGAATTGCCGATCGTCGCCGCAATTATAGATCTGTCCCGCAGCCGCCTCCGGCCGGTCCACCGCCAGCAGCACCGCATGCGCCAGGTTACCCGCATACCCATGCGTCATCAGCGACAGTCCGCCCTCGGATAGTATTATGAACGGACGCTTGTCGAGCGCGCGCCGGATCACGCACCATTCGCGCGGCAGCAATTGGTACGGTCCATAGACATAGGGGTAGCGAAAAACCGCACCGCGCGGATGCGCCGCGAGAATCGCCTGCTCGGTACTCGCAATCAGATACGAAAAACGATGCTCCGCTTCGGATTCCACCGTGGGCGCAGTCTCCGGCACCGGTATCGGCAAGCCCGCCGGGAAATTCGCCGACGGATCGAAATAGCCGCGATATGACGGCACGCCGCCGATCCCGATGAACTGTCCGGCCTTGCCCGCAAACGCCTCAGCGATCACGCGGATTCGTCCGTAGGTCGCGATCACCACGTCGAAGGTCCGCCCCCCAATCGCCGGGTCGAGCGTCTCGCGGAAATGCGGGTCCGTGTGGATATGCTCGATCCCGGGCGGTATCTCGGGAATTTCATGGGTTCCGCGATGTAAAATCGTGACCTCGAATCCGCGCTCGAGCAGCCCCTGTACCAGGAATGGTCCACTCGGCCCGGTGCCGCCGATGATCAATGCATTTTTCACGGTATATCCCTCATTGCGACCCGTTTTCGCGTCCGGCTATCTATTCGTGCGCCTGAATCGTACCCGCAACCGATCACACCTATTGAGCGGCCTGGCTAACTGAGCAAGCCATCTCGGGAAATTGATTCAGCGGACTAGCTGAGCAAGCTAACTCAGGTGATTGCTCGCGGCAAACCGGCTCGCTCATTTTTTCAGCCTCCAGCGTTCCGCCGACTCGCGCCGCCTCTCCTGATAGAGAAACGCCCGGCGAGTCGCGCGCGTTATAGATTCGCACCGGGCCTGGCCGTCCACCGGAGTAACGCAAGCGTCCGGCATTGAAAAAACGCAGAACGTCCGCCGTCGACAAAGTTCATTCCACTGGACGCTCATGTAATGATGGTTCAGGTCAGCATCGCCAATGTTCAAATTGAATACCGTGGCCCGCCGCGTTTCGATCTCTCTTTTCCTGATACTGGCGATACTGATCGCGCCGCCTGCCACACGCGCGCAAAACGCCCCGCCGCTGCGCGTCCTGCTACTGCCGCGCCTCATTCCCGACGCCATTCGCCAGATGCTCCCGATCGTCTTCGATGCGCCCCCCGATGCTGCCGCACTCGAGCCGCAGAAAATCTCCGTCGTTGCGATGCGCTATTGCGGCGGCGCCGCGCCGAACGCTGACCGCGGCGCAGCGAACGGGTATGACACTAGCCGCAGCGCAGCGAGCGGATATGACACTAGACGGAGCGCAGCGGAGTCGAGCAAAGGAGTCCGCGACGTGCGCACAGCGAGCGGAGCGAGCGGATACATGATAGCCATCGCCGTACCCGGGTCGGCCCGCGCCCTGTCGTCCTCGATCCTCGCCGCCGCCGATTGCACCGCGCCGCTCGCCAACGTGGCCGCGCGCCTGATCAGTTCCGGCGCGGCCTCCGAATGGCTCGAAGTCGTCAAGCTGCGCGCCTCATGGATTCCCTGGCGGTTGACGCTCACGGTCGCCGACGCCGCCGGCGCGGCGCGGCCCGGATACACCGCCCCAAATCTCAGTCATCTCGGCGAAATCCAAAGCTACAATACTTCCGGCATTCGTTTACTCACCGGCCGCGGCCGCAATATCGGCTTCGATCTCGCCGTCAGCTTTCCCGGCTCCGCGATTAACGTCATCGCGTTTCCCCACGCGCAAGTGAGTAATCCGTCTCCGTACCTCGACGACCCCGCGATTTCCGATGAGATCGCCAACGCTCCCGCAATGAGTAATGTCATCATCGCGGCGCAATATACTTTCATCAATCAGGTATTGCGGCTTTACGGCTCGACCTTCGAGATTCCGCTTCCGGTCCAGGGCGTCACCGAGACCATGACCGCCAAGAATATTACGGTCAACGGCGCCGACAACCTGATGACCGTCGCGGGCAACCTCGAATACCGCACCCTCGACTACGCCGCATCGCTGCGCTGCGCGGGCGAGGATTTGACCGTGCGCCAGGTCACGCTCGACGCCCCAGCCGCCAATTGCAATCAGGACGACCTGATGTCGCGGCTGCAATGCCAGGGGCAAAGCGTGGCGATGTCGGGTTCCAGCACGGCCTTGGCGGCGGCCATTTCCGAGTACTATCAGGGGCAGCCGCTGCACGTCTCAACCCGCACCCATCCGCTGGACTTCGCGGTCGGGGACACCGGCTACCAGGCGACCTTCGACGCCCTCAAATCGAGCTCCCACAACGCCACTTTTCTCGAGGCCGGACGCGCGACGATTCGCCGCGCCGCCGGACATCCCTAACCTGCATACCGGTTAGCCCAACGCCCAAAAATCCCGGGGTTTAGTTTCCGGGTGAAATCCTTCCATGATTCCGCGTCGCCGCCGATTCCCGCTTGCCCGTGCGCAACCGATCTGAAAGGTTATTCCCGATGCGGCCCGCGCAGTGGCTCGTATTATGGACGCAGCACCCCTGAGCCCTCCGCCCACAGCAGGCAATTCCGCCAATCCTCTAATTCCCGAACGGCGCTACCTGTGGGCGTTGCTCGCGATGCTGATGTCGGCGACCATCTTCGAAGGTTACGACATCACCATCTTCCATCTGTGCACGCCCGATATCGCGCGCACCTTCAACCTCGGCGACCGCGCCATCGGGGCGATTGCGACGACCGTGCGCTTCGGCGGCATCCTCTCGTTTTTCGTCGTAACGCTCGCCGATCGCTTCGGCCGCAAACCGGTAATCGCGAACACCGTACTGTGTTACGCCTTCTTCACTCTGATGACCGCGCTCTCGGCCGGGATGCTGTCGTTCACGCTGTTTCAGAGCGCCTCTCAGGTCTTCCTCGCCGCCGAATTCGGGATCGCGATCACGATCATCTGCGAAGAGTTTCCCGACGAACTGCGCGGCCGTGCGATCTCGATTCTGCACATGGTCGCCTTCCTCGGCGTCGCCGCCGCCGGAATCCTTTACGGCTACATCGCCGAATCGAGCTGGGGCTGGCGCGGCATGTATTTCCTCGGAATCGCTCCGCTGCTGGTCGTCGCATGGCTCCGGCGCGGGATGCGCGAGACCGTGCGCTTCGGCGTGAGCGAGCAGCGCCGCCGCGATGCGGACTCCGGACCCGAGGGTTTCTTCGCGCCGCTGCGCCAATGTTTCCAGGCGGGCCAGGAATCCTATCGCGGACGGCTGCTGCTGATCGCCGGGCTGTGTAATTGCATCGGGCTGGTCGGCGGCCCGACGATTTCCTTTTTCAGCCTCTATGCCAAGCGCGACCATCATTGGGAGTCCAGCCAAATCGGCATGGCGATCGTGCTCGCCTACCTGATGGGTTCGGTCGGGACGCTGCTCTGTGGATACCTGCTCGATCGGATCGGCCGGCGCGTCACCGCGGCTATGTTCTTCCTGGGTTCGGCGTTGGCGATGTTCGAGTTGTTCCGCACCGATTCCCACGCAACGATGCTGCTCGCGTTTATGGCCACGATGTTCGCCTACCAGGGTGCACGCACCGCGAATTCCGCGCTCTCATCGGAGCTGTTTCCGACCGGCGCGCGCGCTACCGGCTATTGCATGACGGTGCAGGTCCTGGGGCAACTCGGCTGGATGTTATCGCCGCTCATAGTCGGCGCGCTGTCGGCCCCGCTCGGCGGACTCGGCAAGGCGGCGTCGCTGTTTGCCGCCGGCCCATTGGTCGGAATCGTGCTGATCCTGACGATGGTGCCCGAGACCCGCGGCAAGACCCTCGAGGAACTATCGCCCGAGACCGCCAACCCTGCCGCCAAGGCCCACTGAGCCTCGGCGCGGCCGCCAATCGAACACGCGTTCAGGCGCGAACCCCTCGGCGGACTCGCGCGCCGCGCGATCATTTTGGTATCTGTACAGCACTCTGAAACCGCGAGGCGAACATGGCAGGAAAGTATTTCGAGGAATTCCGTGTCGGCGATGTCTTCAAACATCAGCCAAGCCGTACCGTTACTGAAACCGACAATTTGCTCTTCACCACGCTCACGATGAACGTGCAGCCGCTGCATCTGGATGCCGAATTTTCCAAGAACACCGAATTCGGACAGCGCCTGGTGAATTCGATCTTCACACTCGGGCTGGTGGTCGGGCTATCCGTCGGCGAACTCACGCTGGGCACCACGGTGGGCAATCTCGGCTTCGAAAAAACCGAGTTTCCCAAGCCGGTCTTTATCGGCGACACCATCACGGCCGAGACCGAAGTGATCGAGGTGCGCGACTCCAAGTCGCGTCCGCAATGGGGCATCGTGACGTTCGAGCATCGCGGCGTTAACCAGCGCGGCGAGACCGTGGTCAAGTCGCGGCGCCTCGGGATGATGCGCCGCAAGCCGGCCTGAGCAGCCCCCCCGCACGCGGCACTCCCGCGTGCGGGGAGACCGGGAAAGTGGAACGCAAAACTTTAAGCTTTCTGAAACCTCACAAGGTTTCAGACTTCCCGTTTGGTTAGACCTGGGTGAATGATGTGCTTGCGATACCGCTCGCCAAACGCGCGAGCATTAGACGGGACTCTTACGTCCACCACCGCGTAGCGAGCGTCAGCCGATGAAACCTGCGCGCACGTCAATCGCTGAAATCCACCGATGACGTTTTTTCAGGGCGCAGCCCGCATTTTTGACAAATGGGAAGTCTGAAACCTTGTGAGGTTTCAGCAAAAACTTTAGTTTCGCGCTCCTCGACAACTCTCCCCATCTCCTCTCGCGCCTACAGCACGCCCAACTCAGCGGCCCATGTCAGCATGTCGCGCGCGACCTTCAGATGCGCGGTATCGATCATCATGCCGTTGTGAATCAGCACCGAACTGCCTTCGCTCTCGAGTTTCTCGACCGCCGCGATGAGTTCCTGCCAATGCGCGATCTGTTCTTTGGTTGGCGTGAAGACTTCGTTGACGATCGCTACATGCGACGGATGGATCAGAAGCATCCCGTTGTAACCGAATGCGCGCGTGCGTATCGCCTCCTCGCGCAGCCCGTCGAGGTCCTTGATATCCCACCATCCGCGCCCGCCCATCGGATAGGCGATGTTCGCGGCGCGCGCATCGAGGAGCACCTTCGAGATGTAGTAAAAGGCCTCATGACCCTCGGGCGTCCATTGGAAACCGATCGCGCGCGCGATGTCGCCGTCCTTGCCGGTGAGGCCGCCGAGATGGGCGACGCGCGGTGACGCGATCGCCACTTCATAGGCCTGTCGCATGCCCTGCGCGGTTTCGAGCACCGGATCGATCAGCACGCTGCCCGGCTCGATACCGTGCTTGCGCTCGAGAAATTCGATGATCGTGTCGCAGCGTTTCACGTCCTCGGGTCCGGTGACCTTCGGCAACATCACGCAGTAAAGTTCCTTACATACGACCGCGTCGAGGTCGGCCCAGGTGAGGCCGGTTTCAAAATCGTTGACGCGGACGAAAATGTTCTGGCCCGCGCCGCCCAACTCCTCGACCATTTTGCGCACGGTGCCGCGCGCGCGCTCCTTGTCGGGCAGCGCGACCGCATCCTTGAGATCGAGAATCAGTGCGTCGGCGCCGAATCGGGGCGCCTTTTGAATCCGGTCCTCGCGGTTGCCGGGAACGAACAGGGCTGAACGGATGGGTTTGACGCGACGCACGATGCGGCCTCCTGAAACTGGTTTGCTGTCGCTAATTACTTAGCATCATCGCGGCGTCAGATTGAAAGGCGCAGAGCGGTCGTCGAAGAACATCAAGCGCGCCATTGCAAAACTCTCGCCCATGATACCGATGCGATTCGCTAACCGCGTCGAACCTTTTTGTGTTAACCGTGGGCGCAACTAACGCCGCGCGAATCGCCTGCAAACCAGCGGTCTGGACCTGCGGCAACCGCGCCGGCATAAAAGGATATTCGATGGCTTTGCAAAAGCGCATTTTCGAAGGCGTCCGCATTATCGACTTGACGCAATACCTCGCAGGGCCGGTCGCGACACGATTGTTCGTCGATCTCGGCGCCGAGGTAATCAAGGTCGAGCCGCCGCCCAACGGCGAGGGTTCGCGACGGTTGCGCTTCAGCCCCGGCGACGGCCGCAAGGGCACGGCGCCGACTTACTTCACGATGCATAATCGCGGCAAGAAATGCGTGTGCGTCGATTTCAAGCGCCCCGCCGGCGCCGCCGTGGTCAAAGACCTCGCGAAGACCGCCGACGTCCTGCTGCAAAACTATACGCCCGGCGTGCTCGAACGTTACGGCCTCGGCTACGGCGCGATCGCCGCGGTCAATCCCAACATCGTCATGTGCTCGGTCTCGACCTACGGGCAGGACAGCCCCTTCGCCGAACGTATCGGCAACGATCTGGTGGCGCTGGCGGCCGGCGGCTTTCTGCATATGATCGGCGAGCCCGACGGCCATCCGGTGTATCCGGCGTCGGCGATCGCCGATCACATGACGGCGGTAAACGCCTTCGGCGCGATCTCGGCGGCGCTGTTTCATCGCGCCCGCACCGGCGAGGGCCAGCATATCGATCTGGCCCTGGTCGATTGCACCTACAACTCGCACGATTGGCAACTCGCCGCGTTCAGCACCTCCGGCGGCGAACTCGACCCGCAGCGCGGCGGCACGCAGCGCACCGGGGCATTTCCGTACGGCGTGTTCAAATCGAAGGACGGCTATATCGGCATCGGGATTTTCACCGAACCGCAATGGGAGGCTCTGGCGCGGCGCATGGGCCGTGCGGATTTGCTCGACGTAGCGGAGTTCAAAACGCTGGGCGGGCGCTTCGAGAATCAGGCCGCGCTCAAGCTGATTATCGAGGAATGGTTCGCGACGCTGCCCAATGACGACGAGACGGTGCGCATCCTTGCCGACGAATTGCGGCTGCCCGCGGCCCGCGTGCTCTCGGTCGGACAGTTCGCGCGCGATCCGATTCTGAGCCGGCGCATGGTGGCGAAAGTTCAGGCGGACGACGGCACCGAAATGCTGCTGCTGAAGTCGCCGCATAAGTTCTCGAAGACGCCGCCGAGCGATCCGGTTCCGGCGGAAGCGCTGGGCGGGAATACCAGCGAAATCCTGCGCGCGGTGTGCGGCTACTCGGAAGATAAAATCGAAACTCTGCTGCGCGAGGGCGTCGTCACCGAAACCCATCCCGGCTAAGGCAGACAGCGGGGTCATTGGTCGAGGAACTCAAAACTATTAGTTTTCTGAAACCGCCCACTAGACGAAGCGCAGCGGAGTCGAGCACACCAGCGAAGCCGCAAGCGCAGCGAGCTAACGAGTCTGCGAGGTGCGTTAAAACAAGGAGTCTGCGACGTGCGCACAACGAGCGCAGCACGCGATTCAAAAGACCGAGCTTCAGGCTTCCCAGCTTTCCAATCAATGACCTTCGCGATGGTTACGAGCCGGCCACGACCGGCGAATCATCCGTGGCCAAAAACCTTTTGCCCAGGGCGAAGCCCGCATCTTGCAAACGGGAAGTCTGAAACCTCCGTGAGGTTTCAGTTCTTAAGAAACCATAAATTTTGCGCTCTTGAACAACTTTCTTTTCATCTGATCCATCATTGAAAAGAAGGGTGTTGCTGCGTCAGGCAATGCACGGCGCCGAGTCCCCACACGAGGTCGATGGCCGGAATCGCGACGACGCGACGGCCCGGCAGCAGGCGCTCGAGTGTCGCGATAGCGACCGCGTCGGCGGGACAATCGAAGGTCGGCACGATAACGCCGCCGTTGACGATATAGAAGTTCGCATACGACGCCGGCAGCCGCGTGCCGTCGTAATAAAGCGCGGGGGGCATCGGCAGCGTCGCGATCGTGAACGCACGGCCATGCTCGTCGCGCAACGCGCGCAGGCGCGCGAGGTTGTCGGCCAGCACGCGATAATTCTCGTCGGCTGGATCGTCCTCGACCACGGTGACGATCGTGTCCGGCCCGACGAAGCGCGCGAGGTCGTCGATATGGCCGTCGGTATCGTCGCCCGCGATGCCGTCGCCGAGCCACAGTATATTGGTCACGCCCAGGTAGACCCGCAAATACTCCTCGATTTCGCCGCGGCCGAGCGACGGATTGCGATTGCGGTTGAGCAGGCACGCTTCGGTGGTCATCAGCGAGCCCGCGCCGTTGATCTCGATCGAGCCGCCTTCGAGCACGATACCCGGCTCGATAACGTCGAAGCCGTAATGCTCCCCGAGGCGGCGCGGCACGACGTCGTCGAGATCGTAGCGCCCGTATTTTTCGCCCCACGAATTGAAGCGCCAGTCGAGCGCGATTTGCGCGGATGAACCGGGGTCCGCGCCTGCGCGACGGTTGACGAAAATCGGACCGTGATCGCGCACCCACGAATCGTTGGTGGGAATTGCGGCGAAATCGACCCGATCAATACGCACCGGCGAGCCGTCGGGCGTCGGTGCATTGGCGATCATCGCGCGCACATTGGCGAACGCTGCGGCGTCGTTAACCAGCACTCGCACCGGCTCGAAATGCGCGATCACGGCGGTCATCCGGGCGAACAGCGGCGGAATCGGCTCGAACTTTCCCGGCCAGGTGTCGAGATTGTGCGGCCATACGATATAGGTCGCGAGATGCGGCGCCCACTCGGCGGGCATCCGATACGACGACAGCAGCTCGCGATGTTCCGGGTGCGGCGCGCTCACGTCAACTTCTGAAGCGGCGCGTAATATCGCGATACGCGTCGATACGGCGGTCGCGCAAGAACGGCCAGTTGCGGCGGGTCTCCTCGATCAGATTCAAGTCGCAATCGATCACCAGAATATCTTCGTTGACCGCGTCGGCGCGCGCGACGACTTCGCCGAACGGATCGGCCACGAACGAGTTGCCCCAGAACTGCAGGCCGTCCTCAACGCCCGTGCGATTCACCGCTGCGACGAACACGCCGTTGGCGATCGCGTGGCCGCGCTGCACGGTTTCCCATGCGTTGTGGATTCGCGTGCGCACGGCCGGCGACATTTCGGGGCTCCATCCGATAGCGGTCGGGTAGAACAGAACCTGCGCGCCCGCGAGCGCCGTCAGCCGCGCCGCCTCGGGGAACCATTGGTCCCAGCAAATCAGCACGCCGAGCGAGCCGTGGCTGCTCCGATGCGTGATGAAGTCGAGGTCGCCCGGCGTGAAGTAGAATTTTTCGTAATATCCGGGGTCGTCGGGAATGTGCATTTTGCGGTAGAGACCCACGATATGTCCGAGCTCGTCGATGACCACGGCGGAGTTGTGATAGATGCCCTGGGCGCGGCGCTCGAACAACGGCGCGATTACTACGATCCGATGTGCCGCGGCGACGCGCGCGAGCCGCTCGGTCGTGGGCCCCGGAATCGGCTCGGCGAGATCGAACATCTCGTTGCGCTCGGACTGGCAAAAATATTGGGTGCGAAAAAGCTCCGGCAGGCACACCACCGCAGCGCCGCGCGCCGCCGCGACTTCGATCAGTCCCACCGCCTTTTCGAGATTCGCCGCCGGCTCGGGCGTGCAACTCATCTGAATGAGTGCGATGCGAAGGTGTCCCGCTTCCATTGTGATCGTGATAGCAGCCGCACGCCGCGCACGCTACCGGGCCACCGCCGCGCGCGTGAAGTCTTCGCCTGCGCGCGTTACGCCGCGATGAAATCCCGTCGGCGCGCCGCAACCAGATTTCGCTCGCCTAGCGCATCAGCGGCATTACCAATTCGGAAAAATCGCGAAACACCTTGCGCTGAAATTCCGCCGGCGGCAGCAGGCTGATGCCGCGAATCCCGATGCGCTCCAATTCCTTCAACTGCTCCACAATCTCCTGGGGAGTGCCGACCAGGCATGAACCCTTGATCGCCGCCGGCGTCATGAATTTGCGCTCGCCCGGCTGCAGGTAGGTGCAATGGCCGTCGTGGATTTGGCGAAAGCGCGCCTGTTCGGGCAGGCTCATGTCTTCGACTCGCGCCAGATACTGATCCCATACGTCGGCGAAATACGGCGGTATCAGCGCCTCCTGCTTGCCCATGTCCTTCCAGATTTCGTAGGCGAAGTGCAGCACCGCCGACACGAACGATCCGGTTTCGTCGATCACGCGATCGTCGGTCAGCTTCTCGCCCGGCCGCAACACGCATCCCCCGATCAGCGCGGTGGTGACGAATGGCTCGGGCATTTTGCGCCCCGCCTTGCGCGCGCCCTGCTCGATCATCGCGCGCTGCGCCGCGACTTCGGCGGGACTGCCGACCGCCGTAATCCAGCCGTCGCCGAATTCGCCGACGATTTCGCAAGCCCGCGGGCCGTTGGCCGCAACGTAGATCGGGATCGGCTGTTCGAGGTTCAGGTAATGCAGGTCGCGATGGAGAAACTGGATTTCGCGCGTGCGTCCGGCGTGCGTGTACTCGACCGCGTCGCCGTTGAGGAGCCCGCGCACAACCCGCAGATATTCATGGAAATCCTTGATCCGCATCGGATGCTGCCCCATCACGCGCATCGCCGTGTGACCCGTACCGATGCCGAGAAAGGTGCGTCCGGGCGCGATCTGGTTGATCGTCGCAATCGAATGCGCGGTCACCGGCGCCAGGCGCGTGCCGGGTATCGCAACGCCGGTGCCGATCTTGATTCGCTTGGTGGCCTGCGCCGCCAGCGCCATCACGGCGTAGCAGTCCGACCAGATCATTTGCGAATCGGGCACCCATGCGCGCTCGTAGCCGAGTTCCTCGGCGTAACGGATGAGGTCCCATTTATCGATGTGCGTGTCGACGCAGATGCCAAATTCCATGGTCATAGCTCCATGCGGGAAGGTCTCGCGATGCGAACCCCATCGCGCGCAACCAGTACGGGCGCCGCTGCCGATCGCGGGCTGGCGCGCTTGCAGCGTTCGCGATGCGCACCTTTCCATAGCCGCAGGCCACGGTCAATCGCGCCGGCGCCAAAGAAAGATTTCGCGCGAGGCGGTTGCAACCCGGCGACTGTGATAATTTAATGTGGAGCTTCGAGGCGCACGGGCAGCGCATGGGATCGATAGGGGCGCATGCCTGAGGGATGTACGACCCTGCCGCTGGCCGCCGCACCCGCGGAGCCGCGACGACTTGGAAATGAAGATAGACTGCCCGCCGCTGATAGCCGGGTCCTGCGCAAGGGAAGGTCGCGAACCCCGCCAGGTCCGGAAGGAAGCAACGGCACCGGCTCAAGCCCTGTGCCGCAGGGGTGCCTGGCTATCATTCGACGGGCAGGATTTCTGACGAAAACGCATGGCATCGACTCCCTCATCCCACCTGGTACTGGCGCGTAAATGGCGTCCGGAACGCTTCAGCGAACTGGTCGGCCAAGAGCATGCCACGCGCACTCTGGCGCAGGCACTCAAAAGCGGGCGTATCGCGCACGCCTTCCTCTTCACCGGAATTCGCGGTGTGGGCAAGACCACCGCCGCGCGCATCATGGCCCGCTGCCTCAACTGCGAGCAGGGACCGACGCCCGAGCCTTGCGGCACTTGCGCGGCATGCCTCGAGATTCGCGCGGGCACGGCCCTCGACGTGGTCGAGATCGACGGCGCGACTTACCGTAAAATCGACGACGCCCGCGCGATTATCGAGAACCTGAGCTATCGTCCGGCGCGCGACCGTTTCAAGATTTACATCATCGACGAGGCCCATCAGCTCACCGATCAGGCCTTCAACGCGCTGCTGAAAACCCTCGAAGAGCCGCCCGCTCACGTCAAGTTCATCCTCGCGACGACCGAGCCGCAGAAGATGCCCGAGACTATCCTCTCGCGGCTCCAGCGCTACGACTTCCGCCGCATCCCGTTCGCTGTGATTTACGATCGGTTGAAGGAACTCGCTGCGCGCGAGGGCGCCGGCGCCGATGAAGCGGCGCTGCGATTGCTGGCGCGTGAAGCTGGCGGCAGCATGCGCGACGCCGAACGGATGCTCGAGACCGCGATCGCGTCCCTCAACGGCAACGTCACCGAGTCCGAAGTCGCCTCGATTCTGGGCGTCGCAAGCCGCAGCCGGGTCTTCGCGATGGTCGAAGCGATACTCGGCAAAGACGCCGCCGCCGCGCTTGGCACCGTCCGTGAGCTTCATCGCAGCGGCGCCAATCTCGAATCGCTCGGCCGCGATATCCTCGAGCTTTTGCGCAATCTGGCGGTCGCAAAATTACCCGACTCCAACGGCCCGCAAAGCCCGCTCGCCGACCTTCCCGATCAGGAAGCGGCCGAGCTTCGGCGGCTCGCCACGACCGCCAGTAATCGCGACCTGATGCGCCTGTTCCGCCTGATGGCCGACGCTCAGGAACAGTTGATTCGATCGCCCTATCCCGATCTCCTGCTCGAAATGGCGGTGATCCGCATGGCCGCGCTTGCGCCGGTGGTCGATGCCGACGAACTTTTGCGTGCCATCGGAGCGAGTGGCCCCGCCCAGGGAACCGTCGGCGGCGGCAACCCACCGGGCTCGGCGCCGCGTTCGGCGCCGGCCGCTGGCAGCACCGGCCCCTTGAGCGGAGCGGTCAAGGCCGCGCCCACCTCGAGCCTGGCGGAATCCGTGCTCGCACCCGCGCCGTCGCGTCGCATGAAGGTCGAGGGCGAGGTCAAGGCTGCCGCCCCGGCGCGGCGCAACCCCCCGTCGCCCGCCGTCGAACACTCCCCGGCGGCGCCCAACCCGGCGGCGGGATTACCCGAACTTCGCGACTTCATCCGCAGCCGCCGCGCCGCTCTCTTCGGCTTTATGGAACAGGGTGCCGCACTCGATTTGAACGACGACGTGCTCACCATCGTGCCGCGCAACGACATCTATATCCGCTACCTGAGCGACAATCGCGGCGTCATCGCCGAACTTGCCTCCGAGCTTTACGGCCGGCGTATTCGCGCCGAAATCTCCGAGGTCGGCGCGCCAACGGCGCCCGCCGCATCTGCAGTAACAGACGGCTCCGCGCCGGCCAAAGCGGCACCGGCGTCAGCGGAAAATTCGTCGGATTCTTCGTCTGATCCTTCACGGGAAAATTCGCCGGAATCTTCGGCCGGCGCAAATAATGGCGATGCGGCCGCTGCCAGCAGCGTCGACTCGCAGCCGCCGAGCGCCGTAAACCACGGTCTCGCCAGCAATCGCTCGACGGCTGCGGATTCCGAACCTGGACCGGCGCCGGTCGCCGCTCGCACGGGCGACCCCGCGGCGCCGGCAGCCGCAGTCGCCACCGACGGAATGTCGCAAGCCGAACTCAAGCAGAGCGTCTATGGCGACCCGGTGGTAAAGCGCATCTTCGACGAATTTCAGGCGCGGCTGGTCGAAGTTCGTGCGCATCCGTCCGCGCCGCCGCGCTCCGGCGACCCCGGTCCGAATAAACTCTAAGCCCGTCGGCAGTGCTATGATGCTGTAAAGGAGTTCAAGCCCGTGTCAGAATCAGGAATCGATCTTTCAGCCTTGATGAAACAGGCGCAGGCCCTGCAGGATCAACTCAAGCAGATGCAGGATCAGGCGGCGGAAAAGACCGTCGAGGCCAATTCCGGCGGCGGCATGGTGCGCGCCGTGGTTGACGGCTCGATGCGTGTGCGCAGGATCGAAATCGATCAGTCCCTGCTCGCCTCCAACGACAAGTCCATGATCGAGGACCTGGTGGTGGTTGCCGTCAACGAGGGGCTGCGCCGGGTCCAGGAGATGGTGGCCGAGGACATGCGCAAACTGTCGCCCATGGGCGGGCTCAACCTCCCCGGACTGTTTGGCGGGAATCACTAGCCTCAGCCCATCGCATCGCACCAGCCTGACGGTCGCCGAACCACCATGGCGGAAAATCTCAAACGCAACGACGGCCTGCCGCCCGCGATGACCCGCTTGGTCAAGGAGCTTTCGCGGCTCCCGGGTATCGGCGAAAAAACCGCGTCGCGCCTCGCCTTCAACCTGCTCAACCGTCCGCGCGACGAGGTCATCGCACTGGCCGAGGCGCTGCTCGAAATGAAGGAGCGGGTCGGGCTGTGCGCCGTATGTTTCGCGCTTTCCGACGCTCCACGCTGCCGCATCTGCGACGATCCCGAACGCGAGCACGACCTTATTTGCGTGGTCGAGGGGCCCGCCGATCTGATGGCGATCGAACGCGCGCGAACCTTCAGCGGGATTTATCACGTGCTCCACGGCGCGATCGCTCCGCTCGACGGCATCGGTCCCGACGACATTAAAATCGGCGAATTGATCGCGCGCCTTCGCGACGGCGAAGACGCCGTCCGCGAAGTGATTATCGCCACCAACGCCACCGTCGAGGGCGAGGCCACGGCGCTCTACCTGGCCAAAATGCTGAAACCGATCGGAATCAGGGCGACCCGGCTCGCGCGCGGATTACCGGCGGGCGGCGATCTCGAATACAGCGACTCGGCGACGCTCAGCAGCGCGCTCAGCGGACGCCGCGACCTCTAATTCGGCGCGCCGCCGAAATGTGCGTGCGCGATCGCAACCGTCGAAACAAATGTACCCGACGCGGGGTTATACACTTCGGCCGTCCATAGCACGCTGAACGGAGCGTTCGTCCCGCCGATCGCGCTCTGAGCCGCCGAAATGTTGTGCGCCTGTTCCATGTGAAAGTTATAGCCGCCCGCGATCAGCACTTCGCCGTTGGGTAACAGTACGTCCGCCGCGTAGTTTCGATACTCGTTCATGCTCGGGCCGCACGCCATCCCGTACGCCGCGCCGCCTCCTCCCACGCAGGTGAACGTGCCGCGCGACGGATCGTAAAGCTCGGCGCTGCGGCTGGTAGATTTCGCACCCGTGCCGCCGGCGATCAACACCCGCCCGTCCCGCAACATCACCGCCGTATGCTGCGCGCGAGCTTCTTTCATGTCGGTGCCTTCACCGGGAAACGCCGCCGTGGTCAAGGTGAATTTGCGCGTCGCCGGATTATACAGCTCCGCCGTCGCCTGCACCCCGCCTCGCTTGTCCACGCCCCCCGTGATCAGCACCTGGCCGTTGCGCAAAATCGTCGCGCGATGTTCCCGCCGCGCGAAATTCATCGGCCCCACGCCCACGAATTTCCCGCTCGACGCCACGTAGATCTCCGCCGCCGCCTGCGCCGCGCCGTGGGCGTCCTCGCCGCCCGCGATCAGCACGTCGCCGTCCTTCAGCACCGTCGCGGTTTGTTCGGCATGCACCGCGATCATCTGTCCCTCGTAATAAAATTTGTCGACGCTCGGGTCGTAATAGCGCTTGACGTTGCCGGTGGCGCTGAAGCTCCCGGTCGCCGGATCGTACAATTCCGCCGTCGCGAGATTCGCGGTGGTCACGGTCGTTGTCCCGCCGCCCGCCATCATCACCTTGCCGCTGGCGAGCAGGCTTGCGGTGAAATTATAGCGGGCCTGGAGCAGGCTGCCGGTGGTGGTAAAGGTGCCCGATGCCGGGTCGTAGAGTTCCGCCGTTTTCACCGCACGCCCGTTGGCGCCGAGCCCGCCGGCGATCAGCACGCGCCCGTCTTTCAGCAAGGTCGCGGTGTGATAGGCCCGGCCGGTCGACAGGCTGCCGGTGCGGCGGAATGCCCCCGTGGCCGGATCGTACAACTCCGCCTCCGCACTGGTCGAGTTCTCGCTCGCCACGCCGCCCGCTATCAGCACTTCTCCATCGGTCAGCACGGTCGCGGTCGCCGCGAAACGCGAGTCCACCAGGTCGCCGGTCGGGGGACCCGCCACGGCCGGTGCGAACTGGATCGTCTTTTCCGATGCGCCGCATCCGGCCGCCACCATCAGCGCGACTGCTGCCGCAATCAATTGGCGAGCTTTGCCCGGCTTCATCCGCGCTGGCCGCCGCCCTCGTCAGCGATCGGCGGTGTCGGAAATCCCGCGGCCAAACGCGCTGACTTCCGTCTGCCATTTAGTGCCGAAGGCCAGGATCAGCACCTGCTGGCTGATCTGTTGGTTCTTGGTCAGCCCGTGCCACGACCCGCCGCCCGCCGTCGCGATCTCGTTGTAGGCATGCTGAGTCTGTAGATAAAACGGCGGCAGCGAGGTGTCCGCCGGCATTACGCCGTCGTGGCTGCGCGCCCATTCCTCCAGGAAACGCTGATGTTCATCGACCGTCACGTCCACCGTGTTGAAGGCCCCGTTCTCTTCACGGAACTTGCGCACCTCTTGAAGCACCGGCTCCATATCCTCGGTAAACGGCGGCGTGTCGCCAACCAGCACCACCACCTTGTGCGCCGGCTGCCGCCAATCCATCCGATCGACCGCCGTGCGCACCGCGCCCAGCGTGTCCTCCTGCCATTCGCCGCCGTCATGTGCGTTGATGCTGTTCAAAAATGCGATCAGACGTTCCGGCGAGACCGTCAGCGGCTGCGTCTGAATCGGCTCCCCGCGCCCGCCGAACACCACGATTCCCATCCGCGCCGTCGGCACCAGCCGATGTATCGCGAGCACCAGCTCCTTCATCCGAACCTTGACGTCGTTGATGATCAGCTTCATCGAGCCGGTGCCGTCGATTACCAGCACCACGTCGAGTCCGCTCTTGCGCAATCCGCCGATAAATCCTCCGAAACTCTTGCCGACGCCCTGCCCGTATCCCGTCCCGATTCCGCCACCGCGACCGGCTCCAATCCCGCTGTCGCCACTGATCTCGCGCATGTAATGCATCGCGGTGGCCACCGCCCGCGTCCCCCTGGAGGCGACCACCGGCCGTGCAATCGGCATCGGCGCTGCCATCTCCGGCAGCGGCATCTCGGGCAGATTAAGCTGCTTCATCTCCTGCCCCGCATGACGATCGCCGCCACCGCCGCCCGACTGAAATTCCACCGAAATCAGGTTTCGACTCTTCTCGAAATGTACTCCCCACAACAGTCCGAGCAGCAGCAAGGCGTGCAGTGCGATCGAAATCGGCAGCGGTCCTTCCATGAAGCGCAGGGAGTTTTTCAACGCCCGCCGGCGCTCGACCGGTTCGCCGGCCGCGTCCGCCATCGCGTTGCGGCTTCGCGTGGTCAGGACGTAAATCGCCGCCGCCACCGCGAAGATCGATATGCCAATCACGACGATAAGGGTTTCGTTCATGACGCCCGCGTGCCCTGGATCAGATTTACCCTGCTCTACTTAAGACTAAAATTCTATCGATAAATTCATCAAAATCACATTCCGCCGACGCCCGCCAACCCGTCAGGGCATTCCACCTTCGTCCGGCGCCACCGCTTCGGGCTCCGGTCCCGCCGCCGACGGTTCTGCTATGGTCGGCGTCACGCCGCCCACGCTGCTGTTCACCGCCAACGCCACTTTGTCCGCCCCCGCCCCCTTCGCGATATCCAGAATCCGCACCATGTCTCCCAAAATCACCCGCGCGTCGCCGTCGAAGACCACCACTTTGTCGTTCGTGTGCTTGAGTTCCTCGGCGATCGCGGGACCCAGTTGCTCCTCGCTGACCGGCTTCGAATTCAGGAAAATTTGATGGTTCGCGGTATAGGTGACAGTTATCCCCTTGGGCGGATGATTCTCCGCCGGCGACTGCACCTTGGGCAGCTCGACGTGCGCCGCCGATTCGATCGTGACCGCCGTCGCCACCATGAAAATTATCAGCAGCACCAGGAAAATATCGGTCAACGGCGTGATGTTGATCGCGGCGAATATCCCGCCTCGTTCATTTCCGGCCTGAATCGCCATCGCCTGTCCTGCTCCGCCACGCGCTCAGTCGCGGCGCCGTCTCATCCCGCCGGCGCGACCGCCGGGGCCTGCGCGACCCGCCTGGCCGCGATCGCTATCTGCGCCGCCCCCGCCGCCTTCGCGATATCGAGAATCTTCTCCATATCGCCGAGCAGCACCGTCCGGTCGCCTTGAAAAATTACAATCTTGGCGTCAACCCGCTTGAGCGCGTCGCTCAGCGCCGGTTCGAGGTCGCGCTCGGGCACGTCTTTGGAGTTGACGAAAAGCTCGTGATTCGCCGTGTAGGTCACGATTACGCCCTTGTTTTCCGGCGACGTATTCTGCGCCTGCGGCAGATTCACATGGGTCGCCGATTCCACCATCACCGACGACGTCACCATGAAAATGATCAGCAGCACCAGGAAGATATCCGTCAACGGCGTGATGTTTATCTCCCAGAACATACCGCCGCCGTTGCCGCCCGACGGCGCACTAATTGCCATTGGATTTTTGCCCCTGCATCGCGGCATCGATCAGGCGCGCGGCGCAGATATGGATTGTGGCATTAATCCGTTCGACCTTCTGCGAAAAATAATTGTAGAAAATGACCGCGATAATCGCGACCGCCAGGCCCAGTGCCGTCGAGATCAACGCCTCGGAAATTCCCGCCGCGACCACCGAAAAACCACCCGTGCCCATGATCGCCATCGACTGAAACGCCGCCAGTATTCCGACCACCGTGCCAAACAACCCGATAAACGGCGCCGACGCCCCCGACGTTGCCAGTACCCAGATCATCCCGCGCAACTGCAGCAATTCCGCGAACCGCCGCTCCTCGTCGACGTCTTCCAGCCGCCCCCGCTGCGCCGACGCCGCCTCCGTGATCAGGTCGCGAAACACCCGGTCGCCCGAATTCCGCGGACTCTCGACCCGTTTCAGCGCCTCGTTGAATTTCCCCTGCTGCAGCGGTCCGACCAGCGCTTCCGCCATGCTCGACGCGCGCTCTCCGATCCCCCACAACGCCCAAATCCGCTCGATAATAATCGTTACGCACACCACCGAAATCAGCAGCAGCGGATAGGTTGCATACCATCCCTGCATGATCATCGTGATGATGCTGAACTGACTCTGCATGCGATGTCCCCGCGATCGAATAAATTTCGTCTGACGCTCTCGCGCCATCCGCCCCAGGTTAGCGCAAATGCTCTAATATCACCGCGCTTGTCAAGGCTGAATCTTCCGACGCTCCTTCAATGCCCGCTTTTGCTGGGCTTCCCGCCAATCGCGCTCTCTGTCTCCATCCTCCAGGCGATCCCGCATTGCCTTGACATTGGGCCGTGCGCGAGTCTATCCAAGACGGTTGGCAGGTCTGCTCTGCAGGTGCTCCGGCGCTTGACGATCCGGCATCATTGCCTTAGTCGGCGGGCCTTCGCGGTCCGTTGAAAAATCGAAACCCGAACGAAAGAGGAACCATTCAAAATGGCATTACTAGAAGGCAAAGTCGCTGTTGTCACGGGCGCTGGCCGCGGAATTGGCCGGGAAGAAGCATTGCTGCTCGCCAAACAGGGCGCCAAAGTTGTCGTCAACGATCTCGGCGGTCATTTCGACGGCACCGGCCAGTCGCGCTCGCCCGCCGAAGACGTCGTCAAGGAAATTCGTTCGGCCGGCGGTGAAGCCGTCGCCAATTTCGAGAGCGTCTCGGATTTCAAGTCGGCCAAGCGCATCATCGAATGCGCCATCGATAATTTCAGCAAGCTCAACATCGTCGTCAACAACGCCGGCATCCTGCGCGACCGCATGATCTTCAATATGAGCGAGGAAGACTTCGACGCCGTCCTCGCCGTCCATCTCAAGGGCACCTTCAATCTGGCCCGCCACGCCTGCTCCTACTGGCGCGAGCAGCATAAGAGCGGCAATCAGCTCAACGGCCGCCTGATCAATACCAGCTCCGATTCCGGCCTGCTCGGCAACGCCGGTCAAGGCAACTACGGCACCGCCAAGGCCGCCGTCGCCACCTTCGCCATCATCGTCGATCGCGAAATGGCCCGCTACGGCGTCACCGCCAACGCCATCGCCCCGGTCGCCCGTACCCGCCTCACCATCGACGCCACTCCGCAGACCGCCGCCACCATGCCCACGCCCAAGTCCGGCGAGGTCGATCGCTTCAGCCCCGCCCATGTCGCCCCGCTCGTCGCGTGGCTCGGCAGCGACGACGCCAAGGACGTTCACGGCGAAGTCTTCCGCGTCGGCCTCGGCAACGTATGGCTGATGAAGGGCTGGCATTCCGCCGCGAAAGTCACCCAGTCGGGTCCGCTCAAGTTCTGGGATCCGGCCGAGCTTGGCGCTCACATCAAGGAACAGTTGGCCAAGGGCGTCACCGCCAAGGAAGGCCTCGCCGAGGTGTTGACCGGCAAGGTCTGAGCCCCGTGAGTTCCGGCACTTCAACTGGAGGCGCGGCCCCTCGCGGGCCGCGCTTTCGTTCTGTCCTCCTGATTTGCGCCGCCAATACCGCGCGCAGCGTGATGGCCGAGCATCTGATGGTCCGCGAACTCCATTCGCGCGGCTTTGCCCACCATATTCAGGTGCGCTCCGCCGGCATCGCTCCCTACGCCCGCGACGGTGCCCTGATCTCGCTCGACACCCGCATGACCTTGCGCGAAATCGGCATCGATATCGGCGAGGAGGCGACTTCGACCGATCTCAAGCGCCATCCCGAACTGCTCGAGACCGCCGACCTCGTCATCGCGATGACCGATCAGCAGGCGCGCGAACTCGCCGAACGTTTCGCCGTCGCCGAATCGCTCAACGTCCATACCCTGCGCTCGTTCGCGGGCGAGGCCGGCGATATCGACGATCCCTTCGAGCAGGGCGACCTCGTGTTCACCGAATGCCGCCGCGAAATCGAACGCCTCATTCCGCGCGTCGTCGATCGCCTCCTCCACCCTTCGCCCCCGGCCTGACCCACGGCCCAGGTTCCAACCGGAGCTACGATGGAAGACATCAATCCGTCCGACCAGCAGATTCGCGAAATCCTCTCCCGCCCCGCCACCGTCGCCGTGCTCGGATGTTCCGACAATCCCGCGCGCGACAGCCTCAGAATCGCGATGCTCTTGCGCGACCGCGGCTTTCGCGTGATTCCGGTGAATCCGCAACTCCCGCCCGACGCATTGATCGACGCCCTCGGCGAGCGCTGCTATCCCGACCTCGCCTCTATTCCCGACCCGGTCGAAATCGTCGACGTCTTTCGGCGCTCCGAATTTGTCGCCGAAATCGCCGAGCAGGCCATCGCCATCGGCGCGCGCGTCCTCTGGTGCCAGTTGGGCGTTATCGACCTCGCCGCCGGGCGCCGCGCCCAGGCCGCCGGCCTGACCGTCGTGATGGATCGATGCCCGGCCATCGAGTATCGCCGCCTCGCTTTTTAATGCCCGCCCTTTTGGTGCCCGCTTCTTTAATGATAGCCGCGCGCGTCGCCCCGACGCTGCGGCCGGGAAATCTTCATCTGCGAGTTTCCTCGAGACCGAAAACCCGCGACAATCACTCCGCGACCCGGCCGGCCGCCGCACAACTGACTGCCGCTTCAACGCGAGAGGACAAAATTCCGTGAAAGCCCGCAAATGGCGCACGCTCGACACCGAACGCGTCTATGCCACTCCCATCTTCGATCTCCATCGGCGCCGTTCCGAGCACCCCAAGCGCGGCGAGCGCGACTTCTTCGTCATCGATCCCAGCGACTGGGTCAACATTATTCCGATTACCAGTTCTCGCGAGGTCGTGATGGTGCGGCAGTTTCGCCACGGCATCGGCAACTTCACGCTCGAAATTCCAGGCGGCATGATCGATCCCGAGGATCGCAATCCGGCCGCCGCCGGCCGGCGCGAGATGCAGGAGGAATGCGGCTTCGACTCCGAAGATATCGTGACGCTCGGCCGGGTCCATCCGAATCCTGCGATTCAGCCCAACTTCTGCTATTCGTTTCTGGCCCGCAACGTCAAAAAGGTGCGCGAGCCGCACGCCAACCCGGCCGGCTCGGAAGAGACCGAAGTCGTCCTGGTGCCGCTCAAAAGCGTCAAGGATCTGATCGCCGGCGGCAAGATCACGCATGCCCTGGTAATCGCCGCCTTCTCATTTCTGGATGTGTACAACCCCCCACCCCGCCGCACCCCCCGCTCTTCAAAACCCTAACCGCCCCCCCGCACCCCAAAGCTAACCCACGCCCAGGTTCCGCACTCCCGCCTAGATCAGCTGCGTTTCCCGTTCTTTAGGCGCCGCGAACCTTCAGAGTCTCTACCCTTTTACCGCAACATGATCGACAGCCGTAAGGCGGCGTCGGTTTTCGATTGCCTGAAGGACCCGAGTAACCTCTGGATCAATATCCTCTTTTCGCATCTCTCGCGCGATCCTGATGGGGCTTAGCGAAGATCCATGTGTTCGTTGGCTCCATTTCGACAGCTCGCTTATTACCTGTTTTCCGGATACCAACTCGAAACGCCTATCGCCCTCTTTCCAAGCCGTGTTTACAAATTCGCGAGCACTTCTGGTGGCCTGCTCGGGGAATTTTGTACCAGCCGACAAATTAGAGAAGCTGGAACAGGAGGGCCCTGGGAATGGCGAAGCGAAGGTACACGGCGGAAGAGATCGTGACGGTGCTGCGGCAGGTGGAGGTGTCGATAGCCAACGGCAAGGGGACGCCGCAGGCGTGTCGCGAGTCGGGGATTACCGAGCAGACTTATTATCGCTGGCGCAAGGAATATGGCGGGCTGAAGCTGGAGCAGGCCAAGCGGCTCAAGGAACTGGAGCGCGAGAACTCGCGGCTCAAGCGGCTGGTGGCTGAGCTGTCGCTGGAGAAACAGATCTTGCAGGACGTCGCGCGGGGAAACTTGTAAGCCCCGCGCGGCGGCGTTGCGCAGCGGATAACGTCCGGCGTCGATACGCGCTCTCGGAACGCCACGTGTGCCGGTTGCTCAGCCAGTGGCGCGGGACACAGCGCTATACGCCGAGAGTGCGCAACGACGAGGATGAGCTGACCCGGGCGATCATCTCACTGGCCGGCCAGCACGGCCGCTACGGCTACCGGCGGGTGGCGGCGCTGCTGCGCAGCGCCGGCTGGTTAGTGGGCAAGGACCGGGTCGAGCGCATCTGGCGCCGCGAGGGGCTGAAAGTGCCGCGGAAACAACCCCGGCGTGGGCGGCTATGGCTGAACGACGGCGCGTGCGTGCGGCTGCGGCCGCAGCGGCCCAATCACGTCTGGAGTTACGACTTCGTCAGCGCGGCCACGCACGATGGCAGGTCAGTCAGGATGTTAACCTTGATCGACGAGTACACCCGGGAGAGCCTGGCAATCCGGGTCGAGCGGCGACTGCGCAGTCTCGACGTCATCGAGACCCTGGCCGATGTGATGCTCGTGCACGGAAGACCCGAGCACATCCGCTCGGACAACGGACCAGAGTTCGTCGCCACTGTGGTGCGGAAGTGGCTCGAACGGCTGGGCACCCAGCCGCTGTACATCGAACCGGGCAGCCCTTGGGAGAATGGTTACTGTGAATCGTTCAACAGCAAGCTGCGTGATGAATGCCTCAACGGCGAGATCTTCTACTCCCTCAAGGAGGCACAAATCGTCATCGAACGTTGGCGGGTCCACTACAACACGGTCAGACCGCACTCGTCGCTCGGCTATCGGCCACCGGCGCCAGAGGTGATCAGCCCACCAAAATCTGATCGAATCGGAGTGCTTGCAAGCTCAACCATTACTAACTTATGAAATGGTACAAAAGATCGGGCAGGCCACTGCTAGCTTCTGTGACGCTTGCTGTGATTCGCTTCTCAAGAAGTTGCTGCAGGATTTTATCTACGCAATCATCCTTAAGGTTGTCGGCTATAATTCGTAATTGTTCCCGCACTTCATCATTTGTGGGCAGAGCTTTCCTGGTTGAAGATGTAAGTGCGCGTAAAATTGCGGCAGGAACCAACAAATAGTTCTCAATCTCCTTACGATTCCATATATGCAGCTCAACATCATGCGCGTGCGCACTCTCTAGACGTTCCCGAATTAGACTCTTCGGATAATAGTCGCGATCTAGGATACAATAAACTCTGATATCGTTGCCGCCTGCATTCTTCAACAGTAGGGAGGAGGTTACGGCGTGGCCCCACCCACCCCAACCGCCAATACCCATATTGGGTATTGAATCAATCGGTTCATTACTCTCCGGAAATATCAAATTCTGAAAAATCTTCAAAAAGGATAGATCGTTACCTTCGACAAAGAGCAATTTTCGAGACGACCAGATTCTGGTTAGTTGGAGATTGTGGACGCTACCGATTGTGTCTACGATCCGTTGTACTGCAGGTAATGAATTAGCGGCTTCCGATATTGGTCGTGATTTATCTATAATGAGCACCTGCGAAGGTTCGACTTCGGACATCATTTCCACAGAATGTGTAGCGATAATTGTTTGAGAAAATCGTCGCTGAACGAGACGAATCAGTCGTCTTTGAAGATCCGGATGCATATAGACATCTGGTTCGTCGAGAATTACCGGAGAGTTATCGGGGGTCCTAGTCAAGAACCAGATCACTTGAAGCCACATTTGAAGGCCGTGGCCCATCGCTCCGACTTCCGCGACGAACTGGCCGTCTCGAACATATAAATCAATCATGGAATCGGCGGGCTCAGAGCCTCGAATTTGAATGTCTCGCACTTGCAGATGAGGCCACGAATCAGAGGCAAATTCCTTGAATTGGTTAAATAATGGCGGATTCAATTTCAGCTCGTTACGAAAATGAAGAGAACCTAGGTTGCTGGACATCGACCGTCGCACGTATTCCTCGTCTCTAACGGGTTCCTCTCTCAATAGCGGGGTTATTTGTGGAAGGATCGCAAGCTGCGGTACGTCGAGGTGTTGAGCCACGCTCCTCGTGGATGCTGGGCGGCCGTCCCTATTGATTATAACGGCGTGAAGGGCCGAGGATGGACCGATATAGATTTTTATCGATTCACCGGACTCGAATTTAGCCATTATCATAGCGGGCGGATCGGAATAACCGTGAAACACAGTCTCCAGATTGAGAGGAAATCCGCGAAGGGAGGGAGAGAAACCTCTTTCTCGTGCGGGGGCATCTAACCAATTCGGCACATCCGAATAATTTGACGAGCGATACCGTGCAGTCGCTAGCGATATTAGACGCAAAGCGTCCACGACCGTGGATTTTCCGGCGTTATTTCGCCCTACGAGCAAGCATAGAGGCGCAAAAAGAATCTCGTGATGTTCAAAACAGCGAAAATTGTGCAGAGTGAGTGATTTGAGCATTGAACTTTTACGCGGCTCGCCGATTGCGCAACGTTGATTATCTCAAGTGTTACTGTCTTTTGGTCATCACGGCCCTATACACGTGAAGAAAGAAGCCTTAAACATTTGATCGCGTCTCAAGGTTCATGTAAATTCGAATTCTTATCCCAGCGAACAGCAATCGAGCAACTCTTAAATCAGTCGCCTGCCGCTTATGGTGTTCAAAGCGGAAAAATTAAGGCGTTTTAACGTGGTGGGCTTGCGCCTGGAATGTCCGTTTCGGATGGCCCTAGTTGCCCGCTCGATGATCCCTACAATTTCGCCTAGTTCGCGTGATGGGATGCTTCTCAGAGCTTCGAGGAGTTCCCGCGCGAGCTCATTCCCACCCCGGATTGCTGTGGAACGTGCCGACTACTGCGCGTTTTTGCAGCGTCCAGAACGTCTCGATAGTGTCGGCGTGAAGCGCCGCACGGACCCGGCCGCTGCGCAACCCTGAAACCCTTCCCCGCAAACGCAGCGCGAAGATGTTTCACGTGAAACATCTTCGTCTCCCCTTCGTATTCCTAGTCCGCTGCAGCCAGCGCAGGACCGCCATAGCGCCGCCGCAGGATTGAGTAGGTCGGCCACACCCCGGCCGCCAGCACTATCGAGACCACCAGTCCGGCCGTTGCGTCATTGTGCGCTACCGCCAGTCCAAACGTCGCCACCCACGTGACGATCGGCGCAACCACCACCGCGATCAATGCCGGCCGCCCGCCGCGCACCACGAACAGGCCCGTGCGCTCCGGGCGCGTTCTGCGCAATCGCACCAGCGCCCACATTTCGAGCGCCAGCGCCCCCATATAAAAGAACACGTCGAGCACCACCAACGCCACGAACCCGAGCGGCACCAGCAGCGAAAACACCACGCAGCACGTTACTATCGAAGTGGCGGGCGTCGCATGCTCCGCCCATATCCGCGTCAGCCGCGGCGGTAGATAGCCGTCGCGCGCGAGCACGTACGGCATCCGCGTCACCCACAGCATCGCAGCGTCGAATATCGCAAAGGCCGAAATCGCCCCGCCCGCCGCCAGCGCAAACCCGAGCGTCGGGCCGCCCAGATTCCGCCCGACGTCCACGAAGTAGCCGAGCCGCCAGGCGCTGGTCGAACCCGCGCCCGAGAGCGACACCGCCAGCGGCAGCAGGTAGCCGATCGTCACCAGCGGCACCCCGATCAAAATCGCCCGCGCATAATTATGCTGGGGGGCCTCGATTTCACCGGCGACCATGCTGAGATTCTCCCAGCCGCTGAAATTCCAGATGACCACCGTCAGTCCGCCGCCGAGCGCGCCCAAGAAATCGCCCCGATGCAGCGTCTGCGCCGGCATGCTCCAATGGACCAGATGCGGAAATCCGGCGACGACCAGCGCGGCAAACGGCACCGTGACCGCCGCCATCAGAACGATTGAAGTGGTGCCGACCGGTCGCGCGCCGAATATGTTGAGCGCCCCCGAAAGCCATACCAGCGCCACCCCGACCGCGATTTGCGCCGGCGTTCCCAGCGGCATCACGAACGACAGATAGGCCGCGATCAGCACCGGGTAGATCGCCATGTCCACCGCCGTATACAGCAGCGTCAGGTAGGCTTCGACAAATCCCGCGAAGGGCCCCAGCGCCTCCTTGACCCAGTAATAAAAGCCGCCTTCGACCGGCATCAGCGCGTTCAGCTCGGCGGCCATCAGGGCGGTCGGCAGGCTGAGCGTGAGCGGTACGATCAGACAGAGCGCGAGCGTCAGGCGCGCGCCGGCAATTTGCACCGCGTCTTCGAGTCCGTAGGCGCCGCCGCTGACGACCAGGTAAACCAGTGCGATCAGCGCGAGCAGGCCGAGCCGCCGGGAGGGAGTCGGTGCGAGTACATCGTCGATTGATGGGCGATCGATCTTGGCGCGCCCGCCGGCCAGCCTCAACGGATGCGATCCTGTCGCGCCGCCGCGGCCGACGCGTAGCGATCGTGTCGCGCCGCCGCGGCCGACGCGTAGCGATCCTGGAGCGCCGTCGGGACCAGCGCGCAATGATCTTCTGGCGCCGCCGCCGGCTCATAATGATGGCGGCAGGCGCCGGGCGTCAGGATAATCGCGGCAGGGGATTGCACCCAGTCACCGACCAGCGCCAAACTAAGGAGAGACCGGAGCGCCGGTTCCCGGTGGAAAAGGTCTTGCAAGGTTTAAGCCTGTCACGTTGACCGTTAGAAATCGCTATGTTAGCTAGATCGCGCACGCGCTCGCAAGGTTTTCCATCCCCCATGAAGCGTTTCAACATATGGGCATTGGCGTTACTCGCAGTGGTGGCTTTACCGCTCGCCGCATGCTCGGGACTCCAGTCGCCGAAGCAGCTCTTGTCCCGCGCCGTCAGCAGCGCAAACGGTAGTCCCTTTGGCGGTGTCCCGGCGGTCGATATACCGCCCTCGGCCTACGCGATGGGTGCGTACCTGAAGGCCGAAGTCGCCAGCTCGAACGGCGATCGCAAGGAAGCCCTGACGCAGTATCAGGACGCGGTTAAATTCGACCCGCATAACGCCGCTCTCCATGTACAACTCGCCACGCTGCTCGTGGGCAACGGGCGGCTCCCGCAAGCGCTCGATCAGACCCACGAAGCGATCGCGCTCGATCCCTCGATGGTGCGCGCGCGCCTGCTCGAAGCCGGTATCGAGACCGCGCTCGGCCGCGACCAGGCGGCGATCGAGCAGTACCAGGCCGTGATGAAGCTCGCGCCGACGAATCAGGAGTCGTATCTGTTTCTGGGCACGCTCTACGCTCAGGAGGGCGACTACCCAAAGGCCGAAGCGACCTTCAAGAAGCTGATCGCGCTCGACCCGGCATCGTTCCTCGGTTACTACTACGCGGGCCGCGTGATGGTCGGCGCGAAAGATTATCCGGGCGCCGACATTTACTATCAGAAGGCGCTGAAGCTCAATCCGAATTCGCCACTGATTCTGCTCGATATCGCCGCCCTGCGCGAACTGCAGGGCCATCCGAAAGAGGCGATTGCGCTCTATCGGAAAATCCTGCAGGTCGATCCCAATAACGCCGAAGTGCACAAGCGGCTGGCCGTGCTGTACGGGGCCGACAAGAGCGTCGCCGCCGCGGTGAGCAGTCAACTGCAACGCGAGGCGCAGCTCAAGACCAACCCGGCCGACACCCGCACCAAAATCGGCTTGCTGTTCTTCGAGCGCGGCGACTTCGAGCGCGCCGCGACCGAGTTCAATCTGGTGCTGGGCTCCGAGCCGCAGAATTACCGGGTGCACTATTATCTCGGCACCGTTTACACCGAGCTCAACGAAAGCGACAAGGCGATCGCCGAGTTTACGGCGATTCCCGATTCCGACGAGCACTTCGTCGAGTCGCGTCTGCAGCTTGCCTATCTTTACGACAAGCAGAACGATTACGACGCGGCGATCGGAAACCTGAAGGCGGCACTGATAAAGAAGCCCAACAATACCGAAATCATGGGCTACCTGGTCGGCGTCTACCAGGAGAAAAAAGATTATCCGAGCGCGATCGCATTGGCCAAGCAGATGGTCGCGCTGGAGCCGCAGAACGACAAGTTTCATTTCACGCTCGGAGCGCTCTACGACGAGAACAAGCAGAAACAGCTCGGGGTTGCGGAGATGAACAAGGCAATCGCGATCAACCCGAGCAACGCGCCCGCGCTCAACTACCTCGGCTATTCCTACGCCGAATCCGGAACCCATCTGGACGAAGCCGAGAAACTTATCAAGCGCGCCCTCACCCTCGAGCCCGAGGATGGTTTCTACATTGACAGCCTCGGCTGGGTTTACTACCAGAGGGGCGAGTATCAGAAAGCGATCGACCAATTGGAGCGGGCAGTTAATCTGACCGGCAGCGATCCCACGATCACGGAGCATCTGGGCGACGCATACAGCAAGATCGGCAAGGGCCGCGACGCCCTGCGACAATACGAAGACGCGCTCAAAAAGGCCCAGGATGCTCAACAGATCGAACGACTCAAAGTCAAGATTGCGGCGGCGAGCACCAGCCAGCAGCACGCCCGGCACTAAACCAGATCGCGCCGGCGTACGGCTCGTCGCGCTGGCGGTAGCGATTGCCGCCGTGGCCTTAATCGCCGGCGGCTGCTCGACCGGCCGCACAGTCAACGTGCCGTTGGCGGGGGCTCACGATCTCACCGCATTTCTGGGCGACCGCGACACCGCAATTCATACGATGAAATCCGCCGCGCTGATGGAGTACACGGGCAGCGGAGAGCATTTCAAGGCGCGCGAAAATATCGTCGTCCGCCGTCCCGCGAGCATGCGCGTCGAGGTCATGTCGGCGTTGGGAGTCGCGCTGGTGATTGCGGCAGACGGCGGGCACGTCGCGGTTTTCAATCCCGAAAAGAATACTCTGACCCGCGGTATCGCAACGGCCGAGACCCTGAAACGCTACGCACGCATCCCGATGACGCCCGACGCCGCCGTGCGGCTGATGCTGGGGCTAGCGCCGGACAGCACGATGCTGGCCTACGCGCCCGCCTCGATGACCGAAAAAGGCGACGGCAGAATTCTCACCTATCGTCAGCCGGGCGGGGTCGTTGACCAATTGGGATTCGACGGCGCGGACAACCTTGTGTTGGTGCGCGAGACGCTGGCCGACGGCCGCATCGGATACGAAGTACATTACGCCGACTACCGCAAGCTGGCCGGCGGCTACGACTTTCCGACCCAGGTTGACGCAAGCTTCCCGAGAAACGGCGTGACGGTGAAGATTCGCTTCGAAAATCCGTCTGTAAATCAGGATGTGCCGGATTCGACCTTCGTGCTGGCGCCCGGACAGGGAACCAGAAAGCTCAACCTCGGAATGGATTCCGCCGCTACCAGCGCCGCGCGAGGTTGATCGCGCGTGAGGTTCGGTCGCGCGCGCGTCGCAGTGGTGCTGGCAGCGATCGCCGCAATGGCGATCGCGGGATGCCGGGTTAATCGTCCGCCCAACGATCACGCACTGACGCAGACCCTGTACAGTTCGACCGTCAGCGATCCGCGAACGTTCAATCCAATCCTGGTGACGGATAACGTTTCCGCGCAGGCGGTCGGCGATCTGTTCGAGGGCCTGGTGCGGATCAATCCTATCACCACGCTGCCCGAGCCCGGACTCGCGAAGAGCTGGGACCTGAGCGACGGCGGCAAGACTATCACGTTTCATCTGCGCCACGACGTCAAATGGTCCGACGGAGTGCCGTTTACCGCCCGCGACGTACTGTTCACGATGCGGGTGATATACGACCCCAAAATTCCGAACAGCGCGGTATTTTCGATGATGGTCGACGGGCAGCCGATCAAGGTCGCCGCACCGGACGATTACACCGTGGTGATGCGGCTGCCGCGGCCGTTCGCGCCGCTGTTTTACTCGATCGGCTTCGGGATAATTCCCGCACACGTGCTCGAACCGGCTTACGCGGCCGGTAATTTCAATCACACCTGGGGTATCGACACGCCGCCCGACAAGCTCATCTCGATCGGACCGTACCGGATGAGCCGCTACGTCCCCGCGCAATCGATCGCGTTCAAGCGCAACCCGACCTACTGGATGCGCGACGAGCATGGCGGCGAGCTGCCGCGGCTGCACGGGCAGGTGATGTTGATCGTGCCGGATCAGAACGCTCAGTACCTGCGCTTCAAGGCCGGGCAGACCGACGTCTATACGCCGCGGCCCGAAGAGGTGTACGGCCTGCGCGAGAACGCCGCCCGCCTGAAGATCAAACTGAAGAAGGTGGGAATCGATACGGGCTCGCTGTTTTTCGCTTTCAATCGCAACCCGCGCCACTACATCCATAATGGAGTCGTCGATCCGCGCTACCGATGGTTCACCGATCTGAACTTCATGCGCGCGCTGGCGCATGCGGTAGACAAGCGCGGCATGATCAATCTGTGTTTTCACGGGCTCGCGGTGCCGGCGGTTTCCGACGTGTCGCCCGAGAACAAGATTTTCCATAATCCGAATCTGAAGGACTACGATTACGATCTCGACCGCGCCCGCAAGATCCTCGACGCGGCCGGCTATCGGATGATTCGGCCGGGCGTGCGCGGCGATCCGCAGGGCCATCCGCTGGTGTTCGATCTGACCACCAACAGCGGCGTCGCCGTGCGCGATCAGATGTGCGCGATTTTCAAGCAGGACCTCGCGAGCCTGGGAATCACGGTCAACTACCGGCCGCTCGAGTTTGTCACGCTGGTCAAGAAGCTCGATTCGTCCTTCGATTGGGACTGCGTGCTGATCGGATTTACCGGCGGCCTCGAACCCAACGAGGGTGCGAACTTCCTGCGTTCCTCGGGCAATCTGCACTTGTGGGATCCGGCCGAGACCAAGCCCGCAACGCCGTGGGAGGCGCGCATCGATCAACTGCTCGACGAGGGCACCCGGGTGATGGATATGCGCCAGCGCGCAACGTATTACTGGGAGATTCAGAGGATTCTGCACGACCAGCTGCCGATAATCGAAACCGTGCGGCAGGTGGACTACATCGCATATCGGAACTCGCTCGAGAATTACGATCCGACAGTGTGGGGATTATACAAACCCGAGTGGATTCAGTTTCGCGCGCAATAGTCAGAAACTGGATTTCGGCGTCGCCGGAGTTTGCGCATCTACGATTTCTGCGACAGATAATGACGGCATGTCGCAGCCGGCGAGCGGGTCGAAAACCCGCAGCGCAGCGCCGCGCGAAGCGTAACCGGAGGGAAGCCAATGATCAAAGTAATCTCGGTGCTCAAGCGCAAACCCGGCATGGACCTCGCCGCGTTTACCGACTACTGGCAAACCACTCATGCCGAAGCGGTGAAGCGCGTGCCCGGAGTGCGCCGCTACGTCCAATCGCAGACGATCGCGTCGGCCTATCGCAAGGGCGAGCCGGTTTACGACGGAATCGCGGAACTCTGGTATGAGGACACCGCTGCAATGCATCGGGCGGCGGCGGCGCCGGAGGCGGCCGCGGCGTTCAAGGACGACGAGAACTTTCTCGACATGCAAAGCCTCGCGGCGATCGCGACCGATGAAGTGGTTCAGCGCGAAGGCAAAACCGACGCGTCGATGGTCAAATCGACCGAATTCGTGGTGCGCAAGGCCGGCATGGATGCGGCCGCGTTTCACAAATACTGGACCGAGGTGCACGGCCCGCTGGCCACCAGAATTTCGCAGATCCGGCGCTACGTGCAGAGTCACGTGCGGCCATCGGCATATCGCGACGGGCGTCAGCCATTTATCGACGGCGTGGCGCAGGTCTGGTTCGACAATACCGATGCGATGCGCGAATCGGCGAAGACCGCTGAATACGCCGCGGTGCGCGCCGACGAGCCGAACTTTATCGACGTGCAGCGCTTGTCGTTTATCATCACGCGCGAACGAATTATTATCGGCTGACCGGCGCGCGCGATCGCGCCGCCGCGGACGCATCGTGACCGCTTCGCTTTGAACCCGCGGGACGTTCGGTCACATGGTTTTTTCAGCTCGGCGGCAACGACGGTTCATGACGCCCGCGGCTCGAGCGCGCCGCCGCAGTTGGGGCAGGTGCGGTTCAAGGCGCCGGCACAATCGTCGCAGAAGGTGCACTGAAACGAACACGCATGGCCGGCGGAGGGCGAGGTCAGCGGCCGCTGACATTTCTCGCATTCGGTCTTGGGCGTGGTCATCAGCTTGAGCAAGCCGCCGTTGCGCTCTTCGTCTGCGGCCGCCTTGAGCAGGGCGTCGCGCGCCCTGGAGTTTTTTTCCTCGGCGGCGAGCGCGCGATAGATTGTCCCACCGGCGATTTCGAGTTTTCCCAGCAACGCCATCTGTTCGCGCCGCGAGAGGCCCTCGAACAGCGCGGCCATCGTGCGCTCCGGCGAAATCTTTTTGTCGCTCATTCGGCTCCTCCAAACGGGGAAGGGACCGGCGCACCCGCCCCGCAAGTTGAGCGGCGGATGGGCCCGTCCGCATTAATGAAAGCTAACTTAATATCCGACGCTCGCCCATGATTTGACGGCCGCTTCGCGATCGGCGCCGACCTGCCGGCCACACGATCGCGAGATTAGCGGGCGTGGCGGCTCAAGTGAATCGCGGGGCTGGTACATAATTCGGGGCTGATCTAATGATTAGCAAAACCAGCCGGGATTGGCGAAACCAGGCGAGGTTCCCGGCGCAACGGCGGTACTATCAAGGCGAAGTAATCCGACCGGCGACCTCGGCCAGGCGCCCGCGGCAAAGGAGCAGATTTTGTGAAACTGGGACTGACAATTGGCTATTCCGGCGCGAGCCTCCGACTGCCGATCGAGCGCATCATCAGGGCCGAAGAGCTGGGCTACGACTCGGTGTGGACGGCCGAGAGCTACGGCTCGGACGCGGTCAGCCCGCTCGCCTATATCGCGGCGCTGACCAAGCGGATCCGGCTGGGCAGCGGAGTGATGCAGCTTGCGGCGCGCACGCCGGCCAATGCGGCGATGTGCGCGGCGACGGTTGACGCACTGGCGGGCGGAAACCGCTTCATCGCGGGCCTGGGAGTCTCGGGTCCGCAGATCGTCGAAGGCTGGTATGGGCAGCCGTGGGGCCGGCCGTATTACCGGCTGCGCGATTACGTGACGATCATGCGGAAAATTTTCCGGCGCGAAGAACCGGTCACGCATGCGGGTAAGGAAATCTCGCTGCCGTACACCGGGCCGGGATCGGTCGGCCTCGGCAAGCCGCTCAAATCGATTTTGCACACCAATCCGAACATCCCGATTTTTCTCGGCGCGGAGAACGAGGCGACGGTTCGCTTGTGCGCCGAGGTCTGCGACGGCTGGCTGCCGCTGGGTCTGGTGCCCGGATCGTTTGAGCGCTACCGGCCGTGGCTCGAAGAGGGTTTTCGCCGCAGCGGCGGGGGCAAATCGCTCGAGCACTTCGAGATTTTCCCGATGGTACCGGTGGTGGTCGACAGCGACGTGCAGGCCGCGCTCGATCGCATGAAGCCGGACATCGCGCTGTACGTAGGCGGGATGGGCGCGCGGAGCAAGAACTTTCACAACGACCTGATGAAGCAGCAGGGCTTTCCGGAGGCCGCTGCCCGAATTCAGGAGTTGTACCTGGCGGGGCGCAAGCAGGAGGCGATCGCCGCAGTTCCCGACGATCTGGTTGACCTGCGCGCACTGGTAGGGCCTCCCGAGCGGATTCGCGCACGCTATCGCGAATGGGAAAAATCCGGTGCGACCGGCCTGCTGTTGCGCACCAACGATGACCGGGCGGTCGATCTGATGGCCGAGGTGGCGGGACTGGGGCGCTGATTGCGCGGATGAAAATCCCGCTCGGCGGATGACGTTGGAAGCGTGAGCTGCCGAATTACGCTGGTGGCGCTGGCGATGATGCTGGCGGCGGCGCCGCGGGCACTGGCGAATCCGCCGCATCGCGAGGCGAACCGGCGCGGGCCGTTGACGATCGAATTGGTGAATCGCGCCGCGGACGTCCCGGGCGTGTGGGACGTCAAAATTCGCGCACGCGCGGTCGAAGCGTTGACGCGCAACGCCAACGAAGTCAGCCGCTATTGGCTGGGCGGACGGCGGGTGACGGTCGAGCGCGGCAGGCCGGCGCGGTTTCGGCTGATCGTGGTGAACCGGCCGATTGAATACGGTGGAATCGCGGCGAGCGGTTATCACGATCACTACGCGAAGGGTCCGTTTGGTATCGTCAATATCGGGGCAGCGCACGGCAGTGCCGTGATGGTCTATCTGCTGCTGAGCCACGAACTGGCTGAGGCGTTGGTAAATCCGAACGATGACCGCGCGTTGAACGGCTATGAACTCGAGATCGTCGATCCGGCGGTGTGTTGCAGCTACGAAATCGGATTGAGCGACGGCAGCCATGTGCGGCTGAACACGTTCGTGCTGCCGCATTGGTTCACCGGCGGACCCGGACCCTACAGCTATCCTTCGACCAAATATATCGACGCGCCATTGCAGACCGGCCCTGGCGGGTTCAAGACCCGGCGATGAGCTCGACGGGGCGGTGCCCGACGGCCGCGAAGCGCGTCGCGCAACGTTCACATTATGCAAGCGGGCGAAACATCTGATACGGATTACGCAATACGGCTCTCAGGCCTTATCGCTCGACAGTCGCCAAAATTTGAAAGCAGGAGAACGTCATGAGTGAAGCATGGATTATCGATTGTGTAAGGACCCCGCGCGGCCGCGGCAAAAAAGAAACCGGTGCGCTGTACAATATCCACCCGCAGGAGCTATTTGCGCAGACGCTAAACGGGCTGGTCGAGCGCAACGGCCTGGAGCCACGCGACGTCGAGGACGTGGTAGTCGGTACGGTGAGCGAGATCGAAGATCAGGGCGGATGTATCGCGCGGATGTCGGTGTTGGCGGCCGGATGGCCGGCGGAAGCGAGCGGCGTTTCGCTCAATCGATTTTGCGGCTCAGGACTGCAGGCGGTAAATTTCGCGGCGATGGGCGTGTTGTCGGGACAGCAGGAACTGGTCATCGGCGGCGGCGTCGAGAGCATGTCGCGGGTTCCGCTGGGTTCGGACAAGTCCGGCCTCGACGGCCATAATCGCCATCTGCGCGAACTGCATCCGCTGGTCCCGCAGGGCGTTTCGGCGGATTTGATCGCCACGCTCGAGGGATTTTCGCGCGAGGACTGCGACCGCTTCGCGCTGGAATCGCAAAGGCGCTGCGACAACGCGGTAAAGAACGGCTACTTCAAGAAGAGCCTGCTGCCGGTCAAGGATCTGGACGGCAAGATCGTGCTCGATCACGAAGAATATCCGCGACCGGAAACGACGCTTGAGGGGCTCGGAAAGCTCGAGCCGTCGTTCCTCGGGATGGGCGCGTATCGGATGAAGGACGGCCCGCTGACCTTCGACCAGAAGGCCAAGCAACGCTATCCGCAAATCGAGTCGGTCGATCACGTACATACCGCCGGCAACTCGAGCGGTATCGTCGATGGCGCCGGCGTCGTGCTGCTGGCGTCGCCTGAATATGCGAAGAGCCGCGGATGGAAGCCGCGCGCGCGGATTATCGCGACCGCGACTTACGGCGACGAACCGATCATCATGTTGACCGCGCCGGTACCGGCGACTCGCCGCTGCCTCAAGAAGGCCGGCATGTCGATCAAGGATATCGACTTGTTCGAAATCAACGAGGCCTTCTCGGCGGTGCCGCTCAAGGTCATGAAGGATCTCGAGATTCCGCACGACAAGGTCAACGTCAACGGCGGCGCGATCGCGCTGGGCCATCCGCTGGGAGCGACCGGCGCGATGCTGGTGGGCACAGTGCTCGATGAACTCGAGCGGCGCGGCCAGAGCACGGCGCTGGTGACGATGTGCATCGGCGGCGGAATGGGAATCTCGACCATCCTCGAGCGGGTCTGAGATCGACCGGCGCGAGAGAGACGCGTCGCTTCCGGCGAATTTGGCGCGGGCCTCCGCATGACGGGAGGCCCGCGCCGTTGCGTTCAAGCGATGGAGGCTGGGAAGCGGCGGACCGGGAGGCCAATTTCGCGACGGCCTGCATGGTTCCAGCGGCGCCATGTGGCGCAGATGGAAACATTTTATGGGCGATCCGCGTACAGCATCGAAGCTTGCGGCAGAATCGCGCTGAGATCGGGCGAAAAAAATGTATTGCGGGGCGGAATTCGCGCTTCAGGAGATCACTGAAAGCCCCTGACAGGGCCGATTTGCACTTTTTTTCGATGAATGAGGGAAGTCGTGCCTATCAGGAGTATAGAATCGCTGGTATTTAGCAGCGAAAATTGATTAAAGTGAGCTCGTGGAAGACAAACGTTCGAAGAAGTCCGGCGCAACCCCTGCACCACCCAAAGTTTTGACGGTACGCGAGCTCTCAGAGTATCTGCGTGTCCATCCGACAACGGTTTACCGCCTCCTGCGCGCAAAACAGCTACCCGGCTTTCGCGTAGGCTCGGAATGGCGCTTCAGCACCGACATGATCGATCGGTGGCGTTCAGAAGAAGAGCAGGAATCGGTGAGCGCGCGACGTCGTCGCAAGCGTACTGGGTAGCGTATTTCCGCCGGAATCGTGCACGAATACGCGGGTTTAGAGCGTTGGCCGATTATTCGCGCCGACGACGGTAAGTATCACCCGCGCCACCCCGTTCACGATTCCTAGGTGGCGCATTCACAGAATGTGCCGTTTGCGAGTGCGATCGACTACGATAACGTCTCCAAACCGAATAATTTCCGCGTTTTTATTAGATTGCACTCTGCGAAGTCGCGTGGTCCAATGCGGTCGGCGGAGACCGTCGCTCGTGCTTGCGAGCGAGGCCGGCCTGAATCGATTTGGCGATGGCGCTGTCGGCTTTCCGCCATAGGACAACCGCCTGCGATGCGTCGGACAAATACGATGCGGCATCGCGGGACTCTCGGACTAGTAGACCGTAAAGATGGCGGACACGGCAGAAGGGGAACGTTTCAGACTGCTCTACGAGCTTGGTTGCGCCTTTGTAGCGAAGACCGATCTCGCCGACTTGGTACCCTTTGTAATCGCGAAATGCCGCGAGGCGCTCAAGGCGGAAGGCGCTTCGATCCTGCTGCTTGATCGCGACCGCAACGAGTTCTATTTCCCGTACGTATCGGACGACAACAGCGCAGTGGCGGGGATGCTGACGCAGTTGCGCGTGCCGGCCGACCAGGGCTTCGCAGGCGCGGCGCTGCAAAGCGGAAAGCCGATCATCGTCGCCGACGCGCAAAACGATCCGCGCTTTTATCGCAAGATCGACGTCGAGACCGGAGCCGTCACGCGCAACCTCATTGCGGTACCGCTGACCTCCGGCCACGGCATCATCGGCGTACTCGAGGTGCTTAACCGGCGCGACGGCACGACCTTCGACGCCTCCGACCTGTCGCTGCTCGAGGCCGTGTCGGGCAGTGTGACGATCGCGATCGAGAACGCCCGCCTGTACGACCAGTTACGCAATTCCGAGGCAACCCTGCTCACCCAGGTGAGCGTTTTGCGCCGCGATCTCGCGCGCAACAGCCGTTTTACCGAAATCGTGGGCAGCGGTCCCGAGATGGAGGATGTCTTCCGCCTGATGGAGAGTGCCTCGGCTTCCTTCATTACGGTCTTGATCGAGGGAGAGACCGGAACCGGCAAGGAACTGGTGGCGCGCGGAATTCATCGCGCGAGCGCACGCAGCGAAGGACCATTCGTCGCCGTCAATTGCGCCGCTTTGCCTGAAACCCTGCTCGAAAGCGAACTGTTCGGCCATCGGCGCGGATCGTTCACGGGCGCCGTACGCGACAGTCCGGGGGTATTCCGGGCGGCGGCTGGCGGTGTGGTCCTGCTCGACGAAGTGGCCGACATGCCGATGCGAATGCAAGCCAAGCTGCTGCGCGTACTGGAACAGGAAGAGGTCATACCGGTGGGCGACACTTTTCCGGTCAAGGTTGACGTACGCATCCTGTCGGCGACCAATCGCGATTTGAAACAGGAGGTCGAAAAGGGCGCCTTCCGCGAAGACCTGTACTATCGGATTTCGGCGTTTCCGATTCGGGTGCCTCCGTTGCGCGATCGGCGCGAGGATATCGCGTTGCTGACCAGCCGGTTTATCTCCGCGGCCGCCGAGCGCCATCAAAAGCGCATCGCGGGCATCGAGCCGGCGGGGCTGGAGCTGCTGCTCAAATTCGATTGGCCGGGAAACGTGCGCCAATTGCGCAACGAAATCGACCGTGCCGTGGCCTTGGCGCATGAAGGCGACGTTATCGGGCCCGACGATCTTTCGCCGCTTCTGCGCGGCACTCCGGAGCGGCGCAGAAGCTCCCCAACGCCGGCGATGACGGCGCCCACGCCGGAACTTGCCGATGCAGGGGAAGTCACCGGTTCGCCGCGATCGCTGCGTGAGGCACGGGCCGAGTTCGAGGCGAAATACATTGCGGAGGCCCTTCGCCGGCACCAATTGAACGTTTCGCGCACGGCACAAGCGTTGGGGATTTCGCGGCCGGCCTTGCAGGAAAAGATGAAGACCTACGGCCTGCGCTAAGCAAGCTTGGCATCGAGCGCCAATAGGACTTGGCACGGGGCTTTGACGCCAGTATTTTGCCACTCGGTCGATCTTCTATCTATTCAATAAAATCAGCTAGTTAGCTCTTCACACAACGCGCATGCGGGATCGGCACTGTTGTTGCTTTCTATGATCGCCGTCGACCTTTGAACGGTGGTAATCATGCGCATGAAGCAATGCCAGACTCGCAGACCGACGCGGGCAAGAGGAAGGTGTCAGCGGACTGGTTCGCGTTACAGCGACGACATCGGTGTCGCGATGCTGAAAATAGCCCGCGTACGCTATGAGATATTCCGCGCCAGATTCGGCCGCGACCCGGGTCCGGATGATCCGCTCTTTTTCGACTCGACCAAGGACCATCCGGTGGTCGCGGATGAATCCGAGATGTGGTCGCAGGTCGTGGACGCGGCCGGGGCTACGCGCAGCGATTATATGTGCGTCATGAAATTTCTCGGACTGGGCTGATCACATGCACAACGAGCGGGTCTCGTACTTAATCTGAAGAGGGGGACCGCGTCGCCGGCAAGCCCGGTGAGCTGTCGGGTTTGACGCGGTCACAGCAAGAGTCGGGATTGCACCCGACGATTTCAAGTTTGCTCAAAATTTCTCAAGTTTGCCCGGCGTTCGAAGCCGCTACTGCGCTCGACACGATAACATTCCAAAAGATTCGCTAGTCTGCACCTGAGCGGCCGCATCGCGGGGAGTCGGCGGGCCGGGCAGTCGGACGCCGCACTATCCGCGCCCTCGTGACCGTAACCTCCGTCCCGGTCATTTGGACGCGGATTCGGTTCTTTCCGCCCTCGCCTTGTCGGATCCTCCCATAATCGCCTATGTACTGGATGGTGTCGTCGCCAAGCGCGCCGCCGCGCGAGTCCCAGGGTACTTCAGTCCGCCGCGGCAAAGCGCCCGGGACATCAACCAGATGGAGGACTGATTCAGATGGCAGGAATACTTGATGGCAAAGTAGCGATAATTACCGGCGCCGGATCGGGGATCGGGCGCGCGACCTCGCTGATCTTCGCGCGCGAGGGCGCAAAGTTGCTGCTCGCCGACGTGCAGGAAGATGGCGGCAACGAGACCGTCAAAATGGTCGCAGCAGCAGGTGGCAACGCAATCTTCACGAAGGTGGACGTGTCGAAATGGGCCGACGTCGAAGCGATGGTGGCGAAAGCGGTCGCGACCTACGGCCGGCTCGACTGCGCCTTTAACAACGCCGGCATCGATGGAAAGGGCGGACGCATCCATGAATGCACGGAAGAGAACTGGGCGCGCGTGATGTCGATTAACCTGACCGGCGTGTGGCTGTGTCTGAAGGCGGAAATCAGTCAGATGCTGAAGCAGGGCGACGGCGGCGCGATCGTCAATACGTCATCGGATGCGGGACTGATCGGCGTCAGCGGATTGCCGGCTTATGTCGCGGCCAAGCACGGCGTTGCCGGACTGACCAAGGCCGCCGCGATCGAATATGGACGGCACAAGATTCGCGTCAACGCGGTCTGCCCCGGACCGATTCGCACGCCGATGCTCGGCCGCCTGCTCAGCGCCAAGCCCGAAAATGAGAACAAGATGGCGCGGGCGGAACCGCTCAAGCGGTTGGGCGAGCCGTCGGAAATCGGCGAGGCGGTGGCCTGGCTCTGCTCGGATCGCGCGTCGTACGTTCACGGCTTGCCGATGCCGGTCGATGGCGGTTTCATGGCGCAATAACCGCGCGCCTCGCGACCACAACGAAAAGAGCCGCGGACACTCGAGTCCGCGGCTCTTTCTATTATCGAATTGAGGGGGCGCTCATTCGGATTCCGGCGAACCGGCCGGAGCGTGTGCGGCCGCGAGTCATGACTCGCGGCCCGCGTCGAATGCCGCTAGCCGAGCAGGTTACGTGCGACCACCTCGCGATGAACCGGGGCGTTGCCGAGATTCGCTTCCCCGGCCAGCGCGCGCCGATGGTACAGGTGCATATCGTGCTCCCAGGTAAAGCCGATGCCGCCGTGAACCTGAATCGCCTCGGAGGTGACATTCTTGGCCATATCGGAGGCGTAAGCCTTCGCCATTGGAACCGCGGTCACCGATTCGGCGACGCGTTCGTCAACCGTCCAGCAGGCGTAGTAGGTCAGTGAGCGCGCGTTCTCGACCGAAACCATCATATCGACGCACTTGTGCTTGACCGCCTGAAACGAACCGATAGGTTTGCCGAACTGAACGCGGGTTTTGGCATAGTCGACCGCGATGTCCAGCGCCTTTTGTGCGGTGCCGACCATCTCGGTCGAGAGCACGGCGGTAGCGACTTCGAGCGTGCGCCGCAGCACCGGCCATCCGGCGCCGGGCTTGCCGATGACCTCAGTGGCGGCCACGTTGTCGAATTTCACATGGCACATGCGTCGCGTCATATCGACGGTCTTGAGCTGGGTGACGGTAACGCCCTTTTCATTGGCGGGAACGCACAGCAGCGTAATCCCATCCTCGCCCGAGCCCTTGCCGGTGCGGGCGGCGACGACGATAGCGTCGGCCACGTGCGCGTCGGGGACGAAAAATTTTTCGCCGGTGAGAGTATAACCGGAGCCCTTTTTGGCGGCTTGCAGTTCGATGCCGCCGGCATCCCAGCGGCCCGCAGGCTCAGCCACGGCGACCGTCGCGATAAATTTGCCCGCGGCGATTTTGGCCAGGAATTCCTTTTTCTGCGCGTCGGAACCGCCTTCGAGAAAGACCGGGCCGCCCAGCGCGACGGCGGTGAACAAGGGACCGGGAACCAGCGCCTTGCCGGCCTCCTCGGCGATTACGGTCAGATCGAGAAAAGTGCCGCCCTGCCCGCCGAATTCCTCGGGGATGAAGAGCCCCGGCCATCCGAGGCCGACGAGCTTGTCCCAGAAGGCGGCGTCATGCGCGGTGTCATGCGCCATCATCTGGCGGACGAATTTGGTCGAACAATTGTCGGTGAGAAAACGCTTGGCCGCGTCCCGCAACATTTCCTGCTCTTCTGAAAAACCGAAGTCCAAGTTCCCGTCCTCCGTAGCCCGGATAATTCGCCGGACAATTTGAGCGTTCCGGCGGGGTTTGATGCAATTTTAGATTGTTCTGAGCTACCATTATCGCTCCCACGGCTGCAAGCGCGCGACTCTATCGAGCTGCCCCGGGCGCGCGTCGTTGCAGCGCGGAGACGCGGCGCCCTCGGGTGCAGAAGGGAGACCATGCAGATGGCATCGGATGCGGTGGAAACCAGCAATCACAAAGCGGCGGTGCGCGCGGAGTTCACGCGGCAGGCGGCGGCCTACGCCAGCGCGGCCGTGATCACGGACAACGACCGGCTCGAGCGGCTGGTGCGCGCGATCGATCCGGGACCGAACGACCGCGCGCTCGAGATCGCGACCGGACCCGGCTATGTCGCGATGGCCTTGGCACAGCGCTGCCGCGAGGTGATCGGGCTGGATCTCACGGCGGCACCGATTGCGATCGCGCAGCGCACCAGTCGCGAGCGCGGGCTTACGAACGTCCGCTTCGAGATCGGCGAGGCCGACCGGCTCGTGTATGGCGATGGCGAGTTCGACCTCGTGGTGTGCCGCTTCGCGTTCCATCACTTCGTGAACCCGGAGGCGATTCTTGCGCAGATGTGCCGGGTCAGCCGCGCCGGCGCAACGGTCGCGGTCGAGGACCTCTACGCCAGCGAGAATCGCGAGCGGGCGGCGCGCTGCAATCAAATCGAGCAATTGCGCGACACCTCGCATACGCGGGCGCTCGCGCTGAGCGAACTGATCGCGATGATGGGGCGGGCGGGGCTTGAAGTCGAGAGCGTTCATTCGGAGCGTTTGACCACCGAACTCGAAGGCTGGCTCGCCAGCGCGCAGACGCCCGGCGAGCGGGCGGCGACGGTGCGCGAGATGTTCGCGTCCGACCTGCGCCAGGACTCGTCCGGGATGCGGCCGTTCGTGCGCGACGGCGCGGTGCACTTCATCCAGCGCATCGCCGCGATCGTCTGCCGCAAGGCTTGAGCTGAAACGCGACCGGTGAGGGCGGTTGCCGGAATCATCGGACAACGACGAGATAGGCCGCCATCGCGAGGCCGGCCAGGGCGAGAAAGATCGCGACCGCGACGGCGAAGAATGACGGGCGTCCGGCGAGGAATTCGCCGCGGCTCAATTCCCGCGTCAGGCGGATGTGATGGATTGTCGAAGCGACGGTGACGAAGACTCCAGCTCCAACCAACGCTACGCCGACGGCGAGTGAAAACCCGGTCGAGGTGAGCTTCGCTGCGCTCTCGCGCCCGAGTAACTCGCGCAGAAAGAGGCCGAAGCGCGCGACCACAAACCCAAATCCCATCAAGGCCAGGCCCGTGCGAATCCACGCCAGGTAGGTTCGTTCGGCGGCAAGGTAGACTCGCGGGTCGTCGCGCAGGTCGGTTGGCATCGGGGCTCAGGCCGGGTGTTCGGAAACCGTTGCGAGCACGCCGCAGTATTGGAGCAGGCCGGTGGCATCGCCCAGCGGGCCGATTTCGAAACCGGTGAAGAAGCCGGCGACCGGGACCAGGCCGAGCAACTGGCCGATGTAGGCCGAGTCGTGATCGGGGATGCCGTAAAGGCCGGAGCCGCGCGAGACACAATCGAAATAGAGACCGAAGGCAGGCGCTTGGGCGTTGCGGCTCGCCATCTCAGCGAGGGTTGCCTTCAATTCCGTGCGTGAACGCTCGCCGTCGCGCAGGACGAAACCGATGGTGTCGCCGAGTTTGGGGCGATGGGCGACCGCGATCGCACCGTGTTCGGGACTCGCGCCGGTGATGTTGCGGACGTAGAAATTTCCGCGGGCGATGCGATCGGCGCCGGCCGTCAACGGTATCCCCGCGAAGACGAACGTGAGTGCGCGGGCGGGGTCGTCGGCGAGCGGACCGGCGGCTTCGGCAAAAACATCCCAGGCGCGGCGGCCGTCGAGTTCGAGAATGATGTTGTCGCGCACAGCGGTGATGCGGTGGGCAGGGCCGAGCGGCGCGCAGGCATTGGCGACGCCGAGGTTGAGCGCGAATTCGCCCGCGAACAACATTCCGGAGATCGCGTTGGAACTGACCACGTCGCCGCAAAATTGAAAGGTCTCGCCGACCGAACCGTCTTCGGTCGCGCCGCCGCCGACGACGGTGACGCCGGGCAGCTCGCGTGCAAGCGCCGCGATCAGCGGATCGGGATTGAAATTGTAGGTGTCGGGAAAGAGGCAGAGCAGATTATTCGCGCCGAGGTGCGGCCGGACCGCGGCGGCGATCTCGCTGGCGACCTCGGCCGAGCGCCCGCGGAGTTGGGGCACGAACAGCCGCGTCGGCGCGATCGTACCGCCGCCGATAACCAGCACCGCGAGCGACGGACCCGACTCAAACTCGCGGCCGGCTGCGATCACGCCGCTCGCGCCGCAGCCGGCGATCTCGCGCGTACCGGCAGCTTCAGCCACGCTGCGGACTATCAGCGGATAGGCGCCGCCGTAGGCTGAACTGGCGAATACGATCGCGCAATCGGCGGTGCGCAGACCCGCCTGCTTGAGGGCCGCGGTGGTCGCCTCGATAGCTGCGTTGCGCGGGTTGGTCGCGTTGGAATGGCCTGTACCTGCACGTATCATGATGAATTCCTCTTACTCGCATGCTGCTCGCGCGTGCCCATCAGTTTCAGTAATTCCACCATGCGCCGGATGCCTGCGCGGAGTTGTTTCACTCCGATACGCTCGTTTTTGCCATGAACCCCGCGCATCTGGGCCGCCGACGCCTCGATTGGGATGAAGCCATAGGCGTTGAGCCCCTTTTCGCGAAAGTAGTGGCTATCGGTAAAGCCCGCGATCATCGTCGGGACGACGATGGCCTTGTCGGTGGCGGCAAGCTTGCCCAGCGCAGTCATCATCTGGGATTTTCGCGGCGATGACTGCGAGGGGAAATTGAGCAGGACGTCGATCTTGATTTTGTCATCGCCAATGACCTTGCGCAGGGTGGCGATGACCTTTTTCGGATTTTCACCGGGCAGCAAGCGCGAATCGATTTCCGCGGATGCGGTCGCCGGAATGACGTTGGTCTTTTCACTGCCCTTCAGCACCGTCGGCGTGAACGTGTCGCGCACCAGCGCGTTCTGGCGCGGCACGGCAAGAAATTTACGGACGAAGTCCTTGTCGCGCATGGCAAAGATCAGATTCGAGAACTGGGGTGGACCGCCGTCGAGTTCCCCGATGGAGTGGAAATAATCGCGCACGGTGTTGATGATGTGAATCGGTGCGCGATAAGCCGCCAGCCGGTCGAGTGCGGCGACGAGCCGCGTGACGGCGGTGTTTTCGGGCGGTACGGCGGCGTGTCCGCCTTCGCCGGTGGCGGTGAGGCGCAGCCACAGCGGGGTCTTTTCGCTGATCGAAACCGCGTAGTACTTTTTCCCGTTGGGACGGCTCATGATGGCGCCGCCCTCATTGAGCACATAACCAGCGTCGGCGAAGACGTCAGCCTCGTGCTGGACCATCCAGCCGGCACCCATTTTGCCGCCGTCCTCTTCGTCGCCGGTCGCAATGAAAATAACGTCGCGGTCGAGCAGGATGCCGGCGCGCTTGAGCGCGAGCATCGCCATCAGCTCGATCACGCCGGGGCCCTTGTCGTCGAGCGTACCGCGGCCCCAGATTTCACCGTTGCGGATTTGCCCGGAGAACGGCGGCACCTGCCATTCCTTGGGATTGGCCGGCACTACGTCCATGTGGCTGAGCAGCACCAGGGCTTTGGTATGACGTCCGATCCCGCGCATTCGGGCGGCGACAATGCCGCGGCCGGGGGCCGGTTCCCAGACCGTGGCGGGTATGCCGTCGGCGAGGAATTTTTCTTTCAGCATCCGGGCCGCCTCGAGTTCGTTGCCGGGCGGATTGGTGGTGTTGATGCGGACGTATTGCTGCAGGAGGGCGACCGCTTCCTTGTTGAGACGATCGTAATCGATCGGCTTGGGCGGCGGGGCCTTCGCGGTCAATCCGTGAATCTTCTGCGCGCGCGCCTGTGCGCCGGGCGGGCCGGCCAGCACGAAGGCGAGCGCGAACGCCGCGCACAAGCCGGGGCCCGCCAGAATGCGGGCGAGTGCGGTCGATTTATTTTTCATGGGCAATGAGTCGAGGCGAATCGGGTATCGGTCAGCTCCAGGCGTTCAGCGGTCTCCGTAGTTGAATATATCGATGACAGTCTGCAGGAAACTCGCGGCGGGCGCACCGTCGATAACGCGATGATCGAAAGTGAGGCTGAGCGTGAGCATCGAGCGGCGTGCGATTTCGCCGCGATGGACGGCGGGCTTTTCAATGATGCGGCCGACCCCGAGGATGCCGGTTTCGCCGGTATTGAGAATCGGGGTGAAGGCGTCGATGCCGAAGTTACCGAGGTTGGTGATGGAAAACGTCGCGCCGCTGACATCCTCGAGCTTGAGCTGGCCGGCGCGCGCGCGTTCGCCGAGGTCCCTGGTGGCGGCGGCGATTTCGCGCAGGGATTTTCGATCGGCGTCGGCGATGACGGGCACGATGAGCCCCTCTTCGAGCGCCACGGCCATCCCGACGTTGACCTCGGGCAGCAGCAGGATCGCCTCTTCGGAAAGCCTCGAATTCATGCGGGGATGACGGCGCAGCGCGCGCCCGACCGCGTGGATGAGCAGGTCGGTGTAGGTGAAATCGAATTCGCGCGTGAGGCGGGCGCGGAGTTCGGTGGCGGCCGTGACGTCGGCCTCGGTGGTGACGGTGAGCTGGGCGGTGTCGCGGAGGCTCTGATGCATCCGGGCCGCGATGGTGCGGCGCATCCCGCGCATCGCGACCGTGCGAAGCTGCGGTTTGGACTCGCCGACGGGAGGGACGGCTGGGGTGGCGGCCGGGGCCGCGGACGGCTGCGCGGCGCCGGCTTGGGCGGCGCGCTCGATATCGTCGCGGGTAACGCGTCCGCCGGGACCGGTGCCTTTTACGCGATCGAGATCGACTTTGAGTTCGGCGGCAAGCTTGCGGGCGACCGGGCTGACGGCGCGGCGTGCGCCGGGCGCGGCGGCGGCTTCGACCCCGGCGGCAGATTCGCCGGCGGCGGGCGCGGACGGGGCCGAAGAGGCGGCGGCAGGTGCAGGGGCCGCGATCGCGGCCGGGACTTGCGCGGCCAGCGCCGCAGAATCTTCGCCGGCCTCCGCGATAATCGCGACGGCGCGGCCGCATTCGATAATCGCGCCCTCGTCATGAAACCACGCGGCGAGCGTACCTGACGCGGGCGCCTCGACGACGTAGAGCACCTTTTCGGTTTCGACCTCGTAGAGCGGCTCGCCGGCGGTGACGGCGTCGCCGGGCGCTTTGAAAAAGCGCTGGAGCGTGCCCTCGTGCATGGTGAGCCCGAATTTGGGCATCGTGAGTTCAACGGCCATTGGAGTCAATCACCGGGGATTGGGTGGAAGCGGGAATCACGGCCCGGCCATTGCGGCAGGGGCGTAACGGGCCGGGTCGAAATGGCATCGCCGCGAGGCCGAAATCGTTGGCTGGGGGAGACGCGCCATTCGAACTGCTCCACCAACCAACGGCACTAACAGGCAACAGCATACTCCATTCAGCAGGAATAACGCCCGGGTCAGCGGCCGACCAGTTCGCGAATCGCGCCTTCAAGGCGCGCCTCATTGGCAAGCGCCGCCTTTTCGAGCGGCGGGCTGAATGGAATCGGCACGTCGAGCGTGGTGACGCGCCTGACCGGGCCGTCGAGGAAGTCGAAGGCTTTTTCGCCGATGAGGGCGGCAATATCGGTCGCGGCGCCGCCGCGCAGATGGCCCTCGTCGAAGACCACGGCGCGATTGGTCTTTTCGACCGACGACAGGATCGCCTCCTCGTCGAGCGGAATCAGGGTGCGCGGATCAACCACCTCGACGCTGATGTTGTCCTTGGTGAGGCGGTCGGCGACCTTGAGCGCCCGCGGGACCATCGCACCGATCGCGACGACGGTCACGTGCTCGCCGACGCGCTTGACGGCGGCCTTGCCGAGCGGCACCAGATGATCGCCGCCGGGAATTTCCTCGCGATGGCTGCCGAGTGCGCCGTGCTCGAAGACGATGACCGGATTGTCGTCGCGAATCGCACTCTTCAAGAGCCCCTTCATGTCGGAGGGATTGGAGGGTACGACGAGTTTGAGGCCTGCGACACTGAGGAACTGCGCGTAAACGGTTTCGGAATGTTGCGCGGCCGCCCCGCCCATCGCACCGTATACGCAGCGGAACGTGATCGGCATCCGCGCCTGCCCGCCCGACATGTAGCGCAGCTTGGCGGCCTGATTGCAGACCTGATCGAAGGCGCAATAGAAAAAGCTGGCGAATTCGACTTCGCAAATGGGCCGCGTACCCGCCATCGCAGCGCCCACCGCAGCGCCGACGAAGCCGGCTTCCGCGATCGGCGTATTGCGCACGCGTTTGGGGCCAAACTTGTCGATCAGCCCCTTCGTCGCGCCGAACGCGCTCAGCACGACGTCCTCGCCCATCACGAAGGTGAGCGGATCACGCGCCATCTCTTCGTTGAGGGCCTGATTGATCGCCTGGATATAGGTCGTGACCGCCATGTTTCAAGCCTCCGGCAGCGGTTGGCAAATCATTGGGGAATACATTGGTTGAGGAGCCCGGAACTTATATTTTTCGGCAACTGAAACCTCATGGAGATTTCAGACTTCCCGTCGGCTGAGATGCGGGCTTCGCCCTGAGAAAAACTTGTCATGCTTGTCATGAAAGACGCTCGCGATGCTCGGCGGCCAAGTCGTGCAAAAAGGGGGAGAGCGATCGCGGACATTCGTAGCTATCCCGAAATGGGAAGTCTGAAACCTTGTGAGGTTTGAGAAAAAATACAGGTTTCGGGTTCTTCAACAATTCCTTTCTTCCACCCTGCTTCGCTCACGCGAAGACGTCATCGTTAACTTCAGCGGCATCGGGCAGCGGGCTTTCGCGGGCGAACTTGACCGCCTCTTCGAGTTCGGCCTCGGTCTCCTGCTTGATTCGCTGGAGGTCAGCCACGCTGATTTTGCCGGACTCGGCGGCGAACTTGTCGAAGCGAATCAGCGGACATCGCTCTTTCCATTCGTTGACTTCCTGTTCGGTGCGATACGAGCCGGTGCCGAGGAAGGCCTGCTCGCCGACGACGTGCCCTTCCCATCGATAGGTTTTGCATTCGAGCAGCGTCGGTCCTTCGCCGCCGCGGGCGCGGGCGACCGCCTCGCTGGCGTAGCGATAGACTTCGAGAACGTCGTTGCCGTCAACGATATGGCCGGGGATGTCGTAGGCCTTGGCGCGCACGGCGATATCCTTGACCGAGGTGACGGTCTGCATCGGGGTGAACTCGCCGAAGCCGTTATTCTCGCAGACGAAGACCACGGGCAATTTCCACACGGCGGCAAGGTTTAACGATTCGTGGAAGGTACCCTCGTTGGAGGCGCCATCGCCGAAGAAGCATGCGGTGACGTCTTCGGTGCCGGCGACGACAGCGGCCAGCGCCGAGCCGGTGGCGATAGGCAGGCCTGCGCCGACGATGCCGTTGGCGCCGAGGATGCCGAGGGCGAAATCCACGATGTGCATCGAGCCGCCCTTGCCCTTGCAATAGCCGGTGCGCTTGCCGAACAGTTCCGCCATCATGCGGTCGAGGCGGCCGCCCTTGGCGATCAGATGGCTGTGGCCGCGATGGGTCGAGGTGATGCGATCGGTCTTGCGCAAGGTGGCGCAGACCCCGGTGGCACTGGCTTCCTCGCCGATCGAGACGTGGACGAAGCCGGGAATTTCATTGGCGGTGGCGAGATCGCGGACCTTGGTTTCGAACAGGCGAATCCGCGTCATCGAACGATACATGTCGAGCAGCAGGTCTTTGCCGAGATCCATCGTCAGTCACCTCGCTTGCGAAGGCCGGAGTCTTGGGCGTAATTTGCGCCGATTGCTATCCGATCGTCAAATGATTCGGGGCGTGCAAAGCGACCGACGCGATGCGTAAATGAGCACGAATTTTATTGCGCACGCGGACGCGCTAAGGATGCCGGGGAATCCCGATAATTCAGATGAGACGATCGCAAGAGAAAGCATGTGCCAGCGGGGCGCGAATTCGCCGGAACCGCGGCACGGCGGGTGCGAGCGTCGGCCACCCGATCACCGGGAAATCGGTCATTGGCAAATCGATTGGGCGGGCGTTGGCGATTTTGCGGCGCGAGGCGCGCGGCTGGAACGCGCCGGTGCTGACGTTGATGGCGGCGGAAAAGCACGATCCGTTTCTCACGCTGATCGGATGTATCCTGAGCCTGCGCACCAACGACAAGACCACGGCGGTAGCAGCCCCGCGGCTGTTTGCGCGGGCACGCACGCCGGCAGCGATGCTGGCGCTGGAGCCGCGCGAAATCGAAGAGCTGATCTATCCGGTCGGGTTCTATCGCACAAAAGCGCGCGGAATTCGGGAAATTTGCCGCGACCTGATCGAGCGATTCGAGGGCCGCGTGCCGGACGAAATCGACGCACTGGTGACGCTCAAGGGGGTCGGGCGCAAAACCGCCAACCTGGTGGTGACGGAATCGTTTCGCAAACCGGGTATCTGCGTCGATACGCACGTCCATCGGATATCGAATCGCTGGGGACTGGTCGCGACCAGAAACGCCGACCAGACCGAGACGGCTTTGCGCGAGGTTCTGCCGCGGCGCTACTGGATCGAGTACAACAGCCTGGTGGTCGCGTTCGGACAGACGATCTGCCATCCGACGTCGCCGTGGTGCTCGCGCTGCCCGTTGACGAAATCGTGTCCGCGAATCGGCGTCACGCGAACGCGATAGGAAGGAGACGGGAAGAGAAGAGAAAGAAGTTGATGGGGAACACGGAACTGGAGCTTTTTTCTGAAACCTCACACTAGACGGAGCGCAGCGGATTCGAGCACACCAGCGAAGCCGCAGGCGAAGCGAGCTAACGAGTCTGCGAGGCGCGTTAGAATAAGGAGTCTGCGACGTGGGCACAGCGAGCGATTCTGTAAATAGCGGTTTCAGACTTCCCGTTGGGTTAGGTTTTCGATGCACGCTCGCTACGCTCGGGTGGTGAAGGTTGATAGTTAGCTGTGCGGGAATCGCAGGTCGCCAGGCGGTCACGCCGGAAAGGAGTTGATGATGATTACGGAAGCCGGATTTATCGGATTGGGCGCGATGGGCATGCCGATGGCGGTCAATGTGGCGGACGCAGGGTTCAAATTGCGCGTGCATAATCGCACCGCGTCGAAGGCGAAACCGTTGGTGGCCAATGGAGCTACGCTCGCTGCGAGCGCGGGCGACGCGGCGTTAGCGGGCGGAATTGTGATATCGATGCTGGCCGACGACCGGGCGGTCGAGAGCGTAGTAACCGGCGCCCACGGAATCGCGAAACGGCTGGGGCCCGGCGGTGTCCATCTGTCGATGAGCACGATCGCGCCGGCGACCTCGCGCCGGATGGCGGCGTATCACGCCGAGCATGGCAGCGCTTATATCGCTTCGCCGGTGTTCGGGCGGCCCGACAACGCGGCCTCGCGTCAGCTCGTGATCTGCACCTCGGGCCCGGCGGCGGCCAAGGAGCGAGTGCGGCCGCTACTGGACGCGATGGGACGCGCGGTTTTCGATTACGGCGAAGAGCCGGGTGCGGCGAACGTCGCCAAGCTGACCGGCAACTTCCTGATTGCGGCGGCGATCGAATCGATGGCCGAGGCCTTCGCGATGGCCGAGCGCAATGGCGTTGACCGCATCCAGGTCGCCGAGATGCTCGGCAAGACGCTTTTCGCATGTCCGGTTTATCAGGGCTATGGCGAGCGGATAGCGGCGAAACGACATACGCCGGCCGGGTTCGTCCTGCCGCTCGGGCTGAAGGACGTTGAACTGGTGCTGAAGACCGCAGGCGACGCGCATGTGCCGATGCCGGTGGCCTCGGTAGTTCGCAACCGCCTGATCGCGGGGCTGGCGCACGGCCGCGAGCAAATGGACTGGTCGGCGCTGGCGCTGGGGGTGCTCGACGACGCCGGAATGAAGTAGCGATGAGGTGGCACAAGCGGCGCCGAAATTTAAGATTGCGCACGGAATACGGCTTAACTATTGTCGAACGAACAGCGTTGAGGCCGCGATCGGGCCTGGCTGACATCATCTGTGTCTGAAACTCGCCGAGACGCCCAGAAACTCTGGCTGATCTTATTTCAGATCAAGGGCGCACGTTCGCGCATTAATTTCCTGGCCCTGCAACGGTGGATCTTTGCCGCGCTGGCAATCGTGATTGGTGCGATCGGGCTGACCTTTTTCGCAGCGGCAAGTTTCGGCCCCCTGACCTTTCTGGGCGTAGCGATTTTTCTGCTGATTGCTGCGATCGCGGGATTGGTCCGCGAGACTATTGTGGTGCGCAAGACGCGCGCGAATCCGATGCAGGCGGCGGAAATCGCCGACGCGCGATCGCAGATGAAAGGCCGGCTGGCGACGGTGCTGGCGCTGGCGGAAAATCCCAAGCGTTCGCCGCTGTGGGCCTACCTGGTCGAGGATACGTATGACCGGCGTGAGGAGTTCGAACCGGCGCGGGTCTCTCCACGATGGCTCTCGCGCGCGATTTATCTGCTGCTAGCCGCGATTTTGCTGGCGGGGCTGGCGCTGCCGGCGGCGCATTTGGGCCATTCGTTGCAGCGCAGTCTGGCAACGTACCGTGGTCGCGGACCGAATCAGGTTACTGCCGATATCAATAATCTGGAGATTCACGCCGCCGACCCCGCGCTGAAGGCCAACGCGGAAATCTATGCCGATCCGGAAACCCTGAAAAAGCTCGCCGACAAGTTGGCAGCGGCGCAAAATTCGGAGCGCCATCAGGACCGGCTGTCGAAAATGGTCGATCGGGCGCGGAAACTCGCCGACGCCTTTCAGCACAAGCTCAACGGACTCGATCAGAGCACATCGAACAAAATTCGAATGCGCCTGACCGATCGGAATCCGGGCGCACCGGGCAAACCGAACAAACCGGCGAATCACGCGGGCAAACCGGCAACGGGCGAGAGCGGCGCGGCGGGCAGCGGCCTGGCCGATAACTCGCGTCGCGAGGCCGCCGGGCGATCGCGACCAGGCGCGGCGGGCGGTGCGCCGCCGATGACCTCAATACCGCCGGACCAGGCCGACCAATTGGCGTCGAAAAATCCATCGGCACCGCCCGGCACCGGCGCCAGCCAGGGGCCAGGCGGCGGCGATAACCCAGCGGACGCGAGCGACCCGAACTCGGGCGGCGGTTCGAGTCATGGAGCGGGCGGCGATCCGGCCACACTGTTGGGACCGGCAAGCGCGCAGCCGCTGGGCAGCGAGAGCTTCAAGATTGCGATCGACGCGGAACCGTCGGATGAATCGTCAACGCCGGGCAGCCCGACGTATGTACCGCCGCGCATCCGGGTGCCGCTGAATTCCAAGCAGTATCCGGACCAGCCGCTTGCGCGCACGGCGGTGCCGGCGGCCGACCAGAACACTATCAAGCGAGTTTTTGACCGATGAACGAAATGTCCTCAACAGCTCTCGCCGAGCTCCCGACGATCGCCGATTTCGCGCGGACCTTCCGACGTATCCAGGCCGAGATTCACAAGGCGATAATCGGGCACGAGCAAGCGGTCGAGGAGTTGCTGAGCGCGCTTTTCGCCGGCGGTCATGTGCTGATCGAGGGCGTACCGGGAACCGGCAAGACCACGCTGGTGAAGACCTTGGGGCTCGCGCTGAATCTGAGTTTCAACCGGATTCAGTTCACGGTCGACCTGATGCCGGCGGATATCACGGGTACGCGGGTGATTCTGTCTAACACTGAGGGACGACGCGAATTCAGCTTTCAGCCGGGACCGATTTTCTGCCATATCCTGCTCGGCGACGAGATCAACCGGGCCACGCCCAAGACCCAATCGGCGCTGCTCGAAGCGATGGCCGAGCTGCAGGTTACGGTCGGCGGCACGACCTATCCGCTGATTGCGCCCTACTTCGTGATGGCAACGCTGAACCCGATCGAGATGGAAGGGACCTACCCGCTGCCAGAGGCGCAGCTCGATCGTTTCCTGTTCAAGGTGCGGCTGGGCTATCCGGGCGAAGCGGAACTGGTGCGGATTATCGGTTCGACCACGGGTCCGGAAGCGGCCGGGGTGGAGCCGGTATTCGAAGCGCATGAGGCGGCGATGCGGATCGAGAGCCTCAAGCGGCTGGTGCGCGAGGTGATCGTGGCGCCGCCGATCGAGCAATATGCGGCGCGCATGGTGCGTGCGACGCAGCCGGCGAACTCACGCGTGCTGGGCGACCTGCATGCGCCGATACAGGTCGAAGAGGTCAACCGATACGTGAGCTTCGGCGCCAGTCCGCGCGGGGCCCTGGCGCTGATACTCGGAGCCAAGGTGGGCGCGCTGCTCGACGGCCGGGCGAATATCTCGTACGACGATGTCGATCGGGTCGCGGCGGCATCGCTCGACCATCGCATCCTGCTCAACTACGCTGCTCATTCGGATGACGTAGACGCCGCGCATATCGTGCAGCAAGTGGTCAAGGCTGTGCGCGCGACGCGCGTTTGAGGGAGGCACCACCGATGCTCGAGGCGCGGGCGTTCGAGCCCGAGTTCTTGCGTAAGCTCGACGGGCTGATGCTCGGCACGCGGCTCGCGCGCACGCATCGCGCAGGGCAGCGGATCGTTGGGCGTCATCAGGGCGGCGGCATCGAGCCCGAAAATTTTCGCGAGTATTCACCCGGCGACGACCTTCGCTTTCTCGATTGGAACGCCTACGCGCGCCTCGACGATCTCACTATCAGGACATTTCGCGCCGAGCGTCAGATCGAAATCACCATCATGCTCGACGCCAGCGCGTCGATGGCGGCGCCGGCCGCGGACGACAAGCTCGGCCTCGCGCTGACGCTGGGCGCGGGTCTGGCCTATATCGGCATGAACGAAAACGATCCGGTGCGCTTCGCGGCCTTTACCGGACGCCGCGGGGGCTCGCGGATCGAGACCACGCCGTTTCGCCGCCGGCGCGAGAGCTATATCGAGTTTCGCCAATTCATAAGCCGGCTGAAATCGGGCGGCGAAACCCGCATGGCGGACGCGGTCGGAGAGCTGATAAATGAGCGGCGCGCGCCCGGAATGGTAATCGTGATTTCGGATTTTCTAGTCAACGCGGGCGACTATGAAGAGGCGCTGGGCCGTTTGCTGCGCGTCGGCCACGAAGTCAAAGCGCTGCACGTGATGGGCGATCAGGAATCTACCGGCGACTATCCGCCGGGCAATTACCGCGTCCGCGACTCCGAGACCGGCGAATTGAGCGACGTGGTTTTCGGGCCGTCGGCCGCCGCAGCCTGTCGCCGTCGCGGGGCCGAACACGCACAGCGACTGAGCAGCTTTTGCTCGCGCCGCGGAATCATGTACGCGCCGGCGTTTGGCGCTTCGCACCTCGACGACATCATGACGCGCGAGTTCCCGCGCCTCGGAGTGATTCGCTGATCGTGGGCCTGTTCCATCCATTGAATCTGCTTTATGCGCTGAGCCTTGCCGCGCTGGTCGCGATTTACCTGCGGGCGCGCTCGCGTCCGACGATCGAGGTCTCGAGCCTGATGCTGTTCGAAGAGGTGCCGGCGCCGATGGCGCAGAGCCGGTTCCTGCGAGTGGACCGGTTCTTCTGGCTCGAAGCTTTCGCCTTGGCGGCGTTGACGCTGGCAGTAGCGGGCCTCTACCTGCGCGTCGAGCGGCCGGCCGGAATCAATCATCGGCATGCGCTGGTCTTCGACCTGGGCGCGGGGATGGGCGCGATCGGCAGCGGTGGAAGCTCGCGCCTGGACGAGGCTCGCCGCAAGGCCGCCGAACTGATTGCGAAGGCGCCGGCGGGCGATCGATTTAGAGTCTTGAGCTACGCCCTCGAAGCCCGGACCAATTATGCGGGCGGCGCGAACCGGCGCGAGCTGCGCAATGCGCTCGCGGCGCTCAGGCCGGTCGCGGTCGCCGCGCGCCCGGCGGCGCTGCGAGCCGCGCTGTTGCGAGCGCGATCCGCCGATGAGGTCGATCTGTTCGCCGACCGGCCGCCGACAGCGGACACAATCAAGGATGCGGGGCTGACCGGGCGCCTCGACTTTCATCAGGTGGGCACGGCGGCCCCGAATCTGGCAATCGTGGCGCTCGACCCGGGAGTGCCGCATGCAACGGTCGGGCGCTGCATCGTGCGAAATTTCTCGGGGCGCCCACAGTACTGCGAACTTAAGATCGAAACGGCCGGCCGGCCGGTGTTTCATTCGACGCTGATAATCGAGCCGCGGGCCGAGGTCGTGGTGCCGTTCGGGCCGTTGGCGGCCGGCGGCCTGGTCCATGCGCGAATTGTGACGCCCGACGCGCTCGCCGCCGACAATCAGCGCTGGGGAGCGGCCCCCGGAATCGTGCAGGCACACGCGCTGGTGCTGTCGCCGGACGCGGCGGTACGCGACGACCTCGCGCGCATCGTGCTCGCGATTAATCCCAATTTCCTGGTTACTGCGGCCGACTCGACGCACGCGAATGCGTTTGACCATTCGCGGCACTTCAACCTGGCGGTGATTCATGACACCAGCGCCACCGGCGTCAAGGCCGACGCGCGGCTGCTGATCTATCCCGAGCCGCCGCTGGCCGGATCCAGCCGGCCACAACTGGCGCCGGTGCTCCGGTCAGTCCCGCTCGCTGAACTTCAGGAGCGCGAAGGCGCCGGCAACTTGAGCGCGCCGGTGCTGCTCGGGCCCGCGCGGGTCCTGGCGCCGCCGCCGTGGATGGAACCGATGGCTTACGGCGCCGGCGCCGGCGAGCATCAGAGTTTCCCGCTCGCCGCTTTCGGGTACGAGGGCAATGCGGCAGTGGGAGTGCTGGCCTTCGACGTGCGCGATCATCTATTGCTCGATCCCGATCGCATGGACGCCCTGGTGCTGACGGTCGATCTCCTGCGCCGATTGATGGCGCCGCGCGATCTCCTGATCGAATCGACCGGCGCGTTCGTCACAGTCGCGGCCGGAGCGCATGCCAAACTGGTCGCGCCCGATGGGACGGTGCGCGCGCTCACTCCCGATGCGTGGGGACGCGTCCGCTTTCGCACACTCGAAGTGGGGCGCTATCTGATCAAGAGCGACGGTCCCGCGGTCGCGGTTTATGCGAATTATTACGACGCCGGGGAATCCGATTTAAGCGCACCGATGGCAGTGACCGCACCTGCGGCCGGGCCGGCACCGGTGGCGTCGGTGGGGGCTCCCTCGCGGCGCGGCGTGCAATCGGCCGCGACCGCGCTGGTGCTGCTCGCCCTGCTGGCGCTGCTCGGCGAAACATTCATTCTGACGCGGCGGGCGATGCGCTGGAGGGCGACCCATGTTTGAGCGGCCGCTGCTGCTATGGCTGCTCGCCGCGGCGCCGCTGGTAGCGTTTCCGGGCGTGCTCGCGATGCGTACGGGACGTCCATGGGCGGGCGCGCTCTCGGCGGTGCTGCGGATGGGGGTATTTGTCGCGCTCGTCCTGATGCTGGCGGGCATGCAGCTGCCATATCGCGCCGCAGCCCACCGGATGACCGTGGTCGCGGCGATCGATCAATCGCAATCGATCGCGCCTGACCAGCGCCAATGGATGCGCCGCGAGGTAACGGCGATCGGACACGCCATGGACCCGCGCGACCGGCTGGTCATCATCGGTTTCGGACGCGACGCCCAACTGCTTGCGCCGCTGGGCGATCCTCGCGTGGTGCGATTGTCCGCCCCGAAAATCGATACCGGAGCGACCGATATTGCAAGCGCGCTGACTACCGCCGCGGGCCTGTTTCCGCCGGCCGACGAAAAGCGGCTGGTGCTGCTGAGCGACGGCGTCGAAACCGAAAATCGCGCGGCCAGCGAATTGCCGGCCTTGGCCGAGGCGGGCGTACACATTTACACTGCCGCGCCGCCGCCTTCGGCGATCCCGCGCGTGGCGCTCACCGGGTTCGAAGCGCCGGAGACGGTGCACGCCGAGACCAGGTTCGCCCTGCATCTGGATATCGCGAGCGAGGCCAAAAATCCGGTTGACGCCCATATCCGGCTGTACGGCGACGGCCGCGCGCTGGGCGGGCACGAAGTGGTGCTCAAGCCCGGAATGAACCGGTTCGAGCTGCCCTACCAAATCGATCGCCCGGGGGCGTTCATCTTGCGCGCGGCGATCGAAGTCGCACCGGGAGTGACACTGGTGAATGCGAGCGCCGAAGCCGCGGTTTCGGTCGCACCGCCAGCCCATGTGCTGCTGATCGCGAATACGCCGCCGGAAAGCCTGGTGAAGGCGCTGGCCGTGCGCAACTTCAGCGTTGCCAACGCGGGTCCTCACGGGCTTTCGACCAATCCAGCCGATTACCTTGAATATCAGGCGGTGATTATCGCCAACGTCAGCGCCGCCGCGCTTTCGCCGCCGGTACAGCATGCGCTCAATCGTTACGTGGCCGACTATGGCGGCGGCTTAATCGTCACCGGCGATACCCTGCGCGATTCCAAGTTTCACGGCGAGTCGCTCGAAAAGGCGCTGCCCATCGAATTCACGGCGCAGCCGCCACCGCCCTCGCGCGAGCCGATCGCGGTCTATCTTCTAATCGATCGATCCAATTCGATGAGCTATGACTCGCGCTTTCCGGCGGTGCGCGACGGCGAGCGGATTCATTACGCGAAAGAGGCCGCGATCGCACTGCTCAACCAGCTCGACGATACGGATTACGCCGGCGTGATCGCGTTCGATTCGGACCCGTACGTGCTTGGCCATCTGCGCCCGCTCGGAGAGGACCGCAATCAATTGATCAACCGGATTTCGCGGCTGCAGCCGGGCGGCGGCACCGACTTCAAGGAGGCTCTGGAAATCGCACGGCGCGAGATTCTCGCCACCGGGCTCGCGGTGCGCGAAGTAATCCTGCTGACCGACGGCGATACCAACCGCCAGTACCACGATCACGACCAATTGCTGGCCGAATACGGAAAGGAGAATATCCCGGTCTCGACCATCCGCATCGGTCCGGACCTTGAAAACCTGCGGCTCTTGCAGGACTTCGCGCGGGTCTCGGGCGGGGTCTTTTATCGGGTCCAGGACATCAAGAAGCTGCCGCAACTCCTGGTGCATCTGACGCATGAAGCACAGAACATGAAACTTCACCAACACACGCACGTCGCGGTGACCGCGCCGAGCGCGATCCTCAACGGCATCGGGGCGGCCGAGATACCGCCGATCGACTTTTTCGCGAAAACCCAGCCCAAGGATGGCGCCGAGGTGCCGCTCGTGATCCGCAGCCCGAGGCGGACCTCACCGCTGCTGACGACCTGGCAATACCAACTCGGACGCAGCGCGGTGTTCGCCGCCGATCCCGACTCGATGGGTTCACTGGCGTGGATTCGCTGGAACCGTTACGCGGAGTTCTGGTCGCAACTGGTGAACTGGGTGGCGCGCGCGGGCGATTCCGGGGCGTTCTCGCTGCACGTCACGAACGGCTCCGACGGCGCGCTGACGATCGAAGCCGACAAGGTTGACGCGATCCCGGTGGGCAATCTCTTCGCGCGCATCAGCGGACCGCATCGTGCCGAGGATGTCGCGATGACGCAAATGGGCGCAACGCTTTATCGCGGCGAGACCGCGCCGTTGCCGCGCGGAAAGTACGTCGTCACGCTGATGATCAAGGCGGGCGATACCGAGAAGGTTTTATTGCGGCGCAACATTGCGGCGGTCGGTGCGGAATCCGCCAATGGAGCAGAACTGCGCATCCGGCCGCCCAACCGGTTGTTGCTCAAGGAGGTCGCGGCGCAGACCGGCGGGCTCTTCAACGCGACGCTCGCGAATATCGTTCATCCGGCAGGCGCGACGATTACCGATTACCGGTCGATCGATTCGATCCTCGCGCCGCTGGCAATATTCCTGTTACTGGCTGAAGTGTTTACCCGGCGCCGGCTGCTCGGCGCCTGACGGACGTATAATCCACCGCACACCCGCCGCTAAAGCAAGTGCATTACGAATCGCACGGCTGAAGGTAACACCTGCTCACCGGCACCACAGTTTGCAATGCCGCGGCAGATCATTGGTGGGGTCAAATTGAGACGTGCTCAGCCCCGCGGCATCGGCTCGACGCGGATGCGCGGCACGGCCGTCTCTAACGAACGGCGATCAGTTTGCGTTGCGCAACTCTTCGAGCGCGGTCGCACCCTGATGCAGGCGCCATTCGTCGATCGCCTCGACGTTAAACCGCCAATCGCTGCCAATCTTGAACCCGGGCAACTCGCCCTTTTTGAGCAGGCGATAAATGGTCGAGCGGTGAACCCGAAGGTAATCGGAGAGCTCGCTCACGGTCAAAACCTTGGCGTCTGCCAGCATATTGGTCTGCTTCCTTTTCGAATTTCTAAATTCGTCTGCGTCATCCGTTTAAATAGGGACTTCCGAAGGCGCGTCATTTGAGGAATTTGCACGCACCACGGTTCGAAATCGAAGGATTTTGTACGGTGATTGTCAGATCTCCGACCTCCAGTCCCAAGCCTCACAACAACTCCCGTCGAAGCGGCCCCCGGAGTGCGTCAAGCAGATTCAATCTTTACGACGCTACAGAAGGCCCACCTATTCACACCAACCGTCGCAGTAATCGGTCGTAAACGACTGAGACCCGACGTAGGATGACCTTACCCTATCTTTAATCACTTTTAAAGGTCAAATTGCGTAATGTTTCTAAAATCTTTAGCTGTGTTGTCAATAAATCCGGAATTTCGGGTATTCGCCCCCCTCGCCAGCCGTGCGAACGGGTCCGGAAAGTGCTTGCAATTGCACTCGGAGGCCAGGAGCGTAAACATGCGCCGAAGATGAGGGAGAGGCGCCGGGGAGACCCCGAGACGACCCCCAAAAGCGACCGGCTAACGAATGAGGACCGTGGAAATCCGAATTCGTTACGGTAAATTCCAGGTCCAGGATGAATTTGAAGCAAACCGATTTCAGCCCGCGCGACGTGCGAACCCGGATCGTGGCGGGAGCGCGCGATCGTGACGGTCGCGTCCGGGACCGCCAACCGCGATGTTGATCGAACCGGGCGAGTATCGCTACGAGATCAAGTGTGACGGCGTCGTCCTCGCGGTCGAGCATGAGCGGTACGCCGCCGGCATTATCAGCGGCCACCGCCGGACCGCCGATGGCGCGAATCTACATGAGGTGGAGGCGACGCTCGACGCGACGGATGCGGTCAAGCGCGTGAGCGTGCGTTACAACCGCGGGCTGTTCAAGCGCAGCGCGGTTTACGAAGCGGCCGAGGAAACTTTGCGCGGCAGTGTCAGTGCAGTCGCGAGCCACAACGAAGTCGTGGTGAAACTGGGGCGTTTTCGCGAAATCGACGCTGACCTCATGTTGTTTCGCGCGCTAATCGTAGCTCATATTCGCGCGCGCGGGCAGTCACGCTGGACCGGCAGAGTCGCGGTAATCGATCCCAACACCCTGGTCGCCGCCGCACTCAAACAGAATTGCCGGCAGTGCGATGGCGCCGGGTTGCGTTGGGCGTGGGAGGCGCGAATGGGCGATGCGGAAGAGCTTGAACTCGACCGCGCCGGGCGAATTATCCGTCAGCGCGATAGCTGGGGCGTCTCCAAGGTGCTGGTGGACTTCGCGGCGCTCAAACCGTGAACAGCCGCGCACCCTCAGCGATTGGAGCGCGAGCGTAAAGTCCGGCGATACAGTTGCAAGCGGATCGCCTGAATGGCAGGCGGGCGACTCAGGGACGGTCGTCAGGCAGCCGCTTTCTCGCGCGGCATCTTGCAATCGCCGTCGAACACCGCGCCTTCGTTCAGCACCAGGCTCGGCGTACTGATCGTACAGCGCAGATGCGCAGTGGCGAGCACTTCAATCCGCTCGCGCGCAATCAGTTCGCCGCTGACCGAGCCTGCAATCGTGATGCGCGCGGCTGCGATGCGCGCGGTGACCACAGCACCCTGCGCGATCACGATGTCGTCGCCGGTAATCTCACCCTCCGCTTCGCCCTCGATCTTGGTCGGCGATTTGAAGTTGAGCTTGCCGGAAACCTTCGTGCCTTTGCCGATGCGCGACTGAAATGAGCTTTCGTCGAGAACTGCCATGCAACCACCCCTTTAGCTTTCGACCCGTGATGATGACCGGAAAGCAGCCACGGAGCAATCATCGCTAGCGACAGTTTTCCACTTCAGACGGGGTGATGAGCGACGATAGTAGTGTTAGATAGAATTGAGCATGTATAGCTGAGAATCGGACAATAACGCGATGCGTTACACGATGCTTGCCTGCCTGATCGTCCTGATCGTGGCCTCGACCTCCGCATCCGGATGTGGCCGCGAGCCGAAGCTCGGGCCGAGCACCGCATCCTCCACGCCGCACGCGATGTCGGCAGCACCGACTCCGGGACATCGAGCCGCGGGCGGCGCCGGCGCATCGGGAGTCTATGGATTTTCGGGCGCGCGAGTAGCCGAGGGTGCGCCGGTGGGCGTCATCGGCGAATGCCTGTGGGTCTTCGATGAAGGCAACCAGCACGAGGTGGCGAAGGGCGAATGCAGCGCGGCCGAACCGGGGAAATTCCGCGTAGCGCTCAAGCCGGGGAAATACGTGGTTCGCGGTCCGGGCGGAAACCAGCCCATCGAAATCAAGCCCGGCAGGTGGATCGAAATCACCTCGCTGGCCGAGCTGCCGCTGGCCCCGTAGCCGCAGGCTTGAGGCCAGATTCAGGTCCAAGTTCAGGTGCGGTTCAGGACAAAGTTGCGGGCGAGTTCGGCGAAGTTCTGGCAAGCCCTCGGACAACCGGATAGGTTCGACGGATGTTCGATTTCAAAGACAAGGTCGCGTTGATTACGGGCGGCACGCGCGGTCTCGGCCGCGCCATCGCACTGACGCTGGCGCGCGGCGGCGCGACGCTCGCCCTCAATTATCGGCGCGACGAAGCAAGCGCGATGCGCACCCTTGAGGAGGTTCGCGCGCTCGTTCCGCGCTCGATCCTGATCAAGGCCGACATGGAGGAAGACGCGCAGGTTCGCGCGCTGGTCCAAAGCGCAGGCCAGCAGCTCGGGCGAATCGATTTCCTGGTGGTGAATGCGGCCGCGACCGCCTTCAAACCGCTGCTCGCGATCAAGCCGCATCATCTAACCCGCACCTTTAATCTGAGCGTCGGCGGCTTCGTCGCCACGGTTCAGGAGTCGAGCAAATTCATGGGCGACGGCGGCCGCGTCCTGATGATTTCGGGAATCGATTCGATGCGTTACCTGCCCGGCCACGGCGTGCTTGGTGCGGCAAAGGCCGCGATGGAAGCGATGGTGCGCGACTTCGCCTTTGAACTTGGCCCGCGCGGGATCACGGTCAATGGCGTCAATTTCGGGATGATCGACAGCGACTCGTCGCGAATCTATTTCGGCGACGACTTCGAGCGCGTGCTTAAGGTCACGGCCGAGCGCACTGCGCTCAAGCGCCTGCCGGAACTCGACGAAGTCGCGGCCGTAGTCGCCCTGCTGTGCACGCCCGAGGCGCGCTACCTGACCGCACAAACTATAATGGTGGACGGCGGACTGACGCTGGGATCGCCGCTGGCCGAGTGAGCGATGCGCAAATTCGCCGGGATCTAATCACCGTCGAATCCGCCGAGGTGTGAATGATGGACGAAACAGCGAGACCGGAGTGGACCGCGGGTCATCCCATCGACGGCATCGCGAGCCTTGAGATCGCCGACGAAATCGCCCGCCTCAAGCGCGGACCGCAATGGGCCGCGGGCGATCGCGTTGCCGAATCCCTGGCGAAGAATTCCGAACTGAGCGTCACGCTGCTGATTCTCAAGGAGGGCGCTGCGCTCAAGGAGCATCGCGCGCGCGGGACGGTCGCGCTGACGATCGTAACGGGTGCTATCCGCCTCAATGGCGCGAAGCTCAGTGCCGGAACGGTCGCCGTGATCGATCGCGAAGCGCCGCATGCGGTCGAGGCGCTCGAGGAAAGTGCCCTGTTACTGACCGCGGTGCTGAAATAGCTGCGGGGGCGGTTCAGACGCGGCAGAGCAAGCCGCCGTCAACAGCGATCGACTCGCCGGTGACGAAGCCTGCCGCCGGTGACACCAGGTAGAGCAGCGCGCCGGCGATTTCCTCCGGCTTGAGCAGGCGCCGATAGGGCAGATACTTGATCAGCTTATCGCTGAAGCCGCCCGGTTCGAGTGCGACACTGCCCTCCTCTCCGGTCCATCCGCATTCGAGCATGTTGAGCCGGATTCCGCGCCGCGCCCATTCGAGCGACAGCGCGCGGACGAGGTTGCGCACGGCGCCTTTGGCTGCGCAGTAGAGGGTTGCGTTGGGTACCCCGCGCTCGGCGAGCACCGAATTGAGATTGACGATAACGCCGCCGCCGCGTGGCAGCATCACGCGTCCGGCCTCCTGAAACGCCATCCAAGCGTTCCTGAAATTTTGCTCGAGCACGCGATCGAAGACGGCATCGGCGGCGGCTTCGGCGGGCCCGTAAAAGGGTTCGTCGAGCGCGGTGACGAGGATATCGAGGCCGCCGAACTTGCTCACGGCCAAATCGAAGGTGGCGCTCAAATCGGCGCGCAGCGCCGCGCGTTGTACCCGGATCAACGCCTTGGAGCCGGCCGCTTCAATCGCCCGGGCGACTTCGCCGAGCGCGCTTTCGGCGCCGGCGTCCTGTGAGGCTATCATCACCTGCGCGCCAGCCTCGACGAGCGTAACGGCGGCGACGCGCCCAACCGCATGCTCGGCGCCGATCACCAGCGCGGCCTTGCCGTTGAGCGCAAAATCCTTGAGTCCTTCGGGGAGCGTCTTGAGGTCTGCCATCGCTATCCTTATGCGGCCGCGAATGCCATTTGCGGGAATGCCAATTGAACGACGAGCGCCATTCAGGCGGGATTACCGGGCGCCACGCCGGTCGGCACGACGCCACCGGCGAGGCCGCCGCCATCGATTATGATCATTTCGCCGTTGACATGATTGGAAGCGTCGGAGGCGAGAAAAATCGCCAGCGGGCCGACGTCTTCGTCCTGGCCGGGACGTCCGATCGGGATGAACTTGCCGCCCTTGAAGAACTTCATCATGGCCTCGTTATGCGGGAAGATGCCGGGCACGATGCAGTTGATCTGGAGATTGTTCTCAGCGTAGGTCAGCGCGAGCGAGCGCGTGAGTTGCAGCACGGCGCCCTTCGAGCATGCATACATATAGTTATGTTTACCGCCACGCAGGCCGTAGCCGGAAGCGACGTTGATAATCTTGCCGCGCCCAGCCGCGACCATGTGCGGAATGACGGCGCGCGCGCAGTAGAACTGGCTCGAAAGGTTGACGTCGATGCCGCGATGCCATTCCTCGTCGGTGATTTTCTCGATCGGCTTGCCGAAGGAATCCTCGCCGATGCCGGCGTTGTTGACCATCACGTCAACCCGGCCGAACTCCTTAATCGCGGCCTCGACCATCGCGTTGCATTGATCTGACTTGCCGACGTCGGTGGGCACGATGAGACATTTGCGGCCGATGTTGCGGACCAGCGCGGCGGTCTCCTCGAGCTGGGAGACGGTGCGCGAGGCGGCGACGATGTCGGCGCCGCAATTAGCGAAGCGCACGGCCATCGCGCGTCCGAGCCCGCGGCCTGCGCCGGTAATCAGCACGACCTTGCCGTCGAGTTTGAAGCTATCGAGTATCATTTCATCGGTCCTCCCCGCGCCTCGCGGCCGCATCGGCAGCGCCCGCGACGGCTTCACCAGCTAACTTACACAGGTCCTCAGACTTTCACAGGCCGTGGAGGCCTGCAAAACCGCCCGACTTGAAAGCGCGGCGGCGCGCCGAAACTTTTGACCGCACGCGCGCGAGCGGTATATCGTTGTGCCGAGGTCACCGCCATGGCGCTTAAAATCACGATGTATTCCGATTTCATTTGCCCGTTCTGTTACATCGGGTTTGAAGTCTTTCGCAAGCTCAAACCGGAATTCGATCTCGAACTCGACTGGCGCGGATTCCAGATTCATCCCGAATGGCCGGCCGAGGGCATGCTCGCCTCGCAGTGGCGCAACGGCATGGACGCGAACACGCGCCAGGCCATCTGGGAGCGGATCAAGGCGATGGCGGTGGCAGCAGGGTTCGAAATGAAAGCGCCGGAGACCCTGACCAATTCGCGGCTCGCCCTCGAAGCGGCGGAATTCGCCAAGGAAGCGGGCGCGGGCGAGGCCTTCGAGCAACGTGTCTATCGCGCGTACTTTTACGAGGGACGCAATATCGGCAGCCAGGCGGTGCTCGCCGAACTGGCTGCGGACTCCGGCCTTTCGGCTGACGACCTCAATCTGGCGCTCGATTCGAAGCGCTATTCGCAACGGCTCGCACGCAACACGGTCGAGGCCCATCAGAACGGCGTCAGCGGCGTGCCAACGTTTTTCATCGGGGAATATCCGCTGGTGGGTGCGCAGAGCGAAGACGTCATGCGGCAGGTACTGCAGCGCGTCAGCCAGCGCCTCGGAGCGGCGAAATAGCAGGACGGAATCGGAAAAACTCGTGAAGGCTTTGCAGGATTTCACACTTCCCACCGATTGGCGATGGAAGCAGAAAAAAGCGCGATTCGGCTCGATTTGCGCGGCCTCAAATGCCCGCTCAACTGGGCGCATGCGAAGGTTCGGCTCGAATCGATGAGGCGTGGCGAGACGATTGAATTGATCATCGACGATCCGCGCGGCGCCCGCGACATTCCGCGCGCGGCCGAGGCCGAGGGTTACGCCGTCGTGCACGTCGAGGCGGCCGACGGCCTGTGGCGGATGTGGATCGATAAATAGCGCGCAAGTGCGGCGAGGGACTGGCACTATGCGGCTGCCGGGCAAGCCGGGTGGACTCGATCGGGAGGCCATTCTACGATTGCGCCACGGGCAGGAATCGCAGGAGGAAAAACTGTGAACGCGGAGCAGAAGCAAAAATTGTCGAATCTGTTCGCCCAGGAACAGGTGGCGGTTTTGATCACCCAGGGCGAGCAGTGGCCGACCGGCACGATGCAGGCGTTCGCGGAGACCCCGGACCTCGATCTGCTGTTCATCATGCGCTTCAGTTCCGAGAAGTTCGAGAATCTGGTCAAGCATCCCAAGGTGACGGTGCTGATCGACACGCGCGATGTCGGCAAGGTGGCATCCTTCGAGATTGCGCGCGCCTCGGTGCAGGGGGAAGCGATCGAAGTCCCGCGCGAGACCTCGGAATGGGAAAATATGAAGTCGCTGTTCCTCAAGAAGAACCCGTTCGAGGCGCCATTCTTCGGCAATGACACGCTGCGCATGGTGCAGGTGAAACCCAAGCGAATTTCATACGCGAACGGGATCAAGGACACTTTCTGGATCGAGCTCTGATGACGCTCGCGCCCGCCAATCACTTTCACGTCCCGGTCAGGATTCGACCCCCGCGCCCGGAATTGGCGCGTCGATAGTACAGAACAAATCTAACGCGAGATGCGGACGGATCGCATCTTCCGCAGCCTCGTCTGAATCAGAAGCGAGACAGTCTCCTGACAGTTCGTTTGCGCAAAACGGACCTCGCGCATGCGGATTTCCATGGTCGCCGCACCCGGCGACGACGCCTTCGACGCCAAGGAGAAATCACCGGCCGCATCACCGAACATACCGCGGGAAGCATCACCGGACGTACCGGGTAGATGGTCGGATGAGCGGGGCACACGACTTGCTCGGGTAACCCATGAAGCGTCGGAACCGCGGCAATTGACCGCATTGCGCATGGAACTCGAAGTTATGAGTGCACAGCTCTTAAGCAATCAGATGCCGGAATTGCAGGCATCGGTGATGGCGGATCTGCCGATGAACGAGATGTTCGGCCTTGACGGCCATCCGCGGCCCGAATGCGCTCGTGTCGTGAACTACCTGATGTCGATGGACACTCGGCGGTTGACCGAACTGGGCGCGCGCGCGCACGAAATGTTTTTGCGCATGGGCGTCACCTTCAACGTCTATGGCGACGAAGACGGCAGCGAGCGCATTTTCCCGTTCGATCCGGTGCCGCGAATAATTCCGGCAGAGGTGTGGGCTGCAGTCGAAGCGGGACTGATTCAGCGCGTGCGTGCGCTCAATGCCTTTCTGGCCGACATCTACGGCGCCGGCTGCATCTTCAAGGACGGCATCGTGCCGCGCGACCTGATAATCGGGGCGCCGCAATTTCGTCATGCGGCGGTGGGTATCAAGCCACCACATCAGTCGTTCGTGACGGTGGCAGGCATCGACCTGGTGCGCGGATCCGACGGGCGCTTTTATGCGCTGGAAGACAATGTGCGAACGCCATCGGGCGTGTCCTACGTGATCCAGAACCGGGTAATCATGACGCGCCTGATGCCCGAACTTATTCGAGCGCTGAAGGTCCGCAGCGTCGAACAGTACCCGGCTGATCTGTTGCAATCGTTGCGCGAGCTTTCGCCGACGCAATCGTCGGATCCGACGGTGGCGCTGCTGACGCCGGGACCGTTCAACTCGGCGTTCTTCGAGCATGTCTTTTTGTCGCAGCAGATGGGGGTCGACCTGGTCGAGGGGCGGGACCTGGTGTGCGTTGACCACAAGCTGTTCATGAAGACGGTATATGGTCTGCGGCAAATCGACGTGCTCTACCGGCGAGTTGACGACGACTTTCTCGACCCGGTGGTCTTTCGTCCCGATTCGCTGCTGGGAGTGCCGGGCCTGACGGGAGCGCTGCGCGCCGGCAACGTAACGGTAGCTAATGCGATCGGCACCGGAATCGCCGATGACAAGGCGGTTTTCGCTTACACGCCGCACATGATCAGGTATTACCTGAACGAGGAGCCGATAATCCCGATCGTCGAGACCCATCTGCTGCGCGACCCCGAAGTCCGCGAGCACGTGCTGCGCCACCTCGACCGCTACGTGATCAAGCCGACCGGAGCCTCGGGCGGTTACGGGGTAGTGATTGGTCCCAAGGCAAGTGCGCCTGAGCTGGCCGACACGCGCGCGCGGATTGAACGCGACCCGGCCGGCTTCATAGCGCAGCCGGTGATTCAACTTTCGGTTCATCCGACACTGGCCGGAAACCTCGATTCCTCGCTGGTACCACGCCACGTCGATCTCAGACCGTTCGTGCTGCTGGGAGCGAAGCCGCGGGTGCTGGCGGGCGGGTTGACGCGGGTGGCGCTGCGCGAAGGATCGTTAATCGTAAATTCCTCGCAAGGCGGGGGCAGCAAAGACACCTGGGTGCTTGAAAGCTAGTGTTGCGCCGAATCGCGGATCATCTTTATTGGGCGGCACGTTATCTTGAACGAGCGCAATGGCGAGCGCGGCTGGTCGATGTCAATTATCATTTGAATCTCGAGGTGCCGCCGCGCGCGGCTGATCCGTGGGAACCGCTGTTAGGGATAACCGGGGAGCGCGACGCTTTCGCGCAACGATTTGCGCAGGCGGACGAAGCTTCGGTGGTCGATTTCTTCACCTTCGACCGCCAGAATTCATCGTCGATTCGTTCGTGTATCGAGGCGGCGAGGACCAATTTGAGCGCGCTGCGCAACACCATTTCCTCTGAGATGTGGCTGCAGATGAACGAGCTCTATCTGGAGTCGCGGGAGTGGTCAGCGGGGTTACTCGCAAGCGAAGGCTTCGCGACGTTTTTTACCGATTTGCGCAATCACTTTTACTCGATTCAAGGGATCGTCCGGAGCACCATGCCGCGGGATCTATCGTACGATTTCCTCGAAATCGGAACGATGCTCGAGCGGGCGGACAATGTCGCCCGCTTGCTCGACGTGAAGTACCACTACCTGCTGCCGCGACTCGAAGATATCGGCGGAGCGTCGGACGGCCGGCAATGGGCGGCGGTGCTGCGCAGCGCTTCGGCGCTGGAAGCCTTTCGGAAGCTTTACGGCTATTCGATTCGGGTCGATCGGGTGGTAGAAATCCTGCTCTTCGATCCAAACTTTCCGCGCTCCGCGCGCTTCAGCGCGGAGCGTTTGGCGGCCGCGGTCGAGCGCGTGGCGGCGCAGAGCGTCTCGCCTCCGTTCCCGCAACTGGTGTCGGATAGCCTGCTCGCATTGCTGCGCACCAGCAACGCCCATCAGGCGATCACCGAGGGGCTGCACGAATTCCTGCTCAAGGTCGCGCAGGAATGTTCGACGATCTCCGATTCGCTATACAGCGAGTATATGGCGCTGGGCTGAGGCGGCCGCGATGTTCTACCAGATAGTCCATACCACGCGCTTCGAATATGCCGAGCCGGCCTGCGACTCGCAGAACGAATTGCGCATGCGTCCGTGGGATCGCGACGGCCAGCGCTGCGTCGCCTTCGAGATTAGTGTCAGCGAACCGGCGTCGATCCTGGAATATTGCGACTTCTTCGGCAATCGCGGGCATTCCGTCAGCGTGAGCGCACCCCATCCAAAGCTCGAGATCGTGGCGACTTCAACGGTCGCAGTGGACCCGCCCGCGCTACCGGCCGAGACCGGGGTTACACTGACGGAGTTTTTGCGCGGCGACGCAGTCCGCAACAACGTCTATTGCGAATACTTGAGTGCGAGCAAATTCATTCCGTTCAGCGAGCGGCTGCGAAAGTTTTTCTGGATGGCGCGACCGGGGGAACAGGAAGATGTCGGCGCTTATGTGAGACGGATAGTGGCGTATGTCCGCGACCAGTTCGAATACGAAACCAGGTCCACGCACGTTCATTCGAGCCTCAACGACATCCTCGATACCGGCGGCGGCGTGTGCCAGGACTTCGCCCATCTCACGATCGGAATATTGCGCCTGGCAGGGTTGCCGGCGCGCTACGTCTCGGGTTACCTGGCGCCGGCCTCGGCCAACCAGGGCCTGGACCTGACGGCGCAAGCCAGCCATGCGTGGCTTGAGGTCTGGTTGCCCGGATGCGGTTGGTGCGGCTTCGATCCGACTCATCGATGCGCCGTCGATCAACGTCATATCGGAGTTGCGATAGGTCGCGACTACGCCGACGTTCCGCCCCTGCGCGGGGTCTATCGCAACGGCGGCGGCCAGTCGCTGATGACCGTCGACTTGCGCGTCGAATTCACTGACGATGGCAGCGCCCAGGAATCCTCGGGCGGCCAGTCACAGCAGTAAACCGCCCCTGCACGGTCCCGATTGACCGGCAGCCGCCGGGCTAAGGCGCGACGGCAAACCACAACATTAGAGAAAATTGCGATTAAGCGATTTTCTTACACCGACGCACGCCGATGCGCTACGATCGCATGCGCGGACCCAGCCGCAAAACGGCGGCTCGTAATCGAAGTAGCGCGTGAGATGCGGGGCGCACGATAGCCTCACGTTCGCGGCGCCGCCGCACGCCGCGAACATACACTGAAAATCGACTTTCCGGGGAAAGAGAGCACCTATGAATATCAGTCCACTGGCGGGAAAACCTGCCGATCCGGCTACGCTGGTTAATATTCCACGCTTGATAACCGCCTATTACAGCGAGCGCCCGGACACCGCGATCCCCTCGCAACGCGTGGCGTTCGGCACATCAGGACATCGCGGAAGCGCCTTCGATATCGCATTCAACGAGTATCACATCATCGCGATTACCCAAGCCATCTGCATGTATCGAAAGAGCCAAGGTATCGATGGACCGCTCTTTCTCGGCATCGATACGCATGCGCTGTCCGAACCAGCCTTCGCGAGCGCGCTCGAAGTCCTGGCCGGTAATCGTGTCGAGGTTATGATTGATAACGATCGCGGTTATACGCCGACGCCAACGATTTCACACGCAATACTCACTCACAATCGCGGGCGCAAAGTAAGACTTGCCGACGGCATCGTAATAACGCCGTCACATAATCCACCACCGGATGGTGGTTTCAAGTACAATCCACCGCACGGCGGTCCGGCCGATAGTAAGGCTACAAAATGGATTGAAGAACAGGCCAATATACTAATGGCGTCGGACCTGCTGGGTATACCGCAAGTGCCACTGACTAAAGCGCTCTCGGCAGTTACGACTCATCGATTCAACTACATAGAAAATTATGTCGGCGATCTGCGCAACGTAGTAGACATGGAAGCAATACGGACTTCGGGAGTGAGAATCGGAGTCGATCCGCTGGGCGGGGCGGGTGTGGACTACTGGGGGCCCATTATCGATCGCTACGGGATCGCCGCAACCATCGTCAACAAGGTAGTAGATCCCACTTTTCGCTTTATGACGGTCGATTGGGATGGCAAGATTCGGATGGATTGTTCATCGCCCTATGCGATGACCGGCCTGGTGGGTATGCGCGACCGCTTCGACGTAGCGTTCGCCAACGACACCGACAACGACCGGCACGGAATAGTAACTGCGACGGCGGGATTGCTCAATCCGAATCACTATCTGGCGGTGGCGATAGAGTATCTCTTCGGAAATCGGGCAAACTGGTCCAAGGATGCAGCAATAGGCAAGACCGTCGTCAGCAGTAGCATAATTGATCGCGTGACGGCCAAATTGGGTCGGCGCCTGGTCGAGGTACCGGTCGGATTCAAATGGTTCGTCACCGGGCTGCAGGACGGTTCTCTAGGATTTGGTGGAGAGGAAAGTGCAGGCGCATCGTTCCTGCGCACGGATGGTTCGGTGTGGACGACGGATAAGGACGGAATCATCATGGGGCTGTTGGCCGCGGAAATGACGGCAAAAGCCGGACGTGATCCCGGCGAACTTTATCGCGCCATAACGCGGGAATTCGGCACGCCGGTATATGAGCGGATCGACGCACCGGCGAGTCGGGAGCAAAAGGCAATCCTGGCGAAGCTAACTCCGGAGCAGGTACCGGCGACGGAGCTGGCAGGTGAGAAAATTACTGCGAAACTAACGGTTGCCCCCGGTAATAATGCGGCAATCGGCGGACTCAAGGTTGTGAGTGAAAGCGGGTGGTTCGCCGCACGGCCCTCGGGGACCGAGGACGTTTATAAGATTTACGCGGAGAGTTTCCGCGACATCGAGCATCTAAGACTGATTCAGCAACAGGCCCAGGAAATGGTTAACGGGGTATTCGAGCGCAACTCGGGTTCCAGGCAGGAGTGATACGATTTCGCTCGCGTCGCAGTAAAGCTCGATCATTCGTTCGAGCAGGTGTCTGGTAAGGCTTATGTGAACGATTGCTATGTGGATTTTTCAATTTACCTGCGTTCTATGAATTGCGGCCGGACGGAGGGATTAGCGGACGACCGAAAACGACCATGAGTAGTCGTGACCGCCGGCAATGACCGTAACTGAGTATGTACCGCGGCTCAGCGGAACGCGCGGCATAATGACAATCGCGCCAAAGTTAATCAGTTGATAACGGACCATCTTCTGGGTCCCCGGATCCGGATTGCGATAGGTGTTCCCGTCAAAGGCGCAGGTTCGAATCGCAGCAGGCGCCGGCTCGGTTCGCTTGAGTGAGACACTCGTCGCACCCGGATTTACCATCGAACCGAATTGAATCGTAATTGGGTATCCAGCGGGTAGTGAATAGCCGGGACAACTCGTAAGCGGATCGGGCCATTCCCCGTCGAATGAATTGATGTCGATCGACGCGCCGTTGGGTGGATATACGATCGGCTTGGCAAACGGCGCCGCCGTAGAAAGAATCGGATCGACGTCGCCATTGACATTGAGTGCTGCGATACACACCCCGCCCTCACAGTCGTAGCCGTAACCGACGCTGTGCAGATGCGGGTTGAGGATGGGCATGCGATGGAACGGCGACTGCATCCAATTGTCGATCGCCCATGAGAGCGCCGCCATTCCGCGCGGATCCCACATTTCGTCGACGTCACTGGCGCGCCCGGCCGCCGCGCCCTCAACGCTGTACCAGGGCTTCGACGGGTCCTCGATATGCATCTCGATGCCGAGGTTATTGTGGGCTGCTATTTGCTTGCCGAAATTCTTCGCGACATAGCGGGCGTGGAGATAATCGCCGCGGCTAAAGCGTGGATTTTCGGTCACCGGAGTCAGCCCGGCACTCCGGCGATAACGATTGAGCGGATCGAGCCATAGACGATTGGCGGCGGAACTTGAAGCGCGAACCGGCGTCTCCGACGGTGGCACCGGCGCCGGCCTCGAAGACGAGACCCGCGCCTCATGCCCGATCTTCGCAATTGTCGCCGGTGGCGCGCCGGACGAAGCGGCTGCGGAAGAAGAATCACGATCGGCCACGGCCGGCGCCGGTGAAATTTCTGCGGCCTCCTGAAGACGCCCAAGGTTAACGGCGAACCAGGTAATCGCGAAGCCGACGGCAAATATCGCCACGCATACTGCGATTAAAGCGATGGCACGGGAACCCATACGCGGCACGGGAGCCGCGGCGATGAAGCGATAAGCGGCGGCACCAAAACGGACTTCATCGCCGTCATTTAGATCGACCGCTGCCACGATGCGCTGGCCGTTCACATAGGTTCCGTTGGTCGCGCCAAGGTCGGTGAGCCGTACGCGGTTATTGTTGAGTGTCATCGCCGCGTGGCGGCGCGAAACGGTGCGATCTTCGATAACCAGATCGTTGCCCGGCGCACTTCCGACGGCGACCTCCTTCAGCAGGAGGTCGAAGACCGCCGACCCCGCACTGGTCGAAACAAGGCGGGGACTATTTCGTCCGCGCATCGAGCGCCGCTCCCGTTCGGAGTGCGGCCGCGCTCATCCGCGGACCTCGGAGTTAGTCTGCTCAACGCAATGTAATACCGGCATCGAATAAAATTCCTCGCAGAAGACAACACACAGCACTATTTTCAATTGCGCGCGACGCCTGATCACCGCGAACATACCTGCCATGCGAGTCGGCACGCCATCTTGTCTCCTTCCGCATATCGATTAGCACGGACTACTTCAACGCCCGGAGCGCCTCCGACGCCTCTGAATTGCGGCCCGACCATGATCGCAAACGAAGCGAAAGGGCCATGATCGCCTCGATGTCCCGGCGTAATACAGCCTTCCTCGGGTCGCCGCGCTCTGGTTGGATTTCAGGCAATTCTGCAATACGCTGGGCACCCCATGATCGAACCGCGCGCCACTTATCGCATTCAATTGCATTCTGGCTTCACCTTCGACGACGCGGCGAATCTGGCCGGTTACTTCGCCGAGCTGGGAATCAGCCATCTCTATTGCTCGCCGTATCTCCAAGCCACGCCGGGCAGCAGCCACGGTTACGACGTGGTTGACTATAGGCGCGTCAATGAAGACCTGGGCGGCGCGGCCGGACATGCGCGGATGCATTCGGCGCTCCGCGAGCACGATCTCGGGCATATTCTCGACCTGGTGCCCAATCACATGGCCATCGTGAGTCCGTATAATCCCTGGTGGTGGGACGTACTCGAAAACGGGCCGGCCAGTAATTACGCGTCATACTTCGACGTCGATTGGGAGACCCCGGAGAAGCGGCTGCGAAATTCCGTGTTGATCCCGGTCCTCGGCGACCAATATGGCGAGGTACTCGACGCGGGCGCGATCGTACTTGAGCGTGACGAGACCGTTCTGACGGTCCGCTACGGCGAACATCGGTTCCCGGTCGCGCCGCGATCCTTGGACACTATATTATCGGCCGCTGCGGTACGCTGCGGTTCCGATGAACTCGCGTTTCTTGCCGACACGCTCGGCCGTTTGCCCCTGCCGACTGCGACAGATCTCGAAAGCACTCGGCGGCGTCATCGCGACAAGGTGGTGCTGGGCAGCTTTCTCGCCCGGCTCATCCAGGAACAGCGCGAGATCGGTCCGGCGATTGACGCGGTAATATCGGAAATCAATCAGCGTCACGACGCCCTGCACCTCCTGCTCGAACGCCAAAACTATCGCCTTGCATATTGGCGCGCGGCATCGCGCGATTTGGGCTATCGCAGGTTTTTCGATATCAACACGCTGGTCGCGCTCAGGATGGAGGATGAGCGCGTCTTCGCCGACACGCATTTCCTGATTATGCGATGGCTTGCGGACGGCACTCTGGACGGTGTCCGCGTCGATCATATCGACGGACTACGCGATCCGGAGCAGTATTTGCGCCGGTTGCATCAGGCGCGGCCGGAGGCTTGGATAGTGGTCGAGAAAATCCTCGAACCCGGCGAATCGCTGCGCAGTTCATGGCCGATTGCGGGAACCACCGGTTACGATTTTATCAACGCGGTCGGCGGTCTTCTGATCGATCCCGCGGGCGAGCCGCCGCTTACGCGATTTTACGCGGACTTTACCGGCGAATCGGCCGACTTTACGCGCATGGTAGTGGAGAAAAAAGATTTCGTAATGCGCGAAGTCCTCGGCAGCGACCTCAATCGGTTGACCGCGCTGTTCGTCGAGGTTTGCGAGCTCCATCCGAGCCATCGCGATTACACTCGCCATGAGTTGCACGAGGCCCTCTGCGCCGTTGTGGCGCGCCTGCCGGTATATCGTACATACGTACGCGAGGCCGAAGACGCCACCTTCGATTCCGACGATGAACGCCTGCTGGAAGTAACGACCGAACAGGCCAAGGCCGATCGGCCTGACATCGACCGGCGCCTTTTTGATTTCTTGTGCGATATCCTGCTCTTGCGCCATCGCGGCGCGCTCGAAACGGAACTCGCGATGCGCTTTCAGCAGTTTACCGGGCCTGTCATGGCGAAAGCGGTCGAGGACACCGCCTTTTACTGCTTCAACCGCTTCGTCGTGCTCAACGAAGTCGGTGGGAATCCGGCGCGTTTCGGTATTGGGGTCGCCCAGTTTCATCGCGAATGCGAAAGGGCGCACGCGCGCTGGCCCCTGCGGATGCTGACCACGTCCACGCACGATACCAAGCGCAGTGACGATTTGCGCGCGCGCATGAGCCTGCTGTCCGAGATTCCAGATCGCTGGATGGCGGCCGTGCGCGGCTGGTCAGAAATGAATCGGCCGTCGTGGCGCGGCGGACTCTCCGATCGCAACGCCGAGTATCTCTTTTACCAGACCCTCGTCGGAGCGTGGCCGATCGCGCGCGATAGAATTCTGGAATACATGCGCAAGGCCGCGCGCGAAGCAAAACTGCATACCTCGTGGACCGCGCCCAATGAGGAATACGAACGATCGCTTGCGGGGTTCATCGAGGGCGCACTCAGCAATGTGGAATTCCTGGCAGATCTGACGAGTTTCGTTGGACCGCTGGTCTGGCCGGGGCGCATCAACGCGCTCGCGCAGACGCTGATCAAGCTGACCGCGCCGGGCGTCCCGGACTTTTACCAGGGTGGCGAGCTCTGGAACGTTACCCTGGTCGATCCCGACAATCGGCGTCCGGTCGATTACGCGCTGCGGCGCCGGCTGCTCGCCGAAATTCGCGGCGCGACGGTCGAGCAAATCATGGCGCGCGCCGACGACGGCCTGCCGAAACTCTGGCTCATCCGTCAGGCGCTCGATCTGCGCCGACGGCAACCGCAACTCTTCAGCCCCGACGGCGATTACACCCCGCTGCGAACGGTGGGCTTGCGCGCAGATCATGCGGTAGCGTTTTGCCGCGGCAATGGAGCGATCGCGATCGCGCCACGATTGCCGCTCAAAATGGACGGCGATTGGGCCGACACGGCGATCGATCTGCCGCCCGGCCGCTGGCACAATGAATTAACCGGCGACAGCGTAGAAGGCGGGGAGCAACCGCTGGCGAATTTGCTGGCACGCTTTCCCGTAGGCCTGCTATCGCGCGAAGGGCTCGCCTCATGATTGTTCGCGTCTGGGCGCTTGCGGCGCATGAAGTTCGCCTGGAAATTGGCGACGCCCGTGTTGCCATGGCGCACGAGGATTGCGGCTGGTGGTCGGTCGATACGCCGCTGGCCAAGCCTGGCGTCGAGTATGCTTTCGTTATCGATAGCGGCGAACCACCGCTGCCCGACCCACGTTCGCAGTCGCAGCCATTCGGGGTGCATGGCCGTTCACGCATTATCGATCACGCGGCCTTCAAATGGACCGACGCGAAGTGGCAACCGACACCGTTCGAATCGGCTGTAATTTATGAACTTCACGTCGGCACCTTCACGCCCACCGGGACCTTCGATGCTGCGATCGAACGTCTCGTTCATCTGACAGACCTCGGTGTGACTCATGTCGAGTTGATGCCGGTGGCGGAATTTTCGGGAGAGCGCGGCTGGGGCTACGATTGCGTCGATCTGTTTGCGCCGCATCACTCCTATGGCGGCCCGGACGGGTTGAAGCGGCTGGTCGACGCGTGTCACGCACGCGGTCTCGCGGTCCTCATCGACGTCGTTTACAACCATTTCGGCCCGTCGGGAAATTATCTCCCGCGCTTCGGCCCTTACTTGACGCACAGCCACAGGACGCCATGGGGCGACGCAGTAAACTTCGACGCACGCGGCAGCGACGACGTGCGCCGGCTGTTTTGCGACAACGTGCTCATGTGGATACGCGACTACCATTGCGACGGCGTGCGCATCGACGCGGTGCATGCAATCGTTGACTCCTCGGCGATCCACTTCCTGGAGCAACTCGCGGGAGAGGTGGAAGAGCTCGAACGCGAACTTCAGCGCCCGATCGTGTTGATCGCGGAGAGCGACCTCAACGATTCCAGGATCGTAAGGCCGATGGAAATCGGCGGCTATGGCATCGACGCACAGTGGAGCGACGATTTTCATCACGCTCTGCATGCCGTCCTGACTGGAGAGCGCACCGGCTACTATTCGGACTTCGGCTCGATCGACGATCTCGCCAAGGCACTCCAACAGGCGTGGGTTTACGACGGCTGCTACTCGGAATACCGGGGACGTCGTCACGGGCGCTCGCCGGCCGGGTTGTCAGGGCACAAGTTTCTCGGTTACGCGCAGACTCACGACCAGGTCGGAAATCGTGCGACGGGTGAGCGCAGCTCTCAATTGATGAGCACCGGACGGCTTCAGATTGCGGCCGCGCTGGTACTCACTTCGCCATTCGTGCCGATGCTCTTTCAGGGTGAGGAGTGGGGGGCTTCAACGCCGTTTCTTTATTTCGCCGGACATCACGAACCCGAACTGGCACGCGCGGTCAGCGAGGGGCGCAAGCGCGAATTCGCCGCCTTTGGCTGGGACCCCGACAAAGTTCCCGATCCCCAGGCGCTCGAAACCTTTATGCGCTCGAAGTTGAATTGGACTGAACTCTCCGACGAGCCCCATCGCGCCATTCTCGAATGGCACCGCGAACTAATCCGCTTGCGTTCGCAGATGCCGGAGTTGCGCGATGGCCGCATGGACTTGCTGAATGTCGCGTTCGACGAGGACGCACGCTGGCTGACGGTCACGCGCGGTAGAGTGACGGTCGCCTGCAATCTCGCCTCGTCAGCGCAATCGATTCCCCTCGCGTCCAGTGCTCAAGTCACCGTCGCGATGACGTCTGACGCCGGCGTCACGGTCGGCCCTGCCACAGTCGAATTGGCGCTCGACTCGGTCGCCCTCCTGTTAAAGTCCTGAGGCCGTCCGGAAGGCCTCCGTCTCGATAGATTTTTTGGTTCCGTCCTGCCAATTGCTAAATTCGTGCTGTGATCGTCCGCTATAGACCGCGCAGGCACTGCCGCATTAGAGTCTGCCCTTTCGCGGGAAGTGCCATATGCCATCGTTCGCACAGACCTCGCTTGACTCTCCGCAAGCTCAACCAATCGACTATAAGTCGATCGCCCTGCTTTCCGCTGCACATTTAAGCGACGACCTTAATCAAGGCGTCGTACCCGCGATGCTGCCGTTTTTCATCGCGGCTTATCATCTCAGCTACACCGCGGCCGCCGGATTGATTCTTGCCCAGACCCTTGCCTCTTCGGTAATTCAACCCTTGTTCGGCTGGCTCGCCGACCGGCGACCATCGGCGTGGCTGATTCCGGTGGGTCTCAGTTTCGCCGGCATCGGAGTTGCGCTTGCCGGTATGGCGTCAAGCTACGGTCTGATCTTCGCAGCAATCGCACTCAGTGGATTGGGCATCTCGGCCTTTCATCCGGAGGCCGCGCGCCGGGTCAGATACCTCGGCGGCTCGCGACAAGCCACCACGATGAGCCTGTTTACCGTCGGCGGGATGGCGGGCTTCGCGCTGGGACCTCTTTTAATCACGCCGATCCTGATCGCCTTCGGCGTTCGCGGCGCGATCGTACTGGCGCTTCCGGTGTTACTCATGGCGGGAGCGGTTGCCTACCAGTTGCCGCGACTGGCGGCCGCGCATGCGTCTTTGTCGATGGGAACCAGCGGACGGGTCCTGATCGACAGCGCCGAGCAATGGAATGATTTCGCTCGCCTGATGGTGGTAGTGGTGCTCCGGTCCACGGTCTTTTTCGGACTCAACACTTTCATCCCGCTGTACTGGAACCACGTGTTGGGTGGCACGAAGGCCGGTGGCGGACTTGCTCTCACGACGCTGCTAGCGTCTGTAGCCGTCGGCACGCTAGTGGGCGGACGGCTGGCCGATCGTTACGGGCGCAAGATTGTGATCGCAGTGTCGCTTGGGACGCTCGCACCGCTGCTACTCGCGTTCATTCATATGCGAGCTCTCGCCGCCGCCGGAATCCTGCTCTTCCCGATCGGCGTCGCCCTCGCGGCATCGACCGGCGTAGTGATAGTGATGGCTCAGGAATATCTGCCCAATCGAGTGGGCTTGGCCGCCGGTCTGACGCTCGGCCTTTCGATGACGATTGGCGGACTGATGATGCCATTATTCGGCGCGATTGCCGATCATTACGGACTGAGTATGGCGATGTTTTCGTTAACGTTGTTACCGGTGCTGGGTTGCGCAATGAGTATGACTTTGAATGAACCCGGAGTGCTCGCCCCAAGTTCAGTTTAAGGCGAAAATGGCGGACTGACTCACTCAAGGTGACGCGCATTTGCGAAGATTTCCAGGCGCCGGAGCAGTATTAGTAATAGATCAAGCGCGCTCGGCGTTCGTATATAGCCCGAACGAGGCACTCATGAAATCTTCATTCGACCGCACAGCCGAGGACCTTGGCAACGTCGTCGCGCTCGAGCATGTCAATGTCACCGTCCCCGACCAGCACGTGGCAACTGTCTTCTATATTACCGGCCTCGGCTTGACCCGCGATCCGTTTCTCATGACCGGCACCCAGAACATGTGAATCAACGCAGGCCGCTGCCAGTTCCATTTACCGCGCAACCAGCCCCAGGTCGTGCGCGGACACGTCGGCCTCGTCATGCCCGATCGAAAGGCGCTCGTGCGACGCTTGACCAAGGTGCAAAAGTACCTCGAAGGCACGCGTTTCGGCTTTGCAGAGCGTGAAGGCTTTGTCGATGCGACCTGCCCGTGGGGCAACCGGATTCGCTGCTATGAACCGGACCCGCGCTTCGGCCCAATCACCTTGGGAATTCCCTACGTGGAATTCGACATACCCGCTGGTCGCGCCGCCGGCATTGCGCGCTTCTATCAAAAGGTTATCGGCGCCTCCGCAAAGGCCGCCGAGGACGAGGCCGGCCGTCACGCCCGCGTCGCCGTCGGTATCGGACAGCACCTGATTTTCCGCGAAACCGAACAGCCCTTGCCGCCCTACGACGGCCACCACGTCCAGGTCTATGTCGCAGACTTCTCGGGCCCCTACCGGAAATTACTCAAGCGGGGCCTGATCACCGAGGAGAGCGACCAGCATCAGTACCGATTCAAGGATCTGGTTGAGCCCGAGACTGGGGAGGTGCTGTACACGATCGAACACGAATTGCGCAGCATGAAACATCCGATTTATCTGCGGCCGCTGGTTAATCGCAACCCGGCGCAAAGTAACATCGACTATGCACAGGGCTACGATGGATTGAACTGGGGGATGCCGCACGCCGACTGATCGACCGCGAATTCAAGCTCCCGTTGCAGGGGCCCTGATCCCGGGTAAATCATGTCGTGACACGGCCCTTCTGCGAAGCTGGCGGCGCGCGGGCGACGCGGTGTAACCTGTCAACTGGGCACAGCTGATTAGGTCGCTCGGCCAGGATGTCGCTAAGCGGGAGTTTCGTATCGTGCAACGTCATTTGACATCACGATAGCGTTGGCCGATATCCTTGGGTCGAAGCTGGGTATGGTCGCCCCGCCCGTGGTCACGAAGCCGACGAACTCGGCGGAGAAAAATATGCGAAACATGATTGAAGCTCACAACCGAGTTAAAGATTTCGACTGGGAACCCTCATACGTTCAGAAGCCGAATTGGTATCCGACCAAATACAACATTCCGGCTAAGACCAAGGACCCGTTCCGCCACCTCGTCCGCGATTATTTGTCGATGGAAGAGGAAAAAGATAATCGCCAGTACGGAGCGATGGAGGATGCGCTTGCGCGCGGACAGGCTTCGTCCAAGGCTGAGCCCCGCTGGATGGAGATCATGAAAGCGGTTCTGCCGATCCTCAACTTCGGCGAATATGCGGCCATGAAATCGACCGGGCAACTGATTGAAACCATCAATAACGCGGAACTCCGCCAAGGCTATCTGGCACAGATGCTTGACGAGGTGCGGCACACGCATCAGGAAGCCTACCTCACGCGCTACTTCGCCAAACATGCCTCCGATCCGGAAGGCTTCGCGCAGGGCTTCAAGCTGCGCGGCACCAATATTTTCAATCGCGCCGGAAGGGCGGCCTTCGAAGCATTCTTCGTCGGCGATCCGATCGAAGGTGCCCTCAACCTTCAGGTGGTCGCGGAGACTGCATATACGAATCCGATTTTCGTCGCGCTCACCGAAATCGCCGCCTCCAATGGCGATCAGGTGACGCCGTCGGTATTTCTCAGTATCCAGTCCGACGAATCCCGCCATATGGCCAATGGCTATTCAACGCTGGCCGCGGTGGTCTCCAACCCCGACAATTTGCCGGACCTCCAGATCGACTTCGACCGCGCCTTCTGGCGTCAACACGCCTTCATCGATCCCTTCGTTGGTGCGGTGTGGGATTATTTCCAATCCAATCGCACCAGTTGCTACCTCGACAAATGGCGTGAATGGATCGACGGAGATTGGATTGGATCGTACATCGAACGTCTGGCGCCGTTCGGGCTCAAGGTTCCCAGCGGCTACGAAGCCGCGCGCGAACGCATTCCATGGCTGGGTCATACCGCCGCCATGGTCGCCTTTGCCGCATGGCCGCTGCAATTCTGGCGGTTCGATCCGCTCACGCCCAAAGATATGGACTGGTTCGAACTGAAATATCCGGGCTGGAATGGCTATTACGGGAAGTTCTGGGAAGAGTACCGGCGCCGCTGCGACCCTCGCAACGGGGCGCTCGCGCTTTCCCTGTTCCCCGATCTGCCGCCGCTATGCCGTGTGTGCCAGATGCCCTGCGTGTTCCCGCGAATCGATATTACTACTTGCCGAATCAAGGAGTTCGCCGGCAAGCGACACGCATTTTGTTCCTCTTCATGTGAAAAAATCTTCGATTACGAGCCGCAAAGGTATCTCGGATATACTACTTTTTTCGAACTGTTCGACGGCTACGACCTCGCAGATTTCATCGTCGAAAATGGATTGCTCAGAGCCGACGGCAAGACTTTGATTGCACAACCCTGGCTCAATCAGGACCGGATGTGGACGATCGATGATATCCGGGCGATGCGCTACGAAATCCGCGACCCGCTGAGGAATCATTGATGGATGCCCCCTCCCAGACTCCACGCGATTTTAATTACATAAAACCGCGCAAACGCCGGCTTTCCGAATATGAAGCCGTCAGTTGCTACACCCAGCCCGATCCCAAGGTCTTCGACCGCCAGGGCTGGTACCTGTTGACCACCGAGGGTCGCTCGGCATGGCGTCCGGAATCGACCCGCTTGCATCACCCTCATTGGTTTGATTTCCGCGATCCGTCAGGTCTGTGGCAGCGCTATTATGTGAAGCTGCAGGCGGAACAGGAGCGCTCGATCGAGCGCACGGTCGAGGATGCGTCCATCGCGGGTAGCTTGCGCGAGTTCGACCCGGGGTGGCTGAAAGAAATCATCGGCGTCCACTACCGGGTATGGTCGTTCTTCGAATACGGCCTGTTCCGCGCATTCTCCCGGGCACAACGCGAGGCGCTGTCCGACACCATCGGCAACGCCCTCTGTTTCGAAGCCGTCGATCGCATCAGACATGCGCAAGCGACCGTGCTCTATCTGATGGACCTCGAAGCGCAGGTTGAAGGCTTCAAGGACTCGGCGAGTAAGGATCACTGGCTCGGCGATCCCACTTACCAGCCGCTGCGCAAGCTCGTTGAATCCCTGATGGCGACCGATGACTGGGCCGAAGTTGCTTTCGCGGTAAATCTGATTGTCGATCCCATCACGACTGAGATTGGCGTCAGCCGCCTGGTTCGCCATCACGCGGCAGCTCACGGCGACTCGATTACACCGATGATCATTTTGACCACCGAGCGCGATCGGCGACGAAACAAGGCCTTGACCGAGGAGTTGGTGCGGATGACGACAGCGGCGGATTTACCCTCTGCCGAAAACAATCGAATAGTCATGCGCGGCTGGATTGAACGTTGGCTTCCGGAGGCGACCGCCGCAGCCAATGCCTTCGCCCCGGTTTACGACCGGCTGCCTCACCGCTTAAGTTCAATCGATGAAGACCTCGCGATCGCATGCGCTGCACAAGCGAAGATCGTTGACGATCTCGGCATCGGGCGCGCGAGCGATCGGTAAATTCGATGGACTCTACAAATTCCCAGGCTAAGGCTCGGTCCGTTCTCGTTGTGCTCATGAAGGGCGACGAAGCGGACGCAACCATCGACGTGATTCGCCGCGATCAACCGGCTGCCAGGATCGAAGACCACGGCACATTTTGGCAAATCGGCGCCCAGGAAGAACTCGTCATCAATCTGGCGCGCGTAGGAGAAGAATTGGGACGCGAGATCGATCTCGGTCAGTGGCTAACCATCATGACCACCTATGTTGGACGAATAGACGTCGAAGACGGCATCTTCCGAATCACCTCTCAGATGCTGGAACTCGAACCGTCAACGGCTTGATCGCGATCGCGTGGCTGCCAAGTTGTTCAAGGCTCGGCTCGAACCGAGCGGCCGGGAGTTTGCCCTGGATCCCGGCGATTCGGTACTAAATTGCGCACTGCGCCAGCGAATTCTGCTGCAGTACGGTTGCCGTAATGGCCGCTGTTCCAGTTGCAAATATTTCCTGATCGACGGCGAGGTGGATTTCGGCAAGAGCTCGCCTTACAGCCTTTCCGAAAATGAGAAAGAAGAAGGTTGGGCCCTGTTGTGCCAGGCGCGCGCATTATCCGACCTTGTGATCCGCGATCAGGACGATTCGCAACGCAACGATGCCGCCATCATCACTCCGCAGGACCATGTCGCGAAAATCGCGGCGAACGATCAACTGAGTGATTCATTGTGGCGGCTCCGGCTCGAACTGGATAGTCCAATCACCTTTTACGCCGGACAATATATTGAAATCGAAACCCCTGGCCGGAAAGAAAGTTGGCGATGCTATTCAATCGCGAGTTCGCCGGCCACCCCTAATTCTATCGAGCTGGTGGTGAAGCGTATCGCTGGCGGCGGATTTTCCGATCAAATCGACCGGTTCGCCGAGGGTCTCGAACTGGCTATTCGCGGACCCTACGGAATGAGCTATCTGCGCGCCAGCGAACGGCCGGTTTTACTGATAGCAACCGGCTCCGGCATCGCTCCGCTTCTCTCGATACTTCGCTACTGCGCGGCGGAAAACACCAATCGCGCGATTCAGCTCTTTTACGGCGCGCGGCGGCGGAACGATTTAGTCTTTCTCGATGAGCTTCATCAGCTTGAGACGCGAATGCCGCACTTCTCGTTCAAGCCCACGCTGTCCGCGCCGAGCGCCGGCGATGAATGGACGGGCGCCATAGGCCGGGTCACTCAAACCTTACAGCGCGAGATCCTCGACGCCAGTCCATACGACGCCTATATCTGCGGCCAGCCCGACATGTGCGAATCGGTTTCGACCTTGCTGCTCGCAAAGGGAATTCCAGAGAATCGCATTTTCCGCGACGACTTTTTCGCCGCCGCCTGATCGGCGATCTCACGGCTATCGTTGCGCTCAGGGATGCGCCGGGAATCCGGTGCTGCTATTACTGCAAGTCGCGCCGCCGATGCTGCAAGAGATCCGATGCTGTTGGATAATCGATCTCGTCATGGTCTGATCAAGGCGCCGGGGCTGCATTTCAATTAACGGGAGTTCAAATGGCGAACGCGGTGAAATTGGGCCATGCGCCAAACTGGCGTGAACAATTGGGATCGAAGCTGGTGTCGGCCGAGACGGCGATCGGCTACGTCAAGTCGGGCGACCGGATCACGCTTTCGATCGCCCAGGCAACGCCGTTTACCCTGTGCGCGGCGCTCGCAGGCCGCTTGATGGAACTCGAGAACGTCGTCGTCAACCATTCGGCGGCGCTCTTTAGCTGGGACTTGCCCGGACTGGGCGATCGCTTCCGCCTGGAGTCGTTCTACCTGTCTCCAATTGGGCGCGAACTGTTCGCTCCCGGACCCGCGGAATTCGTGCCCGTATCCTATTACCGCGAAGGCACGCTGCCGCCGGGGCTGGAGAATTTCAACGTTTATCTGCTCACCGTATCGCCCCCCGACGATCACGGCATGGTCAACTTCGGCGACCTCCAGATTATGTCGAAGCTGTTGTCGCGCAATGCCGATCTGGTAATCGCCGAAGTCAATCACGGCTCGGTCAGAATCGGCGGCGATAATTCGTTGCACATCTCGGAGATCGACTGGTTCGTCGAACGCTCGCCGGACGCGCCGATGGTGCCGCTTACCGCGCCTCCCGTTCCCGAGGAGGAACGCCGCGTGGTCGACGCCATTTGCGGCGCGGTGGCGCGCGAGTTGATTCCCGATCGCGCGACTCTTCAGATCGGCGTCGGGTCAACCTCGGGCGCGCTGATGACGTTTCTCGCCGGCCACCACGACCTCGGGATGCAAACCGAGATAATTCCGTGGGGCACCACCGACCTGGTCCGCGATGGCGTCATCACGGGCAAATACAAAAAGCTCTTTCCCGGCCGCGTAGTCGGCAGCGGTTTCGCCGTGGGAACGCCGCGCGCTCAACTCGAATACGCCGACGGCAATCCGGTTTTCCAGCTCTATGACTTCAACTTTACCGACGACATCCGGCTAATCGCGCGCGAAGACGGGCTCATCTCGGTCAATAATGCGCTCGCGGTCGATCTGACCGGACAGGTCGGTAGTGAATCGATTGGCCCGCACATGTACACCGGCACGGGCGGCCAGATTGCATTCGGCATCGGCTCCTCGATGGCCGGTGGCACGTCGATCATCGTGCTGCCCGCGACCGCGATGGTGCAGGGGCGCCGCATCTCGCGCATCTCGACCAGCCTCGCACCCGCGACAGTCTTCACGCTGCCGCGCGCCTTTGTTCACTACGTGGTCACCGAATTCGGTATCGCAACGTTACGGGGCAAATCGCTGCGCGAGCGCGCAGGCGAGCTTATCGCCGTGGCACATCCGGACTTTCGCGCTGAACTAGCGGCCGAGGCCAAGCCCATGTACGGCTAGATTCGACCGTCCGTCAGTGAGTTCCGAACGCGTCGCCGATCATGATACCGATCGCCAGTACAACGACGATGAGCGCCGCAATCATGACCAGACCGATCGCTCGATCGACTACGTTTTGCGTCGAGGAAGCGGTGGCCGTTTCCGCATGCGCGGAATGGACCCCGCTGTGGTGGCCACTGCGCGACGTGTAATAGATTCCGGTGCCGGGAATCCCGACCGTGCGGGTGACGCGGCCGTGCCCAAGCGTCACATGGGCACCACGAATTCCCATCGTCAGGCTTGGACCGGACTTGGAAAGATTGATCGAGAGGCCGGGAAAGATATTCACGCGCCGGTAAAAGCGGAAATTGCCCACGGCCCGAATCCCCTGCAATTGATGGGCCTAAGGCCCCGACGCTCCCGCGGGCAGCGACAATGGATCTAACGCTGACGCACTCGAGGTGAAGTCCGGCGAAACGTTGCAGCACAAGCGGAAACTGGTGCCGGCGCGCGGATCCGCTTCGTAGGCCTGAAGCGATCCGTCGGAGTTTGCCTTTACCGCATCGTAGCTGACTGAGCCGGACTTTCGGGTTACAGAGAAAATGTAGAAATGATCGGGTTCGAGCGGCTCGGGCGGTCCCGCCTCCGGAATGACTTGCACGAAATGCGGCGGCACCACTCCGTATTTGACTTCTCTGATTGCATAGGTTTTCGCCGAATATCCAATCGGCATCTTGGAAAACATCCCCGGCTTGATCGTGATTTCCCACAGGGGCGTTCCGCCCTCAAAGCGCACCACCGACGCCGTGCCACTGGAACCCCCGGGCTCCGTCGTCAGTTCACTGGCGCCCGAGTATTTGGTCAGCGAAAGCTTACTAAGGTAGTCGTTAGGGTGCGAATAACTGATTTGAATTTTGGCTTCGGGCCCCGACGGCGAGGAATTATCCGCAGACTGATCGGACGACGGCGACGCAGTCGCTTGCGGCACTTTCGATTTCGAAAGCATCGAGCACCCGGTCAATCCGATCGTGAAGGCTAACGCGGCGCTCGCCAGCAATAACCGTCGCTCCAATCGCGCCAGACTGCCGAGATCCCGCTGCCTCGCCACCGCTGCTATGTTTCGCTGCTTGAAAATTGATCGTTCCAATCGTACCGCACTACTGAGAAAATTCGATCGGTTGCGGCAGGCTGCCACCGGCATTGTAGCCGTACACCATCCACGCCCCATAGTCCGCGCCTACTGCAAGCAAAAGCATCATCATTAACATCAGAACCACAAAGACCGTGCGCCCCCGCCGCGGCATCGGCCGCGCCGCTAATGCCCACCCGCATAACGCCGCACTCATCACGAAGACGGTGATCATCACATGCTTGTGATGAATCAATATGTGCTCGCGCACCGAGGGCGCGACCATCACGCCCTCCCCCGCGCGCAGTCCCGTCCAGACCGCGACCGCGGCACCGAGCGTCCCCAGCGCTAGCATGCAAAGCGCAGTCCACGCCCACGAATCGCGCTTCGATATCCATGCGATAATATACAGTACGGGCGCGAGCGTCAGAAGCGCGATCGGGTAATGCACCACCAGCGGGTGGACATTTTGCAAGGCTTCGATGCCACGGAACTGCAACAACTCCCGCACACGCGCCGCCGCTCCCGCCATCGCGCGGCTACTTCACGGATTTGACTGTGAGGTAGCTGATGCCGCCTTTGTCGTACGCATCGCCGGTGACCGTCACCTCGTCTTCCATTTTTTTGATCACGCTATCAGGCAGCGAACTGTCATCCTTAGGCGGTAGCAATATGTACATTTTGTCGGTGCCTTTTTCGACCAGGGCGACTGGAATGCCTTTTTTGGCGCACCCCATAGCGCACTTCTTGTGGCTCGCGCCGTGCGCGCCCATGGTGACGTAGCAAAAACTGTCTTCGAGCGTTCCGGTAACCGCCTTTTCGGCCGCCCGCGCAGTTCCGAACAAACCCACCGTCAGCATTAGACCAAGACCGGCGATCGCAAGTTTCTTCACAGTAGTGCCTCCCTGGCGTCTATTATTGGATGGTATCGATTCGCGCCGCACCGCATCGTTGGCGCAATGATTCGATGTCCCCACGGCAACCGGCGTACCTGGATTGCCGCAGTTTTTTATTATCCCAGAACTTTGTTCAAACGGCGACTCGCGCACCGCCCCGCGGCATCCGCCCTTGCGAAATCAACGACGCGCCGTGCGGGCTTCGATCGGCGCACCGACGCCGCCGATCATTTCGCGCCACCGTGCGCGCCGCGCCTGATTTCCGGGCGGTCCAAGCCGTTCGAGGAAGCGCTCCAGAACTTCCTTGATTTGCAAATCGAGCTGCTCGATTTCGGTCTCTTCGGGAATCTTCGGCCGCTCCTGACCCTCCTCGAACCCGCGCCGGCGTCGCCCGTATAGTTGCTGCAGACGCAACTCCGCCTTCGCCATCACCGTTCGATAACGAGAATCGAGCCGCCGCAGCGAGTCGTTCATATCCGCCACCGCCCGATAGCGCAAACGAAGGTTCCACCATTCGATCACGGCTGCCAGCATCAGGCCGAACATTACGACGGCGCTTATCCCTGCCAGCCACGCCGCCATGCGCCACCATGGCAGCGTATGCAGGTCGTGTTCGTAGCGCGCGTTACTGGTCGCCGCGGCTTCGAGCTGCGAATGCAGCGCGGCGAGCGCGTTAGCCGCCTGACCTGCCTTGCGTTCGGCCTCCTGCTTGTCGATCGACAAACGCTCGATTTCTGCGTTCAGCTCGGTCTCGCGGGTTACCAGCGGATTTGGAATTCGAATCGTGTCGCCAGCCATCAGTTCGCCGTTCGCGATACGGCGGTTGGCGCGCGTAATGTCGTCAATCTGTACGCTGAAAATATTCGCGATCGTCGTAAGCGTATCGCCCGACCTGATCGTGTAAGGGAAATACTTATGCATCGCCGTAAGCGTCGTCCGCGCCGCGCCGGATCGATCGGTCCAACTCGCCGCAGGCGGCTTTGCGGCCTCTGCGGACGGCGACGCGGATTGAGCGGGTGCCTGTCGGGGCGCCGTTGCCGCCGGCGGCGGTTTCACCTGATATGCCGCTGGCAAATCCGGTATGTCCTCTTCAATCGGCGTGGCGTTTGCCGGACACGCCAGCAGCAGCACGAGACCGGCCACCGCCACTCCATTGAACACCGTCCAATTCAGCCGCGCCAATAGCGAATAAAGAGCCCTGGCTAGCATGCGAGCGACTACCATCCCAGAAATAGCCTAATCGAAAAACATCCCCATGCAAACGCCTCGATTTGCCCCCGCCGACGCTCCTCCTTACTCGACCGCGGCTCTCGTCCAGTGCAAATGCGCCAGAAATTCGCGATTACCGGCAGCGCCCGTTATCGGCGATTCGACCGTGCCGCCCGCTTCAAGGCCGATCGATCGCGCGAACGCAATCACCTCCGCCACCGCCTGCGCCCGCAGACCGTCGTCGCGCACGATACCGCCCTTGCCCACCTTGCCCTTGCCAACCTCGAATTGCGGCTTGATCAGCGCGACAATATCGGCCGGTACCGCCGCGATCGCAATCACCGCGGGCAGCACCAGTCTGAGCGAAATGAAGCTCGCGTCGATCACCACGAGGTCCGGACGGTACGGCAAACTTGAGGGCGCGACGTGGCGGATATTCGTCCGATCCATCACCGTCACGCGCGCGTCGCGGCGCACACGGTCGGCTAACTGCCCGTACCCGACGTCGAGCGCGATCACGCGCCCGGCGCCGCGCTGCAGCAGAACGTCCGTAAAGCCGCCGGTCGAGGCGCCAACGTCAAGCGCGTCGCGGCCGCTGACGGCGATCGCAAACCGGTCAAGCGCAGCCGCCAGCTTGTAGCCGCCCCGGCTGGCGTATTCGCTCGCATTGCCGATTATCGAGATTTCCGTGCCGTCGTCCACCTTGAGATCGGGCTTGGCCGCTGGTCGCGAATTCACGCGAACCCGTCCCGCCATGATCAGGCGCTGGGCGCTTTCGCGACTCTCGACGAGTCCGCGCCGTGCCATTTCAAGGTCCAGCCGTGAACGCATTTAGGATTTTGCGCGCCGATAATCCGCTTCCGTCCGCGGCGGCGGCGCGGTCAGAACGGAACGTCGTCGTCGTCGGGATTTTTTGCCGTGCCGCCATTGTCGGCCGCACCGACCTCGCCCTCGTAAGGCGTACTCTTCAGCTCGCCGCCCGCACCACGCATCAGGACCTCGACCCGCCGCTCGACTTCATCGAGCTTGTGGTTGAGCGATCGCACCAGCCCGACTCCATGCTCGAAGGCGTCGATCGATTGCTCCAGCGAGAGCTCGCCGGAATCGATCTGGGTCACGATCGCCTCGAGCTGTTCGAGCTGGTCTTCAAATTTCCCGCCGTCTTCGGCCGCCGTCCCGGCATTCGGACGCGCCGCCTCTTCGTCGGTTCGTTTGCGTTGATTCGCCATTGCGCGGGTCAAACCTCCCGGCCCGTCGTGCGGGCGCTCAAGCGTCCCCGTTTGAGCCGAATTTTCAGTTCATCGCCAATTTCGACCGCGCCAGCGTCGGTTACGATGCGGCCGTCGCGGCCCGTCACGACCATCGCATAGCCGCGATCGAGCACCTTCAGCGGAGACACCGCGTCGAGTTCTTTGCCGACGCCGCCGAGCCGCAGCCGGCGCACCTCGAGCACCGAATCCATCGCCGTAGCTAGGCGCAACGCCAGCCCGCGCGCCTGCAATCGCCATTCGCGCACCCGCGCCAGCGGACTCCTCAGGCGAGCGTCAAGTTCGCGCACGCTCCGCCGCGTGTCCTGGATTCGCCCCGCGACCGCCGCGCCGAGTTCGGCCGCGGCTTCGTCGGCGCGCTGGCGCGCCTGGCGGATCAGATTTCCCGGGTCGCGCAGCCGCGCACCGAAATGTGCGATCTCCCGGCGCTGCACCGCAACCGCACTGGCGATCACGCCGGCTAGCGCCGCGGTGGTCGTGTCGATGCGCCGGCGCAATTCGGCCTTTTCCGGCACCACAATCTGCGCCGCTGCGGTAGGCGTGGGCGCCCGCTGGTCGGCGACGAAGTCCGCGATCGTGTAGTCGATTTCATGGCCCACCGCCGAAACCACCGGAATTGCCGACGCATGGATCGCACGCGCCACCGCTTCCTCGTTGAAGGCCCAAAGGTCCTCGAGCGATCCGCCGCCGCGCCCGGCGATCAGCACCTCGGCGCGGCCGTCGGTGTTGAGATCCTCGATCGCTGCCGCGATTTCGGCCGCGGCGCCTTGCCCCTGCACCCGCGCCGGCCGCACGATGATGTGAAGATTCGGATATCGATCGAGCAGGATTCGCAGCATGTCGCGCAAGCCCGCGCCGCCGAGCGCCGTTACGATTCCGACCGTGAGCGGCAGAAACGGCAGCGGCCGCTTGCGTGCGTCGTCAAACAGACCCTCGGCCCCAAGCCGTTGCTTGAGCTGCTCGAAGGCAACCTGCAAGGCGCCCGCTCCCCGCGGTTCGATCTCCTCGGCATAGAATTGCAGCGCGCCGCGCGCCTCGTACAAATCGATACGCCCGCGCACAATGATTTCCATCCCGTCTTCCACGCGGAAACGCAGCCGGCGATGGGCCGACTTGAACATCACCGCGCTGACCGCGCTGCGTGCGTCCTTGAGCGTGAAATAAAGATGGTTCGACGGCGCCAGGCGCGCATTGGATACTTCGCCCACTACCCAGTACTCGTCGAGATTCGCTTCGAGCGTCTCGCGCACCATGCGCACCAGTTGGGTGACGCTGATCGCTGCGCGCCGCGTGGCTTTGAGCGGAAACTCGAGCTGGCCGTCCATCTTGATGCAATTTACCAGAAGCGCCCCACCCATACCTACCGGCGCCGGACGTGACCGCCACTCGATCAGGCGCTAGGATTCAGGCGCGCTGTGGATCCCGGCAGAAATTCCAGCCCAGGAGAAAAATATGTCCGCTGTGCTCGATAAATGGCCCGCAATCAGAATCCGCCATAAGCACCATCATCCGCCGATCGTCAACGTCAACCAGGCCGCCGCCGAGAGCATGACCCTCGGCGCCCGGACCGCCGACGCCTTCGCCAACGCCGTGGGCAGTTGGACATTCATCTTGACCCAGTCGGTGATCCTGGTTTTCTGGATCTCGCTGAATGTGATCGCGTGGATACAGCACTGGGACCCTTATCCCTTCATACTGCTGAACCTGGCGTTGAGTTTTCAGGCAGCGTACGCCGCACCCATCATCATGATGTCGCAGAATCGGCAGGCGGCCAAGGATCGCCTGATGGCGGAGCAGGATTACCTGGTCAACACCAAGGCCGAGGAGGAGCTCAAGGCGGTGATGCAACACCTCGAGGCGCAAGACGACCTGATGCTCGATCTGTTGCGCCAACTGCGCGAGCAGCATCGCGAGATGATCGCGCTTATCGACGGGAAATCAGGTGTGCCGCCGCTCCCGGCCAACTGAGCCGGCCGCAGCCGCCGCCACGCTGAACGTGGGCACCGGCGGCCATGATGAGCCCTCGGATTATTGATGTGCCGCGGCGCTGGAAGCCTGCGACGACGCCGCGCCGGTCACCGGTGGGTCGTCGGCCTTCGCAAGCTCGACTTTGTACTTGTTCCAATGCTCGAGGATGCTGATCGCCTTATCGAGCTGAACGTCCTTCACCGGCTTGGCCGGCTTCATGCTCGCCCCCGCACTCGCGGGCACGGCATTTTGCGGCGGCCCGCTCTTACTCGCACCCGGGCCGTTCGCCGGAGTCTTCCTTTTGCGCTGTATCTGCCCGTTCTTGAAATGATGCAGCAGGTCGCGCTCATGAATCTCGTCGCCCTGGTCCAATTGAACCCCGGGCCGCTCGAGAAACGCCAGCGTCGGCTTGGGCGGTTCAACCACTATGTCCGGCGTGATCCCCACGGCCTGGATCGATCGGCCGTTGGGCGTGTAGTAGCGCGCGGTCGTCAGTCGCAGAGCCGATTCATTGTCGAGCGGCAGAATCGTCTGCACCGAGCCCTTGCCGAAAGTCTGCGTACCCACGATTAGCGCGCGGCGCTGATCCTGCAACGCACCGGCAACGATTTCGCTCGCGCTCGCACTGCCGCCGTTGACCAGCACGACCATGGGATAGTCGTCGAAGTGCTTCTTCTTGTGCGCAAAGTATTTCTGTTGCTGATTCGCCAGCCGTCCCTGGGTATAGACCACCATTCCGCCGTCGAGCAGATCGTCGCCGATCGATACCGCCTGGTTCAGCAGGCCGCCCGGATTGTCGCGCAGATCGAGCACCAGCCCCTTGATACGGCCATGATGCTCTTTGCGGAACTTCTCGATTGCGTGTTCGAAATCGGTGTCGGTGCCGTCCTGAAAAGTTGTGATGCGAACATAGTCGAGGCCATCTTTAAGCTGCTTGGCCTTGACCGAGTCGATCCGTATTACGTCGCGGGTGACGGTGACCGTAAACAAATCCGGGATACCCTCGCGATGCAGCGTGAGGTGAATCTTGCTGCCCTTGGGCCCGCGCATCCGATTCACCGCATCGGTCAGCGTCATTCCCTTCGTAAAGTCGTTGTTGATCTTTAAGATCTGGTCGCCCGACTTGATTCCGACCCGCGCCGCCGGCGTCCCCTCGATCGGCGCAACCACGGTCAGGATGTCGTTCTTGACCGTAATTTCAATCCCGAGGCCGCCGAAGCTGCCGCGCGTCTCCACTTCCAGATCGTGATACAGATCGGGCGTCAGGTAGGCGCTATGCGGATCGAGCGACGCCAGCATCCCGGTGATCGCGCCATTGATCAGGTCCTTGGTCGAGACCGGCTCAACGTAGTCCTTCTGGACGATCGCAATCACGTTGGCGAAGGTTTGCAACTCCTTGTAGGTATCGTCCGGGAGTGCCTGCGCGCGCTGCACGGCGAGGTCGCCGATCACAAAGACGCACACGCCCAGCGCTATCGCCATCGCTACAATCAATCGATTTCGTTTATTTGCTGACATCCGATATCCGCCTGAACCCGGTTATTTCCCGTGGCTTCGTCCGATTTTTCGCGACGGCCGCCGATTTTTCCACGCTCGCCGTCTGTTCGTCTTTGTTGTCGATGAGATCGCGCAATGCTTCGCGCATGTCCGGTTGCGCCCAATCATAGGGCCCCAGGTGATGTGCGACGATTCGCCCCGCCTGATCGATTATAAAGGTTTCAGGAATTCCGCTCACGTCGTAGGCGTCGCCGACCTCGTTCTGCGGGTCGAGCAGCACCGTGAACTTGAATCCATGCCGGTGCACATACGAATCAACGGCGCCGCGCCCTTCGCTATCCTGGCTCACCGCCAGCACCACGAAATTCGGGTTGTTGCGGAATTCTTCGTAAAGCGCCTCGATCGACGGCATCTCCTCGCGGCACGGCGGGCACCAGGTCGCCCATACGTTCAGGAATACCACTTTGCCGCGCAGTGACGAGAGCGAAATCGCGCTGCCCTTCAAGTCCGGTAATTTGAAGTTCGCCGCCATCTTGCCGGCTGCAACCGGGTTTCCGGGGAGCGGGTTCTCCGAGGCCCTGCTGGTGGCCGCCGTAGACCCCGAGTCGCCTGGCTTTCCATAGTTCGCCCACGCCACCATGCCGATCGCTACCACCAGCATTCCAGCCGCGATCGCCGATAATATCTTCCCGTCGCGTTCCATCGCCTACGCCCGCAAGGCCCCCGGCGTCTCGATCTGCGCCGGACGCACCTTGGCGAAGTTCCACGCCGCGAGCCCGATTACAATCATCACCAACGATATCAATTGCGCCTCGGTCAGCCCGTATGCCACCCGCGGATTCACCCGGATGAACTCGACCATAAAGCGCGCGAATCCCTCCAAAATAAGATACAGGCAGAGCAACCGCCCCTCGGGCGCCTGCTTGCGCATCGACCACATCACGCAGAAAATTCCCGCGTACATCAACGATTCGTAAATCGGCGTCGGCTGTACGCGCACCCCGGGGAAAAATCCCGACACCAATTGCCCATGAGCGTCGAGCTTGAGCACCGTGCGCGAGTTCCAGCCCACGATCGCCTTGGGATACGCCATCGCCCACGGCAAGGTCGACGGCAACCCCCAGTCGCCATCGCCCGACAACAGGCATCCCAGCCGCCCGAACGCCTGCCCCAGGATTAACGCCGGCGCGCACATATCGAATGCGCGCAAAATCGGCACCTTGTACGACCGCGCCACCAGCGCCGCCGCGATCACTCCGCCGATGAAGCCGCCGTACCAGACGAACCCCGAGCCCGAGAAAACAATTGACCATGGATTGCTCGCGTAGGCCGGCCAGTTATTGATTACGTCGTAAATCCGCGCTCCCGCGATCCCGCCGAGCGCGCCCCACACCACCGTCGAGTTGGCGAATTCGACGCTGATTCCGCGCCGCCGGCACTCCCGCGACAGCACGAAATCGCCCGCGATAAATCCCAGCGCCATCATCAGGCCGTAGCTGTAAACCGTGATCGGCCCAAGCTTGAGCAATACTGGAATCATGGCACGTTGATTGTATAGGAACCCTGTCCCCTGCGCGACACTAATTCCTCTCCTGCGGCTCTTGCCCCCGATTGTCGATGATTATACGACGCTCATGTGCGTGCAATTGTTCAACGTGTCTCCATGGCCGAGGTCGCCTCACTCGGCCGCCCGCTCGGCAAAATCGGCCGCGGCTTCGCTCTATTGCTCGGGGTCGGCCGCGACGATACCGAAGCCGACGCCGATTATATTCTCGACCGCGTCATCGGCCTGCGGGTCTTTGCCGACCCCGCCGGCAAAATGAACCTCGCGCTCGGCGCCGTCGGCGGCGCCCTGCTGATCGTTTCGCAATTCACCCTCTATGCCGACGTCAGCCAGCGCCGGCCCTCATTCACTGGCGCCGCGCCGCCCCCAGATGCCCGCCGCCTCTACCATTACTTTCTCTCGCGCGCCCGGCTTTGCGATGTTACCGTGGAAGCGGGCGAGTTTGGCGCCGAGATGGATCTGCACCTGGTCAACGACGGTCCCGTTACGATTATTCTCGATAGCCGCGTTCGCTCATAAGACGAATTCGCAAGTCAGGCATGGTGCGCTTGTGCCGATGCCTCCAAGGATTGACTCTGGGATTATGCCGCGAGCAGGTTTTTACGCCGTCGAGTCGGGGAAAATCTCCTTTCGCCGCGACGGCCGCTGGTATAACGACGACGAGGTTATCGAAAACCCGCGCATCGCCCTGCTATTCAGCCGCAGCATCCGGCGCAATCCCGACGGCGGCTATCTCTTGCAGGTCGCCGACGAACGCGCCCCGATTACCGTCGAAGATACCCCCTACGTCGTCACCGCTGTCGAAGACGACGGCCACCGCGGCTTCGTCATCGTTACCAACGACCAGCTCCGTGAGCCGCTCGACCCTTCCACGCTCGAGGTCGGCGACGCCAACGTCCTCTATTGCCGGGTCAAGCGGGGCGAGTTTCGCGCGCGCTTCCTGCGCAACGCCTACTATGCGCTGGCCGATCATTTCGTCACCGAAGACGGCGAGAACTTCGCCCTGATGGTGGACCGCCAACGCTATCCGATTCGACTTGCGGGCGGCCCCAATCCTGCCGACGGCGCGAAATCCCGCTAGCCCCCGATGACTTTGAGCTCGCCCGATCGCGGCGCCCCGCCGGCCTTCAATATCGTCCTCGTGCGTCCCGAGATTCCGCAGAACTCAGGCTCCGTCGCGCGCCTCACCGCCGCCACCAAGGCCCTCTTGCACCTGGTCGGTCCGCTCGGTTACTCGCTCGCCGATCGTTACTTGAAACGCGCCGGCCTCGACTACTGGCCCTTCGTCGATCTGCGGACTTATCAGGACTGGAACGAGTTCGACGGACGCTATCAATCGCAGTCCGCCGCCAACTTCAAATACTTCTCGACTCACGGTGAGCGGAACTATCTCGAGGCCGCTTACCACCACGGCGATTTTCTGGTCTTCGGCAGCGAGACCAAGGGACTCGGCGCGGACTTCCTCGCGACCCGCCGCGACTCCACCTACCGCATCCCGATCTTCGAGCCCGGCGTGCGCAGCCTCAACCTTGCCAACGCTGTCTCGATCGTCCTCTACGAGGCCTTGCGCCAATCCGGCCTCCTCGAAAATCGATAAATCTCTTGCGCACCTGACGCGGTCTCATACTGAATGCACTCTGCCGACTCCGCTTGCGCACTCGTGCGCGAATGAATGAATCGTCATTCCAATGCGTGCCGATTCTGCCTTGAGTTCTGCTCACCATGCCGCCCTACAACTTCGCCAAAACGATTATCAAATATCGCTCTTAAATCGCCGATTAACTCTCGGAGGCAGCCCTTGATGCGCGCAAAATCGCATAAAATCCCAATAGATGCATCAATTTTGATGAATGACGGTTCAATCGATTCTCTCGGGAATCTTGCTAACTGCTTGTGTGATCGACCTCACCATAAAGCTAGCAGAACATTGTTTGTTGACAAATTTCGCATCTTTGGCTATTTTTGGCTGGCGTTAGAGAACAGTGCGAACCAATAACGAGAATGCGCAAACATATTATCCTCAGCACGCGAACAAGAAGTGCGCGACCTTAACAACCTGAAGTCGCAAACTTCAAAGGGCAGAAACCTTAAAATGTTCTCAGCAGCAGCCGCAGAATCAGTTGTCGCAGCCAATCACGAACTGGACGACGTCGAGTTGATGACCGATCGCGCTTCGCTCAATAACCTGGCCGACATCTTCAGTGCGCAAGGCAGCATGCTGGTGTGCCACCTGTGCGACGACGTCAGCGAGATCATCGCGGGCATCCTGGTGGTCAGGGAACGCGAGGAAGCCTGGGTGTTGTGCGGACCGTGCATGCGTAAGGTCCCACTCAACGGCCTGCTCGCATCCTGAGCGAATTTTTGGGTTACTTGCGAAGGTCGATGCGGCCGTCAGGCACCAACGGTCGCGCCCCGACCGCGCGTTCGACCGGGTCGAGCCACTCAAACCGCCGGCGGCATCCACAATTTGAAGATATCGCGGGCTCCGCACCGGGGCCAATTCTCCCATCCCCTGCACGCTTCGAAGCCGGCGCGTAACAGCGCCTCCCTCTATTTGCGCACCGCGCAGGTGCCGCAACCGCTGCCGCATCCGCCGCCTTTCGCAGCCCCCGGAGCGCCAAAGCTGTAACCCTCGGCTTCCAGTTGCGACGCGTCGATCCAGCGCAGCTCCGCGCCGACCGCACCGTCGCAATGCACGCAGCGGCGAGCCTCGCCGGCCCCCTCAATCTCCACGTAGGTCAGCACCTCGCGCTCGCACAGGTTGCATCGCGCAATCGGGAAGGAAGCCGAGATTTGCTCCGTTGCTGGCATAATCCACTCTAGCTTGGCGCTCGCTCCAAAGCCGGCGCCAGGCGATCGGGCAAGGGCTCGAGCAAGAGCTTTAGTAAAACCTATAGTAAGACCGCGCTCGCCGATGACGCAATCCGGTCGCGACTGCGCGAACCGCCCCAACCGTGAACCCAACCATGAAGAAGACAACGGACGCCCCGATAAAACCCTACGTTGACGCCAGCGAACAGTTGGTCGCCGAATTTTATGTGCGCGACCTCGCGCCTGCCCGCGAGTTCCTCTGCGCCTTGGGCTTCGCGGTTGTCCGCAGCGAGCCCGATTTCCTCGAGATGCGATGGGAACAGAGCCTCATTTTCCTCGAGCGCGTGGATCGAAATACGCCGCCACCGGCGGTACCCGTCGTGAATATTCGCGTGATGGTTCCCAACGTTGACGACTATTGGCGCAAGGCGCTCGCTCTGGGCGCGCGCGTAATTCGCCCGATCGGCGATCGCTACTACGCTCTGCGCGATTTCACCATCGCCGGTCCCGACGGCATCGCCCTGCGCTTCGCCTCCCCGATAAGCGGAGGGGGCCACGCCTGATCGCGTGCGACTACCCCGTTACGAGCGCAGGTAAGGCTCTCCGAGCGCGCTCGGCGCGTCGGCCTGCCCGCCCATAAACGCCAGCACCACCAGCGTCAGCACGTACGGCAACGCCAGGAAGAATTGGTAGGGTATTGCGGTGCCGAAGGCCTGCAAGCCGAATTGCAGCGCGATCGCCGCCCCAAACAGAATCGACGCCGCCCATACTCCCCAGGCGTTCCAGCGCCCCACGATCACCACCGATAGCGCCACGTAGCCGCGTCCCGCGGTTATCCCTTCGATAAAGGTGTCCGAGTACGCCATCGTCAGGTAGGCGCCAGCCAGTCCGCTGAGCACGCCCGCGATCATCAGCGCCTGCCAGCGCAGCCGATAGACTCCCAACCCGAGCGCGTCGGCCGCCTCCGGCCTTTCGCCGGCGGCGCGCAGCTCCAGACCGTAGCGCGTGCGCGAAAGCGCCAGCCCGACCATCGGCACCAGCGCAAACGCCAGGTAAACCAGCGCGCTTTGATCGAACAGCGCGGGTCCTATCAAGGGAATTCGCGCGAGCGGCCCGAGCGCGATCGGGCGCATCGGAGTGATCGTGAACGCACTGCCGGTAACTCCGAACAGCCGCCGGTAAAAGACCCCCGTCAGGCCGAGCGCCAGAATATCGATCGCCGTCCCTGCCACCACCTGATTGACCGCAAAATTCACCACCAGCACAGCCAGCAACGCGTTGAGCGCCATCGACGCCGCGCACGCCGCCAGCAGCCCGAGCGCGATACTGCCGCTGAACCAGGCCGTCGCCAGCCCGCTGAACGCGCCCACCAGCATCGCTCCTTCGATTCCGATGTTCAGCACGCCGCTGCGCTCGACGATCAGTTCGCCCAGCGCGGCCAGCAGGATCGGCGTCGCCATCGCGATCGTCGAAGCCAGAAAGCCCTCAAGCATCGCCCGCCTCCGGCGTCCCCGATGCGCTCGCTTCGAGCCCCGCCTTGCCGCCGCCTCCGAAAATCGCGTTGCGCATGCCCTGAGCCGCCGCAGCGTCGAACGCGATCAATACGATGATCACCATGCCCTGGATCACGTTGACCAGCACCGGCGAGACCGCGTCGGCGCGCTGCATCGCCTGCGAGCCGTTGTCGAGCGCGCCAAACAATATCGCCGCCGGCACCATCGCGAGCGGATTCAGCCGCGCCACCAGCGCCACCGCGATGGCTTCGTAGCCCCATCCGGGCGACATCGTTTCGTACAGCCGATGGGTGATAGCGGACACCTGCACGGCGCCGCCGATCCCGGCCAGCGCTCCAGAGAGCGCCATCGCGCCCACGGTCAGGCCTCGAATCGGAAGACCGAAAAACGCGCTCGCGCGCCGGTTGCGTCCGAGCGCGCGCAACTCGAAGCCGGCCTCGCTATGGAACAGCCCGAGCTCGCAGACGACCGCCAGGACCACCGCCAGCACCATGCCGAGGTTGAGCCGGCTCGGTTCGAAATAGAACGCGAGCTGTGCCGCCGGCGCAATTACCGCGCTTTTCGGAAAGTCGCGCGACGGCTCGATCAACGGTCCATGCACCGCCCAGCTCAGCACCTGCACCGCCACGAAATTGAGCATGATCGTGCTGATTACTTCGTTGACTTCGCGCCGCTCGCGCAGCCATCCCGCGAGCCCGCCCCAAAACGCCCCCGCCGCCGCGCCCGCCGCGATCACGAGCAATATCGCCAGCGGATGCGGCCAGCCGCCGAGCGCCGGCCCCAGCGCGCCGGCGGCGAGTGCCCCCATCACCAACTGACCGTCGGCGCCGATATTCCACAGCGCTCCCTGAAACGCGATCGCGATCGCCAGTCCCGTGAAAACCAGCGGCGTCGCCTTGACCAGCGTGTCGGTCGCCGCCAGCCAGTTGCCGAACGCGCCCTCCCACAGATCGGCGAATACCGCCACCGGCGACGCCCCCAGCCCGATCAGCACGATCGAGAGGATCGCGGTCGCTATCGCCAGCGCCCCGAGCGAGCGCGCAACCGTCGCTAGCCGCCAGTCCGCGATCCCCTCGTCCACCAGACGCACGGCCGTGGCGCGTAAAGTTTTGCGGCCGGCAACGCGCCGTCCGCCCATGCTAGAGCTTCGCCGCACCCGACATCAGCAGGCCGATACGCTCGGCATCGCGCTCGCCCGTCGCCGCCATAAGCCGTCCGCGCGCGATCACGTAGAGGCTCGTGCTGAGCGCCAGCAACTCGTCCAGATCGCTCGAAATCAGCAGCACCGCACCGCCCGCCGCGGCAAACTCCCGCAGCATCCGATGGACTTCGGCGGTGGCGCGCAAATCCAGGCCGCGGCAAACGTCGTGCACCACCAGCACCCGCGGCTCGCCGGCCAGCGCCCGCGCGACCGCCAGCCGTTGCCGATTCCCTCCCGACAGCGCCGCCGCCGGGCTCTCCACCCCGGCCGCTCGAATCCGATAGCGCTCTAGCACCTCCGCGCAAAACTCCATCGCCCGCGAGCGCTCGAGCCAGCCCCTGCGCACGAAGCGTCTGCGCACGCCGCCCGCCAGCAGCAGGTTTTCCCACAACGTCATGTCCAGGATCAGCCCGTCCAGGTCGCGATTTTGCGCGATCACCGCCAGCCCGCCGCCGCGGCCGGCCGTCCGCAGCGTGCCCGCAGTCGGCTTGCGCACGCCCGCCATCACTTCGATCAGTTCGGCCTGGCCGTTGCCGTCCACTCCGGCCATGCCCGCGATTTCGCCCGCCTCCACGCGCAAGCCGATCCGGTCGAGCACCCGCCGCCCGCGTTCGTCGAGCGTCAGATTTTCGACCATCAACGCAGGCCCGCCCGCTTCGACCACTGGCGCGGGCGCGCCGGCCGCGGCCATTGGCGCGACGCCGCGATTCAAGCTCGTGCCGGAGTTCACCGCCAAGACCCCAACCTCACCGATCATCAGGCGCGCGAGTTCAGCCGCGCTGGTCTCGGCAGCCGCCCGCACCGCGGCCACCCGGCCATGGCGCAAGACCGTTATCCGATCCGCCACCGCCATCGCCTCGGCCAGCTTATGCGTCACCATCACCACGATTCGCCCCTCGGCGCGCAACCGCCGCAGCGTCTCCAGAAAGGCTTCGAGTTCGGCCGGCGCCAGCACCCCGGTCGGCTCGTCAAGGATCAGCACTCGCGGCTCGAAGCTGAGCGCGCGCAGAATTTCCAGCCGCACCCGCTCGCCGACCGAACAGCGCTCGACCGGCGCACCGGCCGCCGGCAGCTTGAAGCCGAGGCCCGCCGCCAGCGCCCTGATACGGTCGGCGGCCGCCGCGCGATCCGTGCCCGCCCCGCCGCCGGCACCGGCGCCGCCCAGCGCGAGGTTCTCCTCCCACGACATCCGTTCGAACAACATCGGGCTCTGATACACCGCCGCGATCCCGGCCTTCAGCGCCAGATGGGCCGACCCCGCAGCCAGCGGCGCGCCGTCGAGCGAGACCACTCCGCGATCGGGCTTCAGGCGTCCGGCAAAAATGTTAATAAGAGTGCTCTTGCCCGCGCCGTTCTCACCCACCAGCGCGTGAATCTCGCCGGGAAACGCGCAAAAATTCACGCCGTCGAGCGCCAGCGTCCGGGCAAAGCGCCGCGTGATTGCCGCCGCCGCGAGCACCGCTCAAACCGTTCCGGCGGGCGTCGCCGGTGCGAAATTCTCGCGCACGAAGGCCAGCGCCTCCTCGCGCGTCGCGATCGCGCCGTCCAGATGCAGATCCTCGACCTCGCGCAAAATTGATTTGAACTCAGGCCCCGGCTTGAACCCCAGCGCGATCAGATCCTTGCCCCCGATCAGCCGCGGAATCGGCGCGCGAATCTCGCCCTGCGCCGCCACCGCGTGCCGGCAAAAATGATAAAAGCTCAAGTCTGAACTTGAGGCCAACGCGTCGATCATCGCGAGCTCCATCAGTTCGCCAAAACCCTCTTCCGCGATCATCCGTTTGAGCGTCGCCGGCCGCATCCGCGGCGCCATGCACAACCGCAGATGGTAGCGCACCAGGTAGGCCACCCGCTCCTGCACCGCCCGCGATCGCCGCAGCCGCTGCATCATCGCAGCCGCCATCTCCGCACCCTGCTCCGTATGGCCGTAATAGGTCATCTTGCCGTCTTCAGCAACGGCCAGGCAGCGTGGCTTGGCGATATCGTGCAGTAACACGCCAAACGATAGCGTCTCGCTACATCCGCGCTCCAGCATCGAGAGCATCAGCCGCGTGTGGCGATAAACATCGCCTTCCGGATGAAAGTTTTCGGGTTGCGGGCAGTCCGCCAGCGCGAGCAACTCGGGCATGACCACCGCAGCCAGCCCGCTTTCAACCAGCATATCGATCCCGCGCGCGGCGCCACCGTCGGTCATGATCGTCACCAGTTCCTCGCCGGTGCGCTCGGCCGAGGTGTGCGCGATCGCCGGGGCACTGCGCTTGATCGCCGCCCACGTCGCGGGATCGATCGCGAATCCCAACCGTGCCGCAAACCGCAACGCGCGCAGCATCCGCAGATGGTCCTCGTCGAAACGCTCGTACACATTTCCAATCGCCCGAACGATCCCCGCGCGCAGGTCGCGCACGCCACCGACGAGATCGATAATGCGCTCCGTCGACGGATCGAAATACATGCCGCCGATCGTGAAATCGCGCCGCTGCACGTCGTCTTCGATCGTCCCGAAGCGCACCGCCGACGGCCGCCGCCCGTCGTGATATTCGGCGTCGGCGCGGAAGGTCGCGACCTCGAACGGTTCGCCGTCCACGATCACCATGATCACGCCGAAGCGGGCGCCCACTGCGAGCGTGTGATCGAACAGCTTCTGCACGGCTTCGGGCCGCGCGTCGGTTGCGATGTCGTAGTCGCGGGCGGCCACGCCGAGCAGCCGATCGCGCACGCATCCGCCGGCCAGGTAGGCGACGAATCCCGCCGCGCGCAGCCGATCGATAATCGTCAGCGCCTTGATTTCTTTTTCGCCGATCACCATGTATAAAGCCCAATGTAACCGCTTGCCTGGGGAGGGCGCTATCGGCTGATGTCAGCCGGGTGGGAAAGCGCGGAGCACCGCAAGGTTGCTTCGAACTTAATTAACATTTGACGGGAACGTTAGGAAATGGTAACGCTTCCGCCCTAGAATCTTACTGTGTGGGGGAGGACTAATGGCGCTTAAACGTCTCGGATTCTGGAACTTGGTGGCCGTTTTAGTGTTGGGCGGCGCAATCGTAGGATTTACGTCGCAAGCCGCACTTGCACAGGGGCCGGAAATGGGGCCAAGCGGCCAGCTGGTGTCGGGGAAATCGGATTTCCGCCAGTACTGCGCTCAATGCCACGGTCCCAAAGGTATTGGTAACGGCCCAGTTTCTGGGGCCCTCAAGAAGAAGCCGGCCAACCTGACCTTGCTTGCAGAGAAAAATGGCGGAGTGTTCCCCGAAAAGGAAGTCCGCGACTTCATCAATGGCACCAAGACCGCCGAAGGCCACGGTACCCGCGAAATGCCGATTTGGGGTTATGCCTTCATGTTCCGGCAGGGAAGCCATGCCGGCACCGGCGGATCACCGCTTTCCGAGCAACAGGTCAACCACAAGATCGACCGGCTGGTCGAATACGTGAAGACCTTGCAGGTAAAGTAGATCAGTCTCGGTTACGGCGTCTGCGGACGGACGCTGTAGGCTTTCAATAACCAGACGGCACGGCCTCTTGCGAGACCGTGCCGTCTAGCGTTTCGGTGCTGGAAAACCGCCGCGCCGATCAGGCCGGCCGCAAGGGCGGACGCCCGAGCACGATGCCGCCGTCAACCGCGACCACCTGCCCGGTGACGTTCGCCGCGCGCTCCGAGCACAACCACGCGACCGTGCGTCCGATATCCTCGGGCGTCTGCTCGCGACCGAGCGGGACCAGCGTGCGCACTGCGCTGTCGAAGGCCATCCGCGCCCGTTCCTGACCGCCGCCAATCGCCGCCCCCAGTTCTTCCCAGATCTTCGTGTAGATGAGTCCCGGGGCGACCGCATTGACGCGAATTCCCTTGGGTCCAAGCTGAAGGGCCAGCGTGCGGGTGTACGAAATAACCCCGGCCTTGGCCGCGGCGTAGGCGGCCAGCAACGGCGTCGCGAGCATTCCGGCGATCGACGAGGTATTGCAAATCGCCGCGCCCGCCTGCATGCGCGGCACGACCTCCTTGCTCACGAGATAAACCGAATTGAGATTGAGCTCGACGTAGCGCCGCCAGATATCGACGCTATGCCATTCCTCTTGCCGATTGCTTTCGAACCAGTTGGCCTCGCCCCCGCCGGCGTTGTTGCAGAGCACCTGCGGATGGGCTCCGAGCTTTGCGGTAATCGCTTCGAGCGCCGCATGAACTTGCGCCTCGTTGGTGGCGTCGGCAGTGAAGCCGTGGACGCGGTCGGCGATTTCGGCCGGCGGCGGGGCGAGCTTCAGATCGATAACGGCGACCTGTTCGACGGCCTTTTCCTCGAGCAACGCGCGTACGATTCCGAGACCGAGGCCGCGTGCGCCGCCAGTGACAATTGCGTAATTCATTTTGTGTCCTCCTTGATTCCAGGCCGCAAATGCGGCTCGTTCGGAAGCGCCGGCGGTTGCGTGAGCGTGGCCGAAGGTTCGGCGTCCGCCTCGCTCTGCTTGAAATCCGGCGTGTAGGTGCGCTCGTAAACTCTGAGCAGCGTTGCGAATACAGAAATTACCGCGGGTCCTGCAAAAATCCCGATCGGACCGTATGCCTCGATCCCGCCGGCCAGGCCAAAAAACAGCGCGAGCGTCGGCAACCCTGTGCCATGACGCATGGTCAGCGGCTTGATGAAATTATCGATTATCGTGATCGCGACCGTCGACCACGCCGCCAATACGATCGCGCTTGTCCAGGTCGATGCGTAGGCAAGGTAGATCGTTACCGGAACCCACACCAGTGCAGTACCGCCGAACGGCAAGAGCCCGGCAGCAGCAGTAAGGATCGCCAAAAAAGCACCGTACGGAACTCCACAGACCAGATAGCCGAGCCCAATAGTGAGACCATCGAGCATCGCCGTCAGCATCATCCCGCGCATCACCGCCGACAGCGTCAGACGCAAGGTGTCGAAGATCGCCGCCTTGTCGCGTTCGTGAAGGGGGGTGAGCGCGCGCAACGCTTCGTAATAGGATTCGCCGTCGCGCAGCAGGTAAAAGAAGGTCAGCAGCGCGATCGCGAAATGTAAAATGAATACCGCCAGATTGCTTGCGACCGCGCTGCCATGCTCAATCGCATAGTCGCTGAGCAGCTTCGCGCTCTGCACGAATATCGCTTGAATCTCATCCTCGAGCCGCAGACCGTGGCGTGCCAGCATCTGAGCCAGATGGCCGCCGAGTTCAGTCGCGCGCAGCCAGTCGATGGCGCGGGTCAGACTACCCGCCGTCGCCAGGCCGGATATCGTGCGATAGAGCGTCTGCGCGTCAACCACCAGGCGCTCGGAAAGCCAGACGGCCGGGAGCGCGACGCCAACGGCTACGACGATCGTGATCAGCAGCGCCGAGGCGGAGCGCCGGTGGATGTAGCGATCGAGCAAGGCGAGTGCCGGATGGCTCAGAAAGGCGAGCAATATCGCCCACGCGATCGGCATCAGGAACGGCTCGAACACCTGATACAGTTCCCAGGATATCAGGGCGAGGAAACCGAAGAAGAAAACCTGTACGATGCGCTCCTGGTTCATCTCGTGCCGCCGCGCGAAGTCTAGCAGATGACCGGGCGGTCGTCGTCCACGGCGGCGGCGGGCCCGACGCGGCAATCGAGGCCGCCCGATGTTATACTAACGCGGCTGGAGCGTGCTTGGCGGCGACCTTGAGAGCGATCTCAATTTCTAGGGCGGTGGATTAATCGGGCATCATGGCAGTCACGGACGGGACACTTGGGACAATGGCGCAGGCTGAGACTACGGGAGCGAACGCCGAGACTTCGGGCGACGCGGCGCGCCAAAGCATTCGCAAAGAAATCGACCGGCTCTATCGCGAAGGCATCGTTTACGGCGAAGACGGCGTCGGCCGCAGCCTTTATCCGACCAGCGTAACGCCCGGCCGCGGTAAATTCCTCGGCGATCTCGTGCGCCGGCTCAAACCCTCCACAACGCTTGAAGTCGGCATGGGATGGGGCCTTTCGACCCTGCACATGCTCGAGGCGATGGTGGAAAACGGCGGCGTCCGCCAGCCCCATATCATCATGGACCCCTTCCAGCAGAAGAACTATCACAATGGCGCGCTCTGCGTGCTGCGCGCGGCCGGCACCGCTGCGATGGTCGAGCATCATGCCGAACCATCCGAGATTTTCCTGCCCAAGCTGATCGAGCAGGGCCGCCAATTCGACTTCGCCTTCATCGACGGCGACCATCGCTTCGACGGCGCCTTCGTCGATGTGGTGCTGATGCATAAGCTGCTCAAGCCGGGCGGTGTGATGGCGCTCGACGACACCGAACTCGACGCGGTCCATCTGGCCTGCCGCTTCGCCGCGACCAACCTGGGATACACCTATGTCGGCGGCCACACCGATCGCGAAGACAAGGGCGCCGGACGCCATCGGCACCGCGGCTCGGAGCGGCGGCCGCAGGTAAGCGCCTATCGCAAGCCAATGGAGCAGGCCGAGCGCAGCCAGTTGCACTTCAATTCCTTCTTCGACGACTTCGCGCCCTACATCCGCCTCAACCGGCTCGCCAGCAACAAGCTCGCGCACGAAGGTCTGGTGGCGCTCGACAAGGGCGATCGCGAAGCCGCACGACGTGCATTTCGCGAGGCCATCCGGCGCGACCCGGCCCACACAAAAAATTTGTTTCGCTATATCCGGACCTATCTGCCCCCCGGACTTGCAAAGCTCTTCAGCGGCCGCAGCAAGCGCGGATAACCGCCGCGAAGACCGTTTCGAGCCGCGCCGCCGCCGATAGCACAACCGGCGCAACGAAGGAGGACGCCTGCGATGGAAATCAACGGAATCGCCCACGTTTATATTACGGTGCGAAACTTCGAAGCGTGCGCCGCCTTTTATCGCCGCCTGCTGCCGTTCATCGGGCTCACGCGGATCGTCCACGACGACGCCAACAGCTTCTACTGTATCGGCGGGCGTACCGGCTTCGGGCTTACGCGATGCGCCGAGGAACATCGCGCAACGGCCTTCGCACAGGGGCGCGCCGGGCTGCATCACGTATGTTTTCGCGCTCGTTCGCGCCAGGACGTCGACGCGGTTCACGGCTTGGTACGCGAACTCGGCGCGACGATCGTGCGCGCGCCTTCGGACGGCGGATGGGCGCCGGGCTACTATTCGATTTTGTTCGAGGATCCCGACGGCATCCGGCTCGAAGTGAATCACATACCGGGCAAGGGCCTGCTCGCGCCGGACAATGCCGCCAGCAGGTAGCTGGTTCGGCGAGAGACAGCAACCGCCCCATCGGTCGGTTGCCGAGGGCGGGGAATTTGTCTAACCTTGCGGGTTACTTGGCGACTTACTTGCGAAACCAGATGAACCACACGCGCACAATCCACGCGCACACTACGCTCTCGAAGGCACGTAGCTCAGCGGGAGAGCACTTCCCTGACACGGAAGGGGTCGGCGGTTCAATCCCGCCCGTGCCTACCAGTCTCTCACGGCGCTCCGATGCGCTATAATCCGGGCGCAACCCGCTCACTCGGGCGGGCCGAACTCCGCAATTAGATGAGCGCGGAAATCACCGTAATCGTTAACGGCAATGCGCGCGCCGTCCCCGCCGGTATCCGCGTGCGCGAGGCGCTTGACGGCGCCGCCAGCCGCGACGTGATCGCCGCTCGCGTCAACGGCAAACTCTACGACCTCCATCGGACCTTGAGCGAAGATGCGACCATCGAACCGGTTCTCGCCGACAGCGCCGAGGGTGTCGATATCATCCGCCATTCGGCCGCCCATCTGATGGCGCAGGCGGTCCAGAGCCTGTTCCCCGGCACGCAGGTGACAATCGGCCCGACGATTGAAGATGGCTTTTTCTATGACTTCGCGCCGCCGCGTCCGCTGACCGTCGAGGACCTGCCGAAGATCGAGCAGAAAATGCGCGAACTGGCGAAGGCCGATTTCAAGGTCGAACGGGTCGAGGTCGGACGCAGCGAGGCGATCGAAACCTTCGAGCGGATGGGCGAGCATTACAAGGTCGAAATCCTCGAGGGCATCCCCGAGGATCGCGTTTCGCTGTACAAGCAAGGCGACTGGATGGATCTGTGCCGCGGTCCGCACGTGCCCTCGACCCGCTACATCCGAGCCTTCAAACTGACCAGTGTGGCGGGCGCGTACTGGCGCGGCGACGAGCACAACGCGATGCTCTCGCGGATCTATGGCACCGCCTTCGCGAGCAAGGAAGCGCTCGAAGAGCATCTGAAGATGCTCGAACTGGCGCGCACCCGCGACCATCGGCGGCTCGGCCGCGAGATGGGCCTTTATATGTTCGATCCGATCGCGCCCGGACAGCCTTTCTACCTGCCCAAGGGCCTGATCATCTTCAATCAGCTGGTCGATTACATGCGGCGGCTCTATCGCCGCTATGGTTTCGACGAAGTGATCACGCCCCAGATTTACAAGAACGAGCTGTGGCATACGTCGGGCCACTGGGACAATTTTCGCGAGAACATGTTTCTTTCGCCGGACCCCGAGGCCGACGACTCGCGCGTCGATCGGCAGGCCGAGGGCTGGCGGCAGGGCTACGGCGTCAAGCCGATGAATTGCCCCGGCCACACGTTTGTTTACGGCGCCGAAAAGCGATCGTATCGCGACCTGCCGCTGCGCTTCGCAGAGTTCTCACGACTTCATCGCGCCGAGCGTTCGGGCGTACTCCACGGCCTGACCCGAGTGCGGGTGATGTCGCAGGATGACGCGCACATCTTCTGCACGGAGGCGCAGATCGAAGATGAAGTCGCGAGCAATCTAACGATGGTCCGCGAAGTCTATGCGGCGCTCGGTTTCGATCGCGTCGATTTCAAGCTCGCCACCATGCCCGAGCAGCACATGGGCACCGAAGAGCAGTGGCGGATGACCGAAGAGATGCTCGCCAACGCGATGCGCCGCAACGAAATCGCGTTCGAGGTCAACCCCGGCGAGGGCGCGTTCTACGGCCCCAAAATCGAGATTTATGTGCCCGACGCGCTCAAGCGCAAATGGCAACTGGCGACGATTCAGCTCGACTACAACATGCCCGAGCGCTTCGACCTGACGTACACCACCAGCACCAGCGCCGAGGCGCGGCCGGTGATGATTCATCGCGCGATCCTGGGATCGCTCGAGCGTTTCATCGGCGTCCTCATCGAGCATACCGGCGGCGTGCTGCCGCTGTGGCTCGCGCCCGAGCAGGTGCGGGTGCTCTCGTTGAGCGAGAAGGTCGAGGATTACGCCGGCGAAGTCGCGGCAATGCTCAAGGATGCGGGCTTTCGCGCCGCCGCCGATATCCGCAACGAAAAGCTCGGCTTCAAGGTGCGCGAGGCCGAACTGGCCAAAGTTCCATACATGGTCGTGGTCGGCGAGCGCGAAGCTGCGGTGCGGCAGGTCTCACTGCGGCTGCTGCGCGGGTCCAAGGGCCAGACGCTGGAATTGGCGGGACTGATCGAGATGCTCAAGGCCGAACCGGTCCCGTCGTGATCGCACGAGCGTGGTTAATTTTGACTTTATTCTTGAACCGTTTTCGAGGTAGCTTAGAGGCGAATAACGCCATGCGCATCGGCGCTGGCCCTAGCGCGCACACCGCGCCAAGCTTATTCTCGGCCCCAGTGCCGAGGGAGGTGGTTTATCCGTAGAGATTTTCGTACCCCGCCATCGAGGGAACCGGCTATCCGCGTCAATAACCTGATTCGTGCTCAGGAGGTCCGCGTCATTGACTCAGATGGCAGCCAGGTCGGCGTGTTGCCTATCCGCGAAGCAATCCGCGTGGCGGAGAGCCGTGGTCTGGACTTGGTCGAAGTGGCGCCCACAGCGAATCCGCCGGTCTGCCGTATCACAGACTTCGACAAGTATCGGTACGCGCAGAAGAAGAAAACTCACGACTCCAAACGCAGCTCCACTGCCGGCGCGGTCAAGGAAGTCAAGATGGGCGCGCTGACGGGAAAGCATGACATCGATTTCAAAGTCGCCCACATCAGACGCTTTGTTACTGAGGGCCAGCGTGTTAAGCTCTCGATTTCGTTTCGCGGTCGCCAGATAACCCATCCTGAACTCGGACGGGCGCTCCTCGACGGAATCGTCGAGCAGGTACGCGATATCGCGCAGCCCGACGGGCAGACCCGGATGGAAGGGCGCAATATGTCGGTGTTGCTCACGCCGCGCTAGCAGCGATAAGGGGCGGCGAGGCCAGCGTCATCAGCGATTTTACGCGGACCGGCGATGCGATAATCGGGTGACGCCAAGCAACGGCGCGGATGACCTACGCTGCGAATGTCGGCGCAGCGCGCGATCGCCAGCGTGCCAGGGAACTGAATACGACAGCGCTTTCGGGCGCATTAGAAATTTGAGAAAGACCGGGTAGGGAAATGCCTAAGATCAAGACCTCGCGCAGCGCGGCCAAGCGCTTTACCTTCAGCAAGACTGGCAAGGTCAAGCACAAGCGCACCAACCTGCGACATCTGCTGACGAGCAAGAATCGCGGACGCAAGCGTGGATTACGCCGGCCCGGCATCTTGAACAAGACCGACGGCAATACTATCCACCGGATGATTCCTTACGGATAGCGAGCGCAACGGCCGAGCGCTTCCCGGCAGATTTCACCAGGCCCGGCTCAACGAAAGCGATTTTCAGGCCACGATTCAAGCAGGGCCCGATCTGATTATGGCCCAAGTTAATTAAGGCCAAAGCTAATTAAGGAAGGATTGACCTCCGATGCCACGCGCAAAAGGCGGACCCAAAACCCGCCGCCGCCATAAACGGCAACTCAAGCTCGCCTCCGGCTTTGTCGGCGGCCGTAAACTTTACCGGCAGGCCCGCAACACGCTCGAGAAGGGGCTGACCTATGCCTATCGCGATCGCAAGCAGAAGAAGCACAACTTTCGCGCGCTTTGGATCACGCGTATCAACGCGCTGGTGCGTGAGCACGGCATGAACTACAGCAGCTTTATCGCGGGACTCAAAAAGGCCGGTATCGATCTGGACCGCAAACAGTTGGCCGCGCTCGCGATCGAACGCGAGCAGCTCTTCGGCGAACTGGTCAACGCGGCCCGCGCCGCGCTCGGCGCCCAAGCCGCCTGAGCTTCACCGCCCGCGCCGCCGCATCGCGGCGCTTCGCTTAGGGACCATGTGGCGATCCACATGGTCCTTTGTTTGACGGGGACATGACGCGGGGATTCCGCGGTAATTTCGATGAGAGAACAAATCGAGGAGATCCGCTCGCGCGCGCTGGCCGAACTCGGCGACGGCGCCACCGAGGTGCAGATCGAAAACGTCCGGGTCCGCGTACTTGGCCGCACCGGCGAACTAACCGAGATCATGCGCCGGATGCGCGAGGTGCCCAACGACGAACGCCCCGCCATCGGGCGGCTGATCAACGAACTCAAAAGCGAAGTCGAGAAGCGCATCGCGGAGCTCACCGAAACGCTCAAGCACGCCGCGATGGAACGTTCGCTCGGCGCGGCCAGCCTCGACGTGACGCTGCCCGGCATGCAGATCCCGCGCGGATGGCTCCATCCGGTGACGCTCATGCGCGAACGGATGCTCGACATCTTCAGCGAGATGGGCTTCGAGGTGATCGAGACCCAGGACGTCGAGGACGATTTTCATAACTTCGGCGCCTTGAATTTTCCCGCCGACCATCCCGCGCGCGAGATGCAGGACACCTTCTTTCTTCCCGGCGGATTGCTCCTGCGCACGCATACTTCCAACGGCCAGATCCGCGTGATGGAACGGCGTCGCCCGCCGCTCGCGATCGTCTGCCCCGGTAATTGCTACCGTCGCGACGAGTTGAGCGTGCGCGCTTCGCCGATGTTCTCGCAAATCGAAGGCTTCATGGTCGACCGCGCCGGCGTCATCACGATGGGCCATTTGAAGGGCGTCCTCACCGAATTTCTGCGCGCGTTCTTCGGACCCGACACCGGTGTCCGCTTTCGCGCAAGCTTCTTCCCCTTCACCGAGCCCAGCGCCGAAGTCGATATCAGTTGCCTGCTCTGCCGGGGCGCCGGATGCCGCGTGTGCAAGCAGAGCGGATGGACCGAAATTCTCGGCTCCGGCATGATTCATCCCAACGTGCTGCGCGCCGTCGGCTACGACCCCGCACAATTCCAGGGCTTCGCCTTCGGCATGGGCGTCGAACGCACGTCGCTGCTCAAGCTCGGGGTCGACGACTTGCGCCTATTTTTCGAAAACGACCTGCGCTTCCTCGGCCAGTTCCGCTCCGCCAGCGAGGCCGCATCATGAAGTTGCCGCTAAGCTGGCTCAAGGAATTTGTCACGCTCGACGCGAGCCTCGATGAACTCTGCCGCCGCCTCACAATGGCCGGGCTTGAGGTCGAGAACGTCGAACAGATTGCGCCCGCCTTCGATGGCGTGTTTATCGCGAAAGTCCTCCGCGTCGAGCGCCATCCCAATGCCGACCGCCTGAATCTGTGCGAGGTTGACGGCGGTGCGGCCGGCCACTTCAAGGTCGTCTGCGGAGCACCCAACGCACGCGCAGGTATCACCGCCGCGCTGGCTAAAGTCGGCGCGCGCTTGACCGGCAACGCCCACGGCCAGAGCGCCGCCAGGCTCGAAGATGCGGTGCCGCTGCAGGCCGCGGTCATTCGCGGCGTGCAGTCCGAGGGCATGCTCTGTTCGGAACTCGAACTCGGGCTCTCTGCCGACCATCAGGGAATTATCGAGCTGCCGCCGGACGCGCCGGTGGGCCAGGACTTAGCCGCCTACCTGCAGATGGCCGATACGGTGCTCGATATCGCGATCACGCCCAATCGCGGCGACTGTCTTTCGATTCTTGGGCTGGCGCGCGAGATCGCGGCGCTGTTCGATTTGCGTCTGCGGCCGCCGCGGCCGCGCGCAATCAGGCCGCCCGCCGCGCAAAGCGACACCGCGCCCGCACTGTCAGTCGATATTCAGGCTCCTGAGTTGTGTCCGCGCTACGCGCTGCTGCCGATGGAGCGGGTCAAGATCGGCCCTTCGCCCGTGCTGATCCGCCGTCGCCTCGAGCTCTGCGGGATGCGCGCCCTCAACAACGTCGTCGATACCACCAACTACGTGATGCTCGAGCTCGGACAGCCGCTCCACGCGTTCGACCTCGACCGTATCGCCGGCGGCCGCATCATCGTGCGGCGCGCAGACGCCGACCGCGAGTTCGAGACCCTCGACAACGTCAAGCGCGCGCTCGACCCGTCCGACCTGATGATCGCCGACGGCGAAAAGCCGCTCGCGCTGGCCGGCGTAATGGGCGGGCTCAACTCCGAAGTCAGCGCGGCAACCACCCGGATCGCGCTCGAAAGCGCGTACTTCGAACCGATGACAATCGCGCGCAGCGCCCGGCGGCTGGGCTTGCGCAGCGAGGCCAGCTACCGCTTCGAGCGCGGAATCGATCGCAGCGCACAAGCGGTGGCGCTGATGCGTGCGGCGGAACTGATTCGCCGTTATGCGGGCGGCCGCGAAACCGGACCAATCCTCGACCGTGACGCGCGACCGGCGCCGTATCGCGAAATCGATCTGGATCTGCGCGCGATGGCGTCGATTCTCGGCGTTGAAGTACCGGCCGCCGAGGTGCGCCGGCGGCTCAAGGGGATCGGCGCGACGGTCACCCCCGCCGGTCGCAATCGCCTGAAAGTGCTGCCGCCGCCGTTTCGGCCCGACCTCAACGAAACCGCCGATCTCGCCGAGGAAGTTGCGCGGTTGGCCGGACTCGCCGAAATTCCGGCGACTGTGCCGCTGCGCTCCGCCGTCGCGAATCCGCCCAATCCGGCGCGCGCCCAGACCCGCCGCACACGCGAAGTGATGCTCGGATGCGGGTTGGTCGAGGCCAAGACCATCGCGTTTATCGCACCCGCCGACAACGCTCGCTATGGCGGTCTCGACGCCCTCGAACCGGTGCGCGTGACCAATCCGCTCTCCGCCGAACTTTCCGAAATGCGCCGCAGCCTTGTGCCCGGTTTACTCGCGTCTTTGCGCTTCAACCTCAATCGTGAGGCCGGCGCCTTTCACGCCTTCGAACTGGGTAAGGTCTTCGGCTCGCGCGACGGCGTGCCGGGCGAGGCCGAACGCATCGCTGCGGTCAGTTACGGCGACTACGCGATGGGTACGGTCGGGCAGCCGGCGATAAAGGCCGGCTTTGGCACCGTCAAGGGAATCGTCGAGGCCTATTTTCGCGCCTTGGGAATGCCGCCCGTCGAGTTCGAGCCGGCCGGTGCCAGCGCCCCGTTCCTCCATCCCGGACGATCGGCGAAAGTGACGCTCGACGGCAAGCTGGTCGGGATACTGGGCGAGCTTCATCCGGCTGAGGCATTACGTCTGGAGTTAATTGACCCCTGTGTACTTTTTGAACTTGACTCACGGCATCTGCTCACCTATTTATCTTTCGCGCGCCATTCGATAAAGGCGCCGCCAAGGTTCCCGGCCATCAGACGCGACCTTGCACTGGTGGTTGAGCGTGATTTTCCGGCGGATCGGGTACGCAGTCAGGTTTCGGCGATCGAGTCTTCGCTGCTTGAGAGCGTCGAGTTGTTCGATGTCTACGAGGGCGCACCGATCGCTCCGGGTAAAAAGAGCGTGGCTCTGGCTTGCCGCTATCGAGCGCAGGATCGCACTCTGACCGACGAGGAAGTGAACCGCGCGCACGCCGCGCTGGTCGAACAGGCAAAGGCCCTTTTGGGGGCCGAACTACGGCAATAGCCGCTGCTCGGGGAGGGCATCGGCTCCGGGGGAATCGTTACGCCGCAGGGTATGACCAAAGCCGATCTCGTGGAATTGATCTACGAGCGGGTAGGCTCTTCCAGGAAAGAGGCCGGGGATGTGGTGGAGGCGATTTTTGATATAATCCGGGAGAGCCTGCGCCGGGGTGAGAAGGTAAAGATTTCGGGTTTCGGCAGCTTCGCGGTTAATCACAAGCGTGCTCGCCGAGGGCGAAATCCTCAAACCGGTGTGTCGATCACAATCGACTCCCGCAGCGTCCTGACCTTCAAGCCGAGTCAGGTACTGAAAGAGCGGGTGGGCAACGGTGAGAAATCATCGGCATGACCCGAGCACGGACTACCACCCAATCGCAAAAGCGTCGACCGCGCGCCGTCGCCAGCACCGCCACCGCCAAGGGTGACGAGCGCCAGATCAAGATCGGCGAAGCCGCCCGCCTGATCGGCGTCGAGGCGTACGTGCTGCGCTTCTGGGAAACCCAGTTCCCCTTCCTGCGCCCGCGCCATTCGCGTTCCAAACATCGCTACTACGATCAGAAAAGCATCGAGACCCTGCGCCTGATTCGCCGGCTCCTGCACAGCGAGGGTTACACTATCGCCGGTGCGAAAAAGCATATTCGCGAGGGCGGCCTGGACCGCCTGCGCGAGGAAAGTGCAGCCTCGAAATCACCGGAGTCGGATTCCGCCGGGACCGCCGCCTCCACTCCCCGCTCGCCCTCGCCGGCGACCGGTAAACTTTCGCGCGCGACGCAAAACAAGCTCGCCGTAATCCGCGCGGAACTCGAGTCCCTGCGAAAACTGGTGGCCGGCTGACCCCGCCGCCGCCTATTTCGCGCGCCCTGTAAATTTCTCCTGCACACCCTCGTCATAAACCTGCAGTACCGACTCGGTCTCGGCGTCGGCCGGGTAAAAGACTTCAACATGGAGCTCCTGGAGCGTCACGTCATGCGGCGTCGCCACGGTGGTGACCGTGCTGAACATCCGTGCAATTTTGCCGTCGAGCTTGAGCTCCATAGGCAGGATCAATGCCTGTGGTGCCTCGAGGTCGGGTTCGCGCCAGCGACTAGGAACGCCCGGGTAACTCAGAATTTCCGCGATCAGCGTTTTGAGCGTTTCGTCGCGCGCCCATGCCAGTCTGCGATAGGCCTCGTTCAGGAGCGCTTTGGCAATCTCTTCCCAGTTCGCAATGAACTTGCGCATGCCGTTGGGATCAAACAACAGATGCATCACATTCAACCGCGGCGGCGTAGAAACCTGCAACGGGATTAGGCCGGCGGGTGCCGTACCCATTACGAGCGTGAGAAACCGAACGAACGCCCGGTTCGCCATAACCACGTTCCAATGGCGATCGTGCGCGAGTGCACTGCGCGGCTCGTTGGATTTGAGGATGACCTCGACCGCCGCGCGCACCTGCGTCATTCGCGGGTCGTCAAGGCTGGTCTCGCCATAAATTGGAGCGTAACCCGCGGCCAGCAGGAGAAAATTGCGCTCGCGCAAAGGCACGTCGAGCACGTTCGATAACGTCAGTAACATCTCGCGGCTGGGTTCCGCACGACCGGTCTCGAGAAAGCTGATGTGCCGGGCGGAGACCTCCGCATCCAGCGCCAGATCGAGCTGGCTCAGATGCCGGGCTTCGCGCCAGCGACGCAGAAGCGGTCCGACGCCGCCGGGTTCTACGGCTGTGCCATTACGCTGAATATCCATACAAAAATCCTAGCAGCAGGCGATTACTCGCGTCGATTACCTCTGAGGTAATGGCTATTCGCAGACCTATCGGAGCCTCTGCGGATGCGAAAGCGGACTGGCACCGGTTCAAACAAATGAACCGGTGCCAACCATCTATACGCCTTTGACGTAGCCCATCGCTTCCACGATTAGGCCCTGGTTAACGCGCATCAGATTCACGCCGCGCACAGAATTGCTGTTGCTGTCGCCCCAGTAAAAGCGCCATCGAATCGTCGCCCGGTCCCCGCACGCAAAGACCTCTTCGAGTTCGAACCGCGTCCCTGGCGCCGTCGCAATTTCGCTCCAGAGCGCCACGCATGCATCACGTCCCACGTGGCGGGCGCCGTTGGGCGCAGGAGTCGTGTTCTCGACTACGCAATCCTGAGCCACCAACTCCGGCAGCCTCGCCGGATCGTGACTTAGAAAGACGTCGTTAAACCGGCGCATCAAATCAACGGTGCCGGCGGTGCAGGTATCGATCCTCATATCCATTTGATAATCCTCTTTTACTGATGTAATCCCGAGGCCGAACTGGCGCTCATTGAATCCGCCAGCACTCTCAAGGAGCGGCCGATATCACCTCATTCCGCCGGAAGTTGAGAGAAGTGTGCGCTGACGATTTTCCAGTCGTTGGCTCGCTTGGCATAAACCCAGGTAACGCGGCCGCACATTATCGTGGCCATGCCGCCGCCTTTGGGGAAAGTAACGAGGCGGTCGTAGGCATTCATTACCGCAGTAGTCTCGTTGATCGCGCGGCATGAATACTGGTGAATCGAGTAAGTAGTCGATTCGGCTCCCGCCACCGAAGCCTGGAGGTGTCCGAGAAAGCTGCCCTTGTCCTCGAACAGATAGGCGACGTGATCGAATATCTCCACGTCGTCCGCAAGGGCGTTCACAAACGGTGTAAAATCTCCCTTGCCAGCCGCAGTGAGCACCTGTTCGTTGATCCGCTGAACTTCTTCTTTTGCCGACATGTGATTACTCCTTGTACGCCAGCTGTTTTACCACTGAATGATCTAGCGATTTGCAGCGGCCATTCTGGCGTCACCAGCCGACTCTTGCCGATCGTGCGCATCCCGACAATTACTTCCGAGGTAAGTTGCGGTAGACGCATGCCCGGCGGCGGTCGAGAGAACGTCACCGAGCGGCGGCATCTCAATGGGAGCGGTTTCGCGAAAACTCAGTTGATAGTCGCGTTGCGCCACGATAATCAGCATCATCAGCCACACTGCGCCAGCGAATGCTGCAATGGTCATTAGAATTGTCAATTTGCCGTGCATTTAAGCTACCTTCTTAAAGCCATTTCCTCGTGATTCGGAATCCCTAGTGGTCTCAGGTTTCCGCGTGTAATCCACCCGATAAGTGAGACCCCACAGGAACCAGTCGATACCGAGCAAGACTGCCATGGAAACTGCACCAACTATAATTGTAATGAAAGTAGGATGAACCATTTTGTTATCCCTCCTCTGAATGGAATCTCACTCATCCCGCGGCGCTCGACAATTACTTCAGTGGTAAGGGAAATGGGATTTCAAATCGCCGGTCGGCGACAATATCAGCGCATAGGTGCGGGCGGACTAGCCGCTGCTAGACGCACGTCAGATTTATCAATTATGTGTAGACGGTAAAGCCTACAATTTGAGGTGACGAGGAAGCTTCTGAAAGCGTTGCGAGAGGCAGGCGCAAGCCCGCATCAATCGCGAACTCGACGGACCGCAACTTCGGGAATTCCCGCTTCCGGAATCTCTACTGTTCCTGGTTCTTCGGTACCGTGCTCGCGAGCGGCGCGCCGATCCGGCCGTCAACCAGATCGGTTACGGTCAGCCCGGCCAGCAATTCGTGCTCGGCAGCCGACAGCCGCTTGAGAATCGCCGCGACTGGCTGACCGCCGTGCGCGCTCTCGGTCGGGAGGTTGAGGGCCTCGAGGACCTCTGCCAACGTTATCTTGCTGGAGTCGCGCGCGAGAAAAATTCCACTGGTGCGATCGGCTAATGCGCGCCGATCGATCGCTTCAACCAGGATGCCGCCCTGCTTGAGCTGCTCGACGATCGGTCGCAGTACAGTTTCAGCTACCCCGAGCTCGCTGGCCAGTCGATGGAGCGTGCACGGCGGTGCACCCGGCCGCGCCAACATCTGCTCGCCCGCGCGAAAGACCGTCGTTAGCGCTGCGACGCGGATGAAGCCTGGCGCGCGACGATCGAGCGCGGAAATCGGCTCGATTCCTTCGATCGCCACCGTCAGCTCGGCTCCGTACAGCACGATTATCCACGCGAGATAAATCCACGTGAGCAGGATTGGCACGGCCGCCATCGCGCCGTAAATCGCGTGGTAGCGCGCCACCCCGATCTGGAAATAGACGTAGGCCCATTGGCCGGCCTGCAGCAGGATCGCGGCTACTAACCCGCCCATCGCCGCGGCCCCAAGCCGCACCCGCGTGTTGGGGAAAAACATGTAGAGGAAAGTGAAACCGGTCCATACCATCAGCGTCGACACGGCCCACGCCGCGCCCGGCACGTGCGGCAGCGCCCGCAGCAGATGGGCCCGCACCGGGACCGCCGCCACCAGCAGCAACGGCACGGTAAAGATGACGCTCAGGTAGTCTGAAAATTTCCGCAACCAGCTCCGGCCGCGAGCAACGTTGAAAATTGAATTGAAGGCTTGCTCGACCGTGCCGAGCGTCAGGATCACCGTCACCAGCAGCACCGCTCCGCCGATCTCACCGAGCGCCTTCGCGCTTATATTGCTGACGAATTTCATCAGCGCGTCGGTTATCTCGGCCGAATTTGCGGCGAGATAGCGTTCGATCAACGGCCGGATTCGATCCTCGCCGCCGAGTCCCGCCAGCACCGAAAAGGCCAGCGCCAGAATCGGCACCAGCGCCAGGCTCGAGGTGTAGGTCAGCGCCGACGCCCACAGCATGTCGTTATTGCCGCCGAACTTCACGATCGAAGTCCGCACCGTGCGCAACGGCTCGTAATCCATTATCCGGGTGAGCCGGGCAACCTCAGTCTGCCTATTCTGCTTCTTCAGGCTGGCGATCAGCCGCTCGCGTAATCGCGCCATCCGCATCGAACGCTCCTTGAGTGACGCTGCGGCTCAATCTCGTCCGCGCGCGGTTCGCGGTCAAGACTGTATCGGTCGGTCGATTACCGAGGCGGCGTCGGCGCGCGCCCCGAATTGGCGGCTAATGATGGCTGGCGGAATGTGCCCGGCGGGAAGGATTACTCGCGATCGGAAGATGGCGGGTAGCGTTGTAGTCGCCGGCTTCTGATTCGGCGGCGGTGATTGGAGCGCGCACGGCCGCGATCGTGTAACCGCGGCAGGCCAGTGATCGCGCAATCGCCCCGCTCAGGGAAAATATCGCGGAGAGGCCGCGCACGACGATTCCCTCGCGGGCGCCGTCGCCGTGCAACAGGCCGCCGCTCGCGCCCGCTAGCGCCGCACGGGCGCGCCGCGACGTGACGCCGAAGTGCTCCGGATGCTTGATCGCGAGCATCGCGTCAACGCGTCCGTGACGGAATCGCCCGCGGTAGAATTCGCCGACGCCATTGCTCGCAATGCGCCAGACCAATCCCGCCGGGCACCAGCCCAACGCCATCTCCGCTTCGCTCATCCGCGCCGAAAGGTCGGCCGCACCCCCGCCGTCAATAAAACGCGCATCGAAGCCGCCGGCCGCGGCCAGCGAGGTCCTGCGCACTATCATGTTGCGTGCCGCCAGCACCACCGCGCCATCGTCCGCCGCGTCCAGGTAATTCGCGCGCGCCACGCACGCGATCGCACGGGTGGCAATCCGGTCGGCTGCGGGCGTCCGATAGATCGGTCCGCAGCAAGCGTCGAGGCCCTCCTTGAGCATGATTCCCACGGCCATCGCGAGCCAGTCGCCATCGACGACGCAATCGCCGCGCGTGAATGCGATCAACTGCCCGCGGGCGCTTCGGGCCGCAGCTTTGCACGCCGCACCGAACCCGGCGCGCGGTCCGCGGATGATTCGAATGTTTTGAACGATGCCCCGATCACACACCGCCGCGGCGACGGCGGCGGTGTCATCGTGCGAGCCGTCGTCCGCCACAATCACTTCGTAATTGGGATAATTCAGGCGCCCGATCGACTCGAGGCATGCGCCGAGCGTGCGTTGATTGTCGCGCGCGGCCACTACCACCGAAACCATAGGCGCATCGGCGGGAACCAGTGTCGGCGCGCCCTCGATACGCGCAAACGGCAGGAGCTCCCCGGCGCTCAGCATCCTTACATTCCGCCTTCCGGGCGATGCCGCTGGCTGCATCGTCGGAGCTACTATGCCGGCAGCGCCGAGGCCGAAAGTCCGACCCACCATCTCCTCTTGCCCAGGGAGCTCCTCGCCGAACTCGACGATCAGCGGATGCGCCGCCGCGAGTCGGTGCAGCGCGATCATCGTCCGCACGAGATCGGCTGGCTCTATCCGCGCGAGATTTACGTAGGTAATATCTTCGCCAGAATCTCGCGCGAGCTCCTGGCCAAGGTCTATCAATGAATTTTTGCGCGCTCCGGGTTCCGGCTCGGCGGCGCCCAGCGCGATCGACCGCGCATTTGCGCGACGCTCGAACCCGACCAGATGGTCGCCGTAGCTTTCACGGATCGCGCGCCCAAACGCCGCCAGCCCACTACGCAACGCCTCGAACACGGGCGGCGCGATCGCCACGCCCTCGCATGGGCAATCGATTAGAAAACCAATCAGCGCCGGATAGCCGCGCAAGATGCTCACCGTCTGCCGCGCATGCACCAGGGCCGCGCGGACCTCGCTCGGCGAATTGAGTTGGCGTGGATCGATGGTCAATTCGACCATCGCGTAAAGTCCCGCCGGACCCGCCAGGCTGAGCACCGTCTCGGCCTGCTCTGCGGTCAATATCAACCCGGTGCCGTTGGCCGCGGCAAATTCGCTCAGACGCCGGTGCAACGCCAGCTTTTCACTGAGGTCGAGAGCGCCGCCAATTCCCTGCAATCGCATCGCCTTCAGCAGAAACTTACCGCCGTCCCGGCAAAGGAATTTGCCGTGGGCGTGAACCGGCAATAGCGCTGCGGAAATCGAACTCACATACTCGATCATGAGCCAAACCCGTGCCATCCCAAAATGCACGTATTTTCAAAGGCTTACGCCGTGCCGACGAGCAGTCCGACGACCAAATGGGGTTCCGCGATCTACGATATGCGGTCGCGCGGCGGGCCCTTCGAACGCTTTTCCATAGCGATCGACTTCGCAAAATGCAAAAATAATTTCGGCCGCAGTTTGGCTATGGCATGCTTATGTTATAAGTCAGTCGTAACCTAGGTGGACCGCACCGCTAATGCTGAACCATCGAAAAAAGTCTCCCAAAACTCCAAAAGTCCGGCAGCCCGATTCCTTCTGCTCACTGCACGCGACCAAATCCAGCCGCCACCGTTGCGCCCCGAAGCCGCGCAAAGCCACCGACCTGCCGATCGAGCCGATGCCGGGTGAACTCGACACCGTCCGCACCATGCTCGCCGAGATCGAAAAGATGCTCGCCGGCCTGTTCGGTCCGGTTTACGACCGCGGGCCGCTCGCGATGGCGGCGCGCGCACAGGCCGCCGCTATCGTCGAGGATCATTTCGACGACGTCGTCGAAACCTGGGCGCGCGCGGTCGAGCAGACCTTCGAGGAACTCCATCAGGCCGACCGCACCAGCCTCGCCAACGCCCTCATCCGCTTCCTCGACCATCTGCGCGACCCCGACGATATCGCGACCTTCGTGCATCTGCGGCGCCATTGCCACGAAGGGATGTTGGCGCGGGCCAAACCCTCGCAATTCAATATTTTTCATATCGCCCTGAAGCAGGTGATCCTGAACCTCGTGCGTTCGCGGATGCGCGGCCGGCGCATGGAAGTGGTGCGCGACGTCATCGTTGCGGCCATCGACGAACGCCGCCTGATGGTAGCACAATTCTACATTGAGTCGCGCGAGAACGCGATGCGCGCCTCCGAAGAGAAGTATCGCAACTCGATCGATCACGCACCCGATCCGATGTACGAGATCGATCCCTCGACGCTCGAGATCGTCAGCGCCAACTCCGCCGCCTTCGAACTCCACCGGCGCCTGCCCTACGAGCGCGACGTGCCGCTGATCGGCCAGCGCCTGCACAAACTCACTCCAGTCGAGCTCCAGCCGCTGGTTTACAAACATATCGAGACCGTCCGCGCCACCGGCTCCGGCCAGGCCCTTGACCTCGAATTGCGCGGCCACTACTTCGACATACATTCGGCCCTGATTACCGCCGGCCAGCACCAGTTCCTGCAGATGATCCTGCACGACGTGACCCAGCGCCACGAGATGCTCGATACCCTGCTCAAGGCCGAACGGCTGGCCGCGGCCGGCACCTTCGCCAGCGGCGTCGCCCACGAAGTGAACAATCCGCTCGCCTCGATTTCCTCTCTGGTGCAATCGCTCGTGCCCGACGAAACCCTGGTCGAACGCCGCCAGATGCTCCACACGATTCTCGCGCAGATCACCCGAATTTCGCGCACCCTCAAGGACCTGCTCAACTTCGCGCGGCCCGTCCCCGGCGAGCACAGGGCCCTCGATCTGAACGAAACCATCACGGAAACCCTGCGCCTCATCGCCTACAACAAACGCTTCGCCGGCATCCGTATCGAGCCCGCCCTCGCCCCCGGCCTCGCCCCGGTTTTCGCCGACAGCAACGGCATCCAGCAGGTTCTGCTCAATCTCGTATTCAACGCCGCCGACGCAATTCAGCATGACGGCGGCATCATCCGCGTAACCACCGAATATCAGCACCCCGTGCGCGGCGACGGCGCCGGCCGCGTGCGCATCCGCGTCAGCGACAACGGCGTCGGCATTCAGCCCGAGAATCTCGAACGCGTCTTCGAGCCCTTCTTCACCACTAAACCGGCCGGAGCGGGCGCCGGCCTGGGCTTGTCGTTATGCCAGCGCATTATCCTCAACAACAATGGAACGATCGGCGTCGAAAGCGCCTCCGGCATGGGCACCACCGTCACCATCTGCCTGCCCGTTTTCGCCGACTCCGCCGATTCCGAGGCCGCAGCTAATCCCCAATGAATACCCAGGAAAATAGCGCCGAACAGGTCTGGACCCAGGCGCAAAACGGCCCCTTTCGCGTGCTCGTGGTCGAAGACGAAGAGCTCATGCGCGCGATCATCGTGCAGCTGCTGCGCCGCGAAGGCTATGAAATCTTCGAGGCCAACACCGCCGATGCCGCCCTCCAGATCTTCGAGCGTGAAAAAATCGACCTCGCCGTCATCGACCTCAACCTGAGCGGCGGCAGCAGCGGCCTCGACTTGCTCGGCAAGATGCACGAGCTCGATCCCGAAGTCATGGGCGTTATCGTCACCGCCTACGCCAGCATCGAGTCCGCCGTCGAAGCGCTGCGCCAGGGCGCCTACGACTACATCACCAAGCCCTTCGCCAACGATCATCTCAAGGCGGTCGTGCGCAAGGCCCTCGAATACAAGGCCGCCTTTCGCGAGAATCGCTTCCTGCGCCGCGAATTACGCGAGAAGTACCGCTTCGAAAGCATTATCGGCAATTGCGACGCCATCGATCAGGTTTTTCGCGTGATGGAAAAGGTCGCCCGCACCGATACCAGCGTCCTTATCACCGGCGAATCCGGCACCGGCAAGGAACTCGTCGCCCGCGCCATCCATTTCAGCTCCGAGCGTGCCAACAAGCGCTTCCTCCCGATCAACTGCGGCGCCCTGCCCGAAAACCTCCTCGAAAGCGAACTCTTCGGCTACAAGCGCGGCGCCTTCACCGGCGCCGGCCAGGATAAGGTCGGTCTACTCAAGGCCGCCGACAAGGGCACCATCTTTTTTGACGAAATCGGCGACATGCCGCTCGCCCTCCAGGTCAAGCTCCTGCGCGCTCTGCAGGAACGCGAATGCTATCCGCTCGGCTCCAACGAGCCGGTCGCCTTCGACGTCCGTGTGCTCTGCGCCACCAACAAGGACCTCGACAAGGAATCCCGCGAGGGCCGTTTCCGCGAGGAATTGCTCTACCGCATCAACGTCATCACAATCACGCTGCCTGCCCTGCGCGAGCGCAAGGACGACATCGCGCTGCTCGCCAATCATTTTCTGCGCAAATATGAAAAACCGCTCGGCCGCTCCGCGATGCGCTTTTCCAAAGGCGCGATGCGCGTGTTGATCGGCTACGCATGGCCCGGCAATGTCCGCGAACTCGAAAACGCGGTCGAGCGCGCCGCCATTCTCGCCGAGACCGACGTCATCCACGCCCACGACCTTCCCGAGAAACTTCACAGCGCCATACCCGCGAACACCGCAGCGCCAGCGACCGGGATGACCCTCGAGGAGCTCGAACGCGAGCACATGCGCCGCGTGCTCAACGAGGTCAGCGGCGACAAGGTCAAGGCGGCGCAGGTCCTCGGCATCCATCTCTCGACGCTCTATCGCAAGGTGCAGCGCTATCGCCTCGAAAACGAAGGCACCAGCCCGCCACCGGACTCCAAACCGGCGCTACAACACGCGTGACCGCCGACTATGCCCCGATTACGCTCGCGCTGCGCCCGGCATCGCCCACCCCGCCGCGCTCGGCGGTCGGCGATAGAAGTAGCATTCGGCGGCCGCTCCTAGTAAGGTTGATCTATCGCATGCGCCACGAGCGTAAGTTCGGAGACCAATTATGGACCTTTTAGCACCCACTCATTTGCTGATCCTGCTGGTGATCATCCTGATCATCTTCGGACCCAGCAAACTCGGTGACGTCGGCGGTGCCTTGGGCCGTGCGATTCGCGATTTCAAATCCGCGATGAATGAACCGGAAAATCCGGCGAACACCCCCAAGACGGCCGAGCCGATCGCTACCGAATCAAAGCCCGACAAATCCGTCTGACCATTTTCCACGATTGATGCGTGCGACCCCTCGTATGCGCGGCGCTCGCATAGACGGGCTCGCATAGACGGATAAGTCCGGCGGCCTCAATCATCGATTAACCCCCCCCTCGGGGCGCAGCCGTCCGGGCAAATGGGAAGTCTGAAACCTCGCTAGGTTCCCGTTTCCTAAAAATTCACCACTTCCGCGCTCCTAAACCTTCGCTTCCCGCCCTCGCCCATGCACCCGGCCCTTCCGATGCTCCCCGCCATCTCCGACCGCCGTTGCCCTCCCACCCTCGCTGTCTGCCAACCATTTGGCGAATTTTGGGATTCCCTTCGGATTTCGCCGCTTTTTATGCTCCCGCCTGATGAAAATGCTTCAGCTTTTACCAAGGAATCCGCACGGAGTTTCGATCGGCCGTGCTGGAAACACCGCTCTTCCAGAGAGTACTATCCACGGAATTCGGCCCTTGGGAGGCGCGCTCCAAAATTCATTTTTTCAAAACGAACCCATTTTCTCATTTTGCGATCTTGTCCGCAGGCGGCCACATGAGCTATCGCAAGCATTTATCGGCAAAAGATTTTCTCAGAGCAGAGCCCGCATCCGGGTAAAAGGGAAGTCTGAAACCTCGTGAGGTTTCAGTAAATATAAATTTTGAGCTCATCAACCTTCTCCATATCCCCGTCGTCCGCTTTCCGCTCCAATCGACCCTCATCCCCGCGGGTCCCGGTGTGCGCGTGAGGGGTTTTCGCCTATTCCTCTGGATTGCCGTCGCTGCCACCGGCGCCTACGGTCTCGGCCTGATTGCGTTCGCCCGCGGCGAGCAGCGTCCGAGCGTCCTCTGGTTCGTTATCGCCGCCGTCTGCATCTACGCCGTCGGCTACCGCTTCTATTCGAAGTTCATCGCCGAACGTGTCCTCGAACTCGACGACTCCGTGCCCACGCCCGCCGTCCGCATGGCCAATGGCCGCGACTACGTGCCCACCGCCCGCTGGATTACTTTCGGCCACCACTTCGCCGCGATCGCGGGGCCCGGTCCGCTGGTCGGACCGGTGCTCGCCGCCCAATTCGGCTACCTGCCCTCGACGCTCTGGATTGTCATCGGCGCAGTACTCGGCGGATGCGTCCAGGATTTCGTCATCCTCGGCTATTCGCTCAAGCGCGACGGCCGTTCCCTCGGCCGCATGGCCCACGAGGAGATCGGCCCCGTCGCCGGCACCACCGCGCTGGTCGGCGTGCTGCTGATCATGGTCATTCTTATCGCGGTCCTGGGCCTGGTCGTGGTCAACGCGATGAAGCACAGTGTCTGGGCCACTTCGACCGTCGCCGCCACCGTCCCGATCGCGATGTTCGTCGGCATCTACATGACCTGGCTCCGTCCCGGCCGTGTCGTCGAAGGCTCGATCATCGGCGTCAGCCTGATTTTGCTCGCCGTGGTCGGCGGTCGCTACGTCACCGAATTCGGATGCGCCCGCTTCTTCGATCTCGACGCCCCCCACCTCGCCATCTGGATCATCGCCTACGGCTTTCTTGCCTCGGTATTGCCCATCTGGCTGCTGCTGGCGCCGCGCGATTACCTGTCGGCCTTCATTAAAATCGGTACCATCGTCGCCCTCGCCATCGGCATCGTCGCCCTCCATCCTCCGACCCTGATGCCCGCGCTGACCCGCTTCACCGACGGCAACGGCCCCATCTTCGGCGGCAAGGTCTTCCCCTTCGCGTTCATCACCGTCGCCTGCGGTGCGATCTCCGGCTTCCATTCGCTGATCGCCTCCGGCACCACCCCCAAAATGCTCGAACGGGCGCGCGACGCCCGCATGATCGGGTACGGCGGCATGCTGATGGAATCCTTCGTCGCCGTCATGGCCATGATCGCCGCGATCATGCTCAAGCCCGGAGTCTATTTCGCCATCAACGCCCCGGCCGGTGTAGTCGGCGCGGGCGCCGCCGCGGCCTGCGCGAAAATCTCGTCATGGGGCTTTCCCGTCAGCCCCGCCGAGATGCACCAGCTCGCAGCCGCCGTAGGCGAGACCTCGCTCTTTGCCCGCACCGGCGGTGCCCCCTCGCTCGCCGTCGGCATGGCCCACATCTTCGCCCACTCGCTCGGCGGCTCCGCGGTCATCGCCCTCTGGTACCACTTCGCCATCATGTTCGAGGCGCTGTTCATCCTCAGCACGCTCGACGCCGGCACCCGCGTCGCCCGCTTCATGCTCCAGGACCTGCTCGGCCAGATGTGGGCGCCGCTGGGCAATTCCGGCTCCTATCCGAATATTCTCGCCACCTCGTTTCTGGTGGTCGCCGCCTGGGGCTATTTTCTCTACTTCGGCACCATCGATCCCCTCGGCGGCATCAACTCGCTGTGGCCCTTGTTCGGTATCGCCAACCAGATGCTCGCGACTATCGCTCTATGCGTCGCCACCAGTGCGATGATCCGCGCCGGTAAAGCCCGCTTTGCCTTCGTCACCCTGACGCCGCTGCTATGGCTGGTGGCCGTCACCATGACCGCCGGTTTCGAAAAGATTTTCAGCTCTGCGGCCAACATCGGCTTCCTCGCCCATGCCGCGATTCTCCAGCGCGAACTCGCCGCGCCCGCCACCACCACCGCCCGCGCCACCGAACTCCTGCGGCTCATCTGGAACGATCGCGTTGACGCCGCTATGACCGCCATCTTTATCGCCGTCGTCGTCATTATTCTGGGCGACTCGATTCGCACCTGGATCCGGCTGCTGATGACGCCCAACGCCTCCCGGGCGCAGCGCGCAGAGTCCGCCGCATGATCGATCGAGCGTCATATCGCGCCCGCGCCGCCGCACTGCTTTCGCAGCTCACGGCGAGCACCCGCCGTTTCATCCGCCAGGCCCGCGCCGAACTGGCGCGCCTCAATCGCGCCGGCTTACATCCCGACGCACTCGCGGGTCAGCCGCGCCGCACCCGCGCCCGCATCGTGCGCGCCGCCCTCGCCCGCCGCCACGACGGCCGTCATCGATGTTGTTAAAGCGCAATCTCCGCCCAACCCCGCGTCACCCGCCGCTGCTAACGCACGTCAATCCGCGTTTGAAGCGTTTTCTCGCTGTAATCCTCTGGGCGATTGCCGCCGTCTGCGCCGTATCGCTCTTTCGCGAATTACCATGGGCCGTCAACGCCGACTATCGGGATTTCAATACTTACTACTTGCCCGCTCACCTGCTGCGGCAGCACATCAACCCTTATGCTGGCAATAGCGTTTGGGGCGACACCCCTACCTGGCTGCTATGTTTTGAGCCACTCACTCTGCTTGCCCCCTTCACCGCGTATAAAGTCTGGTTCGTCGTCAATCTGGTCGCATTTGCCATCACCTTGATTTTACTTGCCGACGGTCTTGATAAAATTGACCAATGGATACTCGCCGCTCTGATTGTTCTATATCCCCCCATTGCGTGTAATTTCTGGTTTGGGCAGAGCGAGGTCTTCCTTCTGTTCCTGCTGGTATTGTTTATTCGCGAACTTCAGCGCGGGCGCGACTTCACCGCAGGATTGCTCTTGGCTGCCGCTTCCGTTTTGCGCGCCTACCCAGTTGCTCTGATCGGCTATCTGGCCGCGCGCCGCAAATGGAACGCCCTTCTTTATACAGTCATCGGCTGTATTCTCGGGATGCTGATTACTACGGCCTTCGTCGGCCCTGAGGTTATTACTACCTATATCTTGCGGGTCATCTCACCGCACTCGTTGAATCAGCCGATTGGGTTCCTGCGCCATCCGGCGAATTTGAGCCTCGGATGGTTCGTGAGATTCATCCTGCTGCATAGCTTCGGGATTCCCGAATTCTCCACCCTGTCGTCGTCACTGGCGCTTGTAGCAGCGCTTGCCGCGGCCGCGTTCGCTGTCGTTGTGACCTGGAGATTGGATGACGACGATTCCGACTGGCGCGGATTTTCCCTCTGGATCGTTACCGTATCGATCCTGTCGCCGATCATGTGGCCGCATTTCATGGTCTGCTTCGCGATCGTGTTTGCCGCGCTCGCTCGCGGGACCGGCAGCGGCCGCGCGGTGGTCGCGGCGCTATCGAGTTATCTGGTTCTGGTCACCTTGAGCAATCTGCACGGGTACCCGCTGAATCAGTTTCCCGAATTCCTTGGTTCCTTTTTCGCCGCGAACACCCGCATCTTACATATACTGCCCGAAAGCGTGACCGTTTCTATCATCTTGATGTATCTCGCTTGCGCCTGGTTCATCTCCGACAAATGCAGTAATAGAGATTGAGCGCATCAACTATCTGCACAGGTTGCGTCTGGGTTATGCAAATCGTTTCAACCACATTACTCACATCGTGCAAGTGGCCCTGGACTCTCCTACCGTGGCATCATTGCGAAACCTCATTCGCGCCCCTTTTGCCGCAAATTTCGTCCATTCGCGTGAACTAGGTATTCATTGAACGCGCACTAGGTACTTTTACCTATCCAACTAGGTATTTCTCCGATATCCCCATCTCCTACGGTTGAGTAGCCTTCGATTGTCCGCTTCGTCATCTGTTGGTCTCACCAGCGCAGCAGAAATCCGAACGGATCAACTAGGAGACCAGGTGGGAGACAATCCTTCATCGATCGACGAGCATTTGTCGCCAACTCCGATCGCGTCCGCGTCCAGTCCGCTCTCCAGCGTGGCCTCCGCCGTGGACCGCTGGCGTCAGGGAGTACGGCTCGGCGCAGTCGCCAACCTCGCCCACGAACTGCGCACGCCGGTGCAGGTTCTGCTCGGCTACGTCGATATCCTGCGCGACGATCACGCCGACGAGTTCACCGCCGAAACCCGCGGCGTGCTCGATCGCATCAACGCCAACGTCTATGACCTCGCCCAGACCATCGACAACCTCATGCATTTCGTGCTGAGCGAGGTTAACGCCGAGGCCATGATCGACGAGGACGTCACCCCGGGCAGCCTCGTCGCCGAGATCGCACCGGTCCTCGACGCGGCGAATCAGCGCAAACAACTCAAACTCGAATATGAATTCGCCTCCGCGCCCGACCTCTTTGGCGTCCCGCGCCGCCCCCTCAAAGCGATCCTTCTCAACCTCGCCGTCAACGCTATCAAGTTTACCGATTCAGGCTCGGTCACTGTCGCCCTGCGCCGCGGGCATGGCGCCGGCGCTATCGAAGTCGAGGTCTGCGACACCGGTCCGGGCCTCAGCCCCGCGGTACTCAATCAAGCCAAGGAACCCTTTGCCCAACTGTCCAGTACCAGTGCCCGCCGCTTCCGCGGCCTCGGCCTCGGTCTCTCCGTGGTCCAGCGCAGCGTTGACGCTCTCGGCGGTAAAATGGAACTGCGCCCAAATGCGCGGCAAGGCTCTGATTTTCTCGTGACTATTCCGGTCCGCGTTCGCGATAACGTCGCCCGCAACGCGCGCGCCGCGATGCTCCGGCGCGCCGCCGCGAATCTCCCTCCCGCGACGCCCGCAATTAGTCGCAAACCTACCACTCTCCGCTAACGGCAGGGGGCAGTGTGGGAGCGCCGACGGGCAGATAGTCCCGGTGACTGATGTGGCGGGCGAGACCGGCTGGCTGGCGGACGCGGTGGCAATCTAGGAAACAGGGGCAGTCTGGCGAGCCGATGTACAGGTAGTGCCGGAGGCTGAGGGGCGGGTTGGTAGCGGCGTTCTGGGCCGGGCGCCAATGGGCGATGCTCGATCGTACCCTCCACCACTCGATCATCGTCAACATCAATGGCGAGAGCTTCAGACTCGAGGACAAGCGCAAGGCCGGGATGCTAGCCTCGACGAAAGCCGCAAAGCATTAGAGATTGAAAGGACTCTTGCCGTACGATGATAGAAGCTGATTAATTAGCACGGCATCCGTCACTTAGCTTGAGTCGGCGGCCTTCAAGGGAAGACCACATTCTCGGCAGCGCCGCTGTACCAAATCACCCTCCGACCCGCCTCGAAACGCCCCGGCCAGGATGGGGTGATGCTTCATCCAGTCGCGCAGCCGACGTGAGCTAGGTTGAATTTGAAAGAAATACCCTCCACACCGAGGGCACCGGCTTCCCATCGTCCACCATATCGCAATCAACCACAGCGGAAGCCACGCCACTGAATAGATTGTGGCGGCCTCGTCCGATCGCCGCAACAGTGGGGTCAGCACAAAGCCCGCCGGAATGTATCCAATAATGATAAACCACATCCAACGGAACCGGGTTCTGATGCGGCGCAAGCCCTCTCGCTCCTCTGCCGTGACCTTTTCGACACCGACCATTTCTTCTTGCAGGATAACGCAGTCCGCAGATGTTAATTAGATGCTTAATTTTCGTGTTTGCTCAGCGGCGGAGAGGGCTGTTTCGTTCGTGCATATACACGGAACGGCAAGGGGGGAGAGCCGCCTCGCGCTCCCCCTGTGCAGATACCGCTCGAGTGGGTCAATTTTACTTCGGAGACCTTCCGTAGAGGTGAGTCAACATTCAGCCGGCGTTTAAAGTAATGTAAGTTCCGCTGTCAAAAACCGCTAGGCCGAAGCTTTCGATTAGGCCCCTCAGAGCGTACTTCGTGGCCACGCGATTTTCATCCCTTGGCCCAAACGCATGCTACTCGCTTGCCCTATATCAGGTAATTCCAATCCCTGGACGATCCTCGTAAATCGCATCCGATCGGCGTTCGCTCCTGATTCTCTCCCCGGAACTCTGACTATCGGTAATGGCGCATCAGGCCGACTACGACGCCGCGAATCTGCAAGCCTCCCTCATTCACATAAATCGGCTCCATCGTCGGATTCGCCGGCTGCAGCCGTACGCGGCCGTCGCTCTCGCGAAAGTACTTCTTGACCGTCGCGTCGCCCCCGATCAGCGCAACCACGGTCTCGCCCTGGTTGGCCTCGTCGCGACTCTCAACGATTATGTAATCGCCGTCGCGGATACCTTCGTCGATCATCGACTGGCCTTTGACTCGCAGGCAGAACGTGCTGTCGCGGCGCACGAACTCCTCGGGCACTGTGATCGTATCCGAACCTTCGATCGCCTCGATCGGCAATCCGGCCGCCACCTGTCCCAGTAACGCAATCTCGCGCGCTCCCGTGCCGCCCTTGCCCGTGATCTGGAGCGCGCGACTGTGGTTATGCGTGCGATGGATGAAGCCCTTGCCTTCGAGGTTCTTCAGATGCTTATGCACCGTCGCCAGTGATGCCAGCCCGAAATATTGTCCGACCTCGGACAGCGTCGGCGCATAACCGTGCTCCTCAATATAGTGCTCCAGGTAATCGACCAACTGTTTTTGCCGCTTGGTCAAAGTCGCCATTTCACTGATCCTCCCCCGCGTTTACACCATCGATAATGGCGAAAATTGGGCGAAATCGCAAGCGCCTCGCGCGCACGGTTTAAAATAGGAGTATGCTCATTCAGCAGTGTAGGAGACCGAATTTCGGCTGTCGCACCAGACCGGCCGCCAAGGTGTGATTTACCTTTTTTACAAAACAAACCCAATTTATTCGGCACTTGCCCGCCCTGGCGCCTGCGTAAATCAGGCGACCCGCCGAAATTCCCCCGGCGCGAAATTCAAGGCGCTGGCCCGATCCGTCACTGTAAAAGACGAATCGCGACTATCTATAATGGGAACTGATGTCGAAAATTCGCATTGTTTTTGAAAATGGAGACCCTGAGCGGATTATTGAATTCGACCCACGCGCTGCCCCGTTTCAGCACGACGGATTGCCCGGATCGATCCTCGACATCTTGCTCGGGCATCATATCCACCTAGAGCACGCATGCGGCGGTAACTGCGCCTGCACCACCTGTCACGTAATCGTCAAGCAGGGCCTTGACCGGCTCGGCGAGGCTTCGGAACAGGAAGAGGACCTGCTCGACCGCGCACCGGGACTGACCCCGACCTCGCGGCTCGGATGCCAGGCGGTGATCGAGGATCCCAATGCTGAAATCGTGATAGTGGTGCCGCGTTTTACGATCAACCAGGTGAGCGAGAGCCATGGCGGATGACCGCAAATATAGCCTTGCGCGCGGCGCCTCCGATGAGTGACGCCACGCCGCCCTCGCGGCAACGGATCGCGATGCGCGCGCGCGTCGAGCGTATCCACGACCATTGCGCCGACACCCGATCGCTGTTTCTGAGGATGACGGCAAGTGCACTGCCGCGATTCCTGCCCGGCATGTTCATCTCGATCGCGATTCCGCTCGCGGACGATACGCGGATCCGCCCGTACACCATCGCGTCAAGCCCGGAAGACAGGGAGCCATTCGAGATTTGCTTCAACCGTGTGCCCGGCGGCCCCGGCGCGGCCTGGCTCTTCGATCGCATGGTCGGCGACGAACTGAACTTTACCGGGCCCTTCGGCGCCTTCACGCTCGACCGGGCCCCGGGCGCCGCCACCATCCTGATCGCCGAAGGCACGGCTATCGCACCGATTCGGCCAATTCTGAAGCGCGCCATCGCCACCGCCGCAGCCCATCCCATCAGGCTTCTCTATGCGGCCGACCGTCCCGAACATCTGCTTTATGCGGCCGAGTTCGAACGCCTCGCCGCGGCGCACGCGGAATTTGAGTTTGAACCGCTGATCGTCAGCGACCGCGATTCGGCGGCGCTGTACGCACGGTTGCTCGACGAAGTTCAACGCCGATGGGTCGCGGCCGACACCGATCGCAGCCGCCACTTCTACATTTGCGGCGTGGGCAAGGGCGTTCTCAGACTGCGCGACCTGCTGCGCGGTGCCGGTTACGAGCGGCGCGCCGTGCATTACGAGCAATGGTAAGGGCGCAAGTCGCGCGCGGCATCTCGAAGGACTCTAGGTCAGCGTTGCGAGAACGGTGACCGTTTCACGGATTGGTGCAATGCGCAGGCCGCGCCGAATAGTGCGCTCGTGCTCCAGCCGGCGCAACGCTCGCTCGACCAGCGCCCCGTCGATCGCCAGAATCCGTGCGACCGCGCGCTCGTTGCCATAGCCCGCGATTTCGAAGTAGCGCCGCACGATTCGATAGGCCGCCTCGCCCGGACTCAAGCCTCGCGCCGCACGCAGCGCTTCGCTCCAGCGATGTTCCACCGTATCCCAGACGTAGGTGAACGGGTCGTAACGCTCTTCGACTTTGAGCGCAAGGAATTTCTCCTGCAACTCCTTCATCGCGCGATCGAAATCGGCCCGGCGGTTCGGCTGCGCGTAACCGCTCAAGAGCTTGAGCGCTTTGGTTTCGGCGGCACCGCGACGCGTGAGCGCGTCCATCACCAACTTGGCGCAATAGCTGAGCTGGCCGCGTTCGTAAAGTTTGCGGTAGCCGCCGGGCGCGACTCGCAGACGCAGAAACGCCGGCAGCATTTCCAGCGCGATAAAACTCGGACGTCCCGCGATCACCTTGCCGTAGTAAACCGCCTTGCGCGCCGGCAGCGTATCTTTGAGATTCCACGTCATCATGATCGCGCGATCGTGCTGGATATGTTCCGGCAGCTTGGGCGCACGCCGGCCCTCGATCGCCTCGCGCAGGCACGGCACTCCCAACTCCGGGGTGAACGCTGCACAAAAGCCGGTCTCATTGATGAAGCCGAGTGCGCTCTTCTCGCCCGTCACGCAGCGCGACGGCAAGCGGCGAAACGTGAGATCGCGATGGGCTTCGAGCCGCGCGGCGAGCGCCGCGGCGAGCGCCGCGGCGGATTCATCCGGACCGAGGGAGGCGGAGGTGCTGCGTGCAGATCGCATCGAGTTCATTATCGCGCGTCAGTCGGCGCCGGTGGCCTTGATCGCGTGGCGGACGCATTCGCGGAACAACGCCGCGTAGTTCATCTTCGCCCCGAGACCTTTCATGACGCCGTCGAGCCCGATGAGCGCGCGCATCAGGAAGATACTGTGGCGCGGCGATTTGTAGAGCTTGTGCTCGAAAGCGATCTCGCCCACCGCGGAGGCTTTGCCGAGAGCGTCGAATTCATCGGGATGGTACACGCGATCGGTGATCACTGGCTCGAACAGAATGTAAATTATTTTCACCATCGGCGCCGGGTCCTGTGTGCGATCGAGGTAGCCGAGCTTGACCAGCGCCGCGGCCATCGCGCGGTCGTCACCGGCGATGATCGCCCGAGCGAGTTGCAGGCTCGATTTCCGCACCGGCTCCGAGAAATGGCGCACCGATCCGAAATCGAGAATGCCGAGCTTGGGATGATAGCTCACGAGATAATTGCCGGGCTGCGGGTCGGTATGGAGGACACCGAACTCGAGGATCTGGCGCCATACCAGACAATAGTATTTGCGCGCGACCCACGCCCTCAGCTTGGCGTCGGTCTCAGTGCCAAAGACGTCGCCGAGCCGGTAGCCGTCGATGTAGGTCATGGTCAGGACGCGACGCGAACTCAAATTCTTGATCACGCGCGGCAGCATGATGTCACTATCGTCGGCGAGCAGGCGATTGAATTCACCGATATTGCGCGATTCGGCAACGTAATCGATTTCCTCGCGCAGCCGCTCGGCAAGTTCAGTGAAGATCGTTTTGGTATCGATCTTCTGGCGCATGATGTCGCCAGCGATCGCCTGCAAGGTGCGCAGCAGCAGCTTCAGGTTCCCGAGATCCTGTTCGACCGTCGCGTCGACCCCCGGGTACTGAATTTTGACGGCGACCTCTTCGCCGCTCTTGAGCCGGGCGCGATGGACCTGGCCAAGCGAGGCCGCGGCGAACGCCTCATGCTCGAAACTGGCGAAGAGCTGTTCGGGCGATTTCGAAAATTCACGGCGGATCTGTTTGGCGATCAGCGGATAGCCCATCGGCGGCACGCTCGACTGAGTCGCCCGCAGAATGTCGAGCGCTTCGCCCGGCAGCAGGTCCGCGCGGGTCGAGAGCATCTGGATGAGCTTCATGAAGGCGCCGCGCAATTGCTTGGAACCTTCGACGATGCGCCGCGCATTCTTGAGATGGGTATCGAGCAGTTCCTGTTCGTAGCGGCCGGTCTCAAGGAAGGGGCGGCGCAGCGAAGTCCACAGGTAGCTCGAACCGACTTGCGAGGCGAGTCCGCCAATCTTGATCGCGCGGCGCGTGCGCCCGCTGGTGAGATCCTTGCTGGCGGCCATCAGTCGCTTCCGCGTGGCAGCCCGACCCGGTTGATCATGGTGGCGGCCAGGGCCGCGCCGAAACCGTTGTCGATATTGACCACCGTAACTCCGCCCGCGCAACTGTTGAGCATCCCAAGCAACGCCGCGATACCGCCGAACGAAGCCCCGTACCCGACGCTGGTCGGCACCGCGATCACGGGCATGTCGACTAGGCCGGCGACGACCGAAGGCAACGCGCCCTCCATGCCCGCGACCACGATCAATACGCTGGCGGCGCGAATCAGTTCGGCGTTTGCGGTCAACCGATGCAGTCCCGCAACGCCGACGTCATACAAGCGCTCGACCGGGTTGCCGAAAACCTCGGCGCAGAGCGCCGCTTCCTCCGCCACCGGGAGGTCGGAAGTGCCCGCGCTCAAGACCATCACGGTGCCGTGGCTGCGAACCGCCGGCTGCGCGCGAATTATCATGCCGATCTGCGCGTCCGGTCGATAGTCGAGGGCGCGCAGCTTGCGCTTGAGCGCGCGAGCCTTTTCCGGGGCGAGGCGGGTGATCAGCAAATTCACGCCCGCCGCCAGCATCCGTCTGCCGATCGCGGCAATCTGATCGGCGCTCTTGCCATCGCCAAAGATCACCTCGGGCGCGCCGCGCCGCAGTCCGCGATGATGATCGAGGCGGGCGAAACCGAGGTTCTCGAACGGCAGCAACTTCAGCCGCGCGATCGCCCGGTCGGGACTGAGCCCACCGGCGGCGACGAGGTCGAGGATTTCACGGATGCTCTTTTCGGTCATTGCCGATGGGAATCGCCCGCAGGCGGCTGACGGTCGAATTTAATCACTACTTCACGCACCGCGCGGGCGTCGCTGCGCGCAACCGTGATGGTCAAATCGCCGGATTTAAGCTGCTCGCCGGGCTTGGGAATATGGCCGAGCCGCTCAATCACAAGACCGCCGATGGTAGCATACTCGCCGCGCTCCGGAAGCTTCAGGCCGAAGCGCTCGTTGAGTTCCGCGACACTGGCCAGCGCCGACACCACGAGCGTGCGCGGTCCGACGAAGCGCGCGTGTTCCTCGATTATGTCGTGCTCGTCCTCGATATCGCCGACCACTTCCTCGAGCAGATCTTCCATCGTGATGATGCCGGAGGCACCGCCGTATTCATCGACGACGACCGCGAGCGTTTCGCGGGTCAGTTGCAACGCGACCAGGATTTCGTCGAGTGGCGTAGCTTCTGAGAAATAACTCACCGGACGCATCACTTCGCCGACCGCACGGCTGAGATCGGGCGCTTCCAGGAGATCGAAAGCATGGACCACGCCGACGATGTTGAAGATGCGCTGCTGAAAGACCGGGAAGCGAGTGAAGCCCTCGCGCCGCACCGTTTCGATTACGTCGGCCAGCGTGGTCTCCTCGGGCACGGCTTCGACCCGCACCAGCGGCACCATCGCCTTGCGCGCTTCGGCGCGGGTGAAGCGAAAGATGCGGCTGATCATCTGTTGTTCGGCCGGCAGGATCGCGTCGAGGTCGGGGCCTGCCGCGGGCGCCGCTTCGCCAGGTCGCCGGCGCACCAGCATCGCGAGGTCTTCGCGGCTTAGAAATACACTCTCCTCTTCGGGCGAAACTCCGGCGATAGCCCGCAGTCCGCGGCTAAGCGAGGTCTCCGCCGCCAGCAGCGGAGCGAGCACTGTCGCCAGCAAGTTGAGCGGCCGCGCGGCGAAGCGGGCCACGGCGAGGGGCGATCTGATCGCGAGCATTTTTGGAATCGATTCGCCGAGCAGCAGCGAGATTGGAGCGAGAATAAACGGCGCCCAGAACACCGCGTTCGGATCGAGGCCGTGCAGGAAGCTGGTCAACGCGGCCGCCGCGATTACGGTCGCAAGGTTGTTGCCCGTCAGCATTAACGCGACCGTCCGGTCGCGCCGGTCGAGCAATGCGCTCAGCGCGCGTGATTCCTCGATGCCGCGTTCGCGCTCGGCGCGAACCTTGAGCTCGTCGGCCGCGACCAGCGCGATCTCGCTAGCGGCGAAGAACGCCTGCAAGATTACGCACGCCACGACCGTCGCGATCAGCGCGCCTAATTCCATTGCTTGAGCCTCACCAGCTCAATGGTTGCGCCACGGACTTTCTCGACCGCGGCGTCGAAATCGCCGAGGCGGAACTTTTCGCCCGGGCGCGGCACTCGTCCGAGACGCCGCAGGACGACACTGCTCAGCGTATGAGGACCGCGGACGCCGATCGATTTTCCGTCGCCGAGGCTTTCGAGCAGCCGGTCGATTTGGATCACCCCGGAAACCAGCCATTCGCCGGCGCCGACCGGAGTCAGCTCGGGGCCTTCGTAGTCGAATTCGTCGCGAATTTCGCCGAACAACTCCTCGAGCAGATCTTCGAGCGTGATCAGGCCGAGCACTTTGCCGTATTCATCAACCACCAGCGCCAACTGAAAGCGGCCGCGCCGCATCTCGTCGAACAGCTCGGCCAGGGGCTTGCCCGGCGGCACGTAATAGGCAGCGCGAATCAGGCGCTCGAGCCGCGGCGGTAACGGTTCGAGGCGGCGCGTCACGAGGTCTTTGACGTGAAGAATCCCGACGATGTTATCGCTCGTATCGCGGTAGATGGGGATGCGCGAGAAATGTCCGGCGACGACCTCGGCGACGATTCGGTCCGGCGGCGTCGCCAGATTGATCGCAAAGATCTTGTCGCGCGGCGTCATCACTTCGGAGACCCGGCGGCTGCCGAAGTCGAAGACCTTGTGGATCATCGCGCGTTCCTGCGGCTCGACCTGGCCCTGGAACTCGCCGACCCGCAGGAGCGCTTTGAATTCCGCCTCCGAGACTGGTTCCGGGCGTGGCGCGGAGGCCACCGGAATCAGCCACTTCGCCAGCGGATGCATGAACTCCACCACCGCCGCCAGCGGCCGCGCCGTCACGGCCGCGACGAATCCCGGAAAGCCCAGCGCGAAGGTCTTGGGCGTGATGTCGCAGAAGATCAGAACCGTGACCAGCATCACCGGCACCGAAAGGTAGGCGCCGAGTCCGCCCAGCCACAGGATCAGAAAGGCGCTTGCCAGACAATCGGCGAAAACGTTCGCAGCCTCGTTCATGCCGATGATCGTCATCAGCGCTTCGAGCGGATGGGCCATCAGCCGATCGAGCGCATGCTGCACGGACGCGTTGAGGTTGGCGCGCGTATGTTCCATGCGTACCAGCGCGAACAAGGCGGTCTCGGACGCCGCCAACAGGGCGCTTATCAGCAACAGCAACACCACCGCGATGGGCAACAGAATCATCCGGGCCCCCGCGTGCGCAGCTGGTCCCATCCGCCGGTGCGCGTCGCGGCCGCTGCGCTGGCGACATCCATACCGGCCAGTTTCGCACCGCGACCCCGAATAATCTTGCCGATCCGGCGCACCGGCAAGCCCAGACGCCGCGTCAGCGCCGCATCGGAATGGCCCGGCCGCAGGCAAAACAGCAGCTCATAATCCTCACCGCCGCCCAACGCCAGAGCGAGGTCGGCGCCCACCACCGCACGATACGCGGTCGAAAGCGGAATCGCGTCCGCTTCCAACTCGGCGCCGACGCCGCTGCGATCGAGCACGTGACCGAGGTCCTGCCACAGCCCATCGCTGATATCGATCGCCGCGGCCGCCGGATCGATTCGCGCCAGGCGCTGTCCCGCCGCCAGCCGCGCGGACGGACGCAAGTATCGATCGATCAGGAATCTCTTGGGGGCGCCGCGCGCATTCAGTTCTCCCGCCAGTATCCGCCATCCGAGCGCCGCGTCGCCCACCGTTCCGGTCACGAAAATTTCGTCGCCGGGACGGGCCGCGTCGCGCCGCAGCACGCGGGCGCCGGTCTCACCGAGCAGCGCGATCGTAATTGCGAAGGTATCGCCGGAGGTAACGTTGCCACCGACGAGATCGACGCGCGCCGCGTCTGCCGCACCGCGCAGGCCCGCATAGAGCCGATCGAAAAACCGCACGCCGAGCCCCGGCCGAATCGCGAGATTGACCACGCATGTATGGGGAACCCCGCCCATCGCCGCAATGTCGCTCAGATTGACCGTCAATGCGCGTGCGCCCAGGGCCTCGGGCGTGCCCCAGCCGAGATTGAAATGGACGTCCTCGGCCAGCGAATCGATGGTGAACAACTGTGCCGCACGCGGGCATGCGAGGATCGCGCAATCGTCGCCCGGACCAAGGATCGTTCTGCGGCTTTGGCGCAGCTTGGCCGTGATCCCGGCGATCAGCTCAAATTCTCCAGGCGACTTACGCACAATGCCCGCCGGGCAATGACGAACGGATTGAATGAAAGGCTATAGACAGAGGCGGTTTGCCGGGTGGCTTCAAAAATTAAGCGATAGTCCTGAAAAGGGTTGCTGCCTGCCGTAAAGCTAGACCATCCGAGTATCACGAGCAAGGATTTGCGGCGCGCCGCAACCGCCGGCCGCGTCACGCGGCGATCAGGCCATCGCTCAATGGGCCCCGGCGGGCGCCTTGCCGCGGGTTCGCGGCAGCAGGAAGCAGAGCAAGAGCCCAACGATCATCAGGTACGCGAGGGTGCGATAGATGTCGTTGAGCGAAACCATCATCGCTTGGGCCTGAATGGTTCCGTAGAGCAGTGCAAACCCGCGCTTCTCGCCGGTGACCATCGAACCGCGATAGTTGAAATGGAACGTGCCCGGCATGCCCGCCGGCGCTTTGCTCAACCGCCACGCGTCGAAGACCGAAAGGTGCTGCACCATGTAGCTTTGCTGGACCTGCTGGCGGCGCACCAACATCGTGGTCAGCACTGAAGTTCCGATCGACCCACCGATGTTGCGCGACATCGAAAAGAGACTGGTAGCGTAACCCATCTGTTCGCGCGGAATTGAGCTCAGAGCCGCGGCGGAAAGGTTCGGAAAGATCAGGCCCATGCCAATTCCCTGCACGATGGTCGGCGCGATGAAATCCCACATTGACATGTTGAGGTCGAGACTGCCCAATTGCCAGCTCGCGATGCCGATGAGAATAAAGCCGAATCCGACGAGTGGGCGCGTATCGATACCGCGTTTAGCGATACTGCCAAGCAGGAACATCGCGCCCATCAGGCCGATTCCGCGCGGCGCCATCGCAAGTCCCGCCAGATATGCCGTGTAGCCGAGCAGATTCTGGAGGAAAACCGGGTTGAGAATCTGCATCCCGTACGCAGTGAAGGTCATCATGATGAGCAGGAGCGTCGGGACGGAAAAGTTGCGGTTGGAGAGAATCCGCACCTGCACGATCGGGTTCGGCGTGTGCCATTCATGCCAGAGCAGCAGGATAAACGCACTGCCTGCGACGATCGAAAAATACCAGACCCACGCGCTCGCAAACCAATCCGCGCGGTCGCCGCGGTCCATGACGATTTCGCCCAGACCGAGCGACAGCACGAGGCAGACGATGCCGATCCAGTCGGCGGTGCCCTGCCCCTTGAGCTTTTTCAGATAGGGCGGATCGTGCACAAAGGTCGAGACCATGAAGGCCGCGGCGATGCCGATCGGCACGTTGATGTAGAAATTCCAGCGCCAATTCCAGTTATCGGTGATGTAGCCGCCGACCGTCGGTCCCATGATCGGCGCGACCATGAGACCGATACCCCAGACCGCCATCGCGAGCGTCTGTTCGTTGGGCGGAAAGGTCTCCATCAGGATCGCCTGCGAAAGCGGTTGCAGCGCCGCGCCGGCAATCCCCTGGAGGAAACGGAATGCGACCATCTCGTTGAGCGATTGCGCCGCGCCGCACATCGCCGAGGAGATCACAAAGGTGGCAATCGAGAAGAGAAAGTAGCTCTTGCGCCCGAACTGTCCGGCGATCCAGCCGGTCGTCGGGATCATAATTCCCGCAGCGACCAGATAGGTCGTCACGACCCATGTGACCTCATCGATCGTCGCTGAAAAACTACCCTGCATGTGGGGCAGCGCGACGTTGACGATCGAGCTATCGAGAACTTCTAGGATGGTGCAAAGGATTACCGACGCCGCAATGATCCACTTGCGCGCCGTTTCGGCGGCGTGATGTTGCGCCTCCTCGGAAATTGAGGCTGCTGGTGCACCGCCTTCCATGCTCTTGCGGGAGCGCCCTCCGGCTGCGCGATGCGCCGCCTGGTAGGGCCTGCCTGGTACCCTCCGACGCGTTTCGTGATGGCATGTGAACGAATTGCCTGGCCGGGTTGAACCGCGATCGCAAGATCGCCGTTGGGTTGCTGCTCCACCTCGGCTGGCGTTGTTCCGCCATTACATTCGCACGGAGCGTAACATGCGCTGGCAGCCAGTCAAACTACGTCCGGCAGAGTAACTCAGAAAATGTTCAGAACGATTTTAATGATCGCCAATGAGGCGAGACGCGCGCTTCGACGCGGTTTCGATTGGAGCCATCAACTATGCCGGCGCAGTGGCGTAATTCCCGCTCCGTTCGCGCTCAGGGCGGGAACCGGCCCATGTTGACTCGTACGATCGAACACCGGGTTTACGCGGTTTAGAGGTATACCCAGGTGGTGCAGTTGCAAGGCCCATAGCGTCAGCAGGAAGACCACCACGGCAAAGGCCAGTGTGATGAGCTGGCGACGCTCTTCGATTGCTATCTCGCGAAGTCTGCTGATTGAAGCCTGGCTCATTGTCATTTCACTGCCACTGGCGACCGGCAAAGCGCCCTAAACGATTATTCGTCGTCCCGCAGTGTCCGACAAATCAGTCGTACACGTCAGTCGCGTCGGTCGCTTCGCGCGGCTACTGTCCTTATAAGCGAAGACCATGCCATGACGGGATGTCCAAAAGGCTGCGCAAATACGGAGCATTATTCATCTAGCGACCATATAGTGACGGTGGGCTCACCGATTCCGGCAACGTTGGTGTGCCCGACTGAAACAAATTCGAGCGAAAATGCGACCGACGAAACCGAAACTCGAAATGTTGCGACCCTGCTACGGATGAAGCGCGAGCGCAACTGAAATACCGTACCGCGCCGGTCGATGTCCGCCGACGAAACACTGAGTTGCAACTTTGCGCGTATTTGGCATGAGACGCTATTGTCTGCTCACATCTCCCCATTCCTTCCGAGCCGTGTTGCTTGAAGTCGATGTTTGCGGCTCCGACGTAAGCACGCACCGCCGGTTCAGCATTTCCTCGCGATGGCACGTCGATTGCTGCCACTCTATTTCCGCGCATTGCGTGAAAGGGGGCGACCTATGAACCTTAAGCTCGAAGAACTTCGTCGACGGCTGCTCGAACCGGTTGCGACGCCGCCGAGTCAATCGACTTCGGTTTATAAACGGAGTTCCGCCGATCTGGTCGTCGTCAATCACCGGGTCAACGGAGCAGCTGAGGCCAAAGATGTCAAAGCCACGGCCCCCGCAACTCAAACAACCGCGGCCGGCCTGTATCAGCCTCCGGTGGCGCCGAAAATCAGCGACGAAAAGGTCTCTGCCGCCTCGACCCCGACTAACATCCGCGAGGCCGCCCTGCGCTACGCTGAAAATGCCTCGGTGGAAACCAGTGCCGGAGAAGATTCGATGGAATCCAACAGCCAGTATCAAGTTGCCCAGGCGGTCTCCAAGGTTTTCGAACAGGTGAAGGCCTTCGAGGACCGCTTCGTCGAACTCACCAAGACCTTCGAGCCGGTCGAGGCGCTGGCACAGTCAGCCGCCAAGTCCTTTGTGCCGCTGCGCGCATTTCAGGAACAGCTCGCGCAGCTCTCCCGCTCATTCGAGCCGATGCACGTGTTTCAGGTGCAGCTCGCCGAACTCGCGCAGAGCTTCGCGCCGATGAAGGGCCTCGAACATCAACTCGCGCTGATATCCGACGCCTTCGAAATCAATATCAATCAGCTGGTGCGTTCGCTCGCTCCCGCCAAAGAGTTCCAGGCCCAGTTGATCAAGCTGGCGCACGCTTTCGAACCGGCGTCCGAACTCGCCGACGATTTTGCACTGCTGGCCGAAAACTTCCGCGGCGAACGCGCCGCACAACTCAACGGCTCGGCGCCCGCGGCAGCGCCGCAACTCGACGCGCAACATTAGAAATCGATTTTGGTGGTGGCCGGGAAAAGGGGTGGATGATGACGCGCCGCATGGCTGAAACCATGCGGCGCGTCTGTTTTTACATTATGCGAGCCGTCTTGCGCCATTCGCCGCACGCGGATACGGCCGCACCAGGTCACACGACCGTATGCAGGCGCCGCGGATTTCCGACCATGATCGCATCGACATCCTCGACCGACGCGCCCAGCGAACGGAGCCACGGGATGATGTTGTCGTGGACGTGCGAGTATCCCCAACCGCCGAACTCCTTGTAGCAGGTCTTCATCGCTACTTCCGCCGATAGCAGAAGGCGATCGGCGTATCCCGCATTGAGCAGTTCGATCACGCAGCGGACCTCTTCCTTGTCGGTGGAATAGCCAAGTCCCGGCGCCGCCGGATTGCCGAAGAGCTCTTCGTGCCCGAGCTGATCGAAGGAGACGAAGCCGACACCGCGCTTGAGGATTCGCTTCGAGACTTCCGGATTCGGATAGAGTCCGAGGTGCGACATGTAGCACTTGGCGAGGTCGGCGCCCTCTTTTTCCAGCAGGTCGATGTAAGTATCCCAATGGTCGCCAGGAAAGTTGGGATGGATGGTTAACGAAACGGCGGTGGCGCGTTGCGCGCGCGCCGCCGCCCGCAACACTTTTTCCTCGACCGGCTGGAAGGGCTCGCGGGTGCGACCGCTGAGCGCGATTTCGCCGATGTTACCGGCCTTCACTCCGGTCTTGCCGATGCCGACGGTGATCTCCTTGACCATCGTTTCGGCCAGCTCCTCGACCCCCTTGCGCGCGATCTCGGGCGGATGCGACGCCTGCACGTACCATCCGGTTGAAGCGACGACATTGATGCCGGTGGCGCGCGAGATCCGTTGCAGGGCGGTAACGTCGCGGCCGATGCCGGGCAGGTCGCAGTTGATCACGGTGCGCCCGCCGGCGACGCGATAGGCCGACGCCTCGCGAATAGCGAGATCGAGATCGTCCTGCACGAGGTTGTCGCGCACGCGCATTGCGTTGCGCCGCACCGCCCCGAGATTGTGCATCGTGATGCGGCTCTCGCTCAGTCCGCGCTGCGGTCCCGACTCGGGCGGCATATGCCAGCAAAGCAGATCGATCGTCAGGTGGACGTGCGACATGGTGTCGCCGATTTGGCTCCCGTCGATTGGTCCCAACACGGTATTCAGCATCGCCATCGTCATGCTCCCCGGCTTGAGGTTCGGGCGCCACGATCGGTCTGATTTGGCGCGAACGATTTCTCTGTTTCACTGGTTGTAACATGCCATGGAATCGCCGCAAGCCGCGCGGAGCAACGCAGACGGGCAAGCGCGCATCGGCGCAGCGGCAGCGAGAAGTCAGAGAACTCGCGATGGACAGTGCGCGCCGGTTTTCTGTACGCTCGGGCGTATTCGCGCCGATTGATTGGCGGTTCGAGGCGCGGAAGGGCTGCTCACAAAGGAGACTCGACCGTCGGCGAGCGATTGCGGCGAGGTGCCGGAATGTCCATCTGGGAGTTGAAAGATCAGACCGCGATCGCGCGCGTAGGAAATTCGGCGTACGGCCGGCGTCTGATGCGCAGCCCGATCGATCTCGCGGCGGACGCCATCGCCAACGCCCTCGATGATGCCGGACTGGCGCGCGACGACCTCGACGGACTGGCGGTTAGTTTTGGCTCGCCGATCGGCGCCGATGGCGACAGTATCGCACCGCTGCTCGGACTGAACCTGCGCGCCTTCACACAGACGTGGGCGCACGGACGCTTCACGGCGAGTTGTATCCAGTGGGCGGCGCTGATAGTGAGCGCGGGGATGGCCAGCGCGGTGGCGTGCATGGCGTCGGTGAGTTTTTCCGGAATCCGGCGGCCGAAGATGGGCGGTTCGGGCGATCGCGAGGGGGCGCGCGAGGGCGGCGGCGCACACGGGCAGGATCCGCTTTACGGCATGACCACGCCGGGAGCGGGCGCGGCGCTGGTCGCACGCCGCTACTTCGAACGGTACGGCGCGAATAGCCGCCAGCTCGCGGCGATACCGGTGGCGTTTCGCAAACATGCGGCGCTCAACCCCAACGCGATCATGCGCGAGCCGTTCGGCGTCGATCAGCATCAGGGATCGCGGATGGTATGCGAGCCGCTGCATCTGCTGGACTACTGCCTGATCAATGACGGCGCGGCGTGCGTAATTGTGACCAGCGCGGAACGCGCGCGCGATTTGCGCAAGGTGCCGGTCTATATTGCGGGGATGCAGCCGCTGCCGGCCGGGCGCGAGGAGTTCATCTGGGCCTATCCGGGACTGGGCGTCGCGCAGCAGACGACCTTCGACTACGTGGCGGGGTTGCAGCCAGTCTATAAAATGGCGGATATAACGCCGCGGGAGCTCGACGCATTTTTCAGTTACGATGCGTTTTCGATTCTGCCGTGGATCGCGCTCGAGCGCTTCGGCGTGTGCAAGCCGGGCGAAGCCGCGGCGTTTACCCAGGACGGTCGCATCGAACTGGGCGGCGAATTGCCAATCAACACCAACGGCGGCTTGCTCTCCGAAGGACATATCATGGGCTGGAATCATCAGGTGGAGATCGTGCGGCAGTTGCGCGGCGAATCCGGTCCGCGGCAGATTCGCGACGCCCGGATTATCCAGTGGGCCAATGCCTACGGCGACTCGCTGATATACCGCCGATGAAGGAGTTATCTTTTGGAGAAACCGGCAATGGCTGAGGCGCCCTATGCGAAACCGCTGCCGGCAATCTCGTCGCTCAGCCAGCCCTACTGGGACGGACTGCGGCGCCACGAGTTGCGGCTGCAACGGTGCGACGGTTGCGCAGCGACGTGGTATCCGCCGGCGCCGTTATGCCCACGCTGCTGGTCGCGCAAATACAGTTGGGCCAAGCTGAGCGGACGCGGGCGGGTAAATTCGTGGTTGGTATTCCATCAGGCGCATTTTCGCGGCTTTGAAAACGAGGTTCCGTACAACGTCGCCGAGGTCGAGCTGGACGCGGGGCCGCGGCTGCTGACCAACCTGGTGGAAATTGCAAACGAAGAGATCCGGGCCGGGATGGCGGTCGAAATCGTGTTCGAGGAAGCGACGGCGGAAGTGGCGCTGGCCAAGTTCCGCCCGTGCGCGAGCTGAATTTCACCGAAGCAATTTTGCGCGAGCGGCGCGGGCCGAAGCTGGGGTGCGGCGCGAAGCAGGTGGCGGCGGATCAGCTGGCGATTTTGAACTTCCACGAATAGGTATGGCCGTGCGCAGTGATCGAAACCGAATACTGCGTCCCGCCAGTCAGCGGCTGGCGCGGGATTAGCACCACGGCACCGGCCTGGCGCAGCGTCCAGCGGCCGTACTCCTGAGGATTGGGGTCAGGGTTCAGATAGCTGTGGGAATCGAAGGCGCAATGCGCGAGCGGCTGCCCGGCGGCGGTGAAAGAACTGGCGGACAGGTCGGTGACTTGCAGCCGGCCAAGCTCGAGGGTGATCGGCAGTCCGGCGGGAAATTCGTAACCGCGGCAACTGGTCAGCGGATTCGGCGTTTCAAGGCCGCGCCAGACGAGCGAGACGGTTGACCCATCGGGCGGGAATTCGATGACATGCGGATACGGCTTGACCTGCTCGGGCGGTGGCGGCAGGCGCATCACGGCGACCCAGCATCCGGCGCTACTGGCCTCGCCAAAGCCGGCCTCGGAGATGAGCAGATCGAGCATCTCGAGGCGATGAAAGGGGCCGGCGATCCAGTCGTCGATTTGCGCGTTGGCGTCCAGCGAACCGCAGCCCCAGGCAAACTGGCTGTTCTCGGCGACGGCCGAGCCGGCGGCAGTGTAACCGCTTTTGGCGGGGTTCTCGGCGTGAGTTGCCGCACCGAGTTGAAGACCCGCACGAATCTCGGAGTCGTAATTGAGCAGCATGTAGTGCGCGTGGGCGGCAACGCTCGCGGTTAACCGGCGATTTTCGCGAAGCGGCGCGAGCCCTGTCATTGAGCGGTAATGATTGAGCCGCGCGATCCATCGCAGAGCCGCCGCCGACTCGATGGCGGGCGACGCGGGGCTGGCGCTCGTGGAGGCAGGGGCGGCGGCGGCCGATAACGGGACGCCGGGGGAAGTCCTGACAGCGAACGCCGCGCGGCCGGGCGCGACCGAGCGGACGGAGGCCGATGGCGGCGCGCGATCAGGGGTCGCGAGCGCTTGCTCGCCGGCGACAGAGTCCTCGATGGTTGCGAGCGACGGTAGTCCGCGATCCCATTTCATGAAGTGCGCGGTAGCTGCACCCGCGAAAACCATCAACAAGAGCATTGCGCCAGCGATCCTGCGATGGGAGCGCCGCAGGGAGGCGTCGGGATCGATGAATCGATAGACGCTGCCGGCGCCGAAGCGAATCGAATCGCGATGCTTGAGAAATTGGCGGTGGCGGACGCGCTGATCGTTGACGAAAGTACCGCCGGCCGCTTTGAGATCGCGCACGAGGTAGCGACCGCGCCGGCGGTGGATGACAGCGTGGCGGCGCGCGACGCTCGCGTCGGGGATTTGCAAAGCGCATGCACCGGCGCTGCCAACGACCGCGTCTTTACGATCGAGTATCAGGAGGCGAGTGCCGCGCGGCGGTCGATCGAGTGCGAGCAGACGGGCCGCTTGCGCACGCTTCAACATTTGCCGACAGCCAGGTGCCACGGCGCTGGCGACGCGCGGCGCGGATCAGTGGATGAGGAGGGCGGCGGCTCCATCTGCATTCAGAATACGAACGCGTTGCTCTTTCCAGGCACCATCGTGGAATGGTCGGTGCAGTAGGGCGCGGGCCCGGCCTCGCCGTTGCGAGCGCGATCGGCGAGCAGTTTCTTGAGATCGTCCTGACAATGATTCTGGCCGGTTTGATAGAACTGGTAGCGCATTACTCGCGAGTTGGCCGTAGGCATCACGAGCACCTCCCCGCCCATTTTGGCGGCTTGCTCGGGGGTGAAACCGAAATCGGTCGGGCGCATGGGAGCGGGAGGTTTTTTCGATTGCCAGATTGGAAGGCCGGGGAGGCCAGCCGATTCGAGGTTGCCCTGCGAATCCTCGGTCCATTGGAAACATCCGGAGAGGACGAACAGGCAGGCAACGAGGGCACTCAAAGCCGCGAACTTCAAGAATCGTTCACGCACTTTTGCGCTGTTGATGGAGGCGCTACGAACTGCCGACATCGCATCCTTCCTTCGACGAATTCCAATCGCTCGTGCATGGCGGAAGCGATTCGATCCGACTTTGCGATTGCAATAACAAACATCTAAATACATGTCTAATTGTAGCGGCCGGCTCGGCATCGTAATGCGCGGGAGTTGGGGAACGGCTGCACGGGAGCATGATTGGACAATTTCGTGCGCATTTTGTAGTTTGGGTAAACGAACGAACGTCCGTTAATTAGTCAGCCGACGCCGGCGATATTGCACGGCGCTTTCCGGGAGGTGCGATAGATGTCTGACAAGCCGCGTATGCTTGAAGGCTACCGTGTGCTGGATTTTACCCAGTTCGTGGCGGGTCCGACCTGCTCGAGGTTGCTTGCGGAGATGGGCGCCGAGGTGATCAAGCTCGAACTCGCACCCGACGGCGACCGCGTGCGGGCCGGTGGCCTGCGGTCGATGAAGCCCGAATTCAAGGAATCGACGCACAGCACCTATTATCAGCAGCACAACCACAGCAAGCTCAGCTTCGCGATCAATTTGAAGGCGCCGGGGGCGCGCGAGCTGGTGATGTCGATGCTGCCGAAGATCGACGTGATAGTTGAAAATTTCGCACCCGGGGTGATCAAGCGGCTGGGCTTTTCGTACAAGGACGTAAAGAAAGTCAATCCGAAGATCATCATGTGCTCGATCTCGATGGCGGGGCAGACGGGACCGCTGTCGGACAAGGCCGGCTATGACTACATCGGGCAGGCGTACGCGGGAATCACCGACGGGATCGGCGAACTCGACCGCGCGCCGTCGGTGACGACGATGGCGATCGGCGACGTTTCGACGGGGGTCGCGGCGGCGATGGCGGTTGGCTTCGCACTGGTCCATCGGGAGCGCACCGGCGAGGGGCAATACCTGGACGCGTCGTTGCTGGATACCTACTTTCATATGCACGAGGCGACGGTGCCGCAGGTGTCCTTGCGCGGCGAGAAGTACAAGCCGACGCGCAACGGCTCGCAACATCCGGGGGGCGGCCCCACCGGGATTTTCCATTACCGGGGTGACCAGTACGTGTACCTGTGCGTGCCGACGGCGCATCAGTGGGTGCAGATGTGCAAGGCGATGGAGATGCCGGAGCTGGCGACGGACCCGCGCTTCAAGAACGCGCGCGGGCGGCGCGACAACATGGCGGAGCTGCAGAAGATCGTCGAGGACTGGCTCGCGTCGAAGCCGACGCGGGAAGAGGCGATCGCCGCACTGGACAAGCAGCGGGTGCCTTGCGCGCCGGTGCTGACGGTGAACGAAGCGGTCAACCATCCGCATCTGAATGAGCGCAAGACGATACGGTGGATCGAGGATCCTCAGCTCGGCAAGATCGCGATACCGGCGGTGCCCGTGAAATTTTCAGCGTGGCCGGATCGGCTCGAGTTGCGATCGGCGCGGCTGGGCGAGGACAACGAGCGAATTCTGCGGGATCTGACGAAGCTCGACGATAAGCAGATCGAGAAGCTGTACGCGGACGGAGTATTGGTGCGCGACAAGACGCTTGCGACGCAGCCGTCATGAACTGACGCGATCGGAAATTGATAGAAAATCAAAGGGCGGCGCGGGTTAACCCGCGCCGCCCTTTTTGCGTCTCAGGAAATCTGCGCGCGCGGCTGCACCCGCCATTTGTTACGCGCCATGATGCGTACTCCGGAACAGTTGGTCGCAGTGATTGGCGATCTCAACGTCGTAGACATCCGACCGATTCCAGCGGTGCGCACCGCGCCGAAGTTACTTGCGTTTTTTCGGCCGCGCCTTCACCGGCTTCGCTTTGGCGGCAGGCTTCACCGATTTCGCGGGCTTGGCCGGCTTCGCCTTTTTCTTCACTACCGGCGTTGGCTTGACCGCGCGGGCGTGAACGCGAGGGCTCGCCGTTTTTTTTGCAGCCGGCCGCGACGCGCGAACCGGCGCTTCTTCCGCCACTTCGAGTCCGCGGGTGGTGAAGGCGCGCTTCTTGATCAACACGCGCCGCTCCCCCTCAAAGACAGTTTCGTCGCGCTGGTTGACGCCCCAATGGCGAAAATGCACGAGGCCAACGTTTTTGTGGCCGCGGCAGACGCCGGGGTTGTCGTCCTTGCCGACGACTTCGGTGAAGGCGTAGAGCGTATCGCCGTGAAGGACCGAGATGCGGAAGCGGACCTTGTCGAGGCCGACTTCTTCGACCGCCTGTTCGCCCGTGTCCTGCATCGCGAGGCCGACTACGAGCGAAGCGGTGACGCCGCCGAAGACGATGCGATGTTTCTGGGCGGCGGCGGTTTCGGCGAGGTGCTCGTTGAAATGAAGCTGCGCGGTGTTAAGGACGAGGTTGGTGATGAGGACGTTTTCGAGCATCTCCATGGTCTTGCCGCGCGCGTGCTCGTAGACGTCGCCGACGTTGAAGTCCTCGAAGTAATTGTTGCGCCCGGTGAGGGCGGCCGCGTCGAGAGTCATTCGGTGCCTCCGAGAAGCCGGTCGGAAATGATGCGGAGCTGAATCTGCGAGGTGCCCTCGAAGATCTTGGTGAGCCGCGCGTCGCGCCAATAGCGTTCGATGGGGAAGTCCTTGGTGTAGCCGTAGCCGCCGTGAATCTGCAGGGCCTCGCTGGTGACGCGCTCGGCCATTTCGGAAGCGAAGTACTTGACCATCGAGGCTTCCTTGTCGCAGCGGCGCTTGCTGTCGACTTCGGTGGCGACGAAGTACATCAGTTGGCGGGCGGCCTCGATATTGGCGGCCATATCGGCGAGCTTGAAGCGGATGGCCTGAAACTCGGAGATGGGCTTTTTGAACTGGACGCGGCGCTGGGAATAGACGATGGAATCCTCCAGCGCCCCGCGGGCCAGCCCGATGGCGCGGGCAGCGGTGTGAACCCGGGCGATTTCCAGAAAGGCCATCATGGTGTAAAAGCCGCGGCCTTCCTTGCCGACGATGGAGGAGGCGGGAATGCGGAAGTTATCGAACTGGAGTTCCCAGGTTTTCCAGCCAAAATAGCCGATTTTGCGAATCGGCGAGCCGGTGACGCCCTCGGGCAATTTGCCGCGCTCCTTTTCGACGAGGAACTGGGTAATGCCGACGTGACGGCGTTTTTCCTCGGGCTGCGAGGTGCGGGCAAAGAGGTGGATGAAGTCAGCGCCGTCGGCAAACGTGCACCAGGTTTTATTGCCATTGACGACGAACTGGTCGCCGTCGCGAGCGGCGCGGCACGAAACGTTGGCGAGGTCGGAGCCGGCGTCGGGTTCCGACAGCGAGAACGCACCGAGGAATTCGCCGCGGGCCATGGCGGGATAATACTTGCGCTTTTGCTCCTCGCTGACGTCACCGTAGATGCCGTTACCGCGGGCGATGATGCTCGCGACGCTCATCCAGCCGCGGGCGAGTTCTTCGGCGACCAGAGCGTATTCGAAGGCGCCGAGGCCGAGGCCGCCGTACTCCTCGGGAATGAGGATGCCGAAGTAGCCGAGCTCGCCCATTTTGTTGCGCAGCTCCATCGGGATTTCGCCTTCGACGGGGTCGAGCTTGTTGGCGACAGGGAGGACTTCGTTCATGGTGAAGTCGCGGGCGGCCTGCTGGATCATCTTGCGTTCTTCGGTCAGGTAACTCATTGGGCAGTGCCTCGCTTGGGAATCAGGTTGGAACGGCGAAAATCGACCACCAGACCCTCGTCGCCGTCGGCGAGGAAACCCTCGGTATGCCACGTCACGATGCCGCTATCGGGCCGGCTTTGCGATTCTCGCATGTCGGCGACTGTGCTGCGCGCGACCAGCGTCGCGCCGGGATAGATGCGGCGATGGAAGGTGAGGCTATCGACGCCGAGAAAGAGTCCACCGGCTTCGCTGAGATCCTCGACCGAAAGGCCGAAGACGGTCAGGAACACCAGCATCGGGTTGACGACGATCTTGCGATGGCCATGGGCGCGAGCATACGGCGCGTTGAAGTAGAGGGGGTTGTAGCTGAGGGTCAGGGTCGAGAAGAGGGTATTGTCGCCCTCGTTCAGGGTGCGGCCCCAATGATGCTGGAAGACCTGCCCGATGCGGAAATCATCGAACAGATTCCCCTTGGGCAGTTTCCTGGCCTTCGCGCGCCAGTCGTCATTCATTTGCGATACTCCATATTGTCGATTGCGCTGCCATCAGGTCTCTCGACCCGTCGTAACCTCGATCGACCGCTCTCGCCCGCAGGCGGTGCGCTTCGCTCCGGTTCCGCAACCTCACCCGTAACCAGCAAAGGATACATGATGACGTCGGAACAAGGTCGGGTTAATTTGCCATCCGGAAGGGTTTGACTGCAAACCGTGAGACGAGACCCCGTCAGAGTGCGATGAAATTCGCGCAATGGCGGGGCGGGATGCCAAATGCTAGAATCGCTGACGGCATCACCGTGTGAAATTGCGCCGTGAAGATGCGCGAGGAAAGCGATGCGCACCCGGGTACTGGCAGCGATAGGAGCGTTGGCCGTGATATTGATCGCGCCTGCGTCGGCACGACCGTTCAATCTTGCGAAGATGCTCGGCAATCCGGAACCGGATGCGGCTCTCGATACCTTCAAGCTGATACACGTCACCGACCTGGCCAAGGCGATGGCCAAACCAGGAAGCAGGGTCGCGATCTACGATGCCAACCTGGCGGATACGCGCGCCGCATACGGCATCATCCCGGGCGCGCATCTGCTGCCGTCGGCCAACCGATATAACGTCGCACAGGAGTTGCCATCCGACAAAGCGGCGAAACTGGTCTTCTATTGCGCGAACACGCATTGAATGGCTTCGCATCAGGCCGCCCGGCGGGCGGTGCAGGCTGGTTACCAGAACGTGAGCGTGATGGTGGACGGCATCATGGGGTGGAAGCGTGCCGGCGAGCCGACCGCTACGGTGAGGGCGCGGAGGGCCGGCAACACCTGATACCATTGATACCACCGCGTCGCTGGCAACCCCAATCGCGGCGCGAATTTCCGGCGACCTCGAACAATCGAAAATTTGCGCGACAGATTGCGCTAAAGGATTCGCCAACGGCGGCGCGCAATGGCATATAGTTGCGCGTGGCGCCGACTTCATCCGCATCGCCCTCGCCTGCTTCGACTACTCCCGCGGTTCGCGAACTGACGCTGCGCGCCTTCGTTCTGGGCGCCGTGCTGGCGATCATTCTCGGCGCCGCTAACGCCTATCTCGGCCTTTACGCGGGCATGACGGTGTCCGCGAGCATCCCGGCCGCGGTCATTTCGATGGCGGTTCTGCGACTGATCGGCGGGTCCACGATTCTCGAAAACAATGTGGTCCAGACCATCGCGTCGGCGGGCGAAGCGGTCGCGGCAGGTGCAATCTTTACGTTTCCAGCGCTGGTGATTCTTGGCCAAACGGGGCCGCTGCCGTATTGGGACGTGACGATGCTGTGCCTGACTGGCGGCACGATGGGCAGCCTGCTGGTGGTGTTCCTGCGGCGCGCCTACATCGTTGACGAGCGGCTGCCGTTTCCCGAAGGAATCGCATGCGCTGAGGTTCTGCGCACCGGTGCCGACGGTTCGGCGAGCGCCGCGCCGCTGGCGTGGGGCGGCATCGTCTCGGCCGGGCTCAAGGCAATGCAGGACATCTTCGGCATCATTCCTGGCAGCTTTGCCGGTGCTCGCTGGTTTGGTGACGCGGCGGTGGCAGGCTCGATTAATCTCTCTGCGGCGCTGATTGGGGTCGGCTACATCGTCGGCCTGGGCATCGCGAGTCTGGTATTTTTGGGCGGCGCGATCGGGTGGCTGGTCGCGATTCCGATCGCGAGTGCGGCTCATCCGGAACTGCGATCGCTGACGGCAAGCGCCGCCGCGCAGCAAATCTGGAGCACTCAGACGCGCTATCTCGGCGTCGGCGCTATGCTGGTGGGCGGAATCGTAACGCTGTGGCGGTTGCGCGGCGCAATCGGCCGCGGACTGGCCGAAAGCGCGCGGATGTTGCGGGAGCGTCGCAGCGTCATCGCCACACGGCGCGAGGATCGCGATCTGTCGGCGCCGTGGGTTATCGGCGCGGTCGCCCTATGCATCCCGGTGGTGTTCGCCATCTGTTTCCACCTGAGCCGCAATCCGTGGCTCAGCGCGGCGCTGGCGATCGCTCTGGTCGTTATCGGGTTTTTCGCCACTGCCATCGCGGGCTACCTGACCGGGATTGTCGGCTCGTCGAATAATCCGGTGTCCGGAGTGACGATCATCGTGCTGCTTGCGATCGCGTTGATCCTCGAGATGCTCGGCGTTGGTATCACAATCGGACCGCGGCTGGCGATAATGGCGGGCGCGGTGGTCTGCACCGCCGCCGCGATGGCGGGAGATTCTCTGCACGATCTCGCTACCGGCTATCACGTTGGGGCGACGCCGCGATCGCTCGAAATCGCTGTACTCTTTGGCGCGGCGTTGTCGTCGTTCGCGATGGCGCCGGTGCTCAATCTGCTGATTCGCGCCTATGGCATAGCAGGCACCCCTTCGGCCCACGGGCAGGCGCTGGCCGCGCCACAGGCATTCCTGATGGCGAAGGTGGCGCAGGGGGTATTTCGCGGAGGATTACCGATCGCCACGATGGTCGTGGGCGCGGTTCTAGCGGCGCTGCTGGCGGCGATCAATGCGTCGCTCGAGCGGCGTAACGCGCGCTGGCGAACCCCGGTGATGCCGGTCGCCATCGGCCTCTACTTGCCGTTTGGCCTGACCGTAACAATTCTGGCAGGTGCGATCTTGCGTAGCCTGATCAACGTCAGGCGTGGGGACTCGACCAGCGGACCGGGACTATTGTTTGCCGCGGGGCTGGTCGCGGGAGAGGCGCTGATGGGCGTCGCCGGCGGCGCATTGGTGACGTTGGGCCTCAAACTGCCGCTGTTCTGACTTGCCGCCGAATCGTGAAATGGACCCGGCGCAGCCCCTGATTATGTGAGGCTGCGCCGGAGGGAATGCGTGACGAAGTGCCGAGCCTACTGCACCGCTTCGGGGTGCACGTCGAGCCCGTTGGTGTGAACCGTGCCGGATGACGGGCTCAGCCGAAACGCGTCACGCAGCTCCGTGAACTGCGCTTGCAGCTCGGCCGCCTGATCGAAGGTCGCGGCCAATCGCTCGATCCGCTCGTGCATTTGCCTGGCTGGCTCGAGCGATTTGATCAATTCGGCGAGGTGATTCTGAAACGAGTCGGCCAACTGCCCGAGTTGACTCTCCAGCGCCTTCATCGGCTCGAAGGTTTGCGCCAACTGCGCAAGCTGCTGCTGGAATGCGCGCATCGGCTCGAAGGAACGCGCGAGCTGCGCCATCTGGTCGTGGAATCCGCGCAGCGGTTCAAACGCGCGGGCTGCCGAATTCCCCATCCGATCGATCGGTTCAAAAACCTTGCTCAAGTCCTGCAGCCGCATCTGGAACGCCTTGGTCTGTTCGAAAACCTTTGCCACCGCGTCGGCGAGTTCGTACTGCACGGCCGGCTCCAATGAGAACGGAGCCGTGCGGCTTGAGCGAACGCCGGGTAGCTCGCGTGCCACACTGTTTTTGGATAAAGCGGCCGATGCGGCCGCGTCAGACACGGTGGACAGTTCCGCTGCGTGCGGCTCGGCCACTTCGCTCGCCACTGGCGGTTGAACTTCCGAGGGATTGCTTTCAAGTGGCGGCTCAGGCGCTTTCCGGAGGCTCATGGGCGCGGGCCCCTCTTTGACCGCTGGCGGCTCAGAGACTCGTGGTGCTTCGATCGACTCTAGCGCTTGAGCACCTGAGACCTTGCCGGACCCTGAACCAACGGAAGACTCCGGGCTCTTGTTGTCAGCTACCAACTGCTGCTGCATCAAACGTTTTCTGAGTTCGTCAAGCTTTAGGCTCATGGCTGATCCCTGAGGCTCAATTTGAGTGTTGCTATGACTTCAGCAATGCACATGCCATATGTGAGCAAATCGCAATCATCAAACACTGCAGGAAGTACAAAACAACTATATATCTCATCATATCATGTCAAAAATTATCTAGAAATACAGGTCCTTACTAAGGATTCATTGCAGCAAAAACCGATTAAGTACATTCTAATTTATTACAGATTCATGCGAAGAGTTGCAAAAACATAACATGGCGCAACTAAATATCGCTCTTATTGGACCAGCTGAAAAGATGTGCAGGAGATTCAAAGGAAGATTCGATCGGCGCTGTAATCGAGCGTGGCGAAATCAGCGGTTTCGCAAATGGGTGCGGCTACCGCCCTGAGGCGTGATCACGAACCGGCGTGACAATGCAATGAGGAGCAAGCGCCGCTCGTACGCAGACCGCTTCATCCTCAAGCTCCTGCATCAGCGGCCGAGCGGCGGCGACGGAACCTTCAGCGGCGCACTGTTCGAGTCGCAGGCTGATGGCGCGCATGCGCTGTGCGCCGAGTTCTCCGCTCGCGCCTTTGAGCGCATGGGCGGCGTGACGCACACTCTTGGCGTCGTCGGCCTCCACTCCAGCACGCATTTGAGCGAGTCGATTGGCCAGATCGTCGTTGAAGATTCCGATCAGTTCAGTGATGAAATCGGGCTCCCCGGGATTTTGGTATTGTCGCAGATCGGCCAGCACGGTTTCGTCCAGGACCACATCGGCACGCAGCTGTGGCGCGTTGTTCGAGGCTTGGGTCTGGAATGGCGGCAGCGAATGCTCCGAAGGGTACGCAATTCTGGCCTCTTGCACAAAGCGATCGATTAGCGCCGCGAGATCCTCGATCATTATCGGCTTGGCAATATAGTCGTCCATTCCGGCGCGCAGGCATTCCTCGCGGTCCCCGGCGAGCGCGTGAGCGGTAACTCCAATGATCGGGGTGTGACGTTCGGAGCCTTCACGCCGCCGAATTTCGCGTGTCGCGGTGTAACCGTCCACCTCGGGCATTTGGCAGTCCATCAGAATCAGGTCGAATTCGGCGTGCGCCAACCGCTCGAGCGCGAAGCGGCCGTTGGTGACCGTTTTCGTAGAATAGCCGATCCGCTCGATCATGCGCATTTCGACTTGCAGGTTCACCGGATTATCTTCGACCAGCAGAATGCGGATGCGTTGGCGAATTTCGGCAGGAATAACACTGCGGGTCTGGCGCAACGGGCGGTCGCCGACAAGGGGTTCGGACAGGGCATCGACCCGCCCATCGATCAAGGCGATGAGTGTATCGAGTAGCTGACTCTGCTTGAGCGGCTTGCCGAGCACCGCGTGAAATCCGTTGGCCTTGCTAACAGCCTGATCAGGCCTGCAGCCGAGCGCGTAGATTGCGAGCACGCAGGTCGGCTGAAGTTCCGGCAAATCGCCGATCGCACGGGCCAGGTCGAAGCCGTCTCGTTCGGGCAACTGCAAGTCGATGATTGCGATATGGAAGGGGTCTCCGGCGGTGCCCATCCGCTTGAGCGCGAGCAGCGCCTGCGACGCGCTAGTGACGATTTCGTTGCGCATTCGCCACGCCCGCAAATGGTCGGCGATCACGCGCGCACTGGTCGCATTGCTGTCTACGATCAAAACTCGCACGCCTTCCAGCCGGGGCGAGTCCCGAATTGCGGCGCCCGTACTGATGTCCGGTTTATAGGCGAAATTTGCGGTGAATTGGAAGGTCGAGCCGGAGCCCAACTCGCTCTCGACGCTGATACTGCCGCCCATCAACTCGACCAGTTGCGCCGAAATGGCAAGGCCGAGGCCGGTGCCGCCGAACCTGCGCGTGGTGGAACCGTCGGCCTGGGTGAAGGCCTGAAAGATATTTCGCTGACCGTCGAGCGGGATACCGATTCCGGTGTCGCGAACCTGGAAGCGCAGGACGCAGTGGCTTTCGCTTTCACTAGCGCACTCGACGCGAACCGTGGCCGCGCCGTCGGTGGTAAACTTGACGGCGTTACCGACCAGATTGATCAGCACCTGACGCAGGCGCCCGGAATCGCCACGCAAACGCATCGGAACGTTGGCGCCGATGAAGGAGTCGAGCACCAGGCCCTTGGCGCGGGCCGGCTCACTGAAAATCTGAACAACACTTTCAACCATTGCGCTCAATTCGAATTCGGCTTCGTCGAGTACGACTTTGCCGGCCGAAATTTTGGAAAAATCGAGGATGTCGTTGAGAATCCTGAGCAGGCTGTCGGCGCTAATCGAGGCGATCTCGATCATTTCGCGCTGATCGGCGCTGAGCAGTGTATCGATGAGCAGACGAGTCATCCCCACCACGCCATTGAGCGGGGTACGAATCTCGTGGCTCATGTTGGCAAGGAATTCGGAGCGCACGCGGGCGGATTCGATGGCCAAGTCGCGCGCCTGCGCCAAGTCCTCGCGCAGGGTGCGGCGATCGATCGCAAAGCGTATGGCACGGACCAACAGGTTGGTGCTAAACGTGCCCTTGACCAGATAGTCCTCTGCACCTCGTCTGACAGCTTCCTGGACAATCTCCCAGTCGTCGAGCCCGGACAGCGCTATAATTGGAACGTCCGGCACCGCGGCATGGAGGCGTGTGATGGTCTCGCTTCCATGCGAGTCCGGCAATGAGAGGTCCAGCAGCACGACATCGATGCCGGCACGACTCAGGCGTTCGCTGCCGCTGGCGAGTCGATCGACGCACTCAACATTGAAGGTTGTACCGGACGCCGATAGCAGCCGCTCACGCACCAGCCGCGCGTCACCCGGGTTATCCTCGATCAGCAAGACATTGATTCGTTCGATAGTGCTTGAGGTTTTCATTGATAGGCTACGCCTAAGTCAGCCATTTGACGATTTTCAACTGGAAGTCGAAGGTGGTATTCACGATCTTCATAAACTGGATCAAGTCAACCGGCTTGGTGATGGAACAATTGGCATGCAGATTGTGGCTTTGCGGGACATCCTGTTCGGCAGCCGAAGTCGTCAAGACAACTACTGGAATCGACTTCAGCTGCGGATCCTCCCTTACCTCGGCCAGCAAGATATCGATCAGGTCAGATTCGAATTGACGAACCATCAAATTTGATGAACCTCTTTGAGCGCGGTTAAATCGGACGCGGCCGCCGGAATCGTAAAGCGAAAGGCCGTGCCCGGACGAGCCGCGGCGTCGACCCAAATACTCCCGCCATTGCGTTCGACGATTTTGCGGCAAATTGCCAGACCGATGCCGGTCCCGGGGTATTCGGCGTTCGAATGCAAACGCTGAAACATTTGGAAGATGCGCGCCGTGTGCTTCTGATCGATGCCGATGCCGTTGTCGCGCACGCAAAACTCCCACAGGTCGTCGCGCCGCACCGCTTCGACTTCGATTTTCGGCGGGGCCGCGCTCCGAAACTTGAGCGCGTTATCTATCAGGTTCTGAAATAGCTGACCGAGTTGCGCCGGGTCGGCAATCACCGGCGGCATCTCGCCACGGATTATGACGGCCGCGCTATCGCTGAGTTTGAGCGCAAGGTTGGCGACCGCCCAGTCGAGCGCCGCGCCCGCTTCGACCACGGCGCCCACATGGCCCCGGCCGGTGCGCGCATAGAGCAGGAAATCATTGATCAACTGCTTCATGCGCGCTGCCCCATCGACCGCGAAGTCGATGAATTCATCGGCCTCGGAATCGAGGTGGCCGCGGTAGCGATCGCGCAACAGTTGGACGTAGCTGCCTACCATGCGCAGCGGCTCCTGCAAATCGTGCGAGGCCGAGTAGGCGAACTGCTCGAGCTCGATATTGGAGCGCTCGAGGTCGCGGGTGCGTTCGGCGAGGATGCGTTCGGATTGTCTGCGTTCGCTGATATCGCGGACGATCGCGGAAAAGCCAATCTCGCGCCCGCTGGGGGCGTAAATCGGCGAATCAATCGATTCGGCGTCGAAGATGCTTCCATCCTTGCGCGTGTGGCGAGTTTCATAATGAACGGCGCCGCGCCGCGTGAAGCATTCGGCGATGGTTTGGGCGATTTCGCCCACATCATCCGGTGGTTCAAGGATCGCAAGATTGCGCCCGATAACCTCGTCGGCGGCATAGCCGTAGAGACGCTCGGCGCCCGAGTTAAAAGATGCAATCACGCCGTCGGGCGAGCCGCTGATGATCGCGTCGTTACTGGACTGGACGACAGCGGCGAGCCGCGCCTGCTCGTGCGAGCGCCGCTCGGCCGACGTGCGTTCCACACTCAGCTCCTGATTAAGTCGGCCCGTGCGCTGCTCACTGTGCGCCAATTCGCGGTTGCGCAGACGCAAGGCGGCAAGCGCGCGCGCGAAGAACACCCCTGCGAGACCGACGAAGGACACGCCCAGCAGCGAACCGAAGGCGAGCACAATCAGCGCGGCCATGGCGGCCGACTCCGCGGCGGCATCGCGCGCAGCGAGCAGCGCACTTTCGATCGCGCTCATAGCGGCCACCTGACGGGAAATCTCGTCGGTCAACGCCAACCCGGGACCGTGCAGAATTCCTGATGCGGCCGCGGTGAAACCGCTCTTTGCCGCGATCGCAAACGTGCGTTGCGTAAGCTCACGGCGCGCGTCCAGCAGCAGCGCCAGATGCGCTGATCGCTGAACTTGATCAGGACTATCACCGACGAGCTGGCGAATGCGGCCAACCTCTCGATCGAGCGCCGCCCCGGCGACTTGCGCGCGGCGCAAAAAGTGTTCATCCCCACTGGCCGCGTATCCGAGCAAGCCGCCCTGGACCGATTTCACGCTGGAATCGATTGCCGCGAGCCGGTCGATCACTATCCGTGCGTGCAGGACCCAGCCGTCGCGATTTATCAGCGCGCGGGTGCTGTAGATACCAACCGTCCCGACCAGAAGCAGCGATGCGAGCGCCACGCCGAAACCGGTCCAGATGCGCGCGCCGTAATTGAGCGGCCGGCGGCGCGTGTTCGGCGCTTCAGCCTCCGGCGCATCGAATGGCGGATTCAGTGTTGCGGTCCGCAATTGGTCTCACTCCGAAATCCATAAGTCCGTGTGCACCGCGATTGATTCGCCGGCGCCGGTTGCGCAACTGGCGCGGCAGCGACGGGTCAAATCATCGGGCGGCCGGGCAAATTTAAGTGAGCAAGGGTTGTGCCCTGAATCGGGGCTGAGGCTGCTACGAAGACTTTTTACGTCGGAGGCACAGCTATCTGTAATTGCGCCGTGAAATTAGCCTTATGGGGCGACGACGAGCGGCGTCCAGAAGACCGTGGCGAAACCGGTCCACGCCATCGTGTCGTCGTTAAGCGCGATGAGCGACAAAATAATGGCGCGACTTCTCAGGCGGTCGGGCTAAGCCGTCTCATGGGATTCGCGGCTCTGATAGCGCTCGAGGCGGTTGTAGAGCGTCTTCAGGCTGACGCCGAGAATCTCGGCGGCGCGTGACTTGTTACCGCCGGCAAACTCAACCGTGCGCTTGATCAGGTCGCGTTCGACCTCATCGAGCGACGTACCGAGCTTGATCTCCAGAACCTCGTTGCCGGAGCCGCCGCGCTTCAATTCCGCGGGCAAATCGGCAACGCCAATCAAGGGGCCAGAGGTCACGATCAGTGCGCGCTCGATCACGTTGCGCAACTGGCGGACGTTGCCCGGCCAGCGAAAGCCCTTGAGGACTTCGAGCGCCGCCGCGTCGAGTCCACGGACCGTCTTGCCGGCGGGCGGCTCGATCTCACGCATGAAATGTTCGATCAGCGCCGGTACATCTTCGGAATGCTCGCACAGCGGCGGAAGCTCGATCGTGAAAACGTTGAGGCGATAGTAGAGGTCCTCGCGAAAGCGGCCGTCGCGAATCGCGGCCTCAAGGTTGCGATTGGTTGCGGCCAGTACGCGCACGTCGACCGAGATTTCGGCGCTGCCGCCGAGCCGGCGCAGCTTGCCCTCCTCTAGCACGCGCAGGAGCTTGGCCTGCAACTCCGACTTCATCTCGCCGATCTCGTCGAGCAACAGGGTGCCGCCGTTGGCCAGTTCAAAGCAGCCCTCGCGCCGGCGGTCGGCGCCGGTGAAGGCTCCGCGTTCATGGCCGAAGAGCTCGCTCTCCATCAGGGTCTCGGGCAGCGCCGCACAATTGATCGCAACATAGGGCCCCGCGTGGCGAGGCGAGAGTTCATGAATCGTGCGCGCCACCAGCTCCTTGCCGGTGCCGCTGTCGCCAACGATAACGACCGAAGCAGTGCTCGGCGCGACCTGTTCGATAAGCGTCATGACCCGGCGCATCGGCGCCGATTGTCCGACCAGGTGGCCGAGTTCGCCCGCGCGCAACAGTCGCCGGCGCAGGCGCTGATTCTCTTCGCTGACCGTGAGATGAGTGCTCAGGTTGTTGAGCAATACGCGCAGATGCGGAGGATCGACCGGCTTGCGCAAGTAGTCATAGGCGCCGAGTTTGATCGCCTGCACCGCATCCGAGATTTCTCCCTCGCCGGAAATCATGATGGTCGGAACCTGGACGCCGCGCTGGCGCAGCTCGCTCAAGACTTCGAGTCCGTTGAGATGCGGCAGGCGCAGGTCGAGCAGGAGGATATGCGGATCGTAACTCTCAGCCAGTTCGAGCGCGCGCTTGCCGTCGCCGGCGATGTTTACCTTGAAGCCCCACGAAGCGATCAATTCGCTCCAGGCCTGACCGGTGGCAAGGTCGTCCTCGGCAACCAGGATGCGCTTTTCTGAGGCCATGGATGAAGGTGCTCCGTACACAAATCAAGTTATCATCGGGCAAGGCGATCAGTAAACGCGCCAACCCGGAGGTTTCCGTTTTCCGTCAACGATTCTTTCCAGAGGATTGCGCCGGCCGCTAGTGAATTTCACCTGCGATCGATTTACCCGCGGGCCTTCCAGATGCCGGGCGGATGCCATGCGCCTGACGCGCATCGGGCTGAACCGCCGGGGCATTCGCTGATGTGACCGTAAGCGGCGCTCAGGCGCCCGAAACCGTGTAGCAATTACAGAGAACAGCTGGCGAAAGGATACCACGGATATCTGAAATCCCTTCTATATCCGAGCGGATTCGGCACTCTCCTGAGTTGGCATTGCAATTGCGCCTGAATACTCCTGGCAATCGACCGCATTCGCCACCGTATGCAAAGGAGCGAGCGGCCGGAGGACCGGTTAAGGACCGTATGTGGAGGTTCAGAGAAAAATGAGAAGGAATCAATTGCAATCGATCATTGACCGCGACGGCGTCACCTCAGTCCGTCGCGCGCATGCACGGGCGTTCGGTCTGTTATTCGCACTGACGCTGGCCGTCATCATGGTTGCGCTCAACGTCGGCGGAGTCGCGTACAGTGCGACCACGGCCGGAGGTGCTACGGCGACGGTCAAGAGCACTGTTGGCCAGGTGCTGGAGGTGTTGCAGGACAAGCAGATGTCGCAGGCGTCGCGGCAGCGCAAGGTCCTCGGAATCGTAGCCAACCGCTTCGACTTCTCCGATATGGCGCGTTCTTCACTGGGCTACAATTGGAAGAAGCTCTCGCCCGCGCAGCAGGGTGAGTTCGTACCCCTCTTTACCGCCTTCATGGAGGACGCTTACCTGAATAAGGTCGGCGCGTACTCGGGCCAGAGGGTCGAGTACCTGGGGCAGACTTCAATCGGGGCGAACACAGAAGAGGTAAAGACCATCGTACGGCCTGCCAACTCCAGCAACCAGCCGATTCGCATCAACTACCTGCTCAAACTCGTGGGCGGCGATTGGAAAGTTTACGACGTCGCGGTGGACGACATCAGCATCACGGCCAACTACCGCAATCAGTTCAACCGCGTAATCAACGAGCGCGGCTTCAGCGGCCTGATGAGTGCGATGCGCGAAAAGCAGGAGCAGTTGCGTCAATCGATCGGCGCCTGACGAACGGGTAGCGCCGCGTGTGAGCTATTATCTGCAAGGCGCGGTCCGTGAGCGGCGCCGGGCTGGTCGTGGAGATTAAATCGTTAGATGGGCGGCGGCGGTCCGGGCCTCGGACCGCTGCCGCGCCCCCTGCGCCCGAGCGAGAGGTTCACCTGCGATGGCGCCGAGCTCGCGGTACGATGAAATTGCCGGGGTTCGCGATCAGGGAGTCTTTAAGTTCGGCATGAGTAGCGAGAAATCCGCTCAGGTCGGGATGTCCAGCGAGGTAATCGCGGTCTTCGACCAGGCGCGGATCACGGCTCAGGTCGTCGATTATTTCCGGATGAGCGGTCGCGAATTTCTCGAACGCCTGATAATCGGCGAGAGGCAGATCGCTCGACGGCGCACCGCTTGATGTAATGGTTGGCGGCGACGGCGGCATCTGCGCTTGCACCGCGGTCGCCGTCGTCAACACGCTGGCCATCATCACGGCCAGACTCCCGATCGCGAGCTTCATCTTCGATTTCCCCTCATTGCCTCGACCGTTCGATACCGCTTGGAGTTTAAACTGCGAATTTTAATTGAACCAGCACCCGGACCCGTTTCCGGGGAAGCGAAGAAAATCCGATTCGCGGTTGAAGTGCCTCACGCTCGGGGGCCGGTTTGGTCAGTGAGCGCGGCTGTGGTACAGGCGAGCGGGGGGCAATGCAGATCGTAAGCGATGTCAGAAGCAGTTGATCCGGGGGCTTGAATGCAACAGCGGAGCAGTCGAATTTCCTGCGAATGCATGATGCGGGCAGTGCTGGTGCTGATTTTGACGGCTGCGGCTGCCTGTTCGCATCCGCAACCGCCGGCAGCAACGCCGGGGCAATTACTGTTCGTTACACTGCCGGAGGCGCGGTCGGTCGCAGTGTTCGCGGCGGGTGCCACGGGCGACAGCAAGCCGCTGGCAACGATTCGGGAAAATGCACCGGATACGCCAATCGACGCGAGCCTCGATATTCGCGGCGAAGTTTTCGTCGGCAATAGTAACGGCACAATCAACATTTACGCCGGGCGCCATTTCAATTATCAGCGCGTTCGGCAGCTTGCCGGACCCCACACCCAGCTAGTCCATCCCATTGGAATGGCGGTCAATCCGTTGGGGAACATTTACGTGCTCGATCGCGGCGCCAAGCCGGGGGCGGCGAAGGTCATCTGGTTTAGTGCGGGCGGCGACGGCAACATCGATCCGGAAAAGACTCTGAGCGGGCCCCATACCGGAATCACTTCGCCAACCGGTATCGCAATCGACGCCTCCGAAGAGGTGTTCGTCGCCGACCATGACAGCGGCAAAATCTTGATTTTCGCCGCCGACTCGCGCGGTGACGCGGCGCCGGTCGCAACTATCGACGGTCTCAACGGACCGCGGCGTCTCTTTATCGATCAGTACCTGAACATCTACGTATCCTGCGACGGCGACAACAGCGTAGTTGTGCTCGAACCCAATGGGCCGTTGAAGTGGGCACGCACCGCAACTATCACCAGCGCGGCGATGCGTGATCCCAAGGGCGTGGCGGTGGATAACAGCGGGCGGATCGCAGTGGCGGTTCGCGGTGCGGTGTTGTATTTCGCAGCGAAAGCCAACGGTTCTTCGACACCGATTGTCGATTTGCAGGGTCAGAAACCGATGGCCCCTGACGCGCTAATGATTCGTTAAACATGATTAATTATGCAGACTTTGTGTTTATTTAGCATACACATAGCAGTCGGCGTCAAAAGAAAACTGCTCGGATCATATGGAGCTATGTGTTAGTAAGATCACTGAGACTTAGGGGAGCGCCGATGGACGCGGCCATATTTCGTTTGAAAAGGCCGGCCAGTGGGAGGGGGAAAGTCGATGAGAGCTTCGGAATCACCCGCAATTCGCAAGGCGACCGCAGCGCTTTTGGCGCTGACCTTAGTGGTTAGCGCCGTCGTCGTGGATGGCGTATTTGCGCGTTACTACTTCTACTCGAACTGGGTTCGGCTCGAGAATGCGGCGGCAGTGGCCGCGACGGCCGGTTCCGTCTATTTGCCAGCCGACCCGGCAAAGGCTGTCAAAACCGCGCGGGAATATGTTGCGCTTAACGGCGTACGTTCCGACGAAATCGTCTCGACCACGGTCGCTCCCGACGATTCAACCATAACTATTCGGCTGCAGCGCGCGATGCCCTTTTATCTGAGCGGCATCGGGATTGGCGAGCCCAGCGGCCCGGTGACCGCAACCACCGCGGCTCACGCTTCAAAGACGAAGCTCGCGAATCCGCGGCAGATCCAAATCTAGGCGGCCACTCGCGCATTGCACTTATGTCCCGGGGCTGCCCAAGCCTCGCGGGCATCGATTGACTGGCACCGTCCGCGAGGCGTTCTCGTCGGCGGCACGAACCGGCTGCGCGAAGCGCCGCGGGGCGCCATCCTTTGAAAAATGGCACCCCGCATCCCATGTTCGAAGAAATCGAATCGTGTGCGCTCAGGCCATGGAACGCACCTTTTTGTTGGCTTCGCGACCGAGGCACTTCTGCAACCACGCCTGCAGGGTCGGCGTCGGCGAGTGATCGAACTTCACATAGGCCCCGAAAGAGAGAACCGACGCCACGTTCAGATCAGCGATCGTGAAGCTGTTGCCGAGCAGAAATTCACGGCCTTTCAGCGCCGCTTCGAGCACGCCCAGCGGAGCCTGCAACGCCTGCGTGGCTCCGTTAGCCAATTTCTCGTCGCGCTGATCGGGCGGCAAAAAGAGCTTGTGGCTGAGCAGTGTCATCAGGTGACCCTCAACCTCTGTGATCGCCCAAATGCTCCATTTGTAGGTTTGACCATGATCTTCGACTGAAGCCGGCCACAGCGAATTCTTGCCATATTTCTCGGCGAGGTACAGGTTGATCGCAAGCGACTCCCACAGCACGACGCCATCGTCATCGAGCGCCGGCAGATGGCCGTTGGGGTTAACCTTGAGGTGTTCGGGACTCTTGGCCTTGGTGACTTCCGTCGGGACATGCTCATACTTCAGGCCGAGCTCTTCGAGAGCCCACAGGCAACGGGCGGATCGCGACTTCGAGGTACCGTAAAACTTCAGCATCGGTGCAGCCTCCAGTAAAATGAGAGATTTATCCGTCCTTAATAGCGCGGCATCGGTGCGGCTTACAAACCGCTCAGCTTGCGGCGCGACGAAAGCGCTGAAGGCAACGGGCGCGGGGCGCAAACGTCGAGGAAAGTCGGCGTGGCGGCGGCAACCGCAGGCGAGCGCACGGCGCCAACGCACAGAAATGAAAGCGGCGATCGAAACCTCGATCGCCGCAACAGAGCCGCCCTTCAATCTTGAGCTTCAGTCTCTGTTAGTCCTGCCCACGCACTTCACCATGATGCCTGTCAGCAAAGACCGCCGCTTTCACTGCGCTATTCGCGCGTACCGACACCTCGATATTGCAGTTGAAGCCACGCATCGACGCGGCCACCCTTGCATGCGAAGCGTCCATTAGTTTTTGAACAATATTTAGGCCACGCGATCGTCGCGCTGCCTGTCCGTTCTTCCTTTTAACGGTAACCACCACCATCAACCACAACCGTGCAAGTGATCAGGAACCCATGCCTTTGTCACCCTTGGTACCAGGAGCGCCGTCGCCACGGCTACCAGGCTTTTTGGTCAAATCGGCGACTTTCCCGTAATCGACGACCTTGGGTTCGTGATACGGCTTTTTGACCGCTTGCTTGGACTTCACCATGTCATTCTCCCTTCGTTGTAGATGAAGTTCGTGGGTATTCGCTAATCGACTTCCCCATCGGACGTTGCCCGTCTAGGCGGATGCTTGAGCATCTAAACCCGCCTCCGCCTAATCGGCAGCGTACCAACTATATACGGCAAAGTACATCACAATGCTAACGTCGAAACAACAAGAGTGAATTAAGCTCAGGAGCTGTCAGGAACATACAAAATATGTCGCGAGTATTCAATCGCGCGGCTTGACCGAAACGTAGCGATTACCACGCTCGTAAAAGCGCCACAGACGTGCCGCCCACGCACCGGCATATGCAACGTTGATTCGCGCCGATCGGCCGATCCTGATTGTGCGCCGATCGTCCTCAGTGAGATACAGTTCTTCCCCGCAGAGGTCGCGAGCGTAGTCGGCGCCGGTGATCGCGAGCGCCTCGGCCAATTTGCCGGGCCCGTTGGTCAACTCGCGCGAGGTCGCCGGCCGCCGCCGCCGGGTCGCCATCAGCTCAATTCCCCACAGCGGTTCGAGCGCACGTATCAGCACGGCGTGCGGTTCACCCGCATCGGCGGCAACCAGGTTCATCGCCCAGCAGGTTCCGTACAAGCGGAAAACGTAGGCGTGGCCTGGCGGCCCATACATCGCGGCTGTGCGCCGGGTGAGACCGCGGGAGCTGTGTGCCGCGAGATCCAGCGGACCCCGATATGCTTCGGCCTCTACAATGCGCCCGGCGGCTTCGCCTTGCGCGGTTCGATGAACCAGGATCTTCCCGATACATTGGCGGGCGACAGTCATCACCGAACGGGCATAAAAGTCGCGCGGCAGTTTTCGCGGATCGCTCATCATGCACCCTGCATCATGCGCCCCGATGGACTCGCGCGAGACTTTTGTTCAAATGATGGGCGCGCTGCAAGTCGCGGCGCGGGGCAAAACGGCGACCGACGGAGGCGAACAATTGGACCCCAAAGACAAAGTGGCGTTAATCACCGGCGGCGCGCGCATCGGCCAAACCGTCGCACAAGCACTGGCGGCGCGTGGATGCGCTTTGGCACTGACTTATCGGAGCTCGCGGGGGGCCGCCGAGGCCGCGGCAAGTTCCGCAACTGCGGCTGGAGTGCGTGCGCTTGTGATTTGTGCCGACGCGACCGATGAGGCGCAAATTAGCGCCGCCGTGAGCGAAACCGCGAAACAACTCGGACGCCTGGATATCCTGATCAACATGGCTTCGAGCTACCACCGCACGCCCCAAGCGTCGGCCGCCGACTGGAACGCTGCGATGGAGGCCAACGCTCGCAGCGCCTTTCTTTTTTCGAGCCATGCTGCGCCAATTATGAAGGCAGGCGGGGGCGGTCGAATTGTCAACGTCAGCGACTGGCTTTCGATTAGCGGCCGTCCGCATTACACCGGCTATACACCATATTACGCGTCAAAGGCGGCGGTGGCGGCGCTGACTGAAAGTATGGCTCTGGACCTCGCGCCGGATATTCTAGTGAACGCGATTGCGCCGGGGCCGATTCTCGCTCCGCCCGATTTGACCGACGACGAACTGTCCGAGGTGCTCAAGGCAACGCCATTGGCGCGCTGGGGTGGCGCCGAGGAAATCGCCAAGGCGGTGCTGTTCTTTATCGAGACCGAATTCGTCACCGGAGAATCGATCCGGGTGGACGGCGGACGCCATCTTGCCTGATCGTGATTTGACGCGGCCAAGCTGATGCAGGCAGGTCGCGCCGGGAGGACGGCAATTCATTTGAGAGGGCGGCGCATGGCTGCGACAATGTGATAGGATAATATTGCTAGTTCTATGACAGACAATCAAACCGTTGCTTTGACGATCTTCCTGACGATCACCGCGGTCGGCGTGCTGACCATAATCGCCGTCTATCTTATCGTCGGAATGGCTTGGCAGGATTACGACACCAGTTCCGAGTCGGCCGCCGCGCGATCGCTCGCGACGCGCCCAAGTGCGGGCGTATTGTTCTATCGCGCGATGGTCGGGAGATGCCCGAACTGCGGGATCGGCAAGGTTCTCAAGTCGTATTTTCACATGAACTCGGAATGTTCCTCGTGCGGTGCGGTCTTCTGGAAAAACGAAGGCGAATGGACCGGGCCGATGTTGATCGATTTTATCTTCGCCCTCGGAGCGTCGCTCTACACCTGGGCGGCGCTGGTGTATTTTGACTGTTCGCTGACCTCGCAGATGGCGGTTACCGGTGCGATCGCAGCGTTGGGCGGAATTCTCGTAATGCCGTGGTCACGCAGTTTGTGGACCATGTTCCTGTTCGTCACCGGCGAAATGGGCGCCGCCACCGGCAAACCCAAGTGATGCAACGGCGCCGAGCGCGGCGCCGCTGAATCCACTCAATAATTGCGTAATCGATCGGCCGCCGTGGATCGCCGGTGGATTACCAGGTGTCGATGCATGAGCGTTTTTTGCCTGCGCGCGTTCCCGGCGCCGGCGACGAATCGAGCGCAGCCAGAATCCATCGGCGCGACTCCATTGGATCAATCACGTCGTCGATTTCAAAGGCCGACGCGATGTTGACAGCCTTGCCGTGCTGGTACATCCGCGCCACCATCTCGTCGAAGAATTCCTTGCGCTTTTGCGGATCCTCGACTGCTGCGATCTCGTTGCGGTAGCCGAGCTTCACCGCGCCCTCTAGTCCCATGCCGCCAAACTCGCCGGTAGGCCACGCGACCGTAAACAGCGGAGTCTTGAAGCTGCCGCCGGCCATCGCCTGCGCGCCCAGCCCGTAACCCTTGCGCAGCACGATCGTAAAGCACGGCACCGTGATGCTCGCGCCGGTCACGAACATGCGCGCAGCATGGCGCACCAGCGCGGTCTTTTCGACTTCGGGGCCGACCATGATTCCGGGGGTGTCGCACAGGAACAACAGCGGGATGTCGAAGGCGTCACACAGTTGCATGAAGCGTGCGGCCTTGTCCGCACCGTCGCTGTCGATCGCGCCGGCCAGATGCGTCGGGTTATTGGCGATTACCCCCAGCGGACGCCCTTCCACACGCACAAACGCAGTCACCATCCCAAGCCCGAAATGACGCCGCAGCTCGAGCATCGAGCCGTCATCGGCCAGCGTTTCGATCACCGCGCGGACGTCGTAAATGCGCAGGCGATTCTCCGGAATGATTCCGCGCAGTATGCGTTGATCGGCGCATTTCCAGTCGCTGACCGCGCCCTGAAAGTACGACAGGTATTGCTTGGCGGCGCGTACTGCCTCGGCCTCGTCGGCGACCGGTATATCGACCACACCATTGGGCACTTGCACGTCCATCGGGCCGACCTCTTCGGGCCGGAAAATGCCGAGACCGCCGCCCTCGATCATCGCGGGGCCGCCCATTCCGATATTCGATCCTTTGGTGGCGATCACCACGTCGCAGCATCCGAGCAAAGCGGCGTTACCGGCGAAGCAGCGCCCCGAGGTGATGCCGACCAGCGGCACCAACCCGCTCAGACGCCCGAACAGGTTGAAGGCCGGGCAGTCCAGTCCGGTCGGGCTGACGCCATCGGTATCGCCCGGACGCCCGCCGCCGCCCTCGGCGAACAGCACGATCGGCAGGCGTTGACGCGCGGCGAGTTCGAACATGCGATCCTTCTTGCGATGGTTCTGGGTGCCCTGCGTGCCGGCCAGCACGGTGTAGTCGTAGGACATCGCTATGCATTGGGCATGCGCGTCGTCGAACAGATCGCCGTTGACGCGACCGATGCCGGCTACCATCCCGTCGGCCGGGGTGCGCTTGATCAACTCATCGACGGAACGGCGGCGACGTTGCGCCGCGATCATCAGCGGCGCGTACTCGACGAACGAGCCGGGGTCGCACAGGTCATCGACGTTTTCGCGCGCCGTGCGCTGACCGGTCTTGCGGCGGCGTTCGACCGCGTCGGGCCGCGCAGCGTCGAGCCCAATCGCATGGCGCTCGCGCACTTCGGCGAGGTCCGCGCGGATGCGATCGAGATCTACCGCCTCGGCCGCCGCGATCTCGTCCAGCTGGATCTCCGACTCCTCGATAAAGGCCAGTGGCGCGCCCTCGAATACTGCGTCGCCGGCGCCCACCGCAATCTGGCGCACGGTTCCGCTGATGGCGGCTTTGATCACGTGCTCCATCTTCATCGCTTCCATTACGAAGAGCTGGCGCCCGCGATGAACCAGGTCGCCCTCGCCCACGTCGATCGAGACGATCGTTCCCTGCATCGGCGCGGCGATCGCAATCGTGCCCGCGGGACCGTCGATCGCGTCAACCGGCGTTGTCGCCACCGGAACCTGCGCGGGAGCCGGCGCGGGCCCCGCGCCCTTGCCGTGATGGAGCACGGCGAGCGGATCGCTGGTATCAATTTTCGCCCCCGCCCCGACTCTGCCGCCTGCGGCTTTTGCTCCGCCGTCCGCGGCTGCGCCATTTTGCGCACCGGGCGCTCGTTCGAAAAACAGCCGCCGATGAGCGCCGCTCGCCGCCGCCACCAGTTCGCCGATATGGTCGTCGATAAAGCGCGTGTAAATTTCGTTGGCGACAAAATCAGGATGCTTCAGCAGGCTCTGCAAAAATCCAAGGTTGGTCGCGACGCCCTCGATGCGGAATTCGCACAGCGCGCGATAGGCCTTGTTCACCACGTCGGCAAATTCCGGAGACCGCGAATGAGCGATGAGCTTAGCCAGCAGCGAATCGAAGCGCGGATTTGTAGCGTAGCCGGCGTAGCCGAAGGTGTCGGTTCTAAGGCCCGGCCCCGACGGCGTCTCGAACGCTGCAAGCGTACCGCCGGCAGGCTTGGCCACGCCGTCGGCGCCCATCGATTCCATGTTGATGCGCGCTTGTAGCGCGAATCCGCGCGGCGCCGGCACATCAGCCTGCCGCAGTCCGAGTTCCGCGAGCGAAAATCCCGCTGCGAGCTTGAGTTGGAGCTTGACCAGATCGACGCCGGTAACCTCCTCGGTGACCGTATGCTCGACCTGCAGGCGCGGATTGGCCTCGATGAACGCGAAGAGCGCCTCGCCGCGGCCGTGCGCCGCATCTACCAGAAACTCGAAGGTACCGAGATTGTCGTAATGCACTTCCTCGGCCAGACTCACGGCGGCCGCGGTCACCCGATCGCGCAAGGCAGGCGGCAGCCCGGGACTCGGGGCAACCTCGATCAGCTTCTGGTTGCGGCGCTGAATCGTGCATTCGCGCTCCCACAGATGGCTGACGCCGCCGGCGCTGTCGCCGATTATCTGCACCTCGATATGCCGGGCGCGCGAAATCAGTTGCTCGACGAAAACGTCGCCGTTGCCAAAGGCGCTGCGCGCCTCCGACTGACAGCGCGCAAAAGCCTCTGCGACTTCGTCGAGCCGCGACACCGCGCGCATCCCGCGCCCGCCGCCACCGGCCACCGCTTTGATCATGATCGCGCCGCTGTCGCCGAGCGCGGCGAGAAATTCCTTGGCCTCTTCAAGGCTGGTCGGACCGGCGGTTCCCGGCAGCACCGGCACACCGGCGCGCTCGGCCAGCAGGCGCGCCTGGACCTTGTCGCCGAACAGTTTCAGGACTTCAGGCCGCGGCCCGACGAAGCGCAATCCGTCCTCGGCGCATCGATGAGCGAACTTTGCGTTCTCGCTCAGGAACCCGTAGCCGGGATGAATCGCGTCGCAGCCCGCGGCCTTGGCGACCGCGAGGATTTGCTCGAGGTCGAGATAGGCGGCGGCGCCTGCGCCGCCTAGCGACCGCGCCTCGTCGGCCTTGCGCGTGTGCAGCGAATTGGCGTCGTCTTCTGAAAATACCGCGACCGTGCGAATTCCGAGTTCGGCGGCGGCGCGCATTATCCGAATCGCGATTTCACCGCGGTTGGCGACCAGCAGACTCGTCGGCATCATGAGAACAAATCACACTCCCCTAGAAGGCTCATCGAAAGATTTCCGCGCTAACTACAAAGCAACGGATTTTCCACCCGTTTCGCCGCGCAAAGCAAGCCGCACCAACCGTATACGGTCGCTACTTTTCGGCGCATGGCGGATATCGCCGGCGGATCGCGCCGGACGCGCGCAACTCAACGGGGGTGCGGTTATGACACCGCGCCCGAAGCGAACTCGCGAAGGATTATACGTTGTTGTAATCGAGCGGCATCGCGGCAAGCGCACGATGGTCCGGCAGACGCGCGTCACCTCTCAGGAAGGGCGCCTGATAGGCATAGTTACGCAAACCCAGATGGTGCTCGAGCGCGAGCTGGCGCAAAGGCAGACGCAGGCGGACGGTCGATACAGGAGCCAACGGTCCGCGGCGCTCATTGGTCAAAGGGGCAACACCCAACTCCGGTCATCTCCCAGGAAGACCCTCAGCCGAGCTCGAGCAGTTGCTTGCCAAAATTTGCGCCGGTGAAAAGCCGGATGATCGTTTTCGGAGCGTTCTCGAGACCACGGGCAAGATCGATCCGATTCTCGATCTTGCCTTCGGTCTGCCATTTCAGGAGTTCCGCGATCGCTTCGGGATAGCGCTGCGCGAATTGAAATACCAGGAAGCCCTCCATGCGCGACCGATGGAGGATCAGGTTGAAATAATTTTTCGGGCCAGAGCCGAGCATACCCGCCTGGTTATATTGCGAAATCGCGCCGCACAGCACGATGCGAGCGCCGTCGGCGAGCCGCGCGAGCACATGGTCGAGAATCTCGCCGCCTACGTTGTCGAAGTAGACGTCAATGCCCTTGGGACAGTGGCGCTTTAGCGCTTCGCCCACATTCTCATGCTTGTAATCGATCGCGGCGTCGAAGCCGGCCTTCGAGGTCAGCCAGCCGCATTTCTCGGGCCCCCCTGCGATACCAATCACGCGGCAGCCTTTGAGCTTGGCGATCATCCCGGCGACCGAACCGGTCGCACCGGCCGCGCCTGAGACCACGAAGGTATCCCCCTCCTTTACCTGGCCCACTGCGAGTGTTCCGAAATACGCGGTCAGACCGGTGACGCCCAGCAGAGAAAGCGCGAGCAGCGGATCGGTGCCTGGCTGCAATTTCTGCACACCGAACAGTCCCTGCCCATCGGTGACGGTGTAATCCTCCCATCCGAAGAGGCCCTGCACCAGGGCGCCCTTGGCGAAATCGGCGCGCTTGGACTCGGCCACTTCGCCGACCGCCATCGCGAGCATCACATTCCCGACCGGAATCGCGGGTATATAGGTATCCATCGACATCCAGCCGCGCTGCGTCGGATCGAAGGAAAAAGCGAGGTTGCGGACTAGCAGCTGACCGTCCTTGAGCGGCGGCACGCCCGACTCGTTCCAACGGAAATCGCTCTCCTTGATCATGCCCTGCGGGCGCGCCGCGAGCAGCCATTGACGATTCTTCAGCTCTGCCATTGTTGTCGCCTCAATTCCGAAATTCCAACGTTTGCTCATGCGCGGCGGACACGCCGCCGCTGCATTCCCGTCCCGCCTCAATGCTTATCAAGATCACGCGCCCGCGCTTCGTCTCTCTGTCTGACCCGCCCGATCAAGTCGTCACAGCGGCGCGATTATAGTTTGACGTACAGGAAAATTCCCTCATAAATCAGCGCCGGCTTGTCCTGACCGACCACGTGTACGGTCGTTTCCTGGGTTACCTGAGTGCCCTGCGGACGGGCCTCGACCGCGACCAGACGCGTGCGCGCGTGAACCTTGGCGCCGGCCGGCACCGGCGAGATGAAGCGCAACTTGTTGGCGCCGTAGTTGACTACGTTGCGATATCCGACGGCCTTCCACCCCGCATCGATTTCGAACCCCGGGATCAGGCTGAGCGTCAGAAAGCCATGTGCGACCGGTCCGCCGAAGGGGCTCTCGCGTTTTGAGCGCTCGATATCAATATGAATCCACTGATGATCGCCGGTGACATCGGCGAACTGGTTGATCTTTTCCTGCGTGACCTCGACCGCCTGGCTCCAGCCGCTGTACTCCGTACTGACCTTCGATCGGAGTTTTTCGATATCATCAAAACGAATGCTTTCCATTTCCGCCTCCTGTTGCTGTGCGCTGGCTTACGGTCAAAGGTTGCCCGCCCGGAACGCTGGTTTCAAGGTTATGCGCGGGCCGTGGTCAGGGCCGCAGCTCAAGCAGGTTGCGCGCGATGAACCAGCGATGGACTTCGGCATCGCCTGCTTCAAATCAATCGCAGATGGTCGTGACGCCAAATGCTACAATCATCGCGGTCTCTGGCTCCTTTTTCGCCACCGACCTGAGGCGCGCATCTGAGAATTGGGTTTTGCGTCGGGTACGAGAGTTGCTCATCTCTATAGCATAGCGGACGGGCCAGATGTTCCCGAGGATCACACAAGGATTCAATAATTTAATCACGATCACGGTCGCGATGGTGGGGCTCGCACAGGCGGCCGGCGTGTGGGCACAGGCGGCGCCGACCAAAACGCTCGCGGATCTGCAAAGCGCCTATGACGGCGAGAGTAACGCGCACGGCAAGTACCTGGAATTTGCCAAGCAAGCCGACGGCTACGGCAAGGTGGGAAGCCTGTCTCGCGCCGCTGCGCCAGCTGAGCAGATCCATCTGACTTGTGAAGCCGCGGTGCTCAAGAAAATGGTGGCGGCGCCGGAGGAAAGTATGACGAAGTGAAGTGACTCGATACGATAAGCTGGTCGATGAGGAAAGAAACCTACCCACATCAAGAGAGGAATGCTGATGACCCCGACTTTGGTTTGCGTAATAAAAACTCAGGAGCAAGCTCGACAGATCGTTAACCGGCTGCGCGCCGCAGGCTTTTCCGCGAAAGACACGTCGATCGTGATGCCCAAAGGCGAAGAGCTGGACCGCCTGGAACAGGAACAACAGAGCAAGCAGAAGGGGGGCGCTGTGATCGGTGCGGCAACCGGGGGAGCACTGGGGATTCTGGTAGGTCTGGCTACATTCGTTATACCCGGGCTCGAGCCATTCCTTGCGGTCGGTCCGATTGTTGCGGCACTAGCCGATGCAGCGGCAGGCGGGACCGCAGGCGCAATAGCCGGAGCGTTGATCGGAATGCGCCTGTCGGATTCCTCGGCAAAGTTATATGAGGATGCGGTGAAACAAGGAAACATTCTCATCACCGTGCACGTTAAGGATAGCGCCAAAAAAGCAATCGCCAAGCAGGTATTTGAAGAGAACGGAGGCGAACACATCTCGGCCCTGAGTTAGCGATCTCATCTTTCCGGCGCCCTGGCGAAAGGCCGCGGTGCGGGGCGCGCGCGAATGAATGAACGTTGCGCGGTCAGCGCCGCAGCCCCAGCAGATTGCGCGCGATCACCCAACGATGAACTTCCGACGGACCCTCGTAGATACGCATCGCGCGCACGGTCGAGGCCATCAGTTGCAGCGGTAGCTCCTTGGTCATGCCCATCGCGCCGTAGGTCTGCATCGCCTGGTCGATGATGTCTGTGGCCATCTCGGTGCCGAACACCTTTATCATCGACGCTTCGGTGCGGGCTTCACGGCCCTCGTCGATCTTCCACGCCGCGTCGTAGGTCATCAGACGGCACGCGTGGATGCGGGTCGCCGCGTCGGCCACCCACCACTGGATCGCCTGGCGCTGCGACAGCGGCGCGCCGAAGGTGGTGCGCTGCGGCGCATATTCGCAGATCATGTCGAGCGCGCGCTGCGAAAGGCCAACGCACCACGAAGCGATCTGGACGCGGCGCGTGGATAGCCGCAACTGCATCGGCGCGAAGCCGTAGCCCTCCTTGCCGAGCAGCTTGGAGGCCGGCACGCGGCAATCTTCAAGCACGATCTCATAGGTATAGAGGCCGCCGATCATCGGAATCTGGCGCACGACGTTAAAACCCGGTGTGCCCTTGTCGATGAGAAAGGCCGACATTCCGCCGCGCACGCCTTTGTCCTTATCGGTCACCGCCATCAGGATCGTAAAGTCTGCTTCGGCCACGCGACTGACCCAGATTTTGCGGCCGTTGATTACCCATTGGTCGCCCTCGCGCACGGCACGGGTTTTCATCCCAGCCGGGTCGCCGCCGGCGTCGGGCTCGGAAATCCCAATCGCGGAGACGCTCTCGCCGCGCGCATACGGCTCCAGATAGAGCTTGCGCTGCTCGTCGTTGACCGTCGCCATCAGCATCCGCAGGTTGGGCGAATCGGGCGGCAGAGTGTAGGGCGTGATGGTCTTTCCGATCTCCTCATTGACTCCGATCATTGCGACCGTAGGCAAATCCGAGCCGCCAAATTCGGTCGGTGCATCGAGACCCCACAAGCCCAATTCGTGTGACTTCCGGTCGATCGCGACGCGCTCTTCGGGCGTGACGATCGTCCCGCCGCCGGCCGCCTCACGCGCGAGCACGGCGGGCTCCAGCGGAATCAGTTGATCGTCGACGAAGCGCCGAACCAGGTCTTTGAGCATCTGATGCTCTTCACTGAGCGCAAATTCCATCTTCCCTCTCCATCTGTAATCCGCGCGGCAATTCATCGCCCACGGACCGCTCATGCGCGCAGGACTAATCCCCCCGTGCGGACGCATGGCAAGAAATCGATCGAAGAAACGTCTTGCTATCCGCTGATCGATATCCTGCCGGGTCTAAATCCGCAACGCGGACGTTATGTTCTCAGGGTGATCACGCAAGCGCCAGAGTCTCGGCGCGGTGAACGCGAAGCGGGCGGCGACAATACTATTGGACGGCACAGCCCCGCTCGGCGCGGGCGCTTCGGCGGAGGCGGCGGAAGGCATCAATGATGCGCGCTTTCCGGGATTCCCGACCGGCGGGGCAATCGCCGCGGCAAAGATCGGCGTTCAGTCGATATCGATGATCTGGCCGGGCTGCGGTCCGGGAACCATATCCTTCAGGTCGGCGTCCTTATCGATGGACCCGTCGGGATTGGTGCGCTTTTCGTTCTCGCGCTTGGCCCGTCGCTGCTGTTTATCCTGCTGCTTCTGTTTGCGCGTTTGTTCTCTACGGCGTTTTTCCAACTCGTCTTCCTTTTAGCTTGCTCATGGCTTGACCACGCTTACGACTCGACCGATTTTATCGATCGGATTTTCGGCCCAAGAAGCCAGTTTAGCGTCGGCTGAAGGAGATAGTCCAATCGCATGAAGCAGTAGCCGACGTTCCTTGCACTCGCGGTGGTGCTGGCAGAAATGAAAAGGGCGGGTCCGAGCCCGCCCCTCTGTCAGCTGATTACCAGCGGTTGCGACCGCGGTCTCCGCCGCCGCCTCCACCACCGCCGCCGCTGCGATTACCGCCCCCGCCGAAACTCGATTCGCGAGGTTTGGCCTCGTTCACCTTGATGTTCCTGCCCTTGAGCTCGCTCTCGTTGAACTGCGCGATCGCCTTGGACGCCTCGTCCGCATTGGCCATCTCCACAAAGCCGAAGCCTTTGGACTGACCCGAGAACTTATCCATGATCACTGCCGCACTCTGCACCTGGCCCGCCTGCGAAAATAGCTGTTCCAAGTCTGCATTGGTTACCGAGTAGGCCAGATTGCCTACGTACAATTTGCTGGGCATTTATTGCCCTCCGTAATTTGTGGCCGGGAAGCTCACGAACAGAAAACCTGGGCCTATTCCCAGGTTCGTGTGAAAGGAACAATCCAAGCGTTACATATAAAAATGTACCGCATCGGCGATTTTAATGATACAGGGCCCCGACCAGGGGAATCGGCCTCGCCGCGCGCTCGATGCTCAACCGCCTCGCGTGGAAGTAAACCCTGAATGACGCGGGCTATTGGGCTTTGCGCCGCCAGTAATGCCGCTGCGTTTTCGCTCGATTGCCGCACGCCTGCATCGAGCACCACCGCCGGGAGCCGCGCAGACTCTCGTCAAAGAACAGCCAGAGACATTGATGGTTGGCGCACAGGCGTACTCGTCGCAGATGCTTCCCCGTCAACAAGTCGCCCGCCGACCACACCACCGGAGCGAGCAGGTCGGCAGCCATCGCTTGTTCGCGCTCGACGCGCCAACTGAAGCCCGCGTCGGTACGTACGACGATGTGGCGCGCCGGGGCTTCCATCAGCGCGCGGTTCAAACAGTTCAGATGCTCTTCTTCGGCGTCGCGTCCCGACGCCAGTCGCGCGAAGGTTTCGTAGATAGCTTCGCGCAGAGCGATCGCGTCGGCGAAGACCGATGCGAATTGAGCGTGGTCGTTGGAGGTCCAGCTCAGTAACGGTGAAGCTTCACTTTGCGATAAGCATCCCGCCGCAAGGCACCACTGGACCAAATCGCCAAAGCTGCGAAGCGATTCAATCCGGGCAGACCCGCGCCCGGCCAGCGTGTTTGCGAAGTCGAGGCATAACCGCAATCGCGGGGCGGAAATCAACGCTGCGATTTGCCCTTCACTAGTTGGCGCCACAGGTTTCATTTACTTCACGGCCAGTCGGATTGACAAGCACAGTATGTTCAACTACACAACCGGTTGTCCAGTTCGAAAGTGGGGTCCAGCGGCAACGACTCATTTCGTCTGAGTAGCTCGAAACTACCTGACAGCGCCACTGATATGGTCGCTTGAATGAGCGCAGCACCGGCTTGAGAGCAGCAACAGATCGTGACGCGCGACTCGATAGTCGAGCGCATTGAGATCGCGGAGGCACAGACAACTAGATGGTTCATTTCCACCGATTATTGGCATCGACGACCGTAGCATTTTTGGTGTTAGCTGCGATGGCGTCAGTCGTGCGAGCGGAGGATAGCATCACGATCCTGGGGGCCAACGTCGGCATGCAGACCGTGGCGGAAACGGATTGGGCGCTGTCGACGGCGGGCAAGGGCAATTCCTTCAACTCGAACTTCAAAAAGTGCACGAGTCGTTCGCAGCCCGGATGTGGTTTGTCGACCAGCGGAAACTCCTGGAACCTGATGGCCTACCGGGTTGATTCGCTGATGAATCTCAAGCTGAGCTCCGAACAAGCCAGCGCGTTGGGTCTGGACGGAGTGGAAGCTTTCGTCCACGGGCGCTTCTGGTCCGACATCGCGCCCTTTGTCGATGGCTCCTTGCCCAGGATCAACGCCGAGGGCTTCCGCCAGCGTTATGCTGGCAGCGGATGGGCCGCCCAGATCGCGGCCCATGAATATGAGCTTGACGCCGCCGAGGCGTATATCGACATGCATCGCGGGCCGTTGTGGGTACGCTTGGGCAAACAGCAAATCGTTTACGGCGAAGAACTCGGAATCCAGACACTGGACCAGGTCGATTCGCTCGACTTCCGCCGCCACAGCTTATTCAACTTTTCGGGGCTTGAGTATTCCGACGCGCGGATCGCCGAATGGACACTGCGCGCGACCTATGACGCGAGCGTTTTGCTGGCGCCGCTTTACCAGGAAAATGCGCAGTTTTCAGCCTGGATTAGTCCTGATTTCCAGCCCGACGTTTTTCTTCCCGCCGGTAGTCCGTACCACACTAGTCCGGCCTACTCGATAATCGAGAATCGCAACGGCATCAGCCGCGCCCGCCACAAGCTGGTGTATGGAGCAGTGCTCGAGGGAAACATGTTCGACGTTGACTGGAGTCTGAATTTTTACAGCACTCCAGAGCATGTCGGCTGGTTCAAATACGTTGGCCAGCCATTAATCAACGGGGCGCCCAATCCGGCGGTCTTTCCGATCGATAACTTTCGCGGAGCGCAACTCTTCGGTCCGGCAGGTGGGTATCGCGACGCGATCATCACCCGCGAGATGCCCCGCATCAATATATTTGGCGGGATGCTCTCTTACTCGATCGAACCCAAGTACACATTCCCGGGCGCTGAGCTCGTGAATGGCGCACAGGTCCGGGTATCGGCTGCGTACACGCCGGGCAAGCAATTTACCGGGCCCGACACGCTTAATCCGGCGAGCCCGAATGTCAACCGGCCGTTGCGCGTCGGCGAGATCAACATGGCGCTGGACGTGGAGCGCGACGTGCGCTGGACGCAGCATGCGCCTTCTGCCTACCTCTTCCTCGAATATAACTATCGAAGCCGCAGTGACCTGTTCGATGACTACCTGGCTCAACCGGCGTATGGCAATCATCATGACTTTAACCTGGCGATCATCGGAATAACCCAGCCGTTGGCGTCCAACCGATGGAAACTGGTCTGGGTACAATCAATTGAGGGTAATGCCGGCGGTTCAATCTTTGAACAACCAGCCGTCGTCTATAAGCCGACCTCTGGTCAGGAATACCGGGTGTTCTGGAACTTCGCTACCGGAACTAACAAATCGTATCTGGGACCTTCCCGATACATGGACGAAATCGTCTTCGCCGCGATCTACAGCTTTTGATCGCATGACTGATTTGGCAATGCGCAACGATTTGGCGAGGCGCCACCCTGGCCGGCAGCACAGCAAAGTAGGCAGCGAGAGGAACAACCAATGCATTTGATCAAGTATGGGGACGGCTGGACCCGGCGACATTTCATGAAGCAGATCGCGAAGGGCGTGGCGGCTGCGGGACTGCTGACGCCTTTGCTCGATGTCATCGGGCGCAATGGAGACTGCGCCGCGGCCTATCCGCCCGAATTGCTCTCGATCGAAGCCTACACCAAGGGCAAGCTCAAGGCGGGTGACGTTCTCACCGCCGACAACGTTGACCTGGTGAAAGAGTTACTCGACGAAGTTGCCTATTGGCAAGTCAAATACGACAAGCGCACGATCAACCTGATCGAAACCGAGACTGACGTCTCGAAGCTATTGCCCAAGGCATATCTCGAAGCTACGTTGCGTAACAAAGGGGTCCATCATATCGGCCCCGATGGCAATGTCTGGACCAAGGATGGCAAGCCGTGGATAGGCGGTAATCCTTTTCCGGATGCGAAGACGGCGCAGGAACTCCTGCTACAGAACGCGCTGACCTCATCGACCTTGTACTATGACAGTGTGGGATACGCCTCCAAGGAGTGGGAAACCAATCGTGCTGGTGTCGTCGACTACGTTTATGAGTACATATTCGTCGGATACCGGACGGTCGGGCGGACGACGCTCGACCCCAAGCCCTATTTCTTGCCCTATAAGCCGGGGCGCGATACCAAGTTGCGAATAAACAGCCAGCTCTTCACGGCTCCCGAAGCAATGCGTGGGACATCATCGCTTGAAATCTGGTCCTACGACCAACACAAACTACCAACCGCGCATGCATTCTCACCCGACACCAAGCGAATCAGGTCGGTTCCGGATAATGGACGATTCGAAACCGCAATGCCGGGTGCCGCCTGGTACGCCAGCGACTCCGCCGGCGCCGGCGATCCGGTTTACACGTGGGGCGATTTCAAGATCGTCCATCAAGGACCCTTTCTGGCCGCCACCCACGGCAATTGTCATTTCGGATACCCGAATTGGGAAGTGCCGCTGGTCGGCGGAAAGAGCGGCAAGAAATACTTTCGAACTTATATGGAACTGGTCCCCCAAGGCTATGTCGTCGAAATGAAGCCGACCGGCTATCCGAATTGTCCGTATAGCCGGAAACTCAGTTGGTTCGATGCGCGAACCGGCATCGCGCCGCTGATTCTCGCATATGATCAGGCGGGCAAACCTTTCCACCAGTCTGAATGGTTCTATGATTATTGCGTCAAGAAACCCGGTATGCAGTGGCCGGAAGGAATGCCCGACAGTTTCTGGGCGAGCTATTTGAACATGCATATGTACGATATGCGAAGCGGGCGGATGTCGCGAATGGGGATCGTCCCTGAGATCACGGGAGGTTACACAAATAGTATCGACGATCCGAAGCTGTACTACGAATTCTGTACGCTCAACGCGATTCGCCGTCTGGGACGATAAAAGCACTTTGCCCTAAACCGTGGCTGTGTGACGCATTAGTGACATTGTCGGTGCGCAGCTGGTATCGCAATCAGGGAAAAATATGAAGCTGAAAAAGTATGCGCTCTGGAGCTTGCAACTCCTCCTGATGTTGTCCTTTGCGGTTGTCTCGAAAACCGCTCGGGCGCAAGAAGGTGTGGAGATGTCGCCGAGCGGCCAGATTACATCGGGAAAGCTGGACTTCCGTCAGTATTGCGCGCAATGCCATGGCAAGGACGGTACCGGCAACGGACCGGTCGCCGCGGCGCTCAAGAAAAAGCCCGCTAACTTGACCTTGCTCTCGAAAAATAACGGGGGCGTGTTCCCCGCGAAGGAAGTCCGCGACTTCATCGATGGCAGCAAATTAGCGGAAGGTCACGGTACCCGCGAAATGCCTATCTGGGGCTATGCCTTTCTGTATCGGCGTTCCGCTCATACCGGCATGGGCGGAGGTCCTCTGACCGAGGCGCAGGTCAAACATAAAATTAACCGGCTGGTGGATTACGTAAAAACGATCCAGGCTCAATAGATCGGAGCCGGTTCGGACAGCGGAATCGCAATACCGGGCTTTGGCTAGAGGATTACTCTATTCTCGTGCATTTCCCTGCTCCGGCAGGAGGTTTCGCTCCCGCCGGAGCAGGCACAATACAACCCAATCAATCAGCTATGCCCCGCTTACTTCGGCGAGCAGGAGCCAGCCGCGGTCTTCTCCCATGGACTGAACGTAACCAGCGGGCCTACCAACGCGCCTTTCCCGGGCCTCACGCCGCTGGGGCCGGTTGCGCTGCCCCAGTAGTTGCAAGTGCCATCCAACGAATCACCGCTAGAGAACCCGACCGCGATTCCGAAAGCGCCCGAATCGCTGGTGAAGTCGAAGCTGTTCCGGTTCACCTTCGCCGTGGCGTATGAACTGTCCTCGCTTTCAAACCACACCGTGATATCGTCGGGGTTTCCGTTAGCGTCGAGATCGCTGAATGAATTCCCGGTCACAACCAAGTTGGGAGCTTTCGCCTCAATCCCGATCGCATGCACCCAGCCGTTGTCGCTCCGCAGTCCACTGATATTGTTGTTCTCGATCAGCAGATAAGCATTCGGTGTATCCCCATTACCGTTATTGAGTAGGATACCGTATGCGCCCTTGTTGTCACTGTGTATGTTCCGTATCGAATTGTCCTCGACCGAAACGCCTATGCTCGGATCCGCAGAGACGCTGTCTTCGATAAATACCCCTTTCGTCGAATTGGGGCTTGAAACGTCCTCTATCAGGTTATCAGCGACCACTACCCCGTCGGGACCTCGATAAATGGAAACTGCCTGTGCGGTACTACCCGTACCGACTATGCCGCTAATAATATTGTTCTCGATCACGGCGCCGTTGCCTTTGACGGTAACTCCGTACCCGCTCGAGGGAGCTGGCGAAGGTCCGTTGATAGTAAATCCGTCCACAATGACATTGGGTGCATTTATTTGAATTGAAGGAGCACCGGAGATTATGGATTCGGCACCACGGGTACCCGTATTAGGATTTACTCCGGCGTTCGCCCCGTTGAGGATAAGAGCGCGATTGATCGTTACAGTGTCGCTGTAATTCCCCGCATCTACATTTATTGTAGTGCAGTTAGTATCGGCCACAGCATCCTGGATTGTTGTATAGGTTTCACTGGAACCAACCGCACATGTAGCAGCGTCCGCGAGATTAACCGTCAACAGCACGCCGAACGTCAACGCCATCGCACCGCCGGCCAGCATTGCGGTAATGCGCCATACGGCGCCCACAACCGTAGATTCCCGTTTCACTGAAATTGTCGACCTTTTCCGTATCATTTCGATCACTTCCCACATTATGTTCGTTAAGAGTAACTATTAGTATTGGGTATACCTGTACTGCGACATCCTTTTCGCGGCCGGAACTCGCCATGGAATCGCCGAATATTTGGTTATTCGCGGCAAGAAGGTTGCCTCGTCGGTCATTCCACGCGGGTCCAAGGGGATGCGGTTCGCCGCGACTCGGAGCGTGTTGCGGCCCGGTCCTCGTGATAGCGCTCTCCTGACATCCGTGCCGTATCGGAATTGCAATTTCTGGTGCCATCCGTGCGGTCGGTGCGCTGAGCCAGACAACCGCATGCAGAGCCGGGAAGGCCGTCAGACAGCCGATAGGCGGGGGTCGCGCGCGGCGCTCCGGGAACGTCGGCCACGCGCGCCAAATAGTTGAGCGCGCGGTCACTATTCGAACTTGCGGTCCTGAAATCAGCCTATCTCCCGATTCACGCACGAAATTGGTGCGCGCATCTTCTCGGCGTTCTGCGCGGACGCGAGCCCTGGCCACGCGACAGCAAGACGCTGTAAATTTTGCTGCTACATGTTTTTACTTATTGATCGGATGTACAATTAGCGCAAACAACTCATTAGATAGTTATCAGCAATATTATAAGTTATGGCGTGTCTTGCAGGGTTGATTGTTTTCCGCCGGATCGATAGGCGAGCCGTCAAACGTCCTCAAGTACAGGTTATCGCAGCGACAACGTGTGTCGTTTGTAAGCTCCGGAGCGTGAGGTCGGAAAGAATCTATCAGTGGTATATTCAGCGGCTCTCGATTGCGCTGGCGATGTTCAAACTCCCTGCTTGCAAACGAGCAGCGTCGGCGCGAGTCTTGGAAAGCATTCAGACCGGAAGTTGCGGTTGATTCCAATAATCGATGGAGAAAAAAATGGCGGGACTACTCAAGGATAAGGTCGCGTTGGTGACTGGCGGCGGCTCCGGTATCGGACGTGCGACCGCGTTACGTCTGGCGCAGGAAGGCGCCAAGGTAATGATCGCCGATTATGTGCCGGAAAGTGCGCTGCAAAGCGTCAAAATGATCAAGGACGCGGGCGGCGAGGCAAGCTGTGTAGCCGCAGACGTTGCCGTGACCAGCCAGGTCGAGATGATGGTCAACAAGACGGTCGAGATTTACGGCCGCCTCGATTGCGCATACAACAATGCGGGAATCGAGGGCGCGGTGGGCGATATCGTTGCCTGCACCGAGGAAAATTTCGACCGGGTAATCGCGATCGATCTCAAAGCCGTTTGGCTCTGCATGAAGTACGAGATTCCGCAAATGCTCAAACAGGGCGGTGGCTCGATTGTAAATACCGCGTCGATCGCCGGACTGGTTGGCTTCAACAGCATCCCGGCTTACGTTGCCGCCAAGCATGGGGTCGTGGGCCTGACCAGGACCGCCGCGTTGGAATTCGCGCAGAAGAATATCCGCGTGAACTGTGTATGCCCCGGAGTTATCAGCACCCCGATGGTGGAGCGGGCGATCGACAAGGGAGGCTTCACCGAGGCGGACGTGATCGCCGCGGAGCCGATTGGGCGCCTCGGTCAGCCGCAGGAGATCGCCGAGGGCGTACTCTGGCTGCTCTCCGACGCCTCCTCATTCGTGACGGGGCACCCGTTGACGATCGACGGCGGTTGGGTCGCACGATAGTCCGGCTTTTCACTTAGGTCTCCACATGGAAATATCGTTCTCTGGAGAAGGGCACGGATAAGAAAGGCGTTGCGAGGACTAACAGAGGAAGTCTCGCCGGTTATCGGCGTCGGCTCGTGCAAGCGTAATTTACGGTTGAGATTGCTGGACGCCGGTGTTTCGCTGCCTCAAAGACACAATTGTATTAGTTAGCGAGAATCTCGAAGGGCTCGGCGCCGACCAGGACAATGTACGCGATTTGGAGTAAATGAAATGCGCCAGCTCGCATTCCTCAGGCTCCAGGAGCAGCCACGATGAACGATCTCGTAATTCGCAACGCCAGGATTATCGACGGCACCGGAAGACCAGGCTTCGTCGGCGACCTCGCAATCGACCAGGGAAAGATCGCCGGCGTCGGCGGCAAGGCCGGTCCCGGCCGTCGCGAAATTGACGCGAGCGGCTTGCTGATGACACCGGGATGAGTCGATATCCACACGCATTACGACGGCCAGGTGGCGTGGGATCCCTACCTCTCGCCCTCGAGTTGGCACGGCGTTACGACTCTCGTCATGGGTAATTGCGGGGTCGGCTTTGCCCCGGTCGAACGCGGCAAAGAGGCGTTTTTGATCAGCATGATGGACGGCGTGGAAGACATTCCAACCGAGACCTTGACCGCCGGCATCAACTTCGAGTGGGAATCTTTCGGCGAATACCTCGATGCGCTTTCCGGAATGAGGCGCGTGCTCGATGTGGGAACCCACGTGCCGCATTGTGCGGTGCGCGCCTATGTAATGGGCGAGCGTGGCGCGGAGAATCAGGCGGCTACGCCCGCTGATATCGCACGCATGGCGGCCGTCGTGCGCGACGGGCTCGAGGCCGGGGCGCTCGGCGTCAGCACCTCGAGAACGCTGGTGCATCGGACGCGCGATAAGGCGTTCGTTCCCGGGACCTTTGCCGCACTCGACGAAGTACTGGCGCTCGGACGCGCGTTGGGCGAAGCGGGTCACGGGGTGTTCGAGATCATTACGGATGTTACCGGCGACGACGCGAACCTCGAATGGATGGGGCGGCTTTCGATGGAAACCGGGCGGCCGATCTCGCTTGCCGCGCTAATCTCGCGGCGGTCCGGAATGAAGATGCGCCAGGTCTTGGAATACATCGAACGCAGCAACGCTCGGGGCGCTCGCATGGTAGCGCAAGTCGGGGCACGACCGGCAGGCTCTTTGATGAGCCTGCAGAGTTCCATCCATCCGTTCAGCACCCATCGTAGCTTTCGCCAGTTGATGGCGGGTCTCAGTCATGAGGAGCGAGTCGCGCGGATGCGCGATCCGCAGGTGCGCGCGCAAATTCTCAATGATTCGCCGGCAGTAAAAGATGAGCAGACGCTCGCGATGGTCGCAGGATTTCAGCATCAATTCTCGCTGGGCGATCCTCCCGACTATGAGCCGACCGCTGATAGCAGCATCCTGGAGCGTGCAAAACGTCTGCAGCGGACGCCGCAGGAGGTTGCCTACGATACGCTGCTCGAACGCGACGGTCGCGAAATCATCTATATGCCATTGGCCTACAGAACCTACTCCTTCGACGCCATCCTGCCGCAACTAACTAATCCAAATACGATTATGTCGTTGAGCGATGGCGGTGCGCATTGCGGCTTGATCTGCGATGCCAGCATGCCCACGTACATGCTGACTCATTGGGTGCGCGATCGCAGTCGCGGCGAACGTCTTCCGCTCGAGTTCGCGGTCAAGCGCCAGACCCGTGACACGGCACAACTTTACGGGATGCTCGATCGGGGAACGCTCGCACCAGGAATGAAGGCCGATATCAACCTGATCGACTTCGATCGCCTGCAGCTGCACCCGCCAGAGTTGGTCTTCGATCTGCCCGCTGATGGCCGCCGGTTCGTGCAACGTGCGGATGGCTACAAATTCACGATCGTGAGCGGCGAGGTCACGTTCGAAGACGGCCAACCGACCGGCGCGATGCCGGGGCAAGTCGTCCGCGGTTCCTAGTGGCCTGCACACCAACGCAGGCGCGTTTATGAGTAGAATCCCGGGTTGACGTTTTGCCGCAGGTGGGGCGACGGTGCACGGGAACGGGCCGCGGGGCCTCGAGCTTGTTCAGGCGGACCGTCCCATGCCTTCATGGCCGCGAATGCTTCGCGACGTCTCAATGCGGAAGGTTCAACTCAGACGTGGCGGCTAAAATGGATTCTGCGAATCCAATCCGAGGGTGATGCGCCCGAGTTGCTCGGTGATACGGTCAACGTGCCCGTTGATGTGCAAGGGCATCGCTTGAAAATCGCGATAGCGGCGCTCGAAGTCGGTACCTTCGCGTAATCCATTGCCCCCGAGGACGCGAAGAATGAGCCTCATTGCTTCGTCGCACAACAGGACGGCTTGCATTCCTGCTGAAGTCTGCCGGAAATAATCCCCTTCGGTCGGCACCACGCGGGCCGAAATCCGCGCATCCGTTTCCGCCATCGCGGCGTAAACCGTATCCGTCGCAGCGTTGATGAGGGCCCGTGCGCGGCCGAGGTTCACGTGGATAGTGGGTTTCTCGACCATCCTGGTCCCGAAGATCGCGATCCGATCCCTGATATTGTGCGCGGTTTCATCGAGCGAAGCCTGAGCCACACCCGTCGCCATGGCGCCGAGCCACATCACCGAGAGCGCAACCCAATCTTCGCGATAGCGGTGATGAATCATCGGATAGTCGTGCCGCCGATAGAGTGCGCGGTACTTTGCGGGCGCAGGCACAACCCGTTCGCGCGGTACGTCAACGCCCTCATAGTAAATATGATCGGTGGCAGACGCTCGGAGAGCACTTCCGTCCCAGGTTGCTCTGATGCTTGCCTTCGGGTGGCGAAGATCGACGACCGTGAACTGGGGTACCTTGACGCCGTCCTTGACGAATACCACGCCGGCCCAATCTGCATATCGACCGCCGGAACCGAATGCGGCAACCCCCGACACAATGGTCTTGCCGCCCGCATCGACGGCCGTCACCTCGGACGACGCGCCCGCAGGAAAGCAGACCCATTCGCGGCGTGAAACCAAGTCGGACAAAAAAGCCGCGTTGGCCGGGCCAAGCAGTCCGGCGAAATGATGAAAGACGCACAGGTGATTCCACAAGCACCATGCCGTCGAGCCACAGCAAGGGGCGATCGCACGGAGCTCATTTCCGATCGTGACGATAGATTCCTCGACGCCCGAAATCTCGCGGCTGGCCGACATCCGCATGATGTCGTTCTGCTTGATTGACGCAATAACGCCGGCTGCCACCGAGCGTGTCCTATCGGCCTGTGAGGCCTGCGCCGCGATGTCGCCGAGGAGCGGCGCAATATACTTGGCCTTCCCGGGAACCCGACCGGTAGTGGTGAAGCTGTGATCGTCGCCAGGCATCGTTGATCCTCCATGCAGCGCCGTTCGCACTCGCCTCTCTGATCATGAGCCTCAGAGACGGCCCTGCGCGGCCCCAGTAGCCGCCGCTTCGAGCCATGCGCTTTGCGCCTCCCCGATTCTGCAATAAGCGGCCTTCAGCGCGCCAGCAATGCGTTTGCGCTCGCGTTCAATTGCGTATTAAACGCTCGAATAATTACAGTGTCTCAGCAGCAAAGCACGAAACGATGCCGGAGGGTCAAGCGATGAAAATCTACAACTACTTTCGGTCGTCAGCCAGCTACCGAGTGCGGATAGTGGCGAATCTCAAGGGGATCGGCTACGAGTACGTCTCGATCGATCTGGCGCGCGGCGGATCGCGAGCCGCCTCGTATGAGGAGCTCAATCCGCAAGGGCGCGTGCCGGCCATGGAAGAGGACGGAAAGGTAATCGGGCAATCGCTAGCGATTTGTGAGTATCTCGAGGAGACAAATCCGAATCCGCCGGTATTGCCGCGCGATCCGGCTGGGCGCGCGCGGGTGCGGGCGTTGGCGCTGGCGGTTGCATGCGAGATCCATACGGTGGGAGGCGGGCGCGCGCAGAGACAACTGGCAAAAGAGTTCAAGGCCAGCGAGACGCAACGCGCACAATGGTCGAGCCACTGGATGGTAGAGGGCTTCAGGGAGATCGAAGCGATCCTGGCCAGTTCGCGGGAGACGGGACGGTTTTGCCATGGAGACAGCCCGACGATTGCCGACGCGTTCATCGTGCCGCAGGTCTATAACGCGCGGCTGCTGAAAGTCGATATGAGTATGTTCCCGACGATCCAGCGAATCTGCGACGAGTGCGACAAGCTTGCGGCATTTGAGCGGGCGCGTCCAGAAAACCAGCCGGATGCCAAGTAGGGCAATTATATACCCGACAGGAATCCTGGTCGGGAAACATCGCCTTACCGGATATACTACTCGCTCAGACCCGCCTATGAGGGGATCGGCCGATGATGAACTTGATAATCCGCAAAAGCCTCGCAGTTAGTTTGGCGATTCTGCTGATCGTGTGCTTCAGCGCCACCGAGGTTCCGGCGCAACTGAGCAGCGGGCAGGCCGCGAACGGACTGAAGGAAGCGCTCACGACCGGAACCAGCAACGCGATAGGTTTGATCGGTCGTCCCGGAGGGTATTTTTCCAATCCCGCGATCAAGATTGGCTTTCCGAAGAGCCTGAGCCTGGTTGAAACGGGGCTGCGCGGATTGGGCTACGGTCCTCAGATCGACGGGTTTATCCGCAGTATGAACAGCGCGGCAGAGGCCGCGGCGCCCAAAGCGAAGCCGATTTTTATTCACGCGATCGAGAACATGAGCATCGGCGACGCTCAGCGAATCGTTACGCGCGGCGGCCATTCTGCGACTGACTACTTCCAGAGAAAGACCACGCCCGAGCTGACCGCGGCCTTCACTCCGGTGGTGAAGCAGGAGATGGCCAAATATGCAGTTACCCGGCAATACGACCAACTGCTCGGGCATTATCAAACCGGGGCGATTGGCAGCCTCGGCAGCATGTTCGGGGGCGGCGCGGAAAAACCGAGCCTGGACATCAACAGCTACGTAGTCAAAAAGGCGCTCGACGGATTGTTTTACGAAGTTGGGCAGCAAGAAGTGAAAATTCGCACAAATCCGGCCGCGCAGGTAACTCCGCTATTGAAATCGCTGTTTGGCGGAGGCCATTGAGGCCGTTACCAGGTATTCGCGTTACCTGGTATTCGATCAATTGGTACCAACCTCGCCGAGTTGTCAGAGTTAGTATCTCAGTAGATAACTTTGCGTTCGCGCAACTCCGCGATTTCCGCTGAGGCGAAACCGAATTCGGCGAGTACCTCGTCGGTCTGCTGACCCAGCCCAGGCGCATGATGTTTAAGTTCCGGCCGTGTGCGCGAGAAGCGGGCCGGCGTTCGCACCGCGCGCACCCGGCCCGCCTGGGGATGTTCATATTCAAAGAAGGTTTCGTTCGCAACGAATTGAGGATCGCTCCAGATCGTATCGAAGTCGTTAACCGGTCCGCACGGCACGTCGGCCGCCTCGATCCGCTCAAGCCAATAGGACGACGGTTGCGTGGGAAATAGCTCGATCAGCTTGCGCGCGGCATGCTTGACGCGTTCGGTGCGAGGTTCGTCGCCCTCGAACCATTCCGGATGGCCGACGGCCCCGAGCAGCGCGGTCCAGTGTTTATCGGTCAGCGGCGCGATGGTCATATAGCCATCGGCGGTGCGATAAGGCTCGGCCGAACTGGCAATCGCGCTGACGCCGCGCCGATCGGGCAGCAGAGTATGGCGGGTCATCATGTCGCCCATCAGGTAGTAGGCGGCAGCGTCAATCATGGCCAGTTCGATATGCTGTCCACGGCCGTTGCGCGCCTCATATAGGGCGGCGACGATCGCGAGCGCCGCCGTCATCGAGGTGACCTTGTCGGCGAGGATATTCTTGACCGCCCGCGGCTTGCCTTGAGTGGTCTGCGCGGTCATCACGCCGGCCCATCCCTGGATTATCGGATCGTAGGCGGGCTTGTCGGCATAGGGACCGGTGAATCCATAGCCCGCAATCGAGCAGTAAACGATTTTTGGATTGCGCGCTGCCACGGCTTCATAGCCAACGCCGAGGCGCTCGACCACGCCCGGACGGACGTTCTGCACCACCGCATCGGCATGCTCAGCCATGCGCAAGAACACTTCGTTCGCACCCGGCTGCTTGAGGTCGAGTACCATCGCGCGCTTGTTGCGGTTCCAGTTGAGGACCCCCACCGGCATTCCGCCGCGCTCCGGCCCTGGAAGGTTGCGTACAACGTCGCCTTCGGGCGGCTCGATCTTGATCACGTCGGCGCCGAGGTCGCCAAGCATCATCGTGCTAAACGGACCGCTGACCACCATACTCAGATCGAGAATTCGAACACCTTCGAGTGGACCCATGACTGCCCCCTGAAACGTTGCGGCCGAGGCTCGCGATCGCGAATAAACTCGCGAGCCCCATTTCGGTATGCAAAATCGACTATCGCGTTCTGCGCGAAAACTCCACCGGAAATTGAATCACCGGGCTCCCATGGACGGCCGCCGACACGGGGCTGGGTCGGCAACCCTGAAATTGGACTAGCGGCAAACCTACCTGCAACCGTCTAGTCTGGATCGTCGGGTTGCGCGGATGCACCCGGCGCACCCAACTCTTCAGGTGGCCGGACATTGTAGAAAAATGAGTAATACAACACTGCGTTGAGGCCCTGGAAAAAGCCCGCCAGAACCAGCGGCATGCTCAGGGCGACGTAATGGATCAATACGCCGGCGCCGTATGCGCTGAGCGATTGCGAGACTTGCGATGGAGCATTCGCAAATCCCGCGGCACTCGAGCGTTCGGCCGGTTCGATCACTCCCATCAAATATGACTGCCGGACCGGAATTGCAGACACGGCGAAAAGGACTCGCAGTACGTAAACCATCCGGGCCATGGAATAGGTTGGTACAAGCACCAAAGCCACCAGCATTATCGCGGAGATGGCGCGAGAAATGGTGATGGTGAGGACCGCACCGACGCGCCGGACAATTCGACCGATCACGAGATACGGAAGCGCCGCGCACAGATTGATAATGAAGAAGAGGTGTCCCAGCTCGGCCGCACCGGCGCCGAACCGCTTGTAAAACCAGTACACGACAAACGGACCCATCATGCCCTGGGCCAGTCCGTTGGTCGCGTTGGTAACCATGAAGCGGCGTACGAGCCGCCATGAGTTCGCCGACATCACGACCCATTTGCGCCTGCTCAGATCGGTGGCAACGACTGGCCGGCGGAGTTCCGGACCAGGGGCGGACGCCGAACGCGAAGCGCGGCCGTTGCGATTTTCGCGCACAGGAATTACCACCACCGCCATCAAAATCGCTACCACTGCCGTCAGCAAAAAGAGCAATCTGAATCCGGTGAGCAACGAAATCCCGGCGGTATCATTGAGCGTCCGCGGCAGGGTCGTGGCCAGCGCTCCAAGCGAACCGGCCAGTGCTCCAATGAACGAGAGTACGCCGAAGATCGTCGTACGATGCTGGTGATGTGCCTGTTCGGCGACCAGCGATTGCGCCGCCGGATAATACGGACCCCATCCGCCGCCACCCACTCCGCCCGGAATGCCAAACGTACCAAGGGCGGCGGCCGCCACCATCACGGCGAAATTGTGCGTGAACGACAACACCAGCGAACCGGCCGCCATCATCAGCGCGATCAAAATGATGAACGGTTTCCGTCCGAAGCGATCGGCGAGGACGCCGACCGAAAATGCCATTATCGCCGCGGTCAAGCCGGAGATCGAAAACAACATGCCGAGATGCACGGCGTCGTACCCGAGGTCGCTGATATAGATCGGAAGTATGATCCCGAGATAACCGAGCGCGAAGCTGCGCAGGGCGCGGGCTGCGAACAGGCATAGCAGGTCGCGCGAGAGCCATTGCGGACGCCAGCACCGGGCAGACCCTTCGCCGAATTCGTCATCGGGCCGATTGACGGACAGCTTCATGCTTCGGTCGTTTTTCGGACGATCGATCATTGGCGAGTCCGATAGATCTCGCCGATAGCGGCTTGAATTCCGCGAGCAGCATGTTGGTTCGAATGGTATATGTCTGTCATCAGGTCGCGCGGAGGTCACAAATATCCGTCGCTTTCCCTAGTAACGATAGAATTGGCCGCAGATTTTCTTGCGCACATCGGTCCGAAAGCCAGTAGTCAATTATCGATAGCTCGCGGCGGACGCAATCCACCGCTATATCCGACGCGCCGCGCGATTTAATCGGAGGCGAGTGGACTATCCGGTTATCGGAAACCGGCCGATCATTGTCGCAGCCATGTGCGATGGGAGGACTAATGTTTTGCTACGTCAGTTTTGCCGCCGGTTCCACCCAATTTCGCGCCACTTCCTCGAGTGCTTCCGGAATTTTCGCGTCATCGCCGGGCAAGCGGACAAACGGTACAAACTCACTTACGCCGAGTTCGTGATAGGCGCGCAGATCGTCGTGCGTAATCTCATTGGCGTAGGGCGAAATAATGATCTCGATCTCATTATGATTGCGCCCGTGTTCGTCGAGCAGCGCGTGAAGCTTGGAAATTTTCACCGTCGCCTGATCGGGGGTAAGATTTACACCGAACCATCCAGTCCCGTATTTCGCCACGCGGCGTAACGCAGGCATACTCTCGCCGCCGAAAATGACCGGGACCTTGCCGCCCTGGGCCGGCTTCGGAAAGCTTCGTACCTCGTCGAAGTTCACGAATTCACCCTTGAAGCTCGACTTCGAGTCCGTCCACAATTCGCACATCGCCTCAATATATTCGCAGGTACGCTGCGCGCGCCGCTCAAAGGGAATACCCAACGCCGCAAACTCTTCAGCCGCCCAGCCGATGCCGACGCCGAGCGCGAAGCGGCCCCCACTCAGATAATCCAGGCTCGCGATCACTTTCGCCAACTCGAGAGGGTTGTGCTCCGCCACCAGACAGATTCCGGTCGCGAGCCGCAACCGTTCGGTGTGAGCCGCAGCGTAAGTGAGGCCGATAAATGGGTCGAGTAAAGCGATTGTGCTGCCGGCGAGAAAGCGACCGTCGCCGGTGTACGGATACTTCGATTCCGGATTGTCGAACAGGACGACGTGTTCCGGCGCCCACAATGTTGCTATATTAAGGCGCTCGGCGTGCACCGCTACCGTGCGAATCGTCGTCGGTCGCGCCGCCTTTCCGATTCCCACCGCCGTAATTCCAATCTTCATGGTAATCCACCGTTATGCAAGTTAAGGCCTAGCGCCGAATGAAGGATTCGAAGCTGCACTAATCCGATTATCGAGCACATGCCCAGTAGTTACTGAATAGTCAGTACAGTGATTTCTCTCAGAACGTCGGCAAGTGTTGGATTTCCTGGTATTTGTAGTATCCAGGCCCCACTCCGTATTCCATGATTCCGAAGCCGGTTTCCCCGCCGCAATGCCATTCAATCAAATGGTCGCTCAAGGTGCTCGCTTCGCGCAGTACCGCTGGATCGCTCAAATCCCACATCTCATGCTCGCTATAATATTGCCCGCGGCTGTCGCCGTGGTACCATCCGCGATAGCCGCCGTAACCGCCGCCCTTCAGATGCCACCGCGCCGGACGGGTAACGAAGGACACCTGCCGGCGTTCGCCGTTTTTGAAAAATAGTTCGATGTCTCCTCCGCGCAGGGTCTGTAGGGGCCCGGACGCATCCCAGCGAAATTCCTGTTCGGTTTTATCCAGGAGCCACCCGGGGTCTGCCGGCTGACCAAATGGACGGACGAGTTCTCCGCTGAAATAGCTGTAATGGCCGGCGCCGCGCTCGACAAAGCGCCAATGCAGTGTGAAATCGCGGAATTGCGCCACCGACCAGCTGAAAAGGAACGGCGCGAAGGTGGTGCGCTGCTTATCCGAAATATCCGTGCGCAGCGGGCGGCGCGTCCCCCAAGAGCGATCGCGATGCCCCCACCAGTCGTTTTCGTTGAGGGTGACGGTCTTGCCCGGAATACTCAGATGTCCGACCGCACGCCCGGCCTGATCAAATCGCGAGATGTCCTGCACGACCCGCCCATTGCTTTTGCGAAAGTCGTGCTCCTCCTCATGCGGATTCATGGTCGCGTTCCATACAATATCGAAAGCGATTCCCGACGGATTGTCCGCGAGCGCCATCCGAAAGCTCTTGAGCCCTTCGAGCACCTCGATCGATAGCGGCCCGATCTTCACTTTATCGATCGACGGACGAAGTATTCGGGACGCGCGGAAATTATACTGCTTGCCCTGATGCCATACCGTTGCGAAGCCGTCCTGCACGTTTTTATTCGGGTACTGGCCGACACCGCAGCCGACTACTATATCCTTCTCGGCGATATTGTAGAGACTGATATAAATGCGCTCAGTCCACTCAGGGTTGTCGGTATGCACATGATCCATCGTGGCTGGCAGTTGATGACACATTAGTTCGTCGAACGAAGTGAGCATTGAGGGGTCTCCTGATGATTTAAGCTAGCTGGCCATCAGCGGCCGAGATAGCGGTCACGGGCGATGCATGAAGCGATGGTCGATCTGAGCGACGACGTTTCCGTCCTGGTTGGTCAGCGTCGAACCGATTACCATGAAAACCATCGACCCCGTACGCCCGGTTTTCTCGTAAACTTCCTTGATCCGTGACGCCATCGTGATTCGATCGCCAACCCTGATCGGTGCAACAAACTCGACCTCCATGCCGGCTGCGAGGCGCCGTGAGCTGTGCGGAAGTTTTTCAAAGGTGAGTTCCGCGAGACGAAACACACCGGCGAACGACGGCGGAGCGATTAGGTCTGCGGCGGGCTCTTGCGCGGCGCCACCGAGGTGTGTGGATACGGGAGACGCTGCACCGATCGCATAGCAAAAGTTCGCAATCATTTCGGCAGAAACTTCCACCGCCGAAGCAGCTCGGAACTCACGCCCAATCAGGTTCTGGTCGAACTCAATCATGATTCCTTTTCCCGTAAGCTCCGGTCGGGATCTCCTCCGTCGGGATTCGAACTCAATGGCAGAACGGTCGCGAGGACTGGATTCACGGCTTCCCGCGGCCTTCACACCCGCCAGCGCGTTCGATTTGCCTACTAGCGCGGATACGGGGCGATGACAATCCTCGCCATTGATTGAAGCGCGCTTTGCTTTCCATGGTCGAGCCGATGCGCCGGATTCCAGATGCTTGGCGGGTCCGGCGTGCGATGGTGATTTCCGTTGAGTTGAGAACCGCTGCGACGATTACGAACTGCAGCCTGGTATTGACCCGCGCACCTGCAATCTTCAAGCTGACGCTTCGCTATGTTGGAAGCATCGCCGGGCGAGTTGCGTGCCAGCCGGATTAGATTGTTTTTGGTCGGGCGCACAGGGAACGGGCGAGGTTCGATCGAGGCCGGCGTGGGTAATTGGTGTCGAATCGGGCCGATGGCGAAGCGAAATCGAGCTGTCGCAGAGCGCTTGAACCTTGGACCGCACCGGTTCAAGAATGACCCTGACGGGTTTAACGATCATGCTCGCTAAATTGAGGCATGCGAGGCGTTTGGTGATAGATTTTACACGGAGTTTAGATTCGATTCGCGCGCAGCATGGCGATTGCGTAATGATAATGAGTTAACGGCAGCGGAGAGGTGGCCGAGTGGTCGAAGGCACCAGATTGCTAATCTGGCGTACTGGGTAACCGGTACCGAGGGTTCGAATCCCTCCCTCTCCGCCAAGATCGTTGCGGCCCAATGGATTTGTGTATTGGTTGCTTTCGCGCGCTCCCATCAGAAAAAAGCTATCTTTGGCTCGGGCTAGCGCCGGGCTAGCAAACAACGACATGGAGAAGGTAGAAAGACGCTATCGGCTTGCCGCGCGACGGTCATCGGAAAGTACGCGAAAGGGATGCCGGGCGTCTGCTGCCGAATTCGGAATGGCGTTCCCGTCCAAATCTATAACGTTTTTTGTTTTGGAATTTTAGGGAAAGCTATAAAAGAAGGTGCGACGAGACTCGACTTTCGAGATGGTGGACCTACCCCGATTCGGTAGACGGTATCGGGCTTGGTTTAGCGTCCTGGTTTAACCTCGCCGAAAGCGTCCTCCCGAGATTGGCCTGATAGCAGCTTTTCGGTCCCGGCCTCCACCTGATTTGAGGCCGGGCCGGAAAGCGTTATGGGTTGCTGATTCGAGGACGACGCGGTCTGCGGCGCGCCGGCCAGCAATTGGTCTGCTGGCCAAGCACCGCCCGCGGCGGCCGAGCTCCTCATGGTCTGCATGCCCAGTTCGCGATGAAGGCGTTCGTACTCCACCGGCGAGCGATAGTCGAGCGCCGAATGGCGGCGATGCGGATTGTACCAGCCTTCGATGAAATCGAACACGGCCATGCGCGCCTCGACCTGGGTCTTGAAACTGCGCCGGTTGAGCAGTTCGCATTCGAGCGTGGCAAAGAAACTCTCGCACATCGCGTTGTCGCAACAGTCGCCCACCGAGCCCATCGACGGTTTAACCCCGGCCTCATCGCAGCGCTGGCCGAAGGCCAGCGACGTATACTGGCTCCCCTGATCGGAGTGATGAATCACCCCGGCCGCACGCCGCTGCCCCAGCGCCATCTCCAGCGCCTTGAGCACCAACTCGGTGCGCAGATAAGTCTCCATCGCCCAGCCCACGATCTTGCGGCTAAACGCGTCGAGCACCACGGCCAGATAGAGAAAGCCCGCCCAGGTGGGAATGTAGGTTATATCGGCGACCCACAGCCGATTGGGCGCCGGCGCGCTGAAGTTGCGCTCGACCAGGTCGGGGGCCGGGCGCGCCTGGCGATCGCGCACCGTGGTGATTATCCAGTTGCGCCGGCTCACGCCGCGAAGCCCCGCCGCGCGCATCAGCCGCGCCACCCGTTTGCATCCCACCCTAATGCCCTGTTCCTTGAGTTCGGCATGGATGCGCGGCGCGCCGTAGGTGGCGCGCGAGTGGTGATGGATCTCGGCGATCCGCCCGCACAACTCGCCATCCGCCCGGGCCCGCGCCGAGGGCGGACGCTTTAGCCGCGCGTAGTAACCGCCGGGGGAGACGCCCAGCACGCGGCACATCGTGGCAATCCCGTGCATGGCCTGGTTAGCCCCTACGAATGCGACCGCCGCGACGGCGTCGCGCCGGTCTCCTGAGCGAACCAGGCCGCGGCTTTTGCAAGTATCTCCCGCTCCTCGCGCAGCACCCGGTTCTCCCGCCGCAGGTGGTTAAGTTCCTCCCGTTCGCTAGTGGTCAAGCCGTCACTGCGCAGGCCCTCATCGAGCGCCGCCTGCTTGAGCCATTTGCGGATCGCATTGGCTGAGGGCTCGAACTCGCGCGCCAGCTCCTCGATCTTCCGTCCAGCGCGCGCCAGTTCGACGATCCGCCGCCGGTATTCCAGCGGGTACCGTGGATGCGTTGGTGGCATCGGGAACCTCCTTCTTCCTTTCTCCCCAACACCGTCTACGAAACCGGGTCAACTCCACGCGCGCCGCCTTCACGGCGCCGGCTCCACCCGGCATCCCGGACATCATTCATGCAACTCCGGGAGCACCACCGATTCAGCCTCACTGAAAAACCGCTCGCCCAAACGCTTTCTACCTCAGAGGAGAGTTGCAATGGGCACGTTCGACGAGATCGCAAACCAGTTCAATACGGCCGCAATTAAATACTCGGCTGGTATCCAACCGTACGCAATCAAGCTTTTCCTCGGCCTTCTCCTCATCGACATCCTTGTCACATGGATTCAATTCAGCGCTGAAGGCCAACTCGATTCTTCGCACTTTCTCGGCCGCCTGATCAAACACATGCTCAGCGGTGGTTTCATCTACCTGATGATCGTTAACGCGATGCCCTGGATGCAGGCAGTCCTCGGCAGCTTCAGTCGCATTGGCGCCGCCGCAACGGGATTGCCCGCATTAAGTCCTCAGTCCGTTCTGCAACTGGGCGGCAATATGGCCTCCACGATCTTCAATACTCCGGCCACCGCCAGCCTCATGGCGAACATCGAGCTCGCAATCGTCCAGAGCATCTCAGCTTTTGTAGTGCTCCTTTCGTTTGTCATCACCGCGGCGATGCTGCTGCTTACGCTCATCGAGGCTTACCTCGTAGTCGGAGGCGGCGTTATCCTGTTGGGATTCGGCGCCAATCGGTTCACCGCTCCGGCGGCCGAGGGCTACTTCGGATATGTCATTCGCGTTGGCGTCCGCCTCCTGTTCTTCTACCTGGTGCTCGCCATTGGAGTTCAGATGGCGGGTCAATGGAGCGCGGCGATCACCGCGGCATGCAAGCCGGTTCCGGCCACGCTGCCGTGGTGGACGACATACGGTGTCCCGCCCAGTTCGATCATGACCACGGTTTGCTCAGGGACAATTCCAGTCTCCGTCATGCTCAATTACGCCGCGTTTGCAATTGTCTTCATGATCGTGTGCGTCGCTGTTCCGCATACCGCAGCGAGCATAGCGGGCGGGACCGTCGGTCTCGCGCTAAGTCACGCCTTCGAGGCCGCATTCATCGCCCAGACGGTTATTCGTCCGATTAGCAGCGCCCTTCAGACGGGATTCAACAAGGTCGCACAACTTGGCAAGGGCGGAGCCGACACCAGGAACGAACCCGCTGGTTGGATCAACGCAATGGACTTCGGGCGCCAGACCCAGCAACTCGCCAATCTCGGCCCTGATGGCGGGCAACGAGTCCCGGCTCCGAAAGACGTTCGCGTTACATCGGTCATTCCCTCACGCGCACAGGGCACGACGCCGATGAACCGAGGCACGGCGCCGGGCCCCGGCACCAACGGAACCCAAGGCATCGGCAAAGAGACGACCAAACTCTGAGACGATTTTCTCCGCGCACCGGCGCGCGCGGATGCGTGGATCATGAGCACGGAAATTACGCGGACGATGGTGCCACGGCAGCTCGCAGCGATGGGCGCCAGCCGCTTCGACATAGGGGTTAAGCAGCAGACCGGACGGATGCTCCTGCGCGAGGGCTGGAGCGCGGAGCAAGTCGACACAGCCATCAAATGGCTTCGGAGGGAAAATGCGCGTGGCGCGCATATCTTCGTCCGTCCGCATGGCGAACACGTGCTCAGTCTTATCGACGACCTCGCCTTCGCGGCGCTCGACAAAATGAAACGGTCCGGATTCCAGCCAGCCGTCATTGTCGAGACTTCGCGCAGGAACTTCCAAGCGTGGCTCAATCACGGACGGATGCTAACGCGCGAACTCAGCACCCAGGTAGCCAGGGAGCTAGCCCGCCGATTTGGCGGCGATCCATCCAGCGCCGATTGGCGACACTTCGGACGGCTCGCGGGATTCACCAATCAAAAGCCTGAGAGACGCCTTGAGAATGGATTGGCTCCCTTCGTCAAGCTCCACGAATGGAGCGGCTGCGTTTACAGCAAGGCCGACGAACTTCTCCACGAGGTGTCCGCCCAACGGGTAACGCTTACGCTCCGACGTGCAGAGCGTATGCACGCTGGATCGCGTGCGAACGGAGGTTCCATTCGGCCACTCGCCGAGTTTTACCGTGATCGGCGGTACGAAGGCGACCTTCACCGAGCCGACATGGCTTGGGCGCTCTACGCGGCAAGCCGCGGACTCCCGCAAGGACAGATTCAAGCGGAGATACTTCGTGCCCGCGATCTATCAAAGAAGGGCCGACCAGAACGGCAAGTCCAATATGCACAAAGAACCGCGGAAAAGGCAGTTGCCGCAGCCCACCCCATCGACCAGTAGCGCAGCTCCGCTATGGACGGCGCGGCTCGCAAGCGCCGCTCGGCGCAAGAGTGCCTGCCGTTCCCGCTCCGCCGCGCTCGATGCGGTACCCCGTCGCTCCACTGCAAGCGCGCCAGCCCTTGGGGACGCTGCTCTCTGTCACGCTCGCAGGCTGCGCTTCCGGCGGACGGGAATCACTCGCAACCGTCCGGGTTTGGGTGAGACGGTTGCGCCCAAAAATTGGCGCGGGGTGAAACGCAAACAGCAAAGATGGCCCTGGCCTTCGGCAAGCGGGCCGGGAAAGGAGGTTCACCAATGGATGCGTGCGTAATGTGCCGGCGCAAGGTTCAACCGGCCGAGAATTGGATTCGATGCCACCTTTGGCGGGTTCGCGATTTTCCACCGGCGATGCTTCGGGGAGTACTTGCGCGCGGAGAGTGAAGAGCGGGTCGAAAGCGCAGTTTGGGAAGCCAGTCGCAACGGCTGAATGAAAAGGATCAAACGTCCGCATTTAGAGCGGCCGGAAGGAGTAAATGTCATGTCTTTGAATCGAGCAATGGTAATCGGAAATCTGGGCGGAGACCCTGAGCTCAGGTATCTGCCAAGCGGGCAACCGGCCGTGGGGTTCTCAATCGCTACCGACGAGTCGTTCACCGACAAACAGGGACAGAAGCAGGAGCGCGTCGAGTGGCACCACATCATGGCCTTCGGGAAGCTCGCCGAGACCTGCAACGAGTACCTGAGGAAGGGACGGCAGGTTTACGTCGAAGGGCGTCTCCGCACGCGCGAGTTCGAGGCGAAGAACAACGGCGGCAAGCGCCAACGCACGGAGATTGTGGCGAGTCGCGTTCAGTTTCTCGGCGCCCCGCCGGCGGAACGCACCGATGCTAATACGGCTGAGGAACCGCCGATCCCGTCAGCAGATGAAGTGCCGTTCTAAGTCGCTCCCGTTCGGACGCCCGCGCCGTTGGGCGCGGGCGTCCGTCGTTTTCGCAGGTCGCGAAGATCGAGGCTGGCGTCTGTCGCGACAGTCCCGAGATCATCGGAGAGCAATTGAGGAGGAGGACCGCTGTAGGAGATTTTTCAGAAGCGATATAACATGCGTGCCGCGCAGACTCACCTGTTTGGCCGAGAACGCATTTGACACCGATTGGATCAATACAGCATGCTGTCCACCGAAAGTCAGCCGAACCCCCTGAACAGCAGCGGTTCGGAACCCCATGTTACTGATGCGCTTTCCTAAACATTCATTACGAACTGTAGGAATTCCAATTGCGTTGGTGTGGTTCGCCCTCGCCGGCTGCGCGACACCACAGCCCGTCAAGGACGCATCCAAGAAGCAACTGGAACTCCTCGGCGCGATGAATAAAGCTGCGATCGGCCTGAAGCAAGGTCTGGACGAATTTCACCTTCAGCAAGAAGGAACCATAGAAGATTGGGCGAGGGTCGCTACGGCGACGGCCGCGATCGAATCACTGAATAAAAACGAAAAAGACAAGGAAATAGCTGCGGACACGCTCTTTGATAAAGACGAAACGATTGTCCGGCCGCTTATCGACGGTGCCGCCACTGACTTCAGTCGGCAGGAGACTGACCTCAAAGTGCAGCAGGACAAGATGCAGAGTGACAGCGACCAAGCGAAGGATCCTAGCGAGAAGAAGAAACTGCAGCTCATAGCGGCGAATTTGGACGCGATGAGAAACGCGGCCCGGCGGCGCGCGACCGCGTTCGCTACCGCTATTCAAAGCAGCAATTGCCAGGAGTGCTCTCAAGTACACGGACAAGCGGTGGCTCTGATCGGTGACGAGCAGAAAACTGCAGCACAAGTCGATTTGCAAATGGGGATCTTGCAGCAGCAGATTGCGGTCATGACCCAGATCGCGACCGCTGTCGACCAATGGCTCTCGATTGATGTGACGCTTTCGCAACAGCAGGCAGACCAGCTCGATAACACATATAAAGACGGTATTTCCGCGTTGGAAAAGTCGAAGTGAAATCGCGTTACCCCAGAGCGCGTTGGGTTCTCGTGGGCATCTTTCTATCAGGGCTATGCGGCTGCGACAGGGCGAGTGTTGCGGCGCTGAACCATGAGCAGGACGCGTACTACGGCAGACTTTCTTCGACGCTTGAGAATCAAAGAGATCTCTTTGACTCAGCGATTGACGCACAACTTCAGGCGGATGAATCGCGCCGGCGGAAGATACTGGAGTGGAACCGTTCGCTTTCAAAGGCTGACGTGTTGCTTCAGGCAGGAAAGACGAAAGGAAGAGAAAGTCTGCTCCTCCGGAAGACAGCGGAGTTAGACATCGCCTCGCAGCAAGACTTCCTGAATCTCTCCGAGTCGGAGCGGGCGAGAGGTCAAGCTCTCAAAGATCTTTATGCGGCGCTTCAGAAGGCGACGCTCGCTGCACAGAAAAATAATCAAGCTCTCACTGGTTATCTTTCCAGCGGCAGCAGCTCCTTTGTGCTCCAGAGCCTCGACGCAGGAGGAGTTTCGATTGCGGTATCGACGATTCAAGCGAGGGTGAATCAGCTCAAAGGCGCAACCGAGAAGACCGCCGCGCAACGCAAAGAAGACCAAGGAAAGCTTCAGAAGCAGATAGACGATACGCGAAACCTGCTCGTCAAAGTTTTGGAGGCGCAGAATGGCAAACATTAGCGACCTTGTCGACGCCGGCAAAGGTTTCGTTCCTGTTATTCAAGACATTTTTAAGATCTGGACGACCAGCGGGGATACCAGCCAGGTCTCGACCGCTCCGCTCGACAAGCTCTCACAGCTCATTAATGAGACGGGTGAGCAGACTGACGATCCGAACGGGATACAGAGGGTGAAAGCGATCGAAGCGATGTCCGACGCCTTGACTGAGGTAATCACGCAGGCAGCCCAGTCCAGTGTCGCGTTAGCGCCCGTGACCGTTCGCGAGATCAACAACGAGTGTGATGCTCTCCAGACAGCCCTCGGCCTGCTGGCGGAGCGCGAGACATTTCAACCCATTGCGCAGCTCTTGCCATCTGCAGAGATCGATCACGTGAGGCAAGAAATTGCTGACGCGAAGAACGCGATACAAAACCGCCAGACCGCTAAGGACGTTCTTGACACCACGGTCGATGTGCTCATCGTTGCTGCGGAGATCGCGATCAAGGTTGCCGCTTTGTAAACAACTTGCCTTTGGTAGGCCAGCCCAAGCGGATGTGGATCAGCCGGTAAGCGTTTCCAACTCGGGCGGTAATATCACATATCGGTTCATTCGAGGGGTTCGCCCGGAACGAAATCCTGAGGCGTCCAAGCTGACCACAAAAGACCACGTACTCGCTTTGCGAACACTCGCCGGATAAGAAGGGTGCGCCGATCTGAACTGGAGAAACGCTCGATCCCATTGTTGAGCCTCGCCAATCCGTCGGCGAAGATCGGGATTCCGCGGTCGAGCGCCTTGTTGAACGCGTCGAACGAGCGGTCAGTGTCCTTCTGAGCTCGAGCCGACTCAGCCAGGAGCACAAAACTATCGCTCAAATCGCCGAAATGCTCGACCATGTTCCTTGCGGCTTCAGCCATCGCAGACGCTCGACCGGTTTTCAAGAGCAAGTAACCCCGAGGCATCCAGCGATCGGTTCGATCCATTTGGCGTATAACAAATCCTCCGCCTGGACATTCTCGAGTGCGTAGTCGAGGCGTCCACTCATGTAGAAACGCTGGATGAGTTCCAACCTCCTCAGATCTTTGGGTCCAGGGCTTTCGATTTTATTCCTGGGCTGCAATGGCGGAAGGTACTGGAAGATGCGTGTCAGACCGGCGGCATCAAGATGGAACACCAGCAGAGTTAATCGTGCTGGCATCATCGTAATCGCCAATACCACCGATTGTTGGCCGGGAAATTCGATCGAGAGCCAGTGCGGCTTGGCGTCGGCGGCCAGGGTAAACGCGGCGAGCCCCTTCACTCGCGAAAATACAGAAGGCGCACCGGTTTCCTGCGGGATATTATGGCCCTGCGGCCAGACTCGAATGCGCATCTCACCGAAGTAGCGTTCAATGTCATGCCCGGATTCTGACTCGACGCCGAACAGTATCTGAAGCCCGCTTGCTGATGCGTCCGGTTGTGCCTCCCGGAAAGCCGAAAGCCCGAGACCCCTCAACCGTGCGGCAGAGAGGTCAAAGCCCTCGAATGTTGAAACGCTGCCTGCCAGAGTGAGAATCGTAGACAGTGGGGCCGAAGAGATTGGACCGACCGACTTCGAGACTTCGAGGGATTTGTCCGGAAGCCTCTTAAAATCAAACCTCTTGATTATGTCGCTCGTCACCGCCGTGAGCCTGGGCTCAGGTGAGTCAAGTTCGACAAGTGACGTCTCAGGCAGTTCAACGAGCTTTTCCGTGAAGCGGCCCTCGGGTGTTCTTAGACGGGCGCGATATAGCCCATCGGGCAGGTTGTCATACTCCAGAGAGCCCAGTCCGGTCTTCAGGACTTTGCCTGTGCTGTCCGCAAGCTCCAGCGTAGCCATGCGGTCGGCGCTGGTGACGCGCAATTCTCCGGAGCCACGGGCGGTCGGCTCGGGTGCTTGCGGCGGCGGTGGCATGGGAGCCGGCTCGGGTGCTTGCGGTGCCGGTGGTATAGGACGAAACCTCATGGTTTCACTCTGAGCGTCGTACAGCTCAACGATCAGCCGTTTCCGCTCAGGGACGAAGTTCAGAGCAGAGCCGGTGACGGTATAGTCTTGCGGAGGGAGCAAAAAACGCACCGGTGATTCAGCAATAGCCGCGCGGCTGTCCGCGACCTCGTCCCCCTTGACATCGATTTTCGCTTGAGAAACGACGACTTCTGGCTCCAGTGAAATGTCGAGCGCTTCCTTCTGGAAGGCATCGGCGGGAAACCGCGCCAAGATGGGATCGCTGCCGTCTATTCTGTCTATCGCACCGCGCTGGCCATCTTCCTGCGGAATCTGAATCAAATCAGGGTAACCGTATTTTGAGACCTTTTTCGAGACTTCGTCCACCAGAAAGGTCAGGAGGCGCCCGACACGCACTATGTACCCTTCGGAAGAGCGGTCCCAAGCCTTCGCCCGACCGCGACCGCGAAGACCGTCAAGCAGCGCCTCAGTGAATGCGCCTCGCTCATTTCCTGCTTCGCTGATTTCTGCAGCTTTGACGCCAGGCGAAGTGGCATGGAAGACAAATTGTTGAACGGGAGGCAGAGTTGGATCTGGTTCGGGAGCGGAGGGCATCTCTCCGATTCGAAACTGCTTCGTCCCTTCCCACGGCATGTTGCGGCAGGCGTCGATGAAGAAGAATTGGTTTCGGATTTGCGTGGCTTGAAAAAACTCGGTGATCGATCGTAACCCGAGGGATCGGATCGGTAATGCATCAGTAAAATCAACGGGAATGACTGCATCTTCGCGGAAGAGGTTATTCACACGCACCGCGAGTCCATGTCCAGAATAGTGAAAAAAGAGTCGGTCACCCCGCCCTCCGCTTTTTCGAGCTAACAACTGACAGGCACCAATAATCGTCGCCTGATCGGCATTCGAAAATGGGACCCCCGAGGGAACCTTGCTCGACAGTGCCGGACCGAGCAGAAGAAACAAGTTCTGGGGAAGAACATTGCCGCCGGTCGGACTGAGCAACCAGTCTCGCATCTTGAGGGCGTCCGAAACGGCCCCCCGGAGGGTGGCGTTCGGAGTCCAATATTGGTCGATGCCGATGACAATCGCCCAATTCGCCATGACTTGCCGTTTGATGACTAGCTGCGGAGGCGGGCGAATGGTCCCGCGCTCACAAACTTCGCGGTGCCATCGCTGGGAACGTTCTGGAGGGCTCTCAATGCGACCCCGCCCGGCGGAAGCGGCTCAAATGAAGTGTAGTGACCATCTTGGTAAAAGACGCGCACTGCCTGAAAACCAAATACGAGTGGCACCTTTCCTTCATAGGTGAGTGTTCCACTCGCTGTTGCGCTCGCCGAGACCGCGATGTTGCCGCCGACGATTCCCTGGATTGCCGGAACTTGAAGCGCTACGGAGGCTCCGCCAGAGGCTTGCGCTGCGACCGTCAACTTCTTGCTCTTGATGGTGTCCGTTATGACGTAGATGTCGTCGGATTCTAGAAGTTCACGCACATATCTCGACGACGGATCGATGTCTGCGTCACCCAAAAACTGATCGAGCTGCGCAACCTGGATGTTGTTTTCAAGGACATCGATGAACTCGAACGCAACCGTATCAGCGCTCGAATATTTGAGATCCAATCCGAGGCTTGAACCTCCCATAGCGCCGATCACGTTCCCAAGAATCGATAGTCCTATCCCCGAGCTAAGGTTACTCGTCCTCTTACCGGAAATGGTGGGAGCCGGGTTGTCGGACGATACGGCAGGCATCGCAATCGTTTTCGACTTGAGAACCGTGCTCAGGTCACCCAAGCGGTCGAGATCGGACCCCTGATCAGCCAGAATCTGGAGCGGCCTAATATCTGGCTTCGGAAGTCTGACGACACTGTACCCGTATGATTTCAGGTAGGTGATTGCAGGATCTGTACACCACATGTCGCGTCCTCCCTCTTTTTGTGAACGACGATCCTAACTACACGATCCGGTTTGTGTCAAACACCGTTTCACCACGCTGGGGGAGCGGGTTCCTGGGAGTATCGAACAGAGCACGGTCTGGGAACCCAGCCGCAGCGGCTAGGAGCAAAGGGTAAAACCGCCCGGATCTGGAGCGGACGAAAGGAGCAAATCTCATGTCTTTGAATCGAGCAATGGTAATCGGAAATCTGGGCGGCAATCCCGAACTCAGGCATCTGACGAGCGGCCAGCCTGCGGTCGGCTTCTCAATCGCAACCGATGAAACGTTCACCGACAAACAGGGCCAGAAGCAGGAACGGGTCGAGTGGCACCAAATCGTGGCGTTCGGCAAGCTGGCCGAGACCTGCGATCAGTACCTCAAGAAAGGACGGCAGGTTTACGTCGAAGGGCGTCTGCGCACGCGGGAGTTCGAGGCCAAGAACAACGGCGGCAAACGACAATGTACGGAGATCGTCGCGTCCCGCGTACAGTTTCTCGGACCTGCTTCGGGCGAGCGGACGGAGGCGACCTTGCCGGAGGAGCCTTTTCTGGCTAGCGACGAGGTGCCGTTCTAAACCGCTGGTAGTCGGACGTCTGGGCTATTGAGGCGCGGGCGTCCGACTTGTCCCGTCCTACAGGTCAAATTTGATAACGACTCGAATATGTGGGGATTAAACCTCTATTGGTCAGAGAACTTTTTTCCACTCTACCAAAAGATCCCTCCATGAGGCGGCCGCTCCCCCGAGTATCTGATTGATTTTCCGAAACGACACCCTGCCAGTGGGCGCTCCTTTGTATTTGCCAGAAGACCGCTTGGCATGTGCGAGCTGAGATCCGAGGCGCGTATCATGGACTTCTGAGAACCATGCTATTGAATTTGGCAAGGCGTTAGTCAGGGCCGGATTCCGCAACCAATTGCCGAGATCAGGATGGGGCTTCGATCCCGCCGCCCGTGCGAAGGCGCTTTTAAGGTTTGGGTGATGGCGAGAGAACGACTGAAGCAGATGGTCGTTTAGACTATCTAGCGCCAGTGCTTGAGCGTCTGGCGAGCCTCCTAAATGGCTCCGCACTTGTATGCAAAGCTGCTCCGCGTGTCGCAAATCTTTCGCCGTTAGGGCTCTCCTCCAAGGAAAGACGAGCCGGACCTTGCGCTCCGCGAAGAAGTGCTCCAGAGAATCCGGCTTTCTTTGGTGGACGAGCGCGAAGCCCGAGGCCGAATGCGAGAAGCTGGACAGCTGGGTGTGCGGTTCGGCGCGGTCTCCAGAAGTTCGAGCCGGTCCACGGGTGTGTCGTAAGCATCAGCCACCCGCAGTACCGCGCGAAGTCCTCATCCTGCGATAGTGTTCCCGTTTGCAGGAACGCATCTGCGTGGCTAAGCTGATTTCGATACTCTAAAGCGGCCCATTTCGATGCTGTAAAATGGCCCACCTCGCAGACCCGAAGCATCCTGCTGAAGAGCAGGAGGCGCGGGATGGAGAGGAAAGCAAAGGTGGAGCTATTCGAGCAGATACGCAGGGAGTACGAATTCGGCGACGGTACCGTGCTCGGCATCGCGCGCAAGCTGGGAGTGCATCGCCGGATGGTACGTCAGGCGCTGGCCAATGCCGCACCGCCGGAGCGCCAGCAGTGGGAACGGAAGCGACCGATAATGGCGCCGTTGATGCCCTTCATCGACGCGGTGCTGGAAGCCGATCGCAACGCCCCGCGCAAGCAGCGTCACACCGCCCATCGCATCTGGCAGCGGATTGTGACGGAGCAGCCGGAGCGGAAAGTGTCGGAAGCGACGATTCGGCAGTATGTGCGCGAGCGCAAACGGGAGCTGGGATGGTCAGCCCGCGCGACCTGTGTGCCGCAGAGCTACGCACCGGGGCAGGAAGGCCAGGTCGATTGGTATGAAGCATGGGCGGAGCTCAATGGTGAACGGATAAAGCTGCAGGTCTTTGCGATACGGAGCATGGCGAGCGGCGCGGCCTTCCATCGGGCCTATCATCGCGCGACCAGCAGGCGTTTCTCGAGGCTCACGAGCACGCGTTTCAATATTTTGAGGGCGTCTTTCGCATCCTCAGGTACGACAACCTGAAAGCTGCGGTGAAGAAGATCCTGCGTGGGTTCCGCCGCGAGGAGACCGTGCGCTTCATTGCTTTTCGTTCACACTGGCGGTTCCAGAGCGAATTTTGCACGCCCGAGGAGCCCCACGAGAAAGGTGGGATAGAAGGCGAGGCCGGCTACTTTCGGCGCAATCATTGGGTGCCGGTGCCGAAGGCGCGCGACCTCGCGGATCTCAACGCGCAGTTGCTCGCCGCCTGCCGTGCCGATGAACGGCGCCAGATCGCCGGACACCAGCAGCCGGTGGGAGGGTTAATGATCGAGGAGCGTGCGCAGCTATTACCGCTCGCCGAACAAGGCTTCGAGCTGGCGGAGATCGCGTTTCCACGCGTGGACGGTCTCGGCTGCGTGCGGGTGCGGACCAATCTCTATTCGGTGCCGGCGGCGTCCGGCAAGACGGTCGAGGTCCGGCTTTATCCGAGTTACGTCGAAGTGCGGGATGAAGGGCGGTGCATCGCTTGCCACGAGCGTTGTCACGGGCGGCAGCAACAAGTGCTCGACCTGGAACACTATCTCGATGTACTGGAGCGCAAACCGGGCGCCCTGATCGGCTCCAGGCCGCTCAAGGCATGGCGGGAACGTGGCTGGTGGCCGCCAAGCTACGATCGGCTGCTCGACGAACTGATACACCGGCACGGCAGGCAGAGCGGCACGCGCCAGATGATTCAGCTGCTCAGCCTGATCAAACAGCATGGCCACCAACGGGTACGAACGGCGGTGGAAGAAGCAATCGCTCTGGGCTGTGCGGATGCCGCGGCGGTGCGGCATCTGGTGGAAGCCGCGGACCTGGCCCATGCGCGCAGTGCGCTCATCGAGTTGGGCGCACTTGCCCGTTTCGAACGACCACTGCCGGCGATCACCGACTACGATGGGTTGCTGAGCTCGGAGATAGCGCTATGAATGCGCAGGCCGCCGTTCTGGAAACTGCCAGCATCCAGCAGCAGTGCAAGGTGTTACGCCTGCCGGCGATCGCCGCGCAATGCGGCCAACTGGCCGAACAGGCGGTGCGCGAACGTCATTCGCACCTGGGCTTCCTCGAAGCGCTGTTGCAGGCCGAACTCGAAGAACGGGAACAGCGGCTGGTGGAGCGGCGCCTTCGCGAAGCGCATCTGCCGCGGATGAAGACCCTGGAGGAGTTTGACTTCGCCCGCAATCCCAAGATCTCGGCACAACAGATCCACGAACTCGCGCAAGGCGCTTACATCGGCCGGGCTGAGCCGGTCATCTTCATCGGTGACAGCGGCACCGGTAAAACCCATCTACTCACCGGCCTGGCAGTAGCCGCCTGCCGGCAGAAGCGCCGGGTTCGATTCACTACCGCCGCTGCGTTGATCAACGAAATGGTCGAGGCCAAACATCAGTTGCAACTCGGCCGCGCGTTGAGCCGTTGGGCCCGTTACGACCTCATCGCGCTCGATGAAGTGGGCTACGTGCCCCTGGCCGAAGTAGGTGCGGAGTTCCTGTTCCAGGTCATTGCCGAACGGGCCGAGAAGGCCGCAGTGATCGTTACTACCAACCTGCCCTTCTCGGAATGGACGCAGGTGATTCCCAACGCACGGCTCTGCAAGGCGTTGATCGATCGCATTACTGACCGCGCTAGCATCATCGAAACCGGGACTGACTCATACCGCTTTCGCCGAACCCTGGAGAAGCGCAAGGGCCGCAATGCAGAGCTGAACAATATTACCGCGCCGCCCCCGCTTAGCGGCGGCGGGAAAAAGGCGACCTAAAACGAGGCCCGTAGCGCTGATCATCAGCACAGAGCAATAACTGAACAACTAACGGAAAACTGGTGGGCCAAATGTAAGCATCGAAGTGGGCCAGACCGGATTGTCGAAATCACTAAGCGGGTGCGGCGCACTATTCGCTGCAAACAACTGATGAATCAGTATCGAACGCGCTAGCGCTTTGTCGCTTGATGCGATAAGCGCAAGAGCGGCAGAGGGGCTTCGTCTGCGTCCTCGAAAGCTTGTAACAGCGAGGCTGAGTGACATGCTGTTTTCTTCTGACCGGCGCTTCGCTGTCTCTACTACGCGTCGGTAGGATGTGAAGTTGCGCGCCGGCTCGCACACGTTGAGGGCATCGATGTAGTTTGCGGCGGCGGCGTCATAGGTCGGGTCCCTTTGTAGCGCGTTAAGCAAGACTTCTGCGGCGGCTTTGTTTCTTGGAAATCGCTTCAAATATTGGCCGAACACCCATGAACAATCCGGATAGTGTAGGAGCAAGATAGCAATCCGTCGCAAAACATCTTTTCGAGGAGGCAGCCGAAGGAGTGCAAACTTGAATTTCGTGACATCGATGATCTTCCACTGGCCCCGTTGTTTGCGCAGCGACCGTCGGAATACGCGCAGAAGCCCCTTGCTCCTGGTTGTCAGGCGTCTTCCGCCTCTGGCGGCAAGCAGCCCGCTTGGAACAGCCTTTTGAAGTTCGCTCAATCGATTTACACGACGCAGGTTGATTTTCTGAGCTTGAGGAACGAGTCCCACGTCTTTAGCAGCAAGATCGAGCTTCAATAGAGCTCTTCTCGCGGGGACCTCGTCCTGCGCCATGAGTCGGATGTCGTCGATGTATCTAAGGTAGGTGACGTTCTTGAACCCAATCGCATCGAAATCGAAGAGAATACATTCAGCAAGAAATGCTGATGCTTCTGGACCCTGCGGTATGCCGTGCTTGAAGTGCGCGGAATTGTCGCGGGTCGACCAAATGCCGAGGCAATTGGAAAGAAGCCGAAGTAGCTCTTCGTTGCGGACGCGTCTGGCTAGTTGCCGCTGGAGATATTCGTGATCGATCAGTTCGTAGAAAGACACCAAGTCGAAATCGGCTACCCACCGTTTGCCCGCCCGATAGGCCGCCTCCATGGCTGCGTTGTAGCTGCGATAACAGACTCGCCATGATCGATAAAAGAATGGCTTACCTGCACCCGCATAGATGGCACCAAAGCATCGCCTGAGCGCGTGTAGTTGCTGATCCCTGGAAAAGCGGTCAGCAATAACATTAACGATTGACTGATAGACGATCAGATCGCGCAGCGATAGAAGACTTAACGGACGAAGCACACCGGTGGTCTTGGGTTGATAGATAATTGTAGGAGGCTGCGGATAATAGCGGCCTAGTCTTATATCAGTAATGAGATCGCGAAGGTTCTCGTCTAGAGCTGCCCTGTAGGAGGGGATCAGGTGGCGATAGAATGCTTTATATTCCTGATTGGATCCGCGGGTAATTCGCGTGAAAGCCAGCGAAAAATTAGTCCGTGTTAGGAAGCCTGCGGGAAGTGGCATCTACAGGACTCGCCATGCAGTCAATGTTCCCTCGCCAGGGCGAGCAATCCAGCAAGCGCTCTCGGTTGGGAAGGTTCTTGGATGGTGTCTTGGGGAGCCGGGAACAGTGGATTGCCAGGCGACCATAGCTCGACGCTGTCAGAATGCTGTTCGTAATAGCCGGCGTCGGTCGTGACGCGAAGATGCTCGGGCATTCCTGGCGCCAGATAGCTGTACTCGCGTGCTCCCATTGTGTGGATTTCGACGCCGGGTGGCAGGACTCCAGTTGCATGGATCACTAAATCGAGGTCATCAAGCGAAAGCGGCGAGGGCACAGGCTCGGGTTCGGTGAAGTCCTCGTCAATTGCGGCGTCGAGGTCGAAACCCGAAGTCGCCGCTGCCTTGGCTTCTGATTCGATTCTCGCGGTAAGATTTTCCCTGCTCTCTGGATCGCTCGCTTGGCCAAGCAGCACAGTTTCACTGATCAGCCGCGGCACGCGCGCCAAAATCGGCTGGAGCCGCCCTATGACCTGCTCGAACAGATTGATCCGCTTGCCCAATGAGACGTAAACGTCGCTCTCGACCGTGTCGCGATAATGGAGATTGACGATGCGGACCGTGGCGTGCTGCTGCCCGAGGCGGTCGATTCGGCCGATGCGTTGCTCGACACGCATAGGATTCCATGGCAGGTCGTAATTCACGAGCGCGCCGCAAAATTGAAAATTGAGCCCCTCGGCTGCCGCATCCGAGCAGAGGAGAATGTCGGCTTTCCCTTCTCTGAATCGTCGCTTGATGTCGTCGCGCGAGACGGTCCGCCATGTCCCATCTGGATCGCGGATTTCGCCGCCGCGCCCTGAAAAACAGATAACGCGTAGGTCGCTATCGCGCGCCAGCTCCGCGCGGATAAAATCCATCGTGTCCGTGTATTGCGTGAAAACCATGACTTGCGCGTAAGCGTCTGCGCGCAGATCGGCGAGCACTTTCTTCAGTTCCTCGACCTTGCTGTCGGGTGGTAGCCTGCGGACGTTGGCGAGCAGCGTCTCGATCTCTGCCCTTTCCTGAACTGCGAGACCCTCACGCTCACGCGCCGCTGCTTCCTCGGCGTCCGGTTCCTCTTCCGCTGTCACGTCCCCGACAGCATCCTCTTCGGCTTTCGAGGCCGCCGGCAAATCCTTCGCACCGGAGATCACAGCCAGATGATCTTCGAGCGTGTTTCTGAGCGCCGCGAAGCTGCTGGCCAATCGGCGTCGATAGATCGTCATTACGAATCCGACCGCACTACGCTCTTTCTCGGAGGCTCGATTGTAGGTCGTCGAGATGTAGTTATCGACGGCCTGATAAAGCGTCTGCTCGTCCGGCGAGAGATCGATGAATCGGTCCTCGACCTTGCGCTCGGCGATTGGCGTCGAAAGCCGCCCCTGCCTGAAGTACGCTCGTAGCGTCTCGCGCGTCGCGCGCGACACCAGGCGCGCAACGGGGGTACTTCGCTTCATCACACGAATTGCCAGCTTGCGCTCAGCGGTTTCCAGCTTGCGGCGCGGAATGCTTGCGTCGTCACGAAGCGCATCAAGGATTTTCTTCGCCTTGAGGCGACTAACACCGCCGAGCCGTGCGACCTCTTCGGCTTTCACAGCTCCATATGCCACCTCTGCGGCGCGGAACATCCGCGCCAGCCCCTCGAACGCTTCGAACGAAGGACTTGCCTGCTCGATTTCGGTGAAAAACCGGACGAATCCAGCCGCGTCCCAAGCGGGAGGAAGTCCCAAAAGGTTCAGTAGGTCCCAAACTTCCACGGGATGCACCTGCATCGGCGTCGCCGTGAGCAAGACCAGTCCCTGCGTTCGCTCTCGCAACCGTTGCATCAGCCGCAGCATTCGATTTGGGCCGCCCTCGGTCGGAGCGCCGGGAGAGCGCCGTCCTGCATGATGCGCTTCGTCGAGGATCATCAGGTCCCACGGTTCCGCAGTCGCCAGGAGGTCGTCGGCGCGCTCCTGGCGGCGGAGCATCTGACTCGAAACGATGACTGCCGGTTCTTTGTGCCATTCACTGCGGCCAACCGGACGCTCCCACCGTCCCTTCATCGATGGCGACGGATACCAGAGCAACTTCTGGCCGTCATAGATCGGCCAGTTGAGGTTGAACTTTTCGCGCAGCTCGATCTGCCACTGCTTGAGCAGACCTTTGGGCGTGGACCTACCCCGATTCGGTAGACGGTATCGGGCTTGGTTTAGCGTCCTGGTTTAACCTCGCCGAAAGCGTCCTCCCGAGATTGGCCTGATAGCAGCTTTTCGGTCCCGGCCTCCACCTGATTTGAGGCCGGGCCGGAAAGCGTTATGGGTTGCTGATTCGAGGACGACGCGGTCTGCGGCGCGCCGGCCAGCAATTGGTCTGCTGGCCAAGCACCGCCCGCGGCGGCCGAGCTCCTCATGGTCTGCATGCCCAGTTCGCGATGAAGGCGTTCGTACTCCACCGGCGAGCGATAGTCGAGCGCCGAATGGCGGCGATGCGGATTGTACCAGCCTTCGATGAAATCGAACACGGCCATGCGCGCCTCGACCTGGGTCTTGAAACTGCGCCGGTTGAGCAGTTCGCATTCGAGCGTGGCAAAGAAACTCTCGCACATCGCGTTGTCGCAACAGTCGCCCACCGAGCCCATCGACGGTTTAACCCCGGCCTCATCGCAGCGCTGGCCGAAGGCCAGCGACGTATACTGGCTCCCCTGATCGGAGTGATGAATCACCCCGGCCGCACGCCGCTGCCCCAGCGCCATCTCCAGCGCCTTGAGCACCAACTCGGTGCGCAGATAAGTCTCCATCGCCCAGCCCACGATCTTGCGGCTAAACGCGTCGAGCACCACGGCCAGATAGAGAAAGCCCGCCCAGGTGGGAATGTAGGTTATATCGGCGACCCACAGCCGATTGGGCGCCGGCGCGCTGAAGTTGCGCTCGACCAGGTCGGGGGCCGGGCGCGCCTGGCGATCGCGCACCGTGGTGATTATCCAGTTGCGCCGGCTCACGCCGCGAAGCCCCGCCGCGCGCATCAGCCGCGCCACCCGTTTGCATCCCACCCTAATGCCCTGTTCCTTGAGTTCGGCATGGATGCGCGGCGCGCCGTAGGTGGCGCGCGAGTGGCGATGGATCTCGGCGATCCGCCCGCACAACTCGCCATCCGCCCGGGCCCGCGCCGAGGGCGGACGCTTTAGCCGCGCGTAGTAACCGCCGGGGGAGACGCCCAGCACGCGGCACATCGTGGCAATCCCGTGCATGGCCTGGTTAGCCCCTACGAATGCGACCGCCGCGACGGCGTCGCGCCGGTCTCCTGAGCGAACCAGGCCGCGGCTTTTGCAAGTATCTCCCGCTCCTCGCGCAGCACCCGGTTCTCCCGCCGCAGGTGGTTAAGTTCCTCCCGTTCGCTAGTGGTCAAGCCGTCACTGCGCAGGCCCTCATCGAGCGCCGCCTGCTTGAGCCATTTGCGGATCGCATTGGCTGAGGGCTCGAACTCGCGCGCCAGCTCCTCGATCTTCCGTCCAGCGCGCGCCAGTTCGACGATCCGCCGCCGGTATTCCAGCGGGTACCGTGGATGCGTTGGTGGCATCGGGAACCTCCTTCTTCCTTTCTCCCCAACACCGTCTACGAAACCGGGTCAACTCCAGTACGAGCTGCTGTCGAACCCGTTGCACATCGGAGAGATCCGCCACCGGCAGGAACGCTATCCGGGACAGCACGAGGCGATCGTGCCGCGCGAGCTGTGGCAAGCGGTGCAGCAGCAGCTGCGCACCAATGCCGTACGCGACCGTCAGGCCGCGACCAGGGCGATAGCGAGTCCCTTGGCGGGGAAGGTCTTCGACGCCGGTGGCGAACCGCTTTATGCGCAGGGAGCGGTCAAGGCCGGGCGGCGCTATCGCTACTACGTCTCGCGCAGCCTGGTTAATGGTTCCGCCGGCGACGACCGCAAGGGTTGGCGCCTGGCCGCACCCGAGCTCGAGCGGGCGGTAGCGATTGCCGCGCAACACATCCTGAGCGATCGCGCCGGGATGCTCGAAGTGATCGAGCACTCCCAACTCAAGTCGCCCGACATCAGAGCCACCCTCGATTCCTCAATTATTTATTGCCGCCGGTTGCAAGACGAGGCCGACGCCCGGACCTGCATGGCTGAGATTATCGATCGGATCGAACTGTGCGACGACGGTATCCGGGTCACCCTGAAGCTGACGGTTGCCTGCTCGCAGGGCGGGGTCCGGACTGGCAGCATGGTTGGCTTCACCCGCTTCGTGCCGCTTGCGATGAGGCGGCGCGGCGTGGAGACCCGGATTGTGTTTGCCGCGGGTAACGAACCTCCGCGCAGGGTCGCCCCGGCCCTGCTCAAAGCTCTGGCACGGGCGCGGGTGTGGTTCGACGAGCTCGCGTCCGGCCGAGTGCGCTCACTTGCCGAGGTCGCGCGCAACGAAGGTATCGCCAAGCGCTACGTCGAGCGCCTCGCGCGCCTGGCCTTCGTCGCACCCGCCATCGTGGAAGCGATCTGCCAGGGACGGCAACCAGCCGAGCTCAGCGCCGAGACCCTGCTCAACCGTATCAACCTGCCGCTGGCATGGACGCAGCAGGAGCACGCACTCGGCATCAAATAGAGGCGCGAGGTGCTTCGATCAGCTGCAGCCGTTCCCAAGGGCACTCAGCAGCCGGTTGATTTAGCTGTTTCTTGGCTTTTCATTGCATGTGGCGATGCTTCGCCGAAGAAGCGTCGTCACTGTCAGCAACCGCGAAAGCGAACCGACTTCGTTTGGCGCGGAGAGGATTCCCGCCAAAAGCCCAAAATCCTGCTTCGTTGCGCGCTCTCTGGTGCGCTCAGGACGAAAAAAGGGCCTATTTCGCGCCAGCTTTCCTTTCTTCTCCTAATTGTAGGCGATATCTACAGACTGGGTGGCGGATGACGCAGTCCGATGCGAACGGCTCTCTGTCAACCGGTTGACACTTGAGCGGTGGTTGACAAGCGGCGGTTGACGCGCCGTGGTTGACGCACATGGCGCATTTTTCAAAACGCTGTTATTGTGCGGAAATGACGCCATTGCGCCTAGTCACTTCTGGTTTAACTCATCCGCTGGTGCAAATTTCCCCGGGCAGACCAGCGGGGCAGCTGGAGGAGAACGAGACACCGGAAGGAATGGAGTATCCCGTCACCTACGCGTCGGCGACGTGTAACCATGGAAGGCGTTCTTCGACAAAGTAATGTTTGCTCGCCGGTTGAAGCTGTGCCGCTCGATCGAATGCACCAAGATGAAAATGCGTTTCGGTCGGATCGGGGAGGCTTTCACAGGTCAGAGTTGACCCGCAACGGGCACAAAATCCACGCCGAGTTTTCCTGGGCGTAGAATCGAACGTGGTGATCTCGCCCTTGGTAACGGTATAAGCCTCGCGGTCGAAGAGGGCGAAAACGGAAACCGGGGCACCGGTATGGCTCCGACAACTCTGGCAATGACACCAATATATCGCTTTCGGTTTACCGATCGCGATGAATCGGATCGCACCGCACAGACAACCGCCTTCAAACTTCTCCGTAGTGCTATTCATGATTTGACCCTCCTGGTCCGGCGCGCGGCCTGTTTCAGCACAAGCCCGCTGGGCAGGGTTCAGGTAGCTGCGCAGACTGGTTTGTCATGGTTTTGACCAACCCTGCCAGCCTTGGCCGGATTACGCTCACCGTCCCCTCTACTTCGACCTAATACGCTTTCGTGGGCCGGGTCACAACCCGTCCGACCATCCGTGAGATGAAGGCGAGTATGCTCGCGACTCCATCGAGGCTTAGAATATCACTAACCTTTTCAAGCTGTTTGAAATTTTTGGTAGGGACAGGAGGCACAGATGAGTCGAGAGTATGGCGGCCAGTGTGCTTCTCTGTGATGGCACCCTCCATTCGACCTATCGATTGCTGACCTTTCGGATTCTTGGGTCAGCATACCTTTGGTTCCATAGTCGATTCCGCAAGTTGTGTCTTTCACATTGTTGCCGTCGAAGAGTTCGGGATTCATGTTGACGTCCATCCCTTGAATGCGCACCTCATCAACTCGATCACTGGATGCTAACTGGTATTCGGATATCAAACTCGGAAGCAATGGCGACTCCGCTCCGTATCGCTGGGAAAAACCGCCACTGCTTTAAGGTTTCCAGCAGAATCTCGTTCAGTTCCGGATTGGCGGTTGGCTTCACCAGATTGACCTGGACCTGTCCGTCGTGGCTGACTTTAAAATGTGCGATCGCCACCGTGTTAAGCGTATCCTCGCGTAGATCGTCGGGAATCTTCGGCACTGGCGCGAAAATTGCTCGGGCCCCGGTGGAATCGCTTCCGAGGCCCGACGCACTGCCCACGCCGGACCCGCCCGATACTCCGGCGCCTTTTTCAGGGGTTGCCGCGCTGCTCCGGGATTCCGGCGCGGAAACCGCGGGTTTGGCAGTACCGGTCGTTGATGGCGGGATCGGCCGTGCGACGGGCTTGACCTTCCTAACTGCAATGTGGGGGTGGGTCTCGATATGGTGATGCACTACCGCCGCCGGTTTCGCCACGGCAGGCTTGGCTGGGGCAGGACCGCCCTGGAGACCGCCAACCTCGGGTGGCAACTCGACGATGCGAGCCTCGACCGGCTGTAGTGCAGGCGGTGGCGCCGCGGTCAATTCGAGCATGGCAGAAAATGCCATCAGCAGGGCGAGCCAAATCAGCAGCGACAGCGGGAGCGTCCAGAGCAGACGCCGGCCGGGCTCGTCGAGATAGGGCGATGTGCGCGCGAATTCGTTCATTCACGCCTCACAGCGATCAGGAAATGTTGAACTCCGGCGCGGCGTGCTTGCAGCATCGCACGGACGACGATTCCCTCGGGCGCGGCGCTGTCGGCGTTGACCACGACACCCTCATCGGCGGCCGCCAGCATGGGCTTCAGTACGAACGCCATGTCGTCGAGCGTTACTGGAGTCTTGTCGAGAAAAAGATGGCTGTCCTTGGTGATCGTCAAGGTTACAGGTTCGCGATGTTGAAGGTTGGGAGCGTCGCCCTGGGGCAGATTGACCCGCACTGAATTGAGGCTTTGCATTGAGAGCGAAGCCAGCATGAAGGTCACCAGCAAGAAGAACATGACGTCGATCATCGGGATGATCTCAATGCGGCCGCGGCGGTAACTTCTGGAACGTTTGCGCTTCATCGGGCGCTCCGTCTCTCGCGAGAGGCGATTATCGGCGGAGTAGATGTTGCACCGACGCCGCTTTCCCGGGCCTCTTGATCGAGACGTATATGGTCGACCAGGCGCGAGCCGAGCCGTTCCATGCGGTCCAGTGCGTGCGATTGCACACGGTTGAAGAAGTTGAATGCGAACAGGGCGAAGATCGCGATCAGCAGGCCTAGTGCCGTAGCGATTAGCGCCTGCGCCACGCCAGAAGTCACTTCGGTGGGCGCGACCAAGCCTGAGCCACCAATTACCTTGAACGCCTGCATCATACCGGTAATCGTCCCAAGCAATCCCATCAAGGGCGCGGCGGTTACCACCGTCTCGAGCACCCAGAGGCCTCGGTTGAGCGTTTTCTCGATGCTGCCGGCTTCGTCGCCGGCGCGCGACTCGACCCACCATGCAGGCTGATTTCGATTTTTCGCGATGACGCTGAAGAACCGCCCATAAGCGTTCGCCGGTGCGAGCGAGGCAAGCGCGCGCTCGAGATCGTCCCACCCGAAGCCGTAGGTTTCTACCAGATTGAACAGCGTCTTGGGCAAGCTAAGGCAACGGGCGTATATAGCGGCGCGGTCGATAATGATAACCATTGCGATAATGCCGAGAAGCAGCAGCGGATAGACCATCGGCCCGCCGAACGAAAGCGCCCCCCAGGCTGTACGAATTTCCTGCATGGCTAAGTCACCCTGTCTTTGCGGTTGTAAATTTTCCCGTTCGGCCGAATGAATCTTCACTCACGGTGTTGAGGCTCCTTAGAGAGCCGGAATCTGCCATTTGAGGCCGCCATATACCGCGCGCCGTTCACCGTATTGAGAGGCGAACACGCCGATACCCGTGCCATTACGAATCTGGTACGTGTGATCGAAAAGGTTAACGACTGCCAAGCGAGCTTCGAGCGGACCAATGTGCGGCGCCACGAAGCCTTTTAGGAGTCCCAGATTGACAGTGAAATACGGCAGCAAGTTCCCGGTGTTTGCGAAGCCGTCACGCAGTCCGCTGCCGTATAGCGAATCGACCGTGAGCATGAATCCACGCCAGCGATAGGAGGCGCCGACCGACGTGCTGAAGGTCTGATCGTGGTCGAGAAACACATAATGGTCGGCAATGTAAGCTAGTTCATCGGATTCGAAATTGACCTGTCCCGATCCGACATTGGTGCCCTGTGCCACTGAGTAAGTGAAATTGGCGTATGTCGAGAAATTGTCCTTCGCGTAGCTGCCTGTCGCCTCGACCCCGTAAACCCGCCCTTTCTGATAGTTGATTGGCGTAAAAACCAGTGCCGGCCCAAACTGTCCCTCGTCGAGCAGATTGCGGGCCATTTTGTAGTAAGCGTCGACACCGAGACCGATCGACGAGCCAACTCTCTGTGTGATGCCTGCATCGAAATAATGGTCGCGTTCCGGTACCGGCAGGCTGTTGTACAGAGTCGGCGGTTGACCGGTAGTATGCACGAACTTGTGGATGTCCACCGCAGTGACGACTTCGGTCTGCGGCGGTGTGAAATATCGTGCATAGGCGGCATGCAAAGTGGTTCCGGTCGGCAACTTGTAGCTGATGCCAAACCGCGGGCTGAACTGGTCGGCTCGCACGAAGGCGTCGGACAAATCGAAGCGGATGCCATAGTTTATGGTGAGGCGGTTGCTGGCCTGCCACTCATCTTGCAAGTAAGCCGCATAGAGCCAATCGGTAATCTGGCCGTTGTCAACAATTTTCTCGGGGACGTTGCTCAGTGGAGTGCCGTTGGACGAGGCGGGAAAGACCAATTCGTTATTCCCGATATATGCGTTCTCGCCACTGAAGTAGAAGCCGCTGCGCACGGTGTGCGCTTCACCCAGATGATAGCTGGCGTCGCCCTGCAAACCGTTGACGAAGCTGCTGCGAAAGACATCGGAGGCAGCACCATTGAAGACCAGATCGCCGATGTTATCGGGGCGGAAATGAATCGTGGAATACCGGCTGAATGCTGAAAGTTGGTAGTCGAACTTGTCCACCGCTCCCTGCAGCGCCAGAACGTTGAAGTAGTTCTGTTCGAGTTGTCCTTCCCTGACGTTAAGCGAGTTAAAGATCGGCAGACCCGTCCTGGGGGAATTGGGCACCCCCACCAGGGGGTATGCCGTGGGTTGATCGGAATTACCCGGAATCTGCAGGTCGGTTACGGCAGTTCCAGTCAGCAGGGAAAGGCGCAGGGTTGGAGTGAAGAAATACGAGAAGTCTCCGAAAAAGCGGCCTTGGTCAGTCTTGTCATGGTCCGGGCTCGGACCGGCGGTCGGCGGTTCGATCGCGCGAGTATCGTGCAAATAGGTGCCGGTAAGAAAATAGCTGAACTTGTTCGCGGTGCCGCCATATTCGAAGCTCGGCTGCCACGTCTCACGCTGACCGCCGTAAAATTCAATACTGCCGCCAGGCGCAATGGAGCCACTTTTGGTGTGGATGTCGACGATACCGGCCGTGCGATCACCAAATTCAGCGGGCAGCGCGCCGTCGAGCAGGCTGATGCTATCTGCAAAGCGTGTGCTGAACGTGTTGGTGAATCCGGTGATACCTTCAGGTAACTGAACGCCATCGATGCGGTATTGCAGGTTGGCGTGATCGCCACGGACGTGGACCTGACCGAAGGAATCCTGGACCACACCGGGCCCTTGCAGCAGGACCTGATTCAGCGGCGTGTTGTTTCCTTGAGGAAGCTCCTGGAGCGCCTTTTGAGTAAACGTGTAGGAACTGCCGCCGGTGGTGGGAGAGAGACTATTACGTGAGCGGTTAAGACGCTGAGCAACTACAGCGAGATTCAAGGCTTCCTCGGATGCCATCGCCAGGGTCACCGGCTTTGCTCCGCTCCGGGTTACGGTAACGACTGCGACGGCTGGCTTGAAGTTCGCTTTATGCGCCATTGTCGCATAGGTTCCCGGTTTCACATTAGAGAACGAAAACTCTCCCTGGCTGTTGCTCCTGGCCGTCTTAATTACATGGCCGCTAGCATCCTGAAGGCTAACAACCACGCCCGGCAGTGGCCTTCCCAGTGCGTCTTTGACGGTGCCACTCAGGTGTTGAGTAGCTGTGTCGGGGTCTTGGGCGCAAGCATTCCCGGGCCAGAATACTTGGATAGCGGCCATGGCAATCCCCATCAACAAGATTGCAAATCTGCGCATCAGCGACTCCTCATGTGCGGGGCCATAGCGCACGTCGCTCGGCGCAACCTGCACGCAGCAGAATACGCGCGCGGCGTTCGCCACGCGGCCCCGTTAAACGAATTTCCGAAATGTCAGAGGAAAATCGTCAGGCGATCGCGGCCGGCGGCGCGCGCGTGCGGTATGAGGAGAACGGATTTGTAACGCTAAGGCCCGCGACCGTTACTTCGGCGAGCCGATCAGCGTTATATGGGTACGAGATAAAAGGCGTTGCCGCCGGATTGAGTGGAGCGTGAAAGGCCAGTATGCACAGAGCACACAGGCCGTTGTTTGCTTCGACCTGGGACTGTGCGTTGGATTGCCGGTCGTGGCGGACCTGATGGACGTGCGCGAGGGCAAGACATTGGGCGCCGAGCAGGAGGATGATACTGAGGAGCGCAATCGACTTTGCGCCGCCTCGAATCGACCTCGCAAATCCTATCCGCCAGGAAGTCACCGATAGAAAACTATCATTGCAGAGGCGCTCAGGCTATACCCCGCTCGCTTGAGCTGCTCAATTTCCGACTACCAAAGCACCAGTATTTCGGTGGGAAGCCAGAAATACTGGATTCCCAGCTTGCCGCTAATCGATGTTCTCTCGTTAATGGTATACAGCCTTATTACGGCGGCCGGTTAAACCTGCTCGGTTCGATTTAATTTTCGCGCGCAACTTGGGCAAAGAACCGGATCCCGCATGGCCGACTGACATCGACCAACTGATCGTAAACGGTAGCTTCGTTATGGAAAAAAGTCGGATCCGCCCGTTTCAATTCTCCCGGGAACTCCCTGTTCCACCTGCCGCAGACTAGTTTGATATTTTCGGCTTGGGCGGCCTAACTCATGGGCAGCGCGGTATAGCGTTGCACCCAGCGCAAGAGGCGAACCGTTGTGAGATATGAGACGGCCTACAATTTCCGAGGGAGGATGACGCGGTGGAGCAGTGACGATGATGTTCGCCAACAGACTCGCTTCATAGCCAAACTCTTCGATTCGGCTGCATGAGACCACGCCGCAGTTTCTCTCGGAGGGCGTCAACTCGCTCGCCTAGATAAGTTCACTCCCGGGCAAAAGTAGACCAATGCTGCACTAACGAATAACAGCACGTCCAGGCCGAGTTCGATCCACATCCTCGGTCGCGACGGTGCGCTGCTCCCAAAACAGCCGCAATCGAGCGTGAGTCCTCGAAGGAGCGCGGAGATTAGCGCCGAAAAAAAGACCACGCAAACCAGGGCCACTGCCAGAGCTCCAATCCTCCTGGTCCGTGGCACCAGGAGCAGAACACCGCACGCAATCTCGAATGGCGGCAGGGTGAACGCCACCACATTGATAAGCACCGCCGGCAGGATCGCAAACGCTGCGATGCTGTCCGCGAAATGCTGTGGATCCTGGAGCTTTTCAATGCCCGCATAAATAAACAACGCAGCAACTGCGACGGCGATGACTGAGACGATGTATTTATGCACTGGATTATGACGCTGCATCACCGAACGGTTTCCGTGGCCGAGGGTAGTCCGGCCGCCGACCACGCCTCCCACCCTCCGGCAAAGACGCTCACATTGCTGAAGCCCAAGGTTAAAAGCGCGTTTGCAACAAGGCGGCTGTCGTGGCAGGCCCCGCCCGAACAGTACACAATGATCGGCTTGCCGCCGGAGGCCTTTAGAACGCCGGACAGGTGCTGGTAATCGTGCGCGAAATCGTCTCGCGCCAGGTTGAGCGCGCCCGGCACATGTCCCTGCAAGAAGAAAGCTGACGATCTCGCGTCGAGGATTACTGCGCTCTTATCCTCAACAGCTGCACGGAAACCCGCGAGTCCGATCGTCGGCGCCGGCGCCAGCGCGAAAGGCGGCGCGGCAATCAGGGACGTTAGCTCAGCATCAAGGCGCTCCGCGGGCGTCTGATAGACGAGTGGAAGCGGCCGCGCCGAGAAGTGATTAATCAGAAGTCCCGCAGCCAGAGATATGATTGCGATTAGACAAACGCTCCCGAAGTCGAGCGCGATCCGCCGCCCGATCTTGCCCGCCTGAGAAGGGGGTGTGAGATCCGCTTTCGTGAGTGACAGAGCTGATTTCATGAGAACCTACAGCTTCAATGAAAGTCGATAGTGGAGCCTTTGTCGAGCAACTCCTGCAAACGACTGACCGGACTGACCGGATAGTTGCTTGCGGTGTGACCGTCGCGGTCGGTAAGCAAAGCGCAGTCCGGCGTCTCGGCCGTCTGAGGTGCCTTGAATTCCGAGCGATGCAAGCGCGCCAAAGCCGCCCAACGCTGGAATTGAACAGGACTGCTCACCATCACACGAAATCGCATGCAGACCGCCCCGCACCCACAGCCGGCGTCACAGTTTCCGTAGAGTTTACCCGGCGACTTGACCACGAGATCAAGCAGGCGTGCCTTACCCGGAAAGATGTCTACCGAGGCCTTCATCCCTGCGATCCAGAAGCTGTGGATCACGTCGCCAGAACTCAACTCCAGCCGGACGTCTCTACTACTTGGCAGGTACAAGACATCAGCGGTTTTCACGCCGAGCGAAGGATAATCGAATTCCCACCACCACTGATGGGCGACCGCTTTGACTCGAAGTGCAAATGCATTACTCGCGCGCTCTTGGAATCGAACCATGCAGAACGCCGCAACAGAAACGCACGCCACGCCTACCAATGCTGAAATCAACGGCGGTCCCGGTTTCATACGTTAGCCTCTCATAAGGTAACCGCTACGCTTCTTCCCTCAGTTGCTGTGGTCGTCTTCCTCGACGCCGCTCGCTCGATGTCGTTGGCGACACGCTGCGGGTCCGCTTTCTCGCCTAGATACTGCAGCAATGCGTCGCCGTTCTCCCCGACCAAGAAAAATTCGAGCACGTGAGCTATCGTTCCGTTCGCTTCGCGCTGTCGAACCAGATTGAACCGTGACATCACATCGTCAATCTGGTTTGGTGTTCCGGTCAGGAACAGCCAACCTTTGATATCGGCGTGGAACTCCTTCGCGTAAGCAAGCATCTGTTCCGGGTGATCGTGCCCCGGATCCACCGTGATAGACACGATTCGCGCCTCTGTCCCAAGCACAGGGCCAAGCTGACTAGCAATCTTCTTCATACGGGAGGTCAGCAACAGACAGGGTCCCGGGCAGCTCGTGTAAATGAAGTCGAAGAGCACCGGTTTGCCCTTCAGGGAGGATAACGAAATCTTTTGCCCGTGCTGGTCGACCAGCACGACATCTGGTAAGCAGTCGGAGTCATCGCGCATCACGAAGCCTCCCCCGTCATCGATACGGCTGGCTCGTTGGCGGCAACCCGTTGCAGTGAACGCAGCAACGAGGGTGGTGACCAGCATAGCCGCCAGCCAACATCTGACCGAAATTCCGGGTCGACAGAAACTCATCTTCCTTTCCTCATTCTGCCTCAGTGTGGTCTCGAAGTAGTGAGGATCATCATCAGAGAATCACGGCCGCGTCCTTCCTGCATGCTATCCTGATAGTCTGTGCTCTCGCGTGCGGAGAGCTTTGCTTTTTCGCTTTCCGCGTCGGCACCGCACTCGCGCAGCCTGCGAGCGCGTTCACCTTCGGGCTGCTCTTCCCGCTCGGTGTAAGCACCAGAATCCGTGGTTATCTTAGCTTTCTCACAATCACCCGACGTCATCGCAGCGCTGAAACATCGACTCTCGCTCTCATTGATTTTCTCGCTCAAAAGAAGCGAATTAATATCTGGCTTGGGCGCCGCACTTCTCGTTGTAGCGCAACCTGCAAGCAGCAGCATCGCGAGTGCTACATACCTCATCTCCAAACTTTGACCACCTGCGAACTGCTGATTAGTCTCATTGGATCAAGCGCTGCGTCGCCGTTCGTTCGGGCAGCAATGGCAGTACTATCGCCGCAAGAGTCTCTTCCGTCACTGGTTTCTCCTCCGGCGTCAGCTTTGCGCGAACGTTACCGCGCGCATCGATTACATATGTCGTGGGGAGAGCCCCGGGTACGCCAAATCCGTTAACCATGGCGTCATCCAGCATCGCTGCCGGATAGTTAAACGATTGCATGGCTTTGATCACATCGGAGCGATCGCGCGGACGGTCCGCACTCAAACCAATCACATCCAGCCCTTTGCGATGATATTGCTGGTAGAATGCATTCAAAGCTGGCATCTCCTTCCGGCAGGGCGGACACCAGGCAGCCCAAAAGCTCACCACTACAACCTTGCCGCGCAAAGCCGCGAGATTAAATGTTTGGCCGCCCAGCTCCTTCACGACGAGCGCTGGCGCCGGCTGGCCGACATCAACTGCATGCGCAAAACTGCTTGAGACCGCGAGCATCAGGACCACCACTGCGACCGCTCCGAACCATATGCAAATCGAACGCACGGGATCGCTCCTTCCTCAAAAATCATAGCTCAAGATTGTCTTGAACGAGACGGGTGCAGTTATCTGGTTGCCGTTGAAATTTTGGAAAAACGGGACTTCTACATCTCCATAGAATCGCACGATTCCGAGTTTGATCTCGGCTCCGGGAGCAATCATGAAACGCGTATACCCGGTGTCTTGCGGACTCGCCTCCGAGAGGCTGTCTCGTACGCGGTCAGAGCCAAGGAAGGTCAGCATAGGAGCGAGTTCTTCGAGCGGACCGATTGAGCCGAAGTTGTAATACGCTCCGAGAGCCCCGTTGAATTCCCTGCCGGGCTTGTAATGTTCCTGCGTGAATAACGGCAAATCATAATTCGCCTGGACAAACCATTTAAAGGGACGATCTCGGAAGGTCAGCTGCAGATTCCCAAGCTGCGAGGGGAACGTTCCGAGATGATAGGCACCGAGAAGGAGGTCGGTGCTGCCCGAGCCAATCTGGGTGTCTCGATCCGCGTGTGGGTACGTCCACCACCCGCTGGGAACCTTCACTCCGGCGAGAAGGCCGGTTGACATGTCTTCCGAAAGTCCTGTGTACATTGCCTGAACACGAATGTCCCCGATGGAGTCAAAGTTGAAACCCTTGATCGGGCCTTCGTCGGTGGCGGACTTGAAGTAGCGAAACGTGTATGGGACCTCCAGCATCGCGCCCCACTCGCGATTGAACATGTATTGAGCACCCAGCGTGAGGAAGTGCGTCCGGATTACCTTATCATCGTTCCTACCGGCTGAAGCGATTTGCGTCGCATGCCAATTTAAATACTGATCCTGAAAATCATACTCCAACCAGACCGTTCCGCCCCCGCCGGTGGGAAACAGCGAGGCGGTCCCGACTTCGTAGACGCCGCATCCGCAGGCGCAAGCCCAAACAAGGCCCGATGCCAGGCATATTACGACGCCCGTAAAGGCCGCGACACGTGCACCTACTAGCAATATGTGTGATGTACGTAGATCGCTCAGCCACGAGCGACCAATCGCCCGAGTGCATTCCATACATATCTCCACGGTAGGCACACGCCCACCTTTTCCCACGACGCAGGTGGCGTCGGAAGTCAAATCAAGAAATTCGTTGATGCGAGATGCTGCTAGACGAGGTGTTTTGGTGGCGGTGTGTCGGGGCCTTCGTCACCCTCTACTACGGGGGCGGCTGGCTTCGCCGTGACCGAACCCAGATCGAAAAGAACGAACCTCTGAGCAATCACCGCTGGCCGGGCAAGCAAAGTGTTCGATACACCTTCGAACGGTTGAAGCGGCTGGCAAATGTTGATCGTGAATTCCGGTTGGCTCGGACCAAAAACGATCACAACGCCGGTGCAAAGCGGGGCAGTGGTTAACAGGAGAGTGAAAACCAGGAGTGAACTGAGAACATGCAAGTCTGCTTTTGAAAACAGTTGCCTCATACTTCGACGACCATTTCTAAAACAGCCCGCTCCTGCGCTCAAGGTCCGCCGACTTGACGTTCACGCTCTTCCCAACTGCCTGAATGGGCAATTTCGCCGGGAAGCAAAAAAACAACCCACAATTCCGTAAATTCCAATTGGTAACGGTTGCTACAGAATCTGCAAATCAAATTCCGACCTGAGCCAACAAAACGCGGATACCATACCTAACCCGCTTGTTCGCAGGCGTCAAGGGTCGTCCTGATCTCCTCCGCAGAATCACGGGCCAAGAGGTATCTGATCGGGTGTCCCGTCCGATCACGGTGCCTCAAACATTGAGCACTTCCCGGTCGCAGGTCTTTGGTCCCGATGCCTATCAAACGGCGCGCTGCGACGACCATGAATTGTGATGGATGTGTTGCAAGTTTGGCGCGTGTGGCTGGTAATCTGAAAAGACCGTGAATAACGCAACCCGACCGGCAATATTCAAATGGCGGCAGACGGCGCCGGAACTGATTGTGTGCGCCGTGCGCTGGTATCTTCAGTACTCGCTTTCGCTGCGCGATGTCGAAGAATTGCTCGCCGAGCGCGGTCTGGCAGCGGATCACACGACCATCTGGCGTTGGGTGCAGCGTTACGGCCCCGAATTGGAACGGCGGCTGCGCCGTCATCTCAAGCCGACCAACAAATCCTGGCGCGTCGATGAAACGTATATTCGAGTGAAAGGCGCCTGGTGTTATCTCTATTGGGCCATCGATTCCACCGGTGCCACCATCGACTTCCTGCTGTCCGCGCTGCGCGATGCGGCGGCAGCCAAACGCCTATTCCGCAGGGTGCTGAGCGATCCATTGCATCCGCAACCCCGCGTCATCAATACCGATAAGGCCCGTCTCTATGGCTCAGCGATTGCCGCCGTGAAAGAAGAAGGAACCCTGCGCCGCCGTTGCCGGCATCGACCGGTCCAATATTTGAACAACATCCTGGAGCAGGATCATCCCGCCATCAAACGACGCGTGAAGGCCAAGCAGAGCTTTCGCGAGTTCCGAGCAGCAGAGCGAACCATTGCAGGATATGAGGTTATACATATGATCCGCAAGGGGCACACGCGGTGGGTCAGCGGTGATGATGTTCGCCAACAGAATCAGTTCATCGACCGGCTGTTCGAACTGGCGGCCTGAAACCTCACCGACGGGTTTCTGTCGCACCCTCCTCAGTCGCCGCTTTCAAAGTTGCAACACTTCCCGACCGGCTGCTTCTTTGCCAAATCTTCCACGCTGGCGAGATATTCTTCATCTGGTGTGGGCAGCGTGCGTAGCAGCTTGGCAAGTTCGGCCCCGCTGAACCTCGGCGGCTTGGCCGGCACGATTTCGCAAATTGGCTTGCCGCCGCGTTCGACAATGAAGCTCTCGCCCCCGTAGCGGACCCGGTTCATTAGCTCGGAGAAGCTGCCAGCGGCTTTTGTCGCTGAAATGCGTAATCTCATAGAATCGTATTTTACATGCATCTAAAGGCTAAAGATAGCGTTCACACACATAGACCCGCCCGGTGCGCCGGGGTCCTGCCAAAAGATCCTTCGATTAACCTCTTTGTCGGCACACTGGCACTCCGTGCGCACATGCTTGAACGTCGCCATCTCAAAATCTCCTACGTAAACCGTTTCCGCGCCGGCCTTTACCGCCGATAGTGCCACGCTCGGTGGGCACCCGGCGACATTACGCTCTATTGTTTTCGCACGTATGGCGCGGTCGTGGAATCGAACCCCCAAAACACCCATCATCGCCAGTCCCCTACCCTACCCCGCCTTGCGCCGCTCCGCTCAAGTCCGCCGCGCCAGTCCCTAGGACCGCTGCGCTCTGGCACGGCGGCCGTGAATTGCTCCGCGCCGCTCATTGGTTAGCTCCGCTGCGCTCCGCATCGGGTCTCTTTCCTCCCTCGCCCTCAAACAGGGGTGAAGGGCGGAGGGGGAAAGAAAGGTTCGGGTTTTTACGAACCAAACCGCCCTGCCCTTCGGGAAGATACCGTCTTGTCGATCAACCCCCTGACTGGGGAATCGAGCTCGGGACCAAAGTCGGCAAGCAACCCCACGAAGAAGCGGGGAGCGGCAACGGTTGGCGATCACAGATTCGCGGGATGAACAACTGGCGCGAATGACCTGCCCCGCGAAACCAAGCCAACCGGAAGTTGAGTTTTCGGGTTTTTGGTCACCTCTTTACCGAACACGGCAGCACTCAGCCAGTCTGTGAAACCACCCTGACATTCCCGCGAAGTTGAGTATTGACTGGGCGGCATCATCAGATACCAGCCCACGAGGCCCAGAGCGGCGGCGTGGCGAAGGTTCATGCTCGCTATCTAGCAGCAAACCCCGTGTTTGTGAAAACATTGTTTCGCGTGCGTGCCCAGGTGGCCTGCCCGGGGAATTTTGTACCAGCCGACAAATTAGAGAAGCTGGAACAGGAGGGCCCTGGGAATGGCGAAGCGAAGGTACACGGCGGAAGAGATCGTGACGGTGCTGCGGCAGGTGGAGGTGTCGATAGCCAACGGCAAGGGGACGCCGCAGGCGTGTCGCGAGTCGGGGATTACCGAGCAGACTTATTATCGCTGGCGCAAGGAATATGGCGGGCTGAAGCTGGAGCAGGCCAAGCGGCTCAAGGAACTGGAGCGCGAGAACTCGCGGCTCAAGCGGCTGGTGGCTGAGCTGTCGCTGGAGAAACAGATCTTGCAGGACGTCGCGCGGGGAAACTTGTAAGCCCCGCGCGGCGGCGTTGCGCAGCGGATAACGTCCGGCGTCGATACGCGCTCTCGGAACGCCACGTGTGCCGGTTGCTCAGCCAGTGGCGCGGGACACAGCGCTATACGCCGAGAGTGCGCAACGACGAGGATGAGCTGACCCGGGCGATCATCTCACTGGCCGGCCAGCACGGCCGCTACGGCTACCGGCGGGTGGCGGCGCTGCTGCGCAGCGCCGGCTGGTTAGTGGGCAAGGACCGGGTCGAGCGCATCTGGCGCCGCGAGGGGCTGAAAGTGCCGCGGAAACAACCCCGGCGTGGGCGGCTATGGCTGAACGACGGCGCGTGCGTGCGGCTGCGGCCGCAGCGGCCCAATCACGTCTGGAGTTACGACTTCGTCAGCGCGGCCACGCACGATGGCAGGTCAGTCAGGATGTTAACCTTGATCGACGAGTACACCCGGGAGAGCCTGGCAATCCGGGTCGAGCGGCGACTGCGCAGTCTCGACGTCATCGAGACCCTGGCCGATGTGATGCTCGTGCACGGAAGACCCGAGCACATCCGCTCGGACAACGGACCAGAGTTCGTCGCCACTGTGGTGCGGAAGTGGCTCGAACGGCTGGGCACCCAGCCGCTGTACATCGAACCGGGCAGCCCTTGGGAGAATGGTTACTGTGAATCGTTCAACAGCAAGCTGCGTGATGAATGCCTCAACGGCGAGATCTTCTACTCCCTCAAGGAGGCACAAATCGTCATCGAACGTTGGCGGGTCCACTACAACACGGTCAGACCGCACTCGTCGCTCGGCTATCGGCCACCGGCGCCAGAGGTGATCAGCCCACCAAAATCTGATCGAATCGGAGTGCTTGCAAGCTCAACCATTACTAACTTATGAAATGGTACAAAAGATCGGGCAGGCCAGCGGGTCGCTGCAAGTTCCTGTGATACCGGTGCGAGTTGTGAGATTGCTCGTCGCCTTCGTGTCTGTGATACTCATGGTTACCAGGGAGCCGCACGTAACCCCACCCGATTTCGAAACCGAGGGCGAGCCCACCGACACGATATAGCTGGCGATTTCGGCGTCGGTCGCGCAGGGATTGACCGCTGCCCACCGCGCACCCTGGTAATTCATTTGTCCGAGGGCAAGTGCGTCCTCACCGATCAATTCAATGCGAGTTGCACTGCGACGAACAAAACGATCATTGCGACCGTCGCAACCAACGCAAACTCAACCGCGGCCTGGCCACTGGTAATTCCGAGACAGCGACGAGAAAGCATTCGCTGTGGCGTGACGCTTAGCGCCCTTCGGATTGGATTGATTAGCCTCATATTGGACCCGGTGCGAATTGCTCGTATGCGCAGTAAATCCACCGCTTGGTAATCGATCGCATAAAATTACCAAGTCTCCACACCGCCGGTGACCTAAGTTACGCTATATAGACAACCATAAGCAACTGTACGACTCTCGACTAACGTGAAATTTTCAATTCCCCAACCAGATCCACGAAAGTCGCCGACATCTGAAGGAACGACCTCCCCGGCTTTTCGAATTTCATCTGTCAGGAATTCCAGAGACAGCGTGCACTTGTAAACTTGAATGTTACCGCAAGCCTCACTCGCCGTGAGATTCGTGCACAGGCGGTTCGTTGGTTCGATGAACCGACGAATCGCATCACGACGAGATCCCAAGAAACCGCGGCAACCGATCGGAATCCTCGTTGCGACCTGCGCAACGATCAAAGAACTCTCCACACGCCCCCCCCTCAGAGTCTTGCGTCAGGAATTCAACAAGTCGTTATGGATCGTTCCCCACTCGACCATGCTTTCGATTGATTGTCCCATGGTCTGGTAAAAAACGAACACCACTATTGCGACTGCGGCCAAGATCAGCGCGTATTCGCTCATGGTCTGGCCGCGCGTCAAAGCTTTGCCGGATTCCCGAGTCCGCAAGTATAAATTGGCGAGACGCTCCATCATAGAGTACTCCCCTGTCGACGATTGATCATCACGAAACCGCTTATCTTTGTTCATCGCCACAAACGCTCCACCCGGCGGTATCGCATCCAGTCACCATTTGAGCGGCGTGCCAGCAATTCGCAACGTATTGAGTGATTGTACCACGTTTACGATGGTCTGGCTGATTCTGAAAGCGATTTTACGTTCCCGAATGCATTAAGTCAATCCGATTCCTGGAACTGTTAGTTAATCTCTAGTGGGCATTGTTATGCACACACATGCTGACACACCACCTACGAAATTTCCTGCAAATGACGCATCTCTCGAGAGGCCCTCAATCGGCGAACCATGGCGCCGTTCTCGCGCGGCACCGAATAAACGGTCGCAGTGGAGTCGGCTGCCACATTGCATTGGCCCAAGCCGAGAAAGCGCGTCGCGAGGGCGACTCTGCGCGTCACCTTCATCGAAATCGTCGTGTGGTCGGGACCGACCTTAGTCGCAAGGATTTCGTCGCTCCTGATCCCACACTTCCTAGCGTAGCCGCGAGCCGTCTCGATCGCGGCGGCTGGATTCCCCGGCAGATAGACCGCCCCCGCCACCACCGCTCGGTCAGCGCTCTTCTGCAATTGAGACCAATTCGTGTAGAGCACGGCGATATCAGTGCCGAATGCGACGGCGGCAATCAGGGCGGGAATCACCAAGGTCAATATCACTGAAATTTGCCCCTGGCGGTAGCGCGCTCGTGTTGGCATTTTGGCTCTTACCTCCCCGAATATTCTTCCGTAAGCAACCGCGACCGGATTCCGCGATCGAGGCCTCAGGTTGAAGCTCGACGCGAGCCATCACGCCACGGTGCAGTTCTATCCAGCATTAAGTGCGCCAATACGACCGAAAGGATTCTTTGATGCTACTCTGTGCAGCCTCTACCGTTAACCGCCAAGGCTGCGACAGTTCGTTGCGGAGGCGCAACAGGTTAGCCGCAGAAACAAAACTGCGCATAATTCCAGAGCTGACGGCGGTATAAGCCCGGTCTATCGACATGCACCACGAGTCCAGTGAGGCACCTCGCCGGAGCGGAAAAGCTACTCCATAACGTTGCCAGTCGGGGCGGGCAATCCTGGCCTCAAAGGAAGCAGTCGTTGACGGTCCGAACGGAATTATGGAAATAGCGGAACGAAAAGTTGGAGCGAACGAAAGATGCCGGACAGGGCCCGGAAGCCCCGTCCGGCGCGAATCGTAGATCAGGTCGTGGTCAGCGCGCTGTCGATGTTATCCACCAGCGTGCCGATATCCTGTCCCATCACCTCGTAAGTGATGAACACAACGATTGCGACCGCGGCCAGGATGAGCGCATATTCCGTCATCGTCTGGCCTTTGCTGAGGCGCTTGCCCATTTCGCGCGCCTTAACGTACATCCGTGTAATCTTTTCCATCAACCGGTCCTCCTGATCGCCTATACGGCTGTAGCTGGGTACGCGGGGAATCCGCGCCTCCCTCGATGGCATTGGGAGTACGCAGATTTTATGCCAAGTTGGATGCAGCGAATTTTGTAGAAAAATCAATGGGTGGTCTGAAGTGCGGCGAAGAGAGATGCAGCAAAGCAGCGCGTAATGTTGCCGATGCGCAACATAACGGAGAGAAAAGAATATTTCGCTATCTAAACTTCAAAGCCTGCCCGACAACGGTTCAAATCACTGGGCTGCAAATTCAATTACCAGACACCGTCCGGCCTCGTGTGAACGGAAGCCGCGATTTGGCCCCAAAGCAAAACGCGACGGCTGCCGAAGCAACCGCCGGGTATGGTCCCAAGCCGGTTGAGCGAGATCAGGTCGTGGTCAGCGCGCTGTCGATGTTATCGACCAGCGTGCCGATATCCTGTCCCATCACCTCGTAGGTGATGAACACAACGATTGCGACCGCGGCCAGAATGAGCGCGTACTCCGTCATCGTCTGGCCTTTGGCAAGGCGGGTAAGACGCTCGCGACTCTTCACATACAGGTTGGTTAGAACTGACATACTTCTGTTCTCCTTCATTTTGCGCCCTATGCGCGCGTTTTTTCAAATTTAGGTCGTTCTCATCTTTCCTGACGACCCGATTTCACCGTTAACTCTGATTGCTACGTCAACGTCTAACGTTGATTTGAGTAACTAGGCGTCATCTAACCGCAAGCGCCCACACGTGTCAAGACATAATTCTTTCGTTAATTACATGGAATATCGGTGCTATGAATCTTTATTTAGGTTTTGTTGGCTATTTTAACCACTTGCCTCGATTCGGTTACGATAATCACGCTTGCGAACCTGCTGACCAGTCACGACTTCCAAGGGTCATTTACGACCTAACTTAAAACTTCTAGAGGCATCGGTATGTGCCTTCAAAACCAAACGAAAGTAACTGGAGGCAGCATGTACTCGGATTACGGAGGAAGATGCAATCAGGCCGATTCAATGACGATTGAATCGCCCACCTGGGTGCTGCTGCGAAGCGCCGCGCCGGCTTCGAGTTCAAGCGCTTTGCGAGCACCAAAGACCATCGCCGACATTCGCCACGGCCTCAGCCCGTGACTGATGTGCACGACCGTGCCCTGTCGATCGAGAAATACGATGTCGATGGCGAAGCGCATGAAAAACATATGCATCAACATGAAAGGCTCGAAGCGGCCGCGGACGAATAGCATCCCGTGACCGGACTCGAGACCGTCGCGCCCAAGAAGTCCGCGCGACTGGCCCGCGAGGCCGCCGGCATCTTCGATGTGCTGGCACAAGGTGGTGCCGCGAGTCCGATTTATTGCGCGAATGCTCCCGCCGCCCATCCGCTCTTCGCCTCCGATTGCGCCTGGCTTTTCGTCGATCGCAGCTTTGCGTCCAACCTCCGCGATTGGCTGCCCGCCGTGACGACTGGCGACAATTGTTGGCCGCATGGCGATCGAGGATCAATACACTTCCGCGAACCGTGTGAGTTGCGGCGCTGCCACGATTGGCCCGATTCGAGCTCGGGCGCTTAGCCGGGGTCGCCGCGCCCATTGGACTGGTTGGTATGTCGCTTGTCGGTATTTCGATCCAGACTGCGCATCGCGGCAGCGCCCTAATGATGCTTCTGGAAAACCGCTGTAATAAGATGATGCGAATTCGATGGGTCATTTGCCGATATTTATTGATATCAGCGGGCGCCGGTGTGTCGTGATCGGGGGCGGCGAAATCGCCGAACGCAAAACGCGATCGCTGATAGAGGCTGGCGCCGCCGTCGCGGTGGTGAGTCCGGCGTTGACGGATGGGCTCGCCGCGATGGCCCATGACGGCGCGATTCAGCACCTCGCACGCATCTACCGGCCAGGCGACCTTGAAAGAGCCTTTCTGGTCTTCGAGGCAACCGGCGACTTTGAGACGGCGCGCGCGGCCGCGGCCGAAGCCCGCCTTCGCGGCGTACCGATCAATGTTGCGGATGTACCGGAACTATGCGGCTTCATCGCACCCGCGGTAATCAAACGCGGCGGCCTGCAGATCGCCATTTCGACCGGTGGCGCGAGTCCGGCCCTCTCACGGAAAATCCGTGAAGAGCTGGAGGTTTGTATAGGAACCGAATACGAATTGGTGATCGATTTGCTCGCAGTTTCACGCCAATGGCTCAAAATTCGCGAACGCGACGCCGATGCTCGCGCGCGACTGTTGAGCACACTGGTGGCGTCGGACTTGCGCGCGTGCTTGAAGCTTGGTGATTTCGCGGCGGCTGAGGTAATCGTCCAGGGGCTGCTGGGCGCGAGTTTCGCCGACCTCGGCTTTGACCCGTCACGGTACAGCGCCGCGTTGGATAGTCGCCCTTCCGATACCATTCGCCGCGCTCGCGAATCGCACTGAGTATGGGATGAACACCGCCTGGCTGATACCCGCATTGACTTGCTACGCGCTCTCGGCCGCAGGCTTCGCGATGGAGCGTGCGGGACGGCGCGATAGGCTCGCCCGATCGGCGACTATGCTCCTGGGCGGCGGTGTAGTGCTGCAGACGGGAGACCTCCTGATGCGCGGGATTCAGGCGGGCAACGTACCGGTCATGAACTTTGCGCAAGCGCTGGTTTTCCTCGCATGGCTGACGGCGCTCGCCGGGCTGGTTATAATCGTTCGTTTGCGCATTCCCGTAATCGGCCTCTACGTCGCCGCGATCGTGTTCGTAGTATTGGTGCTGGAGGCGCTCACGCTGCGCCAGTCGCATCTTACGATGCCGCAAAGTTTGCGCAGCGCATGGCTGCCGGTGCACGTGACGCTGGCGCTGCTTGGATACGCGCTGTTCGTGCTGGCCGCCGGCGTCAGCCTGGTATATCTGGTGTATGAGAAGCGCCTCAAGACAAAACGGTCGGTGCTGCCGACCGACGAGCGCACGCCGAGCCTCGAGAAGCTCGATCGAATCAACTACCGGCTTCTATGCTGGGGCTTTCTGATGCTGACCTTGGCGATTATCACCGGATCCATCTGGGCCGATGCGACCTGGGGTCGCTACTGGTCGTGGGAGCCAGCCGAGTCCTGGTCGCTGGTGATCTGGTTTTTGTACGCAGGTTTGCTGGAGTCGCGACTCACTGTCGGATGGCGCGGGCGGCGCGCGGCGGCGCTAACGATCGTGGTTTTCACGGTCCTGGTCGGGTCATTCGTCGGCGTCAGTCTGCTCGCTCACGGCAAGCATGGGGGTAATTTCGGTTAGACCCATGCGCGAATCGCTCTTCATTTTTGGCGTAAGCCACCGCTCGGCGCCGGTCGCTGTACGCGAGCGTCTGGCCTATGCCGGCGACGAAATCGTCGAGGCCCTGGCGCGCCTGAAAGATGCCGCGCCCGCGATCGATGAAGTCGCCCTGATTTCGACCTGCAACCGCGTCGAGATCATCGGGGTGACCGCAGTTGCCGCACGCGCCCAGCATGAGGCCACGGAATTTCTCGCCAACGACCGCGGCCTCGACGCGGCAGCGTTCGAGCCGTCGCTCTACCGCCATGACGCGCGCGCCGCCGTACGCCATCTGTTTCGCGTCGGCGCGAGTCTGGATTCGATGGTGGTCGGCGAGCCGCAAATTCTCGGGCAACTCAAGAACGCATACGCACAGGCAGCCGCGGCAGGCACGGCGGGCCTGGTGCTGCATCGGGCTTTTCATAAAGCATTTTCGGTCGCCAAGCGAGTCCGCAAGGCAACCCTGATTGGCCACGGTTCGGTCTCGGTAAGTTCAGCGGCGGTGAACCTCGCGGCGAAGATTTTCGACACCCTGGCAGACAAGACCGTGATGCTGATCGGCGCGGGGCAGATGGCCGAACTGACGGCGCGCAACCTCAAACGCCTCGGCATCCAATCCCTGCTGATCACCAGCCGCACCTTCGACCACGCCGTCGCGCTCGCGCGCAAGCTCGACGGTACGGCGGTGCCGTTCGAAGGGTTTCACCCCTATCTGAAACTGGCCGATATCGTGATCGGATCGATCTCGGCGACGACGCCGGTGATTGGACCGGAGGAATTCGAGGGGGTTATCCGGGAGCGGCGTTACCGGCCGGTCTTTATGATTGACCTCGGAGTGCCGCGTAACTTCGACGAGCGGCTAAACGCCCTGGAGAACGTTTATCTGTATGACATAGACGACCTAAGCACAGCGGTCGAGGAATCGATTAGCGACCGCGAGCGCGAGGCGGAAAAGGCCGCGGGTATCGTCGAAACGGAAGTCGATGGATTTCTGAAATGGCTCGACCGTCTCGATCTGGTGCCGGCGATCAAGGATATCCGTTCGAGCGTCGAGCAGTTGCGCGAACTCGAGCTCGAACGCCATCAGGCGTGGCTCGCAAATCTGCCGCCGGGGGAACGTGAGCGAATCGAATCGATGACGCGCGGGCTGGTCAACAAGCTGCTGCATCGAATCCTGTCGGGGATTCGCGAAGGCCGCGCGGGGATTGGCGACGGCGTTTACGCGGCGGAAATCGCGCGACGGCTGCTCAGTGCCGAACTCGCAATCGAAGGCGCGACGCTGATCGACGACGATGATGACGAGGACGACGACTTGTGATGCGGCGCGGTAGCGAGCGATGAGCCGCGGTTTGCGGATTGGCTCGCGGCCCAGTGCGCTCGCGCTGGCTCAGGCCAACCTGATTAAGCGCCAGCTCGAAGCGGCGCTGCCGGGCCTCGCGGCCGAAATCGTCGCGGTGCGCACCAGCGGCGACAAGCTGACCACGGCGTCGCTCGCGCGGATTGGGGGCAAGGGCCTGTTTATCCGCGAACTCGAGCAGGCGCTGGCGGCGGGCGAGATCGATATCGCGGTGCATTCGATGAAAGATCTGCCGGCTATCCTGCCCGATGAGTTTCGGCTGGCGGCGGTGCCGGAGCGCGAGAATCCGCGCGACGGGTTGATCATGCGCGCGGATGGCGGATGGGATGGATTGCCGCACGGGGCGCGGCTCGGAACGTCCTCGACGCGGCGGCGCCTCGAAGCGCTGCGGCTGCGGCCCGACCTTGAGGTGGCGCCGTTGCGCGGCAATGTCGATACGCGCCTGGCGCGGCTGGAGGCCGGCGACTTCGACGCGATCATGCTGGCGATCGCGGGGCTGCGGCGCCTGGGCAAATTCGAAATCCTGCATTGCACCGAACTCGACGAACACGAATTCGTGCCGTCGGGCGGTCAGGGCGCGCTGGCGATCGAGGCGCGCGCCGGCGGTCCGATTGGCGGCGCGGCGGAAATCGAAGGCGCGGTGGCGTCGCTCAACCACGCTCGAGCGCTGGCCGAGGTAAGCGCGGAACGCGCATTTCTGGCGACTATCGGAGCGTCGTGCGTTTCGCCGGTCGGGGTCAAAGCTAGCGTAGCCGATGGCGTGCTGAAACTTCGCGCGCTGCTCTTCAGCGTTGACGGAGGGCGAAGCATGGCCGACGAAATCGCCGCGGATTATCGAATCGAAGACGGACCCGCGCAGCTCGTGACGGCTGCGGCCGCGATCGGCGCATCACTGGGCCGCCGGATGATAGATTGCGGCGCGCATGAACTGATCGTGGGCGCATGAGTATTGCGCAGTGAAGCGCCGGCCCAGCGCGGAGGAACAGCGTAGCGCGTCGAACGACGCGCGCGGCAGAGTCTTTCTGGTCGGGGCCGGGCCGGGCGCGCCCGACCTGATAACGTTGCGCGGGGCGGCGATATTGGGCGCGGCCGACGTGATCGTTTACGACGCGCTGGCGAGCCCCGAATTGTTGCGGCTTGTCCCGGCCCGCGCCGAGCGCGTGTTCGCCGGCAAAAAGGGCGGCGCCGAGCGCAGCGCCGACCAAGCCGAAATCAATCGCGTCCTGATCGAGCATGCGCGCGCAGGCCGGCGCGTAGTACGGCTCAAGGGCGGCGACCCCTTTATCTTTGGGCGCGGCGGCGAAGAGGCCGAGGCGCTGGTGGCGGCGGGAATCGCGTTCGAGGTGGTGCCGGGGGTGACCTCGGCGATCGCGGCGCCGGCCTTCGCCGGGATTCCGCTGACCCATCGCGATCGCGGATCGTTCGTGGCGTTCATCGCGGGCCATCAGGATGCGGCCAAGAACAGCCAGGGGGCGATTCCGTGGGAAGACCTGGCGCGGGCGGCGCAGGGGCGCGGGACGCTGGTGATTCTGATGGGCGCGGCGCGGATGCGCACGAGCCTGGCGCGGCTGACGGCGGGCGGACTCGCGCCCGAGACCCCGGCGGCGGCGATTCAGGCGGGATCGACGGCCGCGCAGAAGACCGTGGTGGCGACCGTCGCGACGCTCGCCGACGAGGCCGCGCGAGCCGGGCTCAAGGCGCCGGCGGTGATTGTCGTGGGCGAATGCGCAGCACTGGGCGAGGAGCTTAACTGGTTCGAATCGATGCCGCTGTTCGGACGGCGTATCGTAATCACGCGGGCGGCGGCGGACGGGCGCGACTTCGCGGCGCGGATTCGTGCGCTCGGCGGCGAGGCGATCGAATTTCCGACGATCGAAACAGCCCCGCCCTCGAGCTACGAAATTCTCGATCGGGCAATCGCGGAGCTGGGATCGTTCGACTGGGTAATTTTCACCAGCGCCAACGGAGTCGAGCATTTCATCGAGCGCATGCGCACGCGCGCGGTCGATATCCGCGAGCTGGGACGCGCCAAGTTAGTGAAAATTGCCGCGATCGGCCCGGCCACCGCGGAGCGCGTGCGGCGCTATGCGTTGACGGTGGCCGCGATGCCGGCAGAATATCGGGCCGAGGCGGTAATCGGCGCGATCGGCCGCGAGCATATCGCGGGCGCGCGAATCCTGATTCCCCGCGCCGAGGTCGCCCGCGAAGTGCTGCCCGAATTGCTGCGCCAACACGGTGCGCGCGAGGTGGTGGTCGCGCCCGCTTATCGAACTGTGAGGCCGGCGGCGGACAGCGCCGGAATACGAGCGATGATCGCGGCCCATGCGATCGATCTCGTCAGCTTTACCAGTTCGAGCACCGTGACCAATTTCGCGGCGATGACGGGCGCGCCGGCCGGAGTGCTGAAGGCGGCGGCGATTGGGCCGATTACGGCAGAAACCGCCCGGGCGCACGGCTTCGAGGTGGTGGCCGCGCCCGCCCAATACACGGTCGATGCGCTGATGGCCGCGATCGTGGGTTATTTCGCCGGTGCAGCGCGAAGCTGAGCGGGCGCGGTTTTAACCGCAAGCCCCCGGTTACTATAATCGGGCATCAACGTCACTATAATCGAGCATTAAGATCGTCGGTGACCGGAGCCGGGGGTACATAGCGATGGCATTTCCAATCAATCGACCGCGGCGGCTGCGCCGCACCGAGACGCTGCGCAGGATGATGCGCGAAACCCGGCTTGCGCCCGACGACTTTATCCAGCCCTACTTCGTGTGCCCCGGACGCGACGTGCGCAAACCGATCGGCGCGATGCCCGGAGTCGCGCAGATGTCGGTGGATAACGTGGTGGCGGCGGCGCGCGAGACCTATGCGGCGGGCGTGCCCGCGGTGATTCTGTTCGGTATCCCGCCGCATAAGGATGCGACCGGGACCGAGGCATGGAACGATCAGGGCGAGGTCCAGCGCGCCATCCGCGAACTCAAGGAACGAGTACCGGGGCTGGTTGTAATCACCGACGTGTGCATGTGCGAATACACCGATCACGGCCATTGCGGGGTGGTGCGCGATCAGGACGTGGACAACGACGCGACGCTGGAATTACTGGTGCGCGAGGCGCTTTCCCATGCGCGGGCGGGCGCCGATATGGTCGCGCCGTCGGACATGATGGACGGGCGCGTCGGTGCGATTCGCACGGCGCTCGACGACGACGGCTTCAGCGAGGTCGCGATCATGGCGTACTCGGCCAAGTTCGCCTCGGCCTTTTATGGACCGTTTCGCGAGGCGGCGGAATCGGCCCCTCAATTCGGCGACCGGCGCTCGTATCAAATGGATCCGCCCAACGGCGACGAAGCGGTGCGCGAAGTTGCGCTCGACCTCGACGAGGGCGCCGATATCGTGATGGTCAAGCCGGCCCTGCCCTACCTCGACCTGATTTACCGGGTGAAGCAGGAGTTCAACGTGCCGGTGGCGGCCTACAACGTATCGGGCGAGTATTCGATGATTCGCGCGGCGGGAATGAACGGCTGGATCGACGAGGAACGGGCGGCGCTCGAAGTGCTGATGGCGATCAAACGCGCGGGCGCCGACATGATCCTGACCTACTTCGCAACCAGCGTCGCCAAACAATTGGGCTAGGTAATCGATCCGCGCTACGCGGCCGGAAAAATCATCGGGGGGGGCGAAGGTGCGCGTCGTACCACGGACGCATCGCGGCTAGTGCGCGGCGCTGATGGTAGGCGAGTTCGTCGTCGGCATAGCGATGTTGCGGGCCGAGGACGCATCCGGCGCGCGCGTGGCATCGGGGGGCGCAATCGGCCTCGGTTTCCACGCGATGGGTGAGGCACTGCGGAATGTCCCATCCGGCGGGATACGCGATCGCGGCGGCCGGACATGCGCTGATGCAACTGCGCGGCACACATTCGGGACACGGGTCGAAGCCCAGCGCCGGCCCCGGCGAATCGAGGGCGATATCGACGATGAGTGCGGCGCGAAATGCGATCCACGGACCATAAATTGGATGGACCACGACGCCGATCAGACTGGGGCCGCCGAGACCGGCGAGCTTCGCCAGTTCGATGAAGTTGAGGGTCGGGCCAGCGTGCATAAAGGGATAAACCGTGCGGCATTGCGCGCCGGCATCGCGCACGGCCGGGGCGACCTCGCCCTCGACGATCTCGCGGGTGAAATCGTCGAGCGGATTTGCGCGCTCGCGCCATCCCGGATGGCGATCGGCGAAATCGCTGAACGCGCTCCAGAACGCTCGACCGCCGTTGCCAACCACAATTATCGACCGCGCCGGCGAGGGCGAATCGGGGGAGTCGAAGGCCGCGGTGCGCAGCGCCGGCGCGACTGCACGGTCGTAACGCTCGGCCGGAATCGCGGCGACAAGATTGAGGCCGTGGCGCGCGGCGGCGCGAATGTAGCCAGCGCCGCTCATGCGATTTTGTAGGTAACCAGAGCGTCGGCGATCAGCGTCCCGCCGCGATCGTGAATCTCGACCGTGATGCTGGCGACGCGCTTGCCCTTGCTGCGCACGCGGGCGGTGGCGACGAGGTCGCTGCGGATGCCCGGGGCGGTGTAGTTCACGGTCATCGAAATGGTCGCGCTGCGTTGAGTCTCGGGCATGGTCCAGACGGCAGCGCAGGCGGCGAAATCGGCGAGGGAGGCGATCGCGCCGCCGTGGATCGGCATATCGGAACCGCCATCGTTGAGCAGGCGGAGATCGAACGGCATGCGAACGACGGCGGCGCCGACGGAAGCGGACTCGACCTTCAGGCCGAGAATTGCGGAGAACGGCGAATGTTCCAGCGAGGCGATCGCGGGGTAGGTCTGGTGGATGGTCATCGGCAAAGTGCGTCCGGGTTACCTTCGCTGTGTAAGTTACTGCTTCGATAGGCGGTTTGGAACGCCTGCGCGAAGCTCATCTGAATCGAATATCGCGCGCGCAAATGCGCCTGATTGAGGACCGATCGACGAGCGCCACCGCGGCCCGCGATGCGCCTCGCAGATGGCCGCGGAGGCGGCTGCGGGATAGCGCGGCGCTGGCTTTACGAAAGGCGATGAGTGGCGTTAATATCGATTCTGTGCTCACCACTCGCGAAGTGATCGAAACGACGATCGCACTCGAAAAATGCAGCATGGCGCTCTATGCGCGCTTTGCGAAAATCTTTTCCGATCAGCCTCGACTGCACGAATTCTGGTTTGGCATGGCGCGCGACGAAGCCCGCCACGTCGGTGCGCTCGGCCTGGTCGAGACCGTGCTCGAACTCGAGGGCATGATCGATGGACCGAGTCCGGTGCCGGTGCAGGTAATCGAAATGAGGCGGCTGCGCGAGACGATCGAGCATTACATGGCGGAGCCCGATTCCGCATTTGCGATCGAACGCACGCTTGCGATCGCGGTCGAAGTCGAAGAGAGCGAACTCGAAGACCTGGTCGGCGATTTGTTGCAGGCGTTGCAGGAGCGCGACGAGTATGAGCGATGCCAGCGGTTGCTGGTGCATGACCTCGGCGAACTCAGCTACATGATCGAGCAGCATTGCCAGGACCCGGCGCTGTTGTCGCGATGCGACGAGCTGGTCAATCATCACGCCGAAACGCTGCGTCAAGCGGCGACCCGCTGAATTTCTCGCGGCATCCACAGACTGCGCGCTTGCCCCCCCTTGGAAGTACGCACGGGGGTGGTTATAAATGTAGGCTGCGCTGAGGAGTGGCCAAATTGGCAAGGCACCTGACTCTGGATCAGGGGATTGGAGGTTCGAGTCCTCCCTCCTCAGCCAACCCCACCGGCATCTGCGGCGAGCCAGTCATCGGGCAGGTCCCATCGTCTAGTGGTTAGGACACCGGCCTCTCACGTCGGTAACGCGGGTTCGACTCCCGCTGGGATCACCAATCAAATCAAGGGTTTTTTCGCTCAAGCGGTCTTGCTCGATGGCTCCGGTGCCAAATAGGTGCCATCTTTCGCGTCAAATGCCGATATTTCTGCGCTCGCACCACCCAGCACCACGCCATTGACGGCCGCCCGCAAGTACGAGTCCGACAGGTGGCTGTAACGCATCGTCATACGTGCGTCCTTATGTCCGAGCAGGGCTTGGAGCCCGCGCCCGGCGACGCCTGACATGGCCTGATAGCTCGCAAACGTGTGCCGCAGATCGTGAAGGCGACAATCTTCCAGCTTTGCGCGCTTCACGGCCCGCACGAACAGCATCGAGACCTGATTGGGTCCGAGCGGAAACATGCGGCCGTCGAGACGGGCGGGCAGCGCCTTGAGCGCTTCGTAAGCCGCGCCATTGAGATAGACGTGTCGTGTCTCGCCATTCTTGGTATCGGCCAGCGTCGCGAGCCGGTTTGTCCAATCGACTGACTTGCGCGTGAGCGAAAGAATCTCGTTGCGCCGCATGCCGGTATTCATCGCTACGATCACGAAGGGCTTGAGATAATCCGACTCGGACGCTTCGCACGCCTTCAGCAGTGCCGCAATCTCCTCGAGGCTCAAGAACCTTGTGCGGCCTGACGGCTCCTGGAGCGGTTTCAAGCCCGCGATCGGATTGACGCTCAGATACTCCCATCGCACGGCGCGCGCGAGGATATGCTTTAGGACCGTCATTTCGCGATTGATCGTGCTTGCGGCGGCGCCGGCTTCCATTCGCTTCGCGGCGTAGCTCTCGCCTTGGGCCTTGGTGATGGTCCGCAACGAGCCGGGGAAGGCCGGCTTGAGGTGTAGCTCGACAATCCCGAGCCAGCGTTCCTGACTCCGCGGCTTGAGCGTCGGACTCACCCGCCCCCACCAAACCTTCGCGAAGTCGGCAAAACTGATCGCGCTGTCGTCGATTATCCCGAGGTGCTGGCGCCGCGCGACGTTGCCGAGGATACCGTCGAGCACTTCCTGAGCGATGCGCTTGCTGGGTCCGATATGCTTGCGACGACGCACGCCTTGAGCATCCTTGAAATCGATCCACCACGCCGCCTGTTTCTTGAATACTCGGCTCATCGTGATTTCCTCCTATTCTTTTGGTTTCGATCCTTGGCTCGCTGCCGCGTCCCTTCGTACCTACGTTGATTGCGCACCCGATACACGTTCGCGCAGCGTCGGCTACAAGCTTTCTGATCCGCGCGTCGCGGCAACAGGATGTTTGAACAGATGGGGCAAACGCGTAAGTCGTAGATGGACTCGCCGGCCTGCTGCAAAACATCGAGAAAGACTCCATATTCATCTTCGCTCAGTACGACGCCGCGTCCGGTCAGCATGATTCGGCGCGGAAACGTCTCAGCAGTCGGAATGTCCGGATAGGTCACCCGCCTATCGCATGCTTTCTGTAAAACTGCCGCTCCGGGGCCGGCTCAAGGTCGTCATCGTTCACAGCCTCGGCCAGCGCCCTGAGTGTTTCCCTGACCGCGAAAAGTCTTCGTAATCCGGGCTGGCATTCGGGAGTCCGGCGGTTGATCCAGCCGCAGACACATGACGCGCACACATCGTCCGCTTCTTCCGGTGGCAACGGTCGCCCGCCGATGTCTAGGTTCGCCAATCGAATCCACTTATCCAGCGGGCGCACCTTCATCGCGTAATGCTTTTCTAATGGAATTTGGCCCATAACAATCTGGCTCCGAACCGTCTATACACCGCGTATTACGGGCGTATATTGAACGTCAAGTGGCGATAGGGAGGTTCTATCATGATGGAGCAACAGAGCACAAGCGCCTTTGCGGCGGATTCGCGATTGGCTTACGGTCTTCGAGATTTCGCGCTCGCCGTCGGCGTTTCGATTGGCTTCCTTCGGCTTGAGATTTCGCGCGGGCATCTTCGTCCGGCGCGGCTCGGACGGCGCGTGGTCATATCGCGGAGTGAAGCTCAACGATATCTGGCCGAGGCGAGCGCGCGATGAGCGCTTCAAAATCTGATTGGACGGCCTTCTATGCTCGCGTAAATGACGCCGCGCTATCGCGTTATCCGGAACTATTGCAAGCATGGTTTCCAGCCGGCCAGATCGCCGGCGCCGAATTTCAAGTCGGCAACCTGAGTGGTGCGCCTGGCAAATCGCTCAAGATTAATGTTCCGAACGGCGTCTGGGCGGACTTCGCGAGCGACGAGAAGGGCGGCGATCCGATCGATCTCTACGCCGCTATGCATCATCTCAAACCCGGAGCAGCAGCGCTCGCCTTGGGTCGCGAACTTGGGATTGAACCGCCGCGACTGAAACGCGCGCCGGACAGCGCGTGGCGGCCGGTGACGCCGATTCCTGACGGGATTACGTTCGATAGAGCTTCCCGTGGGACATCCCGCCGGCACGCATAGCGCCGCTTGGCTGTATTTCGACGCGCAGGGACGACGGCTGATGTATCGCGTGCGGTTCGACACGCCCGGCGGCGGGAAAGAGGTGCTGCCGCTGACGTGGTGCGAGAATCGTGAGACCGGCGCGCGCGAGTGGCGCTGGAAGGACATATCGGCGCCGCGACCGCTCTACAATGTGGAACGCTTGGCAGCAGGCCCAGACGCGCCGGTTCTCGTGGTCGAAGGCGAGAAAGTGGTGGATGCTGCGGAAGAACTCTTAGGGGCGGCCGGATGGATAGTGGTGACTTGGGCCGGCGGCGCGAAGCGGGCCGGCCGGAAGGACACAGACTGGGCGCCGTTAAAGGGGCGCCAAGTTTGGATTTGGCCAGATCGGGATGATGTTGGCTATTCAGCGGCTCTTACGATCGCCGAAATTTTGGGCGCTCAATCCATGATCGTTCGGCCCGACCCATCATGGAATGAGGGTTGCGACATCGCCGACCTGCAGGCTGAGGGATGGGACGCCGCGCGCGTGCTCGACTTCATCGAGAAAAACGCGGTCGCCGCGGATGCGACGCCGCTCCAATTCAAGCGCATTCCTATTGATCTCTCAATTCTTGACCTCGACATTCAGACTAACGCTATTTGGGATGCCACCACGACCTGCAACGAACCTCCATCGCTGCTCACGTCGCCGCAAGGGTCTGCGTTATTGTGGATCGCGATCTGTTCGGTCGCGCGCGGCAGAGACTCGCTGACGAGGCTTACTGCGCAATTGGCTCGTCACCCGGATGGCGTTCTTTCGGATCGTCTCACAAGGCTACCAGGTTTCAGCACGCACCCCACCAGACGCTTTGTTGGAGAATCTCCTTGTTGGCGGCTCATCCGCTTCCGCTGCTCAACCGGGTTAGCGAAGTTCCGGTGTTCGCCTCGGATGGTCGATTGGTTGCAAAAGAGGGATTTGACGCGGACATGCGGGTATTTATTATCTGCCAGCGCCCGGGTCTTGAGGATTTGGAGATTGAGCCGACGTCGCCGACATTTGCCGACGCGCAACTCGCGCTCGAACTGTTTGACGATTTGATTTGTGACTTTCCCGTTTCAGGATGATTGCGATCGGACACACGCGCTAGCTTTCACTGTTGCCCATCGTGCGCGCGGCGATTCGCGGGCCGACGCCGCTGTTTCGCTTCGAGGCGCCGTCCCCTGGCACCGGCAAATCGATGTTGATGCGGATGCTAGCTGAGATCGCATCGTGTGTTGTGTCGGAAATTGCGCCGCCAAAGAAAGACGAAGATTGGGCGAAGCGTATCACTGCCTGCTTGGTAAAAGATCCCGACGCGGTGCTGATCGACAATGCCGAAAACATCGAATCGCCGGACTTGAAGAATCTGCTGACGAGTGAGGTATGGGAGGATCGTATCCTGGGCGCCAGCAAGAACGTTCAGTGCGCTGTGCGGGCCGTTTTCGGCGTCAGCTTAAACAATCCCCTGATTACCCGGGAGACGATGCGCAGGAGCCTCCGCGTGCGCCTGGATGCGAAGTGTGAGCATCCAGAACAACGGACCGGCTGGCGTCATCAATCGGTAATCGAGTATCGCGCCGTGAACATCGCGCGCGAACTCGTCGCGCGCGCTCGTTACTATCGCTCAATTTGGACTAACCCATGGAGGTCTCAGGAAATGATCTGCCGACGCTTGGAAGCTATGAACCTTTCTCGCGCCGGATGGGCGCCATCATGCGGATAATTGGACGGCCAGGGATTTCTCGATGATCGTCAAAGATGAGTCGGCGTTGTCGAATGCCGACGTGGCCGCCGGGTGTCTTCGTGCGGCTCTGGGGCGAGGCTAGCGAGGGGCGAATTGCGGGTTTCTGACTCATGAACTCGATCGCCATCGCGGAGCGCGTCGAGGGTTTTAATCTCGGGCGAGGCGAATCCGACAGGGCAAAATCCGACCTCATTGGGGATGTGGCTCGAGTCGAACGGCGCGGGATGGTTTTTGGAGATTGGCAAATTTGCGACCCGCTGAAAATGGGACAGGAGGCACAATTTGGAAGCTGCAACGTTTAAAAAAGGTTCCATAAGGTTTCGCGCAGAAATTTACCGGCACCTTTAGCACCTTTTTGAAACCTTTTCTATACTCCTCTATCAAGACAAAGTCAAGTTGACGATAGCGTAGAAAAATTTCATTAGGTTCCTTAGGTTTCATAGATACCGATAAGTAACGATAGATAACGATACCGTCAATAGTGCGAGAAGATTAAAGTTACAAAGGTTCCATGTGCGATAGGGAACACACGTAGGCGCCTGTAAGCGAAAATTGACCGTCGCCGGAGGTTCCGCGCCGCGCTTCGCGATTACGAGCCTGACGTTTCACTCGATCCATTAAGGAATAGAGAGATGGGTATAAGAATCGATTTTTCCAAAGTGCCAGATTCGCCGGGGCTCGATACGGTTGCGCGCGCAGCAGTCCGCGCCGCGCTGCCCGAGCTCCCGGACGACTCCGTTATGGTCGTCGTGATTGAGTCCACGTGCCCGGCCGACGGCCGCCGCACACAGTCTTACGCGACCAATGGCCACCCAACCGTCGCGGCGGCCCTGCTGGCGCGCGCGATTATTCATCTTGATGAGGAGGGATGAGAACGTGGGGATTCTTACACATCTGCGCACTAAATTCGGCGCCAACGAATCTAATTGACCAAGGAGGAAGATCAATGATGCAGAGTTCACCACCGGCAGCGCCGGAATTTGCCAGCACCGTCGCGCTTCTGCAGGTGCTCGCCGACCCGGCGGCCGCGAAAGAAAGACTCGCCGAGATCATGACCGCTCATGAACGATTAGACGCCCGAGAGCGGGCCGTCGTCGAGCGCGAACAGGCTGTCGTCGATGCCGCGGTGGTAGCCGCCACGGCCAAGCTACAGGCGCGCGAGGACGCGGTGTACAAGCACGAGAGAAAGACGTTGAGCGGCGCTCGGGCCGAGCCGAAGCATTGCGCGCCGGAATATGAGAACAAGTTGAACGCCCTTCGGGCGGTCGATGGAGGAGTAATTGTGGGAATTCTTCAACAAATTCGCACTAAATTAAGCGCAGGCCCTGACATCACGGACGTGGTGGTGCTGGAGCGCGAACTCCGTGGTTTACAAAAGCGCATCGAGAAAAACCGCGAAGCCCAGCAGCGGATCGAAGCGTCAATTCCGGAGGCTGTCGTCATGTCGATCGACGCAGCGGCTACGGAGCGCCGCAAGCTATCGAACCTCGATTCTGAACATAGCTCCCTGATGAAAACGGCTGACGCCATGCAGCGCGAGCTTGATGCGGCGCGGGCGCGAGAAGCAGCGGCGGCGTTGGAGGCTCGTTGGAGAGAAGCCGAGCGGCTCCGCGATCTGACGCTATGAGCGCAGGCGACGGACGTTCAACGCACCTTCGAGGTGCTGGTTACGCGAGCTATCGAGGCGCTCGAGGATACGGCGCGGAAATTCCTAGCGGCCGTGCCCGAGCGCCCCTTCGCGCTGGGGTTGGGCAGATCTTGCACGTTGGGACATTCATTCGTCCTTGCGATGCGCGTCTGCGAGCCGCGGCCGTTATGGGCCGCCTCGATCTGTCGCTCTGAGAACATCCGAAAACCTTCGGCGCGATACGATTGACAACGTGGGTCCAGCATGGTGCCGTGAGGGACTGCTGCACGCTGCGACCAGCGCCAACGATGGCCATGGCGCCCGCAGATACCGACTCTGACGGAGGAGGTAAACCAAGATGCCATCTGACCCAGCAAACTCCCCGTAGCGGCCGCCGGAACGCCAGCGCCGGCCACTCCTGAAGTCGAGTACGGCCGTATTCGATCCCCGCCGGACATGACGCCAGCCGATGCATCCGCTCGCCTGGCCGAATTGCGCAGCGACAAAGCCTTTGGCGCCAAGCGCCTTTTGAACGGCCTGTCAGCTGTCGTGAAGCAAACGCGAATTGGATGCGCTCATCGCACACAGCGTCGGCCAGCAACTCCCCGAGACTCCGGCGGCCAGCCTCATGACCGATGAGGAGGCGCGCGATCCCACGTCCGATATCCCGCGAGACCCCGGCCGGTTACATTGCTGCCTTGCCGCCGTTTCCCGATGGGCTCGATGAGGGGCAAGTCCAGACTCGCGACGATCTACTCGAGCGGGCGCATACCTTCGGCCTGACCCGCGCCGCCGTCCGGGGCATCGTGGAGTTACGGACGGTCCCCGACGCGAAGCAGTACGACGCGGAATCCTGCGACGGCGAGCCCTGCGGACGATTTGGAATGCCGAATACGAAGTAAACCAAGCGGTTCTGTCCACGATTCTGACCGAAGAGGAACAGCGGCGCCCCGGCTTACTCGATGCGCTGGAAGCGGCCGGCCTGGATTGCCACCCGGCTCTATTTGTCGAGATTGTCTCCCACCGGAGTATTCGTAGCGCCGCGAAGGGGCGGCGATGAACGACGCCCAGGCCGTCGAGCACGTGAAGGCGATATTGCGCACCCGCGAGCTGCTGACCGTCGAAGCCCGCAGCATCGCTTTCGGGCTGCTCTCGATCGGTGCGGTCACAGCGGAAGCCGTGCGGACTGAGCTAATCTCCGCGATGGATGGGGCGAGCCCTCGGCCGCGGCTGATACCGTGGTCCGTTGGCGACGCGGAGGCCCGCGCAATCGCGTCGGACGTCGTGGTGGACGTGCTCGCGGAACTGATGGGGGGCGCGCGATGAGCGACGGCATTAAGCGACGCAGGGGGCGCCGGCCGCTGCTCACGCCGCACGTTCAGGCCGTCATAGTCGAGGCCATCAGCGCCGGTTGCCACTACCCAGTCGCGGCGGCCCATGCCGGCATCGACCACGACACTCTGAGAATTTGGCGCCGTAAGGGCGAACGCGGTATTGCGCCCTACTCGGATTTCGTCAAAGCGCTCGCTCAGGCTGAAATCGACTGGGAAGTTGCGGCCGTCAAGGCTATCCACGCCGCGGGCGAAAAGGATTGGCGTGCTCACATAGCCTTGTTGGAAAGGCGCCTCGAGCGGTGGCAGCGTCCGCGACCCGGACAGAATGTCAGCGTCAACGCGTTTGGGGATGGCCAGCCAAGGTTTACGATCATCATCGAGGGCGGCCCCGATGGCGACGAGGTGGCCAACCTGGGCGCGCTCACGAGCCCAAGGAAGGTCGGGGGCTTGCCGATGATCGAGGACTACGAGCCTGACAAGCCCACTTATTGAGTCCTGCATAATATAGGGACAACTCGAGGATCCGAATGACCAAATTTAGATGGGGTTTAAGCCCTGGCTCGCTGTCACTATAATTTGCAGGCCTCAATAGTCTATGGTCCGCCCGACGCGCGCGCGAACCTGACAGTCACGATGCGACAAATGCGAGTAAATTATAGGTAATATTCGCCGTTTATGAACTTCCGCCACGTCGCCGTACTCGCGCTTGTGAGCTGGTATCTGATTGTGCCACCTCCCGCCGGGAAAATGGCTTGGAATAAACATTTGCCCGTCCCCTTTTCAGGGGGGGATAGCCGATACCTTCGATTCGGCGCCGGAGTGCAAGGCCGCACGGCGAAAAATGATAGACGATGCCAATTCCAAGATCGGTGATTATGTTAGGCTTGATACTCATCGTCGGGACTGCAACAACGGTGGCGACAGGCCAGTGTTATGCGTCAACGCAAGTCGAGGGATTTAGGAAAGCACGGAGCGGTAGCGCCCTGACCGGTATTGGGACCATAGGCGACAATACAATAGTCCGTGAGACCACCACCGGAGATGGTCCTGTAGGACAGGCAGGCATGAACGATGATCATGCCCGTTCGTCCAAGCTCCTTTTGCTGATCCGGAGTGAGAGTTATGTCCAAAGTGGGTTGATCAAACGTATACGGCGGATCGTCTTTGCTGAGAGCGCCGTAAAAATGCGGAGTGCCTTTAGCTGGACACGGGCCAAACTGATCGCGGGTTTGTGTTAACGAACCATCCCAAAACTTGAATTCTTCGGTCAGCGTCAAGTCCATCGCTGGAGTTTGGCCAGTATTTTGAATCTTGATGGGAAATTTCGCGCTTGGATTGAGAGCCTCAATAGGTGGCGGATAGGTATTAACTGGAACGAGCCAAGCCCTGACAGTGGCTACATTAGCATTGGCGCTTATCCGAGCTTGGTTGATGGCTTTTCTAGTGAGGCAACCCTGCCAGATGCTTACCAAAGCGACGATTCCAGCGGCGCCCAAGGTAGCGCGCTCGATACAGCGGGATTTACGGTTATCAGCCTCTTGTTCTTTTTGGTTGCGGTGGTATTCGGCAAGTACGGACTCTGGAATTTCCACGATGGTCCGTGTGATTGGCGCGGCGTGCCTAGCCTCTGGATTTATTTTATTTTGATTGGGATCGGTGGTGCTGTTTTCTTGTGCGAGGTTTTCCCCGCATAGAACGTGGGCCAACTTTCTTAGGATCGACGCTAATGATTGCTTGAAGCGATTCATGGAATGTCAGCGGATGCAGCGATCCCGGCTTCGCTTTTGGCATATTTCTGCTCCCAACAACAACCGATATTGGCCGCCGTGATTCACGCGCAACTCCGGATAGCGAGCCCATTCGGGCGGGTGCTTTGCAGGACGAAACGATGCGCGAGCGCCCAGCGCTGGCAACTCGTGGCTATGACATAATAACCCAAATTAGGGGAATTATGTTTGTATTGACTCCAACTGACAAAGAGGCGAAAATCGAAGCCGACGTGACAGGTCGGAACTTCTTCGCTGGAATCGAACAAATTGTTCATCTCAATTGAACGCCTTCTTGGTACGCTCTGTTAGAGCAGAGCCCGTTAACATGGTTGATAAGCAGGGCAACTGTATGTCATAGCTTCACAGCTAAGGATGGATTTTCTCGCGTAAGGTGCTATAAGCAGCGATGAGCATAGCGGTTCTAATAGGCGTTCATGATGGCTTGGTTCTCGCGGCCGACAGCGCGTCTACGCTGATGATTTCGGCAGCTCCGAATCTCGCGGGTGTGGCCAACGTCTACGATAATGCGAACAAAATTTTCAATTTATATAAAGGCAAACCGATTGGCTGTATCGCTTATGGCGCGGGTAGTATTGGCAATTCTTCTGTCGGGACTTTGATCAAGGACCTTCGTCTAAAGCTTGCGAAACGGGAACTAGGTTTCGATCCCGAAAAGTACACAATCGAGCAAGTTGCCAAGATCGTGGCGAATTTTCTTGAACAGGAATGCCAACGACAAAATCCAGCCGTGCAACTTGCTTTGGATATCGGGCTCTTGGTCGGTGGCTATTCGGCCCCTGACGCCAGTCTTGGTGAGACATGGGTGCTCGAAATCAAGGGTGGCAAAGCCGTTCCGCCGAAACTGGTACGACAACCAGATCAGGCTGGGGTTACATGGGGTGGCGCCAGTGAGGTTATCCAGCGAATCATCTTCGGTTTTAGTCCCAACCTTTTTGAAGTTCTCGCCAGTGTCTCCGGCTCGGCAACTGATGCTGCACAACTGCAAAATCAATTGACACCCTTGCTGGCCGGTAAACTGCAAGCAAATCTAGTCTACGCACCGATGCCAATTCAGGATGCAATAGAACTGGGTCGATTTCTCGTTCACACGGCCGAATGTATAGCAGATTTCTTGCAGGTCCGCAGATTGTAGGCGGCCCAATTGAAATCGCAACCATCACGAAACACGAAGGGTTTAAGTGGATTAGTCGAAAGCATTATTACGATCAATCACTCAACAGGGAGCCAGCACATGTCATTATTGATTGATAAAAACAAAGTGAAGGATCAGTTAGCTCAGTTGGTCGCACCGGCATACACTGTCAGTGTAAGTAATATTGAAATTAAAATAGGCGAGTATCCAGCACCGACATTGAATACCGCTAATGCAACAACAGCTTTACCGCCAGAATTTGAAAAGGCGAGACAGCGGCTGGTGGAACTACGCCAGAGCCTTATTGATAGTGGCCATAAAGCGCTATCAGGAGATGATCTAGAAAAGCTCATAGACGAAACACGTGGACGCTAATCGGGGTGCCTGTCCGAACATATATTGACACAGGAGTTTTAATTTCTGCCCTGCGCGGCACCACTACAATAGCCAGCGCCGCGCAGGGTTTTTTGAACGACCCTCTGCGCGTACATACGTAACCAGCGATTACGTTAGAGTTGAATTGCTCCCCAAGTGCGTCCATCTACGGGGATGACGCGGAGCGCGAATTTTATGAAGCGTTCTTTAATGCTTCGTCAGTTCGAGTATCTAGCAGCGACGATCTTCTTGCGCTTGCAATCGATGAGGGTGGCAAGACTGGCATTTCCGGTCTCGACGCGATTCATGTAGCTTGCGCCTTGGTCGCAAGAGCGGAAGAACTCATTACCTCAGAGAAACCTACGAAGCCAATTCATCGAGCTAACGGTATCAAAGTGATTTCGATCAACCCTTGAGCTTGCGGGCGGACTTTTGTCGGTCGGGCGCATAGGGTTTTAAGAGAGATTTGATCGCCTGTTTCAGCTTCTCCAAGTCCACGTTTTCGAGACTTTGGCGCAAGCGCTCGTCCTCTTTTCGGGTCTTTTCGCTTACCGGCTTCATGCTGGTATTTTAGCGCTGCGAGCGAGAGCGGGCGAGTCTGGCTAGACGTTTTGAAGCAAAGCTTCAAACATATTTGGGTCTTTCCGGTGGTTATGCCTGAAGCTGAATTCGTTGAGATAGAGCGGGAGATAGTCCTTCGATACGTTGTGAAAAGTCCCGACGATGCCTCGCTTGAGCAGCGCCCAGAACGATTCGATGCTGTTTGTGTGGACGTTGCCGCGCACGTATTCACCCGCGCTATGAGCGATGGTCTCATGCGGGAGTCCGTCTGCTTTCAGGTGATCGTATCCGCGATGTTCGTCAGTTACGACTAGATCAACGCTTCCGCTGACCGTCTTGCGGACGAATCCATTGAGGGTACTGGCGTCAGTATTCTCGATCACCTTGCACGTAACATTACCCTTCCGACTAATTGCGCCGATCACCGTGGTCTTGCCAGTTAGGCCGGTGATATGCTGCTTCTTATCCCAGTGACGATTTTTGTCCTTGCCGCCTATGCCAGTCTCATCGATTTCAACAATGCCGGTGAATGGTGGCAGAACGTCGCCCTTCATTGCTGCGCGGAGCCGCGTGCAAATATACCAACTTGTCCGGTAGTCACTCCCAGACTCTTCACCGAATATGGTACGATGAATCTGTAGAGCGCTCATGCCTTTCTTGCTCTGGAGCATTAGATAGGCGATCTTGAACCATAATTTCAACGGGATTTTGGTATCCTGAAAAATCGTATGCGTAATAATCGAAAATCGATAACCGCCGTTCTTGGCGCAAACGACCGTTTCACCGTCAAGCGTCGTGGTCTGCTCACCGCTCTTGCAAACCCAATGAAACGGACGCGCCTTTAGCGCATAGACTTTGGTATTCCCGCAACGCGGACACTCAGGACCGTTAGGCCAGCGCATCGAGACCAATAGCCGTTTGCACGCATCCTCGTCAGGAAGCAACTCATCGAATCGAGCTAACGTCTTCATGGTTTCAACTATAGCGATTTCTTAGGTTGGAGTCAATACAAACATAATTCCCCAAATTAGGCGCGGCCTCGCCAAAGCACCTAACTCGATTAACCTCCTTGCGAAGCCCGGATAGAGGACTATCGGGCACTAATATACCTGACTCAAGCGTCCATGAGGTTTCCAAATGGACCGACGTGACAGGCCGGATTCTTGGTCAATTCCGAGTGTTTCGATTACGATTCGCTTGCTATGTCGAAAAGGCTTCCTATCGTTATCGCGATTCTCGCGCTTGCGGTGGCGATTGTGGGAGTTGCTGTGATGCTCGGCAACTTCAGCAATCCAACGCTGGCATGGCTCCTTATCGCATTCGCCATGGTGCTAGCGATAAGTGCTATCGGTGCTGCGCTCTGGCCGCAGCGGCGGCGTATTTTTTTGCGGTCTCCGATTCGCATCTTACCTGCTCATCTTGTAGGACCAAAAATTTATTCAGCGGACCAAATCGAGGCCGAGTTCATCCGGCTTCGAGACTGTTTCAGTGACCTTGAAGCCATCGTTCGTCTTTACAAGATGATGCTCGACCACGATGACAAGGTAGATCGAAAGCGTTCAAGGCGCGAACCGTTGTCGCCATGGATTAAACCGTTTTCCCATGCACAAATTGATGACATGACGCAGCGATACATCAGCGTCAGAAAGGAGTTCTGGAAGACATTAGACGAATTTAAGCGAATTTTCGCGCGCTTTGGTTAAGCGATCAAAAGTCGATCTTCCAATTGCATTGCCGCATCTGCCGCATTCATAGGCGCGGCCACGCGCGCGCGAGGCGGTGCCATATTGGTGCCAAATAGGTGCCAAATCCCAGTTGCACGCCTTGATACTCGGTAACACTCGGTGATTGATAAACCCCTTGGGGCCGTTGACTAAATAGCGCTTCTATTTCATTCGGTGATACTCGGTGTAACTGCCGTCTTTCGTTCTCTCACGTCGGTAACGCGGGTTCGACTCCCGCTGGGATCACCACACGCAACGGCCGCAACCTTATCGGTATCGCGCGCCAACTGAAATCATGCGCATGCGCGGCTGCATCGCGGGTACGTCAGGGCGGTTAGCAGATGAGCTTTTTGAATCCGCGGCATGATTCGATGCCATCGATTGAGCCGGCGTCAGGGTCTCCGATCGCGTTGTTAGAGCGACGGTACTTGTGCGTGGGAACTCGCGTCATTACACTTGTTCCCCTGCAATGAAGTCTTTGCGCAATGCCCGCAGCACGATATCGGCGATGTGGTTTATCGCGGCCTGGCTGCTGGCGATTAGTGCCGGCTTCCTTGGCTCGGCTCATCTGACGGCGCATTTCCGCAGCCCGGACGCGGCGCAGCATCTGTGCCGCGAAACGCGCCGGCACACGACCTTCGATCTCAGCGAAACCAGTCCCGAAGTGCAGATGGACGCGGCCAGTTTGCGCGCGCTCGCGCCGGTGAATCGATACGTGGCTCCGGTTGCCGCCGCGCTGGTCGTGCCGGCAGTATCGAGTGGCGTTCCCGCAGCGCCTGAGCTCACCTTCATGACGCGCCGCAAACTTCTATCGCCGCGCTCAAACAATCCCGATCCGCTGATCTAGTCCTCCAACACTTCAGGTGTAGCCAATTCTGCGAGTGGCGTGGCCACTTGCCTTGGGCGCGTGTGTCCTACCGCGCGTAACGCACCCGTCGGCACTGGAGGAATCTGAGCCGTGGCTGGATTTTCGCTGCGCAACCCTCATGCGGTAATCGTGGGGGCCCTGATCGTAACGTTATTGGGAGTGACGGCGTTCGCCCGAATGCCGGTCGACGTGTTTCCGCAACTGCACATACCGGCGGTGGTGGTGGCGACCTTTTATCCAGGGATGCCGCCGCTCGAGGTGGAGCGCGACATCACGACGCGCTTCGAGCGCTTTTTCACGCTGGGGAGCGGGATCGAACATATCCAGTCGCGCTCGCTTCCGGGCGTCAGCATCATCAAGGTCTTCTTTCATCCCGGGGTGCGGTTGGATGCGGCGGCGGCGCAACTGGGCGACCTGGCGATGGCGGATTTGCGTCACATGCCGCCGGGGACCTTGCCGCCGCTGATTCTCAAGTCCGGAGCGTCGTCGTTGCCGGTGGTGCTGGTAACAGTGTCGGGTAATGGATTCAGCCAGTCGCAACTGCACGATCAGGCCGATTACAACGTGCGCAACTGGCTGGCCACGGTGTCGGGCGCCTCGGTGCCGCCGTCGTTCGGGGGCCAATATCGCCAGATCATGGCCTACGTAAATCGGGAGGCCTTGCAGGCGCGCGGGCTGAACCTGATGGACGTGGTCCACGCACTGAACAACTCGAACCTGATTATCCCGGCAGGCGACGCGATCATCGGGAATACCGACTATTTCATTTACACCAACAGCATGGTGAAAGCGGCGAGCGACTTCGATCAGATACCAATCAAGGTCGGCGCGGGCCAGGAACCGGTGTTCTTCGGCGACGTGGGGCACGCCGAGGACGCTTACCGGATTCAACATGACATGGTGCGGATCAACGGCCATTACGCGGTTTACATCCCGGTGCTGAAGCAGAGCGGCGCGAACACCATCGGGATTGTCAACGGCATTAAGCGCGTCATGTCGAAAATCACCGGCCTGCCGAAAGGCTTGAAGCTGCGGGCGATTTTCAGCCAGGCAACGTACATCAGACAGGCGATCGACGCGCTGGTGCATGAGGCGCTGACCGGCGCCGTGCTGGCCTCGCTAATGATTCTGCTGTTCCTCGGCAGCTTTTCTTCGACGATCGCGATTTTCCTGTCGATCCCGCTTTCAATCCTCGCAGCGGGCTTCGTGCTGTGGCTCGGGGGTTCAACGACCAACATCATGACGCTGGGCGGCTTCGCTCTGGCGATCGGACGCCTGGTCGATAACTCCGTGGTGGTGCTCGAGAATATCAACCGCCATCTGGACGCCGGCGAGCCGCCCAAGGTCGCGGCCCAGAAGGGGGCCGATGAGGTTCAGATGCCGGTGCTGGCCTCGACGATCACAACGATAATCGTCTTTTTTCCGGTCGTTTTCCTGTTCGGGGTGGCCAAGTATCTGTTCAGCGCGCTGGCGCTGACAGTGGCGCTCGCGATGGTGGCCTCCTACTTCGTGGCGATGACGCTGATTCCGATTTACTGCGCGCGGTTTCTGACCGACGAGTCCGGGCGCGATGCCGAAGAGGGCACCGGCACCGGAGCTCTGGCCGCCTTCATCCGCGCGTACGACCGGTTCGCGGAGCGCTATCAGGGCTGGCTGGGACGGGCGCTGGACCACAAGCTGGCGGTAATTGGCAGCGTCACGCTGCTGTTTATCGGGAGCATGGCGATCTACCCGCTACTAGGGACGGAGCTGTTTCCGCGCACCGATTCGGGCCAGTTCGTCATTCAATTTCACGCGCCGATTGGTTCGAGTATCAACGTGACCAACGAGTTGACGGCGAAGTTGGAAAAGCTGATTCGCCAAGTGATACCGCCCGCGGAACTTTCGACGACGGTAGCGCAACTCGGATTGTCACCGGGATTTTCGGCGATTTACTCCCCCAATGCCGCGACTGATTCGGGCGTGATGATGGTCGAGCTCAAGGCCGGTCACAGAGTTCCGACGGACCACTACATCCATGAGCTGCAACGCCTGCTGCCGCAGCGGCTGCCCGAGCTCAAGGCATTCTTCGGCTCCGGCAGCATCATCGACTCGGTGCTCAACTTCGGGCTGGCGGCTCCGATCGACGTCCAACTGAGCGGACCAAGCTACCGGGCGCTGTTCGCAGCCGCAGGAACGGTCGAGAACCGCTTGCGTAGCGTGCCGCAGGTCGCGCAGACCTTCATCCCGGAAGAATCGGGCGAGCCGACGCTGACGGTGCACGTCAATCGGGTCAAGGCGGCGCGGTTGGGGCTGAGCCAACGCAGCGTCGTGACCAACGTCATCACGGCATTGACCTCGAACGTGATGATCGCGCCGTCGATCTGGATCGATCCGAAATCGGGCAACGACTATTTCATGGCGGTGCAGTATCCGCAGAAGGAAATTCGGTCGTTTCAAAGCTTGCGCAATATTCCGATCGGCACGGTCAAGGCCAGTGGCGGCGACCAGACGACGCTGCTGCTGCGCGATGTGGCGCGGATTACGCCGGGCAGGTACCCGGCCGAAGCCGACCATTACAACATTCAGCGGGTGGTTGACGTACTGGTCTCGCCCACCACGGACAATCTCGGTGGCACGCAAAAGGCGGTGCAGGCGGCGGTGGAGAAACTTGGATTACCCAAGGACATCACCGTAAATATCCGCGGTTCGGTGGCCGCCATGCAGAAGTCGTTCTCGAGCTTCGGCTTCGGGCTCGCGATGGCAGTGGTGCTGCTGTACCTGGTGATGGTCGTGCAATTTCGGTCATTTCTGGATCCGACCATCATCATGTTCGCGGTGCCGATGGGGCTGATTGGGGTTGTGTGGACGCTTTATCTGACCAACACGACGCTCAATATCGAGTCGTTCATGGGGATCGTCGCGATGGTCGGCATCGTGGTCTCGAACGCGATTCTACTGGTCGATTTTGCGAACCATCGGCGGCGTGAAGGACAAGCGCTGCGCCAGGCGGTGGTCGAATCCGCGCGCATCCGGATGCGGCCAATCATTATGACCGCGCTGGCCACGGTGGTGGGGCTGCTGCCGATCGCGCTCAAAATCGGCGCCGGGTCGGAGGCTTCGGCCCCGCTGGCGCGCGCCGCCCTCGGCGGGCTCGCGGTTTCGACCGTACTGACGCTCGTGCTGGTGCCGGCACTTTACGAATGGTTCTACACGGGCCGCGAGGTAAACCAATGAAGAAGCCAGGACTTTTGATTGCGAGCACGGTTGTGCTGGGGAGCATTTTGCTTGCCGGATGTACGAGCAGCAACGATCCGCCGCCGCGGGCGGCGGCGCTTCCCGCGGTAGTGGTCATACGTCCGCAGCGCGGACCGGCGGTGCGGAGGATCACGCTGCCGGGCGACCTGGTCGGGTATTACGAGTCGACCCTGTACGCGAAGGTCACCGGTTATCTGAAAAGTATCGCGGTGGACAAGGGCGACCGGGTAAAGGCCGGGCAGGTACTCGCGGTGATCGAGGTTCCGGAGCTGCACGAACGGCTGCAGCAGGCGCAGGCCAATCTGGAAATCAAGCGCGTCACCTACCAGCGCCTGGAACAGGTCTGGAAGACCGACCCGAAACTGGTCGCACGTGAAGATGTGGACGTGGCATACGGCAAGTTCCAGGAGGCCCACGCCGAGGTTGACGAACTGGCGTCGATGGAGAGCTATACGCGGATCGTCGCGCCCTTCGACGGCGTGATTACTGGGCGCTTCGTCGATCCGGGCGCATTGATCAAGGCCGGCGGCGGTTCGAGTGGCAGCGGCGCCTTTTCGATTAGCCCAAACGAAAGTTCAACGCATCCGGCCGGCGGTGCGACGCCGGTAGTGAGCGAGGCGATGATCAGAAAACTGCGGGTTTACATATACGTTCCGCAAGACGCGGTCGGCATGATTCATCGCGGAACGCCCGCCACGCTGACGATCGCGGACATTCCGGGAAAAGCCTATCACGGGACCGTAACCCGCTTTTCCCACTCGCTCGACTTGACCACGCGCACGATGCTCACCGAGGTCGATATCGAGAATCCGAGCCACGATTTGTATCCGGGCATGTACGCCGAAATCACGATGGATCTGGAGGACCATGCCAACGCGATCAAGCTGCCGGACGCGGCAGTGTCGCCCTCGCCAAAGGGCAGTTTTGTTTACGTGGTAAGGCACGGACAACTGGCCCGGGTAGCGGTTTCCACCGGCATCGACAACGGCAAAATGGTGGAAATCACCCACGGCCTGACCGGAGACGAGGAAGTCGTCAGCGATATCAACCCGATGCTTAACGCGGGCGAACGCGTGCGACCGATCACGACCAGCCGCGCGGACTCGACCGCCGTCGTAGCCGACATCAATTAGGGGATCCGTCAGTATGGAACGTCATCTTCGCCGTGCGCTTGGCGCGGCCGTAATCCTTTGCATGCTGCTGAACTCATCGTCGAAGGCAGCTGCAACCGTAATACATGCCGGGGAACGGCTGACCCTGGAGCGCGCGATTCAAATCGCGCTAAAGATGCATCCGCTGCGGCTGGAGGCGCAGGCCGAAGCCGGCGCCGCGCAACAGCGGATTGGCGAGGCGCAGTCGGCGATGCTGCCGCAGGTTTACGGCTCGGCCCAATACCTGCGTTCGACCGACAATGGAATCGGCGACACGTCCTATCTGAATCCCGGGTTCATCCCGCGAATAAGCGGCACCGACCATAACGCTCCGACCGACACGGGGCAGACCTTCTCATCGGGAAATAACTACCTCGCCGGCATCGGAGCCTCACAATATCTGTTCGACTTCGGACGGGTACGCGGCTTCATCGCGCAGCGGAGGGACGAGGCGGCGGTCGCACACGCCAATGTTGAGATGACCGACCTCCACCTGATTTTCAAAGTGACCCGGAGCTATTTCGCATTGCTGGCCGCGCATCAAATCGTCAACGTCTATCAACGCGCGGTTGCCGAACGCCAGGAACAACTTCACGCGGCGCAGGTCCGGGCTAACGCGGGGCTGACTTCCGAGATAGACGTTTACACGGCCCAGGCGACTCTGGCCCGGGCTCGCGTGCATCTGCTCGACGCGCAAAATGAATTGGCCAACGGCAAGGCGGCGCTCGACAATGCGATCGGTCTGGGCCCGGAGGCGCCGGATTATAAGTTGGCCGGGGCCTTCACCTATAAAAGTGTCGCCGGGTCGCTCGAACAGGATTTCAACAAAGCGCTGGAGATGCGCCCGGACATGCTCATGATCGAGAACGAGGCGCTGGCCGAGGGTGCGAAGATTGTTCAATACCGCAGCGAGTATTTTCCCACCGTCGATGCTACGGCCGGATACAATGCGATGGGCACCGGCACGCCGGCCGCGAACAACTACGACGTCGGCATCGTGATCACCTGGCCACTCTTTAACGGCTTTCTGACCACGCATCAGGTCGACGAGGCGAAGCTGCGTCAGCACGCTCTGGCCGAGGCTCTGGAAGACTTGCGTCAGCGCATCTACCTGGAAGTCAAAAGCGCTTTGCTCGACCAGCAGACGGCGCACCAGAGAATCCGGCAAGCCGAACTGACGATGGAAGTTTCAAAGGCGGAACTCAATCTGGCGAGCAAGCGTTATACCACCGGGCTCGGCAACATAATCGAGCTCACCGACGCCGAGCGATTTTACGTGCAGGACGACGCCGCATACGTCGACGCGCTGTACAAATACTCGGTTGCCGAAGCGACAGTCGGGCGCGCAACCGGGGAGCTGCTCGCACAGCGCTGACCCGGACCGGAGAAAGGTGGTTGAGTGTGGCGCGCCGACGAGCTAACGTCTCTTGCTGACTCCGAGTTAGCAGGAAGTTCACGGGAATTTGGCGCGGCGGGCGAAATGGGCGCTTTAAATGGCGTTAAGAGCCATTTTTGTGTCGTGCCGCAAAAGACACACTTGCAGCATCTAGTTGTCAATCTGCTCACATCTTGTTAACTTGGATTCTATTAGCATCAAGGTCTACCAAGCCACCTTGAAAGGGGGGCGGCGATGGCGAGAGTTTTGACGCTGGAGGAAGTCGCCAGCTATTTACGAGTGCATCCGTCAACGATTTACCGGCTGCTCAAGAAGAAACAGTTGCCTGCCTTCAAGGTCGGAAGCGATTGGCGCTTCAACCTTGAATCGATCGACCGATGGCGGGCCGAAGCCGAGCAGAGCGGCCATGGACTGGGGATTGTTCCAGTTGACGGCAAGGGCGGATCTTAGGCGCATCAGCGCTTGAGATCGCATTTCGTGGGCAGGCGGCGGCGGGTGGATAATCACTGATTCCTCCAGCATATCCTGAACCCAAATCGGTACGGCGGAAGCCCGCGAAATCGTCGGCGAAACTATAGTGCTTCGCCGACGATGAGGTGTTGGATTGTGCGACGCGAGCCGCCAGCCGAGCCTCTGTGCGATCTGCCGTGGGTGGCGCGCAAGCGCGCGTCCGTGCGCGAGCGGTGTACATCAATGCGACGGCGGCGGCCGGAGGTGAGTCTCACGTTGGTGGGGTTCCAGTCAACGCGCCCCGCCGCATCGGTGTAGCGGATGACGGCCGCGGGCGGAGCGATTTTCGATTTTGCCGCGACACCGAGCGGCCGCTGATGCCGCTGATTGAAGGTGGGCGGCTGCCATTTGCGTGCGGTTGCAGCCGCGCTAATATCGGGGCGCCCGCGGTGGCGCGGGACTTCGCCAGGGAACCAGACTGATCGCATGATTCTTAAAGTCGCCCGCCTCGGCCATCCGGCAATCCGCACGCGCACACAACCGGTCGATCCGCAAAAGATCGCCACGCCCGAATTTCAGCGCCTGCTCGACGACATGGTCGAGACCATGCGCGAGTACAGCGGGGTCGGCCTGGCGGCGCCGCAGGTCCATCTATCGCTGCAACTGGCGGTGCTCGAAGTCGAAAATCATCCGCGCTATCCCGAGATGCCGAGTGTACCGCTGACCTATCTGATTAACCCGACCGTCACCGTGCTCGACGCGGCGCCGATCAATGATTGGGAGGGGTGCCTGAGTATCCCGGAAATGCGCGGACGGGTGCCGCGCTACAAGCAATTGCGGGTGACGGCGCTCGGGCGCAATGGCGAGGCTCTGGACTTCGTCGCCGACGATTTTCACGCCCGCGTGATCCAGCACGAAACCGACCATCTCAAGGGCGAGGTCTATCTCGACCGCATGAGCGACCTGAAGTCGCTCAGCCATCTGCTTGAATGGCAACGTTATGTGATCGAGCCGGCCGTGCGGGCGGCGCGCAAGGACCCGGCGACCTGACCCTCGGCGCGGCACGGTAATACGACCGGGGCGCACCCGGCGCGCACAAAAGAGCCGGTGCCATTGGATTGCAAAAGCCGCGAGTTCGTGGAAGCCTTTCAAATGAACACCGCAATTCGAGTTCTGCCTGGCGGGTCGATGGCGTTCTGTTTAGCGCGGCGGTAGTGCCCGAGTTGACATGTCCTCATTCGATTGGCAGATGGCCGCAGAAATTGCGACTACCGTCTCGACGGTGGCCTTCGGCGCCAGCGCGGTCGTGGTGGTGATGCAACTGCGTCAGGCGGCGCGCGAACGCTACTTTTCCGTAACCTCGCATCTGTTTGAAATCTGGCAGAGCCCCGATTTTCAGCGCGATCAATTATTTCTGCTGCACAAGCTCACGAACCCGACCAGGGAGGAATTCTGCGCACTGGGACGGGGCGAGGACGCCGAACGTGCGGTCCACCGGGTGGGCGGCTATTACGATCGGGTCGGAAACCTCGTTCGCCATGGACTGATCCGCAAAGACGATATTCTGCCGACTATCGGCGGATATGCGGTCGCCGTTTGGCATCAGATCGAGCCCTTGGTCAAGGAATTGCGGCTGCGCGAAAACGCGGTGCTGTTCCAGAATTACGAATCGTTGCTGCCCGAATGCCACGAGCGTTACATGCCGGGCCTTCAAAGCAGCGTAGTAATGCCCGCATTGATCGCAGCGGCCAACGGAGATCTCACACAGACGATCTGCCCATTGCCGGAGCCGCCGCACAAGGGCGGTTTGGCAAACGGTGCAATGGCGGATTCCTCAGCGTGGGCGGGTGCCGGAGCGGCGCCGCAAACCAAAAGGAGCGTGAACGAGATGTCTGAGCAAAGTTCGATCGGCACTCACACGCCGGGTTTCCCGCAACTCGCGTTGCCGGACACTGATGGCGTGAGCCACAACCTTGCGGAATTTACGTCGGCGGGACCGGCAGTACTGGTGTACGCGCGCGGTTCACATTGTCCGTTTTGCCTGCGCCAGTTGTCCGACTACGGCGAACGCTACGGCGAGTTCAAACAGGCGGGTGTAGAGGTGTTTGCGATTTCGCCCGAAAGCCCGCGCCGCTCGCGCCGGCTGCGCACGGCCTCAAACTGCCCTTTACGGTGCTGTCCGACTCGAAGCTGGAAGTGGCGCGCAGTTTCGGCCTGATCGGTCACGAAAAGCCCGGCCAGCCAACCCCTGCGACGCTCGTGCTGGACGGTCCGCGCGGGGTAAAGCTTTCGACCCTCAATCAGGGTGTGAAATGTCTTTTTGCCCGCGACCTGCTCGACTATACGCGCGCGATGAAGCACGACGGCGAGGTGAGCCCGATGCCGGCGCCTCAAGTGACTCAGCCCAAGCCGGGCCGTCTTTTTGCGACAGCGCTGATGAACGTGGCAGCCGGCCTGATGAACCGCTGAACACCGCCGCGTGAGCGCAATTCCGGCGGCGGGCGGCCGCTTCTGCGCCACTCAACCGTCGAACTGCTCCCCACAGTTGCGCGGAATTATGCGATTTTGATCGGGCCGCGCGATTGCGCGCGAGTGCGAGCGGGCGGCGAGGCCACGATCGCGGCGGCGCGCCGTTCGATCTCGGCGGCGTCGAGCAGCGCCTTGTCGCGAATCAAATGCTCGAGCGCGTCGAGCCAGCATTGGTAGTAAGCGCCGCGCGGGGCGTTCGCGATCGCGACGGCATCGCGCGGGGCGGCCGCGTCGACCCGGGCGATCTCGGCAATCAGGCGTTGGCGAAATTCATCCCACGAAAATTTTCCGCTCTGGCTGAGCGTCACGGCGAGAGCGAAGGCGCGCGCCTCCCAAGGTTCGGCAAAGACCGCGTCGAGGCCATCGGGCGCCGCGGCCGCGGGCAGATTACCGGGTGTCGCGAGCGGTTTGTCGCCGGATGCGCGTGACACTTCATTTCTCCGGATGCGCGTCGGCGGGCGGATAAGTGACGACGCCGGTCCCGATCATCGAATCGCGCGTGACCAGCGCGGCGAGTTCGTCGGCGCCGAGATGTTCGGTGCCGGCAGGACGCATCGGCAACACCATGTAACGCAGTTCGGCGCTGCTGTCCCATACGCGCAACTCGACATCGGGCGCGAGTGCGAGCCCGAATTCATGCAACACGCCACGCGGGTCGCTGACCGCGCGCGAGCGATAGGCGGCGCTTTTGTACCACGTCGGCGGCAGTCCGAGCACCGGCCACGGGTAACATGAGCACAGCGTGCAGACCACCATGTTGTGCACGGTGGGCGTGTTTTCCAGCACCGTCAGATGCTCGCCCTGGGGACCGGCGGCGATCCCGATCTCGGCGATAGCGAGGACGGCGTCGTCGAGCAGGCGCGCCTTGAAATCCGGATCGAGCCAGGCGCGAGCGACCACGCGGGCGCCGTTGCGCGGGCCGACCTTATGCTCGTAGGTATCGACCAGCGCGTCGAGCGCGGCGGGATCCACCAGCCCTTTTTCGATCAGCAGGGTTTCCAGCGCCTTGACCCGCAGGGTCGGACCCGAGTCGGGCGCGTTGTGGTCGTGGTCGTGATCGTCGTCGTGCGCGCTCATGGCGATGTGACTCCTCGATCGATGTTTCCTTGATCGCTGGCGGCGCGGTCAAGCGTCTTGCGGCTTCGGTGGGTTTTTTTTCGCGCCGCGGATGCGGACCGGTTTCGCCCGCTGCGCCTTGGCCGCGGATTGCGCCCGCGGCGTGCGCGCCGAACGGCTGTGCGATTTGGCGCCGCCCGCGTCGGTCGCTGCGTCGGGGCAAAATTCGAGATAGGCTTCCCACAAGTCAACGTAAACGCGACCGGCGCCGCGATCATCGTCGCCCCATAACTCGCGCGACTCGAACGCGACCGCATAGCAATGTTGCGGGTTGGCGCCGAGGCCGTGCGCGTGAGTGTCGGGAAAGACAAACGCGCCCCAATCGCGATGTACGATCCCTCGATGGCCGCGGACGTAGCGCGGCATCCGAGTGTGGCCTTCGGGATTGAGGTTGCGCGCCAGCACGCGATCTCCAGCCTTGAAGCGCGGGCGGTAGCTCTGGTCGTGGCGCAGGGCACGCGCGCCGTCCCGCGGTGCGCCGGATAGTGCCGCTGAGTCCCGGGCCGCGAGCGTGGCGGACGAGTTTGACTCATCCGAAGCGCCCGGCGACGAACCGGGCGGTGACGCGCCGGCCCGCAGAGCCGCCATCACGATGTCGATTTCGGTGCGCGCGACCACGCCCTTTTCGACCAGCATGCTCTCGAGTGCGAGGAACCAGCGTTCGTAATACGACGCGGCGAGGTACCGATGCGGCGGAATGCGCTCGACGGTGCGGCGGAATTCGTCAATGTTGAGGGCCAGGCCCATCATCGAAAGGGTGAGCGCGAAAGTGCGCCGCTCCCATTCGTTATGAAAGACCGGTTCGTCGCGTTCGCGGACGATCGGGCCGAACCCGTGCATCCCGCCCATGTCATGGATTCCGTTCACGCACGCCCTCCGCCGCTGAGCGGATGAATGCGCGGCCACGATTCGTTATCCGAGTACATGGGCATGAGGCTAAAGCGGCGCGCGGCCGTGGGTCAAGCGCGAAACTTGCGGGCAGTTGCCGCGATGCGGCGCCTATCGCGACTTATTCACAACGCCGATCATTGCTCCGGGAGATCTCCCGCCGACATGCCGCTGGCGGGCGGGCCGTGATGAAATACGCCGGGCCGGCCCACCACGTTGCGGCAAGCCATTTGCCCATCGTCGGCCGGCTGGCAAGTGCCGCTGATATTGTGGCCGTCGCGAGTGAAGACGCAGGCGGTTCCCGCCGATTTGGACGAGCATGCCTCCCGCCGTGCGCGCCTGATCGCACGCATCCGCGCATGACCGGCTTCCATCATGCCACCTTCCATCATGCCGCCCTGCATGCCATTACCCGTGCCGGCCTGCGTGCCGCCACCCATGCCGCCCATCCTGCCACTGCCCATGCCGCCCTGCATCGTGCCGCCACCCATGGTACCGCCGGACTGCGCGAAGGAGGGGCGGGCAAAGAGGAAGCAGGCGGCGAACAGGATGGCGAAAAAGCTGGCAAGCAGTGGTTTCATCTGATTTACCTCGCCCGCTCAGGCGGTCAGCCCCTCGCACTCATGGCACTTAACGTCGTCGAGCGCGCTCTGTTCGATTTTCGGCAGCTCGATATCCGGGACGATCACCACCTTGGACCGATCGCATGACGAGCACGCGATCTCGACCTCGGTGAAATGAACGCCGTCTTTCGGATGGGGCACGCGGGTCTTGCGCAAAATTTTACTGTTTTCCATTTTTCGACAATGGCCGACGAGGCAAGCGAAGCGGAAGTCGCCAGCCGTCCCTCATCTGTTCATTAGCAGAGCGCCGGTGAGCAGCAAATCCCTCCATTGGCCGGGTGCCGGGGGAGGAGAAGGATTGGTGGCGGCGGTAGGAGTCGAACCTACGACACTGCGGATATGAGCCGCATGCTCTAACCAACTGAGCTACGCCGCCATCAAGCGACTAACAATAGCGGGCGCGCGGCCCGCGCGGAAGAGTCGCGGCGCGGATTCGATACACCCCGCTCGCCGTCAACCGCTCCGCACCCGGACCGTCAGCGCACTGTGACCGGTAGGGTTTTGACCTGCTTGCTGCCGCGCGCGATCTGGTAGGCCAGCCCCTCGCTGAACTCCAGACAGGTAAGCTTGCCGCCGTAAACGAGGCCCGTATCGATCCCGATCTTGTAGGGCAGATCGACCATCACGGCGCGCATCGGAGTGTGGCCAAAAACCACCGTCGCGTCGATCTGATGGGGATGGAAGATGAATTCCTGCCGAATCCACAGCATGTCTTCGACCGACTGTTCTTCAAGCGGACGCGTGGGTAGCACTCCGGCGTGGACGAAGAGGTACGGCGGACGATGATGGTTGTTGGCGAGGTTGACCAGTAAGTCGAGATGGTCGTCGGGCAGAAATTCGATTGCGCGCCCGAGGGTTTCCTCGGTGACGCCGTAGCTTTCGAGCGTCTGGCTGCCCCCATTGAACAAAAACGAATCGCCGTAGCGGCCGGGCAGGCCCAGGTACGACAGCATCATGTCCTCATGGTTGCCCTTGAGCAGGATGATTTCGGCCGGGCCACGCCGCAACTCCAGGAGCTGGTCGATTACGTCGCGCGCCGACGGACCCCGATCAACGTAATCACCGACGAAGACCACCGTATCGTTGGCCGCCGGGGCGATCGCCTTCAAGATTGCGGCCAGCTCGTCGGGACACCCATGGATATCGCCGATCGCAAAGAGCCGGCCGTAAGGCTGTTCATTTTTGGAAATTTCCATAGGCACAAACCGCTCCGTGCTCGATCCTGCTCGCGCCTATTCGCGCGCCAGCTTGGGTCCGCCCTCGTCCAGCAATCGCGAAAGCGCCGCGCGATCCTCGATTATGCGCCGCGCTGCGCTGTACGGATTCAGGCGGCCCGCGCGAACCTCGCCGAGCACCTCTTCGGCCCCGCCCGCATCGTTTTTGAGCGCCCGTTCGGCGCGCTCCTTGAGTTCCGAAGTCAACACCTCGACGAACTCGCGAAAGCGCCGCTCGCGGCTGCGCGCGGGGTCCAGATGTTCGCGCTGGTAATCGCCATGGCGCGCGATCGCCTCGACCAGCGCATCGACGCCGATGTCATTCGAGGCCTGCGTCATCAGTACCAGCGGACGCCACCCGACGGGCGGCCGCAGATGCACGCTGAGCTCGAGTTCCGCCTTGATCCGATCGGCGCCGTCGCGATCGGCCTTGTTCACCACGAACAGGTCGGCAATCTCGTTGAGCCCAGCCTTCATCACCTGCACGCCGTCGCCGCCTTCGGGCACCGTCACCACCACCGTGGTGTCGGCGAGATCCATCACGCTGAGCTCGGTCTGGCCGACGCCGACGGTCTCGATAATGATGATGTCGTGGCCGAACGCGTCGAGCAGCTTGACGATCTCGCGCGCCGCCCGGCTGAGCCCGCCGTGATGGCCGCGGGTCGAGAGGCTGCGTATGTAAACCCCGGTGTCGCGGTAATGGTCGGTCATGCGCACGCGGTCGCCCAGCACCGCGCCGCCGGAAAACGGACTCGACGGATCGATCGCGAGCACCGCGACCAGTTTGTCCTGCGCGCGATACTTGACGACCAGCTGGTTGACCAGGGTAGACTTGCCCGCGCCGGGCGCGCCGGTGACTCCTATAATGTAGGCGTGGCCGGTGCGCGCGTAGATGCTCTCCATCACGACGCTGACTTCGGCGGAACGATTTTCGACCCGCGTGATAAGGCGTGCGAGCGCCACCCGGTCCTGGGTGGCAAAACGCTTGAGCAGGGAATCAAGTTTCGAATCAGCCATCGGATATATCGCGCCGAGGCCGGCGCACGCAGCCATCTCCATCGTATGCGCAACGGAATCCACGAAGAAGAGCGAAACCGCCGCAGAAGCCCCTAAGCCACGGTCCGGCGGCGCACTGGTGGACGCGAATTGCCCAACTTGAATCGGGAATCAACGCTCGAATGCCGTGCGACTGTCTGACGCCAATAATATCCGCCGGGTCGGCCTTGGGGCAACGCTTATGGCCAACGCCGCGCCTCCGCCGCCTGCGGCCGGCACTCCGTTCCCCGCGCGACAGTTGCTCCAAAGCTTGCCTCGCGCCGCGATTTTCGAAACCCATCGCAGGGCGGATTTTGTTGTGCACAACTATTGGCCGCAACGTTGTTTTCGCATGTGCCGAACCATATCCTCAGAATTGATTTTTATGAAAATCCCCGATGTCTATCGCGACTGGCGCATCATGTTCGGACTCGCCTTGATGCTGCTGGGGGCGGGCAACTGGGTCGTCGGCCGGCAAAGAACCCAGTTCTACGGTGATTTGATCGCCAGCGAAGCACGCAATCGGCCCGACTCCTCGACCAGCGGCTTCGACGATCTCGAAGCGGACTCCGGTGATGTCCTCAAGCCCTTCACCGCGCCCGAGCGCCAACTTTCCTACACCCGCGCGCGCATGGATTTTTATCACGCAACATTTCTCACCGGCCAGGTGCTCGCGATAGTCGGCCTGATCGTGATGCTCGCCGGGTTCCTCAGCGTGATTCGCCGCGACGCGCGCCGCACGCTCAAGCGCTTCCCCGCGAGATCGCATCCGTACCCGCGCTAGGGCCGCGACCCGAAACGACACCCTAATCCGATGGTCAAACTGATCAGCGCTTTCGCCCCGGCGAAGCTCAATCTGTTCCTGCGCGTGACCGGCCGGCGCGCCGACGGCTATCACGAACTCGATTCGATCTTCGTGCCGATAACCCTCGGCGACCGTATCGCGATCGAAGTGCGGCCGTCGCCCCTCCAGCGAGTCACCCTGCACGGCAGCTTCGGCGACCTGCCCGCCGACCATCGCAATCTCGCGGTGCGGGCCGCGCTCGACTTCATGCGCGAATTCTCGGTTACCGCGGATGTGCTGATCGACCTGCGCAAGGCGATTCCCGCGGGTGCCGGCCTGGGCGGCGGATCGAGCGATGCCGCCGCGGTTCTGCGCATGATGGCCGCACTGTTCCGCCGCGAGTACGGCGACGCGACTGCGCGCATGGTGCGCGTTGCGCTCGCAATCGGCGCCGACGTGCCGTTTTTTCTCGACCCGGTCCCGGCGCGCGTCACCGGGATTGGCGAGAAGATCGCTCCCCTTGGCGCGCTCCCGCCGCTTGCGTTGGTGGTCGCCGTGCCGCCGCTAGAGGTTCCGACGGCGGCGGTCTTTCGCGATCTGCGCCCGAACCATTGGAGCGGCGCCGCACCCGACGCGGACGTGCGCGCGATTATCACCGGCGCCATTGCCCAGCGCCTATTCGTCAACGATCTGGCCGCGGTCGCGATCGGGCGATGGCCCGAAATCGCGCGCGTCAAGCGCTATCTGGAGGAGGCCGGAGCCAGCGCCGCCGAGATGACCGGTAGCGGTGCCGGCGTCTTCGCCATCTTCGAGTCGCCTGCCGCCGCCCAACGCGCCGCCGCCGAGCTTCGCCGTCGCGACCCGGCACTCATCGCCGTCGCCTGCGCGATCTACGCTCCCTGACGGGACCCGGTTATTAAACAACGCTTAAGCCTTGATTGCGGTTCAGATTGACAGCGAAAGGAGCCATAAATAACATCGCGATGCGGAAATCCCGGCTGCCGTACAGGCGCTGAGCAACAGCGCGGGCCGCTCCGCCAGAACCTCGTCTCATGACAAGTTACGGCGAGTCGATCGCCAATCTGTGATACGGTACCGGTGCCGTCGGCGTCGTGAATCCGGGCGGGCCGTGGCGTTTCGGATCGCGGGCGGCGGTGAGAGGGTTGTTTTGATAGGTTCGTATAACCGATGCGGTTTTGCTGGGCGGTCGCCAAGTTGGTAAGGCACCAGGCTTTGGACCTGGCATTCGAAGGTTCGAGTCCTTCCCGCCCAGCCATTTTGCTGCGCCGGATTCGGGCCGCAGATTTACCGCTCGCCGGCGGCCATGCCAACTGCGGAAGACGCGGCGGAACGATGGCCGGCGCGAGCTAATCGAGGTGAGCAAAAGAGATGTCTGAACGGGCCAAGGACGAACTGGAAATTTTCACGGGCAATTCCAACCCGGCGCTGGCCCGTGAGGTCTGTGAACATCTCAATGTCGAACTCGGCGAAGCCGAGGTCGGCCGCTTTCCCGACGGCGAAGTGATGGTCGAAGTGCGTCAGAACGTGCGCGGCGGCGACTGTTTCGTACTCCAGTCAACCTGCTCACCGCCCAACGACAACCTGATGGAACTGCTGTTGCTGATGGACGCCCTGCGGCGCGCCTCGGCCAAGCGAATCACCGCCGTCATCCCCTACTTCGGCTACTCGCGCCAGGATCGCAAAGTGGCCCCACGCGTGCCGATCAGCGCCAAGCTGGTCGCCGATCTGATCACTACGGCGGGGGCCTCGCGAGTCTTGACGGTCGATCTTCACGCCGGGCAAATCCAGGGCTTTTTCAACATCCCCGTGGATAACCTCTATGCGATGCCAGTGCTGGTGCAGTACCTGCGCCGCCGCACCGAAGGCAAAAAGGTCTCCGTCGTCGCTCCCGATGCCGGCGGCGTCGAGCGCGCCCGCGCCTTCGCCCGCCGCCTCGACGCCAACCTCGCGATTATCGACAAGCGCCGACAGCGCGCGAGCGAGGTCGCCGAAATGAACCTGGTCGGTGAGGTCCGCGACTCAGTTGCACTCCTGATCGACGACATGATCGATACCGCCGGCACCATTACCGAGGCCGCCAAGGTCGTCATGGCTGCCGGTGCCAGCGAAGTAATCGCCTGCGCCACCCATCCGATATTGTCGGACCCGGCCTGCGAGCGAATCGGCAAGTCGGTTATCAGCGAACTGGTCACCACCAACAGTATCCCGCTCAAGGCCAAGGCCCAGGGCGAGCTCTCGAATTTGCGGGTGCTTTCGGTCGCCAGCCTTATAGCGGAAGCCATCCGCCGCATTCATAATGAAGAGTCGGTCAGCTCGCTGTTCAGTTGAGCGGCGCGCGCGGCCTGAAGGATAAAAGAGGATTCAATGGAAACCGTAGATTTGTCATGTGAAGTAAGAGCAGTCCGGCCCAAGGGGCTGGTCAACCGTATCCGCCATGAGGGCCGCGTGCCGGCGGTCATCTATGGCAATAACGGAGCGCCGGTCGCTATCGCCGTCGCCGGAACGGATCTGAAGGCACGGGTCGCGACCGCCTCGCGCCAGCGCATCATCCGGCTTAAGTCGGGCGCACCGGAACTCGACGGCAAGCACGTCATCCTGAAGGATATCCAAAAGACCCCGGTTGACGGCATCATTCTGCACGCGGATTTCTACGAAATTGACTTGAACAAGCCCCTGCGCGTACCGGTGGTGCTGCACTTCGTCGGGCGCGCGGCCGGTATCGCCGACAACGGTATTCTCTCGCCGCTCGAACGCCAGGTGGAAATCGAATGCCTGCCGCTGGAAATCCCTGAAGCGATCGAGGTTGACGTTACGCCGCTCAAAATTCATGACGTGCTCCACGTCTCGGCGCTGCAGTTCCCGGCCAATATCCGCCCCATTTTCGACACCGACTATCCGGTCGTCACCGTGATGCCGCCGACCGTCTCCGAGGTCGCAGTCGCGGCTCCGGTCGAGAGTGCGGCGGTCGAAGGCGCTGCGGCCGAGGGTGCTGCGCCTGCCGCCGGCGAAAAAGCGGCCGAGGGCGCCAAGGCCGGCGCGAAAGACGCCAAAGAGGGAGCCAAGAAGGGCTGACGCAGCATCGATCCGCGGCGGGCCTCGCGTCCGCCGTCGCTACAGCGATCGCCATTCGCGATCGCCCTCGTGTTATCACGGCGCCGGAGCATCCTTCCGGCGCCGTCGCTTTTGCGGATTCCGGGGTATGCCGCTTCTGCGCGCCTTCCCGCTACTCGTCGCGTTCCGAACTCTCCAGCGTTTTGAACCTTCGCCCGCCATCGCGATCAATCGCAAATACCCGACGGCGCGCCCCCTGCGCCTTGGAAAACTCTGCCGACGTAATTGACAGTGACGTGGTCTTGTTGAAAGGTGTCTCTATCGTCGAGCTTGAATCTTCTTTCGAGTCTCTATTTCCCCACGCTCCAATTCCCACATGGGTCGCGCGGGAAATCGTGTTCATCCGGGCATTCACTGAAAGGTTTAAGGAAAGCCATTAGAGGCAAACCATCGGCCTATACTCGTCGCCGTTGCGACTCGCTTTCCGGACCGGCTCCCGGATGGACGAACGTGGATGCTGCAAGGTCGGGGCTTTCAGCATAAATGGCATGAACCCAACCAATGAGGAGGACGCGCATCATGTTCACGGTTACAAACAAAGCAGCAGAACTGCTCAAAACCGCAAAATCATCGAAGGGCATTCCGGACCAAGCCGGGATCCGCATCCAGCGCAGCGTGCTTCCTCCCGAGCCCGGACGCGAGCCCGGAATGGTCGGCGTCGGCTTTGTCTTCAGCGACAGCCCCCAATCGGGCGACGCCGAGATGGAGCAGGACGGTCTGCGGATATTCGTGGAAGCCGAGCTGACGGAACCGCTCGACGGCCGCACGCTCGACGCTCGCGACGACGAAAACGGAGCTGAACTTGTCCTGATTTGACCCGGAGTTCGCTCGATCGCGCCGGTATTTCCGCTCCGATATCGAGTGAATCTGCATCGCGAGCGGCAGGTCTGCTTGTGTGCCCCGAACCCGCAAGCCTTCCTGCCGCTCGTGTCGGACCGCTCCAGCGAATGAGTCTCCCCGGTTTTCAACAGCCGGCCCCTACGCCCCCATATGCGGCCGCGCACCTGTGCATTCGCGCGACGCCCGACCCATCCCGAATTCGCGCCGGCGCGCTATACTTACAGAGTCCGCCGCTCCAACCCGCGGCGCGTCATATGCGGTTGAGGAGGAGGCGTTCGCTTCGCGATGAGTTTCGTTCATCTTCACGTTCATACCCAGTACAGCCTGCTCGACGGCGCCAATAAAATCGGCCCGCTGATCGAGCACGCGAAGCAATCCGGGATGCCCGCGATCGCGATGACCGATCACGGCAACATGTTCGGCGCCGTTGAGTTCTACGCCAAGGCCCGCGCCGCCGGGATCAAGCCGATCATCGGATGCGAGGTCTATCTCGCCCCCGGCAAACGCAGCGATCGCATCGCCAACAGCAAAAGCGACGACTTCGAGGCCAGCGGCAATTTCCATCTGATCGTGCTCGCGCAAAACCGCGACGGCTATCGCAACCTGTGCCGCCTGCTGACGCTCGCGTACAAGGAGGGCCTCTACTACAAGCCGCGCATCGATAAGGAGATCCTCGCCGAACTCTCCGACGGCCTGATCGTGCTCTCCGGATGTCTCTCCGGGGAAATCGCCCGCGCCCTCAAGGCCGATCGCATGGACCGCGCGCGTGCCGCCGCCGCCTGGTACGCCCGCACCTTCCCCGGCCGCTTCTACCTCGAATTGCAGGACAACGCCCTGCATTCTCCGCTCAACGACCGCCTGCGCGATATCGGCCGCACCGAGGGCCTGCCGCTGGTCGCCACCAACGATTGCCATTATCTCCATCGCGACGACGCCAAGGCCCACGAGGTCCTGCTCTGTATCCAGACCGGCAAGACCATGGCCGACGAATCGCGATGGCGCTTCGATACCGACGAGCTTTACGTCAAGACGCCGGCCGAAATGGAGTTGGCCTTCGGCGTCGATTCCGAGCCCGTGCGCAACAGCGTCGAGATCGCCAACCGCATCGATTTCGAATTCGAATTCGGCAAGTTCCATTTCCCGATTTTTCGCCCCGGCGCGACCGCCGAGGAGCTGACCGACAGCAAGCTCGAGGAATTGCTCGAACGCAACGTGCGCGACGGACTGGCCGTGCGCCTCAAGGAGATGCACGCGCGGCGCGGCGACTTCGACGAGACCCCCTACTTCGAGCGTTTCGACCGCGAAATGCCGGTTATCCGCGAGATGGGCTTCTCGGGCTACATGCTGATCGTCGCCGACTTCATCAATTACGCCCGCTCGATCGGCATCCCGGTCGGCCCCGGCCGCGGCTCGGTCGTGGGCAGCCTGGTCTCCTACGCCCTGCGCATCACGGAGGTCGATCCGATCGAGCACAAGCTGCTGTTCGAGCGCTGGCTCAACCCGGGCCGCCGTTCGATGCCCGATATCGACGTGGACTTCTGCTTCGAGCGGCGCGACGAAGTGCTGACCTACGTGCGCCGCAAATACGGCGACGATCGCGTCGCCCAGATCATCACCTTCGGCACCATCAAGGGTAAACAGGCAATTCGCGACGTTGGCCGCGTGCTCGGACTGTCGTTCGCCGAGACCGATCGCATCGTAAAACTTTACCCGGCGCCCAAGCAGGGTCGCGATTTCCCGCTCAAAGACGCCCTCGAAATGGAACCGCGGCTCGCCGACGAGCGCAAGAAAAACCCCGAGCTGTTCAACTACGCCTTCAAGCTCGAAGGGCTCCTGCGCCACGCCTCGCGCCACGCCGCCGGAGTCGTCATTTCCGATTTGCCGCTGGCCGACATGGTGCCGCTCTACGTCGATAAGGAGCGCTCCGAGGAGGCCATGTCGATCACGCAGTATTCGATGAAGGGGGTCGAGGAGATCGGGCTGATCAAGTTCGACTTCCTCGCCCTGAAGAATCTGACGCTGATCGCCAACACCCTGGACCTCATCGCCGCCAGCGGCGCGACTCCGCCCGACTTGTCCCAGCTCGCGCTCGACGATCCCGAAAGCTTCCGCCTGCTCGCGCGCGGCGACACCGTCGGCGTGTTCCAGATGGAAGGTTCGGGCATGCGCCGCTTCTTGACCGAACTGAAACCCAACTGCTTCGAGGACGTCATCGCCGCGATCTCGCTGTTCCGTCCGGGCACGCTCGACGCCGGGATGGTCGATCCCTTCATCCATCGCAAGCACGGCAAGGAGCGCGTCGAATACGACCATCCGCTGCTCGAGCCGGTGCTGCGCGACACCTACGGCGTCATCATTTATCAGGAACAGGTGATGCGCGCGGCCCAGGCGCTGGCGGGCTACACCCTCGAGCAAGCCGACATCCTGCGCGCCGCGATGGGCAAGAAGCAGCTCGCCGTGATGGAGCGCGAGCGCGAACGCTTCATCTCGGGCGCGGTCAAAAACGGCGTCAACCAGGGCCTCGCCGAATCCATCTTCGAGAAAATCCAGACCTTCGCGTCATACGGCTTCAATCGCTCCCACGCCGCCGCCTATGCGCTCACCACCTACACCACCGCCTACCTGAAGGCGCACTTCCCGCGCGAGTTCATGGCCGCGCTGATGTCGCTTGATATGGACGACACCGGCAAGAGCTACAAGAATATCGCCGCCCTGCGCGAGATGCGTATCGCGATTCTGCCGCCCGACGTCAATCGGAGCCGGGTCAAGTTCACCGTCAGCGGCGAGGCGATTCGCTTCGGCCTGGGAGCGATTCGCGGCGTCGGGCAGAAGACCGCCGAAGAGATCATCGCCGTGCGCGAGGCCGGCGGCGAGTTCAAGAACCTCGCCGACTTCTGCATGCGCGTGGGCACCCAGATCGTCAATCGCCGCGTGCTCGAAGCCCTGATCAGATGCGGCGCTTTCGAATTCACCACGATGGCGCGGGCGGCCCTGCTCGCCCTGGTCGAGGACGCGCTTAAAATCACCCAGAAGGCCGAGAGCGACGCCGCCCGCAATCAGATCGGGCTGTTCGGCAAGAGCAGCGACATCCCGGTCCTCGCCCTGCGCGAGCCGGTCGAGGAGTTGCCGCAGAAAGAGATTCTGAAATTCGAAAAGGAAACGCTGGGCTTCTATATCACCGCCCATCCGCTGGACAAGTACGACCGCGAGCTGCGCCGTATCGGCAAGCTGACCACCGCCGACCTTCCCTCGGCGCCCGACGGCAGCCAGATGCGAATCGCCGGTGTGGTGCAGGCGGTCAAGCTGAAAAACAACAAGTCCGGCAAGCGCTACGCGACCTTCTCGCTCGAAGACCGCGACGGTGCCGTCGAATGTATCATGTGGCCGGAGTCCTATCAGAAGTTCGAGGCGGTGATCATGGGTGATGAACCGGTAGTAGCCAAGGGCAAGCTCGACGTTGACGACGAGCGCGCACAAATCATCGTGGACGAATTGCGTCCGCTCGGCGTCGCCTTGACCGAGGCCGTGCGCGAGGTCCGTATCCGCGCGCCGCGCGAGCGCCTGGCCAACGGCGAGATGGGACAGCTCAAGGAATTGCTGCGCCGCTATCCCGGCACCTCAATTACATACTTGCATCTTGGTTTCGACGACGGCCGCGAGGCGGTCTTTCTGCTCGGCGACGGTTATCGTGTCGCGCCGACCGAGGGATTCGTCGCGGAAGTCGAGCAATTGCTCGCCGCCAATTCCGTGCAACTGCGGTAATCCGCGGATTCCATCGATTGCCATTTGGACGATCCGCTGTTTTCGTTTGGCGCAAACTTTTGCGCCCCGTTTCAGGCCGCCCGATTCCGACCGGCGCCTCGGGCCACCTGCTCGCCCCGGCGCCCGAGGACCGCCCTGGTTCACAATTCCCTTAGACGAATCGGGCGATTCTGCTAGGCTGGTATCACCAATTAACGGGAGATTTGCCTCTGAGTCTTACGCACACGCCGTCCTTCGATAACGCCGAACGCGCCATTCTGGTCGGTGTTGAACTGGGATCGCCCGTCGGATTCACCAGCGACGATTCGTTGGCCGAACTCGGGGCACTGGCCGCGAGCGCCGGCGCCGAGGTTGCCGGCCAAGTCCAGCAAAAACTCAAGAACATCGACCCGCGCACCTTTATCGGGCGGGGCAAGGCGGTGGAAGTCCGCGAACTCGCCCATCAGTGCGGAGCCACGCTGGCGATTTTCGACGACGCGCTCAGCCCCGCGCAGGCGCGCAATCTCGAAAACGAGCTCAAGTTCCGCGTGATCGATCGCAGTCAATTGATTCTCGATATTTTCGCCCAGCGGGCGCGCACTCTCGAAGGCAAGCTGCAAGTCGAAATCGCGCAGTTGAGCTATTTGCAACCGCGCCTGACCCGTCAATGGGGCCATTTGTCGCGCCAGACCGGCGGCTCGGGCGCCGGCGGCGGGCGGATCGGCACACGCGGACCCGGCGAAACCCAGCTCGAAGTTGACCGCCGCCGCGTGCGCGAGCGCCTGACCCGGTTGCGCGCGCGACTGCGCGACGTCGAGCGCACCCGCACCATCCAGCGCCGCCGCCGACTCGACGTTCCCTACCCCACCGTCGCGCTGGTCGGCTACACCAACTCCGGCAAATCCACCCTGATGAACGCGCTCACCGACGCCGGGGTCGAGGCCGCCAATCGGCCCTTCTCGACTCTGGATCCGACCATTCGCCGCTTGAGTCTGCCAGGCAAGTCCATCGTGATGCTGGCCGATACAGTCGGCTTCATCCATCGCTTGCCGCACATGCTGGTCGAAGCCTTCAAGGCCACGCTCGAAGAGGTGCGCACGGCCGACCTGCTGCTGCACGTGGTTGACGCCAGCTCGCCGCTGGCCAGCGAGCAAATCGATGTCGTCGATCGCGTGCTCGAGGAAATCGGCGCGGGGGCGGCGCCGCGGCTGATCGTGATGAACAAGGCGGACCTGCTGGAATTCCCGCCGCGCGTGACCAACGGCTTCGAGACCGTCGCGATCTCGGCACTGCGGCGCGAGGGACTCGATAATCTGCTTCACTCGATCGCGCGCTCGTTCGCCGGCCTGCGCGAGGAAGTGAACGTTACGCTCGCGGCAGACCGCGGCGACCTGGTCGCGATGGCGAGGCGCGACGGCGAAGTGCTGAGCGAGGAATATCACGACGGCGTGGTCGCGATGCGCGCGCGGGTCAGCGTGCCGGTCGCCGGACGCCTGCGCAAGGCGGCGGTCGCGACCGCCTGAGCGGCGGCCCGCCCATCACTCAAATTTGCGATGACTCCAGCCTTACACCCGCCTCCACCGCAATCGACCGCCACGCCCGGCCTCGCGCTCGGCCAGCTCTTCAACCTTCCCAACAGCCTGACCCTGCTGCGCATCTTTTCGATTCCGTTCTTCCTCGCGCTGCTCACCAAGCATCATTACACCTACGCGCTCTATATCTTTGCCTTGGCCGCCGTGACTGACGGACTGGACGGCGCGGTCGCCCGCTGGTTCGATATGCGCACCCAGATCGGCGCGTACCTCGATCCTTTCGCCGACAAGCTAATGCTGGTCAGCGCCTTCGTCGTCCTGACTATCGAAAACTCGATCCCGGCCTGGCTGCTCGGCGTCGTCCTGATTCGCGACATCGTGATCGTCTTCGGCTACTTCATGTTCGCCTTCTTCACCGGCGAACGCCCGCCGATGCGCCCGACCTATCTCGGCAAGGCGAGCACCTTTCTGCAGATCATGTGCGTCATCGGCGCCTTGGCCCACGCCGAACTGAAATGGCCGCCGTACTGGAACGCACTGCTCTATCTGACGCTCGCGATGACGGCGCTCGCGGGCCTCCATTACGCCTACCAGGGCCTGCGCTGGCTGAGCACCCGCGAGCCCGAAATGTTTGAATGACGGGCGAGTCTGAAATGTCGGAATAAATTGAATTGCGGCGACTGGATTCGTTCGCGCCCGCCGTCCCCGCCTCACCCGGCCGCCAACCCGCTCAACGCACGTCCCGCGGCGGAAACTCAAATCTGCTCAAATCTGGTAGATGAAGAGATGGTTCTCACGCGGACTCAAATAGACCTCGGCGTTGCGCTCGAGCCGGAGCTCGCGGTAGCGTTCGTGGTCGATCTCGACCTGCACCGGGTCGCCCCAATGGCTGGTCAATTCGACCTTCACCTTGGGACCGGCCGCGTTAATATGCTGCACGGTCGCGGCGAATGAGCCCTTCGCAATCGGCTGCAGATGAATCTCCAGCAGATGCGGCCGCACGTAGACCATCGCCTCCTTGCCATTGGATTTGGCAAGGTCAGGATAGCCGCTGACCGGAATCGAGGTGCCGCGAATATACAGCCGCCCGTTCTCGATGCGCCCGTGGAACAGATTGACGTTGCCCAGGAAATTATAGACAAACGGCGTCGCCGGACTGTGATAAAGCTCCTCGGGCGTGCCGTTTTGCTCGATCTTTCCGTTATTCAGCACCACCACCCGATTCGCCAGTTCGAGCGCCTCCTCCTGGTCGTGGGTGACGAAAATGCTGGTGACGTGCAGCTCGTCGTGCAGCCGCCGCAGCCAGCGGCGCAGCTCCTCGCGGACCTTGGCGTCGAGTGCGCCGAAGGGCTCGTCGAGCAGCAGCACCCGCGGCTCCACCGCAAGCGCGCGGGCCAGCGCGATTCGCTGACGCTGTCCGCCCGAGAGTTGCGACGGATAGCGGCCGCCCGACCAGTCGAGCTGCACCAGCTTCAGCAGGTCGTGGACCTTGGCGCGGATTTGATCCTCGGGCGGACGGCTCTTGCGCGGACGCACGCGCAGGCCGAAGGCGACGTTCTCGAACACCGTCATATGCTTGAACAGCGCGTAATGCTGAAAGACGAAGCCGACGTTGCGGTCGCGCACGCTGCGATTGGTCGCCTCCTCGCGATCGAATCGCACTTCGCCGCCGTCGGGGAGTTCGAGCCCGGCGATAATCCGCAGCAGCGTGGTCTTGCCCGAACCCGACGGCCCCAGCAGCGCCACCAGCTCGCCGGTGGGAATATCGAGACTGACGTCGTCGAGCGCGGCGAAGCTGCCGAAGTTTTTGCGGATGTTGCGGACCTCGATACTCATCAGCGGGCTTTCCGACTCATGCGAGCTTGGCGACTCATGCGGCCTCGCGTTCGATATCGTCGCCGGGGATCGGAAGCAGGCGAGCCCGCTCGTCCTTGGCGCCGAGCAGGCGCTTGGCCACCAGCGTCACCAGCGCCAGCGCGGTCATCAGCGAGGCGACCGCGAACGCGGCGGTGAAGTTGTAATCGTTGTAAAGCACCTCGACATAGAGCGGCATGGTGTTGGTCAGGCCGTTGATATGGCCCGAGACTACCGAGACCGCGCCGAACTCGCCCATCGCGCGCGCATTGCAGATTATCACGCCGTAGAGCAGTCCCCATTTGACCTTGGGCAGCGTGATCCACCGGAAGGTTTGCCAGCCGGTGGCGCCGAGCGTGATCGCCGCCAGCTCCTCGTCGACGCCGCCCGCCTCCATCACCGGGATCAGCTCGCGCGCGACGAACGGGAAGGTCACGAAGGTAGTCACCAGCACGATCCCCGGGAGGGCGAAGATAATCCGGATGTCGTGGGCCATCAGCCATCCGCCGAACCATCCCTGCGCCCCGAACATCAGGACGTAGATCATGCCCGCGATCACGGGCGAGACCGCAAACGGCAGATCGATCAGAGTCGTCAACAGGTTCTTGCCGCCGAACTCGAAGCGCGTGATGGCCCACGCCGCTGCCAGGCCGAAAACGAGATTGAGCGGCACGGCGATCGCGGCCGTCAGGAGCGTGAGGCGGATTGCGCTGAGCGCGTCGGGATTGGTGATCGCGGCGAAATAAAGCCCGACCCCGCGGTTGAGCGCTTCGGCAAAGACCGAGACCAGCGGAATAATCAGAAAGAGTCCGAGAAAGACGGCTGCAGCGCCAATAATCAGACGCCGCGCCCAGGCCGGATCCTCGGTCGCGCGGCGCAGATTCACTGCCATCGCGGCAGCCGCCTGCGAACCTCTGCTCGCGGAGGCGCCGCGGCGCAACTGGTCGCGCTCAGAGGGCGGCATGACGCGAGGCGCTCCAGCGTTGCAGCAGGTTGATCCCGAAGAGCATGGCGAACGAGAGCATCAGCATCACCAGCGCGATCGCAGTCGCGCCCTGGTAATCGAACTCCTCGAGCTTGGTCATGATCAGCAGCGGCACTACTTCAGTATGCATCGGCATGTTGCCCGAGATGAAAACGACCGAGCCGTATTCGCCCAGCGCGCGCGCGAAGGCCAGCGCAAATCCGGTGATCAGCGCCGGCAGCATCGCCGGTCCGATCACGCGGCGGAAAGTTTGCAGGCGCGAGGCGCCCAGGGTCGCCGCCGCCTCCTCGAGCTCCGCCTCGAGGTCCTGCAGCACCGGCTGCACCGTTCGCACCACGAAGGGCAACCCGACAAAGGTCAAGGCCACGACCACGCCCAGCGGCGCGAACGCGATCTTGATTCCCAACGGTACGAAAAGGCGTCCGACGATACCATTTGGCGCATAGATCGCGGCGAGCGTGATTCCGGCGACCGAGGTCGGCAACGCGAACGGCAGATCGACCAGCGCGTCGAGCGCGCCCTTGCCGGGGAACTCGTAGCGCGACAGCGTCCAGGCCACGAGCGAGCCGAAAATCGAATTGACTACGGCCGCAATCAGCGATGCTCCGAGGCTCAGCCTGAAGGCGGCGATTACGCGCGGAGACAGCACTACGTGCCAGAACCGTTCCCAGCCCATTCCGCTGGTTTTCAGCAGAATCGTCGATAGGGGGATCAGCGCGATCAGGCTGAGATAGACGAGCGTGTAGCCCATCGTCAGCCCGAAGCCGGGCAGCACGCGCCGCGTCGTCCGGGTCATCGCGGCCATGCGCGTCTCAGGTTCCAGTTCACTGTTGCATTCCCGTTTAATCCCACCGCGCTCGCGTCAAAGTTCATGGCCGCGACCGCCGCAAATTCAATTCTGATAAATCCGGTCGAAGACCCCGCCCTCGGCAAAATGATTCGCCTGAGCCTGGCGCCATCCGCCGAATACATCCTTGACGGTGAACAGCTCGATCTTCGGAAAAGCCGGTCCGTACTTCGCCGCCGACGCGAGTTGCGGGCGAAAATAATGCTCTGCCGCGATCCGCTGTCCCGCGTCCGAATAAAGATATTTCAGGTACTCCTTCGCCAACGTCCGCGTGCCACGGCGATCGGCCACCTGGTCGACCAGCGCCACCGGCGGTTCGGCCAGGATACTGCTCGAGGGATAGACGATTTCGAATTTGTCCTTGCCGAACTGATCGAGGACGAGGTAGGCCTCGTTTTCCCAGGAAAGCAGCACGTCGCCGACTCCGCGTTCGACGAAGGTCGTGGTCGCGCCGCGCGCACCCGAATCGAGCACCGGCACGTGACGGTAGAGTTTCGTGACGAAATCCCACGCCGCCGCCTGATTTCCACCAGAAGCGTGCAGCGCGTAGCCCCACGCCGCAAGGTAGGCCCAGCGCGCACCGCCCGAGGTCTTTGGATTCGGCGTGATTACCTGAATTCCGGGCTTTACGAGGTCGGACCAATCCTTGATTCCCCTGGGATCGCCCGCGCGCACTACAAACACGATAGTCGAGGTAAAAGGTGCACTGTTATCGGGAAGACGGCTCTGCCAATTGGCGGCTATCAGATGGGTCCGGTCGGCGATCGCGTCGATATCGTAGGCCAGCCCGAGCGTCACGACGTCGGCTTGCAACCCGTCCATCACGGCGCGGGCCTGCTTGCCCGAGCCGCCGTTGGATACGTCGATAGTCACGTTCTGGCCGGTCTTCGCCTTCCAGTATTTGGCGAATGCGGCGTCGTACTCCTGATAAAACTCGCGCGTCGGATCATAGGAAACGTTGAGAATACGGTGCGCGGAATGAGGGTTGCGCGCACACGCCGGTGCTATCAGCAGGACCGCGAGCAGCGCAAACCGTACCAGCGTATTGGTGGAACTCATCGAGAAGTGCAAAGGCTGATTATGCGGCGAGCTCAGGCTCTAGTCGTTAAAAATTCAGGTAAGTCTATTGAATTAATAGAGAATTCGGCAAAATTTTAGATATTGAAAGTCAGGGCGGCTTTGCCCCGGACGACCGTCTCGACGCGTTTGACGACATCGGCAAGCGTGGTCGAGTCGAGGATCTTCGCGGTCGAATCGCGCACGTCCTTCATCACCAGGCGTACTCCGCAACTGCGTTCGTCGAGACATTCATCGCAACGGCGATAGCTGGTCTGACTCACGCAGGAAGTCATCGCCAAAGGGCCATCGAGCGCCCGGAGGACGTCCCCGACATGGATATTGTGCGGAGGACGGACCAAAAAATACCCACCGCCCTTACCTTTTTTGCTTCCGAGGAGCCCTTTGTTCTTGAGCTCGAGCAGGATCAGCTCGAGAAACTTCCGCGGAATTCCTTCGCGTTGCGAGACCGCGGAAATCAGCATCGGCCCTTGCCCGAACTCCTCGGCCAAGACCAGTAAAGCCTTCAAGGCGTACTTTGACTTATGCGTCAACACACTAGTTCTATCGAATCGATAGACTAATTATGCCGCCGAACACCGGAAGTCAACCCGTGAGCCGCTTGGAAGTTGCTCGGATAAGAAGTTCGTCGTGGATGAAGCGCTGATAAAGATGGAAGCCGCGGATGGCGCCTTACTACGGCTCCTAGCCGAGTTTGAGGCGATCGAGCAGGCCGATCAGCTCGGCCATCGATTGCATGACGAAATCGGGCCGATGCTCCGGATGGTCGCGAAGATAGCCGAAAGTTGCGGGACCAGTTGCGACCACCACCCGCGCGCCGTAACCGGCCTGGGTCGCGGCCATCACGTCGCGCGGCTCGTCGCCGACGTACATGCAGGCTTGCGGCAGCACCGCGGCGCGCGCGGCGGCGTGCTTGAGGCTTTCGGTCTTGTCGAGCGCACGCAGCGACGCGGTGCTCTGGGTAATCACTTGGTCAAAATGCGACGCCAGCCCAACCATCGCGAGCTTCGCGATCAACTTCTGCGCATCGCCAGGGCGCGAGGTGATTATCGCGGTGGCGTAACCGCGGCGCTTGAGCTCCGACAGCGTTTCGTGGACGTGCGGCAGGACTTCGAGCCGTTCGGTGCGGTCGAGCTCGGTGACGAAGTAGGCAAACGCAAGCCGCAGGTATTGCGGTCGCAAATGGTCGGGAAGGCCGAGGTAAAAGTCATCGCGGGCCATCGCTTCGCGATAGCGCTCGGGGGTCAGCGGCGGATCCTGACCGAGCGAATCGAGGGCGTTGCGCGCAGCGTTGTACAGCGGCCCGTGAAGGTCAACCAGGGTACCGTCGAGATCGAAAAATACAGCTTTGAATATACGTTCCAAGCGACCGACCACATCGGCAATCAGTTACGCAGCGCCATTGAACCGTCGATGCCCTGGCGTTGGCCCGCCGGCGGCACGGGAGAAGTTGTGGATTTCATCTCACCGCCATTCGCGCTCGCTTAGACGCGGCGGCCGAATTATCCCGGTAAATCCGAGCGGCTTGCGGTTCTCCTGCTTGGGAATCGCGCGGCCGGGCAAATTTTCGTCATGCTGGCGCTGGGCCGTCGGCTGCTGGCACGCAACGCCGCATCGGACCCATCGCGTCACCGACTGAGTAGCCAGAACCGCGATGCCCAGGACCGGCCGTTTGTGAAAGCGGCCGGCCCCGGTCGTGGTTTGGCGTTATTCAGTTTCCGATTGCGATTTCATCTGTTCGATTTCGCGCCGTTGCTGCTCGATTTCCGTCTGCTGCGATTGCAACTGCGACTGGGTCTGCTTTTGCTGGACCTCCTGGTTTTGCATGGCGTTGCCGACGACGAAGCCGGTACCGGCGCCGAGTGCGCCGCCGATCGCCGCTCCGGCGCCCGGGGCGCCCACTGCCGCACCAATTATTGCGCCGGTGCCGGCGCCAAGCAGAGCGCCGATTCCGGTGCCCTTTTCACGCGTGCTCAGCGGCTGGCCCGAGCAGCCTGCCAACGCGATCAACATCGCGGCGGCGATTATGAAGGCAGCCACCTTTTTTCCAATCGAGTACATTTCACCTCTCCTCCAAATTTAGGCGTCGATGTGTTTACTGTTGCGGCAGTTGGGCTTCGTGCATCGGCAATCCGGCGACCGTCTTACCCGTCTCATCGGCCAAGGCGAGTCCGGGCTTGCCGCTTGCGGTGACGTGCAGTTCGGCGCGGTCGTGGCCATTCTTGTCGAACAGCACCAGGGCCGGCTCGCCGGTAGCGGCGACGCCCAAACCGACACGCGCGCGGCCGTTGGCGGGATCGTAGAGCGTCAGGCTCGACTGATTATTTTCGGCGACGGTGAAGCCCGCGATCTGCCGGCCGTGATTGCCGTACAGTGCCAGACCACTGCGCCCGGTGGGAGTTTCGCCAAGAATCACGCGCTTGGCTCCGTTCTGATCGAAAAAGCCGATCGCGGAGCCACCGTTCGCACTAACCCGAAACTCCGCGCGCTGGCGTCCGCTGGCATCGATGAGCGCAAGGTCGGCGATGCCGCGCGAGGTCACCTGCATCATACCGCGTTCTTTACCGGCGTGATCGACCAGCACGAATTTCTCCGCCCTGATTACGCGCGCCGCCCGCGATGCGGCCTCGGCTTCATTCGGAAACAGATGTCCCGAGAGTGCGCCTCCGAAGACTCCGCCAACCAGCGCAAGAAATGCGTAGAGCAAGTACGTTCGATCTTTCATATCTTTCAGATGCCCTCCTTCTCCAGAACCTGTTTTTAGCAGCTTTCAACGGGAACCGGCACAGGTCAACCGCAATTTTTGTCGAATTCAGCGCCGGCCGTACACCCGATTTTGGCTCGACGCGCATAAAGCTCGTCTAGGGCGAGGGCAAAGCGCCCTTCGCCGGGATGCTCGATAATCGCGATCAGGCCCGCACGCGACGCGATCGCAGCACTGAGCGCCAGCACCGCGGCGTCGGCCTGGTCGAGGGTGGACAGCTTCGCGACACCCGCGCAACCGAGCTCGGCGGCCAGGCGCCGGTTGATTCGCAGGCGTGCGTCGAGCGCCGGCCGGCGGGCACCCTTGGGCGGGAGTTCTTCGCCGCGCGCCCACAGTCGAAAATCCAGGTCGGGATAGGCTTCGAAGCACGCGGCCCGTGTGCGTTCCAGCGCGCGATAGGCCACGAAGCCGGTGAGCATGAATCGCGTGAAGACGCGGCCGCCGACCGGCGCCGGCAACCGCGGCGCACTTTCAATCGCGCGACCGAAAAGCTCGCGTGCGATCGCAGCCAGATGGGGCTTGCATCGCGGGTCGCGCGCGCAGGCCGCAAAGAACTCCAACTTCGGGGTCGGGAAGAGCGCCAGGTGAAAGGGCGTGCCGTCACGTTTTCGCAGCGCCAGTTCGCCTACGATCGCGCGCAGGGCGGTATCGATCGCGCGGCTCGCGCCGGAAGGTACCGCGCCGCGCGGCGCGTGTGCGTCGGCGGCGGATCGCGCGAGGTCGAGATCGCGCGGCCAGCGTGGCGAATCGATCAGAACGATCGCGCCGGCGGCGTCGAGTTCGGGCGCCGCGGCGAGCATCCGCCGCCTCAACTCGGCGATCGCCTCGCCGCCGCTCGCAACCCGATCTAGCGCGAGGCCGTCGCGCTCGACACCATTCACGGCGACTCGCAGCAACCGCAGATTTTGCGCGACGCCGTCGAGTATCGCCAGATCGAGAAAATCTTCGCCGACGTCGATTCCAACAACCGGTCCAATAACCGGACGCGCGGGCGACGGGGTAAGCGCTGCCACGATCGGGGCAGGCGGCGGTCCGCCGCGTGAGGCAGCGGATACGATCATTGCGGTAGCGGCTGATGCGCGCTGTCGCCGGGGGCCGCGGGAATCGAAGTGGCGGGTGGCGTGGAATAGATCAAGCGGTACTCGCGCAGGCCGCCGATTACTTTCTTCACATAGTCGCGGGTCTCGTGGTAGCCGATGTTCTCAACCCACTGATCGTCGTCGCCGGGGAATTTCGCGACCCAGCGCGCGACCGCGTGTTCGCCGCCGTTGTAGGCCGCAACCGCCTTGATCCGGTCGCCCGCAAACATGCCCATCAGATTGTGCAGATAGACCGTGCCGATGCGGACGCTGAGCGCCGGGTCGTAAAGGTCGAGCGGCGCCGCGGGCAGACCCGCATCGGGCGCCCACCGGGCGGCGGTCGTGGGCAACAATTGCATCAGGCCGCGCGCGTCGGAGACCGATCGGGCGTTGGGATCGAACAGGCTCTCCTGATGAATGAGGGCGAGCACGAGGTACGGATCGAGGCTGTTGCGCGCGGCCGCCGGTGCAACCAGATTCCAGTAGCCGCGCGGGTAGCGGATTCGTTCGGCCACGTGGGGATCGATCCCGCCTCGCGCGGCGAGGCGGGTGGCGTCAACGATCGCGTCGTAGTAGGCGCCCGCCGCCGCAAATTCGGCAAGCACAAACTCGCTCAGCGCCGGATTGCCGGCCGAGTACTTTTGGAGCGCGCGCAATTCCCCGGTCTCGAGATTGCGCAAGGCAAGGTGGCGCAGTGCGATCGCGCGCAGCAAATGGAACCGCGCGAGCCCGGTCGCGGATGGAATGCGCGTGGCGACCGGCACCGATGCGGTCGCCGCGGGGAATGTCGCGGGCTCGACGTGAACCTTCATTGCGGCCAGAGTCGGATAGTAATTGCTGTCTATGCTGAGCGCGACGCGCCGATAGACTACGCGCGCCTGCGTGTTCTCGCCGTTGGCCTCGAGCGCGCGTGCCTCCCAGTATGAAAACATGTCGCGCTGTGCGCCGGCAGCGGCGTGTTCTGCGCCGGCCTCGAATTCAGCCGAAGCCTGGTCGTAGCTTTTGAGCATGTAGAGCATGAACGGGGCGCGGAAGCGGGCGTCGGTGGCGGCCTCACTTGAAGGGTAGCGCGCAATCAGCTGCTGGTAGTGGGTGCGGGCCGCCTTGCGATCGCCGTCGTCTTCGTAAGTGCGGCCGATCTCGAACAGCGCTTTGGGTGCGAGCGCACTGCCGGCGAACTCGCGCACCAGCCGGTTCAAGTATTGACGGGTGAGTTCGGTATTGTCGACCCGCCACCATGAATGTGCGAGCGCGCTAAGGGCGGCGGGGGCGTGGGCACCGGCGGGCGCGAGCGCGAGATAGCGGTTCAATGCGGCACGCTGACTCTCGGGACTCCCGCGCGAGGCCTTGGCCTCGAGCCAGACGATCTCGGCGCGCAGAGGCGGCGGCGGCTTCATCGCAAGCGCTGCGGCGAACTGTTCGAGCGCGGGGTCCAGACGCCCCTCGCGCAGCAGCAGGGCGCCCTCCCCGCGCTTGTAGCTGAGCGTTCCGGTAGCAGCCACGGAAGGATGGGCCGCGAGAATCGCGTAAGCGGCATTGCGCGCCGCGGAGTCGGCCGCGCCGCGCGGAAAGCCCTCACGCAGCGCCTGCGCCTCACTGTAAGCGCCGCGAAAATCGCCCGACGCCTCGAGCGCACGTATCAGGATCAGGCGAGCGTCCTGCTCGAGCGCGGAGTCAGTGGTTCGATCGACCACAGTCCGCGCCGCGAGCCGTGCGAGGTCCGGGTGCGCCAGCTTGAGTTCGATTTCGGCGAAGGCAATTTCCGCCGGATCGGCCAGCACGCTGTGCGGGTAGCTCGCCGTGAGCCGCTGGAGGGTTGTGGCCGCACCGGAGAGGTCGCCGTTCGCGCGTTGCGCGCTGCCCTGGTAGTAGAGTGCGTAATCGATCAGCTCCGGCATCTGCGCCGCCGCCAGTTGCATCCGCTCGATGGTGGCCAGCCAATCGCCACGCTGGAAGGCATTGTAGCCCTCGACGAAGGCCTCGTGCGGATCGATAACTTCGACTTTGTTGCGTTCGAACGGAAACATCTGTGCGAGGGCGCCGCGGTCGAAAACACCGACCGACGCGATCGCGGTGACGAGCACCATCAACGGAATCAACCGCCGCCAACACTGCATACCCATCCAGACTTGGTTATCTGACGGGCGCGGATGCTTCAATGCGGTAAATTAAATTGCAACGGTTTCGGGCCTTATCGTGACCACTTGCGGCGCGCGGCGCGGTCTGACAACAACTCCAATACCGGCACGCGCGCGCGGGCCTGAGACATTCGGCGCCGCAATTCATGAACCAGCGCGCAAACGGACGCCAAACGATGAGTTGTATTGAATTGATTCTGGCCTCGGCTTCGCCGCGGCGCAAAATGCTGCTGGAAGCAGCGGGTCTGGACTTCGAAGCCGTCGAAAGCGGAATCGAGGAGGTCCGCCGCGAGGGCGAAAATGCACCGGACTTCGCCTTGCGGATGGCCCGTGAAAAGGCGCTCGACGTTTCCGTCCGCTGCCCCGACGCGATCGTGCTGGCGGCCGACACTATCGTGGAATGCAATGGACAAATCCTCGGGAAACCGGCCGACAGCGCCGCGGCGTGCGCAATGTTGACGATGCTGTCGGGCAATACGCACACGGTGGTGACGGCGTTTGCAATCGCGCGCGCGGGTGCGATCGCCGAGAGCTCACCGGTTACCAGCCGCGTGACTTTTCGCAGATTATCGGCCGACGAAATTGCCGCTTACGTCGCCGGCGGCGACCCGCTCGACAAGGCCGGAGCGTATGGAATCCAGAGCATCGGAGCGGGATTTATCGAGCGGGTCGAGGGCGCCCGGGATAACGTGATGGGACTGCCCGTGCGCGAGGTACTGGCCGCGTTGCAGCGCCATGGAGTCGCCGCGGCACGCGCGGCCGCGAGCTGATAGATGGCTATCGACCGCGACATCGCGGCGCGGCTGGAAAAGGTGCGGGAACGAATCGCGCGCGCCTGCGCGCGCGCAAATCGCGAGACCGCCGCGGTGCGCCTGGTGCTCGCGAGCAAGACCCAGCCGCCCGCCGCGGTAGCCGCGGCGTACTCGGCCGGGGCGCGCGACTTCGGCGAAAACTACGTGCAGGAGGCGATCGCCAAGCGCGCGGCGCTAACCCATCTGAATGACGCGCGATGGCACCTGATCGGCCATCTGCAGAGCAACAAGGCGCGCGCGGCATTAGAGAATTTCGAATTGATTCACACGCTCGACGGCGAGCGGCTGGCCAAGGCGCTTGCCCGCGCCCATCCGTCGCCGCCGATGCCGGTGCTAGTCGAAGTAAAGCTCGGCGGGGAGGCCACCAAGAGCGGTGTCACTCCTGATGCGGCCGCCGCGCTGATCGAGTCCGTGCGCACGCTGGTCGAGGTGCGCGGGTTGATGACGATTCCGCCGCCGGCCGAAAATGCCGCAGCGGCGCGGCGCTGGTTTGCGCAGTTGCGGGAGTTGCGCGACCGCCTGGCGGCGCAAAGCGGCCTTGCACTCGGCGAGCTTTCGATGGGAATGAGCGAAGATTACGAGGCGGCGATCGAAGAGGGTGCGACCATCGTGCGGGTCGGACGCGCGGTATTCGGCGAGCGCCTGGGATAACGCCAGGATAACGGAAGCATGAAGAAACTTGGATTCATCGGTGGCGGCAACATGGCCGAGGCGCTCGTGCGCGGCCTGCTGGAAAAGAAAATCTTCAAGCCCGGCGAGTTGATCGTCGCCGACGTCGATCCGGTGCGCCGACGCAAGCTCGCGCGATCGCTCAAAATCGAAACCACCGGCGACAACCTGGTGGTCCTCCGCGACGCGCGCGCGCTGCTGCTCGCGGTGAAGCCGCAAAATATCGACGACGTACTGGGCGAGATTGCTGCGGCGATGAGCCCGGCGAAGCCGGCCGGTGCGGGTGCGAGTCGCAAGGCCCCGAGCGCTGCGAGCAAGCCGCAGCCCAAGCCCGTGAAGGCCGCCGATCGCCTGTTTATATCGATCGCCGCCGGCATCACCCTCGCGCGCATCACGACGGCGCTCGGCCGCGGGACGCGCGCGATCCGGGTGATGCCCAACGCACCCGCGATGGTCGGCCAGGGGATGGCCGCGCTGGTGCGAGCGAAGGGGGCAAGCCGCACCGACGAACGCTTTGCACTGCGGATTTTCGGAGCGGTCGGCGACGCGGTCGCGCTGGCAGATGAGAAATTGCTCGACGCGGTGACGGCGCTCTCGGGCAGCGGCCCGGCGTATGTCTATCTATTCGTCAAGGCGCTCGCCGACGCCGGCGTGAGCGAGGGTTTGTCGCCGCAACTGGCGACGCGGATGGCGTTGAAAACATTGCGCGGCGCCGAAGAAAATATGCGCCGGTCGCCGATGAGTGCAGCGGAGCTAATCAGGATCGTCGCCTCGCCCGGGGGCACCACCGAGGCGGCCTTGCGCAAGTTCGGCGACTTGGGGTTTTCTGATATCGTGGCTGGCGCAGTGCGGGCCGCGGCGGATCGATCGCGCGAACTCGGGCGCTCATAACGTGGAGGGCTGAAACTTACGACGTGTTTGTCTGGACTAACTTGGTAATCTGGATCGCGAATGTACTCGCCGGGATTCTCAGTCTCTACTTCTGGATCGTGATTATCGCCGCGATCATGAGCTGGATTGAGCCCAATCCGTACAATCCGATCGTGCGCTTTCTCTACGCGGTAACCGAACCGGTGTTCGATTTCGTGCGGGAACATCTGCCGGTGGTTTTTGCCGGCATCGATTTTTCGCCGATTCTCGTGATCATCGGGATTCAATTTCTGCAGCAGTATCTGATTCCTACCCTCACGCGAATTCTGATCTTCGGCTTCGCCTGATGGCGCGGACCGGCACCGCGACCCCGCCGCAGACCTGGTTCGAGTGCAGCGCAGGCCGGGTGACGATCGAAATCGTTGCGCGGCCCGGCGTATCCAGCCGGCGTATGGTACGGCTCGACCCGCGCGGATTGGTAGTCACGCTCAACGCGGCGCCCGAGAAGGGTAAAGCCAACGACGAGTTGATCAATTTCCTGGCCCGCGAAATAAAAATCCCGAAATCGGCAATCGCGATCGTGCGCGGCGCGACCTCGCGGCGAAAGACCGTCCGTATCGAACCATGCGATCCAGCCGTGATCGCGGCGCGGCTCGATGCACTGATACGAGCCGTATCGTGATAGCATAGGACGTTATTTTTCGAAGAGCGCACCGTTCGCCAGGAAAGTCCTCAGAGCGAAATAAAAGCGAAAATTGCCTGTTTCGTTGACATGACCGAAGCGCGTGATTACGTAACGTGAGGAAGGGTAACGGATTTTTTTGCGAGAGACGTCAAGAAGCTATGCCCATTTACGAATATAAGTGTCCCAAGTGCGGAGAGTTCGAGGTGACGCAGCGGATCACCGAAAACGCACTGAAAAAATGCCCAACCTGCAAGAGCAAGATCGAGCGGATGTTGTCGCGAACCTCATTCATCCTGAAAGGCACCGGCTGGTACGCGACTGACTACGCGAAATCAAACGGTGACACCTCCAAGGCCGACGCGGCCAAGGCAGAATCAAGCAAGACCGATTCGTCGAAGTCCGAAGCGAAGTCGGAGTCATCCAAGTCAGACAGCCCGGGTAAATCCGCGTCGGCGCCGGCAGCAAACGGCGGTGGCACGGCGAAAGGCTCGGGCGGTTCGGAGTCCTCGAGCGCTTCGAGTTCGGCAAAAAGTACCTCGAGCAAGGCCGCCGACTGAGCGTGCCTCGCTCGGGCCCGCGTGAGCGGGGAACGTCGCGGGGGTAGCCAGCTCCGCGGCTTTTCTGTTTCAATGCCGACCCATGCGCGCCCTGTTCTTCGACGGCAAACTTCATCTGCGTACCGACTATCCCGAGCCCACGCCCGCGCCGGGCGAAAGTATCGTCAAGGTCAGCCTCGCCGGGGTCTGCGGCACCGACCTCGAAATCACCCGCGGCTACATGAAATATCAGGGCGTACCCGGCCATGAATTCGTTGGCCGCGTGGTGGATTCGGCACTCCCGGCAATGGTTGGAAAACGCGTCGTCGGTGAGATCAACGCGAGTTGCGGGAGCTGCAACTGGTGTATCGACGGGATGGGACGTCATTGCCCGTCGCGTACGGTGCTGGGGATTTTAGGCCGCGACGGCGCCTTCGCTGAGTACCTGCGCCTGCCCGATGCGAATCTGCATCCGCTGCCCGATACGGTCGCAGACGAGTCGGCGGTCTTTGCCGAGCCGTTTGCCGCGGCTTGCGAAATCTTCGAGCAGGCTCAGCTCAGGCGCACCGACCGGATAGCAGTGCTTGGCGACGGCCGGCTCGGCGCAATGGTCGCACTCGCGCTGCATGGTGAAAATTTCACAACGGTTGTCGCCGGACACCATCGGCACAAACTCGAGCGGCTCGCAGCGCTGGGATTGGACACCCTGATGGCCGGCGAACTCGCACCCGGTTACGACGTGGTCGTCGATTGCACCGGTCGCGGCGACGGGTTCGCGAAAGCGATCGCCCTGGTGCGCCCGCGCGGGACGGTGATTCTCAAGAGCACGGCGGCGGCCGACGCGGCGATGAATCTGGCGCCAGTCGTCATCAACGAAATCACCGTAATCGGCTCGCGCTGCGGACGCTTTGCCCCCGCGATCGAGGCGCTGGCGGCCGGCACATTCGATCCGCGGAAGCTGATCGACGCGACCTACTCGCTCGACGACGGGGTCGCCGCGTTCGCGGCGGCGGCCGATAAATCAAAATTCAAAATCGTAATTCGGCCATGACGCGCAAGACCGCGGCATCCGCGAAAAGGCCGGCGCGGCGGCGCGACGCGGCGAGCGGTGCGCCGCGAAATATCGATGCGCCGACTTATGCCACCCGTGCCACGCCGGATGTTGTCGAGCCAATCGTGGGCGGGCCAATCGTCGTCGGTATAGATACCGGCGGTACGTTTACCGATCTAGTCGCAACCGTCGGGGGTGAATTGCGGGTGCATAAGCTGCCCTCGACACCGCACGATCCGGCGCAAGCGGTAATCGCGGGGCTCGAGGCGATCCTCGGCGGCGCGCCGGCCAGCATCGTGACCTACAGTTCTACCGTTGCAACCAACGCGTTGCTCGAGCAGACCGGGGCGCGAGTCGCGCTGCTGGTTGACGCGGGCTTCGAGGATCTGATCGAAATTGGGCGGCAAAACCGCACCGAGCTTTACGCGCTAGCCCCGCAGCGGCCGCAACCGCTGGTGGCGCGGACCATGCGCATCGGGGTCGGCGGGCGCACTCACTTCGACGGGAAAATCGCGTCGCCGCTGACCGCTGCGGAACTCGCCCGGGTGCGCCGGCTCGCGCAACGTAGCGGCGCCGAGGCCTTCGCCATCTGCCTGCTCCATTCCTATGCGAATCCGGCAAGCGAAAACGCGATCTCTCGCGCGCTCGAGCCGCTCGGACGATCGCTTTCCGTGTCGCATCGGATACTGGCCGAATACCGCGAATACGAACGCCTCTCGACCACCGTGATCAACGCCTACGTTGCACCGCGGATGGTCGCGCATCTGGAGAACCTCGAACGATCGCTCGGCGGGGCGCGGCTGCGTGTGATGCAATCGAACGGCAACGCGATCGGCACGCGGCTGGCGCGCGAGGAGCCCGTGCGCACGATTCTCTCGGGGCCGGCGGCGGGTGTCGTCGGCGCCGGCGACCTGGTGCGCTCGATGGGCGTCGATCGCTTCATCACCTTCGACATGGGCGGGACCTCGACCGACGTATCGCTGTTCGACGGCGCCGCGCGCATCCGCTCGCTGAGCTACCCCAACGGTTACGCCGTGCGCACGCCGGTAATCGATATCCATACGGTGGGCGCGGGCGGCGGATCGATCGCGGCGGTTGACGCGGGCGGCTCGCTGAAGGTCGGACCGCAGAGCGCCGGGGCGACGCCGGGTCCGGCCTGTTATGGCCGCGGCGTTCTACCTACCGTCACCGACGCCGATTTGGTGGCAGGACGGCTGGTGGCGGAAAATTTCCTGGGCGGCCGGATGCGGCTTTATCCCGAGCGTGCGGACCGCGCGATCGCGGGGCTGGCCCGCGCGATGAAGACCGACGCGGCGACGGCGGCGCTTGGCGTGATTCGCGTGGTCAACGCCAACATGGAGCGGGCGATTCGCGTGATTACGGTCGAGCGCGGCCACGACCCGCGCGACTTTGCATTGATGGCCTTCGGCGGCGCCGGGCCGATGCATGCATGCGAGCTGGCGCTCGACCTCGGCATCCGCAAGATCGTATTGCCGCGAAATCCCGGGCTGTTGTGCGCATGGGGCGCGCTGGCGGCACCGCTCGGGCGTGAATATTCGATCACGGTGCGCGAGACCGCGCCGCAACTGCGGCAACTGCTGGCGCGGGCGCGGCCGCTGGTCGATCGCGCGCGCAGCGAACTGATCGCGCAAGGCGCTATACCCGCGCAGATCAAGACCGACCTGCGCGCCGACGTGCGCTACCGCGGACAATCGTACGAAATCGAGGTCGCGCTAGGGCCCCGCTTCATTGGCGAGTTCCATCAGGCCCATCGGCGCACGTTTGGTTATGCCGCACCGCAAGCGCCGGTCGAGGTGGTGAACCTGCGCCTGCGCGCGTCGGCCGGCAGTAATTCGATCGTGCCCGCGCGCATCGCGAAGGCGAAATCGAAACCGGCGCCGAGCTCGAAGATGGACGTGATCGTCGGCGGCGCGCGGCGGCGCGTGCCGGTCTATACGCGCGAAGAAATCGGTGCGGGCGCAAAAATCAGCGGACCGGCGATCGTCGTCGAGTTGAGTGCGACGGCCCACGTCTCGCCGGAGTTCACCCTGCGCTGCGATGATTACGGCAACCTGCATCTCGAAGCCGATTAGGCGAGTCGTACAGATTTGCGAAGCGGCGGACGATGCACGAGACGCGCGACAATCGAGGATGCGATGAAACTTGATCCGGTCACCTTGGCCGTAATGAATAACCGGATGGCCGCGATCGCCGAGGAGATGGGCGTGGGCCTCGGCCAAACCGGTTTCTCGCCGAATATCAAGGAGCGGCGCGATTTTTCATGCGCGCTGTTCGACGGGCACGGCGAACTGGTCGCGCAGGCCGCGCATATCCCGGTGCATCTGGGCTCAACGCCGCTCTCGGTGCGGGCGGTGATCGAACGGCTCGAGCTTGCACCCGGCGACATCGCGATAGTCAACGATCCATTTGCCGGCGGCACCCATCTGCCCGACGTCACGCTGGTCGCTCCGATCTTCCTCGACCGCGAACGACGGCCGTTTGCCTACGCCGCCAATCGCGCGCATCACGCGGACATCGGCGGAATGGCGCCCGGCTCGATGGCGTTAGCGACCGAAATTTACCAGGAAGGATTTCGCCTGCCGCCGGTCAAGCTGATGGCCGGCGGCAAACCAGCCCGCGACGTCTTCGAACTTTTCTTCGCCAACACCCGCGTGCGCGAAGAACGCGAGGGCGATTTGCGCGCGCAGGTCGCGGCGCTCGGAGTCGGCGCCGAGCGGCTGCGCGGGCTGGTCGCGACGGTCGGACGCACCGCGGTCGCCGCCGCGATGGAGGCATTGAAAGATTATGCCGACCGCCTGATGCGCGCGACGCTCAAGAACATCCGCACCGGAGTTTACCGCGCGTCGGACGCGATGGACGACGACGGCTTTGGCAGCGGGCCGGTACCGCTCAAGGTCGCGATCAGTATTGGCAGCGGGCGCGCCACCGTCGATTTCACCGGCACCGCGGCGCAAGTGCGCGGTTCGATCAACGCCAACTATGCGATCACGCTGTCGGCCACCTTCTACGTGATGAAATGCCTGGCGGCCGAAGCGGTGCCGGCCAACGAGGGCCTGATGCGCCCGATCAAGCTCATCGCGCCCGAAGGCACGATCGTCAACGCATTGCCGCCGGCTGCTGTCGCGGGTGGCAACGTCGAAACCTCCCAGCGCATCGTTGACGTGCTGTTTCGCGCGCTTGCCAAGGCCGCACCCGAGCGCATCGCGGCCGCCAGCTCCGGCTCGATGTCGAACCTCACGGTGGGCGGCTACGACACCTTCCGTGCACGCCATTTTTCCTACTACGAAACTATCGCCGGCGGTGCTGGCGCAGCCCCGGGCCATCCGGGCGCCTCCGGCATTCACACCCACATGACCAACACGCTCAATACTCCGATCGAGGCGCTGGAGGCCTACTATCCGATGTGCGTGACCGAGTACCGAATGCGGCGCGGATCGGGTGGCCGCGGAAAATTCGCCGGTGGCGACGGGTTGGTGCGCGAGCTCGAATGCCTGGTCGATTCGAACGTGAGCCTGCTCACCGAACGGCGGGTGCTCGCGCCGTGGGGCCTGGCCGGCGGCGGGGACGGCGCGGTCGGTGCGAATTACGTGGTGCGAAAGAACCGCAAGCGGTCAAAACTTCCGGGCAAGACCAATGTCTCGCTGGCGCCCGGAGATCGAATCAGAGTCGAGACTCCCGGCGGCGGCGCGTGGGGCCGCCCGAGCGCCGTTCGAACTTCGCTATCGAACACTAAAAAGTAATAATTCTATACAATTAGTATGGCTGAATCGCAATTCTGGATTGGAGTCCACGGCGTCATAGCGGATCGCGGGAAGCTTCTAGTGCTTCAGCGCGCGCCCTCAATGAACTACCAGCCGGGGGCCTGGGATTTGCCCGGCGGCCATCTCGCGGCCGACGAAACTTTCGAGCAATGTCTCGCGCGCGAAGTCGCGGAGGAGACCGGTCTGGCGATCGAGATCGATCGCATGTTGGGCGCCAATAAGGCGCCCGGCCCATACGTGCAATTGGTATACGCCTGTCACCCGGGCGGGACGCAGCGCTCGGCAACGCTGCGGGCGCATGAGCATTCGCAGTGGCGCTGGGTCACCCCCGGCGAGCTTGCCGCAATCGGCCCGCTGATTCCTTATCTGGATCAGATACTGCGGCGCGGAATGCTCGATTGGGTGGCGCGCTGATTCATCTGCGCAGAGCCAGCCGTCCGCGCCAGTAGCCGAAGAAGTTCGCACATTCGAGTTCGTGATAAACCGCCCGCTCGGGCTTGCCCAGGGCGGCGGCCGCCAGCATCCGCAGGCCGTTGCGCGCGAGCTTGTCCAGATGGTTGTGCGTGCGGCCGCCTGCGATCGCGCTGCCGAAACCAAACGCATAGGCCTTGCGCCGCAGGTAGCGCCGCGTCATCCGCTCGCGGCCAATCACGTGATGTACGCGGGCCTGCGGCGCGAAGCCGATCGCGCCGCCGCACGTCGCGATACGCGCGAAGAGCTCCGTATCCTCGCCCGAAATCGGATTATTGGCGACCACCCCGAGGTCCTCGCGAAAGCCGCCAAATAGCTCGAAGGTCTCGCGCCGGAAGCCAACGTTCGCACTGAAATAATTGTGGATGTGATCGCGCTGCGGCTGATCGGCGCTCGCGATCGCCGCCTCGTCGTGTACCGCGAGACGCACATAGAGACTCGGCCCGAGCCATCGCGGCGGCCGCGCCTCCCAACTCGGCAGCACCAGGCCGCAGGCCACGTCGAGGTGGCGGCGCTCCATCTCGGCGAGCATTTCGATCGCCCAATCGGGTTCGGCGATGGCGTCGTCGTCGATGAATAAAATGTACTCGCCGCGGGCCTCCGCGATCGCGCGATTGCGCGCGTAGCTCGACCCCTGTTGCGGCTCGATCACATAGCGCACCGCGATCGACGACGTCCGCGCGAAGACCGCGACCGCGTCGCGCGTGTCGTCGGGCGAATTGTTATCCACAATCAGGCATTCGGGAACGATACCCTCGGGGAACTTCAGCGCGGCGATGCTCGCGAGCGTGCCGGCCAGCAGGCGGGCGCGGTTATGGGTCGGGACGGCGATGGTTACGGCGATGCTCACGGGGCAGCTTTTTTTGCCGCAGCAGGAGCGGCCGGCCGCGCGCCCGGCATCGACTTCGCATGCGGCGTCGGCGTCGCGGAAGTGGACGCTTTGGCGGCCGGTGTCGCTTTGGCGGCCGGCGTCACTTTGGTGGCCGGAACCGCTGGTGACGGAGACGGCAATACTTTCGCCGCGGGTGCGCCCGGCGTCGCGGCACTGGCGGGTATGGGCAATGGCACCTTCATTTCAGTGAAAGCCACCGCACTGATCTTCACGTACGGCGACGCGTTTTGCTGGACCTGCGCCGGCGCCGTCAAAATGAAGCCGAACGTGCGCTCTTCGTGCGGAACAAACGGCAGCACCGACATGCTGAAGTCGGTGAATTCGATCGGGGTCGTCACGATTGGATGCCTCTCGCTGTACACCGCCTTCAAGGTCTTGCCGCGGCCCTCGTACCAGGTCACGGCGATCTGCACGGCGTCGAGCGCTCGCGTGCCGGTGTTGGTAATCGATCCGAAAATCGCGGGGACGCGCTCTTCCGACATGCGCATCGCGATATCGCCCAGCTTGAGCCCTTTGGTCGCGTAGGCCGCTGACGCCGCGCTGTCGGCTTGCGCGCTTTGCGCCGCCGCGAGCTCGGTGCGATAGCGTGCGGCCAAGCCGGGGGCGCCGGTGAATTTCAGCCGCTCGAGTTCAGCGATCATCGATCTATAATCCGCTATTACCTTAGCGAATTGATACTTATGATACTCGACTATCGCCTCACGATGGCGATCGATGATGCGGTCGCGGTCGGTAAAGCCCGCGATCACACGCCACTGATTGTTCTCCCGGGTCAGAAAAATCCCATCTTCATAGGTAACCTTGGGGAAATCGCCGGTGGCCAGCGACCGCGCCGCGCTCTCGCCGGCCGCATGGCCGCTGCCCGTCCGTGCGTCGAGCGTGCGCTCCCAGAGCGTGAGATTGGGCGCAGTCACTTTGATCGGAACGAAGTCGCTGGCGCCCTCGCGACGGGCGACGCCGACATCAAAATTGATCGCGTGAAGCACCGGCCCGAAAACTGCGGGACCGACTTCGGGTGCCAGCGGGATCTCGGTCAGGAATTCGGCCAGCGAGCGAACTTTTCGATCCCGATCGGCCAGCATCGCGTAGCAGCCCGCATAATTCGATCGCCGTAAGTTATCCAGATAGCGGAGGGCCGCTTCGCGCGGCGAACTGCGACCGCAGCCCGCGAGCATCAACGCTGCGATCGTTGTCAGCGCCACCATTCGTATGCGTGCGCTGCCACCGGCAGAGGCGCAACGGAAACCAATCGAATCGCGGCAATGAGGCATTCCGCGACCAGCCAACCGCATCAGGCCGGTCCTGCAGGCGGCATCTGTTTGAGCTCGACGACGTTGCCCTCCGGATCGCGCACGTAAATCGAAAGCCCCATCCCGCGCGCGCCGTAACGCAGCGCCGGCTCGCCCGCGATCTCGACCGCCTGCGCACGCAGATAGCTGACCGCGTCGCCCAGGTCCGCGATTTCCAAACCCAGACAGATATGATCGACGTTGCGACCGCCTTCGGCGCGCGGCTCGACCGCCGGCACCAGGTCAACCATGCTGGCGCCGGCGCGTAACTGGATTAGCCCGATCTCATCGATCCGGCGTTCCTCCGCCAGGCCCAGTACGCGCGTGTAGAAGTCGAGCATGCGAGCCTGGTCGCGGCACCTGAGCACCACGTGATCGAGCTCGCGAATCTTAAGCGGTGCGTTCACCGATGGCGTCCTCCACCATGCGCATTATGCAAACAACGCGCATGATGCGCCCGGCGGCGGCCGGCAGACTCAATGCTCCACCGGCAAATGCGCGTCGTTCCAGTCGATCATCCCGCCCTTCATATTGCACACATGGTCGAAGCCCAGCCCCGTCAGAATCGCCGCGGCCGTGGTGCTGCGAACCCCGACCCGGCACACCGCGATGATCTCGTGATGCTTGTACTCTTCGAGCTGAGCCGCCTGTTCCGGGAGTTCGCGCAGCGAGATTCGCTTCGCGCCAGGTATATGACCCAGGTCCCCGCGAAACTCCGCTTCCTCGCGCACGTCGAGGATCAGCGGCGGGTTGGACCCGTTGACCCGCGCATTCACGTCGGCGGGCTCGAGCTGGCGTACCTGGTTGAGCTGCGCGAGATCGGGAAACGCGATTGCCGACGCGTCGATCTCCGATTGATTCGGTTGCAGCGCTTCCTGGATTCCGTCCGGTAGCGGCAAGCCCAGGTTGTTCATCAAGTCGATGTACCCCTCGCGCGTGCGGCCGGCTATGCGCGGGTTCGATTGCTTTTCTTCGCCGATCGTCGACTGGGTGTGCCCGCGATAATCGTGCGCCGGAAACACCAGCGTCTGATCCGGCAGTGTGAACAGCTTTTGTGTGATCGAATCGTATCCCGCGCCCGCGTCGCCCCCCGCGAAATCGCAGCGCCCGGTGCCGTGAATCATCAGTACGTCGCCCGTAAAAACCCGGTCGCCCGCATACAGGCTGATTGAGTCCGGCGTATGCCCCGGGGTGTACAGCACCCGCATCGTCAGGTCGCCGACCTTGAGCATCTGCCCGTCTTCCACGTGGATTCCCACGTGCGGCGCCGGTGCCCGCCGATGCATCACGACCGGCGCTCCCATCAGTTCGCCAAGCTCAATCGCGCCGCTGCGATGGTCCGCGTGCGTATGCGTATCGATAATCATCTCGAGGCGGCACCCGAAGTAGCCCAGCAACGCGAGGTAGCGATCGATCCGATCGCGCAACGGGTCGATTAGCGCGGCGACCCGCAAACTCTCCGACATCGCGAGGTAGGTTTTGCACTTGGCGTGATTGAGCTCGCGGAACATTGGCGCGATCCTCCGGCAAAGTCGGGTGGCGTATCCGCCGGGCCCGATCGGTTTGTGAAGAGTATAGCGCCGCCCGCCTGCTGGATGAACCGGGTCGGCTCACGACGCGCGGGTCGCACTCTAGTTTGCTCCACGATGAGGAAACTCGATCGCAACGGTTTCGGTCTTGGCGACGGTCGCCGCCACCATCGCCTCCAGGTCCAGTTGCGCCTCGGCCGCGACCACCTCGGCGAGGCGCGAATGGGTCTCGGGATGGGCCGGGACGAACAACGAGCAGCAATCCTGATCCGGCAGAATCGAAGTCTCGAAGGTGCCCAGCCGCCGCGCTTCGACCACAATCTCGTTCTTGTCCATCCCCAGTAGCGGTCGCAAGACCGGCAGCGCCGCGGCCTTTTCGATTACCGTCATATTCTCCAGCGTCTGCGAGGCCACCTGCCCCAGGCTTTCGCCCGTGATCAGCGCCGCCGAACCGCTGCGGCGCGCGATCTCGCTCGCAATCCGCAGCATGAAGCGGCGGTAGAGCACCACCCGCAGCGGCCGCAGCGTCCGCGCCACGATCTCGCGCTGAATCTCCGCAAACGGCACCAATGCGAGCGTCGCGCGCGCCTCGTAGCGTGTCAGATGGGCCGCAAGTTCCAGCGCCTTCTCGCGGCTCGCCGCCGAAACCAGCGGATGACTGTGAAAATGCACGAAGTCAACGTGAAGCCCGCGCCGCATCATCCGATACGCCGCCACCGGCGAGTCGATTCCGCCCGATAGCAGCACCGTCGCGCGCCCGCTGATTCCCACCGGCAGGCCCCCGGCCCCGGGATTTTTGCCGATCGCCATGTAGGCGCTGTCGGGCAGTATTTCGATCGTGATCGTCAGCTCCGGTTGTTCGAGATCCACCTTGAGCCCAAGGGCCGCCGCGACTTCCGCGCCGACGATTCGATCGATCTCCATCGAATTCAGCGCAAAGCGTTTGTCCGCCCGCCGCGTCGCAATCCGAAAGGTCCGGGCGCGATAACCGCGCGCAGCCGCCACCGCCTCGCGCTTGAGCGCCTCGATCTCGAGCGCCACTGGATGGCTCACGGTAAAATTCTGAAATCCGAACAACAGCGCGGCCCGTTCGCGCACCAGCGCCTCCGGAACCGCGGCGGGCATCTCGATAATCAGGCGCGGACCCTCGCTGCGAATCCGCCCGATACGGCAGTCGGCGAACAGCGCGCGGAGGTTGCGCTTTAGCTGCTCGACGAATCGCCAGCGATTCCCCCCTTTGAGCACGATTTCGTGATAACGCCCAATTAGATAACGCCGGGCCGGCGCCCCGGCAGCCACAATAGTCTCCGCGCCCGCCAGCGCCGCTTGTTCGTCAGTGGACATCAGGCAAATCAAATTGGCAGCTATAGCCTTGCGCGGGAAGAGGCGCGGCGCGATTATCATCGCAATTATCTGCAATCTCCCGATGGATGAAGCTGGCGAAATCCCGAATATCCGCGAGTACCTCGAAAGCTTGCGACGGCGGCTCAGCCCGGTCGATTCCGTCCGCCAGCCCGCGCCGGGCGAAAAAAAAGCCGCCGCCGTGCTGGTCCCCCTGATCCATCACAACGGCGCGCTCGAGGTCCTCTATACGCGGCGCTCCGATCGCCTCACCAGTCATTCCGGCCAAGTCGCATTTCCGGGCGGCCGCTTCGATCGCCGCGACACCGACCTGATGGCAGCCGCGCTGCGCGAGACCCACGAGGAAGTCGGCATCGAGCCCCACCAGGTGCGCGTCATCGGCACTTTCCCGGGCCGCCGCACCAACGCCACCGACATCGCCGTCACCCCCTACGTCGGCGTTATCGAGGGCAATCCCGAACTCAGGCCCGACCCGAAAGAGGTGGCCGAAATTTTCAGCGTGCCGCTCGCGGCCCTGAGCGATCCGCGCTATCGCGGCGCCTACCGATGGAAACGCAACGGTTTCGCCAGCGATTATCCGGCTATCCTTTACGCGGGGCAGGTAATCTGGGGATTGACCTACTCGCTCACGCTCACGTTTCTTCAATTGCTCGACCGCCGCGATCGATCATCCTGATCGCCGCCGGCTCCTGCTGATCGCGGCAGGCTAATCGCCGCTTAGTAATTGGAAGTAGGATTTCTTTATCAAAGCGTCGGCCGACACTTCGAGCGCCCCGAGGATCTCGCCAACCTCGCGGCGATAAAGCTCAGGCGTCTCGTCCGCGCCGATAACCGCCTCAATCTCGCCAAAGGAGCCCAGACCCTCGACGCGGTCCAGATGCAGCCGCACGTTGCGCCGCAGCAACAGCGCCCGCCGCTTGCGCACCTCCGCCAGCACCCCCAGCGCCCCCGCCAGCAGCGCCCGCAGCGCAACTGCATCCGCGACCGGCACGATTTCATACTCGCTCACTTCAAGCTCGCCCTCGTGCACGCGGCCGTAACCGATTAGCGCAGCGCTGCCGGCCTCTTCGCGCAGCTTCAGCTTGCCGTTCGCCACCCGAAAGAACGTGTCGCGCTGGTCCAGCGTCGCCCGCATCGCAAAACCCGCCGCCTCTGCCCGGCGGCGCGCCAATGCGGCGTCTTCGATGCGGAATTTCGCCTCCAGGTTGCGCATCAGATCGGCTCCTGCGAAATTGATTCAGGCCGCGCGGCCCCGCTTCGTGCCGGCCCTGTCACGGACCCCCACGAAGCTTGACAGCCGCGGAAACCGGCTCATAGGCTCGCACGATTCGCGTTCGTTATCGAACGGCGCAAATTACTTGGCAAAATACTTGGCGAGATATTTGATCGAAATAATTGACGAAGATGGCCAGTGTAAAAGCAATCAGCCCAAAAGATAGCGCCGCCGAGGACGCACTTCTGCGCGAGGCGGGTTTCGACCCCGCGGCGGCGCCTGCCGACGCTATCGCGAAACTCGCCGCGATTCGCGGCGCGGCCGGCGTCACCGACGCCGCCATTGTGCGCGCCCTTACCGCCATCGCCACCACCGGCGCCGCGGGCGCGCTCCTGCGGATGGAGTCCGGCGCGACTGGTGCGTTGCGTCGTGAGCTTCGGCGCGCGCTCTTCAATCTGCGCCAGCACGGAATTGAGCCGCCGCCCCCGGCGGAACTCACCGTGCCCAGCCCTGCCGCGGCCGGCGCGCCAGCCGCCGAAACCGGTCTGACTGCGATACTCTCGCCGGCCGACGCCGAGGGCGCGCGCGTCGTCTGGATCATGAAGGCCCGTCCGGGCGCCGGCTTGAAGCGCCTGTGGGGCCTGGTCTCCGAGCGCAGCGGACTCTTCGGCGTCACCCTAACTCCCCTCACCCGCAAGGAATTGCGCCGGGAACGCACCGACCTCGAACGGCGGGCGGGGGTTTCGTTCATCGACGCCGATTGGCGCGTCGCCGATTTCATCCTGTGCGACGCCTGGCGGCGCACGCCCGAGTCCGCTCGCAGCGAGGTCGGCAATTTCTTTGCCCTGCGGACCGAAATTATCGCCCAGTCGCCGCCGAGCGATCTCAAGCATCCGGTTTACGATGAATTCGCCGCCGAACTGGCCCACGAGCCGTCTCCCGAACTGATGCAGGAACCCGAAGTTGCCGCATGGCCGATCGCGCCGCCGATTGTAAAACCCTACGCGGACGAGATCGCGGGGCTGCGCAACAGCGTTATCGTACTCAGCCGCGTGCAGCAGGAAGAGCGTGTGGTCACCGTGATCGAGCGCGCCATCGCGGAGCTGCTCGCCGCAAATACCGGAGACATCGGTACGCGGCTGCGACGCCATCTCGAGGACACCGCCTATTACTTCTCGCGCAGCGGACGCCGCCAGCAGGCGGCGTGGGCCGCGGCAGCCGCCGCGCGGCTGCGTGACGGCGCGGACCTGCGGCGCAATGCGTTCTTTCAGGCCTTCATGCGCGCGCAATTGGGTGCGATTATCGCCGAGGAGGAGCAGCATCAGCGCGAGGAGCCCCGCCTAATCATGACGCCGGCCGAGGCGATGCGCGCGCAGCAGGCGGCGCGCGCCCGTCAGCGCCGCCCCTAGCCAGGCCCGAGTTCAATTACCCGGGAAATTTATAATCGATGATTGAGCAAAAGCCGCTGCGCGGAATCCGCGTACTCGACCTCAGCCGCGTGCTCGCGGGACCGTTCTGCGCGATGAATCTCGCCGACCTCGGCGCCGACGTGATCAAGATCGAAGTGCCGGGCCGCGGCGACGATTCGCGCGGGTACGCACCGCGCATCCCGAATTCGACCGACTCCGGTTACTACTACAGCGTCAATCGCGGCAAGCGCAGCATCACGCTCGACCTCCGCAAGCCCGACGGCGCGCAGATTCTGCTCGACCTCGCGCGTGAATGCGACGTCATCGTGGAAAATTTCTCGCCCGGCACCATGGAGCGATTTCAGCTCGGATGGAACCGGCTGCACGCGGCGAATCCGCGCCTGATCCTGTGCTCCATCTCGGGCTTCGGACAGACCGGTCCAATGGCCGCGGCGCCGGCCTACGACATCGTCGCGCAGGCGCTCGGCGGCACCATGAGCATCACCGGGCCGGCCAGCGGCGAACCGACTCGATGCGGCGTCTCAATCGGTGATCTGGCGGCGGCGCTGTATGGCGTGATCGGGATTCTCGCGGCGCTGCGTGAACGCGACCTGACCGGCGCGGGACGCCATCTGGATATCGCAATGCTGGATTGCCAGGTGGCGTGGCTCGAGGACGCGCTCGCGCGCTTCTCGGCGACCGGCAAGGTCCCGGGTCCAATCGGATCGCGCCATCCGTCGATAACCCCGTTTCAGCATTTCCGCGCCGCCGACGGCTACTTCGTCGCGGGCTGCGGCAACGAGGCGATTTGGCAGCGCTTCTGCGACGCTATCGGAATGAGCGACCTGAAACGCGACGCGCGCTTCCTTGCCAACACCGACCGCACCGCCAATCACGCGCTGCTCGATCCGATCCTTCAACGCCATTTCGATAGCAACACTCGGGCCTACTGGCTCGAGCGGCTCGAGGCGGCAAACGTTCCATGTGCACCGATCGCAACGGTGGCGGAGGTGGCCCAAAATCCCCATCTGGAACAGCGCCACATGATTCTCCATGCCGAGCATCCGAGCTTCGACCGGCTCATCGTCCCGGGATCGCCGCTCAAGACCGCGGGCGTAGCCGGCGTACCCGAGACGCGATCGCCGGATTTGGGCGAGCATACCGAAAGCGTGCTCGGCTCGATGCTCGGTTACGACGCCGCGCGAATCGCGCAACTCCGCTCCCGGAAAATCATCTAACAGGAGCATGGCGCAGGGTTATAATCGAAACATGAGAATTGCCCGCAGGGCGAACGCGCTCGCGGGGCAGAGGTCGAAGCTATGCGTGAAGTAGTAATCGTCGATGCCGTCAGAACGCCGATCGGCCGTGCCGGACGCGATCAGGCCTATTTCAACGACGTGCGCGGCGACGACCTCGGCGTCGCGTGCATTAAGCGCATGCTCGAGCGCAACGCGGCGCTAAACCCGGCGGAAATCGAGGACGTGGTCTGGGGCTGCGCCAACCAGTCGGGCGAGCAGAGCCTGAATATCGGCAGGATGATCGGGCTGCTCGCGGGGCTGCCGGTGGAAGTCGCCGGCACCACCGTCGATCGCCAATGCGGCTCGAGCCTGCAAGCGGTGAATTTCGGCGCTCAGGAGATCATGTGCGGCGCCGGCGAAGTCGTGATTGCGGGCGGCGTCGAGAATATGTCGCACGTGCCGATGGGTGCGGGGGTCAATCCGAATCCGAAGCTGCTCGAAATGTACCCGCCAGAAATGTACATCATGGGTATGACCGCCGAGCGGCTGGCCGCGATGCACAAGATCACGCGGGCGCAGGCCGATGCCTTCGCGCTGCGGTCGAATCTGCGGGCGGTGGCGGCGCGTGAACGCTTCAAGGAGGAAATCGTGCCGATCGCGATACCCGGCGCAATGACGGTGGACATCGATCAGGGGCCCCGCGCCGAGACCACGCTCGAAAAGCTGGCGGCGCTCAAACCGTCCTTCATGCCGAGCGGCCAGGTCACGGCGGGCAATTCTTCGCAGATCAGCGACGGCGCGGCCGCCGTCCTGATGATGAGCGCGGAGCGGGCAAAGGCGCTCGGGCTCAAGGCGAAAGTGCGGATTCGCGCAACCGCGGTGGCCGGCGTGCGACCCGAAATCATGGGATGGGGCCCCGTGCCGGCGACGCACAAAGCGCTCGAGCGGGCCGGCCTCAAGGCCGGAGATATCGGCCTGTGGGAGATCAACGAAGCCTTCGCCGCGCAGGTGCTCGCGTGCAATACCGATCTTGGAATCGACGAGGAACGGCTCGACGTCAACGGCGGCGCCGTCGCCCTCGGGCATCCGCTCGGCTGTTCGGGCGCGCGCCTGACGGTAACCCTGATGCATGAGATGGTCCGGCGAGGAACGGCGCTCGGAGTGGCAACCATGTGCATCGGGTTCGGTCAGGGAATCACCACCGTATTCGAGCAGGTATGACGCCCGTGGGGGCGCCACGGGACCAGTGGAATTGCGCGGCCGGGAATCGCTAGAATAGGCGGACGATGGATCCGACGGAATTGCAACAGATGATCGAACGCGGGCTGCCCGGCGCCCATGTCGAAGTGCAGGACACCACCGGCGATGGCGACCATTTCGAAGCGCTGGTGGTTAGCGATAAGTTCGAGGGCAAGGGACTAGTCGAACGTCATCAGGTGGTTTATGCGGCCTTGGGCGATGCGATGCGCGCGCGCGTGCATGCGCTCCAGCTCAAGACCCTGACGCCGGCTCAATATCAGAATCGGAGGTAGAGACTTAGGATGGCGAACGCGCTTGAGCGAATTAAGACGGCGATTGCCGACAACAGAATTCTGGTCTTCATGAAGGGCAACCGCAATTTTCCGCAATGCGGATTTTCGGCGGCGACCGTGCAGATGTTGGAACAGATCGGCGCGCCCTATGAAACCATCGACGTGCTCTCGGACCCCGAGGTGCGCGATGAAATCAAGGCCTACAGCAACTGGCCGACGATTCCGCAGGTCTATATCGACGGCAAGTTCGTCGGCGGCTGCGACATCGTGCGCGAATTGTACGAGACCGGTGAGCTGCAGACCATGGTCAAAGGCGCGGCCGGGCAGGCGGCTACGCACTAATCGCGCTCATCCAAGAGCGCGCCACTTGAACGGGCGCGACGGAGCCTCGCGGAGGTTTCGCCGCGCCTTCGCATCCCGAAAATACGGCTGCACGGCGACGGCGACCGATAACGCGTCGCGTCACCCGACGATCCTGAGCCGCGCGAGCCGCGGTGGAGACCGCGAGCCGCGCCGCGGGCGCCGATCACTTACTGCCGTCGGCACTCCATGCGCCGGAACCAAAACTCGCAAGCACCAGCAACCCGCCCATGATCGAGATGTTCTTCATGTAATTCAGATACTGCATCATCGCGCCCATCTTATCGCTGTGGGCGACCGCTTCACGCCAGGGCAGGAAGTGAAACATGATGGTCACGGGGATGAACCAGAGGAACATCAACATGGCGGCTATGCGGGCCCTGAATCCAATCATCACGAGCAGGCCGAGGCCCAATTCCACCGCGATCGACAAAAACAGGCCGGGATAAACCAGGGCGTGCGGGATGCCCGCGTGTTGCATATAGCCGGCGGTGCCCGAGAGATTGGTCAGTTTGCTGAAGCCTGACACAACGAAAATCAGCGCGAGCAGTACGCGTCCGACCAAGGCCGTCAGGTTGCGGAGTGCCTCCATAACTCACCTCGCCGAAGTGACTCCCGGTGCCAGCGGAGTCGGGTCAAGTCGATCGATCACTGCGCATATCAACGCGCAATCGCGATGCCGTAAAGTGCTGGCCGCACGTCAGCACATTGGCGCGCAAGAATGCAAGATGAATCGAGCGGCGCGGATGGTGCGCTGACGGCGATAGTGCACAAATCGCAGCGGAAATCATGGAAAATGCATCGAATCAGCTAACCGGGCGAATTGATCTGGATTCCCAGTACCCGTGAACGCCATCTTGTCGATTTCGTTCATCCGCACGATCGCAAATTTGAAGGGTTCGTCGGAGACCACGACTGCGCCCTGAAACGGATGGGCCAGTTCGAGAATCGCGAGAATCGTGAGGCCAAGGAGGCTCGCGAAAATCCCGCACATGAGGGCCTGCGAAGGGAATGTTTCGAGACCAAAGAAATAGCTGAAGCCGACCGTGATGATGAGCCCGACATAGATCACGAGCCATACGACCGACGGCAACTTTTCATTGCCGTACATGTAGCGCAGGATGCGATCTTCGGTGATTATCTGGAGCTGATCATAGCTCTTGTCCACCAGCAGGGACTCGCGCCCGCCCGACGGATTGTACCTGCCGACCATCGCCCACAGTCCGAGGGTGCCGATTGGATCGTTGACCTGCTTACTCTGAAAACGCGACATCATCGCGGGCCACTCGACGTTGATTGCGTGTTCAGTATAGTCGCGGATCGACTGCTGCAGGTTGTGCTGAAGGGGCTGCGGAAAGCCTTTTGCCAAGCGGTAGAGCGACACAAGCCCCATTGCTTCACCCTGCACCTTTTCGTCCGCGCGATTGAAGCGTTGCCATACGGCCACAATCACAAAGGCTAGCAGGAGTCCATAGAAGGCGCCGATCACGCCAAACGTAAAGCCGGCGACTTCGTGATTCTGTTTGAGGCGTTCGACCGGCACGATGTGACGGACGATATAGAGGCCGAGGATGCTCAAGCCCGAAAAGACGACGACAACGACCACTACCTGCAACCAGGTCGGCCAGAAGAGCAGATAAGTCATCGCGAACCCCCTCCACAACGGCGGGTTCATCTTAGCCGATCACGGGGCCGGCGACAGTCGCAGCCGGGGGGATTGCAGAGTGGTTGAACATCCGGGGCGAGGCCATTACGGTGGTTTGGACCCCATTCAGGAGGTGCCTCGCGATGGCTTTATGGAAACCTGATTCTACCTTCTATCCGTCACCGCGCATGGCTGCGGAAGGACCGCGCGAGAAGCTGGCCTACGCCGGAGTTTTCAATCCAGATCCGTCCAATGGCAAGCACGATTCGATATGCGTAATCGACACCGACCCCGCGTCTTCGAGCTATAGCCAGGTGGTTGGACAGCTCGAGGTCCCGGGCGTGGGCGACGAAATCCATCACTTCGGCTGGAACGCATGCAGCGCGGCGCTTTGCCCGTACGCACCGCATCCGCATGTCGAGCGGCGTTATCTGTTGGTGCCCGGGCTGCGATCGTCGCGATTGCACATCATCGACACCAAGGCCGACCCGCGCAATCCAAAGCTGGTCAAAGTGATCGAAGCCGAGGAAATCGCGGCGCGCTCGGGCTACAGCCGGCCACATACGATTCATTGCGGACCCGACGCTATCTACGTGAGCGCGCTCGGCAACGCCGAGGGCGACGGACCGGGCGGAATCTTCCTGCTCGACCACGAAAGCTTCGACGTGCTTGGCCGCTGGGAGGTCGATCGCGGACCGCAGTTCCTGAGCTACGATTTCTGGTGGCATCTCGGCTACGACGTCGCGATCACCAGCGAATGGGGCACGCCCAACATGATCGAAAACGGCCCCGATCTCGATCTGCTGGTGCAGGGCAAGTACGGTCATCACTTGCATCTGTGGGATCTGCGCCGGCGCCGCCATCTGAAAGCGTTCGACCTCGGCGTCGAAAATCAACTGGTGCTCGAATTGCGGCCGGCCCACGATCCGACGCGGCCCTATGGTTTCGCCTGCGTCGTGATTTCGACCAAGACGCTGGCGGCGTCGATCTGGATGTGGCATCGCGAAAACGGCGACTGGACGGTCCGGAAAGTTATCGATATCCCTGCGGAACCGGCCGACCCGGCCCTGCTGCCGCCGGCTTTGAAAGCCTTCAAGGCGGTGCCGCCGCTGGTCACCGAGATCGCCCTCAGCACCGACGACAAATATCTTTACGCAGCCTGTTTCGGCACCGGCGAATTACGCCAATATGACGTTAGCGATCCGTTCAACCCGAAGTTTACCGGGTCGGTGCGCTTCGGCGGGGTGGTCACCCACGCTCCGCACCCGAAGGCGGGCGAGCTCAACGGCGGCACGCAAATGCTCGAGATTAGCCGCGACGGCCGGCGTATTTACGTTACCAATTCTCTGTACGGCGCGTGGGACAAGGCGTTCTATCCGGAGGGCATCCGCGGATGGATATCGCTGGTCAACGTCGCCCCCAACGGTGCAATGACCATCGATCCTGAGTTTTTTATCCCATTCACCGGTGAGCGGCCGCATCAATTGCGACTGGAGGGCGGCGACTCCTCGTCGGATTCGTACTGCTATCCGTGACCGCTGTATGGCCGTGGGTGGCAGTCGCGGCGCTCGGCGCCTACCACGGCATCGACCCCTCGATGGGCTGGCTGTTCGCGGTCGCACTCGGATTGCAGGAACGCCGGCGCTCCAGGGTCTTTGCAGCGTTGCCGCCGATCGCCTTCGGACACCTGGTTTCGGTCGGCTTGACCGTCGCGCTAATCGCGGGAGCGATCGCGAGCGGCCTGTCGGTCTTGCGCCCGCTTGGCGCGGCAGCGCTGATCGGCTTCGGGCTGTTTCGACTGTGGCGTCCCCAGGCACATCCGCGCTGGGTCGCGATGCGCGTCAATGCGCGCGAACTGGCAACCTGGTCTTTCCTGATGGCGACCGCACATGGCGCCGGCCTGATGCTCTTTCCGATCCTGATGGACATGCCCACCGGTGCCTCCCGCATGGCCGCAATGCATCATCATCTGCCCATGGTCGCGGGCCACGGACATCCGGGCGTGATGCAGGCGATCGCCGTCGTGCTGGTGCATACGAGCGCGATGTTGCTGGTGATGGGCACGGTCGCGATCGCGGTCTATCAGTGGATCGGGCTGCAGATTCTGCGTAGCGCGTGGATCAACCTGGATACGATCTGGGCAATCGCTCTGATTGCCGCCGGCCTGCTTTCATTGATCATCTAGCGAGCGGGTGGAGAAGATAATTCAACGGTGCCGAGCTTGTAGTTAAATTTCTCGAAACGGGACACAGGTTCAGGCCAGGCGCATCCGATGCGATGAAAGCGGATGGCCTTGTCGGCGGCAAATTTCTAAATTGACGCACTTATTGCTCGTGAGCCGCCGCCGCAAAAGAACGCGACAAATGGTAACTGAGAGAATCCTTATTAGTAATCCTGGCTTGGAGCCCGCCGCCGAAGGAAGAATATCTCACTGGTGTCTATTTCTGAAAGGTCGATCGAGGTTGCAACTGAGCCTGCATCTCCGGAATGGCTATCGCGCTGGCGATTGCCCGCACCGCAATCCAAGCGAGCGCGAATGCGGCAAATGACGCCACCAGAGTGAAAGCCAACCCGTTCAAGTTAAATGTTTCCTGGTACCTACCGTAAATCGCCCGCAGTTCGATATTATCCTGGACCATCCGATAGCTCACCGGGTTCATGGTATGTGCAACAAATATGGAATAGAGCGAACAGGTTTCACCTGCGACATATCCAGTGAGCAAACTCCATCTTCGGACCGTCGTCGGTGGATTTAATAGTTGATTCCATTTCATTGGCGTCACTTCCGTGCCAAGCAATATTGGTTTTACAGGCGTGAGGTCCGCACGCACGCAGCAAGTCGTGAAGGAGAACCGCCGAATTGACGAGTACCTGCGTCAAGAACGTCAGCGTCTGTAGGCGAAAACACAACGACCGCACCGATGTTGAGCCGGTGCGGTCGTTGTGGATCATGGCGAATACTCAGTCCACACGATCGAAAACGTTAAACAGTATCTGCCTATTGTGTGCGGCCATCGTCCTGCCAATGCGCCTCAACCGCGTTCTGATCATGGTGCTGAGGTAATGGATCCTGGCGATTGACTCCTTGATGCTGCTCGCGCGATTGGCGCTCCGGCTGTCCACTTTCCTGCCGTGAGGCTTGTGCCTGTTCGCGATTTGCCTGCTGTTGACGTTGATTTTCCTGGTGCACGGCCTGCTGCCGTTCGAGGCTCGTCTGCCGCTGGTCGACGGTGCGCGACGAATTCTCCCGCTGCACGTTGGGCTTCTGCGGCTGACGGTTCCGTTGCGGCTGATTTTCCTGAATCGTCGGGTGATGCTCGCGGTAGCGTTGCTGCACCGAAGGTTCTTCCCAACGCTGATTGCGTGTGAGCCAGGTTGGATGGTTAGTCTTCACCCAGCCTGGATTCTGATTGTACCACCATTCGCCGTAATGCCACTGGCGCTGATCGTCATAGGCACCGTCCTGGCTAAGCCATCGTGAGTCGAGCGAGGCCCAGTTCACATGATGGTCATAGAACCAGGCAGGATTGTTCTGGTGCCACCAATAGGCGTCGCGCCATTGGCCATTGTCATAGTCGCCCCACTGCGTTTCAGCCGGCCCGTTAGACCAGTACTCCCCGTTTAGCGCCTGCCACGCGTACGGATGGTTGGCCAGATATTGTTCCAACGCCGGATACTGCGAACGCCAACCGGCGTTGTAAAGCAGTCCGGGATCGCGCGACAGGGCTCGGGCGATCTGCGGGTGATATGCCATGAAATATCGAAAGCTCTGGTCTCCCTGATACTGCGGAACGTCATTGAACCAGGGATAATTATTCGAGAAGCCGGGAACCGCGGGTCCTCCCAGCTGAATTGTAATTTGCGCCGAAGCGGATTGCGCGAAAGCGAATAGCATCACAGCTCCGCAGAGGGCCGCGGCGGTGAGACCGGGTATTGATCCGGCGATGGCAATTGCGGTCGCGGTAATTCTAATTCGGATCGGACGAGATCGAAGAAATGCCATTGGGGAGCTCCGCTAGCCTTTAACCGTCAGATATGGATTGGTTCAGCGGAACGGGGTCGAAGGGCGAGCTCAAACGACATCGTCGGGCCGGATCAAGTCGGACCCGAATCCTATATCGGTCCCCACAGTGTCAGTCTGAGCGGGGCTCCGGTTCTGGTCAAGCCAATGTATAGTACGAGTTGATATTTAAGTTCTGCGCAGAACATCACTAAAGCAAATACACGATTATTTGGGGTCCGATAGAGCGGGAAGCTATTGTGAGCTTGTGGTCTTTAGCGCCCCGGGCAGAGTCCTGCGGGCAGGAACTTGAGTTTTCTTTTGCACGCGGTTGCCAAGTTCCGCGTCTAATGATTTTGGAAAATTGATAGCTGGTAGCTGAAGCTCGATTGGTTATACAGAGAACTGAGAACTCGATTCCGATATATACTGGCAATACGATCCTGCTAGATTGTGCCCATGCGAAAGAACTTCAAAGGTGCGGCGACCTTCGCGGCAATAGCGTTCCTGCTTGGCGGATTAAGCACGGTGGGAGTCGGGTGCAATACCGAGAGGGAAACGACCACCCACGGACCGGCCGGCGCTCCCGGTGCGACGGGCGCGACCGGTGCTCAAGGTTCCGCAGGCGCGCCGGCCGCGCCTCAGGCGTCGGAGAAGTCCTCGGAGTCAACGACTACGACTGAGACCGACAACAGCGGGCCGGGCAGCACCGACAGCAACTCCAGCACTGAGAAAACCACGACCGAGAAGAGCGCTAACTAAGCCGACACTGCCGAATTCTCGCCGAAGGGTGGCTCGGCAGTGAGGCCCTTGGCCGCGTCGGGTTCCATGCGAAGTTGCGGATAGAAGGTTTGGCAACCGGCCTCGCCACGCACAAGCGAGCAGTGGCAAATCTGGAGCGACGCCATGGGCATCTTATCGTGGTTAGTGATCGGACTGGTGGCGGGCTACATCGGCAGCAAGCTCGTGAACGGAAGCGGCGAGGGACTGTTCCGGGATCTCCTTCTGGGAGTCGTTGGCGCGATCGCGGGTGGCGCCATTTTTCATTCTTTCGGTTATGTGGGTGTTACGGGCGTAAACCTGCGAAGCATCTTCGTGGCGATCGTCGGAGCCGTAATCGTACTCGTCGGCTTCCACTTGATGACGGGTCAGCGGGCTCGAAGGGCATCGTGGTGGCGGTAACCACGGCACCGATCATCACTCGGGCAGTCAGCCAACGCCCGACATAATCGGCGGCGAATGCCCGAGGCCTGAAGACGGCTGACGAACTCCGCACCAACATGATTCCGGATGTCGTTCTTTTGACGCATTGTGACGAATGGGTCGGTCGGCGCGGCCTCTGAGACTCGATCGCAAACCGGCCTTCGCCGACCGTCGTGATCATCCGTGATCGTCGCACGCTGTATCGCAGTGCGCTCGCCTACTCCGTAATTACTGCGAAGTCGAAGCGCTCAGACCTGGCGTTTGCCGAGATATGTGTCCCACCATTGGCCTCGCGAATCTTTGCTGCGCGTTCTTCGAAAATTACTTGAGGCTTCGATGACCTTTTCGGATCGCCGAATGTCCATGGCATAAATTGATGCGTTCGCTGCTGCCGTATTGCAGCCGGCCGCTGAGCGACCGCAAAAAGCCGCCCCGGCGGACGACAAAAGCCCGCCGATAGCTGTCGATACACAATACGGCCTTCGCGCGCTGGCGCGGGGCAAATCACTGCAGCGCCGAGCGGCGAGCTAAGGGCAGATAATTGGCGAAGAGCCGCAATATTGCCGCGCCGTCATATCACACCGACCCACTGTCCCCGCGCTAGCGCTTGTCATATCGATCAGTGCCGCTACGGCCCGATCTTCTGACAAAAGCGCCAGCCAAATCCGAAACGCTAATTCTGAACCGCAATTTCGGTGGGGAACAGAAATGTCGTGCTGCCGTCGTCAAACTGGACCAGCAACATATGCCGGCCAAGGTTATCGACTTCACGCACGATTAAGGGTTGCTCGGTAAAGCGATTCCGTCCTTGATTATCGCGCACCGCGCGCAGCAACCGACAATGACGACCAACAACTGATTCAGGGATAACTGTTTCCATAGTCCAACCGCCTTTCCCACCCAACCAGCGAATTAAGACTTCCTGCAACCGCCAGGTTCTAGTGTAGCAATTCGCGGACCCATTGGTTAGTCACTATTTGCTACTTTTCTCGATTGGTCTTGCCCTCGGCCATTGCCTCAAATTTTGCGCTTTTCCAATTTGCCAAAAATTTTCCGCAGAAAACGAAGTGCGGCCGTGCTATCGCATCTACGGTCTGGTACAGAATTACATACGAATTGGGTTAATCACCGGAAAACGCTGCTTTCCCGGCATTTTCCGCAATACGCACGGGTGACGCGCATGACTACTTGGTATCCGCTGGTAATGGGCCGCGAGGCGATGATTGCCACCGAGCATTATTTGTCCGCGGCCGCCGGGGCCCGAATGTTCGCAAAAGGCGGCAACGCGATCGACGCCGCGGTCGCCGCCACCCTGGTCGAAGGCGTGGTGAATCCCCACATGCATACGATTGGCGGCGAAGCACCGATGCTCATTTATCTGGCAAGTGCCCGCCGCGTAGTCTCAATCAACGGCAATATGACCGCACCCGCGCGGGCCACTATCGAATATTTTCGCGCACTCGGCAAAAAGCTGATGCCGCCCGAGGGACTGCTTGCAGCGGGCGTTCCGGCGGCCTTCGACGCACTTGCGGTGGCTCTGCGCGAATTCGGAACCATGACGCTGGGGGAAGTTGTCGTACCTGCAATGGCGCTTTGCGAAGACGGCATCCCGATGCATCCGGGACTGGCCGGGGACGGGGAAACCCCGCAGGACCTGTCTGGACTTATCGGAACCGCATCGATTCGCTTCAACGCCAAGAAATTTCGTGAGAAGTGGCCGACCAGTGCCGCCATTTATTTGCCGGGCGGCGAGCTGCCACATACCGGCGATCTGGTCCGGAATCCGGCCTTGGCGAATTTCTTCCACCGACTGAGCGACGCCGAGTCCACCGCACGTAATCGCGGACGCGAAGCGGCGATCGACGCCGCGCGCGATCGTTTCTATCGCGGCGATATCGCGCGCGACATTCTCAAGTGGTCGGAAGCCAATGGCGGGTTGCTCGCCGCCAGCGACCTGGCCGCTTTCAAGACTAAAATTGAGGAGCCGGTCAGTGCGGATTACCGCAGCGTCACGGTGCATAAGTGTCAGCCATGGTCGCAGGGGCCGGTTTTCCTTCAACAATTGCGCTTGCTGGAAGGCTTCGATCTGGCCGCGATGGGCCATAACTCGGCCGACTACATCCATCATCTGGTCGAGGCCGCGAAGCTGGCTTTCGCCGATCGCGAGCAATACTACGCCGACCCGGAATTCACTCCGGTCCCGCTCGAAGGGTTGCTCTCGCAAAGCTACACCGACTTGCGCCGCGAGCTGATCGATCCGCGGCACGCCTCGATGGAACAACGGCCCGGCGATCCGCTCGCAATGAAGGCGCTGCTCGGCGCCAACGGCCCCGACGCGCGCTCCTGGGGTCCCGGCACGGTCCACGTCACGGCGGCCGACGGCCGCGGGAATATGATCGCGGTCACGGCCAGCGGCGGATGGATTCCGAGCTCGCCCGTGATCGACACGCTCGGCTTTCCGCTGGGCTCGCGGATGCAAACCTTTTTCCTCGACGAACATCACGCCAATGCCCTGCAACCTGGCAAGCGCCCGCGAACGACCCTCACCCCGTCGATCGCAACTCGCAATGGCGATCCGTTTCTGTCCTTCGGTACGCCGGGCGGCGATCAGCAGGATCAATGGACGCTGCAATTTTTTCTCAACCTGATCGACTTCGGCATGGACGTGCAAGAGGCGATCGAGGCGCCGCGATTTTCGACCGCGCATTTTCCCTCGACCTTCTATCCCCATAACGCACGCCCGGGTGTGCTCCGGGTCGAGGATCGAATCGATGAAGCAGTGCGGGCCGATTTGATTGGACGAGGCCATCAGGTCGAGGCCCGTCCGCCGTGGTGCGAAGGTCATGTGCTGGGTATCCGTTTCGATCCGGCGCGGCGCCTGCTTCAGGGTGGCGCGGACCCGCGCGGTCAGATGGCAGTGGTGATGGCGGCGCAAGCGATCGGATGGTAGCGGGCACCGCAATCGCGGCTCCACAATCCAATTCGAATTGCGTCACCTGCCTCTTCGCGCCGGTTGACGCATCTACCAGATGCTTCCGCAGACGTTTGTAGGAAAGAGTCGATTACCACGACCAAATCAGCCACCGCCCTTCGATTATTGCGGCTATTGGACGTTATTTAGTCTTTAGTTTTCATTTAATATCGGCATAGAATCTGCTCCATCCATCTATGGCAGGCATGGCCGCCTCGATTCCACGGTTGAATCGGGGCGATTCGTCATCGGCGGCAGATTGAAGGGATGAGACGGCGGCTCGGAACGGAGACGTGGGGAGGATGGCTCAGATGCGAGCGAACTGGTTGGCTACAGCAGTGTTGGCCGGAGCGATAGTCACGACTCCGGCGGTGTCGTCGGCGCAATTCACCGAGACCCAAAAGGGGACGGGTGTGGGCGCGCTGATCGGAGCTGGCACCGGCGCGATTGTCGGCGCCGCAGTGCATCACCCGGTGGCAGGTACGCTCATCGGCGCAGGTGTTGGCGGTGCCGGCGGCTACATGGTGGGGCACGAGCTGGAGACACAACAGGCGGTGAACGACGAGAATCGGCGCGCGATGATTTCGCATCAGCGCGAGATCGAGTTGCAGCGCAGGGAAATTCAACAGTTGCAGCAGATTCAGAGCACCGAATAGGCGAAGGGATTACGTGCCCTGCGAATAGAGGCGGGACGACCGCTGGCGGAAGCGAGGCGCGAAGCCCGCGGGTCGCGGCATTCACGGGTGACGGGACGAAATGCTTTACAGCTTGGCAATTCAGAAGATGCGGGAGCTTGAAACGAATTTCGCGCTGGCCCGTTACATAAAAGGCGCGATCCTTGGCGCCGCCCGAAATGCGCTTTGAGGCAGTCGGGGTCGGGTGCTTGAGATCGATTGGAGAGGAGGTATTTTTTTATGCGCAAAGGTTGGATTGCGACCGCCGGAATGGCACTCGCGGTTGTGCTCTTCCTTGGCGGATGTTCAGGGCAGCCGCTGACCGAACGTGAAAAGGGCACTGGCGTCGGCGCGGTGTTGGGTGCTGGCACCGGAGCGATAATCGGCGCGGCCGTTGGTCATCCAGGGGCGGGCGCTGCAATCGGTGGCGGGCTCGGCGCCGTCGGTGGCTATACGGTCGGCAATGAATTGCAGAACCAGAAGGTTCAGAACCAGCAGACGCAGAGCCAGCTTCAGCAGCAGCAGAGCGAAATCGAACAGCAGCGGCGTCAGATCGAAAGTCTGCAAAGTCAGCAGAATACCGAATGATTTGATGTCATTTCCGGTTACCGGCACGGACGCTCTCGAGGGGCGTCCGCGTTTTTATTTGCGGCCCGATAGTTTCGAATTCCGCTCCTGCTCGGCGGGATGGCAGAGTTTGCAAGCGCGCATCCCCACACCTTGGGCTCGTGCAGAATCCGTGAAGATAATCCACTGTTTGCGTTCGGCTCGGCGCACCGCCAAACAGGTCGGGCGGCAGAAGATCCGTGATTGCCAATGGCCATAGACGGCCTGTGGCGGCACACGATCGCCGCGATCGACGGCGAAACCCTCTGCTCGCAACAGCTTCAGCTTACGCGCGATGCCGCCGCCGTAGTTTCCGATCGTACCGTCGGATTTGATCACGCGATGGCACGGGACGTAAATCGGCAGCGGATTTGACGCCATCGTGGTGCCAATCGCGCGCTGGCTCGAGGGCGATCCGATAGCGGCGGCGAGTCCCTGGTAGGTCACAACCGATCCCGGCGGTACGTTGCGCAGCCGTTTCAACGCGCGCCGCTGAAATTCACTCACCACCAGACTCAGATCGATCGCCCGATGCGCGATCGCGTCACGGTCGCCCGCCAGGTGCCGTTCGATCTCGGCGCCGATCTGCGCCGCCGTCGCGCGATCGTCGACCAGATCGAACTTGCGCTTCAAGGCCGCGATAACGGTCTCGCCATCGCGCGAATCAAGGTAGGTGAGCGCGACCAGGCCGCGCGTACTTTCAGCGACGAGCAGCCGTCCCAGGCTCGACTCGATCACGCCCACGCGTGCGACCGACCGGCGAATCGGCGCCAGCGCGCGAGCCAATCGCCGGCGCGCTATGCGCAATATATTTTCGATCGCCGCATCGGTCGCCTGGTCGGACACGGGATCGAGATCGACTTGATTGTCCAGATTTTTCATGGCCTATAACTCCGCCGCAGCTTTTAGTTTCTTGAGCGCCTGGTAAACCCCGGCGCGAGCGCTCTCGGATGAACAGCCGAGTGCCGCCGCAATTTCCGCGTATTCGAGTCCGCCGAATTTGCGCATAATCAGGGCTTCGCGCTGATTATGCGGCAGGCGCGCGATCGCCGTTCTCAGATGCAGCGCTCCTTCGTGGACACCGTCGGCATTTCCGGGCACCCGCGCGAGATCCAGTTCCTCGTCGCCGATCACTCGAGCCCGCCGGACGCGATCGCGAATCCGATTCAGGCAGAGATTCGTCGCGATTCGGTAGAGCCAGGGCCGCAGGCCCGCCGCCGAATCGAGCTTTGGCCATGCCCGATACGCGCGGAGCCAGGTCTCCTGATAGAGATCGAGCGCGTCGTCACGGTCGTGGGTCGTGCGCAATAAAAAACGCATCAGTTCGCGTTCATGGCGTGCGACCGCTTCATCGAAAGACGGCGGCAGCTCGAATTTGACCGGCGTATGCACTTCCCCTGGTTGCGGCTGACAGTGGTCTTGAACGTCCACACGTTCCACTGCGTTAATTAAAGGCTCCATTTGCTCTAGGCAACCTTTTTCAAGTCCGCAGCGACATCGCTGGCGGTGGACGGCGGACCGGACCTCGCGAGCGAATACGGCAGCACCGGCGCCATGCGCCATACGAACCAGTCGATGACCGCTAACGCGGCGATGATCATCGTACCAATAGCTATAGTCGCGATTGACGGAAACATGTTGCTATCCCTCCCGACTGCTATAACCCCGAGCCCGACACGATTGTGAAAGCGCACGGAGCGCACGCGCAGCGGTGGGTCAGGCGGAAGCGATCTGGAATAGGCGAGAGGCGTTGGCCGCGACCTGTGCCGCGATGGCGTCGGGATCGCAACTGCGCAATTGCGCGAGCGTCGCGAAGGTGCGGGCAATGAAGGCGGGTTCGTTGCGTTTGCCACGATAGGGCTCGGGCGCGAGATAGGGCGAATCGGTTTCAGCCAGCAATCGATCGGCGGGAACGATCGGCACGACCTCGCGTAAGGTCGCGGCACTCTTGAAGGTAACGATACCCGAAAACGAAATGTAGAATCCGAGCGCCAGAAATTCGCGCGCCGCCGCCGCGTCACCGGTGAAACAATGAATCACACCGCCGCGCGGAGGCATCCCGACTTCGCGCACGATTGCCGCCAGTCGTGCTTCGGCGTCGCGGCAATGAATCACAATCGGGCGATTCACCTCGGCCGCAAGTTCGATCTGGCGGCGCATCGCCGCTTCCTGCGCGGCGGCCGGCGAATGCATGTAGTGGAAGTCCAGGCCGCTCTCGCCGATCGCGACCACTCTTGGCGAGCGCGCGAGATCGCGAAGTTGCGCGATGCGCTCGTCGTCGCAATCCCTGGCGTCGTGCGGATGTACCCCGACGGCCGCATAGATATCCGCATTGCGTTCGGCGATTGCGACGGTCTCGCGATCGATTTCGATCGCGCCGATCGCGCCGACCGCAACCATCATGCGCAGACCGGCCGCCCGCGCCCGTTCGACGATCGGCTCGAAGTCGCCGCGCAGTTTCGGGTCGGCAAGATGACAATGTGTGTCAACCAGGTTCATTTGCTGATTCAAATCGGGACGCGATTGGCGCGGAAAATCGCGCTTCAGCTTGCGGCCGGCTTTTCGCGGCGCGGGAACAACGGCACTGGCGAATTCACCTTGTGGCCCGGCTTCAACCCTTCGCCGTAGGGCATTCGCGCCAGTGCCTCATCGACGTTGAGCAGCGCGAAGATTTTGCGCGCGGTCACCGGCATGAACGGTTCGAGCGCGTCGGCAACGACGCGTATCGTTTCGAGTAAATTGGCGAGAATTTGCGCGACCTGCGGCAGTTTCGCCGGATCCTTGGCGAGACTGAATGGGGCCGTCGCGACGATATACTTGTTGGCCGCGTCGAGCATCTGCCAGATATTTTCAAGCGCGCCCTTGAAGTCCAGATTGTCCACGGCCGCAGCGACTTTGAGCTCCAGAGCCTTACCGTCGTCGCCGAAGCATGAGTAGAGTTTGTGCTCGGCCGAACCGACTAAATCGGTGGCGGTGGCGGCCTTTGCAAGTTTCGGCGCAAGCGAAACCTCGCCATTGAAGTAACGCTGCGCCATCGCGAGCACGCGGCTGACGACGTTGCCCAGATCGTTGGCCAGATCCGCGTTGTAGCGCTCGGTCAGCCGCTCCTCGGAAAAATCACCGTCGAGCCCATAGACCACTTCACGCATCACGAAGTAGCGCAGCACATCGGGGCCGAAGGCCTGCTCGTAGGTGACCGGATCGCGCACGTTGCCCGAGCTTTTCGACATGCGCGAACCGCCGAAATTCAGCCATCCGTGGACGTTGAGACTCCTGAAAAGCGGCAGCCCAGCGGCCAGCAATATGGCCGGCCAATAGACCGCGTGCGTTTTCAGAATATCCTTGCCGATGAAGTGTTCGGTATGCGGCCACCAATCGCCCGTGAAATTATCGAGGCCAAGACGGCTCGCCGGTGCGCTGACATAGGCCCAGAAGGCGTCGTACCAGACGTAGGTGACATACTTGTCATCGAACGGCAGCTCGATACCCCAGTCCATTCGCGATTTGGGCCGCGAGATGCAGAGATCGCTCAGCGGTTCTGCGAGCATATTGAGCGCTTCGTTCTTGTAGCGTTCGGGGCGAATAAGGATTTCGTCGCGCCGGATATTCTCGATCACCTGATGGCGAAACTGATCGATCTTGAGAAAATAGTTGCTCTCCTTGATCAGCTCGACCGGCGCATTGTGCGTCGGACACAGATTACCGGGCTGCTGCAATTCCTTTTCGGTGTAGAAGCGCTCGCAGCCGACGCAGTAGAGCCCCTCGTACTCCTTGAATTCGATATTGCCCTGCGCACGCGTCGTCACGAGCATCTGCTGGACGAACTTTTCATGCACCGCATCGGTGGTTCGCACCCAGTAATCGAGATCGACGTTGAGCCCGTTGAAGGCGTCGCGGAACAGCACTGACATCTTGTCGGTGTAGGCCTTGGGCGCGAGTCCCTCGGCAATCGCGGCGCGCCGGATTTTGTCGCCATGCTCGTCGGTGCCGCTCAGAAATGAAACGTTCTCGCGCCCGCGCCGGCGCCGCTGGCATCGCGCAAACACGTCGGCCGCCAAGGCCTCGTAGGCGCTGCCGACGTGCGGAGTGCCGTTGCTGTAAAAGATGGCGGTAGTGATATGGATGCGGTCGGACATCGTCAAATTTCAATTAGGCTCTTTATCAAATTCGCGCCGGTGTGCGTGAGGCGGCCCTGCACCGTTTTGGAATCAGGACTTCGGCGCGCGCGCGGCAACCAGGTCCTGCAACGTTGCCTCGACCACGCCGCCGTCTTCCTCGCGCTGGATCAGCACAGTCTGCTTGAGGATGTTCTGGCGCACCACCTTGCCGCTGCCCTGGACCGATTCGACACGGCGACCGAGATTCGGCAGCGCGCGCTTGAGTTCGACATAAGTCGCGTACTCGTAGCGCAGGCAGCACTTTAGCCGCCCGCACATCCCGGCCAGCCGCGACGGATTCAGCGCCAGCCCCTGCTCCCGCGCCATCTTCACGGTGACCGCCTCGAAATCGCGCAGCCACGACGAGCAGCACAACTCCCGTCCGCACGGCCCGATACCGCCGGTCACCTTACTCTCGTCGCGCGCGCCAATCTGCTTCATCTCGACACGCACGCGCAGGGTGTTGGCGAGATCGCGCACGAGGTCGCGGAAATCGACGCGGTTCTCGGCCGTGAAATAGAAGATCGCCTTGCGCCCGTCGTAGGTGTAATCGACCGTAACCAGCTTCATCGGCAGGTAGCGGTCGCGGATGCGCGTGACGCACTGGCGCTGCGCATGTTGTTCGCGAGTGAGTGTATCCTCTTCAACGCGCAGGTCGCTGTCCTGCGCCAGCCGCACCACCGGGCGCATCGCGCTCAGGTCGAGGGTATGGGCCGGCTCGTGCGGTTCGATTTCAATCGTGCCCAGGCGGGTTCCGGATTCGCCTTCGACCAGCACGCGATCGCCGCGCCGCAGCGTCAGTTGTCCCGCGAGATAGTTGTAAAGATGACCGGTGGGCTGGAGGCTGACGGCGACAATCTTGGGCTGGTCCCCACCGCTTTCGAATGGATCGATTTCGCCCGCCACTATTCTCCTCGCAGCGCCCGTCCCGCGCCTATCCAGAATTGCTCGGCCTGAAGCCGCGAATTCGCCATCTCTTCAACCGCGACGGCCGCAGCCAGCGCCCGCTCTGCGACCTGTGCGAGCGCCGCAGTGTCGCTGCGCGCGGCCAGTTCCGCCATCGCCGCGCCCGCCTCTGGAGCCGGCGCGACCAGCTCTGAACCGAGCAGCTTGAAGCATAGCATCTCCTCGACCAACCGCGCGATTAGCTCGAAATTTTCGACCGCCTGATCGCGGGCGCCGAAGAATTCCTGAGCCAGACTCTGCGCTCCCACGAAATCCAGCGACCTCGCCCGGCCCAGCCCGTCGATCAATTCCTTGACCGGCGGCTCCTCCCCCTGGGCCAGCGCCAGCGCGCGCGCCATGCTGCCGCGGGCCAACGGCGCGATCGTCTGCGCCCGCTCGGGTTTAAGTTTCACGCTCGCGATTAGCACGCCGGCTATTTCGGATGCACTCAGCGGACCGAAACGCACCGGCCGCAGCCGCGATCGGACGGTATCGAGCAGCGCGCGTTCGCTGCTCGATACGAGAATCATCATGGTATGGCCGGGCGGCTCCTCGAGCGTCTTGAGCAGTGCGTTTTGGGCCGGCAGGTTAAGCGTCTCGGCATCGTCGACGATCGCAATCCGCCGCGGCCCGCGCGACGGTCGCACGCCGAGCCGCTCGATCAAGTCGCGCACCTGCTCGATCAGCAGATCACTGCGATTTGGCTGGCGGGCGACGTAAACGCAATCCGGATGAACCCCGAGCGCAAGCTGCACGCACGCCGCGCAACAGTCGCAGCGGGGCGCCGTCGCCGCCGCGCCGCTGCGCCCGCGTCCCGCTGCCGGCGGCGCCATGCGCACCGGACATGCGGCCGGATCGCAACAGAACCCCGCGCCCGGCGAACGTTCGCACAACAGATAATGCGCGACGCCGCGCGCCACAATCGACTTGCCGGTGCCGCGCGGTCCGGCGAACAGGTAGGCCTGCGACGGCCGGCGTGCGAGTTCGGCCTCGAGCGCGCCGATCACCTCGCGATTGCCAGCTACCCCCGCCAGCGGCATCAGCGCTCCACCCGCTCGAGAATCGCACGGGCGATCCGCGCGGTGATTTCCGTCGGCGGGCTGGTCGCGTCAATTGTGATCACGCGCTCGGGTTCGTCGCGCGCAATTTTCAGAAAGCCCTCGCGCACCCGGCGATGGAACTCGATCTGCTCGCCCTCGAAGCGATCGGGGCCGCGCACGTCACCGCGGACTCGCGCGCGAGTGCGCTCCAACCCGGTCTCGACCGCGAGATCGAGCATAATCGTCAGGTCCGGCCGCACCCCGTCGCTGGCCAGCCGGTTCAAGTCGCCGAGCAGCTTCAAATCGAGTCTGCGGCCGTAGCCCTGGTAGGCAACGGTCGAATCGGAATAGCGATCGGAGACCACGATTTCGCCCGCCGCCAACGCCGGCCTGAGCTTCTCGCGCACATGCTGGGCGCGATCGGCGAGCACCAGCAGCAATTCGGCGGCGGAATGCAGCGAGACCGCCGGGTCCAGAAAAATCGCGCGAATCGCCTCGCCCGCGCGGGTTCCACCCGGCTCCCTCGTAACCGTCACGCGCTGACCGGCGTCGCGCAATGCGTCCGCCACCAGCGCCGCCTGAGTGGTCTTGCCGGAGCCTTCGACGCCTTCGAGCGTGATGAAGAAGCCTTTGGTCATGATCGATTGGTCACGATGCCCGTCATCGCGAAAGATACCAATGAATCAGTTGGGGCTGAAAGAGGGCATAAATCGCGGCGGCAATCGCCAGAAACGGCCCGAAGGGGACTTCCGTGCCCATCAGCGACGGCTCACCCCCGTCCGCGCCTGGCGGTGGTAGATCTCCACGCCGGACCCCGATGACCTCGGCTATCGCCGCTGGCACCTGCTCAGCGGGCGCCGCCGGAGTCCCGCCCATCAGCGCAGTGGCGATTCCGCCGATCGTTCCGAGCAACGATCCTGTAAACATCGTAAACAACATCCCCGGCCATCCGATGAACGCCCCCACCATCCCGATCAGAAATACATCGCCCAAGCCGACACCCTCGGTGCGCCGCACCAGCAGATAAATCTCACCCGTAATGAAGAGGAATCCGCCGCCGCCGACCGCACCGATCAGTGAACTCCAGAGCCCCACCTCCGGCATCAGGAGCCACGCCGCGAGAATCCCGACGGGAATTCCCACGAAGGTTATCAGGTTGGGAATCACTCGCCAGTCGTAATCGATTAGAGCGATCGCGTAGAGCATCGCGCAAAAGCCGAAGCGAGCGATCGCGTCGCCCAGCGGAAACCATAGAAAGAGGTATGCGGCCGCGACGGCGAGCGCGAGTTCCGTAAGAAAGTAACGAAATGGAATCGCCCCGCCGCACATCAGGCAGCGCCCGCGCAGGCCGATATAGGCGAGCAGCGGAATATTCGCCCACGCCGGGATCGGGCGATTGCACCGCGGACAAAACGATCGCGGCGTCACGATCGAAATTTCGCGCGGCAGCCGGTAAGCCACCACGTTGACGAAACTGCCGGCACACGCACCAAATAAAAAGGCACACAGCGCACCGAGCCCGCGCGGTATATCCATCAACGAATCGATGCTCCCTTTGCCGTTCTCATCTGGCACTCATTCACGAACTCAAGCTTACGTTCGCGCCGCGCCCAGTGCCATCGCCGATACTCGCCAAAACGTCAATCTTCGAACGTCCGATCCGGATTCTTCGGTAATCGCGCGCCGCCGTCGAGGCCGCCGCTTATTTCTGGCAGCGAGGACAGAAAAAACTCGAACGTTGCCCGATCACCACGGCGCGAATCGGCGTCGCGCATTCGAGGCACGGCTGGCCCTCGCGATCGTAAACGCGCAACTTGCTCCCGAACCGTCCCGGCTGCCCGTGTGAATCGCGATAACTGCGAAAGGTGGTGCCGCGGCTGCCGATCGCCTCGCGCAGGACTTCCGCCGTGATAGCGGCAATACGCTCGAGTTCGGCCCGTGTCGCACGGCCCGCGCGCCGCGACGGCCGCACGCGCGCACGAAATAGAATCTCGGACGCATATATATTGCCGACACCGGCCACGATCCGCTGGTCCATCAGCAGGTTCTTGATCGCGGCGGTGCGCCCGCGCGAAACGCGCCACAGATATTTGCCGTTGAACTGATCCGCGAACGGCTCCGGCCCGAGCCCTTTGAGCTCGGCGATCGATTCGAGCTCGGTGCGCGCGACGAGCTTTAGCAGTCCGAAGCGGCGCGGATCGTTGAAAACCAGGCGGCTGCCATCATCGAAACTGAACTCGACGTGATCGTGGCGCGGGTCGAATGCATCGCCGTCGAAGTCTTCGCGCCGATGGGTCAGGCTGCCAGACATCCCTAGATGCACCATCATCAGGTAGCCGCCGCTGAGCTCGATCATCAGGTATTTCGCGCGACGGCCGATCGCTTCGATCGTGCGCCCGGCAATCATCGCCGCCAGCTCGGGCGCGACTGCGCGGCGCAGTCGCGGTTCCCTGATCTTTGCCGCCACGACCGTGCGGCCAACCGCCGATCTTGCAAGGATGCGGCGCAGCGATTCGACCTCCGGCAGCTCAGGCATCGCGCCGGCTCCCGTAATCCGAATCGAGCTGGAGCGCGCGAGCGAGCCGCACGAAATCGCCGACGTCCAGCGTCGCCGCCCGCGCACCCGGCTCGATCGCGGAGCGCTTGAACGCCGCTTCCAGTGCCGACGACTCGATCCCGAGCGCCCTCCCGACCGCGTTGCGCAGCGTCTTGCGCGGCGCCGAGAAGGCGGCGCGCACCGTCGCCAGCACGCGCGACTCTTCTTCTGGCGCAAACGCCATCGGCCGGCGCGGAGCGAACGTCAATACTTCGGCGTCGACGGTAGGCTTGGGATGGAAGCTGCCGGCCGCGACCCGAAAATGGCCTTCGATTTCCCAGTACATCGCCGTAAACACACTCAGGGCGCCGTAATTGCCCGCGCCGGGCCGCGCCCGAATTCGCTCCGCGACCTCGCGCTGAAACATCAGCACCATCCGCGCGACCCGCGAAGGCATGGCGCACAGCCGCTCCAGAATCGCCGCGGCAACATTGAACGGGAGATTCGCGACCACTCGCAGCGCCGCGTCGTGAACGAGTTCGGGCGCGTTACACGCTTGCGTTGCGAGGCCGAGATAATCACGCGGCCCGATCGCCAGAAAATCCCGATTCAGCACCGTCACGCGCGAGTCCTCCGCAAAGCGCTGGGTCAGCCCGGAGGCCAGCCGCTCGTCCAGTTCGATCAGAATCAAGCGGCGCACGGGCCGCGCGAGGAGACGTTCGCTCAGGATCCCGAGGCCTGGCCCAATCTCCAGGACGTCGTCTCCGGATGCAATTTGCGCCGCCTCGACGATCCGGTCGGCCACCCGCGGCTGCACCAGGAAATTTTGCCCCTTCGACTTATGCGGACGCACCCCGGCCACTGCGAGCGCTCCGGCCGGCCGCAACTTACCGCCGCGATCCGGTGCGCCGGCGCCGCCACTGGATTCGTGCGCGCGCCTCACAGCGCGAGGTTGGCCTCGGCGTCAAGCGTCAGCGCGTCGCGTTCGCCGCGCAGCAGCCGATAGCTTCCGGCCAAGGCGATCATCGCGGCGTTGTCGGTGCAATATTTGAACGAGGGTGCGACCAGCCGCCGTCCCTCGGCCTCCGCTGCCTGCGTCAGGCGCTCGCGCAGGCGGGTGTTCGCCGCGACTCCGCCGGTTAACGCAATCGGCGTGGCGTCGAGCTCGCGCGCCGCCGCCATGGTCGGGCGAATCAGCATTTCGACCACGGCTTCCTGAAAGCTCGCGGCGAGATCCGCAGATGCGGTCGCGACACCGGAGTCGCTCGCGAGATACAGCGCAACCGCGGTCTTCACGCCGCTGAAGCTGAAGTCGAGCGGCGCTCCCTTTACTCGCGCGCGGGTAAATTTCACCCGATCTCGCGCACCGCGGTGCGAAAGTTCATCGATTATCTTTCCGCCCGGATAGCCCAACCCCATCAGCTTCGCGACCTTGTCGAAGGCCTCCCCTGCTGCGTCGTCGCGTGTCGAACCCAGGCGCCGATAACGCCCGAAATCCTCAACTGCGAAGATCGCCGTGTGCCCGCCCGAGACCACCAGCGCAAGGTACGGCATCGCGACCTCGTGCTCGATCAGCGGCGCGAGCAGATGACCCTCGATATGATTAACGCCGACCAGCGCGATACCGGTCGCCTGCGCCAGCCCCTTCGCGCACATCAGGCCGACCAGCAGCGAGCCGACCAGCCCTGGCCCGCGCGTCACCGCGATCCCGTCGATCTCGCCGAGGGTAACTCCGGCACCGGCAAGCGCGCGCTCGATCACCGGCAGTATCGTAATCACATGATTACGCGAGGCCAGTTCCGGCACGATTCCGTTATAGGCGCGATGGATATCGTCCTGATTGGCGACGGCGCTGGCGCGCACGATCGCGACTCCGGGGCGCTCGCTTTCGAGTACCGCCGCCGCCGCATCGTCGCATGACGATTCGATTCCCAGGATAAGCATGGATGCGCAATCTACGCGTTTCAGACTACCGGCGGCTCACGCCAATGTTAATCCGCCAGCACCAAATTTATCCGGAAGAAATTCCGATGAGGTCCGCCGCCCATGCCCCCTTTCCGCATGCGCCCGGCTCCATCACAATGTTCGACAGGTATCGATCGACGATGGCGACACCGCCGCGAGCCTACGATGCGCGACACGCGAATACTGCAAATACTGATTGTTGAAGACGAAGCCGATCTGCTGAAAAGCCTCCGCCTCGGACTGGCCGAGGACGGCTTCGCGGTGACCTGCGCGGGCAGCGCCGAGAGCGCCGAACCGCTGCTTGCGGACCGCACCTTCGACGCCATTGTGCTCGATCTGCGGCTGCCGGGAAAGGACGGCATCGATTTGCTGCGCGAGTTGCGCGCAGCCAACAACTCGACCCCGGTGCTGCTGCTGACGGCGCGCGGCTCGCTCGAACAGCGCGTGGTCGGGTTGGACAGCGGCGCCGACGATTATCTGACCAAGCCGTTCGCTTTCGCCGAGCTGCTGGCGCGGTTGCGCGCACTGATCCGCCGGCACACCGGCGCCTACCCATCGACGCTCAAAGTCGCCGACCTGGAATTCGACACCGTGCGCCGTCGCGCGGCCCGCGGCGGACGCGACCTCGGCCTCTCGCCCAAGGAGACGATTCTGCTCGAATTGTTGATGCGCAACGCGGGCCAGCCGGTAACTCGCGACATGATCGCCGAAGTGGTCTGGGGCTCGGCCTACAACGACTTCACCAATCTGATCGAAGTCTTCGTCAACCGGCTCCGGCAGAAGATCGGGGACGGCGCCGGCGACTCCCTGATCATCACGATGCGCGGCGTCGGCTATTCGCTGCGTGCGCACTAGCGCGGTCGCTTGAACACCGGGCGAATTTTGCACAACGGCCAACCATGAGTATCCGCCTGCGGCTCACGATTTACTGGGCGATCGTCATCGCTGCCCTGCTGGTGATCGCGGGCCTCGCGGTCTTCATGCTCTTCGAGCGTCAACAATGGAGCGCGCTGGACGGCGCGTTGATGGAGGAAGCGGATACTGCCGCCGCGACCATCAGCCGCCTCGTGCCGGGTGCGGAGGTCGATACGATCGTGCGGCGCCTCAGCGAGGAGCGCGATCTGGGCCCGCGGCGGCGCGTGCGGATCGTCAGCCACGGTTTCGTGATCGCGGATTTTGGCGACCGGAATTCTGAACTGCCCCGGATACGCCCACGGCTTGCGCGCGAGCAGATCCGCGATGGGCCCGGGAAAGTATTCCGCTATGCGATCGTCCCCTTTCGGTTTCAGGGGGCGCACGCGGTTATCGAAGACGGCGTGGACGCGAGCGCGATCCGCAGGTCGATCGCGCGGCTGCGCGCGAGCCTCTTGCTGATCCTGCCACTGATTCTGATCACCGCCGTATCCGGCGGTTATCTGCTCGCCGGTCGCGCCCTAGTACCGATAATTGCGCTTACCGACGAGCTCTCGCGCATCGACCCACGCGATCTCAGCGGGCGGCTCGCGGTGAGCCCGGTCAACGACGAAGTCGCGCGCCTGACCCGGGCGATAAATGCGCTGCTCGAACGCGTCGAGCGTGCCGCCGACACCGAGCATCGTTTCGCCACCGACGCCGCGCACGAATTACGCACGCCGCTCGCCGTGCTGCGGGCCGGACTCGAAGTCGCCCTCGCCCATGAACGCACCCCGGCCGCATATGCCGAAACACTGACGGCGGCGCTGAGCGAAGTTGTCGGGTTGTGTGCAATTGCCGATCAATTGCTTACTTTCGCGCGACTCGATCAGGAAGCCACGCTGCAATCGGTGCGGCTCGACCTCGGCGCTCTGGTGGGTGAAGTGCTCGAGGCAGTCGAGCCGCTGGTGCAGGCGAAGCGACTCACGCTGGCCGCTGATTGCGCGGATACCGTCGAAGTCGACGGCAATCCAGTCCATCTGAAGCGCCTCGCGGTCAACCTGATCGACAACGCGATCAAGTTCACTCCGGAGCAAGGACGGGTCGAAGTCAGCGTGGCCGTGCGCGACGGTAACGCCACGCTGCAGGTTGCCGATAGCGGGCCGGGGATTCCCCCCGCCGACCTGCCTTACATTTTCGATCGCTTCTTTCGCGGCAAGGCGCGCGGCGAAGCCGGCAACGGGCTCGGGCTGTGTCTCTGCCGTGAAATAGCGCGGCTCCATCGTGGCTCGATCACAGTCGCGAATCGCACCGGCGGCGGTTGCGAATTCGTGGTCACGCTGCCGCTCGCGGCACAGCGCCGCAAAGATTGACGGTCCCCGCGCGCGGCTCGGGAAAGCGCTCGAATCCGCCGGCCCAATCGCACGCTCCGCCGGCCGACACGATCATTAACGTTTGTTAATTAGGCCGCGATACCGGCGCTTGGTACGATTCTCGGCATGCGCCGATTACTGAGATGCATCCCGATTGCGGCTGCGATTTGTGCGACGACGCTGCTTGCGGCGCCCGCGCGATGCGGCGAGACGATCACGCTCGAGCAGGCAATCGGGCGCGCGCTGGAAGTCGCCCCGGCGATCGCCAGCGCCGACGCCAACGGCGATTTGAGCCGGGCCCGCGTTGACGAGGCACGCGCGCCGCTCTATCCGAGCTTGTACGGTTCCGCCGATTACACCCAGTCGCCCGGTTATGACGAGGTAGTTACCAATCGGGGCCAGACCCTTGGCCAAATGGTAGTCGAGTACACCGCCTTTGACGGTGGCCGACGCAACGCGCAGGTGCGTGCGGCTCGTTACGCCGCCGAGGCCGCGACGCTCGGCGTGGCCGCAGTCCGGGCGCAAATCGTCTTCGACGCCAGCGTCGCATATTTCGAATTGTTGCGTGCACGCAGCCAGGAACAGGAGCTCGGCACGAATCTTACGCGGCTCGATAGCTACGTCAGAATCGTCGGGGCCCTGGAACGCAGCGGCCGCGCGATCGCTAACGACGTCTTGTTCATCCGATCGGCGCGCGACAGCGCTCGACTCGAGCTCGCCAACGCCAACGAGGCCGCCGGTCACGCCTCGATCGTGCTGGCCTCGCTCATCGGTGGCACTGAAACCAGCGACCTGCGGGCCGCGCCCGTCAACGGATTGCCTGAGCTGCCCCGTGCGCGCCTTGAACAGAGTCCCGCCTACCAGGCGGCCCAACGCCAGGTCCGCGCGGCCGTGATGCAGGTTACCGCGGCGCGCGACGAGCGCTTCCCTACGCTCAAGGTTGGCGCCACGGCGGGATGGCTCGGGATCGACCCGCCGAAAACCTTCGGACATCATCTCGGCGCATCCTACGACACCGCCCTCACGGTGCCGCTTTTTCAGGGCGGGCTGGTGCGATCGCATATCGATCAGGCGCTGGCCCAGCAGCACATGGCCGCGGCGCAAGAGCGACAGATTAAAATCACATTGACGCGGGACCTCGCCGATGCCGAGGCCCGTTACACCAACGCGCGCAAGCAGCTCGATTTGCTGGCGCAATCGCAATCCACGGCCGACGATTCTTTCGCGCTCGAATGGACGCGCTTTCTCGGCGGCGCTCGGGTGACGATGCTCGAAGTGGTTGATGCCTACCAGCAGGCGCAAAAGCTGCGACTGGCGCAGATCGACCAGGAGTTCGCCGCGCGCCAGGCCGCAGCGCAAGCGGCCCTGGTACTGGGGGTCGCGCGATGACCGGCAAGTTCGCCGCAACCGCGATGGCGCTGATAGCTGCATTCACACTGGCGCTTGGCGGTTGCCGTTCGAGCAATTCCGGCGGGGATAGCGACGACGCTTCGGTCGCACTGCCGCCGAGCGCCGTCACCATGGCGGTGTCGGGAGCAAAGGTAACCGTCATGCCGATGCGCCGTGAGCTGCATCTGCTCGGCACCACCGTCGCCTATGAGCATCTCCAGTTGCGTGCGCCCTCGGCCGGACGCGTGCTCGACTACCATCTTCAGGATGGCGACCGCGTGCGCCGCGGCGAAGTTATCGCGCACATCCTCAATCGAGAAGTGGAGGCGGCCGCCAACGGGCTTGCGGTGGCCAGACGGCTCGACCCGGCCGAAGCCCCGGCGCTCGAGCGATCGGTTCGCCGGTACAGCCATGGCGGGGGCGTCGCTGTGGTCGCACCCGACGACGGCATCGTCGAGCACGCACTGGTGAGCGACGGGCAATTGGTCAACGAGATGGATCCGCTGGCCGACCTTATCGATCCGCATAGCGTCTATGTCGAGGCGGAGGTGCCGATCAACGATGTCGCGGCTATCCGTCCCGGGATGGAGGCCGCCGTGACCTCGCCGATGGTTTCCGGAGCCGCACTGCCCGCGCGGATTGCTGCGCTCTCGCCGAAACTCAGTCCCAACGGGGCGACCACGCCTGTGCGTATCCAGTTCACCACCGCCCGGCGCATTACGCAGACCGGCGCACCGGTCGAAGTCACGGTCACCACTGCCGAGGTGCCCGACGCACTTGCGATTCCGGCGTCGGCGCTGTTCGAGGATGCGCGCGACAACCGCAATTACGTCTTCGTCGTCGGCGCCGACGGACGCGCGCATCGGACCACGATCACCACCGGCATCCGCAGCGGCGATTTGCTGCAGGCCAAATCCGGGCTGCACGACGGTGAAGTCGTGATCACGTCGGGCGGCTACGCGCTGTCCGACGGCCTCAAAGTCAAGGTTACGGTCGCACCGCAATGAACCGCGACAGTTCAGTGCTGGCGTTGTGCGCCGTGGCCGCGACCGCGGTGCTCGGGCTAATCCTGGCGTTCGGGATTCCAAGCTCGGTCTTTCCCGAAATCCAGTTCAACCGCGCGATCGTCAACGTTGCGGCCGGCGACCTGCCGGCGCAGCAGATGCTGGTCGCGGTCACTCGCCCGCTCGAGGAGGCGGCCTACGGCGTAGTCGGGGTCAAGCTGGTGCGCTCGACCACTACCCGCGGCAGTGCGGAAATTGACGTCGATTTCAACGAGGGCACCAGTTCGGTAACCGGCTTCCAGTTGCTCAACGCCGCGCTCGGCGAGGTTCGTGGAAGCCTGCCCGCCGCCACCACCATCAATACGCGCCTGATGACCAGCGGGACGTTCCCGATTATCGACATCGGCCTGAGTTCGAAGTCGCGCGATCTCGCGCAATTGACCGACATCGCCCAGTACGATCTGGTGCCCGATCTCCATCGCATCGACGGTACCTATCGCGTGGAAATTACCGGGGGCAAGTACCGCGAGTATATCGTCCGGCTAGATCCGGCGCGGATGCTTCAACATCGGCTCACGCCTGACCAGGTCGTCGCGGGGCTGGCCAAGGCCAATGTAATCGAATCCGCCGGCCGCGTGCTCGACGCCCATCGGATGCTCCTGACGATCGTCAGCAGCAACCTGCACAACGCCGATCAGCTCGCCGCAGTGCCACTGGCCAACGTCAACGGGCAGCCGGTTTATGTGCGCGACGTCGCCAGCGTCAATCTCGGAATCCGCGAGGATTACGTCCGCACCACGAGCAACAACGGCCCCGCCGTGCTGGTGGGAATCTCACGCCAGCCCGACGGCAACACCCAGGCTATCTCGGCCGCCGCCCACGCTATCGTCAACGACTTTCGCGCGCGGTACCCCGACGTCGCGTTCTCGTTTTCCTACGACCAGGCCGCACTGGTCAGCGAATCGTTCAACAGCGTGCGCGACGCGATCGTGCTTGGACTCCTGCTCGCGGTCGCCGTGGTCTATTTTTTCACGCTCTCGGTCGTCAGTGCGCTGGTCGCCGCAGTGGTCGTGCCATGCACCATCGCGATCACCTTCGCCGTAATGGCCGCGTTCGGCCTCACCTTCAACATGATGACGCTCGGTGGCCTCGCCGCCGGAATCGGCTTGTTCATCGACGACGCCATCGTCATGATCGAGGCGATCCATCGCGCGCACACCGGCGGCACCGGCGCGACCGTGGCGATTCGTGAGGCGCGCGCCGAACTGACGCGTCCGCTGATCGCTTCGACCGCCACCGTAATCGTCGTCTTCCTGCCGCTGGTTTTTCTGTCGGGAGTGACCGGAGCATTCTTCCGCGCCCTCGCGTACACCCTCGGTGGCGGGCTCTTCGTCTCCTTGCTGCTCGCGCTGTACTTCACGCCGGCCCTCGAACTGATGTCCGAACGGTGGCGCCGCCCCGGACATCAGCCGGGCCGATTATTCGAGCTGGTCCGTAACGGATTTCTGATGACCCTGCGGCCGTTTCTCCGATGGCCGACGCTGGCGCTGGCCGGTGCTACGCTCTCGATCGCCGTCGCCTACGCCCTGTACGGTACTGTCGGTACGGATTATCTGCCCGCGCTCGACGAAGGCGGCTTCACCCTGGACTACATCACGCCGCCCGAAAGCACCCTGACCGATACCGACGCGCTGCTCGGCAAAATCGAAAACATTCTCAGGCACACACCCGAGGTCGCTGCATTTTCACGCCGCACCGGCACCCAACTCGGCGGCTTTCTGACCGAATCGAACGTCGGCGATTTTTCGGTGCGGCTGCACCGCAATCGCACCCGCGGGATCGACCAGGTGATGAACTCGATACGCCAGCAGATACTCACTACGGTGCCCGGCGTCAGCGTCGATTTTTCGCAGGTGCTGCAGGACATGATCGGCGATCTGTCGGGCACCCCGCAGCCGATCGTGATCAAGGTCTTCGGCGCCGATCAGTCGGCCATCGAGACCACCGCATCCGCTATCGCCAAACGCATCGAAGGCATTCCGGGCGTAGTCGACGTCTTCAACGGGCAGGTGCTGAGCATCCCCGAGGAACGGGTGCTGGTCAACACCACGGCCGCCGAGCGCTACGGCCTTTCGGCCGACGATATTCGCGCGGCGCTGCGCACGGTAATCGAGGGTACGGTGGCGACCAGCCTGCGCGTCGGCGATCGCCTGATGGACGTGCGCGTGCGCTACCCTCGCGACTACCATCACCAACTCGACCTACTGCCGCAGGTGCTGTTGAAAACGCCCGACGGCGGACGCGTCCAGCTTGCCGCTGTCACACGGATGCAGGCGCTGGGCCCCGGAATCGAGCTCGATCGCGAGCGCCTGCGCCCGGTCGTACGGGTCACTGCGCGAGTCGAAGGCATCGACCTCGGCACCGCGATTGCCCGCGTCAAGGGGCACCTCTCCGGACTCGCCCTGCCCGCGGGCGTATCGCTGGAATACGGCGGCCTGTACGCCGAGCAACAAAAATCTTTTCACCAACTGGCGCTGGTGCTGGTCGCGGGAACGGTCGCGATGTTCCTGGTGCTGGTCTGGGAATTCGCGCGCATGACACCCGCGATCGCCGTGCTGCTGGGCGCGCTCTCATGCCTCGCCGGCAGCTTCGTCGCGCTCGCCCTGACCGGTGTCAGCCTGAACATTTCGTCGTTCATGGGGATCATCATGGTGGTGGGCATTACCGCCAAAAACGGAATCCTGCTGCTCGATCGCGCCGAGCATGACGTCGCGGGCGGCGCGGGACCGCGGGTGGCGCTGACCGAGGCCGCGAAGATTCGTCTGCGGCCGATCCTGATGACCACGCTGGCGACTGCGGCCGGGCTCTTTCCGCTCGCGCTCGGATTGGGCGCAGGCGCCAAGGTGCAACAGCCGCTGGCGCTGGCCGTGATCGGCGGGCTCGGGTTCGCGATGATTCTTTCGATCGCGCTGACCGGCGGAATTTACTTGATTGGAACGCGCGAAGATCGCACGGCAGCGCCTTCGGCGGCTTAGGGTTGGCTCGGTACACCGCCGGGATTACGGACTCCGCGCGGCCCTCGAAGATAGTTGCGACCCTGGACTCGAAACGCTGCGCCGGGCCGCGCGCCAGGGCTTCAGGGCAAAATCGCGAACGCGCGCGCCGGGAAGCCGAGCCCGCCCTTGGGCTTCGGCCAGCTCACCACGATCAGCGCTCCGGTGGCCGGAACCTGGTCGAGATGAGCCATCACCTCGATTTGCCAATGTCCGTGCGTCAACAGCCAGGTCTCGGACGCCAGGTCATCGGTGTCGTCGGTATCCATCGACTCGTGGCCATTGGCGACGATCCCGCGCTTCTCGTAGAGGAACTTGATCGCCGCCAACGACCACGCCGGAAAGGGCGTCCGCTTGAAGCGCGCGGGATTGGTCTTCCAGTCCTTATACATATCGGTGCGCAGCGCGGCGAATGACCCCGCGGGAACCCGGCCGTGAACGCGCTCCCAGGCCTTGATATCGGCAACGCTCAGCGCGTGGTTCGGATCGCGTTTGAGCATCGGCGTCATGTCGAATGCCACCAGCGGGAGAATCATCTGCTTGAGCGGTATCTGATCCATCGTGGCGCCGTTGGGATCGAAATGCGCCGGTGGGTCGATATGTGTGCCGTACTGACCGACCATCGAATAGAAAAACGTACGGAAATGATCGTGCGCGATCGTGTACGGCCGGCCGGTCTCGGGGTCGGCCGCGCGCGAAAAGGTCGCCGGGCCAAACCCTCTCCATACGGGCGTCAGCGGGCTGAAGGAATGGGTCAGATCGACGAACTTCTTCGAGCTGATGATCCGGTAAGCCTTGGCCAGCGAGCCGTCATCGTTGGACGCTGCTTGCGACGGTCCGTTAGCCGCTGCCGCCGAAGCCGGGGTCGGCCCTGCCCACACGCTCGCGGTCATTAGCGGCGCCCACGTCAGCAGCGCGACCGTCAGAAGCAGCCGAGCGAAAAGCAGCCGGGGCAATTTCCACATTATCCGAAGCCGTGCTTCCGACGACGCCGAATCGGGTATGCGAGCGCCGGTGCCATTTCGAGATCGGCCTTGCCGCGATGCCGCCGGCGGCCGCGCTCTAGTAAATTCCCGGGACCAGGCGATAGTGAGTCTTCTCCGCGTACTCTCGGTACTCGGGGTCTTCATTCAAATGTTCTTCTTCGAGACGCATACGCCAAGCCAAAAACGGCAGCGACAGGGCCAGCATCCCGATATTTCGCAAGGTCGGATAGGCCATCAGGAAACCGATAGTGAGCACCAGCCACCCGGAATACACCGGATGACGGACCAGACGAAACGGTCCGCCCGATACGATGCCGCGGTTGGCCGGCAGCAGGCCGAAACGCCGGCCAAGGTAGAGCCGCGAAATCTGCGTGTAGACGATTCCGACCAGTTCGACCGCAATCGCCAGATCGGCGAGTAAACCGGTCGAGGGGACTCCCGGCCGCATCAGCGCCGGTACCATCATCATCGCGGCCGTTGCCAGGATAGCGCGCAGGTTGAGCATCACCGAGCGCGGCGGAACCCGCACCAGCGAGAGCACCCCCATCAAAGCCGCGCCGACCAGCCAGATATAGTTCGCCGCGCCTGAATTGTATTGCCCTTTGGCCGGGATCAGTGCGACGAAAAACAGTAATGCGAGGCAGATATTGCCGGCGATGTACCGCAAGCGCGAGGCTAACGGCAGTTCGCCGCCGGGCTCGGCCGGGCCGGTCGAAATTTCGGGAGCGGAGCTTTCGGGCGCCGCTTCAGGAACGGGAATCGCCATTTCCGTAATTTCGCTCATTCCCCGCCACCCACTCTTAGCACATCACATTCCATCACCAAGAGCTTAGTGTTTTGTAAAGATATGAGTCAATTCGATGTGTTTCGCTATGACAATGTGCAAACCTTGGCGCAGCTCCACACAATGACCGTTCCATCATTCGAATCTTAAAGGATTCTGTTGCGGCAATCCTCGCGCCGCCCCCGCGAGAGCGGCGACGAGGCGCGCGGCCTAGAACTCCATTGGATCGCGAAAGTGCTCGCGAAAAATCCGCAAGCGGTGCTCCAGCAGCAGCGGGTCCAGCGCGGATTTAATCGCCGGATCGCTCACGGTAAAGCCCGGGCGATAGGCCTCGGGCATCGGGCACTGCTCCTTCGGCAAGGGGTCGAGCAGATTGGCGAAAGCCGTCCAGTAGACGTCCAGCGCGCTCAACGAATCGCCGACGAAGCAATGCGCACCGCGCGCGTACTGCGATTTCAGTTGCGTGGCCAATGCTTTAAGCGATCCGGCGATTCGCGCGCTGGCGGCCTTGGCGTCGCCCTCGTTGAAGCCGTACTTGCTGCCCATTCGCGCGACTCCGGCGGGCGGACTGCCCGACGCATACGCAGGCGCAAGAAATTGCAGGCGCCGGTTCCAGCCAATGCCCAGCTCGCCGCAAATCTCGTGCGACAGGCCGATCATCAGCGCGCGCTGCGTAGCGTCCGCGGGAATCAGCGCCGGCGTGGGCGCGAGCCGTTCGGCCAGGTAAAGAATGTCGATCCAGCGGCTGATCGGCTTTTCCTCCGCCCAGGCAACGATCGGCGCGCTGGCTTCACCGCCCCAGGCCGCGATCTCGGGGTTCTCCTCGCCGGGTATCCATGGCGCAGCGACATAATCGAGGCGCTTGATTTCAAAAATGGTCTTGGCGGCCTGAGCCCAGGGGCTCGGCATGCCCTTGACCAGCACGATGCGCAAGCCGCGATGGCCGGCGATTTCTTCGAAACTGCGATAATTCAACATAGCCTTACCCTTGGATTTTTTGCTGCGGAAATCAACGCGTTACCAGTTTCTGCGCCGTTTTCAAGATCTCGGCGGTCGGTTCCTTAAACTCCAGCGGCTCCGGCACCGCGATACCGCGCTGGCACGCCGGTCGCGCCTCCATACGCGCAATCCAGGCTTGCAGATTGCTCAATCCGTCAATATTCACGCCGCTCCATTCATAGATTCGCACCCAGCACCAGTTGGCGATATCCGCGATGCTGTAATCGTCGCACAAATATTCGCGGCCCTTGAGCTGCCCTTCCAGCACCTCGAACAGCCGGCGGCATTCGTGATGGTAACGCTGAATCGCGGACGGCAGCTTCTCCGGGAAATAACGATAGAAAACGTTGGCCTGACCCATCATCGGTCCGATCCCGGCCATCTGGAACATCAACCACTGCGTCACCCGCGACTCGCCCTTCTCGTCCCTCGGTAAGAGCTTCCCGGTCTTGCGCGCGAGGTAAAGCAGGATGGCGCCGGTTTCGAAGACCGGAAAATCGCCGTTGCCGCGGTCCACAATCGCGGGGATTCGCCCGTTGGGACAGAGGCGCAGGAACTCGGGTTTCTTCTGGTCGCCAGCGCCCAAACTGATCGGGTGAACGGTGTATGGCAGGCCTGCTTCCTCCAGGTACACGGACACCTTCCAGCCGTTGGGCGTGGACGCGGTATAAAGGTCGATCTCCGGCGCACTCATAATCTGTATCTCCTCGGGACGAAATCCGCCCGGCATGGGTGAAGGGGTGATTCGGAAAATCCGACCTTAGCCATCTTGGAACGTTCAGTCAAGAAAGCAGCGCGTCCACCCGCGCGGCGCTCACGGCGATCTCCCGGGTAATCGGTATAACGTTCATTGCCTCAATCGAATCAGGTGGTCGGGGGTCGCGCAAAATGGTCGTTCCAACATGACCGGAAATCCAACGTCGCACGCGGATGCGCGGCCCCCCCACCGGCGCGAAGACCGCTCAGCCGGCTTCGGCTGCGGCGGCCAACAGCTTGCGGTTGCGCCCGAGCGGAATCAAAACCAGGTAACCGATTATGCCGGCCGCACCGGCAAACACCGCCGCGCCCAGGTAGCTGCCCGTGCGATCGATGACGAAGCCGGCCAGCGGCGGTCCAGTGAGCGCACTGACGGCGGAGCCGGTATAGAGCGCACCCAGCAACGCTCCGAGTCCGCGCACCCCGAACAGCTCGGCAACTACGGCCGGCGAGAGCGCGACCATGCCGCCGTATGCCGATCCCATCACGATCGCGAACAACACCAGCACCCCATAGGACGGCGACACGATCCAGAAGCCGAAGCTCAGGCCGAGGATCAGAGTGCTCGCCTTGTAGAGCGGAATGATGCCGGTGCGCTCGGCAAAGCGGCCGAGACCGAGGCGCCCGACGACGCTGGCGGCGCCGATGAATCCAACCAGCGAGGCGGCTGCAACCTGGCTGACGCCACGACTGTGCGCGAACTCTGGTAGATAGACGAACGGGATATAGATTGAGACCGAAACGAGAACCATGGAAGCGTACAACATCAGAAAGTCCGGCGTGCGCATCGCGCGGGTGAGTATCAGCGGAGCGGCGGCCGACGACGCGGGTATCGGCGGCGCTTCGATCAGCAGGGCGAATACGAACAGCAGCATGGCGCTGCCTATACCCATGATCACGTAGGACTCACGCCACCCGTAGCGGAGGATCAAAGCGGCGGCGATCGGGGCGACCACCAGGGTGCCGATACCGACGCCCGAAACCGCGATGCCCAGTGCGGTGGTGCGCCGCTTGTCGAACCATCCGCCGACCACCGCCAGTACCGGCACATAGCAGCATGCGACACCCACGCCGATCCCGAGTCCGTAGGTCACGCAGCCAATCCACAGGCTCCCGATCACCGAAGTCGCGACCAGCCCGAGCCCCATCGCGACGGCGCCGGCAATCAGCACCGGACGCGGACCGAAGCGATCGGCCAGATGGCCGCCTGCGAAACCGAGCAGGTTGTAAACGAAGGCGGTAATGGAAAAGATCGCGGAGGTGTGAACGCGGTCGGCGCCGAATTCCATCGCCATCGGTTTGAAGAATGCACCGAAGCTGTAAACCACGCCGAAGATGGTGAAGCAGGTGAGGAATGCCGCCGCGGCCATGCGCCAAGCGTGCGGCGAATCGACGGCGTGGCGATGGCTCGTGGCAGCAGCCGGAGAATCTATCATCAGGCCAACCCCCCTTTGCCCGCGCGACCGATTCGGGCTAAACCCAACTGGCAACCGCGCGGCATCCCGGCTTTCGCAACTGCGCGATCGTACTTCCGCACTGCGCCGGCGGGAAGCGCTCAACCATACGAGGGCGCCCGCGTGGCCGCAAGTGTGTCGTCAATAGAGCAGGTGCGAACCGGGAAATCGAAGCGCGCTGCGGTTAGACCTCCAAACCACGAGCCACTGCCGATGAGCTACTGCAAGATCGCGCCGGACCATCCGTTGCACGGCCCCTATCATGACCGGGAATATGGCTTCCCGACGCGCGACGAGGCCGCACTGTTTGAACGCTTGGTGCTCGAGATTAACCAGGCCGGACTTTCATGGTTGACGATTCTGTCCAAGCGCGAGAACTTCCGCACCGCCTATGAGGACTTCGACCTCGAGCGGGTTGCATCCTATGGATCGCGCGAGCGCGCGCGCTTGCTGGCCGACGCCGGCATCATCCGCAATCGGCTGAAAGTCGACGCCGCTATCACCAACGCGGGCCGGCTGCTCGAGCTCCGGCGGAGTCATGGATCGTTCGCCGGGTGGCTCGACGCGCATCATCCGCTCGACAAGGCCGGGTGGGTGAAACTATTCAAGCAGACATTCTCATTTACCGGCGGCGAGATTACCGGTTCGTTCCTGCTCAGCACCGGGTATCTGCCGGGTGCGCATGAGGAAAGCTGCCCGGTATATGACGAAATTGCACGGTTAAAGCCGCCATGGCTGCGGGCGGCTGGGCTATCGGCTAAGAAGAAGCCGCAGACGGGGACCGGAAAGATTCGGCGCGAGCGCTAGCCAACAACGTCGGCCGAGGGCGGGAGCCGAGGGCGTTAGCCGGAGGGGTCATCCCGGTGCGCTAGCCGCAGGCGGCTTTGCCTAACAATTGCGATTTGCCCAAATAGTCGGCGTGTTGCCCATCAAAGGAGTTTCTAATCATACGGCAAAGGCCGTTTTTTCCAGGTGCGCCCAGTAGCGCTATCCGTTGACAATAGTCGCGATGCAGTCCTCGTCGATCTCGCCATTCTTGGCGGGCAACTGAATACGCTGGCGACGAAGTTTGTCCATAAGGCATTTTCGATTGTAGCTATACCGCCATCTTTCCCGCTGCATCATGACTTGGACAAAAGACGGGGTGGAACCCGCAAGGGTTTGAGCGGTATGCAAACAGCCACGTCATCCTGCTCAGCGAACCGGTATCGATGATATTTCGTGCTGAGCGTGCTCATTCCATTAAAAGCGATGGTCAATTTATGCTTGTAGGTGTATTTGGCCGGAACTTCGGCAAAGGCCGCGATACCGTTGTCGCGATCTCCGCATGGCGCCCACTCATGGCGCCCGTGCCCGGGATTCCGTCACTGATCACCACCACCGGCAACTGCTCAGCCGCAACCACTTTCAGTACGGGCTGTTCGGTGCCGGTGTATACGCGACCGAATGCGCCATAGCGGTCACGAATCAGATGACGCGGCGTTTGATGCGTCAACGGGGCGAGCAATCCGCGACACGGAAGAAGCATAGTCGCGAATACGTAGTTTGCATTTCCGGCAAAGAAGGACCTTCCCTTGAATCGAGGACGAATGCATTCGTCCCAGTTTGAATTTTCGATTAAGATTATAAGGGCTCAATCCCTTTGGCGACGGGAATGTTCTTGGCGATAAGGCGAGGATTCCACAATTATGACTATCTTCGAGCTTGTAAAGATTGCGCTGGATGAATTGTACAAGGAAGGGGAAAAACGCTACGGCCCATCGCTAGATGTGACGATCAAGAAACAGATAGATTATCTCACGGATAGCCACGGACAGCCCGCCGACCCAAACCGCGATCCGGTAGACTATCGCGATCCGGCAACCAGATTCGCATACGTATACAAGTACGTTGCCGCGCATGGAGACTACCTCGTTCAGGTGATGGAAGAGCTCATTAGGCGTTTGAAGAAGACTATCTTCCGTGAAGAGAAGGCTCGTATATCCTGCGTCGGCGGAGGACCCGGGAGCGACATAATAGGGATATTAAAATATCTCGATGAGCACAAAGATGAGCCGATCAAAAAGCTCAGTTGTTATCTGCTCGATAAGGAACAAGCATGGGCGGATACGTGGACAGAACTCGGAGATTCACTAGAAACCGGCTTCGCTGTAAATGTCAATTATCAAGCGCTAGATGTAACGTGCGTTGATTCATGGTCGGCACAAACGAAATTTCTCGGAGCGGACCTTATCACTATGAGTTACTTTGTATCTGAGATATTCAACCTTGACGACGCTGAATTCTGGAAGAAGCTATTCGAAGGCGCGAAGCCAGGTGCGTTGTTTTTATACAACGACAATGCGGGGTCAACTTTCGCCGACTACTTCGACGAACAATGGGAAAAGGCTGGATTGACGCCCATAGTCATACAAGACAATGTACGGTTTACGCCTCGATATTCGGAACAAGCATCCGAATTAGGAGACTACCTAATTAAGTTCGGTCAGTTTCCAAAAATCAAGGGAAAAGTTAGCTATCGAGTGCTGAGGAAAGACAAGTAATGACCGCCGATCTGTTTTTGAGAAATGGGCGGCTCGAAAGACTACCGATCAAAGATGCGGAAATTTATTTTCTTCGATACTTGGAGCTTGATCGTCCAGCAGATGAAGTTGTGCATCGCCTTATTGCAGAAGTACCTTGGCGAGCCGAAAAGATTATTGCTTGGGGCAAGACTTTTCTCCAGCCTCGGCTAATCGCCTGGTACGGCGAGAACGGGCGTAGCTATACATACTCTGGCATTTGTATGGAGCCACTGCCGTGGACCGAACTATTGCTCGAAATCAAAGATAAGGTTGAAGCCGTTGTGGGAGTCACTTTTAACAGTGTTCTGCTCAACTACTACAGAGACAATCGCGACAGCATGGGCTTTCACAGCGACGATGAGCCTGAGTTGGGCGAGCGACCAAGCATCGCATCGCTAAGTCTGGGTGACGAGAGAACCTTCGTTTTGAAACATAAGGCTAAAGCCGAAAAGCCTGTCCGGCTCAAACTGGTGTCGAATAGTCTTCTGGTGATGAAAGGCGAAACGCAGAAAAATTGGCAGCACGGTATCGGAAAAGAAAAGCGTTTGTGCGAGCCCCGTATCAACTTGACCTTTCGTCAAATCCGAGAATAGAAAATCCTCCACGGAAGCAAATATCGCCAGGGTGGGAAAGACGCTATATATGTGCCTGAGGCGTGCTGAAGTCTAACAATCTTCGGTCCGTCGGAATACTCTAGTGTTTAATGGCTAATTTCAGCGACTTTGCACTGGATTTACAATGTCTCCCAAGTAACATGGTGCCGTCAACCGAAACATCGAACAGAAGTTGTATGCGCGATCGCCGAGCGTATTGCGGCGGCGGAAGTGGCGGGTCTGACGGATTGTCGCGCAGAGGACCGCGCGAGATCCTTCACTTCGTTCGGGATGACAGAATGGGTGTTGGGATGACGGAAGGGCGGTTTGGGATGTAGTGGCGCGAAGTTGGTGGAAAAGTGAAAAGGGCGTCAAGATGCGGCGAGTTGACCCACACCTCGCACCCGCTTGGTGGCGGGTGCCGGAGGATGACGCCATGGAAAGCGATAGCGGGAGTGGGGGGCCAGGAAAAGGCGCGCTCGAAGAGGTGATGCGGAATCGGATTCGGGTAACAATCCGAGAGCATCGTCGCTAAGGAACTGAAGGCGGCGCTGGGTGCGGCAGCATCGCAGCGGGTCGGCGCGATTCGAGCTGGCTACCGTCACGGCGAGCGCGCACGCACGCTAACGACCAGCCTTGGAGCGACGACGATCGCGATGCGGGGCGCGCAGTAGCCGCAGTTGAGCGCGAGCCCTGGGGCGGAAGCCGGAGGTGCTAGTTGATGACTTTTTCGGCGCGCAGTTCCTCGATTTGATCGCGCGCGAAGCCGGCTTCGCGCAGCACTTCCTCGGTATGTTCGCCGAGGCGCGGCGGTATCCGCCACATCTTGGCCGGGGTCTCGCTGAAACGCATGCCCGGATTGACGGTGCGGACCTTGCCTCCCTGCGGATGCTCGTAGAGCGTGAAATTCTCGTTAGCAACGACTTCGGGCTCGGTGAAGAGGGTGTCGTAGCTGTGAACGGGGCCGCTGGGCACGTCGGCTTCCTCGAAGACTTTGAGCCAATGGGCACTTTCGCGTTCGGGCAGGAGCTTGGCGATTCCGCGCAGGGCGGCGCGCATGCGTTCGGCGCGGTTTTCGATTTGCCACCATTCGGGATGGCCGAGGCCGGCACACAGGCGTTCCCACTGCTGGTCGGTAAAGGGCGCGATAGTGACCCAACCGTCGGCAGTGCGAAACGGATCGAGGCTGCCGCTCTTGGGCACCTTGTCCTTGAAATCGGCGTCGGGCTGGAAGGTGTAGCCGAGGTAGGTGGCGTCGTTGGCGGTAAAGGCCATCATAGCCTCGGTCATGGCGACGCGGATGTACTGGCCGACGCCGCGATTGCGGGTGGCGTGGAGGGCGCTGACGATACTGAGGGCGGCGGTCATACCGCTGATTTTGTCGGCCAGCGCCATCTTGACGGAAGTGGGCTTGCCTTCGCGGCCGCCTTGCAGAAACGCCATACCGGAAAAGCCCTGAATGACCGGGTCGTAGGCGGGAGCGTTGGCGTAATTCCCCTTGGGGCCGAAGCCGCAGATGGAGCAGTAGATGATTTTGGGATTGAGGCGGCGGATATCGACGTAGCCGATGCCGAGGCGATCTGCCACCCCGGGCCGGTTGTTTTCGATGAACGCGTCGGCCTTGACCGCGAGGCGGCGCACGAGGTCGCGACCGTGTTCTTTTTTAAGGTCAACGACGACACTGCGCTTGTTGCGGTTGAAGTTGAGAAAGCTGGCGGTGACCCCGCCTTTAGCGGGCCGGCCGAACAATCTCGTAGCGTCGCCTTCGGGCGGCTCGATCTTGATCACGTCGGCGCCGAGGTCACCGAGTTGCATCGAGCAAAACGGTCCGGAAACGACTTGGGTCAGGTCCAAAACACGGAAGCCTGCCAGGGGTCCATCAGCCATTGATTTGTTCCTCGTCCACCACGATATACACACCCTGTTCCCGCCTCGTTGACGCGGCGCAATCGGCGATCGGGCCGGTGCGGCGAGTGCGGTTCCGAGAATTCAAATACGATCGGGCGGTCGGCCAATCTCCTAAGATGAGAGCCTGCTTAGCCCGCCCGCATGCGGGCGTCAAGCCACGCCCGTCAAACTCCGTCTTTACGGGGCCATTTCTCCTCAACGCAGGCGCACATGAGCGAGCGACGGTAACTCCCGCCGCACGCGTTCGAGATAGTCGAAATCCACTGGAGCGATCACGACACCCTCCATCTCGGCGGCGCGGGCGAGCACGCGTCCCCACGGATCGACGATCATGGAATTACCATAATCGCTGAAGCCGTGGATGTTCGGGCCGAATTGCGCCGGCGCGACAATATAGCATTGATTTTCGATCGCGCGCGCCCGGATGAGCACGTCCCAATGGGCCTCGCCGGTGGGGAAGGTGAAGGCGCTCGGAATCGTGATGATGCGGGCGCCGGCGAAAGCGAGACGGCGGTAGAGTTCGGGGAAGCGCAGGTCGTAGCAGACGCTGAGTCCGATGTCTGCGAGCGCTGTCGGGGTGCAAACGACGTCGGCGCCGGCGAGTTTAGCGTCGGATTCCTTGATGGTGACGCGGCCCGGCAGGTCAACGTCGAACAGGTGAATCTTGCGATAAACCGCGAGTTGCGCGCCGTTGGGACCGATCAGCACCGAGGTGTTGTAGCGCTTGGGCTGGCCCGGCACGTGTTCGGTAATCGAACCGGCGACGATGTGGATTTCGAGCTCGCGCGCCAACCCGGCCATGAGGGTGAGGGTCACGCCGTCGAGCGCTTCGGCGGCCTCGGCCTCGTCGGCGCGTTTGCCGCGCCAGTTGAAGACCTCGGGCAGGGCGACCATCCGGGCACCGCGCGCGACGGCGAGGCGAATCAGGTTTTCGGCTTTTTCGAGATTGGCGGCCTTGTCGCCGCCACTCGACATCTGAATCGCGGCCAAAAGGTGCGTCACGATTCAACGCTCCGCGGCAGACCAACGCGCATTGCCGAACGATTTTGAGGATTCATCTTGATGGAATCATCTTGATTGAAACATCATTGAAACATCTTGCGAGACGGCTAATAGCGCGGGGTGGCCGGATCGGCCGTCAGCGACCAGGCGTCGATGCCGCCGTTGAGATTGCTGACGCGTTCGAACCCCATTCGGGCCAAGTACATCGCGACCTGGGCGCTGCGAACGCCGTGATGGCATACGACGACCCATTCGGCGCCGGCGTCGAGCTCGGTCAGGCGCGCAGGAATATCGCCCATGGGAATATGTACGGCGTCGGGGAAGGGGGCGATGGCAAGCTCTTCGGGTTCGCGCACGTCAAGCACGACGAGCCGGTCGCCGCGTTTGCGGCGGGCCATCAAATCGGCCGGGTCGATTTCACCAATATCCGCCATCGGTCTCCAATCATCTTCGAGGTTCCGGCGCGGGTTCCACCCCTGTGACAAAGAATTTACCATCGAGGGGTGGCGAACGAAAACGATATGGGGGATCGCGGCCGCGACGGGGAGCATCGCGAGATGATGGCGCGGGCGATTGCGGAGGCGCGGCGGGCGGTGGAAGGCGGCGAAGTCCCGGTCGGCGCGGTGATAGCAATCGGCGGCGAAATCGTGGGAACCGGGCATAACCGGCCGATCGGCGCGCACGATCCGACGGCGCATGCGGAGATCGAGGCATTGCGAGCGGCGTGCGCAGCGCGTGGCGAATACCGGCTCGAGGGTGCGATGCTGTACGTGACGCTGGAGCCGTGCGTGATGTGTATCGGCGCGATAATCAACGCGCGGGTGGCGAGGGTGTACTACGGCGCGCGCGACGACAAAGCGGGGGCGCTGGGTTCGGTGTACGACATCGGACGCGACGGCCGCCTGAACCATCGGATAGAGGTGTACGGGGGCATCATGGAGGCGGAATGCGCGGAGTTGTTGCGCGAATTTTTTCGCGCGCGGCGCTAGGGCGCCCAGTTCGGCACGGCGGCGCAAATCCTATACGAGAATTGGATTTGATTTTTGACGGAGTCCGAGCGTAGGTTCTCCCTCGGCGCACTACATTTTGTTCTTCGCGACCCGCTGCCATGGATTTCCTGAAGGATTTCGCCGTTCCACTGATACTGCTGGTTGTCGGTATTGTTGGCAAACTGATAATTCACGGAAAGAACGATCTTGACTCGTGGTTCATGGGGCCCGACCTGATCCTAGTGGGGATCGGTTCCGATCTCGGCCACTTGCTCCGGTTTTCGGAGATATTCTTCAGCGACAATAGCGCTTCGAACAACGTATTGAGGGGCGCGGGCAAAGATCTTTCGATTACTGCCGGCTATGCGCTCGTGGCAGCGGTTTTTTATCTGGCCGTTCTGCGGATTCATCAGGCCTACGATTCGAAGCAAAGCGTGAGCAGACGAGATCGAATATTCTGGCTGGGCGTCGTCTCGAACATATTTGGTGCGATTACCTTTGCAGCATTGTTCTTCTTGTTGCGCCGGATGTCGGGGGAGTAGAATGGAAGAGTAATGGCAAACCCGACCAGCACCAGCTTCCGTAGACTTACCGCGGGAGCCAAATCGGCGGCGGCGGTCGCGTCAGGAGTCGCGCTAACCGCGATGGCGATCGAATCCCTGCCGCTGCTTGCAGTCGCAGGGGCGGCGGCGGTTCTGTCTGGGATTTTAGCGGTGAGCGCAGGCCGGCCAGAAATGCCCGAAGATTCGGGCCAGGGGCAAGGCGTCTCGGGCAAAGGCCCAGAGCAATTCAAGGCCGAGGCTCATTAGAAACTGATTGCGGCCTGCCTGGCGAGAAGGTATTGCTCGCCCCTGCACCCATCGATTCGAAACCGATCCGCGTATAGGCACGGCGGGCGGTGCACGGTTCAGATTTTCAAAAAGCTTTCGCGCGAGCCGTCGACCCGCAGCTTCAATCCCTCCGTACACCGACGCCGGCCCGGCGACGCGCGATCGCGAACGAGCCCGCGCTACTAAGCTAAGGGAGTGAGTATTGTTACGACCTGAGTGTCGAGGTCGTAACGGCCGCCGGCTATGTTGAAGGTGCTGCCGTCGCCGATCGCTTTTTTGAAATATATTCGCAGCGCGTCAGCGACGATCAACACGTTCTGGTCGGTGGCAACCGGGATCACTTGAGCCGGATCCGTCGGATCGCCGCCGTTCTGTTTCACAATCTTGCGCGCCCGTTTAACTGCCGGAAAGATCAGTCTCACAAACTCCAACTGGTGATGGGGATAGTTTTCAACCGCGGTTGTCACCGCACCGCAATTGGAATGACCCATCACGAAGAGCAGGGGAGTTCCCAGATTGCCCTGGCCATAAAGCAGGCTCTTCAGCAATTTCCCGCGAGCGGTATTGCCCGCGACCCGCGCGACGAACAAATCTCCGATCCCGTGGTCAAAGAGCAACTCGGGCGGAACACGGGAATCCGAACAGGAGAGGATCGATGCGAACGGAGTCTGCGGGTTGTTCGCCACGCAGGTGCGCCGGGTCGCATCCTGGCCCGGATAGGTCTGAGTTAAGGTCGACCACCGCCCGTTTCCATCTTGGAGGGCCTGGAGGGCGTCACCGGGAGTTGCGGGCCGTGGGTCGTTGCAAACTTCCGCCGCCCGCGCCAAATCCAGCGGGAGGGCAGGCGCAAACGCCGCCGCAACCCCTGCAAATGCGCCGAGCCGCAATAGATTCCTTCTGCTGATCATCGAAGTTATTTCTGCTGCCATAGTTTTTTCCTCTGTGACGCATAATCTGGCGAAATGACTCGTGATGGTCAAATGCTTATTTTCTAGAACCAAGAAGTCGGGTAGTGATTACCCTGCTGTTCCTCCATCCCTGCACGCGGGCGAGAGTCCACGCGGAGGTTCTGCGAGGCCCCTTTATTTTCAGTTCTCCCGGACCGGAAGATCTTTCGGAAGGAATGTTGAAGCGCTGCTCGGAAAAGGCGTTTCAGATTTTCAGGAAGATTTCGCGGGAGCCTTCGACCGTCAACTGGGCGATCGAAGTCACGCGGTCGCTGAATTGCGCAAGCGTAGATAAATCGCTCGAACCGACGTCGACCAGCACGGCGTAAATCGAAAACTGCAAATCCTCTTTGCGCTCCTTGAGATCGGCCAGCCATTCGGGGGCCACCGAGCATTCGCCGTCGGTGATGACGACGATATCGGCGCGCTTGAGCTTTTTGTCGGCGATCAATTCGATGGCGGCATCGATCGGCGCCTGAAAATCGGTACCGCCGCCGGGGAAGTATTCGGCCATCTCGATCACCTTCGATAATTCGGGCTGATAGCGGCGCTCGCGGTTGAGGTCGATGACGCGCATGCTCTCGGGACCCGACGAGAACAGGACGGCGCGAAAGAGCCGGCGCTGGCGGCGCGCGATATCCATCAGGGTGAGGCTGACGGCCTTGGCCCAGAGCTCCTTGTCGCCCTGCATCGAGGAGCTGACGTCGATGCATACGACCATCGGACCCTTGCCCTTCTGTTCGTCCTCGCGCAGGCGGTACTGGAGGACGGCGCCTTCGAGCAGGCGGCGGTGGAAATCGGCGCGCAGTTGGAGATGGTGCAGTGCGAGCAGTTCGGAGGGAATGAGGCGGCCGAGGTCGGCGCCGCGTTCGACGTCGTAGGCCTCGGCGACGCCGCGATCGAGGGTCTTGCGGCGCAGCGCGCGGGCATCCTGCTTGAAGCGGCCGACCAGGCGGGCGAGTTCGCCGAGCTTGCGATTGCGCGCGAGACGGCGGCCGAGCTCGAGCCGCTCGCCGGCGGAAAGGCGGCCGCCCTGGCCGAATTCGAGACTGAAATCGTGACTGTCCTGCGCGACGCGATCGATTTCGTCGGCGAGTTGGGCGCTGCGCAACTGCATCCGCTTGAGCTCGGTCTGGTCGCTGTGGCGGAGCTGATCCTCGAAGAGGCGGGCCTTTTGATTAAGGCGGGCCTCGGCGACGCGAGTGGCACGCTCGGCGGCCTCCTTGAGCTGGTCGATCTTCTGCTGGAGTTCGTCGCGGGTTTGCCGATGGGGCTGCGGGTCATCGGGAGCGGGAGGTTTTTCGCCGGTATCCGCGTCGGCGTCGCGCTGATTCTGATCGGAAAGCTCGGTGGCGTTTTTGAGCGCGGCGGCGCTCTCGGCGAGGCTTTCCTCCTGATGCTTCAAGTCCCACAGATCGAGCATCTCGCGGCGGTTGACGAGTTTTTCGGAGCGCACGAGGTCGAGCACCTGATCGCCGAGCACGAGCGCCGCGATCACGGCCTTGTCCTCCTCGAGCAGGGTGCGCGATTTCAACATCTCGAAGCCGGGCGACGGCACCAGGCGCTCGAGGATGGTGCGATTGAGGATGGCGCTGCGGCGGACGGCGTCGGGCTTGAGCCAGACCAGGTTATACTTGAAGAGGCCGAGAAAGAGGTCGCGCAGGAGCGCTCCAAAATCGGGCACCAGACGTTCGCCCGACTCGACCAGTTGGCCGATGGCCGGCGCGGTCAGCCCGAGCTCGGCCCAGGCGCGGCGGTCGTAGCTGTCGCTCTGGATCCACGACGCGTTTTGGGGCACGGCGGGAATGTAGAGTTGGCGGGGCTTGACGGTTTTGCGCTTGCGCGCCATCGCAGGACGACCCTCGCAGGAAGAGGTAGTTGAAGATTAATTGATTGGTTGAAGAACTCAAAACTTTTACTTTCGCGAAACCTTTAAAGGTTCCACACTTCCCGCAGTAAAACGATCAATCGGTGATGCGAATCGCGCCGAGGAGGCCGGGCGTGGACGCGTGAGCGAGCGGCCATGGGAGTGACGCGCGCGTCGGCGGGGATCGAGAGCAAGACATCGACGGCGGCGGCGATTAAGCTGTGGCGGTGAATGAAGCCGATACTGAGCAGCTTGCCACCCGTACTTGGCGCGACCGTGCTGCTGGCGGTGTTGAGCCTGGGCGCATCGGCCGGCGCCGCGACCGTTAAGCTCGTGCAATTCGATGGCGTAGTGAAGCCGGCGCCAGCTGACGCGCGGCGGCTCGCCGGTTACTTTTCGCCGCCATATAAGAGTGGGCCGCCCCCGTCGGTAATCGGCGAGATGCTAATCCGCAACGCGCCGGCAAAGCTGCGCGCCGGATGCGCCGCGGCGGTCGATAGCTGGGGCGCGGGGGCGCACGGCAGCAGCCGCGTCACGGTGCGGATACTCGCGATGGTGAACGGTACCGCATGGTTCGCCTATCGCTGCGCTTCGCATGAGGCGCGGTTCGCGGGCGATTACACTGAACAGCTCGCGGGCTTCAACACGGCGCGCAAGCAGATAGAGTTCCTCAAACTCAGCACGCCCGATGACCGCGGCGACACGCTCTACCATGTCGGCTACTCGCAAACCGTGAAGCTGCACGGGGCCGAGAATTCGGCCGCCTTCCAAGTGTTTGCGGTCACTGCGAAATTGGGCGACGGCGAATCGCGCACGGCGGGAGCATCACCGGGGCAAAATCGTGCAGAGCGATACGGGGCGAGCGAAAACCGGTTCGTCATAGTCGCCAACTCGGCCCCGGCGAGCAAAGTGGTGCTGTCGCTGGTGACGGCCCGACATCGGCCGGACGCGGCCAACCGAAACGTGGCGGCCGTCGGCGGGGCGAGCGGCGAATACCACGCGGCGCTGCAATACGAGCACGACCTGACAGGCCATCTGACGGCGGTCGTGGTGTACGCGCGAGGCTCGACGGCAGGCGGTCAGCCGCGCTTTACCGTCACCCGTTTCGCGTGGAATCGGCATAAGTCTCGGTTTGCGGAGACTGCACCCGAGGCGGGGCGCAAGCGGCATCGGCCGCAGCAGCAACAGCAGCAGTGGGTGCCCCTGCCGCCGGTGCGCAGATAGCGTCCCGCTTGCGAATTGAAGGCGGCGTCGGCACATTCTTGGGCGATGCATCCGATATTCTGGAGATTGCGTTTTAGCGGACGGCGGCCGGGTCGCGAGGAGGTTCGCGAGTTCATCCTGCGACAGATGCCGCAGCGGGGCGCGGTCGCGGAGATTGGAGTCGACCTCGGCGATTTTTCCGAGAAGATTTTGGCCATCACGCGGCCACGCGAGCTTCATCTGATAGACCCGTGGACAATCGAAAGCGGGGAGTATCGGCAGCGTTCGACCGAGGCGGCTAATCCTGCGCCGGAATCGCCGCGCGGGCTGGATTCGGTGGCGCGTTACGCCCTGGTTCGCGATCGCTTCGCCAGCGATATCACAGGCGGTACGGTGGTATTGCATCGGGCGGATTCGGTCGCGGCGGCCGAAGAATTCGCGGATGGCCACTTCGATTGGGTCTACATCGACGGCAATCACAGCTACGAATTCGTCCGTCAGGACCTCGAGCTTTACTATAGCAAGCTCAAGCCGGGCGGCTTCATGGTGTGCGACGATTATCATCATGCGGGCTTCTGGGAAGACGGCGTCACGCGGGCGGCGGACGAGTTTATTGCGAGCGGACGGGTGCGGCGGGTCTTCAAACGGCGTTCGCAACTGGTAATGCGCAAGCCCGGCCATGGTTAACTAACTGATACCCGGCGCTTGTGCGGCGGACGCCGGCATAAGAAGATTGAAAGAGGCGGGTTCGGGAACGCGTTCGGAGGTTTCCGCACTAGTCGCGCCACAGGGGCAGACGCGCGATTTCCCTCCCAAGCCGGTTATGCAAAGCGGCGAGCAAAATGGAGAGCGCACCCGCCGACAGCATACGTTGTTGCTGGCGGCCGTGCAGGAATTTATCACGACGGCAGAGCCGGTCGGGTCGCAGCAACTCGTCGCCCACCATCAGTTGGGGGTGCGCGCGGCGATGGTGCGCAACCTGATGGCCGAGCTGGAAGAGGCGGGCTATCTGGTGCAGCCGCACACTTCCGCCGGACGTATCCCGACTGACAAGGGTTTCCGCTACTACGTCGATCACCTGATGGTGCAGCCGCGGATCGGCTTCGAAGACCGCAGCCAGATCGAGCTGTATTATTCGGCGCCGAGCGGTGACATTCACGAAGTCATCCGCGACACCTCGCATCTGCTGAGCCTGATGACCGGGCAGGCGGCGCTGGTAATGGCGCCGCGGCTGGAAGCGGTGATGCTGGAGCGGGTGCAATTCGTGCGGCTGCGCGAGCGCGAGGTGCTGGCGGTATTCGTCGCGGTGGCGGGGGGCGTGCAAAACCGCTTTGTGCAGACCGACGCCGATCACAGCCAGGTCGAGCTCGATCGGATGGCCGGCTACCTCAATGAATCATTGCGCGGGCGCACGCTGGAACAGGCGCGCAAGTGGATCGAGGATCGGCTAAAAGAGGATCGCGCGAAGTACGATCGCTTCATGCATACCGCGTTGATTCTTGGCGGGACGATCGCCGGCGGCTCGACGGCGGCCGAGCTTTACGTCGATGGGAGCAGCAAGGCGCTCGACCAGCCCGAATTTGCCGATCCCAATCGGTTGCGCGAATTGCTTCGTGCGCTCGATGATCGTACGGCGCTGCTCGAACTGCTCGAACAGAGCGTGAGTCTCCCGGGTCCAATGATCTCGATCGGCTCGGAGAATTTCGACGCGCGGCTGTCGGGCTTCAGCGTGGTCGCCGCCGCCTATGCGAGCGGCTCGATGCCGCTCGGGAGCCTGGCCGTGGTGGGACCGGTGAGGATGGATTACGATCGCGTTATTCCGCTGGTGAGCTATACTGCCAAGGCCCTGTCCCGCGTGCTAGAACACTGACCCGCCGGCCTGCGTCTCGACGACTCCCGTAGCAAACGCCGCCTGGCCGGCACCTCGCGCCAAGCTGCAAGGCCTGCGCGCTACGGCGCGTTGAGGCACTGCAGCCGAGGCGTGGCGATATTCGGGGCCGGGCCCAATTGCCACTATTGGCGTTAATTTGCGAAAAGTTCTCGCGCCGCCCTTGGCGCGGGGCCCTTTCGTGCTTAGCTTTTTAGAAGGTGAAATTTCGAAAGATGCACAAGCGGTCCGAAGTGGATAACGACAGCAAAGACTCGGTTTTGTCAGAGGCTGGGGAGACCCCGGCGGCTGAAGCTTCGAAAGATTCAGCGACGGCTAAAGGATTCGACGCCGCAAGCGGCGGCCAGGCCCAGTCAGAGGTCGATAATTTGCATCAGCAAGTGGCAGATAAGGACAAGGAATTAGCCGAGCTGAAGGATAAATACCTGCGGGTTCTGGCGGATGCGGAAAACGCCCGCAAGCGTATCCGGCAGCAAAGCGAGGACAGCGTCCGTCTGCAGCGCGAGAATTTTCTGCGCGACTTGCTGCCGATCGTCGATAATCTCGAGCGTGCGGTCGAGGCGGCGCGCGCGGCCAGCGGCTCGGACCAGCCGATCGTCGAAGGGGTCGAGATGGTATTGCGGGCGCTGCTTGATTTCCTGCGCACCCACGGGGTGACGCAGGTAAGCGCGGTGGGCCAGCAATTCGATCCGCAGCGGCATGAGGCGGTCGATCAGGTGCATAGCGCGGATCATCCGCCGAACACCGTGGTCAGCGAATTTCATCGGGGATATCTGATTGGCGACCGCACGCTGCGGCCGGCGCGGGTGGCCGTGGCCAATAGTTAGGGCGGGCCCGAGGGCGGCAACAATTCCGGCGATGGCGGCCTTGAAAACCACTAAAACATGATTATCGATCATTGTGAGAGGATTCCTGAAAAATGGCGAAAGTAATTGGCATCGACCTGGGCACGACGAATAGTTGCGTAGCGATCATGGAGGGCGGCGATCCGATAGTGATCGCGAACGCTGAGGGTGCGCGCACGACGCCTTCGGTCGTGGCCTTTACCGATTCGAACGAGCGGCTGGTGGGGCAAATCGCCAAGCGCCAGTCGATTACCAACCCGACCAACACGATTTTCGCGATCAAGCGGCTGATGGGCCGGCGCTTCGAAGACGCCGAGGTGCAGCGGGCAGTCAAGATTCTGCCCTACAAGGTGCTCAAGAACGACGACGGCGCGGCTTGGGTCGAAATTCGCGGCAAACGGTACAGCCCGGCGGAGATTTCTGCGTTCGTGCTGCAGAAAATGAAGCAGACCGCCGAGGATTATCTGGGCGAAAAGGTGACCGAGGCGGTGATTACGGTCCCGGCCTACTTCAACGACAGCCAGCGCCAGGCGACCAAGGACGCGGGGCGCATCGCGGGCCTCGAAGTCCTGCGCATCATCAATGAGCCGACGGCGGCCTCGCTGGCCTACGGACTGGACAAGAAGAAAGACGAGAAGATCGCGGTCTTCGACCTTGGGGGCGGCACCTTCGATATTTCGATTCTGGAGCTCGGCGAAGGGGTTTTCGAGGTCAAGGCGACCAACGGCGACACCTTCCTCGGCGGCGAAGATTTCGACCAGCGCATCATCGACTACCTGGCCGATGAGTTCAAAAAGGATCAGGGTATCGACCTGCGCAACGATCGGATGGCGCTGCAGCGGCTCAAGGAAGCCGGCGAGAAGGCCAAGTGCGAGCTATCGACGGTGATGGAGACCGACATCAATCTGCCGTTTATCACGGCCGATCAGTCGGGACCCAAGCATCTCAACATGAAGCTGACGCGGGCCAAGCTCGAGGCGCTTTGCAGCGATCTGTTCGAGCGGCTCGACGCGCCCTGCCTGACCGCGCTGAAGGACGCGGGATTGCGCACCAGCGACATCAACGAAGTCGTGCTGGTCGGAGGCATGACGCGAATGCCTGCGGTGCAGGAGCGGGTTAAGAAACTGTTCGGCCGCGAGGGCCACAAGGGGGTCAATCCCGACGAAGTGGTGGCGATCGGCGCCGCGATTCAGGCGGGCGTGCTGCGCGGCGAAGTCAAGGACGTGCTGCTGCTCGACGTGACGCCGTTGTCGCTTGGAATCGAAACGCTGGGCGGCGTGTTCACGAAGCTGATCGACAAGAACACGACGATCCCGACGCGCAAGAGCCAGGTCTTTTCTACCGCGCAGGATAATCAGACGGCGGTGACGATCCGCGTCTTTCAGGGCGAGCGCGAAATGGCGGCGGACAACAAGCTGCTCGGACAGTTCGACCTGATCGGAATCCCGCCGGCGCCGCGCGGGCTGCCGCAAGTCGAGGTGACTTTCGATATCGACGCCAACGGTATCGTCAACGTTCACGCCAAAGACCTCGGCACCAACAAGGAGCAGTCAATTCGGATCACGGCATCCTCGGGACTGAACGAGGAAGAGATCAAACGGATGGTAAACGAGGCCGAGCAGCATGCGGCTGACGACAAGCAGCGGCGCGCGCTGGCGGAGTCGCGCAACAAGCTCGACAACCTGGTCTATACGACCGAAAAGACCCTCGGGGAGTATGGCGCGCAGCTCGACGAAGAGTCGCGCAAGGGAATTGAGGACGCGCTCGCGGCAGCCAAAGGCAAGCTCGAGGAAAAGGACCCGGCGGAGCTCGATCGCGCGGCCGAGACCCTGACCAACGCTTCGCACAAGCTGGCTGAAGCGATGTACAGCAAGACCCGGCAAGCGGGTGCGGAGGCTGGCGCGGATGGTGGAGCGGCGGCTGCGGGCGACGGTAATGGCAGCGGCGCGGGCGGCGCGGAGGCAGGCGGCGAAGGTCCAAAGGAAGACGTCGTGGACGCCGACTTCAAGGAAGTGAAATAAGGCAGCGGTCCCTGGCTTCGGGCCAAACCGTGAGGGATGTTTCGTGCGACGCCCTGATTCGAACGAGTCAGGGCGTCGCCGACAATTTCGGCACCATGATGCTTAATCGATTGGACACTTACTTCTCCAAGAGAACTGGACTACTATTGGCCCGCAATGCCCCCCGATAAAAAGCGCGACTACTACGAAGTGCTCGGTGTCGGACGTGGCGCCGGCGAAGACGACCTCAAAAAGGCCTATCGGCGTTTCGCCATCCAGTTTCATCCCGACCGCAATCCCGGCGACAAACACGCCGAAGAGAAATTCAAAGAGCTCAACGAGGCGTACCAGGTCCTTTCGGACCCGGAGAAGCGCGCGCAATACGACCGGTTTGGGCACGCCGCATTTCAGGGCCAAGGCGCCGGCGGCTTCGGCGGCTTCGATTTTACGCAAGGATTCGAAGAAGTCTTTTCGGACATCTTCGGGGATTTTTTCGGCACCGGACGCGGACGCTCGCGTTCGCGCAGCCGGCGCGGCGACGATCTTCGCTACGACCTCGAAATCGAATTTGAAGAGGCGGCGAGCGGCACCGAGAAGGTGGTCAAGTTCCAGCGCCTGACGCTGTGCGAAGCGTGCAACGGCAGCCGCGCGCGCGGCGGTTGCGAGGGTGCACGGACGTGTCCGAATTGCCGGGGCACCGGCCAGGTACGTTCGCAGCAGGGCTTCTTTTCAATCGCAACGACCTGCGGGCAATGCCGCGGCGAAGGCATGATCATCGCGGACCCCTGCCTCAAGTGCCAGGGACAGGGGCGCGTGCGCAAGGCGGTCTCGTTATCGGTGCGAATTCCACCGGGGGTCGATAACGGCTCGCGCCTGAAGCTGCGCAACGAGGGCGAGGCCGGCTTCGGCGGCGGTCCGAGCGGCGACCTTTACGTGGTGATTCACGTCAAGGAGCATGCGCTTTTCGTACGCCAGGATAACGACGTCGTGATCGAGGTGCCGGTCAGTTTCCCGCAAGCCACGCTGGGGGCTGAAATCGAGGTGCCGACGCTGGAAGGCAAGATCAAGCTGAAGGTTCCGTCCGGCACCCAGTCGGGCAAGTTGATCCAGCTCAAGGGCAAGGGCTTCGTCGATCTGCACGGGTACGGACGCGGTGACCAGTTGGTGCGGGTGGTGGTGGAAACGCCGCGACGACTGACTGCGCGGCAACGCGAACTGCTCGAGGAATTCGCAAAAGTGTCGGGCGAAGACACGCACCATCCGTTGTCCAAAGGCTTCGTCGACAAACTCAAAGAAATGTTCGGCTAGGGCCGCTCCGAGCGCCCGCTATCGGCCCCCGCCGCATACGCGCCGGGGGCCGTTTGGTTTCTGCGATCCGCCGCCCCGGCAAATCGCTGCGATCGACGCGTTCCTCAACTGCGACAATGACTTTGTGCACGGCGCCCACTTGACGATGCGGGCGCCGTGGTTACCTTTCGAACAGAGACGGCCGCTCGAAAAAATTCAAATTCGAACAGGAGGCTTACGATGGCTCTCATTCGTTTCGAGCAATTGGATCCGGTGAGGAATCTGCTCGCGGTGCAGCAGGAACTTGATCGTTTCCTGCGCAACCCGTCGTTTAACCTTGGCATTTCAGGCCAAGGGGCACATCCACCGGTAAACATTTTCGAGAGCAGCGACGGCATCGTTTTGATCGCCGAGTTGCCGGGGATGGATCCGGCGAGCATCAAGGTTTCCGGACAGGGCAATACGCTGACGTTGAGCGGCACTCGGTCGCGCGACGAGGCCGGCAATTTGCAGGGATTTCATCGCCGAGAGCGTCCGTTTGGCGATTTTTCGCGGTCGCTGCAACTGCATCCGGGACTCGACGTCGCAAAGGCTGAGGCCCGCTATGCGGCCGGAGTGCTCACGGTGCGTGTGCCCAAGGCGGAGGAAGCCAAGCCACGCCAGATCTCGGTTGAGGCGGCTTGAAGGATCCGATTTCGGAAAAAGGAGGTGAAACAGCAATGATGCCCGAACAGGAAATCGCGACCAAGGAAAAGCAACAGGTTCAAGGCACCGAACAGACGCGGCCCGGCCGCTACTTCATGCCCGACGTGGATATTTGCGAGAACGACGATGCGCTGCGTCTGTGGGCGGACATGCCCGGCGTGACCGATAAGGATGTTGATGTGACCCTCAAGGACGGCGTGCTGACGATCACGGGAGTGGTTTCGACGGCATTTTACGACAAGTTGGCGCCGCTCTATACCGAATACAACGTCGGCAACTACATTCGGCAGTTCACGCTAAACGAGGAGATTGACGAGGCGCGTATCAAGGCCCGGATGCGCAATGGCGTGCTCGAGGTCGAGTTGCCCAAGCACGAAAAGGCGAAGCCGCGCAGGATCGAAGTGGCGGCATACTGACCTGATGGACGGCGGCGGTTTCGAGCGGCCGCGCGTATGCCGAGAGAGAAATCATCCGGTTTGATCGACAGGTAGAGGCCGATTCGTTATCGATGCGGATCGGCCTCTTCTGCTATGGGGCTGCGTCGCGCATGAATTCCGATGGTGCGCGAACGGAAAAGCGATCGGATCCTTGCAAACGGGGAGCCCCCAAGATTTACACCGCTCAGGCGCGGCCGAGGGCGGACATCAGGGCGGTGCGCATCACGCCCGACGGCGGCGCGACGCCGTTGAAGAGTTCGAATGCGAGCACTCCCTGATTGATCAACATACCGGCACCGTCGATCGCGCGGCGGCCAAGCGCGAGGGCCGGGGCTAGAAAGGGCGTCGCATCGCGCGCGTAAATCATGTCGTAGAAGACGCAATCGGCCGACGCATCGGCATAGCTGAGCGGGGTAAAGCCGCCGGTCTTGAGCCCCATCGGCGTGGCGTTAATCACGATTGCCGCGGCGCTCATGGCGGTCGCATTGACGAGGGTATCGAGGCCGCGCGCCTCGATAATTTCGCGCGGGCGTCCGCCGCTGCGCACACCGAGGTATAGCGCAAAGCTGCGGGCGAGCCGGTTGGCACGTGCGACTGTACGATTGCAAATCACGATGCGCGCGGCCCCCAGCCGAAGCGCCGCGAGAACGGCCGACGATGCCGCACCGCCCGCGCCGATTACGATCGCGACGCGGCCTTCGATCAGCACCCGCAGATCGCGCAGGTCGGCCTCGAGGCCGCGCGCGTCGGTGTTGTCGCCGTGCAGTTCTCCATTGCGGTTGATGACGCAGTTGATCGCGCGCAGGAGGCGAGCCTCGTCGGTCAATTCCACCATCATGCGCAGCGCACGCTCCTTGTGCGGCACGGTCAGATTAACGCCGACCAGGCCAAGCGCGGGGATTGCGCGCAGGGCATCGCGCAGGTTCTCCGGAGTGACATGGAAGGCGGCGTAGGCACGCCCCATCTCGAGTGCGGCATAGGCCGCATTGTGCATCGCGGGCGAAAGCGAATGCGCAACCGGATCGCCGAAGATAGCGGTGAACCGAGTGTGTCCGCTCAGGTCGCGTGCGAAGGCCATCGCGGTCATGCGCCGGCGGCGTGCGCCGCGCGGATTTCCTCGGCGGTAAAAAGATAGACGTACTTCAAACCTTCACGCTTGAAGGCGTCGGCCGCGCCCTCCCCGCGCTCGACCAGGGCGAACGCGGTGCGCACGTCGGCTCCCGCCGCGCGCGTCGCAGCAACCGCTTGCAGGCTCGAGCCCCCGGTCGTGATGGTGTCGTCGATGACCGCGGTCGCGCGATCCTTTTTGAAGGCGCCTTCGATCTGCTGTTGCAGACCGTGGGCCTTGGTCTCTTTGCGCACAAAGAAGCCGGTGAGGTCATAGCCGCGCTCGCAGGCGGCATTGACGATCGCGTCGGTGACCGGCAAGGCGCCCGCAGCCATGCCGCCAATCTGTGCGACGCCCTCGGCGATTACGAGTTCGAGCATCAGCTTGCCCGCCAGATGGGCGCCGCGCGGAAGATAGAGCGTGCGTTTACAATCGATATAAAAGTTTGAGGCGCGGCCCGAGGCCAACGTGAGTTCACGTTCGAAATACGATTCGCGGGCGAGCAGTCCGAGCAATTCAATACGGTCGGTTGCATTCATGGTTTTATGGTCCCGGCGCAATCTTACTTGGTGGTGCAGCGGGAACAAGAGGCGCGCTCCGATCGGCGCTGTGATCGATCGAGCCGGAATGTGGCGGAGGACCACGGGCACCCGGGTGCGTGCTATCATAGATGCGATGTTTTTTGCGCCATTCATCGTCGTATACGGGATAATCTTTTTCTTCATCCTCGCGTTCCTGTTCCTGCTGCTGGCCATCGGGGTGATTCGGCACGCCTTCCTGCTGGTGGGGCTGCCGCCGGAAATGGCGTTCCTGGCGTTATTTGCGAGTCTGATCGGCAGCTACATCAACATACCGTTGACGAAAATCGCGGGCGGCGCGCCGCATCCGCAGGAAATCGTCGACAGCTTCGGTGTGCGCTATCGAGTACCAATACGTTATGCGGGGCGGGGCACGACGGTGGCGATCAATGTCGGCGGCGCGTTGGTGCCGGTGCTGATCTCGCTCTACATACTGGTGACGCAGCCCGCAGTAATTCTGACGGCGGCGATCGGCGTGGCGGTCGTCGCACTGGTGGTAAACCGTTACGCGCGGCCGGTGCGCGGCATGGGAATCGCGACGCCGATGTTCATTCCGCCGATCGTCGCGGCGCTGGTGGCGCTGGGGCTGACCGGGCTGTTCAGTGGCGGGGCGCACGCCGATGCGGTCGCATATGTCAGCGGTGTAATAGGGACGCTGATCGGCGCCGATCTGATGAATCTCGACAAGCTGGGCGATCTGGGCGCGCCGGTCGCATCGATCGGAGGAGCAGGGACGTTTGACGGCGTTTTCCTGACCGGCATCGTGGCGGTCCTGCTGACGTAGCCGCGGCGGGCACGGGTTCCTTGACATTGTCGATGGGCGGCGATAGTCGAGCCGTATAATAAGGAGGCCAGCCATGTTGTATTTGCAGGCGTCGATAAAGCTTTATCCGGGGAAGCAGCAGGATTTCATTTCGCTGCTCAACGACATCGTTCCGTTCATCAACAAGAAGCATGGGTGGAAATTGCTCGGCAGTTACGGGGGGCTCGTGAGCCGCCTCAATACGGTCGTCGATTGGTGGGAAGTGCCGAGCGCGGATGCGGTCACGGCATTGCTGACCGACCCTGAATTTCAAAAATGGGGACCGCGGATCGGCGAAATTGTCGAGGACGAAGTGCTGACAATTCTGACCAAATTGCCGATCGGTTGAGCGGGCCGAAGCAGAAGTGTGGTGCGGAGCCGCGCGGCGAGGGCGCGGCTCCGCGGATTTTCAAGCTGGCTTGAATTTCACCAGCGTACGTTCCGGCGTGACGTCGTCGAAATGGACGGGAGCTTGTGCATGCCTAAATGGTTTGAGCGCTTCCTCAAGAGGGCTGTGGACTCTGGACCGGCCGATCAAATCCTAGGCAAGAATGTGCTCCTGGAGCTAGCGTCAACAAAGGGATTGGGCGCCTCCATCGGGCGCGATCTATCGAGCTTGGAGGGTTGGCCGTTTGATTTAGGTGGCGGAACGCCAAACCCGGAAGAGCAGGCAATTATGAGCCTGTGGGGGTTTTCAGCGGCCGTGTTGCACGGCATAACAGCCGGAACGGACGCAGACAAGCGAGCGTTTCTGGATCGCTTTCACGACCTCTACTTCTGTTGCCTAGTAGATGGCGGGCTAGCGCCGGCTGCGGTCAAGAAGCTGTCAATTCTGGCTGGTGAGCGCTACCCGCAATATGAAGCGGCCTTCACGCAGATGCGGCGGGGAGAGCCCGTTCCATGGGCTTCATTAGCCCGGATCGTTACCTTTCATCTGTTCGGCCACGAGACGAACGATCTTAGCGTCTGCACGACTATCGGTATTTGTACGAAGAACCACTTTACCTCCTTCGACGCCGTTTTCGACACCACGAAGGCTTGGGCCACGATGCGAGGATTAATCCCTTAAGCTAATGCTCTACTTCGCATACGGTTCGAATATGGATTGGGATCAGATGCGTGAGCGGTGCCGGAGTGCAAGATTCGTCTGCATCGCAAAGCTGGAAGACCATCAACTCATTTTCCCGCGAAAGTCCAAATCTCGAGGCTGCGGAGTGGCGAGCGTGAAGCCGGCAGCGATGCACGAAGTCTGGGACGTCCTGTTCCAAATCGAAGAACTAGAAGTCGGTCTGCTTGATCGGCTTGAGGGCTATAATCCCAATGTCGCTCCAAGTTGTAACTCGTACATTCGCAAAGAATTGCGCGTTTTGCGTAATGGCGACGAGCGAGAGCCATTTACCGCTTGCACCTATGTTGGGAATCCGCAGCCAGGAAAATACATACCAGACAAGGATTACAGGGACCAGATCATCAAGGGAGCCAAGTTCTGGCATCTGCCAGAAGCCTACATCCACCAACTCGAAACCATCGAGGTCTCGGATTGATCCCCAAGGGATAAGCGGCTGGCGGAGATCGATTTTGCGATTGCGGCGGCGAGACCAAAACTAAAACGGGTGATGCGGCGTATCGCGCCACACCACCCGGCTCGTTCAAAATTCGCGGCAATCAAGCTGGCTTGAATTTCACCAGCGTACGTTCCGGCGTGACGTCGTCGAAATGCACTGCGACGGGCATGCCGATCTTCAACTGATCCTGCGGCGCGATCAGATTAGTCGTCAGCCGCGGACCTTCGTCGAGTTCAACAATCGCGAGCACATAGGGCCCGTCGGCAAACGAACGCGTCGAGGCGCGGCGCACGATGGTATAGCTGTAGAGCTTGCCGCGGCCGCTCACGCGCTGCCACTGCAGATTATCGGACATACAGTTGGGGCATCGCGGTCGCGGATAGTAGATAAACCGGTTGCATGCGCCGCAATGCTGAAGCTGCAATTCATGGCGCCGCGCCGCCTCCCAGTAGGGACGGCTGGTCGGCGACGGTTTCGGTAATGGCTTGATGTAATCGCTCATGACCGGCGCTCCAGAATGAGGCTGACCTGTTCGCTCATGATGCCGCCGTTGCCGTTGACGTAGGCGAGCGCGGCATCCTTGACCTGGCGGCCTTCGCCGCGGCCCATCAACTGGCGGATGCCTTCGACCACATGGCTCATGCCACCGCCCAATCCGGGCTGGCCGAAGGAGAGTTGTCCACCGTGCGTATTGCAGGGGAAGTCGCCCGCGTATGAGAGGTCGTGCTCGGCGGCGAAGGGTCCGCCCTGCCCTTTTTTGCAGAAGCCCGCGTCTTCGAGCGTGACCAGCACGGTGATCGTGTAGCAATCGTAGGGGCAGACCAGATCGACGTCCTTGCGTTCGATTCCGGCCATCTTGAACGCGGTGTCGGCCGCGGGCTTGATCGGCGATTCGGTCAGCGACGGCGCGTAAGTAATCGACGAATGGTTGGAGTATTCGCCGGCTCCGAGCAGCCACACCGGAGTATTTTTCGCCCGCTTGGCGACTTCGGGCGAGGCTACAATGACCGCCGAACCGCCCGTGCAGGGACTGACGATTTCGAACAGATGGAGCGGATCGACGATCATGCGCGAATTGAGCACGTCATCGATCGTCAACGGCTTGTCGCCGAATGCGGCGAGCGGATTCTTGAGCGCGTTTTTGCGCTGATCGACAGCCACCTTGGCCATCTGCTGGGCGGTGGTGCCGTATTCGTACATGTGACGATGGGCGATCATCGCATAGCCGCAGTTGGCGCCGATGTTCCCGTAGGGAGCCTCGAATTCGCGCTGCACGGAGACCACCGGCACTCGTTGATCGCCGACGCGATTAAGATCGGCGACGATGCAAAGCACGGCCGAACACATGCCGGCATGGATCGCGGCGGCAGCGCGCCAGATCATGCCGGCCGGGCTGGCGCCGCCGATATCGACCACGTTGAGCATCCGCGGATTGAGACCGAGAACCTCGGCGGCAGCGGCCGGATAGATGAAGCCCGGGTCGGCAGTCGGCATCCCGACCAGGAAGCCGTCGATATCGTCCTTGGCGAGGCCGGCGTCGGCGATCGCGTCGGCGGTGAGACGCGCCATCAGGCTCAACGGTGTGAGCTCGGGCGGCGCTTCCTTCAAAGGCTTGAGTTCGGCGATTCCGATCGCCGCAGCCTGATTCTTGAGGCTCATGGCAAACATGCGCTCCTGAATGAGGATTTGAAGATTGGAGTAGCACAAAAATCCGCGCGCCGGTTAATGCCTCGATCGTTTCCGAGTACGCGAAGGCCTCCTCGGCAGCCGCGCGCCAACCGGATCGCACGCAGGCGTCGCGCGAGTCGCGCGCGGCTGACAGGACCGTGCTCTTGGTGTAGGTTGAAGGGCTTCAAGGAGTTTGATCAATGGCCTTTATTCTTTGCGACGACCACAATCTTTCCGTCGAGGCCGACGGCATGGACCCTGCCACCGCACGCCATCACATGCTGAGCGAGCCCAAGGCGAATCCGACGCCGATCGAGCAGGAAGTGATCGAGTTCGGCAAGATCCATCGCGAGTGCAACATCCGCGTGCTCGCCGACTAGCCCCAATCGGCTTACCGGCAAATCCGCACAGCGGCGACGCAAGATCGTCGCGCCGGAGCACCTGACGCGCGCAGTGCGAGACATGCGCACGATATGCGAATGTTGATTTTGATGTCGCGTTGCAGCATCCCATTTGCGGTATCGTATTGACCCGCCCGTCATGTGGCCGTTAGTATTCGCGGGCGGGGTGGAGCAGTCTGGTAGCTCGCCGGGCTCATAACCCGGAGGTCAGAGGTTCAAATCCTCTCCCCGCAACCAATAAAACAAAGGGTTTTCCCGCTCTTGGCTGGCCGAAAAATGATTTGACAGCCACGTTTGACAGCCACCAGCCCAAAATCATACCCATTATTGTTGTTTGTTCGCCTCGGCCATTTGCGCAGTTCCTTAAGAAAAGCCCGACGCGTCGGAGCGGTACGGCGGGCAGGAGCGCGGACGCGGGGCGACCTTTAGCCGTTCAGCGCCATCCCGAGCTTGTCCATCGCGTCCCTGAGGATTTCTGGCACCGTGTGGCTATAGGTATCCATCGTCAAACTGATTTGCGAGTGCCCGAGCAATTCCATCACGATTCGAGGATGGATGTTCAGGGCGAGCAGGATGCTTGCCGCCGAATGTCGCAGATCATGAAGGCGGATTTCCGGCAGCCCGGCTTTTTCAAGGACGGCCTTGAAGGCGTCACGGAGGGCGCCGTCCGGATCGAGCGGCTGGCCGTGGTCGCCAGTGAATAAAAAGTCGCGATCGAGCCAATCGGCTCCGACTTGCAGGCGTTCGCGTAGTTGCTGAGCACGATGAGCCTTGAGTGCATCCGCGACGAAATCGAGCAATGGCAGCGGGCGCCGCGACTTCACGGTTTTCGGCTCGCATACCTGGAGGCTGCCATCGATGCGCTGGAGCGAGCCGGTGACCCGTAAAATGCGATTATCCAGATCGACATCCGCCCACTTGCCCGCGAGCAATTCCCCGCGACGTGCTCCCGTGGTCGCGGCGAGCAGGAAGAACGTCCCGAAGCGTTCACTTTTGACGGCCTCGATGAAGCATTGAGTCTGGGCGAGGGTGAGCGGATGAATCTCGTGGCGTTCGAGCTTCGGCGCATCGGTTAAGGCGGCGGCGTTACGGCCGACTAATCCCCAGCGGAGCGCGCGATTGAGGGCAACGGTGAGCACGGCGCGAAGATGGCGCACCGATTTTGGCGACAGCCCGCCGGCGAGTTTGCGATTGAGCAGACGTTGAACGTCGGACGGTGCCAGCTTTTCGAGACGAATCTTGCCGATTTCCGGGGCTATGTGCAGTCGGATTAGTTGCTCATAGCGCTCGGAGGTGCGCGGGCGGGTCGAAGGCGTGGCGCATTCCCTAAGCCAGCGCTGGAGATATTCAGCGACGGTCTGGCGCTCGATCGCGACGGGGAGACCGCGCGAATGGTCAGAGCGCGCCTTGAGGAGGTGTTCCTGCACCTCGCTGGCGGTCCTGCCGTAAAAGCTCTTACGCTTGCGGCGGCCGTTCTCCCAGCCGAGATTCAAGACACCGCACCAGCGTCCGTCTTTGCGCTGAAAAATTGAGCCCTCATTCTGTCCGCGCTTCCGTGCCATCGTCATTACTCTCCTCTTTTCCGTCGGGCCTCTCGCTTGGAAAGACGCCAAGCGGCCCGTGGTCCGCACTGAAGACAAAATTGGCGCCTGCCAGCGGCTGGCGTTCGATTGGGAACATAGAAAGCGCCACAGTTTGAGCAGGTGGCGAAACCAACCCCTCCGCTCACGGCCGAGGCTAGTTGCATTGCGAGCGCCGCGAATATTAGCCCACCACAGCCAAGTTGAGCGGCGGCGAGCTCAAGGTCTTTTGGGACTCCGGTAAATGAGCGGTCGCCACTCTCAAACTGGATTTCGAATGGACCGTCCGCACGAAGTGCTAGTCGAGGGCGCGGGTCGCCTATCGTCAACCAAAAATTGACCATAGCGGCGACCATCCGCTGGGCCTCCATCCCATGAGTCGGGAGGGGGCGCGGCGACGGCGGGTCGCTCTTACTTCCCACCGGCGTCGGGCGGGCCGCGAAACTACCACGGACGCCGACCCTAACCCACTCGTCGGCTGTTATCGGTTTGCCGTTCCTTGCCTTGTACCCCGCTTCGTGCAGCGCATTAGCCATTCGGCTCCATCTTAGGTAGGCGGACGCGGGCTCGCTCAGTACTAAACCGCCGGCACTCTTCTCGAAGGACGGCTTACAAAGAACGCGATCGATACGGTGCATGACCGGCCACTCGTGCTCAGCGCACAGATACAACGGACCGTATTTCTCGGCGAACTCAAGAACGCCCCTCGTGTCCTTAAGGCTCAGAAAATCATAGAGCACTCGGCCGAAGGACTTCATCAGCTTAGTTCCGCCCGGACTCCAACACAGAAGCTCACGATCCGAGAGCCACACGTCGGGAATTGTTTGGGAAGCCGTCGGAAGGGGCATGAAGCCCTTGAAGGCCGGTAACGCGTCGTAAGGTTTCGGCACTGTGTCCATTTCAGTCCTTATTATATTGAGTTACTGGGACTCAAACGTCAAGACTTAGACGGGCGCGGGAGGTTCAGCCTCCCGCGAACGCTGAGAGGTGACGAAATGGACGAAAACAAACTCCTTATTCGGCCGGTCGAAGCTGCACATCTGCTGAGCGTTTCGCGCAGCAAACTTTACGAACTCGTTGCTTCAGGCGCCTTACCTTCCGTGCGCTTGGAGGGGGGCAGGTTGTTGCGGATTCCGCTTTCTGCGATCAGGAAGCTCGCCGAGAGCGCGCGAAGCGATGAGCGCTGACGGCCGCATGCTTCGCGCGGCCCGTCTTTATGCGGACCGCTTCAACTTTGCGATCTTTCCCTGCGGACCGCGCGAAAAAACGCCACTCACTCAACATGGGTGCAAGGATGCGGTCAAGGATCCCGCTCAAATCCGCGCAGGGTGGAGGCGGTGGCCGAACGCCAATATCGGCATCGCAACCGGAGCGGCATCGGGCATCGTCGTGCTCGACATCGACTCCCGCCACGACGGCGACCAGAGCCTCGCGGCGTTGGTGGCGAGGTATGGCGAATTAGCGACAACACCAACCGTCCTAACCGGCGGCGGCGGGCGGCATATCTACTTCCACGCGCCCCATGATGCGGAAATTCGCAATAGTGCTGGCGTGCTCGGACCCGGACTCGATGTTCGCGGCGAAGGTGGCTACGTGATCGCGCCGCCATCATGGCATCCATCAGGGCAGGCCTACCGCTGGGCGCCCGAGGTGCGCATCGACGAGGTTGAACTGGCACCACTGCCGGCCTGGCTGATCACGACGCTGAGTTCGCCCATACGGCCAGCTAGTAACCGGACCGCCAGCTGGCCCATAGGCGGGTCAGTCAGTCGGCTGGACCTGACGCAGCTGGCAGCAGGTGTTTCCGAAGGTCAGCGCGATGACCGACTGTTTCGTCTCGCCTGTCATCTGCGCTGGCGTGGCTACCCGCGCGAACAGGCCGAACAGATCTTAGTTGATGCAGCGGGAAGGTGCCGCCCGCCGCTCCCGGCCCGCGCGGCACTGCGCAAAGTCGATTCTGCCTGGAGATATGCACGATGACTGCCCTCGACCGTCTGGCTGAGATTGATAAGCTCGCGACCCTGCCTGAGCCTGAATACGAGGACGTGCGCAGTAAGACGGCCAAGCGGTGGGGCTGGCGGGTCACCATATTGGACAAGGAAGTTCTGAAGCGGCGGCCTCGGAAGGTATCGAAACCATTCGAACACTCGAACACCCCTCGTCCTTCCCCAACGGAGACAGGCACTTCCGAAGGTTCGAATCAGGATTCAAGCGGCGTTGATCCCAACACCCTGTACGAAGTCGCAAAGGAAATAATCGAACATCCGGACCCAATGGCGTTGGTGGAGCAGGCCATCATCGTGTCGGGATACGCCGGCGATCCGACCCCCTGCGAACTGACGTATATCGCGGTGACCTCACGTCTTCTCGCCCGCCCGCTGAACGTCCAGTTTCTGGCGCAGAGCGCGAGCGGTAAGAATTACACTGTAGACACGGCCCTCCAGCTTTTCCCGCCTGAGGCCTATTACAAATTAACCGCCAGTTCGCCACGCGCGCTCGTCTACACCGACGAGACTTTCTGCCATCGCACAGTGATATTGGAAGAGTCTGATTCGATTCCGGCTGAAGGCCCCGCCGCGTCTGCGATCCGCTCTATGATCCATGGCGGACGGATGATCTACGAAGTCGTCGAGAAAGATCCGGAGACCGGCGAGTGGCACACGCGCAAGATCGAAAAAGAAGGTCCGACCGGGATGGTAACCACCGGGGTGCGAGCGCTTGACGCGCAGATGGTGACTCGGCTGCTGACTGCTCCGATCCCCGACAGTCCCGCTCAAACGCGCGCCGTCCTGAAGGCACAGGCTAAAGTCGCGCAGGGGCAGGCCACGACATTGTCGGAAGCCGAGCTCGAAAAATTCCACGCCTATCAGAATTGGCTCGCGGCGAATGCCAGCGACACGATAATCCCCTTCGCTTTAATCCTCGCAGATATGGTCCCCTCGAAGGCAGTACGCGCACGTCGGGACTTCCCTCAGTTTCTTACCGTCATTCACACCCTTGCATTAATGGCGCAGCGCAGCAGGTCACGAACGGAAGAAGGGGCCATCAACGCCACCCTCGAAGACTACCGGCGGGCGCGACTGATCATGGCACCGCTATTCGACTCGGTAGCCGCCGACGGAATCACGCCCGCGATCCGGGAAACAGTCGAGGCCATAAAGGAAGACGAAGAAATCTCAAACACGGAGCTTGCCCGCCGGCTAAACCTAGCGACATCGACAATCAGTTATCGCGTGAACGGGGCACTTCGTGGTGGCTGGCTCAAAAATTCCGAAACCCGAAAGAGCTATCCAAACCGTTTGTCGCGCTGCGACCCGTTGCCAGAACAACGGTCCGCTTTGCCAACACCGGAAGAATTAAAAGCGAAGGTGGACGAACTCGAACCCCATTTGAACGGGGATTCGAACACTGACCAACCCCCTGTGCGAGAACGGGTTGAGAGGAAGGCGTTCGAGCGTTCGAATGATGTTCAACCCACAGAATGCGCGGATGATGATGGAATCGTCCTCTATCCAGACCGTGAGGGTGAACACGGGGAGTACAAACCATGACCGGGGTAAGTGATCTCTTGGCCGAGCTTCAAGCACGTGGAATCCGCTTTGAGTTGTGGCCTCGCGGCGGAGTGCGATTCGTACCGGCCCGCTTGATCGATCCGCCTCTACTCGACCGTATTCGCGCTCATAAGACCGAGCTGCTCGCGCGCCTTCACGCTGAACGGAGGGAAGCGGAGATCGACCGGCTTGCCCGCGCTGACGGCTGGGCGCCACCGCCGCCGGCTGGTGCTCCCGCCTATTCGATCATCGACACCTGCCATCGCTACGGCGTCGCACTCAGAATCGATCAGAACGGCGACTTGGTGGTCGGCAAGGCCGGCGCAAGGGCCGGCCAACCTTCGCACCCCTGGCCGTCTTTACTGCAAGCTATCGAGGCGCACATAGAGGCCGTCGCCCTGCTGGTCAAGGTGGGATGGACAATGCGCAGTGAGTTTCCAAAGCAGGTAGCGGCATGAGCGACCTGATGCGTCAGTACTTTCCGGCTCGCCACGGGTCATAATCTCCCTTATAGTTTGTTGCCCGATTCAGGCAGGGGCAATCAGCGTGGTCCCACATGAGGGCGCCTGGATCGAGATAGGACGCGATACAGGGGCAGAAGCGATGAAGGCACGGGCGCCCCAGTTCGGGGCAATGGCACCTACCATCAGTGGGCTGCCTCTTGTCTGACTCCCATTTCATCCATTCGTCGAGCTTTGACGGCCAGTCGTCGCCCCAAATTTCGACCGCCAATTCTGCCAGCCTGTCCCGTTCGGCTCGCAACAACTCGACCGCCTCGCACAGAACCTCATCAGCCTTTCCAGAGCTTTTCTCATCGGCAAGCGAGCCAAAGGCGACATGTATCAAAACGGCCGATGCTTCCAACATGCACGAGCCAGTCGAGCCAGCCCCTATTGCCACCTTTTTTCGAGTCGGACATGCTCTGCTTCGTGGGTGGCAAATAGCCTTCGTCCGGTCAGTATCTATGGAACCTCTGCACAAGTGTATCGGTTTGGTATAAATCATAAGTGGGAGCGGCAGGAGTGGAGGAGGGGGGATGGGGAATCAGCGGACGTTCGCATCGATGGCATGGAATGGGAAGGGCAAAGTTACCCGGCGCGAGCGATTCCTGGGCGAGATGGATGGGGTGATTCCCTGGCCGCAGCTGGTCAGACTGATCGAGCCGCACTACCCCAAAGCCGGACGAGGACGGCAGCCGCTGGGACTGGAGAAGATGCTACGGATTTACTTCCTGCAGCAGTGGTTCAACCTGTCGGACCCGCAGGCCGAAGACGCGATTTATGACAGCGAGTCGATGCGGCGCTTTGCACGGGTCGAGTTGGGCGACGAGGTGGTGCCGGACGAGAGCACGATTTTGCGCTTTCGCCATCTGCTGGAGCAGCATGGCCTGACCCACGCCATCTTCGACGCGGTGGCGCACTTATTGGAAGAACGGCGGCTGTTGCTGCGCTCTGGAACCATCGTGGACGCGACCATCATCGCGGCGCCGAGTTCGACCAGGAACGCCAGTGCGACTCGCGACCCTGAGATGAAGCAGACCCGCAAGGGCCGCAACTGGCACTTCGGGATGAAGCTGCACATCGGCGCGGACCAGCGCGGTATCGTGCATACGGTGAGAGCGACCGCTGCCAGCATAGCTGACATCACCCAGCTGCCTGATCTGCTGCACGGATAAGAGCGCGAGGTGTTCGGCGATCAAGCGTACTGGAAGGAAGACCATCGCAAGTTTCTCGAGGCGTGGGGGATACACTATCGGATCAATCGGCGGCCTACTTCAAAGCGGCCGTTGAGCAAGCGCTGGCGGATGATCAACCGGGTGCGTTCGCGCACCCGCGCTTGCGGCGAGCATGCCTTCCGCGTACTCAAGCAGTTGTGGGGCTTCAGCAAGGTTAGATATCGCGGGCTGGCCAAGAATCTGGCTCGGGCCGAAACCATGTTCGCGCTGGCCAATCTCTACCAACTCCGGCATCGGTTGCTCCCAGCCGGGGCCTGGTGTGGGTTGTGAACAAGAACCAGAGGCAACCAATGCTCCTGATGGCTTCTCAGCAGCGATCGACCCCAGCGCGCTGCTGCCGTTCCTCCTCATAATCCTCATTACTATGTCGAACTGCCGCTGTATGACGACCTGTGCAGAGGCTCCCTAGCGGTTATCACCGGACGCTTACTAACTGCATGCTTCCTCCCGCCGGAAACCAGTAAGCTGCAATATTAAAACAAAACCGCCGCCCGCCTAGCAATTTGTCAGAAGGTTTATTACCACACTTAGAGAGTAATACCCCCCAGTATGTGAAGTGCCGGCCCTGCCGTCGGAGTCCGTGGTATCATGCGCTCGCACCGACCGTTCCTGAATCACGGCCCATTTCCAATAGTGCTCTTTGATATCGCTGCCCGCTACGCCAAAATTGGACTGACACGAATTGCGCTAGTCTTGAAAAGCGGCGAAGGAGCCAGGAGCAATGAGCGACGAGGACGAAAAACGGCAAACGCCGAATTTTTATTACCGCTTCCTGTCGACTAAAGTGCTGCTCGAAAAGCAGGAACTGGAGAATCAAGAAATCTACTTCTGTCCGCCCGATCAAATTTATTCACGTAAACGTATATTGTCACGTGACCGGCACCCAGGCGTACCCGCGGAATTGCGCGAGTGGTAAACTCTCGCCCCTTTCGTCACGATCGCCACAGAAGAGCCCACGCGAAGGCGATATTTTCAATGAAGAAATCGACATCAATCGATCTAAAGGCACGAGTTGACGAAGCCTTCCGAGGCTACCGCGAAACCGTCGCAATGGTGCGCGACCTAATCAAGCGACGACAATATCCGCAAGAAATAATACTTCTTGTATGCGCGCGAATCGACGCCCTTTCGCATCTCCGCGACTCGCCAGACGGCGACAGGGCCCGTTTCGTAAATTTCCTCGCGCGCTATTCGCATTTGGGCAAACAAGTCCGGCAAATTAGTGTTCCCGATCTTTACGACGAGCTTTGCCGTTGGTGGTGGACCCTTGGCGGCTTCATCCAATTGCCGGGGCGAATCCATCTCTTTAACCCCTTTAAGGACGACTTATTTCTCCAATTCGCTTCTGAATCAGCGGGCCCAATCACGGAAAAAGATATAGGTCGCGAACTCGCCTTCATTACACGGACTCTCAAAGAAGCCTATAGGGTGGTCCCAGGGCAGCATCGAGCTAAGCCTATGTTGACATCGCCTGAGGACTTAGCTGCTACGTTCAAAAGTGGGTCAACTGCCAGGCCAGAATGGCGAGCAAAGGGAGTGATTGCCCTTCAGAAGCTTGTCCGCGATTTTAGCATCGGCGCTCTTCTCTACACGAACTATCGCTGCGGTGTTATACATGAGTATAAAGTGGAGATCGACGACGAGGGGTTTTTCACAGGAACCGACGTCGGCTGGCGGAGCGTATTTTACCCTTGGGATACGATATCGAGACGACTCTGCATTGCTTTTCCGGCAGCCGTCCTTCTCCGTCTTTTAGAAAGCTCTGTGGAGAATTACATCGGCGAACTGTTGCACAAGAAAAAGCTTCCGGCTGCAATCTTCTTTGAAATATTCCATCCACTAAGTGATTTAGAGTTTCTTGATGTCGATTCGCTGGGTCGGGGAAGGGACGCACGACTTGTTAAATAGCCGGCGGTCTCATCACGGCCTCTAAGGAACCTCTGCACAGCTTGATCGATTGGTGTACAAAGGAAGCGGAGGATCGACAGATGCGGAGGTGCGGTGATGGGTAGTCAGCGGACTTTTGCTGCGGTGGCATGGAGTGCGAAGGGCAAGGTGACGAGGCGCGAGCGTTTTCTGGCCGAGATGGACGCGGTGATTCCGTGGGCGCGGCTTTTGCGCCTGATCGAGCCTCATTACCCCAAAGCCGGCAACGGGCGCCAGCCACTGGGGCTGGAGAAGATGCTGCGCATCTACTTCCTGCAACAATGGTTCAATCTCTCCGACCCGCAGGCCGAGGACGCGATCTACGACAGTGAGTCGATGCGTCGGTTTGCCAAGGTGGAGCTGGGCGAGGACACGGTGCCGGATGAGACCACGATTCTGCGTTTTCGTCATCTGCTCGAGAAGCACAATTTGACCAAGGCAATCTTCGCCGCGATCGGCGGTCTGCTCGAGACCCGCGGCCTGTTGCTGCGCTCGGGGACGATTGTGGACGCGACCATCATCGCGGCGCCGAGTTCCACCAAGAACGCCAGTGGGACGCGCGACCCCGAGATGAAGCAGACTCGTAAGGGCCAGAACTGGCACTTCGGGATGAAACTGCACATCGGGGCTGACCAGCGTGGCATCGTGCACAGCGTAACCGCGACCGACGCCGCGGTCGCCGATGTCACCCAACTGCCGGAGCTTTTGCACGGGTACGAGCGCGAGGTGTTCGGCGACCAGGCGTATTGGAAGGAAGATGACCGCAGCTTCCTTGAATCGCGGGGAATACATTATCGGATCAATCGCCGTCCTACCGCGCAGCGGCCGTTGAGCAAGCGCTGGCGGATGATCAACCGGGTGCGTTCGCGCACCCGCGCTTGCGGCGAGCATGCCTTCCGCGTACTCAAGCAGTTGTGGGGCTTCAGCAAGGTTAGATATCGCGGGCTGGCCAAGAATCTGGCTCGGGCCGAAACCATGTTCGCGCTGGCCAATCTCTACCAACTCCGGCATCGGTTGCTCCCAGCCGGGGCCTGGTGTGGGTTGTGAACAAGAACCAGAGGCAACCAATGCTCCTGATGGCTTCTCAGCAGCGATCACCCCAGCGCGCTGCTGCCGTTCCTCCTCATAATCCTCATTACTATGTCGAACTGCCGCTGTATGACGACCTGTGCAGAGGCTCCCTAGCGGCTCAGCCAGGTCGGAGGTCTCAAAATCGTCAGCTTGCTCTTCTTTTCCCTTGCGAATCCAAGAGATGCCGAGTGCAAGCTCTCTTGCCGCCGATTCGACGAACCGCCTTTGCTTTTCATTTTCAAGACTGAGAAGATCACAATTGGATGACAAGTCCTTTCACGCCTCCGCACTGTAATACAGGACCTCATTCAACAGCACATCCCTTCGTTGTATCCATCTGAGTAGCTCGTCTAGATCGGCGGCCAGCTGTTCGTAGTACTCCATGAAGAATGCTTTGCCACCTGCTCAAGCCGAGTCCTAAGGTTTCCCGGGGTATCGAACCAAGCGTATGTTTTTGTATAAACCGCAGTGTCGCGGTGCGGACAACTCTTAAGATCGTGCACGGCACTTTCAACACAGATGTGATCCCCGTGTAAGCTAGCGCGTGGCTCTTTCAACTCCTGAATTATTGGTAGCGCATCTGATAGTTTCATGGTTCAAGCGCTGACGGTTGGTCGTTCGTCTGGTTCCAACCGAATCAACCCCATTCTCCAGGGCCGCAGCTTTGCCGCAAATAGCGATGCGCTCCGATTATCCGGATTCAATGGAACCGTCGCATGTGGTCTCGTTGCTGACGATGCCCCAAGGGATGTGTGAGCATAGGGGCCGTGAGAGCTAATAAGCCTTTGTCAATCTAATGGTTATTTTCCTCTTCCCTTGAGGCGAATCGTCTGTGGGGCGTTTTTCGCATTGTCGGGAATCGTAAGCGTCCCGAAGTCCGGGCCAACCCCACTCGGTGCGAATAGTACGAACACGAAGCATTTACCCTTCGCTGGTAGAGTCTGAAGACACGTGGTCGCTCCCGTTGAGGGGAAGCGAAAGTCTTTCGTCGTTTGGAGCTGTTGCAGGGTGATCGGGATTCCCTGCTTGTTGGGGTTCCGGAGCGTGATCTTCTTCGGCTTGCTGACGGAACCGAGCCGGACGACTCCGAACCTCACAATCGACGGACTGACTTTCAGCGGCACCGGAACGGGGGGTGGCGTCGATGCAGTCGTAAAGGCATCTGCGAATGCTGCGGCATCAACACTTCCCCAGCCGGTAGATAGGTCAAATCCGGGTCCTGCTGCGAACCCCGAAACGCCATTGAAGCCATTGTTACCGCTGGTCACATCGCGAAAACCGTTGTCCGGGGCACCGGCACCGCCCAGCTCCTGCGCCGCCGCAAGCTGGTATATGCGCGGGTTCATATTGCCGAGCCGTTGGCCGGCTTTCTGCCCGATGAGCTTTGCTATGCCCGCGAAGACCGGCGTGGCGAGACTTGTACCGTCTACAATAATCAAGGCGGGCGACCCGCTATTGTCGGCTTCCATGAACAAGCCCGGACCCCCTCCGATCATCGCCACGTCGGGAACATCCCGTTGGCCGTCAGCCGGGTTCACGCCGTTCTGATAGGTGGGCTTTGTGAAGTCCTGGCTGACGCCGCCCCCGGTCGCGCCGCTGGCATCGTTCCAGACGAACTCGGTGGTGAACCCAACGTCGTTGCCACTTGTGTCGTAGTTCGGCGTAAATTCGGTGCCACCTATGGAGGTGAGATTCGAATCTGCCCCCAATTCGTTGACGCTGGCGGTAGAGCCAGGCAGGCACTTGTTCTGATTCGGATCAAATACAAGACCTGCCGATCCCTGATCTCCGGATGAAATAAAGATCGACTGACCTTGCGCAGCGGCTTGGGCGTAGATCGGATGAACTGTGTTAACGATGAAGGAAGCTGGATTGCCGCAGAGGCCAAAACTCACGCTGATGACCGAGCAACTATTGTCGGTGACTGCGCGCTGGATGGCGTCGACGATTGAGGATCCCGTAAATATCGCATGATTATCGTCGCCCAGGTAAAAATTCTGCGTGGCCCCTGGAGCGACTGTGTGTGACGACTCCAAATCCAGCAAGGCTTCCGTCTCACTGTCATTCTTCCCCGGGTTGGTCCCGTCGACCAGAATCGTGTTGATGGTTGAAGCCGGAAGTCCAAAAAAGGTGTTGAATCCGTTGACTGCGCTGGCCAAGAAATCGGAGTCGCCAACGATGGCAAAGCAATCTCCGCTGCCGTCGGTTCCCGAAGTTAACAGAGGATTTATATTGTAGAACGTGCGGAGATCGTTTGGACCAAAAAAATCCTGACCGTTAATTTTGACATCGGGTTCAGTCCCCTGATCTGAAGCATCGGGCGAAGAGGGGTGCTGAGAACCCGCGAGCGCGAGTTGCAGCGGGTGGGATTTGCGGCTCATCGGCGCCGGTAGCGGAGCGGGCCGGGGTGAGCCGTGTTTGGCGGGCACAGCGCGCAGCATATTGTCGAGTCCGTGGATGCCAGTGATTACGTCGGCGAAGCGTGCGGGTATAACGGGGTCATTGGTGTTGGCGAACACCTGACCCTTGCCAAAAGTGGCAATCGAGACTGTGAAGGTGCGTTCGGCTTGCGCAACCGTACCGCTGAAGCTGACGGAATGCCCGGCTCGGTTGACTGAGATTCCGGTGAACCCCTCCGTCCCAAGCCAATCGACGACCGCAGTTACGTCGGCATCACGGGGCCCGAAGCGCCGATTAAATTCCGCCGGGCTGAGCCAATTGTGGAATTGGGGTGAGGTGGGGTCTTGAAGCTCCGACAAGAGGCGGCCAAGCGCCGCCCGATTGCGAAGCGCGAACGTGATAGACATGGTTAGCGACCGATTAGCGTCGGCCCTGCCCACCGGGCCGAGTGTCTCGGCCTCTATGGGATGGTTGCCTTTAAGGACCGTGATGTCTTGGGCAAATCCGGTGACAACCGGTGCGCACACCAGCAAAAACGCAAACGTGGCGGCCCTCGCGATTCGTGCGATTCGTCTGATTTGGCCCCGGAACAGTGGGCAGCAAAGCGTTGGACCCATTGGGGGGCACCTGACTCGCGATGGAAACTTGCTCATCCTTCGCAGAAGACCCTTGGAATGTCGAGGAGATTCTGCGGTTGACGACGCACGTGCAGCATCGCCGAACGGCAGGATGATCTATTCCAACCCGAACTTCTCGCCGCAGAGGACGCATGCGAATTTACCACATTCGTCCCGACCACCCGGAATATAGGCGAGGTGCTGGTGCTGCGGCCCGATTGGCGGCTTCCGGATGAGCTTGTCCGTCTTCGGATCTCGGACCAGCGGCGGAGGCGCCGCATTCGGGTCTGCCATGTTCTGTAGCGCCTTGCGCGCCCGCGCTCGTTTCAGCCTGGCCTCAACGCCCATCATGGCGATTTCGTGCTTCCGCTCCGGCGTGAGGGCGAAGTCTCGCGCCAGAGCTAAGCGTTTGGCGAACTCTTGGCGCTCCTTTTTCGAGACGCCGGCCCATCTTTTCCGGCCTGCTTCTTTGGTTGTCATGGTCAACGACTAGCAAGCGCTCGTGGGTTACGAAAGTAGGCTCCGGCGCCACCTGGGGAGACCGTCTGCCGAGGGCAAATTTGTCGCTATGAATTACAGGTAGATAAGAAGGTGCCCTCTGTAGTGAAATCATTGCGGCAGTCGGATATAGAATCAAGGAAGCGGGGTTTTCAGGTTCGCATGGGACCAAGCTGCCTATTGAGTCCTGCATAATATAGGGACAACTCGAAGATCCGAATGAACAAATTTTAGATGGGGTTTAAGCCCTGGCTCGCTGTCACTATAATTTGCAGGCCTCAATAGAATCGCGGCAGGGCTCTTGCCGCTGAATATCTGCTTGGTTCCTCTTCCTGTTCGCTTTACCTCAGTTTGTGATAAAAGTGCTGCAAAATGCGGAAGGCTACACTATGACTCGGATTGCGGTCTACTGCTGTGCCCTCATCGTTTTGATGGCGAGCGGATGTTTCATTCCATACATGATGATTCGAGGCACAACGGAGCCTTTGCAATTAGCGAGTAACCCGCAAGGGGCTACTGCCAGCGTATCATCTGGCTCATCATGTCAGACCCCCTGTCAGCTCGATCTGCCACGGAGCGCCAGCGTCGTCGTTACTTTCACCAAGCCGGGGTGTAAACAGGCGCTGGTTTCAATATTTCCAACGGTCAGTGGCGGCGGGATGCTTTGGGGCGGAATATTTGGAGAGATGAGCGGTGCAGATTACGATTTGCAGCCTAATCCCGCTGTGGCAAATCTCGATTGTGTTGAACAGCCGATAACTGCGGCTCCAGCTCTCGCACAACCGCGCGCTGCCCCCGATCCCGTTGTGCCCCCAAAAATGTAGAGCAACGTATAACCAGAGCACTACCGCCCCATGAAGGGCGCCTCTTTCTTGAGCGCCATTTTCATTGCGTTCGTCTAGTCACCCTCGATTATCAGCCGATCCTCTTTGGCCCTTCGTTTCTTGGCCACGTGGAAGCGGATGTATTTCCACAGATCTTAACCAAAAAACCGACCGACCGCGCGCGAGGGTACTAAGCCAAGCTGAACAGACGCATCGAGGCTCACCCCCCCACTCACAAAAAGCTCCCGCCTCAAGCCTCAGCCAGCAGCTCCGTTGCTTGCGGAGGTGCGGCGAATCGGAATTTTGACAGCCAAGTTGACAGCCACGGCGATGTACACTGACGGACGATTGCTCGTTCTATGGACCATGCGATGTAGAGTTTACTGCGCATTGGACATAGGCGGGCGGTCCTAAGTCGAACTCATAACCCGGAGGTCAGAGGTTCAAATCCTCTCCCCGCAACCATCCAGTCTACCGTCTCTAGGACATCTCGGAAAATCACTCGATAAGCGCGCGTGCGCGCGCTATTTGCGATCGCGCGAGGACCCGGAGAGCGTCTCCACTGCCACAGATCGCCAGAATTCGGCCAGTCCTATCCCGGCGCGATTTGCCTAGGTCCATCTGCACGCCAGGCGAAAGGCCTTCCCATGTCGCCACGACAGAGCAATGTGTGCTCACGACGGCCGGTTGCGGCAAGCCCCGGCCCGAGAAGGAGATCCATGTGAACGCGAATACCAAACCCGTAGCCTCCACGCCGGCGCCATCGCAGCCCGAACAGAAGAGCAAAACTGCTCGGCGCCTGCCGCAGTCATCGCGGGCGACAGCCAAGGAGGAGAAGCTGGTCTGCCGATACTGCGGCAGCGACGATCTCGCTCCGTCGTTCAAGAAGAGGCGCGACGCCCGATGCCGCGCCTGCTTCAAAAAGCGTTACGGCTCAGCCGTGAGGAAGAAGGGGAACACCCGCACTCAGAAGGCAACGGCCGCAAAATAGCTTCGCGCGGCAAAACCAATCGGATCGGGGCCGGGCTGCCTTCCAGCGGTTCGGCCCGACTCGTCTCCGAAACCTAAATTAGCGGATGCCGAGCGCCTGTTCCTGTGCGCTCCATAGCAGCGGAAGCTCAATTCGTCGGGTGAGCTTGATGACCGTCAGGTCTGGAGGCTGGCGGCCGTCCGCGATCGCCTCCACGATTCGCGGAGAGAGAAACCCCAGACGCAACAGTCGCTGCACGGAGCGACGATTCATCCCTTCTCGCTGCGCCAGCTCACGAATTGACTTTAGCCGCCCTGAGACCAGGTCGTCCGACCACCTGCGGGCGCGGGCGACCGTCTTGAGCAGCGGAAGGTCGACCGGGCCCGGTGTGGAGTCGCCCTCCAGCACCATCCTGATTTCGACCCCGCGCCGCTTCAGGCGCATCGGGAAATCTCGCGTGAGAGAAAGGTGATTTTTGGATTTCTCGCGGTTCGTTTCGATTGGTGGGAACGGCAGCTTGAGTGAGACTCGGACACGCTCGCGGCTGAGTCCGACGCTCTCGACGAGCTCGGCGAGCGCCGAGCCGGCCTTTTCGCCGCCGGCCTCAAGCCGATCATTCCATCCTTGAGCGGATTTCAGAACCAACTCCAGCGGTGTGGTTTCGATGCGAGACTCCTCAAGCGCAAGCGCGATGGCTGGTCGATCGCAAAGCATCGTCTGAGCCGTGCAAGTGAGTATTCGCTCAATCTCAGGTGCAGATATCCGCCAACCCTGTTCCGAGTCTTGCGACTCTCCTTTTACCAATTTCTTCGAGACGTAATAACGGTAGCGTCGTTGACCCTTCGCGGCTCCCTGCACATAGAGGGGTCCGCCGTTCTCGTCATACAGCTTGCCAGCAAGCGGACTTTGGGTCGCCTCGGTCTTGCGGCCTTCTCCGATGCGCGCAGCTCGGCTTCGCAGGCGTTCCTGAACCTGCTCCCACAGCTCGCGGCTTATCACCGCCTCGTGCTGTCCCGGATGGCGGTCACGCTTGTGTCGGATTTCACCCACGTAGATTGGGTTGGAGAGCAGATGGTAAAGTGCTCCGCGTGCGAACGGCTTGCCGCCTTGCCTGTTGCCCTTCTTCGAGACTCTGGTCGCCGAGAAGGTTCCGTGCGCTTCCAAATCCTTCTTCAGAGCGCGGACGGTGCCGAGCTCAAGGTAGCGCTCGAAGACATGCTTCACGATCCGGGCTTCGGCGTGGTTCACGAGCAGCTTCCGCTCGCGTACATTGTACCCCATCGGGACAACGCCGCCCATCCACATGCCCTTGCGCTTGGAGGCCGCGACCTTGTCCCGAATGCGCTCACCGATAACCTCGCGTTCGAACTGTGCAAACGAGAGCAAGACGTTGAGCGTCAGCCGTCCCATCGAGCTGGTGGTGTTGAACTGCTGCGTGACCGCGACGAACGACACGTTGCGCGCATCGAAGAGCTCAACTATCTTGGCGAAGTCCGTGAGCGAGCGGGTAAGGCGGTCGACTTTGTACACGACGACCACATCGATAAAACCCTCGCCAATGTGCGCGAGAAGCTGCTGTAGTGCAGGCCGCTCCATCGTGCCGCCGGAAAAACCGCCGTCGTCGTATGCGGTCTTGATGAACTTCCAGCCCTCGCCGGCCTGACTCCTGATGAACGCCTCGCATGCTTCGCGCTGCGCGTGCAGCGAGTTGTAGTCCTGCTCCAGCCCTTCTTCAGACGATTTGCGCGTGTAAATCGCGCATCGCCTGATCGGGCTGTTAGCCACGACCTGCCTCGTTGCCCCGTCTCGTGAGGCCGAAGAACAGCGGACCCGACCAATGGGTGCCCGTGATGGTGCGGGCGACTTCCGAGAGCGACTTGTAGCGGTGTCCGCGGTAGACCACGTCGTCGTCGAGCACGGTGACGCGATGCCTAACGCCTCCCCACTCTCGGATCAGAACCGTCCCTGCACCGGCCTTTCGCGCTCGGGCGCGCTTGGGCTCATCCGATGCAGTTCCGTCAGCAACTCGATCAAGAACCCGCCGTGTCGAATGTTTCAGGCCGCCGAGTGCTTTTTCCTGAAGTCGGTAGGCCAGCGCATGAACCAAAAAGGAACGGCCTAGGTTTGGCGACGGATCGGCGCCAAAGAGGACCTTCCATCTTTGCCTCAACGTCTCCGCGTCCAGCGCAGAGAGGCTTGCAACCTGATGCGCCAAATCGTCTGAACCGCCGACTCGGCGCGGCTTTGTGAATAGATCTCGCGCATTCACGTCTACCATGGAGACCTCCTTCAGGTGTCCATGTGCGCTCTGTTCGCCCCACAAATCCAGTGTTATTCGAGATCGCTAATGCCGCGAAATGTTTGGCGAATCCGCCTAAGGAAGCACGTCATCTCCAGTAACGGGCGGTGACGCTCGCCCATCTCACGCTGCGGGTCGTACACCCTTCGAACTTCGTTGTGGCGTAGCCGGTAGGGCAGGTGATTCGTAATCAGCAGGTCGTCGGTTCGAGTCCGACGGGTGGCTCCAAAAAAACCAAGAAATATAAGGCTTTTAGGGTTCATCTTGTTGAGCCTATTCGTCGATCTGTTGCCGATTGTCCGAGAAATGTCCGAGTTTGTCAAGTTTCGGATGTTCGGCACTTTGAGAGCGTGCCCCGTCACCAAAGATATCGCTGGTAGCGCTGCAACCATGAAGATGAGCTAGACAACCGCACGAGCTGAACCTCACCGCGCTCGCAGATGGCAGAGCTACCGCATTGCGCTAATCAATGGCGGTGACGGTAGCAGATGAGTTGGCGAAATACTTCCGCCGCGTCCACAAGGCGACGTCGACCAGTCCGATCATCACCGGCACCTCGATCAGCGGTCCGATAACTGCGGCGAAAGCGGCGCCGCTGTCTATCCCAAATGTTGCGACCGCGACTGCGATCGCCAGTTCGAAGTTGTTCGACGCCGCGGTAAACGAGAGCGTCGCCGTTTGCGGATAGGTCGCCCCGAATCTGCGGCTGAGTACGAACGATACCCCGAACATGATTGTGAAATAGAGCAGCAAGGGAATCGCGATCCGCACCACGTCCACCGGCAGCTTCACGATCGCACTGCCTTTGATCGAAAACATCACGACGATCGTGAACAGCAGAAAAATCAGGGTGAGCGGACTGATCTTCGGCACGAACACCTGCCGATACCAGGCCTTGCCCTTCATCCGCGTGAGGATCGTCCACGTCGTCACGCCGGCCACGAACGGCACGCCCAGGTAGATCCCGACGCTCTGTGCGATCTCGCCCATCGTGATATGCACCAGGGCGCCGCCCAGTCCGAGCCAGCGCGGGATGATCGTCACGAACACGTAGGCGTAAACCGAAAAAAACAGCACCTGGAAGAGCGAGTTGAACGCCACCAGCCCCGCACAATAGTTGGTGTCGCCGTCGGCGAGGTCGTTCCACACCACCACCATCGCGATACAGCGCGCGAGGCCGATCAGGATCAGCCCCACCATGTATTCGGGACGATCGCGCAGGAAGATAATCGCGAGCGCGAACATCAGGATTGGGCCGATTATCCAATTCTGCACGAGCGACAGCCCGAGGATTTTCCAGTCGCGAAACACATCGCCCAACTCGTCGTAGTTCACCTTAGCCAGCGGCGGATACATCATCAGGATCAGCCCGATCGCGATCGGCAGCGACGTCGTCCCGATACTCATGCGATCGAAAGCCGTCTTCACTCCCGGAAAGACGTTACCGATTGCGACTCCGAGGGCCATCGCCAGGAATATCCACAGCGTGAGATAGCGGTCGAGAAACGACAGCCTCTTCATGATGGGTGTATGGGACATCGTCATGGTCGCGGTCATTTATGTGCTCCAGTTCTCGTTGATTCGAAGATCGACGCTCTCCGTCATCTGGAAGTTTGATTTTGCCGATTTCCTGGACGCGGCGTTGGAGTGCAAAGCTGTCGAGGGTGTCGATGCGCAAACTGGTGAAAATTTTGATGCGGTTGTCCAGCTCAGTGAAAATTCGAAAAAAGAATCGGCGCGTTGCCTCCTCGGAGCCGACAAAGGCGGCCGGATCGGCCACTCCCCAATGGGCGGTGATTGGCTGTCCCGGCCATACCGGACATACCTCACCGGCAACCTGGTCGCAGACGGTGAAGACGAAATCGAGCGGCGGACTGTCCCGACGGGCGAACTCGTCCCAGCTTTTACTGCGCAACCCGGCGGTCTCGTAGTTGAGTTCTTTGAGCAATGCCAACGTCATCGGATGAACCGCGCCCTTCGGATGACTGCCGGCGCTATAGCCCTTGAATTTTCCTTTGGCCCATCGGTTTATCGCGCACTCCGCCATGATGCTGCGGGCCGAGTTGCCAGTGCACAGAAACAAGACGTTGTATTCGCGCTGAGCCATGGGAATCGCCTACTATCTGCCGGCCTTCGCGTTTTCGCGGCCCGTTTTGGCCCGGGTCTGGTTTGGTTCTACCGGAGCGCATGTTTCGGGTGCGCAGAGGTCCGACCGCCCCGCGCAACAGTTCTCAGTCAGATAGGCAAGCAGATCGTTCATCGCTTTATAGTTGGCGCTGTAGATGATTAAGCGGCTCTTGCGGCGCGAGGTAACGAGCCCCGCGAACCTGAGCTGATTCAAATGAAACGACAGTGTAGGCGAAGGCTGTCCCAGGCGCTCACCTATTTCCCCAGCCGGCAGTCCCTCGGGTCCCTTTTGGATGAGCAACCGGAAGATATCGAGGCGGGTTTCCTGGGCTAAAGCACCCAATGCTCCAATAACGTTCGACTTCTTCATAGTTTTACTTCTCTAGAGTTATGCTCCGTAGAATCTACCGCAGCGACATCGAGTCCGCAAAGCTGGCTAGACAGAAATAAACATTTAAAGCCCCGTTAACGTGTGATTCACATCAGCCTTTCGCCTCGCAAGACGGCCGGTAACGCGACTATGCGAGGAAGATGGGTTGCGCATCAGAGGGACGCTGGGCAAATTCTTCTTCAGTAAGCCGGGCATAGACTTCCACGAGATTGCCGTCGGGGTCTTTCAGCCATAGTTCGTGCAATGGCGTACCAAGCCATGTGGTGCGCGGCGGCTTTTCCACGTGCCATCCTGCCGCACGGGCGAGGTGACAGGCGGCAACTACGGCGGATTTGTCCGGCACGGCGATCCCGAGATGGTAGAGCGTATCGTGATGCAATTCCTTGCCGTCTGAGACGAGCAGAACGAAGTTGAGACGCAGGTCGGATCGGATAAAAGTTGCGAACCGATGTGTCCATTCGCGGGGCTGAATCCCGAGAAGCCAAGCGTAAAACCGTGTGCTGCGCGCTAAGTCCTTTACCCTGACGCTCGCGTGAAACTCGGCGGCAGCCGGACCTTCGGGCAGATCACGCAAAGCATCGAGTACGGCGAGCCGTTGTCGGATCTGGTCGCGAGCAACGCGGAACCGCTCCAGGCGCTGCTCCTGCGTGAGGCCGGGGTCGCCACCCGCCGGATCGGCTACTGGCCAGTGCAAGCGACGTACATTACCCGGAAACACCGGACAGACCGCTTCGGCACACAACGTGACCACGGTATCGACTGAGCTTGAGTCAATGGTCTCCACCGACTTCGCCCTTTGCCCGGAGATGTCGATACCGACCTCGGCCATTGCGGCCACAGCCAGCGGATTGAGTTGCAACGGGCTGGAGCCCGCGCTCTGAATGCGGACGCCGGCGCCGAACATCTGGCGGGCGAGTCCCTCAGCCATCTGGCTGCGAGCGGAATTAGCGACACAAAGGAACAGGATGCTTTTCACGGCTCGGTTTTTCCTATCACTCTATCGGCAGGTCCTCGCGGTTGCCCCATTCGGCCCACGAACCGTCGTAGTTTCGTACCTTGTCGAAGCCCGCAAGCCGCAAGGCCAATACCGTATGCGCCGCGCGGATGCCGCCCTGGCAATAGGTGATCATTTCCTTTTGAGGAGTTGCGCCAAGCTTCTCGAACATCTCGCGAAGGACGGGCGCAGGCCTGAAGCGCTTGGTCTCGGGGTCAATGGTCTTTGTCCACTCGAGATGCATCGCACTCGGGATATGGCCGCCCCGCTTGGTGCCCATCGGATTCGCTCCTGTCCATTCGCTATCGCCGCGCACATCGACGATCAGTCGTTCGGGATTTCCGATCGAGGCTTTCACGTATTGCGAGTCGGCAATCCATCTATCGCTCGGCTGCGGATTGAAACGCGCCGCTGGCGGCTTTGCGGTACCGGTCTCGACAGGCCGGCCTTCCGCAACCCAGAGGTCCCAACCACCGTTCAGAACTTTGACTCGCCCGTGACCATAGTAATTGAGCACCCACCACAGCCTGGCCGCGAAGAGATTGTTCCCGTCGTCATACGCGATGACCGTCGTATCGTCGCCAACGCCGAGCCGCGACATCAGGTCGGCAAACTTCTCCGGACCGATAGTCGCGCCTTCCTCTCGCAAGAACGGGCTGCCTTGATAACCTACGGCACCCACGATGTGTGAGATGCTGTAACCATCTCCTTTCCTCATATCGACGATTCGAGTTGCCGGATCCTGCAGATGCGCTGCGAGCCAGTCTCCGGTCACGAGCATTTCCTGATCGGTATCTTGATTCAGTTCTGCCACGTGTGTTTCTCCTTTATGGATTCGCTTCGCGTTGTCGTCTTAGAAACCGCCGCCAATGCCCCCGCGTCGTTACGTCGCTCTTGGGTCTGGGGGTAACATTGTCTTGGCAGCATCGCAGGCAGCCGCCGCGCAGATCCCCGTCTGGTCTGCGCAACAATTTTCAGTGAAAAACGTGAGAAGACTGTTCATCGTCTTGTAGTTCGCCGTGTAAATGATCGAGCGGCTCTCACGGCGAGAGCTCACGAAGCCGGCATACCTCAGCTGATTCAGATGGAAAGAGAGTGTCGGTGGGGGCAGCCCAAGGCGCTCCCCGAGGTCCCCCGCGGGCAGGCCTTGCGGGCCCTTTTGTACCAGCAGCCGCAAGATATCGAGCCGGCTCTCTTGAGCCAGGGCTCCGAGGGCCGAGATGGCATTTGATTTCTTCATGCTTTTACATATATAGAATTATAAGTGTGTGAGGTCAACCCCGGAGAGTGCGGCGAAATTAGGGGATAGCGGCGTTTCTTGTCGGTCGATTTGTTTGAAGAATTCCAAAGGAGATTCATATGAAGCGATTTCATGTCCACGTTGCGGTCGAAGATCTCAATCAGAGCGTAACTTTCTATTCCGACTTGTTCGGCATAAGCCAACCGTCGAGCGGCCAGACTATGCCAAGTGGATGCTCGAGGACCCGCGCGTAAATTTTGCGATTTCGTCGCGCGGCAATAAGCCCGGCGTCAATCACTTGGGATTCCAGGCCGATGATCCGGCGGAACTGGCGGAACTGGGCGCGCGAGCCGACCATGCTTCCGGATCGACGGTTCTGAAAGAGACCGAAGTCGAATGTTGTTACGCCAAAGGTAACAAATACTGGGTCATCGACCCTCAAGGCCTGGCGTGGGAGCACTTTCAGACTTTGGGCGAAGTGCCGATCTTTGGTGAAGACACGACGATGAAGCGATCCGACGGGGAAGCGTGCTGCATCCCGCTTCATAATGGCAAAAGCGCCGCCGCCGAAGAGTCAAAAGGGGCGTGCTGCGTACCCTCGGCTTCACCGGATACAGCCCAGCCCCGCAAGGCGGGAGCATGTTGCTGATCAGCGATGATTGGGATGGTAGCGTTCTTTTTGACCTAGCGGGTATCAGCTGATCCACAATCGAAATGGAAGGAGACGCGATGAGCAGCAAAGAGTCGATCAAAGAGACCGTCCGCCAGAACTATGCGCGCGCGGCGCTACAAGTCGTCAACCAGGAAAGTCCTTCGTGCTGCGGTACGGCGGCTCCCGCGGGAAATCCGATCACATCGAATTTGTACGCTGACAGCGAAACTGGCTCGCTTCCGAAAGATGCGGTTGCGGCGTCATTGGGATGCGGCAACCCAACCGCACTAGCCGAGTTGAAACTGGGCGAGACGGTACTCGATCTCGGCTCCGGCGGCGGCATCGACGTATTGCTCTCCGCGCGCCGAGTCGGTCCCGGCGGGAAGGCCTACGGTCTGGACATGACGGACGAGATGCTGGCGTTGGCTCGTGAGAACCAGCGGAAGGCCGGAACGCAAAATGTCGAGTTTCTCAAGGGCGAAATAGAAAACATTCCCCTGCCGGACAACTCGGTCGACGTCATTATCTCGAACTGTGTGATCAATCTCTCCGGCGATAAGGATCAAGTCCTGGCGGAGGCCTTCCGCGTGCTGCGGCCCGGCGGCCGCTTCGCGGTCTCTGACGTCGTGGTGCGCGGCGAGGTCCCGGCCGCCATTCGCCGCAGCGTGGAGCTGTGGATCGGATGCGTAGCCGGAGCGCTGGAAGAGTCGGAGTACCGCGCGAAATTGCTCAGCGCCGGATTTGAACAGGTCGACCTGGAGCCGACGCGGATCTATCGAGCGGCCGACGCCACGGACTTTTTCGAGCGCGCAAATCTTGACGTCGAAAAAATCGCGTCGCTCGTCGATGGCAAATTCATGAGCGCCTTCGTCCGGGCGCGTAAGCCTGCGCATCTGCGCCTCAGAGACACGAGAGGCGAATGAGACGGCAGGCGCGCGCATGATCGTCTCGTCGGGCGGTCGTTGGGGTCATCCGGCAACCCAAATGGACAGGATCTGTGGTTGGAACGAGGTCGAAGGGAAACCTCGGCCATATACATCGCCGCCGGATGAATTGAATGCTGAAGCTTTTGCGTGATCCGCCCCACTATCTTTTCTTCACCGGCAAAGGCGGGGTTGGTAAGACCTCGCTCGCCTGCGCCGCGGCGCTTGGATTGGCCGACATCGGAAAGTCGGTCCTCCTCGTGAGTACCGACCCGGCGTCAAACCTCGATGAGATGCTCGGTCAGAAACTTTCGAATTATCCCTCGCCAATCGACGGCGTACCGGGGCTCGCAGCCTTGAATATCGATCCGACGGCGGCGGCCGAAGCCTATCGCGCACGCGTCATTGCTCTGATGGGTGACGGAGCGACCGAGAAAGAACGCAAGAATGTCCGTGAGGAATTGTCCGGCGCCTGTACCACCGAGATCGCGGCCTTCGATGAATTTGCCGGGCTCCTCGCCGACGACACTGCAAATTATGATCACGTGATCTTTGACACTGCGCCTACCGGGCATACGCTACGTCTCCTGAGTCTTCCAAAGGCATGGACGGGATTTCTCGAAGGTAATGATCGGGGTGCGTCGTGCCTGGGCCCGCATTCGGGCCTCAAAATGCAGGAAGGGCGCTTCAAGGATGCCATGGTGGCGCTGGCCGATTCACGGAGGACAGTGTTCGTTCTCGTGACGCGGCCGGAAAGGAGCGCCCTCGTCGAAGCTGCGCGAACGTCGTCGGAGATAACGGCACTGGGGCTCGGCAATCAATGTCTCGTCGTGAACGGCGTGTTCCACGCCACCAGGGCAGACGACAGCGTTGCGAAGGCACTGGAGGAACTCGGGCGACAGGCGCTCGCACAAGTTCCCGAGGTGCTGCTCAATCTGCCACGAGACGAAGTGCCGCTTCGCGCCTTTGACATGGTCGGCCTGCAGGCATTGCGCGCTTTGCTATCGATAGACAAGGACGCGACCTGGCCGCCGGTCGAACCGGTGCATGCCGAAGTCGTCCCCGTAAACTTGCCGGGCCTCGACCGGATGGTCGATGAGATTGCCGCGGCGGGCCGCGGCCTGATCATGGTCATGGGCAAGGGCGGCGTCGGCAAGACGACGGTTGCGGCCGCGTGCGCGGTGGGCTTGGTCAACCGTGGCTACGAAGTGCATCTGAGCACAACTGACCCGGCGGCCCATCTCGCGATGACGCTGGAGGGTAACTTGCCGGGGTTGCGGGTCGACCGGATCGACCCGAAAGCTGAGACCAGCAACTACGTCGAGAAAATTATGGCGACGCGGGGAGCGAAGCTCGACGAACAGGGAAGGGCTCTTCTGCGCGAGGATCTGCGCTCGCCCTGTACCGAGGAAGTTGCGGTGTTTCACGCCTTCTCACGAACTGTTTCTGAAGCGCGGAGCGCCTTCGTGATCCTTGATACGGCGCCGACCGGACACACCCTGCTGCTGATGGATGCCACCGGCGCTTATCACCGGCAAATCATGCGCGATTTCGCTCGGCATCCGATCCCGGGACGGATCATCACGCCGTTGATGCGTCTCCAAGACCCGCTCTATACCCATGTGATCCTGGTGACATTGCCCGAAATTACACCGGTGTCCGAAGCTGCTGCGCTGCAGGAGGATTTGCGCCGCGCGAAGATCGAACCATTTGCCTGGGTCATAAACCGGAGCCTTTTAGCCAGTGGTACCCAGGATCCGCTTCTGCGACAGCGGTTAATCGGTGAGCGCAAGCAAATCGAACGCGTGGAGCAGTCTTTGGCTCGAAAGACATTTATTGTACCGTGGCAGCCCACCCCGCCGGTCGGATTGCCCGCCCTCAAACTGCTCGTGGCCTGACGCACCTCCGCGAGAAAAAACCAGTATTGGCTTGAAACTGCACTACACCAGGACGTCGCAACCAGGCGGGCATGCTCGGCACCCCCATTCTCTCCCCCTGTTCGGACGGACGGATGCAACAGACAGTGACTCTTTCGGAACCATAGTCGCCCGCGCTGTGCCTTTCGGGAGCAGTTCAAAAATTCAGCTGGCTTGTGTGTTCACCAGTAGAGCTCGGAGTTCTGTACATGATGAGCCGGAGCACACCAAACCCAAGCACGGCTTCTTTGGCAGGTCTTTTGCTGCCTTGAATGAAGGTGGACCGATTTCGGTGAACCTGCCCAAATAATTTATCGATAAGGGGAGACCTTCAATGCTGATCCGTCGTTGGATGACCAAGGACCCCGTCGCCATAGGACCTGCCGAAACGCTGGCCGAAGCCAGGAGGAAGATGGACAAGGGCAATTTTCGAAGGTTGCCAGTGGTCGAGCATAGCAAGCTCATAGGAATAATCAGCGACCGGGATCTTCGTCAGCACGTGGGCCAGCTTGAGCACACGCGGGTAGATGCCGTAATGGCTCGGTCAGTCGTTACGGTGGCGGCCGACATGCTGCTGGATCAGGCCGCCAACCTGTTAGTCAAGCATAAGGTCGGCGGTTTGCCTGTCATGGACGGCGGCAAGCTTGTCGGCGTCATTACGACAATCGACCTGCTCCGGGCTTTCGGCGAGGTGCTCGGTACCGCTGAAGAGGGAGTTTCGCGAATAGACCTCACGTTTAGTGGCAATTCCTTCGATTTGGCAATGATCGCCGAGCTAGGAGCGTGTCCGAGAAATAGTTATTTGACTGAGGAAGAAAACGGGGTGTGAGTAGTAGATAATTAGGCATGGGTAAGAGCTACCGACCGTACCATCCGGATCAAGAGTTTCTGCTTCCCCCGAGCCTGCGTGAATGGTTGCCCGAGAATCATCTGGTCTACTTCGTCAGCGATGTGGTCGACAATCTGAACCTATCGGCGCTGGATGCGGCGTATGGGGACGAGCAACGCGGGCAGCCGCCCTACGATCCGCGGATGATGACCAAGGTGCTGGTGTATGGGTATTGCGTGGGGGTATTTAGCTCGCGGCGCATCGAGCGGCGTTTAATCGAGGACGTGGGGTTTCGCGTGCTGGCGGCGGGCAACGCGCCGAACTTCCGTACCATCGCAGATTTTCGCAAGCTCCATCTGGCGACGCTGGCCGGGCTGTTTGAAGAGGTGCTGAAGATCGCGCTGGAAGCGGGAGCGCTGAAACTGGGGCGGGTGGCGTTGGACGGCACCAAGCTGAAAGCCAACGCCAGCAAGCACAAAGCGATGAGCTATGGCCGGATGCAGGAGCGGCAACGGCAACTGCGCGCAGAGGTCCGGGAACTGCTGGCCCAGGCCGAGGCGGTGGACGCCGCCGAAGACGCGCACTACGGGGCCGATCGGCGGGGCGACGAGCTACCCGCAGAGTTGCAGCGGCGCGAGAGCCGGCTAAGGAAGATTCGCGCGGCGCAACGGGCGCTGGAAGAGCGGGCGCGGCAGTCGGCGGAGAAGGCCGGAAAGCCGCGCGCAGAAGTGCAATCGGCGAAGCCCGCGGACAAAGATCAATACAATTTCACCGACCCGGAGTCGCGCCTGATGCAGAGCAGCGACGGTCTGGTGCAAGGCTACAATGCGCAGGCGGCAGTGGAGCCGGTGTTGCAGTTAATCGTGGGGCAGAGCGTGACGCCGGCAGCCAACGATAAACAGCAAATCGAACCGATGGTCCAGGTGATCGAGCAACAGAGCGGACAGCGACCCACCGGCCTCGTGGCCGACAGTGGCTATTGCTCGGAGAAGAACCTCGCGTATCTGGCGGCTCTCGGTCAGTCTGGAGACCCGATCGATTGCTATATCGCGACTGGCAAGCAGAAGCATGACGAATACCGCCAGCCCTGCTCGCGCGGACCGTTACCGCGCAATGCGACGCGGGTCGACCGCATGAAACGCAAGCTTCAGACTAAGGTGGGGCGGGCAATCTATGTGACACGGAAAACGATCGTGGAGCCGGTCTTCGGCCAGATCAAAGAGGCCCGCGGGTTTCGCCGCTTTCTTTTGCGCGGCTTGGCTAAAGTCCGGGGCGAGTGGGCGCTGGTCTGTCTCACCCACAACATTTTGAAGTTGCACCGGCTCTGCAATGCGTAACCGTCATCCAGGCGGTCACGAGAAATACCGCAGCAAAACGCGCACCTCTTTGTAGTCGCCAGCCGACCAGCCGGCGCTTCGCAGGATCCTGGGGCGACCGGCATCATCAATAGCCAATCGCTCCAATCCGGAGATCAACTTAACCGGCGAAATTTCTCGGACGGACTCCTAGTAGGACTTTCAAGTGGCGAGGTTCTCGGGATGGGAACTTACGCTGGCGAGGGAGATCGCAAAGATCAAATTTTCTACCTGCGTGTCCGTACTCAAGATGCTCGCCGGACCGCTGATATGCTGACCGAGCAAGGTTTTACCGTCGTCGCTATCCATCAGTAGCTGCGGTCATCAGGTCTAGCGAGCTTCGGCCGAGGTGCTGCTGCTTCGGGGACGTGTAACTCCATACCAAGTTTCCATCATACTGGACTTGGTATCGGCGGGTGACCGAAGGATTCCTCAATGTCTGGTCAGAGGAAACGTTAGATGCGACCGAAGTGTGAACACAGCGAAATCGACCAAGGCAAAAGAGGCCTCGGGACGAGCCACTGGCGGGTCGGTGGCGATATCTTTCACATCAACTCGCATTGCAAGAGCTGTAAGACTCGTCTGTGGCGCCACGGCGAGCCAAATGACCCTACTCCTGTCTGGCAGGTAACGCCTTTTGCATGCGGCTGTGCCGAACAGGATTAGGCGCTCGTTAACCACTGCCAGCAGAAGAGGATTACGGCGTGCCGACACTCGGGAAACGTTACCTATGTGAAAAGTGTGGAACAGAAGTACTTTGCAATAAGGCGGGAACCGGTACGCTCGAATGTTGCGGTGAGCCGATGAAAATTAAAGAGGCGAAGGCTCTGCCCTCTTCCGATTAGAGGAATCCCCATGAAACCACTGCCACACATTTACAAAGCCCAACTCTCGGGCGGCGCCGAAGGGTACGCTGTGGTCTCTGTCGCAGGAATACCTGAACTTCGTACAGCTCCGCCGGCGGACTTCGACGGACCCGGCGATGCATGGAGCCCCGAACAATTTCTGATGGCCGCCGTCGAGACCTGCTTTCTCTTCACGCTTCAGGCCGTGGCGCGGGCATCCAAGCTGTCGTTCACGTCCTTGGAGCTCTCGGGCGAGGGCACCGTTGACCGCAAGGATGGCGCCACCCGCTTCACGGAGATCGTGCTTCGAACGCGCTTGCGCCTTCCCGCGGGTGCGGACAAAGACCGCGTGCTTCGCATTCTCGAGAAGAGTGAAAGGGCCTGCCTCGTGTCCGCATCACTGTCCACGCCGGTCAGACTCGAACCCGAGGTTTTGATTGGCTAGCGTCGATAGACCTCGCGGTTCATAACAGGAAATATGGACAGGTTACGGAACAGACTGTTCCTGATCACGGGAGCGCTGCTCGCTCTGGCTGCGATTTGCACGACTGCGAGTCCCCAGGATGGCAGTGGTTCTAGCCACGGCGCTGGTATGAACGAGCGCGGCGAGCAGGTGATGGGATTTTCACAGACTAAGACTACTCATCACTTCTACCTCTCGCGTAATGGGGGTGTGATTCAGGTCGAGGCGAATGAATCGAGCGATGCAGGGAACCGAGATGAAATCAGAGAACATCTGGCACACATCGCGAACATGTTCTCCCACGGCGACTTCAACGCGCCGACGCTGATCCATGCGCAGACCCCGCCGGGCGTGCCCGAGATGAAGCGGCTAATGGGGAAGATCGGGTACAGGTTCGAGCAGACTAACCGTGGGGGCCGGGTTGTTATATCGACGAGCGACCCGCAAGCGCTCTCGGCTGTCCACGACTTCCTGCGCTTCCAGATCCATGAACACCAAACCGGAGACCCACTCAAAGTGTCCGACTAGGAAGTCTCCAGCCGGCTCCCGCGAATAACCATCTATCGAGAAATCAATTCCGGGACGAAGCGGACCGCTTCTGGTCGCGCGTACCATCGCCTACGGTAATTCGGAGGCGATAAAACCCAAGCAAGATCACAAGCCACGCGACTGCGATCGTCCAGCCTCCGATCACGTCCGTTGGCCAGTGAACCCCCAGATAGACCCGCGAGATGCCGATCATCAACGATGCAGATACGGCAGCGGTCCAAATCGACAGCTGCTGCAGCCAACTCTCGCTAGTAGCGGAGACCAAGTAGCCGAGCGCGCCATACACAGCGGTCGCGCACGTGGCGTGGTCGGAAGGAAACGCCCAGCCTGATGCGCGAGCGGCCATCCACACTGCCGGGGGTCGAGCGCGTGACAGAATATCCTTCGTTGTGAGTCCGAAGACAGCAGCTCCAAGGCCTGCGGCGGCGAGCACTAACAAGGGAACCCAGCTTCCACTTCGACGGCGCAAGTATATCCCGCCCAGCAGGACTATTCCGGCAAGAAATCCCGCGTTGCCAAGCATGCTGACGACGCTCATCACGGCGGTGATTCGGTCCGACCGATGATGCACGATGTAGTTGAGAACGGCGATATCTAGGCGCAAGGCTAGCACCCGCAAGTTATGGATACGGTCCAAAGGTCAATTGGTAAGCGAAATACCCCTGGAGTTGGTTCGGTCCTCCGAAAGCGGGACCAGCCGAGAACATGATGTGCTGAAGTTCGCTAAGGTCCCACACCATCCCGAGATTAAACCCGGTCTCCGCCGATTGACCTGCCTGTTGCGAGGTCCCATGAAAGAGCTCCACACCCGGGGTCAGGTTCGAAAGCACTTGGCACTGAATGAGGATGCCGGTAAACCACCAATTCCGATTCCCAGCGCCTGGATTGATCCAGTAACCGCCGCCTCCATATGTGGTCCACTTCCCTTCACTCTTTTGGAGCCAAAGCGGCAGGAACGTCTGAAGGTGCCCGCTACCCAGATTCCTGGCGTGCGACCCACTGGGAACTTCCAGCAATGGAAATGTTCCAATCTGCGGTAGCCAATCGCCTTCGTGAACGAACCGATATTTGACTCCAAGCTCGGTGTCGCCGTAGCCGTAGCTGCTCGCACCATTAGCAGGTGCGTAAAGCGTCATCGGCAGGATCGTATGAAGTTGAACGTCAGGTACCACTCCGTAATTCACTTCGACGTGGGGAGCTGTGCTGGTCCAGGCATCCGGCTGTTTGGCGAATATTGACGCGAAGTAAACCTCCCAGTGCTGATACTCCACCGGCTCCGGGTCGTCCGTAATGTATGGGGGACCGGCGAACGCTTTAGGGGAAAGGATCAGCACGAGAAGAATTAGCCTAAGAGGAAGCACCACCGTCATCGGGTGTGAGGCGGTCCTCATGCGCCAAGCCATCGCGCTGCAACCAGTCCGACCAACCCGCCCGCGAAGATCAGCCATGCAGAGTTTATTCGGAAATAGATCAAAACTACGGCACTGAGAGCGGCGATAGCCGCGGTTGGGAAATCCACCAGTGCGGCTCGGCTGAGTTGCCAGGTAACCGCAATCATCAGCGCAACAGCGCCAACATTTACGCCGTCCAGAAAGGCCGCCGCGATCTTCGAGCGACGAATCCGCGGAATCAGGGGACGGCTGGCGGCGACAAAAAGGAAGCCGGGCAGGAAAATGCCGGCGGTCGCGACCAGTGCACCGCGAACGCCTCCGAGCAGGTAGCCGATGAACGTCGCGGTGGTAAATACCGGTCCGGGTGTCACCTGACCCACGGCGACCGCGTCGAGTAACTGTGCCTGAGTCAGCCAATGCAACCGATCGACGAGATCGGCCTGAAGAAACGCCAGCAAGACATAGCCACTTCCGAAGATAACCGCGCCAAATTTCAGAAAAACCAGAAACAGTGCGGGCAGGCTTACGGGGATCGAAGCGGCCAACACTGCGATTGCCGCCACTAAAGATTTGGCGGACATCGGGAGCGCGAGAAGATTGCTGGAGAAACGACGCTCCTTGATCCACGTTTGGAGTACAGTCACCAAACCAGCGGCCAAAAGTATCGCCAACACATTTCCACCGGCGATCCCGGCCGCCGTGCCCAACAGACCGACCGCCAACAGGAAGCCGTTCTTTATCGCAGTGCGTCCGAGGCCCCATAGAGCCTGCAGCACGACGGCGATGATGACCGGTTTGACCCCGTAGAGGACGCTCTGTACCTGAGGAAGCGAGCCGAAGGTCGCATAGGCCCACGCACAGATCATCACGATCAACATCGCCGGAAGGATGAAGCAACCGCCGGCGACGACCAGCCCTCTCCAGCCTGCTCGTTGATGCCCGATATGAATGGCCATTTCCGTCGAACTCGGACCGGGAACCAGGTTGGATGCTCCGAGCATGTCGAGGAAATCCGCGCGGGAAACCCATCCGCGCCGGCGAACGAACTCCTCCTCCATCATCGCGATATGAGCCGCCGGGCCGCCGAAGGCGGTGGTGCCCAATCGCAGGAACGAAACCGCAATTTGCTTTAGCGCAGAGCCTGAAGCGTCACGAGCTGCGGTTGCGGTGCCGGCGGTAGTCTCTTGTGGCGGGAACAGAGCATCCTCACTCATCTTCGAACAGTTCGGCGAACAGTTCGCGGACTTTGGTTTTCGCCTGCCGCAACGACCGTCGGCCCTTTGAAGTGGCCTTGTAGAGACGGCGGGCATGCCGGCCGTTTCTTTTCTCGAAGGAGCGCAGATAGCCTTCGCGTTCCAATCCGTGCAGTAGGGGGTATAGGGTCCCAGCGCTCAGCCGGTAGCCATGACGTCCTAGCTCCTCGATAATTCCCAACCCCCAAATCGGCTCTTTCGACGCATGGTGAAGGATGTGGAGGCGGATCAAGCCTGAATAGATTGCGTTGGATTCCGCCATACGGTATCGTCTTTCGATATCGAATTAAGATAACGCGATCAGGCAGTGAGCGCAAGGCCGCGGCAGGACTTTTGGCTTCGTCACCCTCGTTAAATACATGCAGGCAAAGTGACCATGAAGAAGTTTTTCGTTTCCACCTGGAATATCAGAAGTCCGATTTTCATTCGCCTGGCTGTGGGGTTAATCTTCTCGACACAGGGCATCCTCAAATACATCGACCCTCACATGGGCGTTCTCCGCTTCGCGAAGATTGGATTCCCATATCCCGATTTTACGGCGCATTTCGTAGGAACCTTCGAGATCACTTGTGGCTTTCTGGTCTTGATCGGCCTTTTCGCCAGGCTCGCGGGCATACCGCTCTTGATCGTGATCCTGACGGCAATCGCGACGACCAAAATCCCAGAATTGTTCCGCTCCGACCAAGGCTTCTGGTTCATGGTAAGCGATGCGAGGACGGACTTTGCGATGACGATGAGCTTGCTTTTCCTAATCAGCGTCGGAGCCGGATCATGGGCTCTCGACGCGTGCTTGTGGAGAGAGAAACGACACGAGGTAAATTAAGGAACGAATTGCCGTCGAGCAGACGTACAAAATAGGAGGTGACCAACATGCAGTTTCGCCTGAGGTCAATAGCGACCTTGAGTTTGTTTGCGGCGAGTATTCTTTTGGTTGGGACCCCCACCGCCGGTGCGGCGACCTCTACGGCCACGATTAATGCGATCAGTGCCACGGGGGTCGGCGGGCCCCTTGGGACGGTGACCTTTATGGACAGCACCCAAGGCTTAGTGATCACTCCCAAGCTCTCCGGCTTGCCGCCCGGAAAGCATGGGTTTCATATTCATGACAAGGGCGACTGCGGGCCCGGGATGAATCAAGGCAAACCGGCCGCAGGCTTCGCCGCCGGCGGCCACTACGATCCTGCCCACACCAAGAAGCATCTGGGGCCGATCAGCACCGTCGGCCATCGCGGCGACCTGCCGGTGCTGGTGGTTGATAGCCAGGGCGATGCGACTGAGGCTGTCACCGCTTCTCATCTTACTGTGGAGCAGATTCGCGGGCGCTCGATCATAATCCATGCCGGCGGCGATAATTACTCCGATACTCCGGCGCCGCTGGGTGGCGGCGGTGCGCGCATCGCCTGCGGCGTGATCAAGTAGATTGCGGCCCGTCGGCTCTTAGCGTGGGCAGGCGACGGCCCGGGCCGTGCCTTTATTTTCAGACGCTATCGAATGGGTCGATTGTGCTGCTTGGTTCAAGTTCGCGATAATGTTGGGAGGTCTTTCATGGCAGTAAGTGCCTCCTATGATGCTCGGGGAATTCGCGAAGCCGTTCGCGAGGCATACTCCGCGGCGTCGAAGGAGCCGCGAGGCAAGCATGCATTTCCGGTCGGCAGAGAGTTTGCTCAGAGCCTCGGCTATCCCAGCAATCTTCTCGCGGAGCTACCGACAGCGTCAGTCGAGGCGTTCTCAGGGGTTTCCAATGTGTCTGTCGTCGCGGAGATCCCCGCGGGAACGTGTGTTCTGGACTTAGGATGCGGGGCCGGCCTTGATTCCCTGATTGCCGCCAAGCGAAGCGGGCCAGGCGGAAGCGTCGTGGGCGTCGACTTCAGCGCATCAATGCTTGAGCGGGCGCACGGGGCCGCCTCCGAGGCCGGTCTGGGCAATGTGACCTTCTGCCGCGCCGACGCTGAGGCGCTACCAATCAGAAGCGGGTCCATAGACGTCGCCCTGGTCAACGGTATTTTCAATTTGAACCCGTCGCGGACGGCAATCTTCCGCGAACTGGCTCGCGTGCTCCGCAGCGAAGGCCTCGTCTACGCTGCGGAACTTATACTGCGCGAACCTCTTCCGCCGGAAATTCGCAGCAGCGAGGCAAACTGGTTCGCATGAATCGCCGGTGCCAAGGAAGGCGGTGCCTTCCTGGATGAGTTCCGCGACGCGGGATTCAGGATAGTGACGATGCTGCGGATGGGCCGCAACGCTCGGACAAAGAGTCCGCACGTACTCGCGGCAGAAGTGCTAGCCCGAAAATGACTTCTCCTTAATCTGCGTCCCCGATGAGGCAATCGTCTATCCGGGAGAAACCGTTGAGAAGTTTGAGACGCAACGCCCGGATTCTGATCAGTGCCCTTGCCGGAAAATCCGTAACAATCTCACGCAGCCGATTTTATTGCGCGATACGGGCGTTGCCCGGCTAAAGAAGCTGGTTTGCACTGCTGATTTTTAATCAGCAGTGCAAGTAGTAAAATCTTAAATAAATCAGCTAGTTAGCTGAGGAATCCGCTTGATTGTCCTGACTGGCTGTTCGTAATCAGCAGGTCGTCGGTTCGAATCCGACGGGTGGCTCCAAAACATCTAGCAAAGATAAGGCTTTTACGATTCATCTCGGTGGCCACTCCGTCGATCTGCCGCGAATTGTCCGAGATTTGTCCGAGTTTGTCAAGCCTCAAGCGATCGTGAACGCTCCTATCTCAACGCGAGACCTGAAAAGATGGCAACGGGATGTAACGGGCGACCGTAATTATGGGTGAACGGAGCCGTTCCTAAATTGAACGGCGCGGTGCCGGGGTGCGGAGTGGAAGATCCAGAACGTAAGGGCTTTGTCCCTGACCGTACGATCGTAAAAGGAATTCGCGCCGGTCAGGAGGACGCGCAACGTCTTCTCTGGGACAAATACTGGCCGTGGTTAGTAGCGACCGCGCGCCACACTGGGCTGTCCGAACAAGACGCGGAAGATGTCGTCAGCGACGTATTTTTTCGTATGCTTCAGCGCATTGAAGCCGGACGCACGGGAGACAATCTCGGTCCATTACTGCGGGCTGCAACGCGCAACGCTTCCATTTCACATTACCGACAAACTCGCGACAGACGCGAGCACGAAACCGAGACACCAGACGTTGAAGCGCATCTAGCCAATAGCGGCGACGATTTGGAGTTGCAGGATTTAGTGAGCTATAGGACCCTCATCGTCCGGCAGGCGTTGGAAAAGCTTTCGCAGGGAGATCAAGAAGTGCTCAGTTGGATCGGCCATGATGGGACCAACGAGCAGTTGGCCGAGTGGACGGGCACAAACCTAAACAACGCGAGGCAACTGCGACTGCGCGCCCTCCGTCGTCTGAGGCAGGAAATCTCTAGGATCATCGAAGGTTTGCCCGAGGAGAAGCGTAAACGGGCCCTCGAGAAGATGTTCGGTGCCGAGACTTGACCCTCGAAATGGGATTGTTGTCGCGAACGTCGAATCGACAGTGAATGGCAGAGGCTCATGACAAAAAAGCACGACAATCGAGAGTTCTCTTCTGAGGAAAAAGATCTGGAGAGTATTGCGAATACACTACGAGCCTTGGCGTCCGATGGGGAGCTGGACTTCCCGGTGACGGAGGAAATGCTTCGTGGATATCAGCGACAGATGTCTCCCGAAGTGGGACATAGAATTTGGGAACAGGTCAAATTCAAAAGGGCAGTCGCGGAGCGTTTTCGAGCTCCCCAGGGTCGCAAAGAAGCCGAACAGTTTTCTTTTCCGGAATTGCTTCATGGACTCAGAACCAGAGCTGGAGTTTCGGTCGACGACCTTGCGCGAGCAGTACGCTTGACATCGGTAGATATCAAAGGATTAGAGCAGGGCCAGACCGATCCGTTAGAGACACCTGCAAGCGTTATGGCGACTTTCATGGAAATTTGCTGGTTGCCTCTGTCCCTTGTCGAGCAGAGCCTTAAGCGTTTGTTGGCTACTCGTTCAGTGCGCACTTCGCTTTCGGGGGTATCTGCACGATCGACCGGAGATGTCACAGGCGAAGACTATGAGAGGGCGTTTCAGGACATTGCGTCTCATGTCGCCGATAAACATAACGTTGCCGCGGGAATGGCTCTCCCCGTTGGCTACCTAGAGACGTTGCGCAATGTACTCAAGCAGAGAGGTAGAACCGATTTGCTCTAATCGCCCTACAGCAATCCGTTCTTTTGGAGCGCGATAAACATTACCTCTCTGCTGACTCTGAATTTGTTGGCTAACTCTTGCTCGCTCAAAGATCGGGCTCGAAGACCTTTTGCCAAGTCCGCAAACGGACGAAACGACTCTTTTGCGTCTTCGTCCTCAGCGTCTTCCTTTCTGGATCTGAACGTCATTAGAAGCGCGCGCGGAACGAGTAACTCGCCGGCGAAGTCGTTCGCTTCCGGTTCAAATTTTACGTTCGTGGGATGTGAATCCTCCGGCGGATGATCGATATCGATGTCTGGACCGAATTGCTTCAGATATTCATGATTTAGTGCGTAATGGCCAAGTTCGTGCGCCAGCGAGAAACGCTGGCGTAGTGATGGTTTGTCGCAGTTAACGGCGATGAGGCCATGGCTTCGAAAAAGCAACGCGTCGAGGCGGCTCTGCCTTCCCCAGGACCGCAGCGTCACCTGTAAACCTTCCGCCTTTACTATCGTCTCGAGTGGCGTCGGCGGCTGCGACACTTTGTGTTTCTGCAGAAGTGCGCGCGCCAATTGACGCGCATGCGAGTCGGCGTCCATCTTCTTCGCCATTTCGATCCCCTGTAACGGTCTGACGTACTTATTACTGAAAGGCAATATCTGATCCGGACGGGTCGTTTGATTTCGACAATCCGGTCTGGCCCACTTCGATGCTTACATTTGGCCCACCAGTTTTCCGTTAGTTGTTCAGTTATTGCTCTGTGCTGATGATCAGCGCTACGGGCCTCGTTTTAGGTCGCCTTTTTCCCGCCGCCGCTAAGCGGGGGCGGCGCGGTAATATTGTTCAGCTCTGCATTGCGGCCCTTGCGCTTCTCCAGGGTTCGGCGAAAGCGGTATGAGTCAGTCCCGGTTTCGATGATGCTGAGGAGTCCGTCCGAGAAATTTCGCCGGTTAAGTTGATCTCCGGATTGGAGCGATTGGCTATTGATGATGCCGGTCGCCCCAGGATCCTGCGAAGCGCCGGCTGGTCGGCTGGCGACTACAAAGAGGTGCGCGTTTTGCTGCGGTATTTCTCGTGACCGCCTGGATGACGGTTACGCATTGCAGAGCCGGTGCAACTTCAAAATGTTGTGGGTGAGACAGACCAGCGCCCACTCGCCCCGGACTTTAGCCAAGCCGCGCAAAAGAAAGCGGCGAAACCCGCGGGCCTCTTTGATCTGGCCGAAGACCGGCTCCACGATCGTTTTCCGTGTCACATAGATTGCCCGCCCCACCTTAGTCTGAAGCTTGCGTTTCATGCGGTCGACCCGCGTCGCATTGCGCGGTAACGGTCCGCGCGAGCAGGGCTGGCGGTATTCGTCATGCTTCTGCTTGCCAGTCGCGATATAGCAATCGATCGGGTCTCCAGACTGACCGAGAGCCGCCAGATACGCGAGGTTCTTCTCCGAGCAATAGCCACTGTCGGCCACGAGGCCGGTGGGTCGCTGTCCGCTCTGTTGCTCGATCACCTGGACCATCGGTTCGATTTGCTGTTTATCGTTGGCTGCCGGCGTCACGCTCTGCCCCACGATTAACTGCAACACCGGCTCCACTGCCGCCTGCGCATTGTAGCCTTGCACCAGACCGTCGCTGCCCTGCATCAGGCGCGACTCCGGGTCGGTGAAATTGTATTGATCTTTGTCCGCGGGCTTCGCCGATTGCACTTCTGCGCGCGGCTTTCCGGCCTTCTCCGCCGACTGCCGCGCCCGCTCTTCCAGCGCCCGTTGCGCCGCGCGAATCTTCCTTAGCCGGCTCTCGCGCCGCTGCAACTCTGCGGGTAGCTCGTCGCCCCGCCGATCGGCCCCGTAGTGCGCGTCTTCGGCGGCGTCCACCGCCTCGGCCTGGGCCAGCAGTTCCCGGACCTCTGCGCGCAGTTGCCGTTGCCGCTCCTGCATCCGGCCATAGCTCATCGCTTTGTGCTTGCTGGCGTTGGCTTTCAGCTTGGTGCCGTCCAACGCCACCCGCCCCAGTTTCAGCGCTCCCGCTTCCAGCGCGATCTTCAGCACCTCTTCAAACAGCCCGGCCAGCGTCGCCAGATGGAGCTTGCGAAAATCTGCGATGGTACGGAAGTTCGGCGCGTTGCCCGCCGCCAGCACGCGAAACCCCACGTCCTCGATTAAACGCCGCTCGATGCGCCGCGAGCTAAATACCCCCACGCAATACCCATACACCAGCACCTTGGTCATCATCCGCGGATCGTAGGGCGGCTGCCCGCGTTGCTCGTCCCCATACGCCGCATCCAGCGCCGATAGGTTCAGATTGTCGACCACATCGCTGACGAAGTAGACCAGATGATTCTCGGGCAACCATTCACGCAGGCTCGGGGGAAGCAGAAACTCTTGATCCGGATGGTACGGTCGGTAGCTCTTACCCATGCCTAATTATCTACTACTCACACCCCGCTTTCTTCCTCAGTCAAATAACTATTTCTCGGACACGCTCCTAGCACTATTCGCCGAGTTAGTGCAGGTGATGGGTCGGGGCGAGGCCGCTGGCCTGCTCGGGGAATTTTGTACCAGCCGACAAATTAGAGAAGCTGGAACAGGAGGGCCCTGGGAATGGCGAAGCGAAGGTACACGGCGGAAGAGATCGTGACGGTGCTGCGGCAGGTGGAGGTGTCGATAGCCAACGGCAAGGGGACGCCGCAGGCGTGTCGCGAGTCGGGGATTACCGAGCAGACTTATTATCGCTGGCGCAAGGAATATGGCGGGCTGAAGCTGGAGCAGGCCAAGCGGCTCAAGGAACTGGAGCGCGAGAACTCGCGGCTCAAGCGGCTGGTGGCTGAGCTGTCGCTGGAGAAACAGATCTTGCAGGACGTCGCGCGGGGAAACTTGTAAGCCCCGCGCGGCGGCGTTGCGCAGCGGATAACGTCCGGCGTCGATACGCGCTCTCGGAACGCCACGTGTGCCGGTTGCTCAGCCAGTGGCGCGGGACACAGCGCTATACGCCGAGAGTGCGCAACGACGAGGATGAGCTGACCCGGGCGATCATCTCACTGGCCGGCCAGCACGGCCGCTACGGCTACCGGCGGGTGGCGGCGCTGCTGCGCAGCGCCGGCTGGTTAGTGGGCAAGGACCGGGTCGAGCGCATCTGGCGCCGCGAGGGGCTGAAAGTGCCGCGGAAACAACCCCGGCGTGGGCGGCTATGGCTGAACGACGGCGCGTGCGTGCGGCTGCGGCCGCAGCGGCCCAATCACGTCTGGAGTTACGACTTCGTCAGCGCGGCCACGCACGATGGCAGGTCAGTCAGGATGTTAACCTTGATCGACGAGTACACCCGGGAGAGCCTGGCAATCCGGGTCGAGCGGCGACTGCGCAGTCTCGACGTCATCGAGACCCTGGCCGATGTGATGCTCGTGCACGGAAGACCCGAGCACATCCGCTCGGACAACGGACCAGAGTTCGTCGCCACTGTGGTGCGGAAGTGGCTCGAACGGCTGGGCACCCAGCCGCTGTACATCGAACCGGGCAGCCCTTGGGAGAATGGTTACTGTGAATCGTTCAACAGCAAGCTGCGTGATGAATGCCTCAACGGCGAGATCTTCTACTCCCTCAAGGAGGCACAAATCGTCATCGAACGTTGGCGGGTCCACTACAACACGGTCAGACCGCACTCGTCGCTCGGCTATCGGCCACCGGCGCCAGAGGTGATCAGCCCACCAAAATCTGATCGAATCGGAGTGCTTGCAAGCTCAACCATTACTAACTTATGAAATGGTACAAAAGATCGGGCAGGCCACCGCATCGCTCGCGCTTGCCGTCGGCAAAGACTGGTATCTCGCGTGTGATGAAAAGCGGGTGTTTCGCCGCAAGGCGCTTGAGTTATTGGGCGAAGACCGCTTGCTCACAACGCCAGGCATTATTGTGCTCTGCATCAAGCAGGGTCTGCTGAGTGTCGAACAAGCGGACGAAATGAAGGCCATTCTCGATTCAAAAAGATTCCGGATGACCTTTGAGTCATTTCGAGACGTATTATGACTTTCCCATCCAGGGAGCGAATCGAATGCCAAGCATTCCCAGGCAGTTTCCCCCGTTTCCTCCGGACAACTGGCAGGACTTCCAACGACTAGCTCTTCGGGTTCTACAAAAGCGCTGGCAGTGTCCGGAACTGGAAATATTCGGGAGACCAGGTGAAAACCAATATGGCGTTGACCTTTTAGATTTGAGTGGAAGGAGTCTCCTCCGCGGAGCACAGTGTAAACGATACGATCCCGACACTACTCTGAGTAAGTCGGAACTTCGCGCGGAAGTTGACAAAGCCAAGACATTTCCGACTCCTCTCGACTACTACGCAATCGTTACCACCGCAAAGATGTCCACAAATTCGCAATTGGCCTTGCTTGAAATCAACCGTGAACATCAGACGAATGGTCTTTTTACCGTCGTTCTAATTACATGGGATCAGATCAATGACTTCCTCAATGAAAATTCCGATGTCGCGGACGAGTTCTACGGTGGCGTTGGTGCGCAAACCGCCGCCCGGCTGGAGAATAAACTCGACGAGCTAGTCGAAACAGCACGCGTCTCCGCACAAGTCGTCGTCAACCAAGGACCGGCGAATACCTATGACGACCAGATCGATGAGGCTAAGAGATATTCCGCCGACCATGAGTATGGCTTCTCTCGACTTCTGCTACAGCGCTTACGCGAACGCAACTGGGATCAACTTAGTTCTCGGCAGAAGTTCCGCCTCCTCTCCAATCTAGGGGCAGCGCGCTTGGAAGAAGGAGATAGTGAGATCGCGGCGCGGCTCTTTTTGGAGGCGAAGGAGTTTCAACTCGA
>CAWAKE010000001.1:0-396866 GCA_963782535.1 uncultured delta proteobacterium | reverse complement strand
AGCCTGCAACCGACCCCCGCGCCGTGGCCGGGAACGCTCCAGTCTGTTGCTCCGAGGCGTCCGGCGCCGCAACCGCGCGGGTATCAGCATCCGCTGCGAGTCTATGAAGAACTGATCACCGCGCTGGAGGCTGGATGAGCGTACAGCACGAACGACTGATCGAGCTGTGTAACGAGTTGCGGCTCGGCGGGGTCGCCGCGCAGTATCCAGCGCTGGCGCAAATCGCGGTCGAAAAGCGCATCTCGTTTACCGACTTCCTTGAGGAGTTACTGGTGGCCGAGCGCGAATCGCGCCGGGCGCGGGCGCGTGAGATGTTCGCGCGGGTGGCGGGCTTCCCGGCGATCAAGACGCTTGACCAGTACGACTTCGGCTTCGCCACCGGCGCGCCGCGCAAGCAGATCATGGAACTGGCCAGCCTCGCTTTCGTCGAGCGCGCCGAGATCGTGGTCTTCCTCGGTCCCTCGGGCGTGTGCAAGACTCACCTGGCGATCGCGCTCGGCTATCTCGCCACTCAGAAGGGCTACAAGACGCGCTTCTTCAGTGCCGCCGATCTGGTGCTGATGCTGGAAGCCGCGCAGCGCCAGGGCCGCTATCGCGAGGTCATGCATCGTGCGGTCAACGCCTACAAGCTGCTGATCGTTGACGAGATCGGCTATCTGCCGCTGAGCCGCGAGCAGGCCAACCTGTTCTTCCAGATCGTCGAACGACGCTACGAACGCGGCGCGATGATCCTCACCTCGAATCTCACCTTCGGCAGTTGGGACAGCGCTTTCGCCGGCGACAGCGTGCTCACCGCCGCAATGCTCGATCGCATCCTTCACCACTCGACTATCGTCAGCATCAACGGTGAGAGCTACCGGCTCAAGGACAAGCGCAAGGCCGGACTGCTCACTGCTCCGGTCAAAGCCCATAAGCATTAGACGGACGGCGAGGGGGAGATCCCCTGTATCTGGATAAAGGCATCTTTCCCCCTCGCACTCCCCCTGCTCAGACCGCTCCAGGTGGGTCAATTTTACTTCGGCGATCCGAGCGTAGGTGGGTCAACATTCAACCGGCGTTGACAGCGGCTCATGGTGCACCGGCGCGGCCGGCGCAAACGGGCGCTGGGAACCCGGGCGCCGATACTGTTACCGCGTGCGATCAACCAATGCTGGTCGCTCGACTTCGTGTCCGACACGCTGAGTGACGGACACCGTTTCCGCATCCTGTGCGTAGTGGACGACTTCAGCCGCGAGTGCCTGGCCACCGTGGTCGATACCTCATTGGGCGGGGGGCGGGTGGTGCGCGAGTTGGAGTGGCTGGCGATCGCGCGCACATTGCCCCAAGTGATAGTTAGCGATAATGGAACCGAGTTCACCAGCGGGGCAGTGCTGCGCTGGGCCACCGGACGACTAGGGTGGCACTACATCGAGCCCGGCAAGCCGGTGCAGAACGCTTTCATCGAATCCTTTAACAGCCGGCTGCGAGATGAATGCCTCAACGAACACGTGTTCGTCAGGCTGAGTGAAGCCCGTGAGATCATCGAGTCGTGGCGCCACGACTACAATCACGTGCGCCCGCATTCCAGCCTCGGAGCTCTGACACCGATCGAGTTTGCAAACCCGCAAGGGGACGGGCCGCTTGAGCCAGTTTGGGGCTCCGCGGCCGTCCCCTTGCTCAACCGCCCCACCCGGGGCATTACTTGACCCAAAACCCGAAAACTAGGACAGCGATAAGTTGAGAGAAGGGCGGCGGGCGTGGTCCTCTGGGGAGCCAGAAGGGAGGCCACGAAGGTGCCGAAGAAGGGACATAGCGAGGAGAAGATCTTGCGGGCGCTGCATCAGGCGGAAGGCGGTGAGAAGGTCGCCGACATCTGCCGCGAGCACGGGATCAGCGAGGCGACATTTTACGTCTGGAAGAAGAAGTACGCCGGGCTGGCGCTGAGCGAGTTGCGCGAGCTGCGCCAGTTGCGCGAGGAGAACGGCAAACTCAAACGGCTGGTGGCGGACCTTTCGCTGGATCGGCACGTGCTGCAGGAGATAGTGCGAAAAAAGCTGTAAGGCCTCGGCATCGGCGCGAGTTGGGGCGCTGGGCGCAAGCGGTGTTCGAGATGAGCGAGCGCAGGGTGTCGAGGCTGTTGCCGATCCAACTGGCAACGTTACGTTATCGGGGTCGGCGGGATGCGCAGACGGCCCTGAGGATGCGACTACGGGAATTGGCGGCAAGCCGGGTCCGTTTCGGCTACCGGCGTTTAACGGTGATGCTCAGGCGTGAGGGCTGGAAGGTCAACGCCAAGCGCATTTATCGACTGTATTCTGAGGACGGCCTGGCGGTGCGGACCAAGGTGCGCAGGAAGATCGCGCGGCGCATGCGGGTCCCGCTGGTTAAGGCAACCCGGCCGAACCAAAAGTGGTCGATGGATTTTGTCGCTGCCCGCTTGCTTGATGGGCGCTGGTTTCGCGTGCTGACGGTGGTCGATCAGTTCACCCGCGAATGCCTGCTGCGACTGGCGGATAGCTCGCTGACCGGGCATAAGGTGGCACTGGCACTATCCCAGGTCGTCGCTGAGCGCGAGGCGCCGGTCTCGATTACGGTCGACAACGGCAGCGAATTCGTCAGCAAGGCGATGGAGGCTTGGGCTTATCAGTATCGCGTCGACCTGGACTTTATCCGTCCAGGGCGGCCGGTGGAAAATGGCTATATCGAGTCCTTCAACGGTCGGCTGCGGGATGAGTGTTTGAATGTGGAAGTATTCTTTGCGCTGGCGGACGTTCGTGAGAAACTCCAGCAGTGGCGGCAGGACTACAACCAAGTGCGGCCGCACAGTGCGCTCAATGACCACGCGCCCGATGACTTCGTAAAGCGGTGGAGAGCAGGGAGCGCAGCCGCTGCGTGCACCGCTGGGCCGCCAGAGGCGGCCGGCGCGGCGCATAACGCGCCGGCTGCGGATCCGAAACAACAGCTTTTCGGTCCGCCCTCAGCAGACGCAAAGGGCGGGCCCGAAAAGCTCTTAAACGAAGACCAGACGAGCGCTTTGCTTGAGGTCGTAACTTGAGTCTGTTGAGGTCACAAAACGCCGGCCGAACCGGCCAAAACGACTGCGCCAGGCCGAATTCTCTACCTTCGCTTGTTCTAGTTTCGCGGGGCAGGTCAATTGCCCATCGATTCCACAGCTGTCCTTATGGCGCTCGACATGGCGCTTCGGCAGCGCCGGCCGGACAAGGCGATTTATTACTCCGACCAGGAGCCTCCTTTGATGCTCAGGGGATTAGCAGTTCAACGGTCAGGCTCTTTGAGATGCTCCGAGGCAGGCCAAAGTCAGTTTGCGCATCGTTGGCTCGCACGTTTGCAGTGCAGCCTCTAGAAAATGGGACCTGGCTTCACCCAAATAAAATTGTTCTGTTGAAGGTTAGAAATCGACGCCACCACTTTCGAAGCGCGCTGCTTCTCGGCCTCGCCGGTGACTATGCCTGAGAGGTACACTTGCGAGCCGATGACGCGCGTGGAAACTCTTTCCGGGCCATTCAACGGGAGGGTGTCTTTGATTCGCTCCTCTTCCGCGAGCCATTGTTCTGTCTCAGTTCTACGTGTGTTGACCACCTGCGTGACGCCGCACACCCTTTAACGCCGATGTGCTGACTTCTTTGCCGCAACGGATGATTTGGCTCGCGTCGGCTCAGCGGGGGCGGCGGGCTTGTGGCGCAAGAGGGACTTCATGAGCTGTGGCATTGTCTGTCCGCTGATCTGGGTGATGCGCGCACGAACGGCCTCCAGGTCTGCTCGCAGGACACGGATCTTTATCGCCGACCGAAGCTGCGTCACCAGGGTGGCTGCGCGCTTCGCATCGGCCTCGTTGAACAGAGCTTTATCGTCGGTGAGGAGCCGGGCGGTATTCTGGATGACCTCGGCAGCCAGCGACATCAGTTTCGGGTCTTGTTTGACAGCGAGCAGCACCGCGAACTGTACCCGCTCGAACAACGCGATCCAGAGCTGTCTGTGGCGAAATGCTGATGCTGGCAGAAGCGGCCACTGTTGCGCAGTCTTGTGAATCCTTGGCAGACCGTTAAAGTTCGCGTTCATGCGCGAACTGTTCATCTTGATCGCCCATCTGCTAGTGACTCTGGCGAAGCTGGCCAGGCCGGGCGGTCTGGGCGCAGTGGCGGCCGAATCACTGGCGGTCAAACAGCAGTTATTGATCATGAAACGTCTGCAGCGCCGCGCGCCGAGGCTTTCCGCATCGGACCGTTTGATTTTGGGAGTTTGTGCGCTTTTCGCAGCACCCGAACGCCTGAGCAAACTGGCGATGATCCTGCACCCTTCCACCCTGCCGGGCTTTAACCGCGCTCTGGTAAAGCGCAAGTATCACCTGCTCTGTAGTCCGGGAAAACGGCATCGCCCGGGACCCAAAGGTCCGTCAAAGCAACTCGTTGGTGCGATTATCGAGATGAAGCGGCGCGATCCGCGCTTCGGTTGCCGCAAGATTGCCGAGCACCTGTCGCGAGCTTTCGCGATCGCGAGCAACAAAGATGTCGTTCGGCGCGTACTCGTCCAGCACTACCGACCCGGACCCGGCGGTGATGGGCCTTCATGGCTCGGGGTTATCGGCAATGCCAGGGAGAGTCTGTGGAGCCTCGACTTCTTTCGTTGCGAATCGATATTGCTCAAAAGCTACTGGGTCATGGTCGTGATGGACGTTTAAATCCGCCGCATTGTCGGGTTTGGGACAGCGGCGACGAATCTCGAGGGTCCGGCCGTCTGCCGGATGTTCAATCGCGTGATCGCCAAACAGACAACGGCGCGATACCTTTCCTCAGATCATGATCCGCAGTTTCGCTTTCAGCGGTGGCGGGCGAACCTGCGCATACTTGAGGTTGACGAGATCAAAGCTGTGCCCTGTGCCCCGCGCTCGCATGTTTTCGTTGAGCGGTTGATCGGAACGCTACGGCGCGAATATCTCGACCGGACCTTATTTTGGAACCACGGTGATATTGGGCGGAAGCTCGATCGTTACCAGGCCTACTACAATCGCCACCGCTGTCACACCGGATTGGCCGGTGTCACGCCGTCTGATCGCAGCGGCCTACTCGCACCGCCTGTCGCACAACTGGAATCGTATTCCTGGCGGTCTCATTGCCACGGCCTGTTTCAGACTCCCAACGCTACGTAGGTTGGAATTCGCCACAGAAAGAATTCTATCATGGACCAACTCCCTTCAAATTCATCACGATTTCGCCCGTTTCAACTCACGCAGATAATTTTTGCGGAGCACAATCCCAGAGGGTCACAGAAACGATTACGGACAAAGCCGATATGAATGCGTTTCGACAGCGGGTAATCTACCGTCGGCGTCTGCGGACAAGCCTGTCTGTTGGTCGGATTGCTGCAGGAGGCACGGATGGTGACGATGAAAAAACTGGTTCTGTTGCTCGGGGTTAGTCTGTATATGGGCATCGCGGCAAGGGCGCTTCCCGCATACGCTCAACAGATTGATCGCACGCGATTGCCGATACCGGACACGCAGTACAAGTATCCCGGCAAAATTCCGCTGGATGCGCGCGACGCGAAGTTTCCGCCGATCAAGCCACTTCGGCCGCCCAAGGCTGCGCCCAACGTCGTCGTGATTCTGCTCGACGATATCGGCTTCGGTGCACCGAGCACCTTCGGCGGCGGCATCAATATGCCCACGCTGGATTCGGTCGCGAAAGGCGGGCTGCGCTACACGCAGTTTCATACGACCGCGCTGTGCTCGCCGACCCGCCAGGCCCTGCTGACCGGGCGCAACCATCATTCGGTCGGGATGGGCGCGATCACCGAATTGGCTACCAGTGCTCCGGGCTACAACTCCATCCGGCCAAACGAAGCCGCGACCGTAGCCGAGATCCTCAAACTGAACGGTTACAACACCGCGGCCTTTGGCAAGATGCATCAGACCCCAGCCTGGGAGGTGAGCGTCTCGGGACCGTTTACGCGCTGGCCAATCGGTGACGGCTTTGAGAAGTTCTATGGCTTTCTTGGGGGCGAGACGAATCAGTGGGCGCCCATGCTCTTCGATGGAGTAACGCACGTGGAGCCCCCGCATACGCCCGGCTACAACTTCATGACCGATATGACCGACCACGCAATCGCCTGGATGCGCTTCCAGCATACCATGACGCCCAACAAGCCCTTTTTCATCTACTTCGCGCCAGGCGCTCTGCACGCGCCGCACCATACCCCGCGAGTGTGGCGCGAAAAATACAAAGGGAAATTCGACGAAGGCTGGGACAAGTACCGCGAGGAGACCCTCGCGCGCCAGAAGCAATTGGGTCTCGTGCCGCGAAACACTCGGCTCGCTCCATGGCCTCCCAGCGTGAAGCACTGGGATGAACTCAACGCCGATGAAAAGCGCGTGGCCGAGCGGCTGATGGAGAACTATGCCGGCTTCGGCGAGTATACCGACTATGAAGTCGGCCGCCTGGTCGATTCTCTCAAGGAGACCGGCGTCTACGACAACACCCTGATCATCTACATCGCCGGCGACAACGGCATGAGCGCCGAGGGCGGCCTGAATGGCACGCTCAATGAGATGGCCGCTTTCAACGGCGTTCCCGACACGACCGCAAACATTCTCGCGCATCTTGACGACATCGGCGGGCCGAACAGCTTCCCCCACATTCCGGTGGGATGGGCATTGGCGGGCGATACTCCGTTCCAATGGACCAAGCAGGTGGCGTCTCATTATGGCGGCACCCGCAACGGCATGGTGATCGTGTGGCCTGCGCACATAAAAGAAGCGGGTGGCATCAGAAGCCAATGGCATCACGTCATCGACATCACACCCACCATCCTTGAGGCAGCAAAGCTGCCGGAGCCCAAATTCGTCAACGGAGTCAGGCAGAAGCCGATCGAAGGCGTCAGCATGGCGTACACTTTCGACAACCCGAAAGCCGCGACGCGGCATCGCACGCAGTACTTCGAAATGTTCGGCAATCGCGGAATTTACCACGACGGCTGGACCGCGGTGACCCGGCACAGCATCCCGTGGGACGTCTCAGAGACCCCGCCCAAATTCGGGGCGGATAAGTGGGAGCTCTACAACACCAACGACGATTTCAGTCAGGCGCAGGACGTCGCCGCTAAATATCCTGACAAGCTCAAGGAGCTGCAGCGCCTCTTTCTTGCCGAAGCCGAAAAGTACAACGTCGTGCCGCTCGATGACCGCCGAGTTGAGCGCTTCGTGCCGACATTGGCCGGGCGCCCCTCCCTCATGTGGGGCCGCACTTCGGTGACGCTCTACCCCGGGATGGTCGCGATGATGGAAAACGCGACACTGGATATCAAGAACCGCTCACATACCATCACGGCCGACATCAAAGTACCCGAGGGCGGCGGCGAGGGCGTCATCATCGCGCAGGGCGGTCGGTTCGGAGGCTGGAGCCTCTACATGAGGGGCGGAAAACTCAAATACTGCTACAACTGGCTCGACCGAAATCGCTACACGATCGAGTCGAAGGATCCGCTTCCCGCGGGCAAAGCGACTATCAAATTCGAATTCAAATACGACGGCGGCGGCGTCGGTAAAGGCGGCGCCGGCCTGCTCTACGTGAATGGTCAAAAGGTTGCGGAAGGCAGAATAGAGCGTACAGAGCCGTTTGTCTTTTCAGCGGATGAGACCGAAGACGTGGGCGAAGACTTGGGCACGCCGGTAACCGACGACTACAAAGAGGGCGACAACAGGTTCACCGGCGGGATCAGCAAGATAACGCTCGCTGTGACACCGCCGCCGAAACAGGTGGAAAAAGCAGAGGAAACTCAGGATGCGGTGATCGATGAGGGCATGAACTGAACCATCAAGTTGGCGAATCAACGCATCGGCTGCAGAATTCAGACCGCCAATCGCCTTAGGAGGTCTGTGACGAGGCTTCGTAGATCTATTGCAGTGTCTTTTCTCGTGCTGATCGCGGTGGCCGGGTGTTCTTCAACCCGGGTTACAGTACGCCAGCAGCTAGCGAGGGGCGACCGGATCCGCAGGCCCCCGAAATTCGCACTCAACTCAGCCAGCCCTTTCGCCGGAAAAAGATCAACATGCCGGCCACCACGAGGAACATCAAACCCAATGCGAACGGGTATCCCCAGTACCACTCCAGCTCGGGCATGTTCCAGGGCGATTTGGCCGCATTGAAGTTCATTCCGTAGACGCCGGCAATGAAACTCAAGGGCATGAAGATCGTGGCGATGATCGTGAGCACCTTCATGATGCCGTTCATCCGATTGCTGAGGCTGGACAGATAAACATCCAACAGACCCGAAACCGCTTCGCGATAGGTTTCAAGCATATCGATAATCTGAACGCAGTGATCGTAGCAATCGCGAAGATAGAGGTGGGTTTCGTCGGAAAACAGTGAAGACTTCTCCCGCAACAGGGAATTCACAGCTTCGCGCAGCGGCCACAGGGCCCGTCGTAATGTCAGCAGGTCGCGCTTCGCTTGGTGAATCTTCGTGATGGTTTCCGCGCTCGTCGCAGACACGACTTCGTCTTCCAAATCCTCCAGCCGTTCCCCGTACTCCTCGAGCACTGGAAAGTAACTATCCACGACAGCATCCAGTAGCGCATAGGCGAGGTAATCCGGGGCGTGCTGGCGAATCCTTTCCTGGCCTTTGCGGATCAGCTCGCGGACGGGATCAAAGCAGTCGCTAAAACGCTCTTGAAAGGTCACCACGAAATCTTTCGCAAGGAACAAGCTTATCTGCTCGCTTTCGAGACTTCCAGAAAGAAACATCATGCGCGCCACCAGGAAGAGATGGTTGCCATATTCCTCCACCTTGGGACGCTGCTGAACGTTAAGTACGTCCTCGAGTGCCAGCAGGTGGAAAGAAAAAATCTCGCCAATCTTCTCGATCGTGGCCGTGTCTCCTAACCCGTTCACGTTCACCCACAGGACTGGCCATCGGTGAATCAGAGCCGACAAATTACTGGCGCTACTGATCTCTTCCTCATACAGTTCGCTTGGTCCATAACCCAGCGCCCGGATGACAGGCCGTGGCGCCTTAGGATCAACGACCAGGGATCCCGGCGCATTGTGGTGCGTGCGCCGTCGGCTGCGGGACTTGTACTTGCGTTCGAGCGCCTCCCTCGTCATGCGTTACCTCGTTACTCGATGTGTGCGGTTCGGCCACTCCAGATCGGTCGCATTTTGCAACAACGAGCTGAGATGCGAAGTTAAATTATATGTCGGCCAGAGCGGTCCCGCGCAACCATGGCGCTGGAATCGCCTGCACCGATCTGTTACTGGTTCGCAGCCTGTTCTTCAGGCTGATCTATGATCCGGTCATTCTTAGCCACGTTCGGGCTATCGGTGAGCGTCAGGGTTACGAACAATCCGACCGCTGAGTGGATCGCGGACCAGACGATCGAAGCTCTTTTCAGAAACGAAGCACCGTGCCACCTGTAAGAGAAGCTCCGTCCATGAACTTGAAGCCAAAGGTTTCTTCCGCCGCCCCACCTGTGGTTCGCAAAAACAATACGACCATCAAGCAACGCGGCCCGAGAGGCGGTACTCGTGGTGAAGTCCGTTCAAGATGGGGTGCGCCACCACGCGGCTGGGCCGGTCGAAGCGATGCCGCTGGCGTTGCACCTGCAGGCGGAGATTTAGCGGCGGATCGGGGAGGCTTGGCCCCGAAGAAGGGTGCGGTCGGCCGCGATTGTAGTGCGGCAGCCACAATCGCAGGGTTCGTCGCAGATGGTCCTCGGTCAATGGAATAATCCAATCCAGGCACTCGCGCCGCAGCGTCCCAATTAACCTTTCGCACAGCGAATTGGCCTGCGGGCTGTGAACCGGCGTCTTTATGACTTCAAGGCCGAGACTGGCCACAGAATCATCGAATCCAGGGGAGAAGATTGCGTCGTGATCGTGGAGGATAAACCGGTAGGTATGGTCCGAAGATATAGCTTCGCGCAGCTGTTGGAGAGTCCAGCCGGCAGTTGGGTGCGCGGTCAGGTTAAGGTGAATAGGCCGGCGTGAAGCGTGTTCCATGACCACCAACACGTAAAACAACCGGAAAGTCGTGCTGGCGACGACGCAGAAGTCACAGGCGATGATGGCCGCCGCGTGACTCTTCAGAAAGGTGGACCAGCGCTGGTCGTGGCGCGGGTTGCCGGCAGGAGCGGTGGGTACTTTGGGCAAATACTTCCGAACCGTGCGCGGGGACACGCGCAGGCCGAGTTTCAGCAACAATTCGTTTGCAATGCGTTCCTCCCCCCAGGATGGGTTCTCGCGCGCCATTCTGCGGATCAAATGTTGAAGCTCCGGCGGGATCGGCAGTCGGCCAGCTTGGCACTTCCGACGCCGGTAAAGCTGAAAGCCGCGGCGGTGCCAACCGATGAAGGTTCTCGGGGCAACGACGGTCAGAGCGCTGCGCCAATCGAAACGTCGGCTCAGCCACAGCAGAGTCAAACGCGTTGGATGGGAGATCCTGCGGGGCTTAATTCTGCGTTCCTGGTAGAACGCGAGCTGTTTGCGCAGGAACAGATTCCCGGCCGCGAGCGAGCTTTTGGATCAAAACCCGAGAAACAGGAAGCGGAGCAAATCGGCCCACAGGTTCAGCCAAAACAGACCGGATTCTTTCACGGTCCAATTTCCTTGGTTGTCGCTTTTCTCCCTTCAAATTCGTCACGATTTCGCCCGTTTCAACTCTCGCAGATAATTTTTGCGGAGCACAGCTTCCCTGACCGAGTAGAAGATCTCTCCGTTGAGGCATTCATCCCTGAGCTTGCTGTTGAAGGATTCGCAGTAGCCGTTCTCCCAGGGACTCCCCGGCTCGATGTAAAGCGGCCGCGTACCCAACCCTTCGAGCCACTTGCGTACATCGATTGCGACTAACTCGGGGCCATTATCGGAGCGGATATGCTCCGGTATTCCGTGCGCGAGCATCGCGTCGGCGACGGTCTCGATGACGTCGAGGCTGCGCAGCCGCCTTTCCACCCTAATTGCCAAACTCTCACGCGTGTATTCGTCGATCAGGGTGAGCATTCGGATACCCCTCCCGTCGTGCGTCGCGGCGCTGACGAAGTCGTAGCTCCAGACGTGGTTGCGGTGCTGCGGCATAAGCCGCACGCAGGAACCATCGTTCAGCCAGAGCCGCCCCCGTTTGGGCTGTCTCCGCGGTACTTTGAGCCCCTCGCGGCGCCAGATGCGTTCGACCCGGTCCTTCCCGACCGCCCAGCCACCCTCGCCCAACAGCACCATGATGCGTCGGTAGCCGTAATGCCCATAGCGACTGGCGAGTGCGGTGATCGCTCGGGTCAGCGCATCTTCGTCGCTGCGCAGGATCGGTGCGTAACGCTGGGCGCCGCGCCACTGGAACAGCAGCCGGCAGGCGTGGCGCTCGGTGATCGTATACGCCACCCGTACGTTACGCACAGCGCAACGGCGCCATGCGGAGCTTACAAGTTTCCCTGGGCGACGTCTTGCAGGATTTGCTTCTCCAGCGCAAGCTCGGCCACCAGCCGCTTCAGCCGCGAGTTCTCGCGCTCAAGACCCTTGAGACGTATGGCCTGCTCGAGCTTCAGCCCGCCGTACTCCTTGCGCCACCGGTAGTAGGTCTGCTCCGTAATGCCCGCCTCCCGACAGGCGTGTGGGGTCGTCTTGCCGTTGCCGATTGCCACCTCCACCTGCCGCAGTACCGTCACGATCTCTTCCGCCGTGTACCTGCACTTTGCAATTCCCGGGTCCCTCCTGGACCAGCTTTCACTAACTCACCAGCTGGTTCAATTTTTCCTGGGCAGTCTAGCCGGCTTCTGGCTCTTTCAGGATCGCTATAATTTGCTTTCCGCTAAATCGCGGCCGTTTCATGCCTGCCTTCCTTCCCGGCAGACCCTAACTCATTACTGAGATACCTGCGGGAGAGAAGACATCCTGCACTTTTCCCCTCAGCAAGGCTAAGGCGAGTTTAGCCGAGCAAAGCCCAGATCGTAGCGACTATGCACATTTTAGATTCTCATCTTTCAGTTAAAAAATCTGAAAATTTGGTGTTGTCACAGGATGCATCAGTGGCATAACCTCTGCGGCACAGCACAGATCTTCGCAGCGTGCCAGTGACTATGCGCTTGGTTTCTGCGACGCGTCGGCCGTCACCAAAACCTCATTTCCACGCCGCTTCCGCCGGTCGTTCGCTCGCGCGTCGGCCTGAATCGTACCGATTCATCGATCGGATATGCAGTCGCCTCTTCTCACAATGATCAAAGCCATGGCAGGCGTCTACCGAATCACGGAGCTGGCGGAAGCAATCGATTCTGGAATTATCACTTGAAACCTATTCGCTTTCGTGACTCGTTCCCCCAAAGCAGTCCGCTCGATTAGCGTTACCCAGGGTGATCCTAGTTGGTACCAGCATTATCTCATTCGTTTTTCCGCTGAGCGGATGCGAATACGCAGAGTCGGGGTCGATCCGGTTGACATTCCAGCGTCATAGCAACTTCGAGTGTGAAGATTTCTTTTTTTGGTTGCTTTTATTCCTCTCTTAGTATATCTGCTGGCCCTTGAGTAAAGTTACTGGACATTTATGATCGAGCAGGTCGATGAACGTCTGAAGGAATGGGTCAAGTCGGTCCTGAAGGATGTCAACGTATCGCTTGGTGCGCCGGACCTCACACGCGGGAAACGCACCGTTCGAGTCTACCTGATGGAGATCATTCAAGGTCAAGTTCCACGCGGCACAAAGCGTCCCCCGCTTCAGTTCACTCTGCGCTACCTGGTGACGGCGGACGACAGCGACGACGAGGTCGCTCACAGCCTCCTCGGTGAACTGTTGCTGGCGGCCGTGGACGCGCCGGACTTCGAAGTTGAGCCCGAGCCGGTGCCAATCGCAGTGTGGTCGGCCCTCGGGATGGCGCCGCGACCCTCTTTCGTCGTGCGGGCCCCGGTGCGGATCGAGCGTCCGCAACCGAAGATCAAGCGGGTCTCGATTCCGCTGATCCTCAAGACGGGGTCGATGCTGCCGCTGGAGGGAGTTGTGCTTGGTCCGGGAGACTTTCCATTATCAGAGGCGCGAGTGGAAGTGCCGGCGCTGCAATTGCGTACCCACACTGATTACAAAGGACGCTTTCGTTTCCCGGCGGTGCCGGCGGGACAGCCGGACATGATGGTGCGGATTAGCGCCAAGGGGCGAGAAGTTACGGTTTCGACGGTCTCGAATGACAGGCGCAACGGCGAGCCCCTCGTGGTTCGCATAGAGTCGATGGAGGACTGAATGCCCACCTACCTGACTCCAGGAATCTACGTCGAGGAAGTATCCACTGGCCCGCGGCCAATTGAGGCAGTGGGGACCAGCACGGCGGCCTTCATCGGAACCGCACCAAATAACAAAGCGCGACTGAACGAAGCGGTGGCAATCAATAGCTGGTCACACTTCATTCGCGAATATGTAGTCGAAGGCTCGACGAGTACTTCGTTGACGCACGCGGTATTCGGATTTTTTCAGAACGGCGGGCGCCGCTGCTACTGCGTGAATATTCCCCCCCAACAACCGATCGTGGGCGGCGGCCGGCAGCGCAAAGGCCTGGAACTGCTGGAAGAGATAGATGAGGTCAACATCGTCGCAGCCCCGGGATATACCGACATTGCGTCGTACGAGTCGCTGCTCTCCCATTGCGAAAAGTACCGCAACCGGGTCGCGGTGATGGAAGCGCCAAAAGATGTCGGCGATATCGATAAGCTGATCAAGGTCGGGACCGCGGCGGCGACCGGCGCCGAAGGCGCGGCGCCAAAAAACGGCGGAATCCGGCCGCGGGTATCAGATCATGGCTACGGGGCTTTCTATTTCCCGTGGATAACGGCGCAGGATCCGCTCAACCCCCGGACCCTCGTCGACATTCCGCCTTCCGGGCACATTGCCGGGATCTATGCGCGCACCGATGCCACGCGTGGAGTACACAAGGCGCCAGCCAATGAACCGGTCCGGGGCGCGCTGAATCTCACCTATCGTCTGACGGACGAGGAACAAGGCGAACTGAATCAAAGCGGCGTCAACTGCCTGCGTTTTTTTCCGCGGGAAGGAATCCTGGTATGGGGCGCTCGCACGCTGGCGGACAGCGCCAGCGAGTGGCGGTATCTGAACGTGCGGCGGCTGTTCAGCATGGTCGAGGAATCGATCGTACGCAGCACCCGGCATGTGGTTTTCGAGCCCAACGACATGTCGCTGTGGAAGTCGATCAAGCGCGACCTGAGCGCGTTCCTGATGTTGTTGTGGCGCGATGGCGCGTTGATGGGCGCGACACCTGAAGAGGCGTTCTTTGTCAGATGCGATGCAGAAACCAATCCGCCGGAAGTCATCGACGCCGGCCAGGTAGTGACGATTATCGGCATGGCACCAGTAAAGCCAGCCGAATTCATCATCTTCCGGATCGGACAACATCAGTCGGGAACCGAAATAACCGCTCCGTAACTGCGAGGAGGTATCTCACGTGCCAGAAGCAGCGGAACAAGCGCCAAAGACCCCGCCTTCCGGCGCGCAGCCGGGGGTATTCATTGATCCTTACCGCGCCTACAACTTCAAACTGATTATCCAGGGCGTGACCGAGGGGCATTTCACCGAATGCAGCAACATGGGCATCAAGGTGGACGCCATCTCCTATCGTGAAGGCGGCCAGAGCCAGGTGGTGCACCGGATACCGGGGAGGGTGGAATATGCCGACCTCACGCTTCGCTACGGCCTGACCCTGTCGATGGAACTGTGGAACTGGCTGATGACGGGAGTGAAGGGCAAGGTCGAGCGCAAAAATGTATCGATCGCGATGCTCGACAGCGATGGAGTCAGCGAAGTGTTGCGCTGGAACCTCGTCAACGCATGGGTTGCGGAGTGGCGCGGCGCGGTTCTCGACGCCCTCGGACATCAGATCGCAATCGAAAGCATCACGCTCGTCTTCGAAACCCTGGAACGGGGATAACCGCTTGAGCGGCGGCATTCTCGATAGGATGAGGCGAGGGCTCAAGCGCAGGATGCGGCGATGGCTCCTGTTTATTTTGCAAGAGGAGGCTGCGGACCACGCAGACGTCTCATCGAGTCCATCTGGTAATCCGGCTGAATCGATTGCGGCGGAGCAAATTCCGCGATCATTAAGCGAGGGCCCTCCGGAGCACTGGGTAAACCTGGTTAGGGATCGCGCTCCGGAATTGCTCCACGCGATGGCTCGGCGGCAAGCGCCGACTCCCCGGCATCCTCTTTCGCCGGTCATGCCGTCATCGCCCAGGGAACCGCCTCCGCAGGGACGCCGGAGACCATCACCGATCTCTCATACGCACAATCCGCCGATCGAGGGATCCAGCGAGCACGGCATCGGCGCCTCGCCGGTCTCTTCACTTAAAGGGCCTTCGGGCGAGCGCACAAAAGTACCGGGCGCGCAGCGGGAATTGCCCCGGATACCGGCGATTGCGGAGTCTGAGAGCAAGCAATCGGATGATCATCTGACACCGAATGGTCAAGAGATGTCGCCCAGTATTGCGACGGCCTTATCCGGAATCGCTCGTGAGCTGGCGCGCCTTGGTCGGCATGATCGAACCCATGAGACGCCAGTCGTCGCTGAACCAGAGCGGTCATCATCAGTGACGCTCGAGCTTCAGCCGGTTACGGTCCGAGAAACCGCGAGACCGCGGACATCTTCTCCAAGCGGTCCGCCGCAAATGCATTCCGAACCCCAACCACCAGCGGCGGTAACCGAATCCTTGTGGCCGGAACTGGGTGAGGGTCCTTCCAGCCGGCCATCAGGAACGTCCGAATATGAAGCCGGTGCCAGAACCACTCCCGCCGCGCTGGTCGCGGCGTTTCCCGCCGAGATCCCCGATGCGGAGCGCCCCGTGATGGCGACTTCAACCCGGACCAGGGAAGCCACGCCCATCGCATCGTCGTGGGACACGCATTTCGGGGACCGCGAGCGTGAAGATCCGTGGCCGGAACTTCCTGACGATTCGGAACCATCCGAGCCGCCGTGGGACGTTCAGCAAGCGGAGGCGCAACATCTAAGACATATCGATCTTGAACAACGCGGAAGGGGCCGATGGAGCGAGTAGCATTTCTGGTCGAAAAAACCGGGGTTCGGCTCGGATGCCTCCTGAACCCAGAGAGTATCGTGACCCGGCGGGTAGCCGGCGTCCGCGCGCGCTCGATTGGCAGCCGGCCGCTGACGGGTCCCGCCTTGAGCGACGATCCGTTGCTTTTTACCGGCGGCGGAACGACCGAACTGAAGCTCGACCTGTTGTTCGATATTTCCGTGGCAGGCTCGACGATTGTCAGCGAGGACGTGCGCGACCTGACGCGCCCTTTGTGGCAACTGGCTGAAACGGCAGCTTCCGGGGTTGGCTACGGAGAAGCGCCGCTGGTGCGTTTTGTATGGGGCAAGAGCTGGAACTTTCCGGGCGTGGTCGTCGCGGTTGCGGAACGGCTGGAATATTTCAACTCCGAAGGAGCTCCACGCCGGTCGTGGCTGCGAATGAAGCTGGTGCGGGTGAACGATCTCGCCTCCGACGATATTGATTCTCCCGCTTTGGGAGACGTTCCAAGCGCCTCGGATTTTGCTGAAGACGGCGAGGAAGGTAGTCCAGAAGCCGTGCTGGTTCATCAGGTGGTCGGGGAGGGACCGGGCCCGGAGGCTGAGCAGGATAGCTCGCCGGAGCGTCTGGATGCTATTGCGTTTCAATACTGCGGCTTTCCGTGGTGGAAGCCGATCGCCCAGTACAACGACATCGACGACCCAACGCGGATCCCTTCGGGCACTTTGCTCAAGATTCCGATCGACTGGGTTTCGGGTTCGAACTTGTGAAGCCCATCTCAGGTCTCCCCGGTCTCGCCATCGAAATCGACGGCAAAACGCTGGTCGCGGAAGACCTTGCATCGCTTTGCGAGGTGCGGGTCCGCAGCGCGTTATCGGTACCCACTCAATGCGAGCTGACCTTCCTGAATGTCCCAGCTTCGTTCGGGGCGGGATCGGCACCCGCCACCGGGCTCCAGTTGCAGGTTCAGGTTCGCGGAAGCAAGACTCCGCTCTTCGCTGGAGAGATCACAGCTCTCGAATTCGGCTACGAGCCCTCAGGTGTCCGCAAGCTGCGAATGCGCGCCTACGACCTTTTGCATCGGCTTCGCAAGCGGCAGCCGGTTCGCGCCCATGTCCAGATCACACCGGCGGATCTCGCCCGCGAATTGATCGCTGACACGGGCCTTGAAGTGGAAGCGGAAGAGGCGGGGCCGCTGTGGCGGCGCCTGTTCCAGCATCGACAGTCCGATCTCGATCTGCTCGTCGACGTCGCGGCTAGATGCGGCCTCTACCTTTCGACGCGCGGCGAATCGGTTCATCTGATCACGCTCGAAGGCATGGACGAGAAGATCGAGTTGACGCTTGGCGACAATCTGCTGGAGGCGCGCATCGAGGTGAATTCCGAGAGCTCGTGCAGAAAGGTTGCAACCAGGGCCTGGGACGCCTCGCGAATAGAGAGGCGGACCGGAGCGGCAGATTCCGCACGCAGCGGGCGCGAGGTCGAAGCCGAGGCATCGCCTGACAGCGTAGGCGGGAGCGGCGATCGGGTACTTTGCAATCACACCGCCCAGGACGACCGTCACGCACAAGCGCTGGCGCAGGCGGAGCTCGATGCCCGCGCGGGCGCTGAAGTGACCTTGTGGGGAGTAGCAGAGGGAGACTCATCGTTGATGCCAGGCAGCCGCGTGGAGATCGACGGAGTGGATGACTCGGTGGCGGGCACGTATGTGCTGACGAGTGTTACCCATACGATCGACCGGCGGCGCGGATTTGTTTCGGAGATTTCCTCGTTGCCTCCGCCGCCCCCGCCTCCGATGGCAGGCGGGCTCATTGGCACTCTGGGAGTCGTGTCGAGCGTGGACGATCCGGAAGAGCTCGGAAGAGTGCAGGCTTCGCTGCCGGCCTTTGGTGATATCGAGAGCGACTGGATGGGAGTGGTCAGCGCGGGGGCCGGTTCGGGAAAAGGTTTGGTGATGCTGCCCGAGGTGGGAGATCAGGTGCTGGTGTTGGCTCAGCCCGACGACCCTACGCAAGGCATCGTGCTTGGCGGACTTCACGGCCTCAAGCCACCGCCTGATTGGGGAATCGAAGCAGGCAGTATCAAGCGATTCAATTTGTTCACAGCGGGTGGGCACAAGCTTCAATTCGACGACACAAAAAAAACCATTCGCATCCAGGACGCGGGGGGAAGCTTTATGGAGCTTGCGCCCGGCAAAGTCCTGATACACGCAAACACCGACCTGGCGATTGAAGCTCCCGGCAAGGCGCTGGTGATACGTGCGGCGACGGTCGATTTCGAGAGGGGGTGATGCTGCTGCTGACCCAGGACGCCGTTATCAGATGCGCGCACGACGGCAAGGTCGGACTCGAGCCCACACAATCGTGGGTTACTATCGAGTCGCGTTTCGTGCTGGTGAAAAAGGATCCCGAGGGGCGGCCCATCCATCGATGTCCCGAGGTGGGCGCGATGAAGCCTTGTCTTACCACGCTGGCCGTTCGGGAAGGTTATTCGGACCTGATCCGAATCGACCATCGCCGCGTATGCCTCGATACGGTGACCGGATTAACCGACGGTACACCCCCCGGAATCATCTTCTATACTGTGAGAGATCCAGGGCAGCCGTTCGTCGCGGAGCAGCCATGAACCAGGGTAATCGCAGATCCTGGCTGTTCGTTCATCCGGACTTTGCCACAGAGGGGTTGGAGCCGGGGCTTGCGGTATCGACGCGAGGCGGGATCGCGATGGTGGAACAACCTGGTTCGATTCGACAGGCAATACTGATTCTGCTCACGACCCTGCCCGGCGAGCGGGTCATGCGGCCTGCTTACGGGTGCGATCTGTTCAAGCTGGTGTTTTCTCCCAACGATGACACGACAGCGGGCCTCGCGATCCATTTCATTCGCCGGGCGCTGGACCGATGGGAACCGCGGATTGATATCATCCATCTAGATGCGACGCGCAACCGGGATGAACCGGCGCGGCTGGATATATCATTGGATTATAAAATTAAAGCCATTCAACGCACCGACCAGGTCGGATTCTCCATCAATCTGGCCGAGGGGCGGGTGTGATGCCGCTGAAGGCGCCCAATCTTGACGATCGTGACTTCGACCAGCTTTTGGCCGAGGCGCAACGCGAGATCGACAAGTCCTGCCCGGGATGGACAGATCGAACTCCGAGCGATCCCGGAATCGTGCTGCTGGAAGTGTTTGCCTATCTAACGGAGACGATGATCTACCGGCTGAACCGTCTGCCGGAGAAGGCATACATCGAATTCCTTCGCCTGATCGGGGTCACACTGCAACCGCCTTCGGCAGCGGTAGCTGAACTCACGTTTACCGTCAGCCAGACTCCAAATGCGCCAGTAGTCATTCCTCGCGGCACGCGCGTGACGGTTTCGCGCGCAGACAGCGGCGCGGAGCCAATAGTGTTTTCGACAGTTCGTCCGGCCCAGATTGCCGCTGGGAACCTGGAATGCGCCATGCTCGCTCTTCACTGCGAGTACGTCGAAGCGGAACTGGCGGGGACCGGCACCGGACTCCCGGGATTGATGGTTTCAGTCGCGCGACCGCCGATTATCGCTCCGAGCGGGGAGCAACTCGATATTGTGGTCGGCGTCGAAGTATCGCCGAATGAACTTGGGGAGCGCGTACGTGCGCGCCAATACAAGAACAAGACCTACCGTATATGGCGTGAAGTAGAAAACTTCGCGGACTTCGGACCTGACCCGTTCGTCTACATGGCCGACCGGATGGACGGGAACATCAGGTTCGCTCCCGCGGTCAGAACAATAGATGAGAGCGGATCGATGGAAGAAATTCCGCGAGCACTGGCCGCAGTGGTACCGCCACAACGCGAAATTCGGGTCTGGTACCGGCGCGGAGGGGGAGCAAACGGAAACGTCGCGGCGGGAACCCTGACTACGCTCAAGGATCCAATTCCTGGCGTGACGGTAATCAACCGCAAGCCAGCCACCGGCGGCAGTTCGGCTGAGACGCTGGACAACGCTCTGCTACGCGGACCGCAAGAGCTCTACTCGCTCCGTCGCGCCGTCACCGCGCGGGATTTCGAGTTGGTGGCATTGCGCAACTCCGGCGCGGTCTCTCGCGCGAAGGCCTTCACCGAAGCGACCCTGTGGGTGCACGCGCGCGCCGGCACGGTGCGCGTCGTTCTTGTACCGAGCATGCCCGACCAGGAGACAGCAGGAGGCCGGGTCAGCGCTGCTCGTCTGCACGATAGCGAGAGTTCGCGGGCGCTGGACCAAATCGCGCGGGCGCTCGAGGAGCGGCGGCCGCTGGGCACTGCCTGCGTGGTGAGCTGGGCGCGATACAAAACGGTTCAGGTCGTGACGCGCATCGTAGCGCGGCTCGAAGAGGACATCGACGCGCTGAAATCGCGGGTGTTGTCGCGACTGTACAAGAGCATCAGCCCCATCGCGAGTCAGGGAAGTTCCGGATGGCGCTTTGGTGAAACGTTACGAGTCTCGCACATCTATGACGTCGCGCTTTCCGAGCCTGGGGTGAGTTACGTTGACCAGGTGGCGCTGAACGTCGAGGACGTACCCGAAAACAATGTCACCTCCGTGGAAGTGGACTATTTTCAACCGCACACCTGGTATGCGGGGAGCGGCAGCTTACTATTTCGCTCAATAGACGACGGCGATGGATGGGCACCTTGCGGCCGGTTCACGGACGGCGAAAGCGTAGTTGTGGTTCGGGCGCATCCCGAGCGCGCCGGGCTTTTGGCCGTCGCAACACGGGTTTCGAGCGGCACCAGCGCGTCGCGGGTTCGACTGTCGAGAAACTGCGGCGAGTCGTGGGAGGTGATCGCCGAGACCGGCTTCGCCATCGAAGGAATGGCCTGGACGATCCGGGACGGCACGGAGATGCTCCTGCTGGCGACCGACGTGGGACTCTATGAGCTGGCGATTCGACCGGACGCATCACCGGTGCAGGTGTTCGTTCACGACCACGATCAGGAGCAAGGCTTCTATTCCGTAACGGCTTCAATCGACATTCGCGGATGGGTCAACGTGGCGGTCGCATCACGCGCCACGGGGGGCGTCTTCTATTCCTCCAAAGGGGGCAGAAGCAACACGTTCCGCCCGCAAGGATTGGTCGGGGAAGATGTACGCGTCCTGATGATCGAACGGGTGGGGGTGACCGCCTTTCTCTGGGCCGGCATGGCTACCGATGTAGCCGGCGGCGCGGGCAAGGGATGCATGAGTATCGAATTACTCGGCGATGCTGATTCTCCGGCTGGATGGCAGGCGGCCGACAAGGGCTGGGACGGAGGCAGCTGCAGGGGGCTCGCTGTGCAGGGTTCCCACATTCTGGCCGCTACGCATCACAAGGGCGTACTCCAGTTGGTACCACGTCAGGCGGACTCGACCTGGCAAGGTCCAGCTATCGAATGTGGACTTCCATTGCGTGAAGCGGAAGAAGAGCGGCTGTTTTACTCAGTCGATACGCTGGCGGCTCATCCGCGCGGGGAAATGCTGCTCGCGGCCGGGGTCAAGGGAATTTTCCGGAGCAAGGCCGCGATCGAACCGTACACTTGCTGTTCGAGCCGCACCTTCACGGACAAAGTGACGCTACCCCCGACCTGGCTCTTCTGTTCAGGGGATCATCAGATCGAAATGGTGTACGAAGGTGGAACTGGTCAGAATTAGACAGCTTCTCCCCGGAATTTTTCGCCGCACGTTGCGCGAAGGAACTCCCCTGTTCGCGCTTCTCCGGGTGATGGAAGCGCTCCATGTTCCTTCTGCCGCCGTGCTTCACCATCTCGACGCGGTATTCGATCCGCGCCGGACCCGAGCGGACTTCGTACCCTTTCTCGCTCACTGGGTCGATCTGCACAACGTATTGATCGATCCGGCCAGCGAGGAGCATGGCGACCCGACGCGGTTGTGGTCGAGGATCGAACGCGGGCGCCTGCGGGAGTTGGTTGCAAACACGGCTCATCTTGCAGGATGGCGCGGGACGTCCAAGGGTCTGCGGATGTTCCTGGAAATCGCCACTGGAGAGAGCGGGTTTCAGATCGATGAGCAGGTAGCCGGCGCGGACGGACTGCCGAAGCCCTTCCACTTTCGCATCCGTGTTCCCAAGTCGCTCGAACCGCAAATCCGAACTATCGAACGCATTATCCAGTCAGAGAAGCCGGCCTACGTGACTTATGAGATAGAGCTCAATTGAGGACAGGAGAGGTAGCAATGGCACACAGCATCTTTACCATCACAGCCCCTTCCGACAGCGTGCGCCTCGATTCCAGAAACCATGGCGAAGTCGTGTTTACGGTAACCAACACCAGTGGCCGAACGCTTCGCGGCCGCGCCAAGGTGATTCCTCAGGATCCCAAGCAGAGCGGTTGGATCAAGGTCGGCGGAGAAGCGGAACGCGAATTCGCCGTCAACGGAACCCAGCAATTCACAGTATCCGTCGATGTTCCAAAGGACGGCAAGCCCGGCAAGTATTCATTCCGGTTCGATACTGTTTCAGTCGAACTCCCAGATGAAGAATACACCCAGGGACCGACCATCAGCTTTGCGCCACAAGCTCCTGTGACGCCGAACGGGAAATCGAGCTTTCCACTATGGCTCATTCCGATAATTGCTATCGTCGTACTGTCCATCGTCGGAGTGGGTATTTGGCTGCTGGTGACGAACGGAGGATCCGGGGTTACGCCTCAACCCACTGAAACCCCTGCCGAAAAGGTGACCGTCCCCAACGTGGGAGGCGGAATGGCCGCGGAGGCAGCGGAAAAACAACTCAGCGATCTCGGACTGGTACCCAAGCGCGTGGAGCAGGCGAGCAAAGACTTTCAGAAAGGCCAGGTCATCAAAACCGACCCGGCGGCCGGCAAGGATGTCGATCCCGGCTCCACAGTGCGACTGTTCGTGGCCGGACAGACCGTCACCATCCCTTCCAACCTGGTTGGAATGCCGTGTCCGAACGCGGCGAACACAATCGGATCGCTGGGTCTGATAGCGGATCTGATTGGGGACGGTAAGGCGACTAAGTTAGACTGCTCAGCTTCATCTCTCGTAAAGGCGGTTTCTCCGCTTGGCGGGCAGCCTGTGTTGGCTGGAAGCCATGTCTCACTGACAATTCCGGGGCCGCGTCAACTGCGTATTCCATGGACTGAGATGCACGGAAGAGTCTTCGATCGAATACACAGGTAATCTCGAATCCGAGTCGGCGTCTCGGTTGGAGGCTGGAACCATGAACATCAATTATAAAATCGGCTGTATACTGGGCATCGCTATCGGTAGCGTGTTCTTGGTCATCGCTATCGTCGAAATGGTCACTCAGGGACGGCCGCACGTCGGCCTAATCGCGTGGGCAGTATGGTTCATTGCCAGCTCGATTCTGATCTGGATTGGGCGAGACCGGCCTGAGGTGCAGGCGCAGGTGAGCGACGCCGATCAGGGACAGACTTTCGGGTTCGCTCTGTCGCACATGACGCCGGGCACTATACTGCCGATAATCGCGATCGGAATTATTGCGGGCGTGCTCACGGCGGCCGTCGGCATCTGACTTCCGGGTCCGCGAACCATGCGGTCGATCGCAGCCACGCTAACCCCTGACCAGTGAGCACCGGAGCCAAGGTCTTTTTGCTGGTTCTTATTCTGCTCGCGATCCTGTTCGCGGTGGGAATGGGGATGAGTATTCATCACAAAACCGATACGACCAACAGCACCCGTGACAATTTCAAATCGAGCGATCATTCGGTGCTGGAAGTGGTTCAGCGGCGATTTTCGAAATCCAGCCCCGAGGTGGAACCGGTTGGTAGCGGGTGCCTCGGCTACCTTGCGAAACGGCTCCGCATTTCGGGCTCATCCGGTTGCGCACTGAAGGTGGCGCCGGCCAAATACCTATTGGGAATGATTCCACCGGCCGAATACCGGCAGGTTACCTTCAAAGTCACGCGCGGCAAGATCTCGTTCATGCACGGCCCGGACGACAAAGTGAACAAAGGAGATCCCGACAAACCTCATGATTGGGATACCAACGACGAAGGCAAACTGAGCGTGGGCCGTGAGGGAGGCACCCTGATGCTGAGGTGCGTAACCCCGGGCGGCTGCGAGATTGTGATCGAATGAATCCCTGCCTGCCTCTACACGATTGCTTTGATAACCGCGGGAATGGATCTGAGCAGCAGCACGATGGCCAGAACCAGACCCAGTATCCCCAGCACGATCGCCGCGACCGCATCGGTTATGCTCACCAGGTAGAAAGGTACTAGTCCCTGCAGGAAACTGACTACTACGTTCGCCACGAGTGCAAGCACAACCGTAAACACCAGCAACTTGTTCTCGAGAAAGCGCTGCTGCGCGAGAACCAGGCATCCGGCGAACAGAAGCTTGAGGGTCATGACGACGGCAAGTTCGGCGCCGGCCACGCCCCGAGCGAAATGGCCGAAGATTGCAAAATAAGCAATGGTACCGAAGGGCGTGGCGAGCAGAAGCGCGACCATCCCCAGCGTCGCGAACAACGCCACAAAAATCATTCCCAATGACAACAGCGCGGTAAGGAGAGAGACGATAAGCGTCACGATCCCTTGCAGCTCTCCGTGAATGCGTTCGGGCATGAACAACGCGAGCGCCATCAGGATCACCATGTAGAGCAGCAATCCGTCGACCAGCACCAGGTAGGGAATGCCGAGCCCGATCGGACCGCCAACGCCGAGGGCCGAGGCGAATTTTGAGCCGACCTCGATCAGAACGGCAAAGGTAATCAAGAGCAATGCCGCGACGAAAAACGGCAGCCGCAGATCTTCTTCCATCGAACACGCCCCTCCACCCATATTATCGCGACGGGTGTGTCCGGCCCGCTAGTTCGAAGAGGCCGGCGGTGTAAACACACGGATGACCGTGTAGACGATGAGCCCTCCGATGCCGACTATGATCGCAGGAATGACCTTGGCGGCTATCCCCACAACGATCATCATCACCAGAGCCACGTAAAGCGAAGTGAGTAATAGCCACAGCAACCACCATGGCCACTCGATCTTTCCGCTGCCAATGTGACCCGCGGCATATGCCCAATCTTCAAAGCTTATACGTCGATAGGCCTCTTCGCCGTAGTTGTCGAAATTGCCGCTTATTGCCCTGAACATCAAGCTCAAGATCAGATTGAGGGCATAGATAGGCAGATATAACGGTCCGAACAGGCGAGCCTGCCATACGTGAACTTCCTCATGAGAACACCATCCGCCGGCTATGACATTACCTATGGTTGTAGCCTGGTAGCCGCCGCCTCGAGGATTATGATCGTAGACGAAGGTGCCGGAACGGCGACTCCGGTCATCGGGAGTTACGAAGTTGGCGCCGGAAATAGCACACATTGGCAGCCATACGGCGAAACCAGCGAACGTGTTCAACAACGACCAGGTTACATCAAGCAGGCATCCGAGGATGCTGAAAAACCCCACTTCGTATATGCCCCACGAGAAGGCAAGCGCGCCATACGCCGCTCCTACTACTCCGCAGACGGCAGCGACAGGAAGCGCAGCGCCTCCAAGGTGGACCAAGTGAAACAGCGTGAAGTTTGCGCCGAAGGCGAGGGCAAATCCTCCGACGAATCCCAGTAATGTGAGCAACGGAGTAGGCATACGCTTATCTCCCTTCCGGCGTTTCGTCCCGCCTGCGACAGAAACATCTGATCCGTTCTAGCTGGAAGGATCCAAGTGATCGGGATCACCTCCGAGTTGAGTGTAAAAGCGGGTTACACCGCCAACCCACGCGCTGCAGTTGTCGATGCAGTATTTGTGACCGATGAGCGCGATCGTGTTGTATCCGTGGCTTATGTAGCTCTTGCGTATATACTTGCTTACGGTCTTTATTCCGGAGCCCCACGAGTCGAACGGAGAATGCTGACATGGCTGGCCGGCGCAGCTGTTGTCCGCATAGCACCAGAACCAGTTCCAGGCATTGTTGTTGCGCGAGCAACAGGTGTGCAGACCGAATGAGGTTTCCTGCCCCGCGATCGCCACTACGAGGCTTGGGTCAACGTTGAATGTGCGGCCGTTCGCAACAAAATCACTGCCGCTGCCGAGCAAAGGCGACGTATCGCCATCCTTATACAAGCACGTGCAGTGGGTGCATTGCTGCTTTTGTAAGTATGTATCGATGTAGTTGAGCTCGGGTCTCGGTGTAGGGGGCACAGGCGTCGTGACAGGCCGGACTGGGGTTTCTACAGCTGCGACGGTGGCTGTGGGCGAGGGAGATGGTCTCCGAAATTCGCGGATCGCCACATACGCCAAGCCTGCTAACACAACCACCAGTCCTCCGCCGAGGACATACCATCTGGCCGAATTGCGAGCGGGTGGAGGCGACGGAGTTCCGGCGTCTGCCAAAGGTTTGGGCACTGCAGTCGGGGTGGGCGCTGCACCGCCGGCTTCGACCAGATGCGGCACCTCATGGGGCTCGGCGGCTGCTTGCGGGGCGCTGGGTGCGACGGGCTGCTCCGCGGGAGTTTGTGGCAGACGGGCGCCGCAATGGCCACAGAATCGTGCGCCGGGATGCGGTTCAAGTCCACACTTGCTGCATTTCATTGTCAGCCCTCGCGTGCCTCAAGGAATAAACTCGACTGAGTCGAGCACTTCCTGAAAGCTGTTCATAAACCGGGCGCCCTTGGTATCGTCCTTGTAGTAGGTAAGAAAGAATTTGTAGAGATACTCGCCATGAGACACATATATGGCGACGTTGTCGTAGCTCAGCCCGGGTGCAAACGAATCGGTAAATGCGACCTTCTTCCCCGTAAAACCGGCGATCTTAAAATTGTCATCTCGACTGCGTATTCTTGAGTCTTCAAGTTCCTTCGAAATCAACTCCTCCGGATAGGGCGGCATCCTGACCCTGGTGATATCAATCGAGGCTTGATGTGGCGGAATCATGCCGCCAGGCCTGACATATTGACTGTTGAACGTATTGATGTTCAGGGGACCGTGGAGGCTTTGCAGAGACTCATCGATCCGCCATCCCTGCGGCACTCGAATGCGAATTCCCAGATCGTTTCTCTGGCTGATGGGACGAGTATCGGTTGGCGGGACCACCGGTGTCGGCGTTACAGTCGAGGTCGGTCTTCCAGCAGCAGGCCGCACGTTGACGCTGACCATCATTGGCGGAATTTGCGGCAAGCCACGTGAATAGCTGTACAGGACGGCGGGCGGCTCATAGGTGCCAACCACCTGAAACTCGATTGTGCCAGGGAACCGTTCCCGCAACGGGATGCTCAATTTATAAATGGAAAGACGGCCGCTTGTGCTGCCGGTGAACGCACCCATATCGACCGGACCGCTGACTTCCAGACGCCGCAATCGCACCTGTTTGATCTGATTCAAGCGATCTAGAATCGAAGCCTGAAAAGTCACCGTGGCTGCTTCTTCAGCGGTGATGACATTCGGCGTGGCCCGGACGCCGAGAATTCTTGGCAGCTCAGCGGTCGCGGGCGTCGGCGCAGCGGTAGGCGCCGGAGTGATCACCGGGGGAGCTACGGTGGGAAAGCGACGCGGTGGAACCCTTATACGTGGTGTCGCCGCGGTCCCAGGGCGGAAGAAGGAAGGGGACGGTGCAAGCCTCATGGCCGCGGAAGGCGTCGGGGCCGGGGAAGTGGACGCCGCCAGACAAGTGTTTGAGGCGGACAAAAGGACCACTATCGATGCCGCGCAACGCAACGCCAGAGCTGCTAATGAGGAGCCTCTTCCCACGACTCTAGGAATTCCCGATTGCGTGATTGCGCGGTTTGCTAACGGAGCCAGCGTTGTCCTGAAAGCGGGTGTTGTTTCGCGCTGACGGCAAATACCACACTCGATTGTTCTGGACCATGCGATGTCCTCCATTGCGGGTATCAGGCTTCGCAAGCTAGTCCACGGAGCGATCGAGTGTCAAATGAATGTTCACTGCATAGTGATGCAATCCGCATCCGGTTAATCGATATTGAGATGGCATAGAGAGTAAAATAGTATTGTGTATGCAAACATCTGTTATAAGCACTACTACCTGCATTGATGTTGCTGACACAATGTTTAATGCTCTATACATGTACACTCTAATTTTTAATGCTCTATACATGAATGTTTAGAGAGGGTTTATACGTCCAAGATCCGTGCGGCTGGTCCTCGAGGTGGTGATGCGAAGGGATCAAGACTCCGCGTGTTATGTGAAGGTCTGGCGAGAGGTCGCCAATTTGTGATCAATACTGCCTGTCTCCGCGCAACACGTTACCCAGCGCGAAAGTGGGGGATCGATGGCCCTTGCGATCGTTTTCATCGTCTTGTTCGGATCTGCGGCGGCGGTTCCGGCGGTGTGGTCAATCGTCAATCTCGTTCGCGGCAACTGGAACGCGTGGCCGTGTGTGGCGGGCACGGTGTTCGCCTTGGTGCTGATAGGTATCACCATCGGCGAGATCGCCAGTGATTGGGGCGGTTGCCCGGTCGATGCTCGCGACACCGGCACCTGAGAGGGAGCAGTGCAGTGTTACCAGAACGGTCCGCACGGATGGGAGGAGCAGTGTGAGCCCGACATCTGGCTCGAACAATGCCATCAGACAGTGCCTGGCTGTGGACCACGAGCCAACATTCTGATTCCCAAGGGCGCGTTCTGTCCATCCGGTCATCAATGGGTCGCGGTTTTTCCCTTCTGTGAGCCGATTCAGGATGGCAAGATTAAACAACCCTGGGCTACGTGGTCGGATCTCTCTTTCGTCGCGGCCGGCTTGTGGTTGCTGTGGTTCTTCCAATTCTTCGGACCTTCGCAACGGTTGTTTGCCAACCCGGAAGACAACCCGATGAGCAGTATCACCGTGTTGTCGGTGGCGTATTGCTTCATCGTCATCTTCATGGGGCCTCCGAGCATGTGGTACCACGCCTCGATGAAGCAGTGGGGGGGATGGTTCGACACCATGTCGGTGGTAGCATGGCTCACTTTCAACGCCATATATGTGATCTATGCGCTAGTCGCCTCGATGTGGGGGCGAGGGCGTACTTTCTGGCGAACCGTGGTGGTCCTTGGCGGTTGGGGTTTGATCGTGGTGTTCGGAATCATCGCGTGGGTCAACAAAAATGCTCACCTCTATCTGTACTTCGCGAGTGGCGGACCGTGGGGCATCGCGGAAGTGATTTATGTCTTCATGGCGGCATTTGCGTCGAATGTGCAGTATCGGCGCACGTGGTTCCTGTTTGTGATCAACCTGATTCTGCTAGCGGCCACCATGACGCTATGGATCTTTTTCAATGATGGAGTAGTGAAGGAGGCATGTGTGGGGCGCTCCGGATTTCCGGGTCATGCCCTCTTCCACATCATGGCGTCGTTTTCGACCATGCTGACGTTCTTCTCGTTTGCATCTGAACGGAGCACCTCAGAGCTGAACGATATGAACACGTTCAGTCCGTTTCGTAATGCCTGATGCCGCGAGAACAGACAGATGGGCCGCCATTAATATCGGAGTTACGCGGACAATCCGAGCTTCGAGCAGATCGGCGGTCAGGTAAATTAACGCCTTTCAATGCTCAGCAAACCGGAGCTCTGAGACCTACGATCCCAACACAAATCGTTTTGTGCCGGGCGAGTTCTTCAAAAATTTCGCTAGCTTAGGCGGGCGCAAAGCGACAGGATTTGAGGCGCGGATTGAGCCCACATGGACACCCTATAGGAAGTATCCATGGGGCAATCAGTCTCATCGAAGCGAAACAGAAACCGGCGCGATTCGGGCGCGAATTTCAAAGAATTAGCACAGGAAACTGCGCACCTTCAGGCGCTCGCCCTCCCTGCCTTGAGGCAGCGATGGGTGACGCTGTTCGACGACGACCCATCGCTGAGCTTCGGCCGCGGGTTGCTGATCAGGGCGATTGCCTATCGGCTTCAGGAGAAAGCCTCGCCCGGACTGAAACCAGCAACCCAGCGGCTACTCGATCGGGTTGCTGATAATCGTTCGAATGCCGCTCTGTCCGACATTCCGCAACGGCGGGCGAGCGCCGGTACCGTGCTGATCCGGGAGTGGGGCGGCGTCAGTCACCGGGTCACTGTCCTCGACAGCGACGTCGTCTATCAGGGCCGGCGCTACAACTCGCTCTCGGAAGTCGCCCGTGCAATTACCGGCTCGCGCTGGTCGGGACCGCTGTTCTTCGGTCTAAAGGGCCGCGGGAGGGAGGCTGCCGATGGCTAATGCTGTCCGACGCTGTGCAGTTTATACCCGCAAGTCCTCGGAAGAGGGACTGGAGCAGGACTTCAACTCGCTGCACGCGCAGCGCGAGGCGTGTGAGGCGTTCATCAGGAGTCAGACGGGTGAAGGTTGGTGCCTGGTCAAGACCGCATACGACGACGGCGGCTTTTCGGGCGGGAGTATGGAGCGTCCCGGGCTGCAACAGTTGCTCGCAGATATTCGAGCTGGCCAGGTCGATACGGTTGTCGTCTACAAGGCCGATCGGCTGACCGGGTCACTCACAGATTTCGCCAGGATGGTCGAAGTGTTCGACGCCAAGGGCGTCTCATTCGTGGCGGTCACCCAGCAGTTCAACACCACCACCTCGATGGGCAGGCTGACGCTGAACGTGCTGCTGTCGTTCGCGCAAATCGAGCGCGAAGTGATCGGCGAACGCATCCGCGACAAGGTCGCCGCCTCCCAGCGCAAGGGCATCTGGATGGGTGGGACTCTTCCGCTGGGATACGACGTCCGCGAGCGCAAGCTCATCGTCAACCACGACGAAGCCGAGATCGTGAGAGTGATTTTCGAGCGCTACCTCGAACTCGGCAACGTTCGGCTCGTGGCAAGTGATCTGCGCAAGCGTGGGATTGTCTCCAGCGCCAGGGTCTCGAAAAAGGGCACCGCTCGGGGCGGCAAGGAATTCTCACGTGGAGCGCTTTACCACCTGCTCTGCAACCCGATTTACGTCGGCGAGATCCCGCACAAGAACGATCGCTTTCCCGGACAGCATGATGCGATTGTAAGCCGCCGGCTTTGGGACTGCGTACAGCAGCGGCTGCGCGATCGAAGGATGCGGGGCGGCGAGGGCCGCAAGGCCGAAGCGCCGAGCAGTCCGCTCGCAGGCAAGCTGGTCGACGAAAGCGGTGAGCCGCTGTACGTGCAGGGGGCGGCCAAGGGCAATTGGCGCTATCGATATTATGTCTCCAAAGGCCTGGTCCGAGGCGACTCTGATACACCTGAAAAAGGGTGGCGAATATCCGCGCCCGAGATCGAGCAGAGAGTTGTGGCTGCCGCTCAGGCAGCCCGCAGCGACCAACCGGCGATCGCTCTCGCGCTCGAAGCGTCCGGTGACGATCCGAATGGGTTGCGGACGGTCTTGAAGTCGGCTCACACATGGAGTGAACGGCTGGCGTCAAGGAACGAATCGGCGGCGGCGCTGGGTGAATTAATCGAGCGGGTCCAACTCAGCCGCGAAAGCCTCCACCTCTCGCTGAAACTGCCGCTCCCGCTCACCGAACCGTCTGACGTCGCGAGCCCGGCGAACTTGCTGCTCTCCAGGCTCGTTCCGATGCAGATGAAGCGGCGCGGAGTCGAGATGCGGATTGTGCTTGAAGGAGACGCCACCTCCAACCGCGTCGATCTGCCGCTATTGAAGGCGGTGGCTCGCGCCCGGCGATGGGCCAACGAACTCCTATCAGGAAAAGTGCGATCGGTCGGCGAACTCGCCAGGCGAGAGGGACTCGACGGCCGCTCGGTGCGGCGGCTCATTCCGCTCGGCTTTCTGGCGCCACGAATCGTCGCGGCTATCGTCGAGGGCCGCCAGCCGGTCGATCTGACCTTGGAGGCGCTCACCCGGCGAATCGATCTTCCATTACTCTGGAGCTCACAGCACCAGTTGCTCGGCATTAAGTAGATTCCGGGCGATGACCATTGAGTCGAGTTCCGAGGTCCCAATAGCGAGCGGGGCCTGAGCACTCTGATGAGCCAGGCCCCGCTCGCTTTCCGATTCTCGACCAATTTACCGGGAGGCTTTGGTCTCTCGGGTTCGCGCAGCCTTCTTGTCTCGTGGGGTCAATGCATAACGCTTCTTGAAGCAGGCGCGGCAGCGGGCGTCCCGTCGCTTTTGGAAGGAAGGCGCAAGGTCATCGCTGCCACAATAGCGGCAGACCACCTTTTCCGTGCTGGACGTTGATCCCGATGACCGCGGCGAGTCCTCCGGGGCTTTCGCGGGACGCGTGGCCTTCGCAGCGGTGCCGACGGCCTTCTTCTTAGTGAGCGCTACGGATTTGCCGCCCTGAATGGCCGATGTTTCGGATAGGGGTTTCGAATCGTGCTTCACGTGAGAATCTCCTTCTCGGGCAAGGGCTTGGTGCCCCTGCCGTCGTGAACACACATTGCTCTCTCGCCGCAACAATGGAAGCCATTATCGGCATTTTCGCTCTAAAAACGTGGGGGAGCGCGACACGCTGCCTTGCCCGGCCAATCGTTCCGATACCATCCGCCTTGCCAATGGACCTGCCAATTCTGCGCCCGGATAAGATTCGCCGGATTTCGCCGATCTGCGCCGACAGAGACGCTCTCCGGGTCCATGCGCGATCGAAAATCGCGCGCTCACGCGCGGATTTTACGAAATTTCTGGAAGGTCCGAAAGCCGACAGGCTGAATGGTGGAGCAGAAGGGATTTGAACCCTCGACCCCTACGTTGCGAACGTAGTGCTCTCCCAGCTGAGCTACTGCCCCACCGCCGGAAGTGATTCTATGACGAAAGTACCGTCTTCAGATAGGCGCGCAATCTATCAGCCAGTTCGGGCCGTTTCAAACCTAAGCCAATTTGCGCCGTCACGAAGCCGACCCGATCGCCGAGATCGTAGCGCACGCCCTCGAACTCGTAACCATAAAGTTTGCGCCGCGCCGATAGCGTGAGCAACCCGTCGGTGAGCTGGATTTCGCCGCCGGCACCCGGTTTTCCTGCCGCCAGCAGCGGGAAAATATCGGGCGTCAATACGTAACGTCCCATGATTGCGAGGTCGCTCGGCGCCTGCTCGACCGCCGGTTTCTCGACCATCCCGATCAGCTGATGCAGCCGTGGCCTGACGGTCTTCACCGCCACGATTCCATACTTCGGAATTTCGCCCTGCGGCACGCGCATCAGTGCCACCACCGGCGCGTCCTCGCTCTCTGCGATATCGAGCAACTGGCGCAGGCACGGGCGCGCTCCGTCGAAAATGTCGTCGGGCAGTATCACCGCAAACGGCTCGTCACCGACCGCCTCCCGCGCCTGCAGCACCGCATGGCCGAGGCCGAGCGGTGCGTGCTGATGCGCCGTGCTGAACCGCGCGAGATTATTCGTGTAGCGTACCGTTTCGAGCAGGTCGTGCTTGAGGCGCTGCTCGAGCAGCCGCTCGAGTTCGGGGGCCGATTGGAAATGTTCCAGCACGGTGGTCCGCCCCGGACTCAGCACGAGGATGATCTCCTCGATCCCCGACGCCACCGCCTCTTCGACCACCACCTGAATCGCCGGCTTGTCGACTACCGGCAGGATCTCTTTGGGGATTACCTTCGACGCGGGCAGCATCCGCGTGCCCATTCCTGCCGCCAGAATAACGGCCTTGCGAACCTTCATCTTCAATAATCCATCGATGTCGAATCGGGTGGGCGCCGCCGATTCGTGTCAGCGCGTCGACCCCAGGCGCTCGCGCGCTTCCTGCGCCGATTTGCATGCGATACACAGGGTCGTCACCGGCCGCGCCTTGAGCCGCTCAATCCCGATCTCGTCGTCGCATTCCTCGCAGCGTCCGTAGATACCGCTTTCGATACGCGTGAACGCTTCGTTGATCTTGGTCAGCAGCTTACGCTCGCGATCGCGCATCCGCAGCAGCAGCGCGCGATCGGATTCCAGGGTCGCGCGGTCGGTCGGATCGGCGTAAGCCTCGCCGGGCTTCTTGTTCATACTGTCGAGCGCACGCTCGGCTTCGTCGAGAATCTCGCGTTTTCGCCCCTCAAGGAGTCGGCGAAATAACTTCAGCTCCCTTTGCCTCATACGCCAGCAACAACCGGTAAATAGAAGAAACGATGATAATTGTGGCGTACACTTAAGTAAAGCTCACGACTATGAAGACGGCATATCTCGACGCATTTTCAGGCCTCAGCGGTGACATGATGGTCGGCGCCCTGCTCGACGCCGGGGCCGACGCCGCCGCACTCGACCGCGCGATGGCCGGGCTCGGTCTGAGCGGCTATCGCATCGCAACTCGGCGCAAGGACGTCAGCGGGATCGGCGCGGTAAAGTTCGAGGTTGAAGTCAGCGCCGCCCAACCCGAGCGCCATCTCGGCGAGATTCTTGCCATGATCGCCGACGCCGGCCTGAGTCCGCGCGCCGCCGCCAACGCCACGGCTGTGTTTCAGGCGCTCGGCGAGGCCGAGGCCAAGGTCCACCGCACGACGCCCGACCGCGTGCATTTCCACGAGGTTGGCGCGGTCGATTCGATTATCGATATCGTCGGCGCGGCGTGGGCACTCGACCAATTGCAGATAGCCACCCTCATAGTCTCGGCGCTGCCGCTGGGTGCGGGCTTCGCGCGATCGCGCCACGGCATCATCCCGGTGCCCGCGCCGGCAACGGCCGAATTGCTCGCCGGTTTTCCGGTGCGCCTCGGCGACGGTTCGGCCGAGATGGTTACTCCCACCGGCGCCGCCATCCTGAAGGCGCTCGCGCGTCCGGCCCCGCAGATGACGAATTTTGAAATCGAGCGCATCGGCTACGGCGCCGGCACCAGGGACTTCGCCGACCGCCCGAATGTATTGCGCATAATCGTCGGGCGCGAGCGCACCGGCTTTGGCACCGACGAACTGGTCGAAATCGCCGCCAATATCGACGACCTCAACCCGCAGATTTACGGCCATCTGAGCGACCGTCTCTTTGCCGCCGGCGCGCGCGACGTGACGATTACCCCGACCATCATGAAAAAGGGACGCCCCGCCGTCACCCTCGCCGTGATCGCCGAGGCCGCCGCGCGCGACCATCTCGCACAGATTATCTTCGACCAGACCTCGACCATCGGGCTGCGCTTCCATACGGTCTCGCGCCTGAAGCTCGAGCGCAAAACGATCGAGGTCCAGACGCGCTTCGGCCTGATTCGCGTCAAACTTTCCGGCGCCGGCGCCGCGCCAATTACGGTCGCTCCCGAATATGACGACTGCCAGCGCGCCGCCGTGGCCCACGACGCGCCGCTCAAGCTCGTGATGGAGGAGGCGGTAGCGGCTGCGCGCCGCCAACTGGCCTGAGATGGCGCGGGTCCGCGTAAACGAGATCTTCCACAGCATCCAGGGCGAATCGACCTGGGCCGGGAGTCCTTGCGTCTTCGTCCGGCTCACCGGATGTAACCTGCGATGCGCCTGGTGCGACACCGCTTACGCTTTTTACGAAGGGCGTCAGATGGACATCGGCGAAGTCGCGGCCAAGGTCGCGAGCTTCGGATGCGGCCTGGTCGAGATCACCGGCGGCGAGCCGCTCCTGCAAGCCGGCGTGCATCCCCTGATCGACCTGTTGCTCGCGCGCGGGCATGCCGTGATGGTTGAAACTTCGGGCGAGCGCGATATCAGCGGGCTCGATCCGCGCGTGGTTCGGATCGTTGACCTCAAATGTCCCGGCAGCGGCGAGTCCGAGCGCAATCGCTGGAGCAATGTCGAACACCTGACGCCGCGCGACGAACTGAAGTTTGTGATCGCCGACCGCCGCGACTACGAATGGGCGCGCGACTTGATCGGCACGCATCGCCTGAGCGAACGCGTCAACGCGGTGCTGCTCAGTCCGGTCTTCGGCCAATTGGAACCGTCGGATCTGGCGGCTTGGATTCTGGCGGATCGCTTAACCGTGCGGATGCAGTTGCAGATGCACAAGCATATATGGTCGCCCACCGCCCGCGGCGTCTGATCGCGATCGCGTCCGCGGCCGCCCCCGCCTAATCCCGACATTTCCACCATGCGCACCGCCCGGCGCCGGCGCGATTCCCATTCCCGCTGTACGCATGACCGTACTTGATCGCGGCCGGTTTTCGACTACGCTGCTTTGGCAATGGCTGCCCCACTCGTAAGCGACGTACTACCCGACCTGATCGAGGAAATCGTCCATCTGCTGCAGGGAACCGGTGCCGAGCCGCTCGAACCGCAGTTGCGTGCGATGCGGCTCGAATCGATTTGCGATTGCGGCGACGAGAATTGCGCCAGCTTCGCGACCGCCCCCGAGGTCAAGGTCGCCAACGTGGTCGAGCTTCAGGCGATCGAAGGCCATCTCATCATCGATCTCAACGCCGCCGAACAAGTCTGCTTCATCGAGGTCCTTGGCCGCCCCGACGTCCGCTACCTGATCGAGGAATATTACGATTCGCTCAAGTAACCTCGCCCGGCTGCAACATCGCCGGCGTCATTTTTCGCAGGCGCTTGCTTGGCTGCGGGTTGCTGCGACCAGAAGCTTCGAGCCGGATACCGTGCGCGGCGCGCCGCCGCTATTCCACGCTCTTGCCGATCGTAGTGCGGTCCGGCGGCTCAACTTGCACCGATCCGGCGGCGGGCTTCGCGTCCGACGCGGCGGGCTTCGCATCTGACGGCGCCTCGATTCGCACCAACGCGACGGTCGCGTCACTGCCGTAAACTACGTGATAGAGCGTCAGCTTGCTTTCAGTCTGATGGAGCCGCAACTGGCGCAACGCGACCGACACTCCGCCGGTGAAAAAGCCCAGCGCGACGTTGCGCGGCCGCACCGTCGGATTTATGAATTTCGTTCCGTTTGGATAGAACGCGTAAACCTCTTCGGGCTCTCCATTTTGGAGGTGTCCAGTCGAATTCGGCGGTCCGAAGGTCGCCTCTATTTCGCTGCGCGCGACACCGGGACGCATCACGCTGGGATCGTAATGTATCGAGGTGTCCTTCAACGTCACGCTCTGGAGCACTGCGGTCGGGCTCGGATTGACGGCCACGGTGGTCGGCTGAAAGCGCGCGCAGCCCGCAATCCAGATAGCTACTGCAATCGATCCGGCGATCCTCATCGGTCTTCCCCCTGGCACATTTCCATACACGCTCATCGATACGCTCGAATCTCCACCACTCCGCGCGTCGATTCCAGTCCTAACGCGACGCGCCATTGGCCTCGAAGGACAATCCGTGTTCCTTGCCACATAAGGCACAAACTTGATTAATTGACGAGAGACGACACTCCCGAGGAGACCGTACCGATGCATGATCTGGTAATTCGCAACGGCAAAATTGTCGATGGAACTGGCGCGCCGGCCTTCGTTGGCGATATCGCGATCGACAACGGCGTCATCACCAGCGTGGGCGAAAGCGCCGGCGCCGGGCGGCGCGAAATCGACGCGGCTGGGATGCTGGTGACGCCCGGCTTTGTCGATATCCATACGCATTACGACGGCCAGGTGACGTGGGACCCGTATCTCACGCCTTCGAGCTGGCACGGCGTCACCACCATCGTGATGGGCAATTGCGGCGTCGGTTTTGCCCCGGTTGCGCCCGGCCAGGAGAATTTCCTGATCGGCTTGATGGAAGGGGTCGAGGACATCCCGGGCACCGCACTGGCCGAAGGCATCAAGTGGGGATGGGAAAGCTTTCCGGATTACCTCGACGCGATTTCGGCGATGCCACGGGCGATCGACGTCGGCGCGCAGATGCCGCACGGATCGCTGCGGACCTATGTGATGGGCGAACGCGGCGCGCATAACGAAGCCGCCACGCCCGACGATATCGCCCGGATGTCGGTGCTGGTGCGCGACGCGCTCAAGGCCGGGGCGCTCGGCTTTACCACTTCGCGTACGATGCTCCATCGGGCGAAGAACAAGGAGGTCGTGCCGGGAACCTTCGCCAGCGAGGACGAACTACTCGGCATCGGGCGCGCGATCGGCGAGGCCGGGCATGGCGTGTTCGAGATGGCGTCGGACATGGTCGGCGCCGACGACACCATGGAATGGATGGTCAAGCTGTCCACCGAAACCGGCTTGCCGATTACCTTTGCGCTCGCTCAAATCGATCAGGACCCGGCCAAATGGAACCGAACGATCGACAAGGTCAAGCGTTTCAACGCCGGTGGCGCGCATCTGGTGCCGCAAATTTCGCCGCGTCCGACCGGGATGTTGATGGGGCTCGAAAGCTCGCTCCACCCGTTCATCACCCATCGCACCTACAAGTCGATCGCGCATCTGCCGCTCGACGCTCGCGTGGCCGAGATGCGCCGGCCTGAGGTACGCGCGCAAATCCTGGCCGAGGGCCCGAGCGTGAAGGATCGCGCCACGCGGTTTTTTGTGACCAATTTCGCGAAATATTTTCCGCTCGGCGATCCTCCCGACTACGAGCCTGAGCGCGACGACAACGTTGCCGCGCGTGCGGCTCGCCAGGGCTGCTCGCCGGCCGAATTGACCTACGATCTGATGCTCGAGCGCGACGGTCACGCGATGCTCTACATGCCGCTATCCAATTACGCCGATTATAATCTCGACGAATTGCGCGAGAAAATTCTCGATCCGGTAACCGCGATTGGACTGAGCGACGGCGGTGCGCATTGCGGCCTGATATGCGACGCCAGCATGCCGACCTACATGCTCCAGCATTGGGTGCGCGACCGTAAGCGCGGCGAGCGCCTGCCGCTCGAAGTTGCGATCAAGCGCCAGACCAGCGATACCGCGCGCTTCTATGGACTCAACGATCGTGGTGCGCTGCGCCCAGGAATGAAGGCCGACCTCAACGTGATCGACCTCGAAGGCCTGACGCTGCACGCGCCGCGCATGGTCTTCGATCTTCCGGCAGGCGGCCGGCGCCTGATTCAGCGCGCCGACGGCTATAAGTACACCGTCGTCAGCGGCGAGGTGATCTATCGCAACGGCGAGGCCACCGGCGCGATGCCGGGTAAGTTGATTCGCGGACCGCAGGCCGCTCCTCGCACGGCCGCCTGACGCTGCGCCGTAGCCGCGCGGGATTCGTGCTTATGACTGCGGCGGCCGTGTTTTGATCAGGACACGGCCGCCGCAGCGATTCTCTTTGCATAGCCTGCAGGTTTCGGGGAAGATTGCCTGACTGCCGCACGACGGTATTTCGCGAGAGCCGGCCCATCGACCGCCCACCGGCCGGATGTGAATTAAAATGGGCTCCGTATTTCAATTACGCCGCTATCGCCCCGCCGCAATAGCCCGGCGGCCCGGCAGAGCGCCGCGCGCTCACGACGACGAATCGATGAGATCCTTGATCGTGCTCGTCGTCGTATTCTCTGCCACCGCAATTGCGATGTCGGTTGCGGTGGTTGTCGCCGGATCAGATTCGTGGGCGTCCGCGACTCCGCTGATCGTTTTCGTCTCGGCCTTCGCGCTGACCAAAGTAATCCTCGCCAACGCCCTCTTCTATGTCATGCTCCGATCCGACGCGCATTCGGAAGAGGTTGCCGCAGCGGCGTTAAAGGCGAAGGCTGCCGGCAGCGTCATCCGCAGGCCGCGCTTGGCGCCCGGCCTGAATCAGCTCAAGCCCACGGGTAACCGGCGGCGAAAGGCGGGAGGCTCGAGCAATGTTCGCCTCGCCATACTCCCGCGCCGCAAGCCACCGAGTCCGCCGCCGCACCGCACCGATCACTGAAGCGCCAGCAACCTGCCATCGCACCGGTGCGCGCCTCCGATGCCGACGTTAATCGCGCATCGAAGTTCACGCCCGGCGCTTAATCTCACCGATTTTCCAGGCCTCCCAGCGCCGCGCGGCTTCGTCGTTGCCCCGACCCGAGGCCCAGGATGCCCGGTTTAGCTGCAGAGCACCGCGTTGGCGTGAATCGTGTCGAGATATTCCTTGACCGACTGGATTTTTCCGTCACGAACGATGAACAGGAAGTGGTAGGTGTTCTGGTAGGTCTTCCCGTTCTTCATCTTCGCATACGATTCCGCCTCGACCGCGACGCGATCACCTTCGGCCGTAATCCCCTTTGGAGTCACCCGCAGGCCGCCATCGATCTTCGAGCCCAAGTCGCCGACGAGCGCTCCGAATTCCGCCTTGGTCTTGGTTCCTGAGAGCGGAAAACTTCCCTGCACCCACCAGGTTGCGCTGTCCGCCAGCGTGCCCATTACGGCGTCGCCTTTTCCGGCACTCAGGTTTTCAAAGAAGCCCAGAATCAATCGCTTGTTGTCTTCGATACTCATCGGAAGTCCTCGCAAAGTTTGGATTTGCCGCCACTCGCGACGTTACTGCGAACCGCCCGCCACACGCAAACCGCGGGGCAGTCGCTGTGCGCGCTTCGCCGCGCCCGGTCATATATCGAAAAAAACGGTTTCGTTTTCGCCCTGCAAAATAATGTCGAATCGCAAAGCATCCGGGGCTAGGGATTCATCGCGCCGCGCAATCAAGGTGGCCCGGCGCTCGGGCGCAACTGCGCCTAACACCGCGTCGCTCGCGTTTAATCCATCATCCGGAAAGTATATCCGCGTGACCAATCGCGTCAGCAGGCCGCGTGCAAATATCGCGACGTTGATATGGGGCGCCTGCAACGTCATTCCGGCACCCGGAACCGGTCCCGGCTTGATGGTGTGAAAGCGATACCATCCGTTCTCGTCCGTCGCCGTGCGGCCGAAGCCGTGAAACGACTCGTCGAGGAGTTTCTCCTGCGTGTCAGCCCGATGACGGTAGCGGCCCTCCGCATTTGCCTGCCAGATTTCGATCATCGCGTCGCCAATTGGCGCCCGATCGCCATCCAGGACCCGCCCTTCGATCGTCACGCGCTCGCCGCGCGTAGCGGGCTGAACCAGCGTTTCGAGCCCCGGACGGATTAGCGCGGGGCCGAAGAACGGTCCGATAGTCTGCAAAGGTGTCGTTTTGGAGTCCATTCAGAATCCGGATGGGGTCGCGTCGCGTCCCGCCAGCACAATATCGAAGCGATATCCAAGTGCGTACTCGGGAACTGTAATCTGGATGTCGAAGGCCGCGACCAGTCGCTCCCGGGCCGCCTGGTCCGGTACGCTATTGAAAACCGGATCGAGTTCAAGCAGCGGGTCGCCCGGAAAATACATCTGAGTAATCAGGCGCGTTGCGAAACCGGGACCGAACACACTGAAATGAATATGCTGGGGGCGCCACGCATTGTAATGATTGCGCCACGGATAGGCACCCGGCTTGACCGTCGTCACGCGATAGGCACCGTCGGCACCGGTCACGAGCCGCCCGACACCCGTGAAATGCGGGTCCAGCGGCGCATCGTGGCGGTCGGCCGGATGATCGTAACGGCCGGCTGCGTTGGCCTGCCAGACTTCGACCAGCGTGTTCGCCACTGCGCGGCCATCCTGATCGAGCACACGGCCGCTGACGATGATGCGCTCGCCCAGTGCGACGCCGCCGCTGCATTGGGTAATATCAATTTCACCGGAGGGCGCGCCTTCCCGCCCAGCGCCTGGCCCAGTGATTTCCGAAAGCGTATGGACCAGCCGCACCGGTTCCTGCGCGGGCGCCCGCTTGTGCGTGCTGCCGTATGCCGCATAGGCATTCGGCGGATTCGCCGCGCGTGTTGCGCTTTCATCGCCGCTTGGCGTTTTCATCGATTCGACCCTCTCGAAGTTCCACGCTAATCCAAGCGTCGGTCGAGCAAAAGAGCCGTGGGGCCACTTTGCTTGCGTTCTAGCCCGTGCGGCCGCGGCGGCCGCGCGCGATGCCGCCTCACCATAATCCGGCAGCCGGCTCGCCCCGGTTGCCCGCCGACTTTTCGTCCCTGGAAAAATTCACGGCTTGCGCAGCCAGCCGCGAATAACGCGAGTCCTGAGCGTCTGCCCGATCGCGCATTTGCTCCTCGGTCGCGAGCACCTGGTCGATCGACCCGTCATCAACCCGCTGCGCACTTTGTGTGACGATTTGCGCCTCCGTGCAGGTTGCCGGTTTCATTCCGAGTAGCGTGCGCAAAATCTGATGCCCGACAGACGCCTTGTAGTGAATCACTTGCAGGAAGAATTCATCGTGTCGCGACATTTCGTTGTAGGCAGCGAAATCATAGAAGGGCGCGACGGCGGCGAGCGCGCGCTTGAATTTTTCGAAGTCGCTCCAGTGTCCGGTCTGGCGGATCAACTCGAGTTCGTATTCGCTCATCGGTGGCACGAACAATATCAGCGCTACCTTGTGCGCGCGGATGCGCCTGACCGTATCGCGAAGCAAATCCAGTTGCGCCTGCGAAAACTCATAGCGCCGGTACAGGTACATGAACTGGCGCATTTCAATCTCGATCTGCGCCGGCGTTCCTACGTCCAGGCCGTCAAGGCGATCCGTCACGAATTCCCTGCAGATCAATTCGCGCGACCACGGCGCCTGCGCCCGCATCGTCGTCCGCAGCCGCGCCCGCCCGCGCAGCGAGCGCTTGAAAAAATCGAACCCGTCGCCGAGCGCGTTCAGGCTGAGCAGGGTATCCTCCAGCCGCGCCTCGGGACGATCCGCGATGCGTGCGTCGAAATTCGGATCGTCGGAGTTCCAATGCGTGCTGAAGGCGAAAAAATCCACGCCCCAGATTATCCGCTTGAGTTGCGGGTTCTTCAGCGCCACCTTCACGATTCGCGAAATCTGCGAGAGCGTCGCTCCGTCGATCCCCCCATTCATGATCCCGTCGCGCTCGCCTTGCTCGATGCGCATCCCCATCAGGACGCGCGAACTCCCGAGCAGCAGCGTCTGCGGATGCGCGGTTCGCAGGAGGTAAGGTGTAACCAGACGCGCGTCTTTGACCTTGCGGAAAATCGGATTGATGAATCCGCTGCGCGTCGCGCCGTATGGATTCAGCAGCCAAGTGAGCCCAATCCCGCCGGCGATCAGCAGGGCGGTGAGCGCGAACATCAGGCGGATTCGCCGCGATATGCTTCCCAACACGCGCGCCTAGAATTGGAAGTAGATGAACGGCGGCGGATTCGCCATTCCCATTATGCTCACGCCGGCGAGCACCGCGAATGCACCCGCCCAGAGCCAGTCGTTACGCCATTTCCAGTCCAGGATTGTCTGGCGGTTGGGACACAGCAGGGCGATCGCCAGGGCGCCGCCGATTAGCCCCATCTCGCGCCAGCCCAGGGCATCGTGCGGGCCGTTGAACGAAAACCCGTTGATCCCGGCCATCGCGGTGAAAAAATCGGCGGCGCGCGAAAAGTTCGGTGCGCGAAAAAATACCCATGCCGCGGTGGTCAAGATAAAGGTCAGCGCCCACGCCCCAAACGGCGGCATGCGATATTTCCGATCCGCCCACAGATGATTGATCCACAGGTACACCCCATGCAGCGTTCCCCAGATTACAAAGGTCCAGTTCGCCCCGTGCCACAGCCCCCCGAGCACCATCGTGATAAACAGGTTAAGATCGCGCCGAAACTTGCCGCGCCGATTCCCGCCGAGCGGTATGTATAAATAGTCGCGCAGGAAAAACGATAGCGTGATATGCCATCGCCGCCAGAACTGGATAATACTGCGGGCCTGATAGGGCGACTCGAAGTTCTCGGGAAATTTAACCCCGAACATCCGAGCCAGCCCGATGGCCATGTCGGAGTAGCCGGAAAAATCGAAATAAATCTCGAGCGCGAACGCCAGCGCGCCGCCCCACGCATCGAAAAACGCCATATGCGCGCCGCGATCGAACAACGGATTAGCGATCGGGCGCAAGGTGTCGGCGATCATCACTTTCTTGTACAGCCCGAAGGCGAAGATCATCAGACCGTCGCATAGATTCGCCGCCGTCAGCCGAAAATGCGTCGTGCGGTTGAACTGCGGGTAGATCTCCGCGTAACGGACGATCGGTCCCGCGATCAGATGCGGGAAAAAAGCGATAAACAGGCAATAGCTGACAAAATCGCGCGCGCCGGGCTCGCCTCGGTAGGCGCTCATCAGAAACGTGATCTGCTCGAAAGTGAAGAACGATATCGCCAGCGGCAGCACCAGCGGCGGCAAATGCCAGTTGGTGCCCAGCACGGTGCCTGCGCTGTCCACCAGAAAATCGCGATACTTGAAATAGCCTAGCAGTCCTAGGTTAACCGCGATCGCAATCCCGAGCAGGATTTGCCGGCGCCGCTCGCGCGCTTCATCGGGCCCGTCGCCCGCGGGCACCAGCAGCAATGACCATCCGAAGTTAAAGACGATCGAAAATCCAAACAGCAGCAGGTAATGCCAGTTCCACCATGCGTAAAAGAAGAGCGACGCCAGAATCACGAAGCCGGCGCTGGTGCGCCGCCAGTCGGATGACGACAGCAACCAGAAAATTGCGAGCACAATCGGCAGGAAACCGAACGCGAATTGATAAGAATTAAACAGCATTACGCTTTGGCGCCACCGCCTGCAGCCGCACTCGCTCCCGCATCCGTCCGCCGTGCATCCCGATCGCTCGCCCGCGCGAACCCTCTCTCAATCCCCATGGACCTGCTTTTTTACTACGAATCGTTCGTGCGATCGAATACGCCGTCCTGGACTCGCTCGAGCGGATTCGCTTTTGAGGTTGGCACCGGATGCCAGCGCAGCGCCTGCGGCGCGCGTCCTAGGCCTGCGCGCCCGCCGCGCCGCCGCCCATCAATTCGGCCAGCCCCGAATAGCGCAGGCCCTTGCGCGCGACCGCCGCTCGCGCCTCATCGATACTCCCAACCAGTACCACCGAATTGCGCGCCCGGCTGACCGCCGTGTAGAGCAGCTCGCGCGTCAGGATCGAATGGGCGCGTTCGGGCATCACCACCGCCACGCTCTCGAACTCCGATCCCTGCGCCTTGTGGATCGTCGTCGCGTAGCACAATTCCAGCGCGTCGCCGAGCGCCGCCGGATGGACCGCCGTGCAGCTTCCTCCGCGCACGAAAACCGCCATCGGTGCGACGCCGCTGTCGGGCTGCCTGACCCGCGCGATGATTCCCTGGTCGCCATTGAACAGATTCCGCTCGTAGTCGTTGCGCACGATCATGACCGGCTCGCCGGCCAGAAAGCGTGTGCCGTTCGTTGGCCGATTCGCGGCCGCCGCCCGCCGATGTAGCGCCGTATTGATTCGCTCCGAGCCGGTCGGCAGCACCCGCGTCGCGCAAAGTATTCGCGACGTCGCCCGATGCTCCTGAACGCGCTTTAGTTCCGCGCTCGACCGATCGTCGAAACCGCTCTCCCCGTATTCATATACAGTGCTCGCCAGCTCGTCGAATGCGCGGTCGCAAAGCAGCTCGCCGTACCAATGGTCGAGGAATTCGTCGATCGTCGTGCGCCGCGTATCGATCAGCTCGACGCCCTCATGGCGCACTTCGGCTGGCGTCGCGCACTGCCGGATCAGCGGCGTGGCACCGGCCTCGTCAATCGTTCCCTGGTTGATGCTCTGCGCGAGCAGGTAAACCGCGCGTCCGGACTCCGCGTTTTGATTCATCCGGTAGCTTTCCGTGAGCCGCGTGCAGATTCCACCCTTCGTGCCATTGCCGCCGGTCGCGAGTGCATTAACCAGATCCCGAAATATCGCACCCGCCGCCACCGATGGCAGTTGATCGGCGTCGCCCAGCAGTACCAGCCGCGCGTCCGGCCGCAGCGCCTCCGCCAGCCGCTGCATCAGATCGAGATCGAGCATCGAGGATTCATCGACGATCGCCACCTTGGCCGGCAGCGGATTGTGGCGATGGTGCAGAAAAATTCCGCGTCCCGGTGCGTAGCCGAGCAGCCGATGCATCGTTACCGCCTCGACCCCTTCGCCCATCAGATCGGCATCCGCCGCCGCCGGTTCGCGCACCTGCCCGAGTCCTTCGCGAAGGCTCTCGCTCATCCGCCGGGCGGCCTTGCCGGTCGGCGCCGCCAGTGCGATTTCCTCCGGCCGGATTCCCAGCCGCACCAGCAGCCGCACGATCGCAATCACGATCGAGGTCTTGCCCGAACCGGGGCCGCCCGAAATTATTGCGAGCCGATGCGTTGCCGCGTTTCGCACGGCGCTACGCTGTTCGTCGGAATAGACGATTTCGCGACCGCCCGCGCGAGGCGGCCGATCGCACACGTCGGTCAGCGCCGCGGCGATCGCACGCCCCGAGCTCAGCGCGCCGTCTCCACCGAGCATCTTACGGACGCAGGCGGCTAGCCGCACTTCGGCGCCTCTGACTCGCTGATGATAGATGTACGGCACCTCGTAGAGCAGCGGCCGATAGTCCTCGGGCGACCGCCCGATAACCGCCGGCGCCGCGCCTGCATCGAGTATCTCCGCGATTACACGCACCATCGCCGCCGTCCGCTGCGGGTCGTCGGCGCCGCCCGGCGCGGCGCACAGCGGTCCGAGGATTCGCGCCAGCGGCGCGCGCGCCTGTGGTCCTGTCACGGGTAGCCGAGTACTGCCCTCGCCGAGCGCGATCATCGACGCCACGATCAGCATTATAAGCGCCACTCGCCACTCGGCGCTCAGCCCTTCGTCGAACGCGGCGATTTCGGCCGCGACGTGGGCGATCGTGGGATCCAGATTGAACCCCGGCAACGCCGCTTCGATCCGGGTCAGATTTTGCCGCACATAAAGCGCGTCGGCACTCGCCCCCGGCTCGAGTCCGAGGCGCGAGATTACCGTCGTCAGGCCGAGGTCTGCGTAGTTCGGTCCCATGGTTCAAGCCCGCTCGCCGAGTTTCATCAGTTCGCTTTCATGACGGCGTATTTTACTCCAGTCCGGCCGCTGGAAATAAATCCCATGCGCACGATCCGCCTGTGCGCCAACCCCGCGCAAAAATACGTAAAGCAGGCCGCCGAAGCGCGCGCGATACTGCGCTTCGCTGCGAATCCGCAGCAGCCGCATCACACCCACCGAATAAATCAGTGCCTGCAGTCCGTAGTTTCGTTCGACATGCGCTCCGATAGTCTGGGCGCCATAATCGCGCAGCAGGTCGCTCTTCCAATCGGCGAAGTAAATCAGCCCGTTATTTTCGAAAATGAAATCGATGAAGCCTTTCAGATAGCCGCGCTCCGCGACCCAGCCGCCCTTCGCATTCGTCCCCAGCCGCGGATGCCAGGCCTCGGGGATCGGGAACATAAACTCCATTTCGCGCGTATTGCGGCAGCGGCTGAGCGCTTCGATCGTGTGTCCGCCGGCGATCGCGATTGGCGAAGTCAGCGTGCGGAAAACGATTTCGGTGCCGCGCTCGAACCAGCGCGGGTCGCCCACCTGATGACGTCGCATCGCGTCGCGAAACAAGCGCTCCACCGCTTCGATCCGCCGCCACTCGACGAGGGTTCGATCCGCCGCCAGCGTCGCAAAATCGAGCCGCTCGATGGTCTCGTGCAGAAACAGCCCGGCGGCGCTGCTCCCCGGCAGGTCCTCGGTCTCGATCACCGGCGCCAGGTCCGCCTTGAAATCCGCCGGCGTCGTTCCCCACGCGGCGGCGTCGTGCTTGAGCGACGTGTACGAGGTCATCTTAAGCCCGGCGCGTTCGCTTCCCAGCCGGTCGAACAAAATTTCCGGCACAGAACGATCCTCGAGCAACTCCGGCGGCGGCATCCATTTGTCAATCGAAATTGTTGCGCTCGCCGATACCGGCGGCTCGCTCAGAGATGCGTGCGTCTGCGATTTCGATTAACGCCGCAAGCTGCGCGTTTTCCGCTGCGCCGCTATCGGTTGCGACCACATCCTGCAGCCGCTGGTTGAGTTGCACGTAGCACCCGTTGCCCTTTCGCTTCAGCGATCCGGCCGGGAAAAACGGCAGGTACACTTTCGCCCGCGCACGCGTCAGCGCAACGTACAGCAGCCGCTGGTCTTCTTCCTCCTGTTCACGAGCGATCGCCGCTTTCACCGCCTGCTGCTCGGACTTGCCAATCGCAAACTGGCGCGCGTGACCCTCGTGGTAGATGCTGATCGGCGGCAACTGCGGCGTGCGGTTGAGCCCGCCGAACAATACCACCACGTCGGCTTCGAGCCCCTTGCTCATGTGCACCGTCATCACCTGCACCGCGGTGCGTTCGCTCTCGAGGCGTTGGATATTGCCGTCGGGCCCGGCCGGCTCGGCGCGTGCGGCAATGTAATCGCCGAGCAATTCGACCAGCTCGCTGAGCGACAGCCGCTCGGCCACCGCCCGCTCGAGCAGCAGTTCGAAGATATGGCCGTAATTCGTCAGCTCGCGTTCGCTCTGTTTCAGGAAGAGCTCGCGCGCGGTCAGGCCGCTTTCATGCAGCAGGCGATCGAACAGCGCCGCGAAATCTCCCGCTGCGGCCAGCGCCTGCCATTCGTAGAGCAGTTGATTGAGGCGATGCGCCGGGGGCGGATCGCCGAGCGCCGCAATCTCGCGATATTCGAGCCCGAAAAACGGTGACATCCAGGCCCGCCGTTGGCGCGAGCGATCGTTCAGATCTTCCAACGCGCGCAGCACGTCGAGCACGTCCTGGGCTTCGCCGGTTTGAAACAGGCCGCTGAGCTTGTAGAAGGCGAAGGGCACCCCGGCCGCGCGCAGAAATCGGCCGATCTTCCGGCAGTCCTCGTTGGTTGCGGTCAGCACGAAGATGTCGCGCGCGGCGACTTTGCGCGGCCCGCCCGCGACACCCTCGCGCTTGGGCTCCTCGATCGTGATCGCAGCGTCGCCGGCCTCGATCAACCGTTTGGCAGTCTCGGCAATAAAGCGTCCCAGTTGCTCCCGTGTATCATCCGCCGATCCCTTTTCGCCGGGTTCGGGTGCAAAGCGCATCAGCGTTATCGGCACGATCGCCTGCCTCTGCGCGTTGTGGGCGCGGCGCCCGGGCACCCCGCAAGTTACCGAATGGTCGTAAGCGATCGCGCCGGTGAACAGCGGCGCCCGCGCCCGCTGATCGAAGATCAGATTGCACGCTTCGATCAGCTTCGCGGTCGAGCGATAGTTCGTATCGATCGAGACTACCGCTGCGCCCGCCGCCTTCAAATCATCGCGCGCACGCAAATACGAATGGACGTCGGCGTTGCGAAATCCGTAAATCGCCTGCTTCGAATCGCCCACCACGAAGAGCCGGTTGCCTTCGCGGCTTTCGACAAAAATGCGGCTGAAGATTCGCCATTGTAGGTCGTCGGTGTCCTGAAACTCATCGACCAGCCCGTAGCGATAACGCTCGCGCAGGGCAGCCACCAGCGCCGCGCCGCCTGGCCCCTCGAGTGCGCGCCAGACCCATGCGAGCAGGTCGTCGTAGTCGATCTGTCCGAGCTGGCGCTTGTCGCGGTCGAGCCGTTCTTCGATCGGCGGCAGGTAGAGATCCGTCAGCAGCCGCGGGCCAATCGTCTCGTCTGCCGCAAGTGTGCGCGCGGCCTGCGCGATGGCCTGGGCGCGTTCCATGGTCTGGTAGCGCTTGCGATGGGCCTCGTAGAGCAGACTCTCAAGGCCGTCGGCGCTCGCTTCCTTGAGCCACTGGTTCAAGGCCTCGCGCACCAGCTTATCGACCGCGAAATTCTCGCGCAGCTCCGCCCGGAACGCGGCCCGGAAGCTGCGCCGTCCGTCGTCAAGGTCGAGTTCGAAACGGGCGCCGCTGTGGAACGCGAACTCGGTCAGCACCCGCCGGCAAAAGGCGTGAATCGTAAATATCGGCGCGCGTTCGAAGGACCCCAGCGCCTGCTCCAGCCGCTGCCGTGCCGCCTCGTCGATCGCGACCGGTTCGTGTCCTGCGCGCGGCGACCCGGCCGCAGACGCCTCTGCTCGCAGGATTCGTTCGATCGACCCGCGAATTCGCCCGCGCAACTCCGCCGTCGCCTTTTCGGTGAAGGTAACGACCAGAATCTCCTCGATCGATTTCGCGGCACTGCACAGCAGATCGACAATCAGATGTTCGATCGCGTAGGTCTTTCCGGTCCCGGCGCTCGCCTCGATAACCGCGTGCCCCGCCGATGGAATTCGGTTGAGCATCGAGGGCCGCATGTACTCAGTTGCGCGCATGCTGCTTGCGTCCTTTCGGCCGTGCAAAAATCCCCAACAACGGACCATAGCGACGTTCGATCAGCCTCTGCTTGATCTCCTCGAGCGGCGTCCGATAATCCCGGCCGTTGCGCACAGGCCCGAAGTCCGTGCTGCAGCTCGCCCGGTCCGCCTCGCGAATCTTGTGTACCGCCTCCTCGATCGCCACGTCATCGCCCGCGGCCATCCGTTCCCGCGTTTCGATGACTTTCTCGACCGCCTCGATTGGAAAAAAGTAGTTGTTTTCTTCTGAAAGCAGGTCGCTGGCGGCCCGCGCCAGATAGGCCCGGGCCTCGGCTGGTGTCGGCGGACTGATAGTGCGGATACACTTTGCGCGCTCGCCCCCGTCCTGCTCGCCGCCCGCCACCAGCACAATAAATTCAGCGGGGGTTTTTTCACCCGCCGCGGCGAGGACGATTGCGGAGAGCGCGCCCTCAAGAAAATCGCTGGTCTTCGCCGCACCTCGCGCAATCAATTTCAGCGATTTATCCAGTTGCGGCGGGACCGGCCCGACCATTCCATGCAATTCGATCGCCGTCACCCGCCGCCCGTCCGTGCGCACGATGTCAACTTCCAGAACTATCGGATCGAGCGCGCGATCGACCTCGGTGAATTCCTCCACGCCGCCCACCGCGATGCGCTGCCAGCGCGCGAGATCCGAGATCTCGAGCGCTGCCGCCTGCGCGATGGCGAGTTCGAGGCGCTCGAGCTGCCCGCCGCGCGCCGCTGCGGCAAACGGACCCACCGGCGCCAACCCCCTGAGCACGCTCAAGCGATAGGCCTGGTCGAAGCATTCGGCGATCGCATCGCTGCGGCCGTGAGCGCGCCAGAAGACCTCGCGCAGCATCATCACCGATTCCAGACGCGACTGCACGAGCGGTTCGTCGTCGGCCTCGCCGTCGTCGCCGTCGTCCTCCTGGCGCAGGCCCAGCGCGTAACGCGCCGCCCCCTGGAGCGGACACTCGAGGTAACGCCTGAGAGCGGAAATCGAGAGCCGCACGCGGGAGGGCTCTGGACTCGCGACGATCGCCGGAGGGGAGATGAGGCGCAATGCTGGCGCGAGTTCGCCACGCGCGGCGTCGCTCAATCGATCGAGCAGGCCGTCGTCGGATTCCGCTGGCGGCGCGGAGCCGCAGTGCGAATCAAGATCGGCGCGCAGCGCAGCGAGTTGCGCGCCGCGCCGCGCGTTGCGATCGAAAGTTTCGAGCCGCTGGTCGCGCGCTTCGCCGGGTGGCGTCAGATCCGCAAAGTAGCGGCGGTCATACGCGCTGATCGGATGGGCGAGGGCGAGGTGCTTGACCGCCGCTTCGCCGATCATGGCGCGCAGGATAAATTGCAGGTCGCGCAGTACCGCCGACGGCTCCAGGGCTTCGCCGGTATGCGGGTTGCGCGCGACGTACGACAGGTAAATTCGATCGCGCGCCGCGAGCAGGGTCTCCAGAAACATGTAGCGATCGCGCTCGGCCGGCGAGACGTCGCCCGCCCGCCGATGGGCTTGGCGCAGGTCGAGCGGATCGCGCGGCTCGCGTGCCGGAAAATTCGCCTCGCCGAGCCCGAGCATGAAGACCGCGCGAAATGGCAGCGATCGCAACGCCGTAATCGACCCGACCACCACGCCGCTTTCGGCGTAGGTTCCCTGTTCGGCTGCGACCTCGGCGATGCGCGCGAGGGCGAGCTCTTGCGCGACTTCATAGGGCACCGGCTCGCTACGGATGCCGTCGGTGTGAATTGAATCGATTGCTTCGACAATGAGGTCGCGCACGCGTTCGTCGGCCCGCTCCGCCGGATATACATAAGTCGCGATGAGCTCGATCAGCACGCGCCGCCAATCGGCCAGACCAAGCTCGCTCCGCGCCAGCGCTTGGGCGTCATGAATCAGCGCGCGCGCGTTGCGCACCATGAGCGCAACGCTCTCGCCCGCGTCGGCGGAAACCGCGAAGGGCAGGTACTGGCGTTCGCCATCGGCGCTGAAGACGCGCGCCTCGGCGCCGGGCTCGTCAGCCATGAACAGGCCGAGCGCCAGCTGCCTGAGGGCGTAATCCCAATGATAAAGCTTCGGTTCGACGTAGGTATCGGCGAGGGCGCTTTCGTCGGCGCCGAAGCGCACGCCGATCCGCCGGCACCATTCGGCCCATTCGTGGGCGTGGGTCGCACCGTCGCGGCCGACCAGCGCCGGATGGGTCAGCAGGCGCAGCATCTCGTCCCGGGTGAAGCGTCCAAGCGGCAGCCTGAGCAACAGGTCGACGGCCTCGGCGACGCGGCTTTGCGCCGCCAACGGCCGGTCAACGAGATTGACGGGAATTCGATGAGCGCCGGCGAACACGCTCTCCATGTGCACCAAGTATTGATCGCGCACCGCTTCCGGAATCACGATCGCGATCTGATGGAAGCGCAGCGGCGTGCCGCCCGTATCCGCATCGCGCCGGATCAGCGACCAGATCTCGTTGGCCGCGATCTCGATTTCGCGGCGCACACCCGGGCATTCGAGCACCCGGATACTGCCATCGTCGAGGGCGGAACTATCGCCGGCCGGGGTTGAGCGCGCGTCGTTGCCCGCGCCGTGCGCGAGCGGCTGTTCGGGACTGCGCGTCAGGATTGCCTGCTGTACGCGACGGAGCAGCGTCGCGCCGCCGCCGTCGGGCGCCGGTTCGACGAAATGCGCGTCGAAGTCGCATTCCGTGGTCTCGTTCAACAACCGGATGTATTCGCGACCGGCGCGTCCCCAGTAGCGCAGCGCCAGGCTTTCCTCAGCGCTCTCCAGGCCGAACGGATCCTCGGCGCTCTCGACCAGTGCGCCTGCGCGCGGCGGCCGCCGCGCATTACGCTCGCGCACGTCTTCCCAGAATTCCCGGCAGGGGTTGAGCGTGTAGATATGCACTTCGGCGACCGCACCAAGGCGCGCGAAGATGCGGATGAATTCCGGTCCTGCGTATCCGAGGCCGAAGAAATGGAGCCGCGTCGGCTGAATTTCACGCAAGCCCCGGTCGTCGATCGCGTCGAAGGCATACGGCAGCAACATCCAGCGCGTCCGATCGGCCTCGGCCCTAGCCGCGTGCGCGATCCAGGCCGGTCGCAGACTTCCGTCGGATTCGAACAGCGAAATGTAAATTCGGCGCTGCCAGCGTTCACTCTGGCGCAGCGGGCCGTCGCCGGCGATGGTGGCGGCGCGGGACCATCGATCGAGCATCGCGCGGCGCGCGGTCGAATATTCGCGAATCAGCCACGCCACGCGCCCGCTCAACTGGAGCAGCCGGACTACCTGCTGGCGAGGGTCGTCATGGGCAGCGGTGATGTAGGACTGCACTGCGGCGAGGTCGGATGGCGGAGCCGTCATGGCATCGCGCAGGTACTCGAAGACGGCGATCTGGAGACCGCCGGCGTCCAGCACCTTGAGCGCGGGCTCCGATCCTTCGCCGGCTGCCCGTTCGGCTATCTGCTTGAGGTAGCCGCGCAAGAAAGGAAAGTTGAGATTCGCCGCCACCCCTTCGCATTCAGCCAGCCGCAGCTTGAGAAATTCCTGGATCGCCCGGCTCGGGACTACAACCGTAACCGGCTCGAGCGGATTGCGAATCTGATGCTCGCGCACTATGGCGGCGAACGGTTCGATGAGCTGTTCCAGCCGATTCGAATAATGCAGATGCAGCATCTGAGCGATCGCGGATGGCGGGCGCGCGACGGTTTGCGGCCGGCCATTGAAGTCCAATCCTTGCGCACAAATATTTCACAATCGTACGGTCCAAGTCTGCTGGCGGGCACATTTAAAATTCCCGTTGACTATTTGAGCGGTAACAATCACGATTGGCCCAGCCGTGGCAACCTCCAAGCCACCATTAAGCGCCGGTTGGCTCTATGCGATTGCTGTGCCGTTTTGCCTGTTCGGCGCTGCGATGCTGGTGCTCGCCATCTATCAGGCGCGGGCCGGCGCTGCTGGTCTGGCCGCCTTCGCCACATTGTCGGGATTCATATTTGTAGGCATCGGAATCGGGATGATTCTGACGCTCCACCAGGGCTCGCGGGCGCAAGCGGCGATCGATCTAGCGCGCGAGCAGCAGCCCGACGCGCCGTGGTTATGGCGCAGCGATTGGGCGGCGGGACATATCCTCTCCGAGGGTAGCGCGAACATACTCGGGGCCTGGCTGCTGGCGACATTTTGGAACGCGATCGTCTGGCCGATATTTTATTTCCTCTATTTCAATCCGAACCAGCCGTCCGGTGCGTTCGCCGGCTTGCGGATTGCCTTCGCGATCCTTCCCCTGTCGGGAATCGTCATGATCGGATATGCGGTGCGGGTCACGCTCCGATGGGTAGCCGCGCGCGGTTCGTATTTTGAGATGGAATCGATCCCGGGACAAATCGGCGGCGAGCTGAGCGGAACGATCCGCTTGATGCCGCCGAGCCGCGCCAACCGCGAGTTCAAGGTGAAGCTTTCGTGCATCTCGCGCAAAGGCGATTCCGCGGGCCGCAATGGGGTAGCCGAAGAGCGGGTGCTGTTCAGTGACCAACGGACCGTCCGTGGGAGCGCGTTTGGCGGTATCAGCGTGCTGTTTGAGATACCGCCGGAGTGCCACTCGACCGGCCTCACCGATTCGGAGGACATGATCGTCTGGCGGCTCGACATCGCCGCGCCATTTTCGTCGCGCACGTTCGAGGCCCGCTTCGAAGTTCCGGTTTTCCGTGTCGAGGTAAACCCGGACCGGAGAGGTTTATCCGCAAGTGCCGGGCGAGCCGAGACACCAGACGATCGAAGCTTCGTCCCGCCGCCGAATTTTCCGGTGCGCACGCGCGAACTCCCTACCGGCGCGACCGAGTTCTACTTTCCACCGTGTCGCGCACCCGCGGCAGCGGTCGGAGCGGCGTTGTTTGTTGCCGGATGGACCGCGATGTTTTTGATGATCCTGCATATCGATGCGCCGGTGGTATTTGACGCGGTATGGGCGGCCTTCGACGCCTTCATGATCGTCTGGGTCGTCTCGCTATGGCTGGGCGATACCCGTGTGACGCTTGACGGCTCGTCGATAACGATCGCAAACGGGATTCCGGGATTGGTGTTGTTACGGCGGACAATTCCTGCGAGCGAGGTCCATGCGGTCGCCGCCACGGCCGGTTCGCGCACCGGGAGGAGCACCTACTATCGACTGCGGTTAATTCATGGCAGAAACCGCACTCTGACCTTCGGCGATGGATTGCGTGAAAAGCGCGCGGCCGAATGGCTCGCGCAAGAAATTGCCGACCGCCTCGGCGTCGCGTGATAACCTCGCGGCGCGCCGGCGTTGCAACCGGCAACGACTCGAACGCGTGCTCCCAGACCATCTCCAACTTCCTTCGCGTCGAACCGCCCAAGCAACGTTGAGCTTTGGTCCTGACCGGTTCGTCATAAGATTACGAGAACCGGCTGCAGCGTCTGCTGCCGGCCCCTGTAATTTGTAAATGTTGCGCGCGAACAAGTGCCTTACAGGGCTTGGGAAGTTGGGCGGGGGGACGCTCGCAGAGGAAATTTCCTAGTAAATTTACGGCTTTGTGAGACGCGTCCATAGCTGGCATGCAATCTGCTCGAAATAGCTTTCGGTTGCGTCAAGCGGCGATGCCAGCGGTTTTTCGAAGAGAGGGAAACCGTCGGTCATGACCCGCTTGAACAGCGCAACCAGGGGTGCCGCACCCCAGCTTTGGATGGGGTGCGTGCGGTTGTGGATCTCGGTGGGGCGAGAGGCTCAGATCGATGTATTTCCGTCATTTCGGATTGTCCGGCGCGCCGTTCCAATCCACGCCGCAGCCCAGCTTGCTCTTTATGAGCAAGGTGCACCGTGAGGCACGAGCGACGCTGAAATGGAGTCTCGAACATGAGCCGAGCGGGCTGGCGCTGTTGATCGGAGAGACCGGAAGCGGAAAGACCACGCTGATCATATCGCTGCTTGGAGAGAATTCTGAATTCCTGAAAGCTGCCTACGTCGGCAATCCCAAGCTCGGCTTCAACGGGCTGTTGCACGATATCGCGCGACAGCTCGGGATACCCGCGCACAACGATCGGTTCGAGATGTTCTGCGCCTTCGACCGCTATCTGGATCAGCTTGCGCCCCGTGAACGGGCGGTGGTGATTGTCGACGAAGCGCAGGGGCTGAGCGACGAGACGCTCGACGATCTGCGGCTCTTCTCCAACCGCCATCAGCTCAGCGGCAGGCGGTTGCACTTCGTATTATCGGGGCAACCCAGCCTGCTGGCGCGCTTGCGCACGCCGCAGATGCGGCAGATGGCAGAACGAATTGGCGTGCGCGTGATGCTGGATGCGCTCGAGCCGGCCGAGGGCAGGGCCTACGTGGATTACCGGCTGTCGGCTTTTGGCAGCGGCGCCGGTGTGGTGTTCGAGCGCGGGGCCTTAGAACACCTTCTGAGCTGCAGCGGCGGAATTCCGCGCCGGATTAACGTGTTTTGCCATAACGCGCTGCTGCACGCATACAACACGGGCGAGGCGCGTGTGAGCCTCGAATCAGCGCGGTCGGCGGCGTTCGAGGTTGAAGACTTCTTTACGGATCGGGGCCTCTATCATTGGCTGCACGCGGCAAAGAGGTTGATGCGGCGGGAAACCGAGACACTACGCTCGATGACCCAAGGGACGGCCTCTGCGCTGATTGCCGCGACCGTGGCGATCGCTGGAATGGGATCGCTCTACTTCTGGAATTCGGGAGCAAGCCGGCACCTCGAGCCGGCAAGTATCGAAGCCGCCGATACGATCGGTTATGCGGTGATCGAATATCCCCGTGCGCACGCGACTGCGGCTGCGGGCTTGGGCGGTGACGATTCGAACCCGGAGGGTATTGCGAAGGCGGCAGGCGGATATGAGCACGAGCCGCATCGGGTGCGCGTAAGGGCAGGGGATACGCTGCTGACCATCGCACGCGATTACCTGGGCTCGGAGGAAGACGTCGATCGGCTGATCAAGGCAAATCCGCAAGTCGGGAACATCGATCATATTTACCCTGGAGAAACCATCAATCTGCCGGCCTCGGGCACCGCGCGACCAAGCCCGGCGAGCGTGCAGGAAGCGGCGGCTAACTGGCGCCGAGTCGCGCCGGAGGTTTCGAACACGAACTACGTCGGACAGTGAGCAGCGGGAGAGAATCGACCACGAACCAGATTTTCTCGCCGGTGGGCGTCAAAAAGATCGGATTCACGTAACCCCCCCCCACGTGACCGGCCAAAGACGTCCATCGGCGAGTTTTTTTTGGCGCCGATTAATCGGCGCCGTTGCTTTTTGGCGGCGCAGAGCTGGAGGATAGTTGCCCGGTCAGCAGCAGAGACTTGCGTGCGAGCCCAGAGGCGGCGAGGTAATCGTGCTGCATCATGGCCTTGCGGGCGGCATCGGCGAGGACGCTCGCCTGATTGAAAACCGCAGTGCTGTCCGCCGTGAGCGTGGAATGATCTACCTGGGCAAGCTGCGCGTCAGCCTGCTCGAGCAGCGCCTGAGCGCGGAAATGGTCGGCGTCGCTGTCCTGAATCGTGACGTTGAGCGTGCTGGCAGGCGCCGAGGCAGGTTTCGCGGGCACGTTCGCCGTTGATGGTTTGGCGGGGACCGTCGGATTTTCTTGCTCTTCGGTCGGTTCACCGGACGTCGCAGACGGCTGATTCGGGAGGCTAGGCGTAGAGGCGGACGGCGGCAGTGGGGTAGCCAACGGCCATCGGCTACGGATGAACGCGCACGCCCCCAATTGGGAGCACAGCAACAGCGCAATGAGACGTGCAACAAATCGCGGCTTCATGGAGATGCTTTAGTGCGGTGTTCAGCCTAGCTCGGCCGCGCCGGGGTTTGCGTCTGGGCGAGGTCAACGGACTCGCGGACGATCGGCAGCCGGATTGACACTTTCGTGCCGACGCCGAGCTCCGATTGCAGATCCATCGTTCCGTGATGGAGATCGATAGCCCGCAGCGCCAGAGGCAGTCCGAGGCCGTTGCCGTTCGGTTTTGTAGTAAAATACAAATTCAAAACCCGTTCGAGGTCTTCATGGCTGATACCCGGGCCGGTATCGACGATCGAGATCTCGACAAAGCCGCTTCGGCGGCTGAGTGCGGTGCCCAAGGTCATGGTGCCACCGTTGGTCATGGCTTCGCACGCATTGCCGATTAGGTTGCGCAAGGCCTCGGCGAGCAATGCGCGGTCGGCACTGAGCGGGGGGACTCCGGGCTCGAAATGGGTTTCGACACGGATTCCGGGTCTCACGATCTGCGCAGCGACCTCGGCCAAAAGCTCGTCGATCTGGACTTGCGCAAGTTTGAGCTGCTCCGGGCGCATGAAGCGCATCAGAGCGTCAACCGCGCGGGCCATACGCTCGATTTCCTGACGCACCGAGCGCAGCCGCTGGTCGATTGGAGTGCCGCTCGCCGCGTCCTGGCTCAACAATTCGAGTTGCAGATTCATCGCGTTGAGCGGATTACGAATCTGATGGGCGACGCCGGAGATCAACCCGCCAAGCCGCATCAGACGGCCGGAATAATCCACCACGTCTTCGAGCTCGCGCATCGATTCGAGGTCGCGCGCCACCACCAGCAGGCCGGGCGGTTCGGGCCCCTGTCCGAGCGAGAAGATCGACACGATCAGCCGGTTGGGCTCATCGTCGGCGGTGAGATCGAGTGCAACGTCGCGAACTTCGGTGCCGGCTGCGTACGCGGTTTCGACCATGCGCGCCAGCGGGCTTTCCTTCCCCAGCAGGAGCGACAGCGGCTTGCCCTCGGCGAGTCCGCCGGCGGGTAAGCCGAGGCGTCCGTGCGCTTCGGCGTTGGCAAAGAGCACCGATCCGTTGGCGTCGAGCAACATCACGGCATCGGTAATCGAGCGGAAGATATTGATGAACTGTCCGCGTTCGGTTTCCCATTGTGCACGGCTGGTCTTGATCCGCCGCGACAGATCGTTGAATTTCTCCGCGATCGTCCCCAGTTCGTCGTGCGCCTCAAGCGGCAGATGTACTTCGTCGCGACCCTGGGCAATCTGCTCGACGCCGCTGGCGATCGCTGCCAGGGGCTTGAGCAGCAAGCTGCCCGCGAGCATCGCACCAATTAGGCTGAGCACCACGCCGACCGCTCCAGCCGCGAGAATGTCCTCGACCGAACGCCGCGCCTCGGCCGCTATGAGAGCGGTCGAGAGGCCGATCCGGATCACCGCGAGCGGTTTTCCGTTAACCTTGACGACACGGCTGATTTCGTAGGTATGCGCTCCCCACACCGCGCTGAATCGCTTAATCGGCGACCACGAGCCGAGTTCGGCCTGCAGAGCCTCGAATGGCGGAGTCGCGGCAATTGCCGCAGTGGACGGCTCCGAGTGTGCGGTAACAATCGGCGTGCCATCGATCTGCTCGACCCGAGCATACACGACGCCGGTGCCGAACGCCTCGGAAGATCCGAGCAGTGCCGACAGCGGCGTGTCGGCCTGCAATGCCGCGACCGGGTCGCCTTGCGCATGGCTCAAGGCGTCGCGAATCTGCTCGAAGGCTTGATTGGCAATCAGGGCGCCGGAATCCTCCAGGTCCTCAACCATTACCCGCATCGTGCGATCGATCTGGAAAGCGCTCACCGCGACGAACGGGAGTACCAGCAAGATCAGAAAGATGGTCGCGAGTTTGGTGCGGAGTTCCATCGTAGATAACGCCGGAGCCGGTTAATCCGATCGCGTCTACTGGTTTGAAATAGTGTGTCTGCCGAGCGTTGACGCGGTGCTCAGGGACACTCGATGAGGCGGTCGCTCAAGCGCAGGTTACCTCGACCGACCGCACTCAACGCTATCATCGCTGGAAGTCCGGTCAACATCGTTCAATTCAATGGCGCTGATCGAGGCCCATCCGCCGCCCGATGATCACCTTCATGATCTCATTGGTGCCCGCGTAAATCGATTGCACCGCGGCATCGGCGTAATCGGTCGCCACCGCGTACTCGAGCATGAAGCCGTAGCCGCCGTGCAATTGCAGGCACTGGCTCGCGACCCGCTTGAGCAGTTCGGTGGTCCACCATTTAGCCATGCTGACTTCGGTCACGATTTCATCGCCGCGCACGTGCGCCGCGAGCAGCCTGTCAACGAAGGCCTGGCCGATTTCGACCTCGGTCGCCATCTCGGCGAGCTTGAACTGGGTGTTCTGAAACGACGCGATCGGCTGCCCGAACGCGCGCCGGCCCTTCGTATATTCGATAGTGTCGTCGAGACAGCGCCGCGCGCTGGTGAGCGCTCCGACCGCGGTGACGAGCCGCTCCTGCTGCAGCTTCTCCATCAGCATCTTGAAGCCGTTGCCCTCGCGGCCGAGCAGATTGGTGACCGGTACGCGGCAGTCCTCGAAAAACAGTTCGCTGGTGTCCTGCCCCTTGAGACCGAGCTTGTCGAGCTTGCGGCCGCGCACGAAGCCGGGTGCGTCTGCGTCCACCAGGATCAGGCTGATACCCTTGTGCGGCGGGTTCGCCTTGGGGTCGGTCTTGGCGACGACCACCACCAGGTCGGCGATTTGCCCATTGGAGATGAACAGCTTCGAGCCGTTGACGACGTAGCTGTCGCCGTCTCGCCGCGCGGTGGTCTGGACCGCCGCAAGGTCGGATCCGGTGCCCGGCTCGGTCATCGCAATTGCCAAAATGGTCTCGCCGGTAATTGCCCGCGTCAGGTAGCGGCGTTTTTGCTCCTCGCTCCCGTAGGTCGCCAGGTACGGCATTATGATGTCGGAATGGAGCCCCATCATCAGGCCGTGGGCGCGCACGCGGGCAAGTTCCTCGATCACGATCGCGTCGTAGAGAAAGTCGGCGCCGGCGCCGCCATACTCGGCCGGTGCGTTGGCGCCGAGAAAACCCGCCGCGCCCATCTTGAGCCAGCTTTCGCGATCGCTCATTCCGACCCGATTCCAACTTTCGATCTTCGGCACCAGCTCGTTCTCGGCGAAGCGCCGCACCTGAGTCCGAAACATTTCGTGTTCTTCGCTGAAGATATCTCGCCGCATCTTCGATCTCCTGGAAATCCGCAGGAATCCTTGCACGTCTGCCCGGCCATTCCAAATCCCGTCGCCAGTCGCGTACGCGGTTGCATTCCAGCTTGGAAGTTTACTACGACGATGCGCAGACGCTATCGGCTTCATGCACGCCGCAAATGAGGTTCACAGATGAGGTCCAGCAAATGAAGGCGATCCAGTTCGAAAAGCTCGGCGGTCCCGAGGTCATGAGTCTGCGCGAAGTGCCGAAGCCCGAGCTTCATCCGGGCACCGTGATCGTCAAAAATCACGTCATCACGATCAACTTCGGCGACATCTTCTTTACCCGCGGCGAATACATCGTGAAGCCAGTCTTTCCCGATATCCCGGGAATGGAAGCGGCCGGCATCGTCGACGCCGTCGCTCCGGACGTAACCGAACTCAAGCCCGGCATGCGCGTCGCCTACATCGGGATGGGCTCATACGCCGAGTACACCCGGATTCGTCCGTCGCGCGTGATTCCGCTGCCTGACTACATGAGCTTCGAGCAGGGCGCCGCCCTGCCCATCGCGATGCTCACCGCATGGCACATGCTGCATACGATTCACTCGACGCGCGCAGGCGAAACCGTGCTTGTCCATTCGGCGGCCGGCGGTGTCGGTATCGCCGCAGTACAGATCGCCAAGGCCGCCGGCGCGCGCGTCATCGGAACGGTTTCGAGTGCGGACAAGGCAGCGCTGGTGGCGGAGTTCGGCGCCGACGAGGTCATCGATTACGAGACCCAGGATTTTGCCGTCGCCGTGATGCGCCTCAGCGGCGGTCGCGGCATCGACCTGATACTTGACGCGGTCGGCAAGCCGACTTTCGAAAAAGGCTTGCGATGCCTGGTGCCCTTTGGCCATCTGATTCTCTTCGGCCGCGCCGGCGGCCTGCCCGACCCGCTGAATGTGGCGCGGCTGATGGAGAAATCGCTGATGGTCAGCGCCTTCGTACTGCCGCTCATCTACAGCAATCGGGAGGTGATGCGCCGCGGGCTCGAGCATTCGTTCCAGCTCATCCGCGAGGGCAAGTTGACGGTTCCGATCGGCGGAACCTTCCCGCTCGCTCAGGCCGCCGACGCACATCGCTTCGTGCTCTCGCGCCGCTCAACCGGCAAAATCCTGTTGCTGCCGTAAGCGGCAGGCCGGCCTCTTCTGCTTTTGGATTAATCCGGGAGCGTGAAGACTTCCTGCGGTATGCGAACGCCGGTCAGCAAATGGGTTCCGAGGCTCATCAGCGGCACTCGGGCGGCGGCGGCAAAACTGGCGGAAGTGACCACGCTGCGTTCGAGTTTACCGGCCAGCTTTTCGATCCTCGTGGCGTGGTTCACGGACGGACCGATCACGGTGAAATCGAGACGGCTGGGCGACCCGATATTGCCGTACGTGACTTCGCCGAGATGGAGCGCGATGCCGTAACGGATTTTGGCGAGGCCGGCTGCTGCGCGCTCGGAATTGCGCGCCGCCACCGCCCGTTGCGCCGTAGCGGCGGCGCTGAGCGCAGCCGCACAGTGAGCGGCGACGTCGAAACCGTTACGCAATTCGAAAATCGCAAGCATTCCGTCGCCGATAAATTTGAGTACTTCGCCCCCTTCGGACGCGACGGCGTTGACCATTATTTCGAAATATTCGTTGAGCAGGTCGAGCAGAAGTTCGCGGGGCAGGGTGTCGGAGAGGCTGGTGAACCCGCGCAAATCGCAAAACCAGATGACGGCGCGGATGCATTCGCCGTCGCCGCGCTTGATCGCTCCTGAGAGGACACGTTCGCCGGTGCGATGTCCGACGTAGGTATCCATCAGCGCGCGTACGATCCGTCTATGGGTCTGGGCCTCAACGATGACGGTGAGCATTTCCGCAATCTGGGTCAGACCTGCAATTTCAGCGTCCGTGAATCCGCCGATTCGGTCGGTCAGCCAGGTGATGCAATTGATCTCGCCGCTCGAAAACACCATCGGCATCGCCACGTAGTCGGTGGCGCCTTCCGCACGAAATGATTCGAGAACCTGGTAGTCGAGCGTCGCATTCGGATCGTCGAGACGCCGCCGCACGGTTCGTCCGGTCAGCTTTACATTTGCGATTGGACTGCGGGCGAAGGCGTCGGTTCTTTCGAGTCCGTGCTCGGCGGTGCGGCGTTCGGCCGTGCCCTGCCCGCGCCTCCACACATACGCGGTAGCCACGATCTGCGGATGCAGGGTGCTGATCGCACAGAACGCGCGCCACAACGGAATCCCGGCTTCGACGATCCGCCGGCACATGTCGTCTCCGAAGTCGCGCATGTGGGTGTTGCTGCGGCCCTCGTGCAGCATCCAGGCGGCCACGTCGGCCGCACCAGGGTGGATCTCGTTCATCGCGGGGCTATTTGAGCCGCGGTGTCGCCAAGGCGTCCCCGGGAACGATCCGGACGCATCAGATTGATCGGCTGCCCGTCAGGCCTTGGCGCTCGGCCGGCTTGAAACCGCCTCGTGCCAGCGCTTCACATGATGCGCGCCGTCGGGAAGTTTGATCCCGGCGAGATTGAGGCCGAGGTCGATCGCGACCTGCGCGGTGATATCGGCAATCGTATAGCGCTCACCGGCGACGAACGGCCGCTGTGCGAGTATCGAATCGAGCCATTCGATCCGCAGCAGTCCATGCTCGCGCCGGGCTCCGCCGAATTCCGGAAATTGCTTGATTCGATCCTTGAACAGCGGATGGCTGTGCTGGACGAAATTCGCAATCGGTTGGAAAATCTCGAGCTCCATGCGGCGGTTCCACATCTCGACGAAAGCGATGTCGCGCGGGTCAACGCCCATCAGCGGAGGCTCCGGCTGAATGCCCTCGAAGTAGCGGCAGATGGCCACCGATTCAGTCAGGTAAGTGCCATCGTCGAACTCGAGCACCGGCAGCCCGCCCAGCGGGTTCTTTTCCATGAACTCGACCGTGCGATTCTCGCCTTTGAAGATGTCCACGTGGACATAAACGATCTCCAGCTTCTTTTCGGCGAGAAAGATTCGCACCCTGCGCGGATTGGGGGCCAACGGGAAATCGTAGATTTTCATGGTCTAACGATAGGAGCCGCCGGTAATCCGGGTCAAGACGCGAATCGCGCCGAACCGGGCGGTCGCGCCGCCCGCTGCTCATGCCAGCAGCAGCTCCGGGTCGAGCGTGCGCAACAGAAAGCGCTCCGCCTCGCCGATCACCCGATCGAGAGCGCGGGCGCCGATTATCCAATGACCGCGACCGGCCAGCGTGATTATTCGCGCACCGATCGCGCCGGCGAATACCCTGACTCGCGCTATCGGCGCGAACGGATCCGAGTCGCCCACTACGATCAGGCGCGGAGCCGCCTCGGCAAAGCGCGCGACTCGCACCCGCCCGCGCGCAGTCTCCAGCGCGATCCGCCCCGAGTCAGCCACCAGCGCCTTGATCAATCCCGGACGCTGAAAGGTCTCGGCGTCGGCGAAGAATTCGTTGAGCCGCTCGCCGCGCGGGGGCCTGAGCGGAGTGCGGCCCAACAGAGCAAATAGCGCCGCCGGCCGCAGCACCAGAGGCGTCGGAAATCCCGGCAATGCGCACGCCAACGCGATCGCGGCGCGCACGCGAGTGCGATCCGCGATCGCCAGCGCAATCAGTCCGCCGATCCCATGGCCGAGAACGATCACCTCGCGATCGATCGCTGCTATGGCCTCATCCACCAATGCCAGCAATCCTGCGAAATCGAGTTGACCGATGGTCGGGGTGCCGCCGCGACCGGCAACCGCGCGAAAATCCGGCGCGTACACTTCCCAGCCGCTGCTCCCTAGATATCCGATCAACGCCGCCAAGTGCACATCCGTGGTGAACATCTCCGGCACCAGCAGGATCGGCAAGCCGAACTTGATCGCCTGCGGGCGCTCGATCTGCGCGGTGAATCTCCCGATTGTGGCTTCCATCTGACCTGGCTGGCGGACCTGACCTATCGCCCGTGTGCCTTTAGATTGTGCCCGCGCGCCCGCCGTATGTCTGCAATCGCAGCGCTTGGCCGACAAGAAAAAGGGCTCCCTCTTTCAAGGGAGCCCTTTCCGTTTCACGAGGCATTGGGCCCCGGCTCATTCCAGCAGCAAGCCCGGCATCGGCTTGTGCCTCCGGGCGAAACGCCCGGAGGGTAAATTCGTGGGTTACTTCTTTTTGGTAGGCTTTTTGGTCGCCTTTTTCTTTGCCATGGTGCTCTTCAGCTTCGGTTTGGATTTGGCTGCTTTCGTACCGGGCTTCTTCTTCACTGGCATACGGTATCCTCCTCTGCGGTCGCTGCTGCTGGACGAGCGCAAAACTTATGGGCTTTCGTGCTCATCATCTAAAGGCATTATAGAAATGCGTTCTGCGCTAATCAATAGCCTTGCAAGTTTTTTATAAAGAAATTCTAAACTTGAAGTTCAGTCCGAAAAATGGACTGTTTCCGAGTTTAGAATGCCGTTCAGTCATAAGTGCTCTTGAATTGCGAATGGTTCATGCCTTACGATCTGCCCGATGGCTAGGTTAAGCAGATTCATGCGCCGGGCATGGCTAAATCTAATCCTGGGCGCGGTCCTCCTCTTGCTCGTAATTGGCTGCGTCGGTGGACCGCTCGGACCGCGCGATCTGATTCTGCTGCGCCATCATAGGACCCAATTGGAAGCCAAGCGCGACCGCCTGAGCGCCGATAATGCCCGGCTCACCGCGCGCATGCAGCTCCTGCAATCGAATGATGCATATCTGCAGCGCCTGATTCGCCGCGAACTCGGTTATGCCCGCCCCGACGAGCTGGTCTATCGCTTTCGCAGTACCGATCGCACAACTAAATGATAAGTAGAATTAGCCTCCATTTAGTTTAAGAACTAAAGCCAGGTCGGCGGGATCAGGCGATATTCGCGTGCGTTGCGCTCGAGCTCCTCGCGAAAATCCGGATGCGCCAAATCGATCAGTGCGCGCGCCCGCTCCGGCACTGACTTGCCCTTGAGGTTCGTCAGGCCGTACTCGGTCACGACGTACATCGCGTCGGTGCGCGGCGTCGTCACGATATTCGAATCCGCGATGCGCGCGACGATCCGGCTTTCGCGTCGGCCCTCGCGCTCGTAGGTTGACGACAGGCACAAAAAGGCCTTGCCGCCGCGCGAGGCGTACGCTCCGCGCATGAATTGCAGCTGGCCGCCGGTGCCGCTGATCTGGCGCACGCCGGCCGATTCGGCGCAGGCCTGGCCGGTCAGATCGATTTGCGCGGCGTTGCAAATTGCCACTGCGCGATCGTTCTGCATGATCCGATGCGGCAGGTTGGTGTAGTCCACCGGCCCGGCGAAGCAAGCCGGATTGCGGTCGAGAAATGTGTACAGCTCCGTCGATCCGGCGGCGAAGGTGTAGGCCATCTGGTAGCGATCCAGCGCCTTGTGCGCGCCGGTGATCTTGCCCGCCTGGTATAGCTTCATCAGCGAGTCCACGAACATCTCGGTGTGCACGCCCAGGTCCTTAATCGGCGAATCGACCAGTAATTCGCAGACCGCATTGGGCATCGCGCCGATACCGATTTGCAGGCACGCACCGTCCTCGATCTCGGCCGCGATGATTTGCGCAATCTTTCGCTCGATCGCTCCCGCCGGCGGATTCTTCAACTCCGGCAGCGTCCCGGCGCCCGCGTCGATCACGTAATCGACGTCGCCGATATGCACCGCGTTTTCGACTCCGAATACGTAGGGCATCGCCGCGTCGGTCTCAACGATCACCCGGCGCGCCTTCTCGGTCAGCGCCTTGTGATACGAGACCGAACCGCCAAAGTTGAAGAAGCCGTGTTCATCCATCGGCGCCGTTTTGAAGATCGCGGTCTCAACTTCGACGAAGCGCCGGTAGTAGTCGGGCGCCTCGCCAAAATTCATCGGAATGTGATCGCACAGGCCGCGGTCGTGCAGCTTGCGTTCGAGACCCGAGAAGTACCACGAGAAATAGCGGAAATGCCGGGCCTCGGGATCGGCTTCGATCACCGCGCGCGGCCGCATCGCGAGCGTGCCGCGGATCTTGACGCCGGTGAGCTGCGCCACACGCCCGGCGAGCGCGCGGTCGAAGGCTTCGGGTTGTGCGACGCCGAATCCGTAGTCGATCCAGTCGCCCGATTTGACCAGCGCCGCGGCTTCCTCCGCCTCTGTCGTCTTGCGTTTCAGTTCCGCTTCAAATGAAGGTGCCATCTCGATTTTCGCTCCCGTTAAGATATCCCGCGTCGCCGGGCGCGGTTCGCGGAGCTTGACTGCGCCGCTCGCATAAGGTTTGTTTCAACGCGCGATTCAAATCAATGCCAAGTGTTGAACCCCTGACCGCAGCGCCGCCCGCACCAAAGCGTCGTGCTGCCCTTTTAGTGCTGTTCCTGACGGTCTTCATCGACCTGCTCGGCTTCGGCATAGTCATCCCTTTTCTCCCGATGTACGCCGCACGAATGCACGTTGGCGCCTTCGGCATCGGCCTCGTGCTCGCTACCTACTCTCTGATGCAGTTCCTTTGCGCGCCGGTGCTCGGACGGATTTCCGACCACGTCGGCCGCCGTCCGATAATCATGCTCGGCCTGCTCGGATCGTCGGTCGGATATCTGCTTTACGGTTTCGCGACCTCGTTTGCGTGGCTGCTTTTTTCGCGCGCGGTCCACGGCGCTTGCGCCGGCACCGTCTCGACCGCGCAGGCCTACGTCGCCGATACCACCGAGGAATCGAAGCGCGCGCACGGCATGGGCATGATTGGCGCCGCCTTCGGCCTCGGCTTCGTTCTGGGCCCCGCGATTGGCGGCCTCCTCGGCCATTCGAGTTTGCGCACGCCGGTCTTTTTCGCCGCCGCGTTGACCTTCGGCAACCTGATCTTCGCCGCCCTCCGCTTGCCCGAATCGCATCAGCCCGATCCCAATGCGCGCCTCGATTTCGCACGGCTCTCGCAGCCGCTCGTTTCGCTGCCCCGCCAACTGTTCGGCCATCGACTCACCGGACTCTTCACCATCGCTTTCCTCGCGACCTTCGCAATGGCCGCGCTCGAGGCGACCTTCGCCATCATGGTGCCCGCAATCTACGGCTACGGACCTTCCGGCGTCGGCGGACTGCTCGCCTATGCGGGTCTGATGCAAGCCCTGGTGCAAGGCTATCTGCTGGGCAAAATCGTCAAGCATACCGGCGAAATGACGCTGATCCGCGGCGGCATGCTCGCGCTCGCGATCGGCCTTGTGCCGATGGCGAGCCTGTCCTCGCATTCGCTGCTGTTCATCGCGCTCGCCCTGGTCGCGATCGGTTACGGCTTCGCCAGCCCTTCGATCGCGAGCCTCATTTCCAAGCGCACCAAGCGCACTTCCCAAGGCGAGGTCCTCGGCATCAATCAGTCGGCACAGTCGCTCGCGCGCATCTTCGGCCCGATCGCCGCCGGCCTCACGTATCAAGCTTTCGGTCCCGCCGCGGCCTACGTTGGCGGCGGCCTCGTTGCTTTGTTCGCGCTTGCGATGACCCGCGGCGCCGCTCGCTCAACCTGAACGCAAACAGGAGAGACCATCACGTATAACTGGGTGCTCGTGTTCCATGTGTTCGGCGTGATTCTGTGGATGGGCAGCCTGCTCGTCATCAGCTCGATGATGGCGCTGGTGCCCGACGAGGTCGGCGCGGCGCGCGAGCGCGTGATCGTAATCGCGCGGCGGCTCTTTCACGTCAGTTCCAATATCGGCGCGATCGTTACCGTGGTTTTCGGCATCTTCCTGGTTCTGCTCGACCCGCGCGTGATGATGCACGGATGGATGCACGCCAAGATCGCGCTGGTGCTCGTGCTGCTATTCTTTCACGTCAAGCTCTATCGTCGGGTGATCGCCCTCGAAAGCGATCCGGGCAGCGCCACGCGCGGCGAATTCAGCATGATTCATGGCGTCGTCAGCTTGCTGCTGCTGCTGATCCTGATTCTGGTGCTGGTCCAGCCGACCTTTTGAAACCTTACGCCGCGGCGAATTCCCGATACGCGCGATCCGCCGCGGCCAGCGCCGCACCCCGCGACAGCTCCACGCCCATCCCTGAGAGGATCGTTTCGAGCGCGCCCAGCACCAGCGTCACATGCTCGCGCCGCGACGATTCGCCGAGCGTGCCAATGCGCCAGACCTTGCCCTTGAACGGACCCAGGCCACCGGCGATTTCGATATTGAAGATGCGCAACAATTCGCCGCGCACCTGCGCGTCGTCGATTCCGGCCGGTATCTTCACCACCGCCAATTGCGGCAGCCGATAGCCCTCCTGCGCGGCCGGCTCGAGACCCAGCGCGCTCAACCCCGCCTGCAGCGCCGCGGCGTTCTCGCGATGGCGCCGAAAGCGCGTCTCCAGCCCTTCCTCGCTCACGATCCGCAACGCTTCGTAAAGCGCATAGTTCATGGTGATCGGCGCCGTGTGATGGTAAACGCGTTCGGCGCCCCAATATTTCTCGATCATCGCGAGGTCGAAATACCACGACCGGCATTTGCTCTTGCGCCCGCGCACCGCTGCCAGAGCGCGTTCGCTGAACGTTACCGGCGACAGTCCCGGCGGCGCGCTCAGCCCCTTTTGCGAGCAGCTATAGCAGGCGTCCACTTCCCACTCGTCGATCTCGACCGGCACGCACGCGAGCGACGTCACCGCGTCGAGCAGCATCAGCGCGCCGTACCGATGGGCCATCGCGCCCAGCGTCGCCACCGGCTGCAGCGCCCCGGTCGAAGTCTCCGCATGGACTATCCCCAGCAGCTTCGGCCGATTCGCCGCTTTGAGCGCCGCTTCGATTTGCTCGGTCTCGATCACGCGGCCCCATTCCGCTTCCACCCGATGGACCCGCGCGCCCAGGCGTCCGGCCGCATCCGCCATGCGTTCGCCGAACACGCCGTTGACTCCGATCACCACCTCGTCGCCCTCTTCGAGCAGGTTCATCAGCGCGGTTTCCATCCCGGCCGATCCGGTGGCCGAAACCGGGAAGGTAATCTCGTTGGCGGTGCGGAACACGCCGCGCAAAAGCTTCTTGATATCCTCCATCACACGCACGAAATCGGGGTCCAGATGGCCGACCACCGGCGCCGCCATCGCACGCATCACGCGCGAATTGATGTTGGATGGTCCCGGACCCAGCAACACTCGGGTCGCCGGTTGCAATTCCGGAAACGATCCCACCGGTCCGGAATTTTTTGCGCTTGCGTGCTCTGCCATCGTCTCCACCTCGAGCTGCCGCGCATGCCTGCGGGGGCAGTAATTCAGCGCCACATTATGAACGCTTCCCGCCGGATTTGAACCCCGTCCGGTTTGATATTTTTCCCGGTGACGACCTGCGCACCCGTCAGCCGCTGCGTCCGCGCTGCGCAGTCTCGTAAGTTCGGGCGCGGCGCGCCCGGTCGCGGTCAGCGCAGGCGCAGGTTGAAGGCTTGCGGACCCTTTTCGCCGGGGCGCGTCTCGAACTGCACCTCGGCGCCCTCGCGCAGATCCTCGAAGTAAACTTTCGGCGCCAGCCGCGAGCGATGAAAAAAGATCTCGTCGCTGCCGTCGTCCGGTGTGATAAAGCCGAAGCCCTTGTCCTTGACTATCTTTTTGATCGTGCCGTACATCGAATTACCTCTGGCGCTTGCCACACCGTTGATGCGCTATCCATTGAGCTTAGACCGCGTCCGCCATATGTAAAGAGTCGCGGGAGCAAGGTGTTGCGATGCTGAAAGCGGTCACACTCAAGGAAATCGAACGAATCTTCTCGGTCACCGACGCGCTCGATATTTCGCGCGAGGCCTTGGTGATTCCGCTGCGCACCGAAGCCCCCGGCCGCATCGCGCTGTTGAAGGATGGCAAGCTCGAAATCGTCGTCGATCGCGACAGCGATTTCGAGCAATGGCTCACGCGTCTCGAGCCGTCGATTCGCTCTTTGATGGATCTTCCGCCGCCGGACTGAACTCGATAATCACGGCTCCGTGATCCACCATGTCGCCGGCGCCGACGCATATCTTTTTCACCACCGCCGCGCTCTCGGCATAAAGCGTAGTCTCCATCTTCATCGCTTCGAGCACCGCCAGCGGCTGCCCGTGCTCGACGCTATCGCCCTCGGCCACCAGCAATTTCAGGATCTTTCCCGGCATCGGCGCGCTCACTTCAGGCGCTGCCAGGCCATGACGATGGCCGCCGGCGCGTCCCTCGACCGCGGCAAACTCGAAACTCGCCGGCCCCGCCGCCACCATGATCGAATTGCGCGTCTTCGTGCCCAGTACGCGGATGCGCCGGTTGCCAATTCGAAGAATCGCGCTGCCGTCGGCTAACGGATCGAGTTCCGCGATGACCTCGTTGCCGTCGATCCGCGCGCGCACGGTCGTCCCCTCGCGCGCGATGATCTCGATTTCGATTTCGCGCGAATCGCCGATCTGCTTCAGCTTCATCGCCGCCCCCACAGCTCGAAGCCGCCCAGCTCCGCCCACGGCGTTCGCACGTCCGGCCGGCCGCCCTCGGCTCTTCCGCAGTTGGCCGCGGCCCTATGGCCGGGGCTATCCAGCATCCCCTCGGCGACCAGCGCGGCCGTGATCAAAGCCCCTGTCAGATCGCCGCTCGCGACACTCCAGCGCGGGAAATTCTCTTCAAGGAAGCGCGTGGACAAGTCGCCGCGGGCGAATGCCTCGCTCGCGATCACGTCGCCCAGGAACGCCGCCGTATTATTGATCCCGAGCAGCGAAAACTCTCCGAGCGCTCCGGCCATCCGCTCACGCGCCTGTTCGCGATCGGCGCCGTAGCAGATCAACTTTGCGATCAGGCTGTCGTAGTAAGGCGAGACCTCGGCGCCCGCGCCCAACTGCGTGTCGATGCGCACGCCCGGCCCCGCCGGCAGATTCAGCTTGAGCACGCGCCCCGTCGCCGGTCGGAAATCATGCGCAGCGTCCTCTGCGTTGATCCGGCATTCGATCGCATGTCCGCGCGGCGCCGCCGGCTCGGCCACGCTCCCGCCCGCCGCGATTTGCAATTGCTCGGCCACCAGGTCACAGCCGAAGCGTAGCTCGGTCACCGGATGTTCCACCTGCAGCCGCGCGTTGATCTCGAGAAAGTAAAAGTTGTCGCCATCGACCAGGAACTCGGCCGTGCCCGCGTTGCGATAGCCGGCCGCGCGCGCCAGGCTAAGCGCCGCTTCGATCATCCGATCGCGCACCGCCGCCGGTAATCCCGGCGCCGGCGATTCCTCGATCAGCTTCTGATGGCGGCGCTGAATCGAGCATTCGCGTTCGCCCAGCGCGCACAACGTGCCGTGATGATCGCCCAGCAACTGGATTTCGATATGGCGCGGACGCGGCAGATATTTTTCGAGAAATACGCGGCCGTCGCCAAAGGCGGCCTGGGCCTCGCGCGCCGCCGCTTCGAGCGAATCGGCCAGCCCCGCGGCGTCGTTGACGACGCGCATCCCGCGCCCGCCGCCGCCCGCCGTGGCTTTCACCAGAATCGGATAGCCGGCGCTCGCCGCAAAGCTGCGCGCGGTCGCTAGGTCGCCGCTATCGACACCCGGCACCACCGGTACGCCCGCTTCGATCGCGATTCGCCGCGCGGCAACCTTGTCGCCGAGCGCCGCCATCACCTTTGCCGGCGGTCCCACGAAGGTCATTCCGTGGTCTTCGGTGGCGCGGGCGAATTCCGGACGTTCGGAGAGAAAGCCGTAGCCCGGATGGATGGCGTCGGCTCCACTGGCCGTGGCCGCGGCGATTATCGCGTCGATATTGAGATAGCTGCTCGCGGGATCGGGCGGCCCGATCGGCCGCGCCTCGTCGGCCGCTACGACGTGCGCCGCGCCCGCGTCGGCCTCCGAATAGACGGCCACCGTTTTCAGCCCCAGCACCCGCGCGCTGCGGATGATGCGCAGCGCGATTTCGCCTCGATTGGCAACCAACAGCTTTTTGATAGTTCGCGGTTTCACTTCCTGCGGGAGCCTACCATACGTGCCGCGCGGGACAATCGCCGTCCACTGGCGCTCGACCCCGATTCGCCCGGCCGTTTGCATGCGCGCCAGCCATCGACTATTTGCGAGCGCAACTACCGCCATGCGAGGTATTCGAAAGATGGGCAATTATTTTGAGGATTTCACTCCCGGCCAGACCTTCAAGCATTGGCCCGGACGCACACTGACCGATTTCGACAACACCTGGTTCACCCTCATGACGATGAACACCAACCCGATCCATTTCGACGCCGCTTACGCCGCCAAAAGCCAGCACGGTCGCTGCCTGGTCAACGGATTGCTGGTCATCGCGACCGTCACTGGCATGAGCGTCAAGGACATCAGCGAGAACGCGATCGCGAATCTCGAATACGAATCCATCCGCCATACCGCCCCGACCTTCGGTGGCGACACGCTCTACGCCGAAACCACCGTGCTCGAAGTCCGGCCGTCGTCGAGCAAACCCGATCGCGGCATAGTTTACGTCGAGACCCACGGACTGAACCAAAAGGGCGAGCAGGTGCTGACGCTGCGGCGTCGCGTGCTGGTCCCGCGACGGCCCCAATGACCCCGTCCGCGCCCGCATTTTTCGCTCTGCGCGCGCGGCAAAAAAGTTATTTACAGGAATCTTTCGATCGCGGCGGAAAAATCATTGATCGCTAGCGCGAAATCAATATCTTAAACGCTGTCGTCGCAAGCCACGCCCGATTTCCCGGGCGTGTTCAAACGAGGAAAGAATCAGCATGAGGGAGCGTTAGCGTAAGAAATGGAAAACTCAACCGCCGTTCGCATTGTCTATGATTTCCCGGTCGCCGGGCATCTCTGCACCGATGGAGCTGTCCGCTACATCAAAATGGCACGTCGGGCCGGGCTCACCCAGCCTCAGGGCATCTGCGCCACCTGCCAGACCACCTTCCAGTACCAAAAGCCGCAACGCTCCAAAGTGCGGCACTTTGGCGAGAACGGCGCGACTCACTTTTAGTACGTACGCCCGCCGGCGGCCCTTGCCGGCTGTTTCCATAAATTCTGACCGTATGCCGGCGCGATGGCGCGCTTCGCCGTGCACAATACGCACGGGGCCGCCATTGCGCGCCGGCTAGTGCGCTGGTGTCGGCTGCGCGCCCGGCGACGGTTTCGCCGCGGCCTTGAGTTCCGCTTGCGTCGGACGATAGCGGACCATCATATACTTCAGCCCCATGTAATAGCGCGCCGATTCCCCGCCGACGAAAAACCAGTCGTCGCTCGGGTCGAACCACGCCCGTATTCGCGGCAGAAACGGCGCGATCAGGTAGTTGATCCAGCCGAAATCCGGCGTCACTTCGACCTCCACCAAGTCGCCCGGATAATACTCCCACGGCGCCGGCGCGGCCGCGCGGGCGGTGACTTTCAGCACCTTCGGGCCCGGGATGCAGTTGAAAACGTGGAACGAAGTCGAACCGTTGCCGCCGTCGCGCACAAATCGGCGCAGCGGCAGTATTACGACGTCGCCGGCGAAGATGTCATCGGGAAAGTCGAACTCCTTGCGGCTGACCTCCGGCTTCCCGTGCTTGTAAACCGTGCACTCTCCAGTCCCGCCCGCGACGTCGATGCTGCTCGATCGATCGGGCGCGCCGCCGGCAAAAAAGAACGAATGCTGCTCGCGCACGAGCCGCGGCAGCTTGCCGTCCGTTCCGTAGCGTACCGTTGATTCGTCGATGTCGTAGTCGCCGTCGAGAAAGCGATACTCGCCGCGCACCGTGGTCAGACCGTCGGGGCCATCGGTCACGCCGAAATGCGCATGGCCAATCGTGTGCTCGCCGTCGATACTGCGAATCGTGTAATCGGTTGGTGGAAAGTTGAGTTCTCCTGGCCGTGCGGACGCGGGCCACGCCGGTACGCACCACAGCGCCGATAACGCGAGCAGGCCGAGTGCGCGCCCCCATCGATAGCCGCGGAACCGCCGCTTCATCGAATTTCCCGGCCTTTCCGCGCCGGCCGCCGCCGCGGTCCCCGCTTCCCGCTGATTTTTTCGCCTGCGCGACGCCCCCCGCCGCAACTCGGTACGCCGTCAATGTGCATGCTTGAAGAGTTTCATCAGGGCCTCGAACGTGGCGGGCGGCTGGCGCGCGGTCGCCAGATTGTGCGTCACATGCGCGGCCGAACTCATCCCGGCGAGTGCGACATTGATACCCGGAGTCGAACGCACGAATTGCAGCGCGCGCTGGGCGTCGGAATCGAAACCGCCGAACGCCTCCGACAAAATCGCCGGCATCCCGCGCGTCAGCCGGCCCTGCAGCAGCGACGCGCTCGCGCATACTGCCACCCCGCTCGCATCCGCGGCGGCCAGCGTACTGCCGACGCTGCCGTCGGGCAGCGGCTGGTTTTTCCCGGTAAAGGCCTCCGGCATCGCCAGGTTGTACGGCAATTGAATCATCCGGAAATGATGCTCCTTGCCGCCCACCTCGTTTGCGATTTTTACCATTTCGATCAGCGACAGATGTCCGCGATCGCCCGCCGCCACGCGAAAGCCGTTCCATGTCGCCGCGCCGTATACGCGAATACGCCCCTCGCCGACCTTGCGCTCCAGCAGCTCGAAGGCAGCGCGCAGTCGCGCGTTGAATTCTTCGCGGCTGACCGCGCCAAGCTGGCTCTCCGGATTGTGCAGATAGTAGACGTCGATGGTCTCGAGGCCGAGGTTCGCCCGGCTCAAATCGATCATCGCCTCGAGCCATCGCGGCGCCATGCAATGTGCGCCCTCGACCAGCTCGCCGGGCCCCACGATGCCCGGTTTGATGTACTTCTCCTCGAACCACTGGCGCGGGTCCGCCGGCATCTCGCCGTCGAAGGTGACGTAGCCGCCTTTGGTCGCGACTACGATTTCCTCGCGCCGGATTTTGCCCGCGCCGGCGAGCTCCGCCAGCACCCTTCCGATCGCGCGCTCGCTCCGCTGGAAACGATAATTGACCGCCGTATCCAGCAGGTTGATTCCGCCGATCAGCGCCGTGCGAATCGCCTCTTCGTACGCGGCGTCGGTCGCCGCATCGCTTTCGCCCAGATACGTCCCGAGACCGATCGACGAAATCGCGAGCCCCAGTGTCTCTCGATAATTTCCCGGCAGTTCCGCAAAGCGCCCGGCATATGACGCGGTCGCCGCGGCCGTGGCCGCATTCTTCAGCATCGCAGTTCCCTCGCGCGGTTGGTCTCCGCTTGCGCTCCCTGACCCGAGCTCGAGCGGGCTGATCGCCGGCTCGTAGAGCGCCTGAATTACGTTGCCGTCGGGATCGCGCAGATAAAACGACACCGACCCGTCCCGATGATGCTTGAGCGGCGTGGCGATATCGATCGCATTGGCCGTCGCCCACGCATAACCCGCCTCCACCTCGGCCACCGTCGGCACGATAAAGCCAAGATGATCCAATGCTTGCGCGCTTCGATCGCCGGCGTCCGCGCGATGCAACGCCAGATTGTCGCAGCCCGAACTCAGATACGCATTCTCGGGATCGGGCCGCCACACCACTTTCATGCCGAACGCGCGACAATAGAACTCCGTTGCGCGATCCACATCGGCAACCCGCAGTGCCAGATGTCTCAATCCGCGATTGCTTATCACCTGATTACTCAGTTCCGCCCGCCGCGATCTTGAAGCCCACCACCGCCCATATCGGATCCGACGGCGGTTCGGTCGGAGCGCTGCGATCGATCGCCTCGATCCCGTCAAACGCCCGGCTCTCGGCAAAGTACTGCCTTACCAGTATCACCCGTTGATCGTTATTCGCGCCGCGCCACAGTGCAACCGCCTTGGTCGAAAACATCCGGTTCGAAAAAGTCACGATAAACGGCGCGCCTGCCCGCAGCACCCGCCCCACGTCGGCAAATAATTCGATCGGTCGTGTGAGATACTGCACCGACACCGTCATCACCACGCCGTCGAACGATTCATCCGCAAACGGCATCCGCGGATTCAGATTCACGTTATGCACCACGACCTCGCTCAACGCCGGATTGTCTTCCATCTCGGCGCGATTGAGCCCCAGACCGACCACCTTCGCCGCCTCGACGCGATTCGGCAGATGCGATCGCCAACTCGACATGAGATCGAGAATCGTGCCGCCTGCGGGCAGCAGGCCGGCGTAGATTTCACCGACTTTTGCGATCGCCCCGTCGTCTATATGTACGACCAAACGCGGATACTGGTAGAACTCCTCGTCCGCGCTTTCATCCACGCGGCGGAAGAATTCCGGCCTGGGCGCTTGTGCCATAATCCCTCCGAAACTCCTTTAGTGCGAAAATAATAGCAGTAAAATCAATGGTTTGGACAAATCGCCGCGAAGCCGCCGCAAGCGTTGACATGATTTGGTCGCGCCATCTAAAGTAAAACAGTTTTCCAAACCGATTGCCCGCTGCCCGTGAATCTAACCGCGGCCGCTTGTGGAGAACACTATTCAATGGTCCGTCGCGAAAAGACAAACTACGTTATTCAATCCGTTGCGCATTCCCTCGATGTGCTGGAACAATTTTTTGGCGAAGTCGATGAACTCGGTGTCACCGAGCTTTCCAAACGGCTCAAGTTGCATAAGAACAACGTCTTTCGCCTCCTCGCAACGCTCGAAGCCCGCGGTTATATCGAACAGAATAAATCAACCGAGAATTACCGACTCGGGATCAAGTGCCTCCATCTCGGCCATCGTTATATCCATCACATGGGTCTGGTCCGCCAGGCCCGTCCGATTCTCGCCGAAGTCGCCAAAAAATGCCGCGAAAGCGCCTTCGTCGCAATCGCCCGGCGCGACGGCGTCGTTCCGCTCGAAGCTGCCGAGCCCGACGATCGCGCGGTGCGCATCTCCGCGCCCATCGGTCAGGCCTTGCCGCTTCATTGCACCGCCATCGGTAAGGCCCATCTCGCCTTCGACGCCGAAGAGCAGCTCATGTCGATGCTCCCCGAATTCCTGCCGCGCTATACCGATCGCACCATCGTTGACCGCGCGGTCCTGCTCGAACAGCTCCGGGCCGTTGCGCGCGACGGCTATTCCGTTGACAACGGCGAATTCTTCGAAGACGTGGCCTCGGTCGCCGTGCCGATTCGAGACTACACCCGCTCGGTCGTCGGCTCCCTGGCAGTAGCCGGCCCGTCCTACCGTATTTCCGGCGAGCGCATCAATATCGAACTGGCGCCGATGGTCCTCGAAGCCGGCCGCGAACTGTCCCATCGCCTCGGCTACAACGTCTAGCACCGTCGCCTCGGCGCGCCCGCCCGCTGGCCCTCACGTTCCAGCGCCGAATGGTTTGACTGTCGGTTTCTCGATTGTTAGGGTCTCAGGGTTCCGGTACTAATTTCGATGTCTCCTGTGATTAGCGATACTTACGGCCGTCTCGATGGCCGTTTGGAGTGACAGCGCCGTGAAGATTCTAGTTCCCGTCAAACGCGTTCCCGACCCTGCTACGACCATCCGTGTTCTCGCCGACGGCTCGGGCATCGCCACCGACAACGTCAAATGGGTCATTAATCCTTTCGACGAGATCGCCATCGAAGAGGCCTTGCGAATCAAGGAAAAACAGGGCGAGGGCGAAGTCGTCCTGATCTCCGTCGGGCAGGCCACCTGGCAGGAGCAACTGCGAACCGGCCTCGCGATGGGCGCCGATCGCGCCATCCTCGTGCGCAGCGAAACCTCGCTCGATACCCTCGCCATTGCCCGCGTGATCGCGAAAGTCGCGGGTGACGAACAACCCGCCGTCATCATGATCGGCAAGCAGGCCATCGACGACGATTCTAACCAGATCGGCCAGATGGTCGCCGAAATGCTCGGCTGGCCGCAGGCGACCTTTGCCTCGAAGGTCGAAATCGCCGGCGATAAGTGCACCGTCGTGCGCGAGGCGGACGGCGGCCTCGAAACCCTGGCCTTTCCCCTGCCCGCCGTCATCACCGCCGACCTCCGGCTCAACGAACCGCGCTACGCCTCGCTTCCCGGGATCATGAAGGCGCGCAAAAAGCCGCTCGCCGACCTCGCCATCGATTCCCTCGGCGTCGATCTTGCGCCCAAGGTCAAAATCAAGGCCCTCAACGCTCCCGCCAAGCGCCAGGCCGGCCGCAAGGTTGCCTCGGTCGACGAGTTGGTCGAGGTGCTGCATTCCGAGGCGAAGGTTATCTGAATGCGCTCGCTTCCGCGTATTTACGGGCGCACCAACAATTCCATCAGGCGCATCGACCGCGACTGCCGCATGGGGCCAATGGTCCTGCGGTGGCGGGGCAGATGCCGGAGTGAATCATAATGGGTGACGTACTGGTTTTCGCCGAACATCAAGGCGGCCATTTCCCCAAAACCACGCTGATCGCAGTCAACGCCGGCCTCGAAATCGCCAGCAAGCACGGCGGTAATTGTGTCGCTGTCATAATGGGTGCCGGCGCCGATAACGCCGCTGCTGAAATCGGCAAATACGGTGTCGCCAAGGTCATCGTGCTCGAGGACCCGCGCCTCGAACACCACCTCGCCGACGCCGCAGCGCAAGCTCTGGCCGCCTTGACCAAAAGCACCGGCGCCGAAACCGTACTCGCCACCGCCACTGCGATGGGCAAGGACCTGATGCCGCGATTGGCCGCGCGCCTCAACGCGCCGATGGCTTCCGAAATCGTCGCCATCAACGATGACGGCACCTTCGTCCGTCCGATGTACGCCGGTAACGCATTGGCGACCATCGAACTCGAGGGTCCCCTGCGCGTCGTCACCGTGCGCGGCACCGCCTTCGACGCCGCCAAGCCGGGCGACGCCTCGGCGCCGGTCGAGAAGGTCCAGGCGGAGCTCGACGCCGCCAGCCTCAAAATGGAGTTCGTCAGTTACAACGAGATCAAAAGCGACCGCCCCCAATTGACTGAGGCGCGCATCGTGGTCTCCGGCGGCCGCGGGCTCAAGTCGGGCGATAACTTCAAGACCGTGCTCGAGCCGCTGGTCGATGAAATGGGGGCCGCGATGGGCGCTAGCCGCGCCGCCGTGGACGCCGGCTTCGTGCCCAACGACCTGCAAGTCGGACAGACCGGCAAGGTCGTCGCGCCCGAACTCTACGTCGCCGTCGGCATCTCCGGCGCAATCCAGCATTTGGCCGGTATGAAGGATTCCAAGACCATCGTCGCGATCAACAAGGACGAGGAAGCCCCGATCTTCAGCGTCGCCGACTACGGGTTGGTCGCCGACCTCTTCAAGGCGGTGCCCGAAATGGTCGAGGCGATGAAAAAAATCAAACATTAAGGGTTCCGCATCAGTCTGATCGTCATTCTGGAGGAGTCTTCGAAGCGAAAGATTCCAGCTTCATCGCTGCGTTCTCAATCACAAAGGACGGTTGTCTATCCTCCAATGCGATTGAATTTGTCGGCAGGCCTGTCTAAAACCCATCATGTGCGATCGAATTCGCGGCATCCGCGATCTCCGCGCCCGCGCGGCGATGCCGTGAAATCTCGCGCGAGCGATAGATGTACTACGAGGTCACACGCCAGACCCTCTGGAACGTGCCACTCGCCCCATCCGCGAGACCGGGGGTGGATGTTTCAACCACAGTATCGTCGAAGCGGCCGGAGTTTTCGGTTTTCGCTATTACTTTGCGAACCGTAATGGAGGTTCAATGATAACGGAGATTATCTTCAGTCTCTGCATTTTTGTTTCGCTGGCGGTCTTTTTCTACCAGCTCTGGCGCCGCTTTCAGCTACTGCGGAGCGCTGTACCCGTGTCCCGCTTTGATCGCATTCCAGAACGCGTTCGCGCCGTGCTGGTCTGGGCCTTTGGCCAAAGGAAATTCGTACGCAGGAATCCGGGAGCCGAGCGGTCCGCGGGGTGGATGCACTTTTTTATCTATTGGGCCTTTTTCATCCTCGGGATCCAGATCATCACGATGTTCGGCCGTGCCTACTCCTCGTCGTTCGTCTTTCCCGGCTTTAGCCTCAATTTCCTGGGCGGCCCCTATTTGTTGCTCCGCGACTTCATCGAGGTGGCCGCCCTGATTGCAGTTGGGGTGGGGTTGGTTCGATGGCGGATCACGCACGCACCTCGACTTTACGGCTATCTTCCGCCCGAGCGTCGCCTGCGCGATAAATCCCACTGGGAGGCCTACGTAATTCTGGTTTTTATCGGGCTCATCATGCTGGGAGGACTCGTCTATGACGGTGGTCGAATCGTTTCGCACCCGAACGATATGCACTTCGTTCGGGAGGCGCGATGGGCGCCGTTCTCAACCCTCGTAGGTCTTGGCCTGGCGATGGTGAGCACGAGCTTCGCCATGCAGGCGAGCACCGTAGCCTGGTGGGTGCACAACCTCGTCGTTCTCGTCTTCCTGGACTTACTGCCGCCCTCGAAACACTTCCACATTATCACCGCGATCCCGAACATTTTTTTCGCGAAACTCGAGCCCAAGGGGCAGCTTTCGAAGCAGGACCTCGAAAACGATACGAGCTTCGGCACCTCCCACATCGATCAGTTCACGTGGAAGCAGGTGCTGGACATGTTCAGCTGCACAGAATGTGGCCGTTGCTCCTCGAATTGCCCGGCCACGGCAACCAAGAAGCCCTTGGCTCCACGTCAATTGCTACTCGATCTGCGGGACTACCTTTACGAGCATCAGGACGAGATCATTGAAAAGAGGAGCCACCCAGTTAGCGGGGATGGCACGGAGCCTGCTGAGGTCGGCGAAAATATTGTCGGCTCCGTTATCCACGACGACACACTGTGGGCTTGTAACACCTGCCGAGCCTGCGAGGAGGCTTGTCCTCCGATGATCGAGTACGTCGACAAGATAGTCGACATGCGTCGACATCTCGTGCAAGAAGAGGCCCGTTTCCCCAAGGAACTTACCCGCACCTTCAAGAACATGGAGACGCAATCCAATCCGTGGGGGCTCGATTCCGAGCATCGGTTCGAATGGGCTGAACGGATGAACGTCCCCACCCTCGCCGACAAGCCCGACGCTGAGTTTCTCTACTACGTCGGCTGCGCCGGCGCCTTCGATGATCGCAACAAGAAGACGACGCAGGCCTTCGTCCGCGTACTGCAGAAAGCAGGCGTAGACTTTGCCTGCCTCGCGCGGGAGGAATCTTGCAACGGCGAAACGGCCCGTCGGCTCGGAAACGAGTACCTTTACCAGACGATGGCCCAAACGCTGATCGAAACCTTCAACAACCACAAAGTTCGTAAGATCCTCGTGAACTGTCCCCATTGCTTCAACACGATCAAAAACGAGTTTCCGCAATTCGGTGGTTCGTACGAGGTCATTCATGCCGCCGATTTTGTGCAGCAATTGCTCGCTTCGGGGCGTCTCAAGATCTCTGAGGAATTCCCGAAACGGACCGTATACCACGACTCTTGTTACTACGGCCGTTACAACGACGTATATGACGAGCCACGGACGCTGCTAAGCAGCTCGGGCGCTCAAGTTCAGGAGATGGAACGTCACCATAAATTCGGCATGTGCTGCGGTGCTGGCGGAGGGCGGATGTGGCTAGAGGAAGACCCGGATAAACGGGTGAACCTGCTCCGTACCGATCAGGCCCTTCAGACCGATCCCGAGGTCATCGCCGTCTCCTGCCCGTACTGTATGACGATGCTCGGCGACGGCATCAAGGCCAAACAGCTGGAGGAGAAGGTCCAGACCCTCGACGTGATGGAAATCGTCGACAAGGTCACCCGAAGCCGTGATGCAGCGTCCTGAAGAGACCTCATCGTACAAGCATGGCGCATTTTGCTGCGACGCCGGCGGCGGATGTATGTAGAAGGAAGAAAAGGAAGGTACGCGCATCAATCAGGAGCGCTTCGATCAGATTAGCGAGGCGTCGCCCGAAACCATGGCCGTCGACTGTCCGTTCTGCATGACCATGATCGAGGATGCGCTCAAGCCGCGCTCGCTCGAAGACCATATGCGGGTGCGCGACCTCTCGGAGTTAATCGCCGGGTCCACCGGCACTCCCACCAGGTAATCATCGCGTTGTGCAAAATCGAAAGCCCGCATTCAGTCGATGAATGTGGGCTTTCCTAAATGCTGGCTCGCGCGCCGCCAAGCGTCAGGCCTCGCGCGCGGCTACGCGCGACGCCACCGATGACGCCTCGGCTAGGTACGCGCCTACGCCACCTTCCACTGCACCAGCGTGGCCTCCGGATGGTCCTCGAAGACCGCCTCGACCGTACTGTCGAACGGTGGATTCTGCGCCGGATCGCCCAGCAGATTACCCACCATCCGCACGTTGCCCGCGTCCGGCAGCTCGACCACCGCGACGATGTACGGACATGCTTCCTTCAGCGCCGGATGTACCGGATTCCAGCATCGCACCCAGCTATACAGCCGCCCGCGCCCCGAAACCTTGTGCCAGCCCATATCGAACGAACGGCATTGATGACAAATGAACTCGGGACCCCACTGGAACGCCTTGCACGAATTGCAGCGCTGCACCATCAGCTCATGGCGCTTCGTCGCCGCCCAAAATTCATTGTCGAGTCCGCTGCGCGCCGCGCGCGGAGTGGGTAAGCCTTCCGGCAAGTAGTATTTCCTTTCGTCGGCCATCGCGCCCTCTCCCTACATGCTATGAACAATCAGATCGCTGACCGGCGATACCATCGGACCCGACGCCACCAGCGAAATTTTACAATCGGGCACCTGGCAGGTCGAATCGCCTCGCACCTGCCGCACCGCCTCGTTCACCAGTTCCAGCCCATGCATATAGCATTCGGCGATATTGCCGCCGCTGGTATTGATCGGCAGCTTGCCCTTGGGCGCCGTGATGTTCTCGAAGGTCACGAACTCCATTACCTCTTCGGGCTTGCAGAAGCCGTGCTCGACCAGGCTGATCATCACCGCGCCGCTGAAATGCTCGTACATCTGTGCGCAATCGACGTCCTTGGCCGTTATACCCGCCATCTCGAACAAGCGCGGCGCCAGCGTCTTGAAGTTCGACGACGCATAGTCAGTCGAGTTCTCGACCGTCGCGTTGTGTCGATAGTTCGAGCCCTGCGCCGCCGCCATGATGTACGCGGGCTTTTGCTTCGCGTCGCGCGCGCGGTCCGCCGTCGTCACGATCAGCGCCGCCGATCCGTCGTTCTCCATGCAGCAATCGAACAGATGAAACGGCTCGGCGATCCAGCGCGACTTGTCGTACTCCTCGCGCGTCAGCGGACGCCCGTACATCACCGCGCGCGGATTGAATTGCGCATGGTAATAGTCGGCCAGCGCCACCGCCGCCAGTGGCTCCTGGTTGATTCCGTACTGATGCATGAAGCGGCGCGTGCGCAATGCCACCCATTGCGCGGGTACATACAGGCCGTATGGCGCGGTGTAGGCCGCCCCGCCCGACACGTGGTTGGTTACCGGGGCCTGCCCGAAGCGTCCGAACTGTCCTTGCGCGAGCGCCCGAAACACTACGCAGTATTTCGAATAACCGGCCGCGACGGCAGCAGCCGCATTGCCGACGGCAGCCGAACCGCCGCCACCACCGCCGCCCCACACCATCCCTGCGAACCCCAGATGTTTCAGTCCCAGCGCGGTCGCGAGATGCGAGGCTTCGTTGCGATCGTTGGCGTAGCCCGAAATCCCGTCGATGTCGCGCACGTCGATTCCCGCGTCGTCGGCGGCCTTCATTATCGCTTCGCACGCCAGGCGAAACTCCGGCACCGGCGCCTGCCCGCGCTTGTAGTACTTGGTCTCGCCGACCCCGATGATCGCGACCTTGTCCTTGATTGTATATTCGCTCATCGACACCCCGTGGTTGCCGTGTTCAGTCGCCGCAGGCTTGCGGCCCGCCGGTGATTAACCAACAGACGCCCGAAACCAGTCCGGGCGTCCGTCGGCAAGATTAAATCGCTCGCTGCTGACGATTCGGGATTATCAGGCTTTGGCCGCGATGCCAAGTTCGCCGCCATTGCGCGACCGCCAATCCCGCCTGACCACACACAGATTTCTCACCGCGATTCCCGCACAATTGGTCCATGAAGGGAGCGTCTGCGCAAATTCCCTTGGTGCCCCCCGGCACATCCCGCCAGAAAGGAGTATGATGCTTCAACCTGTGCCGACCGCGAAAGCGCAGCCCGCACACCAGGAATGCGCGCCCGGTGCAAAATTTATTGTTTACAAAACAAACCCATTTTCCCCGCCGGCTCCAGCACTCCGCCCGCAGGCACCTTCGCAGTCCCTTCGCCAATTTTGCTCGAACGGGAAGTCTGACACTTCGATGAGGTTTCAGCTAAAGCCCTCGATTTTGCATTCTTCAACCACGCTCCCCCTATCCCGTGCGACGCGTCTCGTGCCGAGCTCCCCGATGGACTCTGCCAACCGGGCTTATTTCCTTACGCGGGCGCCGGGCCACGACTGTCCCGCGCTCAGACCCTCGAGCGCCAGCCCGTAACCGAGATTCTCGAGCATCAGCTTCTTGAGCTGCTGCGTCAGCGCGACGCGCGCGTAGCGCACCGCCAGGCTTGGCTTGATTGTGATGTTGCGCGCGAGCTCCCAGGCCCGCTCCAGCAGCTTGTCCTGCGGCAGGATCTCGCTGACGACCCCCAGGTCGAGCGACTCCTTGGCCGAAAGCTTCTGCCCGGTCAGCAGAAAATAGCGCCCGCGATTCGGTCCCAGCACCAGCGGCCATACGATATGCACGCCGTCGCCGGGCACGATGCCGTTGGGAAAATGCGGGGCGTCCTGAAACGCCGCATTCTCCGACGCCAGTACGATATCGCACAGCACCGCCAACTCCGCGTGAATCAAGGCCGGCCCGTTGACCGCCGCGATCATCGGCACCTCGATATTGAGATGGTTCATCAGGAGGTACTTGGCGTCGTTGTAGATATGGTCCCAGGTGGTCGAACGAACGCCGGCCGGCTGCGGCGCGCCATCGCCGGTGACAGGTACGCCACGGCCCTTTCCCGCGTCGACTTCGGCGCAAAAGGCGTTACCGGTGCCGGTGATAATCACGCAGCGATTTTCATGGTCGCGCGCGATATCGTTGAACGCGTAGGAGAGTTCCTCATGGGGACCCATGCCCCATTTGAGCTCGGCGTCGTTGGTGTGCAACGTCATCTGCAGGATGCCTTCGCGTCGTTCCATCTTGATGTGCTGGAATTTCCTGGCGTAGTCGTCGAATTTTATCAGTGCCATAGCTTGATCTCCCCTTCGGGTTTGGGTGGGATTCGTTGGCGGGAGTGTACAAAACTTCGCGCTGAACTTGCTAACGCGTTACCCGCCCATGGCATCCGGGGTACGTTTGCGCTTGCCGCGGCGTCGATTTCGCAAGAAACTGATCGAGTTTCACCTCGGGCCGTTTCCGGAGGGTCGAATTTGCGATGAACACAGAGCGGCGGCAACGAATAATCGATGAAGTCGAGGCGGGGAGCTGGATCCAAAGCGGCATGACCGTCGCGATCGGGCAGCCGACTCCGATGGCGCTGGTGCGGCAGATCATCCGGCGCGGACTCAAGGACCTGACGATCGTCGATGCGGGATTCTCACTCGACTTGCTGGTCGCCGCGGGATGTGTGCGCAAGGTGGTGAGCTACTACGCCGGGGGTGGTTTCGGTAATCCCGTGGGGCCGTCGTTCCGGCGCGCGGCCGAGCGCGGTGAAATCGAGGTCTGGGAGTGCGAAGAGGGGATCCTCTGCGCGGGTCTGCAGGCGGCGGCGCAAGCGCTGCCGTTCCTACCATGGCGCGGCGGCGTCGGCACTTCGCTGCCGGAGGTCAATCCGGACTTGAAGGTCTTCAAGGACCCGATTAGCGGCGAGCCCCTGATCGCCGTGCCGCCGATCAAGCCCGATCTTGCGATTATCCACGCCGGCCACGCCGACGCTTACGGCAACGTGCAGCACGTCGGCGGTCCCGGATGGATCGATCTCTTCATGTGCCGCGCCGCGGATCGGGTCGTGGTGGAAGTTGACCAGGTCATTTCGAATGAGCAGGTTCGATCCGATCCGTGGAAGACCACGCTCGCGGCCGCCGACGCCATCGTGCGCGCCCCCTACGGTGCGCATCCCTTCTACGCGCGCGGCTTCCATGTCCAGGACAACGAACATCTGAAAATTTATAGCGAGGCGGCCAATCGTGCGGCCGCGGGCGATCGCAAACCCCTCGACGACTATCTCGAGCGCTACTGCCGCAAGCCCGGCACCCACGCCGATTATCTGGAACTCATAGGAATCAAGCGGTTGCTGGCACTTCACGAATACTGAGAAAACAGCGTGAACGATCGCAGGAAATCACGGTGACCCAGAATCCACCAGCGGCCGGTAGTGCGGCGACCAACCTCGGGATCGTGGCATGGGTGCTCTATGGCGTGGTCTCGGGCGGCGGCCATTGGACCGCCGCAGCAATCGGCGCGCTCGCGGTCGCGCTCGCAATCGTGGGGCATGAATATAAATGCCATGCCGTGAAACTGATGAGTTGCACCACCGCCGCATTCTTCGTGTTTGCGCTGGTCACGACCATCGCCGCCGGGCCAATGCTGCTGAAGAATTACAATGTAATTCTGACCTGGGCGGCATTTGCGGTAGTCACTTGGGTGACCCTGCTGATCGGCTTTCCGTTCACTATCCAGTATACGCGCGAGCAGACGCCGCCTGAGATCTGGGACGATCCGTTATTCATGCAGCTCAACGTGATTCTCACGATAGTGTTCGGCGCGATGTTCACGGTGAACGCCGGGCTGGGCGCGATCGCATTTATGACCGGAGATTTACTGACGCTGGGGCTGATCGTGCCGCTCGCCTTGCTGGTCGCCGCAATGGTATTCAGCGCGCGATATCCGAAGCACTATTCGCTGCGCTTCGCGCCGGATTGGCCCTTGGCGCAGGGGGCAAAGGCTGGGAGTGTGAATGACTAATCCAATTGCAAGTCGAACAATCGGCGCCGGGTGACGCGAGGCCGCTATGGAAAATGACTATTCGACTGCGGAATTGTTGACCGTATTTCTCGCGCGCGAACTGAAGGACGGCGAGGTGCTGCGCGTCGGCGTGGCGATGCCGGTGGCGGAGGCCGCAGTGCGTCTGGCTCATCTGACCCACGGGCCGAATATGGATCTGGTGTTCCTGGGAGCGCGGATGAACGTCGCGCATCTCGAGACGATACCGATGCCGGCGTTCGGATGGGACCGGCGAGTGGTGCGATGGGCGGAATCCTTCAGCGATACCGGGCATCGCTTCGACCGTGTGAAGGACTGGAACAACCATGTGTTTTTCATCGGCGGCGTGCAGGTCGACGCCTATGGCAACACCAATTTGATCGGCGTCGGCCCCGACCATCGGCGGCTCAAGTTTCGCGGTCCGGGTTCGGTCGGCACTCCGTCACTGAGTACCCACGTCGGACGCTATTACATAGTCCTCAATAGTCACAATCCGCGGGTACTGGTTGAGAAATGTGACTATGTGAGCGCCTATGGCTGGGGCGCGGGCGGCGCCGACGCGCGGCGCAAACTCGGGCTTCCGGGCGGCGGGCCGAAGTTCTGCATCACGCCGCTGTGCATCTTCGATTTCGCCGAGGATTCCAAACGGATGCGGTTGCGCTCGGTGCATCCGGGAATTTCCCCTGAGCGCGTGAAACGGGAAACTGGCTTTGAAATCGTGATGCCGGCTTCGGTGCCGACTACCGAACAGCCTACCGCCGAAGAGCTCGAGGCGCTGCGCAGCCGCGTCGATACGGCCGGCCGGCTGCGGGTGTGACGCCGCGAATTCGAAGCGCCCGAGCGCGCAGACGCAGATGCGGCCGCCGGTCTAATCCGGAACGTGGATAAACCGCGCATGCCAGTAAGCGCGAAACCACGGTGCGCCGTCGCGGGTGCCGCGCACGCTGCCGATCACATGCATGCCATCGCGATGGATCTCGCATTGGAGCCGCGTGGTTTCATCTACCGCGAAGCTCGCGCCTGAAGAATATTCACCGTGCCGATACTCATCGAAATGCAATTGCGCAAGCATCGTGGCGTAGGTGCGGCCGTCGGTCGAGACCAGACTCATGGAACCCGAGGCGTTGAAGATTTTGTGATTGCGCTGGATGCCGGCGTCGGTGAAGGTCAGTTGGAACGGCTGGTTGCCGTAGCGCTCGTAGCACAGGCGGTAGGTCTTCGGGGTCCAGGGGCCGATTTTCGCGGCGCCCGGCAGGCGCTCGATCGAATCGAGAAATCGCACTTTGCCCTGCCAGCATCCGCGGAAAGTAGCGGGCAATACCGGCTGCTGCATCTGAAATGCCTGCGGGGTTGGCGTCGGTGCGGGACGCCGTTGGACTGCGGGTGGCGGCGCCGGCGCCACTTGTTGGAACTGCTCGGCGGGCGGCGGGGGTGGCTGCGGTGTCGGCCTGGGGCGGTAATGGATGGGCGGCTGACCCTGCGACGACGGCGCTGGAATCTCCATGGTCTGCTGTCCGCGGGCCAGCGGCGCGCTGCATACGAGAAGGGCGACTACCAATCCCATAGCGTATGGAGCCGTATATCGTGCGATAGTTTTCATCGGTGAAATATCAATGTTATTTCGTTGCCGGAACGATATCGAGCACGAACCACGCCAGCGGCCCGCGGCGGATCGGACGGGACCGACGAATGCGGTGAGGAGTTACGCACCGGCGCAATGAAGAAAATCCATCTTAACGCCTTCAACCAGTGTTCCGCAGCGCTGCAATCGTTCGGGCAATTTCGAAATCCGCGCGATCGCACTTCGCAGGGGTACCGCAACCTCGAGCATTGGCTCGACCTTGCGCGCACGCTCGAAGCGGGATGCTTCGATTCGATTTTTTTCGCCGACGTGCATGGCGTGTACGACGTGTACCGCGCCAGTTCCGACCCGGGGATTCGCCACGCCGTGCAGTTTCCCGGCAACGACCCGACGATCCTGTTTCCGGCGATGGCGGCGGTAACGCGCCATCTCGGGTTCATCGCGACCTACAGCACGACTTACTATCCGCCGTTTCACACGGCCAAGCTGTTTTCCTCGCTCGATCACTTCACCGGCGGACGGGTCGGCTGGAACATTGTGACCTCCTACCTGCCCAGCGCGGCGCGCAACGGGCTCGGGACGATGCTCCCGCATGACGAGCGCTACGAGCGTGCGGAAGAATACATGGAGGTCGTTTACAAGCTGTGGGAGGCGAGTTGGGAGGAGGGCGCGATGGTGCGCGACAGCGCGCGCGACATGCACGTGGATCCGGCGAAGGTTCATGCGATCAACCATGGCGGACGGTACTTCGAAGTCGCGGGGCCGCATATGTGCGAGCCGTCGCCGCAGCGCACGCCGGTGTTGCTGCAGGCAGGCCAATCGGGACGCGGCGTAAAGTTCGGAGCGCGCCATGGCGAAGCGTTGTTCGTGAGCTACCCGACGGTCGAGGCGGCACAATCGCGAGTCGCGCGGATTCGCGAGACGGTGCGCGCGCAGGGGCGCAACCCGGAGCACGTCAGAATTCTCTCGGCGCTCGCCGTGATCGTGGCCGAGAGCGAAGCCGAAGCGCGGCTGCATGAGGAGCGTTTGCGATCGTATGCGAGTCCCGAGGGCGGGTTTGCGCTGTTCGGCGGATGGACCGGAATCGATCTCGCGAAGTTCAAGGACGACGAGGTGCTCGGGCGGCTCGAATCGGAGGGAATCAAGGCGGCGGCGCGATGGTTCACGGTGGCGCGGCCGGGCCATGAGGCGACGATCGCCGACGCTCGCGAGGAGATGAAGCTCGCGAGCCTGTTGCCGCTGGTGGTGGGCACGCCCGCGCATGTCGCCGACGAGATCGAGCGCTGGGTCGATGTCGCCGGGGTTGACGGAATCAACCTGGTGCCAATCTATCAGCCGGGCAGCTACACCGATTTTATCGAGCTGGTGGTACCGGAGCTACAGCGGCGCGGCCGGCTGCGAACTGCGTACGACGACGCGACGCTGCGCGAGCAATTGTTTGGGGCGGGGCAAGCCCATCTGCTGGAGGACCATCCGGGTTGGCGATTGGCCGGAATCGCTCCACGCGCGCGGGTAATTGGCGCGCAGATAATCGGAGTTGCGATAACGGTCGCGCGAGGGTCGGCTGAAGCGGTGGGCACGGCTGCGGCGCTGCGGGTGCCGGAAGTATCGGGGGATGAAACGCGATCGCGTCTCATCCCCCGACGGTTATTTGCGTTTGCGGAATCGAGCGGCGTCAGGCGGCGCTCGAGCGAATCACCTGGCCGGGCATCGCACCACTATGCTTGCCATGCTCATAGACGATGGCGCCGTTGACGACGGTGTATTCGATACCCTCGGCGGGCATCACGAGACGCCTTCCGCCGCCGGGCAGATCGTTTTGCATCTTCGCGCGCTTGGCCGAATCGACGGTGTTGTAGTCGAACAGGGTGATGTCGGCCTTCCAACCGGTCTTGAGACGGCCGCGCTCGCGGATGCCGAAGAAATCCGCCGGCTCGGAGGTGATGCGCTGGACTGCGCGCTCGAGCGTGATCGCTTCGCGCCGGCGCACCCAGTTGCCGAGCAGATAGGTCGCGTAGCCGGCGTCACAGAGCATGTCGACGTGGGCGCCGCCGTCGGACAGCCCGATCATCGTGCGCGGATCGCCAATCAGCTCCTTGATGCCGTCCTCGTGGTACTGCGCCATGGTGTACTGGATGTTAAGGTCATCATCGATCGCGAGGTCGAGGAAGGTGTCGAGCGGATCGGTGCGGCGCATCTCGGCGACTTCGCCGACGGTCTTGCGCTCGTAGGGCTTGAGCGCCGGATTGGTCACTTCGAGAATTTCGACGCGATGCCATTTGCCGGTGAACAGATGCGGCTTGGTCAGATCCTTGCGGAAGGCGTCGCGGAAGGCCGGATCGGCGTACATGCGCTTTTGCGCCTCGACGGTCTGGTTGAAGACCGCGTTCCACGATTCCATGTCGGCGAAGGTGAACGGATTTCGCAAATCGAGCTGCGCAACGAAGGGCTTGCAGAGAATCTGCGGCACGCCGCCGCGCTTGATCAGGGGTTCGAGCCGATTGAGGGTGTCGCGGGAGCGGTCGGGATTTTTCGGCGTCGTGGCCATCGCGAGCCAGGTCACCGGGCGTCCGCTGGCGGTCAGCAGCATGTCGAGCAATTCGTATTCGGTTTCGCTGACCTGGCCGATTTTTTTCGTCAGGGCGAGTTCGATGGAGCCTTTGCCCTGGCGTTTGAGCACGCCGGCGTACGACTTGAGTTCGTCCTTGCTGGCGAGGCGGCAGGCTAGCGGGGTGCCCTGGTAGCCGATGTGCTGGGCGAGCGTGGTGGTGGAAAGGCCGAGGGCGCCGGCCGCCATCGCAGCGTCGATCAACGCGGTAATCTGTTCGGTCTCGGCCGCGGTGGCCGCCCGCTCCATCGATTCCTTGCCCATCACGAAATGGCGAAAGGGCGTCAGCGGTGCGAGGAAGCCGAGGTTGATCGCGCTGCCGCGCTTTTCGGCGGAACCCATGAATTCAGGGAAGGTGACCCAATCCCAGGTGACGCCCTTGGCCAGCGAGGCGTAGGGAATCGCTTCGACGTTGGTCAGATCCCAGGCGGTGATTTCGCGATTGTCGGGTTTGCAGGGCGCGACGCCGACGCCGCAGTTGCCCATCACGACGCTGGTGACGCCGTGCCACGAGGTGCAACTGATCATCGGATCCCAGCAGATCTGTGCGTCGTAATGCGTATGAGGGTCGACGAAGCCGGGCGAGACGATCAGCTCCGAGGCGTCAATTTCGCGTCTGCCGCTTTCGCTGACCTTGCCGATTTCGACGATGCGATCGTTGGAGACCGCGACATCGCCGCGGAAACGCGGTGCGCCGGTGCCGTCAACCACGGTGCCGTTTCTGATTACCAAATCGTAAGACATTACAGTTCCCCTGTCCGAGGTTTATCCCCGGTGTCGCAGACCGCACGGCGGCGGCCGTCTAAAGGCGGTCAGTTCAAATCAATGTGATAGAGCTTGGCCGCGTTGTCGCAGATGATCTTCTGCCTGACCGACGCCGGCACGCCCTCGAAATCGTGCTCGATGACCTTGAGCGAGTTGGGCCAGGTCGAATCGGTGTGCGGAAAATCCGAGGCCCACATGAAATTATCCTCGCCGAAGTAGCGGAATAGCATCGGGCCGATCGGGTCGTCCTGAAAGGTCGCCCATAGATTGCGGCGGACGTACTCGCTGGGTTTCATGTCGAGCGGCTGGCTCATCAACGCTCCGAATTTCTCGAAGGCGTGATCGAGCCGATACATGTAGTGAGGGATCCAGCCGGTGTCGTTTTCGGCCGAGACGATTTTGATTTTCGGAAAACGCATCATGACGCCGCTGAAGATAATGTCGGTGAGCGACCGCTGGACCTCGTGGATGAGGTTCATGTAACCGCGGACGAACGACGGATCGCGCGGCTCCATGCGGACCTTCTTGCGCTCCTCGTCGGACTTGGGCGGTTTCTTGCCGGTGATGACGTGCAGCGACAGCGGCATCTGGAGGTCTTGAGCGGCGGCCCAGAAGGGATCGTACTCGCGCGAGGTGTAGGGTCGCTCACGCGGCGGTGCACCCCAGATCATCGCTCCCTTGAGGCCGTTTTTCGCCACCCGACTGAGTTCCGTGACGGCGTCGCCGATATCCTCGAGCGAAATCAGCGCGGCGCCGATCAGGCGCTTGGGATTGTAGGAGCAGAATTCCGACAGCCAGTCGTTGTAGGCCTTGAAGCAGGCGCGCTGCAAGTCGGCGTCGTGCAGTCCGAACAGCGTCATGCCCAAGGTCGTGTACAGGACCTCGGCATGAACCCCGTCGATATCCTGGTCCTTGATGCGCTCGACCGGATCCCATCCGCTGGGTCGTGCGGCTTCGTAGCCGGCGCCCTTATTCGCCTTGCCGAGAAACTCCTTAAGCTCCTCGCCGCTGCGTCCGGCGGCGAATCCACCCGCCACGGGGAACGGAGAGAGACCGGGGCCGACGAAAACGTAGCCGCCCTTGCCCTCCTTCTGGATTACACGGGGGGCGCGGTCCTGGAATTTTTGATCGAGGCGATCGACCCAGAGGTTAGCCGGCTCCATCATGTGGGAATCGGCAGAAATGACGTGATTCGGCACCATAGGCAGTCCCTCCTAAAGCTTAGTGAAGGCCTCCATTGTGTATCGCAGGTCGAGCGCGAAAGGGCAAGGTTTGGAGTTGCTGGATCGGTGCATATTTGCCGTGAAGGGGCCATTCCGACCGACGCTTTCTCCAACGGCTATCGAGGGTTTTGCTCATATGGTGGCAGTTCGGGCATATTGCGTTTCCATTAGCGCTATCGCTTGCGAATATCAGCAGTGCTTGCAGACTGTGGGTTGCGGGGCCCCGCACGTCCCTTCGGTGAAACTCGGACTTGGCCAGCCCATGAAGGCACGAAAGTACGGTAGGAGTGTGGCACGGAGAAGAGTCGCATTGGCAAGCGCCGGTAGCAATTTGCAACCGTGAATTTGTATAGTCGGCGGACGGTCTCGGATTGAAACGATCGATTCGGCGATTAACGCATCGAAATAACGAAATTTTGTACGGAGGCAGACTATGACAACGTTTGGAGTAATGATGTTCCCGACCGACTACGCGATCCAACCGGTCGAACTGGCGCAGGCGGTTGAGGCGCGTGGACTCGACTCGCTGTTTTTCCCCGAGCACACCCACATCCCGACCAGCCGGAAATCGCCGTGGCCCGGCGGCGGCGACCTGCCGACCGAATATTGGCATACGCACGATCAGTTCGTCGCACTGACGGCGGCGGCGGTCGCGACCAAGCGGATCAAGCTCGGCACGGGAATCTGCCTGGTAATCGAGCGCGACCCGATCGTGCTGGCCAAGGAGGTCGCCTCGCTCGACGTGATCTCGAACGGGCGCGTGATCCTGGGAATCGGCGGCGGTTGGAACGCCGAGGAGATGGAGGATCACGGCACGGATTTCAAGCGGCGGTGGAAGGTTCTGCGCGAGCGCGTGCAGGCGATGAAGGAGATCTGGAGCAAGGAAGTCGCGGAATATCACGGGGAATTCGTCAACTTCGACCCGATGTGGAGTTATCCGAAGCCGGTTCAGGCGGGTGGGCCGCCGGTGCTGCTGGGATCGGAAGCCAAGAAGGGACCGGAACGCGCGGTGGCCTACTGCGACGGATGGATGCCGATCAACCGCAAGCCCGATCAGCTGGCCGACGGCGTCAAGGCGCTGCGCGAGGCGGCGGATCGCGCCGGCCGCAAATTCGAGAGCTTGACGCTCGGCCTGTTTGCCGCGCCGGGTAAAGAGGACGCGGCGCGCCGGGTGATGGATCTGGGCTTTTCTCATCTGATCTTCCCGCTGCCGCCGGCCAAGGCCGACACCGTGATGCCGTTGCTCGATCAGTACGGGGCGTTGGCGGAGAAACTGCGACATTAGGGGCCGCCACCCAGTCGCTCACGAAGATATTATGGGTGCACGCAGCCGCACGCCGAACCGGCGTGCGGCTGCACTATTTTGGGAGCGCGCGCGGCCTCCAGTACGACCAATCGGGAGGTTAGAAGTTAATCAATACCCGCAAAAGTGTTTTAAAACCTAACACTTCGTATTATTGCTCTAACCGGATGCACCCGGGCAAAAACGGAGATCGAGCATGACGCCGCCTGACTCAGGACGAAATTCTCCCAAGTCCGTTAATAAGACCGGTAATCGGAAATTGTGGGAACTGGAGTCGCCACGGCCCGGCCGCCTTCCTGATTCTGACCCTCGCCAGCGGATGCTCAGTTTGCCTGGAGCACAAGCGGCCCGATTTCACCGATGTGACCAAGATTGAGAAGGGCACTCCTCCTTATGATGTAATGGCGGATCTCGGGAGGCCGATCGAGAGTTACAAGGACGACGGGAAGGACGTGGATGTCTTTCAAGCCGATCCGAACGGGCGCTACGCCGGTACCAAGACGGCAATAATCACGTTCGATACCGTGGCGGATATCTTTACGATTGGCATGTGGGAAGCGGTTGCGACGCCGGCCGAGATGCTGACGAAGCATAAGCTAAAGACTTACGTGGTCACCTACGAGCCGGATCAGACGGTTGACTCGGTCAAAGCCGTCCCGATAGCGCCAAAGCCGGATGAACCAGCGTCGGCGACCAGCGAATCGTCGGAAGCTACTACGCCAGCGAGTGCCGCGTCACCCGGGGCGACGGAATCGCCGAGCGCAGTCGAATCACCAAAGCCGATGGAATCACCGACGCCAACCGCATCACCCGCACTACTGATGTCGCCCTCCGTTAAGACGCCGCCCGGCGCGGTCGCGTCGCCGGCCGCGCCGTGAGCGAATGTGCGGCCCCAAAGCGCTCGATTCGCCGACCGCCGCGCACGCTCGCAATCAGAGTCGCGGAGACTGATCATTGTTTCGCGAAAAATATTGGATAGAGGAAAACCCTACGGGGTCGAGTTACACTCATCTCATCGATTTTTGCACGAAGCGATGTCCTAAGTGCTCGTTCGTAGTGGATCGACCACGAGAACCATCAAGGGACTGTCATAATTTCCTGGACACTCTCAAGCAGCAACTAATCGAGGTGATCGATCAAGCCGAATGGCCAGGTACAAAGCTGATGCGCTCACAAGCCTCCGTATACTGGTATCGACTGACCCCGAATCTAATTGCTCGAATCAAAGACACGGTAAGCGGCCTCTTCGACTGGTCAGTTCCTGATTTACCAGAGGATCTGGCTTTCTATTGGCCAGACGGTGCTCCGCTATTAGGGACGACGTCACACGAAAGATTCGCGTTCGTCAATCTCAGCAGGAGTGATTTGGAAGAGTTTCGAAAAGAGGTGCCCAATCTGCGTCTCAGTAGAAACCCGTCCAGTTGAATTAAAGGTCACTCACACCTGTGTTTCGATAATTTGACTCAAATCAGGACTCTGTCCCCGATCCCCCAGCAGGCGTGCACTCGTTTCGATATTTGACAAGTGACCTGTCCGCAAATCACGGTACAGAGAACCCGAAAGCGAAAAAACCAAGGCAAGCAGGAGGTGCGGTAAGCTTGCCCCGCAATTGGCTCTGACCGCGCGAAGCGCACAGTCCCCGTGACCGCTGCGCGAGCGACTACACTATAGTTGGCGCACTGCTGGGCATTGCGACCAATAAGACGCAGCCCGGAGCGGTCGCGTCGCCGGCCGCGGCCACCGCGCGATAACGATTAGGTCGATCACCTATCCACACACGCTCCACAAGTTTTCAACAGGCGCGGCTGGTAGCGGAAAGAGCGCCGATCGGCTCGCGACGAGCCTCGGGCGGGGACACAGCCGGAGCGCTGGTCTAAACCGTGGGAATCCGGATTGAAGGGTCAATGCCGCGTTGGCGAAGCTCGGTTCTGCGCAGGCCGTAACGGGCCATTTTGCGGTAGATCGAGGGGCGCGAGATGCCAAGAAATCGCGCAGCCTTGGCACAATCGCCATGAGCGGCGGCGAGCGATAGCGTGACCGCTGCCTTCATCGCGTCGTCGAGCGTGAGTTCGGGCGCAGGCGTGTTATCGAGCGCGGCCGAGTCGCGCGCGTCGCCGCCTGATAAATCGCCGATCGACAATGAGGAAGTCGGGGTGCGTGCCGCGATGCGCGCTGCCGCCTCCTCGACCATTTCGGTCGGGAAATCGCATGAGTCGATACGATCGTGTTCGCACAGAAGCGTCGCGCGTTCGATGGAATGGGCCAGTTCGCGGACGTTGCCGGGCCATTGGTAGGCTCCGAGCAGCGCCAGGGCGCGGCGCGAAAGGTAGCGGACGCGCTTGCCAAAGAAGCGGTTGTAGTGAGCGATAAAATGGGCGGCCAGTGCGGGGGTGTCTTCGAGGCGGTCGCGCAGCGGGGGCATCCGGATCGAGGCGACGTCGAGGCGGTAGTACAGATCGGCGCGAAACTCGCCCGCGGCGACCATTGCGCGCAAATCGCGATTAGTGGCGACGAGGAGGCGTAAATCTAGGCCGTAGGTTTCGCTCGAACCGACCGGCTGCACTTCGAGATTTTCGACCGCGCGCAAGATTTTCGACTGCATCGCCAGCGGCATTTCGCCAACCTCGTCGAGCAGCAGGGTGCCGCCGTTGGCCTGCCGGAAACATCCCATCCGGGCCTCGCGCGCGTCCGTGAAGGCCCCGCGCTCGTGGCCAAAGAGTTGCGATTCGGCGATTCCGCTAACGACGTTGGAGCAATTGAAGCGGACCAGCGGGCCGTCGGGGGACGGTCCCATCCGATGGAGCGCCTCGGCGACCAGCTCCTTGCCCGTGCCCGACTCGCCGAGGATCAGAACCGTGCCCCGATGGGGCGCGAAGCGGGCGAGGGCGGCCGATACGGCTTTGAGGGCGGTCGATTCGCCGATCAGACCGGGAGTTTGCGGGGCGCGCAGCAAGGTTTCGGCGTCGAGCCATTCGACGGCTGAAGTTGCGGCGGTCGGGCTGATTGGTTCGGTCGTCATCGCGAGTCGCGAGTGCTCGCGGGTGCCACGCGAATCGCCTCGAACGTCCCGGATTGAGACAGGTAGCGGGACGCAAGGGTTCGCAAATTCGCCAACCGAGGAGGGCCGCGACGATCGACGAGTCGAAAAGAGGCTGATTCCCGCGCAACGGAGCGCTGCGGCCAAATCAGGCACAAGTGCATTCGCTACCTCGATGATAAAGGAGAGCAATTGTGGGACCGTTGGCGTCGTGGCCGGGCGCTACCGATGCGAAGCGGCGCGCCCGGATGGGTAAATCAGAGCGAAGTCGCGTATGTGAAGTGGTCGGAGGCGGTCCTGAGCCGCCGTGGCGGCATCGCTCGGTTGGTTCCCGATGACGGATGCCGTCCGCCCTCGGAGGTTGGGAGTAGCGACCTTGAACCTGGTTCTACGCTGAAGGCGCCCAAGGAGCACGACTCCTAATCAGCCACCGCTCGGCTAGCTGGAGTGGGGGCTAATGGCCTTGCATCTTCAGTTTGAGGTCGCCGACCTCAGTGCGGAGCTTTGCGATGTAGTCCTGCTGCATCTGCGCTTGTTTTTCGAGATCAAACTGGCTCGCATTCCAGTCCAGCTCATCTGACTTGTCGGTCGCCGCACGCTGACTCGAAGTGGCTTGAACGGTGGCGGGGCATTGGGCGAGCGGAGTTTCCTGCTGCTCACATTGGTTGAGCCGCGCGCGTTCGTTTTGCAGCGACGCGATAGTCTGCTGCTGACGAATCAGTTGGTCGTGGGTGGCCTTAGCCTGCTCCTTGACCTTCTCATGATGTCTAATCGCGAGGACCGAACCGGTGACCGTCGCACCAAGCGCGCCGCCACCCGCGGCGGTCTGCGCGCTTCCGGTGGTGATACCTCCGACCAACGTCCCGACCATGCCGCCGGCCGCGACTTGCGCCATGCCGTCAACCACCGGCGGCATCCCGCGCACGACGCATTCGGCGGTCGTGTGATTTTCCACCTCAACCGCCTCGCCGCTCACGGTAGTCATGGTGCCCGCATCATTGTTGGTTGATTTCACGTGAATGACCGCGTCGGCGTTGCGGGGATATCTCTCGAGAGCGAGGGCGCGCAAGCGGTTCGCCATGGTTGAATCGCCGGAGTCGATGGTGGCCTGCGCGAACGACTCGGTAACTGCGACGGGGCCGAGGTCGCGGTAGCACTGCTCGGAGAGGCTTTGCGCTGTGACGTAAATATAACGGTTGGGATTGGCGGCGCGGGGCGGTGGCGGCGCCTGGGAGGAGCAGGCGGCGGCAAGGAAAACAATGGCCAGCAGGCTGCGGCGCACAATGACGAAGAAACCGTTCACGATTTGCAACGGTAACACGGAGGAAGGGTATCTGACACCCCCGCCGGCGAGTGCGGCGCGACCAGGATTGGTCGCGCGGACGATTCGAGCATCGCAGGGTCGGGCGCGAATCGAGGACGGCCGCGGTGGGCGCATGAAGGGAGTTGTGGCCAGGAGAGAGATCAAGAGGGCGGATAAGAGATCGACTCGACCTGACGGCGATCCAGCGATCCACATTGATCGTGGTGTCTGGGGTCTTTAATTAGTTGTACCTATACTTTGGATTGTTAAGAGATGCATCCTGACGAAAATCTTTCTTGACCTCAAAATAAAGGCAGTTTAGTCTGCAATCCGACTCAGGTTTCGTTGCGGGAGAAGATCATGCCGATATCGCGGAAGTATTTGCTGTCGTTAGCGCTCGTTTTACTGTTTGTGTGCACGATTTTTCTTCCCGGCCGCGGACTCGCGGCCGTGTGCAATGACGACAATATGCAATACCTGCCGGCCGGCAGCGCCACCACCGACCTCGAGGTGACAGGACCGTGTGACGTCAAAGCCGGCACCTATACATTTCGCAACGTGAATATTTACACGCCATCGGACCAGATGACCGGCGGCAGTCTGCACTTCGACGACGCGGTCATCGATTTCTACGCCGAATCAATCGTGGTCGAGAAAGGTGGGAGCCTGATCGCGGGTTCGACGACGGCGCCGATCGGGACCAACTCGGGGATCGTCACGATTCATCTGTGGGGCAAGGCGGGCGACCCCGGCGTCACCTGCAAGAGCGACAAGGTCAATCAATGCGGGGTTTCGAACACGATCTGGACATCGAATGACCCGCCCAACCCGGCGTCGTGCACGCAGATGGTCCTGCCGGGCCCGGTGACCGATTGTTTTTATCGTTACCAGACGCTGGATCCATCGGACAAAACTACCAACCCGGGCGCCTACTTCGGGCATAAGGTTCTGGCGGTATCGTACGGCGGGACGTTGCAGCTATACGGGGAAGACGGCGCAACCTACGCCGATCACGAAATATCGACGTGCAAGGAGGACGATCCGGCGTGCACGGGTACGAGCTGGCTGCGGCTGAAAGGCACCTTAAAGCCGGGCGCAACGACGCTGGTAGTGGACGGGGAGGTGAATTGGCAGGACCAGGATCATATCGTGGTGACGACCACGGACTATCTGCCGGGACATTCGGAAGAGCTGATTATAAACGGCGATCCGCAATTCGACGATACGACCAAGACGACGACAATCAATTTCACCAACGCAGACAGTGCGGTGACAGGAGTGAAGTGGCCGCATAACGGGCAGACCTTCGACCTTACTACCGCCTCATACCCGGATATCGGGCGACTCGGGTTGAATATCACTTCAGCCGACACGCGCGCAGCGGTGGCGTTGTTGACGCGCAGCATCCGGATTGTCTCGGAGGGCGATACGCCGACAAAGAATAGTTTCACCCAGACGGCGGGAAATTATTTTGGCGGTCACACGATCTTCCGGCAGGGATTCCAGAGCGTTCAGGTGCAGGGTGTCGAGTTCTATCAATTGGGGCAGGGCGGCAGCATCATGCACTACCCGGTGCATTTCCACATGGACCGGAAGGTACCGGCGAATACTTTCGTGAAGGACTCGACGGTATGGGATTCGATGACGCGGTTTATGGTGCTGCATGCTACCCAAGGCGTGCTACTTGACCGTAACGTCGGATACAAGTCGATCGGTCACGGCTTTTATCTGGAGGATGGAACCGAAACCGACAACGAGCTTTACGCGAATATTGGAATTTTTGCGCGCGCGGCGGTGGACAACACGCAGAATCCGCGAAAGGTTCCGGGCATCCTGACCAGCAGCGACAAGAACTGCACGAATGGAAGCAAGAGCTGCGCGTCGGGATACGACAATTTTCCGTACTACTCGGACTCGAATCATCCGACGGTCTTCTGGATCACGAACGGTGAGAACGATTTCGAGTACAACATGGCGGCCGGCGCGGGTACCTGCGGCGCGTGTTACTGGTTCGTGCCGGCGGCGATCAGCGGTCCCTCGCGAGACGAGAAATGGTTCGGCTATGCGAGCGAGCAACAAGGGGTGGGTCGTGCCGGGATAACGCCACTCAAAACCTTTCTGGGCAACACCTGCACCTCGGCCATGAGCGCCTTTCAGGAAGTAGGCAATACAGCTTCATGCAATGGAGTTAATTTCATCGATTACGACAACGTGAAGCCGGGTTCGACGATCAAAATGTTGCCGTCGCCGGAGGCTATGCAGCACTCGATTAACCCACCGGACTTGAGCTATTGGCCAATCGTAGGCGGCGGCGGCCGTCTGGCAACCCGCTGTAAGGGTGTCGACGATGGCAACGCTGCGGCGGACTGCTCGCAGGTTAAAATTTGTTCCGACGGGGACAAGAGCAATTGCGATGTAACGGTGCTGAACAAATTCACGACCTCATTCAACTGGGCGCAAAAGAACTTTGCGGCAATCTGGATGAGGCCATTCTGGTCGCTGATAATTAACAGCGTCGTCACGGACGTACAAAACGCCGGCGTCAACTTCGTGACCAGCGGCGATTTCAGCAGGGCTTCCGCAATCGGCGGATTCTGGGCGCTGTTGCGCAAGAGCGCGTTGATAGGCAGTACGCAGTGGGAAAATCCGAAGAGCGATTTGAATGACAATCCGCTGGCCGCGAATGTGGGACCGTTCAACCCGTTCGTCAGCGCCGACATGAAGATCACAGGGATGAAGTGCGGCCCCGAACCGAACGGCGGTTTGTATAATCCCTCGTACTGTATTTCGCGGGACGAGGGTATTGCGATGCAGCTCGAGGCATTCTCGAACTTCCAACGCATGTACAGTATATATGACGGGCCGGCCTATCAGGATTCGAATGCCTATTTGGACATCGAGCCGACGTATCTGACCAAGGATGGAACCGCGACCGGAGCCTTACTCAATCCGTCGTGCAAACCCGACAAGCAAAACGGAAACCCTTGTGCCACGGTCGGGTTCAAGGACAGCTTTCTTCCGGGGTTGCGCGCCGATCAGGAGCATCATCGCTGTTACATTCCCAACGCGGCGATAGGCTGGAAGCAGTCCAACGGCTTTTACTACGCGCCCGCATTCCATTCGGTGAATCTGTTCTTCGACAACGTCGGGATTCGCCACTTCGTAACCGAACCGCTGTTCGAGTCCGGTCTCTTCAGCTTCAAGACCAACCTCAAGGAGGTGAAGGACGCATACTGTTACTGGACGGACAATCTATTTAACGGCTTCACCGATATCGATCGCGAGACCGTGCTGAACGACGACGACGGGACGCTGACCGGCTTGACCAGTTCGATAAATGCTCCCGACACGCCGAAGTCGGAAACGATATCGGTCAACAAGGAACACTTCTTCGATGCACCGACGGAGACGCCCGAATGCGCCTCCGATGTGGCGGCCAATCCTACAGCCGATCCGAGGTGCGCGCCTAATAGCGCGAAAACGAGTCCGTACCAGTATGTCACGACGTCGCTCTATCCGGAATGCGCGTTGAGCGTACCGGATTCCGATATCCTGGTGCGCAAGTGCGCCGACGATTCGTGGGGCAGCGCGTGTTCTAACTCTCCGCCGATCGATGGTGGATGCCTGGGCGTACCGATTTATCGCCAACTCCTGCTGAACGGCGAACATGAGGGGCTTGATCAGGTAAAGCGGATGATGGGGCAGAACACCTTTCAGCGCAGCGCCCTGACCGTCAACAACGGCGTTTACTATATCGATACGACGGTCAAGAAGGAAACGCAGAGGACCCATGGGGCGCAAAGCATCAACGAGTTCGTGCCGGGCGGAAAGTATGACATCTTCTTTCTCTTTGCCAACAAGAATACCAAGCAGGTTTATCAACTGTACGTGGGAAGAGAAATCCCGGACAGCGTGGATTTCAAAAAGAACAATGTGAAATTTGGATATGAAGATATCACTACGACCAAATACCGGTTCTCGCCGAATGGCAACGGCGCATTACCCGCCGGTTGGAACGCCGATTATAATAGTAAATCCGGTATTTTGACCGTGACTACAAATATGCTCTCACTGGCTGATGACTTCGATTTCACCAAATTGGATCCGAATTCGAATCCGCCAGTGGCTCTGGGCAAAGAACAGTGCCAGCCGGCGTCGATGTGCCAGTGGAAGTCAAACCAGTGCCAGTGTGATCCTTCGAAGCCGCTCTACAATCTATGTAAACAGCAGAATACCGCCGGTCAGACCGTGTGCAGCTGGTCGGTGAAGGATCTCGATTGCCCGGCGCAAGGCTGTCCGGCGTTCCAAATAACGTTTCCGTCGGACAAGTATTTCAAGGCCGAGAACCAACACGTACGGCCGAAGCCGACCGATTTCAACTTCCAACCCCTAAATAATGGCTTTGACTGGAACGTCAATTTCAATCTGGAAGATACGACGGTCTCGGGTGCGCAATGTCACTATGCGAGCGCGCCGCCTCCGGTGTGCAGCAACGCCAGTCTTCACCGCCGGCGCCGATTTATGCGATGAGGAGAGGATGACGGAATGGAGTGGGCAATGTGGGCTGGGGACTGTCTGACGGGGAAATTGCGGGGCGCGTGCTCTGCGGCTCTGACGCTTCTCACCGTCGCTGCGTTAGCGGTGGCTGCCAGCGGATGCGGCGGGGGTTCTTCGAACTCATCGCCAACGCCGGCCGGTCCGAAGCCGGCAATCAGCGGTTTCGTGCGCGGCGGCGCGGCGGGCGGCGGCAGCGCGATCAGCGGAGCGGTGGTGACGGTTTACCAGGCGGGCGCCAGCGGCTACGGCACGGGTGCGGTACAACTGGCGACGACCACTTCGGCCAGGAACGGCAGTTTCTCGTTCAAAAGTATCGCATGTCAGAGCGGCGCATGGTCGCAAGAGATTTACCTGGTGGCGACCGGGGGCACCGCCAAGGGCCAGGACGCGGCTAATTCCGCGATCGCCTTGAGCGCCGCGATTGGCGCGTGCGACAACCTGCCGAAAAAGGCGGTGACGATCAACGAAGCGACCACGGTCGCGACGGTGTGGGCGCTGAGCCAGTTTGCGGATGAGAGCGGCCAGGACATTGGTACTTCGTCGACCAACGAGACCGGGCTCGAGAACTCGTTCGCGATAATCGCGGCGCAAGATCTGGTGGACGTGCACACCGGGCTGGCGCCGACGTCGTTTCCAAACGGAGTCCAGTCGCCGACGCCCACACTTTATACGTTGGCAAATATCCTGTCGGGATGCGTGAATTCGAATGGTCCGACTTCGAGCGCATGCCATGAGTTTTTCGCTGCGGCGACACCGGTTGGAGGCAGCACGCCCACGACCACGCTCGAGGCCGCGGTGGATATTGCGCACAATCCGGCAAATAACGTCGATGAGCTATTTGGGCTGGTGCCAGTCGATGCGCCGTTCGCGCCCGACTTGTCCGCCGCCCCCGATAGCTGGGCGCTGGAACTTACTTACGCCGGGCAGGGTGCGGGGTTTAATGCTCCGAACTCGGTGACGCTGGACGGTGCCGGCAATGTTTGGGTCGCAAATGCGGGCGGCGACAGCGTGAGCGAATTGGTGGCAGCGAGCGGCTACACTACCGGCCTGAATCTCGCACCCGTCGGGGCGGCCCTGAATTTTCCCGTGTCGATCGCGATCGATACGGCAAATAACGTATGGGTAGCCAATTTCGGCGGAAACAGCGCGAGCGAGCTTACCGCAGCGAGCAACTACGCGACGGGACTGAATTTCGCTCCAGCCGGTGCGGCTTTCGACGGGCCGCTCTGGATCGCTCTGAACGCGGCGGGAGACCTGTGGGCGGCGAATTATCTGGGCGACAGCGTAAGCGAGCTGACGGCGGCGAGCAGTCATGCGAGCGGATTTAATTTCGCACCGGCCGGGGCCGCGTTGAGCGGGCCGGTGGCGGTTGACCTGGATCCCGCGGGCAACGTTTGGCTGGTGAATTATGTAGGCGACAGCGTGAGCGAGCTGACGGCGGGGAGCAGCTACGCTACCGGACTCAATTTTGCTCCAGTGGGAGCCGGATTCGCCGCGCCGATTTCGATCGCGATCGATATGGCCGGCAATGTCTGGGCGGGAAACGATGAGGGCGACAGCGTGAGCGAGTTGACGGCGGCGAGCAGCTACACCACCGGACTCAACTTCGCGCCAGCGGGGGCGCAGTTTTCAGAGCCGGATCCGATCGCGTTCGATGGCGCGGGAAACCTCTGGGTCGCAAACTACTTTGGCAACAGCGTGAGCGAACTGACGGCTTCGAGCGGTTATCTGACAGGCTACAACTTCGCCCCTCAGACGACCTTCCAAGGAGTGTTCGAGATCGCCCTGGATGCGTCCGGGAATGTCTGGACGGCAAACAATTACGACGATAGCGTCAGCGAGCTAATCGGGATCGCGGCGCCGGTGCTGACGCCGGCTCAGGCGTGCCTGTTCAAAGGGAACAACGTCTGCACGCCCTAGACGCCGCTATTCGATAGCCCCCGCACGCATTCGCGGCGCGACCTGAAGAACCGACGGTGCGCGGGCCGGATTTGGTGCAGGTTTGCCGGTGGCGCGTAATTTCCCGCCCGCGCGATGACGGCTGGTCAAAAGAACCATCCGTGCTCGGAGGACTGACTGAAGATCGCGCCGACGAAGCGTTCGATCTCGAGATTGAATTTGACGATAACGTGGTCGGAGCCGCGGGTGAGACCGAAGCCGGGACCGACGTTGTACTCGATTCCGTGGGGGAGCGCGCCCCAGACTACGGGGAAGACGTAGTGCTGCTGTTCGTGCAACGGATCGTTGTCGTCGATCAAGCCGATAGCGCCGTAAAACTCCACGCCCGGCGACAGGTAGCGGCGCCAGCGATAATAGGCCGCGGCGGCGTAGCCGAATTCAAATCCCTGGTTATGACCGGCGCCGACCAGCGGTTTCTCGAAGGCCGGATCGGCGATGAAGGAGAGTCGCCCGAAGTCCTTTTCAATAATTGGACGAAACTCGGCTTCGAGGTCCGCATCGTCGAACTGCGGAGTCTTGCGCCATTCGAGTTCGGCGTACCAACCGAGATCGACGGGAAGAGTTCCGGGATCGAACAAACGGCCGCGTAGCCGATACTTCGAGCCCGCATACCAATAGCCGTGGCCGGCGACCTGCGCCATGTCCAGGTAGGCGGCGGCTTCGACGCGGTCGGTGAGGCCGTAGGTCAGCTCGTACTGGTTGTACCAGGTGCCCTGGCTGCGAAAGGTCCCCTTGGCGGTGCCTTCGCCACCCTGACTGTGACCGTTGGCAACGACCGCGTTATCGGTGGCGAGCTCGAGCACGCCGCGCGACTCGGTGGCGTACGGATAAACCTCGAATTCCCATGGGTCAACTCCTGCGCTTGCACAGCGCGGGTAGAGGTACGAGATCGAGAGCAGGCAAACGATCATTGTCAGGCGCGAGCGCAGCGGCATGGGAATTCCTCAATTGCGCGAATGGATATTTGAAGACGGTGCGACGGCGGACTCGACCCAGCGCTCCAGTAAAACTCGATCGGCCTGGTCAAGACGAGCGCGCGGATGGAGCAGGCGGTATGTAAACGGCGGCATCTTCTGCTCGTGGAGGGCGCGGCCAATCCATCTGAGCTTTCGACGCCGGGTCGCGGCGTAGTAACTTCCCCAATCGGAAAAGTTCACTTCCTTGCGCCCGAGAGTCTCGTCGCGAACCATCAGCCACGAGATCGGGGCGATGCGGCTGTACCAGGGCCAGCGGGTCTGGTTGGAATGACAATCGTAACAGGCGTGCCTCAGAATGGCGTCGACCGCAGGCGGAGCGGCGAGGGTGCCGCTTGACGGCGGGTTGGTGCGGGTGACCGGAAGCAGTTGAGCAGCGCTCAAGAGGCCCACGATCGCGAGAATCGCCGGCAGCGCAATTTTTTTGGAAATCACCCGCAATCACCTGCACTCTCGACCGACCGCGCGCGGCCTATTTCGCAACGATGGCGCCCTCCGGCACGTCCTGATGGAAGTCGTCGTAAAAATCGTAGCTGCCGGGGCTGAGCGCGGGCAGGCGCACCGTGATGGTCTCGCCGGGCGTCATCGCGACCTCGCGGTTGAGCTTGAAGCTTTCAAATTCGATGGTTTCCTTGCTGGCGTTGACGACCTTCAAGGAAAGCGGTTGCCCTGCCGGGACCGTGAGATTTTGCGGGGTGAACTGATGGTCTTTGAATTGAAGGGCAACGACGGTGTCCGCGGCCTGAGTCGCAGAGGGCAGCATCATCACGGAAAACAGGAGGCCGATGATAACCGGATAGAGTCGGCGAAAAGAATGAGGCATGCGCGGGCGTCCTTAACAGATATTGAGATTCATTCTCAATATCTTTCGCCTCAAATATTGTCAAGCGCTGCGCGAATTGAAGGCGTTGTACGGCTGCAGTACCCGAGGCGTGCATCAGCGCTGTTTAAGGGCTTCGAGCTCGTCGAGGGTTCGCGGCCAGTCCTGGTGCAACAGACGCGACAAAGCCCGGTCGGCAAGCAGGCGCCCGCCGGTCTGGCACGGCGCGCAATAATTGGTCTCGTTGCTGGCGTAGCGGATTCGCTGGACCTTGGCGCCGCACCGCGGACACGCGAGACCATAGCGGCCGTGGACCGCCATGCCGGGGCGAAATGCAGTCACCTTCTCGGGAAATGTGCCTGCCGCTTCGGTGCGCAGGCGATCGGTCCATTCGCGGAGCGTCGAGCGAGTGGCGTCATGGAGCCGTTCGATTTCCGGGGCGGCGAGCTTTTGCGTCATAGCGATTGGCGAGAGCTGCGCACGATGCAAAATCTCATCGGAGTAGGCGTTGCCGATACCGCTAAAAATGTGCGGGTCGGTGAGTGCGCGCTTTAACGTATGATTCGCCGAGCAGAGCGCATCGGTGAACCCGGCGAGGTCCGCTTCAAGGGGTTCGAGGCCACCGGCGTCGAGCGCATGCAGGCCCGCCTCGCCGACGACCAGATGAAGCGCGGCGCGCCGCTGCGTGCCGGCTTCCGTGAGCCACAACCAGCCGCTATCGAATTCGAAAACCGCCAGTAAATTTCTGCCGCCGGATTTGGGAGCCGCGGATCCCCAATGCAGGCGTCCGGCGATCTTCAAATGGATGACGAGCCAAAAGGCGTCTCCCGCGCCGATGGCGATCTGCTTGCCCAATCTTCGTACGTCGCGGATCGTTTGGCCGTGGACTGCGCTCAGAGGCGGCTCGGCGGAGCGCAGCAAAAAGGGAGACCGCACGTGCACGCGGACCAGGGTGCGGCCGATGAGGCGCGTGCGCAAAGCTTCCACGTACACTGTGACGTCGGGCAGTTCAGGCATATGACCTCGCGCCGGCGGCAGTGCCGAAGACCACACGGCGCTTGCTCGAATCTAGCGTGAATAGCGTCGCAGGTGGATAGGTCCGACGACGATGTGTGACATAACAGTCGGTAAATCCGCTAAATTGTAGCGAACGTGCGCGGCGGCCATCGCGTATCTGCGCGAGAGACTTCGATCGGACTAACTCCGCATATTCTAGTTCTCTAGATAACACATATGGCGTTTCGCCGATGCTCCCGCTGGCGTAAGCCAACCAACTATCAGGTAAGAGATCAGTCAGGCGCATCTGCGAAGGCGCATTCAGTCCGATCCAGAAGAGGTTGCTCCGAGGATCCCCGATGCTGGGAACCTGCTGCCGCCCCAAAAGGCCCGAAGTTCGCGACACAGGTTGAGATCTACGAAGAGGAGGGAAGTGACGGAAATGGAATGGGAAAGTGCTGAACTCGGTTCGATGTTCGTGCCGTCAATCCTGACGCCTGACCAATACTATGACGAGCGGCGCGACGACAGTACGCTGCGCCCGATCAAACGTTTGATGCTCGCGATTCTAGAAGATGCGCTGCGCTGCTTGCAGAAGAATGCGAATGCAAAATACGGCACGCGGCGCCGCACCTATCGCGAAGCGGAACAGTGGCTTTGCGGCGATAACGGAAACGGGCTATTTTCGTTTAAGATAGTCTGTGAAACCCTGGGCATCGAGCCCGCATATTTGCGTTCAGGACTTCGCCAATGGCGAGACGTGGAATTACGCAGCGAAGGCGGCCAGCGCGTTGGCCGGCGCTCCCCGGTAATGCGGGACAAATCTATCCTGATGGGAAATGCGGATCGTGTTCGGCAGGTTCGGAACCAGCGTCTGCACGCGCGTTGATGACGGATTTCCCGCCTCCGTTGTTGGTCTCTTCGGTATCTAAAGTTCCCGCGGTCTCGCCAGTGGTTGCCGTCGTGCAGCCTGCCGCCACGATGGGATATGTTCGGGGTCAAGCGTTCTTACCGTAACCCGTGGAGTATCACCGATGAGTGAATTCATATCCGATCTGAAGAAAATCAAGCAGCGGGCGCGCAGCCACATGGAAAGAGGCGCCGTAACGGAAAACTACAAAGCCGATCTCAAGGCCGTGCTCAAAGTGCTGAACGACGTTCTCGCGACTGAGCTAGTCTGTATTCTGCGCTACAAACGTCATTTCTTTATGGCGTCGGGGATCAACTCCGACGGTGCCAAAGCCGAATTCCTGCAACATGCAAACGAGGAGCAACAGCACGCCGACTGGATCGCTACGCGGATCACACAATTAAACGGCGAGCCGAATTTCAATCCGGAGGGGCTGGCCTCGCGCAGCCATTCCGAATACTCCGAGGGAACCGATAAAACCTCGATGCTCAAAGAGGATCTGTACGCCGAGCGGATCGCGATCGAGTCTTATTCGGAGATTGTGCGGTGGCTTGGCAATGACGATTCAACCACGCGGAAAATGATCGAGGACATCCTCAAGATGGAAGAGGAGCACGCCGAGGATCTGAAATCGTTGCTCGAGAAAATGTCTTAAGTATCGGTTCAACCCGCGTCCGATCGCGCATGCGTTCCCCAAGCGGCGAAATGCACGAATGACTCAGCGCTGCGCGCCGGCAGCATCCTGACGAAGCTCCCGGTTGCGCCAACGGCGTATCGATGCGACTCAGGCTGAGCCCGAAACTAAAGTATTGCGATTGTTTATTTGCAGGATCGTGGCGCGGCAAACGCATCCGGCGGAATTGCGCGGATGCGTTTGCGGAATCGATTAAGCGGCCCTCGCGACAAGGGAATCGGAAAGCCTGGTGGTGCTCACGATGAACTGCCGTCCCTGACGGACCAACAGGCGATCGCGCTCCATCTGGCCAAGGTGTTCGGTGACCCGGGGCCGCGAGGCACCGACAATGCTTGCGATGTCCCTGTGGCTGAAGGAAACGGCAAGCAGTATGCCGCGCGAGTCCTCGATACCGAAATCATCGCACAGGTCTAGCATCGTGGTCGCGACGCGGTCATGCAGATCGAGATTGAGCAGACAGGAGGTGCGGCGCAACAAGCGATACCAATGCTTGAGATCGTTCTGATGGAATTTTCTCAAGGTTGATTCGCGGCCATTCAAGGTGATGCTTTCGAAGCCCTTCCACTCCAAAGTACCGACTCTGCAATTGTTGTAGGCTTCGCAGCGGAACTGGAAACGGCTCAAGGGTATCGCCGGCATCTCGGGAATTGGACCGGGCGCGATCAGGGCGACGGTAACGCGCTGTCCTTTGGCGTTGAGGCAGGTCATTCGCGCAATTCCGGCAGTCAACACATGAGCTTCATTCGCATGTTCGGTTTCGTCGAAGATCATTTCGCCACGCTTGAAATTCAGCATCGCCAGTGAATTCCCCAATAATCTCAGTTCCGAAGGAGTGAGCCATGAGAAGACTTTAAGGCGGCTGAGTTTTTCGAAATCGTTCTCGCGTAAAGCTTTAAAATTGTGCATCAAATGCCTCAGACGGAGATACCACTCTACTCCAATCGCATCGAGCATCCTAACGGAATGTTATTTGAAGAACAGGCTCAAGCACCGGGGCTAGACATAGTAATGTACTGTGCCGGAACATTTTGCACGGCGGCGGCCGGTTTCAGGCAATCGATCTTACGGTATGCGGACAAGTGTGCGGAAAGGTTGGGGAATTAATGAGTGCTGACGGCCGAATGAGGCTGAGAGAGGAATTTCTCGAGCCGATCGCAGCGGATGATAATGTGGTGATCCGTGCGAATTATCATTTTATCGCGTTCAAACTGGATAAGAAATTCGGTCACTCGCGGGCGGGAGGCCCCCACCAGATCTGCGAGATCCTTATGCCGTACAGGTATGGTCAGGCGAATTCCACGCTTGTCTTTGACGCCGAAATTTTCGCCTAGTTCCAGCAGAATCAGGGCGAGGCGCTCTCCCAGCGTACAACTCATGAAGTTGGCGCATCGCAACTGCACCAGATCCCAGCGGCCCCGGTAACTGACGGCCATTTGCTTGAAAGCTTCGGAGGATATTCCCAGCGAGATTTCGATGAACGTCCCCAAATCAACGGTGCCGACCTGACATTCGGTAACGGCCTCGCACCGGAAGTTATAGCTGATTCCGGGAACCGGTGGCGGAAATCCCGGGATCATCCCGGGAGCGACCATTATAACCAGTACGCGGTCGCCCTTGCGGTTACGGCACGAGATTCGCGCAACCCCGGACAAAAGGATGCAGGCCGATTCGGGGGAATGCTTATCATCGATAATTATTTCGCGTCTTTCGACCTTGCTGACTGAAAGCGCTGCGGTGAGACGATTGATCTGGCGTGACGAAAGCCAAGAGATATTCTTGAGCCCATGCAAATTTTCAATTTTGATGGCACGTGCCGCCTTCATACCGTCAATCTAGCAGACACCCAACCGGGATAAGGGAGTTTCATTCGCCCAGCTGTGTTCCTCAGGTAACGGACTGGCGCGATAGGGAAGCGGCGGACGAATCCGCCCAGCGCTAGCGTGGGTGCCTGGATGTAGAGTTTTTTCGGCGAAATTGGACAACGGCCGCCGAAGTCGCTTGCGATTAAACCTCGATTGCGCGGGCGGGGCTTGCTCAAGGGGATACACGACCCCGGGCGGAGGGTTCGGCGATCCCGGACGAAGGATTCGGTGCGCGCCGCGTTCAGGCTTTAGACATGGCGTCGAGATCGTCTTGAGACAATGGTGGCGGCGGGACCACGCGAGTACCGGACGAGGACACGCGAACCGGGAGTATCACGAGGCTGAGCCCTCGCAACTGCAACCATTTCAAAATTTCGAAGGCGGTATGGTTATGGAGAAAGCGGCTGAAAAAGCCGTCAAGTTCCTCGTTGAAAACCAGCTGCCCGGCGAAGAAGACCGAATTTGGGAATTCGCGGGCCACTTCGAGGCAAAGGCGCTGCAGTTCTGTCACCACGTCCGGCCCGAGACTCGTTCTAAGCTCTGCGTAAAAGCCGAGGTCTGACGCGAGCCGGCAATATTCGAGCATATCATCGGTGATTTGCTGCTCGAGTTGGCGGACCTCCTCTGGGCCTTTCAACAAGGCGGAATCCACTTCGCCGACGCTGACGAATACGATGTTGGGGAATTGGCCATTGAAGAGCCGCGGGATTTTGGTGAGGGTAGCCAGCCCGAGGCCGTTGAAGCCGTTGACCAGCAGAACTGCGGTCGGCGCCTTGGGATCGCGCGCGGCCGGTTGCTTGACCGACGCCGCGAAGATTTCCGGCAGGACGTCGGCCTCGAGTTGCTCGATCGCCTTTGTAACAACCCGGTAATGTCTGCGCACCAGGTAGCACAGTGCAATTACGCCACCGGTGATTGCCACCGTTACCCAGCCGCCCTCGTCGAATTTCAGTGTGACCGTGAGCATCAGGATGAGCGCGGTGAACACGCAGCCGATGCCGTTGACCATGAGGCGGCGAACCCATAGCGGCTCGGTATGACGCTCGGTCCACCAATGGACGCTCATTCCCAGTTGGGACAACGTGAAGGTGACGAAGACATTGATGGCGTACAGAATAACCAGCACGCCGACGCGAGCGTGAGTCCCGATCAGGACGAGCACGGCCGCCAGGCCCATCGCCAACACGCCGTCCTGAGTAACGAGCCGTTCGCTCAGGTTCGAGAAGCGCCGCGGGACCCAGCGATCAACCGCCATCGTCGCCAACACTTGAGGACCGCCGACGAAGCCGGTTTGGGCGGCGACGAACAGGAGTGCCCCTTCCGTGAGCAGGGTAAATGTCACAATTGGCGTACTGACGTGGAATCCGACCACCGTCCAGTTGACACTCAGCCTTTCGAAAAGCACGGCGTTGAGAGTCTTTCCTGTTACCGGTTCGACTCCGGCGAGGAGGTAAGCCACCAAGATTCCGCCCGCGATGAACGCCAGAGACAGCGCCATGTAAAGCATCGTGCGCTTGCCGGTGACGGTGCGCGGTTCGCGCAAGATGGGCAGTCCGTTGCTGACCGCCTCGATTCCGGTATAGGTGCCCGCTCCCATGCTGTAGGCCTTGAAGAACACGATTGCGAGGCCGATCACGCCGAGCGTACTGAAACCCTCGTGGGCCTGTTTCATCGCGTCGTGGGCGATAACCGGCAGTTCGGCGGCGCGGCTCAGGAATGCGTAGCCGACCATCAAGACATGCAGGAGTACGAACGCGATGAAAATCGGCAGCAGGACCATCACGGATTCTTTTACGCCGCGCAGATTGAGCGCGACCATCAAGATCACGACCGCCAATGCCAGCCAGAATTTGTACGGCAGCCACGCAACTGGCAGGAAACTGAAGATCGCGTCGGCGCCGCTGGCAATCGAAATCGCAACGGTGAGCACATAGTCGACGATCAGCGCGCAGCCGGAAACGAGTCCCGGATATTCGCCCAGCAGTTTGGTCGCGACCAGATAGCCGCCGCCGCCGGTCGGGAACTGATCGATGGTCTGCGCATAGGAGGCCGAAATGATGAAGACCGTCAGGGCCATCAGCAGCGCCAGAAAGACGGCGAGGTACTGATGCGGGCCCAACGCGAGGAAGGCTTCTTCAGGTCCATAGCACGAGGAACTCAAGCCGTCGGAACCCAGCCCGACCCAGGCGAGGAAAGCGACCAGCGAAAGATTGTGAAAGATATGCGGATCTCGAACGTCGCGCGGCGGTCCGATGATAACGTTCGTAAGCGAGCGCTTGTCCTTGGCGGGTTCGGTCGGTGGTGTCATCGCGATGCGGATTCAATCCCTTGCGCAGCCAAACATACTAACGATGGTCGATTGTGGTGAGATTGAATTGATGGGTCAATGCGGATGCGCGGCAGCGGTGGAAATTTTCGAACTGCGCAAGCATGATTGCCGCGGGTCACGATTGTAGAAGTGTGCGCAAACCTTCGAGCAGAATCCGAAGGTTTTGCTCGCTGGTCGCCCCTTGCTGGATGCGCTATTGGCGCCGCCCGGCGCGACCAGCAAGCGGCGAACAAAGTTTCACGGCTTCACGCCGCAACCAACCGCCGCCGCAATTTCGCCGAATAGATCGCGCGCGGCGCGCCCAGATCGGGTGTACAGTCAGCGCGCGCTTAACTGCGCCACGGTTCGACGATGATCTTGGCGTGGGTCTCGGGCGAGGCCAGATCGGCGAAGGCCTGTGCTACGCCTTCAACGCCGACTTTTCCGGTGATCAGGGGATCGCCGTTGACTTTGCCCTCCGCGAGATTATGCAAGGTGGTCGCGAATTCCTCGCCGTCATACCCGAGTACGAATTGAATATTGAGTTCCTTGTTGATGCCGAACATCGGCTCGAAATTGTCCCGTTCCATGCACACGCCGACGACCACCACGCGCGCGTTAGCGGGTGCTGCCGTCATGATCGAATCGATCACGCCCGGCACTCCCACGCATTCGAAGATCACAGCGGGTCGCAGCGCCGGACCCGGCAGCCACGGGGGCAATTGCGGAGCCTTCGCCGGGTCGGTATAGGCCGCCATCGAGCGCCAGCTTTCATGCGGCGATTTTTCCTTGGGATCGACCACCAAGTCGGCACCCATCTGCTGCGCGAGCTGGCGCCGGCGCGGCGAGTAATCGGCGGCGACGACCGGATGCACGCCCTTGAGTTTGAGCGCCGCGATAACCGAGAGTCCCACTGGCCCGCATCCGATAACCAGCGGAACGTCGTCGGCGCGGAGGTTAGCCTTGGCCACCGCGTGATAGCCGACGGCGAGGGGCTCGGTGAGCGCCGCACGCTCGGTCGAAAGGCCGTTGGGCACCTCGAGAAGCAAACCCTCGGTCAGCCGCATGTACTCGCCGTAACCACCGGGATTATCGTTGGAATAACCGACCGTCTCGATACCGCTGGGACGAATCAGAATTGGCATCGCACATATCCGCGTGCCGGGCTTGAAACGCTTCTTGGAATTTGGGCCGTAATCGACGACCTCTGCGCAAAATTCGTGGCCCATTACGATGTCGCGTTTCAGATCCATGATGAACGGACCGCCGGAACGGCGTGCGCCATCGACCAGCCGATCCGCATGTTTGAGTGCATGGAGGTCCGAGCCGCAGATTCCGCACGCAAGCGTCTTTACCAGCGCCTCCCCCGGACCGGGCTCCGGCGTTGCAACATCGGCGACGACCAGCTTTTTGTCGCGCATCACAGTGGCTCGCATATCGGCTACCTCCAGAATCAGAGCGGTATTCGGCAATCCCTGCGTCGCAGTTTATACACATCCGGGGACGCGTTTGCCATCGGAACATCGGATGGCCGGCCCATACTTCGCCGTCGACCGTACCGCGCTGCGACATCTTTAGCATGTACTGGCGCTGGCCCGCACGGGGTCCTGGTGCCATCTGAATAGCCGCCAAATCGGTCGCGCAGGCGGGCCATTTCGCTTGACGGCGACCGGGCGAGAGAACGATTGTGGCGTGAAGCCAACATTGGACTTTGCGGTCAAGTTTCGAAGGCGCGGAGGGCAAAATGGTTCAGGTCACCGAATTGGGCTACATGGGTGTCGGCGTCGGGAACGTCGAAGAATGGAAAAGCTTCGCCACCCAGATTCTGGGGCTGGAACTCTCCAGCGACGGCGAGCGCGACCGCTGCTACCTGCGGATGGACTATTGGCACCACCGCATCGTGCTCCACGCCAACGGCTCCGACGACCTCGAATATCTGGGGTTGCGTGTTGCCGGCGCGGAAGAATTCGTCGCGATGCAACAGCAACTGGCGACGGCCGGAATTCAATTTCAGATCGGCTCCGCTGAGGAAGCCGCCGAGCGCTGTGTCCTAGAAGTGATGAAGCTGGTCGATCCAGGAGGCAACCCGATCGAAATTTTCCACGGTCCCGAAGTCCAGTACAGCAAGCCGTTCCATCCGGGTCGCGGCATGCACGGACGTTTCAAGACCGGCACCGGCGGTATGGGCCACTGCATCCTGCGCCAGGACGATCCGACGGCTGCGCAACGCTTTTATACCGCCCTCGGGATGCGCGGCGGCGTCGAATATAAAATCCGCATGGGCAAGAGCGTGGTCGCGCCCATCTTCATGCATTGCAACGATCGCGACCACACCATTGCCTTCGGCGTCGGTCCGCAGAGCCGCCGTCTCAACCATCTGATGATCGAGGTCGATAATTTCGATGACGTCGGTCTGACCTACGACCTGGTGCGCAAGCACAAACTGCCGGTCATGATCACGCCGGGCAAACATTCCAACGATCACATGTATTCATTTTATCTCGGCAACCCGTCGGGGTGGATGTTCGAATATGGTTATGGCGGCAGGCCGGCGACCTATCAGTCGGAATACTACGTCGAGGATATGTTTGGCCATCGGCCCGAAGCCGGCGGATTCGGCGCCGACAAGGAGACGAAGTAATCGGCGGACTAATGAATGACTCGTTATCGTTCGGCACGAACCGGCTACGATCGACGCGGCGGCCGGGTTATTTCAAGTTCACGCGTGAGCATGCGGTGGAATAGGGGATACAGCAACGACTGCAATTCGCGACGCCCGGCGCTCTCCACCGCGCAGTATTCATGCAGCACTTCCTGCATCTCCGCAAGGACTTCCTGTAGTTCGAGGTTCCGCGCCCCGAGTACTTCCGCGGTAGGAAACGTCTGAGCACGATGAGCTGAACGCTCAAGCGTTTCGCGGGTTTTCGTGTATACCGCGCCGAGGCGCTCGCTTTTTTCTTCGCCGGCCACGCGTTCCAGTAGCGGTAGCATCCGCCTCAGGGTTTCCTCAATATCCTGGTTGTCGGCGTGCAGGTAGGGTGCGGTCTTGTCCCATACCAGCGCCACTCTAGAAATGATTCCGATCGCCGCCTGAATCTGCCGCCGGGTGGTGCTGGGGGGAATCTCCGGTAGCACCCGTTCGCGCAGACCGGTAGCGACACCGCTTAAGAGTTCGCCAATCGCGGGTTTGATCACTGCGCAGTCCTCGAATGAGCTTTCGGCAGCCAGTCGAGAAACTGCATCAGATAGCTGGTCACGGTCGCTGCCCGGTCGGCGATTACTATGTTCCGCGTGCGCCCGTCATTAAAGGACTTGGCGCCAGTGAGTGAGATAACAGTGTGCTTCATTTCATTGAAGAGGCGATAGAAAAGCAGATTTTCGGGGTGCACCGGGATTCCACTGAGTTTCGTATAGCGCTCGGCGAACTCCTCCAACGGCATTACTGCGGCCGGACTCCACAGCGCGCGATAGGTCCATGCGAGGTCTTCGACCGGATCGCCAAGATGCACCATCTCCCAGTCCAGCAGCGCGTTGATCCGTTTGCCTTCGTAGAGCAGGTTGCCGTAACGGAAGTCGCCGTGCACGATCGTGATTCGATCCGCCACCGGCTGATGTTCCTTGAGCCATATGAAGGCGCCAACGATCATCGGATGCGGCTCCATCCGGTGCTTGCGAAAAAGCGATTCCCAATACTCGACCTGCTGTGCCGCCGCCGTTTTCACGCTCGTGGCGGGAAGAAACGTGATGCCGCGGGCCCGCCAGTCAACCGTGTGCAGACGCGCCGCCACTTCAACCAGGTGCTCTGCCACACCCCGGCTGATTTCCGCCCCTTCCGGTCTCAGTAGCGCGGGAAAATCTGAAGTTCCGGCGACCCGCTCCAGTATGAACGCCGGCTGTCCCACCCAGGTTCCTTCCGGATCGATCCACAAGGCGCGCGGAATCGGCACGCCGGTGCCCCACAAGGCTTTGATAACTTCGAACTCGGGAATCAGCGGGGTTTCGAGCTGTCCAGCTTCGGCCTTGCGCAACATCACGCATCCTGCCGTTTGCGGGCGGCCATGGTCAGTCCAGGTCGCGTCGAAGGACCACGCGTTTCGCGCATTGCCGGCGGTCAGCGGCGATAAATTACCAACCTCGATATTTTCGGCGGCCGGCATCTGCGCCCGTAGCAGTTCGCGCAGTTGTTCACGCAGGACGTCGGCGGCGTTACTTGCAGCGGTATCGCTCATTCGAGAAATCTCCAGCCCGGCAAACGCTTGTTGCACGCTTCATAAGCATCCGGTTCGAGCGGCTGCAGAATTCCGATTGTGGTCTCCCCGTCGCACGTCACTTCGCACTGATGCTCGTCGAGTCCGATTAGCCGGCTGCGCACATCGGCACGCGTCACGTCGAAGCGATCGCCTTCGACCACGTTATCCCCCACGTACATCCCGTGATGAATATTCTTGTCTGGCGTGCCTCCGTACATCCCGCAGCGCATGTAAGCGGTCTGGTGTCCCAAGCGCTTGAAGGTGACGTGCTTGACGGCGCCGTCCCCGAGTGTGTAATCGATTTCACCTTCCACGAAGATGCGCGTATCGGGTTCGAAGCGGAGCCGGCGTTCGGTCTTTACGACCTTGCCCATTCGGGGCCGCGGATCGCCGAAATTATACAGCACGGTATTGCCCCAGATCGCAAATTCCTTGAATGAAATCCAGTTGCCGCCAATCCAGCCCGCCGGCAGCGTCCGGCCCAATTGCAGATTGGGTCCGCCGACGCCGCGCCCGATACCCCAATGACGATCGCGAGTTCCGCTGCAGGTCGCCTTGGTCAACTCGATCCGCCGGTCCCCCACCTTAACCCAGCCTTCCACCTCACCGAAGCCCTCGAAGCCCGCGGTGACGTCGCTCTGTCGCCCGCGCGGGTAGCCGCTCCCCACGGGCAGCGTCGAGGCGTGATAAATTTGCCGCTTGGTGTCGTGCCAATGAAAATCGTAGCTGATGCCCCACTCATTTTCTTCGAGCACGTAGCGCCACAGCCGCATCCCGCGGATGATGGTCGGCTTCAGCGGACCGACGTGCAGATTCATGCGGTCGGCACCAAGACGCCGAAACGCCCGCACCGACCGGTGATCGCCTTCGCAATTCACGATTGCGTAAGCTTCGGCCGTATCCAGGCTCGGATAAAAGCTGCCGCCGGTGACCACGAGCAGTTTCCCGGCCTGATCGTGACAGATGACCCAATAACGCTCGTAGGTGCGCGGATCGCTCGACCACATCACGCGGATTGGATCGGGCGTCTGATGGATCATGTGGTCGTCAATCGGCGCCAACGGGAATTGTTCGTCGAAATGACCGTCGCTGATGGTTAGCTTGGGATTCGAATCGGTATCCTTCATACGGGTTTCAATCCGCAAACACCCGGGCTCGTGTCGAATTGCCCGCAGCGTCCGGCCTCCTCGATGCGTCAGCTATAGACGAATTGGCGGTCGTTCAGAAAGCCTTCGGCGTCAGCGCCGCAGATCCGCCAAATTTTCTGGCCGCTCGACCCAACGCCGGTCGCCCGACTTCGCTTGAAAATGAAATAAACACTCGCGTCCACTGCGATATTCGAGCATTCGCGGGTTCAAACGATTGGGCAAATTCGTTCGATGGTAATTTCCGCTTAATCGCACGGTAACAATCGATCTCTACCTTACCCTCGCGCGGTTGTAAAAACCGCTCAGAAATCAGGAGGAGAGATGAGAAAACGTTATCGGCTATTAGTTGTGTGCGCGGCAATGGTGCTGGCACCGCTGCTCTACGGAATTGCGCGCAGTGCCCTGCTTATCAACGGAGCGGGCTCAACCTTTGGCTACCCCATCTACTCTAAATGGTTCGATGTGTACGCGAAGATCGATCCGAGCGTTCACTTCAATTATCAGTCCTTGGGATCCGGTGCCGGCATCATGATGCTGCACAACAAGACCGTCGAAATCGGAGCCTCCGATGCCCCGCTAAATGACAAGCAGGAAGCCGGGATGCGCGGCGCCGTGCTCCATTTCCCCTCGGTCCTCGGTGCCGTCGTGGTGATGTACAACCTGCCCGGGGTCACGGAGCGGATTCGCCTCACCGGCCCGGTCATCGCGGACATTTACCTGGGCAAGATTGTCAAATGGACCGATCCCGCGATAGCCAGGCTGAATCCCGGCGTCACCTTTCCCGACAAACCGATAGTGACCGTCCATCGCTCCGATGGCAGCGGCACCACCTTCATCTTTGCCGACTATCTCACCAAGGTCAGTCCCGGATGGGCCAAGCAGGTCGGGAAAGGTACTTCGCTGAAATGGCCGGTCGGTCTCGGTGGGAAGGGCAGCGAAGGCGTCACCGCATTAATTCAGCAGACGCCCGGTGCGATGGGTTACGTCGAATTGACCTACGCGCTCGCCAACAAAATCAACTTTGTGAAAATCAGGAACCACGACGGCAAGTGGGTGACTGCGAGCCTCGCCGGTGTGACTGCTGCAGCGGCGGGTGCAGCAGCCAAAATGCCCGCTGACTTCCGAGTCTCGATCACCGATGCCCCGGGCCCTGACTCATATCCCATTTCATCGTTCACCTGGCTGCTGATTTACAAGAATCAGGCAGATAAGGAGCGGGGCCAGAAGATCGTCAAATTCCTGAAGTGGGCACTCACCGACGGACAAAAGTACGCATCGGCACTGTACTATGCGCCGCTGCCCCAGGCCGTCGTTGAAAAGGAACTCAAGCAAGTCAACGAAATCAAAGTTCCCTGAGTCCGAAGATAATCCGAGGAGAGGGGGAAGTGAACATCGCACTGAGTATTCGTTCGTGCATGGCGGACCTGAGGGCGCCGGGGCTCGAGGACCCCGGCGTCCTCGAAATACTCCTTGCGGCTTTTGGCGACGGACGACGGTTCCGATTTGCCCATTGAATGGTGGGCAATCGTAGCGTCCCCGTCGATGAGGCTTGTCGGCAGCGGCGCGGACTGAACGACGGTTTAGTCCATGGGGATCTGCGCGGGCAAATGCACTGGCGCACAACGCCTGTTCCGGCTCGACCGGACAGGGTGCGCACCGGCGATCGGACCGATCGCGCTGCGCACCAACATCACTCGACTACGGCCTTGTAGCTGACCCGATAAACAGGAGGGAGGAAGTTAGATGAAAGGCAGATGGAAAGTCGCGCTGGCGGCGCTGGGAAGCCTGACGCTTCTCGCGAATGCGCGGCCGGTACGCGCGCAGGAGGCATCGTCGTTATCGCCGAAGCCAACCACGTTGTGGGTGGACCAGAAAACCGGTCAGGTTTTCGTGCGGCCGGGTCGCGGCAGGGAGCCTATGACCTTTGGGGTGAGCGCTCAGGAGATCGAGCGAAAAGTCGAACAAGAAACTCGCGATCGCGTTCGCGCTGCGGTCGAAGAGGCGCGAGCGCAAGAGCGTGCCGATAACGCGGAGACTAAAAAGCAGCTCGCGGAAATGAAGCCGGCCTGGACCAGCTACCTGACCAATTGGCAAGACAAGTTCAAGATCGGTGCACTAGCCTATATGGACTACAGTCTTTATACGCACACCGGGTACGGTCCTCAGTTCCTCACGCAGATAAATCCGCCCGGACCGTATAACAACCTATTCAACTCGTTCGATGTCACGCGCACCTATTTAAATTTCCTCTTCACGCCAACCAAGGATTTGACCTTCCGTTTCACTCCAAATCTGTACCGCGCAAATGGGGGAGCGTCGAACAACAAGACCGGCTCCAGTAGTGGGTTTGGCTCGAATCTCAATGGTAATCTGAATCTGCGCGTAAAGTACGCCTATGTTCAGTATAAGGGCCTGCTCGACAGTATCCCATGGATCAAGGGTAGCACGGTCCTCGGTGGCGCCGTTCCCAACCCGTTCGTAGGATGGGAAGAAGATCTATACAAGTACCGTTTTGTCAACCTTACTCCGTGGAATTACCTTAGCCTGTCGTCAACACAGATCGGGCTTGAGTTCGAAGGTCCCATCAAGGATCCTAACAGCGAATTGACGTACGCCGACTATGGCTTTGGCGTTTACGACAATGGTAGCTTTCATTCACCGGAACAGTCCGATACTAAACAGGTGATGGTGAAGGGAACGATCTATCCCTTGGGCACCCAGAACCTAAAGGCCAAGCAGGGACTCGGTTTGACCGGCTTCTGGAACTGGGGCGAAGGCAACGTTGCACCGGATAGCAACAGCGTCTCGACGCCGCTGAAGGGGGGCATCGCGCATTTCACCCGGGTCGCTGCGATGCTGCACTATGCCGCAGAGGACTGGAATATCGCTGGCGAACTCGACTACGGCCGTAACGCTTTCAGTCTCGGCAACCTGTACTCGGGCAGCGGTCCGCTGGACGCGTTCGGCACGGCGACCGGAGCTGCCCAAACTAGCGGTATTGCCGCCGGGAACACCTGTACTACGGCGAATCCCTGCTACACCTATGACAACAGCTACGGCCCCCAGGTTGCAGCCTACCAGGCCATGTTGAACAATGGTCGGGCCAGTGAACTCGGCGCGGACTTCTTCGGACATTATGATATTCCGGGAACGAAGCTCTCGGCGTTCGGTATGTTCCAGTGGTTTATGCCCAACACTCACGTGGACCAGAATCCGCTGGACTTTCAACGCTTCATTGTGGGCGTGAGTTACAAATACAATAAGTACCTGCGCTTCGCACTCGACAGTCAGAACCTGCTCTTTTATCATAGCCAGTTCTCGCTGCCGACGAGTTATCTCGCGAAGTTCAACTACACACCTGGTGGAACTCTCAATGGTCGGCAGCTGCCGAGAACCGGTAGCATTCCCAATCTGGTGCCGCTCGACACCCACGCGATTTTCCTCAACATGGAATTCTCGTACTAGGAGCGTGTCCGAGAAATAGTTATTTGAGTGAGGAAGAAAACGGGGTGTGAGTAGTAGATAATTAGGCATGGGTAAGAGCTACCGACCGTACCATCCGGATCAAGAGTTTCTGCTTCCCCCGAGCCTGCGTGAATGGTTGCCCGAGAATCATCTGGTCTACTTCGTCAGCGATGTGGTCGACAATCTGAACCTATCGGCGCTGGATGCGGCGTATGGGGACGAGCAACGCGGGCAGCCGCCCTACGATCCGCGGATGATGACCAAGGTGCTGGTGTATGGGTATTGCGTGGGGGTATTTAGCTCGCGGCGCATCGAGCGGCGTTTAATCGAGGACGTGGGGTTTCGCGTGCTGGCGGCGGGCAACGCGCCGAACTTCCGTACCATCGCAGATTTTCGCAAGCTCCATCTGGCGACGCTGGCCGGGCTGTTTGAAGAGGTGCTGAAGATCGCGCTGGAAGCGGGAGCGCTGAAACTGGGGCGGGTGGCGTTGGACGGCACCAAGCTGAAAGCCAACGCCAGCAAGCACAAAGCGATGAGCTATGGCCGGATGCAGGAGCGGCAACGGCAACTGCGCGCAGAGGTCCGGGAACTGCTGGCCCAGGCCGAGGCGGTGGACGCCGCCGAAGACGCGCACTACGGGGCCGATCGGCGGGGCGACGAGCTACCCGCAGAGTTGCAGCGGCGCGAGAGCCGGCTAAGGAAGATTCGCGCGGCGCAACGGGCGCTGGAAGAGCGGGCGCGGCAGTCGGCGGAGAAGGCCGGAAAGCCGCGCGCAGAAGTGCAATCGGCGAAGCCCGCGGACAAAGATCAATACAATTTCACCGACCCGGAGTCGCGCCTGATGCAGGGCAGCGACGGTCTGGTGCAAGGCTACAATGCGCAGGCGGCAGTGGAGCCGGTGTTGCAGTTAATCGTGGGGCAGAGCGTGACGCCGGCAGCCAACGATAAACAGCAAATCGAACCGATGGTCCAGGTGATCGAGCAACAGAGCGGACAGCGACCCACCGGCCTCGTGGCCGACAGTGGCTATTGCTCGGAGAAGAACCTCGCGTATCTGGCGGCTCTCGGTCAGTCTGGAGACCCGATCGATTGCTATATCGCGACTGGCAAGCAGAAGCATGACGAATACCGCCAGCCCTGCTCGCGCGGACCGTTACCGCGCAATGCGACGCGGGTCGACCGCATGAAACGCAAGCTTCAGACTAAGGTGGGGCGGGCAATCTATGTGACACGGAAAACGATCGTGGAGCCGGTCTTCGGCCAGATCAAAGAGGCCCGCGGGTTTCGCCGCTTTCTTTTGCGCGGCTTGGCTAAAGTCCGGGGCGAGTGGGCGCTGGTCTGTCTCACCCACAACATTTTGAAGTTGCACCGGCTCTGCAATGCGTAACCGTCATCCAGGCGGTCACGAGAAATACCGCAGCAAAACGCGCACCTCTTTGTAGTCGCCAGCCGACCAGCCGGCGCTTCGCAGGATCCTGGGGCGACCGGCATCATCAATAGCCAATCGCTCCAATCCGGAGATCAACTTAACCGGCGAAATTTCTCGGACGGACTCCTAGTCGAGGGTTCGGCCGGGTCCGCAATCGTGCTGGCCCGCATAGTGAGACACGCCGCTCCGTGAGGGGCGGCGTGTCCATTTTTCTCTGATGCGATTTTATCGGCGATCCATGTGATCGCCGTCGCGCGTTTGCACTGAGTAGTTACGAATGCGTATCGGCCCGCGACGGCAGGCTCACGATTCCCTTCGCTCGTACCGAAAGTTCGCCGTCCTGATTGGTCGCCGTTTGCGTGATTTCCACCAGGTTCCTGCCGTTTTCCGTGAACGTGCGCGTGACCTCGCTATTGATATAGAGCGTGTCGCCAACCGGATTATGCCGGCGGATTTCCACCGCGATGTGCCGGAGAAATCCCGCATCGCCCATCCAGTTGGTCAGTTGATGCGTCATCCATGAGCAGCGCTCCGGCCCGTAATCGTAGGCTGCCGGCGTGCCCACCAGGGTTGCCATATCGTCTTCCCAATGTACGCGCTCGGGAACGTCGGGGATGCCGAACTTGTTCGCGATCCCCAGCCCCGGATGCTTTTGCAATTGCTTCCATGCGAGCTTGTTTGCGCGGATGTAGAGCCCGCCCCAGCCTTGTGCAAAGGCGATAAAGCCCGACACCGTCATCGGTCCCTTAACCATCGTTTGGAGCTTTTCGCCGGCTTTCACATCCTCGAAATAGCGTGGCTTGGCTCCGCGAACTTCTTCGGCGGCATACAGCGCGAAGATTTTCGCCAGGTCGTCGCGCGAATAATGGACCTGTTCCTTAGCCTTGACCTCGGTGTACTTAGTTCCCCGCTCGCGCGCCGTATCGCGCTCCGTTCGAAAGCACCAGCTGTCGCCTTCCGCCACCGTCTCGCCCTTCTGATTGAAAAATTCGCAGCGGTAAATCTGCTGAATCGAGCGTCCTGCAAAACGCGTCTGATGTTCCACCAAGTCCTTCAGCCACACCTTGGTCGTGAATTCGTCGCCGTGCAGCATCGGCTTGTGCCAGGTGACGTCCATCCCGGCAAACATCGCATGCACGCCCGGCAGTCCGCCGACATATCCGCTGAAAACGCGGTTCAGCGGGTAGATGAACGATGGCGGCGCCACCAGTCGCCCATATCGCGACTTCGCTGCATAGGCCGGGTCGCACCAGAGCGGATTGTCGTCGCCGATTCCGTGCGCCCAATGGCGCAGGTTGTCGCGTGTGGCCTCGTGGCACCACGGTTCGAGTGTGTCCTCGATCTCCACTCCGATCAGTTTGCGCAGGTCGTTTAGACTCTTATCGGTGATCAGCGAAAAGCGCTGCTGCTGTGTCTGTTCCGGCATTGATGAACCTGTGTGACTATGGGTGTTGGGTGCCGCGCGGGATCGCAGCCCGACCTCGCCGCGCCGCTCAACGTCTTGAATAAGTAATGACTCGCATGCTGCTCAGCTCTCACGCGGCCAGAGCCGAGAGTTGGAAAAGGCAGGCGGTCGGAAAGTTACTTTCGACCGCCTGCCTTATACTGCATAGCTATTTATAGCGCTTGACGATCTCTTTGCCGAAGGTCCTCACCTGCTGCTTAACCACCTCGAGCGGCAACAAGCCCTGATCGCCCTGCCAGATGAACCATTCCGGATGAACGTTCTCCACCATCGCATCGAAATCGCGGCGGACCTCGTCAACCGTGCCGGTGTAGGAAAATCCCGAGCGCTCGAAACGCTCCATCGTGATCTCCGAGGCCGGCAGCATTACCTTGCCGCTGGGATAGCGCGCTTCATCGCCGGGTTCGCGCCACGCTTCCGAAAAGCCGAAATGATGGAAAAATCTCTTGAACGCGTCGAGCACGCCCTCGCTCGCAAGCTTACGCGCATGCTCTTTGCTGTCCCCGAAGTTGACCGTATGGACGACGCCCAGGCTTTCGCCCAGCTTCAGATTGCGCCCGGCTTTGCGCGCCTCTTCAGCGTAGGCCTCGGCCAGCTTGCGCACCACCTCCGCCTGCGGCAGCAGGATGGTCGGTATGATGCCCTCGCGTGCGCACCATCGCACCGTTTCTTCGCTCACCGAGAACGCCTGGAATAAGGTCGGATGCGGCCGCTGGAAGGGTTTCGGAACGATATTCATCATCTGAATCCGCCCCTGCTCATCGACCTCGCCCGGGAAGCCGTACTCGCGCGTCCACTCGTGCGCTGGCCACGGCGTCCCTTCCTGCGGAGACGGATATTCATAGTACTTGCCCTTGAAACGGAACGGTTCATCGCCCCAGGCAAGTTTCAGAAAGCGGAACACTTCCTCGAAGGCCTCGCGATTGACCCGGTCGCCTTCGCTCTTGTCGCTCAAGGTGGCGCTCACATGGATTTTCTGCGCCATCTGATTCAGCCAGCGGGTCTGATATCCCCGCGCAAAGCCGATCAGGGTCCGGCCTTTTGTCAGCTGGTCGAGCCATGCGATCTCGAGCGCCAGACGCAGCGGATTCCAGCCCGGCAGCACGTAGCCGATCGGACCGACCTTGATGTGCTTGGTGTTGTGAATGACATGCTGAGTCAGGACCGGCAGGCTTCCCATCTCGATGCCTTCGCTGTGCAAGTGATGCTCCGGAAAGCACACCCCGTCGAAGCCGACTTCTTCGCACAATTGCGCGATTTCCGTGACCTCGCTGATCATCCGCTGCCAGCGTTCCGGGTGATGAGCGATCGGCCTCAGCGTGCGCCGCTCTTCCATCGTCGCCGGTAACGATGGCAAAAAGAAGAACATAAACTTCATAACTTTCTCCGTATGCCGATCCGGGCAAATTTTTGATTTCCGGTCAATCTTTCCCATATCATCATTCGACGGGTAAGGGCCAACCCTCGCGCAGGCTTCGCGGCCAGCGTCGCGCTTGGACTCCAGCCCGTGATTCGCGCAAATTATCCACTACGCCGTACAATCGCGGTGAGGATCGACCAACAAGGAGAATGGCTTATGCAGATGGGAATGATCGGACTGGGGCGGATGGGCGCGAACATGGTGCGCCGCCTGTTGCGCGGCGGCCATCAATGCGTGGTTTTCGACGTCAGCCCAAAAGCCGTAGCCGAGCTGGCCAAGGAGGGCGCGACCGCAGCCTCGTCGCTCGCCGACTATACCGCTAAACTGGCCAAACCGCGCGTCTCCTGGATGATGGTACCGGCCGCCGTTGTCGAGCAAACCGTCAACGACCTCGCCGCCCACTTCGAGCGCGACGACATTATCGTTGACGGCGGTAATTCCTATTACATCGACGACATCCGCCGCGCCGAGGCGTTGAAAGCTCGCGGCTTGCACTACGTCGACTCCGGCACCAGCGGCGGCGTCTGGGGACTCGAACGCGGATTCTGCCAGATGATTGGTGGCGAGCCCGCTGTGGTCAAGCATCTCGACCCGCTTTTCGCCACCCTCGCGCCGCCGATCGATTCTGCCCCGCGCACGCCGGGCCGCGAAAAGATTTCCGGCAGCACCGCCGAACATGGTTACCTCCATTGCGGTCCCAACGGCGCCGGCCATTTCGTCAAAATGGTCCACAACGGAATCGAATACGGCTTGATGGCGGCCTATGCCGAGGGGCTGAACATCTTGCGCCACGCCAACGTCGGCAAGGGACAACAGGAAGCCGACGCCGAGACCACTCCGCTGCGCCAGCCCGAACTCTATCGTTACGATCTCAACCTTGCCGACATCGCCGAGGTCTGGCGTCGCGGCAGCGTGATTTCTTCGTGGCTGCTCGATCTCACCGCTGGCGCCATGGTCGGGGACCCCGAACTCAAGAACTTCGCCGGCCGCGTCTCGGATTCGGGCGAAGGCCGTTGGACCGTCGATGCCGCTATCGATGAAGGCGTACCGGCCAACGTTCTGAGCGCAGCCCTGTTCGCACGCTTTTCGTCGCGCGGTCAGTCAGACTTTGCCGACAAGGTGCTGTCCGCGATGCGCTTCGGGTTCGGCGGTCACCTCGAAAAGAAAGGCTGAATTCGTCACCCGGGGCGCCGGTTCTGCCAAGGCCTACGCCTTGCGTCGCATGTCATCGAGCCCGGGACTTGTATCGAAGAAATTCGTTCGCGGGAATCTGCAGGATTTGCGGCCGGTATCGGGCGCCTAAACCACGTCGACCGGCCTGACCGATTCAGGATCGGCCAGGCCGGTCTCAGCCTCGACGGGCTTGCCATCTGCTTGTATATGCGCGGGATTCAGCTTTTCCGCATTCGCGATTGCATCGGCACGCGAACGAGCCGATACGACCAATTCGTACCAAATCACCACTTGCACACGTACGCTATAGCTATTCATTAAGCCGCTTTGACGCCCATTGCCTGACTGACATTTATGTCAGCAGGATGGTGTTATAACAGCAAGGGGCCACATATAAGTAAAGCATGTATAATCGTACATTTTGCTGCTTAATATTACAGTTTGCGCTTCATTGCGAAGTGCAGCGCCAGCTCCGAGCCCGATAATCGCGTCGGCATTTGCGCTCAAATCCTTGCTCGGATTCGATTTCGGCCGCACCTCCCGATAGACGCGGTGTGGCCGCCCCGGCCCCGGCTTCACAGCCCCGGCGAGACGACGTCGATTAAATTCGTCCCGATCGTCAGCTCCGGCGCCGCCGACTTCACCACCGCCACAGCCCGATCCTTGTCGGCTTCGCTCGATACCTTGCCGCTGATGAACGCCGTCGTGCCGATCACCTTCACGCTGACGAACGCGAAGCCGCTGCGTTGCAGCGACTGATTGACCCGGTTTTGCACTAATAACCATCGCAGCGTTTCGGTTTGGAGCGCATTGATCACTTGCTTGACGCCCTGAACTCCCTCCGCTGTTCGAGTCGCCGCGGCCTTGGCGTCATTGTCGAAAACGTTGCCCTCAAGCACGATAACTCCCGGCTGCGTTATCGACACATGAACGTTGTTGAAGCGCGGGTCGGCCTTCAGCGCCAACTGCACTTTCGATCGAATCACCCACTCGGGAGTTTTGCGCGGTGCCCTGCGTCGCCGCCGATGTTCCCGCGGTGCGGGACTGGCCGCTTTCGTGGGTGCCTCGATCAGCGTCGGAGAGATTGTCGACGGCGCCGAATTTGCCGGAGCGACCGCCGCAGGCGCTTTACCCGCGGGCGTTCCCGCCACTGGCGAGGTTGCCGTCGGCGGTAACGTCTCCTCGCTGATACCGTGCGTTGTTCCATCTGCTGAAATGCCCGCCGGCGCCGTTTCGGCAGCCTTGGTCGCCGCCACGTCCTTGGCGCTGCTCGCTTGTGCCCGCACGATCGACGGCAGTGCGGCCGCGCTCGCAAAGGTCAGCGCAGTTGCTCCCGCAAGGACCGCGTACCTCAGTTTCATCGCCCGCTTACTTCCCATCGCTCCTGCACGCTTCATCAAGAGGTCCCGTTGGTGGCGGCGGTTTGCGCGTCCGCGCGGTTGCGTTCGATGCCGCTCTCGAACCGATCCATTTACACTGTTATTCCGCCAGATCGAAAACGGCCGCAGCTCCAGCAAGGAGACTGCGGCCGTGGTTGAGAGATTAATCGGCAGCCGCGGCGTCGTCGGACGCCGCGGCTGCGCGATGGTTACGGTTGGTCGACTGGCACCAACTCGACCCGGCGGTTCTCGGCCCGGCCCTCGGCGGTCTTGTTGGTCGCCACGAAGTGGGTCTTGCCGAAGCCCTGCGGGATCATCTGGCTCGCCGGTATACCATGGTCTTCCAGGTATACCGCGACCGATTCGGCCCGCCGCTGCGACAGCTTCAGGTTATACGCCATCGACCCGATCGCGTCGCAGTAGCCGTTGACGTAGATCTTCACGTTCGGATTCGCCTTCAGCGTCTCCGCCGCTTCGTCAAGCACCGGCTTGTCGACGTTGCGGATGTAGTACTTGTCGAAGTTGAAGTGCACTCCGCGCAACACGATCTTCTGCGGCGGCGGAGGAGGCGGCGGCGGTGGTGGCGGGGGAGGCGGCGGCGGTGGCGGTGGCGGCGGCGGTGGCGGCGGCGCCATCAGGTAACCGATTATCCCGCCAATCAATGCTCCGCCCACGATACCTGCGGGAATCGCCGGCCAGTTGTCGCTGTTGTCGGCGGCAAACACGCCTCCGCCGATCCCACCGCCAATCGCGGCGCCGGTCGCGGCTCCCACCAGCGTGTACTGACGCTGCTGATCCGTGAACCCGCAAGCCGAGACCATCCCCAGGATGGCCATCCACATCAGGTATGTTCCAAATCTTCTTCGCACCTTAATCTCCCCCTGTCGCTTGGTTAGACGGTTGCGTAGACCAACATCGTGGAAGCCGGGGAAGCCGCCACTAACGCTAGCCACTTTTCTACTCTCGCTTACCGGCTCACTCGGTCTCTCAACTCTTCTCACCGCAAGAATTATTACTTGCGCGCAAGCCGCAACAATGAGCAGTACCGAAGGCAATATACTGTTGGTTAAAACGCGATTCAACTGCTAATTGTTCCTTCGGTTACCCCGTGGCCCCTCACTTTTCAGTCTGCGCCTATTGCTCCTAACCGATTTTCTCGCGCCAAAAAGTGGGAAAATGCTGCGGTCTCTCCCGTCCTTCTAGGCGATTGGTCGGGATTTGTGCGAATCTGCCCGCAACGCTCGAATGAGGCCGCGTTACAAAATGCCGCAGGAACTCGATTCACGTAATCTCGATTTCACTGGAATAATTCGCCCCGGCGACAATATCGTCTGGGGCCAGGGCTCCGGCGAACCTCAAACCCTCGTCGAACGCCTGGTCGAACAGCGCCACCGAATAGGTCCGGCCAACGTCTTTCTCGGCGGCATTACCTACACCCGCACGCTGCGCCCCGAACATGCCGACGTCCTTAACTTTACCGGCTATGGCGCGATCGGCAATCTGCGCGAACTCGCCCGCGTCAATGCCCTGCGCACGATTCCCTGCCACCTGTCGCAAGTGGTTCCCTACTTCAAGGACGGCACCATCCCCTCCGACGTCGTCTTCGTCCAGACCAGTCCGCCAAATGAGCGCGGCGAGTATAGCTTCTCGCTCACCAATGACTATCAGCAGGCCGCCATCGCCAAGGCTCGCGTGGTTATCGCTGAGGTCAACGATCAGGCGCCGTGGACCTGGTGTGACGCGTTTCTCGATGCCAGCCGGATTGACTATCTCGTGCGGGTCTCGCGCCCCCCGGTCGGTCTTGACCCGCGCCCCATCGGCAAGGTCGAACGCGGCATCGCCCGTCACGTAGGCCGCTACATCCACGACGGCACTACGATTCAGATCGGCATCGGTGCAATTCCCGACGCCGTGATGGCCAGTATCGGCGACCGCCGCGACCTTGGCATCCACTCCGGCCTCATCAGCGATCGAGTCGCCGACCTTATCGAGAGCGGCGCGATGACCAACGCGCGCAAGCCTATCGATACCGGCATCGCCGTTGCCTGCTCGCTGCTCGGCACCAGCCGCGTTTATCGCTTCGGCCACCGCAATCCCGCCATCAAGTTGTTCACCTTGATGCATACCCATCGATCGGAAGTGCTGTGCCAACTCGGCAATATCGTAGCGATTAACTCAGCCGTCGAAGCCGATCTCACCGGCCAGATCAACGCCGAAGTGGCGGCCGGCGTTTACGTTGGCGCAGTTGGCGGCCAGGTTGATTTCGTGCGAGGCGCCCAGCTCGCCGACGGTGGCCGCTCGGTCATCGCGATGCCGGCGACCGCGCGGGGCACCACGCTCAGCCGCATCGTCGCGCGCCTCTCCGGTCCCACTACCACCGCGCGCAGCGACGCCGATATCATCGCGACCGAGTTCGGCGCCGCCGAGTTGCGCGGACAGCCGCTGGCCGAGCGCGTTCGCCGCATGATCGCGATCGCGCATCCCGACTTTCGCGAGGCGCTCGAACGCGACGCCCATGAAATGTTGCGCCGAGGTGCTTTCTAGACCACCTCCGTGCTTCGACCGCGGCCGCTCGCCGGCCGCCGATATATCGGTTAATCGAACCGCTTAAGGAAGGAAAAAACATGGCTGATTCGGATCGCATCGTACGGGAAATCGAGCAGTTCTATGCGCGCTACATCGACGGCTTCAATCGCGAGGATATCGACCTTTTCATGTCGTCCTTCGACCTCCCGTTCGTCATCCTCTCGGGCGAACAGGGCGCGACCGTGGTCGCCGACGAGGCCTCCCAGCAGCGCTTCTACACGCAGACCATGATTGCGATTCAGGGCCGTGGATGGGCCCGTTCGACCGTCGATCTGCTCAAGGCGTGGCCGCTCGCCGATAACCTCGCGACCCTGATGTCCGACGTCACTCGCTACAAAAAAGACGGCGAAATCCTCGAACGCCTGCGCGCCTTCTACACCGTGCGCAACGACGGCAAGTCCTGGAAAATCGTCACCCTCTCGATGGCCAATGCGCCATACACCGGGCCGGGCGATATCCCGCGCACATGAACCGTGCATCGGGCGCTTTGATATTTCTGCGGTCCGGCTTATAAATCGATCGAAGCTCGTAAATCAGGCGAGTCCCGGGAACGGATTCGCTGGCTCTTCCGGAGGTCATGGGAAATGCCCACGGTCCAAATCAAAGACGAAGCCCGTATCGGCAGCGAAGCTCGCCTCAAACTCCAACCCTCGGTCTACCTCGAAAAGCTCTACCAGACCGGCACGCCCGATCTGGGCTGGATGAGCCAGCACGGCGAATGGGGCACGCGGGCCAAGCCGGGCAACCTCGGACTGCGCCTTAAGGATATCGAAATCGGCAGCTACGGCGTGATTCCCGACCACGGCGGCGATCATCGCTCGATGGCCCCGCGCGGCGCCGTCATCCCCTCCGATCTCCCCTCGCTCGGCTTCACCATCAATGAAAAAGCCGAATGCTGGGCCGACAACGCCATGGAACTTTATGAAGAGGCCGTCGCCCGCCAATGGAGCTCCGCACGCGATATCCCCTGGAGCGAACTCAAGCCGCTGCCCGACGACCTCGAACACGCGATGTGCCAGTTGTGCACCTTCCTTACCGAAGTCGAGTTTATCGCCGCCGACGCTCCCACGCGCTGGATGAGCCAGATCAACCAGGACTTCCTCGAAATCAAGCTCTTCCTTGCCACTCAAGCCATGGATGAGGCTCGTCACACCGACGTCTTTCGCAAGCGCGCGCTCGCCAACGGCGGCGGCCTCGGCAAGGCCAGCGCCCTCAGCGAACTCAGCCTCAAGCGCATCTTCGATTCGCCGAGCTTCTCCGCCCAGACCGCCCGCCTGCATCTCCTCGGCGAAGGCTTCGTCCTCACCATGTTCCGCCAGGGCGAGTTCATCGCTCCGAGCCGCGTCGATTCGGAAATCTTCCGGCGCTGCATGCAGGACGAATCGCGTCACGTCGGCTACGGCACCATGCACCTGCGAGCCCAGCTCAAGGCCCGCCCCGACCTCGCCAACGAAATTCACGACCAGCTCGACGACGCCGAGAGCATTCTGCTCCAGCTCTTCAGCGTGCCCGAATCCGTCGAGCCGATGGCGATACTGCTCGGCGGCGGCTTGCAGCACTTCGATCAGGGCATGGAGATGCAGGCGAACTTGTGGCGCCGCATCGTCAATGAATACCTGCAACGCTGCGATTCGGCCGGTCTCGAACGCCGCCCGCGCTGTCTACTGCCGACCGATTTCAGCAAACTCTTCGCCGCCTGATCCGATGGGGGTGAAATTTCCTGACGCGGACTGGTTCCTCGCTCTTGGCCGCCTGATGGAGGCCGAGGGCGAGTCGTTCCGCCGCCTCGGCTACGCCGAGACCCGCTTCGTCGTTCGCGTCGTCGGCGAGGACGGTAGCACCGAACGTGCGACCGCCGTTGAACTAGACGGCTATTCGCTCACCCGCGCCGCCGCGCTCGCCGACGCCTCCGGCTTCGATCCCGATTTCACCATCTGCGCCACCCGCGCCGTGTGGGAGCGCATGCTCGACGAAATCGCGCGCGACGGCCGCCCGCAGGCGCGCCACACCCTGAGCTCGCTCGCCCTTATCGGCGAGGAGCTGTGGCTCGAATCCGAGGATCAGCTCCGCGAAGACAAGTACTACCGCTATAACCAGACCCTCCAGGAGCTGCTTAACCTTTCCGGCAAACTGCCTCCGTGAGCGACGAGGGCACCGCTCCTTCCCAAGGTCTCGGGACCACCCGCATCGCCGCACTCACCGACGGCGTTTTTGCGATCGTCCTGACCCTGCTCGTGCTCGATCTCCACGCCCCGTCGGCCACTTCGCAGGCCGAACTCCTTTCGAGTCTGCGCGCGATCGCCCCGCAGTTGACCCTCTTCGTCGTCAGCTTCGCCATCCTCGCCGTCTTCTGGTACGGCCATCACATGGAGATGCACTGGATCGTGCGTTCCGATCGCATTCATCTGGGCATCACTCTGGCCTTCCTGCTGACCATCTGCTTCGTTCCGTTTTCGGCCTCGCTGCTTGGGAGAAATCATCGGCTGCCGCTCGCCGCCTCCATCTATGGCGCGAATCTCTTTCTCGCCGGCATCGTTCGCCTGATTCATTGGGTCTATGCGACCAGCCACTACCGCCTGGTCACCTCAACTCTCGACCACGATGTAATTCGCTATGTCCGCCGCGTTTTCATCGTGGTGCCCGTCCTCTATTTGATCGCGGCCGCACTCGCATGGCTGAGTACCATCGCGGCAATTGCCGGCTTCCTCCTGATTCCGCTGCTCTACGTCAGGCCCGCTCGCAGCACCCGGCACCTGACCTCTTTGCGTCCGCTTCAAACCTCACCGAAGAAAGACTAGAACCTGACTTGGCGATGGGCCGGCGCTCCGCAACCATGGGCGCGGTCTTCGCTCACGCAAGGAGGATCGAAAAATGGATATTGGATTTTTAATGGCGGCGACCACGCAGACCGGCAACCTCGCCGAAATCGCCCGCACAGCCGAGTCTCTCGGCTACGAATCGCTCTGGATCCCCGAGCACCCAGTCATTCCGGTCGCGATGACCACGCCTTTTCCGATCGGTGACGGCAAGCTCCCCGACCACTACACCCGCTGGGTTGATCCCTTCATCGCGCTGACCGTCGCCGCTGCCGTCACCACCAGAATCAAGCTCGCTACCGGCATCTGCCTGCTCCCCGAACGCGAGCCGATCGTCACCGCCAAGCTCATCGCCAGCCTCGACTACTACTCCAACGGCCGCGTGATTATCGGCGCAGGCGCCGGCTGGCTCAAGGAGGAGACCGAAGCAATGGGCGCGAAATTCGGCCTGCGCTGGCGCCGCATGCGCGAAATCGTCGAGGCCATGCGCGTACTGTGGACCAAGAGCGAGGCCGCCTACGAGGGCGAGATAATCCGTTTTCCCGCCGTCCGCTGCGATCCCAAGCCGGTGCAGAAACCCTGTCCGCCCATCCTACTCGGTGCGCATGGACCCAAGGCGCTGGAACGCGTCGCCCGCACCTACGACGGCTGGATGCCGCTTGCCGAGAGCGCCGATCAGGTCAAGCGCGACATCGCGATCATCCGCAAGCTTGCCGCCGACCACGGCCGCAATCCCGACTCAATTCAGGTAACCGCGATCGTCGATTCCGACAAGGCGGTGCCCTCGCTCGACGATTTCAAGCGTTACCGCGACGCCGGTGCGAGCCGCTTCATCCCGTTCTCGCAGAAAATGGGCTCCGATTCCGCCGCCGGCAAGGCCCCCGAACAGCTCCGGCATTTCGCCCCGCTGATCGAGCGCGCCCATAGCCTCTGAATAGTCAGTACGCAGAACCAGTCGATGCGCAGCTGATATTCATTTCCGCCGAAATAGGCAATCGAGGGTGCATATTAATTACTCAGTATGCACCCTCGATCTGGTTGAAAGGAGAGTGTCGCATGGATATCGGATTCGTCACGGTAGCGACCGCCCAAAGTGGCGATCTCGCGCAACTCGCACGCACCGTCGAAACGCTTGGCTACGAGTCGATCTGGATTCCTGAACATCCGGTCATCCCCGCCAAGCTCACGACCGTCTTCCCGTTCGCGCTCGATGGCAAGCTGCCGGAGCACTACGGTCGCTGGGTCGACCCGTTCATCGCGCTGACCGTCGCGGCGACCGCGACCAAACGGCTGAAGCTCGGCACCTGCATCTGTTTGCTGCCCGAGCGCGACCCGCTGATCACAGCCAAAGTAATTTCGAGCCTGGACTTTTACTCGGGCGGCCGCGTGCTCCTCGGCGTCGGCGCCGGATGGCTCAGGGAGGAGACCGAAGCGATGGGCAGCAACTTTGGCCTGCGCTGGAAGCGCGCCCGTGAAACCATCGAAGCCATGCGCGTCTTGTGGACCGAGAATGAAGCCTCGTACGCGGGCGATCTGGTGAAGTTCCCCGCGGTCCGCTGCGATCCGAAGCCGCTGCAAAAGCCCTATCCGCCGGCGCTGCTCGGCGCCCACGGGCCCAAAGCGCTCGAACGGGTGGCCCGCACCTACGACGGCTGGATACCGCTGACCGACAATCCCGAGGAAGTCGGGCGTGGCGTCGCGACTATTCGCAAGCTCGCGGAAAAATACGGGCGCGATCCGGATTCGATCAAAATCTCGGTGCTCGCCGATCCGCACGAGAGCATTCCGTCCCGTGATGAACTGCGGCGCTACCGCGACGCCGGCGTTACCCGCGTGGTGCTGTTCTCGCAAAAGAATGTTGCCGAAACCGCCGATGGGGCCGCACTGGAACAGGCGCATCGGTTTGCGCCGGTAATCGAGCGCGCGCGGGATCTTTGAAATTGGCGCGGCCCGGCGCGCGCGCCGGGCCGCAGATTCGTTCGCGGGGCGCACGAGGTCAGGCCGGCGCCGCGTCTGCGCCCGACTTGCGCACGCCCATCAGGTAGGCCTCGATAAACTCATCGATCGCGCCGTCGAGCACCGCATTGGTATTGCCGATCTCGACCCCAGTGCGATGGTCCTTGACCATCTGGTACGGATGCAGCACGTAGGATCGGATCTGGCTGCCCCACGCGATCTCTTTCTTGTCCTTGCTGAACTTTTCGAGATCCTCGCGCCGCTTGCGCTCTTCCATCTCGAACAGCCGCGCCCGCAGAATCTTCATCGCCATCGCGCGATTCTTGTGCTGCGACCGCTCGTTCTGGCAGGTCACCACGATTCCGGTCGGCAGATGCGTGAAGCGCACCGCCGAGTCGGTCTTGTTGACGTGCTGTCCGCCGGCCCCGCTCGCCCGGAAGGTATCGATTCTCAAGTCAGCGGGATTTATCACCACTTCGACTTTGTCGTCGATCGCGGGGAATATGAAGACCGAGGCGAACGAAGTATGGCGCCGCGCATTGGCGTCGAACGGCGAGATTCGCACCAGCCGATGGATTCCCGCTTCGGCCTTGAGATAGCCGTAGGCGTAGTCGCCATCGACCGTGAAGGTCGCGTTCTTGATTCCGCCGCCCTCGCCCGGCTGCAAATCGGCGAGCTCGGTGGCCAATCCCCGGCGCTCCGCCCAGCGCAGGTACATCCGCAACAGCATCTCGGCCCAGTCCTGCGCCTCGGTGCCGCCGGCTCCCGGATGAATTGAAACGATCGCACCTAGGCGGTCGTGCTCGCCGCCGAGCATCACCTGCAGCTCCTGGCGTTCGATCTCCGCGCGCGCCGCAGCCAGCGCCGTTTCGGTTTCCTGCGCGGCCTCGGAATCGTCGGTGCCTTCTTCCTCGGCCATCGCCAGAAACACGCGCGCCTCGTCCAGCGCCTTCTCCAGTTTCTCGAAACCGGAGAGCTGCACTTTGATACGCTCCTGTTCCTTCAGGATCGACTGCGCCGCTTCCGGAATATCCCAGAAGTCCTGCTTGACCGATTGGTCGGAGAGTTCCTGTCTGCGTGCGATTAGTTTCGGGACGTCAAAGACGCCTCCGCAAAGTTTCTGAGCGGGCTTCGAGATCGGTCATTTGCGGGCGGATGTCGCTGAGCATTGCTTGATATTCCTCTCGAACCGGCCCGGTGACGCGCCGGTTGCATGGTCATCTTTCATTGTGACACAGACGCGCCGGTAAATTAATCGCCTACCCGCCGTGGCCATTGCGCGACAGTCCCGCTACCTCTTCGGCCTCGGCGTCACCCTCGGCCTCGGCGCCGCGCGGTCGCAACCACGCGACAACGAGTGCGATCGCCGCCAGCGCAAAGCAGATTTCGGCGAACAGGTCGCCCACCATCGTATAGACGGTTTTTCTCGGCTCGAAGTAAACGCGCTCGATTTCCGTCCCGCGCTTGAACAACGGCGTCCGCGCCTTGATCTCTCCGGTCGCTTCGATCACCGCGCTGATTCCCGTATTGGCCACCCGCACCATCGGCACCTTGGTCTCGACCGCGCGCAGCGCCGCCATCGCGAGCAGTTGATAGGGCGCCGAGCTTTCGCCGTACCACGCGTCGTTGGTGATATTGACCAGGATGTCCGCGCCGCGATCGACCGCCATCCGCGAGAGGTTCGGGAAGATGCTCTCGTAACAAATCAGCACGCCGAGCCGCGCGCCCTGAACCGGGAAAATCGTCTGTCGGCTGCCCGCGAACATGTCGCCGAATCCCGACACCACCCGGTTTACGAAATAGCCGAGCACGCTGCGCAGCGGAACGTATTCGCCGAACGGCACCAGGTTAATCTTGTCGTACCAGTCGCTGATAGTCCCGTGGCCGGACACCAGGTAGGCGCGATTGTAAAAGCCGAGGCGTCCGTCGCGCTGTGCCAGCGCCGGTGCGCCAAACAAAATCGGATCGCCGGTGTCGGCCGCCAGTTGCAACAGGCGCTGCCGATACGACGCGTCGCCGGCAAACGCCGCCGGATACTGCTCGGTCGGCTGGAAGAAAAATGCCGCCGCTGCTTCCGGCCATACGATCAAATCAGCACCCAGCCGTGCCGCTTCCTGGGTCTGCTTCACATAAACGCTGAAGCTCGATTCCAAAAAACCCGGGTTCCACTTGATCGATTGCGGGATGTCGCCCTGCACCATCGCGAACCTGAGCGAATGACTCGGCTGCTCGCGATGCAGCTCCCCGATACGCACCGTCCCGAAAATCCACGCCGCCGCGATCAGCGTGCTCAGCACCGCGAGACTGATGCCCTGCGATCGCGCCGATCCGCGCCGGAAGATCACCGAATAGATCACGACGTTGAACAACACGATCAGCGCTGAGACGCCATAGACGCCGGTGAATTCGGCAAACTGGATCAGCGTCAGATTCTGGTACGCGGCGTAGCCCAGCAGATTCCACGGAAAGCCGATCGGAAAATATGTGCGAATCCATTCGACCGCCGTCCAGACGATCGGCAGCACGACCACGATCGAACGCCTGAGTCGCGCCGAGATAAACGCTGACGCCCAGAAGGCCGCCGCGGTGTACAGCGCAATCACGGCCGCCAGCAACAGCATCGGCAGCACCGCGAAGATCGTCCGCACATCGGCGAAATGGTGCAGTGTGATCGTTACCCAGTAGAGCGACGCCACATAGCACGCGAAGCCCTGCAGCCAGGCGTACAGGAACACCTTGCGATGCGTCTCGCCTTCGATCGCATAGAGTAACGGAACCAAGGCTACCCAGGCGGCGAAATTGAAATCGAACTTGGGAAACGCGAGTGCGAGCGCGAGTCCGCTGGCCACCGCCAGCGCGGCACGGGTCGATACGTTCACAGCTATCCTCAGGCGAATCCGGGCAGGTCCTTGATCGGGATAACGCCCGCGCACGGCGGGTCGCCGTCGAAGCGGTCGTAGAGTTCATCGGCATCGTGCCAGTTCTCGACCAGCGCCACGGCCGCGCGCGGCGCCAACCGCAGGTCGCCCGCCACGCGCCATTCACGCTCGAAACTCCAGTCGATCGGTGGATTACGATCCAGCTCGATTGCGGCCACGCGCCACCACTCCTCCTCGCTCACAATCTCCCGCGCCTCGCGCCACGGCATGTAGAGCACCGGCCGCGCGCCTAAACCGAAAGCATAGCGTTTATCCAACGCCACGCCGAATGGTTCGTAGCGCCGCCGATTCGATCGCACCAGCAATCGTCCAAGTTCGCCGACGGTCGCGTCGAACAGGCACACCACCGGGCGTCCGCCCCGGACCGAACGGCTCGCCGCGCGAATCACGCCGCCGCGCAAAATCGCGTCGAGATTGTCAATCGCCCTGCTGGTGCCGGCCGCCCGCGTGAAGTGAGTCAGCATCGAAAATGGTGCGAAGGCCCGCGCGCCGCCCTCGCTGCGCGATTTCGCCATAGGCGGTTTTCGCGGACCGCTCAAGCGATCGCCGCCGGGGCCGTGCTCATTGTCATTGTGGAACCGGGCGTCACAGGTTCAAATTAACCGCTGCGCCGCATTACACAATAGCCCCGCGCGGTGACTGCGCGGCGCGCGCCACTGCGCTCGCGGCATCTACACTAAGTACGCTTGCCGGATGATTTCTTCGCCGCCGCTGATGCCCGCTCCGGCATCGCCGCCGGCGACCATCGCGGATCTGCCGCCGCCCGCGCCCGCTTCGACCGGGGTCGCGGACCGGCCCCGCGCAGATCCTGCATCAATTCGGCCAGTTCATGTTCGCGCGCGAACATCCGGCTCGCCGCGGCCGCCGACCGCTCGTGGTCGTAGCCCTGCAGATGCAGCATGCCGTGTATCAGCAGCGTGCGGATTCGCGCGGACGCGCCGAGCCCAAGTTCACGCGCCTGACGCCGCGCCGTATCGATCGATATCACTATGTCGCCGAGCGCGATCGGCGGCCCGTCTGCAATCGCCGCCCGGCGAATTTGCCGCGCCTGGCCGGCGCGTTCCATTTGCGGGAACGAGAGTACGTCGGTGGCCCGATCTCTTTCGCGGAACTCACGATTCAACCGGCGTATCGCGCTGTCGCCCACCAGCATCAGCGAGAGTTCGCAATCTTCGAGCGCAAGGATTTGCAGCAGGGCAAGGGCGTCGTCGCGAAGCGCAGCGGCATACGGCCGTGCGCTCACCGTCCGGCACGTCAGTTCGACCGGCACTTTCAGCCGACGACCGGTTTCGTCTCGAGCGGGGGCAATGGCAGCGGCAGTGTGCGTTCACCGAGGAACGATTCGTACGCCGTAATTATCGCCTGCACTAGCCGATGCCGCACGACATCACGTTCGTTGAAATGCACGAACGCGATTCCCGGCGTGTCGGCCAGCACCGTGCGCGCTTCCTTCAGGCCCGAGAGCTTGCCGCTCGGCAAATCGATCTGCGTGACGTCGCCCGTAATCACCGCCTTCGAACCGTAGCCCAGCCGCGTCAGAAACATCTTCATCTGTTCCGACGTGGTGTTCTGCGCCTCGTCTAGAATGATGAACGAATCGTTCAGCGTGCGCCCGCGCATGAAGGCCAGCGGCGCCACTTCGATCGTCCCGCGCTCGAGCATCCGGCGCGCCCGATCATAATCGACCATGTCGTGCAGCGCGTCGTAAAGCGGCCGCAAATACGGGTTGACCTTCTCGGCCAGGTCGCCCGGCAGAAAGCCGAGCCGCTCGCCCGCCTCGACCGCCGGCCGGCACAAGACCATGCGCGTGACCTGGTTTTTCATCAGCGCCGCCAGCGCCATCGCCATCGCGAGATAAGTCTTGCCGGTGCCTGCAGGACCGATTCCGAAAACGATATCGTGCCCGCGAATCGCCTCCACGTAGGCCTTCTGATTAAGGCTCTTGGGCGAAATAATCCGTTTGTTCGCCGAAATATAAACCTGGTCGAGGAAGATGTCCTTGAGATCGGCGTTGCGGTCAGCCCGCAGGATTCGAATCGCGTAATCGACGTCGCCGTTGTAGATCGGATAGCCGCGCTTGAGCAGTTCGTACAGTTCGCTCAGCAGCTTGCCCGCCAGCGCCTGTTCGATATGGCCGCCGGAAATTTTCAGCGCGCTGCCGTTGACGCCGATACGCACGTCGAGCGCCGCTTCAATCGCCCGCAGATGTCCGTCGTGCTGGCCCAACAGTTCGGTTAGGAAACGATGGTCGTCGAAGTGGAGTTCCAGGGAATCTTCAGTTGCTGACTGTGAAATGGTGTCGTTTACCCTCTGAAGGTTTTGCTTGGCGTTGCCGTTCGCAGTCCCGTTTCGATTCATCCCGATGTCTGGATGCTACCCCTTTTCCGCACCGCTGTGAACCAGCAGTCTCATTACCCATCCATTACATATCCGTTAATTGCGCGTCGCCGTTGGAACCCGGCTGCGACCGCCCCGAAAGCACGCCGCCCAAGCCTCGCACTAAATTCGCCCGCGCTCGTGACCGCTCCCTAGACCAGGCTCGCGATCCGCTCCAGCGCTGCCTCGAGTTTGGACGCGTCGCGCCCACCCGCCTGCGCGAAATCCGGACGTCCGCCGCCGGTCCCGCCGATCATCGGCGCCAGCGCCTTCACTATATCGCCGGCCTTGATCCGCGCGGCCAGGTCGGGCGTCACCGCGACCAGCAGCGCCGCCTTGTTGTCGCCAAGATCCGATCCGATCGCCACCACCGCCGAGCCGTACTTCTGCCGCAGGCGGTCGGCCATCTCGCGCAGCGACTTCGCCTCGACCCCCTCGACCTTGCGCGTGACGATCTTCACGCCGTTGGCCTCGCGCACCTTCTCTGCATCGGAGCCGCCCGCCGTCGCACCCGCGACGAGTTTCTGCTCGAGCACGCGCAGTTTCTTTTCGAGTTCCTTTTCCTGCACGAGCAGCTTTTCCAGCCGTTCCAGCGCCGCGCCGTCGCGCGCCCCCAGATGGCCCCCGATATCCTCCAGGATTTTCTCGCGCCGCCTGATCGCATCGAGCGCGCCGCGTCCGGTAAACGCCTCGATTCGCCGCACCCCGGCCGCTACTCCGCCCTCGCTCTCGAGCTTGAAAAAGCCAACGTCTCCCGTGCGCCGCACATGGGTTCCGCCGCACAGCTCGGTCGAAAAATCGCCCATCCGCACCACCCGCACCACGTCGCCGTACTTGTCGCCAAAAAACGCCAGCGCCCCCGCCTTGAGCGCGTCGTCATAGGCCATCTCCGCGGTCAGCACTTCGGCGTTCTCGCGGATTCGCGCGTTGATTTCCTCTTCGATCGTCGCCAGATCGCCGGCCCCTACCGGTCCGTTATGGCTGAAGTCGAAGCGCAACCGTTCCGGCGCCACCATCGAGCCCGCCTGATGAACGTCCGTGTTCAGGATGTCGCGCAGCGCATAATGCAGGATGTGGGTCGCCGAATGATTGCCCATCGCGGCGTCGCGCCGCTCGCGATCGATACGCAACTTCACCTGCGTTCCTTGCGCGAAATCGCCTGGTTCGCCGCGCAGGATTCGCCCGAAATGCAGGATCGATCCGTCCTGTTTGCGCGAATCGACCACTTCCAGCAACGCGCCCGTTGCCGTTTCGATCACACCGCGGTCGCCCACCTGTCCGCCGCCCTCGGGATAAAATGGGGTCTCCGCGGCGACCACCGTCAGCCGTCCCTCGCCGTCTGCATTCGCCGCGAGGATTTCGGACTCGGCGTCGTAGCGATGGTCCCCGATGAAGCGCGACTTCACTCCCGCGCCGAGCATTATTTCCGGCGCCGCAAGGTCGTCCTTGCGCGCCGCCCGTCCGCGCTCGCGCTGCTCCTCCATCAGGCGTTCGAACGCCGGGAGATCGACCGTAAAGCCGTCCTCGCGCAGGATGTCCTGGGTCAAATCAACCGGAAAACCGTACGTATCGTGCAATTGAAAGGCGATATCGCCGGGAAATACCGTGCTCTTTTCCGTGCGCCGCCGCTCGCGCCACTCGGCGATAAGTTCGAGCCCGCGCTCCAGCGTTTCGCCAAACCGCAATTCTTCCTGCTCTATCACCTGGCCAATTCGATCGCGTACCGATTTCAGTTCCGGATAGCCGCCGCTCATCGCGGGCACGACCGCGCTGGTGCTTACGGCAGCCAGGAAACCCGGCCGCAAACCGAGTCGCCGGCCGTGGCGTACCGCGCGCCGAATCAGCCGCCGCAACACATAACTGCGATCGGTATTTCCGGGCGAAATCCCGTCCGCGGTTAGAAACGTCACCGCCCGCGCATGGTCGGCGATCGCGCGGAACGAGATGTCGTCGTCGTTCGCAACTCCGTACTTTTTGCGCTCTTCCGTCTGAGCCTGAATCGATTCAATTATTTTCTGAAAAAGATCGATATCGTAATTTCCCAGGTAACGGCCGACTTCGAGACTCTGCATTACCGCCGCCACGCGCTCGAGCCCCGTCCCCGTATCGACGTGCTTCATCGGCAGCGGCGTCAATTTTCCCGCCGCGTCGCGGTTATACTGGATAAACACCAGGTTCCCGAGCTCGATGAAGCGCGAGCAGCGGTCGACGTTGACCGCGCATTCGTTGTCCGGATGCGACTTCTGATCGCACGCCTGGCCCGGCCGGTCGGTCGGAAAGCCGCGCTCGGGCTCGCGGTCGATGTGAATCTCCGAGCACGGTCCGCACGGACCGGTCTCGCCCATTTCCCAGAAATTGTCCTTCTCGCCGCAGCGCAGAATCCGCCCTGGCAGCAGGTCGGGCACCCGCTCCCATTCGGCATAGGCTTTGTCGTCGTCCTTATATACGGTCGCCCACAGCCGCTCGGCCGGAATCTCCCAGACCTTCGTCACCAGTTCCCAATGCCACTTGATCGCCTCGGCCTTGTAGTAGTCGCCGAACGACCAGTTCCCCAACATCTCGAAAAACGTATGGTGATAGCTGTCGCGCCCGACCGCTTCGAGGTCGTTATGCTTGCCCGAAATCCGCAGGCATTTCTGGCAATCGACCACGCGCGAATTCGGTGCCGTGCGCACCCCCAAAAAATAGTCCTTGAAGGGGACCATGCCAGCGTTGGTGAAGAGCAGGGTCGGGTCGCCCTTCGGAATCAACGACGCCGACGGAACAATCTGATGGCCCCGAGCCGCGAAGAAATCGAGAAATGATTGACGAATTTTGTCGGTAGTCCAGCGCATACGGCGTTTATTTTATCGCAACTGTGCCCAATCGCGCATCAGCCCGCGGGGTCTGTCGCGAAGGGAATTCATCATCGCAATTACACGGAGCCGGGATGACACGTCGGGATAAGGAGTTGTCGCGGAACGATGAACTTCAGCCTTGTTCTGAGACCTTACGAGGTTTCAGACTTCCCATTTGTAAGATGCGGGATTCGGCCTGTGCAAAGCTCGTCATTACGGAGACTCACCGCGACCACCGCCGTCCCGCGCCGCCCGCGAAGACTACGCGAGGCTGATCGATCGGCGCGGCGCATCCGCGATGCGCGGAAATCCCTTAGTAGGCCACGGCCCGGCGTGCGGTGCGTGCGGCAAGGGCAAAAGTTGCGATCGCGAAGGCGACTGCGATCGTCAGCGACAATGCCATTGAGGGCAGCGAACCCATTTCGCCGTGATTTCCCGCGTACAGGCTCTCGCGCAACGCGGCCATCCCGTAGGTCAACGGATTGATTTCCATGGTCCAGCGCAACAGGGCCGGCGCCCCGTTAATCGGCCAGAACGCCCCGGAAAGGAGCCAGATCGGTATCAGGATCAGGTTCATGATCGCATGAAAACCCTGAGTCGATTCGATTTTCCACGCGATCGTCAGGCCGATACAGGTCAGCGCGAACGCGATTATCGCCATGATCACGGCCGCGAAGAGCGCCGCCAGCACGCTCAGATGGATTCCGGCGAACGGCGCCAGCACCAAGAAGATACAACTCGGCACCCATGCCAGCGTGGTGCCGCCGAGCGCCTGTCCCATCACGATCGTTCGTCGCGAAATCGGTGCGACCAGCACGCTCTGCAGAAAGCCCTCACGCCGATCCTCGACCGTCGATATCGTCGCGAAAATCGCAGTGAACAGCAGCACCAGCACGATGAAACCGGGATAGAGATACTGAAAGTAGTCGATTCCCGCGGGCATCCCCGCCGGTTTGAACGACGCCTTCAGTCCGGCCCCGAGCAACAGCCAGAACACCAGCGGCTGCAGGAACGAACCGATAACGCGGCTGCGTTGCCGGCAAAATCGCGTGATCTCGCGCAACCATAAGGTGCCTGCCTGCAATCCGGCTTCGCTCATTGTGCATCCTCGACGCGTCCGGCGTAAAAGCGATGGCCGGTCAAGTGCACGAAGACATCCTCGAGCGTCGGTTTGCCGAAGGTCACCGATTCGATTTCGTCGCCGAAGGCCTCAACCACGTCGCGCACGAATTCATGGCCGCGCGGCCCTTCGACCCGCAGCGTGCCGTCAACCAGTACCGCCGTCACCTGCATCCGGGCGGCGATTTTCTTTTGCAGTTCCTCCGGTTGACGCGCATGAATAGCCACCACGTCGCCACCCACTCGCGATTTGAGCTCCGTCGGCGGCGCGATCGCGGCGAGCCTGCCCTGATGCAGCACGCCAATCCGGTCGCAGCGCTCCGCCTCCTCCATATGATGGGTCGTCAGCACAATCGTGACGCCCTGACGGTCGCGCAACTCGGTTACGTAGTTGAGAAATTCGCGACGCGCGGTCGGATCGAGGCCGGTGCTGGGCTCGTCGAGCACCAGCAGGACCGGCTCGTGCAACAGCGCTTTGGCCAGCTCGACGCGCCGTTTGAGGCCGCCCGAAAGAGTCTCGACGAGATCGCCGTCACGTGCGCTCAGCCCGAGCTGCTCGAGCATCGCGGCACTTCGCGTGCGCAATCGTGGTCCGCTGATTCCGTAGAGCCGCCCCTGATGCGCCAGGTTCTCGGCGACCGTCAGCTTGCCGTCAACGCTCGGATACTGGAAGACCACGCCGAGCCGGCGCCGCAGCGCAACGGTGTCGTTGCGCAGGTCATAGCCGAGGATGCAGGCGTCGCCCTGCTGTAGCGGAACCAGCGTTGAGATCAGTTTGAAGAGCGTGGTCTTGCCACCTCCATTGGGGCCGAGCAGACCGAAGATTTCACCGCGAGCGATCGAAAAACTGAGATCGCTCAGGGCCTGACGCTCGCCGTAGCTGAAGTTGAGCTGCGCAATTTCGACTGCGGGGTCGGTGTCGATCGGTGCCGGATGCGAGCGATCGGCGGATGAAACAGCGGCGGATGTTAGAGCCATTTAATGATGATTAAGAACGTATCAATCTGGAATTCGACGTTAATTATTCTCCGATGCGGAGCACATCGCAACGCCAGTGCGCCAAATCGGGTCTTTCACGGCGCAGTTGCAGCTCCGCGAGAGCGTGCACCGGTCACTTTTCGCCGGAGGGTTTTTTATTGAAATCCAGCGACGCCGAATTCATGCAAAAGCGCAGCCCGGTCGGATGCGGGCCGTCGTCGAAGACGTGACCCAGATGCGCCCCGCAGCGGCTGCACGTTACTTCGGTGCGCGTCATGCCATAGCTGCTATCGACTTCCTTGGCGATTTTGCTCTCGTCGAGCGGCGCATAAAAACTGGGCCATCCACAGCCCGAATCGTACTTGGTTTCGGAGTTGAATAGTTCGTTGCCGCAGCAAACGCACAGATAAAGGCCCGGCTCGTGCGAGTCCCAGTATTTGCCAGTGAAGGGGCGCTCGGTGCCTTTGCGCCGTGCGACTTCGTACTGCTCCGGCGTCAGCATTGCTTTCCATTCCGCGTCGGTTTTTATCACCTTGTCGGCCATCGTCGGTTCCTTCTCATGGGAATTATCATTGCATCATTGAATGATAGCTGGGGACGATCAAGAGACGATATTACTGCGCCGGCATATTCAAACCCAAATGCCGTCGTGTCCCAAAAAAGAGCGGCGCGGCCCCATCGGGTCGCGCCGCCGCTTTGACGTTCGGCATGGGCGGACCGGCGCGTATCACGCGCGCCGAATCCGCTCAGCAGGTTATTTCGGACAGGTGAAGGTTCCCGCCGTCGAACAGTCGGCCCCGTGCCACCAGAGCGTGTCGCGGTTCAAGCCTATCTGTCCCACCGGAGTCGCCAGTTTGCGGTTGGCGCCTTCGAAGCGCAGGTCGAAGGCAGCGGTGAGCGGCGTGCCGTCAACCCCGGTATCGAAGAATTCGAAAACGGCCGCCTGACTGCCATCGCCAATCAACTTGCCGAACTTAAGCTTGCTCAGATCGGCGTCGGTGCACAGGTTTGGCGGGCTCGGGTTCTGATCGCCCAACGAATAGCCGACCAGGTCGGGGCTCGCCGCCGTGCCGATCATATCCATATGAGCGTAATGGAAACGGAAGTAACCGCTGCCGTCAGGACGCGGCGATGAACCGACATTGCGGCGGTTGAAGCGCAGATCGGTGGGTCCTTCCTGCAGATCGAACGGCACTGCGTTGTTGCCGATCGGGTTAGCCGCATTGAGCACTTGAGTAGCATTCTCGTCGACGCCGGTACCGTCGTCGTAGAGCGAAACCTCGAAGGTATTGCTCGAGCCGCAGGCTTCGTTGCCGGTCTCCGGTACATCGATCCAGCGAACCTTGAAATCGTTGATACCGGCAAAGCCCATCGCCTGCACCGGGAAGGTGTTCAGATTGCCCATGCGGCTATCCGTATTGAGCGACGCCCAGGCCGGGGCGATGCGCGGGGTGCCGGCCAGAAATGCCGGGATCGTCGGCGGCGCGCTCGTATCGCCTGCGCCGAAGCTCACGTTGCCGTTCGAATTGAGGTAGAACGTGTTCCACGGCGAGGTGCACACACCGCTGATATTCCCGCCGAACACATACTCGAATCCACCCATCAACGGACCCACCAACGCCGGATTCGAAGGACCCGAATAGCCGTCGGAATCGTCGCCACGGAACGGGAAATACTGATCGTCGCCGCCAGCTACCTGATGGCCCGGATCGAAGTCTTCGAAGTTGATCGGACCGGCCGTGCTGTCGGCGAGCTGCGTCGCTCCGTTGGGCAGCAGATCGATCGACGTGCTGGTGATTGGGCGAGTGCGGTTGGTATAGAGCAGGAAGCCGCGCGCGAGCCCTGCGATACCGATCGGTTCCGAGGTTACCGGATCGATCGGCGCCTCCCAGAAAATATAGTCGAAGCGATCGGCCTTGTGGTTGCCCGCATTGCCGGTAGTTACCACCGGATTGGGAATGGCTTCGCCGCGCTGGTCAACGTAGTCGGCGCGCCGGTCATACGGAGAGTCGTCGGGGAAAAGCAGAATCTCACCGCGATCCGGCGAAGGATTGTTGCCGACGCCGGCGGGCGTCCCGCCGGAAATCACATAGACCTTGCCTTCTTCGTCAACCGTGAGGCCGGAGTAGGCGGTATAGTCAATCTGAAAGTCGATCTTACGCGTGTTCTTCGAGTTGCCGAATACCTGCGAACCATTGCGGCGATCCGGCCCCGTTCCCATCACGAAAGTCCGGAAGTTGTTGCGCCCCGGCACCAGCTTACCCTTCCGGACGACCATGTCGGCGATGCCATCGGGGGCGGTTAATGCGGGATTGCAGTTGTTGGTTCCGCCGACCGCATCGGCGAAGCTGATGATCATCGAAGGCGTGGCGCCAATATTGCCCGGGTTGGTAAAGGGACCTTCGGTGCTCTGTATCGCGGTTGACGCGCGCGGGTTGAGCGAACGCGCGACTGCCGCATAGAGCACGTTGGAGGGGCCTGCGGCGATCGCGGCGATATTGCCGAAGAAAGTCGAGGTACCGGAGTAATTCGTGATGTGGCTGACCTGTGCCGCCGGACCGCTGGCGTTTCCGTAATCGCCGTCGGTCGGATTAAGCGTCGTGAGAGTAGCGAAGCCGTTGGTTGCGAGCGAGCGCGTATTGTTAGTCCCGACCGGGGTAATCTTAACGATGTTCGCTCCGGTGTGATTAATCAGGTCGGCCTGCTGGAAGTAGACACTGCCGTCATCGTCTACGGTGACTCCCGCCATGTTCGAGAAAATCGAAAAGGCAACTCCGAAAGCGCCGCCCATCTGCACCGGGAATCCGACCGGACTGAGAATACCGGGGGGCGTGGCTGCGGCCGATGTGATGTCAGCGACTGGAAAGGCAAGGACGCCGCTGCGGATAATTTCGCCAGTGCTAACCGAACGAAAGCCGCCGGTGGTATCGGTGAAGGTGACGTACAGGATTTCGCCGACGAGACCGTTGAAGGAGGCGAAGGAGCCGTTGACATTGGCGAATGAAGTCAGGTCCGCGACCGGACTCACCGCCAGTCCGGTCACAACGATTTGGTCGTCGCTATTGAGGTTGCCGAAGGCGTTGAGCGTAGTCGGCAGATTGATCACGAAGCTGGAGTCAATCATGCCGTCGCCATTGGTATCGGCTCCGACCGTCACATTGCCGAGCGAATCACCGTAGTAAAAGATGTTCTCGCCGAAGCCGTTGGCGATCGTATGCTCGGAGATGGCGAAGCGCGTCAGCGTCTGTCCGGGCGTCAGGGTCGAGGTCACGTCCGCAATTTTGAGCGCATGGTCTGCGAGGAGATCTTCGCGCCCATCGACATCGCCGAGGAGGGTTACCTCATTAAGCGAATTCGCAGAACCGCCAATAGCCGCTCCGACAGTCGCTGACAGGGCGGACTTAGCCGATAGCTGCGGTCCAATTCCAGCGGTTAGTGGAACCGCTGACGTGGCCGCTGGGCGTCCCATTAAAAAAAGGCCGAGCACGCCGCCCACCCCGACAATCGCCGCCCAGATTAGCATTTTCCGTTTATCGTGCATTTACTCTCCCCCTTCGAATTCGAGTGCGTCAGCGAATCGACCGCACCAGTTTGGGTATTATCAGGCCTCACAAATGGCCGAGATTATGGGCATTGCTCCAGCGAGGCCGCATTTACGACAGCTTGCTCAATCTCTGATGCGCAGCGCTCTTACGCCTCTCTATGCGGCGACTATCGAGGCCGGGACAAATTACGGCACGACCTTCGCCAAGCCGGCACAATTTGAAGAGCGTCGGCTCCGCCAAGCCTCTACGATCGCGACCGACATCAATCAGGTGCGAATTGGAGGCCTATTTCGTCGCGGTCACCCGCGACTGCTATTTTCTGTTATTGGCCGATCTCCTCTGCGGCCAGATGCTTAGGGGTTAGATGTGCGCTTCCACCGTAAATCTGCGTGGTTGAAACACGATCGCTCCTTTATGGAGATACCTGGAGAGTCCTATTCGCCAGCCGAAGCATTCTGCATATCTAGCAGTCCCAATGCAAGCCTTGGATGGTCGCGTCAATTTGTGAGCCGGTCTCGACCACGATAAGCCAAATGGGTTGGTCGTCGTGGTCTATCCGAAGCTGAGAATTCGAGCGTCCGCCCAGCCTGACAATTTCCAGGAAGTCGTCCGAGACGATGAACGGTTGATCCGGATAAAAACAGTTTCAAGGAGCAACCGAGCAAAACAAATCGCATAGCCAAGCTCCTGCGGGATGCAGCAATCTCGTAAGTGGAGTTCACTTTGACCGGTCCACTGAGCTAACTGAATGGATCGGCGCAACTCGCACGGGAGAATCAAACGATGGGCGACAAGCCGCGGCATCTGCTTGACGGATATAAGGTACTCGACTTCACCCACTTCGTGGCGGGCCCGACGACTACCCGCCTGATGGCTGGCATGGGTGCGGAAATTATCAAGGTCGAGATGGCGCCCAATGGTGACCGCGCGCGCCAGTTTGATTACGTACGCGACCAGCGCAGTGCGTTTTTCATTCAGCAAAACCGCGGCAAGGAAAGTCTGTGTGTAGACCTGCGCAAGCGCGAAGGCGTCGAGCTGGTCAAACAGCTCGTGCCTAAAGTTGATGTCGTGGTCGAGAATTTTGCGCCGGGTGTGATCGGCGACATGGGCCTCGGCTACGAAGTGCTCAAGACCCTGAATCCGGGAATCGTGATGTGCTCGATTTCCGCGCTGGGCCAGACCGGTCCGCTCGCGCACGATGCCGGGTTCGATTTCATCGGCCAGGCCTACGCCGGAATCACCGCGCTGATTGGCGAGGAGGAGGGGCCGCCTTACATGCCGATGGTGGCGATCGGCGACGTCAGCACGGGCGCGCACGCGATGGGCGCGATCGCCTGCGCGCTGCTCCATCGCGAAAGAACCGGCGAAGGCCAATATATCGACATCTCGCTGCTCGATAGCTATTTCCACTGTCAGACGATCGGCGTGCAGCTTTACAGCGCGAGCCATGGCGCGCGCGAGATGAAGGCCTCCGGACTCCATCACTCGCTCGCTTGTCCGGCGGGTGTTTTCAAAGGCCGGAAGTGGTGGATCATCATCCTGGCGATGACCGACAAGCAATGGATTAGCGTGTGCGAAGCTATCGGACAGCCCGAGCTCGGCACGGATTCCCGGTACATGAAAGCTCGCGACCGCGCGCATCGCCGTCTCGAAATTATCCGGGTGATCGAAGATTGGCTCGCGGCGATGCCCAGCGACGAAGCGTCAATCGAGGCGCTGCGGAGCAATCGCGTGCCGGTTGCGCCGATCCTGTCGATTCGCGAGGCGATGGAGCATCCCCATCTGGTGGCGCGGGGAACGGTGCGGACGATCACCGATCCGATCCTCGGCGAATTCAAGATTCCCGGATTTCCACTGCGCTTTTCCGGATTTCCCGAAGAGCTTGAGTTCGACGCGCCGACGCTTGGTCAGCACAACGCCTCGGTACTCGAAAGATATCTCGGACTTTCGGCCGTCCGCGTCGCTGAATTGGAGGCGGCGGGGGTCTTGCGCAGCGCACCGCATTGACGCGACTGCCGCGGACGCAACTAGTAATGCGTGTTAACCGAATTCCGGAATTCGCGCCGCGCGATGCGCGTGAAACCGGCTTCCGCCGTCATCTTGACTGAAGCGGTTGCCCGAAGGAGTTTGGCAAATCCCGGCGGCGGGGCGGACGGGCGCGGTACGCGCGTTATGGGCAGGTGAGCGAAGGCGGCGTGAACTTTGCCACAGCGGTGCCCTCGGTCTGGTAATTCTCCGTGTGGAAGATTCCGAAGTAGCCGTTGCCCTCGGTTGGCAGACCCATATCATTGCATCCGGGCGCGCATCCGGTTGACGGGCAGACGTCGGAGTACGCAAACAGGAACGTCGGAAATTTCGGCGCCGGCATGACGGCGCAGGTCGAAGCCTTGAGGTCGCCGATGAAGGCCTGCTCCTCGTCGACCCGCATCGGTGGCACGTTCATGCTGTTGGGGCATCCGGTGTTATAGCCGGTCTCGCCGATGAAGGTGTTTGCGGCGCCACAATAGTGTTGCGAGATCGAGCTGAACTGGTCTTGTACCTGCGCCCAGCATTGCGCTCCGTCCTTTGGCCACGAGGGCGGGACGCTCGCGACGTAGTTGCAGTACGGATGGGCGGCTACATATTTGACGCCCGTTGGGGGTTTCCCGCCGGTGCAGAAGGTCTGTTCCTGGCCCAACACCAGCGAAACGGCGATCGGGGTGGAATTGAAATGGCGCGCGTTGAGGGCCGTGCGCAAGGTTTGCGCGGCCTTGCTGATCATCTGCCGCGTGATTACCTGGCCGTTGACGGTTTTACCGAGCGCTTCATTGCCCAACTGAATCCCGATGATAGTTCCGTCCTCGATGAATTGCCCAGCCGGCCCCGTCGGATCGCTCAGCGGTTCGACGTATGTTCCACCCGAACAGAAGGTCGCGGGGTTCCATGGCGTCGTGGTTCCGCACGCCCCGTCGAGCATCGCACCGGCGTATTTCGATCCGCACAGAGCGATCGGCGAACCCGCATACGTGCAATTGGTGGCCGTGCTCGAGGCCGCGAGACTCGTGATCGCGTCGTTGAACAGACCCTGCAGCACCTTGATATGAAGTTGATCGGCGGCCGTGAGAACGTAGTAGTTCGGCTGATAAGAGGTAATCGTGGACGTGCTGAGAGAGCTTTGAAGGTTAGTCAGATCGTCGACATAACAAGTCTGGCAGGAAGAGGGGCATAGGCTCAGCGGATTTCCGCTGGGGCAAGTGAAGGAAAGCTGCGGATTGCACGCCACCGGGGTCGTGGTCATCCAGTTGTTATCGCTACAGCGTGATTCCGGAGTGTAATCGATTCCAATCGAATCAACCGGGCCGGGACTGCCGAGCGAATTTGGCGGCGGCGAACTCGCGCTACCGCCCCCGTCGCCGCAAGCACTAAGCATCGCGACCGCAAGGACGATTATACAGCCGCGTAGCCGGAACGTTGCTTTTGACTTTCCGATGACATCACCTGGGCTTGCCGAGCGAGCGCATAATACAAATTGTATCCTGACTGACGCCACCCAATCGAGGCCGCAAATTTTAAGGATAACGACAACCTGCGAGGCCGAGAGTCTGCGAGGTGCGTTAAAATTTGGTTGAGGAGTGGAGAACATTGGGTTTCTTAAGATACTGAAACCTCACGAGGTTTCAGACTTCCCGTTTGGGAAGATGCGGGCTACGCCCGCAAAGGACCTATTGATCTGACGCTCGAGGATACGAGACACGTTCGAGGGGTACTCGGTCTTGCGCGCGATGCGGCGAGGTTCTTGCGCGAGCGCTTAAGCGAAGGCGCAGGAAGCAAAAAGAGCTGGGGCTAAAGAGGATTGCAAAGTCACAGTACTGTCTATGGCGCTCGAGTGTTCCGTCATTCAGAACGGACTCTGCAAAGTGAAGAATCCCGGCGAGAATGACAAGAACGGCACGGCGCTCTGTCATGTAACATGGACAAGATAGATTCTGAGCAGAGACGACCCGGGTGAGCTGAGACGATGACGCCAAGCGACGTGAATAAACGAATCGAGCGGCTCGATTGGACCGCGATACGCGCGTCGATCGACGAGCGCGGCTACGCGGCCACGCCCGCGCTGCTGACGCCCGCCGAATGCCGCGAGCTGATCGCGCTGTACGATCGACGCGAGCTCTTTCGCAGTCGCGTCGTGATGGAGCGCCTCGGCTATGGTCTGGGCGAGTACAAATATTTTGCGGCACCGCTGCCGCCGCTGGTGTCCGCCCTGCGATCGGCCTTTTACGAACGGCTGGCGCCAATTGCCTCCGAGTGGATGCGCGCGCTGCGCCTCGGGGACGGCTATCCCGCCGCGCTTGAGACCTTTGCGGCAGTTTGCCGCGTCGCGGGTCAAACCAGACCGACCCCGCTGCTGCTGCGCTACGAGGCCGGCGGCTACAACTGTATGCATCAGGATTTGTACGGCGAAGTGTATTTCCCGCTGCAGATGACGTTCGTGCTCAGCCGGCGCGCGGCGGATTTCGACGGCGGCGAGTTTCTGCTGACCGAGCAGCGGCCGCGCGCCCAATCGCGCGGCGAGGCGATCACGCTCGAGCGCGGCGCGGCGATTATCTTCGCCACGCGATGGCGGCCGGCGCGCGGAGCCCGCGGCTATTACCGGGTCAATGTCCGCCACGGTGTGAGCCGGCTGAAGTCGGGGCGGCGTTTCACGCTCGGAATAATTTTCCATGACGCGAAATAAGATTCACGCGCCGGCAACCTACGCATTACCTCACGCGGTACCAGTCGCGCGCGAGCAGCCAGTAGCGCACGCGGTACCGAGAGTGCGCGAGCAGTATAAATACGCGGGAAAGTTGCCGGGACTCTGAGAATGATGGCAATTTTCTTCCTGAGAGCATCAACTTATGAGGGAGAATCGAAGGCCGGCGTTCGAGCGCTTCGAGGCGAGTCTGCTGGCCTGTCCGAAATGCAATCGAGCGGTGAAGGTGCGCAAGCGCCTGCTGCTGATATTGCCCGAGGGCGACAAGTACGAGTACGTCTGCCCCGAATGCGGATCGACCTGCGGCACCACCGTACAAAAGGACGCCCCGCCCGACCGCCGTCCGATTTAGCGCAGGCGCGGCGTACCGGCCAGGATTCGCCGGCCAAAGCCGGGGTGCATTGGCGGTCAGGGAAGAGCGGGGGAGGGCGCGGCGACGCCCCCGGGGATGGCAGGCGGCACCACGACTTGACGAGTCCGCGCCTAGCCCATCGCCTGAGCGGAGGTCGGCTCGATCTCGTAGATCACGCGGACTTCACCGGGCATCGAGAACGGATACTTGTCCTTGTCGAGGTATTTTTTGGCGAGCGAATCGATATGCGCGTCGGCTCCGTTTTCGGTCATGTTGGAGACCCGGCCGCGGACCTGGAGGTAGCGATAGGGATTTTCCGGATCCATTATGGAAAGCGCGACGCGCGAGCCCGCTTTGAGGGTGCGCGCCTTGACGCGGCCGCGGGCGGTGTTGATGCGAATCTTGCCGCCGGTGTAGTCGAACCATACCGGGGTGACTTGCGGAGAGCCGTCCTTCATTACGGTCGCGACATTGGCGAAGGTAATTTTCTGGTTCAGAAGGTCGAGGTAGTTGTCGGGTATTACGGCCATCGTGATGCTCCTCTATTAGAGTCGTTAAAGACTGTCTTTGAAAGCTATCGGACGCGGATAGCGGCGCACGATATTTTATTAGGTCCGCCGATTCGTGATTGCAGTCAAGCATCGTCGGGCGCGAGCAGCGACGAGTGGCGCGTGGACTCGGCATAGACTAGCGACTAGCGCCGACCGCTGGATCGGAGGCGCCGGGCGGCGGGCATTATACAAGAATTGATGCTGTGCAATCGCGGGGTTACGCCGGGGGCGATTTAAGGGGATGAAATTTGACTCAATGAATGGTATCGGTTAATAGCGAGGGCTTGAATTGAGGGGCGGCCGGGGGGCGTGGCCGGTTTCGGTCTGCGCCAATTTTCCCGCGAGGAGTTGATCACGATGGCGCTGTTTACCAAGGAACCGGAAAAGAATTCGAGGATTGATCAGAATCAGAATGCGAGGATTCAGCCTCAGACTTCGGCGCCGTCGATAACCCCGACCGTCGTGACCACCAATGCGTTGCCGAGCGAGAAGCCGACGACGTCAATGCGCGCGGCGGCCCCGGCGAGTGAGTCACGTGCCTACCTGGACGCGGGTTCGAAGATCAGCGGCAAGCTGTCGTTCGACGGGCCAACGCGAATCGACGGTCAGGTGGACGGCGAGATCACCGGCAAAGACAGCCTGATGATCGGCGAATCGGCGGTGGTGACGGCGCAGATTCGGGCGGCGGCGATAATCGTTGCGGGCAAGGTCAGCGGCGATATTATCGCAACCCAGCGAATCGAGATTCGCCCGTCGGCCAAGGTTATCGGTAATCTGACGGCGCCGGTTCTGGTGGTCCATGAGGGGGCGCTGTTCGAGGGGCATTGCTCTATGCAGCCGGAAGCGTCGCAGGGCGCGAAGGTAACAGTATTCGCCAAGGACGAGCGGGTCGCGGCGGTCGGCGTGCAGAAGCAGGCCTAACTTTCGATACGGACTGATATTAGCTTGACATTGATGCTCGGGGATGATTCCACTCTTGGGTGGAGTTGACGTCCTAATATGCACATTCCACCGGACTGGGGTGTATTTACCGCCCTGCTTATATCGTTCCTGGGATTCTGGTTAATCTTCGGGTGGATTTTTTTCGGTCCGTTCCTTAGGTTGCTGGGCGAGCGGGAAAACCGCCTGAAGGACCTGAGTGACCGGACCGAGCGGCTGCTTCAGGAGGAGAAGGCCGCGGAAATCGAACGCGAACTGCAACTGGCGGCGGTCAGGCGCGAGGCGCTGGAAAAACGCGAAAGCGAGCGGCGGCACGCCGAAGCCGAAGCGGCCAAGACGATCGAGGGAGCGCGGGAGCAGGCGCGGATCGAACTGGACAATATCAGGGCTGGAATCGAGCAGAGCGTTGAAGCCGCGCAGGCCGACTTGCAGCAGATGGCGCGCAGCCTAGCGGTGGAACTTGCACAACGCGTGTTGGGCCGTGCGGTCAACGCCAACGGCACTCTGAACAACTGAATGAAGTCAAGAATTACGATAGCGGCGGCGCTGCTGGGCGCGGCGCTGACTCCGACGCTTGCCTTGGCGGCCGAAAGCGGCGTCGAGGAGCGCGGGTCGTGGGGCGCCTTGATCTTTTACGTAATCAATTTCGCCTTGTTCGCGGGTATCCTGTGGAAATACGCATTACCGGCGGCGCGTAATTTCTTCCGCGACCGCGCCCGGGGAATTCGCGAGACTTTGTTGAAGGCGGAAGGCTCCTTTCACGAGGCGCAGGAGCTGGCCAATCGTGCCGCCGAGCGGATGGCCAGGCTCGAAGCCGAGAAGAGCCAGATTACGTCGGACCTGGCTGACGAAACGGTCTACCAGGTCGGGCGCGTGTACGAACTGGCGCAGGAGGCTGCCGCGCGGATCAAGCGCGACGCCGAACTGAGTGCTGTGGCGTTGCGTGATAACGCGCAGCGCCGGATGCGCGAAGCTCTAGCGCAGGCGGCGGGGAGCTTGGCGCAGGAGCTGGTCGCGAACAATTTTCAGCCGGGCGATCAGACGCGGCTGATCGAAGGTTTTGTTGAGAAACTGGGCGAAGAGGCCGGACGGTGAGAAGTTCCAAGGTCGCCAAACGATACGCGCGGGCGCTGCTGGGCCTATCGAGCGAAAACGCCCAGCTCGAAGCTTGGGGCGCCGAGCTCGAGCGGCTGGCGCAGATCGTCGATTCGCCGGAGGTCGCGGTGCAACTCGACTCGCCCACGGTCACGCATGCGGATCGGATGGCGGCGCTCAAGCTGATCTCGGAACGGCTCGACCTGAGTTTTCCGCTGCGCTCGTTTGCGGTGGTGGTCGCCAACCATAGACGGGTTTGCGAGGTCGCCGCGATGGCGGAGTCGTACGCACGGATGCTCGACGAGCGCATGGGCCGTGCGCGCGCGACGCTGACCTTCGCCTACGATCCGAGCGCGGACGATCTGGCGCGGGTGGTCGCGGGTCTGGAAGCGATCGCACATAAGAAAATTATTCCGACAACCAATGTGGACGCGTCGCTGGTGGGCGGCGTGGTCGCAGAACTCGAAGGAAAAATCTACGACGGCAGCCTGGCCACGCGGCTGGCCGACGCCCAGCGGCGTCTGAGCGGCTAGGCGGGGCATCGGGAAACATTTATGGCGGACATCAGACCATCTGAAATCAGCAACATCCTGCGCGACGAGATCAAGGGCTTTGAAGGCACAGTGGCGGTGCGCGAGACCGGCCGCGTGCTTTCGTGCGGCGACGGTATCGCGCGAATCTACGGGCTGCAGAATGCCGCGTCGGGCGAGCTGCTGGAGTTTCCTCATTCGGTTTACGGCATGGTGCTGAACCTGGAAGAGGACAACGTCGGCGCGGCGCTGTTCGGCGATCCGCAGGCGATCGGCGAGGGCGACGAAGTCAAACGCACGGGGCGCATCGCGGAGGTGCCGGTGGGCGAAGCGCTGCTCGGGCGGGTGGTAAACGCGCTCGGCCAGCCGATCGACGACAAGGGTCCGATCAAGAGCACCGAGACCCGGCGAATCGAGATCAAGGCGCCCGGCATCATCAAGCGCCAACCGGTCAAGGAGCCGATGCAGACCGGGATCAAGGCGATCGACTCGATGCTGCAAATCGGACGCGGGCAGCGCGAGTTGATAATCGGCGATCGGCAGACCGGCAAGACGGCACTGGCGATCGATACGATCATCAATCAGAAGGGCAAGGACGTGTTTTGCGTCTATGTGGCGATCGGGCAGAAGCGCTCGACGGTCGCGCAGGTGGTCGAGAAGCTAAGCCGCTACGGGGCGCTGGAATACACCACGGTGGTGGCGGCGACCGCGTCGGAATCGGCGCCGCTGCAGTTCATCGCACCGTATTCGGGCTGCACGATGGGCGAGTACTTTCGCGACAGCGGACGCCATGCGCTGCTGGTGTATGACGATTTGAGCAAGCACGCCACTGCGTATCGCCAGCTTTCGCTGCTGCTGCGCCGTCCGCCGGGACGCGAGGCGTATCCGGGTGACGTTTTCTATCTACATTCGCGGCTGCTGGAGCGGGCGGCCAAGCTTTCGGCGGACATGGGCGGGGGGTCTTTGACGGCGCTGCCGATCATCGAGACCCAGGCGGGCGACGTCTCGGCGTACATCCCGACCAACGTCATTTCGATTACCGACGGGCAGATCGTGCTCGACGCCGACCTCTTCTACTCGGGCACACGGCCGGCGGTGAACGTCGGGCTGTCGGTTTCGCGGGTGGGCTTTTCGGCGGCGATCAAGGCGATGAAGCAGGTCGGCGGCACGCTCAAGCTGGACCTGGCGCAGTATCGCGAGATGGCGGCATTTGCGCAGTTCGGTTCGGACCTCGATCCGGCGAGTCAGCGCCTGTTGCATCGGGGCGAGCGGCTGACCGAGATGCTCAAGCAGAACCAGTACGATCCGCTGTCGACCGACAAGGAAGTGCTAATCATCTTTGCGGCCAACGAGGGCTATTTCGACAAGCTCGCGGTCGAGCAGGTGAAACCGTTCGAGCGCGATCTTTATGCGCTGTTCGACGCGCGTCACAAGGACCTGCTCGAGGAAATCGCGACCAAGCGTGAAATCAGCGACGACCTGCGTAAACGGTTGATCGCGGTGCTCGATAATTTCATGAACACGCGGACGCCAGCGGGCGGCGCGGCCGAGGCGGCCTAGCCCGGCGCGAGCAGATTTAAGGGATGGCGACACTCAAGGCGATTCGCCGGCGAATTTCGTCGGTCAAATCAACCCAGCAGATCACGCGTGCGATGAAGCTGGTGTCGGCGGCGCGCTTGCGCCGTGCGCAGGAGGCGCTGCTCAACGCGCGCCCGTATCATGAGGCGCTCAAGCGCGTCTCGGACTCGCTGCTGGGCTCGGCACCCGAGGCGATGGCGGCGGCGGAAAACGCGCAGCGCGTCGCGCTGATCCTTGTGGTGACCTCGGACCGGGCGCTGTGCGGCGGCTACAACGCGAACCTGCTGCGGATGGCCGAAGAGATCGGGCGCGAACGCACGACCGACGGTCTCGAAGTGAAATATCTGGCGATTGGACGCAAGGCGCTCGACCATTTTCGGCGCACCCGCGCGGCGCTGGATGGCGATCGGATCAACAATACGCCGCGGCTGGCGACGGTCGGACTGGCGCGCGACCTGGCGGCAAAGGTGATCGGAGATTTTCGCACGGGCGCGGTGGCCGAAGCGGGCGTGGTTTACAGCGGTTTCCGCTCTGCGATCTCGCAGCGTCCGACCTACGACAAGCTGCTGCCGGTCGAGGCGCCGCAAGCGGCGGACGAAGCCGGCGAGGGCGAGGCGGTAGCGACCGACTACACGATTGAACCGAGCGCGGTGGAATTGATGCCGGTGGTGCTGCGCAGCTACGTCGAGGCGGCGATATTTCATGCGCTGCTCGAGGGCGAGGCGAGCGAACACGGCGCGCGCATGACGGCGATGGACAGTGCGACCAATAACGCGTCGGAAATGATCGCGCGGCTCACGCTCGAAATGAACCGGGCGCGCCAGGCTCAGATCACCCGCGAACTGATGGACATCGTCGGTGGCGCCGAGGCCTTGCGGGGCTAAGGGCGGCGACCGACAGCAAAGCATTAAATTATAGGAAAACGACTCTCGCCATGAGCGCACAAGCAACAGGTCAAATTACCCAGGTTTTAGGCAACGTTATCGACGTTGAGTTCTCCAACGGATCGCTTCCGGCGATCTTCTCGGCGTTGCGCGTCAGCAACCCCTCGATCGACGACCGCGCGGGCAATCTCGTGCTCGAGGTGGCGCAACATCTGGGCGAAAACACGGTGCGGTGTATCGCGATGGACACCACCGAGGGCCTTGTGCGCGGGATGGATGTGACCAACACCGGCGCGCCGATCTCGGTTCCGGTGGGCGAAGTGACGCTGGGCCGCCTGATGAACGTGACGGGCGATCCGGTGGACGAGGCGGGGCCGATTAGCTCGGCGCTGACGATGCCGATCCATCGCGACGCACCGGCGTTTGCCGATCAGGGCACCGAGGTCGAGATTCTCGAGACCGGAATCAAGGTGATCGACCTCATCTGTCCGTATTCACGCGGCGGCAAGATCGGGCTGTTCGGCGGCGCGGGCGTGGGCAAGACCGTCACGATCATGGAGCTGATCAACAACGTCGCCAAGCAGCACGGCGGCGTTTCGGTGTTCGCGGGCGTGGGTGAACGGTCGCGCGAGGGCAACGACCTGTATCGCGAACTGGAGGAATCGGGCGTGCTCTCGAAGACCGCACTGGTCTATGGGCAGATGAACGAACCGCCCGGCGCGCGTGCGCGCGTAGCCCTGACCGGCGTGACCGTGGCCGAGTATTTCCGCGATGAGCAGGGCAAGGACGTGCTGCTCTTCATCGACAACATTTTTCGTTTCGTGCAGGCCAATTCGGAAGTTTCGGCGCTGCTAGGCCGGATGCCCAGCGCGGTCGGTTACCAGCCGACCCTCGGCACTGATATCGGCGAGCTGCAGGAGCGGATCACGACCACCAAGAAGGGCGCGATCACGTCGGTCCAGGCGATTTACGTGCCGGCCGACGACTACACCGACCCGGCGCCGGCGACGACCTTTTCACATTTGGACGCGATCACGGCGCTGGAGCGGAAAATTTTCGAGAAGGCGATTTTTCCGGCGGTCGATCCGCTGGCCTCGACCTCGCGCATCCTGGACCCGCAGATTGTCGGCGAGGAGCATTACGAGGTCGCGCGCCAGGTGCAGCAGATTTTGCAACGCTACAAGGACCTGCAGGACGTTATCGCGATTCTCGGCATGGACGAGCTCTCAGCCGACGATAAGTTGACGGTCGCGCGCGCGCGGCGCGTCGAGCGTTTCCTGTCGCAGGCGATGCACGTCGCGGAGCCTTTCACCAATATCCCCGGCTCCTATGTTTCACGCGCCGAGACGGTGCGCGGTTTCAAGGAAATCCTCGAGGGCAAGTGCGACGACCTGCCCGAGCAGGCCTTCTATCTGGTCGGCACAATCGATGACGCCCGCGCCAAGGCCGAACGCCTCGCTCGCGGCGAAGCGCGCTAGGTGCGGTAACCGCGATGGCCGATACCTTTCGGTTCAAGCTCGTGACGCCCACCGGGGTGCTGTTCGACGGCGCCGTCGAACAGGCCACGGCAGTAGGTGCGCTGGGCGAGTTCGGCGTGCTGCCGTTGCACACCAACTTCATTACGTCGCTGGTGCCCGGAGTCCTGACCTTGAAGGTGAGCGAGGGCAGCTACGAGGAGTTTCTGCTTGCGGGCGGCCTGGCCGAGGTCAAGGACGGCGTGATGACGGTGCTGGCGTTGGAGGCCGAACTGCCCGACAAGGTCGATACGGCAGCGGCGGCGGGAACGGTGGCCGCGGCTGAGGAACGGCTCGGCCAGATGAGCATGTTCGACGCCGATTACGAAGAAGCGGCGCAGGCGCTGGCGGTGGCGCGCGTGCGGGCGCAAGTCGATCAACTGCGGCGCGCGCCGCATTAGAGATCAGCCATGTTGACGGGAATGCCTGGACGGGCGCCGCATCGCTGCGGCGCCTGTTTTTTCGCGGGGAAGGGGTGGCGGATTATGGCGGAAATAATCAATCGCGAATTGTCAATGAGAATTACGTATTGACAAGTTTACCTTATTTCGCGAGTAACTAATGTTCGGATTAAAGAGTCTTCCTTGGCTCGCCTGAAATGGGACAGAGCGCTGAGGGAACAACTGCTCCACGCACGGTCTGAATGAACGGGGGTTCGGGGAGCGAAACTGTAAATCGGAGGGATCGGGAATGAAGAGTCTGGCTAGAGTGTTAGCAACAGGTCTGTTGCTGCTGGCTTTTCCCACGATGGGTTTGGCGCAGTCGACCGACTTCAGCGCGATGGACGCGTGGGTCAAAGAGACGGCGAACCAGGGCAAGCCGCCGGTCGATGGCAAGATCACGAATTCGAACTGGCAGCAGTACAAGAATTTCATGCCGCTCGGCATGCAGAAGCTGTTCGAGGGCGTGTACTTCTGGAAGATGCCCGCCGACGTGGAGATGGATATCGGACCGGCGGTCTATAACACCTTCCTGCCGAAAACGTGGGTCGCGGCGACCGAGAAATACGGACCGCAAACCCAGGTCAAAGTCCTGCCCAACGGGCATTACGTGATCGAAAACTATCACGGTGGGACGCCGTTCCCGAATCCTCAGGAACCGAACAAGGGCTGGAAGATTCTGGCCAACGTGTTCTGGGCGTATCAGCCTTCGGTGTACGTGAACACCCCGAACAACTACGGCTCGATCTGGTCGAACGACCGTTTCGGCAACTCCAACACGACGACTATCGACGTTGTGTACCGCTGGACCGATTTCAACACCGACCCGGGCTTTCCTGTAAAGCAGACCTATGCGCCGGGCACCTGGTACACGGAATGGCTGATGGAAGAGACGCCTGAGCAGGCGCGCTACACGGCGTCGCTCAATCTGTTCTACGTCGATCAGGAAAGCAAACCTTTCCCTGACACCTTCGTCTTCGTACCGGCGCTGCGCCGCTCGCTGCGCCTGGCCTCGACCGCGCGCTGTTCGCCGGTGTTCGGTTTCGACTGGAGCTACGATGACGCCAAGACCAATGGCTTCAACGGCAGCACCTCGATCTACACCGGAAAATTTCTTGGCGATCGCGCTATCCTGACGCTCGCGCATTTCAATGAGGACGGTGCGATCTTCCCGGGCGGATACCTCATGCCGCTGGGCTTCCCGAAGCCTTCGTGGGGCAAGTGGGAAGCGCGTGCGATGGCGATCGACGACGTGCATCGGATCCCGAGCGAAGCGGCGGGCTACTGCTATTCGCATCGGATCATCTATGCGGATCGCGAGCACTGGAACGGCGACTGGGTTGACCTCTACGATTCGAACAACAAGCTGTGGAAGTCGATTTCGTACTACAACGATGCCGGCCAGGTCCCCGGACTGGGCTCCTCGTGGGACGGCGTCGCGTCATCGGCGATGGATTTCCAGAATTCGCATGAGACCATCTGGTCCGGTTTCGGGAACCCGTGGAAGCGCAAGCCGTATCTCGATCACAACGCGCCCAAGGAATATCTGGACGGCGTCAAGTACGGCAGCCCCGGTGGTCTCATGATGATCATGCGATAACGCCTTCACGTCTATTGCCGGGCGCGCCGCCCGCGGCAGAGTAATCGGCGCATTGGACCGGGAGCGGTGGTAATCACCGCTCCCGGTTGCTTTTTGGCTATCGTGCGCGCGCAAAAATTCAGCGGCCGCCCCTTTCGGGACGGCCGCTGGATTCGACTGATCTATGAGTTCGAACGACTCGTCAGAGACACTCGCTGCATCTAATACAGGCTGTCGCCGTCGATGCAGCCCTTCTGTCCCTTGCTGTTCGGATAGCCACTACCCGTGTTATAAGCCGCATTGGACCATTCGTCCTGAAGCTTCCACTGAGTGCCGTTGTACAAGGTGACGCTGGTAGCGTCGAAGATTCAAGCGCATTTATCGCCGTTTTCCTCACCGCTTGAATCATACCATCCGGCGCCAGTGGGGTCGGTGCGTGCTTCCGACAATTCATGCGCGCTGACGTTCGCCAATGCCGCCAAGCCTTGAGATTCACCCTGTACCGTCGATCCCGGGTCACAACCTGGATCGCCGTCGAGATTCCAGAAAAAGGCGTACTGAACGGGGATACCGCTGCATGTTCCGTAGCTGTGGTACGCGCAATAGCCGGCGTTACCCCGTGGTTGATCGGTATAAACCGCATAATAGCCGTTGCCAGTCGGATCGGGGTGGGGGACCTCTTTGCAAACTTCGGCCAGGATCGCCGCAGTGTTGTTCCCGCCCGACGCCGTTGAATAATCGATGTAATCGGCCACACGCGTCGTTACCGAGCCGACCTGACCGCCAATGCCAGTGTATTCGTCAGAAGTCGCGGCGTATTTGGAGTCCGAGAATCCGTCGTACCAAGTGTCGAGTCCCGACATCTTGTCGCCGACAAACTTCGGATTGTTCCAACTGGGGCCCCAGAAGATACTCGCGGTCGTTACCGTCGGCAGGATATTTCCACCGTGGTAAGTCATGTTGGGCGAGGACGGTGGCGGATTCTTATGATGACCGCCGCCACCACCGCCGCCACCACCATGTCCGCTCCCTTTGGCGGAATGACGATGGGCCTCGTTCAGTAAGTAATTGGGATTGAAGCCGCGCGCCCAATGGATACCCAACATCGGCGGCTCCGGATGCGCTGGCTTCGATAGATCCTGGACGCCGGACGCCGATTGACTGAACGCCGGCCCAGAGACGCCGAGCGCAATCGACAGGATCGCCGACATGATCAGATACTTCTTCATCGTTTCCGTTCCTCCACGGGATACTCAAGAGCGGTCGCGCCGGGTCGCGTAATCCATCGACGAAATCGGCGACACGGCGGCTAATAGTAACTATCATCTTGCTCAGTGAGCGGAAAGCGTGCTTACGCATAGTTTACCGAGAAAATGCTACGAGACTTAGACGGGGTTGACGGAAGGCGAAGATAAGACGAAACTCGACTCATGAAGCCCCTCAACGCCGTGTGCGAGAGCCAGTTTCAATTCAGCGATGCACAGGAGCATGCGTCCGAAGCGATTCGAGACGTCGAGTTCGTCGAGATGCCGGTGCGGCAGATTCTCAATCGATGCGACAATCCGAGGCTGAGCTTTCGCTGGACGATTAATCCGTATCGCGGATGCGAATTCGGGTGCGTGTATTGTTACGCGCGCTATACGCATGAATTCCTGGACTTGCGCGATCCGATGGATTTCGAGCGGCGCATCTTCGTCAAGCGGATGGCGGCCGAGGTACTCGCGCGCACGCTTTCGCGCACTCCGATCGGCGCCGACCAGATTGCGCTGGGCACGGCGACCGACCCATATCAGCCGGCGGAGCGAAAATTCGGGCTGACGCGATCGATGCTCGAAGTGTTCGCGCGGCTTGGCGGGCTCAACCTTTCGATTACGACCAAGTCGGCGCTGATTGCGCGGGACCTCGACTTGCTCCGCGAGATCAATTCGCGGTCGCGGCTGTCGGTCAACCTGTCGCTGATCACGGTCAACCGCCGCCTGCAGCGAATCCTTGAGCCGCGCGCGCCGCGACCGGCGCTACGCTTGCGCACCCTTGAGCAACTGGCGGCTGCGGGAATTCGTTGCAACGTGCTGATGATGCCGATGATTCCCGGGATAACCGACGCCCCAGGGGCAATCGAGAGCGTGATTCGGACTGCGCGGCGGGCGGGCGCGTCCGGCGTATGGTGGCGGTCGTTGTTCTTGAAGCCGGCGGCGGCGCGGCGCTTCCTGCCTTTTATTCGGGAGAACTTTCCGGCACAGGCGGCGCGCTTCGACGAATTTTACGGGCGCTCGACCTACGCCCCGCGCGCTTATGATGAACAACTGGCGGCGATATTCGAGCGCCTGCGGCGCAAGCACGGCTTCGACCCCGACGCCAGCCGCGACCATAGCGTACATTACGGGACGACATCGTTGCCGGTGGTCGCGGCGCCGCGGCAGTTGAGCTTTGCCGTGGAGCCCTAACGGGCTGGAGCGCGACGTTACCGCCCGCCCGAGTATCGCGAGTGGTAATCGATGAAAAAGTGCAAAGCGATGAAATCGACGAAAGAAAGGTGGTGCGCGGGGCGGGACTTGAACCCGCACGGTATTTCTACCACGAGCCCCTCAAACTCGCGTGTCTGCCATTCCACCACCCGCGCAAATCGGGTCTGCAATCCAGAGGGTTGGCCCGGTCATCCGGGCCGCGATTTTATTTGACCGGCGGCGCTGGAGCGCCAGTCTTGGGCGCCGGCTTTGACGATGCGGGCGCCGCAGGGATCTCGTTAGCCGGCGTGCCGGGGCCTGAGAGCGCCGGACGAGTAGGCAACGTAACTCCGCGACCTTCGAAGATACTGCCGCTGATGCGCTTGGTCGAGGAATACGCAAGGAAAAGCGAGGTGAAGCCAAACAGGAATGCCAGCGTCCAGGTCAGCTTGAACAGCGGGCTACTCGCGCCCCCGGCGCCGATGTTCGTCTGACTCGAACCCCCGAACACCGCGCCAACGTCGGCGCCCTTGCCCTGTTGCAATAACACCACGATAGTCAGCGCGATGCAGACAATTATGTGAAACACGATTACCGCTGTGACCATCGTGAAGATGCCGCCTGATGCTGTATTCCTTGAACCGGCTCGACCCTTAGGCTGATTTCGCCCGAACGATGCGGGCGAACGAGTCGGCCTTCAAGCTTGCCCCGCCGACCAAAGCCCCGTCAATATCCGGCTTGGCCATCAAGGTGTCAACATTGTCCGCTGTTACGCTACCGCCGTAAAGTATGCGGACAGCGTCGGCCGCCGTCCGGCCGAGGCGATCGGCGACTGCTTCGCGAATGGCGCCGTGGACCACTTGCGCCTGTTCGGGGGTCGCCGTACGACCGGTGCCGATGGCCCATACCGGCTCGTATGCGATCACCATGTTGGGCTCGCGATCGGATGAAAAATGTCCGAGGCCGTGCTGCAACTGGCGCAGGACCACATCGACGGTGTTACCGGCGTCGCGCTCGGCGGCAGTCTCACCGACGCACAGAATCGGCGTCATTCGTGCGGCGGCGACCGCGGCGGCGCGCCGACCGACGCTCTCGTCGTCCTCTCTGAAGATATGACGGCGTTCGGAATGGCCAACGATCACGTAGGCGACGCCGAAGAAATTAAGCATCGCGGCCGAGACTTCGCCGGTAAAGGCGCCCTTGGGTTCGAAGTGCATGTTTTGCGCGCCCAAGGCGATCGCACTGCCTGCCAGCGCCTGTGCTGCCGCTGGAAGCGCAAGGAACGGCGGCGCGATCATCACGTCGCGATCGCGCGCGAGGGTAGCAGCGTCGCGCTCGATCGCGGCGCGAATCTCGGCGATCAGATTGCGGCCTTCGACCGGCGTCAGGTTCATCTTCCAATTGGCGGCGAACAGTTTCCTGCGCATCGTCCACTCCGTAGCTCAGATCGTCGGCTCACGCGTCACTCGATGGGAAAAATGCGTATGATCGAATGACCGCGGCCGAAGTTCAGACGTCGAGCGCCTTGACGCCCGGCAATTCGATTCCTTCAAGGTACTCGAGGGTTGCGCCGCCGCCGGTCGAGATGTGCGTGAAGCGGCTCGCCCATGATGCGCCGGCGACCGCCGCCGCCGTATCGCCGCCCCCGATCACGCTGGTGACTCCCGCCAAGCCGGCGATCGCCTCGCCGACCGCGAGCGTGCCGTGGGCGAACGCGGGATTCTCGAACAGGCCGAGCGGCCCGTTCCAGATGACGGTCTTCGCTCCGGCCAGCCGTGCGGTGAATTCGGTGATAGTCTGCGGTCCGATATCGAGGCCCATCCGGTCCGACGGGATGTCGCTAACGGTTTCGGCTGTCGCGCCGGCGTCCAGCGATGCCGCGACCACATGGTCGATCGGCAGCACGAACGCGACGTTGGCCCTGGCCGCCGCAGCCATCAGTTCGCGCGCGAGATCGAGTTTGTCCTCCTCGACCCGCGACATCCCAATTGCCGTGCCCCGCGCCTTAAGGAAGGTGTAGGCCATCGCACCGCCGATGAGGATCGCGTCAACCTTCTTCAAGAGGTTGCGGATGACGCCGATCTTGTCGGAGACCTTGGCGCCGCCAAGGATTGCGACATACGGACGGGCGGGATTCTCGGTGACTGCACGCAGCGCCTCGAGTTCGCGAATCATCAACAGGCCCGCGGCGCGCTCGTTCAAAAACCGCGTTACCCCGACGGTTGACGCATGGGCGCGATGGGCCGTGCCGAACGCGTCGTTGACGTAAACCTGCTTGCCGCGCGCGAGCTCGTGGGCAAAGTCGCGATCGTTGGCCTCTTCCTCGGGATGGAAGCGCAGGTTCTCTAGCAGGAGCGCTGAGCCCATTTGGAGGTCCCGCACCATGCGGCCACTGGTGTCGCCGATACAGTCGGGCGCCAGCGCGACCTTTTGCCCGAGCGCGCCGCTCAGGTACTCGGCCACTGGCTTCAGGCTGAGCTCCGGGGTGCGCGCTTTGGGCCGCCCCAGATGCGAACAGAGCACCGCCGCCGCGCCCTGGCTCAGGATGTAGCGGATGGTGTCGAGGCTCGCGTCGATCCGTGTCGGGTCGGCGATCTTCGGGCCCTCGAGCGGCACGTTGAAATCGCACCGCACGAGGACCTTCTTGTTCCTCAAATCGAGTTTGGTAACGGATACCGCGGGCATCTTTGTATCGCTGGCTTCAAGCCTTCAAACCTAAAGCGGCCAAATGCTTCCGCCGCTCACAGCTTCGACGCGATAAAGGCGGTAACGTCGGCCAGCCGATTCGAATAGCCCCACTCGTTGTCGTACCACGAGAAGACCTTGACCAGCCGCTGCCCCAGTACTTTTGTCAGGGGCGCGTCGTAGATCGACGAATGCGGATTATTGTTGAAGTCGATCGAAACCAGGGGCGCGTCGCTGTACTGGAGGATCCCCTTGAGTTCGCCGTCGGCCGCCTTCTTCATCGCGGCGTTGATCGCCTTGTCGTCGGCGTCGCGCGCGACCTGGGCGGTGAGATCGACCAGCGACACGTTGGGCGTGGGCACGCGCACAGCGATCCCGTCGAGCTTGCCCTGGAGCGCCGGCAGCACCAATCCGATCGCCTTGGCCGCGCCGGTCGACGTCGGCACCATCGAGAGCGCCGCCGCCCGGGCGCGGCGAAGATCCGAATGCGGACCGTCCTGCAGCATCTGATCCTGGGTATAGCCGTGCACCGTCGTCATCAGGCCGTGCACGATTCCGAAATTATCCTCCAGCACCTTGGCGATCGGCGCCAAGCAATTGGTCGTGCATGAGGCGTTCGAGATCACGTCGTGCTGGCGCGCATCATAGGCCTGCTGATTTACGCCGAGGCAAAGCGTGACGTCGGCGTTGGCGGCGGGTGCACTGATCACGACCTTCTTTGCCCCCGCGCTCAAATGCATCGCGGCCTTCTCGCGCGCCGTAAACAGTCCGGTCGATTCGACCACCACCTGGACGCCGAGCTGGCCCCACGGCAGTTTCGACGGATCGCGCTCCGCCAGGACCTTGAAGCCTTTTTGATCGACCATGATCTGGTCGCCTTCGGCCTTCACCGAATACGGCAGATTGCCGTGGACCGAGTCGTATTTCAGCAGATGAGCGAGGGTCGCTGCATTGGTGATATCGTTGACCGCAACGATCTCGAGTTCGCTCTTGGTGAATGCCGCGCGATAGAACATGCGGCCGATTCGGCCGAAGCCGTTGATCGCGATCCTGGTCGCCACCGCTTATCCTCCCTGGTAAATTTGCGTGGCCGATGTGCCGGGCAAATTCGCCGATTAAATTCTCAGGTTTCAACGCTAGCATAATCCGCTCTTCGTGCCATGTTTTTGCGCTTTTGAAACATAGCGCGAGGTTCTTCGTCTAACTTATTCGAGATTTCGCCTGCGGCCGCGGCGTGCCGGGATTAATGGCACGCGGACCGCTTGCGATCGTAAATTTGACTAGTTCGACCAGCGCATCAATAATGTCTACAACCGGTCTCGGCGACGACACTGGTTTGGCCGATCGTGCGGCGGCTCCGGCGGGTTTGCCGGGGGCGAGCGCACCGGCGGCCGATTTTGGGTAATGGCGCACGAGGTAATCGCTTGAACGGCGGTGGCGGGATGAGTGTGGCCGATTTGGTAATCGGCACGGGGCCGGTAGTTCAGCTGGTGCTGATCACGCTGGCGGGCTTCTCTGTCGGCAGTTGGGGCATCATCCTGTACAAGCTGGTTCAGGTCTCGCGCGCGCGGCGCGAGTCCGATCGTTTCATCTCGATCTTCTGGGAATCCAAGAATCTCGCCGCCATCCATACCGCGAGCGTCGGGCTCAAGAGCAGCCCGGTCGCACAGGTGTTTCGCGCGGGCTACCAGGAGTTGCTCCATCTGACCCGCGCCAAGCGCCAGGCGGTCGGCGCCGAAAGCAGCGGCTTCTCGACCGACCTCGGCGGCGTGGAGAACGTCACTCGCGCGATGAAGCGCCAGACCAACGTTGAGCTCTCGAAGCTCGAAAAGGGCGTTCCATTTCTTGCCACTACCGCTTCGACCAGTCCGTTCGTCGGACTATTCGGCACGGTCTGGGGCGTGATGACAGCGTTCATGGGCCTGTCGGCCGCGCACACATCGAACATCCAGGCGGTCGCTCCGGGCATCGCCGAGGCGCTTATCACTACGGCCTTCGGTATCGTGGTCGCGGTCCCGGCCCAGGTCTTTTACAACCATCTGGCGACCCGCGCCCGCGAGCTCTCGATCGAAATGGAAAACTTCACGTCCGAGTTTCTCAACATCGCCGAGCGCCATTTCCTGTCCTGAGAGGCCGTCGAGAAAGCATTGAAAAGTATTGGACCCAGCGCGCCGGTATCGAGCATGCGAAGCCCCCACTTGCGGCGCGGAAGCGGCCGGGGGTTAGATCTTCACAGCGCCACGCTGCGTTCAGCGTGAGGAGTCTGGCGCGTGCGCACAGCGAGCGCAGCAACTAGCTAACGGAAAAATCCAATGGCATCGGATTCTCCACAGCGCGGCGCCCTCGCCTCGCAAATCAACGTCACGCCGCTGGTCGATGTGATGCTCGTGCTGCTGATCATTTTCATGGTCACGGCACCGATCATTCAGCAGGGCGTCGAGGTCAAGCTGCCCCGGGTTAAAGCCCAGGCGCTACCCGGAAAAGATCAGCAGTTCATTGTGTCGATCACTCGCGACGAAAAGGTTTACCTGAACGATACGCGGGTCAGCACCGAACAGCTGAGCGAAAAACTGAGGGCAATCTCGGTCGAGCGGCCGGACCGCCAGGTATTTCTGCGCGCGGATGAGGCGGTGCCGTACGGCGAGGTGGTGCGCACCATGGCGGCGATTAAGGCCGCTGGTATCGAGAACGTCGGGATGGTCACGGCGATGCCGGCGGGCGACGAGGATTCAGCGGGGGTGGGAAGCAGGTCGAAGCGTGCCAACCCCGGCCCATAGCGGCGACGAACGGCCGGCGCGTAGCGGATACCTGCTGGCCGTCACGGTTTCGGCCATTGCCCACGTCGGCCTGATGATCCTCGTGCTCTTCATCGTGCCAAAGCTGTTCGGATCGGAGAAACCGGCGCCGGTCGCCTATTCCGTGAAGATTGTCGATGCGATTCCGGCCGGCGATTTGGGCACCCGGCTGCCTGCGATCAATCGGACGCGACCAGCGCCCGTGCGGCATGCGGCGAAACCGGAGGCGACACCACCGCCGCCAAAGATCCAGCCGACCCCGCCGCCGCCCGACGACAAGAATGCGATCGCGCTCAACACGCTGAAGCAGACGCCTACGCCTACGCCTACACCTACGCCTACGCCAGCACCTACGCCTACGCCAGCACCTACGCCTACGCCTGCGCCGGCACCGACCGAGACCCCAGCGCCGACGCCGAAGCCGAAAAGAACTCCAAAGCCCCATCGCACGCCGCATCCGACGCCCAAGGAAACCCCGCCGCCGAAGGCAAAGCGAACGCCGAAACCGCGACCCAAGCCAAACCCGCTCGCGCTGGCCAAGGCCGAACCGACGCCAGACATGAAGCAGAAGCTCGACCGGATCCGGCAGCAGCTGATGCGCGAACATTTGAAGGCGATCAAGGAGCAGGCGAAAGCCGAAATTGAATCGGCCCGCAAGGCCAAAGCGGTGGCCGCTCCCGGCAGCGGCCCGGTGGTAGCTGATCGCGAGCACGCCGGCACGGGCATGGGGGTGGGACCCGGCACCGGCAGCGCTGGGATGCTGCAGGATCCCGGTTTCGTCATGTACTATCAGGACGTGCAGGATCGGATCAGAAAAGCGTGGAGCTTTGCCGGCGGCAGCCCGGATCTCTCGGCGACCGTTACCTTTGGCATCAACCCCGACGGTAGCTTGAATTCGCTCAAGATCACGCAAAGCTCGCACGATCCGGCCTTCGACGATTCGGTCGCGCGCGCGATCCGCGCTGCGGCGCCGTTTGGCCCGCCGCCCGAGAAGTACCGCGCCGCCTTCGCCAGCGGAGTGCCGGCCATTTTCAAGCTGAGCGACCTGCAGGCGGCGTCGGCCGACCGGGCTCCATAACAGAAGACAACCGAGTGGAAAAACCGGAGCCGGGGCCGCCCTCCAATCGCAATGCAGACCAGGCGCGCGCCGGCAGGAGCAAAACCGTTATCTATCGAGTGGGGATTTGATGGGCGTGATGAAAAGGACCGTAGGCATACTGGCGTTCGCACTGTTGACGATTTCGGCCGCCGCACGGGCGCAGGAGACGCTGCCGCCGCTCACTATCAGCGTGGCGCCGCGGGCGCAGCCGATCGCGGTCTCGGCGCTGAAGAATCTCGGCGGCGACGACAGCCATAATGTCTCCGCCACCTTCAACAAGGTCCTCACGCGCGATCTGACACTGTCGAGTTTCTTCCGCATCATCGACCCTGCTTCCTACATCGAGGATCCGCAGAAATCGGGATACGACATCGGCGGGTTCAACTTCGCCGACTGGAGTTCGCTCGGCGCCGATTATCTGGTGAAAGGCTCGGCCCAGCGCCAGGGTAACAAGATAACGGTCGAAGCTCTGCTGTTCGACGTGCCGCAGCAGCGCCGCATCATGGGCAAGAAGTTCATCGGCGATCCGCATGACGTCGGCGAGATGGCGCGGCGCTTCGCCGACGCGATCCTGCTGGCGGCAACCGGCACGCGCGGACCCTTCGATAGCAAGCTCGCGTTCGTTTCCACCGCGGGCGGCCGTTACAAGGAAGTCTATACCTCGTGGCTCGACGGCGGCGGCCTGTTTCGCGTGACCGACAATCCAACCATCAATTTATTCCCGGACTTCAATCGGGACGGCTCTCATCTGCTGTATCTTTCCTATAAGACCTTTACGCCCGAGCTCTACGTGGTTGACCTCCGTCGGCGGCTCGAGACCCGCATCAATCCGGCTCTGGGCCAGGCGGTTGGCGGCACGCTCACGCCCGACGGAGGGATCGTTGCGGCATATCAGCGCGGCGGCCGCACCAACCTGTATCTGCTGTCGAAAGGCGGCAGCCTCGTACGCCAGCTGACCGATAATCACGCGATTAACGTCAGCCCATCCGTTTGTCACGACGGCGGCCAGTTGGTTTTTACCTCGGATCGTTCGGGCACGCCGCAGGTCTATGTCGAAGATCTCGCCGGCGGCAACGCCCGGCGGATTACCTTCCAGGGCTCCTACAACACCGCGCCGGCGTTCTCGCCCAACTGCCGCCAAATTGCCTATGAGAGCCGCAGGCCGGGCGGGTTTCAGATTTTCGTGATCAACCTCGACGGCACCGGCGCGCGCCAATTGACCCAAGGCGGATCCAACGAGTCGCCAACGTGGTCGCCCGACGGTCGCTACATCGCGTTCAGTTCGAACCGTGGCGGCGGCAGCAGGATATACCTGATGCGTGCGCGCGACGGCTATATTATTGCACCATTAACGGAGGGACAGGGTAATGAATCGAATCCAGCTTGGTCGTGGTGGATGGGTGGTTGATGCGGGCGGCTTAACCCGCGCGGCCGGAATCGCGCTCCTGGTGATGGGACTCGCCATCGCCGGATGCTCGTCGCAAAAGAAACCCGGCGCCGGCGCGGGCGCCGGAGCGGCCGGCAGCGGGCTCGGCGAGGGCGGCATCGGCAGTGGCGGCGGCAGCTCGCTCAACGCGCTGCAGAAAGGCACCCTGGGCGCCAACGGGCAGGGTCCGCTTGCCGACATACATTTCGGTTACAACGAAGCGACCATCCGTCCGGAGGATGACGAAGTGCTCAAGGCCAGCGCCGATTATCTCACCGCGCATCCCGGCACTCGCTTGCAAATCGAAGGCCATTGCGACGATCGCGGCTCTGAGGAATACAATATCGCTCTTGGAGCGCGGCGTGCGCAGGCCGCCAAAGACTATCTGGCGACTCTCGGCATCAGCAGCGACCGCATGTCGACCATCAGCTACGGCAAGGAGTTGCCTCTGTGTACCGAAGAAACCGACGAATGCTGGGCCGAAAACCGGCGCGATCACTTTGCGCTGTCGCAGTGAACGCGAGTTCTGCAAGCACTGCGGTTAGCCCTGCCTGCGCTGGCGGGCGGGGCCGCCCGGGCGGCCTTGGAATGGCCCTCGTTTTGGGCGCGGCGATGGCGTTCGCGGGATGCGTGATGCCCGCGGACAATCAGCAGATGCAAAACGACAACCAAGATTTACGCGGCATCGTCGCCGCCGACCGTCAGCAAATCAACGCATTGCAGGATCAGGTCGCCCGCCTCAACGATCATATTGCGGAGATCGAGCACAATCGTGGTGGTGGTGGCGCGGCTCAGGCGCGAATAGCCCAGCTCGAGCGTGAAATCCAGCTGTTGAAGACGGGAAATCCGGTAGCGAACCTGGCGCCGCCGGGTGTCGGCGGACCACTGGGAACCGCTCCGGGCGGTCCGATGAATCCGGGTGATGCGATGAATCCCGGCGGGCCGCCCAACGGCTATCCAGGCTTCGCCGGACCTGGCGGGGCCGCAGGACCGCCGCCTGGACCCGTTGCATACAACAACGGCACTTCAATGAACGCTCCGAACGGAGCGGATAACACCGGCAACGACGACGATTCGTCCGCCGAAGACAATTCACCGGGCGCCGGTGACAACCCCGCGCAGGTCGCATCCAATGTGCCAGCGCCGACTGCTCAGCCCCCGCGTCCGGCGTCGGTGCCCCGACCCGCTTCGGTCACCAACGCACCTTCGTGGCGCGCACATCTTGGGCAGGAAATTGCGGCTGCGCGATCCAGCAATGAAGCCGGTATCAAGGTCTATCGCGCGGGTCTTGCCAACATGAAGGCGGGCAAGTACGCCAATGCGATCGGCGTGTTCCAGAAGCTTCAGCGCGGCTATCCGAAGTCGCCCTTGAGCGAACCGGCCGAATATTTCTCGGCCAACGCGCTCTACGAGATGGGCAAGTACGACCAGTCGATTTTGCAATTCAACGATCTCGTGATGCGCTTTCCGCGGGGACGCTTTGCCAGTGCGGCGCTCTTGAACGAGGCGCAGGCCTTCATGAAGATGAACGACCTCATCGATGCGCGCCTGACGCTGCAGAAGCTGCTCGGCGACCACCCGGATGCGGCCGAAGCCCCAACCGCGCGTGCGATGATGAACTCGCTCGCTAACGGCTGAGCACAATCCACCGCATCGAGGCATTGCTGACATTGAGTACAACTGCAGATGAAATAGCCGGGGGCGGCGCGCGATGGAGATAATTCGCGATCTCGCCGGTTCGCGGCCGCATCCGTTTCCGGTCCTGGCGCTGGGTAATTTCGACGGCGTGCACGTGGGCCATCAGACGATCCTGCGCACGGCGATCGAACGCGCGCGCAAGGAGCACGGTACGGCGTTCGCGGTCACTTTCGATCCGACGCCGGCGAAGGTCCTTGCGCCCGACCGCGCGCCGCGCTTGATACTGACTCCGGATGACAAGCTCGAGGTCATGAGCACAACCGGGATAGATTGCGCGGCCGTAATCAACTTCACCCATGAGTTGAGTCAACTTTCGCCGCGTGAATTCGTGCGCGACTACCTCGCCGGATATCTCGGCGCGCGCGCAGTGGTGGTTGGACATAGCGTGAGCTTCGGCCATAACCGCGCGGGCCACGCGACCGTGATGGCGGACCTCGGGCGGGAACTCGGCTTCGAGGTCACGATTGTCGGGCCGGTGACGGCCGGCAGCATGGAAGTGAGTTCGACTGCGGTTCGCGAGGTGATCGCCACGGGCGAACTGCGGACGGCGGCCAAGCTATTGGGGCGCAACCACTTTCTCAGTGGGCCGGTGATTCACGGACGCGAGCGCGGGCGCACGATCGGGTTTCCGACCGCCAATATCCGCAGCCGCACGGAATGTCTGCCGCCCGACGGAGTTTATGCTACGCGGCTCGTCCTCGACGACGGGGCGCACGCCTCGATTACCAACATCGGGATGCGACCGACGTTTGCCGAGCCCGAGCGAACCATCGAAGCGCATGTCTTCGACTTCAACCGGGACCTCTACGATCGCGAAGTACGCCTGGAGCTGGTCGAGCGTATCCGGCCCGAACGCAAGTTCGAATCGGCCGACGCGCTGGCGGCGCAAATCGGCGCGGATTTGCGCCGCGCCCGCGAGATTTTGGCGTCGGCCTGAGCAAACCTCGCGCAATCAGCCGAGCCGGTTGGCTGGCTCGACCCAATCGCGCGCCATCTGTTCCAGTACGGCTGGCAATTTGGCCTCGTCCTCGGGAATCTGCAGGAGCTGAACGATCTCGCTGACGCCAGCCGCATGGTAGGCGCCGAGGCTCGTGGGCGCGACTCGTTGCATATACGGCGAAACGATGATTTCGACCTCGCCCAGCGCGCGACCGCGCTCGCGGATCAGGCCTTTGAGCCGTTCGATTTTGGCCGCAGCCTGCTCGGGATCGAGGTTGAAGCCGAACCATCCGGTGCCGTACTCGGCGGCGCGCTTGAGCGCCGGGAGGCTCTCGCCGCCGAAGATGATCGGCACCTTTCCGCCTTGCACGGGTTTGGGAAAGCTGCGGGCGGCGTCGAAGTTGACGAACTCGCCGTGGAACGAGGAGCTCTCGTCACCCCACAACGTGCGCATCGCTGCGATGTACTCGCGGGTGCGCTGGGCACGCCGCTCGAAGGAGATGCCGAGGGCGGCGAATTCCTCGGCCGACCAGCCGACGCCGACGCCCAGGGCGAAGCGGCCGCCGCTCAGGTAGTCGAGCGATGCGATCACTTTCGCGAGCACCAGCGGGTTATGCTCGGGGACGAGACAGATGCCGGTAGCGAGGCGAATTTTGCTGGTGCGCGCGGCCGCGTAGGTTAGCGCGACGAAGGGGTCCATCCAGTCGATGGTGCTCGGGGCGGCGAAAGCGCCATCCTGCGAGTAGGGATACTTGGAATCGGTGTAGCGATCGAACAACACGACGTGCTCGGGCGCCCACAGCGTGCCGAAACCGAGGCGCTCCGCGTGCTCGGCAATGGTGCGCAGGATGCGCGGATGGGCCGCCTTGCCGATACCCGCAGTCAACAATCCAATCTTCATCTGAATTCTCCCGGCGCGGTCCGATGCGCGCGCTGCCCTCCGCTTCGATTACGTGCGATTACGTGAACGACCGCTGCGCGCGATCACGGTTTGACGAACTTCAGTATGAAGCGGTCCTGGGTATGGTCGATTTTCCAGAACGGCTGCGTGCGCGGATCTTTGGGATTGCGCAGAACGTTGGAGGTTGCCGCCAGCCTGAAGCCGTCGTGCTCGACCTGCTTGATCACGAAGGCCTCGTCGATGCGATGCAGCGTCTTGGTGTCACGGGTTCCCGAACCTGCCTTTGCGCTGTTATCGATGATGGCGTAAATGCCGCCGGGCTTCAGCGCACGCAGCACCTGCGCGTTGAGCTTGTTGGGATCGGCGCCGATGTTGAACAGGTCATGATAGTCGAGATTGATGAAGACCGCGTCGAGCGTGCCGGGCGCTACCGGCAGGAGGTCGGAGGAACCGAACGGCTTGGTGACCTCGACCACGTTAGCCATGCCGGGCCCTTTCAGGCGACCGTGCCAGACGTCGGCGTTTTTCTTGAATTTCTCGGGGAACGGGCCGTTTTGCGAGTAAACCTTGCCGGTCGGACCGACGATGCGCGCGAGTATCTCGGTGTTGTAGCCGCCGCCAGCCCACAGATCGGCAACCTTCATTCCGGGCTTGATCCCGAAGAACGCCATTACCTGTGCGGACTTGCGCCAGGCGTCCATCTCGCGGTCGTGCGCGGGCCGGTTCGGCGAAGCGATCGCGGCGGTGATGTACGCCGGAATGTCGGTCGCCGGGATGGCGCTTTCGTGCTTGACCGGCGCGGCGCCGGCGCGGGCGACCAGCGGAGTGGAGCAAAGCGTCAGAGCCGTGGCGATGGCGATGGCGGCGATGAAGTGGTGACCGCGCGGATTCATCGAATGCACCTCTCGAGCAATGCGGCTACGGGCGAGCGAACGCTGCGCAAGCAGCCGGTTGAAGTCACAGTGGTTTGTTCGCCCGCACGAATGCGCTTATGAACTTGCCGTCTAATAGCGGCGCCAGTGCCGCGGCGTCAAGTTTCATTTCCTTGAGATAATCAGCGGCGTCGGCGACGGTGTAGATGCGGGTCGGTTCGAGCTCGATGCCTTTGAACCCGGCGGCCGTGAGCTTGATGCGATACTCGGATTCTTCGAGTGCGCCGGCGACGCATCCGATCCACGATTCGACGCTGCGCCGGATCGCGGCGGGAATCTCGCCGCGTACGACGACATCGGAAACGGCGAAACGCCCGCCCGGCTGGAGCACGCGGAAAGCCTCGCGAAGCACGCTGTCCTTGTCCACCGACAGATTGATTACGCAGTTGGAAATTACCACGTCAACCGAGTTGTCCGGCAGGGGAATGTGTTCGATCTCGCCCTTGAGAAATTCGACGTTGCCGACGCCCGCCTTGCGCTGATTCTCGCGGGCCAACGCCAGCATCTCATCGGTCATGTCGAGGCCGTAAGCTTTTCCCGACGGACCGACGCGGCGGGCGGACAGCAGGACGTCGATGCCGCCGCCGGAGCCAAGGTCGAGCACGGTTTCACCCGGCTGCAAGTCGGCAAGCGCGGTTGGATTGCCGCATCCGAGCGAAGCGGCGATCGCGTCGTCGGGCAGGCCGGCCTTTTCGTCCTCACGGTAGAGGTTGCCGGTGATTGGACCACACGCATTTTCGGCGCTACCGCAACCGGCGCTATTCCCGGCCCGTTGACGGACGCGCTCCGCCCGCTGCGCGTATTGTTCCCTGACCTGTTCCTTGATCGATGACTGATCGTCCATTTTCCCGCCTCCTGGGAGACTTATCGACCATTCCGAACGGCACGCGCCGCCGCGCTGTCAGCGCGCGGTGGATTTTTGCACGCGCCCGCGCTCCATGACGGCCTCGCGCTGGCGATCGAAATCCTTGAGATTGGAGCTGCTGTTGTAGGCGCGGAAAAAATCCTGCTCGATGCGAATGGCGTCGTGCAGGGTCGCGCGCGACGTCAGGTCATAGAGGCGCTTCAATTGGCCCACGACGGTTTGATTCGCGGTGAGGATTTGTTCGGCGATCGACTGCGCCTCCGCCAGGGCCTGGCCCGGCGCCACGACCCGATTCACCAGGCCCATGCGCTCCGCCTCGCGCGCACCGAGATAATTACCGGTGAGCGAAAGCTCCTTGGCCTTGCGGATGCCGACGGCGCGCGGCAGCCGCGCGGTCATGCCGCCGCCCGGCATAACGCCGACGCGCGCATGGGTGTCGGCGAACTGCGCGTCTTCGGCGGCGACGATCATGTCGCATGCCAGCGCCAGCTCGAAGCCGCCGGTAACGGCGAATCCGTTGACTGCGGCGATCACCGGAACTTTCATATCCTCGATTACCGTGATGAAGCTCACGGTGGTGCCGTCGCGCACCAAGGCGCCGCTCTCGCGGCCGCTATCGGTGCCGAGTTCGCGCAGATCGAGGCCGGCGCAAAACGCGCGGCCCGCGCCCGTGATGATCACAACCTTGACTTCGGGATTGTCGCGGAACTGCTGCATCGTGCGGCAAAAACTCGATCGCAGCTCGCGATTAAGCGAGTTGAGTTTTTCGGGGCGGTTGAGCGTGACGGTGGCGATGCCGCCCGCGATGTTCATCAGCACTACGGGTTCACTCATGATTCGTGTCGAACCTCCAGCAGGAATTGGTAACACAGCCGGAGCGGAGGTTACACCGCCGCAGCGGTTTTGCCCGAGCGGAGCGGGCGCCGGCGGGACCCTCTTTGCGCCGTGCGCCGCGGGCGCTAGTCTCATGTATCCGGGCCGCTTCGATTGATGGCGAAGCGCGGGGAACTTCCTCAAGATGTGCCAATATGTGCAACGAAGCTCGGTAATATGAGCAAAATGACTGAATTTGAAAGCCGCGTGCGCGCGCCGCGATACTGATGGAAGCGTCGAGCGAAAGCCTGAGCCCGTGCGGCTTCAAGGGGCTCGGCGTGGTCGCATTCGAAAGCCGGATGGCGGTCGAGACGCGCTCGCTGATTGAGCGGTTGGGGGGCCGTGCGATCGTCGCACCCGCGATGCGTGAGGTGCCGCTGGAGGACAATCCGGCGGCGCTGGAATTTGCTGCGCGGTTGATCGCCGGCGAAATCGATGTCGTGATTTTCATGACCGGCGTTGGCGTACGCGAGCTGTTCAAGGTGATCGAGACGCGCTACGAACGCCCGGTGATCGTCGCGGCGCTGGCGCAGATCGTGACGGTCGCGCGGGGACCGAAGCCGGTCGCGGCGATGCGCAGCGTGGGGCTGGTGCCGTCGATCACGATTGCCGAGCCCAACACCTGGCGCGAGGTGATCGCCGGTCTCGGGGCGCGGATGGAGCTTGCGGGCAAACGCGTCGCGATCCAGGAATACGGCGTCACCAATCGCGAGCTGGGGGAAAGCCTCGAAACGCGCGGCGCGACGGTAATCGTGGTCCCGGTCTATCGCTGGGCGCTGCCGGAAGATCGCGCGCCGCTGCGCGCGGCGATCAGAACGATCGCCGCGGGCAACGCCGAGGTCGTGCTGTTTACCAGCTCGAACCAGGTGACCAACGTGATCGCGATGGCGGAGACCGAGGGCGCGGGCGAGGAGTTGCGGCGCGGACTGGCCGCCGCGGTGGTCGCGTCGATCGGACCGGTGTGTTCGCAGGCCTTGCGCCAGTGCGGAATCGCCGTCGATATCGAACCCGAGCATCCCAAACTCGGCCATTTGGTGAAAGCGGCAGCAAGTCGTGGACCGGCGATACTGGCGCGCAAGCGCGCTGCCGCGGATATTCGCGGCGCTGGAGCCGGCGCGCGCGTAACCGAGGCCGCTGGCGGCGCGATCAAACGCGACCTCACGCGCGCAATCAAATCAGACCAGGGAGACGCGATAAGCTCCGACGGGTTGACGTCGAGGAGCAAGCTCGACGAGCTGCCGTTCATGCGGGCGTGCCGGCGCGAGCCGACGCCATATACGCCGATTTGGCTGATGCGCCAGGCGGGTCGCTATATGCCGGAATATCGGCGCGTGCGCGAAAAACATTCGTTTCTCGAGATGTGCCAGCGGCCCGATCTGGCCGCGGAAGTGACGGTGACGGCGGTTGAGCGGCTGGGAGTGGACGCCGCGATTATCTTTGCCGATATCCTGTTGCCGCTGGTGCCGATGAAGGTGGGACTGCATTACGAGGTGGGCGACGGTCCGGTAATCGATCGGCCGCTCCGAACGGCGGCCGACCTCGCTCGAATCGCGCCGGTAGCGGTGGATGAATCGTTGGGCTTCGTCGCCAAATCGATTCGGCTGGTGCAGCGCGCGCTGGCCGGGCGGGTGCCGCTGATCGGATTCGCCGGGGCGCCGTTCACGCTGGCGTCGTACCTGATCGAGGGTGGCGGCTCGCGCCAATACCAGGCAACCAAGACGCTGATGTACACCGAGCCCGCGACCTGGAATCGGATGATGGAGATGATCGCGCGGGTCACGGCCGAATATCTGAACATGCAAATCGACGCCGGTGCCAACACGGTGCAGCTTTTCGATAGCTGGGTGGGTAGCCTCGGGCCCGACGATTATCGGCGCTTCGTGCTGCCGCATACGCGGGCGGTGATTTCCGCGGTGCGCGCGGGCGTGCCGGTGATCCACTTCGGCACGGTTACCGGCAATCTGCTGGAACTGATGCGCGAAGCCGGCGGCGACGTAATTGGGCTCGATTGGCGCGTGGATTTGGGCGAAGCTTGGGCGCGGCTGGGCGACGGGGTTGCGGTTCAGGGCAATCTCGATCCGATGGCGCTGTTCGCGGAAATTCCGGAAATTCGGCGCCGCGCGCAGAGCATCCTCGAGAGCGCCGGCGGACGCCCCGGCCACATCTTCAACCTGGGCCATGGAATCCTGCCGCAGACGCCCGTCGATCATGCGATTGCGCTGGTCGATGCGGTCCACGAGCTGAGCCGGCGATGATCGCGGACGGGAGCAAGCGCGCCCGCAACGGCGCGGCGGCCGCTGGGAATTGCGACGCAGTGATTATCGTCGGCTTTGGCGGACCGACCGAGCCCGGCGAGATTCGGCCATTTCTCGACCGCGTATTGCAGGGACGGCCGGTGCCGCGCGAACGCTACGAAGCGGTGGTGCATCATTACGAATTGCTCGGCGGGCGCTCGCCCTACAACGACCTGACGATGCGCCAGGCGGCTGCGCTGCGCGAACGGTTGCGCGGCGACGGGATCGACGCTCCGGTCGCGGTCGCGATGCGCAATACGGCGCCGTTCATGGATGACGCGCTGCGCGAACTCGGAGCGCGACACGTGCGGCGCGCGTTCGGGTTCATTCTCGCGGCGCATCGCTGCGAAGCGAGTTGGGAGCGTTATCAGGGCGAGCTCGAGGCGGCGCGGGAACGAGTGGGACCGGCGGCGCCGGCGATCGACTATCCGCCGCCGTGGCACGATCATCCGCTATTTATCGAGGCGGCGGCCGCGCGCGTGCGCGAGGCGCTCGAGCGTCTGGCGGTGTCGGATAGTGAACGGGCAGAGCTGATTTTCACCGCGCACAGTATCCCGTTGACGATGGCGGCGCGCTCGCCCTACGTCGAGCAACTGCAGAAATCGGCGGCGCTGACGGCGGCGGCGGTGGGAAAATCGAATTGGCGAATCGCGTATCAGAGCCGCAGCGGAAGTCCGCGCGAGCCGTGGCTCGAGCCCGACATCAACGATGTGGTGCGCGGGCTTGGCGGCAGTGCGGTGGTGGTGGCGCCGATCGGATTTCTGTGCGACCACGTCGAGGTGCTCTACGACCTGGATATCGAGGCGGCGCAAATCGCGCAGGTCGCTGGAGTGACGCTGGTGCGGGCCGCGACGGTGAGCGACCATCCGCGTTTTATCGAGCTGATGGCGACGCTGGCGCGCGCCCATCTGAGACCGTCGCAGGCGGCGCCGCGCGCCTGAGCGCGCGCACGCGGATCGCGCGAAGTGATGGAGAACACATCATCACCACGGCTCGTCGCGATAATCGGTGGCGGCATCAGCGGGCTGGCCGCGGCATATCGCCTCGGCGAACTGGCGTCGGCCAATGGCGTCGCGCTCGAAGTCGCGCTTTACGAGGGCGGCATGCGGGTGGGCGGCGCGCTCGATACGATTCGGCGTGACGGCTACGTGATCGAAGCCGGCGCGGATTCATTTCTCGCTGAAAAACCGGCCGCGGCGAAGCTCGCCGAACGCCTGGGAATCGCGGCTCAGCTAATCGGTACCCAGGAACAATTCCGCAAGACCATGGTGGTGCGCGAGGGCCGCTTGATCGAAATCCCGCAAGGGTTTTCGCTGATGGCGCCGACCTACTTAAGCCCGCTGCTGAGAAGCCCGCTGTTCAGCGCGCGCGGCAAGCTCCGAGTCATGATGGAACCGCTGATTCGGCGGCGGCGGTCGCCCGAGGACGAGAGCCTGGGCGCGTTCGTGCGCCGGCGGCTGGGGCGCGAAGTCCTTGAACGCGTGGCGCAACCGCTCGCCGGGGGGATTTACACGGCGGACCCGGAGCAACTGAGCGTGGGCGCGACGATGCCGCGGTTCGTCGAGATGGAGCGGCGCTACGGGAGCGTGATTCGCGGGCTGCGGGCCGCTGCGCGGGCGCGCGACGGCCAGGCGCGAGGAACCAGCGGCGCGCGCTGGAGTCTGTTTCTGGGCTTCAAGGACGGCATCCGCACGCTGGTCGACGCGTTGGCGAGCCAGCTCGAAGGGCAGATTCATTACGGCGCGGACGTCGTTGCGCTGACGCGGCTGGCGGATGCGCGCGAGGCGGCGAAAGCGGCGGCGCGATGGCGGCTCGAATTTCGCGACGGTAGCAGTATCGAAGCCGATGCGATCGTGTGCGCGGCTCCGGCGTTTGCGATCGCACCGCTGCTTGAATCGACCAATGAGCAACTGGCCGCGATGCTGCGCGCGATCGGATACGCTTCGGCCGCGACCGTCAACCTCGGCTTTCGCATCGCGGATTTCCCGCAGCCTCCGGACGTGTTCGGCTTCGTGGTGCCGGTGGCCGAGCGCCGGCGCATAATCGCGGGCAGCTTTTCGAGCCTCAAGTTTGCCCGCCGGGCACCAGCGGGAATGATTCTGGCGCGGGTGTTTCTGGGCGGAGCGCTGCAAAGCGAAATGCTGGCTCTCAGCGATGAGGAGCTGGTCGCGTCGGCGCGCACGGAGTTCGCGAGCCTGCTCGGCGTGACGGCGGAGCCGGCGCTGACCTGGGTGCGGCGATGGCCCAACTCGATGCCGCAATACGCGGTCGGGCATCTGGTGCGTGCCGATGAAATCGAGCGCGCGTCCGAATCCATCGCAGGGTTGGAGCTGGCGGGTGCCTACCTGCGTGGCGTCGGTATCCCGGATTGTATCGCCAGCGGCGAGCGCGCAGCCGAACGGGTTTTCGAGCGACTCGCGGCGCTCACGTGAATCGGGAGGGCAAGCAAGCGGTGCGCGACCGTTCAACCGCGGGCTGGGAGCGCGTAATCGCCCACGCCGACATGGACGCCTTTTACGCCGCGGTTGAGGCGCTCGACAATCCTGCGCTGCGCGGCATGCCGGTGATTGTCGGCGGCAGTTCGGCGCGCGGCGTGGTCTCGTCGGCTTCGTACGAAGCGCGCAAATTCGGGGTGCATTCCGCGATGCCGACGGCACAGGCGCGCAAACTGTGCCCGGAGGGGGTTTTCGTACACGGGCGGATGGATCGGTACGTCGAAATCTCGCGAGCGCTTCGCAAGGTCTTCGACGCGTTCAGCCCGATGGTGGAACCGCTCTCGCTGGATGAGGCGTTTCTCGATCTCACCGGCAGCGAGCGGCTGCTCGGCTCGCCAATCGAAGTGGCGCGCGCACTCAAGCGCCGCGTGACGGAAAGCACCGGGCTGGTGGTATCGGTGGGCGTGGCGGCGACCAAGATGGCCGCGAAAATTTTGAGCGACATGTCCAAACCGGATGGGCTGCTGATCCTCGGTCCCGAGCATTTGCGAGCCTTCCTGAACCCGTTGCCGGTCGAACGGCTGTGGGGCGTGGGACGGGTAACGCTCGCGCGGATGCATAGCGAGGGCATTCGCACGATCCGGGATCTCGCGCGCCGCGACGTAGCCGATCTCAAAGCGCGCTTCGGCTCGTTTGGACCGCATCTGTACGAGCTTGCAAACGGACGCGACCCGCGCCCGGTGATTGCCGACTGGCAGCGCAAGTCATTCGGCGAGGAGAGTACCTTCGAGCGCGACCTCGCCCGCGACTCGCTGGAATTGCGCCGCGTACTGATAGCGCATGCCGAGGCCCTCGGACGCCGCTTGCGCGCCGACCAGGTGCGCGCCCGCACCGTGACGCTGAAGCTGAAACTTACGCGCCCGCTCGGGGGCGGTCGCTATCCGATGGTGACGCGGAGTTCGTCGCTCGACGACGCGACCGATGACAGCGCCGCGATCGCGCAACTCGCGATCGCGCTGGCCGCGCGCATTACCGATCGTGAGAAGGTGCGGCTGGCTGGAATCCAGGTGCACAATCTCGAGCGTGCGGAGGCGGCGCAGGCCGGGCTGTTCGATTCGCCCGGCAGCGGCGCCGCCAAGCGTGACCGCCTCAACCGCGCACTCGACGCGGTCGCCGAGCGCTTTGGCGACGAGGCCGTCACGCGCGGGATGGCCCGCGCGGAGCGTGCCGCACCGACCCATCGAATCAAGTAGCGGGGGTGGCCGCACGTGTATGCCGGGAAGGCACAGGGAACCTGCAACATGGCTCAGTATGGATGCGCCGGCGCAAATCGGCGACCCGCCGCCGGGGCGACCCGCGTTATTGCCATTTTGTTGAATTAATCGAGGCCGCTGCGGCCCGGGTTTTGACGAGAGTACCCGCTCTCCGATAATTCTGATTGAATAGGCGTTTATCCCGGAGGCAAAGTTCCGAGCAATGGCCGCGCAAACACTCTTTGAAAAAATCTGGAATTCCCACGTTGTCCACGAAGCGCCCGGCGAACCGGCACTGCTTTATATCGACCTCCATCTGATTCATGAAGTGACTTCGCCGCAGGCCTTCGAGGGCCTCGCGCTGGCCGGCCGCAAGGTCCGCCGGCCGGATCGCACGTTCGCGACGCTCGACCATAACGTCCCGACGACCGATCGTTCGCTGCCGATCACCGACGCCGACTCAAAGCTGCAGATCGACATGATGCGCAAGAACTGTCGCGACTTCGGCGTGCGGCTGTTCGACCTCGGTGAAGTCGAGCAGGGCATCGTCCACGTCATCGGACCCGAACTTGGCCTGTCGCAGCCTGGGATGACGATCGTCTGCGGCGACAGCCATACCGCGACCCATGGAGCGCTCGGCGCGTTGGCGTTCGGCATCGGCACCAGCGAGGTCGAGCACGTGCTGGCGACCCAATGCCTGTGGCAGGCGCGGCCGAAGACTATGGAAGTTCGCGTTGACGGCAAGCTCGGCCTCGGCGTCACCGCGAAGGACATCATCCTCGGCGTCATCGGACGAATCACGACCGACGGCGGCACCGGCCACGTGATCGAGTATCGCGGCTCGGCGATCGAAGCGCTCTCGATGGAGGAGCGCATGACGGTGTGTAACATGTCGATCGAAGGCGGCGCGCGCGCCGGCATGATCGCCGCCGACCGCAAGACCGTCGATTACCTGCGCGGCCGCCGCTACCTGCCGACCGGCGCCGAATTCGATCGGCTGGCGGCCCAATGGCTCACTTACCGCACCGACGAGGGCGCGAAGTTCGATCGCAGTATCGTGTTCGACGCCGCGGCGTTCGCACCGCAAGTCACCTGGGGGACCAACCCCGGCATGGTGACGGAGGTCACCAGCAAGGTGCCCGATCCGTCAAGCTATGCGGACGCGACCTCGCGCCGGGCGGTCGAGTTGGCGCTCGAGTACATGGGACTTGTGCCGGGCACGCCGATTACCGATGTCAAGGTCGATCGCGTGTTCATCGGCTCGTGCACCAATTCACGCATTTCCGACCTCCAGGCGGCTGCTGCAATCGTCAAGGGCCGGCGCGTCGCCGCGACCGTCAACGCGATGGTCGTGCCGGGCTCGCAACTGGTCAAGAACGAGGCCGAGAAGCTCGGACTCGACCGGGTCTTCAAGGAAGCCGGTTTCGAATGGCGCGAGGCCGGATGCAGCATGTGCCTCGGCATGAATCCCGACATCCTGCAGCCCGGTGAGCGCTGCGCGAGCACCTCGAACCGCAATTTTGAGGGAAGGCAAGGCAAGGGCGGACGGACTCATCTGGTCAGCCCGATCATGGCGGCGGCCGCGGCCGTGGCCGGCCATTTTGTTGACGTGCGCGATTGGGCGGGCAAGTGACCGAATTTTCGGAGAGGCTCAAGCGATGATCAAACCATTGAAGAATTTTACCGGCCTGGTCGCTCCGCTCGACCGTCCCAACGTCGATACCGATCAGATCATCCCGAAGCAGTTTCTCAAGGCGGTGGTGCGCAGCGGCCTCGCCAAGGGGCTGTTTTACGATTGGCGCAATCAGCCCGACAGCCAGTTCGTGCTCAATCAGCCGCGCTTCGAGAAGGCGACGATCCTGGTCGCGCGCGCCAACTTCGGCTGCGGCAGCTCGCGCGAGCATGCGGTCTGGGCGCTCGCCGATTTCGGTTTCAAGGCGGTGATCGCACCGTCGTTCGCCGATATTTTCAAAAACAATTGCCTGAAAAACGGCGTCCTCACGATCGTCCTCAAGCCCGAGGAGACCGACGCCATCTTCGAGGCGATCAAGGCCCGCCAGGACTACCATCTGGCGGTCGATCTGCCGGCCCAAAAGGTCACTGACGACTTCGGATGGTCGGCGCATTTCGAGATCGACCCGTTCCCGAAAAGATGCCTGCTCGAAGGGCTCGACGATATCGCGCTCACCTTGATGCAGGACGAGAAGATCAAGGCGCACGAATCGACCCATCCGGTGCCGTATAAATTCTGACGCCGCGGGCACGGACGGGCGCCGGGATTGAAACGGAGTGGAGCCTCAAGATTTGATCGCCGGGCCCGAGCATGAGCGCTTGCGGCTCGATCAATTCGTCGCCAACGCGATCGCACCTGAGTACTCGCGGTCGCAGGCCGCGCGCATGATCCGGGCCGGTTTCGTTACCATCAACGGAGCGGCGGCCCGCGCGGCCGCCTCGATTCGGCGCGGCGATCGCGTGGCCATTACGCCACCGCCCCCGCCAACTGTCGTTGCGGTGCCGGCATCGGCGCCGGCTATCGATGTAATATTCGCCGATGCGGAGCTGATCGTGGTGAACAAGCCCGCCGGTATGGCAGTGCATCCGTCGCCTGGCAATCTGCACTCCACGCTGGTTGACGCATTGCTGGCGCGCTTCCCGGAACTCGCCGCGATGGCCGAGCCCGACGGCGTGATGCGGCCGGGAATCGTTCATCGGCTGGACAAGCAAACCTCGGGTGTGATGGTGGTGGCGCGCACGCCGTTCGCGCGCACCGCGCTGGCGCGGCAATTCAAGGATCGCAGCGTGCGCAAGATTTACCTGGCGATCGTGCGCGGCATCATGGCCAAGGATCGCCTGACGATTTCGCGCCCGCTCGGACGCCATCCGACCGAGCGCAAGCGGATGTCGGTGCGATCGCGCAATCCGCGCGACGCGATCAGCCACGTCACCGTGATGGAGCGCTTTGCTGACAGCCGCGCGCCGGCGACGCTCGTCCGCGTGCGTCCCGAGACCGGCCGCACTCATCAGATCCGCGTCCATCTGGCGTCGATCGGCCATCCGTGTCTGGGCGACGCGGTTTACGGGGGCGGCGGCAAGTCGGCCGTCGGAAATGTGGCGGCGACCGCACCGGCGGGCAGCGTTGAGTTGGTGAATTTCGAGCGGCAGGCGTTGCACGCGCTGACCCTGACCATAACCCATCCGCGCAGCGGCGAGCGGCTCGAATTCATCGCGCCGCCGGCGCTCGACATCGCGGCTTATCTCGCGGCGCGCGGTCTCGATACCTCCAGCGGCGCAGTTGGCAAATGGACACAGGGCGAGTGACATGAAGTCGGGTGAAGACTCAATAATAGACGCCGTTCGGGAAGCGGCGATTGACACGAGGGCGGTGCTTGGTTACTTTCAGATTGAGCCTCCGCACCAAGTGCGCCCAAATAGATCGAGTTTCAGAGTCAGCCCGTCTCCAGGCGCCCGCCGTTGCCAGACTAAAAAGGCGTCCGCATACAAACCCTGATCGGCCATGCACACCGGGAAACCTGGGAGGCAGGTAGCTAGCGCAGAGCAGTCGATCGTCGAGTAGGCCGGCCCCGTATCGCGCATCTGAAGTACAGCGGCCACAGTACATCGGCAAAGTTACACAAGACTTCATCGGACGGTTCCGAGTTCCAAAAATTTAAACTAAAGGGTTGCACTGGGGGAAATCAGGTTGCGGGGAGCTAACATGGGTAAGGGTCGAGGAGCAACGAGACACGAGACTCGCGAACAGACCGAGGAAACACCGGCGGCGCCGACCGCAATCATAAGGCCGCGCCACAGCGCACATGCGACCGCGCCAGCGCCAGCCGCCGAAGAGCGTCTCACGGCCGAAAATCAGCCCAACGGAGCCGACGAGCGGGTAGTTCAGCAACCGTCGCTCTACGTGCCCAACCGCCACGCAGTGGTGCCGGTGATCAGCGACACCGGCGGACTGAACCTCAAGGCGCTCAAGGGCGCCAAGATCACGGAACTCGCTCAGGTCGCCCGCGATTACAACATCGACGGCGCCACCAACATGCGCAAGCAGGACATGATCTTCGCCGTCCTGCAGGCACAGGCCGCGCGCAACGGATCGATCCTGGGCGAAGGCGTGCTCGAAATCCTGCCCGACGGCTTCGGCTTCCTGCGCGCTCCCGATTACAACTATCTGCCGGGTCCCGACGACATCTATATCTCGCCGAGCCAGATTCGAAAGTTCAATCTGCGCACCGGCGATATCGTCTCCGGTCTGATTCGCCCGCCCAAGGAGGGTGAGCGTTATTTCGCGCTGCTCAAAGTCGAGTCGATCAATTACGAGTCGCCCGAAAAGGCCCGCGACAAGATCCTGTTCGACAACCTGACGCCGCTCTATCCCGAGGAGCGCATCAAGCTCGAATACGACCATGAGGACTACACCACTCGCATCATCGATCTGATCGCGCCGATCGGCAAAGGCCAGCGCGGTTTGATCGTCGCGGCCCCGTTTACCGGCAAGACCATGATGATGCAGGCGATCGCCAAGGCGATCGCGCGCAACCATCCCGAAGTAATTCTGATCGTGCTGCTGGTTGACGAACGCCCCGAGGAAGTCACCGACATGCTGCGTTCTGTGCAGGGCGAGGTCGTCAGCTCGACCTTCGACGAGCCCGCCACGCGCCACGTGCAGGTGGCCGAGATGGTAATCGAAAAAGCGCGTCGGCTGGTCGAGCACGGGCGTGACGTCGTCATCCTGCTGGATTCGATTACACGGCTGGCGCGGGCCTACAACACGGTGGTGCCGCCTTCTGGCAAGATTCTGTCGGGCGGCGTCGATTCCAACGCCCTGCACAAGCCCAAGAAATTCTTTGGCGCCGCGCGCAATACTGAAGATGGCGGCAGCCTCACGATTATCGCGACCGCGCTGGTCGATACCGGCAGCCGCATGGACGAAGTTATATTCGAAGAGTTCAAGGGCACCGGCAACCAGCAGATCGCGCTCGACCGCCGCCTGCTCGAAAAGCGCATCTTCCCGACTATCGATATCCAGCGCTCCTCGACCCGCAAGGAAGAACTGCTGCTCCCGCGCAGCACGCTGAATCGGGTCTGGATTTTGCGCAAGCTTCTGTCCCAGCTCAACGCGGTCGAGTCGATGGAATTCTTGCTCGACAAGATGCAGGGTACCAAGACCAACGAGGAATTCCTCGAATCGATGAATGTATGACCGGCGGCAGGGGCAAATTGTCGCTATCGAGGCAGGCCCGGGTGGAAGGGGAAAGTATTTTTTTACAAAGCGAAGCCAATCCTCCCGGCACTTTCCCGCTCCGCGACCGTTACGAGGCCTTGTATTATCGACTGCTAGGAATTAATCGTCCAAACCGATAGGGTTGAAGGTTAGCGCCGCGAGACGGCCAAGCGAGACAAGAGAGAAGACTTTCTATGACCGAAATCAGCATGAAGCAGCTGCTCGAGGCCGGCGTTCACTTCGGCCATCAGACCAGCCGCTGGAATCCGAAGATGAAACCGTACATCTTCGGCGCCCGCAACGGCATCTACATCATCGATTTGCAGCAGACCGTCAAGATGTTTCGCGCCACTTTTGACTTCGTCCATGACCTCTGCGCACAAGGCGGAACGATCCTGTTCGTGGGGACCAAGAAGCAGGCCCAGGACATCGTCCGCGAAGAGGCCGATCGCTGCGGAATGTTTTACGTCAACAACCGCTGGCTCGGCGGGATGCTGACCAATTTCCAGACCATCCGCGCCTCGATCGACAAGCTCAAAAAGCTCGAAGAGGTGATGGGCGATCCCGAGATGATCCAGGCGCTCAGCAAGAAAGAGATGAGCGACAACGCGAAGCATCACGAGAAGTTGATGAGCACGCTGGCCGGTATCAAGAACATGCGCAAACTGCCGGACGCGCTGTGGGTAATCGATACCAAGAAAGAGGAAATCGCCGTGGCCGAGGCCAATCGCCTTGGAATCCCGGTGGTGGCGGTGGTTGATACTAACTGCGATCCGGATCTGATTTCGTATCGCATCCCGGGCAACGACGACGCTATCAGAGCGATCAAGTTGTTCACGGCGGCAGTGGCCGACGCGGTTATCGAAGGCAAGCAATCGGCAGAAGAGCGTAGCAAGGGCGAGGAAGACCTGGCGCGGGCCGAGGATATCGCCGCTCCGGTGGAGCCTCCGCCCCAGCAGGTCTGACATCGCGCGCAAGGGTGCGCGCCGACCATCGACAAAATAATTCGGGGCGGGAGCCGTTCTCCCGCCCCCCAACCATACCGGACTGAACCCGGAACCCAAGCTCGGAAACACGAATGGACGTAAACTCGAATCTGGTCAAGGAACTGCGCGAGAAGACCGGCGCCGGCGTGATGGACTGCAAGACCGCCCTCGCCGAAGCCAAGGGCGATCTCGAACAGGCCGTCGTTTGGCTGCGCGAAAAAGGCATCTCGCAGGCTGCCAAGCGCGCGGGCCGGGTTGCCTCGGAAGGTACGGTCGGCTCCTATATTCATGCGGGCGGCAAGCTCGGCGTGCTGGTCGAAATAAATTGCGAAAGCGATTTCGTCGCCAAGACGCCGGAGTTTCAGACCTTGGTCAAAGAAATCGCGATGCAGATCGCCGCGGCGAATCCGCGCTCCATACGGCGCGAGGAACTGCCGGAAGAGGTAATCGCGCAGGAACGCCAGATTTACGCCTCGCAAGCTGCCAGCACCGGCAAGCCCGAGGCGGTCATCGCGAAGATCGTAGACGGTAAACTCGAGAAGTTCTTTGCCGACGCGTGCCTCTACGAGCAGGCTTGGGTGCGCGATCCCAATCGTCTGATTAAAGATGTAATCGGCGAGTATGTGGGCAAGCTCGGGGAAAAAATCGAAGTCCGGCGCTTCGTACGCTTCCAGTTAGGCGAGAACCTCGGCGCTAAAGCGGCCTGACTTGGCAAGTTCGTCTGACCTGGCGAGTTCGAGAGACCACGATTCAAACCGGTCGGCGCAGCAAGCCGCAACCGGAGGACACTGAGCGCCATGGCTGAAGCGGAACCGGCTAAACAGGGCGAGCCCCGCTTCCAGCGCGTGCTGCTGAAGCTCTCGGGCGAGGCGTTGGCCCCAGCCCAAGGCAATGGAATCGATCTGGACGCGCTGAGCGAGATCGCCAAAGAGGTCAAAGAGGTCGCCGCCCTCGGTATCCAACTGGCGCTGGTGATCGGCGCCGGCAACATTCTGCGCGGCAGCGAGTACGAAGCCCGCGGCATGGACCGCTCGACCGCCGATCAGATGGGCATGCTCGCGACGGTCATCAACGCGCTCGCGATGCAAAACGCGCTTGAGCAGCTCGATGTGCGCACACGGGTGCTCTCGGCCATTGAGATGCATTCGGTATGCGAGCCCTACATTCTGCGCCGTGCGATTCGCCATCTCGAAAAGGGCCGCGTCGTGGTCTTTGCGGCAGGCACCGGGAATCCATATTTCACCACTGACACGGCGGCGAGCCTGCGCGCGATGGAAATCGGCGCCGACGTCATTCTCAAGGGCAGTCATACCGTGGACGGTGTTTACGACCGCGATCCGATGCGCGATTCGAACGCGCGCCGCTTCGACCAGCTCACCTATATCGAGGTGCTGCAGCAGAATCTCAAGGTGATGGACTCGACTGCAATTTCGATGTGCATGGATCACGATCTGCCGATTATCGTGTTTAATTTACGCAAGCCGGGTAATATAAAAAGAGCCGTGATGGGCGAAGCGATAGGGACGCGGGTAGAAAGCGGCCGCCAAGGTGCGGTACGCAATATGCCATGAACGAGGAAATCGAGCTCGCGCAAATGGAGATGGAGGAGGCGGTCAACGCCTTCCGCAACGAATTGGCCCGCATCCGGACCGGACGCGCTTCGACTGCGTTGCTGGAAAATCTCCACGTCAACTACTACGGCACCCGCACCCCTCTGCGCCAATTGGCCGGGTTGGCGGCGCCCGAGGCGCGCTTGCTGGTGGTTACGCCCTACGACAAGGGGGCGATGGCCGAAATTGAAAAGGCCATCCAGACCTCGGACCTCGGCCTGAATCCGATGAACGACGGCAAGCTCATTCGGATTCCGATCCCCGAACTCAACGAGGAACGGCGCAAGGATCTCGTCCGTCATATACGCAAGACCGCTGAGGAATTTCGGGTTTCAATCCGTAACCACCGGCGCGACGCCAACGATAAATTCAAGCAACTGCACAAGGAAAAGAAGCTGACCGACGACGATTTCCGTGCAGCCGAAGCCAAGGTACAGCAGCACACGACCGAGTTCATCGAAAAGCTCGACAAAATTCTGGCCGCCAAGGAAGCCGAGATAATGGAGGTCTGATCGGACTCGCCCAGCCGGCGCCGATTCGCATCAGCCAAGTGGCCTCATCACTGCCGTTCGACGAATTCCCGAAGCTTTCGCTCGATCCCGCTCGCTTGCCACGCCACATCGCGATCGTGATGGATGGCAACGGCCGCTGGGCGCACGGGCGCGGGCTTGCACGCTCGGAGGGCCATCGCCGCGGCAAGGACTCCGTGCGCGCGGTGGTCGAAGCGGCGCGTGAACTTGGCATTCCGTACCTCACGCTGTTCGCCTTTTCGAGCGAGAACTGGGGCCGGCCCGGCACCGAAGTGCGTTTCCTGATGTCGCTGTTGCATCGCTATCTCGTGACCGAGGTCAAACGCCTGATGAAGCGCGGCATTCGCGTGATTGCACTGGGCGACCTCGCACGGCTGCCGTCGCAGGTACGCCACGCGCTGCAGCAGACGGTCGAAATGACGGCGGATAATCGAGCGATGACCACCGCCTTGGCGCTTTCCTATGGTGGCCGCCAGGACATCGTCACCGCAACCCGACGGATCGCGCAGGCGGCCGCCGCGGGCAAGCTCGACCCGGCGCAAATCGACGAGCAGACCGTCGCACGCGAACTTGACACCAGCGGCATGCCCGATCCCGACCTGCTGATCCGCACCTCCGGCGAGCAGCGCATCTCGAACTTTTTCCTCTACCAGCTCGCCTATACCGAACTCTATTTCACCGATACGCTCTGGCCGGACTTCCGCGAGCGCGAGCTGTTGACCGCGATCGCCGCATACCAGGCGCGCGAGCGCCGCTTTGGCCTGGTCGAAGCCGCCTCGCCCGATCGTCTGCGTGCTGCGAACTAGGCTCTGGACCGCGATTGTCGCGCTGCCGGCGACGATCGCTGTTCTGATATTCGCCCCCGCGCCCGCCTTCACCGCGTTCATCGGGATTCTCGGCGCATGGGGTCTCTACGAAATCATCGCCATGATGCGGGCCAACGCCGCCGAAGCGCTACTGGTTGCGATCGCCGGCGCAATTTCCGCGATCGTCGTGTTGCTCAGCAATGGCGATTCGTTGAGCCCGGCGGCAACCAGCCTGGTAACTCTGATGCTGCTCATGCTGGTCGCGCGCGTGGGCATGGAAGGCGCCGAGAAATTTGCGCAGTGGCGGTGGTCACGCGTCTGGTTGCTTTTCATCGGGGCGATGTGGGTCGGCGTGCTTTTCCCCTACTTCGCGCTGCTGCGCAATCATCCGGGCGGTATCCCGATCATCATCCTGATGTTACTGCTCGTAGTCGCGAGTGACAGCGGAGCTTACTTCGCCGGTCGCTCGATGGGCCGCGTCAAGCTGCTGCCGCGGGTCAGCCCCAACAAGACTGTCGAAGGCGCGCTCGGCGGTCTCGCCGCTTGCATCATAGCTGCGGTTATCCTGCGTCCGCTGGTCGCATCCCAATGGAGCGTCGGTGCGGCCGTGGTCATGGCGGCCGCAGTCGGGGTGCTTGCGCAATTCGGAGATCTGGTCGGCTCGGCCTTCAAGCGCGTGGCCGGGGTAAAGGATTCCGGCTGGATTTTTCCGGGCCACGGCGGGCTGCTCGATCGCACATGCAGCCTAGTCTTTGCGGCGGCGTTCACCTACTATTATTCCCGTTGAGGGGCTTGGGAGACAGATCTTCGTTCTGCCTGCAACTATGATCATATCGATTGTCGCTGCCGTCCTGATTTTCGCCGTACTGGTGCTGGTTCATGAAGCCGGGCACTTCACCATGGCAAAGCGCGTCGGCGTGCGCGTGATCCGGTTTTCGATTGGCTATCCGCCGCGGATCTGGGGCTTTCGGCGCGGCGAGACCGATTACTCGATTGGAGCGACGCCGCTCGGCGGCTATGTGCGGATGCTCGGCGACGAAATTGCCGAGGAGCCGAGCGCGCCAACGCTCGAAGGCTATATCAAGGAAATCGAACTCGACCTGCTGGAGGCCGCGCGCCAGACCGGATGGCTCGCGAAGTCCGGCAAGACCGGCGACGACGCTCTGGCCGCTATCGCCACTGCGCTTGCGACCGCGCCCGACGGTTCGATTCCCCCGGGTGACGCAGCCGCGGTCATCGGGCGCGAGCCCAACCCGGAAGAGGCGCTGGTCTTGCGTGAAGTTGCGCGGGCCGGAACCGTCGCGCGTGCGCGCGAGGTGCTGTGCGAAGGGCGTTCTTCGACGCTGATCGAAAGCTTCAACTCGCGCGCATTTCCGAGCCAGCCGTTGTCGCGGAGAATCGCGATTGTTTTGGCCGGGCCGCTCGCCAATATCCTGTTCGCACCAATCGTTCTCACGCTGGTCTTTTTGACCGGAGTGCCGGTGACGCTGCCGGTCATCGGACAGATTCTCCCGAATAAGCCCGGCGCTATCGCCGGCTTGCACAGCGGCGATCGGATTGTTTCGATTGACGGAAAGCCGATCGATACCTGGGGCGATCTGTCGGAGGCAATCCGGGGCAGCGGTGGCAAAACTCTGCGACTGATTGTGCGCCGTCCGGCCGGTTCCGCCAATCTCCTCACGGTCATGATCAAGCCCAAACAGGTGACCGAAGAAGGGCAAATTTTCGGCGAGAAATCGCCGGTCTGGATAATCGGCGTGCTGCCGCGCGGAGACGAATTCAAAAGGCACGATCCACCGCTGACGGCTATGCGACAGGGCGTGGTCGGGACCTGGCGGATTTCGCACGATATCGTCGTCGGCATCTTCAAAATAATCGACGGCTCCACGCCGGCCCGCAAAGCGCTTGGCGGCCCCATTATGATCGCTCAGATGGCGGGTAAGGAAGCTCATCAGGGCTTCGCCGACGTCGCTATGTTCACTGTCATGCTGAGCCTCGAACTCGGCATCATCAATCTGCTGCCGGTGCCGTTGCTTGACGGCGGCCATCTGGCGTTTTTCCTGATCGAGGGAATTCGCGGTAAACCGCTCAAGTTGCGCCATCGCGAGATCGCGATGGAAGTAGGGCTGTTTCTGCTTTTCATCTTGATGGCGTTCGTAATTCTGAATGATATATCGCGTATTATCGGCTGAGCCCTTGCTCGCCGCCGGCGCGTACGCAGGTCCGGTCCTGGGTTTCGATACCGGAAGCTCGATCGCCAGGATTGGGCTGGTCCGCGACGGCCGTATCGTGGCCTCGCAGGCGCGACCGGTGAAATCTCATGGCGCTGATCTTCCGGCGGCGGTCGATGAGGTATTGCGCGCGGCTGGCATCGGAATCCATGAATTGTCGGCGGTCGCCGTCGGAACGGGTCCGGGCTCGTTTACCGGTCTTCGAGTAGGCCTCAGCTATGCCAAAGGGCTCGTAACTGGCGGCCGCATGCGGATTGTAGGAATTCCATCGTTAGACGCGATTGCGCTTTGCGGTGCTGGCGCTCCGGCAGCCCATCCCGGAGTCAAAATTTGTCCGATTCTCGACGCGCGCAAGGGAGAGGTCTACACTTCTCTTTACGACGTTGTGACCGATGCGCTACAGAAGGAAATGGGTGACCTGGTAGTTCCGCTCGATGAATTCGCCTCTCGCATCACCGGCGAAATCCTCTTCGTCGGAGAATCAAAAGCCGAAGACGCACGTGTACTCGTCGCACGCCGCGGCGGTAGGGCGAGCGTCGCCGGAACCGCGGAATTATGGCAGCAAGGAAGTTTTATCGCCGCGCTCGGTGCGGCGCGGGTTGCGCGCAATGACGTCGACCAGGCCGCCACGATCGAACCGTCATATATTCGCGCACCCGAGGCATCGATCAAATCAACCGCCGTAGACCCGGGAGAAGGGAATCATGGAACACCGAGAGGAAGAGTTAATCCAGCAGCATGCGGTTCATGATACGGAACTGAAGATGCTGTATCAGGAGCACAACGACCTTAAGCAGCAACTGGAAGCCTTCCGCCACAAACTATATCTTACCCCCGAAGAGGAATTGGAAAAGAAACGGATCCAGAAACTCAAGCTAGCCTCGAAAGACCGCCTGATGGACCTGCTCAATCGCCATCAGCACGACGGAGCGGAGTAGGAGCCGCGGAGCTGCGAGGCCGGCTGTGTTTCCCAATAAGACATGCCAAGTCATACGATATCGGTACTGGTCGAAAACGAATTCGGCGTGCTCTCTCGCGTCGCCGGCCTCTTCTTCGAGCCGCGGCTTCAATATAGAATCGCTGACCGTCAACGAAGATCCGCTGGATCCGACGGTCTCACGGATGGTGGTCGTCGCTACCGGCGATGACCAGATCCTTGAGCAGATCAACAAGCAGCTAAACAAGCTGGTCTCGGTCATCAAGGTCACCGACTTCAAGGAAGTCGAGACTATCGACCGCGAATTAGTGATGATCAAGCTGGCCGTGGACGAGCGCACACGAATTGAACTCGATTCGATTATTCATGCGTTTCGCGCCCATGTAGTTGACATTGGGCAGCGTTCGGTGACAGTCGAGGTAACCGGCGACAGCGGCAAGATCAAGGCGTTTATCGCGTTGGTGCGGCCGCTCGGGATCAAGGAAATCGTGCGCACGGGAAAAATCGCCCTGGCGCGAACGGTTCAGCTCGAAGCCAATAACCATCGCCACGCCAAAGAATAAACTCTCTGGAGAACAAGCAAGATGAAGGTCTTTTACGATCGCGACGCCGATCTGAGCGCACTCCGCCCCAAGAAAATCGCGATCCTTGGCTTCGGCAGCCAGGGTCACGCCCACGCACTCAATCTGCGCGACAGCGGCATGGACGTTCGCGTGGGCCTGCGCAAGGACAGCCCGACCTGGGACAAGGCCGCCAAGCAGGGGCTACGCGTGCTCGAAACCGCGGAAGCCGCCAAGGAAGCCGACGTCATCATGGTGCTGGTGCCCGACGAGATGGCGAGCGACATTTACAAGGCCGAAATCGCGCCGCACCTGACCGCTGGCAAATATCTCGCCTTCGGCCACGGCTTCAACATCCATTTCAAATTCATCCAGCCGCCCAAGGACGTTAACGTCTTCATGATCGCGCCCAAGGGCCCCGGCCATCTGGTGCGATCCGAATACGTGAAGGGACGCGGCGTGCCGTGCCTGCTCGCAATCGAACAGGATCCGTCCGGCGACACCGAGAAAATCGGGCTTGCCTATGGCTGTGCGATTGGCGGCGGACGCGCGGCAGTAATCGAGACCAGCTTTCGCGAAGAGACCGAAACTGATCTCTTCGGCGAACAGTCGGTCCTGTGCGGCGGGCTGACGGAACTGATTCGCGCCGGCTACGAGACCCTGGTGGAAGCCGGTTACGCGCCCGAAATGGCGTACTTCGAATGCCTGCACGAGGTCAAGCTGATCGTCGATCTGATTTACGAGGGGGGCATCGCCAATATGCGCTACTCGATCAGCAATACTGCCGAATTCGGCGACATGACGCGCGGCAACCGGGTCGTCGGCGAAGGCACCCGCGCCGCGATGAAGCAGATTCTCGCCGACATCCAGTCGGGCAAGTTTGCCAATGAATGGATCGCGGAATATCGCGCCGGCCTGCCGAATTTTAAACGGCTGCGCAAAGAGGCCGAGGCACATCCGGTCGAGGAAGTCGGGCGCAAGCTGCGTTCCTTCATGCCGTGGCTCGGCAGCGACCGCCTGGTCGATCGCAGCAGGAACTAGGTGCCCTTGGCAGGCGCCGGCGAGATCGAGCGGAAGCCGGGCGCTGCGGGATTGATTGGACGGCTCGCCGCGGCGGTCGGAATCGCGCCCGAAGGGATGCCGATGAGTCTCGGCGCGGCGGCAGTCGCGCTGATCTTGCTGGTGTTCGGCCTGCTCTGGCTGGCGCTGATTGTACTGCTGATCGCGTGCGCGATTGGTGCCTTTTTTCGCGATCCCGAGCGCATCTCGACCAGCTCCGAAAACGCAATTCTGTCGGCGGCTGACGGCAAAGTCACCGATATTCGCGAATGTCCGCTGCCGGGCGATGAGTCGGGCGAGCATTTTCGGCGGGTTTCGGTTTTCATGTCGCCGCTTAACGTCCATGTTAACCGTGCCCCCGCCGCCGGCGAAGTGATCGCCGTCGCGCACACGCCCGGAGAATTCCGCGCGGCTTTTCGCGACGACGCCAACGAGCACAATGAACGCAACCTGATCACCCTCGCCGACACTGCGGGACGGCGTTATGCCATAATGCAGATCGCCGGCTACCTCGCGCGCCGAATCGTCTGCCGCATCCGGCCGCATGACAGCGTTGCGCGCGGCCAGCGTATCGGCCTGATCATGTTTGGCAGCCGGGTCGATCATTTCATGCCGCTCGCCTACCGGGCCACGGTCAAAGCTGGCGACCGCGTCAGCGCCGGCGAAAGCGTACTCGGAGAACTATCGCAATGAATCGCAACGAATCGCGCCGCAATTTTGAAAGCCGCGCGCGCATGCGCCTGATCTCGGGACGGATCAAAGTTCAACGCAAGAAAGTGGTCGATCCGCTTCGCCGCGGGGTTTTCGTGGTCCCGGCCACGATCACCTCGCTCGGCCTGCTGGCCGGCTTCTACTCATTGATATCGTCGATCAATTCCCACTTCGAGCTGGCTGCCGTGATGATCGCGATCGCCTTCATCTGCGACGGTCTCGACGGACGCGTCGCGCGCCTGTCGCGATCGTCAAGCCAGTTCGGAGTCGAGTACGACAGCCTCTCGGACGTAGTTGCCTTCGGCGTCGCGCCGGCCGGCCTGATGTATAGCTGGGCGCTGAAGCCGCTGGGCACTTTTGCGATCGTGATTTGCGGGCTTTACGTTGTGTGCGCGGCGCTGCGGCTGGCGCGCTTCAACGTCCAGACCGGCAGCACCGACAAGCGCCGGTTCACCGGATTGCCGGTTCCGGGCGCCGCCGTTCTGATTGCCGGATGCGCGCTTGCCTACAGCTACTTCGAGCTGAGTTCGCCGCGCACATTATGCGCGCTGATGGCGCCGATGACCCTGGTATTGGCAGGCCTGATGATCTCGAGCGTGCCCTATCCGAGCTTCAAGTCGATTCATCCGCGCAAGCGCGCGCAGGTCGAAATCATGGCCGCGATACTGGTGGTTGCCGCGATGTTTCTCGCGATGCCCCAGTTCACGCTGTTTATCCTGGCGCTTGCCTATGTCGCTTCCGGCCCGATCCTGCACGCACGCGGCGAACGAGTTCAAAAGCTCCCCTTCCTCCATCCGCTAGAATCGAATGCAGCAGCCACACCCAGCGCGGAGGCGGGTCACGAGCAATCCCACGAGAGTGAAGCTCGTCATTAAAGGATGCGGTGGGTGGGAGCAATTAAGTGCTTCAAGTTAACCGAGGGTTGACGCGAGTTCGAACTCCCGCCTAGAATAACGGCAATGAGCCAGCGCCTTCACCTCGAACTGCTACTTATTCTGGCCCTTAGGTGGGCCCACGCCGCAGGCGTTGAGGTGCAGGCCTGACCAAAGGCTTGAAACTTTGAGACCAACGCCCCGGGTGGGCCGAGCGAGCCAACCCGGGGCGTTTTCTTTTTTTGACGCTGGGGTTTCCCGCCGGCCGACCCTCAAGGGGCGTTAAGCGAGGGAGAATCTTGATGGCCACGACCAATTCCGACCAGATCGCCGACGACTACGTCCGCATCTTCGACACCACTCTGCGCGATGGCGAGCAGGCGCCGGGCTGCACCATGAATGTCGAAGAGAAGGTGGCGATCGCGCGTCAGCTCGAGCGGCTCAACGTCGATATCATCGAGGCCGGCTTTGCCGCCTCCTCCCCCGGCGACTTCGAATCGGTCCGCCGCGTGGCCGAAGCGATCAGTGGTCCGACCGTGCTCAGCCTTTCGCGCACGCGCGAGGAAGACGTCGATCAGGCGCTGCGCGCGGTTGAGAAGGCGCAGCGGCCGGGCGTCCATATCTTCATCGCAACTTCCGAAATTCACATGAAGTACAAACTCAACATGACGCGTGAGGATGTACTCGATGCGGCGACCTGGGCGGTAACCCGCGCCAAACAGCATCTGGACCATGTCGAATTCTCATGCGAGGACGCGTCGCGCAGCGATTGGGACTTCATGGCAAAAATTTGCACGGAGGTGATTCGCGCGGGCGCACGGATCATCAATCTGCCCGATACCACCGGCCACGCGATCCCGGAGGAATTTGGCCAGATGTTCGCATACATGCGCGAGCACGTGCCGGGCGCCGACAAGGTCATCTGGAGCGCCCATTGCCATAACGACCTGGGTCTGGCGGTGGCCAATTCGCTAGCCGCAATCCGTAACGGAGCGCGCCAGGTCGAATGCACCATCAATGGAATCGGTGAACGCGCCGGCAACACCTCGATGGAAGAGGTGGTGATGGCGTTGAAGACCCGCCGCGACCTGATGGAAGCGCGCACCGGTATCGAGACGCGACAAATCTATCCGGCCTCGCGCCTGCTCGCGCAAATCATCGGGCAGCCGGTGCCACCCAACAAGCCGATCGTCGGCGATAACGCCTTCGCGCACGAAGCCGGAATCCATCAGGACGGGGTGCTCAAGAACAAGCTGACGTACGAGATCATGAAGCCTGAGGACATCGGGATTCCGTCGAACAAGCTGGTGCTGGGCAAACATTCGGGGCGCCATGCGTTCATCAATCGGCTGGAGGAGCTCGGCGTTGACCCGTTGACGATCGACGTGCAAAAGGCGTTCGCGGCGTTCAAGGAGCTGTGCGACAAGAAGAAAATCGTTTACGACGACGATATCCTGGCCCTCGCGAACGAAGAGAGCCGCCGCACCGCAGACCAGTTCGAACTGGTCGATTTGACCGTCACCTCCTCGAGCCGGGCGACGCCGCGCGCCGAAGTCACGATGCGAGTGGCTGGCGTCGAACGCAACGCCGAGGCGAGCGGGGACGGCATGGTGGACGCCTGTTACAAGGCGATTTACAAAATCGCGGAAATCACGCCGACGCTCGAGCGTTATTCGGTCAAAGCGATCACCGGCGGCACCGACGCCCTCGGCGAAGTGTCGTGCCTGGTGCGCGAAGATGGGATGACGGTCGCGGGCCAGGGGGCGCATAGCGACATCGTGATGGCGAGTGCGCTCGCGCTGGTCAACGCACTTAATCGCCTGAAGGCGCGCAGCGAGCGGGTGGCCCGGCGTGCGGGCGACGCACTGTAGGCTCGATCCCGGTCGGCGCCGGCGCAGGATTGCACGGGGGCTTGCCGCAGCGCTGGACTTGGGCTAATTGCTAATTGCCAGATTCAGCCAGGTCGGATAGCGCTTTTGTCTTGGCCCTGGCTCGATGGCACGATTATCGTGAGCCACGAACCCGGCTTGCCCGTACGACTTCGGACGACCTCAGCGTGGTGTCGCGCACGATCGCAAACGCAAAATTCACTCGCACGGAGAAGCGCATCGGTTCCGCATAACTCGCGGCCAGGCTTTGGCATTTCGCAATGGCGTATAAAGTTCTAGTTCTTAAAGGTGACGGTATTGGTCCCGAAGTGGTCGGCGAAGCCTTGCAGGTGCTCAAGGTGGTCTCCCGCCGGGGCGCTGTCGATCTCGAATTCAAGGAAGCCCCGATCGGTGGTCATGCGATTGACGCTTTCGGCACACCTCTCCCGGAAGGCACGCTCGCTGCCGCCAGGGATTGCGACGCGATTCTGCTCGGGGCGGTCGGCGGTCCCAAGTGGGACGATCCGAAGGCCAATGTACGCCCCGAACAGGCGCTGCTGGGACTGCGCAAGGAACTCGGGCTGTTCGCCAACCTCCGTCCGGTCAAGGCGGTCAAGGAACTGGTAGCGTCATCGCCGCTGCGGCCGGAGATTATCGCAGGCGTCGACATGGTGGTAATCCGTGAACTCACCGGCGGCATCTATTACGGCAAGCCGAGTGAGCGGCGCGAGGGCAAGGAGGGGCGCGAGGCCGTCGATACTTGTGCGTATTCCGAGCAGGAGATCGTCCGCGTGCTGCGTTACGGATTCGAGTTGGCGCGCGATCGACGCAAGAAGCTGACCTCCGTTGACAAAGCCAACGTGCTCTCGACTTCCCGCCTGTGGCGCGAGATTGCGGCCGAATTGAGTGCGGAATTCCCGGACGTCCAATGCGAGCATCAGCTGGTTGACTCAATGGCGATGCATCTGATTCGCAGACCGCGCGACTTCGACGTAATCGTCACAGAGAACATGTTCGGCGATATTTTGACCGATGAAGCCTCGGTGCTCGCAGGTTCGATGGGCCTGCTGCCGTCGGCCTCGCTCGGCGAGGAGCTCAACAGCGCGGGTTGCCGCGTGGGCCTGTACGAACCGATTCACGGCAGCGCACCGGACATCGCGGGGCGCGACGAAGCCAATCCGCTCGCCGCGATACTGTCGGCGGCGATGCTGCTCGAACATTCGCTGGGGCTGCGCGGAGAGGCGGAGGTGATCACGGACGCGGTCGACGGCGTGATGCGCGACGGCTTCCGCACGCGCGATTTGGGCACCGGTGGCGGCGCGAAACCGGTCGGGTGCAAGGCGATGGGCCGCTTGGTGCGCGAACGAATCGAAAGCCTCAACGGTGAGAACTAAACGGCAATGGCAAGCGGCCGTGAACCCCGAGTGGCAGTGGTTGGCGCCACCGGCACGGTTGGCAGCCAGATCGCCGACTTGATTGGCGAGCGCGAATTTCCCTGTTCCGAGCTGTTGCTGTTTGCGTCCGATGCCGGTTCGTCGGATTCGGTGGAATCCGCCGGCCGCACGCTGACGGTGACGCGGCTCGACTCGCCGGCCGATCTCGCGAACTGCGACATCGCGTTTCTCGCGGTGCCAGAACTTCGCGCCCTGGAAATAATCGAGGAAAGGCCCGGACCGGTGTTGATCGATCTGAGCGCCGCCGCACGCCCACCCTCCACGGTGCCGATGGTCGCACCCGGTTTGGTGGCACGCGACCGCGTACAGGAGTTCAAGGCGCATCAGGTGATCTCCGTACCGCATCCGGCGGCGCAGGTAATCGCTACGGTGGTTAGCGCGCTCGGCCTGGAGAGCGGATTTGTCGGCGCGACCGTACTTGCCGGGGCCAGTGCGGGCGGGCGCGAACGGGTCTCCGACCTTTTTAACCAGACTGCGGATCTGCTCAACGCGCGGCTCGATCTCGGCGAGGAACAGACGCAACTCGCGTTCAATCTTTTCATCCCGGAAAATGGACGCGCGCTGGCCGACGCAATTGCAGCGCAAGCCACATTACTGGCTGGCGGTGGGCCTTCGGTGGCCGTGCAGTTCGTGCAAACGCCCGCCTTTCACGGCGAGGCGGTCGCGCTCAGCGTGTTGTCGCCGACCGGCGATACGCGCGAATGGATCGCCAAAATGCGCGCGGCGCCGGGAATACTTTTTATCGAAGGCGACGACCCGGCGGGGTTCGTCGATGCGGTCGGGCAGGAAGCGGTGATCGTGCGCATGCAGCAAAGCGGCAGCGGCGCGGTGATTTGGTGCGTTTTCGACAGCGCGCGCGTCGCCGCGACCTCCGCATTGTGGATCGCCGAGAGCCTCTGGTTCCCCTTCTCCTGAGCGCGCCGCCGCGGACTCGTCCCTGGCGCTCGCGAAATTTCGCGCTCCATGAAAATCCGAATCATCCTTGAGTACGACGGCTCGAATTATTCGGGCTGGCAATTGCAGGCCGGACAGGACTCGATCCAGGCGCGGCTCGAAGCGGTGCTTGAACGGATTTTTTCGCAGAAGGTCCGGGTTCACGGTTCCGGGCGTACCGACGCAGGCGTGCACGCGCTCGGGCAGGTCGCCGCATTCGAGTTGCCCCGCAAATTCGCGCCCGACGAACTCATGCACGCAATGAATGCGTTGCTGCCGCTGGACGTTGCGATAATCGCGGCGGACGCTGTCGGCGATGATTTCGATCCGCGCCGCGACGCGCGCCAGCGTGTCTATGAGTATCGCGTGATCAACTGCGAACGGCGATCGGCTTTCGATTTCCGTTACGCCTGGCGGGTGCCCGCGCCATTGAATCTCGTGGCGCTGAACTCGGCGGCGCGGCGCTTCGTCGGCGAGCATGATTTTGCCGCATTTCGATCGCTCGGCTCGGAAGAAAAAACAACTGTGCGCCGCGTCTTTGCCAGCGAATGGAGCCGCGAAGGAAACCGCTTCGTGTATCGTGTCGAGGCGAGCGGCTTCTTGCGTCACATGGTCCGCACGATGGTCGCGACGATGATCGCAGTCGGGCGAGGCAGGCTGGCTGCCGCGCAGGTGACGACTCTGATCGAGGCGCGAGATCGCGCATTGGTGCCCGCATCGGCGCCGCCGTGCGGTTTGTTTCTGGTCGAGGTCCGCTACTGAGCCCCGACACGCATCGATTCGAGTGGCGCGAAAAACCCGCTGCCAGACTGGCGCCGGGTGCGATCTGGATTCAAAAACCCATGCGGGACAGTCAAAAATCGAATCTCTTCACATAAAACCACCCGATTTCAGGGAAAAGTGCCGATTTTTGAAAGATTTATGCTTGAAAGTTCGCCCACAGTAGTACACGCTGGGTCTTGAGGCCGATTGGGGCCGCAAGGAGGAGGATGATGACGCAGTCGCAGGTCGCAACCCATCTCGCCGACAAGGTCGGAATCAACAAGAAACAGGCGAAGTCGGCAATCGAGGAACTCACAGCGCTGGTCGTGCGCGAACTCAAGAAGGAAGGCTCGCTGCGGCTCGCGGGCCTGGGGATTTTCCGCAAACGCAAGACCAAGGCTCGCATGGGACGCAACCCGATGACCGGAGCGGCGATCAAGATTCCGGCGCGCACGCGCCTGCGCTTCACTCCGGCCAAGGCGCTCAAGGATTCGGTGTTGGGAACGCGCTGACGCTCCCGTCATAATCGGCTTTTCCCGAAACCGCGAGGCGCGCAAATCGGCCTCGCGGTTCACTTTTTAAATCCGCAAGTTTCAGCGACGCACACGCTCGAAGTCCCGTTGAATTTATCGACGAGCGGGAGCGGCAGCGAGCAAGGTCCGAGCGTCAGCCGCGTTTTTTTGCGGCCAGTTCGGCAGCGGCGGCGCGCGCCGCCACGCGCATCCGACGCACCCGGTCGAGATATTCGCGCATGCGCGATTCGTAGCCGCGATCCGAAGGGGTGTAGTAGCTGCGCGACTCGATCTGCTTGGGCAAATAACTCTGGCCGGCGACTGCGCCGGCGAAGTCGTGCGGGTAAAGATAGTCTTCGCCGTAGCCAAGCTTGCGCATCAGCGGCGTTGGCGCATTGCGCAAATGGAGCGGTACGGGCAGGGCGCCGAGATTGCGGGCGTCCTCGCGTGCCGCGAGCATGGCGCGATACGAGGCGTTCGACTTCGGCGCGCCGGCGAGATAGGTGACGCCCTGCGCCAGTGGAATGATGCCCTCGGGCAAGCCGACGAAATCGACGGACTCCTTTACCGCGAGCGCGATTTGCAGCGCGCGCGGGTCGGCGTTGCCGATATCTTCCGCAGCAAAGATCACCATCCGGCGCACGATGAACAAGACGTCCTCGCCGGCCTCCACCATTCGCGTCATCCAGTAGAGTGCGGCGTCCGCGTCGCTTCCGCGCATGCTCTTGATGAACGCCGAGATGACGTTGTAATGCTCCTCGCCGGAGCGGTCGTAGAGCAGCGCCTTGTGCTGGGCCGCTTCGGTTACATCCTCAGCCGTGATCTCGCGGCGGTTGGCGGTTCGCGCCAATTCGGCGGCAACTTCGAGCGTGCCGAGCGCGCGACGCCCGTCGCCCGCGCCGAAGCGGATGACCTCGGCCAGCGCGTCGTCGCCGATCACAAGTTCCATTGCACCGAGTCCGCGTTCGCGATCCGCCAGCGCGCGTGAAACCAGAATCGCAAGGTCGTCGTCGGTGAGCGGTTTGAGCACGAGCACTCGCGCGCGCGAGAGCAGCGGCGAGATTACTTCGAACGAGGGATTTTCGGTGGTCGCGCCGATCAGCGTGATCAGGCCGCTTTCGACCTGCGGCAAAATCGCGTCCTGCTGCGCGCGGTTCCATCGATGAATCTCGTCGATGAAGACCACCGAGCGCTTGCCCTCGAGGTCCAACGCGCTGCGCGCCTCCTCGATCGACTCGCGCAGTTCAGCGACACCGGCGGAAACTGCCGCGATCGTTTTGAAGCGTGCGCCGGAATGTTGCGCTAGCAACAGCGCGATAGTGGTTTTGCCGGTGCCGGGCGGCCCCCAGAGGATCATCGAGTGCAGGGCGCCGGCGGCGACCATCTGGCTGAGCAGCTTGCCGGGGCCGAGCAGATGTTCCTGACCGACGACTTCGTCGAGGGTCCGCGGACGCATCCGATCGGCCAACGGCTGCGCCACCGGATGCCGCGGCCGGAAAAGTCCTTCGTTATCGTCGGCCTTGCGCCGTGCCATTGGGAGGACGTTAGCACCGATCGCGATTACCGTGGAATGCGTCCGCGCGATGATTTGCGGGCCACGCCGGGAGCAAGCCGTTTGCACAGATGAACGGCGATGTTCTAGCCTCCATATGGGCCGGACAGGAGTCGGCACCCCCTATGCTCGTTGGAATAGACATTGGCGGTTCAACAACTGACGCGGTGATCCTCGACAACGGTGCGATCCACGTCGTCACGATCGAAGCAAACGACCCCGTCGCGGCAGCGGCCGGCGCGCTCGGCAAGCTGGTCGAGACCTTCAACATACCGCTCGAGAAGGTTGATCGCGTGGCTGCGACCGGCGCCGGATCGCGCGCGCTGGCGGCCACCTTACTCGGCCGTCCGGTAATCAAGGTCAACGAGTTCTCGGCGATCGGAATCGGCGGCACGTCGCTGGCCAAAAAAGACCGGGCACTGGTGGTTTCGCTGGGTACCGGCACGGCGATCGTCTCGGTCAACGGCGCCAAGATTGATCACGTCAGCGGCACTGGTCTGGGCGGCGGTACGTTGCGCGGGCTCTCGAAACATATGCTCGGTGTATCGACCTTCGAAACGCTCGAGGCGATGGCGTCGCGCGGCGATCTGTCGCGCGTGGACCTGACCGTACGCGATATCGCGGGCGGCGCGATCGGCGATCTGCCGCCCGGCACGACGGCCTCGAATTTCGGTAAAATCAGCTCCGACGCGACCGCCGAAGACAAGGCGCTTGCGATTATGAACATGATCGTCGAGGTGGTCTCGGTGCTCAGTATCGCGGCGGCGCGGGGATGCGGCCAGGAGGATATCGTGCTGACCGGCAAGCTCACACGCATCTTCCGCTTCATGCAGAAAATGAAGCGCCTCAACTTCGCCTTCGGTGGCGGATTTCTGATTCCCGAACATGCCGACTATGCGACGGCGATCGGTGCCGCTCGCGTCCTGATGAAAGAATAGAGCGGAGCTCACCGGCGGCCGCGCCCGGCGCTTGCAGGCGGGCGCGCTTCCCGACTGCGGAAACGCGATGGTCGCACACCTTGGTGTTTCCCACCGGCATACATTTGCCCTAGTATCGCGTCGGCTGCGCAGCAAGCCCGGCGAGAGCCATAAGGGCGATCGGCACAGTTCGCTATAGCCCTTGCAAATGGAGTCGAACAGATGCGCTCGGAACTGCTCAATGGACTGCGGATGCTCGATCTCACCGACGAGAAAGGCGCGCTCTGCGGAAAAATGTTCGCGGACATGGGCGCCGAGGTTATCAAGGTCGAACCGCCGCACGGATGCCCGACGCGAAAGCTACCGCCCTACCTCGACGACCAGCCCGGACTGGATCGCAGCCTGCATTTTCTGGCGTTCCAGGCCGGCAAACGATCGGTCACGCTGAACCTGGAGAGCGCCGACGGACGTGAGTTGCTGAAGCAACTGGTGACGCGCTCCGATTTCCTGGTCGAAGGATTTCCGCTCGGCTATCTGGAATCGCTCGATCTGGGCTTCGACACCCTTGCCGGGCTGAACCCGCGGCTGATTCACGCTTCCATCACGCCATTCGGCGACCAGGGTCCGGGCAAAGATTATAAGGCCGCCGACATCGTTTCATGGGCGTCGGGCGGCGCTATGTTTTTGATGGGCGAGGCGGGCAAGCCGCCGATTCAGATGAGCGCGCCGCAGGCGTGGCTGCATGCGGGAGCGGAAGCGGCGGTCGCCTCGATGATCGCTCATTACGCACGCCAGACGGACGGCCTCGGCCAGCATATCGTGGTCAACGCGCAGGCCTGCGTGGTCTGGACCCTGATGAACGAGCAGGCGATGCCGCTGCTGCACGGCGATTACCTGCGGCGCAGCGGAGTCTTCACCGGCGCGATCGGTGGACGCCGCAAGACTGTTTATCAATGCAAGGACGGACACGTTTCATTCCTGATTGCCGGCGGTGCCTATTTCAATTCGACCAACGCGATGATCGCGTGGATGAAAGAGGAAGGCGCGGCGCCCACGTGGCTCGCGCAGGGCGGCGGCCTGAAATCGCTCACGCCTAGCGGTTTCATGGCGGCCACCGCGGCCGATCTCAAGGAACTCGATGACACCGAGGATGCGGTCCAGCGGTTCTTTCTGACGAAGACCAAGAAAGAGTTGTGGGAAAACATTTTGAAGCGCCGCCTGTTCGGCGCACCGGTGGCGGATGCCGCCGATATCGCCGGCGACCCGCAACTCGCCGCACGCGACTATTTCGTGACGGTCGAGCACGGCGGACTCGGGCGCGAGCTCACGCTGCCGGGCGCGTTCGCGAAACTGAGCGAGACCCCGGTGGGACCGCAGGGCGCGGCGCCGCAACTCGGCCAGCACAATTACAAAATTTACGGCGGCCTGCTCGGATTGAGCGCGACGGAAATTGTCGAGCTCAGCGCCGCCGGCATCATATAAATTCGCGGGAGAATCGATCCGATGAGCCAGCTTCCGTTTGCAGGAATTCACGTTCTCGACTTCACCTGGTACGCGGTCGGTCCCGTCACCACGAAATATCTGGCCGACTACGGCGCCGACGTAGTGCGTATCGAGTCGGCCGCCCGCCTCGACGGATTACGCCTCGCGCCGCCGTGGAAGGACGCGCAGCCGGGCGTCAACAACAGTCAGTTCTTCGCCAGCTTCAACAGCTCCAAGCGTGGGCTGGCGCTGGACATGAGCAAGCCGCGCGCCCGTGAGATTTTCATGAAGATGTTGCCATGGGCCGATGTCGTGACCGAGAGCTTCACGCCCAAGACCCTGCGCAACTGGGGACTCGATTACGCGGCGATGTGCGCGGTCAAGCCCGACCTCATCATGCTTTCGACATGCATGCAGGGCCAGACCGGACCGCATCGCGATTACCCAGGCTTCGGCAACCTGATGGCGGCGCTGTCGGGCTTCTACCAAGTCTCGGGCTACTCCGCGGCGGAACCTTGTCCACCATACGGCGCGTATACGGATTTCATCGCACCGCGATTTTCCGCGTGCGCATTGATCGCGGCGCTCGACTATCGCCGCCGCACCGGTAAGGGGCAGTACATCGATATGGCGCAGTATGAAGCCTCCCTGCACAACCTCGCGCCGATGCTGGTGGACTACTTCGCGAGCGGCCGCGTGCTCGCGCCAGTGGGTAACAAATCGGAGCGTTACGCGCCGCACGGCGCATATCGCTGCGCCGACGAAGACGGCCATGAGCAGTGGATCGCGATCGCCGTCGCCGACGACAGCGAATGGCGCGCGTTGAGCGAAGTGATCGGCGAAGCGCCCGACGTTGCGCGCTTTGCAACGATGCTCGAGCGCTTTCGCGATCAAGCGGCGCTGGACGAATTCGTCGCATCGCTGGTTCGCACACGCAACGCCGACGAGCTGACCGTCGCGCTGCAAGCGGCCGGCGTGTCGGCCTACCCCGTGCAGAACTGCATGGATCTCCATCGCGACGAAAATCTTGAAGCGTTTGGCTTTTGGAATTGGCTCGATCACCAGGCGATGGGCCCGTCGCCCTACGAAGGCCTCGAACATCGCATGAGCCGTACCCCGGGCGCGCTGCGGCGGCCGGCGCCGGCGCTCGGGCAGCATAGCGACGAAGTGCTGGGCGAAATACTCGGCATGGCGACGGCGGAAATCGAAGAGCTCCGGCGTGAAAAAGTGATATACTAAGTGGTCACTGCGCAGCCGGCGCGCTCATGCGAGAGCTGCACGTGCGGCTCCGTGCACCGGCATTACTGATTTGCGATACGAACTTCAGATAGCGCTGCGATATCTGCGTGCGCGACGGCGCGACGCTTTCATCTCAATCACGACGATCTTCACCGCTATTGGCGTGATGATCGGAGTCGCGGCGCTGGTGGTCGTACTGGCGGTGATGGGCGGCTTCGAACACAGCCTGCGTCAGCGGATTCTCACGCTCACGCCACAAGTGCAAATCTTAAGCTTCAATGGCTCGATCTCGAACTACGGAGCGCTGCTCGCGCGCGCCAATTCGGTCCCGGGCGTTGCCGGTTCAGACCCCTTCATCGTCGGACAGGCCATGATCAGCTCGCCCCGTGGTATCAGTGGCGTGATCGTGCGGGGGATCGATCCGGACAACGCAGCGATCGTCGGGCAACTGCTACGCTATATCCAGCACGGGTCGCTCGACAGCCTGTCCGCATCGGGGAAGCCGGCTGCGGATGGAGCAGCCACCCACGCAGCGTTGTCAAAGTCGCGCTCGCCCGCGACCGCATCCACCGACGGCGCAATCGCAATCGGCTCGACGCTTGCGGAAAAGCTCAAGGTGAAGATCGGCGATCCGATAACCGCGGTAATCCCGGTTATTGGCGGGGCCGGCAACGACATCACCACCAAGATCGGACATTTCAGGGTGGGTGCGATTTTCGAATCCGGCGTAGCGTTTCTTGACCGCGATCTGGTGTTTATGGGCCTCGGCAATGCGCAGCGCTTTTTCGGCCGCGAGGGCAAAGTCGATGGGCTCGAGGTCCAACTTATCAATCTCGACGACACCAATGCCGTCACCGCGCAATTGCGCTCACGCTTCGGCGCGACGTTTCGCGTGAGCAACTGGATGGAATTCAACGCCGCGGCGGCGGCCGGTTTCGAGATGCTCAAGCGCGTGTATGCGCTGGTGCTGTTGATGCTGATCGGGGTTGCGGCCTTTAACCTGGTGGCCACGCTCATCATGGTCGTGATGGAGAAGCGCAAGGATATCGCGGTGCTGATGTCGATGGGCGCAACGCCGCGCGAAGTGCGGCTGATCTTCGTGCTAAAGGGCCTGGTCGTTGGCGCCTTTGGAACTATCGCGGGGCTTGTGCTGGGCGCAATCGGTTGCTTCGTACTCTCGCAATACCACTTCATCCACATTCAGAAAGAAATCTACGGGATGTCCACGATTCCAATCGCGGTGCAACCGCTCAGCTTTGTCCTGGTTGCGCTGGCCTCGATGATCCTGTGCCTGGTGGCGACCTTTTATCCCGCACGGCAGGCCTCACGCGAGCTTCCCGTCGAAGTCTTTCGCGGCTGAGAGAAATCGGGCGCCGATCGCGCGAATCCTGCTGGCATCATATGGCGGTCAACGGCGAAGAGTGATCGCGATCTGCGGGTGATCTGACAGTGAAGCTTTCGGCTATTGCGGAACGGTCGTTCACGGTGAAGCGGAGTACGAAACGCAGCCCCCCAATTCTAATAGCCGACCTCCGGGGTGCATCTGCCGAACTTACCGTGATTGGCCGGGGAGCGCGTTAGTCGTTGCGGTCGGTCGTGACCGGGGGCTTTGAAACGAGCTTGGGCTTACGCACCACGAGCGTTTCGTGACCACGCACCTTAATCGTGCGGGCCGCCTCGGATTTAAATGCACTGCTCGGCCCGTCATCGTGGCGCGGCCTTCCGCTGGTGCGCCGTCGCCGCCAGTTGTTGAGTTCTTTTGAAAGCTTGGAGGCCAGCAGATCGCTGTCCTGCTCAGTTTCCCGGCCGTTGGTTTCCTCGCGCGCCGAATCTTCGGTCATTTCGTTTGCTCCCATATACTCCCTTTGGTGGTTGAATTGGTCATCTCGCTCATGTTTCGACGCAACCATTCCTGGTTGTCAACATTTAGATTCGCGTGGTTTATATCGTCGTGCGTGCCTGTGCGCCGCTGCCCTATGCAGGTGAGATTTCGGTTCGCTATAAACTTCGCACTAGTAAAGTACTAATGCGAAGCCGTTCGCTTGAGATGTATTTTTATTGAGGAGAGTGATTCAGCTAGCGGTCAATCCATCTCGGGCCGCTGAATTTCAGGCCCGCAGTCGAACTTCAGAACTGTTTCTATTATCGCGCTATGCAAAGAGACTCTGCAAGCGCAACGCGAGCCCCATATCTCCGGCAATTCGCAGCTTGCCAGTCATAAAGGCCATTTGCCCGTTCAGCTTTCCGGCCAGCATGTCGAGGTAATCCTGCGCGGTCATCGAGATTGTGATGTTCGGCGACGGATGGGAGCCCTCCTTCACCTCGCACTGATCGTTCCCGATCTGGACTTGCCACTTGCCGCCGCCATCGCCCGAAAGATCGAACTGGTAGACCGCGTTGAGTCCTTTGGCCGCGTCCTTGTTGAAACGACTCGGCATCAATTCAAAAGCTTGTTTACAAGAACTCGGTGCGTCTGCCATGTGAAACGGAATCCTCCTCGGGGGAACCGAGAACGGGAAGCTCTCTGTCCGCCATATAAGCGTCGCTGCAAAACAATGTCAATACCAACCGCGTCGAGAGACACGCGCCGCACCGCTCAAAAGCCGAAAAATCCCGGGTTTACTCTGATCAGATTTGTACGCACTTTCACTGGCGCCGCTGCGACTGCGACAGTCTCCGCGCGCTGGCGATCGAGATCGGTCTTTACCGTTCCGTCGAGATAGACGTTGTTGCCGATCACCGTTGCGGTAACTCCGCCCAGGCCTTCGGCCTGGAGACGGTTATTAATCAGCGCCTGGTTTTTGGCCCAGACCGAAGTGTCGGTCGTGAGATTATTGATTACGCCGCTAACGCCGCTGACTCTGCGGACCGTGCGTTCGGCGAGAATTTTGGCCTTATCGTCGAAGACCTTTCCAGTGAGCGTCACCAGGCCGCCGCCATTCGCGTATGCCCGTACACGCCGCAGACGTTTGTCGGCAGAGAGCGCTTCGGCCAGGCGCTCCGTGAGCGACGGCCGCCGCCGCTCGGCCTCTTTGGCACGAGTTCGCCGACGCGGCTTAACCGCCGGCGCCGGGGGCGGCGGCAATGCTGCAATCGCCGGGGTCGGTGCCGCCGCGGGAGTCTCCGCGGCGACAGGCGGAGGCGTGACAACGGGAGGCGCCGAAGCATATTCGGACGCCTCGCCGGGACTCAAGCTCGCGACCTTATCGCTCAGCATTGTCTCGAGGCTACCGAGGTCGCTGCCGCTGGTGGCGAGTATCAACGGGTAGTCCACGTCAACCGGCGCAGTGCCTGCCGCGGCGAATTTCCAGTTGCTCATGGTGTTGACCACTTCCGCGTCGAGACTCGGATTGGCCAAGGTTGAAGTAACCACGGACCCGTTGCTGACGCTTCCGTCCGGGTTCACGTGCAAGCGCACGACCATGCCGTCGTGCAGGGTGGGATCGCTCTTGAGAGCATGTTTGTAGGTATCGAGCACGGTGTTGCGGTTGTCGTCGAAAACCTTGCGCATGCTGTCTCGGTCGCGATTGAGGGCGGTCGCAAGATCTGCACCCTTGACCTCAATCTGCAGATTGCGCGCGAGTTGCACGGTTGGCTCGCCGATCGCCGGCGACACGACGGCGACCGGCGCACCAGGGCGAGTTGCGCTCAGATGCAGCGCGAACCATACGCCGGCAACGACTGCGATAATCGCCGCGATCGAATAACCCAGGATCCGCGAGACCCGCTGGCGCATCGATGGTTCCTCTGCGAAGGGGTCGTCGGCGGGCGGCTCTCCACCCATCTCGTGAGTGTCGAGCCGGCCGTGCGATGGAACGAAGTCCTCGGGATTGGTGCGCGACGAGGCCGATGACGATGGTGGTTCCTCGTAAGTCTCGTGCGCAGCCGAGGATGCCGTGCCGGGTTGCAACTGAGTGCCGCAGAAGTTGCAAATCACTTCCCCCGGTTCGGCCTTGCCGTGACACTCGGGGCAAACGATTTCTCCGGCCTCCGCGCTGCCCTGATCCTCGGTCGGTATCGCAGTGGTCTCGCGATTCCCAGCGCCAGGCGCGGGTACCAGCGCGGTGCCATCGGACTCGCAGAATTTTTCAGCGTCGGGATACGTGTTCCCGCATCGCGGACAACTCTTCATATCGATTAGATCCGCCTCCCGGCGTCGATCCTCGTGCTGGATCGATCATAAGCGCGGAATTGAAGGGAAACCAACACCTCGGCCAGCCTCGATTGGCTCCGCCGGGGCGATATGCGACGGACCTCCGCATGCCGGAGGTCCTCGCGCTCGATTACAGGTTTTGGACTGCTTCGCGTCTCCTTTCGTCCGGTGAGAGTCGCGGTTCTGAGGTCCACGGAGGCTGCCGATGGTCAGGCCACGGGATCACCCTCGAGACGGAATCCAACGCGCACTTCGACCTGGAACTCCAACTTCCCGCCGTGGACTGCGCCGCGGATGTTCTGGACTTCGAACCAATCGATGTTGCGCAGGGTTTGGCTCGCTTTGGTCATGGCGTTGCGCACCCCATCCTGGATGCTTTCATTCGAAACGCCCACCACCTCGACAATCTTGTAGGTCTTGTTCGGCATCGAATCCTCCACATTGCGAACGGGTCGATCCTGATTTCGGTTTATCTCCGAACACGGTCTTTTGGCAAGCGCGCGTGTGCGCTTAATACTCGCCCGAAGCCCTTTCGAGTTGGTGTCGCAGGCGGCGCCGGCGACCCGATCGGAACCCGACACCTTACGAACGATCGGTTTGTTTTGAAAAAAAATATATCGACGATTGAAGCTCGGGTCTCCGAGTGAGCGGTCGAGTCCAACATCAAGGGCAAGAAGGATCTCAAAGAGTAGGAATTTTGTACCTCGCGAAAGCGTCCGGTGGTCAGCCAAGTTTCCTCAGGCCCTAGCGCCGGGAACGGTATACTCCAATTTTGAATCGCTCGCTGATAAGTCCAATGAAAAGAGGCGGGATTCTTCGCTACGCTCTGAACGACAGAGTGGCGAAGGCGGCGGGATCATCGACGGTGCGCATATCGAGATGAAATGCGCCCTCGGTAATGCGCCCGATCACGGGCGGGCGTGCGCGCCGGAACATCTCGGCGATGGAATCGGGCGAATGTTCGCGATGGACGATGCGCAGCGCACGCGACTCGATCTCCTGGGCCGGCAGCGCACCCGATCCGACTTCGGAAGCCGACGCCACGACCTCGACGGTGAAATCCGGGCCGAGGCGCTCGAGGATTAGCGCGCAGGCGCGGATCGCTACGCCTTCGAGTTCGGCGGGCGTGCGCCGCAGAATTCTTAATGTAGGCAACACCGACTCGAGGTCGGAACTGCGCGAGTAAAGCCTGAGGGTCGCCGCAAGCGCGGCGAGCGTCAGCTTGTCACATCGCAGCGCCCGCCTCATGGGATTGGCCTTGAGCCGGGCGATCAGGTCGCGCCGCCCGACGATCAATCCGGCCTGCGGACCGCCGAGCAGCTTGTCACCGGAAAAGGTTACGATCGCGGCGCCGGCCGCGATCCGGTCGGCGACCACGGGCTCGCGCGCAAGGCCGTAGAGCTGCATATCGATCAGGGCGCCCGCGCCAAGGTCTTCGATCACGGGCAGGTTATGAGCGCTGCCGATTTCGACCAATTCGGCCAGGCCGACCTCGGCGGTGAAGCCGACGATTCGGTAGTTGGACGGATGCACCTTGAGCAGCATCGCGGTGTCCGGCCCGATCGCGGAGGCATAATCGCCGGGGTGTGTTCGGTTGGTGGTGCCGACCTCGCGCAGGCGCGCGCCGCTGCGTCCCATGACGTCGGGGATTCTGAAGGAGCCGCCGATCTCGATCAGTTCTCCGCGCGAGACGATGACTTCGCGGCCGTCGGCGATGGAATTGAGCGCCAGCAGCACGGCGGCGGCGTTGTTGTTGACCACGGTAGCGGCCTCGGCGCCGGTCAGCGCGCACAATTCCTCTTCGACCAGCGAATCGCGATCGCCGCGCCCGCCGCTTGCGAGGTCGTACTCGAGGTTGACCGGCGAGCGCGCCGCGCGGATGACAGCCTCGATCGCGGGCTCCGCCAGCAGCGCGCGCCCGAGATTGGTATGCAGGACCACGCCGGTGGCGTTGATCACGGGTTTCATCAGGGGTTCGTCGGCCGCCGCAGCGGCGCCGGCGATACGGACGATCTCGGCGAGCAGAGCCTCGCGCGCGGGCACGGGGCCTTCGGCGGCGGAGGCTATCGCCGACCTGAGGGCAGCCTGCGCCCGGCGGACGAGGATCCGCACGTAGCCGTGAGCGAAGCGGCTGAGCGCCGGGTCGGCGGTTGCCGCGCGGATACATTCGTCGATCGGCGGCAACACGCGCAGGTTCTCGAAGCGCTGGTCTGATGCTGGCTGATTCGAATTTTTTCTACGCGTCGCCATGGCCCGCAATTATAGACCGTGATCAGGCGGATAGCGCGAGTATTAAGGCGTGGTGGCGCGGATAGCAGAAGCGGAGCAGGGCGCGGTTGGCTGCGGCGCCGGCGCATTACCGTTCATGCTTCGGTCCCGGCCTCCTGCGCGATCCGAATGAGGTTGAGGCGGGTCAGCAGAAGGATCGCGCATGCGAGCGAGAGCGTTCCGCAAATGATTACGGCGATTTGCGGACCGAGGTGTTCGCCGATGAAACCGACCATCAGGGCGCCGATCGGCGCGATCCCTATGAACGACATGGTGTAGAAGCTCATGACGCGGCCGCGCAATTCGTCGGAGACGAAGATTTGCAGGAGCGTATTGGTGGTCGCCATGTAATTGATGAGGCCCGCGCCGATGAACAATTGCGCGATGAGCGAGAACACCATCGAGGATGAAAGGCCGAAGGCGATAATGGCGAATGCGGTGCAGAAGAGGCCGGCGGCAAGGCTCTGGCGCAGGCCGCGCGGGGTACCCGAGCGCCAGGCCAGGGTGACTGCGCCTGTGACAGCGCCGACGCCCTGCGCCGCCATCAGGATGCCGTAGCCGCGGGCGCCGGCGTGGAGGATGTCTTTGGCAAAAACCGGCATCAGGACGATGTATTGCATGCCGAGGCCGCTGTTGATGGCGACCACCAGCAGGAGGTAGCGGCTCGGCCGATGTTCCCACACGTAGGTCATGCCCTCGCGCACCCGCCGGAGCATATCGACGCTCAAGTTGCCGATCGTCCGCGGCGGCAGGTGCATCGCGATCAGGCTCCAAATCACGGCCAGGAAGCTGATGCCGTTGAGCAGAAAGCAGGTCGCGATGCCGGCGACATAAATCAACATTCCGGCAATCGCTGGCCCGATGGTGCGCGCGGCGTTGAACATCATGGAATTGAGCGCGATCGCGTTGGGCAGATCCTCGATCCCGACCATTTCAACGACGAAAGCCTGACGGCCCGGCATGTCGAAGGAGCTGACCACGCCGTTGAAGGCGGCCAGGATGATGACGTGCTCGACGCGCACCAGCCCGGTCCAGGTCAGGGCGGCCAGCACGAAGGCGCTGAGCATCATGAGCGCCTGGCTGACGATAATGAGGCGCCGCCGATCGACGTGATCGACGACGACCCCGGCGAACATCGCGACCAGCAGAATCGGCAGGTAGTTGGCGAAGGTCACGACCCCGAGCATCAGCGGCGAGTTGGTGAGCTTGAGCACCAGCCAGGCCTGGGCCACGTTCTGCATCCAGGTGCCGGTAAGGGAGGTGAGTTGGCCGGCGAAAAAGAGCCGGAAGTTGCGATGACGCAGTGCGCGGAAGGCGCGGGGCCGGCCGTGGGTAAGCTCGCTTGGCGCCGCGGCCGCGCTTGGCGGAGCGACAGTGGGCGGGGTCTCGATTACTTCATCAGACATCGGAAGAAGGGCCAGTTTTGCAGACCCCGTGGCGGAGCGCGAGGGTGTGGCGGGAACTTATGGCGGTGGCGGTCGAGTGGGCCGGGGCTTCGGCCGCGCGAGTGCTGGGCGAGATTATACGCACGGGGGTTTATGGCGGACCCGGCCGTGGGGTAGAATCGGAGGGCTGGGTAATTGATAAGCGGAGGGCCGTGTGTGGGCTGCCATGCAAACCGCCGCCGCGAGGAAACGCTTATGTTCGGGGAAATCGCGCCACGCACACAATCGCCACGGGCCCCTTTTATCACGATCGAGGAGGCGCTTGAGGAGACCCGTCGTGGCCGCATGGTCATCCTGATGGATGACGAGAATCGGGAGAACGAGGGCGACTTTTGCATGGCCGCCGAAAAGGCGTCGGCCGAGGCGATCAACTTCATGGCGAAGTACGGCCGCGGATTGATATGTCTGCCGATGGCCGGGGAGCGGATCGAACAACTCGGGCTGAGCATGATGGTGGGCGACAATCAGGCGCCGCTCGGCACGGCGTTTACGACACCGATCACGGCGCGGCGCGCGGCCGGCTCGGGGATTTCGGCACAGGATCGCGCGACCACGATCCTGCAGGCGGTGCGCGAGGACGCGAATCCCTCGGAGTTCATCACGCCGGGCTACGTCTATCCGCTGCGCGCGCGCGACGGCGGGGTGCTGGTGCGCACCGGACAGACCGAGGGGGCGGTCGATCTGGCGCGGCTGGCGGGGCTGAAACCGGCCGGCGTGATTTGCGAAATTCTAAAGGAAGACGGCACCATGGCGCGGCGCGATGACCTGGTCGAGATCGCGCGAATCCACGGACTGAAGGTAGTCACGGTCGCCGACATTATCGAGTACCGGCTGCGCAATGAAACCATGGTCCAGCTAATCGCGGAGGCGCGGCTGCCGACGGACTTCGGCGAGTTTCGAGCGCGGGTATATCGAAATCGCGTGGACCAGAGCGAGCATCTGGTGCTGCTGATGGGGGCGATTTCACCGGAGCGGCCCGTGCTGGTGCGGGCGCATCGCGAGTATCTGCCGGGCGACGTTTTTGGCTACACCAAGCGCAACACCCGGGGCCTGCTGCATGCAGCGATGGAACAGATCGCGGCGTCCGGCGAGGGCGTAATTCTGTATCTGAAGCGCGAATCGGACACGATTGCCAACGACATCGAGAGCGGCACGCGGCGGGTAGTTCGGCAGGCGAGCACGCGTTACAACGCACCCGAGGCCGACTTTCGCGACTATGGAATCGGGGCGCAAATCCTGCGCGACGTCGGCGTGCGCAAGATGATTCTGCTGACCGACCGGCCGCCGCGCCTGGCCAATCTGCCGGGTTACGGTCTGGAGATCGTCGATAGCGCCCCGCTCTCGAGCGATGGCGGCGAGCCTCTCGACGCCTAGGCGCGTCGTCATGCGGGCGAGCGACCCGCCGGCGCCGGGGTCAGCGTCGAAGGCGACGATACGAAAGATACGGACGATACCGAAGATATTGACGACACCGACGATACGGTGGCGCGATGCGCGTCGGGCTGCGGCGGTACTTGCGATTATCGTCGCAACACTGACGATCGCGCAGGTCAATTCCGCGATTGCGGCGTCAGTGGCAACAGCCGCTCCGGGCGCGGCGTCGGAGATGGCGATCGCAGGAGTGTTTTCGGCGCACGGCTACGTCGTCGGCCTGCTGGTCGTACTGCTCGGCGGACTCGCACTCAATCTGACGCCGTGCGTCTATCCGTTGATCGGCGTGACGATCGCGTACTTCGGCAACGAAGGCGGGCCGCCGCGCAAAGTGGTCGTGCTCGCGGTCCTCTACGTCCTCGGCATCGCGCTGATGTTTTCCGGCGCCGGCGTCGCGGTGGCGCTCTCTGGCGGCCTGTTCGGCGCGGCGATGCAGAACCCATATGTGCTCGGCGTAATCGCGGCGATGTTGCTGACGCTCGCGGCTTCGAGCTTCGGACTGTTCGCGCTGCAGCCGCCGCAATGGATCATGCAGCGGGCAGGCGTGGCGCGGCCGGGGTACGTGGGCGCGCTCGTCATGGGCCTCGGGATGGGCGTGGTGGCGGCGCCATGTATCGGGCCGATCGTGCTGGGGTTGCTGCTGATGGTTCAGCGGAGCCAGAGCGCAGTGTTCGGTTTCGTGCTCTTTTTCACGCTCGCAATCGGACTCGGACTGCCCTACATCGCACTGGCGCTGGCCGCGGGGAGTATACGGCGGTTACCGCGCTCGGGCGAATGGCTGGCGTGGATCGAACAGCTCTTCGGCTTCGTGCTGGTCGGCCTGGCGCTGTATTTTCTCGATCCAATCATGCCCAACCGGTTGATCACCCGCGCTTTGCCCTACTATGCCGCCGCGGCCGGGATCTTCCTCGGGTTCCTCTCGCCGGCGGGCCGCAAGTGGCGGCCGTTTCTGGTTTTGCGGTCGGCGGTCGGCGTGCTCTCCGTCGCGGCATTGGTCTACCTGTTGATCCAGAGCCGCAGGACGGTTCCGCAACTTAGCTTCGAGCCGTTCAATTCCGCGTTGCTGCAGGCGGCGGAATCGGAACATCGGCCGATTGTGCTCGATTTCAGCGCCGACTGGTGCGTACCCTGCCGCGAAATGGAGCGAACTACCTTCGCCGATCCGCGAGTGGTCCGCGAGGCTGCGGGATTTTTGCGCTTGCGCGCGAATTTGACGGCGGAGAATTCTGCCAATCGGGCGATCATGAAAAAGTTCGGCGTCGAGGGCGTTCCAACGACCGTCTTCATCGATGCACATGGCGCGATTCGCAAGCATCGGGTGGGCTATATCGGCCCGGACGAATTTCTGAAATATCTGCACGATTTCGGTTGATCCTCGCCCCGGAGAGCGCCGATTTGAGGGGGCTTCGAGTCTCGTCGAGTAAATGATAACCGTATTCTATTTCGATGACCGATTACCATACCGGATTAGCCGCTCGGCCGACCGGCGGGTAAGCAAAATTCCAATTTGAAAATCAGAGGTTTTCAGTATTTTCCAACAGATTTACAAATAACGTTTTGAAATTTAACTGAGCTTTATCCGTACCCTTTACTCTCGGCCTGTCCGAAGGTAGAATGAAGGGATTGCTGGAAGCGGTTGGGAAGGTCAGTTCGGGTTCGTCTTTTCTATGGCAAACAAACAAAGTTCAGACGGTTACGGCGCCGAGTCCATCAGGGTTCTCGAGGGTCTGGAGGCGGTTCGTAAACGCCCCGGGATGTACATCGGCGACACTGCCGAGCGCGGTCTTCATCACCTGGTGTCCGAAATTGTAGACAATTCGGTGGACGAGGCGCTGGCGGGTCATTGCAGCGAGATCAACGTCATCATTTTGAGCGACGACCGGATATCGATCGAGGACAACGGGCGCGGAATTCCGGTCGGGCCGCATCCGACGGAAAAGCGCGACACGCTGGAAGTAGTGCATACGGTGCTGCATGCGGGCGGCAAGTTCGACCGCGGTGCGTACAAGGTATCGGGCGGGCTGCACGGCGTCGGCGCGTCGGTCGTGAATGCGCTCAGCGCGGAGTTCGAGGTCGAGGTTCATAAGAACGGCACGATCTTTTTTCAGGATTACAAAAAGGGGGCGCCGCAGCACAAGGTTGAGGAGCGCGGCTCGACCAAGCGCTCGGGGACCAAGACCACGTTTTCTCCGGATCCAACGATATTCAAGGAAGTCGTATTCAAGCACGAGACGATCGCGCGGTATTTGCGCGAGATGGCCTACCTGAACGCGGGGCTGAAAATACGGCTGAAAGACGAGCGCTCCGGCAAGGAAGAGGAGTTCCATTACGAGGGCGGCATTGCGGAGTTCGTCGGATCGGTGAGCAAGGGCAGCGCGGCGCTTCACGACGTGATGTTTTTCAAGGGCGTGCGCGAGGGTATCGACGTCGAAGTTGCGCTGCAATGGACTGACGCCTATCACGAAACGATTTTCGCATACGCGAACAATATCCATACGGTCGAGGGCGGGACCCATTTGACGGGCCTCAAGTCGGCGCTGACGCGCACGCTCAACAGCTACGCGAGCAAGAATAATCTGTTCGCCAAGCACAAGGATTTGCGCCTCGAGGGCGACGACACGCGCGAGGGGCTGGTGGCGGTGGTGAGCGTCAAGATTCCGGAGCCGCAATTCGAGGGGCAGACCAAGACCAAGCTCGGCAACTCCGAGGTCGAGGGGTTGGTCATGGGGCTGGTCAACGAAAAGCTCGGCGAGCATTTCGAAAAGACGCCAGGCGAGGCCAAGCGCATCATCATGCGCGCGATCGACGCCGCGTCGGCGCGCGAGGCGGCGCGCAAGGCCAAGGATCTGGTGCGGCGCAAGGGCGCGCTCGATTCCGGCTCGTTGCCGGGCAAGCTCGCCGATTGTCAGGAGCGCGATCCGGCGCGCAGCGAACTGTTTATCGTCGAGGGGGATTCGGCCGGCGGCTCGGCCAAGCAGGGCCGTGATCGGCGGGTGCAGGCGATTTTGCCGTTGCGCGGAAAAATTCTCAACGTCGAGCGCGCCCGGATCGACAAGGTGCTTTCGTCGGTCGAGTTGCGCACGATGATCACGGCGCTCGGGATGGGCGTCGGTGAAGAAAAAGACGTGGCCAAGCTGCGTTATCACACGATCGTGATCATGACCGACGCGGACGTGGACGGATCGCATATCCGGACGCTGCTGCTGACATTTTTCTTTCGCCAGTTCCCGGAAATTATCGAAGGCGGCTATCTGCACGTCGCGCAGCCGCCGCTGTTTCGCGCCAAAAAGGGCAAGACCGAACGCTACCTCAAGGATGAGGCTGCGCTCGAGGATTACCTTACCGATCTGGGCGCCGAGGCGGTGACCTTCGGGACCGGAACGGGCAAGGAGTCGCGCGAGCTCAAGGGCGCGCCGCTCAAGGCGCTGGTGCGCAAGCTGCTTCATCACGAGCGCATGTTCGAAAATCTCGAACGGCGGTCGAAGGAACGCGCGATCGTCGCGGCGGTGGCCGCCCTGGTCACCGGGAAATCGATCGGGGCCGAGACCTTTCGCGATCGCGACACGCTCGAAGCGGCGGCCAAGGCGATCACGGAGACGGTCGGCGCGACCAACCTGATCCATCGAATCGAGCGGGACGAAGAAACGACCTTCAAGATAGTTTTCTCGCACACCCGCAACGGCGCCACGCCGCCCACGGTGGTTGACCTGACATTGTTCCATAGCGGCGAGTTGCGCGAGATCCGCCGGCTCGGCGCCGACCTCGAGGCTGTCAAGGCGCCCTACAAGATCACCACCGGCGGCGAAGAGCGCACGGTCGAGGCGCTCAAGGCGGTGGCCGACGCGGTGGTCGCGGCGGGCCAGAAGGGCGTCGAGATCCAGCGCTACAAGGGCCTCGGCGAGATGAATCCGGATCAGTTGTGGGAGACGACGATGAACCCGGAGAAGCGCTCGATGCTGCGCGTGGAGGTCGGTTCGCAGGAGGAGGCGGAGGAGATCTTCAGCCGCCTGATGGGCGATCAGGTGGAGCCGCGCCGCCAGTTTATCGAGGAGAACGCGCTCAACGTCCGCAATCTGGACATTTAATTTTCAGATGCGGCGGGCGGAGCCGGTTGAAATTAACAACCTGATTCGTAGATTTCGCGATTCGAGCGAAAACCGGGAAGTGAGGCGCAATAAATTTCTCCCTTTCCCCCGGATGAGGAGAGGGGATTGAATTTGGTGCGCGGATTAATCATCGCGGACGCGAATCAGACGAAATCAGACCAGATGAATGAACGCATCGCGAAGCGAAGCAAATTAATTCGTGTGCGGCGAATCAAAACCCCGGAAAATCGGACCTTGCAAGGGACTCTTACGCTGGCTGAAATAAATGGCTGAAACCAACGGCAACGAACCGATACGCAACGAACCGGCGCGGCTGAATATCGAAGACGACATGCGGCAGTCCTACCTGGACTACGCGATGTCGGTGAATATCGGGCGCGCGCTGCCCGACGTGCGCGACGGCCTCAAACCGGTCCATCGGCGCATCCTCTACGCGATGTTCCGCGAGGGCCTGCTTTCTTCGCGGCGCTATTCGAAGTGCGCCGGCGTCGTCGGCGAAGTGCTCAAGCGTTACCATCCGCATGGCGACAGCGCCGTTTACGATTCGCTGGTGCGGATGGCGCAGACCTTCAGCATGCGCTACCCGCTGATCGACGGGCAGGGCAATTTTGGCTCGATCGACGGCGACCCGGCGGCGGCCTACCGCTACACCGAATGCCGGTTGACGCGGCTGGCCGAGCGGATGCTCGCGGATATCGACAAGGACACGGTCGATTTCGTCGACAATTTCGATGGCTCGCAGCAGGAGCCCGAATTCCTGCCGGCGCAGATTCCGAACCTGCTGATCAACGGTTCCGACGGGATCGCGGTCGGCATGGCGACGAATATACCGCCGCATAATCTGGGCGAAGTCTGTGCCGCGCTGCTCAAGTTGATCGAGAACCCCGACCTGACGATGGAGGAGTTGCTCGAAGATCATCCCGGGGCCGGATTTTCCCACGGGCGGCCAGTTGCTCGGGCGCGAGGCTATACGGCAGGCCTACCTGAACGGGCGCGGAATTCTGACGATGCGCGCCAAGGCCGTGATCGAGACCGACAAGCGGACTTCGAAGGCCTCGATCATCGTGCGCGAAATTCCTTACCAGGTGAACAAAACGCGGCTGATCGAGCGGATCGCGGACCTGGTCAACGAAAAACGGATCGAAGGGATCAGCGACCTGCGCGACGAGTCGGATCGCGATGGTATGCGTATCGTGGTCGAGCTCAAGCGCGACGCCGAGCCGAAGATTGTGCTCAATCAGCTCTACAAGCTGACGCAGATGCAGGAGAGCTACGGGCTAATCATGCTGGCGATCCACGAGGGCCGGCCGCGCGAGCTGAACCTGCGCGAGATGCTGACCGAGTTCCTGCGCCATCGCCAGCGCGTGATCATCCGACGGTCGCAGTTCGAATTGCGCCAGGCCGAGGCGCGGCTGCACGTACTCGAAGGCCTGCTGATCGCGCTCAAGAATCTCGACGCCGTGATCAAGCTGATTCGCGCTTCGGCCGACGCGGAGGCGGCGCGCACCGGCCTGATGCGCCAGTTTGCACTGACGCAGATTCAGGCGCAGGCGATTCTCGACCTGACGCTGCGGCGGCTCACCTCGCTCGAGCGGGACAAAATCGAAGCCGAACACAAGGAGGTGCGCGAGACGATCGCTCGCCTGCAGAATATCCTCGGCGACGAGCGCGAACAGATGCGGCTGATCGCGGAGGAGCTGACCGAGATCAGCAAGGAATTCGCCGACGAGCGCCGCACGCAGATTCTCGAGGCGGAGGGCGACTTCTCGATCGAGGACCTGATCGTCGAAGAGGACGTGCTCGTAACCGTCACGCACGGCGGCTACATCAAGCGCACGCCGGTCTCGGTCTATCGGATGCAGCGGCGCGGCGGGCGCGGCAAAATCGGAGCGAGCACCAGCGCCGAGGATCTCGTCGAGCATCTGGTCGCGGTCGGCACGCATGACCGGCTGTTGTTCTTTACCAACGCGGGCAAGGTTTACGAGAAGAAAGCCTATGAACTGCCCGAGGGCAGCCGCTCGGCGCGCGGACGCTCGATCGCCAACCTGCTGAGCCTCGCCAGCGACGAATCGCTGTCGGCGTTCCTGCCCGTGCCCAAGGACACCAACGGCAAGTACGCGTTTTTTGCGACGCAACGCGGACTGGTGAAAAAGACCGACATCGATCAGTTCGGGAATATCCGCACGACCGGAATTATCGCGATAAATCTCGAAGACGGCGACGAATTGATCGGCGTCCGAATCACCGACGGCCATCAGCATATCGTGCTGTCCACGCGCGAGGGCCAGGCGATCCGCTTCAAGGAAGAGGAGGCGCGTCCGATGGGGCGCGGGACCTACGGCGTGGTCGGGATGGAACTGGAATCGTACCCGATCAAAGAGGGCAAGACGGTAACGCTGGTCAAGGACGAGGTGGTCTCGATCGCGGTGGCGCGCGAAGATGAAACGCTGCTGACGGTCTCGGAGCGCGGGTTTGGCAAGCGCACGGAAGCGGCCGAATATCGCCTGACCCATCGCGGAGGCAAAGGCGTTATCACGATGAACGTGACCGAGCGCACTGGCAAGGTGGTCACCGTGCGGCAGGTCGCCTCGGACGATACGGTGGTGCTGATCACGGATCGCGGCCAGGTCATTCGGCTCGCGGCGAAGCAGGTGCGGATTACCGGGCGCAACGCGCAGGGCGTGCATCTGGTGAGGCTCGACGAGGGCGAACGCGTGCAGGCGGTCGCGCGTCTGGCGGAGGGCACCGACGACGACGATTCGGGCAACGGAAGCGACGCGAACGGCGACGGCGATGAGGAGTAGGCGGCGGTAGCGGTTAAGTTATCGTTGGACGTTGCGCAGGCGAGGCGCTAATTAGTAGCTCATGCCACTGGACGCATCGTTGGTTGGAACCGCGGCCGAGCCGCTCGTAAGCGAAGTCGATGAACGCTGGACGATGGCCTACGCGGCCGGTCTCGGCGACATGCTCGACTGTTACATCGACACGCGCCGTTCCCAGGGAATCATCGCGCATCCGCTGTTTCCGGTCTGTTTCGAATGGCCGGCGGCGGGCATGCTGCGCGCGAAACATCGCGGAAAGATGCCGCCGGCCGAGGCCGCGCGCGGCGTTCATGCGACCCATCACACGATCATCCATCGCACACTGAAGCCGCCACTGCGCGTGACCACGCGCGCGGTAATCGCGGGAATCGAACAGCGCAAGCCGGGCGCGCTCGAAGTCACCAGGTTCGAGACCGTCGATGAGCAGGGCGCGCCGGTGTGTACGACCTATACCGGGAATATTTATCGCCAGGTCGAAATCGCCGGCGAGCAACGTCCCGCGGCGACTCCACAGATACCCGCACCGAAGACCGCGCCGGCGCGGCCGCGCTTGGAGCGGCAGATACTGGTAGGGGCCGGAGCCGCGCACATCTACACCGAATGCGCGCGCATCTGGAATCCGATCCATACCGACGCGAAAGTCGCGGCGGCGGCGGGTCTGCCGGCAATTATGCTGCATGGCACGGCAACGCTCGCATTGGCGGTCTCGCAGATTATCGCGCTTGAGGGCGCCAACGATCCCGAGTGCGTCGCGGAGATTTACGGGCGTTTCGGCGCGATGGTGTTCATGCCGTCCGATCTGATGCTGCGGGTGATCGCTCGCGAACGCGTCGACGGCGGTCGTGACGCGATCTTCTTCGAGGCGCTCAGCAGCGAAGGCGGACGCGCGGTGCGCGACGGCGTAGTGATCCTGCGCGCCTAGATTCGATCGCCTGTACGGAGAGAAACTCGCTCAAGGGTGGTTAAGGCGCTACAGCTTTTGAACACCTGATCGATGCGGATTTGTGTATATGAAAGATAATCGAGTGGCGCCTTTGGAACTTTTCGGAAGATTGGAGCAATGAAAGTAAGAGCGGCGCTGGCGCGCGCGGCGGGGATGCCGCTGGAAATTACCGAGGTCGATCTCGAGGGACCGCACGCCGGCGAGGCGTTGATCGAAATCAAGGCGACCGGTATCTGCCACACCGACGCGTACACGCTCTCGGGCAAAGACCCGGAGGGTTTGTTCCCGTCGATCATGGGCCATGAAGGCGCGGGCGTGGTGGTTGAGACCGGAGCGGGCGTGACCACGCTCAAGCCCGGCGACCATGTGATTCCGCTGTACATCCCGGAGTGCCGCAACTGCCCGGCATGCGTGTCGGGGCGGACCAACCTCTGCACCGCGATCCGCGAGACCCAGGGGCGCGGGTTGATGCCGGACGGCACTAGCCGGTTTTCGATCGGCGGCAAGCCGGTCCATCACTACATGGGGACTTCGACCTTCGCGAATTACACGGTGGTGCCCGAAATCGCGCTGGCGAAGATCCGCGACGATGCACCGTTCGACAAGGTCTGCTACATCGGCTGCGGCGTGACCACTGGAATCGGCGCTGTGATCAACACGGCGAAGGTGCAGGTGGGCGATCGCGTAGTGGTGTTCGGACTCGGCGGCATCGGACTCAACGTTGTGCAGGGTGCGCGGCTGGCGGGCGCCTCGATGATCGTCGGGGTCGATCTGAATCCGGCGCGCAGCACGATCGCAGAAAAATTCGGCATGACCCATTTCGTGAATCCCGCCGAGGTGCGCGGCGAACTGGTGCCCTACCTGATCGATTTGACCCGGGGCGGTGCGGATTTCTCGTTCGAATGCGTCGGCAGCGTCAAGCTGATGCGCCAGGCTCTGGAGTGTTGCCAGCGCGGCTGGGGGACCTGCGTGATAATCGGCGTCGCCGGCGCGGGCGAGGAGATATCGACGCGGCCGTTTCAACTCGTCACCGGGCGCACCTGGAAGGGCACCGCCTTTGGTGGAGCGAAAAGCCGGCGCGATGTGCCGAAGATCGTTGACTGGTACATGGACGGGCGTATCAATATCGACGACCTGATCACGCACACGATGCCGCTCGATCGAATCAACGAGGGCTTCGATCTGATGCATCAGGGGAAATCGATTCGCGGCGTGGTGATTTTCTAGACGCGCGACGCCCGCCGGCCGAAGGCATTCGCGCTCCCGTGACGGCGAGACGAAAGTGAATTGATCAACGGGCGGACGCGTCAATAGAGTTGGTGGTGGAGAATCTGCGTGCGTATTGCGGGCAGCCCACGGTCATGGCCAGGCGTGCCCGTCGATCACGCGCGATAACGGCGGAATGGATCGCACTTCGAAACTCCCGAACAAAACCGGAACCGCATTTCGCGGTATTCGTGGCGTATCAGTGCGAGCGGCAAAGGCTGGCAGCGGTGCCCTGATGACCCGAATCGCGGCCACCGCAGTGTTTTACGCGTTGGCTCTGGGCGCGCAGGGATGCTCGCTGTTTCATCATGGCGAGTCGCCGCAGCAGAAATTCATGGATGCGCTGAATCGCGGTAATGGCGCGCAAGCGAGCCAGCTCTGGCTCACGATGAGCGCGGAGGATCGTTCGAATTTTTCGCACAATATCGGCTTCCAGCGACAGGTGAATAAAGACGAAATCGCACGAGCGATGCTCAAGCATCAGCGGGAGGCGGCGGCGAAGGATGGCGAGGAGGCCGACGACGCGACCAGCAACGAGGCCTACGGCGAGGGCGGCTCTCAGGAGGTTGAAATACCGGGCCTCGATGCCGATTCGAGTGGCGGAAATCTCTCGAATCTGCAGTTGTTGAACACACTGCGGCAGGCGGCGTCGACGTCGACGATTGGACCGCAGTAGGCCCATCGAATCCTGGGGCCGCCGGCGTGAGCAGATGGGCTTGAGCCGCGCGCTCGCGACAGTACTGGCAGTCGCGATATTGGCGGTGGTATTCGGGGCACGCGATTCCCTGGCCGAGGCTGAACATAAAAGTTGCGGGCCGTTCGGCAACGCCCCGGCGCGGATAATCGCGGCAGTCGTACCCGATTGCGGTGAGGGCACCAGGATTGGGCCGTGGAATGACGCCGACGGCACCCCGCGCTATGCGTGCCTGTATCAACCGCCCACCGCTTCAAAGTCGAAGCCGCTGCCGCTGATCGTTTACCTGCATCCGTCGCTGTTCAACGCCGACAGCGTGCGGCGTCACACCAACCTGCTCGAATTTCTCAAAACCGCAAATGTCAGTGACGATCCGAAGCGCCCGGGTTTCATTCTCCTGGCGCCGCAGGGCCGCAACACTTCGCATTACTATCCGCCGCCGGATCGCACCGGAACCGGATGGGACAACTGGTATCGCCAGTTGAACCCGGCGGGCACAGTCAAGGTTGCGGGCAAGAATTATCCGGAAAACGTCGATGCCGCCGTGATCGATCACTTCATCGAGGCCGTCGAAGCGACCGGCGACGTCGATCGCGAGCGGGTCTATATCACCGGCTGGTCCAACGGCGGCTCGATGGCATACCTGTACGGCTTGAACCGCCCGGGGGTTGCGGCGGTGGGAGTTTACTCGGCCTCCAACCCGTTTCGCCTGGGCCGCGATCCGTGTCCTCAGGATCCCGTCGCCGGCACGCCCGCCGACAATCGCCAGCTTAAGGTTTTCAATCATAAAGTTCCGACCTTCCAGGTGCATAACAGTTGTGACATCGGCGGCATTTGCCCAAACGTGGAACTGCTCGAGAGGCAACTGAAAGTGCTTGGCGGTAGCGTTTCAGATACCATCATCGATCGCGATCAGCGCGCGACGCCGGAGTGCGCCACGGTCTGCGGTAGCGATCCCGACGGCGGCACGCGGAATCCGTTCGCGGCGATGGTCGGAATGATACATCATCTGCGCTGGCCACGGGCCTGGACGGCGGCGATGCTCGATTTCTTCCGGCGCCATCCGCTCCCGCCCGCGCCGCATCGATAAAAGATCGGAGAGTCACGATGGATTTTTCTTTCAATCAGGATCAACAACTGCTGCGCGAAACGCTGGCCGACTTTGCCCGGCGCGAACTGCTGCCGAAATACGGCGAGCGCGACCGGGACGAAGATCTGCCGCGCGAGGTCGTGCGCAAGCTCGGCGAGATGGGCCTGCTCGCGCCGATGGTCGAGGCGCAATACGGCGGCCAGGCGCTGGATTACGTTTCGCTGGGGATCGCGTTCGAGGAGCTCGCGCGCGGCGATTTCAACGCGTCGTATGTGTTGCTGCTTTCGGCGCTGGTGGGAGCAATAATCGCGGCGCGTGGCGACGAACGTCAGAAGAGCGCGTACCTGCCGGGGATCTGCCGCGGCGAGATCGTGCCCGCGCTCGGTGTCACCGAGCCGGCGGGCGGTTCCGACGCCGCGCACGTCAAGCTGAGCGCGCGCCGCGAGGGCGACAATTACATTCTCGACGGCGAGAAGACCTCGATCTCATTCGCCTCGTGGGCCGACACGATTCTGCTGATGGCGCGGACCGGAACGATCGAGCAGGGCGCGCATGGGATCAGCGCCTTTTACGTCGATCTGCACGCACCGGGCGTGAGCCGCAATCGCTTTCGCGATCTCGGATCGCGGGCGATCGGCCGCGGCCAGCTCTTTTTCGATTCGGTGCGAGTGCCGGCCGACGCGCGCGTCGGTGCGGAGGGCGCCGGATTCGTGCAGGTGATGCAGGGCTTCGACTTCAGCCGCTCGCTGATCGGGCTGATGTGTATCGGGGCGGCGCAGCAGAGCGTGGATGAGACCTGCCAGTATGTGGTCGAGCGGCAGGCCTTCGGCGGCAGCCTTGCGCGATTCGAAGGAGTTTCGTTTCCGCTGGCCGAAGCCTCGGTGCAACTGCGCGCGGCGCGGCTGCTGTGTTACGAGGCGCTCTGGCTCAAGGATCGCGGCGAGCCGCATGGATGGATGGCGGCCGGATGCAAATGGTGGGCACCGGAACTGGCCGCGCAGGTGCTTCACCAGTGCCTGCTGCTGCACGGTCATCTGGGCTTCAGCTTGGACTTGCCGCATCAACAGCGCATGCGCGACGTGATCGGGCTCGAGATCGGCGACGGCACCGCCCAGGTGATGAAGCTGCTGGTGGCGCGCGCGTTGCTCGGCAGTGTCGCGCGCGGTTATTGACGGCGCGCGCGAAAGCGCAGACGGATATAGTCGCCGGTCCAGCGTCCTTGTTCGTCGCACAGCACCGGTCGCAGCATCGCAACCACTTCCTCGATCGCCGGCTGTCGCTGGTCGGCCGGCAGACGGTTGAGGAAAGGTTGCATAAAAAGCTCGACCCACCCGGCCATGTTGGTCGGTAGCGGCGTCGGCCGCGGAATCAGCTCGATGTATTCGACGTCGAAGCCGGCGCGTTCGAGCCGTGCGCGATAGTCGGCGACAGTGGGAAAATACCACGGGATGGTCGCTGCGCCATCGGTGATTCCGTGCCGCTCGAGCACGGCGATGATCGCGACGGTAATCGCCGCGACGCATCCGTGACCGCCCATCTCGGCGACGAAGCGGCCGCCCGGCTTCAGCGCGCGATGGACGCCGGCGATCACGGCGTCGCGATTGTGCTTCATCCAATGGAGTGCGGCGTTGGAAAAGACCGCGTCGAACTCGCCGGAAAATTCCAGCGTGCCGCCGTCCATTATGCGCGCGTCGAGACCGCGGCGCTGGGCCGCTGCGATCATGTCGGGGGCGGCATCGACCCCGACCACGGACGCACCACAGGCTGCGATTTTTTCGGTGAGCACGCCATCGCCGCAACCGAGGTCGAGAATCCGCTCGCCGGCTTGCGGCTTGAGCAATTCGAGCACGGGCGCACCGAGCGTAGGCACGAAATGAGCGTGTTGCGCGTAGCGATCGGCCTTCCAGTCCTGATTGGGCTTGCCCGGGGTTTCCATTGAATGCTCCTGTTCAATCGGCGAACGGTGGACCTTCATTTATGCGACGACGCTTGCCAATCGCAAGCAGCGTAGCATGCGTCCACATATTATGATGGGGTCGCCGAAATGGGTATCAACAATGAACAGGGACCGAGAGATTCCGCGTGTGATGATCGCGGCAACCGGCAGCGGCGCGGGAAAGACCACGATTACCATTGGGCTGATCGCGGCCTTGCGCGCGCGCGGGTTGCGGGTCGCCGCGTTCAAATGCGGACCCGACTACCTCGACCCGACCTATCATACACGCGTGTCCGGTGGGGTTTCGCATAACCTGGACGGCTGGATGATGGGGCGCGAGGCAGTGTCCGCGACGTTCGCGCGCGCCGCACGCGACGCCGATATCGCGGTGATCGAGGGCATGATGGGGCTGTTCGACGGCGCCTCGCCGAGCAGCGACGAGGGCTCGAGCGCGGAAATCGCAAAGTGGCTGGCCGCGCCGGTGATACTGGCGCTCGATGCGTCCGGAATGGCGCGGACGGTCGCCGCAGTCGCGCATGGATTTGCCCATTTCGATCCGGCAGTGCGGCTGGCCGCTCTAATTTGCAATCGCGTCGGCGGCCGGGGACATCTCGAACTGTTGCGCACGGCGTCGCCGGCAGTGCCGGTGCTAGGTGGACTGCCCGCCGATGACGCCGCAGCCTTTCCCGAACGTCATCTGGGACTTTACAGCGCAAATGAAAAACACGTTCCGCAGGAGCGGCTCGAACAATGGGGACGGCTGGCCGGCGAATGGTTCGACCTCGACGCGATTGTTGCGATAGCGCGGTCCGCGCCGCCGTTGAACATCGGTGCGGAAATCGCCAAAGGCCCAGGCGAGACGGCCGCATCGCGATGCCGTATCGGAGTCGCACTCGACGACGCGTTTCACTTTTACTACGAAGACAATCTGAAACGGCTCGAGGCGCTCGGCGCCGAGATCGTGAACTTCAGCCCGATGCGCGACGCGGAATTGCCCGAGCTTGACGGGCTCTATTTCGGCGGTGGCTATCCCGAGGCGCTGGCTGGGAAACTGTCGGAGAATCGAGCGATGATCGCGGCAGTGCGCGCGTTCGCAGCCGACGGCGGCCCGGTCTACGCGGAATGCGGCGGTCTGATGTATCTCACGCGCGCGATTCGTACGCTCGAGGGCGAGCGGTTTCCGATGGCGGGGCTAATCGCGACCGACGCGGTGATGCATGATCGTCTGCAGGCGCTCGGCTACGCCGAGGTCGAAACCGTTGCGCCGTCGATTCTGGGAGCGGCGGGCCTGCGCTTCCGCGGCCATCAGTTCCGCTACTCGACGCTAGCGCCCGATCCTGTCGGCGTCGAACGCGTTTACGCGGTGCGTCCCCGATGGGGCAATGAATTCGCCGAGGGCTATTGCGCGGGAAATCTGCTGGCGACGTACGTTCACGCACATTGGGCGTCGAATCCGTCCGCTGCTGCGGGCCTGGTCGAGGCCTGCGCGCGCTACCGCGTTCGCATCCGCTAAGCGCGGGCCGTTGGCGCAGCGCCACGCGACTTTTCCAGGTTTTATCGTTCACGCGAAGTGCAAGGGTCTTGAGGAATGAGGTGTCGATGCAAGCGCACACGTTGATGGTGCAGGGGACCGCGTCATCGGTGGGCAAGAGCCTGATGGTGACGGCGCTGTGCCGTTTGTTTCGACAGTGCGGGATGCGCGTGGCGCCGTTCAAATCGCAGAACATGGCGCTCAATTCGTTCGTTACGCCGGACGGCCTGGAGATCGGGCGGGCGCAAGCGGTACAGGCGGAGGCTGCGGGAATCGCGCCGGCGGTCGAGATGAATCCGATTCTGCTCAAGCCCGAAAGCGACCTGCGATCGCAGGTGGTGCTGATGGGGCGGCCGGCGGGAAGCTTCACTTTTGCCGAGTACCATCGGCGCAAGCCCGAATTTATGCGAACCATTGCAGAGTGTCTGGGGCGGCTGCGCGCGGCCTATGACATCGTGGTAATCGAAGGCGCCGGAAGTCCGGCCGAGATTAACCTGGAGTCGCACGATATCGTGAACATGCACGTGGCGGAGGTGGCGGACGCGCCAGTAATCCTGGTGGGCGACATCGATCGCGGCGGGGTATTCGCGCAGTTCGTTGGCACGATCGATCTGCTCGAACCGGCGCATCGCGCGCGGGTTGCAGCCCTTCTGATCAACAAATTCCGGGGCGACGCGGCATTGCTGAAACCGGGCCTCCAGTACCTGGAAAAGCGCTTCGCGATCCCGGTGATTGGCGTGGTGCCGTACGTTGCGAGGCTGCGTATCGCGGAGGAGGATTCGGTTGCGTTGGAAGAGCGCCGGGGCTGCCCGGCGGCGCCTGGACAAATCGAGATTGCGATCGTCCGGCTGCCGCATATTTCGAACTACGACGACTTTCTCGCGCTCGAACACGAGTCCTCCGTGGCGGTACGCTACGTCGAATCGCCGGCCGAGACGGCAGGTGCGGACCTGGTTGTGATTCCGGGATCGAAGAGCACGATCGCCGACCTCGAGTGGCTGTACACCTGCGGATTGGCCGACGCGATTATCGCGCGAGCGGGCCGGCGCGAACCGATTATGGGAATCTGCGGCGGCTGCCAGATGCTCGGCGAGACGATCACAGATCTCGACGCGGTCGAATCGAGAATGGGGAGCGGGGCCGGGCTGAAGCTGCTCGCGATCAGCACGACCTTCGGCCGCGTGAAACGCACGGCGCAGGTGCGTGCACGAATCGCACGGCCGTCGCTGCTCGGCGGCGGGAGCGAACGTGAGGGCGCGGGCGAAATCAGCGGCTACGAAATTCATATGGGCAGAATCGAGCGGCGCGCCGGCGTCGCGGCGCCGTTTAGAATCATCGCGCGTAATTCCGTCGGTCAAAATGCGGCCGACGCTGATGCCCTGGACGGAGCGATCAGCGCGGATGGCGCCGTGGTCGGTACGATGCTGCATGGAATTTTCGAGAACGACGCGCTGCGATCGGCCGTGATACGAACGCTGCGGCAGCGCAAGGGAATCGCGGGCGTCGAAGGTCCGGCGGTGCCGACGAGCGAGTCCGAGTACGATCGGCTGGCCGCGACGGTGCGTGCGAATATAAATTGGAAGACGATTGAACGGATCGCGGGGCTCGGTTGAGGATCTCGCGGGCTGGAAACAGGAATTAAACGGCAACGCCACGATCAGCGGCTAATCATTATGAAGCATCAAAATCCAGAGGAATCGTCCATGACCGCGCGCGACGTTGCGGCGGCGCCCAACACGCTCGAAGGATTCAGCGTATTGCATCAGTTTTTCCGCATTCGGCGACCGCAATGGAACGCGCTGACGGAGCATCGGCGGGCGGAGATTATTGAAAATGCGGCGGGCGCATTTGCCGCGATGGAACGGCGCGAAGACGGCCAGAGCGGAATTTTCTCGCAGCTCGGGCATAAGGGCGACCTCATCGCGATTCATTTCCGGCGCGGATTCGACGAGCTCAACGAGGCGCAAATCGAGGTCAACCGGCTCGCACTGAGCGAGTTTTTGGAGGCCACGACGTCTTACGTTTCGGTGGTCGAAATCGGACTGTACGAAGCGACGGTGAAGCTTCATGCGGAACTTGCGGCGCGTGGCGTGAAGCCGCATTCGGCGGAATGGATCGAGGCGGTAAAGGCAGATTTGGAAGTGCAACGGGAGAAGCTTGGCGCGCGGCTGTGGCCGCAAATCCCGGACCGGCCCTACGTCTGTTTCTATCCGATGAACAAGCGGCGCGCGGGTTCCGACAACTGGTACTCACTGCCGATCGAGGAACGCCAACTGCTGATGCGCGACCACGGGATGATCGGGCGGCGCTACGCGGGACAGGTGACGCAGGTAATATCGGGATCGATTGGGTTCGACGATTGGGAATGGGGCGTCGATCTTTTCGCCGACGATCCGCTGGTCTTCAAGAAGCTGGTGTATGAAATGCGCTTCGACGAATCGAGCGCGCGCTACGCCGAGTTCGGGCCATTCTATTTCGGGATTCGCCTGCGGTCGACGGAACTCGGCCGGATACTCGGCTCACCCGGCGAGAAATAGAACGACGCGCCGCACGGCGTGCACCAGGCGATCAGCCGTTGCGGATTTTGGTGAAGGCCTGTTCGACCTCGCCGTCGAGGGGAAATCGTCCGACGGCGGCCTTGGAGAAAATCAATTGACCGTCTGCGACGACGTCGAATTGACCGGTCTTGCCCACGGTTAGCTTAGCCTCTTCGCCAAAGCGCGACTTGAGCGTAGCGGCCAGACTGGCCGCGCGTGGTCGATACCCTCAAGGGGAGCAGTAGAAAATCTCCGTCGCCATATCTGCAAAATACGCCTGTGCGCACACGCACTCAATCCAGGGACCCTCCCTAATCCCGTTTCGAAAAATCAAGGAGATTGACACATCTCGCGCCCCTGCTATGTGATCCCTGAAGATTCTGAGCGCGCGAGGTGAGTGATGAAGCAATCGACTCATTGCCACGCATGTCGCAAAGAAGTTGAAGAAACCCCGCGCGTCTGCCCTCATTGCGGCGCACCCAACCCGACCCTTGCTTACGGCGTAACAACGCCAATCATCATGGCCGTAGCTACGGTCATCGTGTTGTCCCTGATTGCGGACGTTCTTCATAGTCGAAAACCGCTGTACTTCAAAGGGCATACTTATCCGATCGCAAAGAACGGGGTGGTTTGCCTGACTCTGAGTGGCCTCGCGAAAGCAAAAAACGCAACGCCCGACGAAGCAGAACGACTAGGTTGCCTGCCGCTTGCGCCCGATCGGAACTCGCAGGTTAAGTTTCTCGAGAAGGACAAGACCGCGGTTAAGGTGATTGTCCTCGCACCGAACCGCCGGGTGAACAACTTCCAAGGCTGGACAGCAGCCGAAAACCTGAGCCTTGATCCGGCGGCCGCTCCCTGAGAATTCAGTCGCCCGCCGCTAAACCACGAGCAATCGCGAAGACGAGCCGACCGATGCGGCTCACTTCCCGTCGGGCAAATCGACGAATACGGCCGCCGCGACCACCGACGTCCACAACCCGTCGCGATCGCCTATCGCCGATTGCGTGACGTTGCGGGTCGAAACGATCTTGTCCGAAACGCGCCAGATATCCTTGCGCTCGTCGTAGCTGACGTTGGGATCGAAATCGACACCGAGAATCGTCGCGAGCATCATCGCCGCGAGATCCTCGGCATAGTCACCGGCCTTCTGCTCAGTCTCGCCGAAGCTGTGATGCTCGGAGAGATAACCGTACTGGCGCGAGTCCGCAGGAATCGCCACTCCGACCGAAGCCGCGCACAGGCGATGGGGTTCGTCGGTGGCGTTATCGCTCATCACCGCGAACACGATTTGCCCGGGTCTCAGATAGCGCAGCCCTTCCTGCGGCGTGATGAGCTTGCACATGGGCGGGAAAATCGATTTGACGCGGACCAGATTGTACTCGGCGATCTGCGCGGAACGCAGCGACAACTCAAAGGCGTTGAGCTTTTCGCGGTGTTTTCCAACGCCCTTGGTCAGAAACACGCCTTTCGGAAACGGACCCATTTATTTGCTATCTCCCGTGGCTAACGCCCTGTCCCGATCGCACCGTCGAGTGTCTGCGGCACGAGCTTTAATCTTCCAGACGTGGGCACCGGATGAAAGCCTGTGTCCGCGAAAAACCGGTGCGCAAGGTTAAGATAGCGTTACACTTCGTTTAACGGCTTGTACTCGCCGAAAACCCGGCGCATCGCGTCGGCGACCTCGCCCAGCGTAGCGTGGGCGCGGACGGCGTCGATAATTGGCGGCATCAGGTTGGCGCCGTCGCGCGCGACCTGCTCGACCTGGGCGATCGCCGTGGCCGCGGCTTCCTGATTGCGTTCGGCGCGGACGCGTTCGATTCGCGCGCGCTGTTTCTGCTCGATTGCCGGGTTAACTTTCAGGATGTCGCCATGCGGCGCGTCGCCGGTGGTAAATTCGTTGACGCCGACGATAATCCGGCGCTTGGTCTCGATTTCGCGCTGATAGATAAACGCCGCGTTCTGAATCTCACGCTGCATATAGCCGCGTTCGATCGCGGCCACCGCGCCGCCGAGGTCGTCGATCTTGCCGAGGTATTCGAGCGCCTTTTTTTCGATTTCACCGGTCAGGCACTCGATGTAATACGACCCGCCGAGCGGATCGATCGTGTCGGTGACGTCAGATTCGTTCGCGATCACCTGCTGCGTGCGCAGCGCGAGCAGCGCCGAGTTCTCGGTCGGCAGGGCGAGTGCCTCGTCCTTGGAATTGGTGTGCAGCGATTGCGCACCGCCGAGCACCGCGGCCAACGCCTGCAGCGTAACCCGCACGACATTGTTATCGACCTGTTGCGCGGTCAGCGTCGAGCCCGCGGTCTGCGCATGAAACCGCATCATCAACGATCGATCGTCGCGCGCCTTGAAGCGTTCTTTCATGATTCGCGCCCACAGCCGGCGCGCGGCGCGGTACTTCGCGATCTCCTCGAAGAAATTGTTATGCACGTTAAAGAAAAACGACAGCCGGCTCGCAAAGGCGTCAACCGCGAGGCCCGCCTTCACCGCAGCTTCGACGTAAGCGATGCCGTCGGCGATGGTAAACGCGAGTTCCTGCGCGGCGGTCGAGCCGGCTTCGCGAATGTGGTAACCGGAAATCGAAATCGTATTCCAGTTCGCGACCTCACGGCTGGCGAAAGCGAAGATGTCCGTGATGATGCGCATCGAGCCGCGCGGCGGATAAATATAGGTGCCTCGTGCGATGTATTCCTTGAGGACGTCGTTCTGGATCGTGCCGTTGAGCTTGTTCCAAGGCACGCCGCGTTTTTCGGCGACCACCAGGTAGAGCGCCAGCAGGATCGCGGCGGTCGAATTGATAGTCATCGAGGTCGAGATTTTTTCCAGCGGCAACTCCGCAAGCAGCATCTCCATGTCGGCGACCGATCCAATCGAGACGCCGACGCGGCCGACTTCGCCGCGCACCAGCGGATGGTCGGGGTCGCGGCCCATCTGCGTCGGCAAATCGAAAGCCACCGAGAGCCCGGTCTGGCCGTTGGCGAAAAGATAGCGGTAGCGGCGGTTCGACTCTTCGGCGTCGCCAAAACCCGCGTACTGGCGCATCGTCCACAGGCGCCCGCGATACATGGTGGGCTGCACCCCGCGCGTGAACGGATATTCGCCGGGAAAGCCGAGATCGCGCAGAAAATCGAATCCATCGGGGCCGCTGCCGTCGAGATCTTCGGGATCGTATTCGCGCTTGATTTCGATGCCGGAATTGGTGGTAAAGGAATCGCGCCGTTCCGACCCGCGCTTGAGCGCCGGGGCCACGCGCTGTTCTTCCCAGCGCTTGCGCGCTGCGCCAATCGTGGGTTTGTCTTCAGGCATGGTTATAGCCTCGATCGGTTACTCGACTACCAGCAGCAGTTCGCCCTTTTCCACGGTCTGCCCGGGCTTAACTTTGAGTTCGACAATTTTGCCGGCCTTGGGCGCCTTCAATTCGTTTTCCATCTTCATCGCCTCGACAATCAGCAAGCCCTGATGAGCCGCGACTTCGTCGCCCACGTTCACCAGAACACTGACCACACGCCCCGGCATCAGGGCCTTGAGCGCGGCCTTGCCGGCTGCGGCCGCTCGCGCGCCTGGATGACGCGATCGGCGCGCCGCATCGACCAGCGTTACACGAGCCGCGTCGCCGCGCGAGGCCACCAGCAAGTCTTCGCCCTCGCGGACGACCTCGAAATCGAACGCCCGGTTGTCGATCAGGATCGAATATGTCGAATGGCCCACGTGATGCACGTCAACCTCGAATTGGCGCTCACCAACCTTCACGCGCAGCGCGTGCGCGGTGAGTTCTTCCACTTCCAGTTGATGCTCGGCGCCGTCCAGGGTCGCCACATATCTCATCGGCATCCAGTCGTTCTCCTGTCCAAAATTCAGCGCCGCAGTATCTCGAGGCGGCCGAGCGTCTTCCACGCCGACGCACCGCCCGCGTTGGCGCCTGCCGTAGTCGCACCCGGCGCAGCGGGGGTGTGATTCTGATTACGCTGAGCGGTTACCGCGACTGCCAGCAACGCCGCCAGCCGGGTCGGGTCCTCACCCCGCGCGAGCGCCTCGGGATGGTACTCCTCATTGATAAAATTCGTATCGAAGTCGCCCGCAAGGAATCGCGGCTGCTCGACTACCCAGCGATGGAACGCGAGATTGGTCGTGAGCTCGCCGGCGATGGTGCACTCCGCCAGCGCCCGGCGCATCCGATTGATGGCCTCGCCGCGATCGCGCCCCCAGGCCACCAGCTTCGCGATCATCGGATCGTAATAAAGCGAGACCTCGGACCCTTCATAAACCCCGGCGTCAACGCGGATACCAGGTCCCTCGGGAAAGCGCAGGGTATCGATTCGCCCAGGTGCGGGCACGAATCCGGCGGCGGGATCCTCGGCATAGATGCGGCATTCGATCGCCGATCCGCGTTGCGCGAGTTCGTCTTGCCGAAACGGCAGCGGCAGCCCGGCGGCCACCTGGATTTGCGCCTTGACCAAATCGACGCCGGTAACCATCTCGGTCACCGGATGCTCGACCTGGATCCGGGTGTTCATTTCCAGAAAATAGAAGTTGCGATCGGCGTCGGCGAGAAATTCGACGGTACCCGCGCCGACGTAATTGACCGCGCGCGCCGCCTTGACCGCGACCTCGCCCATCGCGCGGCGCATCTCGGGCGTGATGAACGGCGAGGGCGATTCCTCGACGACCTTTTGATGGCGGCGCTGAAGCGAACATTCGCGCTCGAACACATGCACGGTCTCGCCCATTTGATCGGCAAAGACCTGCACCTCGATATGGCGCGGATGGTTGACGAATTTTTCGACATAGAAACGGCCGTCGCCAAACGACGACTTGGCTTCGCTGGCGACCGTGCGCACCGCCGACGCGAGATCATTTTCGTCGCCAACCAGGCGCATGCCCTTGCCACCGCCGCCGGCTGCCGCCTTGAGCATGATCGGGAAGCCGATTTGTTTGGCGACCGCGCGAACCTCTGCCTCGGTCTCGAGCGTGCCGGGCGAACCGGGCACCAGCGGCACCCCGGCCTTCGCCATCAACTTGCGCGCTTCGACCTTGTCACCCATCTTTTCAATCGCACCGGGTGGCGGTCCGATAAAGACGAGTCCGGCATCGGCCACCGCGCGCGCAAAGCCCGCGTTCTCGGAAAAGAATCCGTAACCCGGATGGACCGCCTCTGCCCCGGTCGCCTTGGCCGCGGCGAGAATGCGCTCGACGTTCAGGTAGCTCTCGCGGGCGGGCGGCGGTCCGACGGCGACGGCGTAATCGGCTGCGCGCACATGCAGCGCCGCGCGATCGGCCTCGGAAAACACCGCGACCGACTCGACACCGAGGTCGCGGCAGGCGCGCATCACGCGAACGGCGATTTCGCCGCGGTTGGCAATCAGGATCCTTTTGAACATTTTTTCAGTCATCCGTCAGCTAATATGCAACTAGATACCGCCCTGCGGTGAAAAATCTGCCACGGCCGCGGGCACCGTGCGAGCGTCAGGATCGCGCGGCCTTACAGCGGAATGTTGCCGTGCTTGCGCGGTGGATTCTTCTCGCGTTTGTTCTCGAGCGCCTTGAGCGAGGTGATCAGCCGGGGGCGCGTATCACGCGGCATCAGGACCTCATCAATATAGCCCAGTTCTGCGGCTTTGAAGGGATTCGCGAAGGTCCGCCGATACTCATCGACCAGGCGGGTCTTCTCGGCGACCGGGTCCTTGGCCTTTTCGATCTGGCTGCGAAAAACAATATTGACCGCGCCGTCGGGACCCATCACGGCGATCTCGGCGCTGGGATAGGCGAAGTTGAAATCGCCGCGAATGTGCTTGGACGACATGACGTCGTACGCGCCGCCATAGGCTTTCCGCGTGATCACGGTGATCTTGGGCACTGTGGCCTCGCAAAAGGCGTAGAGCAGCTTGGCGCCGTGGCGGATAATTCCGCCAAACTCCTGCGACGTACCCGGCAGAAACCCGGGCACGTCGACGAACGTGACCAGCGGGATATTGAAACAATCGCAGAAGCGCACGAAGCGCGCCCCCTTGACCGACGCGTCGATATCGAGGCATCCGGCGAGATAGCCCGGCTGATTCGCGACGATCCCGACCGAGTAGCCGCCGAGGCGCGCGAACCCGATGAGCATGTTCTGCGCCCAGTCCGGCTGAATTTCGAGCCAATGACCGTCATCGACCACGCGCGTGATGATCTCGCGCATGTCGTAGGGCTTATTCGGATTCTCCGGCACAATCGTGTCGAGCGCCTCGTCGCGCCGATGCGGGTCGTCGGTGGCAGCACGAAACGGTGGATCCTCGACATTGTTCGACGGCATGTACGAAAGCAGTTCGCGGATCGTCAGCAACGCGTTCTGGTCGTCGGTCGCCTCGAGATGGCATACGCCGGACCGAGTCGAATGGGTGTCGGCGCCGCCGAGGTCCTGCATCGTGACCTCTTCATGGGTGGTCGCCTTGATGACGTCGGGGCCGGTGATGAACATGTACGAGGTGTCGCGCACCATCACGATAAAATCGGTCATCGCGGGCGAATACACGGCGCCGCCGGCGCACGGTCCCATGATCGCGGAAATCTGCGGAACCACGCCCGAGGAGAGCACGTTGCGCAAAAAGATATCGGCGTAACCGGCGAGCGAAACCACGCCCTCCTGGATGCGCGCGCCGCCCGAATCGTTGAGGCCGATCACGGGACACCCTACCTTCGTGGCAAAATCCATGATTTTGCAGACTTTCTCGGCAAACGCGCCAGAGAGACTGCCGCCGAAAACGGTAAAATCCTGCGAAAAGACGCAGACCTGCCGTCCGTCGATAGTGCCGTAACCGGTGACCACACCGTCGCCGGGTATCTTGCGCTCGGCCATCCCGAAATCGGTGTTGCGATGGGTCTTGAACTTGTCGAGCTCGACGAAGGAATCGCGGTCGAGAAGAAACTCGACCCGCTCGCGCGCGGTCAAGCGCCCGGACTCGCGTTGGCGCTTGAGCCGGTCCTCACCACCCCCGGCTTCCGCCTGGCGCGAAAGTTCCTGGATACGTTCGATATTTTCTTTTAATCCCATCAGGTAAAACCCATATGTGCCATGTGAACCGCAGGCATCGTCTGAACTGCGGTGATGCTGGCGCGCACAGAATCGAGTCAGGATACGATGCAACCGCAAAATATATCAATTGGGTGGGTCCGTATTAAAGCTGCGGGCGGGCTGGAAGACAGGAAATTATGAGCGATCGGGTAATCAACGTGTTCATCGTATGCGGATGGTTGGCGGCCGGCATTGAGTGTGTTGGTAATTTTCTGGTGGCGGCGAGGACTGGCGGTCTCAACTTCCCGAACCTGATCCTGACGTTGCTGTTCATGGGCCTCACGTATGGGATTTTCCGGCGCAGCCGGATCGCGGCGCTGACGATGCTGATTATTTTCGCGTCGATGCGCGTGCGCTTCTATGGCTTGGCCGTACGGCTTGCGCCGACCCATGGCGGCGCGTCGTTCATGACTTCGTTCTGGGTCTCCTCGGCGATTTTCGTTACGGCATTTACCCTCGGCGTGATCGGAACCTTTGTCTGGCACGCCCGCCGTTCCGCGGCTGCGCGCCAACCGCCCGCGCCCTGAATCAGTCTGCGGTTTTCGGTACGAAGCCGACGAAGCGCAGGGTGTCGCCTGGCTTGATCCCATGGCGGCCGCAGAAGCCGCCGTTAACTTCGAGCACGTATTGGGAATCGCCATCAACCTCGTCGTACGACATGGAAAAGGGTACGGCGTTGCGCACGATTCCAACGATTTTTCCGCTGGCGTCGGCGAAAATCATGTCGAGCGGGATGATCGTGTTCTTCATCCAGAATTCCAGATGCTGAGGCGCATTGAAGACGAAGATCATCCCGGCGTCCTCGTCGAGATGCCGCCGGTACATCAGGCCGTATTGGCGGGCGGCGTCGGTGTCGGCGATTTCCACGCTGACCATGGCGCGCCGGGCACCGCCCGGTCCAACGATTTCGATTCGCGGTCCCTGCGCACAAGCGCTTAGCGCGAAAACCAGAATCGAAATGGCGCCGAGCGCGGCGTTCGCCGCGGCGCGACGAAGCTTTGAAGACCTGCTGCGCTCGAGTATCACGGCAGACAATCTAGCGAATCACCGCCGGGGTAGCAGCCCCCGCGGCCTCCGGTGCGATCTCTTCGAGCTCGCGCCCGGCGGTCTCGGGAAAGACCGTAAACATGATCAGCGCCGAGACTATCGAGGACACCATCAAGATGCGAATTGCCTCCCAATGCGATCCGGCGGAGCCATAGAGCACGCCCTCGAGAAAAAGACCAAGCGCAGCGCCGGTGGTGCCGGCGACGGTCAGTGCGCTCGCCGCCGCCGACCGATGGGAGGTCGGGAACAGCTCGACGCTGTAGGCGCTCAGGATGGTCGCGGCGGCGGTATCGAGAAACAGCCGCACTATCCAAAGCCAAATGACCGCATTGGTGCGGGTGGTGTACATCCAGATTGCGAACAGCGGCGCGACGAACAGAAAAAGCGAACCCGCCGTGCGCCTCCCGACGTGATCGCTCAAGCGGCCCGCCACGACGCTGCCCAGGATGCCGACGGCGCCGCCGAAGACCACCAGACTCGAAACCTGTCCCGGGCTCCAGCCGTGTGCGTCCTGCAGATATTTGGGGAAGAACAGGCTTGCCGGGCTCCACCCCAGCGAGTTCAGAAAAGCCACCGCGACAATCATCGCGAGGCGCCGCGGATAGACCCGCACGAGTGCCCCGAGCGGCACCAGAATATTGCGTGGACGAATTCCCGCGTGGGTTTCGTCCTCGAACCGGCGGCTTTCTGGAAGCACCCGCCGCAGCGGGATGATGAGAATCAGCGGCAGCACTGCGAGCGCGAAGAGTCCGCGCCAGCCGTATGGAATCACCGCGATGGTCGAGAACACAATCGCCGCCAGTCCGTAACCGGAAATAGCGAGCGCCCCCTGCAGTCCGATCGCCCAGCCGCGCACAGCCGCGTCCACCTCCTCGACCAGGATCACCAGCGAGACCGTGGCTTCGGCGCCGGAAAACGCCCGCGCCAGAAATTGTGCGGCGATGAAATCGCGTTCGTGCCGGGCGATCGCGCTCAGCGCGGTGAAAAACGTGTAGCCGACGATGGTATAAAGCAACAGGCGTCTGCGGCCAAAAACGTCGGCCAGCGGCGAGAGCAGGAGCGAGAAGAGATAGCCCAGGCGGATAATCGAGAGCATGTCGCCGAGACGGTCCTCGGCGATTCCGAGTCCGCGTTGAATCTGCTTGAGCGCCAGGCTGAGCAGCGCACCGTCGTAATTCTCGAAGAAGCCGGCGGTAGTCGAAATCCAGAAGACGCGCCATTGGCGCGGCGTGAATGGCGGAATCTGCCGCGCGAGCCAGCGCGGGCGGCGCGGCGTGGGGTCGGAACCGGCGGCGGCGCCAGTTGGTTCGCTCATCACTCGGTACTTCCGTGCGGGTCACGCGTCCATGTGCGCAGCGCGAGCGCGCGCGGCGCGAACGCTCAATCCAGCGCCATTTTGAGCGAACTCAGCCCGCGCAGGAAGTAGGAGCCCTTGTAAATTGGCGATGCCGCCGCGTCGGCCAGACGCAAGCGCGGAAACCGTTCCAGTGCGCCGCCGAACGCGATTGCGCCTTGCATCCGCGCGAGCGCCGCGCCGAGGCAATAATGGATGCCGTCGCCAAAGGCGATATGGTCGTTGGGCTCACGCGCGATATCGAAGACGTCGGGATTGCTGAAGTGTCCGGGATCGCGATTGGCGGCGGCCAGAATCGTGAACGTCGGTGTGCCCGCCTTGATCGTCACGCCTCTGACTTCCGTGTCAGCTTTGGCATAGCGCACGGTCGATTGGACCGGGCTGTCGTAGCGCAGCATTTCCTCGACCGCCCGCGGCATCAGCGAGGGATCTCCGCGCAGCCGCGCAAGCTGGTCGGGATTGCGCCCCAGCGCCAGCATCCCGTTGCCGATCAGGTTGGTGGTGGTCTCGTTGCCGGCGAGCAGCAGCAGAATCACGAAGGCCAGCAATTCGCCGGCACTCAGCGCTTCGTTCTCGTCATGGGCAGCGACCAGCGCGCTGACCAAATCTTCGCCGGGATCGCGGCGGCGCCGTTCGATTTCAGTTGAGAAATAGGCGCGCAGGTCCTTGGCGGCCTGCTTGATCTCGTCGGGCAACGGGCTACCGGGCGGCGTGTTGTCGCTTTCCACGATGAGATCCGACCAGTGCTTGAACTGTTCGTAATGATCGAGCGGCACTCCGAGCATCTCCGCGATGACCATCACGGGCAACGGCGTCGCGAGGTCGCCCATGACTTCGAGTTCGCCTTTGGCGGCGGCGCGCTCGAGCAGCGAATTGGCGATTTCGCGAATCCGCGGTTCGAGGTCACCGATACGCTTGGGGGTGAACGCGCGGCTGACGAGTTTGCGCAGCCGGGTATGGGTCGGAGGATCGGAAAACAGGACCGTTGCGGAATCTACGAACAGCGTGCGTTCGTGCTCGTCGAAGGTCGGATTAAACTTCTGCGAGCTGCTGAAGTGCTCATGGTCGTGGAGGATCGCGACCACGTCGTCATAACCACCCACCACCGCCATCGGAATGAAAAAATTGATGAGTTGCGGCGGCCGGCCATAGAGCGGCTTGTAGTGCGGATAGGGATTGGCGCGATACGCCTCGTCCCACGGGTTGAAATAAATATCTGTGCTCATTGGTGCGTCAGCTTAAGGAATTGCGGATTCCCGGGCAGCCTCCGGATTTTTCAAAAGATTCAGGCTCGTGGTTCGCGGCAGCGGCCGGACGCCTCAGGCGGGAGCGGGCGGCGAAAAATGGGTTTGTTTTGTAAAGAAAATGCATCAGGGGATCACCTGGTTAGCGGCATTTCCGCCGCAGCGGTTGATCATGAAAGTATACTCCAACCTGGACGAAACTGTGCGGAGTGACCGACAGTATTCCTGTGTAAAGCTCGCATGGTTGAAGGCGCACACTGCGTTCAGAACGACCAATTCGCCGCGATGCAGAGCCGCCTGAGGTCCCGGGCTAGCGTCCCCGGAAATTGGGCCGGCGCTTTTCGAGGAAGGCCTTGACGCCTTCGCGATAATCTTCGCTATCGAAACATTGGGAGACCATCGCACCGATTTTCTTGAGGTCGCGATCGACGCCGTCCTTGAGGCCCTCGCGGATGGTGGCCTTGGCCGCGGCCATGGTGAGCGGTGCGTTGCCGGCCATCCGGGTGGCATAGTCGCGCACGTTGGCTTCGAGATCGGCCGGCTCAACCAAGCGGTTGATGAGGCCCATCGCGAAGGCCTCCTCGGCGTCGAAGATGCGCGCGGACATGAGGATGTCGCGGGCGTTGGCGGGTCCCGCGATCTGGCTGAGCGAGAGTACGCCTTCGAGGGGATAGGCGAGCCCGAGGCGCGCCGCCGGAATGCCGAAGCGGGTGCCGCGTGCGGCGATGCGCACGTCGCATGAAAGCGCGACCTGCAAGCCGCCGCCGATACAAATACCGGCAATCATCGCGACGACCGGCTTGGGCGAATGGCTGAGCGCGGTGGTGGCGTTGCCGGGCGCGTCGCGATAGGCGCGGGCCTGATTGGCGTTGGCGCGATGGCTGGGGAACTCCGAGATGTCGGCGCCCGAGATAAAGGAATCGGCGGTGACACCGCGCATGATGATCACGCGCACGTCAGGGTCGGCGTTGAGTTCTTCCATGGCGGCGACAATTCCGCGCCAGGCCTCGTAGTTGAGTGCGTTCTTGCGCTGCGGGCGGTTGACGATCAGCCATCCGAGCGGCGCTTCGTGCCGGGTCAGGATGGGCTTTTCGGCGTTGCCGGGATGGTGGTCGTTGCCGGTGGTTGCAGTCTTTTCGCTTTCGCCAATGCTCATAGTCGATGCCTCAAACGGTTATCCTGTCGCGTCGCGGTGCCTGGTGCGGGTCCACGAAAGTTTGAGCACATTTCCCCGCCGCGTGAAAAGCCGCCACGCGAAACGACAGCGGCTTGCCAGACTACGTGGTGCGCGGGTTCAACCCTGGAAGAGCGGGGATTTGGTTTTCGCGTAGGTCAGCTTTTGCATCAGCTTGCCGTCGGCGAAATGCATCAAATCGAGGCCACGCCACGAGGTCGGCTGTCCGTGCACGGTGAGTGTGCAGAGCCATGAGGCCATCACCTTGCCGGTGGCGGCGTCTGCGAAGAGATCCTCGTCGAGAAACCGCATGGTGCCGTATGCGCCGGTGAATTGCGGCACGAAGGCGGCGCGAATGGCATCCTTGCCGACGTTCCGCCGGCCGTTAAACTCGTCGTAGATGCCGTCGTCGGCGAAGAATCCCATTACGGCGTCGAGGTCGTTGCGATTGAACGCATCGAGAAAGCGCCGCGTGATATCGACCAGGTCTGCTCGATTCATCGGCTTTTCACTCAGAGTTTGGCGAGGACGTCGTTGGCTATCCGTTCGAGGCCGGCGCGCAACTTGGCCGGATCGCTCGATGGCGGTCCGAAGGCCACGCGCGAAATGCCGACGTCCTGCGCCGCCTTGACCGCGTCAACCTTGGCCGCGGCCATCGCGGTCAACTCGATCGCGTCGGGATTGCGGCCGGCTGCCTTGGCCTCGGTGCGCATCATGGCGAAAACGTCCTTTAGCTTTTGCGGATCGACGATGGTCGGGAAAAAGCCGTCACCGAAGCGTCCCGCGCGCCGGGCCGCAGCCGGCGAATGGCCGCCGACGTGAATCGGGATGCCGCCGGTCTGCGCCGGCTTGGGCAGGCTCTTGACGTCGTGGAAATGGAAATGTTTGCCGTGGAACGAAGTCGGATTCTCGGTCCATAGCGCGCGCATCGCCTGAATCGATTCGTCGGTGCGTGCGCCGCGCGCATGAAAATCGATGCCGACCGACTCGAACTCTTCCTTCATCCAGCCGCTGCCGATGCCGAGCAGCATGCGCCCGTGCGAGAGGATATCTATGGTCGCGAGCTGCTTGGCGAGATAGAGCGGATGGCGCTGGGGGAGAATGACGATGCCGGTGGCGAGTTTGATCTTGCTGGTAATCGCGGCGGCATAGGCCAGCGGAATGAGCGGATCGGGTATCGGAACGGCGTCGCCCCCGGGCATCTGGCCGTCTTTGGAGCCGGGATAGGGCATGTGCGGCTGCGGGATGACGACGTGTTCGACGGTCCAGAGCGACTCGAAGCCGCAATCCTCGGCCTCGCGCGCGAGTTGTCCGAAAAGCTCGGGGCGGCTGAAGGGCCCCGAATTGGCGAATATGATTCCTGCTTTCATGTGTTTCACCGTTACCTTCGCGTCCGCCAGGCACGCACGGCCGATCGCGTCGAATTAGAGTTTCGCGTCAGAGTATCGCCCTAGAGCTTCGCGATGATGTCGTTGCCCAGTTGATCGAGGCCGCGCGTGAGATTGTCCTTGTCGAAGCCTGGGGGCGGCACCACGATGCGCGAGATTCCGATGTCCTGGAATTTCTTGATGGTATCGAGGCTTGCGCGCCCCATGCACGAGAGCTCGATGGCGTCGGCGTTGCGGCCGTGTTTGGCAGCCTCTGCGCGCATCAGGGAAAACAATTCGTTGAGCTTTGGGATTTCGCCGATGGCGGGAAAGAAGCCGTCGCCGAGTCTTCCGGCACGCCGCGCAGCGGCCGGCGAATGGCCGCCGACGTGGACCGGCACGCCACCTTTTTGCGCGGGCTTCGGATAGCTCAATACCGGACCGAAGTCGAAGTGTTTGCCGTGAAAGCTCGAGGGGTTGTCGTTCCACAACGCGCGCATCGCGGAAATCGCCTCGTCGGTGCGGGCGCCGCGCTGATGGAAATCGAGGCCGAGGGCGTCGAACTCCTCCTTGAGCCAGCCGCTGCCGATGCCGAGGATAGTGCGGCCGTGGGAGAGCAGGTCGAGCGTCGCCATCTCCTTGGCCACGTACACCGGATTGCGCTGCGGCAGGATCATGACGCCGGTCGCGAGCTTGACCTTGTTGGTGATGGCGGCGACGTAGCTCAGCGGGAGCAGCGGGTCGGGAATGGCGACGTCCTCGCCACCGGGAATCTTGCCGCTTTTGGCGTACGGATAGGGCGACTGGTAGCCCTGCGGAATCACCACGTGCTCGACGGTCCAGAGCGACTCAACGCCGCATTTCTCGGCGGTCACGGCGAGATGGGCCAACAGTTCCGGCTGGCTGAACGGTCCCGAGTTCACGAACATCAACCCGATTTTCATGCGCGACGCTCCCTCGACAAGGTGGATTGACCCCGATATCTATCGCGGTCGGCCGCCTTTGGGAAACCCCGGGGCGCAGTTGAAGCGGGCGGCGCGGCGGGATATTAGGAAGTCATGGAAATCGGCAAACATGGACTTTGGTTCTTTCTCGACGGGATGACGGCTCCGCAGTCGGCGGAGTTTGCACGCAAGGTCGAAAAGCTCGGCTACAGCGCATTGTGGATTCCCGAGGCGGTCGGTCGCGAACCGTTTGCACACGCCGGGTATCTCGCGGCGAAGACCGACACACTGATCTTCGCCACTGGAATCGCGAATATCTGGGCGCGCGACCCGATTACGATGTCGGCGGCATCAAAGACGATCGGGGAGTTGTCGGGCGGGCGCTTCGTGCTGGGGATCGGCGTCAGCCACAAGCCGCTGGTGCTCAACCTGCGCGGTCATTCCTATGACAAGCCGTACAGCTATATGAAGGAGTACCTGCCGAAGCTCAAGGGCGCGTTGTATCGTGCACCTATGCCAAAGGAAGAGGTGCCGATAGTGCTTGCGGCGTTGCATCCAAAGATGCTGGCGCTGGCGGCGGCGGAGGTCCAGGGCACGCACACTTATTTCGTGCCGCCGGAACATACGGCGAAGGTGCGCGCAGCGATCGGTCCAAAGCCGTGGATTTGCGCGGCGCAGGCGGTGATCCTGGAAAATGATGCGACCAAGGCGCGCGCGGCGGCCCGCACCTATATGAAGACTTACGTGCCGCGGCTGCCGAACTATACCAACAACCTGAAGAATCTGGGCTGGAAGGACGAGGACTTCGCGAACGGATGCAGTGACGCGCTGGTGGATGCGATCGTCGCGTGGGGCAGCGAAACCAAGATTCGCGATCGGATCGACGCGCATCTCAAGGCCGGAGCGACCCACGTGTGCATCCTGCCGGTGAAGGTCGATTCGGAATCGCTGCCTGACGAGCGCGCGATGGAGGCGCTCGCGCCCAAATGATTCGTGCGGCGGGGGCCGTGCGCGTTGGCGCCGCCGCCCTCGCACTGGCGGTTGCGATCGGCCTGGCGGGATGCGGTCCGTCGGCGGCGGAAATCGCTCTCGCGCAGCAACAGGCCGAACATTCGCAACAGGCGGCCGCACGCGCGGAGGCGGCGGCACATCAGGCGCAGCTAGCCGCCGAGCAGGCGGAGATCGCCGCTGAGCGGACGCGCAAGGCAGTCAATGAGGCGGTCAAGGAAATCAATCGCGTGTCCGATCATATCGATCGGATCAATCGCGAACGAGCGGCGCGCGAGGCGGCCGGCGATTGAATCGCGCCGGCGCGAGCCCCGTTGCCTCAACACGCGTCGTCTGTATGATGGCAGGCTGGGGAAAAATTCCGCGGACTAAGTGAGACGAGGGAAAACTACGATGAAACTCTACAATATGAATCTGTCCAACTTCGCGACCAAATCGCGCATTGTTATCTACGAAAAAAATGCGAACGTCGAGATGGTCGCGATTCCCGGCGGCAATCCGAAATCGCCCGAGTATCTCCAGATCAATCCGCTCGGCAAAATCCCCACCCTGGACGCCGACGGAACGATCATCGCGGAGTCCGAGGTCATCAACGAGTACCTCGAGGATAAATTCCCGAGCCCGGCGCTGATGCCGAAGACGCCCGAAGGCCGGGCGCACGTGCGGTCGTTCACGCGTTTTCACGATCTGTATCTGGAGCCGCCGCTGCGGGCGCTGTTTCCGCAGCTCAATCCCAAGACGCGCGATGACAAGGTGGTGACCGAGAAGCTGGCGAAGCTTCAAACGCGTCTCGATCAGCTCGAATCGATGCTCGCGCCCGGCGGTTTCGCTGCGGGTTCCGACTTCACGCTGGCCGATTGCGCGCTGGCGCCGACGATTTTCTTCGTCACCAACATCCTTCCCGGCTTCGGCGCCAAGCCTCCACTGGAGGGGCGGCCCAAACTCGCCGCATGGTGGACCAAGGTGCAGACGCGTCCCTCAGTTGGCAAGGCGATGGGCGAGATGGGTGAGGCGTTGAAGGCGATGATGGGCGGCGGCCGTTAGGACCTTGCGGCAGCTCAGCGCTGCCGACTGAGATTCGAGGTTGAAGCGACGGCGGCGCGGCACGAGTAATCGTGTCGCGCCGCCTTTACGTTGGGACTACTGTTCAAATATTATCACGCCTTCTGCCTGGCCGCTTTCCTTCTTTTTCGAAAATGCGGAATCACCTTATCCGCAAACAGCTTCATCGAGGCGCGCACCTTTTTCGGATCGATCCCGGGCAGGGCCAGCCCGAGCGCCAGGTGCGTGCAGTAGGATTCGATGCTCTCAATCTGGGCGATCGCCTCGTCGGGCGACCCGACCATCAGGCCGTCACCGATCATGCCGGCGTCGCTGGCCTCGCGCAGTTTCCCGACCGGCGGAATCTTCGAATAATTTTCGTCGCCGGGGACGTCGCTGGCCGCGCCGATCCATTGGCCGTACTTGGTCAGCAGATGATGCATCGCAAATTCGCATTCGTCCCAGGCCTTGTCGTGCTTGCTGGCAACGTAGCCGAAGCGCAATTGCGCGATATTAAACTCCGCCGGATTGCGGCCCGCCGCGACCAGCGCGGCACGGTAAACTTCGGCCTGATTGGCGCCGGTGCCGGCCAGATGGTAGCCGTTGCGTGCGGCGCGCTCGGTCGCGGAGCGCGATCGCGCACCAATCCAAATCGGAGGATGCGGTTGCTGCACCGGCTTCGGATAAAGCGTGACGTCGCGCACGGTGTAATGCTTGCCTTCGAAGGTGACGCGGTCCTCGGTGAAGACCCGCCGCACGATCTCGACGCCTTCGCGCAGGCGGCGGCTGCGCTCCTCGCGCACGATGTTGAAGCCGGTAAACTCGTGCGGCACGTAACCTTGCCCGAGGCCGAGGTCGAAGCGGCCGTTGGACAACGCGTCGAGCGTCGCCGCGTCCTCTGCGACATGCAGCGGATGGTGCAACGGCATCAGCAGGACGAAGGTCCCGATGCGGATCTTTTTGGTGCGCGAGGCGATCGCGGCCGCCAACGGCACCATGCTCGGGGAGTAGCCGTCTTCAACGAAATGATGCTCGGTCAGCCAGATCGTGTCGTAGCCCATCGCCTCGGCATCGACGGCGAGGTCCACGTGTTTGCGATAGAGTTCCGAGTACGACAATTCGTTGCGCGAGGAATTGCGAAAGGACATCAGCAAGCCGAAGTTCACGTCCGATCCTCCGATTTGCCGCATTGAATCGCGGCGGCTTGAGCGACGTTGTAGTTACGGTCGTCCGTTCGGGCCATGATTTCACTGGCCGCGCCGGGCAACCGTCGGTTCACGGCGTTACGATTAGTAGTCCGGCCGCCAAAACGCCAGCCCAAGCGCAATCAGTCATCCGGCACGGCGATTGCTGCATTTTGGTAGCGAGGACACGAAGGCAGCGTTGTATCGCGGGAGATGGCGGGATGCGACGTAGCGGTGACCAGATGCGGCAAAAGATTGTCACTTAGTACCGACATGTGTCGTGCCGTGACCGATCGGTGACGCCGGCACCTCGAATGCGGATGCGATTCCAGGTGGAGGATTTATTCATGAGCGTGCGCGTATTAATCGTCGAGGATGACCCGGTCACGCAGCGCGTCTTGCGCCAGCGGCTCGAACGGATTGGATGCACTGTGGTCGACGTTGTGGACAATGCCGCCGATGCGCAGGCACGCTTTCGCGAACTTCTCCCGGACCTGATCACACTCGACATCGAGATGCCGGAGCTTTGCGGGATTGACGCGATGGCGTTATTCAAATTCATCCGCGCGGACAACCCCAACTGCGAGCTTGTGATAATTTCGGGCACGGCGTTTCCGTCGCATCGCGAGAGTTTCGTCAAGGCTGGTGCGCTCGGCTTTTTCCAAAAGCCGCTCAATTTCGACAAACTGGCGGTCGATCTGCGCACGTACTTTCCCGAATTGAAGCCCGATCAGGTGATGCGAGGCCTCTAACAATGGGCCGGAGGCGTCGGAAAGATACCGTGGACGCGCGGCCGTCGGAGCTTTGTGGACGTTGCCAGGAATTGTGCTCGTGCGTTAAGTGGGAGCCACCCCTCAATTCATAGTCTCGGGCCGAGCGTTATCGGGGCTAGTTTTCGGACTCGAGTTGCTTGAGGCGTCGAGCATAGACCGACGCCTTGGCGGGCTGGCCCTCGCGAGTCAACAGGGAGACCAATGCAGCGAGCGAATTACGGTCGTAGGGGTGTGTTTTGACGACGCCCTCGAGCGTCTGGATTGCGGCGCCAGTCTTGCCGGCGTCGCTGAGCGCGACGGCGTAAACATAGGCATACATGGCGTTGGACGGTTCGATGCGCGAGGCGGCGGCAAACGCGTCGAGGGCTCGATCGTTGTGCTTTTGGCGCACGAGCGAGAGGCCCAGCGCATAGAGCAGCACGGCGTCGCCGGAATTTTGTTGCGCGGCGTTTAGCAGCAAAGCGTGGGCTTCGTTCTCGCGACCGGCCGAACGGTACAGATCGGCGAGGTTAACCGCAGCGGCGGCAAACGACGGGTCGAGGGCGAGCGCGGTTTTGAGTTCGGCTTCCGCACGGTCTAACTTGCCTTGCTCGGCGAACAGCGTGCCGAGATTCAAGCGCGCCTCGGGACGATCGGCATTTAGTTGCTGCGCGGCGATGTATTGGTTGGTTGCTCGGTCGAAGGCGGCGGCGAGTCCGTCTGAAAAGAGACCTGGCGAAGCGCCAGCGAGCGCGAACGCGGCTTCGATACGAACGGCGCGAACGGGATCCTGGAGCAGCGGCGCCAGGACCGCTGCGCGTTGGTCGATTTCCGCGTTGGACAGGGACTGACTGGCGGCGCGTCTGACCAGCGGCGAATCGTCGCCGATGGCGCCAACGATCGACGCGTCGGCCGGCTTGGGTGAATAGTCCGCCAGGAGCGATAGCGCAGTTGCGCGCGCGATGTCCGGCTCGCTGCGGTCCGCCGCGAGAGTATCAAGCGTGCGCCGCGCGCCGGGCGCGCCCTCCTCGGCAAAATGCAGCGCAGCGGCGAACTGCTGAAAACCCCGGTGCGGATGCGGATACCATTTGCTTACGGCAGCGGCGGCCCATTGCGCGGATTTGTTCAAGTGACATTGCGTACAGGCATTGGGCGTTCCAAAGCGGACAGAAAGGTCGGGGCGGGGAATTCGGATGCTATGGTCGGCGCGCGGATCGACAATCATGTAGGTCCGCGTTGGCATGTGGCACGCAACGCATCGCGCTCCGGCCGAACCGGGCGAGTGAAAATGATGCCGCGGCGAATTGTATCGGCTCGCCATGTGGCATTGCAGGCAGAGATTATTGCCTTGGGCTCGAAGCTTGAGCGTGTGCGGATCGTGGCAATCACTGCAAGTTACGCCCGCATGGAACATGCGGCTCTGGATGAAAGAGCCGTACTCATAGACTTCGCCCTTGATTTGACCGTCGGGAAAATAGAGGTCCCGGTTTAACAGGGCAACGCGGTAATCGTCGCCGATGGGTTGGCCATGCACGTAATCCTCATGGATCTGGCCGCGGCGCGAGTGGCATCGCGCGCACATCTGAATTTCGCGCTGCGAGACCCGCGGCGTGCTCCGGCGGGGATCGCCGGTTGCCGGGTCGATAACCCAGGCCACTCCGTTGCGCTCGTCGAGGTCGATGGTCAGGCCCTCATTGGCGGCGAATTTTTTCCAATTGCCCCGCCGCCTTGCCCAGGCGACGTGATTGGACCCCGGCCCGTGGCAGGCTTCACATCCAACATCGATCTCGGCATAGGTAGTTGCGTAGGACCGGTTATGTGCGTCGTAATTTTTGCGGACGTTGGTGGAGTGGCAATCCGCGCACATGTAGTTCCAGTTCTGATCGATACCGGTCCAATGAAGCGGATCGGACGCGGAGATCTTGGTGCCCGGATGGAGCAGGAACCATCGCTGGCCGCCCTGGTCGCGGGGTCTGCTGTCCCAGGCGATGCCGAGCGCTTGCAAACGCCCGCCCGGCATCGCGATGAGATATTGCTGGAGCGGCGCAATGCCGAACGTGAAATCGATTTTATAGTCGTGGAGGGCGCCGTCAGTGCCGTCGGTGCGCACCATGAAATTCGCGCCGCGGCGAAAGAAGGTCGAGGTTATGCCGGTGTTGGCGATGGTCGCGCCGTTGAAATTGCCCAGCACGCTCGCATCGGTGGCGGGCTGCATCGCGAGTTGATGGTGCGAGCCGGTCCAGCGCTTGAACTCGGCCTGATGGCATCGGCCACAGGTTTTGGAGCCGACGAAGGCCGGCGGCGGGAGGGCTATTAGCGGCGGCTTCGGCCTGGACGGTGCGCGCGGTGAAGCGATTCGGCGGACCGAGCGCGCGAGCATCCCCGCCACCGCAAGCAGCACCACAACGGCGGTCGCAAGCGGGAGCATCCGGCGGATCAGTGAGGAACAGTGCGCCGATTTACCGGGTCGCGCGGGAGAGGGGGCCGACTTTGTTCTTCGCCGCCTGAACAATCGAGGTTCCGCGCGAGCGCGTCAGGCGAGCGCCCAACCGACGCGATGCCGCGCCACCGAATCGGAGGCCGCCGATATACAACGATGAGACGAATGACTATCGGAGAGCGCGGCGGCCTTGAACTGCGGCAAATCTATAATCACTTCTTCCATGTGTTACAGGTGCCCGACGTTGACGGCTCGTCGTGCGGACGCACTAAATCCAGACCGTAGCACAATTCTCAGGAAGGTTGGTCACTGCGGCGAGCGGTTATGGCTCAGTGAGGTCTCCTGCCACCGTGCAGACAATTGCGCCGCCGGGACCCGAAGGCTGGCATGAGCACAGGCACTCATTGATGTCCGGAATTGGAGGTCCATAGAGCTTCAGCGTGAGAAATTTCCCGCTTCCGGTTGGCGCGCCGACCATAATAGCCGCGCCATTAGAACTAGGATTGGGGACGCTGCAGGGCAAGCACGCATTCGGATCGCAGCGGCTTCCGATCGGGGCTTTGGGATTGTAGTCGCCGAATATCTGATAGCCATAACTATCCGAACTGCCGGCTGTCGCGTCAGTCGAGATCGGACAGGAACAGATAATCTGGTTATTTCGCAAGCGCTGAGAGAAGCCCGGAAATCTCTGACCGCGAGTGCTTTTGAAGCAAAAGCCGCCGTCGCATTGGCCATAGGCAACAGGGGCGACGACTCCACCACCGGCGTCCGCCGATCCGGGACAGGTGTAAACTGCAGCGTTGCCACCTGCCCTTACATTATTCGGAAGGCTGAAGGTACTCAGCATATAGCCGTTGCGCCGGCCATGCGCGTTTGCGTCGCAGACATTTTGATCGCCGGAGGGAGTCGAATAGCTGAGCTGGAGGCTGATACTGCCACCCTTCTTGATATCGCACTTGCAATAAGCCAATCCGTTGTAAACGAAGCAACTCGCGGCGGCGCAGAGCGCGTAGCGCTGCTTCTGGCAGATCACGAAGGGCGGCTCCGGATCGGGCAAGGGATCCAGATGGAAGGCAAAGGCAGAGACTGCCGTAAAAATCAGAATCACCGCGAGAACAGGAATAATTCTCAGAAAATAGCGCATCGCAGTACTCTCCCGGAGCGTTTAAAGCGAGTTTATGCGGCCCTTCGCGCAAGCGGATCGACCAGTCGAACGTGGCGACTATAGTTATTATCGCTCGCTGTCAAATCCGCGTACAGGTTCACAATACTGGCCCGGGTGACGGTTGAACGGCTGAGGTATGCGGTTCGATGTCAGCCGGGACAGGCTCCCTGGTTTTGCAGGATGATGGTCAAGTCGGCACCGTCGGTGAGTCCATCCAGGTTGACATCGGCCCAACTGGAATTTCCCAGTGAGAGTTCCTGGAAAATTTGCCAGTCAACGACATCCGCGAAGTTCACGGTACCATCGAGGTTGACATCGCCGGGGCAGGAGGGTTGCGAAGCCAGCAGTGTCGTCAGCTGTGAGTCCAGGAAATTATAGTTCTTCTGTTGCCGACGAGTGAGTTTTGCGCCGTTCGCGAGCAGGTTGGATCCCGCGAGGTCGAGCATCGGAATCGGTGTCTTTTCGTTAATTTTGTAGAACTCTTTCGACGAGGTGCTAGCGCACGAGTTCGAAGCTGCGTCGTAGGACTGGTAGTCATTTACGACCAGCTTGTAATTCTTGTTGCGGATCGCATAGGCCTCCAACGGGTAGATATCCGTTGATATGGTCTGGTCGTGGGCGGCCTGCCAGATGGCGACGTCGCAGCACAGCGCCAATCCCTCCGACGGAATGCCCGCGGTACTGGGGTCGGTCGCCCCGGCGCCCCACCAGATGCCGCCGTTGTCCTCGCACACACTTTGGGTTGGTGCGATTTGCGTACAAGTAGTCGAGTTGTATTGGCATGGCTGGTTGATTTGACCGTTGGCGTGCAGGTTGGTTCCGATCTCGGTGAAGTTTGATTTCCGAACGCTTCGCGCGTGCGGTTTGCGCAGATACGGAAGCATGGACTGTGCGTCAACCGTGCGGGGGACGACTGCGTGCACGTCGATCCCCGCGAGTTCGCCGATCAGCTGATATATGTCGACCATGTTTACCATCGCGTTGACCTGCCGCCCGGGCCGCCTGACCTCGGGACCCGCGACGATTGCCGGATTCCATACGCCGGTTTGATAGACCGTCGATTTCGACCGCTTCGCGTCGAATGGCAACTTCACCACGCTCCCCAGGCTGCCATTGTCGGTGACCAGGACGATCATCGTGTTGGTCGCTTTCGGCTGATAAATTATGGTGCCACCGTGCCCGTAAGTGGCGAGCCCGGTGGTAACCAGAAGCCGCCCGACTTCATGGTCGAGCGCCTCTTCCATCTGATTGGTCAGCACTCTTTGCGCAACGACGTCAGAGCAGTCGAGATTGCTGCTGTCTGGTTCTCCGGAGGGCAGCAACGATGCCGGCGGCTGCTCTACCGGCGTATGGGTCGTAGCAAACGAGACGCTCGCCATCCAGGGCGAGCCGCTTGGCTGCTGGTTAATCCAGTGGATCGCCGAGTCGATCACCTCGGTCCCGCGAAAGGTCCGTGAGCGAATGTCGGTCGGCGGCACCTGTTCGACCGACCCGTTCCCGCTGTCGATCACCAGCGGCGAAACGTAATGTGCGCTGAGTGTGGCAAAGTTTATGTAGCCGGGCACCGGGTCAGTACACGACTGGTCCGGGTCGAAAATCCCGCCGCCGTCCAGGCACACGCGGCCGGGGGCTTCGGGCCCCGACTTCGTGATCACCTGGCAGGTGCCGTCGCCGGCATAACATGCGCCGGTATCCGCGCCGCCGTGGGCCGCGTCGCGCACGAAGCCGCATGACCAGGTTCCAGCAGGCGCAACACCACCCGCGGTCTGGTCGATCGACGAAGGGTCGCCGGTGGCGTCGAGCCAGCCGTCGAAATAATCGAAGCCGAGCGCCGTAACCATCGAAATGCCATATGGGTCGTGACTCTGAATACCCAAGTGGAACTTGCCGAATAGAGCACTTTTATATCCGCTTTGCTTGAGCAAAGTCGGCAAAGTCGTCTCATTCGGGTTGACCATGAAGTTCGCAAGATCATTGTTGCCGAGCGCAGTAAAGACATGGTTGCGGAAGGGATAGCGGCCGGTAAAGAGGGCGGCGCGTCCGTTCGAGCACGCCGGCATCGACCAGAAGTTATGAAATCTGATTCCGGATTTTGCGATCGCCGTGATGTTCGGCATCGCGGCGGGACTGCCGCCACCGTATCCGAACAGCGCCCACTGATCGATTCCGATATCGTCCATGATGATTAACAGTATATTGGGCGACGGATTAGTGGCCGCGCGTACCGGCCGGGCCACCGCCCCGACCCCGATCAGGGCGAGCAAGGGCGCAAGGAAAAGCAGAGCAATCCGCGAGCGCCAAGGGTGCCGGGTCTCATGGCTGGATGGAAGCGACGAGCCGGCCTGCACTTTGGGCGCGCCGTTGACCACCTTGAGCTTCTTATTTGGGACCATTCGTAAACCTCACCGTAAGGAGCGAGTGCGTTTGTCCGAGCGATCGGCAAGGCAATCATTGCGTTGGCGATTTGGGCTTTAGCGATTTGAATGAAAAGGCGAAGTATGGCTCATCCAGCCCCGCCACGTGCGCCTCATCCTTTCGTCATATGATCTCTTAGGCAGAGAATATGACTAATTGACGGGTCCAACCTAGGCAGCAACTGAGCAATGCATATCTGGGCAAGCATTTGACTAATCAATGCGACGGCTCAGTGCCGCAAAGAACCAATACGAGATGTTTCAGATTCGTACAGAGAGGGTTGGATCTATGTCCGCCGTGCCCGACCAGGGTGAGAATTATGCGCGCGCGCCGGCAGCCTCATCTAGAATTCCACCTGCGTTCCCATTTCGACCACCTGGCTCGGCGGTAGGCGAAATAGCGCGGTGGCGCGAGGGGCGTTACGCGACATGAATGCGAACAACCTTTTGCGCCACATCAACATTCCGGGAAACTTGTCGGTTGGGACCAGGGATTCGTGTCCGGCCCAATAGGTTACGTGGTCGAGGTCCAGGGCGAAGCCGAATCGCTCGCACAATCTGAGCGCGGCGGGCACGTTGGGATTCTGCATGAAGCCATAGTGCAGCACGATGCGAACGAAGCCTTGTTCCAGAGGTTCGATTTCAAGCCGCTGCAAGGCGGGCACGCGCGGCACCTCTTCGGTCACGCTGGTGAGCAGGATCACGCGCTCGCGGAGCACGTGGTCGCGCTCGAGTTGCCGGACGAGCATCGGAGGCGCGCCCTTGGTGCGCCCGGTCAGGTAGATAGCGTCGCCGGGCAGGCGGGTCGGTGGTTCTTTGGCGATCTGCGCGAGGAAGGCATCGATCGGCTTGATGTCGGCCACAAGCCGCGCGATCAACATCTGGCGCCCGCGCCGCCAGGTTGACATGAAGGTATAGCCGAGCAGACCCGCGCATAGCGGGAACCATCCGCCGCCGGGAATCTTGAGCATGTTCGAAGCGAAAAATGCGAGGTCAACGGCGAGCAGCGGCGCACAAATCAGGCCGGCGACCGCAGGATGCCAATGCCAGCGATCGCGGGCCACGACAAAAATCAGGATCGTCGTGATCACCATCGTGGTCGTGACGCCGACGCCATAGGCTCCCGCCAATCGCGAAGAGGAACCGAAGCCGACGACGAGCGCGAGCGTCGCGACCAGGAACATGGAGTTCAAGCCGGGGACATAAACCTGTCCGATTTCCTCGGACGAGGTTTGCAAGATGTTCATCCGCGGCCAGTAACCAAGTTCGATGGCCTGCCGGGTCATCGAGAATGCGCCGGAAATTATCGCCTGGGAGGCGATGATGGTTGCGCAGGTGGCGTAGGCGACGAGCGGATATAACGCCCAATGCGGCGCGAGATCATAAAACGGTTGTTGCGTGCGATAGGGCTCGCTCAGGACCAGCGCACCCTGACCGAAGTAGTTCAGCAGGAGCGCCGGGAGCACCAGCGTGAACCACGCCAGGCGAATCGGACGGACGCCAAAGTGTCCCATGTCGGCGTACAGGGCTTCACCTCCGGTGACGACCAGGAAGACCGCCCCGACGATACGGAAACTCGGGAATCCGCGGGCTTGGAAGAAACTCCATGCGTAAAGCGGGTTCATTGCTGCGAGAATTCGCGGCGCACGCAGTATCCCACCGATTCCGAGAACGGCAAGAATGGCAAACCAGATAATCATAATCGGACCGAAAACCGCTCCGATGCGGCCGGTCCCACGCTTCTGGATAGTAAACAGGAGTACCAGAATGGCGCAGGTAATCGGGACCACAAATGGCGCTAAATGAGGGTCCGCTTCACGAAGGCCTTCGATCGCACTCAGCACCGAGATCGCCGGCGTGATGGTGCCGTCGCCGTAAAGCAATGCGGCGCCAAAAAGTCCCAGCGCGATGAGGAAGGCGCGCCGCCCTTTGGAGGCCCGGAAGCCATGGCTCAGGAGCGCGACCAGCGCGATGATCCCGCCGTCGCCGTCGTTGTCGGCGCGCGTGACGATCAGGGCGTACTTGACCGAGATGACGATCACGAGCGCCCAAAAGATCAGGGACAAAATGCCGAGTACGTCGAGCGCATTCGCCGGCACTCCGGAATTTCCATAGAGGCATTCGCGAAAGGCGTAGAGCGGACTGGTACCGATATCGCCGTAAACCACGCCGAGCGCCGCGAGGCTGAGCGAGGCGAGCCGGGCGCCCGCCGCCTCGGTGCGGGCGAGGTGTGCTTCAGTTTGAGGCGCATTCATGATTGGCGATGCTCACGAAGACCGGTTGATGTGGCGCGGGTTGATCTGCATCACGGCTGACTATGCCAATCGCCCGGTCAACTGCCAACTGTCCGCGCCGCGATGGGTAGTTTCACAGTTCCGCACGGCGGGCCAAGTTCACCGGGAGGCGCATCAGCCACGTTCGATTCGCGGGGCAACAAGACCATCGGCGCTGCGAATGTGTACATCGCGCTGCGGAAACGGGATTTCGATCGTGGCTTTTTTAAAGGCGCGAAATATCGTGAAATAGAGGTCACTGGTAATTTTGCGGGGAGGATCCGCTTTAACGTTGATCCACACCAGCAGTTCAAAGTTCAGGCTGCTGTCGCCGAAGCCGGCGAACCAGACCTCGGGCGGCGGATATTGCAACACCCGCGGGGTCTCCCGAGCAACCCTCTCGAGGATGCTTCGTACTTGTTCGGGATCGGCATTGTAGGAAACTCCGATTGGAACATGCAGGCGCGTTTGCGGGCTGGTGCGCGTCCAGTTCACAATCTTTCCGTTGACGAATTCTGAATTAGGGATCAGGTACTCGATGTCGTCACGCGTACGCATCCGGGTGGCACGCACGCCAATTTCCTGGACCATGCCGACCGTCTCGCCAACCGTTACCCAATCACCCCTGCGAAGCGCGCGACTGAAGATCAAGGTGAGTCCGCTCGCCAGGTTACCGGCCATAGACTGGAGACCGAATCCGGCACCTATTCCGAAGGCGCCGGCAAACAGGGTGAGGGTGCCGAGTCCCAGTCCGACGGCCTCCAGTGCCGCGACTGCGCCGACGATCGTCAGTGCATAGACCAGGAAGGTATTAATCGCGTGCGCGACGCCTTCGTCCACCTTCAACGACGGATAGACGCGAAAATCGAGGTAGTCCCTCAGCAATCGCGCTAGAAAAAAGAAGCCCGCGACGATCACGGCCGCTTCGATAAACACCAGAGGTGAAACCGATTGCGTTCCGATGGTCGCGAAGCGCACCGCCAGGACCCGGTGCAAAGGCTCGGTAACACCAGTGAGATGAAGCGCGATGAGTAGAACCGCGATGAATCCCAGGTAATCGAGGAGGCGGCCGCTCGACCGGTAGAAGTTTGTCGCGTTCTCGACCGGAGTCCGATCGCCGAGAATCCAGCGACGAAGTCCGAGCCGCAACATATGATGCAACACCACTGCGGCGACGAAAAATCCGACGAGTGCCCAAGTGCGCTTCCATACGAAATCGGCCAGCCGGACAAATCCGGCCAACTCGAGTAGCGCGGTTGCGACCGTGAGGGTCAACACGAACAGATAGATGCGGTCGAGACCGTCGAGAAACCGTTGGTACAGATGGTTGGGAATATGGGGAAAGAGCGACATGATCGCGCGCCGGTGCAGGAAGAACAGGCCCAGCAGCACGATCAGCGAAAACGCGAACAATGTCTGAAAAAGCGCGATTACATCGATGGGCGTACCCAGCCGCGCAGCGGTATCGAGCAGCACCGAGACGGTCAGGCCGTATAGCAGCAGCAGTCGCGTCGAGCGGAAAATGTAACGGCCGTGATCGGGCGGGACCGGCAACAGCGGCCTGACTACCAGTTCGTGAATCGTGGCCGTGGCAACGGCATAACCGGTCCATGCCATAAGTACGTTGCCAAGCAGCAGAAAGGGCACAACGTTGAACGATCCGAGGGCCGCGACGAAAGTGAAGGCCCCCCATAAGGATAGCGGCCAGAGCGCCGCAGCAGCAACTTCGACGACGGCCGCAAGCCACGGTGTCGCGGTGGACGGGAGCCGCTGCTCGACCGGAACCGTCCAGAGCGCGAGACGGCGAGCGATGCGCCGGCGGATGAAAGTCCCGCAAATGATGGCTACCGGCATGAGGAGCAAAAGCAGGAGGCTGGCAGCATCGAGGAATCTATCGTGCTTCCATTCCTCAGCGAGCGCCTTCGGCAATTCCTGGTTCAGACTCGCGATCTGCGCCGGAAATCGCGTGATGGTCTGGTAGGTGAACTGCGCTGGCTGCCGCTCGAACAGTCCGCTTTGCCTATGCGACGCAATCGGCTTGGAGCGGGCGTCGGCCGGAACCTGGCGCGAGCATAGACCGATCAGAAGGACTACCACACAAATGAGAATTGGCCTGATCCATCGCTTTTTCACCGCGGCTCCTCCTGAGCTTTTATCTGCAGGCTCATGTGCACTTCGCAGTTTTGGCCGAAGCATTCCATTGCGGGAATACCACGCCTTCGGTGCATGCATTGTCCTATGACTGGGATACGACCGCGAGACGGTCGTTGAACCAAGCCTCGCAGGCGCAACAGTCGGTGCGAACTGCCAGCTACCGAGGTTTCCGTCTCGCGGCAAAGGCCCTCAGATCTTGAGCGTGGATCGGATATTTTCAGCGTGAAGCGGGGTCCGGTGGAACCGACAGGACACTGCTATGCGCCAGAGCCTTGACCGCGTAAATTGCAGTCGGAAGGTAATCCGATGTCATTTGAAAGTGACCGCATGACGCGTACACGGATGCCCGGCGGCAACGGTACTCGCGCAAGCGGTGGCATCACCCGCCGGCGCTTCGTACAGGGATTACTGGCCGGCGGAGTGATCGCCGGAATCGATCTGTGGCGCTGGCCGACGCTGGCCCGGGCCGACAGTGTCGGCTATTCCCAGCTTTCCGGTAATCGGTTTGGGCTCATAGTCAAACAGACGCCCGTAAATTTCACCGGCCGGCCCAGTGTTGCGACTGCGGTGAACGGCTTGGTCCCGGGGCCAACATTGCGCTTGCGCGAGGGCGACAATGTGACGATTTCGGTCGCCAACCACCTGCCCGTCGAGGCCTCTATTCACTGGCACGGCTTTCGGATACCGGCTGATATGGACGGTGTTCCGGGCCTAAGTTTTGGTGGAATCAAGCCGAACGAAACCTTCGTTTACCGCTTCCCGGTCAACCAGAGCGGCACTTACTGGTATCACAGCCACAGCCGGTTCGAGGAGCAAACTGGACTCTACGGTGCGGTCATCATAGATCCTGCGAGCAAGGATCCGATCGAGTACGACCGCGAGTACGTGATTTTACTTTCGGACTGGACTGACGAAGATCCGGAGACCGTGCTCAGCAATCTCAAGTTGCAGAGTGACTACTACAATTACCATCAGCGAACGGTCGGCACTTTTTTCTCGGATGTTCGAAATCTTGGTTTGGGCGCGACAATCTCCGACCGCCTGATTTGGGGCCGCATGAACATGAGTCCCGCCGACATCCTGGACGTCAGCGGCGCAACCTATACCTATTTGCTCAACGGTCATCCTCCGGCGGCGAACTGGACCGCGCTGTTCCGTCCGCGCGAGCGAGTGCGTCTGCGCTTCATTAACGGATCGTCAATGAGCTATTTCGATGTTCGCATCCCCGGTCTGACGATGACCGTCGTGCAGGCCGACGGCAACGATGTCGAACCGGTCCCGGTCGATGAATTCCGAATTGCCGTTGCGGAGACCTATGATGTGATTGTGCAACCGATGAAGGACTCGGCTTACACGATATTCGCGCAATCCGAGGACCGCACCGGATACGCGCGGGGCACGCTTGCGCCGACGGCCGGGATGATGGCTGCGGTGCCGCCAATGGATCCGCGGCCACTGCTGACGATGGTCGATATGGGCATGGGCGGCATGGCGGGAATGAGCATGAGTCATCCGTCCGGAATGAATATGTCGGCTCCTTCGGGTGGAAGCGGAATGAGCCACATGGAAACGGAAGGCATGCAGGGCATGGAAATGAGTCGGATGACCGGGATGGAAATGCCGGCCGGGGCCGCGAAGGCGCTCGCCGCTCAATTCGCCAGGCGTGCGCGGATGACGGGGGCACAGGCGCCGGGACAACCGGGGCCCGTGACGAGCCCTGAATTCCCCGGACCCGACATGGGCAGTGTGAGCTTGCGACCCTCCAATCCGACTCGGATCGAGCCTGGGCCCGAGGTCGACAACGTCGCGATGGATCCGACGAATCGCCTTTCATCCCCGGGCGTCGGTCTGAATCACAATGGCCGGCGAGTCCTGACTTACGCCGACCTGCGGGCGGTTTACAACGGAACCGATCCGCGCCCGCCTGACCGGGAGATTGAGTTGCACCTGACCGGCAACATGAAGCGCTTCATCTGGGGTTTCAACGGCGAGAAATTCTCGGAAGCCGAGCCTCTGCGCTTCAAGCTCGGCGAGCGGGTGCGGATAGTATTGGTGAACGACACCATGATGGCCCACCCGATTCATCTCCATGGACTGTGGAGCGAACTGGAGAAACAGCACGGTGCTTTTCGTCCGTACAAACACACGATTAACGTAAAACCCGGCGAACGCCTGAGCTATCTGGTCAGCGCCGATACTCCCGGCAGATGGGCCTATCACTGCCATCTGCTCTACCACATGGAAACCGGCATGTTTCGCACGGTAATCGTCGAGTGAGGCTGCGAACCTTTCCATGCTCGCAGCCTCGCCGTTGGGTCTCCGTTTGGATGCTCGCAGCCATAGGCATCTTCGCGTATCTCATTCCAGTGGCGGCCTATGCGCAATCAAGCGCCGGAGCAAGTTCAAGTAACTCTGGCGTCTCGCCCAACTGGGAACCGCCCGTGATGGATAATCAGATCTTCGGGCACGTCATTCTTAATCAGTTCGAGGGGCGCACGAATGGTCCCGACAATGAATTTCGCTGGGATGGCGAGGGCTGGATCGGCACCGACATGAACAAGCTGTGGTTCAAGTCGGAGGGCATCGTTGAACATGGCAGAATGACTGATGGCGATCATGAGGTGCTCTACGACCGTCCGATGCCCTACCTTAGATACTTCGACCTGCAGGCGGGCGTCCGTTACGATCTGGATTCCGATCCGGGACGCACATGGGGTGCAATCGGGGTCGAGGGACTGGCGCCATATTTCTTCGAGTTCGAGCCAACTTTTTATTTCAGCGATAACAATCGCTTCGCCGGTCGCATCGAGGGCTCCTACGATATGTTGATTACCAACCGGCTGATTCTCCAACCTCAATTCGAAATCAACTTTTACAGTAAGGACGATCCCAGGCGTGGGATCGGTTCGGGTCTCTCGGATCTCGATACGGGCTTGCGCCTGCGTTATGAAATCAGCCGCAAATTCGCGCCGTATATCGGGTTTGCGTATAACCAAGCGTTCGGAGAGACGGCGTCTCTCACACGTGCAGAAGGCGGAATCGTCCACGACCCGCGCTTCGTCTTTGGCATCCGGCTCGCGCACTAGCAGCAACCGTGTTCAGAAACTGCGTCCACAGGGCGATAAAGGATTGAGGAAGAGGACCTACCGCGTTTCAGTAGACAGTATTGGGCTTGTGCGGAATTCTGCTGGATGGTTCCTTTCGCAGTTGATCGGCGAGAGATAGTCGAGGGCCGAATGGCGGCGATGGGGGTTGTACCGACCCTCGATGAAATCGAACGCCGCCAGGTGCGCCTCGACCTGGGTTTTAAAGCTTTGCCGATTGAGCAGTTCGCATTCGAGGGTGGCGAAATAGCTCTCGCACATGGCGTTGTCGAAACAGTCGCCCACTGAACCCATCGAGGGCCGCACTCCAGCCTGCTCGCAGCGCTTTCCGAACGCCAGCAAGGTGTACTGACTGGATTCAAACGGTGGTCGCAACATAGCGTTTAGCTTCTCGAAGATACTGATCCAAGGCCTCAGCGGGAGTTCTCCAGCCCAAGGTTTTTCGCGGCCTTGAGTTAAGGGTCATCGCCACCGCCGCGAGATCATCGGCGCTATGTGCGCTGAGATCAGTTCCCTTTGGAAAGTATTGACGCAGCAGGCCGTTGGTATTCTCGTTAGTGCCGCGCTGCCATGGGCTATGCGGATCGCAGAAGTAGATTTGCAACCCAGTATCAAACCGCAGGTCCACATGCTGCGCCATCTCTGCTCCCTGATCCCAGGTAAGGGAACGTCGCACCTGCTCGGGCAAGGTGATGATAGTGCGCGTGATGGCTGCACGGACCGCTTCTGCCCCATGACCGGCAAGGGCTGGTCCGTTCTTCACCCGAGCGGAACTGCCATAGGCTGCCATGCGCGGCAGATGCAGCAGGAGCGTGAACCGTGTCGTTCGTTCTACCAGAGTGCCGATCGCCGAACTCTCCAGACCAAGTATGAGATCTCCCTCCCAATGGCCCGGTACCGCCCGATCTGCAATTTCCGCGGGGCGCTCGCTGATCATTATCTCGGGAGAAACGAACGATTTGCGCTTGCCGCGGACCCGCACGCGCGGCATGCGCAGGGCACGGCCCGTACGCAGACAGGCGGTCAACTCGCGGCGCAGCGCGCCGCGGCCTTGCACGTAAAGGGCCTGGTAAATCGCCTCGTGACTGATACGCATCGAATCATCAGCCGGAAAGTCCAGCGGCAGGCGCCTGGCGATCTGTTCCGGGCTCCAGGCCATCGCCCAGCGCCGCTGCTGCCTGCGTCCAAATCGCCGCCCTTTCCATGCCACCTTCGGCCCATTGATCTTTACCCCATCGTGGGCGGTAACCGCACCCGCAAGCCGTTCTTGCACATAACGGCGCAGGACTTCATTCTCGACCAGCTTGGCTGGTTTGGGACGGCGCAACGAACGATCGGCATGCCATTGCGCGGTGGTGGCTCGATATTCCAGTCCGCCGCTGCGTGTTGCGGCATTCCGGCGCAGTTCGCGTGAGATCGTCGAAGGTGCTCGCCCAAGTTTGCGGGCAATTGCGCGAACGCCGCGCTCCTGAACCCGCGATATGGCAATCTCTTCGCGCTCGGCAAACGATAGATAGCGGCCCGACAGAGGCTTCGAAGACCGTGAATAATGGACCGGTATCATCCCGCCCGCCCTCCGGAACCACCGGCCACCCACTGCGGGCGACACTCCGGCGTCGAGAGCAGCGTCCTCGGTTGAACGGCCTGCCGCAATCGCTCCCCAAAATAGCTGATAGTTCTCCCGCCGTGCTGCCGGCGGTCGGCCCGGCGACCGCAATGGTGCTCGCCCGCATCGATCTGAACGGCGCTTTTGAATAGCCATCGCAATTCCCCTTCTCCACCTGTTGCGACGACCGTTTGAATCTACCCTGAATCCTGTGTTCATTATGGTGAGAGCCGCGCCCACACCTGAGGTGCAACCATTTGGAGTCCCCGTTCGCATCAGCAACACCGATAAGGCCCGCCTCTACTCGTCGGCGATTGCCGGGGTGAAAGCGGAAGGAACCCTGCGCCGCCGGTGCCGCCATCGAGCGGTCCAATATTTAAACAACATCCTGGAGCAGGCTCATCGCGCGATGAAACGGCGAGTGAAAGCCAAGCAGAGCTTTCGCGAGTTCCGAGCGGCTCGACGAACGGTTGCGGGATACGAGGCTATACAGATGATCCGGAAGGAGCAGGCGCGGTGGGTCAACGACAATGATGTTCGCCAACCGAATCGGTTCATCGACCAGCTGTTCGATCCGGCCGCCTGAGGTCTCGCCGACCGATTCCTCTCCCGACCTCCTCCGTCGTCGCCTTCAAAGTTGCAGCACCTCCGAAATCCCCGGTCATCTCACTAGGAAGATCCCTAGTAGCAGCGTTGGGCCATTAATCGGTAGATTCTGCCCGTGGAACATTCATTTAGAATCACTCGCCTGCGAATTGTAACAACTCGGTTTCTTGGACCTCAATCTTGACGAGCTTGGAGGCTTGAATCTACTTAGACGGGTCTTGGGCAACAACGCGTTGAGTGTCGCGCCTCAGAAATGTTTGGGAGAGGTTATGGCTGGCGAATGGATGGTTAGTCCTTCATTCGTACTGGTTTGGTGCCGGCGCTGCGATATCGACAGAATAATCGCGCCGGGCGGGGAGTTGCGTGTCAAAAATCCGGGAGCGGACGAGTGATCCACTAGGGAACCTCTGCACAAGTGTATCGGTTTGGTATAAATCGTAAGTGGGAGCGGCAGGAGTGGAGGAGGGGGGATGGGGAATCAGCGGACGTTCGCATCGATGGCATGGAATGGGAAGGGCAAAGTTACCCGGCGCGAGCGATTCCTGGGCGAGATGGATGGGGTGATTCCCTGGCCGCAGCTGGTCAGACTGATCGAGCCGCACTACCCCAAAGCCGGACGAGGACGGCAGCCGCTGGGACTGGAGAAGATGCTACGGATTTACTTCCTGCAGCAGTGGTTCAACCTATCGGACCCGCAGGCCGAAGACGCGATCTATGACAGCGAGTCGATGCGGCGCTTTGCACGGGTCGAGTTGGGCGACGAGGTGGTGCCGGACGAGAGCACGATTTTGGGAAGTGTTGCAACTTTTAAAGGGTGACGGAGGAAGTTCCGAGAGGAATTGGTCGGTGAGGTCTCAGGCAGCCAGATCGAACAGCTGGTCGATGAACTGATTCTATTGGCGGACATCATCGCTGACCCGCCGCGCCTGCCCCTTGCGGATCATGTGTATCGCCTCGTATCCAGCGATTGTTTGCCGCGCCGCTCGAAACTCACGAAAGCTCTGCTTGGCCTTAACTCGCCGTTTGATCGCTCGATGATCCTGCTCCAGGATGTGGTTCAAATATTGCGCCGGTCGATGGCGGCAACGGCGGCGCAGGGCTCCTTCTTCTTTCACTGCGGCAATCACCGAGCCGTAGAGACGGGCTTTATCGGTGTTGATGACCCAAGGCTGCGGATGCGATGGATCGCTGAAAGCCATACGGAACAGGGGTTCGGCCGCCGCGGCATCGCGCAGCGCCGAGAGCAGGAAGTCGATAGTGGCACCGGTGGAATTGATGGCGCGGTACAGGTAACAGCAACTGCCCTGGACTCGAATATATGTCTCATCAACGCGCCAGGAGTTGTTCGTCGGCTTGAGATGACGCCGCAGCCGCTGTTCCAGTTCGGGGCCGTAACGTCGCACCCAACGCTAGATCGTCGTGTGATCCGCCTCCAGGCCGCGCTCGGCGAGCAATTCTTCGACATCGCGCAGCGACAGCAAGTAGCGAAGATACCAGCGCACGGCGCAAAGAATCAGCTCCGGCGCCGTCTGCCGCCACTTGAAGATTGCCGGTCGGGTTGCGTGCTTCACGTTCTTTTCAGCCTACCAGCCATCCTCGCCAAACTTGCAACACATCCATCTCCTCGGCTTTGTGATCGCAGCGTACTATGGAACTAAGATATCGAGGACGCTGCTATTCTGGGCCGCGTTTATCCTTACTCGGCCTCTCGGAGCGGTAGTAGGAGACTTTCTTGATAAGCCAGTCAACACGGGCGGGCTAGCCTTGAGCCGGTATTCGGCCTCCGCCGGTTTGCTGGTTTTTATTATTGCCTGGATTATACCTGTTCCACAGCGTGCCAGCCAGAAATCCCAGTGAAGGCAACCCGCAAGATTCATGCTAGCGGCCGGGCCAGCCAGAAGCGCCTGAGATGTTGAAAGAGATTGCCATGGTTCCTTGCTCCGTAGAGCAGAGGAACATGAGCTGGCGGTCGTCTTCATGGCAGCCGCCCACCCACTTGCCAGTTCGACCAATACTCGTTTAATACTCCAACTGGACCCAATGCAGACGTTCTCAACGCCAACTAGGGTGTGAGCGGCTTTCGCAGCGTACCCGCCGGTGGGATCGGCGTCCCACCCGGGGACGGCGACTCAACCTCATGTGCGCCTGGATGTGAATTAACCGGTGTAACCTTCATTCGAGCCACACCCTTATCAGCAATTCCAACCTTCTCAGCTGCTCGTTTCGAGAGATCCAGGCTCCGGCCGTGAACAAAGGGACCTCGATCATTGATGCGCACCCTCACCGAGCGGCCTGTGTCAGGGTTGGTCACCTTGACGGTCGAGCCCATCGGTAAATTGGGCGACGCTTCTGTAAGGGCGTTCGGATTATAAGGCTCGCCGCTGGCTGTTTTCTGACCAGCAGTGTCACTACCTTGATAAGAGGTCTTGACTGACATCGATGACTTCGGTTTCGTCTCAGGAGTTGCAGCCGGAGGCGGCTGCGGAGCGCTCAACTGTGGCAAGAGCTGGGGGCGCGATGTCGTCTCGGTGGCGCACGATGTAAGGGAAACAGCAAGGCAGAGGCAGATAGCGGCACGCGCGATGCGGCGGTTCAATCGCGAGTCGCGGAGCGTCACTGGTTCAACTCCCCTCTGACCTGCAGGACTCAAGCAGCCGGATCGGCCGTAGAGTGCTTACCATAGGCACGATCCACAATGTCCTCTGCCGCCGTGACTGCACCGGCGTTTTTGAAGATCTCTCTCACCCGAGTGCGCTTTGCTCCATCTTCGGTAATCACGGAGATCAGAATATTTCCGCCTTTCATTTTTTCTTCGTACTGCTTGGCTTCATATTCCGGCATTCCCATGCCAATGAGTGCGCCCGTTAGGCCTCCAGCCGCGGCGCCAGCACCCGCACCCGCGAGTGCAACCATGATAGGGCCCGCAGCTATGAACGGTCCCACACCTGGGATCACCAGCGTCCCAATGCCCACCAGCCAGCCCAGCGCCCCACCGATGACTACACCGCCACCGGCGCCGGCTGCCGCGCCCTCAGGCGCTTTGGTGTGCTGCTCGTGGGCGAAATGCCTTGTTGCTTCGCTGTCAGGAAACAGCACTGAAATGTCATCGTCCGAAAAACCAGCTACCTTGAGCTGATTGAAAATGCTGACTGCCTGAGCTTCGCTCTCGGCTAAGCCAAATAATGCCTTGTTCATGGAGATACTCCGTTAACCCTTTGCCTTGTCTATCACCCGTTCGACCGCCTTCTTGATCTTGCCGGTGGCCTGGTCCACCTTTCCCTCGTCTTTGAGCCGCTGATCATCGGTCAAAACGCCAGCTGCTTCCTCGACGCGGCCTTTAACTTTGTCACTTGTTCCGCTACTCATAACACCTCCTCCTTATACTGATTACTGTATGCGCGTAGTGAGCACTACGCGGCCGCGATCGATCACCGATGATCTCAAGGACTGATGCGGTAGAGGTTCACCGAATAAACATTGCGTGTCCGAGTCCGCTTCCCATCACGAGCCAGATAACCAGGACAATGGCCAGGATGCTCATCACGCTCAGTCCCCCCGATCCATAGTAGCCGCTCCGATATCCATAGAACCCGCCACCGGCGAAGAGTAAAATCAAAAGGATAATTATAAGTAGCATATGAACCCGCTCCTCAATTTGTATAACGCGTTAAACTTCGCTTTAGTCCGACCGACTTGGGGCCGATTTCAATCCCGCGAGAAACGGCATTTGCGTGTTTGGCCGAGAAAATACTATTCGTATCAAGTCTTTTGCGTATTAATGTTCTCGGTCTGTCAAACAGTCGGACTGCGGTCCTAATATCGCAAGTGCGTCAAACGACGCCGAGCAGCCAGAGAACGAGCACGATTACAACAATTGTTCCTAGAGAAATGGGAAGCATTTAGGCCTCTCGCTCGAGCCTTGGTTCCACACGCTTTGGGTTGGTCTAGGAGTCCGTCCGAGAAATTTCGCCGGTTAAGTTGATCTCCGGATTGGAGCGATTGGCTATTGATGATGCCGGTCGCCCCAGGATCCTGCGAAGCGCCGGCTGGTCGGCTGGCGACTACAAAGAGGTGCGCGTTTTGCTGCGGTATTTCTCGTGACCGCCTGGATGACGGTTACGCATTGCAGAGCCGGTGCAACTTCAAAATGTTGTGGGTGAGACAGACCAGCGCCCACTCGCCCCGGACTTTAGCCAAGCCGCGCAAAAGAAAGCGGCGAAACCCGCGGGCCTCTTTGATCTGGCCGAAGACCGGCTCCACGATCGTTTTCCGTGTCACATAGATTGCCCGCCCCACCTTAGTCTGAAGCTTGCGTTTCATGCGGTCGACCCGCGTCGCATTGCGCGGTAACGGTCCGCGCGAGCAGGGCTGGCGGTATTCGTCATGCTTCTGCTTGCCAGTCGCGATATAGCAATCGATCGGGTCTCCAGACTGACCGAGAGCCGCCAGATACGCGAGGTTCTTCTCCGAGCAATAGCCACTGTCGGCCACGAGGCCGGTGGGTCGCTGTCCGCTCTGTTGCTCGATCACCTGGACCATCGGTTCGATTTGCTGTTTATCGTTGGCTGCCGGCGTCACGCTCTGCCCCACGATTAACTGCAACACCGGCTCCACTGCCGCCTGCGCATTGTAGCCTTGCACCAGACCGTCGCTGCCCTGCATCAGGCGCGACTCCGGGTCGGTGAAATTGTATTGATCTTTGTCCGCGGGCTTCGCCGATTGCACTTCTGCGCGCGGCTTTCCGGCCTTCTCCGCCGACTGCCGCGCCCGCTCTTCCAGCGCCCGTTGCGCCGCGCGAATCTTCCTTAGCCGGCTCTCGCGCCGCTGCAACTCTGCGGGTAGCTCGTCGCCCCGCCGATCGGCCCCGTAGTGCGCGTCTTCGGCGGCGTCCACCGCCTCGGCCTGGGCCAGCAGTTCCCGGACCTCTGCGCGCAGTTGCCGTTGCCGCTCCTGCATCCGGCCATAGCTCATCGCTTTGTGCTTGCTGGCGTTGGCTTTCAGCTTGGTGCCGTCCAACGCCACCCGCCCCAGTTTCAGCGCTCCCGCTTCCAGCGCGATCTTCAGCACCTCTTCAAACAGCCCGGCCAGCGTCGCCAGATGGAGCTTGCGAAAATCTGCGATGGTACGGAAGTTCGGCGCGTTGCCCGCCGCCAGCACGCGAAACCCCACGTCCTCGATTAAACGCCGCTCGATGCGCCGCGAGCTAAATACCCCCACGCAATACCCATACACCAGCACCTTGGTCATCATCCGCGGATCGTAGGGCGGCTGCCCGCGTTGCTCGTCCCCATACGCCGCATCCAGCGCCGATAGGTTCAGATTGTCGACCACATCGCTGACGAAGTAGACCAGATGATTCTCGGGCAACCATTCACGCAGGCTCGGGGGAAGCAGAAACTCTTGATCCGGATGGTACGGTCGGTAGCTCTTACCCATGCCTAATTATCTACTACTCACACCCCGTTTTCTTCCTCAGTCAAATAACTATTTCTCGGACACGCTCCTAGCGAGACGTGGTCAAAGGCGAGCGAAAGGGCCACTGTAGGGCTGGATCAAAGTTGGACTCGATTCCTATGTCGATACCGACTATCCGACTGTATCAAGACGTGACGCTCATAGCCATCGGACGCGCGTTTGATTTGGTTATATGGAGTACCATAGCTGTAGATTGTGATGGCTACTTCTCACCTCATTACGAAGGACATGAGATCGGGCGGGTTCAGGAGATTACCCTTGGCCTGCCTCCCAACTTACCCGCAGTTATAAGTAGAGTCCGTTGAAGTATGACCTGCCCCGCGAAACTAGAACAAGCGAAGGTAGAGAATTCGGCCTGGCGCAGTCGTTTTGGCCGGTTCGGCCGGCGTTTTGTGACCTCAACAGACTCAAGTTACGACCTCAAGCAAAGCGCTCGTCTGGTCTTCGTTTAAGAGCTTTTCGGGCCCGCCCTTTGCGTCTGCTGAGGGCGGACCGAAAAGCTGTTGTTTCGGATCCGCAGCCGGCGCGTTATGCGCCGCGCCGGCCGCCTCTGGCGGCCCAGCGGTGCACGCAGCGGCTGCGCTCCCTGCTCTCCACCGCTTTACGAAGTCATCGGGCGCGTGGTCATTGAGCGCACTGTGCGGCCGCACTTGGTTGTAGTCCTGCCGCCACTGCTGGAGTTTCTCACGAACGTCCGCCAGCGCAAAGAATACTTCCACATTCAAACACTCATCCCGCAGCCGACCGTTGAAGGACTCGATATAGCCATTTTCCACCGGCCGCCCTGGACGGATAAAGTCCAGGTCGACGCGATACTGATAAGCCCAAGCCTCCATCGCCTTGCTGACGAATTCGCTGCCGTTGTCGACCGTAATCGAGACCGGCGCCTCGCGCTCAGCGACGACCTGGGATAGTGCCAGTGCCACCTTATGCCCGGTCAGCGAGCTATCCGCCAGTCGCAGCAGGCATTCGCGGGTGAACTGATCGACCACCGTCAGCACGCGAAACCAGCGCCCATCAAGCAAGCGGGCAGCGACAAAATCCATCGACCACTTTTGGTTCGGCCGGGTTGCCTTAACCAGCGGGACCCGCATGCGCCGCGCGATCTTCCTGCGCACCTTGGTCCGCACCGCCAGGCCGTCCTCAGAATACAGTCGATAAATGCGCTTGGCGTTGACCTTCCAGCCCTCACGCCTGAGCATCACCGTTAAACGCCGGTAGCCGAAACGGACCCGGCTTGCCGCCAATTCCCGTAGTCGCATCCTCAGGGCCGTCTGCGCATCCCGCCGACCCCGATAACGTAACGTTGCCAGTTGGATCGGCAACAGCCTCGACACCCTGCGCTCGCTCATCTCGAACACCGCTTGCGCCCAGCGCCCCAACTCGCGCCGATGCCGAGGCCTTACAGCTTTTTTCGCACTATCTCCTGCAGCACGTGCCGATCCAGCGAAAGGTCCGCCACCAGCCGTTTGAGTTTGCCGTTCTCCTCGCGCAACTGGCGCAGCTCACGCAACTCGCCCAGCGCCAGCCCCGCGTACTTCTTCTTCCAGACGTAAAATGTTGCCTCGCTGATCCCGTGCTCGCGGCAGATGTCGGCGACCTTCTCACCGCCTTCTGCCTGATGCAGCGCGCGCAGAATCTGCTCCTCGCTGTGTCCTTTCTTCGGCACCTTCGTGGCCTCCCTTCTGACTCCCAGAGGACCACGCCCGCCGCCCTTCTCTCAACTTATCGCTGTCCTAGTTTTCGGGTTTTGGGTCATATATGGACCGCTCCCCAGCGCAACACTGTTCGCGGAGTCTGATGAGCGATGTATCGGTTGCAGTCATATATCCGGCCTTTCAGTGGGGCGATACCGAATGCCCCGGGCCTAGATGGAAGTCCGCGCACTTTCGCCTGATCAGTTTTGCGGCCTCGTGGGCCTGACCCACATACCAGGTTTGAGAAAGTGCCGGTCCGACCGGTTCGCCATCAAATCTCCGTTACAGCTTGCGCAACCTCGGGTTGGTAAATAGCCGTTTTCCGCCTGCCGTCCCCTCAACCAGCTTGGGGGACGCGGGCGGAAAACGGCGTCGGTCGATAACTCTCACCTTTGGTGAGTAGCGCCCACAGCACTCGCGCATTTTTATTCGCCAGGGCCACCGCCGCCACGTTGCTGCCTCGTCGGAGTTTGAGACGGCCGGCCCAGACGCCGCGCGCAGTACGCCGTCTTTCAATCGTGCGCATGGCAGATCGCGCACCGTGGACCAGCAGGGTGCGCAAGTAACGGTCGCCCCGCTTGCTGATCCCGAGCAGCACCGTGCGGCCACCGCTAGCACGATGGCGTGGAACCAATCCCAGATAAGAGGCGAGCTCACGCCCGCTTTTGAACTCGCTTGCGTTGCCCACCGCAGCCACCAATGCGGTTGCGATCAGTGGACCCACGCCTTCTACTTCGGCCAGCCGCCGGCAGCGTTCATCCTGGCGGAAGAGCCGTTGGATCCATAAGTCGTACTGGCGCAGCCGCTCCTCGATGAACTTCAGACGCTCGCCGATCTCTCCGAGCAGCTCGCGCATCACTCCGCTCAGTCCGTTAGCGCTATCCTCCAGGATTAGCGGTAGCGCGCGGCGCAAATGCGCAACGCCTTGGGCGATCACTATGCCGTATTCCGCCAGCAGTCCGCGTACTTGATTGCCCAGCGCGGTGCGGGTCTTCACCAGTTGTTGACGCACCCGATGCACTGCCTGCACGTCCTGCTGCGCGGCACTTTTAACCGCGACGAAACGCATCGACGGTCGACTCGCGGCCTCGCAGATCGCCTCCGCATCACTCGCATCGTTCTTATTGGCTTTGACGAACGGCCTGACGAACTGGGGACCGATGAGCCGTACCTCGTGACCAAGCTTCTCGATCTCGCGCGCCCAGTAGTGCGCGCCCGCGCACGCCTCCATCGCTACCAGGCAGCGTGGCAGGTTGGCCACAAAACCCAACAACCGCCGCCGCCCGAGTTGCTTTCGCAGCACGGCCTTTCCCGTCGCATCGCAGCCGTGAAGCTGGAATACGTTCTTTGCCAGATCGATCCCGACAGTAGTAACTTGCATTAGCGGACCCTCCTCGCTTCTCTGTTGGCGATGGTCGAGCGTACCATCGTGGCCCATGAGGCCGTTGTCGAAGCGGGGAGCGGTCCATGCCATCAGTTTACATTCGCTCGATAAATCTCTCCCACCCGCGGTAGACAAAAAAAGAAATGTTTCAGCCTCCACCGTCACCATTTTCAAGGCTGCAACGCTTTCCTTTGAGATCGTTCTTGTCCCACGAGTTGTGCATGGCTTCGCGAGTACGACTGTGGCTGAACCAGACGACGAAAGTTGCCAAAGCCTGAGTCAGCGCGGGGCGGCTTAATCGATCCCGTAGCGTTTGCGTTTGCGCCAGAGCCTGGTGACGTTGATCCCGAGCGTCGCGGCGGCCTCTTCAAGTGTCGTGCTATTGGCGAGGACGCGAATGATGTGCTCGCGCTCTATCGCCTCGAGGCTGGCGCCGCGCGGTCCGGTCGAGGTCGGAGCGGAGCGGAACAACGAATCGGGAAGATCTTCGGGAACGATCGTTGCGCTGCGACTGAGTACCGCTGCACGCTCAATCGCGTTGCGCAGTTCACGTACATTGCCCGGCCATCGGTATTCTCCGATGGCACGAACAGCCTCATCGGAAAAGCACAAGCTCTCACGACGGCTGCGAATGGCGGCGCGTTCCAGCAGCCAGTTCGCGATCGGCACGATGTCCTCGCGTCGCTCACGCAGCGGAGGCAGGCGAAGCGTGATAACATTGAGGCGATAGAAGAGGTCCTCGCGGAAGCGGCGCGCCGCCACCTCTGCTTCAAGATCGCGATTGGAGGCGGCGATAATGCGTGCGTCGATTCGAATTGTCGTTTCCCCGCCAACGCGTTCGAAAGTCTGTTCCTGGACGAACCGCAGAAGCTTTGTCTGGAGCGGGCTCGACAAGTCGGCGATCTCGTCCAGAAACACGGTGCCGCGGTCTGCGGCCTCGAGGCGGCCGGGCTTGTCCTTGACCGCTCCGGTAAACGACCCGCGCATGTGGCCAAACAGCTCGCTTTCCAACAACTGGTCTGACAGCGTGGTGCAGTTGACCACCACGAACGGGCGGTTCTGGCGTGGACTCCAAATGTGAATTTGCCGCGCGAGCACGTTTTTTCCTGTTCCGCTTTCGCCGGTGAGCAGAATGGTGGCGTCGCTCGCCGCCGCGCGCTGCGCCGTCTCCAGCAGCTTAACCATCGCGGGACTCTGTGAATCGAGCAGGGGTGCGTCGTATACCACGTCGCGCAGGACGCGATTCTCAGCTTGTAAGCCCTGCACCTGCAGCGCGCGCTCTGCAACGTGCCGAATCTGTTCGAGCGAAAACGGCTTGGTGACGTAATCATATGCACCCGCCTTCATCGCCGCGACCGCATTTTCAACGGTTGCGTAGGCGGTCATCAGAACCATCTGGCAGTCGGGACGGCGCTGCTTGACCGCCTTCAGCAGTTCGAGCCCGTTGGTCTCGGCCATCCTGAAATCAGTCAGCACCAGGTTGGGCGCCGCCACCTCGGCGGCAGCGAGCGCCTGCGCGGCGCTTTCCGCTGGAACCACGTCGTGACCGAGCGAACGGAAGAACGTGGTCAGGCTCTGGCGGATGTTCTTCTCGTCGTCAACGATTATGAGGCGCGCCATCAGGCTTCTCCCGCCACCGGCAGCTCGACGACGAACCTGCTCCCGCGGCCCGGTTCGCTGTCCACGAAGATCCGGCCGCCGTGAGCCTGCACGATGTCCTTGACGATTGCCAGTCCCAGCCCGGCCGATCCCTTTTCCGAGCCATTTTCCCCATACTGCGCGAACCGCTCGAAGATATAGTCTTTCACGTCGGGCGGGATTCCGGGCCCGCTGTCTTTCACTTCCAGCCGCACGCAATCTCCGGCGCGGCACGCGCGAACTTCTATCTCGCCGCCAGGCGGAATGTAGCGCACCGCGTTCCCCAGCAGATTGGAAATGACCCACGACAGCTTGACTGCGTCGCCGCGGATCGTGGGCACGGCTTCGATACTGCGCCGGATGGAGACCGCCTTGTCGCGGGACTGGATCATGAAGCGATCGGCGACTTCGTTCGCGATGCGCGCAAGGTCGAGGGTCTCGCGCTTGAGCGCTATCGAAGCCATCTCGCCGCGCGCCAACGTCAGCAGATTGTCGGTGAGCTGCTTCATCCGTCCGCATTCGTCGAGGATCGCGCCCAGAGTCTCGCGCTGGCCGGCGTTGAAGCTCGCTTCTTCGCGGCGTAGTAATTCCGCTGCCAGCGCCAAAGAGGTGAGCGGCGTTCGCAACTCATGCGACAGCGTGGCAACGAGGTTGGCGCGCGCGCGATCTTGGTCGCGCAGGTAGGTCACGTCCTGCAGGATAAGCAGCGTTCCGAGAGCGTTGTTCTGCGGATCTCGCAGCGCGACCGGCTTGAGCACGTACGAATGGTCGCGGCCCCGGAAGTGCAACTCCACTTCCGTACGCGTTGTTTCGTGGCCCGGCCGCCCGAACGCACGCAGCGCTTCGCGCACGCGCAGGTAATGCGGGCTCGCGCTGTTGAGATCGTCGAACGGGCTGCCGAGCGCGTCGCGGGCCTCGATTCCGAGGATCAGCGTCCCCACCTCGTTGATGTGAGTGACGATGCCACCGGCGTCGATCAGCACGACGCCATCCTCCAGTCCTTCGATAATCGCCTCGGTCTTGTTCTTCTCGTACAAGAGGCGTTCCACGTTGAGCTTCTCGTAATGCTCCAGGCGCTCCGCCATGTCGTTGAACTCCCGCGCGACGGCCTCGAGTTCCGCGAACCTTTGTGGTCCCAGCCGCACCTGGGACTTCCGCTGACTTATTGCGCGCAGCCGCTCGATCAGATCGTTAAGTGGAGCCGAAACCACGCGCACCAGTCCGGTCGCAATCGCTGCTCCCACGAGCAGCAGGATCGCCAGCGCGGCGGCGAATTCGTAGGTGAGATGCTTGCCGAGACGGCTCGCGCGGCTGTCCGCGCGGAACATCGCGCGGCGGTTCATTTCGACCAAATCGTCGAGGCGCTCGTGGAGCTGGTCGAATTCCTCGGAATGCCGGGCGCCGCGCGGTTCGACGGCGAGGTCGGCGAACAATCTTTTGGCGCGACGTTCGATATCGCTCGCCAGCACGGGTTCGCCCACTTCCGTGAAGTCGTGGCTCTCGACATTCATCCAATGCATAAACTTTTTGCGCTCAATGGGCAGCGCGTCCCTCGCACTACCGTCGCGCTCGGCAATCTCGAGCCGCCGCAACGCAGCGCTCATGTGGCGGCACGCGTCGATCGTGACGTAATTGCGATAGAGCGTCTCGCGGATTGCGCCACCGAGCAGGTAAACGCGCGGCAGCGCGTAAATCCCGAACGCGATCGCCATCGCCAGCATCAGCAGCGCGCCGTTGCGAATCCGGGTTCGTAACGATGGCGCGGTCATGGGGGCTCACCCGCGGGCGGATCGCTGACCAGTTCGACATCGAAGCCGCGCGCCATACCCAGCAGGCGCGCTGCCACGTCGCGTCCCAGTATCCGGCGCCACAGCGGCTGATGCGATCGCCCGATCACGATCTTGGTCACCCCCCTGTCCCGTGCAAACTCGAGCAGCGCGCGAACCACGTCTTCCGACTTGAGCCACACGGTCTCCGCGCCAAGGTCGCCCGCGAGGTTGATATTGTCGAGCAGGCGCGAGAAATCGCGCGTGTCGATCCTGCGCACGGACTCGCGCGGCGTCTCCACGTGCACAGCGAACCATTGCGCGTTGAGCTGGCCGGCGATTCGGCAGGCCTTGCGCAGCAGATGCTCGGAGTCGGTGGGATTTGACGAAAGCCCAACCATTACCCGTTCGCCGATTTCGGTGCGCCGGCCGCCCTCACGCCTGAGCGTCTCGCTGTCGGTGCGCTGGCGATCGAGGGCGCGCGCGACCTCCCGCAAGGCCACCTCGCGAAGCGCCGTCAGGTTTCCGGGTTTGAAGAAATTTCGCAGCGCATGCTCGATCTGATGCGATGGATAGATCTTTCCTTCGCGCAGCCGCTCACGCAGCGCCTCGACGGTCACGTCCACGTTAACCAACTGATCGGCCCGCGTGACAAAGGAGTCCGGAACTGTCTCACGCACGTCGATTCCCGTGATGCGCCTCATCAGCGGATTGAGGCTCTCGATGTGTTGGATATTCAGTGCGGCAATCACGTTGATTCCCGCGGCCAAGAGATCCTCGACGTCCTGGTAGCGTTTGGGATGGCTCGAGCCGGGCACGTTGGTATGCGCCAGTTCGTCGACTATCGCGACTTCGGGCCTGCGCGCGAGCACCGCCTCGAGGTTCATTTCCTCCTGGAGCGTGCCGCGGTAATCGACCCGCTTGCGCGGGATCAACTTGAGTTGTCCGATCCGCGCCGCAGTTTCGGCGCGACCGTGCGTCTCGATCAGTGCAAGCGTGACATCAACACCCCTGGCGCGTAGTTCTTGGGCCTCTTCCAGCATTCGGTAGGTCTTACCGACGCCCGCTGCCGCGCCCAGGTAAACTTTCAAGCGTCCCTTCTGGCCGCGGGGGACGAGATCGAGAAACGACTCGGGTTCGGGGCGTTTGTCGCTGGTCATCGCGCGGGTAGCGGGTGCGGTTGCGCGCCAGCTCTATGGCGATTGGATTGCGCTTTCATGCAGGTCGTCCAGCGCCAGGTTCACTTTTAGCACGTTGACACCGGGCTCGCCGAAGATACCCAGCCATCTGGGACGCGTGCTGCGGAGGATTATACGGCGGATCGCGGCCGGGCTGATTCCGCGTGCCTTGGCTATTCGGGCGATCTGAAGCCCGGCGTACGCCGGGCTGATTTCCGGGTCGAGCCCGCTGCCGGACGCGGTAACCGCGCCCACCGGAACCTCGGCTGCCGTGACCCCCGGATTGTCCTTAAGGATTGCGGCGAGCCGCCGGCGGGCGGCCTCAATCAGGGCCTCGTTGGTTGGCCCGAGGTTGGATCCACCCGAGTCCGACGCGTCGTAGCCCTTGTCGCCGGCGGCGGACGGACGCCCCTGCAAGTACCGCGGGCTTGCGAAGTTCTGCCCGATTATCGCGGAGCCAACCACCTTGCCGTCCCGCACGATCAGGCTTCCGTTTGCTTGCCACGGAAACAACAGATGGCCCAGCCCCAGCACGGCCATCGGGTAGATCAATCCGGTCAGCACCGTGAGCACGATCGTGAGTTTGACCGCAGTCCATAGCGAGCGCATCGCGATTCTCCTAGGCGAGGTGCAGTGCGGTTATCGCCAGGTCGATGATCTTGATTCCGATGAACGGAACGATTATGCCACCGGCGCCGTAGATGATCAGATTGCGGAGCAGGATTGAGGACGCTCCGAGCGGCCGGTATCTCACCCCGCGCAGCGCCAGCGGAATCAGCGCGATGATGATCAATGCGTTGAAGATAACCGCCGACAGGATCGCGCTCCGGGGACTATGCAACCGCATGATATTAAGCGCCTGCAGCACGGGGTAGGTTGTGACGAACAATGCAGGGATAATTGCGAAATACTTGGCTACGTCGTTCGCGATTGAAAACGTGGTCAGCGCGCCGCGCGTCATCAGCAGCTGCTTTCCGATCTCGACCACTTCCATCACCTTGGTGGGATTCGAGTCGAGATCGACCATGTTGCCGGCTTCGCGGGCGGCCTGCGTTCCCGCGTTCATAGCGATACCAACGTCGGCCTGCGCCAGCGCGGGCGCGTCGTTGGTGCCGTCCCCGATCATCGCAACCAGCTTGCCCTGCGCCTGCTCCTCGCGGATCAGGCGCAGCTTCGTTTCCGGGGTCGCTTCGGCGAGGAAGTCGTCCACGCCAGCTTCCTGCGCGATCGCCCTGGCGGTGAGCGGATTGTCGCCGGTGATCATCACCGTCCGCATCCCCATCGCGCGCAGCCGCTCGAAGCGCTCGTGAATTCCCTCCTTGACGACGTCCTTGAGGTGAATCACGCCTAACGCGCGGCCGCAGTCGGCGACGGCGAGCGGCGTGCCGCCGGAGCGCGCGATCCCGTCGGCGATTTCCTTGAGCTCCGGCGGAACGGCGCCCTGATGGGAAAGGACGAATTTGACCACCTGGTCGGTCGCGCCCTTGCGAATTTGCCGCCCGTCGAAATCGACTCCGCTCATCCGGGTCTGCGCTGAGAACGGGAGGAAGTTCATGCTCGGCTCGGCGACGTCGCGCCCGCACAAGTTGAACTCGCGCTTGGCGAGCGCGGTAATTGACCGTCCTTCTGGAGTTTCATCCGCAAGCGAGGCAAGCTGCGCGGCGTCGCCAAGTTCCTCGATCGCAACGCCGCTAACCGGGATGAATTCCGATGCCATCCGGTTGCCGAGTGTGATCGTTCCGGTCTTGTCGAGCAGCAGCGTGTCAACGTCGCCGGCGGCTTCGACCGCGCGTCCGGACATCGCCAGCACGTTGTGCTGAACGAGCCGGTCCATGCCGGCGATGCCGATTGCGCTGAGCAGCCCGCCGATCGTGGTTGGAATCAGGCAGACGAGCAGTGCCACCAGCACCGGCACCGACAGCGTCGTCCCGCCGTAAAGCGCGAAGGGATACAGCGACGCGCACACGAGCAGGAAGACGATCGTGAGTCCGGCGAGCAGGATCGAGAGAGCGATCTCATTGGGCGTTTTCTGGCGCCGCGCGCCCTCCACCAGTCCGATCATGCGATCGAGGAAGCTCTCGCCAGGGTTGACGGTGATTCGAACTTTGATCCAGTCGGAGATGACGGTGGTGCCGCCGGTGACCGCGCTGCGATCGCCGCCGCTCTCGCGGATCACGGGTGCGGATTCGCCAGTGATTGCGGCTTCGTTGACGGCGGCCACGCCTTCGATTACCTCGCCATCGCCGGGAATGACGTCGCCTGCCTCGACCATCACGATATCGCCCTTGCGGAGCGAGGGCGCGGGGACCATCTCAAGATCGCCGTTGCGGATCAGCTTGGCCCGGGTCTCCGTGCGCGTTTTGCGCAGGTTGTCCGCTTGGGCCTTGCCGCGCCCCTCCGCCATCGCTTCGGCGAAATTCGCGAACAGAACAGTGAACCAAAGCCACAGCGCGATCTGCCCCTCGAACCAGACCTGATTCGTGACGCCGAGCGCGAGCGAGTGGAACATGCTGACCGTCGTCAGCACGCTGGTGACTTCGACTACGAACATGACTGGATTCCGGAGCATCATCCGCGGATTGAGCTTGCGCACGGAATCCACGCACGCGCATGAGATTATTTCGCGATCCCAGAGCTTGATGGCCTTCTGTTTCGGCATGATGCGACGTCTCAGAAGAGTTTCCCGCTCCACATCAAGTAATGTTCGACGACCGGGCCAAGGGCGACGGCGGGAAAGAAGGTCAGCGCGCCGACGATCAGGATTACGCCGATCAAAAGCCCGACAAACGGCGCACCGTTGGTGGGAAAGGTGCCGGCACTCGGCGGAATCGACTTCTTGGCCCCGAGCGAGCCGGCAATCGCGAGAGCCGGAACCGCCATCATGAAGCGCCCGGCCAGCATCTCGAGCCCGAGCGTCCAGTTGTAGAAGGTGCTGTTCGCATTGAGCCCGGCAAACGCGGAGCCATTGTTGGCGGCGCCCTGCGTGTATGCGTACAGGATCTGCGAAAAGCCGTGCGGACCGGGATTCGAGATCCCCGCGAGACCGGCAGGAAGCACGACCGCAAGCGCGGTGAAGCCGAGAATCAGTGCCGGAAAGATCAGTACATAGAGCATCGCGAGCTTCATCTCGCGCGATTCGATCTTCTTGCCCAGATACTCGGGCGTGCGCCCTACCATCAGGCCCGCGATAAAGACCGCCAGCACCGCCATGATCAGCATCCCGTACAGTCCCGACCCCACGCCGCCGAAGATCACTTCGCCAAGTTGCATGTTTACCATCGCGACGAGGCCACCGAGCGGCGTGAAGCTGTCGTGCATCGCGTTGACGGCACCGCACGACGTGTCGGTGGTAATCGTCGCCCAGAGCGCGCTATCGATGTCGCCGAAGCGGGTCTCCTTGCCCTCCATATTGCCGCCGCTCTGAGCCGCGCTGGGCGCAAGATCGATCCCGAGTTTCGCGAAATTGGGATCTCCTTCCTGCTCGAAATGTATCGCCGTACACGCGCCGACCAGGAACAGCAGCGCCATGACCGTGAACAACGTCCATCCCTGACGCGCATCGCCAGCCATTCGCCCCAGCGTGCAGGTCAGCCCCGCACCGATCGCAAATATCGAGAGCATCTCGAGCAAGTTTGAAAGCGGCGTCGGGTTCTCATAAGGGTGCGTCGAGTTCGCGTTGAAGAAGCCGCCGCCATTAGTGCCCAGGTCCTTGATCGCCTCCTGTGAGGCGACCGGTCCCTGAGCTATCACCTGATGTCCGCCATCGAGCGTGGTGACGTATGCGTAAGGCGAGAAGCTGTCGGGCACACCCTGCCAGATCAGAACCAGGGCCAATGCTACGCATATCGGAAGCAGGATCCACAGCGTGGCGCGAACCAAGTCGAACCAAAAATTTCCGAGCGTCTTCACGCTTCGCCGTACGAAACCGCGGATCACCGCAACCGCCATAGCGATTCCCGCCGCCGCTGAAACAAAATTGTGATACGTAAGGCCCGCCATCTGAATCAGGTAGCTCATCGTCGTCTCGCCGCCGTAGGCCTGCCAATTCGTATTACTCGTGAAGCTGGCAGCGGTATTGAATGCGAGCGACGCGGGCACTCCCGGGAGTCCCTGCGGATTGAACGGCAGATATCCTTGCAAACGCTCAAGGGCGTAAAGCAGAATCATCCCCGCACTGCTGAACAGCAGCATCGAGATCGCGTATTCGCCCCATCCCATTTCCGCCGCCGCTGTAATTCCGCAGATCCGGTAAATTGCGCGCTCGACTGGTAGCATTACCGGATCAAGAAAGGTGGGTTTGGCGGTGAACACGCGCTCCATGTAAGCACCGAGTGGCAAGGTAACCGCCACGACGAGCGCCAAATAGATCGCCACCTGGGCGACTGCATTCCCGGTCATGAGTGAGTTTCTCCGATCAGAAGTGCTCAGGACCGAGCAATGCGGCGATTAGATACCCGAGCAGCCCGATTGCCACCGCGCCTGCCAGAATCAATTCCCAATTCATAACCGCATGCATCCCGCAACAAAGGCTATCGTGACGGCAAAGAACGAGACGGTAGTCGAAAGAATCAGAAGATCGATCATAAATTATGCGGGCCACTCGGAAGCCTCAGAATAGGCACCGAATTCCGGTAGTTCGTGAGTCGCTTGAAAATATTCCCACTCAAACAATCATCGCTGCGTAATCATTCGCGGAAGGTTCAGAAATTGCGCGATTGACCGGACCAGACTGACTCGGCGCCGTGATCCGGAAGAGAATTCTCGATACAGTAGCTCCAAAGCCGGACAGGGGCCCTCCGCAAAGGTCGCGATTCGCGTCGAGTTCTCAGGCTCCGATAGCGGCTTGCCATCGCGATTCACCGCCACGACAGAGCCGCAACTCTGATTTACAACAAACGTGAAGCGGCATCGAACGCAAACGTATAGATAGGGCTGGGGATGAAACAGCCCGGACTTCGTCAACAATTTGATCGCGAAGCTGTGCCCGAGCTTGCCTGCCGCCATCGTGCGAGCCATCGACTCATTCGAACACCGGTAGGAGTCTATTCTGCTCTTGTCACTGCGCGCTGAATCCAACGGAAGCGGGATCACTCGGCAAGGTTTGACTTGCCGGCCCGACACTCGGGTTGCTGTGCGATCCGCATCATTTCTCGTTCCAGCGTTCACGAATCCTCCGATCCTCGCGTTCGGTTAACGAGGAGAGGGAGCAACTTCTGGGCCGCGGTTCGTGAACAGTCGGAGCCAGTGCTAGCTATCGAAAAGACCAACCATTTCAAGGAAGTCTGCGCGTTCGCTGCAGTCAGGCCGGCAGCGACGTGGCGGATAGATTTCAATTTGTAAATTCGGGGCATTTCAAAAGCGAAGGAACTCATGCTCGCTTTCCCATCCTGCGCCGAATTTTTGTTTGGCTGCTGAATTTCTTGTTTTTTGGTGACACGATTGATTTTTCCGGCTGTCCCTACTGAAAACACCGAAAGTGTTGAAAAGGCTGGCGATTTAATCTGCCGGGCCGTAGAGTCGCCGGCATGCTCGCATATATCCCCGCGCTCTTTTTCTGGCTCGCAGCTCGGTTTCGCGGCTGCGTGGAATTGGAGCTCGAAGTGATCGCGCTCCGCCACCAATTGGCAGTCCTGCATCGCCAGCGTCCCGGCCGTCCGCGGCTCTTTTGTATCGACCGACTGCTGTGGGTCTGGCTTTATCGGGTGTGGCCACGTTGTCTCGACACGATGGTGTTGGTGAAACCGGCCACCGTAGTTCAGTGGCATCGCCAAGGTTCCCGACTCTACTGGCGCTGGCGCTCGAGGTCCGGACGGCCGTCAGTGGATCGCGAGGTTCGTGATCTCATCCGGCAAATGAGCCGCGCCAACCCGCTACGGGGTGCGCCCCGCATCCGCGGTGAACTACTCAAGCTCGGCATCGAGATCAGCCAAGCCACCGTCGCCAAGTACATGGGGCGAAGACGCAAGAAACCTTCGCCGACCTGGCTCAGCTTCCTGCGCAATCAGGCCGCCGGTATCGCTGCGATCGATATGTTCGTAGTGCCGTCTGGCTCGTTTCGCCGGCTGTATGTGATGATCATTCTGACCCACGATCGCAGGAAGATTGTGCGCTTTGATGTTACGCGGCACCCGACCGCAGGCTGGCTGTCGCGTCAGGTGACTGAAGCCTTCCCGTGGGACACTGCTCCGCGTTATCTACTGCGCGATCGCGACGCCTCATATGGCTCGGAATTCTGCAAACGGGTCGATGCGATCGGGTTCATTGAGGTTGTAAGCGCGGCGCGATCACCTTGGCAGAATGCTTATGTCGAGCGCGTCATCGGTTCGATTCGTCGCGAGTGTCTCGACTACATCGTAATCTTCAACGAGCGCCATCTGCGCCGCGTCCTTTCCTGGTACGTCGACTACTACCACCGCAGCCGCACCCATCTTTCACTCGGCAAGGATTGCCCCGACCCGCGCCCAGTCACGCCGCCCAGGGTAGGAAGAGTCGTCGCATTCCCGCAAGTCAATGGCTTGCATCACCGCTACGAACGTCTCGCCGCCTGATCGATGCCATTTCCCGTTCGCCAATGTTGCGCGGCTGCTGTTCCAGCCGCCTGAGAAGTGCGCGATAAGATCTCCGACAATTTCGACTGCCGGCGAAGCTTGCCTGTGGTTAGATCACAGCGATTTACTTCCCCCCAATTCAGTAATCAATTCTTGCCGCTGCTCAAATTCCCGCTCGAACGAGATTTTTGGTAGGAACAGGGACTCGAACCCGCACGGAGCTTGCGCTCCAGAGGATTTTAACCCGAATTCACCAAGGCCAAAGACGGAGGAAAGTGCAAATGCTGCGCACAGACATTGCCGAGGATGCACTGGCAAAATTAAAGGCGACCCTGCTCGAAGTACTGGAGGTTTCTATATTATCCTGTATACATCCCGAGCATTGGCCTGCCGACGACGGACGGGACGCTGTTGTTCCTTTTCCGGCTCAGATTGCAAATCTCACACACTTGGCAAGCGAACAAAGGCGGGGCGGAACCATAAGCTCCGCCCCGCTCATTCCTTGTTACATCAGCTCGATCTCGCCCGGACGCCAAGTCCCGTCGAACCACGGCTCCAAGGGACTATAGAGGCGGAAGAGCGTGTTCCAGCCCTTTCCGGGGATAGTCTGCACCCAGTTGGACTCCTTTCCAGCCGGTGCCTTCGGTCCGAAATAAACGTCGACCGAACCGTCCGGATTCAGCTGAAGATCCTTGTCCTGACTGCTGACGCTGGGGAATCGGTTATCAGTCTGAATCATCGAGCGGGTCTGGTCGCTGTACAAGATTACGGACCAGAAGTTTTTGACCGGGATATTCGGCGGCAGGTGCAGCTTGTAGTTCTTGCCGCCGTCGAGCGCATCACCGTTCGCGTCCCTCGCCGCCCACGCATACTGCGAGCCTTCCCCAACCATCTTCTCTTCCATGGCCGGTGTGACACCGGTGGCCAAGAAGTAGTAGTAGGAATAGCCGTCGAGGTTCAAAACGCCCGGTTGCGACTGGAACCTGTAGCCGCCCACGAACGGCCGCTGCCAGTTGCTATTTTCGTAGTAGTAGCCATCCATCTGGCGCCAATGGAAGGCTATCGTTCGCGCGGTCGCATCGCCTACGGCTGCCGCTTCCGTCAGGATCTTCTTCATTCGCTCGTCAGGATTGAACGGCTTGCCGTGTTCGATGCCAATCGATGCGTAATAGCCCATCCTAATCTGGTCGAGCGATTCGGGCGGCTCTTCCTGAACCACCTGATCGAGCAGTTCCCAGAACGCATAGTCCGCAGGATTGACGATGCTGAAGGGCTTGCCCGAAAGATTAACGTACGTAAGCGTCGGGGCCGGCTTGTCCTTGTCAGCAAGCGGGTAGATTTTCGTGAATTTCTTGACCAGGTCGATTCCCGGCTTGGGGTTACCGTCCACCAGGAAACTGCGCCAAGGAATCCAGAGATTGTAGGTTGGCGACTGAACCACATGGTAGTCGTCGGGAACATCGCCCTTGTGGCCAGGCGGCAGAAGTAGGTACTTGCCGCCTTTGCCCTTGTCTGGCCCGGTGATGCCCACGTCAATCACCCAGCGGAACCAGATGTCGTTGATCCCACCCAATACTTTCGGCGGAACCTCGACCACCAGCGGGCCATCCTTGAGGTTAACCCAGCCCCAGCTGTAGACGGTGTTATCGTTGAAGGTCAGACCGACGGTCCGCGAGTCCACCAACTGCTCCCAGATCGGGATCGTCAGATTGGCTGGCCCCAGTTCCAGACACGCATTGCGGTCGAAGACTTGGCTAACGGCCGGGATTGCGAGCAGATACGCCTGTACCGCCCGCTGAAAGTCAAGATTGTCGAACACCTTACTGGCGCTGGCTTTGTCCGGGAATCCGTCGAAGAAGTTAAGCGTGCCGAACCTTGTCTCCACCTTGTCAGGCGCCGAGATACCCGTCGGCATCGGTGTGGAGAATTTCAAGTTGGGCTCGGCTGGCGAACCGGTGAGCAATCCAGCAAACACAGGCCCGGGCGTTGCCGCAGCCGCTATTGCGGCGAGGGCGGTTCTTTTAAGGAATTCTCGTTTTGTCAACATCGTTCCGTGCTCCTCATGAGGTCGTCCAGTCACTTGGCTAAAAGAGGCTACCCGACGCCAAGGATTGATCAAGCGCCTTGATCCGACATCCGCCAGATGAACGCCAGTTCCAAGCGTCAGAGTGGCCATTTCGGCACCCTGCGACAATCTGGATGACGATAGCAGCCGGCCGATGCTGCCACGGGCGTCATGCGTGGTCCTCTCCGGCCGCTGACGGCTCTGTTTTCCTCTAGCAAGACGGACCTCTCTCTTCGTTTTGCCGGTACGCCATGGCAACCGAGCCGCTCACCCCGGCACAGGATCAGACGGCGGCCGGAGTTCGGCGATCAGCCGCAGGGTCTCGGCGAACAGCACCCTCGTCACGGCGACCTCGGCCGTATGGAATGCGACGTAGCAGCCGTGGCTGATGAGTTTGGCGCCGACCTTGATCAGCTTCTCCTTGAGGCTGGTCAGCGACCAGACGCTGATCGGCTCGGGTGTCGCCAGCGTGCGGAGGAAATTACGGAGATTGTAGGCGAGCGCATGAAGCTGAAGCCGGACGGCGTTGGCGGCGAAAGTCCGGCATGACAGCCGCGTCCACTTGATCGCGCCCCTGCCTTCCTTGATGTACTGCTCGCACGTGCCGCGCTGATTATAGAAGGCGACCACCCGCTCGGCCGGGCGCGACAGGTTGGTGACGATGAAGCCGACGCGCGGAATAAGCTCACCTGGATGCCACTCCACCTTGGCGATGACCCGGCGGGGCTTGGTCCAGCTTCGAAGCGCTCGCCGCCGCCACTGCCGCGCGCTCGCCAAATTGAGCGGCGACATCGCGGTGGCAATCCGGGCAGAATGCGAGGATAAGAGCGGGGATACGTGGTAGTTCGAAGCCCGCGACTATCCGATGGAGGACAGCGTCTTGGAAAAATTGCGGGAAGCTCTTCGCCGTCATCTAGCGCCGCGCAGACACACGGCTCTGTTAATCGCGCTCGTGGCGCTGTTCATGGTGCGGCCATTGATCGGCGAGGACATCGACGCCACCGCCGCGTACAGCATCCTGAGTTTGCTGCTGCTCCTTTTCGCGCTGTATGCGATCCAGGTCGACGAACTGGTCGGCGAGCGCGAGGCTCTTGTGAAGGAGCGAAGAAGACGCGGCAGGATCGGCTGGGCGCTCGCAGTGCCCGCGGCCGCGGAACGCTTAGCCATGATCCTCAAGCCCAACCCCGCACTGTATCTGGCCGGTGCGATTATATGGCTGCTACTCTTCGTCTTTATCACCTGGCAACTATTGCGTGGCGTGTTGAAACAAAAGGATATCACCAGCGAAACCATCAGCATGGCCATTTCGGTCTATCTGCTGCTGGGATTCACCTGGGGACTTTTCTATATCCTGCTGCAGAGCGTGCAACCGCTCGCCTTTAACCTCGGTAGCTCTCTTACTCCAACTTCGGCTAATCGCGAGATCCTCCCAACGCTCTTCTACTTCAGCATGACCACGCTCTCGACCGTCGGCTTCGGCGACATCACCCCGGTAAGTCTCCAGGCCCGTTACGCGGCCGTCGCCGAGGGCATCACAGGCCAGTTTTACCTGGCGATCCTGATCGCGCGGCTGGTGGGAATGCAGATGAGCGGATCGGCAAGTCAGCAGGTAGGACGCCAGTCGGCTTCCGAGCCCGGAAGCCCGCTCAGAGATTAGGGCTTAGACAAGAGCTCGTGGTTGCAACTCGATCCATTTCGAGCACCCTCATCAGGCGTTTCTGTTCCGGCACATCGCAAGGCATCGATTCCCTTCGTAGGTCGAGAGACCGTTGTCTCTACTGAAAATTCTGAAAGTGTCGAAAAGTCTAGAGTTTTGGGAAGGGTCGCCGTAGTGTCGCCGACATGCTTAATCATGTGCATTCCATCGTCGCCGCTATCCTCCGCCGGTTCCGTAGTCGGGCCGTTCATGAAGATGAATGCAGACCACTACCGCGGATCTTGATTGCAACCCATAATGAGCGCTATCGACTATTTTATTGACAGACGAGGTCTCGTAGGATGTCCACGCGAATTTCTAACGGCGCTCACATCTATGGAACCTCTGCACAAGTGTATCGGTTTGGTATAAATCGTAAGTGGGAGCGGCAGGAGTGGAGGAGGGGGGATGGGGAATCAGCGGACGTTCGCATCGATGGCATGGAATGGGAAGGGCAAAGTTACCCGGCGCGAGCGATTCCTGGGCGAGATGGATGGGGTGATTCCCTGGCCGCAGCTGGTCAGACTGATCGAGCCGCACTACCCCAAAGCCGGACGAGGACGGCAGCCGCTGGGACTGGAGAAGATGCTACGGATTTACTTCCTGCAGCAGTGGTTCAACCTGTCGGACCCGCAGGCCGAAGACGCGATCTATGACAGCGAGTCGATGCGGCGCTTTGCACGGGTCGAGTTGGGCGACGAGGTGGTGCCGGACGAGAGCACGATTTTGCGCTTTCGCCATCTGCTGGAGCAGCATGGCCTGACCCACGCCATCTTCGACGCGGTGGCGCACTTATTGGAAGAACGGCGGCTGTTGCTGCGCTCTGGAACCATCGTGGACGCGACCATCATCGCGGCGCCGAGTTCGACCAGGAACGCCAGTGCGACTCGCGACCCTGAGATGAAGCAGACCCGCAAGGGCCGCAACTGGCACTTCGGGATGAAGCTGCACATCGGCGCGGACCAGCGCGGTATCGTGCATACGGTGAGAGCGACCGCTGCCAGCATAGCTGACATCACCCAGCTGCCTGATCTGCTGCACGGATAAGAGCGCGAGGTGTTCGGCGATCAAGCGTACTGGAAGGAAGACGATCGCAAGTTTCTCGAGGCGTGGGGGATACACTATCGGATCAATCGGCGGCCTACTTCAAAGCGGCCGTTGAGCGAACGATGGCGGATGATCAACCGCGCGCGATCGCGGACCCGAGCCCGTGGCGAGCACGCCTTTCGCATAGTCAAACAACTATGGGGCTTCGCCAAGGTGAGATACCGAGGCTTGGCCAAGAACCTGGCGCGAGCGCAGACCATGTTCGCATTGGCCAATCTCTACCAAGTTCGCAGACAACTGCTTCCAACATAGGCAGGTGTGCGCGGCGAAAAACCTTCGGGCAGTGAATCGACTCTTCGCGACCATTGCAGCGCTAATCCTCACGCCAGCGCGGTTCGCTATACCCGATCGTCATCACCACTTCAGCCAATTGCTCCCGAACAGCCGCCTGTGCAGAGCTTCCCTAATGTTTGCGGGCCTTGATTGAAGCAGCAAGGAGTCCGGCTTTGCGCTTGTCCTTCAGCATGAAGGGAAGTGTACGCTGCGTTCGTCCTGGGATGCAAAATGGGAAGCCCAATTGAGAAGCGGAAGGAGCAGACCCGGTCTGTTGAGCTGAAATGCCCAAATATTTGATAGGCAGAATAGTCGTTATCCTACTTTTCTCGCTGATCCTTTACTTCGGAATCGCTGTGATTTCGATACTCTAAAGCGGCCCATTTCGATGCTGTAAAATGGCCCACCTCGCAGACCCGAAGCATCCTGCTGAAGAGCAGGAGGCGCGGGATGGAGAGGAAAGCAAAGGTGGAGCTATTCGAGCAGATACGCAGGGAGTACGAATTCGGCGACGGTACCGTGCTCGGCATCGCGCGCAAGCTGGGAGTGCATCGCCGGATGGTACGTCAGGCGCTGGCCAATGCCGCACCGCCGGAGCGCCAGCAGTGGGAACGGAAGCGACCGATAATGGCGCCGTTGATGCCCTTCATCGACGCGGTGCTGGAAGCCGATCGCAACGCCCCGCGCAAGCAGCGTCACACCGCCCATCGCATCTGGCAGCGGATTGTGACGGAGCAGCCGGAGCGGAAAGTGTCGGAAGCGACGATTCGGCAGTATGTGCGCGAGCGCAAACGGGAGCTGGGATGGTCAGCCCGCGCGACCTGTGTGCCGCAGAGCTACGCACCGGGGCAGGAAGGCCAGGTCGATTGGTATGAAGCATGGGCGGAGCTCAATGGTGAACGGATAAAGCTGCAGGTCTTTGCGATACGGAGCATGGCGAGCGGCGCGGCCTTCCATCGGGCCTATCATCGCGCGACCCAGCAGGCGTTTCTCGAGGCTCACGAGCACGCGTTTCAATATTTTGAGGGCGTCTTTCGCATCCTCAGGTACGACAACCTGAAAGCTGCGGTGAAGAAGATCCTGCGTGGGTTCCGCCGCGAGGAGACCGTGCGCTTCATTGCTTTTCGTTCACACTGGCGGTTCCAGAGCGAATTTTGCACGCCCGAGGAGCCCCACGAGAAAGGTGGGATAGAAGGCGAGGCCGGCTACTTTCGGCGCAATCATTGGGTGCCGGTGCCGAAGGCGCGCGACCTCGCGGATCTCAACGCGCAGTTGCTCGCCGCCTGCCGTGCCGATGAACGGCGCCAGATCGCCGGACACCAGCAGCCGGTGGGAGGGTTAATGATCGAGGAGCGTGCGCAGCTATTACCGCTCGCCGAACAAGGCTTCGAGCTGGCGGAGATCGCGTTTCCACGCGTGGACGGTCTCGGCTGCGTGCGGGTGCGGACCAATCTCTATTCGGTGCCGGCGGCGTCCGGCAAGACGGTCGAGGTCCGGCTTTATCCGAGTTACGTCGAAGTGCGGGATGAAGGGCGGTGCATCGCTTGCCACGAGCGTTGTCACGGGCGGCAGCAACAAGTGCTCGACCTGGAACACTATCTCGATGTACTGGAGCGCAAACCGGGCGCCCTGATCGGCTCCAGGCCGCTCAAGGCATGGCGGGAACGTGGCTGGTGGCCGCCAAGCTACGATCGGCTGCTCGACGAACTGATACACCGGCACGGCAGGCAGAGCGGCACGCGCCAGATGATTCAGCTGCTCAGCCTGATCAAACAGCATGGCCACCAACGGGTACGAACGGCGGTGGAAGAAGCAATCGCTCTGGGCTGTGCGGATGCCGCGGCGGTGCGGCATCTGGTGGAAGCCGCGGACCTGGCCCATGCGCGCAGTGCGCTCATCGAGTTGGGCGCACTTGCCCGTTTCGAACGACCACTGCCGGCGATCACCGACTACGATGGGTTGCTGAGCTCGGAGATAGCGCTATGAATGCGCAGGCCGCCGTTCTGGAAACTGCCAGCATCCAGCAGCAGTGCAAGGTGTTACGCCTGCCGGCGATCGCCGCGCAATGCGGCCAACTGGCCGAACAGGCGGTGCGCGAACGTCATTCGCACCTGGGCTTCCTCGAAGCGCTGTTGCAGGCCGAACTCGAAGAACGGGAACAGCGGCTGGTGGAGCGGCGCCTTCGCGAAGCGCATCTGCCGCGGATGAAGACCCTGGAGGAGTTTGACTTCGCCCGCAATCCCAAGATCTCGGCACAACAGATCCACGAACTCGCGCAAGGCGCTTACATCGGCCGGGCTGAGCCGGTCATCTTCATCGGTGACAGCGGCACCGGTAAAACCCATCTACTCACCGGCCTGGCAGTAGCCGCCTGCCGGCAGAAGCGCCGGGTTCGATTCACTACCGCCGCTGCGTTGATCAACGAAATGGTCGAGGCCAAACATCAGTTGCAACTCGGCCGCGCGTTGAGCCGTTGGGCCCGTTACGACCTCATCGCGCTCGATGAAGTGGGCTACGTGCCCCTGGCCGAAGTAGGTGCGGAGTTCCTGTTCCAGGTCATTGCCGAACGGGCCGAGAAGGCCGCAGTGATCGTTACTACCAACCTGCCCTTCTCGGAATGGACGCAGGTGATTCCCAACGCACGGCTCTGCAAGGCGTTGATCGATCGCATTACTGACCGCGCTAGCATCATCGAAACCGGGACTGACTCATACCGCTTTCGCCGAACCCTGGAGAAGCGCAAGGGCCGCAATGCAGAGCTGAACAATATTACCGCGCCGCCCCCGCTTAGCGGCGGCGGGAAAAAGGCGACCTAAAACGAGGCCCGTAGCGCTGATCATCAGCACAGAGCAATAACTGAACAACTAACGGAAAACTGGTGGGCCAAATGTAAGCATCGAAGTGGGCCAGACCGGATTGTCGAAATCACGCTGGGCTAAAATCAGGCGAGATACGATCGAGGGGGTACACGTTCAATCGCGACGAGAATCCTCTCGGCTATTGGTTCACCGTTTTGACTAGCCTGGTGGGGCCTCTGGCCATCATCTACCTGGTGCTGACCAGATGATGTGCGATCAAACCCTTTGTTGCGAAAGAGGCGGTCCAAATTTGAGCCGTTTTCCTTAGCCCAATAGGGACGGCTGTTCGCGTGTCCTGTGCTTGGAATTAAGAGAGGGCTTCCTCAGCACGTCGCATATTTTCAAACCCTATTCTAGTTTATTTCAGTGCCGTCAACTGGCCTGCTCGATGTTTTGTACCATATATGGACCCAGCCCCTGGCGAATAGTCGATTGCCGGGAAGTGTAGTAATCGGTTGCAGCCATATATTCGGCCTTGAAGTGGAGCATGTGTAGATGCTCCTGGCCCTGATGGAAATCCGCACGCCTTGGCCTCATCAATTCGACGGCCTCGAGGGCCTTGGTACAAAACAGGTTCGCAAAGCACCGGTCCGACCTGAGAGCGCCGGAGAGAAAATCCCTTGTATGTTGCCGCCTGCGATTTTGGCTACAGCCACTCGCCTGCGGCAACACACAAGGGATTCTCGCGCGCCATCCGGCGAATCAAATGTTGGAGCTCCGGCGGAATCGCCGGTCGGCCAGCTTGGCACTTCCGGCGCCAGTAAAACCGGAAGCCCCGGCGGTGCCAACCGATGAAGGTCCTCGGCGTCACGACGGTTAAAGCGCTGCGCCAATCGAAACATCGGCTCAGCGAGAGCAGGGTCAAGCGCGTTGGATGGGAGCTCCGGCGGGGCTTGATTTTGCGTTCCTGGTAGAATGCGAGCTGTTTGCGCAGGAACAAATTCTCGGCCGCGAGCGAGCTTTTGGTACGTATCCCGAGGAGCGGAAAGCGGAGCAGAGCGGCAAACGGATTCAGCCAAAGCAGGCAGAATTCTTTCACTGTTCAATTTCCTTGGTTGTCGCTTTACTCCCTTCAAATTCGTCACGATTTCGCCCGTTTCAACTCACGCAGATAATTTTTGCGGAGCATAGACTCTTGTCGTCCGCCCGTGTTCCGGATGTAGGTGAGGTTGGCGAGATTCGACGGCGGATAAAAATGCACCGGGCGAACGGATGAGAATGGAATTGTTTTGTAGAGCAGGATTACCGAAGTAGCCGTTCGGTCTGCCCGTCAGGCGCACCGCATCGACGATGCTCTTCATCAGAGCCTTTTTGATTCCCGCCGCGGCCTGACTTTCGCCGAGCGCAACCTTCATGAAGCCGCCCGGGCCGTCTCCAGACCCGGCAAACGTCGGGTCGGCGGCGATCGGGGGCACGGCGAATACAACCAGGAAAATGCACGCTACCGTTAATGGGTCCACCTTCATGCCTGTTCCAACCATCGCGCCCTTTACGCCGACGCTCCGGCCGTAACAACGGCCGCCGCAGCTGCGTCCGACGGCTCTTGCATCAACCACCGATATATCAGGCCGCCGAGGATTCCTCCCACGATCGGCGCGAACCAGAACAGCCAAAGCTGTCCGACTGCCCATCCGCCAACGAACAGCGCAGGCCCGGTGCTGCGGGCGGGATTCACCGAGGTGTTGGTCACCGGGATGCTGATCAGATGGATCAAGGTCAGAACGAGGCCAATCGGAATCGGGGCGAATCCCGCCGGAACCCGCTTATCCGTGGCGCCCATGATTACGAACAGGAAGATCAGCGTCATCGTGACTTCGCAGACAGTGCAGGAAAGCAGGGAGTATCCGCCCGGCGAGTGTGCTCCGTAACCGTTGGCTGCAAATCCCGCGCTCAAGCTGAAGCCCGCCGCGCCGCTGGCAATAACGTACAGCACCGTCGAGGCAAGAATTGCTCCCAGCACCTGCACGACGACGTAAGGGATCACTTCCCGCGCGGGAAATCGGCCACCGGCCGCAAGCCCGAACGTCACCGCAGGGTTGATATGACATCCGCTGATGTGCCCAATCGCATAGGCCATGGTTAGCAGCGTCAGGCCGAAGGCGAGCGCCACTCCGGCGAAGCCTACACCGAGGTGTGGGAAGCCCGCGGCCAACACTGCGGTTCCGCATCCCCCAAGCACCAGCCAAAAGGTTCCGATGAACTCCGCCGCGCAACGCCGGGAAAGGTTCATTGAGATGTCCTCCCGTTGACTGCGAATTCGCAGTCGAACTATCGGATGCACGCGATAGATATATAAGGAAAGGCCCGTCTCCTGCACCGGCGCCTTTGGCTCTCCGACCGAGAATCAATCTGCACTACATCGCCCGGATTCGCGCTCGCCCATAGGCGCGACGACGTTCCTTCCTCGTGCCCCAGCGATTCAACAAGATTCCCTTTTTGACAATCCAATTCCGAGTGATTCGTTACATCGAAGGACTATATTTTGCAAGGCCTTACCCCGTCTCGGTAGACGGTGTTCCCAGCGGCTGTGTTGCAAGTTTGGCGAGGATGGCTGGTCGGGTAAAAAGATCGTGAAGAACGCAACCCGACCGGCAATGTTCAAGTGGCGGCAGACGGCGCCGGAGCTGGTTCTGTGTGCGGTGCGATGGTATCTTCGCTACTCGCTCTCGCTACGCGACGTCGAAGAGTTGCTCGCCGAGCGCGGTCTGGCGGCGGATCACACGACCATCTGGCGTTGGGTTCAACGTTACGGTCCCGAATTGGAACAGCGATTGCGCCGTCATCTCAAGCCGACGAACAAATCCTAGCGCGTCGATGAGACATATATTCGAGTGAAGGGCGCTTGGTGTTACCTCTATCGGGCCAGCGATTCTACCGGTGCCACCATCGACTTCCTGCTGTCGGTGTTATGCGATGCCTCTGCGGCCAAACGCCTGTTCCGCAAGGCGCTGAGCGATCCATCGCATTCGCAACCCCGCGTCGTCGACACCGATAAGGCTCCCCTCTATGGCGCGGCGATTTCCGCAGTGAAAGCGGAAGGAACCCTGCGGCGCTGCTGCCGGCATCGACCCCTCCAATACTTGAACAACATCCTGGAGCAGGATCATCGAGCGATCGAACGACGAGTGAAGGCCAAGCAGAGCTTTCGCGAGTTCCGAGCAGCTGGGCTAACGGTTGCGGGATACGAGGCTATGTACATGATCCGGAAGGGGCAGGCGCGGTGGGTCGGCGGTGATGACGTTCGCCAGCAGAATCACTTCATCGACCGGCTGTTCGATCTGGCTGCCTTAGATCTCGCCTTCTGTTCTTCTCGGAACCTCCTCAGTCGCCATTTTCAAAGTTGCAACACTTCCCCCTGAGGATCCCAAGGGTACCCACGCCTCCTATCATTTCTCGGTGATCACCTGCTCGAGGCATCGCGGATAGGAGTCTGGATCGATTGAAGAAATGTGACCAAATCCGCGATTCGCTTTCGTGCTTGTCGCTCGTCATGGTCCGATTCGTAGTAGAATCTTCGCACCCAGACCGGCATATCGCGTGGACCATGAGCCTTAACTGCTTCACGTCCGTCGATGTATCGGGCCACCTGATCGACAGGTAACGGGTTGCCCAGGCGTTCCGACAGCCGGCGAAGGTTCGCGGGCGGCGTGGTCAGAGAGCGGGCAACGGGCCCATCACCCTCGCCAGAGCGCCCATGACAAGAGGCACAGTACTGCAGATATAGCGAGCGGCCTCGTGTAATTCCACTGGAGGCCGCGTTCGCGGTACCGGCAAGGAGCAGCACCAATTGCGCAAAGAGTATACTACGCTTCAAAGACCGCTCCTCTTGACGGATAGGCGAAGGTTCATCTGAGACAGTTCCACTACTGGTCGTCCGGCCGGCGATCGATGTTAAGTCCAACGTGCTATCATTTCTGAATCGAATCGAAGTAATCGACAAGGGCGTTGATCCTGCGCTTGACCGCAGCCTCATTCTCTTCGCTTTATTGCCTGCCGTTCAGTTGAAAGCTCAATCCCCATAGTGGCACGAATTGTTGAAATCGTAGTGATCGGGTAAGCGCTCGCCGCCGTCGATGATGTCGTATATCTCCTGACGCGGCAACTTCCCGCCATGGTTCCTGGAGATGTGCGTCAAGTCGTCAGGACGATAGCCCGGTGTTTTATCAGTATCCCGTCCGTTGCCCGTCCCGTCTTTACCGTCGCATCGCGCGCAGCTTTGCCGATACCCCTGCGCACCGCAGAGATCGCCCGCGAACTCCTCGCAGGTGAACAGGTCGGTCACAACCAGGACCGTTAGGGAAGCTCTGCACAGGCGGCTGTTCGGGAGCAATTGGCTGAAGTGGTGATGACGATCGGGTATAGCGAACCGCGCTGGCGTGAGGATTAGCGCTGCAATGGTCGCGAAGAGTCGATTCACTGCCCGAAGGTTCTTCGCCGCGCACACCTGCCTATGTTGGAAGCAGTTGTCTGCGAACTTGGTAGAGATTGGCCAATGCGAACATGGTCTGCGCTCGCGCCAGGTTCTTGGCCAAGCCTCGGTATCTCACCTTGGCGAAGCCCCATAGTTGTTTGACTATGCGAAAGGCGTGCTCGCCACAGGCTCGGGTCCGCGATCGCGCGCGGTTGATCATCCGCCATCGTTCGCTCAACGGCCGCTTTGAAGTAGGCCGCCGATTGATCCGATAGTGTATCCCCCACGCCTCGAGAAACTTGCGATGGTCTTCCTTCCAGTACGCTTGATCGCCGAACACCTCGCGCTCTTATCCGTGCAGCAGATCAGGCAGCTGGGTGATGTCAGCTATGCTGGCAGCGGTCGCTCTCACCGTATGCACGATACCGCGCTGGTCCGCGCCGATGTGCAGCTTCATCCCGAAGTGCCAGTTGCGGCCCTTGCGGGTCTGCTTCATCTCAGGGTCGCGAGTCGCACTGGCGTTCCTGGTCGAACTCGGCGCCGCGATGATGGTCGCGTCCACGATGGTTCCAGAGCGCAGCAACAGCCGCCGTTCTTCCAATAAGTGCGCCACCGCGTCGAAGATGGCGTGGGTCAGGCCATGCTGCTCCAGCAGATGGCGAAAGCGCAAAATCGTGCTCTCGTCCGGCACCACCTCGTCGCCCAACTCGACCCGTGCAAAGCGCCGCATCGACTCGCTGTCATAGATCGCGTCTTCGGCCTGCGGGTCCGATAGGTTGAACCACTGCTGCAGGAAGTAAATCCGTAGCATCTTCTCCAGTCCCAGCGGCTGCCGTCCTCGTCCGGCTTTGGGGTAGTGCGGCTCGATCAGTCTGACCAGCTGCGGCCAGGGAATCACCCCATCCATCTCGCCCAGGAATCGCTCGCGCCGCGTCATTTTGCCCTTCGCGCGCCAAGCCATCGAAGCAAACATGCACTGATCACCCATCTCCCCACCTCCGCATCCGCCGACCGTCCACGTTTAACTCTACACCAGTCGATCCACTTGTGCAGAGCTTCGTTAGCGGCGCGCCATAGGTTGCGCGCGAGTACTGATGAATCGCGATGATGCGTGAAGTGAGTTCCGCATCGGCGCGCGCCCGGGCTGATGGCGGCCGCTTGCGCCACGCATAGTAGCCGCTGGCGGAGACGGCCAGTACCCGGCACATCGTGGCAACCCCGTATATGGCCTGATTCGCGTTCACGAATTGGAACGCCGTGACGGCACCGAGCCGGTCTCCGTCGCGAACCAGGCCGCGGCTTTTGAAAGTATCTCGCGCTCTTCACGCAGCACCCGGTTCTCGCGCCGCAGCCGGTTAAGCTCGTCGCGCTCCGCTGTGGTCAAGCCATCGCTGCGCAGACCTTCATCGAGTCCGGTCTGCTTGACCCATTTGCGCATAGCGTTGGCTGAGGCCTCGAACTCGCGCGCTAACTGCGCTATCGGGCGCCCCGAGCGCGCCAGCTCGATGACTCGGCGCCGGTATTCCGGCGCGTATGGTCGATGGGTTCGCGGCATTGGGAACCTCCTCTTCCATTTCTCCCCAACACCGTCTACAAAACCGGGTCAAGTCCAGCGCCTTCCGAATACTTGATGTTGAGGCGGACGGGGGCGGTTCTGAGAAATGCGAGAGGGCCTTTGGCCAATGAATAATTGTTCCAATGCACCGCGCTCATCATGGTTTCAATCCGACGATTTTGAATCGCTCATTAAATGCGAGTCTCAGATATCCAACTTGGCTAAGTTTTCGAAATCATTTTGGGGGAGGAGCGAACAGCGATGAGGCACACGATTTTCGGGTTCTTGGCGGCTCTGAGCATGCTATGGATCTCTGGCGCTGGCAGCGGAAATGCGTCAGCACACGGTGGATGTTCGCTGGCCAGCCTGCGGGGAAGCTACGCTGGTATCTTCTCGGGAGAAGTCAATACCACCAGCGGACTATTGCCCATCTCAGGAACCGGAGTCTTTGTCGCCGATGGCCACGGAAACTTGACCGGCCATGAGACCTATTCGATTACTACAGCGCCGTGCGAGGCTACGATATCAGGCACATACACGATCAATCCCGACGGCAGTGGTACCGACTCCATAGTATTCACGACGTCCACGGTCGGTTGCATGAGCGGCGCCTACACCCAGAGCATGGCGATTACGCAGCGAGGCGGGCTGGTGTTGCTCAGCAACACCAATGGCGACCAGATCAACGAGGAGTGGCACTTACAGAGATAGTTGCTCAGGTCTGCCGCGCTGCACATCGCAATGAAATGGAACCCGCGCGATTAGCCCAGTGTGTTGACCACGAGATGCGCGCGAGCGGCGTGGTCCGGTTTCTATCTGCGGGCTGCGCGCATTACAGCAAGCAGCGCTTGCCATGCCTTTGGCGGCTGACTTCCTTGCGGCACGCGCAACGGTATAGCAATCGCACGTTGCACCTTCAGAACAACGAATAGGGACGGTTCCGAGAAATGCGAGTATTAAACGATGGGCAACGAAACAAACCTGACCCCGGAGCAAATGGCGGCACGGATCGCGGAGCTGGAAGGTCGCCTGGCCAAGGGCAGCAGCCTGAGCTTCAAAGTGTCCGAGAAGGGGGCTGTGTCGGTATACGGTCTCGATCGCTTCCCGGTCACGCTCTACCTGGAGCAATGGGACGCGTTGCTCTCCCACGCTTCCGAACTTCGAGAGTTTATCGGAGCCAATAAGTCGAGACTGAAGACCAAAGAGCAGACGAAGAGATAAACACGATGGGGGCTCGGCCAGATGCGAAACCGGCTCCCTCAGCCTTGCCGACAGAGTCACAGGCCTCGTGGTCCCGATCAACCAAGCAGAAACCGATAGGCTTCTGCGGCGGTGACCGCGATCCAGGATAAATATTGAATTACGGCAGTGGCCCAGCGAGGACCGCTTTCAGATTCTCCGTACCGCAGGTAGGTGGTTACCCAGGCGGCAGTTACGGGCCCGATGATCCACCAAAATAAAGCGACAGCTTTGTCCTGCAGGTCGCCGAGAAGTATGACCGACATGATCAAAGCGAGTATGGTCGCCAACGCTTGAGCTGCCTCTCGGTTGCGCCACGCGCCCCAGCAAATTGCCACGGTCATACCCGCACCCAGTACGCACAGCAGCCATATTGGCAGTCTGGTCGCCATTACCCCCGCTAATGCACAAACCGTCAGCGCCGCGAGGGCCAGAGCTATCGCCAGTAGCAAACTTTGCGTGGCGTCGCTGATTTGTTTCCAAAAGGCCCAGCCGAACAGGGTTAAACCGGCAAGAAACGTCGCGCCGATCTTGAAGCTGACGAAAGTCCCATGAAGCATGCCGAGTGCGGCTGACTTCCCCCAAACCGCGAGCGCGACGATTTCAGCCACGGCTATCGAAAAAAGCAGGATGGCTGCACCAGCGGCCAGCAACCGCCACCGCGCGAGCATCGCAGGTGCCATCCGTTTCATCAATAGAAACGCCGCTGTTGCAAGTGCCATTACGCCAAAGACTGCCGCGCAAAGAGCAATCGACTCCAGTGTTGGAGTGAGCCCTTTGGCCCTCATCGCTGCGAAGCGCCTCATGATCAAGATTGCCAAGCCCATCGCTACCAGCGCTCCGTTGGCAATCGGCGGAGCGACTGATGGTACGGAACATATTAGACTTGAGATGCGATGCGGGAGACTTCGAGTCACTTCAGTCTTCTCCGGAGCGCGCAAACGGTGGATTGCAAGCGGAAATTCTCTGCGACATCATTAGGGCCGGGCTCCCATCCGTAGCCGCGCCCTTCCGATTGCTGTTAGACATCGGCGACGTGATCGATCTTTTGCTATAGATCGCATCCTCGACCGGCAGAACAAATCGCGGCGGGCGTTATTCTTCGATTTGCATATCCCGCACCATCACCAGGCCGATTGAAATTGCGAAATCGATCTATTGACGCCCGCATAATACGGCATGGTCGTCACAATATCCGAATTGCGGGTCGATCTTTGGTTGGTCCGGCGACCGGCTGAAACGTTTCGTCGAACGGCTTCATAGGCCAGAACGTCTTCCACGGCTGGATCGCGCCGACTTCAAAACCCGCCGGATATCAATTGTCATCGTCCCACTGCGACACCATAGACCAGGCAGTGCCTGACCTCGATATGGATCGATGAGGAATTTGTCAGCGTGTTGAAAGGTGCTAATCGCGCGCGCAAGTCGAGGCCTTGATCTCGCAATGCTTGCCTCCATTGCGGCTGCAGGCAACCAGGGCATTACCTCTGGCGACTCCGGCCTCATCTCCTTCGCTGGTTGCGAACCGATCATTGTCTCCTGCTGCAAGGGCGGCGCAGGTCTCCGAAAAGGTGATGACGACCTTACAGCCAGCGCCGTTCTTAGTACAGTTGGAGAGCGCCCGCTCGTTGGCCGCTGAGGCGCTATGATAGTTGTACGAAAAACCATAGGCGCCATTGTGTTCAGCATATGCGATGGCCCCATAGTTAGGCGCATTTTGGCAATGATTCAAGCATTCTCGCCGTAATTCCTCCTGGGCGGAACCTGGCCACGTGCTAAAGCAACTATCGATGCAATGATTTACGGTGTCGGCACGAACGAGCGGAATTTGCCCCATCAGCCAAAATACGACAACTAAAGCCGCAGAAAAAATCCATCGAAGCGTCATGAGATCGCACCCGGGCTTTTATAAGAGATTCGCCATATCCCTAGCAATCCGGTTTTCAACTGACCATCGGATATACCAACAGAAAGTTCCATATATGGACTCAGCCTCTGTGCCAAGGGGTCGTGAGCCGTACGACATGATTCCGGTCCCGTCCGTATATTCTTTCGGCGCCCGGTTCGTTGAGCAGCGCCTTGGCGTCCTTCAGATCGGCGGTATCGAAGCCCTCGGTGAACCAGTTGTAGATCTCGGCGCGCAGCGCGCGCGCCTCGTCGCGCCGATTCGTGTCGCGCAGGAACCGCGCGAGGCTCACCGTTGCGCGCAGCTCCCACCATCTGGCTTCTTGCGCCCTCGCAACCTCGAGCGCCACGCGGAAGCGCTGTTCCGCCTCATGTGCGGCGGGCTTGTTGCCCATCAGCAAGATCTCGCCCTTGAGCCGCAGCATTTCGGCCTGACCGTCGAACTCTCCGCTACGCTCGACGTGCTCCAGTGAGAGCGCCGGTGGAAAAATCCCTTGTATGTTGCCGGAGGCGAGTGGCTGTAGCCAGAATCGCAGGCGGCGCGGCAGGTCGAAAAATCCCTTGGGCGATTGAGCCCGGCACTGAGTGCGATCGCCGCGCCGCCAGAACAGCCCGGCCGAGAGTCCGAACAGTCGCTGGGGCCGCATGGGCGAGCCCGGATCGTGCAAGGCTGGACTGGGGCCGGCTAGCGCGGAGGTGATTGGGGTGCAGCAAAAGGTATTCGTGGGCATTGACGTGAGCAAGATCCAGCTTGAGGTGGCTCTCAGCACCGGGGAAGGCTTCGCCGTCGGCAATGATAAAGGCGGGATTGCGGAGTTGGTACGGCGGCTACGAACCGCGGCGCCGGAGCTGGTAGTGCTGGAAGCTTCGGATTACGAGCGGGCGGCGTGGATCGCTTTAGGGGAGGCCTGCCTGGCGATCGCGCGGGTCAATCCTCGCGACAGCTATCACTTTGCCCAGGCTCGTCGACGGTTGGCCAAGACCGACCGCATCGACGCGCGCGGGCTGTGTGAGTTTGCGGCCCGGGTGCGACCAGCGCCCAACGTGCCGCCTGAGGCCGCCATTGAAGAACTCCGAGCCCTGGTGGACCGCCGCCGCCAGCTCGTCGGAATGCTGGTGGCGGAGCGTAACCGCCGCCAGCAGATGCCCAAATCGATTTGCAAGAGCATCGAGCGTACTATCCGCGCGCTCAAGCGTGAACTTGGAACGATCGACCAGGCAATAGAACTCAAGCTGAGTGAATCGGCCGAGCTTGGTTCGTCCATGGCGTTGTTGCGCGCCGTTCCAGGCGTAGGGCCCGTCGCCTGCGCCACGCTGCTTGCTCGCCTTCCCGAGTTGGGTCGCCTCAACCGACGCGAGATCGCAGCCTTGGCGGGAGTCGCACCGTTCGACCGTCAGAGCGGGACGTGGCGCGGCCCAAGCGCGATCTTCGGCGGCCGCGCGGAGGTGCGTGCCGCGCTCTATATGGCGACCCTGACCGCAGTCCGTCTTCAGCCCGCCTTGCGCGCCTTTTACCTGGAGTTGACCCGGTTTCGTAGACGGTGTTGGGGAGAAAGGAAGAAGGAGGTTCCCGATGCCACCAACGCATCCACGGTACCCGCTGGAATACCGGCGGCGGATCGTCGAACTGGCGCGCGCTGGACGGAAGATCGAGGAGCTGGCGCGCGAGTTCGAGCCCTCAGCCAATGCGATCCGCAAATGGCTCAAGCAGGCGGCGCTCGATGAGGGCCTGCGCAGTGACGGCTTGACCACTAGCGAACGGGAGGAACTTAACCACCTGCGGCGGGAGAACCGGGTGCTGCGCGAGGAGCGGGAGATACTTGCAAAAGCCGCGGCCTGGTTCGCTCAGGAGACCGGCGCGACGCCGTCGCGGCGGTCGCATTCGTAGGGGCTAACCAGGCCATGCACGGGATTGCCACGATGTGCCGCGTGCTGGGCGTCTCCCCCGGCGGTTACTACGCGCGGCTAAAGCGTCCGCCCTCGGCGCGGGCCCGGGCGGATGGCGAGTTGTGCGGGCGGATCGCCGAGATCCATCGCCACTCGCGCGCCACCTACGGCGCGCCGCGCATCCATGCCGAACTCAAGGAACAGGGCATTAGGGTGGGATGCAAACGGGTGGCGCGGCTGATGCGCGCGGCGGGGCTTCGCGGCGTGAGCCGGCGCAACTGGATAATCACCACGGTGCGCGATCGCCAGGCGCGCCCGGCCCCCGACCTGGTCGAGCGCAACTTCAGCGCGCCGGCGCCCAATCGGCTGTGGGTCGCCGATATAACCTACATTCCCACCTGGGCGGGCTTTCTCTATCTGGCCGTGGTGCTCGACGCGTTTAGCCGCAAGATCGTGGGCTGGGCGATGGAGACTTATCTGCGCACCGAGTTGGTGCTCAAGGCGCTGGAGATGGCGCTGGGGCAGCGGCGTGCGGCCGGGGTGATTCATCACTCCGATCAGGGGAGCCAGTATACGTCGCTGGCCTTCGGCCAGCGCTGCGATGAGGCCGGGGTTAAACCGTCGATGGGCTCGGTGGGCGACTGTTGCGACAACGCGATGTGCGAGAGTTTCTTTGCCACGCTCGAATGCGAACTGCTCAACCGGCGCAGTTTCAAGACCCAGGTCGAGGCGCGCATGGCCGTGTTCGATTTCATCGAAGGCTGGTACAATCCGCATCGCCGCCATTCGGCGCTCGACTATCGCTCGCCGGTGGAGTACGAACGCCTTCATCGCGAACTGGGCATGCAGACCATGAGGAGCTCGGCCGCCGCGGGCGGTGCTTGGCCAGCAGACCAATTGCTGGCCGGCGCGCCGCAGACCGCGTCGTCCTCGAATCAGCAACCCATAACGCTTTCCGGCCCGGCCTCAAATCAGGTGGAGGCCGGGACCGAAAAGCTGCTATCAGGCCAATCTCGGGAGGACGCTTTCGGCGAGGTTAAACCAGGACGCTAAACCAAGCCCGATACCGTCTACCGAATCGGGGTAGGTCCATTATGGCCGCCGTGATCGTCTTTGGATCTGGTCGATTTTTTCACCCACGATATAAGTTCGTCTGCTTCTTTACCGGGAACCTTAACGGTCTCAAGGTTGGCGCACCGATCAAGTTCCGTGGAGTTCAGATTGGAAGCGTCACCGCGATTCGGCTTCGCGCTCCTGGTCAGCCCAAGATTACCGACGTCCAGGCGGAGAGCGCCGCGTTGCCCGTGTTCATCGAGCTCGATCAGAGTCAGCTTGCGGGTTTAGGGGCTGCCAGAAACGTGGGGAGCAGGAAGGTGTTGCAGGCGTTTATCGCACATGGCTTGCGGGCTCAACTTGCGACAGAAAGCTTACTAACCGGTCTGCTGTATGTGGAACTGGACTTCCATGAGGTCACGCAGCCGAAGTTTGTACTCTCTCCAAGCACGAAGTATCTCGAAATTCCGACGGTGCCGACGGCATTTCAGCAGGTACAGGAGAAGGCTCTGAACGCTTTGGCGAAGCTTGATCAAATTGACTTCGGCGCTCTTATTGCCTCGCTCACCGACGCAGCGAAAAGCACTCGCACTCTCGTCGGTTCTCCAGAGCTTAAAGCGGCCCTTGTTCAAGTTAAGCAAACTGCGGCCAGCATGAAAGTCGCAATGGCCAGCTTCACCAAAACCTCCGATCGATTAGGTGCTCAGATTGATCCGCTGATGGAGGGTCTGAAAAAGACATCTAGGCAGGCGACGCTTACGTTGGCGAGCGCGCAAGCTACTCTTGATGACTTCAAAGGCACGCTCGACCCTAATTCTCCACTTGGCTATCAGGTAATTCGCGCTCTTCGAAACATGTCCGACGCGTCACAGGCGGTAGCTGCCCTCGCAGATTACATGCAGCGAAACCCAAGCTCCCTTCTGCGCGGTAAAGCAGACGACGTGGTGAGAACCCGATGAATAAAGCAGGCCATGGAGCGCCTATTGCGTTGCTTTTGGCGATAGTGGTGATGGCTGGCGGATGCTCTGTTCTGTCGCCACAGCCCGACCGCTCGCGCTTCTTCGTTCTCGTGCCTTCGACGGATTCTCACAACGTCGCTCCTGCGGCGGTTGTGGGCGATGATCCCAACTTTACTTTGGGATTGGGCCCGATCACCATCCCTCGCTATCTTCAGCGTCCTGAGGTAGTAACGCGCATCAGCGAGACCGAACTGTCCGTTTCCGATAATGACCGTTGGGCTGAACCCCTGAATACTTGCGTTGCAAGTGTTCTCGCACAGGATCTCTCGATGGACCTTCAAGGCGTACAGATCGCGCCCTTCCCATGGTCAGAAAAAAGCCGAATCAGCTACAGTGTATCAGTGGAGTTCTTGCATCTGGAGACAACGGCAGATCGGAAAGCCAAGGTTGAGGCAATCTGGACAATTCGAGGACCCGACAACAGGCTCCTTCAAAGTGGCACCACCACCGCTAACCGTGCGGCGGGCGGCGACCGAATATCGGACACCGCCGCATTGAGCGAGGGGATTGAGCAAGTAAGCCAGGAAATCGGCAAAGCCCTCCAGCAGCGTCATCGAGAAACGAGGAATTCGAAGCAGACGCACTCGTGATCTGATAGCGCCCAGCGAAGCAAGCGGCATCTCCCGATGCGAAGCGATCTGTGAGGAGGTGTCGATGTGCGGTAATGCATCGTCTCTTGCGATGCCTTCCGCCTGCGCAGCCTTTATCAGTTAACATTGCGAATAGCCAGAAAAGCTGCAAAATTAGCTCCGCGGTCCGCGCTGATCATGGGTACGTCGGTTCTTCAGCGTGGACTTGCTCGAATGTGTGTCTGGGGACGTTTGATGCAAAGATCATGGACACTAGGGGGAGAAGAATGAGTCGCGCTCGATCGCTCCAACGCGGGGAGCGATTGTTGCAATTGCTGGGAGCAATCTCCACGAGATTTGCCAAGATCTCGCACGAAAGCATCGATGCCGAGGTCACCCTGTGGTTAGAACGAGTTTGCCGTTCGCTAGCACTTGATCGGTCTGTCGTTGCAGAATACATGCCGGAGAGGAGAGAGTTTTACACAATCCACGAGTGGAGCCGGGAGGGTCTTCCTCCAGGACCTGGACTGATGCTGGCTGCTTCTCGCATTATTCCGTGGATTTCGGCCAGGGTGGCTGCAGGCGAAATCATGCCTGTTCATTCCGCTGGAGCCTTACCTGCCGAAGCCCAACGCGACAGGAACTTCATGCTGGGCAATACGGGTCCGAAGGCGACACTGGTTATGCCGTTGATCGTTGGGGCTCGGCTGGTTGGGGGAATCACCTTTGAGGATTTCCGCGGAACAAGACAATGGATGCCCTCGCTCGTGACGCGGCTCAATCTTATCGGTGACGTCCTTGCCAATGCGTTAGAGCGCAGGCGAACCACGGTGGAAATGAACAGCCTGAGAGACGAGGTGCGGAGAACGGCTCGTCTGGCGCTAGCGGGTGAGATGGTTGCCGCGATGGCTCACGAGCTCAGTCACCCGCTTGGCGCAATCCTGGCAAATGCGCAGGCGGCCAAACGTATGCTTGAGAATTCGCAGCTTGATCTAATTCAGTTGAAGGAAGCATTGGATGATGTAATCACCGGCGAACGCCGCGCAGCCGCATATATTGCGGAAGTACGCTCCATTTTCAGAAGATCTGAACTTCACACGGAAGCAGTGCGGCCACACATAATACTAGACAACGTCGTTTCTTTAGTGCGAAGCGATCTGCAAGCCCGGGGCGTTTCTCTTAAACTACTAGTCGAGCGACGATTACCTATGGTCGCAGCCGACCGCGTTGGCATTGAGCAGGTGATGATAAATCTGATCCAAAATGCGGCGGACGCTGTCTGCGCCAACGATCGCTCTCAGCGGCAGATTGTTGTGCGGGTATCGCGGGCAGACTCTCGATGGATCACGATCGCGGTCGACGATACGGGGAAGGGAATCGATCCAATTGACCTTGGCCAAGTCTTCCAGCCGCTTTTCACGACCAAATCCAAGGGTACCGGAATGGGTCTGGCGATAGTGCGCTCCATCGTCGAGGCCCACGGCGCTCAGATACGTGTTCACTCAAAGCCAGGTGCTGGCACGACGTTTGACTTCACGCTGCCAGTTGCGAGCGACGCTTGAAAACAGCCGACAACCAAGGAACAAAGATTGACCCGATCGTCTTGATCGTCGATGACGATCAGCTTTTCGGGCGATCGATATCACGTGTCCTTGAAGGTCGTGGATACGCCACCGCCATACACGAATCGCTGGCGAAACTGGCCGCCAGCAAAAACGTTCCGCAATTCGGTTGTGCCATTCTTGACCTGAACTTTCCTGATTCCGACGGACTCTCGATTCAAGAACAACTCGCGAAGGTCGCGCCGACGCTTGCCGTTATATTTGTCACCGGGTTCGGCCAGGTCTCATCGAGCGTGCGAGCTATGAAAGCCGGCGCAATCGATTTTCTTGAGAAGCCCATTGAAGATGCGGTGCTTCTTCAGGCCGTGGGACGGGCAGTCAACTGGAGCAGAAGGCTTTATCAGGAAGGCCGAGAGTTGGATGATCTCCGGCTCAGGTTTGAGCGTCTGAGCCAGCGCGAACGAGAAGTTTTTGCGCTTGTTACGTCTGGTTTACTCAATAAGCAGGCTGCCGCAGAACTCGGTTTGAAGGAAAAGACCGTCAAGGTGCATCGCGCACAAGTTATGGCAAAGATGGGCGCTGAGTCCTTTGCGGACCTTGTTAAGATAGCTCAACGGCTGGAACTCAAACCAAAGTCCTCGCCGCCAGAGAACCCGGACAACCTCGTCACATAAAGCTCCGGTCTAAGTCCGAGCGCTCGCAAGCGCGCGCTCTATCGCCGCGAACAGATCCTTTTCCTCTATCGGCTTGTACAGAATCGCGACCGCGTTGACTTTCTTCCCATGGATCGTCGTCTCCTGATCCCGGTGGCCCGTTATGAGAATTGTAGGTAGCTCAAAGCCTTCGTTCTGGAGCTCCTTCCATAAACTCACTCCTGTCATCTCCGGCATATAGATGTCCAGAACGAGGCAGGCGTGCTCCGTTGGCAGCAGGCTCATCAAAACATCAGATGGGCGTTCAAACGCAGTGACATTATAACCGGCTCCACGCAGTAAGCGCGCAAGAGCCGTGCGTTCAAGCCAGTCGTCATCGACTAGTATTACATTCCGCGACACCCGCGCCCGGGAGTGTGCGCGTCTGTCTCGTGAGCCTGCTCCAGAAGCCATCAATTCATTAATACACTAAGCTGGAAATGTTTGAACATGGACTTTGGACCAATGGCCCGTGAAATGGACCAAGGTCCAATTTCATCACATCGAGAATCTTGCCACAATTTCTTTCCGACGCTCGACGGATCGGAGCGTCAGAAAAGGAATTGTGGCTATGAAGGCTCGCACACTATTAGAACACTTTATTACCGCGCACGCCTTACTGAAGAGCCTGCTCTTGATCGCCGCATGTTCCGAGACGGTTGCTCCGTCGCCGAGAATCGCGCAAAGTGCGCCCGCTAACACAGCGCCTGCACCTCCACAGGGTTCCGGCTTCTTGAGTGATTACTCACAGCTTAAGCCGGGCCAGCAAGGCCAGCCTCAGTGGATCTACATCAATCCTCAGGTGCAATAGAGCAAGTACACAAAAGTCTTGATCGACGCTGTCACGTTCATCGCATCCGCAGACAGTAAGGTAAGCAACGAGGACCAGAAGACACTGGCTGATTACTTCTACAACGAGTTGAAAGAGCAATTGAGTCAAAAAGCGAGGATCGATGACAAACCTGGGCCGGGCCTACCTCGTCTTCGCGTAGCGTTAAGGAACCTCTGCACAGCTTGATCGATTGGTGTACAAAGGAAGCGGAGGATCGACAGATGCGGAGGTGCGGTGATGGGTAGTCAGCGGACTTTTGCTGCGGTGGCATGGAGTGCGAAGGGCAAGGTGACGAGGCGCGAGCGTTTTCTGGCCGAGATGGACGCGGTGATTCCGTGGGCGCGGCTTTTGCGCCTGATCGAGCCTCATTACCCCAAAGCCGGCAACGGGCGCCAGCCACTGGGGCTGGAGAAGATGCTGCGCATCTACTTCCTGCAACAATGGTTCAATCTCTCCGACCCGCAGGCCGAGGACGCGATCTACGACAGTGAGTCGATGCGTCGGTTTGCCAAGGTGGAGCTGGGCGAGGACACGGTGCCGGATGAGACCACGATTCTGCGTTTTCGTCATCTGCTCGAGAAGCACAATTTGACCAAGGCAATCTTCGCCGCGATCGGCGGTCTGCTCGAGACCCGCGGCCTGTTGCTGCGCTCGGGGACGATTGTGGACGCGACCATCATCGCGGCGCCGAGTTCCACCAAGAACGCCAGTGGGACGCGCGACCCCGAGATGAAGCAGACTCGTAAGGGCCAGAACTGGCACTTCGGGATGAAACTGCACATCGGGGCTGACCAGCGTGGCATCGTGCACAGCGTAACCGCGACCGACGCCGCGGTCGCCGATGTCACCCAACTGCCGGAGCTTTTGCACGGGTACGAGCGCGAGGTGTTCGGCGACCAGGCGTATTGGAAGGAAGATGACCGCAGCTTCCTTGAATCGCGGGGAATACATTATCGGATCAATCGCCGTCCTACCGCGCAGCGGCCGTTGAGCAAGCGCTGGCGGATGATCAACCGGGTGCGTTCGCGCACCCGCGCTTGCGGCGAGCATGCCTTCCGCGTACTCAAGCAGTTGTGGGGCTTCAGCAAGGTTAGATATCGCGGGCTGGCCAAGAATCTGGCTCGGGCCGAAACCATGTTCGCGCTGGCCAATCTCTACCAACTCCGGCATCGGTTGCTCCCAGCCGGGGCCTGGTGTGGGTTGTGAACAAGAACCAGAGGCAACCAATGCTCCTGATGGCTTCTCAGCAGCGATCACCCCAGCGCGCTGCTGCCGTTCCTCCTCATAATCCTCATTACTATGTCGAACTGCCGCTGTATGACGACCTGTGCAGAGGCTCCCTAACAGACGCGGAAAGTGCGACACCGGGACTTCGTTCGATCTTCGTTGTCATTCCCCAAACGCGCGTGATGAATGTGGTGCAGTCGGTTGCGACAGGTTCCTACGCGTTTGCCGGTTCCGCGAGCTGCGAAGGCCAAGTTACCGACTCTGTCTGGACCTACCCCGATTCGGTAGACGGTATCGGGCTTGGTTTAGCGTCCTGGTTTAACCTTGCCGAAAGCGTCCTCCCGAGATTGGCCTGATAGCAGCTTTTCGGTCCCGGCCTCCACCTGATTTGAGGCCGGGCCGGAAAGCGTTATGGGTTGCTGATTCGAGGACGACGCGGTCTGCGGCGCGCCGGCCAGCAATTGGTCTGCTGGCCAAGCACCGCCCGCGGCGGCCGAGCTCCTCATGGTCTGCATGCCCAGTTCGCGATGAAGGCGTTCGTACTCCACCGGCGAGCGATAGTCGAGCGCCGAATGGCGGCGATGCGGATTGTACCAGCCTTCGATGAAATCGAACACGGCCATGCGCGCCTCGACCTGGGTCTTGAAACTGCGCCGGTTGAGCAGTTCGCATTCGAGCGTGGCAAAGAAACTCTCGCACATCGCGTTGTCGCAACAGTCGCCCACCGAGCCCATCGACGGTTTAACCCCGGCCTCATCGCAGCGCTGGCCGAAGGCCAGCGACGTATACTGGCTCCCCTGATCGGAGTGATGAATCACCCCGGCCGCACGCCGCTGCCCCAGCGCCATCTCCAGCGCCTTGAGCACCAACTCGGTGCGCAGATAAGTCTCCATCGCCCAGCCCACGATCTTGCGGCTAAACGCGTCGAGCACCACGGCCAGATAGAGAAAGCCCGCCCAGGTGGGAATGTAGGTTATATCGGCGACCCACAGCCGATTGGGCGCCGGCGCGCTGAAGTTGCGCTCGACCAGGTCGGGGGCCGGGCGCGCCTGGCGATCGCGCACCGTGGTGATTATCCAGTTGCGCCGGCTCACGCCGCGAAGCCCCGCCGCGCGCATCAGCCGCGCCACCCGTTTGCATCCCACCCTAATGCCCTGTTCCTTGAGTTCGGCATGGATGCGCGGCGCGCCGTAGGTGGCGCGCGAGTGGTGATGGATCTCGGCGATCCGCCCGCACAACTCGCCATCCGCCCGGGCCCGCGCCGAGGGCGGACGCTTTAGCCGCGCGTAGTAACCGCCGGGGGAGACGCCCAGCACGCGGCACATCGTGGCAATCCCGTGCATGGCCTGGTTAGCCCCTACGAATGCGAACGCCGCGACGGCGTCGCGCCGGTCTCCTGAGCGAACCAGGCCGCGGCTTTTGCAAGTATCTCCCGCTCCTCGCGCAGCACCCGGTTCTCCCGCCGCAGGTGGTTAAGTTCCTCCCGTTCGCTAGTGGTCAAGCCGTCACTGCGCAGGCCCTCATCGAGCGCCGCCTGCTTGAGCCATTTGCGGATCGCATTGGCTGAGGGCTCGAACTCGCGCGCCAGCTCCTCGATCTTCCGTCCAGCGCGCGCCAGTTCGACGATCCGCCGCCGGTATTCCAGCGGGTACCGTGGATGCGTTGGTGGCATCGGGAACCTCCTTCTTCCTTTCTCCCCAACACCGTCTACGAAACCGGGTCAACTCCAGTCACGGGCGGACAGCTAGCGGCGTGGATTGACAGGCGTGAAGGCGGGTTCGCTCTCAAATCTGCAGCCTAGTGGAAATGGGGAGACGCCGAGAGTGCTATGAATTATTGGACTAAGAAGCTCGCGGATCGTTTTGTTGAACTGAAGTCAGAGCAAACCGCTGCGTAGCCCGCTATATATCTCACTCTGTGCGAGGCTGCGGGCGCACAGGCATTGCAGCCACGCCGTTAAGAGTCGCAGGGGCGACCGAATGTGGGCAGAAGCGGGTGTCGCAACTTATTCCACCGACGAGCGCTCGCCCAGCCGGGCGATGGGTGAGAAGATTTGGCCTGGCCCGAATAGCAGTGATCCTAGCGACATGTGGTCTTCTCAACGGCTGTGCCGTCATGAGTATGAAGCCTGAACAACGTACTGCTACGATCGAGCTCGGTCGCTCGTTGTCGATTTATGGCCAGCTGCTGGCGGACGAGACCTCGCACATCAAATCCGAAGTCAAGGAGATGCGAGTGTTGGCGCTCAGCCTTCCGAATGATAGGTCGGCCGAGTTGTTTTCGGAGCAGCAGTAGAGACAATTAGGTGACGGACTGAACGAGCGTAGGCTGGAGGAACTCATAGCACTAGCAGGCCGCGGAAAAACGCCGACTGGTCATGAGATTCTCGATCCCGATGTAGCGATATCGGAATGGTCGGAGAGTTAGGCGGTTGAGAGTGGCTGGGTCCGGCCGTTCACCGATTGATTCACGTAGCGACCGGCCGCAGGTTACGTATTCTCACCAAGTTGTAAGCCGCGGCCGCGAAGGTGAAGGTCCAACCGACCCGGGCGATTCCACGATGATGAGTCTGGCGCAGGCCGGCGACCGTCTTGAGCCAGCCGAAGATCTCTTCGACCCGTTTGCGCCGCCACTGACTGAGCCGGTAGCCGGGGTGGCGAGTGCTGCGTCGGTCGATTGCGCTGTTGACCTTTTGCGCAACGTGCGGTGTGACTCGATACTCACGCAACGCGCGCACCAACTCCCTTTGATCGTAACCCTTGTCGGCGCCGAGCGTGACCCGACGCTGGCCCGCGATCTCCGCCGCCATCGCCAAAGCCGCCGTGGGCTCGGCGATGCCGCTGGCCTGAGTCAGGCGGGTGTTGACCACCAGGCCGTGGCGATTGTCCATCTGCACGTGCCCCGCATAGCAGAGCCTGGCCTCTTTGCCCGGCCCTTTGCGGGCCAGACGCGCATCAGGATCGGTGGTCGATTGGTGAGTCCCGTTGGTGCGCCGCTCACCATGAAAGTTCACGCTCGGATTGCCGGGATCGTCGGGCGGGGTGTGCTGGCCATCCTCTTTGCGCTTGAAACTCTTGTGTCCGGCCCAGGCTTCGATCAGCGTACCGTCGACCGTGAAATGCTCGTTGGAGAGCAGCCCTTGGGCATCCGCTTGCTCGACCACCGCGGTGAAAAAGCCTTGTGCCACCTCGCCTGCCAGCAAGCGCCCCCGATTCTTCGTAAAGACCGTCACGTCCCAGACCGGATCATCGATGTTGAGTCCCACAAACCAGCGAAACAGGAAGTTATAATCGAGCTGCTCCATCAACAGCCGCTCGCTGTGCACCGTATACAGCGCCATCAAGAGCGAGGCTTTCAACAACCGCTCCGGCGGAATCGAGGGCCGGCCCACTTCACTGTACATCTGCTCGAACAGCGGCGAGAGTTCTTTGAGTGCCACCTCCGCCAGCGCTTTGATCAATCTGATCGGATGGTTGGCCGGTACCCTCTTCTCAGGATTCACCAAGGTCAGCATCGTCGTCTGTGGCCGATCGAATCCCCGCATCTTCCTCTTCCTCCTCAACCCCACTGGCCTTGTTCAACTATACCATTGCCAAACGAGCGGTCGATCCAGTCGGAAAGGAATTTCTCAACACCCTTGTATGTAGCGAATGTAGTAGATGAATCGAAAGATATGGCGCGGCAGGCCGGTGCACCCTTGGGGCAAGTACCCCGTCTAGCAGCGAAGGTCACCGCGCCATCACGACGCACAAGCCCGAACGGTTGTAAGGGAAGGAAATCCCGGATTGCAAGGCTGGGCAAGCAGCGTGACGAGATGCGGTGATGGTGGATGTCAAACGGTATGTTGGGATCGACGTGGCCAAGGCGCAGCTGGACGTGGCGCTGGGACCCAACGGCGAGCGCTTTGCGGTGGCCAACGACGAGCGCGGGATCAGCGTGTTGCTTAAGCGCCTGGAACCCGCTGACCTGGTGATTATCGAGGCGACCGGCGGTCTCGAAGTTCACGTCGCCAGTGCCTTGGCGACGGCGGGAATCGGGGTGGCAGTGGTCAACCCGCGCCAGGTGCGCGACTTTGCGCGTGCCACCGGCCAGTTAGCCAAGACCGACGCGCTCGCCGCCCAAGTGCTGGTGCGCTTTGGCGCGGCGGTCAAACCCCAGGTGCGAGCGCTGCCGGACGCGCAGGCCCAGGCGCTCGAAGCTCTGGTCAACCGCCGCCGTCAACTGGTTGAGATGCTCACGGCGGAAAAAAACCGTCGGGCTAACTCGCCCAAGGTGATCCACAAGAGCATCGATGAGCACATCCGCTGGCTGGAAAAGCGGCTCGCCGGGTTTGACGATGAACTCGCCACTTTAGTCCGCGAGACCCCGATCTGGCGCGAGCGCGACGAGTTACTCCGCTCGGTACCCGGAGTCGGCAAGGTACTCTCGACCACCCTGCTCGCGCACTTGCCCGAGCTGGGCGCACTTAATCGCAAACAGATCGCCGCACTAGCCGGGCTGGCGCCCTTTAACCGCGATAGTGGAAAACTGCGCGGCAACCGTTGCATCTGGGGCGGTCGCGCCCAGGTCCGCCGCGTCCTGTACATGGCCGTGGTCTCCGCGGTTCGCTCCAATCCTGTCATCAAGAACTTTTACGCTCAGTTGCGGGCACGCGGGAAATATCCCAAATCGGCCCTCACTGCCTGCATGCGCAACTACTCGTGATTCTCAATGCCATGTTGCACCACAATACCCATTGGCAAACCCCCGCGCTCACCGCCTCGACCTCAGCCCTCTCTCCCCTCTTGGGCGCGGTTTCTGAACTCGGTTGCTGCTAGGACTGCACGAGGCGATCGTGCCGAATGAGCTATGAGCGGAAGTGCGGCACCGACTGCCATGGCCGCGACGAACAGAAGCCCGAGGGAATAGCTGAGACCGGTTTTACCCTGGAGTCGCATCCTTGAACCTCTCCAGGATTATGCGCAACCGATCACAGCGTTATCATGACCGCAGCCTTCTAGATACCGGGAGCAGACTTAGCTGCGGAGCCGCATTATTTTTAAGCGAGGCTTTCGATTCGCGGACAACGCCGGTTCCTTTTAATTGCCAACTCCGTCTTTGTTCGTTCTCCGGGCAACTCGGAATGCGGTGATTAAACTGACACTCCTTGCCGCGCCTGCCACAAAAATTAAATGCACACAGATTGCTTTCCAACGCGCGCGCAGTCGCACTTTGAATCAGCTAACAGTATCCAGCGCCCTTTCAGAGCCACGCGTCCGTTTCAGGCCTTTGGTTTCCTGATGAAGCCAAAGTACATGCAGAGCAAAAACAGGATGAAATGGAGGATGGAGCGTCCGCCGCTGAGTTGGGGTGTTTCGAGAAAGCTCGTCCCTAATAGAGGTACCAAAACATCAGCAAGATAGAGGTATAATAAAATGCTGTCAATGCCGGATGAGACGAAGAATGCGCCTACCAGAAATTTTCGAAAGTCCCTGTTCTTCCAGGCGAAGTAGACGCTCCCGACAGTCATGATGACATCTGCAGCTATGTAGAGGGTAAGGATAATGCCTTCCACCTGTCATCGTCTTTGCAGCTGTTCTGGGTCAATGGCGTGCCTGTCCCACGAGCCAATGGCTTAGCCGGAATTTCCATTCTCATTTCTGATCGACGGTCGCACTGACACCAGAGATTTGCAAACGCGAAGTCCTACCCCGCGTTTGAGCCCGGAAGGCTTTTCTCTCTGCTCCAGAGCAACTATGCATCAGTAAGGGCAGTAGAAATCAGCGCCGAGCCAGCGCCGCGCAGCCGTTTTCGCGACCCCAATCGCTGTGCGCAATAATCAGCCGTCTCGGGTTCCAGCCAATCGCCGTTTGCAGCGCGGTGAAGGAAGACGACCTCCTCCATTGCGAAGCTACTGTGGTAGATCACCTGGTCGATGTCTAAGATTGTCATCACCGCTGATATTTTGATCAGTACAACTGCCGGCACGCCCGGCGCTATGAGCAAAGCTTTTGCCCCGTTTAGCGTCAATGCTAGAAAGAACCGAAGGCGCGCGGGAACGGAGAGAAAATTCGCTGATGATGGATATGCATATTGAGCGGATTTGGGAACGCGTACGGGCGCTGCGGCCCGTAATTGAAGCTCATCGCGATGATGCGCAAACGCTGCATCACCTGCCGGATCCAGTCGCGCGCGCCTTCGTCGAAGCCAATGTCTACCGACTGCTACTGCCTGTGGAGTATGGCGGCGAGAATGTCGACCCTCTCAGCTACTATGATTTGATTGAAGAGATTGCCTCCTGCGACGGCTCGGCCGGATGGAACTTTTCCATCGGATCGAGCACGCCCCTCATTTTCGGCGATCTTTCCCCGTCCAGGCTGCGCACCATTTTTGGAACTCCGGACGCCTGCGTTGCTGCTTCCACTACGCCATTGGGTCGTGCGATCGAAGTCGAGGGCGGCTATCGCTTGGCCGGCCGCTTCGCCTGGGCGAGCGGCGTTGATCACGCGCGATGGGTAGTTGCCATGGGCGCCGTCTTTGATGGCGCCACGATGCGGAAATCACCGGTCGGGACTCCAATCATCCTCGGCTTCGTAATGCCCAGAAACGACTGCACCGTTCTCGACACCTGGCATGTGCTCGGTCTGCGCGGTACGGGCAGCACCGAGTTCGAAGCCGACAATGTGTTCGTTCCTAAGGATTTGGCAATTCGATTATTTCACCGGGAGTGTCGTTACCCATATCCGATCTTCCGTATGCCTCCCACCTATTTTGGCTACAACCACGTGAGTGTAATGAACGGGATCGCCCGTTCTGCGCTTGCTGCGCTTAAAGCGCTGGCTTCGACCAAAACATCGACGATGCCGCCCGGTGGTCTGCGCGACGATCCTCAGGCTCAGTACGCCGTCGCCAAGGCCGAAGCGATGATCGAGGCCAATCGTCTCGCCGTCAAAGACGCATTTCGGTTGTTCTGGAAGCCCGTCGTTGCGAACGAGCCGGTCTCGATGGAGGCGCGGGGGCGATTGCGCCGCGCCATCGCGCATGCAGCCGAGAGTGCTGTTGAGGCCGTCCAGCTTTGTTATCGTGCCGCCGGGGGGACAGCCGTCTATGAGTCGGCGCCGTTCGAGCGAGCCCTGCGCGATGTCAACACCGCCGCGACGCACATGGCGGTCCGTCGCCTGATGATGGAGGAAGCCGGGCGCGTGGCTTTTGGTCTGGCTCCGAGGACGCCGTTATTTTAAGCGCGTTGCACCCAGTTCAGCGATTGTCGCTGTAGAGCACACCGCTTTCCCGAGCCCAGCGATCCGGGAGGTCCGCTGGTTGCAGGAGTTGACGTCGGCGGCGCTCAGGCCGAAACGGTTGTCTATATCTGCGCCTCACGACCCGGGCGCAATCATGTTATCAAGCTTGGAGCCTGGCACGGCGAAGATACACGGGGCGTGGTCGTCCGCTTCCTGGAACCATACCGCCGGCGGCTCGTAGCGGTACGGGTTGACGCGATCGGCATCGGACACAACTTCGCATTGCACGTGCGAGATGAAGGCTTCCCGGTTCAGCCTGTGAATGTCGGGCTGGCATATCCCAGCCGGCCAGATCTCGGCGACAACGATCCAGCCAGGTGCTTTGCCAATGACAAGGCACGCTTCTATCAGACCCTGGCCGATGCCTTGGAGTGCAACGAGATCGGGCGCCTCGACGACGAGCTCACTCTAACCCAGCTCGCTCAAATTACGGATGCGATCGATCCGCTGTAGGCGCCGGTGGATCAGTTGAAGGTCAGCACCGTGCGCGTGACTTCCCCCGCTTCCATCGCGCGAAACGCTTCGTTGACGTCCTCGAGCCGTCCGCGCCGGCTGATCATGTCGTCGAGATTAAGACGGCCCTGGCGATAGAGATCGAGATATTTGGGCATGTCGAGATGGAAGCGATTCGAGCCCATGTAGCAGCCCTGGATTCGCTTTTCGACGAACAGATGTCCGGATTTGAATTCGACCTTTTCATCCGGCGGAATCGCGCCGACAAGCGTGGCAAGGCCGCGCGGCGCAAGGCAATAGACGCATTGCTCTAACACTCGCGGGTTACCGATCGCGTCGAACGAATATTCGACCCCGCCATTGCTCAGCCGTTTGATTTCGCGCACTGCGTCGGCGACCGCCCCATTGATCACGTCGGTCGCACCGAAATGCTTTGCGATCTCGAGTTTGCTCTCGCGAATGTCCACCGCAATGATTTGCCGCGCACCAGCGATTCGCGCTCCTTGAATCACCGAAATTCCGACGCCGCCCGCGCCAAAGACCGCGACCGTCGAACCCGGCGCGACCTGCGCCGTATTCAGCGCCGCACCGACACCGGTCGTCACCGCGCATCCGAGCAGCGCGGCGCGGTCCAGTGGAATGTCATCGTCGATTTTCAGAATCGCTCGCTCATGCAGCAGCATCATCTCCGCGAAGGCGCCGAGGTCGGCGAACTGATTTAACCGGACGCCCTTCTGCGACAGACGCGGCCGTTCGTCGCGCGGCCGCTGACAGTCGGCGCGCCCGACGCACAGATGGGGACGCCCCAACAAGCATTGTGCACAGTTGCCGCAATAGATCGACGTGCATGCGATCACATGGTCGCCCGGCTTGAGGCCGGCTACCTCGCTGCCGACCGCTTCGATAATCCCGGCCGGTTCATGGCCGAGGACCGCCGGCGTTTTCGTCGGCAGTGCGCCGTGCAAGCAATGCAAATCGCTATGGCACACTCCGCTCGCCACCGTGCGGATCAAGACCTCGCGCGGCCCCGGCTGATCGATTTCGACCTCCTCGATCGTGAGTGGCTGTTTGAGCTCCCGAAAAATTGCTGCTTTCATCTTTCAATATTCCTGGTGTGGTAACGGTGGATAGTGTTTCGAAGTTTCTCTTATAGCTCGCGCCCGCCATTGCGCCAACTGGAAGTGTTGCAACTTTAGAAGCGGTGACGGATGAGTTCCCGAGGATAACTGCGCGCCGAGATATCAGGCAGCTAGATCGAACAGCCGATCGATGCAACGATTCTGTTGGCGAACGTCATCACCGCTGACCCACCGCACCTGCCCCCTTCCGGGTCATGCGTATCGCCTCGTATCCCGCAATCGTTCGACCTGCTGCTCGGAACTCGCGAAAGCTCCGCTTGGCCTTCACTCGTCGTTTGATCGCTCGATGATCCTGCTCCAGGATGTTGTTCAAATATTGTAACGGTCGATGCCGGCAGCGCCGGCGCAGAATTCCCTCTTCTTTCACTGCGGCGATCGCCGGGCAATAGAGGGGAGCCTTGTCCGTGTTGATGACGCGGAGCTGCGGATGCGATGGATCGCTCAGAGCCCTGCAGAACAGGCGTTTGGCCGCAGCGGTATCGCGCACCGCCGACAGCAGGAAGTCGATCGTGGCCCCGGTGGAATCGATGGCCCGATAGAGATAACACCAAGCGCCCTTCACTCGAATATACGTTTCATCGACGCGCCAGGATTTGTTGGTCGGCTTAAGATGACGCCGCAGCCGCTGATCCAGTTCGGGACCGTAACGTTGAACCCAACGCCAGATGGTCGTGTGATCCGCCGCCAGACCGCGCTCGGCTAGCAACTCTTCGGGCCAAGGCGTTGATGGACGAACTCAGCGCGTAATCCCATGTTGTTCCCCTCCTGCAGTGCCCAAAACCCCACCTTCTTCAATCGCTCCATTCTGTCCAACTTGTCCTGAGGCGGAACAGTCGCAAGAGCCGACATGATATTCTGACTAGCAGAAATATTCGGGGTGTGGAAAAGTTCCGGGAGAGGCTAATCATACATGGAGAAGGCGATGCACGGAAGAAAAATTGTCTTTCTGTCCTGCGTTAAATCCAAGCGCGGCTACCCGTGCCGCGCCGGCGATATGTACACAAGCCCGTTGTTCCATAAAATGATGACATACGCACGGCGCCTTCATCCAAAGAGGATCTTCATCCTGTCGGCAAAGTACGGCCTCTTGAATCCCGACGACATGATCGAGCCCTACGAGCAGACACTGAAAACCATGAAAGTGAATGAAAGGCAGCGATGGGCGCGTGACGTACTTTCTGATCTGGCCCGATGCTGCGATCTTGAAACGGATAGATTCATATTCCTGGCCGGCTTGCCGTACCGGGAAAATCTCGTTCCTCACCTCAAGCACTATGAGGTCCCCATGGAAGGTTTGTCGTTTGGACGGCAGTTGCATTGGCTGGATAGGTAACTGCGATGAGCGAGGCCTGCCGATATCCGCACGATTCACTTGCGCGACTACCGAGGCTTCGGCGCGAAGACTTGGAATAGGTTCCGTCGAACGGCGTCTATGTGCTCTTCGAGAACGGAGAAGAGGCGCACGGGGGAGACCGGATTGTCCGGATAGGAACTGGCCTGCCTCCCGATTTACCCGCAGTTATAAGTAGAGTCGGTTGAAGCAATGCCCCGGGTGGGGCGGTTGAGCAAGGGGACGGCCGCGGAGCCCCAAACTGGCTCAAGCGGCCCGTCCCCTTGCGGGTTTGCAAACTCGATCGGTGTCAGAGCTCCGAGGCTGGAATGCGGGCGCACGTGATTGTAGTCTGTCCGCCATGCTTCGATGGTCTGGCGGGCCTCCGCGAGCCTGACGAACACGTGTTCGTTGAGACACTCATCTCGCAGTCGGCTGTTAAATGATGGTATGGACCCCCGCCCGTTTTTGTAGCGGCCTCATGATGGGCCAAGGATGAGTTGTGCGTCATCCAAAAAGGGAAGGGCGGAGGTCCGAGATGGAAGTTACTACGGTTGCGATTGACCTGGCAAAGAACGTGTTCGCATTGTGCGGGGCGGACGCAAAGGGGCGAGTGGTGTTGCGCAAAGAGCTGCGGAGTGGTAGTGCGCGTCGGTCCGATCGCGCTCAAACGCGCCTTGCCGTCGGCATTGGCAGATGAGGGTAACGAGCTGTCAGGCGAGATGCGCGAGTTACTCGGTGAGATGAGCCAGTGACTGCGAACGCTTGAAGAACGCATCGCAAGTTGCGAGGCAAAGATTTCCCGGTACTTTAAGCACGACGAGCGTTGTGCACGTTTGGCCAAGGTGCCCGGCGTAGGTCCGCTCGCCGCCACGGCGCTGGTGGCAGCAGTCGGTAATGCCCGGGAGTTCAAGAATGGGCGGGAGTTGAGCGCATTCCTGGGGTTGGTTCCACGCCAGCACTCCTCGGGCGGCAAGCGAGTGCTGCTCGGGATTACCAAACGCGGCGATCGTTATTTGCGCACGCTGCTGATCCACGGCGCGCGTTCCGCGCTTAGGGAAGCTCTGCACAGGCGGCTGTTCGGGAGCAATTGGCTGAAGTGGTGATGACGATCGGGTATAGCGAACCGCGCTGGCGTGAGGATTAGCGCTGCAATGGTCGCGATAGAGTCGATTCACTGCCCGAAGGTTCTTCGCCGCGCACACCTGCCTATGTTGGAAGCAGTTGTCTGCGAACTTGGTAGAGATTGGCCAATGCGAACATGGTCTGCGCTCGCGCCAGGTTCTTGGCCAAGCCTCGGTATCTCACCTTGGCGAAGCCCCATAGTTGTTTGACTATGCGAAAGGCGTGCTCGCCACAGGCTCGGGTCCGCGATCGCGCGCGGTTGATCATCCGCCATCGTTCGCTCAACGGCCGCTTTGAAGTAGGCCGCCGATTGATCCGATAGTGTATCCCCCACGCCTCGAGAAACTTGCGATCGTCTTCCTTCCAGTACGCTTGATCGCCGAACACCTCGCGCTCTTATCCGTGCAGCAGATCAGGCAGCTGGGTGATGTCAGCTATGCTGGCAGCGGTCGCTCTCACCGTATGCGCGATACCGCGCTGGTCCGCGCCGATGTGCAGCTTCATCCCGAAGTGCCAGTTGCGGCCCTTGCGGGTCTGCTTCATCTCAGGGTCGCGAGTCGCACTGGCGTTCCTGGTCGAACTCGGCGCCGCGATGATGGTCGCGTCCACGATGGTTCCAGAGCGCAGCAACAGCCGCCGTTCTTCCAATAAGTGCGCCACCGCGTCGAAGATGGCGTGGGTCAGGCCATGCTGCTCCAGCAGATGGCGAAAGCGCAAAATCGTGCTCTCGTCCGGCACCACCTCGTCGCCCAACTCGACCCGTGCAAAGCGCCGCATCGACTCGCTGTCATAAATCGCGTCTTCGGCCTGCGGGTCCGACAGGTTGAACCACTGCTGCAGGAAGTAAATCCGTAGCATCTTCTCCAGTCCCAGCGGCTGCCGTCCTCGTCCGGCTTTGGGGTAGTGCGGCTCGATCAGTCTGACCAGCTGCGGCCAGGGAATCACCCCATCCATCTCGCCCAGGAATCGCTCGCGCCGGGTAACTTTGCCCTTCCCATTCCATGCCATCGATGCGAACGTCCGCTGATTCCCCATCCCCCCTCCTCCACTCCTGCCGCTCCCACTTACGATTTATACCAAACCGATACACTTGTGCAGAGGTTCCATAGCAACTTGCATCATCAATACGTCCGGGTTTGAGATTTGGATAGGCACAACGCGGTGTGATGGCATTTGGCTGCGCGGTTTCAGCCTTTTCCTCCAGTCGACCAATTGAACCCGATTCTGATATCGCGATCAGGAGTTTCACCTAAGGTTCGGAATCTTGAGTCCCTTGATCGGACCGATCAGGCCAAAGACCTGTAATAGCCAGATTAATACAACTATGAATACTACGATATTGAGCAGGCTCTTTATCCCACCCGCCATTGGAATGTAGGTATTAATGAGCCAGAGGACCAGACCAATGACAACGAGTGTTACGACGATGCCTATGAGAGTCATACCTTAGTCTCCATAACGTCCGGAATCGGTTCTCGGTTCAGCGCTTCTGATAAAATCCCGCACCGAGAAGAAGTACTCCCAAAACGATCGCCCCGGCGCTTAAAATCTGCGGCACCACGTGTGTCGATCGCTCGGTGGCCTGGATTTTGAGATCTCCAAGCTGTGCAACATTCGTGGTCCGTGACGTTGTAAAAACGGGGATTGCGAATCCCAGTATCCCCAGAAGAATGAGGGCCGCACCCAGCCATGTGATCGGTTTCATCGGGGTTGCTCCTTAATGCGACTGGTTGACTGTGGGCCGCGAGATCGGCTCTCGTCGTGACGTAATTGAATCCAGCGGTCACTGTTGGTCCTGACGCTCCTGGTGAGACTGGTCCCGTTGGTGAACTTGTGGTGGCTGATTTTGTCGAGCTTCGGCCGCCTTCTGCGCTTGCTGCTGCTTGGATACCGCTTGTGACTCCTGGTCGCGCTGACGATTCTGTTGCTGTTGTTCGCGCGTCCCCTGATGTTGTTTCTGGTTCTGACGTTCATTTTGCTGCTGGCGGTCGCGCTGCTGCTGTTGCTCACGACTTGCCTGACGTTGCTGGTCTTGCCGTTCGGTTTGCTGCTGTTGCTGCTGGCGGTCGCGCTGCTGCTGTTGCTCACGACTTGCCTGACGTTGCTGGTCTTGCCGTTCGGTTTGCTGCTGTTGCTGCTGGCGGTCGCGCTGCTGCTGTTGCTCACGACTTGCCTGACGTTGCCGCTCTTGCCGTTCATTTTGCTGCTGCTGCTGCTGGCGGTCGCGTTGCTGCTGTTGCTCACGACTTGCCTGACGTTGCCGCTCTTGCCGTTGCTTCGCCTGGTTCTCCTGATACCTGAGCCAATCGGGGCGATGCGTCTTCACCCAGCTCGGATCTCGCTCGTACCACCATTGCCGGTAGCGCCACACGTGGTTCTGGTCGTAGGCACCGTCACGGTCGCGCCAACGCGGATCGAGCGAGGCCCAGTCCGGGTGATTGTTGTACAACCAGTCGGGATCGTTGTGATGCCACCAATAGGCATCGCGCCATTGGTGCTGGTTGTCGTAAGCACCCCAGTGGGTTTCGGCAGGTCCCGTAGACCAGTATTCATTCTGGAGCGCTTGCCATACATAAGGATGGTTGCGCAGGTACTGCTGTAAGTCCGGATGCTGTCGGCGCCATTCGGCATTGTAAAGCAACCCCGGATTCCGCGAGAGTTGACGCGCGAGGTTCGGATGATTCGCCAGAAACCAACGGAAGGTTTGGTCTCCGCGATACTGCGGGACATCGTTGAACCAGGGATAGTAGTTCGAGAACCCGGGCACCTGCGGTCCCCCGAACTGGATGGTGACCTGCGCTGTAGCCGGTGTAGCGATCATCAGCGCGAACAGCATCGCGCCGAGCCACATAATCGCTTTGATATGCTTTATTCGTGAGCACGACATATGTTTGTCCTTTGTTTGTCCTTTTCCGATTGTTTGACGGATTCTTCCGCCGGCTATTCCTGCGCTCCCGGGGGCTCGCCTCTCAGTGATCGACATTGCCGTCTCCGATTGATCGCCGCGCGTCTGACTTGGTCCCACAAATGTGGTCAATGGATGATTTCAAGCGTTAGCTCCGGGCTCACCACCAAAATCCCCAACTACGGTTCTGATTAGATTGATAATGCGAATCGATGCGTTGGCAATTACGATTGTCGGCGTCGCAGACCCTGCAGTTGCGGCCATCGGAGTCACACACGGTGTGCCTCCCTCCGTATTGCGAGTCGATGCGCCGGCAGTTGCGGTTATCGGCGTCGCAAACCATGCAGTTGCGGCCATGAGCGTCGCACACGGTGTGGCTAGATCCGTACTGCTGGCTATATTGGTAGGGGTCATGCGATCGGTAGAAGCATCCTTGAGCCCCGAGCATTGCGAGACCTCCCACTATCGCGGTGAGGATCAGGAACATTTTCATTCGCATATCCGTGCCTCTACCCGATCGAAATTCGCCGTTATGGATCTCGACCGAGAAATCTTCAATCATACCGCCAGACTGGGGGTTCTCACGTTTTTTCCAAGATGCAGGAGCCTTTACTCGCAGGGCTCTCTGCTCGTGCGTGCTAGTTCGCGCTCTGTTCGCTAGTGGACTTCTTGGTGGTCGTACTGCTGTCGGAATCCGGCGAGTTGCTGTTGGTCGTGGTCGTCGACTCAGAGGACGTCTCCGACCTGGTGGATGCGGCTGGAGCGCCTTGCGCACCTGTCGCTCCGGTCTCTCCGGTGGCGCCAGGAGCGCCGGTGGCACCCGCGGGACCTGGACTCGTCGTGGTTTCCTTACATCCGACGCCCAAGGTACCTATCAGGATAGTGAGAAGCGCGATGGCGATAAACCTGGAGGTATGTTTCAGGAGGTTTTTCATTATGGTCACTCCGTTTCGGAACCTGTGCTGGTAACTGTAGTTGTTAGTGAAACGTATTATTTCTTCGCGGGACTCTTTACTGCATTCTTCACTTCGTCGATCAGATGTTCTGCAGTCTGCTTGATCTGACCGGTGGTTTGGTCCAAGCTCCCCTCATCCTTCAGACCTTGGTCATCGGTCAAAACACCAACTGCTTCCTTCACGCGGCCTTTAATCTTCTCGCTGGTACCGCTCATTACGGGCTTTCCTTTGGCCTGGGATAAATATCCGGCAGCGAATCGCGCTGACTAATGACCCGGCCCCTGGTGGCCAGTCTTCACGCAGTCGAAGGGCCTGATAAATTCCTGACCCTCTGTTTGTTTATTTCGAACTATCTTCGATATTACTCGCTTCGCGTCGTTCGTGGCGCCGTTCGCCTGCGCGGAGGAGTGCCCCAGAGAACAAATTGTTATGATGCAGTTCCGCTTTAGTGCAAAATACTCAGCTCAGCACACGGCGACCGAATTGGTCTTCAAACGAGCCGGCGCATCGCCGGATGGCCCGCGCTTGGGCCTTTTCGGGAAGTGCCGGCGCGGTGGCAGAGCGGACAAGAATCGATCTTCTCTCGAAGCAGGCGGTTGTCCATGACGTCCTGGGCTGATTCTCGCAAGAAAGGCGTTGGAGAGAGACGGCGGACCCGCTAAATCCGCAATTTTATCGACCCGCACTATCAACTGCCGGTTTTGACGAACGATCAGATGCTCGCGCACGAACTGGGCTAAATGTTCGGTGACACGGGGTCGCGAAGCACCTACCAGGTCGGACAGGTCCTTATGGCTGAGTGTGACGCTCAAAAGGGTCCCACGGGACTCTTCGATGCCAAACTTCGAACACAATTCAAGCAGGGTACAGGCCAGACGCTCACGAACGTCGAGGTCCCCTGCAAAAAACCGAGACCAACTCATCAGATTGCTTTCGCGAAAACTTCGCAAAGCAGATTTCGGCTCCGTCCTCATTATGCTGTCGAATCGCTCCCAGCGAACGCTGCCGACTTTACAATCGCTGTGAGCCTCGCAGCGGAAATGCCAGCGGCTGACCGCGAGCGGGTGAAGCTCGGGGATAGGACCGGGCGCAAGCAAAGCTACGGTTACTCGCTCGTCACGGCGGTCGCGGTAGGTAATCTTTGCGATGCCCTTGAGCAGGATGTGCACGTTGGTCGCCAGCTCCCCTTCGGGGATGACAACCTTGCGCGGTTTGAAATTTTCCATGTGAAGTCCGCTCGCAAGCTCGCGTAACGCGTCACGCGAAAACAGCGACAAGGGCTCGAGACGATTCAGCAGATCGAAATCGGTTGAAATCGGGTATTTCGGATGTTCCATTGGAGGTCTCGCCTGCGGTGGCGTTCCCCCAATTTCACAGCAAGGATGGTGCCATGGAAATTACTCAAGAAAACCAAGCAAAATCCGGTATTGCGCTTTTCTAGCTTCGGAAAACGGCAGCGACTTGAGGTGTGGATGCCATTTCACCTTACAAATGGTGTCACCTAAAGAACCAACAGGTGATCCCTTTTGAGACAGCAAATGCGCCTTTCGCGGGTGTAGCTGGAAGGCGGCGGTAATGAGTTAGCGGCAGCGGCTGTTGATCACCGGCAGGTGTCTGAACACGCATTTTACATTGCTGCGAACTGTCGACAGGAAACATTTGACGCGAGTGACGAGTGGCAAGCATGTTGCAGTTAATTTTAACTGCGCCTTGCGAATTCCGGGATAGAATAGCATAAACGAGTTTGGGTCGGCACAAGGGAGGGAACTGACTTGAGATCGATCGGCAGAACGATCAGCGACTGCAAATATTTACGTCTTCGCGCTTAGTTCGCTTTGGTTCTCCAGATAACAAAGTGTTCCGACGTTGCTGATAATTCGATATCCTGGAACGTCCAGCTGCGATAAATAGTAAGCTTGCGAGTATGAAGCGATCCTAAAACATTCAGAGCGGATCGAGTGTCACAACTCGCTGAATGGTTCAGTCAGGAAAAATCAGGCGTATGAGCGTTGCTGACGGAGTTCGCGGGGCATTTGGGAGTGAATCAATTTACGAAAAAGTATTCTACGCTGATTGAGCTTCTTCGGTGGCGGGCGCTCGAGCAGCCAGGGCAGCAACTATACATCTATCTGTCCGACGGAGAGATGGAAGGCGCACGTCTGACTATCGCGGGGTTGGACCAACAGGCACGCGCGATTGCGGCCGTGTTGCAGAGGTACGGTGCAGAGGGGCAGCGTGCTCTATTGCTTTATCCAGCCGGGATCGAGTTCATCCCGGGGTTTTTTGGCTGCTTGTATGCCGGGGTAATTGCGGTTCCCCTGTCCCCGCCGAATATCGCGCAACCGGAGCGGACGCTGCCCAGGCTTTGCACTATTGCACGCGATGCTCGACCGACGCTGGTACTCACGACGTCAGCGCTCCTTTCGAGGCTGGAAGGTTCGCTCACGCAAGTTCCCGAGCTGCAGGCGATGTGCTGGCTGGCGACCGACCATGTGGCGGGAAGCGCGGCGTCGGACTGGCGAGAGCCTGAGGTGACCGGTAACACCCTGGCTTTGCTGCAATACACTTCGGGCTCGACTGCATCGCCGAGGGGCGTAATGGTCAGTCACGCGAATCTGCTCGAGAATTCGGCGCACATCAACGAAGCCTTCGAGATCACGTCGGACACTATGTCCGTGACCTGGCTCCCGGTATTCCATGACATGGGGCTAACCAACGGGATTGTCCAGCCGCTGTATGGAGGGCGTGGATGTATTCTGATGCCGCCGCAGTCCTTTCTTCAGCGGCCGGGGCGCTGGCTCGAAGCGATTTCGCGCTACCGGGCGACCATCAGCGGGGGCCCCAATTTCGCATATGACATGTGCGCCCGGCGGATAACTCCCGAGCAACGCGGCGCGCTCGACCTCAGCAGTTGGAAAGTCGCGTACAACGGCGCCGAACCCGTCCGTGCGGACACGCTGAAACGGTTTGCGGCGACCTTTGCGGCCTGTGGTTTCCGCCAGAGCTTTTTCTACCCGTGTTACGGGCTGGCCGAAGCCACTTTGATTGTTTCGGGTGGAGTCGTGAACGATGAGCCCGTCCAGTGCACGACCGCAGCGGCGCCGCTTGAATACAACGGCATCGTCGAGACCTGCGACCGGCAGTCGAGGATCCGGACGCTGATCGGATGCGGTCATGCGATGGCACAGACTCGAATCGTTATCGCGCACACGGACTCGTTGACCGCGTGTGCAGCCGACGAGGTAGGTGAAATCTGGGTGTCCGGCCCGAGCGTGACCGCAGGCTACTGGAACCGGCCCGAGGAAACCGAGAGCACTTTCCACGCTTACCTCGCGGATACGGGCGAGGGGCCGTTTCTGCGGACGGGGGATTTGGGATTCCTGAGGGCGGGAGAGCTATTCGTCACTGGCCGGCTGAAAGATTTGATTATAATCGGCGGCCGCAATCTTTACCCGCAAGACATTGAGTTGACCGTTGAACAGAGTCATGCGGCGGTGCGCCCGGGAGGTTGCGTGGCGTTTTCGGTCGAGAGCGTCGACGAGGAACGCCTGATCGTCGCAGCCGAAGTGGAACGCAGCTACCGAATGGTGGAGCGCTGCCCGGAACGGGGAGCTGCGAATTGCCACCTGCCGGGACGTCCTCCGCTGGAGACCGAGGCGGTGGTGCGGGCGATTCGCCGCGCGGTTGCCGAAGAGCATGACGTGCGCGTGCATGAGGTCATGCTGCTCCGGGCCGGCAGCATTCCGAAGACTCCCAGTGGCAAGGTTCAGCGCCGCGCGTGCGAGGCTCGGTACCTGGCCGGGGCGTTAGACCCGCGGTTAGCGCCGACGGACGGCGGGGAATTAAGGGGCATCAGTGGTTAGTGCTCGTAGTGGCGTTGGGACACCTATGGTATCCGGACTTCGGGCAGAAGTCCCAGCCTGTTGGATGACGTTCGCCGCAACAATTCAAGCCGGAAGGAGTTGTGATCATGCGGAACGATGAACTTGACGGTGAATCTTAGAGCCAGCTGACTCCGCAGTGCGGGGATAATTCCCATGGCGTTTCAAATGATCGCATTGCGGACGGTCGTCGCGTGCAGATGCGCCGGGCCCAGCTGGCACCCACCAATCAAAAACAACCGCCCATTGTGCGCGCGACGAAACAGGCCGGTTGCGGCTCGAGCGTGGAGTTTCCGCCCGAGGCGCGGCATCGGCCTCAAGGAACTGTGACGAAGAAGGAAAATTCGCAAGTGGATACCCGGACCGCCGAGACGATCCAGGCATGGTTGGTCGCCAGGCTTTCAGTATTGCTTGGAATCGAGCCGCGCGAGCTGGATATCCGGGAACCATTTGCGAGCTTCGGCCTTGGATCGACGGAGTTGGTCAGTCTTTCCGGGGATCTTGCGCAATGGCTCGGACGAGAGCTTCCGGCAGAGCTCGCATACGAGTGTCCGACGATCGAAGCGCTCGCCCGCGGTTTGGCAGAGCCGCTGGGCTCGTCGCAGGCGACCGCCGAGGCGAGCCGGGTTCGGGAGGAGATTGGCGACGGGATCGCGATAATCGGAATCGGTTGCCGGTTTCCAGGAGCAAAAGACGCGCGAGCCTTCTGGAACCTGCTTTGCGCCGGGGTAGATGCGATCCAGGAAGTTCCCGCACAACGGTTCAAGGTCGACGAATTTTTCGATCCCGATCCCGCGGTTCCGGGCAAAATGGTGACGCGGTGGGGCGGCTTTATCGAGCAGGTAGATCGGTTCGATGCGCAGTTCTTTGGAATCTCGCCGCGCGAAGCGGCACGCATGGATCCGCAGCAACGCCTGTTGCTGGAGGTGGCCTGGGAGGCGCTGGAAGATGCGGGACAGGTGCGGGAGCGGCTGGCGGAAACGGCCACCGGCGTGTTTATCGGCATCTCGAACAACGATTACGGCCGGATTCAATTTAACCGTCCGGAGCGTATCGACGCATACGCGGGCACCGGCAATGCACTGAGTATTGCGGCCAACCGAATCTCGTACGTATTCGATTTCCGCGGGCCGAGTATCGCGGTCGATACGGCCTGTTCGTCTTCGCTGGTAGCGGTCCATCAGGCCTGCTGCAGCCTAAGAAGCGGTGAATCTACTCTGGCCTTGGCCGGGGGCGTGAACCTGATTCTGTCGCCGGCGATTACGATCAATTTCAGCAAAGCTGGAGCGATGGCTCCGGACGGACGCTGCAAAACCTTCGATGCGCGGGCCAACGGGTACGTTCGTGGCGAAGGCGCCGGAATAGTCGTGCTGAAGCCGTTGACGAGAGCGCTGGCCGACGGCGATCCGATATATGCGGTTATTCGCGGCAGCGCGGTAAATCAGGATGGTCGGAGCAACGGAATGATGGCTCCGAATCCCCATGCTCAGGAAGCGGTACTGCGCGAAGCCTATCGGCGCGCCGGGGTCTCGCCCGGTGAGGTTCAATATGTCGAGGCCCACGGTACGGGCACGCTACTGGGCGATCCGATCGAAGCGAAGGCCATGGGCTCGGTGTTGGGCGTCGATCGTCCCGCAAATCGACCGTGCGCCGTGGGTTCAGTCAAAACCAACGTGGGGCATCTCGAGGCCGCAGCCGGTATCGCCGGCTTAATCAAGGTGGCGCTGGCGCTCAAGCATCGTGAGATCCCGCCGAGCCTCAACTTCGAAACGCCCAGCCCGCACATTCCGTTCGATCGGCTTGCGCTGCGAGTGCAGACGACGCTGGCGCCATGGCCGGCCGACACGGCCTTGGCGTTAGCTGGAGTAAGTTCATTCGGGTTCGGCGGAACCAATGCCCATGTGGTTTTGCAGGAGGCTCCACGGGCAGATTCTGAAACGCGAGATGCGGAGCGCGGGCGGTCATCTGCGCCAGCGGAAATCAGCGAGATTGATTCCACCTGCTTGTTGCCACTTTCGGCGCGCAGCCCGGAGGCTCTTCGATCGCTAGCTCGAGATTACCGGGACTTCCTCACGGAACCGGAAGCCGAGGCGACCCTTCGCGATATCTGTTACAGCGCGGGCGTGCGGCGCAGCCATCACGACTACCGTCTCGCCGTGACCGGCAAGTCAACGGACCAACTGAGCGAAAATCTGGAAGCTTATCTGCGCGAGGAGACCCGGCCGGACCGATCTATGCCGCTTGCGCTTTCGGGCCATCGAAAAAAGCTGGTGTTGGTTTTTTCGGGGCAAGGGTCCCAATGGTTCGGGATGGGGCGCAGGCTGCTGGAGCAGGAGGCGGTTTTTCGCGAAGCGGTGGAGCGCTGCGACCGCGCAATGCGGCCTTATGGAGACTGGTCGGTACTCGAGCAACTCACCGCCACTGACGCGGCCCATTCCAGATTGAACGGAATCGACGTTTTGCAGCCAGTTTTGTTTTCGCTTCAAGTAGCGCTGGCGGCCTTGTGGCGTTCCTGGGGTATCGCGCCGGACGCGGTGGTGGGCCATAGCATGGGCGAAGTTGCGGCCGCTCACGTCGCCGGCGCGCTCAGTCTCGAAGATGCGGCGCGGGTAATTTGCAGCCGCAGCCGTCTGGTGAAGCCGACGATTGGCCAAGGCGCGATGGCTGCCGTGGAACTGTCGATTGCCGATGCGGAGCGCGCTCTCGCAGGGTATGAGGACCGAGTGTCGATCGCGGTCAGCAACGGTCTCACGTCGACGGTTTTGTCAGGCGAAGCCGCAGCCTTGGACGCCATCGTAAGTCGACTGCAGGGTCAAAACATATACTGCCAAACGATCAAGGTTGATTTTGCCGCTCACAGTCCGCAAATGGAGCCGCTACGCGCCGAATTAGCGCGCGCATTGGAAGGGATACGGCCGCAACTCGCATCGGTGCCGATTTACTCTACGGTCACCGGTCAGACCTGCGACGGCTTGTGTTTCGATGCTCATTATTGGACCCGGAACCTGAGAGACCCGGTACTATTTTCAGGCGCCGTTCAGCAATTGGTCGAAGATGGGCATGAGGTCTTTCTGGAGGTCAGTCCGCACCCTGTACTACTCAGTAGTATTCAGCAGGACCTCCATCAGGCTGGAATAGAGGCAGCGGTACTTCCCTCGTTAAGGCGTGAGGAAGAGGAAGATGGAGTATTAGCAGGCACGCTGGGGCGGTTATATAGCCTAGGATTTTCGCTAAATTGGAACCGCATCTATCCAGAGAGCGGTCGCTGCGTGGCGCTACCGCTGTATCCATGGCAACGTGAGCGCTACTGGATGGACGAGCCGGCGGGCGATCTCGGCGATCGATCGGAATATATCTCCGACCACGGCGCCCGTCAGAATTCTCTGCTCGGCCGGCATTTCAAATCGGCGCAGTCCGACACCGATTATTGGGAAGGTGTACTGGACCCGATCGCACTATCCTACGTGAATGACCATCGTATTGAAGGGGCCGCGGTGGTTCCGGCTGCGTTGTACGTGGAGATGGCGCTGGACGCTGCGGCCCAGGCATTTCCATTGCGATTCTTTTCCCTGAAAGAGATTGAATTTCGAAAAGCACTATTCCTGCCTGACGGCGAAACCCCAACGATCCAGGTAGTTCTCTCTCATTGTGGCGACGGATCTGCCTCAGTTCATATATACAGTCGAACGCGCGACGCTGATCATTCCAATCGGCCGTGGATTCTGCATGTAACCGGAAGGATCTGTCCGCAGGACAACGGGAACGACTTTCCGAATATCGAAGCGGAAGAGCTGGCTGAGGTACAGGCGCGATGCTCACAGCGGATCGCCGCGCAAGACTACTACTTGAGGCTTCGCGAAAGCGGAATCGAGTACGGTACCAATTTTCAGTGCATTACTCAGTTGTGGCAAGGCCCGAGAGAGATGTTGGGCGAAGTGAGGCTTACCGAGCGACCATATCGTAACGGCAACGCCGCACAAGTCCATCCGGCGGTCTTGGACGCCTGCTTCCAGACACTTGCAGCGAGTGTCGGGGCTGAAGCGGCGGAAAATGGTCCACCGTCCATCTACATGCCCACTCACGTCGATGAAATCCAGATCCATGAACGAGCCGGGACGCATCTATGGAGTCACGCCCAGATACAAGAGAGTAACAGCGACGCCGTCACGGGAGGCGTGCGGCTCGTGGATGAAGCAGGGCGGGTGGCGCTAGAGATTCTAGGCCTGCGCTTTGACCAAGTCGGAGGCGGGACCAAGCTCGGTGCTGCGGGCAAAGTGGACGACTGGCTTTACGAGTATCAGTGGCTGCTCAAGGAACGAGCCATCGAACCGTCGGCGACGAGCGTAATGGGCGATTGGCTGATTTTTGCCGACGACGGCAATGTGGGCGCAGCGCTTGGAGCGTTGGTCGAAGCACAGGGAGGTCGCGGAATCCTGGTGACTCGCGGCGAATCGTACGAGCGAACCGACGATCGGCATTACCGCATCCGTTGCGAGCAACCGGAGGATATACGGCAACTTTTCGATGCGGTGTTGGCGCCTGATCGGCCCATCTGTCGCGCGATTGTGCATCTGTGGAGTCTGGACGCGCCCACTCCGGAAGATGCCACCGTGACATCGCTGGAGCTAGCGCAGACCTTGGGCTGCGGAAGTGTACTGTCCCTAATCCAGGAACTCGCGCGGGTCGAACGGCCGCAAGCTCCCCGCCTGTGGCTGATTACGCAGGGCGCGCAGGCCGCGGGTGAAGTGACCTTTGCGGTGGACCCGGGCCAGGCGCCGCTTTGGGGACTGGGCAGGGTAATCGCACAGGAGCACCCGATGTTGTGGGGCGGGCTGATAGACCTGGAACCCGGGGCTTCGCTTATAGATGATGCGGCTCATCAGGTGTTCGATGAGATTTGCGCGGGGGGCGGAGAAGATCAGCTCGCGTTCCGCAAAGGGTACCGATTCGCAGGGCGCCTGGTGCGCAGAGCCAGATCCGCAACCCCGGAAGTTCCACTTAGCTGGCGCGCTGACGGCAGCTACCTGATCACCGGTGGACTCGGAGACCTCGGCCTTGCCGTTGCCCGCTGGATGGTCGAGCAGGGAGCTCGGCGATTAATTCTTTTGGGGCGCACGAAACTTCCTCCACGCACGCAATGGAACCTGGCAGAAGCAGGCAGCCGCCTGGCGCATCAGATCGCCGCTATTCGAGAACTCGAAGCCCTGGGGGCAAGCGTGCATTTGGCCGCGCTGGATGTGGCGGAAGAGGCACAGCTAGGGGTTTTTCTGAATGAGTACAGGACGGAGGGGTGGCCGCCGATTCGAGGAGTAGTTCACGCGGCGGGAGTGCTGCACGACGGACTGTTGACGCAACTCGATGGCGCGGCGCTGAATTCGGTGTTGCGGCCGAAGATGATAGGTGGCTGGCTGCTGCATCGGCTGCTTCAGGATGCGCCGCTGGATTTCTTTGTAATGTTCTCCTCAGCGGGCTCCCTTTTGGGCCAGCCCGGTCAGGGAAACTACGCTGCGGCCAACGCCTTTCTGGACGCTCTCGCTCATTATCGGAGAGCCCGGGGCGAGTGCGCCTTGACGATCAATTGGGGGGCGTGGAGCGGCCTCGGCTTCGCCGACACGCCTGGAGGCAAGCGTCTGGCGGCGCGCCTCGAACTTCTTGGCATTAAGACCATCGCACCCGGACAAGCGCTGGAAATTCTGGAACGGCTGCTCCGGCAAGGCGCGACCCAAGTCGCGGCGGTTCCGCTCGACTGGGCGCGTTATCGCCAGTTTTACCCGAACGGCAGCGAGCCGCCACTGCTGTCCGAGCTTGCGCGCGAGGCAGCTGACATTGCACTTCCCGACGTTCATTGGGGCGAGCAGCGGAGTACGCTTCTTGCCGCCGACCCGGAGCAGCGTCGTGACTTGCTGCAGTCCTATCTGACGGAGCAGGTAGCGCGTGTGCTTGGACTATCGGTCTCCAAGGTGGACGTACGCCAACCTCTGAGCAACCTGGGGCTGGATTCCTTGATGGCGGTCGAATTGAAAAACCGGATTGCGCACGACCTCGGAGTGAATGTGCCGATGGTGACATTTCTCGCGGGACCGAGCGTCGAACAGGCTACTCCGCAATTGCTTGAGTTACTGACATCCGAAGATACGACTGTATCATCGGCACCTCTCGCCACGGCCATCGGAAGCCGACAGGACGAGCGCCACAACGGCGGCATCGACGAGCACCTGCTGGAAGACCTGGAGCATTATTCGGATGCGGAAGTGGATTCGCTGCTAACCGACCTATTGGCTAATCAGGAAGCTAGCGAATGAGCAAACCTTCCGAGCAAATCGTCGGCCTTTCAGCGGCGGAAAAGCGCGCTCTTCTGGCGGAACTTCTGCAAAAGAAGCCGAGACGGTCATCGTCGTTTCACCGGCTCTCATATAATCAGCAAGGGATTTGGTTTCTTTACCAACTCGCGCCCGAGAGTTCGGTCTACAATGTAAATTTTGCAGCACGCATCAAAGTCGAAATAGATATACCGGCGATGCGACGCGCCTTCCAGGCATTGGTCGATCGGCATCCTGCTCTGCGCACGACTTTCCCCGTTAATTTCGGCACACCGGTTCAGCAAGTCCACGAGAGTCAGAAGGTCAGTTTCCAGGAGGTGGAATGTTCCGCGTGGAGCTCGGAGACCCTACAGACCCGAATGCTGGAGGAGGCCTACAGACCGTTCGATTTAGAACGGGGGCCGCTGTTGCGGGTGACCCTGTTTACGCGATCAGCACGAGAACATGTTCTTCTGCTGGCCGTGCATCACATCGTGATCGACTTTTGGTCCCTTGCGATTCTTATCGACGAACTCGGCATACTATATCCGGCTGAATGCGCAGGCGTAAAAGCTCCTCTTCCTGCGCTTAAAGTACAATATACTGACTATGTTCGGTGGCAAGCCGAGATGCTGGCAGGTCCGGAGGGAGAGCGGCTGTGGAACTATTGGCAGGCGCAACTTTCAGACGAGCTCCCGATACTTCAACTCAAAACTGATCGGCCGCGGCCCGCGATCCCCACTTATCGCGGTGCATCGTACGACTTCACAATGGACGCGGGGCTGAGCTCGGGACTCAGGACGCTGGCCAAAGCCAATGGAGCGACTTTGTACACGGTGCTTCTGGCCGCGTTCCAGGTGTTGCTTGCATACTATACCGGCCAGGAAGACCTATTGGTGGGATCGCCGATGGTAGGCAGAAGCCGAGCCGAGTTCGAAAGTATTATCGGTCTTTTTACAAACCCCGTCGTGCTAAGGGCGAAGCTTTCCGGCGACCCGACGTTCTGCGAGTTTCTTGCTCAGATTCGTCATACCGTACTATCTGCGCTTGAGCATCAGGATTACCCCACGGTCCTGCTGGTGGAACGTCTTAGGCCGCCGCGCGATCTGAACCGCCCGCCACTTTGCCAGGTGATGTTCGTACTGGACAAGCCTCATCAGATCGCGCAACCAGGCACATCCGAATTCGTCACGGCTGGGAATGGACTCCGCATGAATCCCGGCGGGCTCGCAATGGAGATGGTACCGCTGGAGCGTCGGGCGGCGACTCTTGATCTGGTGTTGTTGGTATTCGAGACCAGCGGATCGCTCTCGGCTTCGATACGTTACAACACGGATCTGTTTGATCCAGCTACGATCGCTCAAATGTCGGAACACTTCGCTAGGCTCTTGCGTCATGTCGTCGAACAACCTACTACGAAGTTGAGCGCATTGAAGGAGTTACTCGGCGAAAGCGAGAAACATAGGCAGGCGCTAATTGGAAAAAAGTTCAAAGAACTTAATGCTCAGAAATTACGGCAGATAAAGCGCAGAGCTTTAAGCGTGTCGAACCTGGGTATTGATGGCGCACTGCAGCCGCCGAATCATACGAATGCAAACGAACGTGATTGAAGGTTTTCGCCTTTCACCGCAGCAAAGGCATCTGTGGGAATTGCAGCAAGCTGATAGCGACGAACTGCCGTATCGGACGCAATGCTCCGTCCTGATTGAGGGAAGTTTCAAGCGTCAGGTTCTGAGGGCCGCCGTACGAGAAGTCTGCAAGCGCTACGAGATTCTCCGAACCACCTTCCGCTGCCCGCCCGGAACGATAATTCCGTTTCAAAGCGTGGGCCGGGAAGCTTTCTCCGCGATCGAGGAACACGACCTGAGTACCCGGGGCAGTGTAAGCCAGGAAACGGAAATAGAGGCGCTGATCCAAAACTTTGGCCAAGCGTCTTTCGACCTTATGAGCGGACCGGTCCTGCATATCTGCCTGCTGAAACTCGCGGACGACCGGCACATGTTACTCATCAGTGCGCCATCGCTATGTGCGGATCATGCGTCGATCAATTTTCTGGTGCGCGAGATCGGCCGCAGTTACGCTGCCTTCGGCCGTTGTAACGAGCCGTCGGGCGATCCGTCTCAATATGGCGACCTGGCGGAGTGGGAAAATGGTTTATTGGAATCGGAGGAAACAGAAGAAGGAAGAAAGCATTGGCGCGAGGCGGGAGCTCTGATTGCCCGTGCTCCAGCACTTCCGTTCGAAAAGCGACCCTCAGCAGGGGCGGCCTTCGCGCCCCGGATTGTGGCTTCACCGCTTGATGTTCAGTTGAACGCGAAGATTGGCGAGGTGGTAAATAGATGTGAGGCTTCGGCTTCCGGATTTCTCCTGGCTTGTTGGCAAACCCTGCTCTGGCGGCTGAGTGGCGACCCGGAATTTGTGGTCGGCTTAGTTTGCGATGGACGTACTTATGAAGAGCTGCGCGAAGCAATAGGACTCTTTGCGAAGACCTTGCCGGTTCACTGCGGACCCGAGGCGCAGCTTCCGTTTCGTGAACTACTAGAACGCACCGAAAGATCTGCGCGCGAAGCGGTCGAATGGCAGGAGTATTTCAGCTTCGAGCAATTCTGTGGATTGAGTTTGGGAAGCGGGCAATGCCGCTTCTTTCCGATTGCGTTTGAATACTGCACTTCGGAAGCAAACTTTAATCAGGGCTGCACGAGATTTTCGATTCAGGAGCAATACTGCTGTGCTGATCGTTTCGCCTTGAAACTTTGCTGCGTACAGCGGGAGGGACGACTGGTTGCCGAGTTTCATTATGATTCCAGTCTCTTCGAGGCTGAAGATGTCGAACGTCTAGCGCTAGAGTTCCAGGCGCTGCTCGGAAGTGTGTGCGCGAACCCGGATTCGCCAATCGTGAATCTCGATTTCGTTAGCCCCGAAGAGCGGCAGCAGCTGCTCGTCGATTTCAACGATACACTGACCGATTATCCGGACGACAAGTGCATCCACGAACTCTTTGATCAAAGGATGCGGCAAGGGCCGAACAATGTCGCGCTTGCGTTCGCAAACGGCAGCATGACTTACGGTCAGCTCGATGCGCGCGCTAATCAACTGGCGCATCACCTGCAAGAACTCGGAGCCGGGCCGGAAGTACCTGTTGCAATATGCATGGACCGTTCAGCGGAGATGGTCGTAAGTATCCTTGGCATTCTCAAAAGCGGAGGGGCTTATGTGCCGTTGGATCCGACGTATCCACCGGAGCGCATCGCCCGCGCGATCGAAGATGTTTGCGCTCCGCTACTGCTGACCGAGAAGCGTTTTTGGGATAAATTGCCTGGGCTTGCAGTCAAGGCGGTGTGCGTGGATTCGGACCGGGAGGCGATCGCGAGGCATGGTGAAGACGCCCCAGCAGTCGATACAGCGCCCGGAAATCTCGCGTATGTGATTTACACGTCAGGTTCGACCGGACGCGCGAAGGGAGTGATGGTCGAACATCGCGGGCTGAGTAATGCTATAAACTGGATTATCGACACACTCGATTTGTCGTCGAGCGATCGCTGTCTATTGAAGACACCTATCACCTTCGACGCTGCCGGACGCGAGTTGTTGGCCACCCTGCTCTCCGGCGGAACGCTGATAATTGCGGAAGCCGGCGGTCATCGCGATAGCCGATACCTTGCGGAAACGGTCCGCGGCGAGCGAGTCTCGATTCTTCATTGCGTGCCCTCGCTTCTGGGATTCTTGGTCGAGGAGCCGGCATTTGCCGGGTGCCGTGACCTTCGCGCCGTTATGTGCGGCGGAGAGGCCTTGGCATCGGAGATCGCGGCGCGATTCCACAGCCGTTGCAACGCAGCGCTATACAACGTGTACGGACCGACTGAGGCAATCATCGATTCTACATATTGGCTCTGCAATGCGCGCGACCTTCATTCGACGATTCCTATCGGGCGACCGATCCCCAACGCCCGCGCTTATATTCTGGACGATCTGTTGCGTCCGCTCCCGATTGGCGTCGCCGGAAAGTTGTACATTGGCGGTGCGGGTCTGGCCCGAGGCTATGTCGGGTCGCCGGACCTGACCGCTGAAAAGTTTATCCCGGATCCTTTCAGTGACGAGCCCGGGAGGCGTCTTTACATGACAGGAGATCTGGCGCGCTACCTGCCCGACGGGAACATCGAGTTTCTCGGGCGGAGCGATTACCAGGTCAAAATCCGCGGGTTCCGGATTGAACTTGGAGAAATCGAAGCTACGCTCAGGCGGCACGCTGGAGTACGCGAGACTATCGTTCTGCTTCAGGAACAGGGACCTGGAGAAAAGCGACTGGTGGCTTATGTGGTTGGCAAGGGCCAGACCTGCCCCACCGCCAAAGAGTTGCGCGGATTTCTCAAGGACCGATTACCCGAGCATATGGTGCCAGCGGTCTTCATGCTGCTGAACGCGCTGCCGCTGACCAACAACGGGAAGGTGGATCGCAGTGCACTCCTCACACCTGACGAACGGCGACCGGATACGGGAGAAGTATTCGTGGCATGCAGTACGCCCACGGAGGACCTGGTAGCGGAGATTTGGGGTCAGGTGTTAGGTGTCGAACGCATCGGGATCCACGATAACTTTTTTCAGCTGGGTGGACATTCGCTGTTAGCCACACAGGTCGTGTCCCGAATTCGCGAAGCCTTCGAAGTGGAGATACCGCTGCGCAACATCTTCGAAGCACCTACTGTTGCGGGGCTGGCTGAGAACATTGACGTAAGCCGCGGTACGGGCCTAAAGGCGCCGCCCATTGTGCCCGTTCCGCGCGACGGTGAATTGCCGCTCTCTTTTGCGCAACAGCGCTTGTGGTTCATCGATCAACTTGAGCCCGGCTCTTCGGTCTACAACTTTCCGGCCGCCGTCCGTCTCAAGGGACCACTCAACCTGAAAGCGTTGACGGATAGTCTGAACGAAATCGTGAAGCGGCATGAAGTCCTGCGTACGACATTCGCCATGGTGGACGGAGGGTGGCCAGTTCCGGTTATCGCGCCGCAAATGAGAATATTGCTGCCGATGGTCGATTTGCGACAGCTGCCTGAAAGCGAACGGGAGAGTGCAGTCCAGCGGATGGTGACGAACGAAGCACGCCAGCTGTTCGATTTGGGCAAAGGTCCACTCGTGCGCGCATCTGTACTTCGTCTGGATGAAGACGAACACGTTGGCCTCCTGACGATGCACCATATTGTTTCCGATGGTTGGTCGACGGGAATCCTGATCCGGGAGCTGGCAACACTTTACCAGGGATTTTGTTCCGGTATGCCAGTACTGCTTCCGGAGCTGCCCGTCCAATATGCGGACTTTGCTCATTGGCAGCGGCAGTGGCTTCAGGGTGAGGCTTTGGAATCGCAGCTCGCCTATTGGAAGCAGCGGCTGGGGAATACTCCGCCCATCTTGGAGTTGCCGCTCGATCATCCGCGGCCGGAGACGCAAACGTATCGCGGTGCGCATATTTCCCTGGCGTTACCAAAAGACATTAGCGATCGCTTGAAAGCGCTAAGCCGGCAGCAGGGCGTTACTCTGTTCATGACTTTGCTCGCAGCGTTCAAGATTTTGCTCCATCGATACACCAGTGAGGACGACATCATCATAGGAACGCCGATCGCTAATCGCAACCGGCTCGAGACTGAGGGACTTATCGGTTTCTTCGTCAATACGCTCGTATTGCGCACCGACTTTTCAGGCGATCCCACCTTCCCGGAGGTCTTGCGCCGCGTACGAGAAGTTTGCCTTGGAGCATATGCCCATCAAGACCTGCCCTTCGAGAGGCTGGTGGAGGATCTGCGCCTAACGCGCGATTTGAGCCGTAATCCGCTGTTTCAGGTTATGTTTGTGCTACAGAATGCCAGGCTAGGGACAGTGGAATTGCCAGGACTGACCTTAAGTCCGATGGAGGTCGACAGCGGAACTACTCACTTCGATCTGACGCTGCACATCGCCGACACCGGGAATGAACTCGTCGCCACGTTCGCCTACGCCACTGACCTTTTCGACGCCGCGAGCATCGACCGTATGCTCCGACATTACGCCACGTTGCTCGAGGCCGTGTGCGTATCTCCCGACCGGCGTTTGTCGGAGCTGCCGATATTGAGCGAAACCGAGCGACAGCAACTGTTGGTCGAATGGAATGATACAGGGACAGTCGAACACAGCACACTTTGTATTCAGCAGCTATTTGAAGCGCGGGTCGAGCGAACCCCGGACGCGATCGCCGTAGCATTTGAAGATGATTATTTAACTTACGAACAGTTGAATCGCAAGGCAAATCAAGTTGCACATAGTTTGCGGACATTTGGAGTGCACGCGGAGGTGCCAGTCGGAGTCTTCCTGAAGCCTTCATTGGATATGATCAGCGGATTGCTCGGCATCCTGAAGGCGGGCGGTGTCTATGTGCCATTGGACCCGGCCTCTCCGAAGGAACGACTGGCCTTCGTGCTGGACGACGCGGAGATCCCGGTAATACTGACCGAGGAACCTCTGCTGTCGCGATTACCTGAACACACGGCCACGGCGGTCTGTCTCGATTCAGGCGGGGATACCATCGCTCAGGAGAACGCAGCGAATCCAATTTGCTCGACCATGCCCGAGAACCTCGCGTATGTAATCTACACCTCAGGATCCACCGGTCAGCCCAAGGGAGTTTTGATCTCGCATGCTTCGATCGCCGAGCATTGCCTGAATATTGGAAGATTCTACGAATTAGAGGGCCGTGACCGCGTATTACAGTTCGCGTCACTTAGTTTTGATTTATCGCTGGAGCAAATCCTGCCCACCCTTATCGTCGGCGCCAAGCTGGTTATAATAAGTACTACGGAATGGCGTCCGACGGAATTCCAACGCCGGCTCGCGGAATCTAAATTGACGGTACTCAACCTTCCGACTAGCTACTGGCAGGAGCTTGCACGAGAGTGGGCCGACGTATCGGAGTTGGTCCCGGCGATTCAACCGAGACTGTTCATCGTGGGTGGAGATAGGATGTTGCCTGAGTTTCTCAATCTCTGGCAGCGAACACCAATGCGTTCAGTTCGCCTCATCAACGCCTACGGGCCGACAGAGGCGACCATAACCGCCACTGCACTTGACATCGCTCCATGGCTCCGCGAGCAATCGGGTTTCCGGAACATTCCTATCGGCCGTCCTCTCGCTAATCGAGCGACGTACATCTTAGACCAGTACGGCAATGCTGTTCCCGTTGGAGTTCCGGGTGAACTCTACGTTGGCGGCGCCGGCCTGGCTCGAGGTTACCTTAAGCGACCCGAATTGACGGCGGAAAAGTTTATTCCGAACCCTTTCAGCGCTGAGCTTGGAGCGCGACTATACAGAACCGGAGATCGCGCCCGCTATCTTCTTGACGGAAATATCGAGTTTCTTGGTCGAATCGATCATCAGGTGAAGGTCCGCGGGTTCCGAATCGAACTCGGAGAAATCGAGACAGCCCTGCGCGAGCATCCGATGGTGTCGGCCGCTGTCGTACTGGCGCTGGAAACAGCTCCTGGTGAGACGCAACTGGTGGCTTATCTGGTTGCTCGGCGGGATTCCTTGCCGACGCCGCGTGAACTACGTAATTTGCTGCACGAAAAGCGGCCCGATTATATGGTACCCGCGGTTTTTGTGCCGCTTGATGCTTTGCCGTTAACGCCCAGCGGGAAGGTGGACCGGAGTGCGTTGCCACTGCCCGATCGAGAGCGATCCGAATCGGAAAGGGTATTCGTAGCGCCGAGAAATGCGCTGGAGCTGCAGCTCAGTGGTCTGTGGGAAGAGGTTCTGGGTGTTCGCCCTATCGGTGTAACCGACAATTTTTTCGAGCTTGGCGGTCACTCACTCGCAGCGGTTCGCTTGTTCGCGTTGATAGAAAAGAGATTGGGCAAGAAGGTTCCTTTGGCCACGGTGTTCCGGGGAGCAACGGTCGAGCAGCTTGCTAATATTCTCCGACACCACGCCGATGCCGCGCCGCATTCATCTTTGGTAGCTATTCAACCTGGCGGCAGAAGACGGCCGCTTTTCTTGATACATCCGGCTGGTGGACACGTTTTTCCATACGTTCATCTGGCAAATTGCCTCGGCCCAGATCAACCGTGCTATGGGCTTCAGGCGAGAGGGTTGGAAGAGGGGCAGGAGCCACATAAGCGAATCGAGGAAATGGCCGCTTTCTACATCGACGCTATACGGACAGTACAGGCTAAGGGTCCGTACCTGCTGGGCGGATGGTCCATGGGAGGTGTAGTGGCGTTCGAGATGGCGCAGCAGCTTCATGCGCATGGCGAACATACGGCATTACTGGCCTTGCTCGATACGCGGATTCCCTCTGCTCATGAAGAATTTACGGATGATAACTTCGAAGTGACGTTGCTGGTGGACTTTATACGGTATTTTGGACTTTCACTGGATCCCAAGGACTCTCTCTCTCGACTCTCGAAGCACGAATTGCTGGAGCGTGTACTCGAACATGCAAAAAGAGCCGGCCTGGTGCCTTCTGATATCGAAGTTTCTCATGCTCAGCCATTCATCGAACTTTGCAAGGCCGATTTTCGGGCCACCCAAAACTATGTCCTGCATCAATACCCGGGGCGCATTACACTCTTCAAGGCGAGTGAGGAGCTTGCGGAAGTCTCGTCCGATCCGGCCTTGGGCTGGAACGAGTGGGCGTCTGGCGGCGTGAAGGTCGAAGTCGTTCCGGGCAACCATGCGACGATGGTATACAAACCTCAGGTCGAAATCCTGGCGGAGAAACTGCGTATGTACCTCGACCAGGTTGAAGCAACAGAAGAATGGATTGCCGATGAAGTCGTTCCAAAGATCGGATGGATCAAGGAGTAACTGTGAACTGCGACGAGAAGGAAGACACCACAACGTACAAGGTCGTGGTAAATCACGAAGAGCAATATTCGATCTGGCCAGCCAAAAGGAAAAGTCCTCTGGGGTGGGTTGATACACCCAAGGCTGGTAGTAAGAGCGAATGCCTGGATTACATCAAAGACGCGTGGACCGACATCAGGCCGCTCAGCCTGAGAAGGAAGATGGATAACCTGAACCGTCGCATCCAATCATCGTAGACTTAACGCACATTCGCGACTCTGTATGGAAAGACTCCGCATGAACCGCTCGGCCAGTGCCGCGATTTTCGACCCTTGGATTTCATTTCGCAGGCCCGATACACGCTCCCGGCTTCGTCTGTTCTGTTTTCCATATGCGGGAGCCAGTGCTTTGATTTATCGCGCGTGGTCGGAGGCTCTGCCGGCGGATGTCGAGGTTTGTCCGGTGCAACTGCCGGGACGGGGGACTCGCCTGATGGAGCGTCCGTTCACTCGAGTTTCGGCGCTTGTGGAAGCCCTTGCGCCTGCCCTGGCTCCTCTTCTGGACAAGCCTTTCGCCTTCTTTGGCCACAGCCTCGGAGCATTGATCAGCTTTGAACTCGCGCGCAGGATCCGCGGACAATATGGTATGCACCCTGTTAGACTATTTGTATCTGCAGGTCGAGCGCCGCAAATTCCTCATCGCGATTCACCAATTCACAGTTTGCCGGAAAAAGAATTTCTGGCAGAACTGCGCCGACTGAACGGCACTCCCAGCGAGCTTTTGGACCACGTAGAATTGATGGAAATCATGCTTCCGCTATTGCGGGCGGACTTTGCAATGTACGAAACCTACCTATATTCGACCGAACCGCCTCTGAACTGCCCCATCTCGGCGTTTGGCGGCCGAATTGACCATCGAGTAAGCAATCGCGATCTTGAAGCCTGGCAAGCTCAAACAACTTGTTCCTTCTCCCTGCGGATATTTCCCGGCGATCATTTCTTTCTGAGACAGCCCCTTTTGCTTCGGGCGCTCTCTCAAGACCTCCGATGACGCCGAAGCGCTTGATCGCATGAAGATCGATACCTCAGTCGCGCGACCGTGGCCGCTTCCGCCGGCTATAATAAAGTTAGCTAGTGATGAAGTACATGTCTGGCGGGCGTGTCTGGACGTTCCTCCGGCGACGATAGATTGCTTCTTACAAACCCTTTCGACAGATGAGCGAACAAGGGCTGATCGATTTTGCTTTCAGAGCGATCGTGAACACTTTATCGCCGCTCACGGGATTCTCAGAGCTATTCTCGAGCGCTACGTGAGCAGAGCACCGGAGTGCCTATCTTTCTGCTACGGTTCTCATGGAAAGCCGTCGCTCACTGGCGAATCTGGCGGGAACACGATCCGCTTTAACCTGTCTCATTCCCACAGCGTGGCTCTCTATGCAATCGCGCGGAGCCGTGAGGTCGGTGTTGACCTCGAATTCATACGGCGCGATTTGGATTTCGAGCAGATCGCCGAACGGTTTTTCTCGCGCCGAGAGCGCACGACGCTTCGTGCGCTCCCAATGGAAATGCATCAATTCGCGTTTTTTCTCTGTTGGACCCGCAAGGAAGCCTACATCAAAGCCAGGGGCGAAGGACTTTCACTGCCCCTGGCCGCGTTTGACGTGTCGTTAACTCCCGGAGAGCCGGCAGCGCTGTTGAGCACGCGACCAGATTCCGACGAGGCTCGTCGTTGGTCTCTACGTGAATTGAATCTCGCTCCCGGCTTTGTGGCGGCGGTTGCGGTCGAAGGAAATCGCGGGACTCTATGCCGCTGGCAATGGCCGCAGACAGCGGAAATTGTCGATTAGACCGGGCGGCAAATGTTGCGACGCTTCGGTGCGCAGTTTTTGACGCGCTTTGATGTAAACACTGTCCCCGTCTTATGACTCGAACGACGCAGCTATCCATATCCAGCTGGCAGGAATAAGCTCGAATTACCTCGTCCGAGAGTTTTCTCACATCCCTACACTTTGTTCGGGGTCGAAGTAGCGACTCGCAGACGGATCGTGCTTCGGGCATCTGCACGGAAACAGGCGTCTCGAAGGAGTCAGAAGAGTGTCGGTCTCTTCCTCCAAGGTAATTTAATTCGAAAATGAAGATTTCGACATTGGGGTATCCAATCAAGATTTGTCTACTTGTCGGATTGGTGAGCCTCCTGGCCCCTTCGCCTGCCCTGAGCCGCGCCGAAGCAGTTATGGCTCCGGGCACGGAATCGAGTGCAGGTGGCGTAACGGATGCATGGCTCGTGAAGCGCGGTCTCGTCGGGCACGGGATGATTGGCGAAAACACGGGCACGGACCTGATTATGCCACCCGCAGGAGCCACGGTCAGCGAAAGCTTGCAAACTGAAAACCAGACGGGCGTGGTCCTGACCCGGGTCAAGTCATGGGATGAACTGGTTGCGGACGACACTATCCATATTGAAATAACCACGCTGTCGGCAACTCAGTTCGAAATCGCCTTCTGGCTGTTTCCCAATCATCGAAAGGGTTGCACGATGTATCAATGGACGCTCTATGATCATGGCCGCGCGCTGCAGAGTAGGTTCTGGCGAAACGATGCAACAGTGATGCGGCTCGCCGGGGCAGCCGATCTGCCACACGACCTTTATCCAGACTCGGTGCCGTGGGCTGCTTTTATACGCGTCCTAGCTGCGCCGCACAGCGGCGCCGCAGGTTCGCTGAATCAGCAGCTGACGCCGTACAGTTATGTGAGTCAGAAAGTTACCGCCAAGGGCCCCGAAGAAATCAGCGTGCCGGCAGGGACCTTCACCGTGCTCAAGGTAATTGCTCAAGTCGACATCACCACAGTGATGCCGAACTGGCCGCGCTTTGTCTTGCACGCCATCGAGCCGGTGGTGCCAAAAAATATTCTCTATTTCGAATCGACGCCTCCATACCGTTTGATCAAGCAAGAGGGAGTCACTTTTGTGGGAGGCCCTGCGGTCACCACGGAACTCGTACGATTCTATATGGTCGCTGCGCCGCCTGCAGTTGCGGTCGGTCCGGCTGTCCAGGTCCTGGGAGCACCAGCCGCCGTGTTTGGCGGCTCCCCGATTGTGAAGTGACGATTTCCTGAAATCAGGTCGCCTCCCCCTCTTCGCTTATCGGTGGTCCCGCAGTGTTACGCACGATGTCGCTCACTATCTGACCGTCCCGCAGTCGAATCATTCGATGGGCCCGTTCCATGACCTGCGGATCATGGGTGGAAAATATGAATGTGGTGCCGGTAGTACGGTTGAGATGTTCCATAACGTCGAGAAGAGCGATAGCAGTTGCCGAGTCCAGGTTCGCGGTGGGCTCGTCCGCTAGTATCAGCGCGGGCTCTGTGACCATCGCGCGAGCGACGGCTACGCGTTGTTGTTGTCCGCCGGACAACTCCGCCGGCCGACGATCTTCGAGGCCGGCCAGGCCAATTTCTGAAAACAGCTTTCCCACCTTTTCTCTGCGCTCACGCACCGGCACTCCCTGGAGCATCAAGGTAAACTCGGCATTCTCAAAAGCGGTAAGAACGGGCATCAAGTTGTAAGTTTGAAATACAAAGCCAATCCGCCGCAAACGCAAATGCGCCAGTTCCCCTGATGACAGGAGTTGGAGGTTTTGCCCCGCCACCCAGGCCTCGCCGGTGTCTGCTCGGTCGAGTCCACCGATGATATTGAGGAGAGTGGTCTTGCCGGAACCAGACGGGCCAGCGGTCGCCGCGAATTCTCCGGGAGCAATCCGGAGTGAGATGCTGTGCAGTGCGGGGACCGGGATTGCTCCGGTGCGGTAGGTCTTTGTCACGTCCTTCAGTTCTACCGCCCAATTGGTCATATAACTCTCTCGTCTGCCAGACTGCAAAAATGCAATCGGAAATCACGAACCGCGACTATCCCCAAACTCATTTCGTTCCATGTCCGAACGTGCGCCCATTGGAAACCTGCGCCGAACAGATCCGCGATGCGGCGGACGCAAAGCCATTCGGACTCATTTTAGTAGTTCCCAATTCAATACAAACGCGATCCGCCGTCCGCCTCTGTTATAGAACTTTTAAGGCGTCCGGGATCTCAGTTCGCGCCGCTTTGAGCGCCGGATATACCGAGATCAGCGCCACTATCATAAATACAATGCCAACCGACCAGCCGATTCGTTCCAGGCTTAGCCGCGAGTATAGAATCGGCTCAAACACCAGTGTCGCTGGAAGACCACTCCTGAATATCCAACGCAGATCTAATCCCGCGGTGGCGAAATAATGCTCGATGCTGAGGCCGAGCAGGAGTCCCAAGGCCAGGCTAATCGCAGTAAGGGCCAGCGACTCGCCGATGATCATTATTGCGAGCTGCCCCGGCCGAAGACCAAGCGCCTTACACACGCCAAATTCATACCGGCGCTCCAGTACCCTCATTAGCATCGTGTTGAGTATTCCCAAGCCTACCATCACCAGTATCACACCGTTCATGACGTAATTAAACGCGTGGTCCAGCCCGAGAATCTGAGCGAGCATCGGGAGCGACTCACGCCAGGTCAGGACTTCGACTGGCTCCCCCTCCAACTTTTTGCGCAAAGCTATTGCGACCAGCGTCGAATCACCTTCCTGCCCAAGTAGTAGTGCCACCTGAGTGACCTGATTGTCGGCAACTCCAAGCGATGTCTGAGCTGATGGCAAAGGTATTTGAATGAAATTGGCATCAATTCCCTCCAGTCCGGTTTTAAAGATGCCAACCACCCGCAGAAGAGTGCTGTGCATTTCTCCGGCAGTGGCCTTCGCGACTTCAGCGCCGGGCTGTTGCAGAGCTTGCGTCATAAGCACCACTTTGGAGCCTACTTTTACTTCCAGTTTGCGTGCCAGGTCGGCTCCGATGACCACGCCGGAGCCTTTGTCGCTAGCCAGATATGTTCCAGCAATTATCCTTTGGGGAATCAGAGATACGGCCTGTTCGTCTTGTGGAATTACCCCCATAATTCTAACGCCAGCGGCATTTGCTGAAGAGCTCAAAAGCCCGGTGCCCAGAAGCCTCGGACTAGCTCCGCGCACAATCTGCTTCATGGTCTCAGTCTGCAAAAACTTTTCGGCCGTAGACACCACCCGTGCCGGAAGCAGGAGCTCGTCTGAGCTCGAGTCTCGATACCCTCTCGCCTGAATTACGACGTGACCGGAGCCAAAGCGCACTCCATCAGCAATCATCTGCTCGTGTCCGCCATCCAGAAGGCCCAGAGAGATCAATAACAACGCAAGGCCCAAACCCACGGCGAGGCCGGTCAACGCCGTACCCCGGGGATTGCGCCAAAGATTGCGCCAGCTAATCTTCGCCAGAAGAAGAAAACTCGTCACTCTTAAACCTTGCGAATCGCTTCGGTCGGCCGCAAGTGTGCGGCTCGCCAGGCCGGGTAAAGCGCGGACACTATTGTGGTGGCGGCCAATCCGAGGGCAGCTTCTCCGTATGTGGGAAAATCTTGCCGCCCATACCAGAGGTGGCCCACTACCACTCCTGCGAGGGACACCATTTCTCCAGTGGCTCCTCCCAGATCCAGGCCATGCACCTGCAAATACCAGAGCAGCGGAGCGCCAAGCACGCCTCCCACGATCAAACTCGCGCCCGCCAAACCCGCCGCCTCCGTCAGGATCAGAATAATAACCTGCACGGGGCGCATTCCGAGTGCCATGAGCATGCCTAGTTCACGAGTACGCTCAAACACCGCCATGAGCATAGTGTTCATTACACCAAGAACCGCTAACAGGAAAAAGATGGAAAAGAGCACGAAAGTGATACCGCGGTTAAATTGGACATAACTCGCTAATTCCGGCGCCAACTTCGGCCACGCCATCACGTGCACGGGCACGATCTTACCCAGTTGACGGCTGAGCGCCGTCGCTACCAAGGTAGCTGCCGTTATATCCTTCAGCTTGATACCGATTTCATGAAACCTTGTGGGTGCGAGGTGTAAGAGCTCCTGAAGAGCGGGCAGGTACATGACAACCAAGCCTCGATCTACACTATCAAGGCCCGTGTGAAATATCCCCACAACGGTGTATTCGTCATTGCCCATCGATCCATCGGCGGCTTGCGTCAATAGAACGACCTTCGCGCCCAACTTTAGGCCAATCGCGCTGGCGAGGTTGTCTCCAATGACCACTCCCTTTGGTACCTGTGCGGCCAGATAGTTGCCCCGCACCATTCGCGTGTTCAGGTTGGTAATCCTCGATTCCTGAGCAGGCACCACACCCATTAGCTCAACCCCGGCAGAGCGATGGCCAGCACTTAAAAGACCGTAGCCATACACGCGGGGAGCGGCGGCCAAAGCGTGCGGATTCGCAAGAATTGCGCGCAGCAGCGCGCTCATATCTGTACCTTGGCGTCCGCCTATGGTCTTTTTGATCGAACGGTTCGGATAATAGCCAGGCGCGTGTACCTGGATCTGAGACATGATCAGAGACGTGCCGTTCTCTATCATCTGCCATCTGAGTCCCGCCATCAGACACGCAACGAACAGCAGCATCGCATAGCCAATTGCAATCGCGGCCATCGTGATTACAGTTCGTCGCGGATTGCGCCACAGATTGCGCCACGCGAGCGCGAGCAGCCGTATGTTCATTACTTCGGCAGGACGAACATGTCTGCGCTGATCGGAACGTCGAAGGCCACATCCTTGTAAATAATCGTTGTTTGCCGCCCAGGCTTGTCCACCCTATGCATTGTCAGATGTGTAGGTATGAGCCTTCCGCCCATGGTTTTGTAATCAGAGAACGTCAGCTCCCGGACCAGCTTTCCGTCCTCATCATAGTAGCCCTGCCAGGTGGGAACGGAATCCGCCTGACGGATCTGCAAGACGATCTTTCCCCACACCACCGCCGCTTCTGGCTTGGGTGTCAGGGTATACTCATGTACGGCAACTCCACCCCGCTGCCCTTCAAAAGAGGTGCTGATAGAGTAATCACGCACCAGTAAGCTCTCCTTCAAGATATCGTCGATGCTGAAGTCGCTGCCCATCCAGGACGTCATCGCCACACTAGCAGGCACTTCAGCGGTGCGTTTCGATTTTGGCAGATAATACCATATGTGGCTGCCTATTTTCAGGATAGCGGTGCCCGCATCTTCCTTCGGACCGTTGATTCGAATAATGGTCTTATCTCCGAGTGACCAAATCTTCATCGATAGACTACGTTGGCCATCGTCGTCTGTGATCTGCATCACGAGGGTAGCGATGCTCGACTTGCTGCTAAATAAACTAGCTACTCGCTCCACGGATTCTCGTGCGGATTGATCGTTCGAGGCAAAAGACATCAGAGCCGGACTGAGCATAGTCAGCGCCAGCAGCAATGCTAAACCGTTTTCTTTCCATCCCATAGAGATACCGTTACCCGACCCGGTGTTTGATCGTCAGCTCGCTCGTGACTTCGGCCGCCTCTTCTGCAATCGGTGCCTTCATCGCTAGTCCCATCGGTATCCGGGCAAGAAAATTAAAGGCGGTCACGGCGAGAGAAAGCGCGAAGAGATCGTCTTTGTTGGCGAATCGGAAGAAGGCCAGAGTAAAGACCAACTGAGTTGTACCGATTCCCCCTGGTGAAAATGGCGAGCTTCCAATCGCCACAATTAGCGGTGTTAATGCCAGGATCTGCATTAGCGAAATCCCGATGTGAAAGCTACAAAACTGCCCATAGAGTGCAAAACCCGCCCCCAATACAATGACGAATCTGATCGCGATTAGCTTGATATATTGCACCGGCTGCGCCATGCGGAAGCTTGCCATCGAGGGGCGATCGTAAATCCATCGAAGCCAATTGCGGTCACCAAGACGGGCTCCCCAGAAGAGCCAGAAAGAGGCGATGAGGCCGCCAGCGACGAGCACTCCTGCCAGATAATTCAGACCCAGCCGAACCGGTGAGGTTGGCACTAGCGCAATTGCGAAGAGCGACAACGTGGCGAGCAGCATGGCGTCGAGATAGCCTTGGAATAGTAATGTGCATCCCGCCATAATCCAGGGTGCACGTTTTCGTGTGTGCAAGAAAAGTACAAATGCGCCGCTTGCCACGTAGGAGTTGACAATCTGAAGAAAATAGACCGCGGCCATCGTCGGGAGCAGTTCACGCACTCCCGTCGGCTGATGGAAATAGCTGAACAATCGCGAATACAAAATTGTTTCGCCTATAAACAAACATAGAAATCCGCCCAGGCTTGCGACGACAAACATCGAAAGCTCTGCCTGCCTTCCGATACCAACCACCTGTGTCCACGAGACGCCGCGTGCGACGTACCACACGATTGCTGCGGCGGTCACGTAACCAATTAGGTTTTGGATCAGGGACTTGCGCACAGAGCTTTAACGCACTCGGACACGAAGGTCATGCATTTTAAAATACCGAGGGCGGCCTCCTTTCGCCCGCGGCCACTCAGTCGCGAGAGTAGGCGGTTGAACCAGCTCAAACTACCATAATACAATTATTTCACTTTCGCCGCGATAAATGCTTTCTTGCGGAACGAACAGCGTGCTCCGGCTTTTGAGGGGGTCCCTTCTTTTGGAGCTCAAACGGAAAATTGTGTAGGTGACTTATAGCGAAATCACGTACGTGTTTATCGTATCAACAAGGCACGTTCGGAGTGAATAATGGCGGTCGTTAGAGGTAATCTCTAACGTAACAATACGGTTCTGTGGATAACCAATCGGTCGATTGCTCACGATCGCTTTGCATCAGGATAAGTCGTACAGAGGTTGGACTTGCTCCGGGTTGCTGGAAACCTGGGTTAGGCGGCCAACAGCCGCTGGTATCGCCGTTCGAATTCGACCGGGCTCAGGTAGCCGAGGGACGAATGTCGGCGACGGCGGTTATAGAACAACTCGAGATATTCAAAAATCGCCGTGCGCATCTCGGCGCGAGTTCGCCATTGTTCCTGGTAAACGGGTTCGAGCTTGAGGCTGGTAGAGAAAATTTCGGCGACCGCGTTGTCCCGGCTATCGCCGCGCCGGCTCACACTGCCGCGCGGCCCGTTGGTGGTGAGAAGCCGTTGGTAATCTCCGCTGGCGTACCGGCCGGATTCAAACGGTCGTCGCAACATAACGATCTATCTCATCGACCAGCCTACTACCCGCCGCGAGAACAGATCGATAATCACCGCGAGATAGAGCCAGCCTTTTGCGCGCCAGAGATAGGTCATATCGGTCACCCATGCGGTATTGGGCTGGGCCACGGCGAAGCGCCGCATCAGCAGGTTGGGGCAGTCCGGCAGGCCATGGCAGGAATCCGCGGTGGTGCGATAGCGGCGTTTGGGGCGGGCCCGCAAACCCTGCGCATGCATCAAGCGGGCGATCCGCTTGCGTCCGCGGCACTGGCCGCGATCGCGCAGTTCCATCTGCATCCGCGGACTGCCGTAACGGCCATGGTGCTCGGCGTAGATCGCGGCGACCGCAACTGCCGGCACCTGATCCTGGCGGGTTCGCCGCCCGCACGATCCGTCCTCGCATCCAGGGGCGGCCAAAGGAATTCCTTCAGCCGTTCGAACGGCCAGAGCGTGGGGCTGAATTACGACGACGCCAACCGGCGGACCTGCCTGACACTGCCCAACGGTGTAATAGCGAGCTACGGCTACGACAATGCCTCGAGGGTGACGTCGATTACCTACGGCACGGGTGGCAGCTGCGCGAATCCGCCGTCGAATCTGGGCAACCTGACGTACACCTACGACGCCAACGGTCGGCGCGCGGCGGTGGGCGGGACGCTGGCGTCGGTGAATCTGCCGGCGTCGGTCAACGGCAATACGTTCAATGCAGACAACAGCATGACCGCGTTCAACGGCCAGACGCTTGGCTATGACGCTAACGGCAATCTGCTCAGCGACGGGACTGATAAATACACTTGGGATGCGCGCAATCATTTGACCGGGATCAGCGGCGCGAATAGTGCCAACTTCGTATATGATGCGTTTGGGAGGCGGATGAGCAAGACCATCAATGGTACGGTGAGCCAGTTTCTCTACGACGGACTCAACCCGGTGCAGGAACTCAACGGCAGCAACGCGGTCACCGCCAATCTGCTCACGGGGCTAGGCATCGACGAGTACTTCGCTAGGACCGATTCGAGCGGCACGATGGTGTTTATGTGCGACGCCCTGGGCTCGACGGTCGGCCTGGTCGGCACCGGTGGCAGCATCGGCACCGGCTACACCTATCAGCCGTTCGGGGCGACCACTGTCGCCGGCACCAACGCCAATCCGTACCAGTTCACCGGCCGTGAAAACGACGGCACCGGGCTGTACTTCTACCGGGCGCGCAACTATAGCCCCACGTACCAGGGATTCATCGCGCAGGACCCGATCGGGTTCGGCGGCGGCGACAACCTGTACGCATACACCTACAACGATCCGATAAATCTCGAAGACCCGTCGGGTCTGTTCCCCAATTGGCTGAGTATCGCGATACCGCTAACTATATCGACTTTCAAAACAGACCCCTGTTCCCTTGGGCGGATTCTGGCAATGGCCGGCGGGATGGCCGGCAGCAGAATTGGGGCTGTATTCGGCGAGGTCTCTGGCGCAAGCGCTGGATTTGCCCTCGGTGAAGTGTTCGAACCCATTGGCGGTGGATTTCCGGGCGCGTTTTTCGGTGGCACGCTCGGTTGGGGAGTTGGTTTCACGGGCGGACTAGTAACCGACAATCTTTTGGGTAGCTTCGCGGGTGACCAACTCGGTGCTGCATTTGGGTTGCCCGGTTGCAACCCAAATGCGCCCTGTGGTCAATCGCGATGACGACAAACTCCCGCAGCAGTCGCTACGAAGGCTTCAAGTGGGGCCGGCCCGTGCGCTGGCTGGGCCTGGGTATCACTTTCGTTGTCGGGCCTACAGTTTATGCCCTGCTGGTGCCGCGTTACGGTTTCTTGCTTTCGCTGTTAGGGGTTCTACCGTGTCTGGTCATCGGCAAGGCCCTGGAACTGCTTGTGACCGGACCGAGAGCTTACGTGCATGAGATCCTGTCCCACCGTCGAGACAGGTCGCGCCTTTTCTTCTACGCAATCGCCGGTTGCGTGTTCACCTCGGTAGGGATTTGGGGATTCACCGTCACGCACACTCTAGCAATGGCCTTGGCTACCGCTTTTTTCGGCTTACTGACATTGTACGGCTTCTACCTCTGGAAAACGGCGCATTAGCTGAGCCGTCGACTGTCGTGACGCTCACATCGTCGACGCGCTTCGGCTGAAGGGCCTCGCGCGTGATTCGACGGGACACGTCACTCATCCCCCCGAATGAATCGGTATAGGCAGTCCGTATGCGGATCGCAGCCGGGGTTGTGCAGACGCGCATTTAGAATATTGTTCTATGAAGCTTGATTGTCGTGGAGGCGACTGTCAACCGCCGCTTGTCAACCACCGTTCAAGTGTCAACCGGTTGACAGAGAGCCGTTCGCATCTGCCTGCGTCATCCACCACACAGTCTCTCGATTATCGGACATTTGCGAGAATCGCTCGAAATCCGCGCGTGTGCACGCGATTTGCGATCATGCACGGACCCGGAGAACGCCGCCGACGACGCAGATCGGCGAATTCGGGAGAATCTTATCCGGGCGCGAAATTGGCAGGTCCATCGGTAAGGCACGCGGCATCGAGCCCAATCCGCTGCGCCTTGGCAGCTCACTATGGTTCGCTACGATTTTCGACCGATTGTGTGGGGATTCCCTTCCAACATCTCCGGGACAGAGCAATGTGTGTTCACGACGGCAGGGGCACCAAGCCCTTGCCCGAGAAGGAGATTTAACGTGAACACCGATTCCAAAACCGTACCCGAAACGTCGGCTACTCAGGGTGGCAAATCCGTAAGGTCCACAAAGAAGAAGGCTGCCGGAGCCGTTGCAAAGGCTGCGCGTCCAGCGAAGGCCCCGACCAACTCGCCACCGCCGTCGCGATCGTCATCTGGCACCGAGAAACTGGTCTGTCGATATTGCGGCAGCGACGACCTGGCCCCTTCCTTTAAGAAACGCCGCGATGCACTGCTGCCTATACAAGTGTTACGACGATCGCCGAGCAGGGGACATTTCCATCCGCCCGATAGCTGTGAGCGACACTGCATTCAAAATAGATCGCGTCCGCCTTGCGCAGGTTATGCTCCTCCTCACCGATTTTCAGCGTGAGACTGCCGGAGAGCATGTAGATGAATTCGACGCCGTCGTGTTCGTGACTCCGAAGGCGCTCGGCCGCGCTCTTTGGAAACTCCGCATAGAAAGCGTTGAGCTTACGGTCCCCGGCGTTGAAGTCGAGGCATTCGAAGCGGTATGCGACCTCGTTACCGCCGAACTTCTCCTCGAACACAAGCCTGTCCTTCTTGCGTGCGACTGCGACCGTATGGCGTTCATCGGTGAAGAAGTGTTCGAGTCCGACGTTGAAGACCATCGCGATTCTGAGCAAGGTCGGCAACGTCGGAAAGAGCCTGGCGCGCTCGATCTTCGACAGCATCGCAGCCGAAAGGCCGGTATGGCGGCCCAGTTCCACAAGGCCCATTTTCTTCCTGAGCCTGAGCCGTCTGAGTTTCTCGCCGATGGCGTATTTCTCGAGCCCTTCGGTCAGCGTGTCTGAGAGCATTCCGTTAATCCGTTTGAGCGAGGAGAAAGAAAAGTTCCATTTTAGTCCTCATAATTAAATCAATTTTATCCAAAGGCATATTTTGTCTATTAAGTAGAAATTATTTTCACTATTGTTACAAATACGCGATGGCCCTCACTTAAAGCAAGAGGAGAGGGCGAACGCGAAAAACGAAAGGAGCCGGAAGAGGAAATGAAAACGTTAAAGGTGATTGCCGCAGTGCTCGTGATTGTGGGCGCTCTGAACTGGGGACTGATCGCATTCGCCCACTTCGACCTGGTAGCCGCGCTGCTCGGGATGAGCTTCGGGCAGACCTCGGTGCTGAGCTCGCTGGTCTACGGATTGGTCGGACTCTCGGGTCTTTACCAGTTGGTGGAGCTGCCGGGCGCGGTCCGCAGCGAATAACGGAATAGCCGCCGCAACGAGCCAGCCGCGCGGAGAGCATACAAATGTCGATTCAACGGCAGACAAAGAATGGATTCCCGGATGCATCCGAGAATCTCATTATGCTCACCGGTGCGAGCGGACACGTCGGCGGCCATCTGCTGAAAGCGCTCGAGGCGGCGGGACATCGTGTGCGCTGCGCAACCCGCCGCCCCGAGGCGATGTACACCTCGGGGGCGCGCACCACGGTCGTGGGCACGGACGTACTCGACCGCGCGAGCGTAGCCGCCGCGATGGCCGGCGTCCATACCGCTTATTATCTGGTCCATTCAATGAACTCGGAGCGGTCGTTCGAGCAAACCGATCGTGAAGGCGCGCGCAATTTTGCTGAGGCCGCGCGTACAGCGGGAGTGAAGCGCATCATCTATCTGGGCGGCCTAGGGAATCCGAATGCTGCGCTCTCACCGCATCTGCGCAGCCGTCTCGAAGTAGGAGCATTGTTGCGCGTCTCCGGAGCGCAGGTGATCGAATTTCGCGCGTCGGCGATTATCGGGGCGGGCAGCCTGTCATTCGAAATGGTTCGCGCACTTGCGGAGCGCCTGCCGGTGATGATCACTCCGCGCTGGGTGACGATGGAGGCTCAACCTCTAGCGATCGACGACGTTATCCGCTACCTGGTCGCGGCACTCGCTCTCGACACTACAAGCAATCGAGTATTTGAAATCGGTGGCGCCGATCGGGTTTCTTACGGCGGTATCATCCGCGAATACACGCGCCAGCGCGGACTGAGGCGGGCAATGATCCGGGTGCCGGTACTGACCCCACGGCTCTCCAGTTGGTGGTTGCAATTAGTAACGCCGCTGCAAGCCCGGGTGGGGCGCGAACTGATCGAAGGTATGCGCCATGCGACGGTCGTCTCCGACGACCTTGCATTGCAAACCTTCGCGATACGACCGGTCGGTATACGCCAAGCTATCGCTGATGCGCTGCGCGCCGAGGATGTCGAATTCTCGGCAACTCGCTGGTCCGACGCGCGGTCCGCGATGCCTCCCCGCTCCCCCTGGGGCGGCGTCCGCATCGGCAACCGTTTGATTGTTTCACAGATTGTCGAAGTCGCGGGCTCGCCGGCCGCGGTATTCGCTCCGATACGGCGCATTGGCGGTCCGGTCGGTTGGTACTACGGCCGCTGGTTGTGGGAGCTGCGCACACTCGCCGACCGGTTACTTGGGGGCGTGGGTATGCGGCGGGGACGGTCCAATGAGGAGCTCATCAAGGTCGGCGACCAGATCGATTTTTGGCGAGTCTCGGCGTTCGAACCGGATCGCAAGCTGACCCTCGCGGCCGAAATTAAGCTGCCTGGCCGCGCTTGGCTTGACTTCGAAGTCGAACCAAACGCGACAGGGTCGACCCTCAGAGAGACCGCGATATTCGACCCCGAAGGGCTATTCGGACTTCTTTACTGGTACCTGTCCTTTCCGCTTCATCGGCTGCTTTTCGCGGGGATGCTGCGCAGCATCGCCGCCGCCGGACTGAAAACGCCTCGATAAAAAGGCTGGCAAACGCAAAACAGACAAAGGAGCGATGAAATGGAAACTACAAAGACGATGACAACTGGAAGCGCAGCGCAGGGGCTATGGCATAGTCGGTTTGAATGGTGGATGTCGATTGTCCGCGAGGGGGTCGTGGCTGGGACGCTTAGCGGCGCGATAGTGGCGCTGTGGTACCTGTTATGTGACAGCATCGAAGGCCGGCCGTTTCATACACCCGCGCTGCTCGGTTCGATTATTTTCAACGGGCTGCGCGGTCATGACGTGGGTTCGGCCATGCTTGCGCCGGTGCTGAATTTTACCGTACTGCATTTTGCCGCGTTTATTGCCTTCGGCCTTGCCTCAGCGCTCGTAATCGCCGTTGCCGAGCGTGAGCCGCTGCTCGTCCTGGGTGCGCTGATGGTTTACGGATGCTACGAGGTTTGCTTCCTCGCTTTTGTCACGGCCCTTGACGCATCGGCTTTAGGGGCGATTGGATGGTGGATAATCGCGGCGGCGAACGCGATCACGCTGGTGACGGTCTTCGGTTACTTCCGGTATCGGCATCCACAGATCCTGCCGCGTTTCGTCGAGCGATGGGCCAGATTCGACGCAAGCCCAATCGCGTCACCGCCGGTCCGCGCCCCGCGGGTGTCCCAGCTACCCGATCTGAGCACCAATGCAATTCCGGCAGGAAAATGAGGACATGAACTTTAACAAGCGGACCACGCCCGCATGCTGCAGCGAAGTACACAGGAAAATGGCATGAGAGCGCTAATCACCGGAGCCACGGGCCTCATCGGACTGCAACTTCTCAGGAGCATCGAGAACCCCGTCGTCCTGAGTCTCTGTCCGGGCGAGGCCCGCTGGCTCCTTGGCTCCGTGGAGGCCCATCTCTGCGAACCGGAATTGGGGTCTGCCCCGTCCAACGCACTTTGCGGCACCGAGTTCGTGTTCAACCTTGCGGGCGAGTCACATTCGGAAGGCCGTTGGAGCGATGAGAAAAAGCGCCGAATCCCCGACAACTGGGTCGTGGGCACGCGCAACGTGGTCGCTGGGCTTGCCTCAATGAAGAGCCGGCCGCGCGTGTTGGTGTCGGTGTCCGCCCTCGGTTACTACGGCGACCGTTGGCACGAAGAGCTGGATGAACGGGCGGCGAGCGGGCACGGCTTTCTGGCCGAGGTTTGCGCGGATTGGGAGCGCGAAGCCATAGCAGCATCCCAGCTCGGCATTCGTGTGGTCTGCGTGCGAATTGGGATCGTTCTGGCTTTCCGCGGCGGGGCGTTGACCGGGATGCTCACGCTGTTTCGTATGGAAGTGGGCGGCCGGCTCGGGAGCGGCAGGCAGTGGATGCCGTGGATCCACATCGAGGACGTGGCTGGGATCATGCTCCACGTTAGTCGGAACGACGAGATTGACGGGCAGATGAACCCGGTTGCGCCAACCCCGGGCACGAACGCCGATTTTACACGCACGCTTGCTCATGCCGTCGACCGGCCGGCCTTGTCGTCGGTTCCGCGTGCGGCACTGCCCCACGCGTTCGGCGAATTGAGCAAGATCCTCATCGCCACATAGCGGGTGTTATCCAGAGTGGCCGAGCATCGCGGCTACGCCTTCGAGCATCCCGACCTCCGCGGCGGGCTAGACGATGTGATGACCTCGATGGCGCGGTCCTCGGCTGCCTGAGTGATTATATGAGTAAGGTCTATCGTCTCGAACAGTCACAGTTCATTCCGAAGGCGAGAGGTGATGTGTTTTCCTTCTTCGCGGACACCTCTAACCTCGAGCGCATTACGCCAGCATTCCTTCATTTTCACATCCTGACGCCGCGGCCTATCCCAATGAAGCCCGGAGCGCTGATCGACTATCAGTTGAGGCTCTGTGGGGTTCCCTTCCGTTGGAAGACCCGCATCGAGACCTTCGAGCCCGGATCGTTTTTCACAGACGTCCAACTTTCAGGCCCGTACCGAAGATGGCATCATAGGCACGAATTCGTCGAGGTGTCAGGGGGCACCGAGATGAAAGATATCGTCGACTACGAGTTGCCGCTGGGACGATTGGGAGTGGCCGCGCGGTGGCTCTTCGTGCGTCACGCACTAGACCGTATTTTCGATTACCGGCGCACCGCGATAAGAGAGATTTTCGGCTTCTGAAGATTGCAATTATCACCGGAGGGAAAGCAAAAGCCGGAACTGAGAATACCGACTGGCGCTGAGGGATTCATATATCTATATACCCCCTCGGGCATCGACCTGCTTTTGCTACGCGATTGAGGTCAATCCTAGTATGCTTGCGAAGTTCCTTTACTATCTCGTGACGGGCGCGGAAGCTGTACTTTCTGTCTTTGGTATCCGTTCGCTTTACGAACAATCGCGCTACACCGTCGTCGAACGTCTGGGCGAGACGATCGATATCCGCACTTATGGACCGCGTGTGGCTGTCGAAACCACCGTCGAAGCTGCGGAAGGCCACACAGCTGAGAACGAGGCCTTCCGACTACTGCTAGGCTATATCGCGGGTGCGAACCGCGGCAGCGCAAGATTCGCGATGACCGCGCCAGTCGAGCAAACCTCCCAACCATCGCTCATCGCGATGACGGCGCCTGTCGAGATAACGGGCAAGCAATCGAACCGGGTAAGCATGCGGTTTTTCCTTCCCAGCGTACTCGCCGCCAAGGGAGCGCCCGAGCCGCTCGACAATCGAGTGAGGATCGTCGAAGTTGCGTCGTCCACGCTCGCGGTATTGAGATTCTCCGGCGGTCTGACCGAAGAGGTCGAGGCGAGACGGAGTAACGAACTCATAGATCGAGTTCAACGCTCTGGCTGGCGGGTGGCAGGAACGCCATTTTTGTTGGCTTATGACCCGCCATTTACCATCCCATTCTTACGCAGGAACGAAGTCGCTGTGGCGGTGACGCAACCCTTGGGATGATGGATTCGCCTGCCAAGTGGTTCGCCGATTTCACGTCGAAGTAGGAACGGGCAGAAATAGAATGCTTTTATCGAGCGCTCCAACAGCTGGCTCCGAGATGAAAGCCTTCACAATTCTCCTTGCGGTTAGAGTTTCGCGGAAGCCCACCTGTCTCTTGGCCGGTGCCCGTTAAGCAGCACCGATTTTTTGTGGCGCATAGTCATAGAGCAAGTGCAAGACGGTCTTCGGCTGGATGATTACCAGTCTTTCGCGCCATTGCGGCAACCAGCACGACAACAATCTCAAAAGCAGCCGAACAAAACGACAGAAGCACGGGCGACTGATTCGACTGCACTCTACCCTACAATTTGATGGCCCAGCGCGATCGATTCCAGATCCAGCCCGTTTCGGGTTCGACATTCGCGTAAGACGACCGAGAACCCTCAATGTGTCGACCGAGCGATGACGGCAGGCTATCGCCAGGCGCTTGAAACCACCGATGAATTCGTGCGGACCAGGTTTTGAGGAAGCACGACCGAAAAATTACCTCCGTGTTACCCTATCGCCGGAAAAAGTTTTACATTGGCGTAGAAAGGGAGGCCGTCCAAGGGTGGAGAGTCGCAGGCGGCCGGTGAATCGATATGGCCAAAGCGCGCGCGGTGGTTCAGGTCGGCGACAAAAGATTCGAGATGCAGCATTTTGACTTGCCGCGTGTCGGCGACGACGACGCGCTGATGCGCGTCGAAGCTTGCGGCATCTGTGGCAGTGACGTCGATCAATATGATGGCAAGCTCAACGGACTGTTGAGCCTACCAATGATCCCCGGGCATGAACCGATCGGTATCATCGAGGAGATTGGCCCCGAGGCGGCACGACGCTGGGGACTCAAGGTGGGCGATCGAGTCGCGGTCGAACCGACCCGCGGATGCGGCCATTGCCGTGCATGCAAATGTGGTGATTCGCGCAACTGCCACAGTGGTCGATCGGGTGCAAAGATTTCCGTTTGCGGTTTTATCCCGACCACGATTCCCCCCGCCTTGTGGGGCGGTATGGCGGACTTTATGTACCTCGATCCAGAAGTAACGCTCCACAAGATCGCACCCGAGGTTCCCGCGGAGTTGGCCGCGCTTTATCAGCCGATCGCGGCGGGCATCAGCTGGGCGCATCGCGTACCCGGTACGAAGATCGGCGACACGGTGGTGATCTTCGGCGCGGGACAGCGCGGTATCGCCTGCGCGGCAGCGGCGCGCGCTGCAGGCGCGGAACATGTAGCGGTAATCGCGCGACGGCAAAGCGTCCGCCGTCTCAAACTTGCCGAGGAATTCGGCGCCGACGCCACCTTCTTTGCCGACGAAGACGTGGTCGCGCGGGTGCGCGAACTGACCCGTGGTGAGGGCGCTGACGTAGTCGTCGACGTGACCGCCGAGACAATGGCGCCGATTCCCCTAGCGGTCGAGATGGCGCGGCCGGGCGGAACGATTATCCTCGCCGGCGTCAAAGGCCCCGAGGCGGCGATACCGGATCTGCGGAATGATCGGATTTTCTCCAAGGAACTGACGATAAGAGGAGTTAAGAATGCGGATTTCGACTCGTTTGCGATCGCGGTGAAGCTCATCGAATCACGCAAGTACCCGTTTGAGAAGATGCATACGCACAGCTTCGCGCTGAGGGATATCGAGCTGGCGATTAATACCCTGGCCGGGCGCGTGCCCGGCGAGCACGCGGTATCCGTCTCGCTGAACCCCCAACTGTGAGTCTCACCTAATCGGCGCAACGGCGTATCAACACAATCCGAGAGACCACCGGGATCTTCACGCATGTCTATTTGGTGTGGACCTTCGCCGTGCGGAACGGTCCCTAACACGATCGCCCGAAAAAATGATACGGTTTTGCTCGCCAGTGTTTTGGTCGGCAGAGGAGGACTGACATCATGAGTGAAGCAGTCACTGAACCCACACAGAACCACATCCCGACGCCGGAGGAGCTAGGCTTCGACCCCGTGATATTGCGGCAGAAGTACGCCGCCGAACGTGGCAAGCGGATGCGCGTCGGCGGCAACAGCCAGTACCAGGAAATTGCCGGACAGTTCGAGCACTTTAATGCTGACCCGTACGTCGACCCGGACTTCAAACGGGAGGCACTACGCGAAAACCTTGATACAGTGATCGTCGGTGGCGGCTTTGGCGGGATGCTGGCTGCAGTTCGGCTGCAGGAAGCCGGGATCGACAACTTCCGCATCATCGAGAAAGCGGGGGACTTTGGCGGCACCTGGTACTGGAACCGCTATCCGGGCGCCCAGTGTGACGTCGAAGGCTACCTCTATCTGCCCCTGCTGGAAGAGACCGGCTACATTCCCAAGGAAAGGTACTCGTTCGCGCCGGAGATTTTTGCCCATGCCCAAAAGATCGGAAAGCATTTTCACCTTTATGAGAAGGCCTGCTTCCAGACCAGGATCACAGAGGCCCGTTGGGATGATGAGGCAGGACGCTGGACCGTTACCACCGATCGCGGCGATGTATTCAAGGCACGCTTTGTAATCATGTCGAGTGGACCGCTGAATAAGCCCAAGCTGCCCGGAATTACGGGGATTGAGAAATTCAAAGGACATACCTTCCACACGAGCCGGTGGGACTACAACTATACCGGCGGTGATACCACCGGAGGCTTGCGCAAACTCAAGGATAAGCGCGTAGCAATCATCGGAACCGGTGCCACTGCGATCCAGTGCATACCCCACCTGGGCAAACATGCACAGCAGCTCTACGTCTTGCAGCGCACGCCATCCTCCGTGGACGAGCGGAATAATACGCCGACAGACCCCGAATGGGCGAAGAAGCTTAAGCCCGGCTGGCAGGAATATCGCAACCGCAACTTTACTGCCCTCCTCGACGGAATCGAGCTTGAGCGCGATGAGGTCCGTGACAAATGGACCAGCCCGCTCAAGAAGCTGGGAGAGTTGATCTCGAACCGGGGAGACTCGAAGCTCTCTGCCGAGGACCGGGTAGCTTTGGCGGAGATCGCCGACTTTCAGAAGATGAACGATATTCGCGCCCGCGTGGCCAAGACGGTGAGCGATCCGGCAACGGCTGAAGCGCTCAAGCCGTGGTTCGGGCAATGGTGCAAACGGCCTACCTTCAATGACGAATACTTGCCGACCTTCAACCGGTCTAACGTCAAGCTGGTGGACACCGGGGGCAAGGGCGTTGATCGAGTGACTGAGACCGGCGTCGTCGTGGACGGCGTCGAGTATGAAGTGGACTGCCTGATCTTCGCTACCGGATTCGAGGTGGGGACCGCGTACACGCGACGGGCTGAGTTCGCGATGTATGGCCGCGACGGAATCTCGCTCGCCGACTATTGGGCGGATGGGATGCGGACCTACCACGGCTTCCTGAGCCACGGCTTTCCGAACTGCTTTCATATGGGGCTCACCCAGACCGGCCTGACTGCGAACTTCACCTACATGCTCAATAAGCAGGCCCATCACGTCGCCCAGCTCATCTCACTGGTCGATCGGCGCAACGCGAAATCAATCGAGCCAACGCCGGAGGCCGAGGAAGAGTGGGTGCGGACTGTGAACAGCCCCAACCCCATGACGAACTACCAGAGCGTCTGCACGCCGGGGTATTACAACGGCGAGGGGACGAGCGAAGGGGGTTTCCTTCAAGCTGTGTACCCCAAAGGCGCATTGGCCTTTTTTGACCTGCTCGCCCGCTGGCTTGCGCAGGGGGATTTCGAGGGTCTCATCGTGAAGTAGGTTGAGTGGAAGATCGCGTCAGCACAAGTTACTGTCAGCAATTGATCTTCTCGGCCCAGCCTTCGTTTGATTGGAGGCTGGGCCAATTAATTTGTGGCGTTGAGCCACGTTTGTGGACAGGAGCAGAATGATGAAAGTGCAGGAGACCCGCAATACACAAGAGCCATACAGGTTATGCGCTGAAGTACAAGCAGAGAATGATTGAGCTGGCGTCAGAGAGACGTTGTTTCGACGAGCCGGTATCGGATTTTGTGCCAACCGCACAAATGATTCGCAATCTGGTGGCGCAGGCCGATCTCGCCGCGGCCCGCACGCGAAAGCACACGTTGCGTGAGAAAGGAACGCGGTTGCCAGCCGCACGATAGCGGCGCAATAGGTACCAATTTATACGATGTGTGGCATTAATTAAGTTCAATTTTGCTTGCGTAATCCGAACATTGGATCGATAAGGGGTGTACGGCTGAAATTTCCAGCGTCCTTCCGGCGCGTGAGGAGGGGGTCGTTGAGCTCGGGATCGCAAGCTGAAGGGTTGATCGGGCGCGAGCAAGATCCGCGCGCGCTCCGGGCGCTCCCGCGAAGTCGCGTCCGCGCCCCGCCCATCGATGACGAAGCCGGCTGTCCATCCCTGCATGCGGCCGGCTCTTAGCGACGCGCGCCTAACCGGTTGGGAGAATCGGCAGAAGACGCGATTTTGTCGAGCGGTGCAATCGTGAGTTGTGGAGAGGTAAGACCTATCAGGTAAGGACCGGATAACAGCCACGCTCACGCATGCAGTTAGCTAAAGCGGAAGCGACAAGGCAAACATTTTGGAGAAAGCAATGAAAAGCATTTCCTTACGAATTGGCTCCGCCGCTGCAGCATTTCTGGTATCAGGAATGCTGCTTTCCGGAATCGCACTTGCGCAAGCAAGGTGACGCTCTGCCATGTCACCGGCAACGGCGGGTACGTTCAGATCACCGTCAGTGGGAACGCCGCGTCGGCGCTCCTCGCGCACGGAGACGTTTTCCCGGGCAGTACCGTCAACACGGGGGCCCCGTATTCCGGCCTCTACGGCAGCACGGTAACGCCGGTCACGCTCATCGGGGACGATTGCAGCCAAACTCAGGCGCTCAGCATCGCCCATACGGAAAACTTTCAGACGGGCCAGCCAGCCGGATCATCGGCAGGGTGGGCCGGATGGTCCTGCCTGGAAAGCGGATACCCGCACGTGCTGGGCGGCGGAATAACTCCGGCTGACGCCACCATCGTTGCCCAGGGGCCGGCGAAGACCGGCGCGGCGGCGATTGATGGCTCCAGCTACCCCACCTATCCAAACTACACGTTCCCGTCGGGCGAAGAGGGCTGGGTCGTGGAGGGCGCCGGGCCGACTCCGCCGACTGGCATTTACGTCGTCTGCGGGCCATAGGATCTACGCTGTCCGCGCCCCAATCTAACCCGCAGATCTGAAGGGCGGACGATCGCGTTAACGCGCGATCGTCCGCCCCGCCTTGGGTCGAATCTGCGACTCCTCGCGCGGCAGCCAACGCCAATAGGCTTGAAATCCTCTCCGGCGCCGGCGAATCATCGTCTCAGACTTGACGATTACAATTGCATCCAATAGCGAAGGAAAGACTCGGTACAAACAAACGAAGATTAAGCGATTGAGATTCTGCAATCGCATCCGCGCCGGCGCTCTGCGGTGCAATACGATAACCTGCGGGCGCAGGAGAATGTTTGCGGCTTCAAGTCGCTGCCGCTCCTTGAACCGCCCACGCAAGATCAGCAAGTGCCGCGTCAGGTACGCGACCATTGCGCGTCCGACTTAACACGTGCACCCGCTCTCGTCACTCAGGACAAGGTTTTCGGTAGGCGCAAGAGTCGTCGATAAAACCTGTACCGCTACGGCTCGCCGAGTTTCCGGCTCAGTTCATCGATGCGCAGTTCACCCTCGCGCGTTTGTCCGCCGATCTCGAGAAACTTCCGCATGTTCCGCCGGCCGCTCTCCGTACGGATGAGCTGCTGGAACAGGTAGCTTTCGTCTTGCAATCCCTCTTTTAGGGAGCCTCTGCACAGGTCGTCATACAGCGGCAGTTCGACATAGTAATGAGGATTATGAGGAGGAACGGCAGCAGCGCGCTGGGGTGATCGCTGCTGAGAAGCCATCAGGAGCATTGGTTGCCTCTGGTTCTTGTTCACAACCCACACCAGGCCCCGGCTGGGAGCAACCGATGCCGGAGTTGGTAGAGATTGGCCAGCGCGAACATGGTTTCGGCCCGAGCCAGATTCTTGGCCAGCCCGCGATATCTAACCTTGCTGAAGCCCCACAACTGCTTGAGTACGCGGAAGGCATGCTCGCCGCAAGCGCGGGTGCGCGAACGCACCCGGTTGATCATCCGCCAGCGCTTGCTCAACGGCCGCTGCGCGGTAGGACGGCGATTGATCCGATAATGTATTCCCCGCGATTCAAGGAAGCTGCGGTCATCTTCCTTCCAATACGCCTGGTCGCCGAACACCTCGCGCTCGTACCCGTGCAAAAGCTCCGGCAGTTGGGTGACATCGGCGACCGCGGCGTCGGTCGCGGTTACGCTGTGCACGATGCCACGCTGGTCAGCCCCGATGTGCAGTTTCATCCCGAAGTGCCAGTTCTGGCCCTTACGAGTCTGCTTCATCTCGGGGTCGCGCGTCCCACTGGCGTTCTTGGTGGAACTCGGCGCCGCGATGATGGTCGCGTCCACAATCGTCCCCGAGCGCAGCAACAGGCCGCGGGTCTCGAGCAGACCGCCGATCGCGGCGAAGATTGCCTTGGTCAAATTGTGCTTCTCGAGCAGATGACGAAAACGCAGAATCGTGGTCTCATCCGGCACCGTGTCCTCGCCCAGCTCCACCTTGGCAAACCGACGCATCGACTCACTGTCGTAGATCGCGTCCTCGGCCTGCGGGTCGGAGAGATTGAACCATTGTTGCAGGAAGTAGATGCGCAGCATCTTCTCCAGCCCCAGTGGCTGGCGCCCGTTGCCGGCTTTGGGGTAATGAGGCTCGATCAGGCGCAAAAGCCGCGCCCACGGAATCACCGCGTCCATCTCGGCCAGAAAACGCTCGCGCCTCGTCACCTTGCCCTTCGCACTCCATGCCACCGCAGCAAAAGTCCGCTGACTACCCATCACCGCACCTCCGCATCTGTCGATCCTCCGCTTCCTTTGTACACCAATCGATCAAGCTGTGCAGAGGTTCCTTAGCGGCTTCGTCGCCGAGTTGATTGCCTGCTTGGCGAGCCTCAACGCCTCGACCGGGACGGACGCGATGCGCCTCGCTAGGTTCATGACGTATAGGTCGATCTCGTTGGCGGGGAGAGCGCGGTTCAGATAGCCCCATCGCTCGGCCTCGTCGGCAGCCATGTCCACGCCGCCCAATATGATCTCGATAGCACGGTTGCGTCCGATCAGACGCGGCAGCTTTTGCGTGCCGGTTCCCCCGGGCAGGATGCCCAGCGGCACCTCCATCTGGTTGATCTTCGTCTTTCCCCGCACACCAAAGCGCATGTCGAATCCCATGCAGAACTCGCTGCCGCCGCCACCGACCCGCCCCTCGATCTGCGCGATGGTCACCTTGTCCATCGTGCTCATGCGGTTGCACATGTCATGATACTCGTTAGCGGCGGATGCTTCGCGGCTTGCCGGCTGGTCGATTGGGAACAGGAGGATCGCGCTTACGTCGAAGTGCGCCAGAAAAAAATCGGGATTCGCGCTCTTCAGGATAAAGACCAGGCAGTCCTGATCCGCCTCGACCTCTCGCGACATGCGAGCGAGTTCGGAGTAGAGCTGAGCGTTATGATGTTGATCGGCGGAGCGTCGACCGTCGCGGTGACGATCGCGCCGTCGCGAGCGAACCTGATAAGCTTGTACCCTTCGTACGCCATAGTTCCTTCCTCGTGGGTGGCCTGCCCGATCTTTTGTACCATTTCATAAGTTAGTAATGGTTGAGCTTGCAAGCACTCCGATTCGATCAGATTTTGGTGGGCTGATCACCTCTGGCGCCGGTGGCCGGTAGCCGAGCGACGAGTGCGGTCTGACCGTGTTGTAGTGGACCCGCCAACGTTCGATGACGATTTGTGCCTCCTTGAGGGAGTAGAAGATCTCGCCGTTGAGGCATTCATCACGCAGCTTGCTGTTGAACGATTCACAGTAACCATTCTCCCAAGGGCTGCCCGGTTCGATGTACAGCGGCTGGGTGCCCAGCCGTTCGAGCCACTTCCGCACCACAGTGGCGACGAACTCTGGTCCGTTGTCCGAGCGGATGTGCTCGGGTCTTCCGTGCACGAGCATCACATCGGCCAGGGTCTCGATGACGTCGAGACTGCGCAGTCGCCGCTCGACCCGGATTGCCAGGCTCTCCCGGGTGTACTCGTCGATCAAGGTTAACATCCTGACTGACCTGCCATCGTGCGTGGCCGCGCTGACGAAGTCGTAACTCCAGACGTGATTGGGCCGCTGCGGCCGCAGCCGCACGCACGCGCCGTCGTTCAGCCATAGCCGCCCACGCCGGGGTTGTTTCCGCGGCACTTTCAGCCCCTCGCGGCGCCAGATGCGCTCGACCCGGTCCTTGCCCACTAACCAGCCGGCGCTGCGCAGCAGCGCCGCCACCCGCCGGTAGCCGTAGCGGCCGTGCTGGCCGGCCAGTGAGATGATCGCCCGGGTCAGCTCATCCTCGTCGTTGCGCACTCTCGGCGTATAGCGCTGTGTCCCGCGCCACTGGCTGAGCAACCGGCACACGTGGCGTTCCGAGAGCGCGTATCGACGCCGGACGTTATCCGCTGCGCAACGCCGCCGCGCGGGGCTTACAAGTTTCCCCGCGCGACGTCCTGCAAGATCTGTTTCTCCAGCGACAGCTCAGCCACCAGCCGCTTGAGCCGCGAGTTCTCGTGCTCCAGTTCCTTGAGCCGCTTGGCCTGCTCCAGCTTCAGCCCGCCATATTCCTTGCGCCAGCGATAATAAGTCTGCTCGGTAATCCCCGACTCGCGACACGCCTGCGGCGTCCCCTTGCCGTTGGCTATCGACACCTCCACCTGCCGCAGCACCGTCACGATCTCTTCCGCCGTGTACCTTCGCTTCGCCATTCCCAGGGCCCTCCTGTTCCAGCTTCTCTAATTTGTCGGCTGGTACAAAATTCCCCGAGCAGGCCACCACCAATTGAACCGGTAATGAGGACCAGGAGATTACGATGCTGACGGGCGAGCAATACAAGCGCAGCCTACCGGATGGCCGCGCGACCTACTTCGAAGGGCAGCGTGTCGACGATCTGCCGAATCATCCGATTCTCGGCCAATGCGTCGACGCGATCGCGAGCGGCTACGATCGCTGGTATTTGCCCGGAAAAGATGCGCGCAACCCGCTGATGTCGATTCCGCGCAGCGCCGAGGAGCTTCGGGAGCGTATCCCGATGCAGCACGGCGCGGACATTCTCGCGCTCGTTACCTATCAGTCGATCATGACACTCACCACCGCGGCATCACGGATCGGCAACACTCTTCCCGAATTCACCGAGCGTATTCGAAGCTATGTCGGCCAAGCGCAGCGCGGCGACTTGCGGCTCGTCGAATGCATCACCGACGCCAAGGGTGATCGGTCGAAAGCTCCCGCTCAGCAGGACGATCCCGACGCCTATACACGAGTCGTCGATCGCAACAGCAACGGCGTAGTGATTCGCGGCGCCAAGCTGCACATAACGGCTGCCAGCCTGTCGCACGATCTGATGGTCATCCCTACCAAGGCGATGCACGCGGGCGAAGAGGCGTATGCGATCGCGTGCATCATGCCGGTGAACTCGCCGGGCGTGAAGATCGTGAACACGACCTACGCACCACGGCAGGTGGATACCCGTTCGTTCCCGATCTCGAGCAAGCTGCACATGCCCGAGGGATTCGTGATCTTCGACGACGTCTTCGTACCGAACGAGCGCGTGATGCTCGACGGCCAGACCGAACATGCCGCGGTTTTCGCGCATTCGCTCGGCTTATGGGAGCGGCTCGGCGGGCTCTCGGACATGGCCGAGGGCGCCGACCAACTGGTCGGCTTCGCGCAACTTATCGCGGAAGCAAACGGACTTGCTTCGGTCTCACACGTCCGCGAAAAAATCTCCGAGATGATAATTCACGCGACCCTGATTCGCGCAACGCTCGAAGCGGCGCTTTCGAATTGCGAGATCTCGGCAGATGGGACCGCGTTCCCGAACGAACTCTACACCAACGCTGGTAAATATCATGCGGCGGCCAACTATAACCATATGGTGCGCCATCTCCACGACATCGCCGGCGGCTCGGTTCTGACGGCTCCTGCAGTGGCCGATCTGGAAAACGAGGCGACCGGCGCACTGGTGCGCAAGTACATGAGCACCGGCAAAGGCGTCGACGGCGAATACCGGCTGAGACTGTTCCACGCCATCCGCGATCTGACCGCCGATGCGTACGGCGGCTGGCGACAGGTCACCAATGTACAGGCAGGCGGCGGCTTGTATGCGCAGCGGATCGTGACGCGCCGTCATTACGATCTAAAGGGTGCCAAGCGAAAAGCCCTTGAAGCGGCCGACCTGACGGAGCCCGGTAGCGCGAAATAACCGCGTCTGGGGAGAATTCCAATTTAAGCGGCAGTTGGGGTGTAAATTAGATCGTGGCAATGGGTGCGCCCGGTATAGGACTCCAATTGTGCGGTTGGTGGTGCGGGGAGGCAACTGCGATCAGCCGGTGCGGCTCCGGCCAGCCCGGTGTGACACCGGTGGTGGTTGTAATAGGCTTGGTAATACTCAAGATTTCGCTCAAGATCCCCGCGGTTCCAAAATAGGTTCCGGTCGAGATATTAGCGCCGTAGCGTTCCTCCGGATACTGCGCAGCGACCCCGCCCAGCCGCAACTCGCTGCACAGCTCGACCAGGCGTTCGTGGTGTACGCTCATTCGGCTTCCACCGCGCTGATCAGCTCTTCGTAGACCTGGAACGGATGTTGATAGCCACGGCGTAGCGGCGCTGTCGTGGATCGCGTAATCTGCTAGCTCCGACCCACGCCGCCCCGTTCGTCGAGGAGTGCTTTGGCGTCCTTCAAATCCGCAGTGACGAAGCCTTCGGTGAACCAGTTGTATATTTCATCGAGCATGCCTCGCATCTCATCGCTACGCCCGCCGTCGCGAAGCAGTTGCGTGAGGCTGGTCGACGCACGCAACTCCCAGGATTTCGCGTTCATTTTCCTAGCACGTAAAAGCGACTCGCGATAGGTTGTCTCGGCTTGCTCCGTCTTGCCGAGTTTGCGCTCTAAATCGCCGCGCACCCTTAAGACCTCGGGTTGCCACGCCAATTCGTCGGGACTCGCTTGGAGCGCGGCTTCAATTGTTTCAAGGGCATCACCAAGAGCCCCCTCCCGAGCTTGCGCCTGAGCAACGAAGGTAATCCAATAAATTGTCGCTATGCGCGCGCCGAGGCTGAGTTAACGTGCGATTCCGCGGCGGATCATCGGTGTTGCTTCACGAGCACTGCCGACTTGAGCACGCGCTGCCACAAGTGCAGTGCGCATGAGCCGCTTGATAGTCAAATTGATGTTTCTCGGATACCTCTATCGCTCGTGCTGCCAGTTTTTCGGCGAACTCGTATTCTCTGGTAAGAACGCGGAGACGCGACGCATGAAAATCTGAAACCGCTGCGTCATGTGGATGACCCCGGTTCGTGACCGCGTTCATCTTCTCAATCCGCTCGCGCGCAGCATCCGCTCCTAGAGCTCCGCTGCGTCACAGTTATTTCTGCCGGAGCGGCTGCTACTCCTCAAAATTTTGGTCCAGTATCAGTTGCGAATCGGCTTTCTCCTCATCCTGCTTAACCGCAGGTGTCAACGGGCGAACCCGAATTGTTACTTTGACGATCTCGCCAGTAAAGGCGTTGTCGCTTTCTCCGTAGTTCTCTGTCACGGGAGTTCCTTCGTCGACGCCAACATCGGCACCCTCGTCAGGAGAAATTACCAGCGGAATTGTCTTGTCTATCCGTCCTTGTGCCACCTGTTTCCCGTCGACGAAAAGTCGCCCCACTCCACCTTTGCCCAATCCGCCGGTGTCGTAGGCAAAATCGAAACGAATCGTATGCTTACCGGCGAGAACTCGCTCCTTGCTAGCGATCTCGTACTGTTCCAGTCCGAGCCAGTTATACGCATAAGTCGGTCTATCGTCCTTAAAGTACAGGGTCCATCCTCCAAAGCGTCCGCCCTGGCAGATGATTACACCATTGGCTCCCTGCTTCGGGATCTGTACATATGCAGTAATTGAATGTGCTCGGTTCTTAACATTGATGAACGCGTCTTCCAGCATTCCGGTCATGCCGGGATACACGGTTAGCGAGGTGCGCCCCTCCATGAGGTCGGGTCTGCCGGCAAGCGCCGGATTCATCCGCTCAATACTTCGGTCATCAATCGGCAAAACGTGGTTCTTGATCGCCACCCGCAAGAACAGGTCCTTCATTTGCGTTAGCTTCTGTGGATATTTCGCAGCTATGTCGTGCGCCAGGCTGAAGTCCTTGGCGGTGTTGTACAACTCCCATTTATCGTTCTTAAGGGTCGCCCGGGGATTTCGCTCCCATGGCGCACGATGGACGACCACGGCCAGCCAACCGTCATGATAAATGGCTCTGTTCCCACCGATCTCAAAATATTGGGTCATATGCCTGCTTTGCGCATGTGGATGATCGAATGTGTACTCCATACTCACGCCCTGCATGCGAATCTGTGGGATGCCGTTCACAGATTTAGGCTGCGGAATGCCGGCAGCCTGCAAAACGGTCGGGGCGATGTCAGTGGCGTCCACGAACTGGGAGCGCAGTCCGTCATTGTCTTTTATCTGTTCGGGCCATGCGACAACCATTCCATCTTGAGTGCCCCCATAACTTGAGACTTGCTTCGTCCACGTAAAAGGGCAGTCACCCGCGACAGCCCATCCGGCGGCATAGGCAGCGTATGTCATCGGTCCGCCCAACTGGTCGTAATGCTTGAGTTCTTGCTGCACCGATTCGTCCACGCCGTTGAAATAAGTAAGCTCGTTGAACCTGCCGTTCATCCCACCTTCGGCGCTATCTCCGTTATCTCCCGCAATATAAAAGATCAGCGTGTTGTTGAGTTCTCCAAGATCTTTGAGCGTCTGAATCAGGCGGCCGATTTCGAAATCGGCATACTCTCCATAGCCTGCTAATACCTCCATCTGACGGGCGAAAAGTTTCTTCGCATCAGGCGCTAGCGTGTTCCAGTTCTTTATCGCCTTTGGCATCGGTGCGAGTGTGGTCCCTGCAGGCACAACCCCCAATTTAAGCTGTCGTGCAAGGATCTTCTGACGCAAACGATTCCATCCCGCATCGAAGTCGCCCTGGTATTTCGCGATCCACTTTGTTGGCACATCAAGAGGCGCATGAACCGCACCCGGTGCAAAGTAAATAAAGAAAGGCTTGGTCGGAGTCATGGACTTTTCGGCTCGCATCCAGGCAATAGCCTGATTAGCCATGTCAGTCATAAAGTTGTAATGCGGATCGTGCGGCGGCTCGACCTTGTTCATGCCGTCGTAGATCATCGGTGCCCACTGATTTGTTTCACCGCCAAAGAACCCGTAGAACTTGTCGAAACCCCAGCGGATGGGCCACAGGTCGGTCGGTCCTGAAACGCTGAGTGCCCATCCTGGAGCCAAGTGCCATTTGCCAAACGCAGCCGTACTATAACCATTCAGACGAAGAATCTGTGGCAATGGGGCGATGCTGTTCGGCCGTACACCGGTATATCCGGGAAAGGCTGTGGCAATATCCATCACCGCACCCACGTTCGCCATGTGATGATTTCTGCCTGTCAAAAGCGCCGCGCGTGTTGGCGAACAAAGCGCCGTGACGTGGAAGTTATTGTAGCGCAGACCTTGCTTTGCCAATTCGTCGAGCGTTGGCATGCGGATCGGACCGCCGAACGTGCTTGGCTGCCCGAAACCCATGTCGTCGATCAAAATCACCAAAACGTTGGGTGCATCCTTGGGCGCCGTGACTCTGAAAAAGGACGGTGGTGTTGCATCGCGGGCACTGAGCTTCTTACTTGGCCGATACTCCGGCTCCGGTATCGGGAGCGCCGTTCTATTCAGCGGCGTCTGCTGCGCCGCTACACGACCCGCACCAATGATGACAGCCAACACGAGGGCCGAACCGATAGCCCGAGCTGCCCTTCTTACCTGTCTTGTCTTCACTTTCTCGCTATCCTTTTTTGCAGACCGATACGACGCACTGTTTTCGCGCCACGGCGATGATCTAAAATTGCGTATCTGCCACGTCACCAGGGCTGCCCAAGGCGGGCAGTGGAATCGGCAGCGCAACACTGAACATAAGTTGATTACCGGAAGGTCCTGCGTGCGCACCGAACTCCTCATACCAACGTAAAGAGTAAAAACCATAACTCGAAAGGAGGTTGATGCCCGGCCCGGCGGCATAGATCTCAGATTTGGTGCTGCCCAATTGGTCCGCGACGAGCGCGCCCGGCTTCGCGGCTGGGTTGACGTCAATGGAGCTATTGGTTACCTGCCACTGTGCGTAGCCCACCGCGCCGATGGTAACCTGCTTGACAATGTCACCGTTCACACTGATAGTTTTACCTGCGCCCCATTCTAGTGGAACCTCATCTCCCAGTGTGTAAGGCCTTTCGATCTGCGAAGCATAAAGCAGGTAATGGCTATATATGGACAATGACCAGGTTCGCTCCGGATCAGCATAGGCGACCGCTCCTAAACCGAACACACCAGTCCAGTGACCGAAGCCAATGTTGAGTGTGGCGTTTGCATTATAGGGGCCGGACGGAGCGAAGAACCCGGAAGACACCATCGCATCGAACTGCTTGAAGTGCCAACCCAGGTTCACAGGTTCTACATAAATGTCTCCGATGCTTCCCTTTGTTGATCCCCCGGCATTTCCCGCAGGCGGCAGCTCCGCTACATTCCGAGGTAGACTCAGCACAGGCTCGAGCGCGGCACTTCCGCTCGCATCGGCGATTACGAACGGAATTATCAGGTTGGCGCCGTAGTTAGCGCCGAGGATTTTAAAGGGACTCGTCCAGGTGAAAATACTTGCGTCGACGAATAAATCCAAAGAACCGGCGCCGTTAAAATTTGCTCCCAAGCACGCGCCACCTCTCGGTCCACATTTCACAGGACCAGTGCTCGCAAAACCAGAACCGGACGAATGGTAGTAGGAAAACTGATTCATGTAGTACAAGCCTTCCGGAGGTTGCAACGCTCCCTGGAACGCGAAGGAACCTAACAGCCAATCGCCGTGCTGGGCTCGTGCCTGGGTGGGCGAGATACCGACGGAAGCTACTGCGAAGAGGACCGCCGCACCGATCCGACAAGGAAACCACCGCCAACACCCCAACACCGCCACGCTAATCCATCTCGTTCGTCTTAAAATTTGCATAGCCTCGTTCATTGAGAATTTGCCGAACGCTCGGCTTGTGATTGAGCCTGAGTTTGGTCAAGAAAATAATCCGAGATTAGCCAATTGCGCCGGCCGAGCGGGCGGCTATCCCGTGCTCCACGAAGTACTGGGCCAGATAATCGACTACTTGGTCCGTCGTCATTTTGCCCAGCGATCCCATCGAGGATCTGTATCCCTTTGCCGCGCTCATCGCCATGTTGGCTCCCAGCGAAACGGCTGCTGCTGCTCCACCTGCCGCGGCTCCCGGCGCACCTGTCACGGCCACTCCAGGCATCTTTCCGCTATCGGCGTGCGTGGAAAAATTCATGATCTGGTGGCTCGCCCCATTAACGCGTTGAATTACGTAGACATCCGTATCGAGGGTTGAAGCTCCAACACCGAAACCGATTACGGTCCGCCTGAGACGATTATTTTCACTTACGTTCTTGAATTCGCCATCGACTATGATGACGTTCTCGTGGGATGGCACCACACCGCGCGGCAGGCAACTGGCGTTACATCCCCTCGCCAGGAAATCGCTCGCAACGTTGAGACACACCGACTGGGATAGGTCATCCGCAATCGCGACTTGCTTTTCGTCTTCGTTTGTCGCCGTTACGACTCGATACGCTTTATGGATAAAGCCACTATTTAGGCTCACCTCGTCAGGATCAACTGCAAAGGGATATACAATCACTCTTGCAGGATATTGGCTCAATACCGGTGTTCGCTCTGCCTGTTGCGTTACGGCCGCATCCGCGCAGCCAACTAACCCAATCATACCGAGTACAAGAAGTGTTGTAAGGCTTCGCCGATTCATCGTTCTTCCTCTGCGACGGACCTTTCTCCAGTCGCTTATTCTCATGCCAGTTTCGTGTCCTTGCAGCAATTGGACTTTGGTCCATTCGGCGGCTTTATGGACCAAGGTCCAATTTGTTTACTCGATACGCACGTGTAGCCTGCTCTCCGTTATCTCGTATCCGGTTGCGTTGGGCGGTTGAGCAAGCTGCACATGGACCACTGATTTATGGAACAGGTAAGCGTCAGAAAGGGCCCTGCCGAATTTGATATGCGCATTGGCGCGGACGGAACTTTGGTGATCGCGCTTGGCGGAGCATGGCTCCTGGCAAGCGGGGCTCCGACCTTCGATCCCTTAGAACCCGTGCTCGCAAAGAAGCACAGCCTTACACACGCGGCGTACGACCTGGCGAACCTAACTGACTGGGATAGCGCAGCGGTGTCGTTCCTCGTTCAAGCCAGTGAGACGCTCCGCGACCGCGGTATAGCCGAGGATCGGTCTGGGTTGCCGAGTGGACTGCAACGGCTAATCGCACTCGCGCAGGCCGTGCCGGAACGCACTGGTGCAAGGGGAGAGGTAAAGCGTGAACCGTTCCTCGCACGCATCGGAACCGCGGGGATTGCAGTTTGGGATGGAATCAGGGAGTACCTGTCGTTCGTCGGTCAATGTGGGCTTGCCTTCGCTACTTTCGTGCGCGGCAAGGCCAGGTATCGCCGGGAAGACTTCCTGGCTGTCCTGCAAGAGTGCGGTGCGAATGCACTTGGAATTGTGGCGCTCATCGCCTTCATGGTGGGCGCTATTTTAGCATTCATGGGTGCGGTTCAGTTGCAGCAGTTCGGCGCGTCGATCTACGTGGCCGATCTTGTGGCGATCAATATGTCGCGTGAAATGGGAGCGATGATGGCTGCCATCATCATGTCCGGAAGAACGGGAGCAGCGTTCGCCGCGCAACTGGGCTCGATGAAAGTCACACAAGAAGTCGATGCCTTGACCACTATGGGGATCTCACCGTTCGAATACCTGGTGTTGCCCCGGATGATGGCCCTGGTTTTCATGATGCCGTTACTCTGCGCTTTCTCAGATGTCGTCGGAATGCTTGGCGGTGCCGCCGTAGGAGTCGGGATGCTGGACGTCCCGTTCAAATCCTACTACCACGAGACGATCGTGGCCGTATCGCTAACAGACTTTTTTGGCGGACTCTTCAAGAGCGCCGTTTATGGTGCGCTTATCGCCATGGCTGGATGTCTGTATGGGTTCAAGTCGGGCTCAAGTTCGTCTGCCGTGGGCGAGGCAGCAACGAAGGCGGTAGTAAGTGGCATCGTCATGGTCGTGGTGGCCTGCTCGGGGAATTTTGTACCAGCCGACAAATTAGAGAAGCTGGAACAGGAGGGCCCTGGGAATGGCGAAGCGAAGGTACACGGCGGAAGAGATCGTGACGGTGCTGCGGCAGGTGGAGGTGTCGATAGCCAACGGCAAGGGGACGCCGCAGGCGTGTCGCGAGTCGGGGATTACCGAGCAGACTTATTATCGCTGGCGCAAGGAATATGGCGGGCTGAAGCTGGAGCAGGCCAAGCGGCTCAAGGAACTGGAGCGCGAGAACTCGCGGCTCAAGCGGCTGGTGGCTGAGCTGTCGCTGGAGAAACAGATCTTGCAGGACGTCGCGCGGGGAAACTTGTAAGCCCCGCGCGGCGGCGTTGCGCAGCGGATAACGTCCGGCGTCGATACGCGCTCTCGGAACGCCACGTGTGCCGGTTGCTCAGCCAGTGGCGCGGGACACAGCGCTATACGCCGAGAGTGCGCAACGACGAGGATGAGCTGACCCGGGCGATCATCTCACTGGCCGGCCAGCACGGCCGCTACGGCTACCGGCGGGTGGCGGCGCTGCTGCGCAGCGCCGGCTGGTTAGTGGGCAAGGACCGGGTCGAGCGCATCTGGCGCCGCGAGGGGCTGAAAGTGCCGCGGAAACAACCCCGGCGTGGGCGGCTATGGCTGAACGACGGCGCGTGCGTGCGGCTGCGGCCGCAGCGGCCCAATCACGTCTGGAGTTACGACTTCGTCAGCGCGGCCACGCACGATGGCAGGTCAGTCAGGATGTTAACCTTGATCGACGAGTACACCCGGGAGAGCCTGGCAATCCGGGTCGAGCGGCGACTGCGCAGTCTCGACGTCATCGAGACCCTGGCCGATGTGATGCTCGTGCACGGAAGACCCGAGCACATCCGCTCGGACAACGGACCAGAGTTCGTCGCCACTGTGGTGCGGAAGTGGCTCGAACGGCTGGGCACCCAGCCGCTGTACATCGAACCGGGCAGCCCTTGGGAGAATGGTTACTGTGAATCGTTCAACAGCAAGCTGCGTGATGAATGCCTCAACGGCGAGATCTTCTACTCCCTCAAGGAGGCACAAATCGTCATCGAACGTTGGCGGGTCCACTACAACACGGTCAGACCGCACTCGTCGCTCGGCTATCGGCCACCGGCGCCAGAGGTGATCAGCCCACCAAAATCTGATCGAATCGGAGTGCTTGCAAGCTCAACCATTACTAACTTATGAAATGGTACAAAAGATCGGGCAGGCCAGTGGTAGCTTGCGGAATATTCGCCGTAATATTCAATGTGCTTCATATCTAAGGACTGAGATTTGAGCGACCAATCGCCCAGACAGACTCCGCATATCACTGTGCACAATCTGACGATGGCATTTGGCAGCTTCGTATTGATGCGGGAACTGAACTTTGTTGTCAATCGGGGAGATGTATTTATCATTATGGGGGGTAGCGGTTGCGGCAAAAGCACGCTGCTGAGGCACTTGATCGGTCTCATTGAGCCCGCAAATGGCGATATCCTGTATGACGGATTCAATTTCACTAAGGCCGAACCCGAGGAACGCGAGCAATTGGACCTACCCCGATTCGGTAGACGGTATCGGGCTTGGTTTAGCGTCCTGGTTTAACCTCGCCGAAAGCGTCCTCCCGAGATTGGCCTGATAGCAGCTTTTCGGTCCCGGCCTCCACCTGATTTGAGGCCGGGCCGGAAAGCGTTATGGGTTGCTGATTCGAGGACGACGCGGTCTGCGGCGCGCCGGCCAGCAATTGGTCTGCTGGCCAAGCACCGCCCGCGGCGGCCGAGCTCCTCATGGTCTGCATGCCCAGTTCGCGATGAAGGCGTTCGTACTCCACCGGCGAGCGATAGTCGAGCGCCGAATGGCGGCGATGCGGATTGTACCAGCCTTCGATGAAATCGAACACGGCCATGCGCGCCTCGACCTGGGTCTTGAAACTGCGCCGGTTGAGCAGTTCGCATTCGAGCGTGGCAAAGAAACTCTCGCACATCGCGTTGTCGCAACAGTCGCCCACCGAGCCCATCGACGGTTTAACCCCGGCCTCATCGCAGCGCTGGCCGAAGGCCAGCGACGTATACTGGCTCCCCTGATCGGAGTGATGAATCACCCCGGCCGCACGCCGCTGCCCCAGCGCCATCTCCAGCGCCTTGAGCACCAACTCGGTGCGCAGATAAGTCTCCATCGCCCAGCCCACGATCTTGCGGCTAAACGCGTCGAGCACCACGGCCAGATAGAGAAAGCCCGCCCAGGTGGGAATGTAGGTTATATCGGCGACCCACAGCCGATTGGGCGCCGGCGCGCTGAAGTTGCGCTCGACCAGGTCGGGGGCCGGGCGCGCCTGGCGATCGCGCACCGTGGTGATTATCCAGTTGCGCCGGCTCACGCCGCGAAGCCCCGCCGCGCGCATCAGCCGCGCCACCCGTTTGCATCCCACCCTAATGCCCTGTTCCTTGAGTTCGGCATGGATGCGCGGCGCGCCGTAGGTGGCGCGCGAGTGGTGATGGATCTCGGCGATCCGCCCGCACAACTCGCCATCCGCCCGGGCCCGCGCCGAGGGCGGACGCTTTAGCCGCGCGTAGTAACCGCCGGGGGAGACGCCCAGCACGCGGCACATCGTGGCAATCCCGTGCATGGCCTGGTTAGCCCCTACGAATGCGACCGCCGCGACGGCGTCGCGCCGGTCTCCTGAGCGAACCAGGCCGCGGCTTTTGCAAGTATCTCCCGCTCCTCGCGCAGCACCCGGTTCTCCCGCCGCAGGTGGTTAAGTTCCTCCCGTTCGCTAGTGGTCAAGCCGTCACTGCGCAGGCCCTCATCGAGCGCCGCCTGCTTGAGCCATTTGCGGATCGCATTGGCTGAGGGCTCGAACTCGCGCGCCAGCTCCTCGATCTTCCGTCCAGCGCGCGCCAGTTCGACGATCCGCCGCCGGTATTCCAGCGGGTACCGTGGATGCGTTGGTGGCATCGGGAACCTCCTTCTTCCTTTCTCCCCAACACCGTCTACGAAACCGGGTCAACTCCAAAACAAACGCAAAAAGAAAAATGAACTTCTGAAATACTGCCCTTGACTTCGTGCCTTCATGGGCGGGCCAAGTTCAGGCGGCGCTGACTGGGCTTGCCTTTGGCGTGCCCCCCAACTTACCCGCGTTTATGAATAGAGTTCGGGGTTTCGTGACCTGCCCCGCGAAACTAGAACAAGCGAAGGTAGAGAATTCGGCCTGGCGCAGTCGTTTTGGCCGGTTCGGCCGGCGTTTTGTGACCTCAACAGACTCAAGTTACGACCTCAAGCAAAGCGCTCGTCTGGTCTTCGTTTAAGAGCTTTTCGGGCCCGCCCTTTGCGTCTGCTGAGGGCGGACCGAAAAGCTGTTGTTTCGGATCCGCAGCCGGCGCGTTATGCGCCGCGCCGGCCGCCTCTGGCGGCCCAGCGGTGCACGCAGCGGCTGCGCTCCCTGCTCTCCACCGCTTTACGAAGTCATCGGGCGCGTGGTCATTGAGCGCACTGTGCGGCCGCACTTGGTTGTAGTCCTGCCGCCACTGCTGGAGTTTCTCACGAACGTCCGCCAGCGCAAAGAATACTTCCACATTCAAACACTCATCCCGCAGCCGACCGTTGAAGGACTCGATATAGCCATTTTCCACCGGCCGCCCTGGACGGATAAAGTCCAGGTCGACGCGATACTGATAAGCCCAAGCCTCCATCGCCTTGCTGACGAATTCGCTGCCGTTGTCGACCGTAATCGAGACCGGCGCCTCGCGCTCAGCGACGACCTGGGATAGTGCCAGTGCCACCTTATGCCCGGTCAGCGAGCTATCCGCCAGTCGCAGCAGGCATTCGCGGGTGAACTGATCGACCACCGTCAGCACGCGAAACCAGCGCCCATCAAGCAAGCGGGCAGCGACAAAATCCATCGACCACTTTTGGTTCGGCCGGGTTGCCTTAACCAGCGGGACCCGCATGCGCCGCGCGATCTTCCTGCGCACCTTGGTCCGCACCGCCAGGCCGTCCTCAGAATACAGTCGATAAATGCGCTTGGCGTTGACCTTCCAGCCCTCACGCCTGAGCATCACCGTTAAACGCCGGTAGCCGAAACGGACCCGGCTTGCCGCCAATTCCCGTAGTCGCATCCTCAGGGCCGTCTGCGCATCCCGCCGACCCCGATAACGTAACGTTGCCAGTTGGATCGGCAACAGCCTCGACACCCTGCGCTCGCTCATCTCGAACACCGCTTGCGCCCAGCGCCCCAACTCGCGCCGATGCCGAGGCCTTACAGCTTTTTTCGCACTATCTCCTGCAGCACGTGCCGATCCAGCGAAAGGTCCGCCACCAGCCGTTTGAGTTTGCCGTTCTCCTCGCGCAACTGGCGCAGCTCGCGCAACTCGCTCAGCGCCAGCCCGGCGTACTTCTTCTTCCAGACGTAAAATGTCGCCTCGCTGATCCCGTGCTCGCGGCAGATGTCGGCGACCTTCTCACCGCCTTCCGCCTGATGCAGCGCCCGCAAATCTTCTCCTCGCTATGTCCCTTCTTCGGCACCTTCGTGGCCTCCCTTCTGGCTCCCCAGAGGACCACGCCCGCCGCCCTTCTCTCAACTTATCGCTGTCCTAGTTTTCGGGTTTTGGGTCAGGTTACAATCAAAGGGAGTTGGTGCGCGCGTTGCGTGAGTATCGAGTCACACCGCACGTTGCGCAAAAGGTCAACAGCGCAATCGACCGACGCAGCACTCGCCACCCCGGCTACCGGCTCAGTCAGTGGCGGCGCAAACGGGTCGAAGAGATCTTCGGCTGGCTCAAGACGGTCGCCGGCCTGCGCCAGACTCGTCATCGTGGAATCGCCCGGGTTGGTTGGACCTTCACCTTCGCGGCCGCGGCTTACAACTTGGTGAGAATACGTAACCTGCGGCCGGTCGCTACGTGAATCAATCGGTGAACGGCCGGACCCAGCCACTCTCAACCGCCTAACTCTCCGACCACTCCGATATCGCTACATCAGGATCGAGAATCTCATGACCAGTCGGCGTTTTTCCGCGGCCTGCTAGCGCGCAGCGGAATGGAGGTAGAGACCTCTGCTGAAAGGAAACAAACGATGAAGGGCAGCCGATTCGGCGAGGAGCAGACCATTGCGATTCCGCTTGAGGAGGAAGCGGTGGCGACGACGGCCGCGATTTGCCGGCGTGTACACTGCGATGCGCTTAGACTTCGGATCCGAAATACGGACAGACTTGCGATTCGCGCTCAGCAATCGCGATGTCCGACACGGAATAACTGGCAACTGATCATCAGGCGGAACCCGAGGCAGTGAGCTCTTTTCGAGGTTCCCCTGTGAGGTATGATTTCGACAATCCGGTCTGGCCCACTTCGATGCTTACATTTGGCCCACCAGTTTTCCGTTAGTTGTTCAGTTATTGCTCTGTGCTGATGATCAGCGCTACGGGCCTCGTTTTAGGTCGCCTTTTTCCCGCCGCCGCTAAGCGGGGGCGGCGCGGTAATATTGTTCAGCTCTGCATTGCGGCCCTTGCGCTTCTCCAGGGTTCGGCGAAAGCGGTATGAGTCAGTCCCGGTTTCGATGATGCTAGCGCGGTCAGTAATGCGATCGATCAACGCCTTGCAGAGCCGTGCGTTGGGAATCACCTGCGTCCATTCCGAGAAGGGCAGGTTGGTAGTAACGATCACTGCGGCCTTCTCGGCCCGTTCGGCAATGACCTGGAACAGGAACTCCGCACCTACTTCGGCCAGGGGCACGTAGCCCACTTCATCGAGCGCGATGAGGTCGTAACGGGCCCAACGGCTCAACGCGCGGCCGAGTTGCAACTGATGTTTGGCCTCGACCATTTCGTTGATCAACGCAGCGGCGGTAGTGAATCGAACCCGGCGCTTCTGCCGGCAGGCGGCTACTGCCAGGCCGGTGAGTAGATGGGTTTTACCGGTGCCGCTGTCACCGATGAAGATGACCGGCTCAGCCCGGCCGATGTAAGCGCCTTGCGCGAGTTCGTGGATCTGTTGTGCCGAGATCTTGGGATTGCGGGCGAAGTCAAACTCCTCCAGGGTCTTCATCCGCGGCAGATGCGCTTCGCGAAGGCGCCGCTCCACCAGCCGCTGTTCCCGTTCTTCGAGTTCGGCCTGCAACAGCGCTTCGAGGAAGCCCAGGTGCGAATGACGTTCGCGCACCGCCTGTTCGGCCAGTTGGCCGCATTGCGCGGCGATCGCCGGCAGGCGTAACACCTTGCACTGCTGCTGGATGCTGGCAGTTTCCAGAACGGCGGCCTGCGCATTCATAGCGCTATCTCCGAGCTCAGCAACCCATCGTAGTCGGTGATCGCCGGCAGTGGTCGTTCGAAACGGGCAAGTGCGCCCAACTCGATGAGCGCACTGCGCGCATGGGCCAGGTCCGCGGCTTCCACCAGATGCCGCACCGCCGCGGCATCCGCACAGCCCAGAGCGATTGCTTCTTCCACCGCCGTTCGTACCCGTTGGTGGCCATGCTGTTTGATCAGGCTGAGCAGCTGAATCATCTGGCGCGTGCCGCTCTGCCTGCCGTGCCGGTGTATCAGTTCGTCGAGCAGCCGATCGTAGCTTGGCGGCCACCAGCCACGTTCCCGCCATGCCTTGAGCGGCCTGGAGCCGATCAGGGCGCCCGGTTTGCGCTCCAGTACATCGAGATAGTGTTCCAGGTCGAGCACTTGTTGCTGCCGCCCGTGACAACGCTCGTGGCAAGCGATGCACCGCCCTTCATCCCGCACTTCGACGTAACTCGGATAAAGCCGGACCTCGACCGTCTTGCCGGACGCCGCCGGCACCGAATAGAGATTGGTCCGCACCCGCACGCAGCCGAGACCGTCCACGCGTGGAAACGCGATCTCCGCCAGCTCGAAGCCTTGTTCGGCGAGCGGTAATAGCTGCGCACGCTCCTCGATCATTAACCCTCCCACCGGCTGCTGGTGTCCGGCGATCTGGCGCCGTTCATCGGCACGGCAGGCGGCGAGCAACTGCGCGTTGAGATCCGCGAGGTCGCGCGCCTTCGGCACCGGCACCCAATGATTGCGCCGAAAGTAGCCGGCCTCGCCTTCTATCCCACCTTTCTCGTGGGGCTCCTCGGGCGTGCAAAATTCGCTCTGGAACCGCCAGTGTGAACGAAAAGCAATGAAGCGCACGGTCTCCTCGCGGCGGAACCCACGCAGGATCTTCTTCACCGCAGCTTTCAGGTTGTCGTACCTGAGGATGCGAAAGACGCCCTCAAAATATTGAAACGCGTGCTCGTGAGCCTCGAGAAACGCCTGCTGGGTCGCGCGATGATAGGCCCGATGGAAGGCCGCGCCGCTCGCCATGCTCCGTATCGCAAAGACCTGCAGCTTTATCCGTTCACCATTGAGCTCCGCCCATGCTTCATACCAATCGACCTGGCCTTCCTGCCCCGGTGCGTAGCTCTGCGGCACACAGGTCGCGCGGGCTGACCATCCCAGCTCCCGTTTGCGCTCGCGCACATACTGCCGAATCGTCGCTTCCGACACTTTCCGCTCCGGCTGCTCCGTCACAATCCGCTGCCAGATGCGATGGGCGGTGTGACGCTGCTTGCGCGGGGCGTTGCGATCGGCTTCCAGCACCGCGTTGATGAAGGGCATCAACGGCGCCATTATCGGTCGCTTCCGTTCCCACTGCTGGCGCTCCGGCGGTGCGGCATTGGCCAGCGCCTGACGTACCATCCGGCGATGCACTCCCAGCTTGCGCGCGATGCCGAGCACGGTACCGTCGCCGAATTCGTACTCCCTGCGTATCTGCTCGAATAGCTCCACCTTTGCTTTCCTCTCCATCCCGCGCCTCCTGCTCTTCAGCAGGATGCTTCGGGTCTGCGAGGTGGGCCATTTTACAGCATCGAAATGGGCCGCTTTA